>NZ_CP009471.1:0-2290181 GCF_001941525.1 Marinitoga sp. 1137 | reverse complement strand
AAACTTAGTGAACTTAGGAATTATCAAAAAGAAATATGCACCCCATGACAATTAGAAAAAAATCCTAAAAATTTACACTTTAATATTTTTTTACTTTCATTAAGAATTGTATCTATTAAATAAGCTTTTTTTCTCGATTTTGTGAATAGGTTAAAAAACTAAATATTAATTAAATTAAACATATTTTTTAACAAATAAATTAATAATTTCTTCTAAAAATTGGGAATCTTCAATAGTAAATGGTTCCAACTTATGACTGTCTATATCCAGCTCTCCATATACATTTCCGTTATTATCAATAATAGGAATAACTATTTCTGATTTTGTTTTTTCACTACATGAAAGATAATTTTCTGCTTTAGAAACATCCTGAACAACAAAGGTATTTTTTGTTGCAGCAGCCTGACCACAAATTCCTTCACCAAAAGGTATCTTTACATGTTCTGTTGGTTCGCCAAGATATGGACCAAGTTTTAATATATTTTTTTCATTTTTGTCAGTTAAATAAAAACCTACCCAATTATAATAATCCACATTATCATATAATACTTTTACAATTTTTTCCATAGCTTTATTAATGTCTTTTGTATCATATATAATCTTTTCTATTTGTGATAGCAATTTACCAAAAAGCGCTTTTTTAGTATCCACCGGCCTATTATTAATAAATTCTAAAATCGCCTTATCAACAGTTTCTCTAATATCTACGTTATTTAAAAAATGATAAAATGAATCAACCATAATAACAGTTCCATAGTAAGTATCGATATAATAATGAGAATTTAAACCCAACATTCCCATAATAAATACAACAAAATCACCACGTTTTAATTGATAATGTTCAGCGTTTCTCGAAAGTTTTTGAACCATTTCTTTTTTTACACTGAGAAAATTGTTCTCCCAATCCTGCTTAAATAAATCAAAATCTTTTCTTCTAATATCTTGTAATCTTTCTTTTATTTTTTCTTCGTTTAAATCTTCTTTCTTTTCATATTCACTAATTAATCTGGGATGTTTTTGTTTATATTCCTTCCATCCTTCATACCAATATATTTTATCCATATTTAATATTTTCAAAAATTCTGGTGTTAAATCTTGTAAAATACTTCTCATTTTTTCAACCTCCTTCCAGTTTATTTAATTTTACCATTTTTATCTTACAGAATTTTTGAGAAATAACATTTGATATTAAATGTTAAAAATAGTATAATAGTATCACATAAAATGGTAGGGGGGATAAAGTTGAGTATTGCAAAAAAACTTTATAACAAAGCTCTTGAAAATTTAACAGATGATGTTATTATTGAAGATTTTATTATTGGTATTGGAGAAACAGCTGTAAAATTAAGCGATGGTAGAGTAGGTTTTGTTGCTACAAATCGCGAAGATACTTTAGGTAAATGTGAAGAATTTTACAAATGTATGGGATTAGACGGAAAACCAGAGAGTAAAGCTAATATTGGAATGAAAGCAAAAGATTTATTAGAAGTAGGATTATTTTCTGGTGATCCATTATTAAGATCTGTATCTTACGCTGCATTAAATGCTGTCTTTAATAAAAATCCAGAACGATTTGTTGGTGGAGATACTTTAGAATTAATGGAATTTAAGAAAAACGATGTTGTTGGAATGATTGGCGAAATTACGCCCTTTGTTGAAATATTAAAACCCAAAGTCTGGGATGTTCTTGTTTTTGATAGACAAAGGAGAAGTGATGAAGTACTTCCAGATTGGGCAATTATAGAGATGCTCCCAAAATGCAGTGCTGTTATTATCACTGGAACTTCAATTGTGAATGGAACTATAGATTGGATATTAAATTATGTTAACACAGATAGAGTTGCAATAGCCGGACCATCAACTATGATGGTGGAAGATGTATTTCCTGTAAAGATTTTATCAGGTGCATATGTTGAAAATGGCGATTTATTGTTTGATCTGATAAAAAAAGGAGCAGGAACCAGAACGTTATTTAGATCTGGTGCTGCTCGCAAGGTAAATTTATTATTTTAAATATCTATCCAATTCATATAATGATTTTATAGTTTCTGAATATTCATATTGACGATTTAACCTATTTATAAGAATTGATTTTATCCCAAAATTATTGCCGCCGAGAATATCAACATTGTAATTATCTCCAACAAATATCACATCGTCTTTTGATAATCGCATTTCATTTAATGCATATTCAAATATTTTAGGATCCGGTTTATATAACTTCGTGGCATATGAGGTAATAAGATAATCAAATGGAAAAGGATTTTTGTTTAAAGTTGGAATTACAAAATCATCATCAGCATTTGAAAGTATTGCTATTTTCATGCCATTTTCTTTTAAATATTTTAAATAATCGACATCTTCGTATGGTGGCAGGTTAATAAATGTTTTATACATTTCATCTATATAATATTCTGGTGAATTTTTTAATTCAAAAACATCTATTATTTTTTCAAACATTATTTTATAATATTCCCTTTCAGGTTTAAACGGTTTTAAATGATAGTCCTTAAATATCTCTTTATATGTTTCATTAATCTTTTTTTCGATTATCTTTGATGGATAATTACATTCCTTTGAAATAATTTTAGCGATTGGTAAAAATAAGTGATTTGCATTTATAAGCGTTCCGTAGAGATCAAATATTATACCTTTTTTCATTTTAAAAACCTCCTTGTTAAATTTTCAAATTAATTATACCAGTGTATTATTATCAAAAAGATAACGTCTTTAAAATTTTACTCAAATATTATAATTGCCAAAAGAAAATATGCTATAATTTTTATGAAATCAATTATTTGTTGGGGAGGGAGTAACATATGATGGTAGATAGACAGGAATTTTTACAAAAGCTTATTACAAAAACAGATTCAAAAATAGTAATGCTTGTAATGGATGGAATAGGAGACACAGTTATTAATGGAAAAACTCCTTTACAGGCTGCAAAAACTCCAAATCTCGATAAAGTAGCAACAGAATCAGACCTTGGTCAAACAATACCTGTTTTACCAGGAATAACTCCAGGTTCAGGACCTGGACATCTTGGTATTTTCGGATATGATCCTATTAAATACCAAATTGGAAGAGGTATCCTCGAAGCACTTGGTATTAATGTTGAAGTAGGAGAAAAAGACGTTGTTGCAAGAGCTAATTTCGCAACATTAGACGGTGATATTGTTGTTGACAGAAGAGCTGGAAGACCTGCATCAGAAGAATCAGCAAGAGTAGTAAAAATCTTACAAGAACACATAAAAGAAATCGATGGTGTTAAAATCACTTTCTATCCTGGAAAAGAACATAGATTCGTTGTAAAACTAACAGGAGAAGGATTAGATGACAGAATTGAAGATGCTGACCCACAGAAGGAAGGATTGCCAATTAAATGGGCACACGCATATGATCCTGCTGCAGAAAAAACTGCAGAAATAGTTACAAAATTAATGAAGGAAATTAGAGAAGTATTAAAAGACGAACCAAAAATCAATTTTGCATTAATTAGAGGATTTTCAAAATACCCTGCAATTCCAAAATTTCCAGAAGTTTATAAAATGAGAGCAGCTGCTATTGCTGTTTACCCAATGTATAAAGGCTTAGCTAAGTTGGTTGGAATGGATATTTTAGATGTTGACGGAGAAACACCTGCAGATGAATTTGAAACTTTGAAAAAACACTGGGATGAATATGACTTCTTCTATGTACATATTAAGAAAACAGATTCATACGGAGAAGACGGAAACTTTGATGCTAAGGTTCACGTAATCGAAATGGTTGATGAAGCATTACCAAAATTACTTGAATTAAATCCTGATGTTTTAGTGGTAACAGGAGATCATTCAACACCTGTAGCAATGAGCGGACACAGCTGGCATCCAGTTCCATTTATGATAAAATCCCCATATACAAGAGCTGGCTTATCAAAAGCATTTGATGAATTTGAAGCAGCAAGGGGCTCTATGGGAACAATATATGCTGTTGATCTTATGGGATTGCTTCTCGGTAATGCAAGAAAATTAGAAAAATTTGGAGCATAATGCCATTTTTTGTAACACTTTTTTCAGTAGCAATTACAATAATCCTTTTAATAAAAGTAAAAATGATAACTACAGCCATAATATTTATGGCTGTAGTCTTTTTTATTAACAAATATTCCTTAAAAACTAAAGCTCTTTTTTTAATTATAATAGGATTAATCGTATTTAGGACACTTTTTATTACTAATGTTTTACCCGATAATCTTAATAACATTGACCTGGGAATTTTAGGATATATTACAGATAAAAACTATAATCAATTTAAAGTAAAAACAGAAAAAATTTTCTTTGAAAACAAATGGGTTGATTATAATAAAACATTATATTTTAACTATAATAAGTTTTCTGTTGATCCATTTGAAATTGGAAATAAAGTATATATCTATGGGAGTTACCTGAATGGAAGGTTTAATGCGGAGTATATGGCAAATTCAAATGAAGGAAGCATATACTCTATTAGAAATTATTTCAAAAAACGTATTTATAATCATTATGATTATTCAACAAATAATATTTTATTTTCCATTCTTTTTGGTGGCATAAGCCCTACATACTCTAAAATTTACAAGGAAGCTGGACTTTTGCATTTATTTGCTGTTTCTGGTTTTCACGTATATCTTCTTTATTTTGCCATATATTATATATTTTCAAAGACCTTAATTCATATACATTATAGGCGCATTTTTACTATAATAATATTGCTTTTTTATCTTGCAGCTTCAGGTTTTTCTCCTTCAGCAACAAGGGCTGTGCTTTTGCTAATTTTTGTTGAATTATCAAAAATCTTTGGCTTTAATATAGACACATTAAATCTCCTTGGAATAGTTGGAATAATAAATTTATTATATAATCCATATAGTATATTATCACCAGGATTTTTAATGAGTTACTTTGCTTCATTTTCAATATTATTTTCTCTAAAATATACTAAAAACCCGTTTATAATTACATTATCAGCATATCTTGCTGTTGCACCATGGAGTATTATATTTTTTAATGGAATTTCATTACTTGGAATCTTTTTATCGATAATTATTACACCGATAATATATGCAATAATGTTTTTTGGAGTTATAGCAATCTTATTCCCAATACCACATTTTTTAGGGATATGGATTGATTATTCATTAAAAGGATTCAATGAATTTTTGATTTTTCTAAATTCTAAAATCCCATATATTATCTTTAATGATAATTCTGCAAAATTCATTTCATATTTTATCAGTATAATAATACTGTTCTTGTTTCATATGATAAAACCCCAAATTTTCTCAAATAGATTACAGGAGGTAATATAATGTCAGGAAAATTCATTTTAATTGTAGGTCCTATGTATTCAGGAAAAACTTCAGAATTAATTTCATTTATAGAAATCTATACACTTGGAAAGAAAAAAATCAAAGTATTTAAACCTATTATAGATACAAGATATGCTTCAGAATATGTTGTTTCACATACCGGTACAAAAGTAGAAGCAATTCCTATTAAAGAATCAAAAGAAATGTATAATTATCTTGATTATGATGAAAAAGCAGTATTTGTTGATGAAGTTCAATTTTTTGATGAAGGCTTAAAGGATGTTATAAATGATTTATTAAAGAAAGGAATAAATGTTTATTGTTCTGGATTAGACCTTACATATAAAAACAACCCATTTCAGACTACAATTTTGCTTTCAGCATATGCTGATGAAATTATTAAAAAGAAGGCTGTATGTCATGAATGTGGAGAATACAACGGAACTATTTCATTTAAATTAGTTGGAAATGGTGATGAAATAGATGTTGGAGGATTTGAGAAGTATATTGCAGTATGTAGAGACTGTTATGAAAAACTAAATGCAGAGAAATAATTCTCTGCATTTAGTTTTTATGAATTTTATTTACTCAAAAATTTTTTAGTATCCTTATTTTAGAAAATATACAGATTTCATTCTTATAGCAAATAATGGATCTATAAAAAATTGTACAACCAGTAAATTAGTTCTAAATTTATTTCTGACTTACTTTTAGTATGCAATATACCATATCAAAACAAAATGAGGCTTTTGCCTCATTTGATTAATTCCAGCAATTTTTATCAATTTTTATAGGTTTGGAAGTTTTTTATAATATTTTAATAAAACTTTTTACTTCCTTCTTGCTTTTTAGTATAAAATCTTTATTAAAGGATGATGTTGTCATATTATTTACGTCGCTATTCAGTCTATATATTTACTTTGGTTTTTTACTATTATATAAGTAAATAATGTACTTATAATAATATATGTAACTAATAAAATTATAGATACGTTTAACGAAATTTTTTCAGGTTTAAATAATATAAAATTTCCGTAAAAATCAAAGACTTTATGTCCTAATATAGAGATTAAATTTTTTAAATCATATTTTCCAAAAGTGGGGAAAATAAAATTATAAAGAACTAAAATTAATATAGGATAAATAACTCCTCTAAATAATAACCCGAGATAAAATCCAAAAGTTGTAAAAATAAATGAAAGAAATACACTTAATACAAATTGTAAAATAATGTTTGTATCTGAAGGTTGAACTGATAATTTAAATTCATTAACAGGAATATCAAAAAAAAGACTATTATAAAATATAAAGCCTATTATACTTGACAGAAATAATACAATAATAATCATTAAGAATGATAATATATACATTGATAACTGTTTTGATAATAATATATGCATCCAGTTATTCTGAACAGCTTTTATCTTTAAGGTTTTATATTTTATATCATATGTTGCAATATATACACCATATACACCAAAGAAAAATGAATAAAAAATAAAAGATAAATATTTCAAGGTATTAGTTATAACGCGGTTAGGATTTTTTAAATCATAAATTGCCAGGGCTACGTTTTCATAATCAAATTTCAAAGGATTATTTATTTTTTTTACTCCATTTTTTTCTTCTATTTTTAAAGGTTTTTTTAAAATTTCTTCGACATCCATTCCCATTTTTTTTGTTTCGTTTAATGTATGTATAAATAAATTATAATTTTGTATAATTAACTTTTTTTGATTATACAAATTTAGTCCGGAAAATATTAACAGGGTTATAATCATTAAAATAAAGACACCAGAATATATTTGATATTTTACTTCTTTGCCGATATTACTTAATAAGATTTTTATATATTGCACTCAAATCACCACCATATTCATTAATTTTAATAATTGAATGATCTTTTAAAATAAACAACTCATCAATAATACCATCATAAAATTCAAATTGATGCCCCGTCATAATAATTGTCATTTTTTTTGACCATTTTTTTATGAAATTCTTCAATAAAAGTTTTGTATTATAATCCAGGCCATTTGCTATTTCATCCATAAATAAATATTTTGGACTTGTAAGCATTGCGATAATTAAACTTAATTTTTTTCGCTGGCCATGAGAATAATATTTTACTTTTAATTTCAAAATTTCATCTTTCAAAAACATGTATGAGATTTCTTTTATTTGTTGAATACTGATTTTTTTATTCAATAATAACTCGATATTTTTATAACCACTGAGATTATAATATAATGGAGTATCATCATAAATTACATATATAGTGTCTCTTATTTCATTTAAGCATTTACCATCATATAAAATCTTACCTCTATAATCTTCTAAATTTAATAAACATTTAAATAATGTAGTTTTTCCACTTCCATTTGCACCTATAAACAATGTTACTTTATTTTCTGGAATCAACATATTAACATTCTTAAAAATTAAATTATTTTTATAATACTTTGTTAGATTTTCTATTGTTATCAATATTAATCACCCCCTTATATTATTATTAGGAAGGTATTTTCATACCTTCCTAATTTTTAATATTATAAAAATTTCTTCAATACCATTCAGCATCACCATTTGCATAAACGACGACATAATCCGTAACATCCTGACTATAAATTTTTACATCCCCCCAGGGCGTCACTACTCCCGCTCCTATTGTTTTTGTAGCACGATATTTATGAAATGTTGATGTTTTATATATTAATACAATGCCTTTTGCATGAGCTATATTTGGAAATACATATCCAACTTCCTGCCATCCGCTACTAGATATGATTTTTGTTCCATTACTTTGCCATTCAACAACATCTCTTGACCAGAGCATAAAACTTCCTCTATACAAACTTGTGCGATATGTATAAATATTAAAAGAATAATTTGTAAATTTTTTTATATTTTTATTAAAAAGTAAAGAGTCGCTTTCAATTTTATGTGTTTCATAGACTTTTAAAGTTTCCAATTGTTTTTTTGTTGGTTGTTCGAAATTACGAGGTGATATTTTATGCATTTTTTGATTAATAGCTTTTTCGCCTGAAGATGCAAAAACCATAATCATCGAAAAAATTAAAATAAAAAAAACTAAATAAATCCTTTTTTTCATTTTAATTTACCTCCTCGTATAATAAGTTATAGTATCTTTCGAAATTCCTAAAATATATTGTTTACAGAATTTCATCTTATTCTTAAAAGAGGTTTACCTCTCTGTTTTATAATTTAACTGTATTAAATTTTTATTTAATATAGTTAATTAAAACTAAACTTCCTAGCTGAGAGATTAAACCATGAGTAAGAATCCTAAACAAATTTATCTTGATTTTGTTTATTCTGAATGTATGAAATCTCATTCCTCTTTTGCTTATATTCTCTCTCTTTTTGCAAGATTAGAATCTATCCTTTCTCATACCAAATTACGCTTTATCAATTCAGTTTCTCTTGATGCTAATCTTATTAATCTCTTTTTTATCGCCTCTGCTTTCTTAGCTCATTCTATGAAGCGGGATGATTTAATTTTTTCTATTAAACAAACTAAATCTTCTTTTGTTCAGTCTTAATTTTTTTATTCTTTTTTTTTTTCATTTTTTTGTTTCCTTACCTGACTTTTTCTTATTTTTCTTTCCATTTCTTTCTATTTTCTTCTTCATTTTCTTTGGTTTCACTTTTCGTAATATTTTTTACTTCCTTTTTACTTTATTTTTTTCTATTTTTGAAGACACTAATAAATTAATTTTGTTTATTGAACGATTGTACAGGCTTCGTAACAACCACCTGGACCATTACAAGTACACAACCACCAGCAATCTAAAAACATACAGCTCCTTTATACGGACACCAAAATTCATTTTTTTCTCTTCTTCGACTTTCTCTATCCAATTCCTACCACCCATCCTCTCTAAATAAATTATTAAATTTTTTATAAATTCTTGGTACCAGAACAACTCAGCCGGCTGAGAAATGAAAATTTTTTGATTATAGAATTTGCTCAGTTATATTTAAATAATATTTCTAACCATGCACAAGTGTAATTCAAAATTATTTTTGAAATTTATTTAGGCATTATGTGATTTATTTAATAATACTAAAGATAATATTGTGAATTTTATAGCTTAACAATTCAAGATAAAACCCAATAAATGGATAATTTTTATATTATATTATTGTATAATTAAAAGATATTATTTTCACTTATTTAATTCACAATAATTTTAGCAGAAAAAAAAAAAAGATGTCAATATATAATGTAAAATTCCAGTAAAATTTCAATTAATTTTTATTTTGACAAATTCGATAAATTTACATAATTATTATATCATCTGATATATTTTTATTGTTATTTTTTTTGTTTAATTCAAAGGACAATAATCATTAATTTATTTTATGATTTTTATAAAAAATGCCCTGATTATTAGAAAATAAATTTTCTTCCGGGGTTCATTTCAAATTTCATTCTTTCATCTTATTTTTTTATTTTATCCTTTCCAACACGACTTGCAAGTGTTTTTTCAAAAATAAAAATTCGCTATTTATCAATATTTTAGAAGGTTTATTTTATGCAAATAAAGTTATTTCGACAACAACAATGTTAAGAGAATTAGCAAGGGAGGATAAGATTATTAAATTCTTCTCTGCTAATTATGAGAAGATGTATTTTTTTAATGTTATGATGAGTGATTTTGATTTGAAGAAAGCCGAAAGAAGATTATTGAATTCTGAAGATGGAAAAGACATGAATTATAATATTTCACCATTTTATTTAGCAAGAAAAAAACTCATCACTGAGCTTTTTAAGAAAACAAAGAACTTTAAGGAGTTTGTTTTTAATTATTTTAAGCTCAGTGATGAGGAAATGAAAATCTTTGATGTGTTTTTAAGAAATTGTGTTCGATACGATATTAAATGGCCCATTACTCCTTATCCAAAAGGGAAGGTTCGTGATTTTGCAATTAAATATGGTTTCGGGCAAAAGCATGTTGTTTTAGGCTATTACTCTTTTGAAGATGATGAAAGAATTTTGCTTGATGATATTATTGATAGATTTCTCTGAATTTGGTAACTATTTTCCTTAAAATTGTCTTTTACTTTAGAGTTATCTAGAGACTGCTATGAAAAATTAAATGCAGAGAAGTAATTCTCTGCATTTAATTTATTACATCCATTTTTTACTTTTAAATAATAAGGCTGTTAGAATCATTATTATTATAGAAGAAATAATTATATTTACATATGTTAATGGATTTTCCTGAAACGGCAACTTTACATTCATTCCATAAAAACTGGTAATAATAGTTGGTATTTGCATTAATATAGTAACAACAGTTAAGATTTTCATTACTATATTAAGGTTATTGGAAATAACAGAGGCATATGCATCCATCATTCCTGAAAGAATGTTACTATATATATTTGTAACTTCTATAGCCTGTCTGTTTTCAATTAATGTATCTTCAAGCAAATCTTCATCATCTTCATATAATTCCAGAATTTTACCTTTTAACAGTTTTTCCATCATTATTTCATTCGATCTCAAAGAAGTAGTGAAGTACACTAAACTTTTCTCAAGATACATCAGTGTTTCTAATTCGTTGTTTTTCATAGATCTGTGTAGTTCTTCCTCAATTAAATCTATAGTTTTATTTATTTCTTTTAGATAATCCAAAAATAGTTTTGCATTTTTAAAGAATATCTGAAAAATCATTCTGCTTTTTTTGTGTGGATTTAATAAATGTGTTTCTATCATTTTTTCAATAAATGCAATTTCCTGTTTCATTGCAAGCAATGTATAATTTTTTCCAATTATTATGCCTAAAGAAACAGTTTTATATGGTATTTTATCGTCTTCTTCATTTTTCATTGGAACTTTTAAGATAAGCAATATTGTATCTTCATCTATTTCAATACGTGCTCTTTCATCTTCGTCCATTGAATCGGTAATAAAATCAGGATCAAAGTTCAAAAGGCTGGATAACATGTGTATTTCATCCTGTGAAGGATTTACTACCTTAATTAATGCATCTTGAGAAAAGCTTTTTGCCTCCACTAATTTGTGCTCAATTCTTTTGTAAAATTTTACCATTTTTATCTCCTCCTTTTTTTATTTTGTTATGGCGGTCTAGATAAAGGATCTTCGCTACAACTAAGATAATCCATAAAATTCACCCCTTTCGATTTTTAAATTGAAATACATTTAATTATAACATATTTTCTTACTAAAAAACTATTTCTTTTGTATTATAATCCTTTCTGTTAATTTCTTCAATAAATAACTGATTACAAAAATGGTGAATAATGTTACAACTATTGATGGTCCTGGCGGAATATTCAAATAATATGCAATTACTATCCCAAAAAATCCAGAGAATATTCCGATTATAGAAGAAATAATTAACATCTGGTTTAGTGTTTTAGCAAAAAGTTTGGCAATTACGCCAGGTGTTATAAGCAATGAAGTCACAAGGATTATCCCTATAATTTTAACGGTAGTAACAACTACAATTGATACTGTTATTAAAAATATATAACCAATTAAGTCAATAGGCACTCCATATATCTTGGCAATCCTCGGATTAAACGCATAATATTTAAGTTCTTTATTAAACAATATTACAAGGGATAAAATCAATATAGCCACAACGGATAAAATAATTACATCTTTCTGGGTTACCATTAATATGTCTCCAAATAGATAACTGGTAATTTCAGGTGTATATCCTGGTTTTAAATATAAGAATATAACTCCCAATGCCATTGAAAATGAAAGAAGCATACCAATTACACTATTTTCATTTATTTTTCCTTTTTTACCAATAAAAAATATAGTCGTTCCAAAAAGAAGTGCTACAATTATATTCATAATATCAATATTAAATCCAATTAAAATAGCTAAAGCAATTCCTCCAAAGGCTGTATGAGCAGCACCTTCGCCTATAAACTCCATTTTTTTCAAAACAATATAATTCGATAATAATGATGCACTAAAACCTGCCAAAACTGCAGATAAAATTGCATATACCATAAAATCATAACTGAATAATTCAATCATTTTTGCTCACCACTTTCAACGGCTGATTAATATGTACAAGTATTTCCATCTCTTCAGCGTATATATTCTTTAAATCATCAGCAGTTACATCAATTGCATTCTTATGACAATGTAAGGTTCTATTTAAACACATAACTTTATTTGTCTTTTTTACAACCATTGAAATATCATGACTCACAAGTATTATCGTTAAGCCGAGTTCATCATTTAATCGTTCAAGAATATCATAAATCATATTTTGTCCTTTTTTATCTACTCCTGCTTCTGGTTCATCAAGTATTAATATATCTGGATCGCTTACCAGTGCTCTTGCAAGAGATACTTTTTGATATTCACCACCAGATAACTTTCCAACATTTCTATCAAAAAGATACTCTATATTTAACTTTTTCATGGTTTCTCTAACCTTTTCAATATCGCTTTTTTTGTATCTTTTTAATAATCCAACGCTTTTGTACATTCCCATTAATACAACTTCATATGCCTTTATTGGAAAAGTCCTATCAAATTCATCTTTTTGGGGAACATATCCAATTTTTCCATTAATCTCTACTTTACCCTGATAATTTTCAATTTCTCCAATTAAAATTTTTATGAGTGTAGATTTTCCTGCACCATTAGGACCTATAATTCCAACAAAATCTTTTTTATATATATCAAAGGTAATGAATTTTAGTATCTCATTATCTTCAACAGAATAATTAAGGTTATTAACGCTTATAACCTTTTCCTTTTTCATTGCTTACCCTCCCCCTCATGCTGGCAATTAGAACATATGCCTTCAAAATAAAGAATATGATCTGTGATTTTAAATTTCAGTATTTCTTCAATATATTTACTGTATTCTTTTTCAAAACACATATCAAGTTTTTCAAACTTTTTGCATTTTATGCAGTAAATATAGTGAATATGACCATTTGGACGATAATAATAGGTTATTTTATCGGAAAATACTATGGACTTTAAAATATGATTTTTTTCAAAAAAATTAAGGTTTCTATATATTGTTGAAAGATCATATTTTTTGTTGAGTAAATTATAAATTTCTTCTGCATTTAATGGATAATCTATATTTTCATATAATTTAAGTATATCTTTTCTGGGTTTTGTTAGTTTCATAAAAATCACCTAATAGTATTTAAGATATTTAAAAAGTTAATAAGATATAACTCATCTATGCTATTAAAGGAATTTCCCAAAGGATCGAGCATTCCTAAGTTTACTTTAAGTGTCCTGGCAACTTTTTCTGCAATTTTTTGATTTAATTGCGGTTCAGAAAAAACACCTTTTATATTGTTTTTTCTCGCAGAATCGTATAATTTTTTCATATCTGCAATCGATGGCTCTACACCTGGTGATTTTTCAATAACTCCAGCTATTTTTATATTATAATGTCTTGCAAAATATGGAAATGAATTATGGAATGTAATAATACTTCCGTTTATTTCAGAGGATTTAATCTTCAAGTATTCATCCATTAATTCTAATTTTTTTATAAGTTTTTTAGAATTTTCGGAATATAATTCCTTTTTTTCAGGATTTAACAAAATGAGTTTATTGGTAATCTCTGGAATTATATATTTATACATTAATTCTGGATCTAACCATATATGAGGGTTACTACCTATAATCATATCCTCTGGAATAACCTCACCAGCAAAAATATAGCTGATATTCTTCTTTTTGATATTAGTTATAACTTTATTTAAGAACACTTCTGAATTAAGTCCGTTAAAAATTACAAGATCACTTTTATATATCTTTATTAAATCCTTCGAGGAAACAGAATAAGTATGGGGACTTTTACCTGCTGGTACAATGATGTTAATTTGATCCTCATTGGATACAATATCTTTCAAAACAAGATAATATGGATATATTGAAACGGAAATATTTAAAGAATATCCTAAAACACCAATAATTAAAATAACTGCCAAAAATAGGCTTTTTTTCATTACTACACCACCTCCATATTTTGTAATTGCAAACCATTTGCAATTATACATTGAAAATGTTAAGCAAATATAAAAATAGAAGAACTTAATATATAGCAATTGTGAATATCTGGTATAATAATAGAGGCTATTATTTTTAAAAAGGAGGTAAGGGATGAAGTATTCAAGAGTTAAAAGTGCTTTTGTAAGCGGTTTTGAAGTAAAAACTATACTTGTAGAAGTGGATATTAACTCTCGTTCAACACAACAGGTTTTTAAAATAGTTGGAATGCCAAATACTGCCATTCTTGAAAGTCAAAAAAGAGTTTTTAGTGCTATTAGAAATTCCGGTTTTAATTTTCCAAATGGAAACGTAACAGTAAATCTGGCACCAAGTAATTTAAAAAAACAGGGAACGCATTTTGATTTACCTATTTCTGTTGGAATATTATTAGCCTCTAAACAAATTAATTTTGATATAGATGATTATTATATTTTTGGTGAAATCGGATTAAATGGGGAAATAAGAGGAATACCCGGAATTACTTTATTGTTACTTGAATTAGCTCAAAAAGAAAAAAACGCTAAATTCATCATCCCTAAAGAGAATGAAGAGGAAGCTTTATTTTTAGAGGAAAACAATGAAGTTTATGTTATATCTCATTTATCTGAAATAATCTATATTTTCGATAATGAAAAAAAAGAAAAATATAAGGCTGCACCTGGGGAAAAATTTTATGAAGAAAATGAAGAACAAATTGATTTTTCTGATATTAAAGGGCAATATTTTGCCAAAAGGGCTGCTGAAATTGCTGCAGCGGGATTTCACAACCTTTTAATGAAAGGAAGCCCAGGATCCGGAAAAACAATGATTGCAAGAAGAATCCCAACTATACTTCCAGAAATGACACGAGAAGAAATAATTGAATCAACAAAAATATATTCTATATATGGTTATCTCAATAAGATTATCAGGAAACGTCCATTTAGAGCGCCTCATCATTCGGCATCAACAGCCTCAATTATTGGTGGCGGTTCTGATTCCAAACCTGGTGAAATAAGTTTGGCACATAATGGTGTTTTGTTTTTAGATGAATTTCCAGAATTTAGAACAGATGTTATAGAAGCTTTAAGACAACCACTTGAAGATGGCATTGTCACTATCTCTCGTGCAAAGGTTGTCGCAACATATCCAGCGAAGTTTATGCTTGTCGCTGCCCAAAATCCATGCCCTTGTGGTTATTATGGCGATCCTGAACATGAATGTACATGTTCTATAAATCAAATAATAAATTATAATAGAAAGATTTCAGGACCAATTTCAGATAGAATTGACATAAAAATCACTGTTCCTCGTGTAAAAATAGACGAATTATTAAATGACTTTTCAGAAGAATCATCTGAAGCTATTAAAGAACGAGTAGAACGTGCAAGCAAAATCCAGATAAAGAGGCAAAACAAATTAAATGGAAAACTTACACAAAAAGAAGTTAAGAAATATATAAAACTTGATGAAAAAGCTGAAGAATTTTTAAAAGAAGGTGCAAAAGCCTTTAAAATGACTGGCAGAGGAATAAATAGAGTTTTAAAGGTTTCAAGAACTATAGCTGATTTAAATGATTCAAAATATGTAACTGTTGAACATGTATCAGAGGCATTTCAATATAGAGGTGAGGAAAATTTATAGAAATGATTATGGTGATTTTTTCTTCCATGTAAAGGATAATACAGAAATAATAAATATTTTAGAAAATACTATTAATATCCCTAAAAGAAATATCTACTTCTTTTCAGAAGTAAAAAATGACACATTGTATATTAACAATATTGGTAAATTTTCTGTTTTCAAAATGAAAAATAAATATGTTCAAGGTAATACACAGACATTCCTCGATTTTATTATTGAAAATGAAATAATATATTCTATTCTGAAATTACTTAAAAAAATAAATATTCCATTTACAGTATGGGATCTTATAAACTTTTATAAAAGCGGTTATACTTTTAGATTTTTAGGAAATGAAAATGAAATCCTGGCATTTTATATTGTAAAAAATAACAAAGTCGAATTAATGGAATTCTCAGTATATAATCCGTCTCTTATTCTTCAGGCTTTAAATGATATAAAAAATTATACAGCAGATGAATATCTTATAAGCTTATATCCTTCACAGGAAAAACTAAAAAATGCCTTAAAAAAATATGGTGCTATTTTACAAAAGGAATATTATGTTTTTGTAAAAGGTAATCATGGAATTCATATTGATTATCCAAATAAAAATGACTCAAAGAATTTATTGGATTTTTTCAACACAATATTTGAAAATTCTGAAACACTTTTAACAACAGCTGATGAATTTGATCTTTCGGAAAAAGAAATAAAAACCTTAATTGATTTTTCAAATAAAAATTTTGGATTTAGAACATTAATTGCAAGATATAATGAAAATATTATAGCTAATTGTGATATTCAATGGAATTTAAAAAGAAGAAGAATTCAAAAAACGGCAAAACTGGGAGTTTCTGTTTTAGAGCGGTTTAGGGGTATTGGAATTGGCAGATTATTAATAAAAAATCATATTACGTGGTGTTTGGAAAATCCAAAAATACACAGACTTGAATTGGAGGTTTTTTCCAACAATCCAAAAGCATATGAGTTATATAAAAAACTTGGTTTTATAGAAGAGGGAAAACGAAGAGAAGCAGTTTACATAAAAAATAAATATTATGATATTATTATGATGGGAATAATTACAGAACCTAAAAATATTTTTTTAGAAAATAAAAGGGGATAACCTTCTCAGTTATCCCTTTTTATTATCCACTTTTTCTTCTTATAAACTTAGTATAAACGGAAATTCGCGTAGGATGAATATTTTCATTTAACATTAATTCATATAACCTTTTAAATGCTATACTTCCCATCTCCTGTTTAAATACCTTTACTGTTGTAAGAGGGGGATTAAACTTTTTAGCCATAGGAATATCATCAAATCCTATTATTTTAACTTTATCTGGAATCCCTATTTTATATTTTTTTAATTCACTTATTATCCTCATTGCAGTTATATCATTAGAAGCAAAAATAGCTTCTGGTATTTTACCTTTTATGATTTTTTGTATTACAACGTCAATATTATTTTTCACATCATCATATTCATAACATTGACTTTTAAGTTTCGCGTTTTTCATTGCATCAATATATCCATCATGTCTTCGTTTAAAACTATAAGATGTTAATGGTCCATGAATATGTATAATATCTTTATATCCTTTATTAATCAAATAATTCACAGCACAGAAAGCTCCATTATAATTATCTGAAAGTACGCTATCTATTTCTTCACCTGTAATATAATGGTCCAATAACACGATAGGTTTTTCTGTATCCTTAAATTTTTTCAATATTTCCCTCGTTACATCAAGGCCTACAAGAATAAAGCCATCAAATTTTTCATACAAATCATCTTCCAACCATAACTCCTTTACAATTGCTCCATGCATCATTGCCAATGCTTTTATTTCTCTAACAATTATTCCATAAAATTGTCCTCCAAGTTCATCACTTTCATCTCTCAATAGTTGCATTCTTTTCCCAAGTCCTAATCCTATTTTAAATCTTTTTTTGCTTTTTGCCAGAGCCTTCGCAGAAAATTTTGGTTTAAAATTCAATTTTTCTATAGCATATAATACTTTTGCACGAGTTTCTTCACTAACATTAGCAGTATTATTTAATACCCTTGAAACTGTTGCCGTAGAAACACCGGCTAATTTGGCAACATCGTCAATAGTTGCCATATTTTTTGCCCCCCTCATTTAAGTAAATTACGAATAATATTTTCTAACGTATTAAAACTAAAATATTTTTTCCCTACTTCAAAGTTTCTTTCTATTATACCATAATATTTCTCTTTGTTAAATAGAATTTCTATTAATTCATCTGCTGCTTTTTCTAAAATCTCCCTATTTACTGTCACAAAACCATCAATCATTTCATATTCATTTCCAAGATTAATATATTCAAGCCCTGAATTTTTAATATCGCTTAAAAATATTTCATATTCAAAGAGAACAACAGGTTTTTTGGCAACAATTGCTTCTAACAACTGATTCCCCCAACCTTCAAGAATTGATGGATATGTAATTATATCAGAAATATTGTACAAATCCCAAAAGCTCCATATTCCTTTTTCAACTGCATTATACATATCAAGAATCTTTACATTAAGCTCTTTTGCCTTTTTTTTCAATTCGTCAAAATATACATCATCTTCACACATTCCTGAAAATGCAAGAAGTATTTCACCATTAAACCTTTCTCCATTATACAAAATTTCACCTTTTTTATCTTTAACCTTTTTATTGAACACTTCAATTAAATCTATTGCCAATTCAATTGCTTTTCTTCTTGTTACACGAGTTGCTTGCAAAAAGATAATGCTATTCTTTGGAATATCATAATATTCCCTAATTTTTTTATTCAATCCCTCTATAATAAATGATTTTTCTTCAAAATCCATCACATTAGGAACTACAGTTGCTTCAACATTTTTTCTCTTTTTTAATTCTTCTTTTGCAATTGAATTAATTACCATATGTTTGATATTTTTTCCAACGGGAGGGCAATAATATTCCAACAATTTTTCAATTTTTTTAGAGGTTGAATTGAGAAAATACTCTCTTTCCCACCAGAAATCATGATGGTGAGCTATAAATAATTTTTCAGGATGTAAATCTGCATATCTTTTTAAAGCAATTGCTGTTGGAAGGAATGCTCCTAAAGACCATATATTATTTGGAAAAATAACATCATATTTTTCAAGTCCTTTTTCAAAATTTTTTAATAACTTATCACTTTCTAATTCTATAGCTTTTACTAGTTCATCTTCTGTAAAATCTTCTAATTTCTCAAATGCATTTTTATTTATAATTCTATATAATTTATTTTCAAAACCTATATCTTCAATGTAATTATCAACACCTTCCTTTTTATTGCCAGCCACAATATCGGCATTATGCCCAAGTTTTTCCAATACCTTTTTCCATTTATCCATCTCCAAAGATACTCCATCCATTAATCCACCACGATAATGCAACAATGCCATATTCATTTTTTCACTCCCTTATTCTCTTTTCTGTTTCTATATCAAATAACATTACCCTTTCTTCATCAAATGAAATATGTATAGTTTCACCAGAACTATATTTTGGAAACGATGGTGAAACAATTTTTATTATTTGCTCTCCAATTTCAATCGCTATAATTTGATGGGAACCTTGTGGTTCCACAACAAGTATATCCCTGCTAAATATAGCCTCATCTTTTGAAACTATTTTAAAACTTTCTGGTCTTATTCCAAGAATAATTTCATCTTTATTATAATTTTTTAGTAATTGCTTAATCTTATCTGACAAACTAAATTTTAATTCTTCATTATAGAAAACTATTTTATCCCCTTCATTCTTAATATTCATTCTAAAGAAATTTGTAGGCGGAGTCCCTATAAATCCTGCCACAAAAACATTTTCACTATCAAAATAAACTTCATCAGGTGTTCCAACCTGCTCTATATTACCATCTTTCATAATAACTATTCTATCTGCCATTGAAAGAGCTTCTGATTGGTCATGAGTAACGAATATTGTTGTTGCACCGGTTTTATTATGTATAGCCTTTAATTCTGTTCTCATCTTTATTCTAAGTTTAGCATCTAAATTTGATAATGGTTCATCCATAAGGAATATCTTTGGTTTTACCGCCAATGCTCTGGCAAGAGCAACTCTTTGTCTTTGTCCTCCAGAAAGTTGTCTGGGATATCTTTTTAAATATTCCTGTATTTTCACCATTTCTGAAACTTCCTGAACTATATTATCTATCTCCTTTTCAGGCAACTTTCTTAATTTTAAAGGAAAAGCTATATTCTCATATACGGTCATATGAGGCCATACAGCATAACTCTGAAAAACCATACTTACTTCTCGTTTTCTTGGTTCTAAATAAGTTACATCATTATTATCAATTAAAATTGTTCCTTCTGTAACTTCTTCAAGACCTGCTATCATTCTTAAAGTGGTTGTTTTTCCACAACCTGAGGGACCTAAAAATACTATAAATTCACCGTTATCTACTTTTAAACTAATATCTTTTGCACCCCATACACTCTTTCCATAACGTTTTGATAAATTTATAAGTTCAAGTGTAGCCATATTAATCTCTCCTTATATTTAAGATTTTAAACTCTAACGCCACCCCACATTTGAAGTATATATCTTCTTATTATTAAGGTGAATATTATAGCTGGTAATGCTAATGAAACACCTCCTGCAGCACTTAAGTTTATCAATCCCTTAGCTCCTACAAGAGTTTGATAAACAACAACTGGAAATGTAGGGTTAAATTGTGTAAGAACTATAGCCTGTGCAGTTTCTGCCCAACTTCCTATAAAAGCATACATAGCGCTTGCGGCTAATCCAGGTAATGCCAGAGGCAGAGTTACTTTCATAAATGCACCAAATCTCGTAGTACCAAAAATCATAGCTGCTTCTTCCAACTCAACAGATATACCCATAAATATACTTGCGGTAATCCATATTGTCATTCCAATTTGACCAACCGAATATACAAGAGACAATCCAATAGGTTTATCATAAAAACCCATATTTATCAATATAATTACCATTGGCATTGCTATTGAAATACCAGGAAACATTCTAACAAACAATACGCTTAATTTAAGCCAATTTTTACCTTTAAATGTATATCTTGCAAAAGCATATCCTGCCATTCCACCAATAATTAAAGAAATAAAAACCGTTAAAAATGCAACTTCTATACTTCTCAGTAATGCTGGTAATGCATCACTTGTAACTCTAAAAAAGGTTACATAATTATCAAAAAGTTTTTTGGGCACACTAAAATGAACCGTAGCTATTTGATCGTATTTTTCTTCTATTTTAGACAATTCTGATTCTATTTCATTTATTCTAGTATTTTTATTATTTATCTCTTCCTTTATCTGAGATATTAAATCTTCCATACCTCCAATTTTTTCTGCCATCGATATTTTATCCATTAATCTTCCAACATCTACATTCAATTGATTTAATTCCCGTTCTAACAACTTCCTTTGTTGAACAAGACTATCTATTTCACTTTTATTTTTCTCTATAATTTCATTTAATTTAACTATTTGAGCATCAAACTTTTCTTTTTTTATTTCACTATTTGTTTTTCTTCTTATAAACGTTTTTATATCTTCAAACTTACTTTCTTCAATAATTGTAATATATCTTTTTTTTGCCGGACTATATACGCTAATAAGCAATTTATCAGGATTATCCCATGAACGTTCTATTCTAAAATGATTATAAAATGATGGAACCAGTCTTGTTGGCCAATCATAAGCTTCCTGATCTGACATAAGAGAAATAGTAACAAGAAAATAAATTGGAGTAAGTATTACAAGAATTATTCCCGCTACAACAATATAAAATAATGTTGAATAAAGAATTTTTTTATACGTGTATTTAGAGGATTTCATTTAGGATTCCTCCTTTTCAAAGGCACCGGAAACCTTCAAATATATTATTGAAACTATAGAAACTATAACCGAAACTATTACAGAATATGCAAGTGCTACTCTATAAAAACCAAGAATTTGTTCTTTATAAAATACAACCTCTTCCAATAATACTGGTATTCTTCTGTATCCATATATCATAACAACTATCAACCATACCTGAATAGCTGAAATTATTCTCAAAATTAATGCTGTTTGAATACTCGGTTTTAACATGGGAATTGTAATTTTTCTCAAAACAGTAAACTTTGTCCCGCCGAATATATATCCTGCTTCTATTGAATCCTTCGGTATCCCTTGAAGTCCTGCTAATAAAATAACCATCATAAAAGGAATAACCTGCCATGCATCAATTAATATTATTAACATAAGTGATTGAAAATCATTCCCTGCAAGAAATACAATTTTTTGATTTGCATCTATTATACCAAGATGATAAAGAATACTATTCATCCAACCATATGACGCAAATCCACTTGACCACATAGCTCCAACTGCAACAGCAGGTAAAGCCATAGGAATTAAAGCAATAGATAAAAGCACCTGCGAACCTCTAAATTTTTTATTTATTATTAATGCAAGCATTAATGCGATTACAAATTCTAAAGTAACTGACACTATTACAAAAAATGATGTGTTAAAAACTGCCTGTTTAAAATATGGATCTTTAAAAATGGTAATATAATTATTCAAGGTAAATATATTACTTTCATCAAAAAAACTATATATAATAGCGGTTATAACCGGTCTTACCCAGAAGATTAAATAATATATAATTGTTGGAGCAATTAAAATGTAAGGTATCCATCTTTTTTCAAGTCTTTGTGTACTCAAAGGTATCACTCCTTTACTAAAGGGGCGTCCTGAGAACGCCCCATCATCAATAAATAATATTTATTTTCTCATTGCATCAATCTTAAATTGATATAATTCCATTAAATCAGGCTCAAACTTTTTATCTTCAAGAATCATCTTTTTGAATAAATCATCATATACTAATTTTACCTGTCCCCAGTCTTTCCAGATAGGTGCAATGTATGATAATACACCTGTATTCATAACTGTTACAGCATTCTTGATAATTTCATCTTGTGCATCATTCCCAAGATATTTTATAGCTTCGTCAACTGGAGGTATAAATCCACCTGTACCTTTACTTGCTTTAAGCATTATATCTGGTCTTGTCATATATTCTAAGAATTTCAAAGCAAGATTAAAGTGTTTTGTTCCTTTTACAATTGCAAATCCGCTTGTACCTGCTACAGAACCTCTTCCTGCTGGTCCTTTTGGTGCAGGTGCAACTATAAACTGTGTAGGATTGCTGTTATATACCTCTCCAACCCTTGCACAATGTGCAACTGTCATCCATGTTTCTCCTCTTTTCATTGGAGGTCTTGTATCGTCATATGTTTTTATTGCTGGTGAAAATGCATCTTTCATCTTATAAATAAGATACCATGCTGCCATTGAACCTGGATTGTCTAAATTTGGCCAGTCTGCACCATAAGATAATGCAATAGCACCAATTTGATAAATCAATGATTTCATAGGAACACCAGTAACAGCAAATTTTCCTTCACCTTCTGCTTTTGCTACAAGATTAGCCCATTCTGCAAGTTGTTCCCATGTCATATTGTTAATATCAATATTCTCTGGTTTGTACTTTAATGCTTTTTTATTAATAAGTGTAAGATATACATCAGCTCCTACAGGTAAGAAATACCTTCTTCCATTAAACATGGTCATTGAATCAAAACCTTTAGAAAATGTTCTATCTGTCCATTTTTCAACATAAGGAGTTAAATCATATACATATCCTTTATCTACCATTTTAGGCATGTTTGAAGCATATAATATTATTACATCTGTAGTTACCTTATTTGTTCTAACCTGAACATCTACTTGATCCATTATACTCTGGTCATCCATTGTCTGGAATTTAACCTTACAATTATACATATCTTCAAATGGTTTAATAATCTCGTTAATAATAAACTCCTTTTCTGTTGGTGGAGTCCATAATCTTGAAGATACTACTAATGTTTCAATAGCAAAAGAAAAAACAACAATTGAAATAATCAAAGATACCAAAATAATCTTCTTCATGTCTAACCCTCCCCTAAAATTTTTAGGCATAAATGCCCACTATATAAAATAATATCACTTTATGTAAGCGGTTACAAATACCAAAAATAATGATTATATACAATTACAGTTGATAATCCATCTTAAATATTAATTATTCATATAATATTCATATTATCGTGTATAAGGTTTAATGGTTAAATATGATAATATTTAATTAGAGAGAATGGAGGCGATTTTATGGAATATAATGATTATATAAACGAGCTTAATAAGATAAAAAAAGATTCTATAAATGGTTTAAACAAAGATTGGAAAGTATTAGAAAGTGTTTATTTAAAAGTAAATGAAAATGGTGAATATAAAAAGTTTATAGGAAATACAGTTGTTATTCCATTGAATAATGAAGACAAAAAAAAGGTTCAAATTATTCAAAAATTATTATACAGCGAATTAAATGGAATATTGGCTAATGAACTACCTGAAGAAACCTTTCATTTAACCATTCATGATTTGTGTAATTATTTTACTGCTGATAATCTGGAAAAATGCATGAAAAATTCTGAAAATAAGGTAAAGGAAGTCTTCCGAGAATTAAAGGAGATATATGAAAATACAACAATAACATTAAATTCCAATGGATTATTCAATGGTGGTGCTGCAATAGGAATACAATTTTATCCAAAGGATTTCCCAGATTTTAATGCACTCATAAATATGTACAATATTTTTGAAAAGGTATTACCTTTGAAAAAAATACTCATTCCTCATGTTACTCTTGGCTATTATTTGCCCAAAGAATATACCTATGATGAAATTCAAACAATTAAAAAAGTTTTAAATGACATTGAGTTTTCATTTGAAATTACACTCAGTTTAAATGCCTTAACTTTCCAGAGGTTTGAAAATATGATAAAATATATTGATCTCTTTTCACTAAAAGATATTTAATAATTTTTATACAGGGGGATTTATATATGAATACAGACAATTATCTTATTATCGATGCACATTTTGATTTACTTACATATGTAACTGAGAGAAGGAAAGAAGGAAAAAAACAGGTAATAATGAATAGATTTTATGATGATTTTAAAAAAGGAAAGGTTAATATTATAGTGTCTTCATTATTTATTTCAGAAAAATACATTCCAGAAATGGCATTGAGAAACGCTTTGGACCAAATAGCATCTTTACATTATGAAATTGAGGAATCTGAAGGAAAAATAATGCTATGCAGAAATATGAAGGATATTCAATACGCAATTGATAATCAAAAGCTTGGAATATTACTTTCATTCGAAGGTTTAGATCCCATTGGAAATGATTTATATTTATTAAAAGTGTTCTATGAATTAGGAGTAAGATTTGCTGGTTTAGTCTGGAGTCGAAGAAATTACGTTGCAGATGGTGCTTTTTTCTCTGAAGTAGAAACTGGTACAGAAGGAGGATTAAGCAGTTTCGGAGTTAAAATAGTGAAAGAAGCGGAACGATTGGGAATGTTGATTGATGTAAGCCATTTAAACGATAGTGGTTTTTGGGATGTAATTAAATTTGCTACAAAACCTATTATTGCATCACACTCCAATGTCAGAAAACTTTTTAATTCAAAAAGAAATTTAACAGATGAACAAATAAAGGCTATTGCAGATAGCGGTGGAGTAATTGGAATAAATGCAAATGGTATGTTTGTAACAGATAATAACTCTGAAAATAATATTAATGGCTTAATTAAGCATATAGATTACATTGCAAACCTTGTAGGAGTAGAACATGTGGGATTTGGTTTTGATTTATGTGATATGTTTAGAGATGAGCAAGTAGATTCTTTAAACACTCATAAAGAAATACCTGTATTAATTGAGAAATTAAAAGAACATGGATATACTGAAACCGAAATAAAGAAAATAACAGGTGAGAATTTCTTACGTGTATATAAATCTATTTTATAAACTATTCTAAAGGGAGTGATAAAAATTAATTTAAAGCAAATATCCTTACTCTCCGGTATTTTGCTGATATTATTTTCAATTTTGATTTTGGTAAAAGTGTTATTAAATCCAATAAATGGAGGAGCACTTTATCTGAGTTTAATGATAGCTTTTACCTTTCTCGGAGTAGCTTCTTCATTAATATATTATTATATAAAAAAGAAAAATAGATTTTTAACCTAAATTTATTTAATACTATATAATTAATTACTTTGAAAGATTTTTATCATCTTTTATCTTATAACACAGAAATAGATCACTAAAAGCTAAAATAAATGCTATATCAAATCTTACTTTCAAGGAAATGCCTATTATATATCCAAAACCAAAAACTATTATTGTAGTTATTAAAATTTTAAAAAAAGTAGTTTTCCATTGGAAATCAACTCTCCTTCCAATTTCAAAAATTATAATGAACATAAGATAGACCAAAATAAAATTGACAATATTATTGTTATTATTTTCTATTGAATTTTTTATAGAAAAAAACCAAAAAATACTACTTATAATCAATATATATAATAGACTTTCTATTGATTTTAACATTTTTCTCAAGTGTTTCACCTTTATTTCCTCCATAATCTTGAATATATGAAATTCATAAACAATTTTACTTTGTTCATATCTATCCCTTTTCAAAATAATAAAAAATAATCATTTATAATAATATCTTACTTATTTTCTCCACAGCATTTTTTTCTCTACCATATAAAATAACAAGTTTGTTCTTATTTTTGTATATATAAAAATAAAGACCTTTATATTTTTGAGTAATAAAATAATAGTCTATAACTCTTATTTCAAATTTAGTCTTTAATTTTAAAAAATCACCTGAATTTAAAATTGTTTTTATTTTATCAAATTTTATTTTTGCTATTTTATTATTAAAAAATTCATAATATTCTATATATATTTTTTTGTATTCAGAATTTTCATCTATATATAATACCAAATTATTTTTGGTATTTTCATCATTAAACACGTGAATAAAATAACTTTTATTTAATGGATAATATTGAAATCCTTGATTATCCAGATTCCTCTTGAATTCATTAAATTCTCTTATTCTAATTTTTTTTACTCCACCTATAGTAAATATTATAACAATGAATAATATAAAAAAGAAAAATGTAAATTTAAGATTTTTTCCCATTTTTTCACCTCTTTTAAACCAAAATACTTAAATTTAAGATTTTTACGAATGTTTATTTAAATCTTAACAACTAACCAAATGAGGCAAAAGCCTCATTTGGTTAAATACATCCCCATCACAATTAATACTTCCATACACTTCTTTCTGGTTTCGTATAGCCCCCTCAATACTTTGGTTCATATTTCCTGAAGAATCTATATCCTATTGTGAATATTAACATTGTGATTGCCATTGGTATTATTATTCTCCACAATCCCACGTATATTACAAACTCTATCCCTTTTGAGCTTATTAATTTTTTTGTCATTAAATATACGTAGTTTAATGGATGATATATTTTGTTGTATCTTGGCAATAGGAAATATGTGTATATTACAAATAACGATACCATTATTGAGAATAGGTTGTTTTTTACTATTGTATATATCATCATTCCCAGTATTGCTGTAAATAGTATCGCTATTTCATAGTTTATATATATTACTATTGTCATTATTAAATCTTTTATTTCCGGTTTTCCTATTATTGTTATATAATAGTAGCTGAAAATTATCAGGTTATATATACTGTATATTGTTGTTATCCACAGTAACGATATGGCTTTTTTGCTGTAGAATTTTAATCTGCTGTTTTTCATGAATATGTATGTGTATAATCTGCTTTCTGTTGTTTCATGCAATACTTTTATTCCAAATATTATTGTTATTAGCTGTATTAATCCTAAGAAGTTCCACATGCCTCCAAAGTATTTTGCTGCTATATATGACATTTCTGGTTGCCCATAATATGATCTTGCTATTAGATATACTATTCCTTTGGCTTTTATTGTTGAGAAGAAGTAATATATTATTAGCGATGATAGAAAGAATTTGTCTTTTTTTATTTTTTGTAGTTCTGCTTTAATCATTTTTCCCATCTCCCGAGGATATTTTTATGAATGTTTTTTCCAGTATTGATGTGTTTTTTTCTATGTCTTTTATTTTTATCCCTTCCTGTTTTAATTTTTCCAGCGTTTCCATTATGTTGTCGCTTTTTATTATCGCTTTTCCATCTTCTATTCGGTATTCCAGCCATTCTGGATATCTTTTTGCCTCTGCGTCTATTATATATTCATTCTGTTTATCAAAGTCTTCTCTTGACATTATTTTCTGTATTTTTCCATCGTATAATATTCCCACTCTATCAGCCATTTCTTTTGCTTCTGATAATACGTGTGTGCTTATTATTATCCCTTTTCCTCTTTCTTTTAATTCTTCCATTAATTTCATGAAGTTTTTTCTTTCTATTGGATCCAGTCCTTCTGTTGGTTCGTCGAATATGTATATATCCGGATCTATCATTAATAATAACGATACTGCCAGTCTTTTTTTCATTCCCGTGGAATATTTACCTACTTTTTTCTTTGCATGTTGCTGTATTCCTGTTATTTTTAAATATTTATCCATTTCTTCTTTTGTGACTTTCTTATATATGCTCGAGCTAATATATTTCATATTTTCATACGCATTCATGGTTTTTATAAACTGTGGTTCTTCTACGAAGCCCAATAAATATTTCCCTTCTTTTATTTTTATTTCTCCTTCATCGGGATTATATACTTTTGTTAATATATAAAACAGTGTGGATTTCCCTGCTCCATTTTCCCCTAATATTACAAACTTTTCCCCTTCTTTTACCTCAAAATCCACGCCTTTTAATACTTCTTTTTCTTTGAAGCTCTTTTTTATCCCTTTTACTTCTATCATTTTTTCACCACCGTTCTTTACTCAATTTTTAATTCATAAATTTCAAATACTGAATAGTTCTTCCCATCTTTCTTTTCTGTTTCGTTTAATACTCCATAATATTTATCTTTCATTTTGAAAAAGATTATTGGTTTGTCTGTAATTTTTGTAATTTCACCAGTTTCAAAATTAATTTTGTAATTTTTTCCTTTATATAAAACTTCTTCAATTTCTGTCGGTAAATCCGGAATTAATAAAAAAATACTTTTTGTTGTTCGTGGAAAGAATACTCCATTTTTTTCTAATTCTTTTTTCCAGATTACTTTGAATTTATTATTTATTATTTCACCCATTACCAATTTCATAATATCTTCTTCATTTATTTCTATTAATACTTTTTTATTCTTATATGCAAAATATGAATATTCAATCTTTCCCTCCTTTAATAATGGATATATCTCTTCCATGTTTATATCCTCTACTTTTCCATTTTCAAGATTATATCTTTTTATGTTTATCTTCCCTCCATAATTTCCAAAATATGCATATTTCCCATCCTGATATATATAAACATAATATTTCATATCTGAAAATGCCTTTTCATCTTTTTTTAGAAGTTTATATGTCTTTGCATCAAATGTATGTTTTAGTTTTATGTATTTACTATTTGATCCAAAGAATGACGATACGCTTTTTTCCCCTGTGCTCTCAAATATATATAATTTATCCTTATACTCTGCCGTTTCAAGATATCCCGAAAAATCATTTAATGTAATTAAATCTTTATGCCACTCAAGATTTTTATCAACTACCATTATTTTTCTTTCAGACTCATTTACTCCTAAACTTATTATTAATCTATCCTTTAGTTCTTTATCAATCATCACTGCCCATGATTTTATTTTTAAATTCAACTTTTTATTGAATATATATTCATTATCCTTTTTTATATATTCATTTATTTCCATATCTCCATTCTTCTCATTTCCACATATTATCCAGAATTTATCATCAAAATTAAAAATTGTTATTGCTGTCACACTTCTAAGATCGCCTAATTCATATAATGCCGGTGATTCCTTTTTTATTATTTGTTCTGTGTTATCTTTTAATGAATATATGCGTATTTCAAAATATTTTCCACTTGCTACCCATGGCACGAGTACTACTTCATTTTTTGTAAATGCCGTAACTATTTTTGGTGGTTTTTGGACATTTTCTATTTCCAGCTCTATTCTTTTTATCATTTTCAGATTATCAGCGAATAATGAGATTGTTAGTATCATCATTAATAAAACTATTAATCCCCTTCTTTTCATTTTTTTAATCCTCCTATCTTTATTAAATTCCATAAATCTTTAGCTTGTTATTTTTCAACTTTTATTTCATATATTTCTATTTTAGTATCGATTTTATCTTCCTTTTTTTCTGTGAGTTTTATTATTCCGTAATATTTATCATCAACCTTATAAAAGACATATGGTTTGTCTGTTTTATATATTATTTCACCTGAAAACCATAACTAAAAACCAAAACTACTCTTCTATTACCATTTATATCGTATAACGCCGGTATTTTTTCTTTTATTATTTGTTCATTTTTATTTTTTAAGGAATAAATATATATGCTGTACTTTTCACTTGTTGGAACACCTTTTGTAATTATCATTTCATTTGAGGTAAAGTTTATTACTAAATGCTTTGGTATTACATTTTCTATTTTATACTCACCTATTTTATTTATTTTCACAGTTTCTGAATAAATTGTAATTGTTAATAATATAATTAATAAAAAAATTAATATTTTTCGCATAAAACTCCTCCAAATATAAATATTTAACTTCTATTCGAATTTCAATTCATAAATTTCAAATACAGAATAGTTCTTTCCATCTTTCTTTTCCGTTTTGTTTAATGCTCCATAATAATATTTATCTCTCATTTTAAAGAACCATATTGGTTTATCTGTTATTTCTGTTATCTCTCCTGTTTCGAGATTAACTTTGTAATTTTTTCCTTCGTCTATAAATATTTCTGTATTATCCATTAAATCAGAATCCAGTAAAAGTGCATTTTTCACATTTTTTACAAGAAATGCTCCTTCTTTTCTTTCTAATTCTTTTTTCCAGATTATTTTAAAATTATTATCTATTATTTCACCCATTACCAATTTCATAATATCCTCTTCATCTATTTCTATTAATACTTTTTTATTCTTATATACAAAATATGAATATTCAATCTTTCCTTCTTTTAATAATGGATATATTTCTTCCATGTTTATATCCTCTACTTTTCCGCTTTCAAGATCATATCTTTTTATATTTATCTTTCCTCCGTAATTCCCAAAATATGTATATTTTCCATCCTGATATATATAAATATAATATTCCATATCTGAAAATGCCTTTTCATCTTTTTTTAGAAGTTTATATGTCTTTGCATCAAAGGTATGTTTTAGTTTTATGTATTTACTATTTGATCCAAAGAATGACGATACGCTTTTTTCTGGTATGCTTTCAAATATATATAATTTATCCTTATACTCTGCTATTTCAAGATCACCTGAAAAATCCCTTAATGTAATTAACTCCTTATACCATTTAAGATTTTTATCAACCACCATTATTTTTCTTTCAGACTCATTTACTCCTAAACTTATTATTAATCTATCCTTTAGTTCTTTATCAATTATTACTATTCCAGATTTTACTCCTAAATTTAATTTTTTGTTGAATATATATTCATTATCCTTTTTTATATATTCATTTATCTCCATATCTCCATTTTTTCCATTCCCACATATTATCCAGAATTTATCTTCAAAATTAAAGGTTGTTATAAATGTCACACTTGTAAGTTCTCCGATTTCGTATAATGCAGGAGCTTCTTTTTTTATTATTTGTTCTGTATTATCTCTTAATGAATATATTCGTATTTTAAAATCCTTTCCAATTGCTACAAACGGCGTGATTATTACTTCATTTTTTGCAAATGTTGTGAGAAATTTTGATGGTTTTTTGGTATTTTCTATTTCTATCTCTATTTTCTTTATCATTTTTAAACTATCAGAAAACAACGAGATCGTTAGTGTCAATATAAATAAAATGATTAATCCTCTTCTTTTCATTTTCTCATCCCCCTATTTTTAATTTTTCAACTTAAATTTTATCATTTCTAACATGACTTTCAAGGTCTATTTCCAAAATAAAAAGTCGCTATTTATCAGTGTTTCAGAAATCAAAAAATGTTACTGTTTAATTAACTCATGTAACACACGTTTTTTTCACATTCTTTCTTTGTTATTTATAATATGCTTGTATTAAACTTTTTAACCAATTCCAATTATAAATCTTATGTTACAATGTAATGTTAAATTCAATGTTTCCAAGGTTTGGATTTTTACCGGTAAAATTTTGGTTAAAAAATAATTAAATAAATAAAAATCCCCTTTCGGGGATTTTGAATGTCAAATTATATACTTTTTTAATCTATTCCATGAAATTAATGCTTCTCTTAAAGAGTTCCAGATTCCAAATACAGAATTATTCATTATATTTGCTACATCTTTTACATACATGTATAATGCAATTAATGAACCAACATCTTTTAAAAGTAATCCTCTATATATTAGATATGCATATATCGAATATTGAAAAAAATCATTTATTGTAAAAGATAAAAGCCAATCCAATATATTTATTTTTATTGAAAAATCTCTATATTTATTAATGTTATTTTCAAAACGTGATATTTCAGAATTTACAGTATTAAATAAATGTATCTCTTTCAATCCCTCTAATTGGTCCATTGCATCTGATATGTTATTAAGATTTATCTCAATTTGTTTATCATAATTTTCATAAAAATATTTATTTGAAATCCATATGCTAACGAACGATAATATCGTATATATTATTGTTGCAATACCAGATTTTATATCAAGGTTAAATATAAAAATTATGAGAAATATCATCTTAAATATTATAGTGAAATTTTCCATTCCTGAAGAGCTTACTGCTTCCATTATTTTTTCAGGTAATCTTAATAAACTTTCAGAATAATATATTTCATCATATTCCTTGAATTCTAAATAATCGAATTTTAAAATGTTTGATAAACCTTTTATAGTTATTAAATATGATGCTTTCTTCTTATAATATTCTAAAAAGATTTTTACCATGGTTTTTAATAAAAAAGATATTATAATTATCAAAGTCATATTTAATAAAACTTTATAATTAATTATTCCAGATGTCAAAAAATCTATGAAATCCTTTGTATAAAGTGGAATTGTAGTATAGAGATATTCTGAAATAATTGAAATAATAGAAAGAACTATGATAACAAATATTATTTTTTTCATAATATCACCATTTTATATCTTGGTTTATTGAAAATTTTTAGAATATTCCTCAAATACACTTATAATCTCTGGTATTACGTTAGTATAATTGCTTATAAAAATAGAATAAGAAGTGATAATTTCAACTATTTGAATGATCTTAATTCCTTCGCCAAGAGAAATGTTTTTTTCTATAATTGAAATTCCAACAATATGCAAAATTGCTGGAAAAACCAAAAAATTCATAATTTCAAAACCTGAAATAAATAATTCTATTTTCTGTTTTTGTTTTATAATATTCAAAAGCTTCTTGAAATGATTTGAAATTCTATTGACCTCATTTTTTAAAATATTAAATACTCTAATTTCCACAAAACCTCTTAAAATATCCTCAATTTCTTTTATTTTCTTCGCTTCTAATCTGATAATTTCCAAATTTTTTGAAGAAAGATATTTTATTTTTAATCTGGATACTATATATAAAACAATTGTATTAGCAATTAATAGTACGCCCACTATTAGGGATCTTTTCAATATATAAAAAAGCAATATAAAATAAAAAATTATATAAACCACAAAATTGATGTTTGATTCGTAAAATAAAGATGCTATACCCTCTTCAGAAAGATTAAATAGTAAATCTATCTTTTCTGAAAAATTATTTATCTCTTTATTGTTTCTCAATAAAAATTCAAAACCTCGTTTTTTATAATAAGATGAAATCTCGTATATATTTTTTGTATAAAATATTCCAAAAAAAATATTTAAAAGTAATTGAAGAAAATATACAAACAATAATATCTGAAAATATTGAAAGGCTTTTTCGCTACCAAAATTATCAGTCAATCTCTGAAATATAAACGGAACTGATATATTTCCAAATTGAATAAAAATGCTTATTATAAACACAAAAAATGTTTTTAGCTTATTAGATTTTGGTAATTCTTTTAAAATATTAAAAAAAACTTCCATTTTTATCACCTTATAAAAAATTTCGTTTTCTATTATATCATACAGATAGTCTCAAATGAGTTTTTATCTCATTTGAGACTATTTTAATTAATCAAAATGTTGTATATAAATAATTATCAAATTTTATTCTTCATATTCTATACTCATTTTTTCTTCAAAACTATTTAAATAGAAATTTAAGATAAAAATTCTAAAATTTTTCAAATACCTTTGCTATTCATTTTATTTATGAAATTAAGATTTTTTGATATAATATTTTCTGTATCAAAAACATAATATATTTACGATGTATCTTAAATAGTATTTTCTTTTATTTTATCATTTCTAACATGACTTGCAAGTGTTTTTTTTAAAATAAAATTTCGCTTTTTATCAATATTTTAGAAGTTGATTTTTATTACATTTCAATTAACTCATGTAACATCGAAAAATCCGGTATTTTATTTCGTTTTTTAAAATACTTTTATATTCGTTATTTTGTCTTTTTCTTAATTCTTTATTATGTTACAAGAGAATGTTAATTTTAAAGTTTCTTACTTTCAAAAAAGATTAGTAAAAATATTTTTAACTTTTTGTAAGTTGGAGGTTAAAATGGGGATTTGTATAAAAGATATTTTAAATATAGTTGAGTATGGTTATTTTTCAAAACCAATTGTTAATTATATTTATCCAAAGATTAGTGATGTAGCATTGAAATATTATCTTCTGTTATTAAAATCAATATGGAATGAAGATTTAGATAAAGCTTTATTTTATGCAAATAAAGTTATTTCAACAACACCAACAATAATGTTAAGAGAATTAGCAAGATTTGAAAAAATAGATATATTATTAAAACAAAATAAATTTGAAGAATCAAAAAAAGAATTCATAATTCTTAGAAAAAACATTAAAACACTTTCTGAAGATGCACGAAATATTATTTTACCTGGATTAAAACATATCTCTTCGAAATATAAAGATAACTATGATTATATAAAAGTATATGGTAAAAACTACAATGAATGTTATGCTCAAAAATCATTATTGAAATATTCTCAGGCAAGAAAAAACTTAAATGATAAAAATTACAAAAAAGCATTTGAGATTTTTATTGAAGGTTACTTTATTGCAAAAAAATTTCCACATCCAACAATGATGAATGCAGGTTTAAATAGTGCAGCCTGGTGGATTCGAAAGATTGATAAAGAGAAAGCTTTAATCACTGCTAATTTATTGGAATATTATATGGGATATTATTATGATAATTTAAATTATACTTATAACTGGTTTGATACGATTTTTGAGGTATACAAAATAAATAAGTATTTAAATTTATTTGATATTTCGGTTATTGTTTTGGATTATAAAAAAAATGTATCTTTCGAAATAAATCCTGAATTTGAAAATGTTTATAACAATAAAAGTAAATTCAGAAATAGACGTTTTAGAAAAAACACTTCTCTATATTTTAAAAATAATCTATTCAAAATTAAAAAAACTAATATTTCTAAAATCCCTGTATTATTTTTTTCAACATATACAGCATTAATAGAAAAACCATTTTTTACAAAGAATCATATTTTGAAATTGATTTTTGAAGGAGATAAAAATAAAATCATTAAATTCTTCTCTGCTAATTATGAGAAGATGTATTTTTTTAATATTATGATGAGTGATTTTGATTTGAAGAAAGTTGAAAGAAGATTATTGAATTCTGAAGATGTTGAAGATGCGGAATATAATATTTCACCATTTTATTTAGCAAGAAAAAAACTCATCACTGAGCTTTTTAAGAAACCAAAGAACTTTAAGGAGTTTGTTTTTAATTATTTTAAGCTCAGTGATGAGGAAATGAGAATATTTGATGTGTTTTTAAGAAATTGCGTTCGATACGATATTAAATGGCCCATTACTCCTTATCCAAAAGGTAAGGTTCGTGATTTTGCTATTAAATATGGTTTCGGTCAAAAACGTGTTGCTTTGGGATATTACTCTTTTGAAGACGATGAAAGAATTTTGCTTGATGATATTATTGAAAGGTTTTTATAATAGAATAAAAAAATCAAGCTGAAAAAATCCAGCTTGATTTTTTATTGATTATTAACTTCGACTTAGTCGACAACGTCGACAATTTTCGACAACCTTCGACAGGATAATTTAAATATATAAATATTTTACTTTGCCTGAGAGTTTATAAGTTCCGTTTTGCTCTATAATTATTCCCAGTTCTAATAGTCTATCAAAAATTGAATATGCAGTTGATCGAGGTAATTTATTTTTTGAAATAGCTTTTTTTACAATCTCTTCTCTACTTCCAGGATATAAACTTTCATCAATAAATGTTTTTTGCTTTTCTGTTAGTGAAATTTCATTTAAATATTCTTTTACAATGTTTCTCATTAGAGTTCTTACCAATTTTTCGTCAATTCTTATAATCTTTTGAGACAACGCTTCAAAAATAATCTTTTGTGTAATCCAGAATGCATCTCGTGGATTACCATCTGAAAAATCAGCAATTAATTCCAATGATTTATCATCAAAAAAATCAATATGTTCTTTTAACCTTTTAATAAGAATTTCCTTGATTTCAGATGAGGTAAATTCTCTTAAAAAAATTATATCTTTTATTATATTTTCAAGGTTTCCACTTTCATTTCTATGCATTCTATCATTTTTATATTCTCTATATATAGAATACGGCAATGAAACAATTACAATAAGTCCTTCTTTTTGCAATTCCAATTTTAAACTATCCAATACAATTAATACATCACGTTTTTTTTCTTTATCCAATTCATCAATTATTATAATCACTTTATTATATTTTTTTATCAATTCATCAGTTAATTTATTTAAATATTCTTTTGCTTTAAAATAATTAAAACGTGGTGCTTTTTGATTTTGAGAACCAACTGATGCATTTCCAATAAAACTTATTCCTAATGAAAATCCCTTAATATATGAAATTTCTTCAAGAATCCATTCTTTAATTTCCTTTGCAATTTTTATATCTTTTTCAGATACCAAAGATAAATTATAAAGTATATCATAAAGAATTGTATCCTGATTTTCTCTTTGAGTTAATGTTATTTTTATTGTATGAAAAGGTATTTCAATATTATTTATTACAGTTGTTTTTCCAATACCAGTTTCTCCGCAAATACCATAAATTCCATATGGCTGATACTGCGTCAAAAGATTTATTAATTCAAATTCTTTTTCTCTATTCACAAGCAATTTTTTATCTGTTTTATTTAAAGGTTTATCAACTACTTTTTCAATTATCTTCCCTAATTCCATAATCTCACCCCAGATATTATTATATCACATTAGTTCGACTTAGTCGACAACGTCGACAATTTTCGACAACCTTCGACAGGATATTTAATCAAGCCGCTTCCTATTCCAAAAAATTGCTTGACAAAATTATCTATCAAGGAGTTTTTATAACAAAATCCCTAGAATCTAGGGATTTTGTTAATTTTATGATTTTTCATTTTTTATAATACTGCGAAATATAATCATCAATAAAATCATTCCACAATCTTCTTACATCGATATTTTTTATTCCATAGGATATATATAATCCCAATGTGTCCATAGTTACAAAAATTTTTTGAGCTAATAAATTTATATCTACATCTTCTTTTAACTTTCCATTTTCCGATATTTCCTGTAATTTTTCTCCGATTTTATTTAGAACCTTTGTTATATATTCTTCAAGCAATTCCTTTATTTCTTTGTTTTTTAGTGATTGTTGAAATAACACCATAGTAATATTTTGAGATTTTTGATCCTGTTCATATATATCTATAGCCATAAAACCAAATTCTTTTATTTTATCAAGAGAATCAAAGGAATATTGGTCAAAGATTTTTACAAACTCTTCAAAATATGATTTTATTACATGATAAAATAATTCATCCTTACTTTTAAAATAATGATAAATAGCTCCTTTGGAAACTCCTGCAGTTTCCTTAATTTTATTTAAACTCGCATTTTCATAACCATTTTCTGAAAAAACCAGATATGCTGCTTTTAAAATCTTTTCATAAGTATCTTCCATATTAATCACCAAGCTTTTTTACTATTTCATTTACCCATTTCTTTACTTTATCTCTATCTTTCTCATTAATTTTTCTTATCCATCCCCAAAAAACTCCACTCTCAACAACTAAATCTCCAACTTTTTCTTCAAGCGGTCTTAAATAGTGATTTTTTATATATTTCTCTGTAGCTTTCCCAAATAATTGAGCCATACAAACAATAAATACAGCTGTTTTTTTCTCTTTTAAGATAGAACTGTTTTCTTCTAAAAATTTCATAATTCCTTTTAGAGGTTTTTCATAATAAATGGGACTTCCTATTATAAACAAATCATAATCATATTTATTGTTAAATTCATTATATTTAAATATATCCACATCTATATTGTGTTGTTGGATATCTTCTTTAATCCATTCTGAAAAGACCTTTGTTGAATTCTTTTTGGTATCATATATTACACATATTTTCATTATTAATTCGACTCCTTATTATCTTTGCTTTCCATATAACTGATAATAGACGTAATTACATATGCTGTAATTAAAAAACTAAATATAACTCCCATTAACAATAATAGTCCAAATCCTACGAATCCTCTATATTTAGCCAGAACAAATGAACCAAAAGCTGCTCCTGTTGTTAATGTTGTCATTGTAATAGCTTTTCCTGTACTCCTTAACGCCTCTCTTAAATTCTTTTCTCTTCTATATCTATGTATCAAATGAATTCCATCATCTACACCTATACCAATAATTAATGGTAAGGCTATAATATTTACTACATTAAATTTAATATCAAACCAACCCATTATTCCTAACATTAATACAATTGCAAGTAGCATTGGTAATAACGCTAAAATCGAGTATTTCAAACTTCTAAGATCTATTAACAGAACAACAAATATCAAAATTAATGTTAATATCAATAGATTTTTTCCTTCTTCAGCAGAGATTTTCACAACCTTATAGAATAATAAGGAAGTACCAGTAACATTATTAACATTCAAGCCATCTAAAATCTTAAAATATTCTTTTTGAAAGTCTGCATTCCAGATATCTCCTGCTGGATATACTGTAGTTAAAACCTTTCCATCATCACTGACATAATTGGATTTTATTTCTTCTGGAATCTTATCAATAGTAATAAATTCAGAATCATTTAAATCCTTTTTTAGTAAATTTATCTGGCTAATAATAGTTTTTTGAACTGCTAAGTAATCTTCATAATTCTTATCCATTAATTTATTTATAATTCCAGACTTCACAATTTCATTTACTTTTTTTCCTAAATCTTTATATCCAAAAGTGTTTAATGACAATGAGGCTTTTAACATATTGAAGTTTAACCTTCTCAATTCATTTTTTAATTTATTCATATCAAAATTAATAGGCTCTACATATAATGATTTTACTGTTTTTGCATTTTTTAACCTAACAACCTGTTTTTCTGTTTCGGGAATAAATGGGATTATACTATCTACTTCTGAAAACACTTTTACATTTTTGATTTTTTCATAAAGCATTTTTGCTTCTGCTAGATTATTACTTATAAATATTGTATTGTCAGGTGAAAGCTCAAATTCTTCAAGAATTTTGTTATTAATAGCTATACTTTCTAAACCTTTTGCTTCAATTTCAAGCATATTTTTTTCAAATTGCACCTTAGTTATTTTTACGGCAGAAAAAATAATTAATACAACAAGAAGAATTATACTAATCATTCTATATTTTTTTATATCATAATCAATTACAAATGTTTTTCCAGGATCTTTAAAACTCTTACCAAACCATTTTAATAATATAGGCAATATTGTTATTGCAGAAATCAATGTAAAAATAATACCTGCAGATAAAACAATACCAAATTCTCTAAATCCTGGAAATTCACTTATCATAAATATTCCCATTACTATAGCCGTTGTAACAGCACCGGCAACAATACCTCTAACGTTCTTTTCAAAAACACCATATAATGCATCTTTTACATTATTTCCTTTACTTCTCAATTCAAGATATAGGGATATAATGTGAATTGAATAATCAATTCCTAATCCTGCAAGTATTGCACCCATCATTACTGTCATAATATTTAATGAACCTATAGTTATTTTTGCATATCCTAAAGCAAGAATAATGCCTGTTATCAACGGAATAATTGAAAGTATCATAAACTTAAAACTTCTAAATCCAAGATAGAATATTATAAGTATCAATATAACGGACACAGTTGTTGTAATTGCCATATCCCTTTCTGTAGTAACCATTTCATCTCTTTCAATAACAGCCGTTCCTGTTAAACCGGCTTTTACATTATAATTTTTTGCTTCATCCTTTACAACCTTTTCAATTTTATTAACCAATTCAATAGTTCTATTTAAATCATTAAAGGATATACCAGGTCTAACAATAACTATTCCAAACTTTCCGTCATCAGAAATCATATATTCTTTGCCAAATAACATTCCCTGGAAATTTTGTTTAACTGCTTCTATATCATTATTATTTATTGAAACAAGTAAATTATTAAAAGAATCAAGAATATAGTTAAATTGCCTCTTTTCCTGTTCTGAAATATGATAACCGTTATCAGGAGTTTCAAACATCTGGTTTAAAGAATCAAAAAAATCAACAATATTTTCCGAAGAATATAATTTTAAAAGAAATTTTTGTTGTTCGTCTGGTGACAACAAAAATATATTTTTTTTCATAAAATCCATGGGATTCCTGGCATATATTGCATCAACCCCATCCATTGTTTTTAATTTAGATGAAATAGCATCTATATACTTTATGATATCTTCTTTATTTCCTTCAATACCAATCATAATATTATCTATACTTTTAAAGCTCTTAGACGCTTCTTTATAAACCTGAACATATGGATCATCTGCTGGCAATAAATCCAAAAAGCCAGGTTTAATATATAACTTTGTCGTAAAATATAAGGCTACAAGAGTTAAAACCATCATTAAAGCAAATACAACTTTAGAGTGTTCAATGATTATTTTTCCAAGCTTTTTCACAAAATATCCCTCCTTCTAGACCGGCTGGTCGGTATAAAAAATACTACACCTATTTCTTTACAAAAAGATAAACATAAAATAAAAAACAGAGCACTAAAAATTTAGTGCCCTGCATTAATAATTATCTTACTTATTCAAGAAAAATTTTAAATCTTCTTCTACTGTTGTAATTGGATTAATTCCAAAATTATCTACTAATACTTTTAATACATTTGGTGAAATAAATGCTGGAAGTTTTGGACCTAATTTTATTCCTTTTACTCCTAAATAAAGTAATGCAAGTAATACTGCTACTGCCTTTTGTTCATACCATGCAATATTATATTCAATTGGTAATTCGTTTATATCTTCAAGACCAAATGCTTCTTTTAACTTTAATGCTGTTACAACTAATGAGTATGAATCATTACATTGACCTGCATCCAATACTCTTGGAATACCATCTATATCTCCAAGATCAAGTTTGTTATATCTATATTTTGCACAACCTGCTGTTAAGATAACTGTATCTTTTGGCAAGTTAGCTGCAAATTCTGTATAGTATTCCCTTTCCTTATGTCTTCCGTCACAACCAGCCATTACAAAGAATTTCTTAATAGCTCCTGATTTTACGGCATCTATAACCTTATCTGCAACCTTTGCAACCTGTTCATGAGCAAAACCTATAACAATCTTTTTACCTTCTCTTTCTGGAATTGGACCCAATTCTAATGCTTTCTTGATTACTGGTGAGAAATCTTTTGGTTTTCCATCTGTTCTATTTGGAATATGAGTTAATTTATCAAAACCAACAAGTCCTGTTGTGAATACCCTATCTTTATATGATTCTTTTGGAGGTACTAAACAGTTAGTTGTCATTAAAATTGCTCCACCAAATTCAGCAAATTCTTTATCCTGTTGCCACCATGCTCCTCCAAAGTTTCCAGCTAAATGCTCGTATTTCTTTAATTCTGGATATGCATGGGCTGGTAACATTTCACCATGTGTATAAATCTTTATGCCTGTTCCTTCAGTTTGTTTTAATAATTCCTCTAAATCTAATAAGTCATGACCACTAATTAATATAGCTGGTGTATTATATGTTCCTGTATAAACTTCTGTAATTTCAGGATTTCCATATGTTGATGTATTTGCTTTATCGAGTAATGCCATAACTTCAACAGCGTATTTACCAGTTTCAAGTGTTAAATTAATTAATTCATCTGCTGTAATATCTTCTCTTAATGTTTCAGCCATTCCTTTTTGTAAGAAATATAAAATATCATCATTTGTATATTTTAAAACATAAGCATGATCAGCATAAGCTGCAATACCTTTTAATCCATATATTACTAATTGTTTTAAAGATCTGATATCTTCATCTTTATCAGCTAATACTCCTACTTCAAAACCTTTTTGTGCATATAAATTAGCGTCGCCTCTCTTATCCCATTCTGCTGCTTCTGGTACTTTTTCATCAAATGATTTGCCTTCTTTTTTAGCATAAGCTTCAAGAAATTTATGCTTTACTCTGTCTTTTAAATCTAAAGCTTTTTCTATAAATTCAACCATTCTTTCAACAGAAAAGTTTACATTTGTGATTGTAATAAATAATGCTTCTGCTACAAATAAATTAGCTTCATCGTCTTTAATTCCATATTCTTTTGCTTTTAATCCCCAATACGATAAACCTTTAGTTACCCAAAGCAACATATCCTGTAAATTAGCTACTTCTGGTGTCTTACCACAAACACCCATTGCTGTACAACCTACACCTCTTGCAGCTTCTTCACATTGATAACAAAACATTCCCATATTAACACCTCCGTGTTCATTTAAAAAAAATTGATTTAATATATGATTTTGTGAATTTTTTTATTTTATCTACATATTAATTATAACCTTTTTTGTCGGTTTTTGTCCGTAACCTATGTTACACTTTTTGAATCTTAACATTTTTTACACAGAATTAAATTTATAATATTTACTTTATTATATCTTTTCTTAAATCTTTTGCTTTATGCAAGTAAACAAAATTTTGTGTATCGCTCTCACAATGAATTAGTAATCTAATAATTGCTTTTGGAGAATTTTCAAAAACGGCTTCTTGAAGTGTAAATAATGCTACATTATCCAATTTGAAGTTTTCTCTAATAACAGTGATAGGATTATAAGCAGTTATATCAGGGGTTACAGAGCAAAATATACTAATAATTCTCTTTATGTTGTTTTTTTCTACAATTTGGGTGTATAATTCTATTGTACGAGAGATTATTTCTTCTTTGGTATTATTTTCAATTGAAGTTGCACCACGTATTCCTACTATCATTAAAGCTCACCTCCAAATTATTGAAAAATGAAAGAAGGGGTATTATGAATTTTGCCATTGTAATTAATACATATATTCGTACTAATGATAATAAAAGAGATTTTTTTGATCATCCTACACCTTTAAATGATTTTGAAAACAAAAATACATTACATAAAACTATTGATAGCATCAATAAATTAAATGTTGGTAAAAACGACAATATTAGCGTCTATATTTTCGCAGTAGCTGCACATGAAGATGTTTCAAAAGATGGAATTATAATCGAAAAAATTGAAAAAATAATGGAAGGTTTTAAATATAACTTTTATATATATACTAACACAGATATTCAATGTTGTAAAGAAAAATACAATTCCCTTTTTTTCTCTTCAAAAGGATATCCTGAAATTAGAAATCAGGGCTTTATTTTCCCGATTATGAATTGTGAAGATGTGATTATACAAATTGACGATGATGAGCTTTTACGTGAAAATTATATTTTAAAAACAAAAGAATTATTAGAAAAAAATCCTGATAAATATGTTTTTACAGCACCATATGAAAAAAATGGAACTATACGAATTACTGGAGAAGATAAATTGAAAACCTGGAAGAAAACTACCTCTATGGATATGGATATTGTTAGGTTTATGAAAAGTCCCAAACCGCAGGAATCTATTTTTGGATTCGGTGGGAATATGATTATACGAAAGGAATTTGCAGAAAAAATGTATTATCCACTTGATGTTCCACGTGGTGAAGATTTTTCTTTATTACTTGCTTCAAGATTAATATATGAAAATGGGAATGAGTATGCTGAAATTAAAGAAAAAAACCCTATTTTCAAAAGCTATTTTATTTATGATAAGGATATTACTATTATTCATGAACCGCCATATGAAGCTAATGACGATTTTCTATTTTATGTTGAAAAGAATTTAAAGCGATTTATTCTTGAATGGCTTATGATAAAAGGACAAAGTAATTTTAAGTTCAATGATCTAAAAAAATATTCTTATTATCTGTATGAAATGATTGGTTATGATGATTATATTTCTAAAATTTATGAAATTCTGGAAGAATTAAAAGAATTTTATCCAAAAGAATCAATCGAAAATCTCAAAAAAGAATTAATAAGTTTTTATAATAAAAACTACAGTGAAAATAGATTTGAAAAATTTAAAAAACTACAAAAAGAATATATTTCTCTTATTAATCGAATAAAAGTTTAGAATTCCGTTAAATATTTCCAATAGCGTATAGGCATAAATTGTTTTTGAAGTTTAGAATTGTTTCTTTCTGTAATCGCTGCACTATTAAAATATGTTTTCCATAAACTCTGGTATTCAATTTCATCTTTTGATAAATTTTCCAAATCTTTAAAAAAATACTGATTTGAAATATTTATATTAATTAAATCCACCTTGCCCTTTGAATAAACAAGGGCAAGGTTTCTTTTTATATCATGAATAATCCAATTTTGATTTGAAAATCGGTTTATAAAATGCCGGGCAAGTAGAATAATAATATTATGGTCGGGTTCAAACGGTGCATAATAAAGTCCATTTGATAATTCTCTAAAACGTAATAACCCTATAAATTTATGCTTTTCATTTGACACTTTATATATTACCTTTTTTATTTTCAAAATATAGTCCTTTTCTATATAATTTATGGGGTCTTTTTTCAATTTCAAAGCGATATTGACATATTTTATAATATCAACTTCTATGTTTTCATATTCCGAAAGATAGGCTAAAAATATATTTTTCAAAATTCCATTATTTATTTTTCTTTTTATAAAATTACTCACATATTCAGCTTTTTTAAAGTCGGTTTTTATAATATTACCGTTGCCAAAAATCCCTTTATTTCCTTCTTTTAAAATTAAGTCAGGTAATTTCCTTTTTTCAAAACAATAATATGTAATAGTAAGTAATCCCTGAAATGTTCCATCATATGTAAGTATATTCATAATTTCAGCTCCTTGAAACTTCAATTGCCGTTGTGGGAAATAATGGTATTTTCATACTTAAGTTTTCAGTTAATTTTTCCCTTATTGCGTCAGGAGATAAAAAAATATTACTATAATATTTACCGTTACAGGTAATAAAATATTTTGCTCGTTTTAGAACAACACCTATTTTTTTCAAATCATCAAAGGTTATAGGTGAATATTTTCTTGCTTTAATTATAGTCAATGCTGATTTTATTCCTATCCCAGGCACTCTGATTAATTCATCATAAGATGCTCTATTAATTTCTATAGGGAAAAAATGAAAATTTCTTAATGCCCATGACGTTTTGGGATCAAGCTTTTCATCTAAAAATGGATTTTTCTCATTAAGAATTTCAGAAGCTGAAAACTTATAAAATCTCAATAACCAATCTGCCTGATATAATCTATGTTCTCTTTTCAATGGTGGTTTTATATTTATAGGAAGACGCTTATCTTTATTAACAGGTATAAATGCTGAATAATATACTCTTTTCATATTGAATTTTTTATACATACCTTCTGCCAATCTCAAAATTTGATAGTCGCTTTCAGGTGATGCTCCAACAATTAACTGTGTACTATGGCCGGCTGGAACAAATAGAGGAGTTTTTTTATATTTCTTTCTATCTTCAACATTAGCCAGAATATTTGTTCCCAAAAATTTCATGGGTTTAATTATATTTTCTTTTTTCTTTTGTGGGGCCAATAGTTTTAAACTTTTTTCACTTGGCAACTCAATATTAACGCTTAACCTATCCGCATAAAAACCTGCTTCACGTATAAGTTTCAAATCTGCTCCTGGAATAGCCTTCAAATGGATGTAACCATTAAAATTTTCTTCTTTTCTGAGCTTTTTTACTACTTTCAACATTTGCTCCATAGTATAATCAGGACTTTTTATTATTGCGGAACTTAAAAATAAACCTTCTATGTAATTTCTTCTATAAAAATTCATTGTTAACTGAACAACCTCATCAACAGTAAATGTTGCCCTTTTTACATCATTACTTGCTCTATTTATACAATAAGCACAATCGTAAATACAGGCATTTGAGAATAAAATCTTCAAAAGTGAGATGCATCTTCCATCTGATGTCCAGCTATGACATACACCACTGGTTACGGCATTTCCTATACCTTTTTTTTCATTATTTCTATCAGAACCGCTTGAAGCACATGAAACATCATATTTAGCTGATGAAGATAATATCCTCAATTTTTCATTTATATCCATATCATCACCCTATAATATAAACTTGTTTATAATCTTACTACATATAGTATACTACAAAATAGTTGCTGTGTCAAGTTTTTAATTAAAAATAAAAAGGCCCCTCTCGGGACCTTTGATATAAATTATTTTCTACCGCCTCTATAACCATTTCCTGGTTGAGCATTTTCTGAACCGTTTAAAATATCGCTAAGTTCATCTGGTGAAATATATTGTGCTGAATATGTTTCATTATATCTTTCTAATAACCCCACAAATGCTCTCATATGATTTTCAGAACCGAATTTAAGATTTTCATATACCACTTTTATATCTTCATTATCTGTTTCTTTTATTAACTCTTCAAGATCATATATATCTAAGTCTTCTATTGTTGCTCCAACTTTTAAGGCATCTATGATTGAAGTTTTTCCCTGTTCAACAAGTTGATCATATAATTTTTTTAATTCTTCATTTTTAAAAACACCGACTGTATAATCTGTAATTGGATCTTCAATATCATATTTATCTAAAATAGTTTTTACTGCATTCATATGTGTTTGTTCTGATTGAGCAATGTTATAAAACGTTTGAACTCCCCAGATATCATATAATGTTAAATAAACATCTCTTGCTAATTTTTCCTCTTCTCTCATTTGTAATAAACCATCAATTTCACTTGCTGATAATTCTTGAACTGGTAATGCTTCAACAGCTGCTGCTGGATTATTAAAAAAGCCTCCTGCAAATGACATTATTACTAATATTAAAATCATACTTCCTAATAACAAACCTTTTTTCATAATACCGCCTCCTTATTCCTCGATTAATTTTCTTTTTCTTAAAAATTCTTCTTCACTAATTTCGCCTCTCGCAAATTGTTCTTTTAAAATTTCAAGAGCCTTGTTTTTCTGAGTTCCACCTGAAACATAATAAGCATCTCTATAATTATCTTTTCTGGTTAACCCTTTTATTAATAAATAAATGACTGCAAAAATTACAACTCCTACCAGAATCATTTCTATCCAACCATACCATCCATAACCTAATCCAAAAAATCCTGTATGATAACCTGGATAATACCCTCTCATTTTATCAACCTCCTCTTAAAATTTGTTATTTCATCTTCGACATCTTTATAATACTCTATAAACCTTAGAGGAGACTTAGAAAAAACTTAAAGTTACCTTAGAAAAACTTGATTTTCTTTCTTATTTGTGATATTATAAACAATAGACTAATCAAATAAACAAAAGTTTAGGTGATAGAATGACAAATAGAGAAAAGGAAATTTTAGAACTAATAAAAGAAAATCCTTTCATAACCCAGGACGAATTGGCTAAGCAACTAAATATAGCCCGTTCTTCTGTTGCTGTACATATTGCCAATTTAATAAAAAAAGGATATATTTTAGGTAGAGGATATATAATAAATAAACTTGATTATGTAACGGTAATAGGCGGAGCAAATATTGATATCAACGGATTTCCAAATAAAAAACTAAAATTAAAAGATTCAAACCCCGGTAAATTAAAAATCTCACCTGGTGGTGTAGGAAGAAATATCGCAGAAAATCTTTCAAGATTAAATATAAACACTAAATTACTAACAGCTATTGGAAATGACATATATGGCAAAAAAATTATTGAACATTCTAAAAATATAGGAATTGACATTAGTGACTCATTAATACTAAGTGACTTCTCAACATCAACTTATCTTGCTATACTCGATGAAAAAGGAGATATGGCTGTTGGATTATCCGATATGGAGATATGCGAAAAAATAGATATAAATTATATTAAATCCAAAAAAAATATTATTGAAAAGTCTAAAGCTGTTATACTCGATACTAATTTACCTCAAAAAACAATAGAATATATTACAAAAAACATTAACAACACATTTATTGTAGATACAGTTTCTACCGCAAAAACCGTTAAAATATTAAATATACTCAATTATGTCCATTCCATCAAACCTAATATATATGAAGCTGAAATACTTTCTGGCATAAAAATCGAAAACAAAAAAGATGCTGAAAAAGCTGTTAGAAATATTATTAATAAAGGAGTTAAAAGAGTATTTTTAACAATGGGAAAAGATGGAATTTTATGTGCTGACAAAAATAAAACGATATATATAAAAACACCGAAAATTAAAGTAATAAATGCAACTGGTGCCGGAGACGCATTTACAGCAGGAATAGTATTAGGATATTTAAACAACTATTCTTTAGAAAAAACAGCGAAAATTTCCATAGCTGCCTCGGCAATTACATTAGAGTCAGAAGGGGCAAATTCAGAACAATTATCAAAAGAAAACATAGAAAATAAATTAAAGGAGATGAAACTATGATTGAAAAATACCTTGAAATTTCACCAGAAGTAAAAAAAGCTTTAGAAGAAGGAAAACCTGTTGTAGCTCTTGAATCAACAATAATATCCCACGGAATGCCATATCCACAAAATGTTGAAACAGCTTTAAACGTTGAAAAAGTAGTTAGAGACAATGGAGCAATCCCTGCCACTATAGCTATTATTAATGGAAAACTAAAAGCTGGATTATCCGAAGAAGAAATTGAATATTTAGGTAAAAAAGGATATTCAGTAATGAAAGTAAGTAGAAGAGATATTCCATATGTAATTTCCAAAAAAATAGATGGAGCAACAACTGTAGCTGGAACAATGATTATCGCCGAAATGGCTGGAATAAAAGTTTTTGCAACCGGTGGAATCGGAGGAGTTCATAGAAACGCCCAGGAAACCTTTGATATTTCTGCAGACCTTCAGGAATTAGCAAACACAAATGTTGCAGTGGTTTGTGCCGGTGCCAAATCCATACTCGATCTTGGATTAACTTTAGAATATCTTGAAACTTTTGGCGTTCCAGTTATTGGATACCAAACTGAAGAATTACCAGCATTTTATACACGAAAAAGCGGTTTTAATGTCAATTTCAGATTAGACACACCAGAAGAAATTGCAGAATTTTTAAAAGCAAAATGGGCATTAAACTTAAAAGGTGGAGCTGTTATTGCTAATCCTATCCCTGAAGAATATCAAATGGATTATGACACCATAACCAAAGCTATCGAAGATGCTTTAAAAGAAGCAGAAAAACTTGGAATAAAAGGTAAAGAAACTACGCCGTTTCTATTGGCAAAAATAAAAGAAATAACAGGCGGCGAAAGTTTAAAATCAAATATTCAACTTGTATACAATAATGCAAAACTTGCTGCATTAATTGCTAAATCATTATAAATTACCTTATTATATAAATTTTAAAAATAAAAGTGCTTAATTCCTTCTAAATTTTGGAATTAAGCACTTTTTTTATAAATAAATTCAAGTCCATCTTTAAATTTATTAATTAAATTAAATATTTTTAATAAAAATCTTGATTTTATTATAAAAATATGATATACTATTTTATGATTTCTAAAATATGTTTTAGTTTTTTGAAAGGAAGGGATTAAAATGAACGAATCTGAAAAAAGAAATTTTATTCTTTTTGTTGTTGGAAGAATGGTTTCTTTAATAGGAAGTGGTATTCAAATGGTTGCAATGCCGTTATTTATATTAGATTTAACCGGTTCAGGTACAAAAATGGGATTATTTGCAACTATAAATATGGTTCCCGCTCTTATCTTGGCACCTTTTGCTGGAGTAATAGGAGATAGATTCAATAGAAAAAAGATTATGGTACTTATGGATTATTTAAGAGGTTTTATAATTTTATCCCTTGCATATTTGACATATATAAACAAATTGAATTTATTTGTATTATTTTCATTTCAGGTTGTTATTTCTTTACTTGATAGTTTTTTCGGTGCAGCAACCAGCGCTATGATTCCTGATCTTGTCCCCGAAAAAGATTTAATGAAAGCAAATTCAATCACCGAGAGCATTAGTAGCGCTTCAATGATAATAGGTCCTGTATTAGGCGGAGTTATTTATGGATTCTGGGGAATGCAATGGATTTTTATATTAAATGGTATTTCCTTTATCCTTTCAGCCATTAGCGAAATGTTCATCCGATATGAAAAAACAAGCAAATTAAAATCTCACGTAAATGCTAAAATTATTTTAAATGATCTAAAAGAATCCATTCTTTTTATTTTTAATAATGACATTTTAAGAAATCTCATTTTATTGGCAATATCTTTAAATTTTTTATTCAACCCACTTTTTGTTGTTCTTCTTCCATATACATTTAGAGAAATTATTGGTTTTTCTGCACAACAATATGGCTTACTAGAAACATCATGGACTGTTGGAATTTTAGTAGGAAATATCTTTTTAGCTATTTTCTTTTCAAAAAGAAATCCTCAAAAATTATTTAAAAATGGCTTTTATGGTATGATTGTTCTAAATTTTTTAATAGCAATAATGGTATTTCCTGACATATTAGCATATTTTGGTAATATCTGGACAATTTTTATTATAGTTAGTATAATCTTAATCATGATGGGAATTACAAATGCATTTGTCAACACACCTATAAGCGTTTATTTCCAACAAATAATCCCAAACGAAAACAGATCAAAAATTTTCTCTGCACTTGGCGTAATCTTTCAAGCAGCAACACCAGTTGGAATGTTAATTCTTGGCATTTTAATAGATCACGTGGCAGTTCATTGGTTATTTTTAGCAATTGGTATCCTATTGTTTATAGATATATTCTTATTCTCTGGAAAAATTAGTCAAATATCCTTTGTATTACCAGAAGAAGAGTAGCACTCTTCTTCTTTTTTTATAAAGATATTGAAATATATCTGTTATTTTTTTCTCATATAAAATAGTTATAATATACGTGAAATATATATCAAATATATATAGGAGGCGATACAATGAAAATTGTAATTCCAGTATTAGAAGACAATGGGAAATCTTCCCCTATAAGCGAACATTTTGGACACGCACCATATTTTGCTTTTATTACATTAAACGACAATTCTTATGAAGTTGAAGTAATAAAAAATCCTCTTGAAGAACACGGACCTGGAGATATTCCAAATTATCTTAACGACAAAGGAGTTAATATGCTTGTAGTAAGAGGTATAGGCGGAAGAGCAATAGCATTTTTTGAGCAGTTTGGAATTCAGGTAATTAGAGGTGCTGATGGAACCGTCGAAGAAATCATCGAAGCTTTAAAAGAACATAAGCTTATAGATAGAGAATATGAAGTAAAAGAAAAATTCCATAATCATTAATAACACCAGGGATAATCCCTGGTGTTTTATTCTAATATCCATTTAAATACTTCATCTTTAGAAATTGTAGCCAGTGCAATATAGTTATCAGCTGCGCCATAATAAATATAATATTCATCCTTATACTCAACTATTGCATCAGAAAACACAACAGTTGGAACGCCACCAAACTTTTCCCATGTTTCTTCAGGTTCAAGAATTGGTTTTTCAGAACGTTTTAATACTTTCGTTGGATCATCAAGATCAAGCAACATAAATCCTAATCTATATATATTTCTCGAAGCCTCCTCAACCCCATGATATAACATTAACCAACCATATTTAGTTTTAATTGGTGGCCCTCCAAGACCTATTTTTAAATTATCCCAATACCCTTCCCGAGGACTGGCTATTTTTACATAATTTCCCCAATGAATTAAATCGTCAGAATACGCAAACCATATATCAGGTTCTAATCTATGAATCATAATATACTTTCCATTAACCTTTTCAGGAAATATACCTGCATCTTTGTTTGGACTTTCAGGCAAAACAATTCCATATCTTTCCCATATAAAAAAGTTCTTTGTAGAAGCCAAAGCAACACTAATATTATCAGGGGAATATGCAGTATAACACATATAATACTTTCCATTAATAAAGGTTAATCGAGGATCCTCTACACCATATAATTCATTTAATTCCTGGGGCTCAAATACAGGTTTTTCCATTCTATTAAAATGCACACCATCAACACTCACAGCATATCCAAGTCTTGAGACCATATCTTCTCCTTGAGCTCTATATAACATATGGAATAATTCCCCGTCATAAACCACAGCAGGATTAAAAACAAATCTCGATTCCCACAAATGATCGGGATTTGGGCCAAACAAAGGATTTAATGGATGTCTTTTAAGTTTTAGTTCCAATATAAACACCTCACTTTAGTGTAATTGATATACCCTGTAAGAAATATTTTCTAAACAACAGGAACAAAATTACCATTGGTATAGTTTGAATAACTGCACCTGCTAATATCGGACCAATATACGCACCATATTCATGGTTAAAGCTTGCCAGAAGCACTGATAAAGGCATTTTATTATAATCTTTCATAACAATTAAAGGCCACATAAAGTTATCCCAAATTCCAATAAACGTAAATAAAGAAACTATTGAAATTGCGGATTTATTTAACGGGATCATTATTTTAAAGATAATCCATAAATCTGAAGCTCCATCCATCTTTGCAGCCTCAATATAATCACTGGGAGTACTCCTATAGCTTTGTGTAATCATAAATATTCCCCATCCACTCATTAAACTTGGAAGTATTATAGCCGAATATGTGTTTAATAATCCCAAATTTCTAATAAGTATATAAAGCGGAATTGTAAACATAAATCCCGGAAAAACCATTTGAAAAATAAGAAAGTTAAATATTTTCTCTCTTCCCTTAAATTCTAATTTTGCAAGCGCATAAGATATTATAGATGAAGTTAATATAACCGAAAGGGTTACGGTAACAGATATAAAGACGCTATTTAAAAAAGCTCTTATAAATGGGCGTTGCATTTTTTCAGCACTTTCTAAAATAAATTTAAAATGTTCCAATGTAAAATGCGTTGGCCAAAACCTTGTATATATTTCAGATGATGGTTTTAACGAAGACATTAATAACCATATATAGGGATATAACCATAAAACAGCCAGACTAAACATTATAATATGAAAAAATATATTTATAATCTTTTTCATACAATACTCACTTCTCTTTCAAATAATCTTCTTGTTATCCAAATTATGCTAAAACTGAGTATTGCAGTAAATATAGACATTGTTGCTGCATATGTTGGATCCAATTTTTGAAATGCTGATGTATACATTACCATCATCGGCATAAGAGTGCTTCTCATTGGTCCTCCACCAGTAATCATATAAGGTTCTGTAAAAATACCAAAGGAAAGAGAAATGGCAAATACTAAAACCATAATTATTGATGGATTTAATAGAGGCAATGTTATTTTAAAAAACTTTACTAATTTATTAGCACCATCAAGTTCAGCAGCTTCATATATACTCTTTGGAATACTAATTATCCCCGCATATAATATTAAACCATAATAACCTATAAACTTCCATACAACAATTATTGATATTGAAAACATAGCCAATTGAGGGTTAGTAAACCATGGAATTGTAGTATGAAAATATTTATAAATCATCTGGTTTAACGGGCCATTTTCGGCAAATAATTTAGAAAACATTATTGAATATGCTACTCCTGAAGATACATTTGCAACAAGGAACGATAAAGCAACAAATGTCCTTCCATATTTTAATTTACTTAATGCTAATGCGAATAACATAGAAAAAACCAGAACAATAGGAATATAATACATTAAAAAATTCAAAACATTAAAAAATGATTTCCAGAATATTGGATCATACAACACTCTTATGAAATTTCTTAATCCGGCAAATCTTGGCGAACCAACATATCGCCATCTTGAAAACGCAAGAATAAGAAGCCATACAAATGGATATCCCCAAAATATAGCAGCATATATCAAGTATGTTGAGGATATAAGAAGCCCTTTTCGGGCTTCTCTTTTTTTGATTTTTGATGCCATAAAATCACCATATAATTCTATTTATTTTCTTTACAGAATTCTTTATAGCTGTTTCTGCAGATGCTTTACCATACATCAAAGGTTCTATCAAGCTAACAGTCATTTCATCCTGAACATCCACAGTTTTTGAAATTAATGCAGGTGGTACAGCATAGCCAACATATTCAGCATATTTAGCAGCTAATCTATTTTTAGCAAAGAAATCTTTAAATAAAGAATTTGTAAGCAAATCCGCTCTAGCCGGTGGCATTTTTGTCATTTCTAACCATAATTTATCGTTCTCAGGATTTGAAAATACCCATTTTACAAATTCCCATGCTTCCTTTTGATGTTTTGAACTTTTAAATATAACAAGCCCTTTTGTATCAGCAAATGTATAAATAGGCTTATCTTTTGGGTAATTATCAGGAACTATTGGTGGTGTAATAACAATATTTTTTATAACATCTGGAAATTGTTTTTCAGCATATGGTATTTCCCATGGACCTTTCAAGCTTCCTAATATCGCTCCGTGGTATAAAGGTGCATTCCCTAAATCTACAGCTGTCCAACCATTCTTAAACATTGTCTCAAAGAATTTTGCTACAGCTAATCCTGCATCATTGTTATAAACAGCTCTATATTTTTTCAAGTCGATATAAGGCTTTCCTTCACTTGCAGCATAATAATATGTAATATAATCAAACCATCTATCCCACCAGTTTCTTCCTGCAACAACACGCATTGTATATTGTTTTTTAGGAATTACAAATTTTTTTGATAATTCATAAACCTCAGAATATGTTCTTGGAGGTTTTGACCAACCATATTTTTCTAATAAATCAGCTCTCCACCATATTAAAATTGGATTTGAATATATTGGAAAAACATACGTTTTCCCCATGAAATTCCAACCTTTTATGATTTCTTCCATTTTACGCTTAGCAATTAAATCATTAAATCCTGGAAGCTTATTTAATTCCACAAGCTGATCTAATTCAATCAATTGAGCTGCAAAACCCGAAAAGATATTTGTACATATATCCGGTGTTCTTCCAGAAGCTATTGCACTTAAAATAGCTTCTTCAGAGCTTCCTGCAGCCGGAATTGTAGTCCATTCAATATCGATCTCAGGATGAAGCTTTTCATATTCTGCAACTAATTTTTTCCAATAGGCCTCTTGATTTGGATTTGGTGCTGTCCAAAATACTAATTTGGTTTTACCAAAACTCATGATAAAAATAAAAATAAACAAAAATACCATTAATTTCTTCATTATTTCGCCCCCTTTGTTGTTTCTCTCTCTATAAACTCCGTAAATAACGAAGTAACATATGGATGCAAATTTTTACCGTTAACAAGTTCTATAATTCTCTCTATGGCAACATTTCCCATTTCGTATTTAAATACTTTTACAGTTGAAAGTGCTGGTTCAATGGATGAAGAAAAAACAATATCATCAAAACCTATTATTTGTATTTCATCTGGAACTTTTATTTTTTTCTTCTTCAAAATATTTAAAACCATAACAGCAATAGGGTCGTTGGAAGTAAAAATAACTTCTGGATTTTTAGATAAAACAAGATCAATTATGTAATTTACGGATTCCTGAGTTTCTGAAACTTCATATGTAATAGGTAATAAATTATTATTTTTCATAGCTAATTCATAGCCTTCATATCGTCTTCTAAAACCATAGAATTCTAACGAACCATGAATATGAATAATTTTTTTGAAATTTCTTTTTATCATTTTATCTATTACATAGTACGCTCCATCAAAACCGTTAGAAATAATAGCATTTATTTTTTTACCAACGATATAATTATCCACTAAAACTTTAGGAATATCCAAATTAAGTATTTTTTCAGGAATTTCATCGGAGCCTATAATTAATATACCGTCACACCACTTTTCCTGAGGTAAAAATTCCTCAAAAGTCATAATTCTTAATTGTGATTTATTTTCTTTTGCTCCATCACAAATTCCTTTTAATACGGTTGAATAAAAATCCATTTCTCCAAATTCATTCTTTCTTTTTTCCAAAATTTGTTTTATTCTTTGACTGATTAAAACACCTATTTTAAATCCATACTTTGTTTTTGCAAGATGTTTTGCCTGACTTGACGGTTTATAATTTAGTTCTTCAACTGCTTTCAGTACTCTCAATCTTGTTTTTTCAGAAAATTTACCCTTATTATTTAATACTCGTGACACTGTTGCTATAGAAGTTCCTGCAAGTCTAGCTACATCTTCAATATTAGCCATACCATCACCTCTCGAGTAAGCGCTTAACCTATTCAAATAATAACATATTTTTCAAAAAATCTAAAAAGTTAAAAAAGTATATTTACACACTGTTATCTATAAATATTTTAAATTGTTTTACTATTTCTTGTATTTTTATATATTTCATTTAAATATCTTTTATACCATTTCAAGCTAAATTTTATAAAAACCTCTATATTAGCGTATAATCTAAATTCAATACATTATAGACAATTAATAATAGGTTAATATTTATATCAATCAATCGATTTTTAAACCTAATAAAAAATAATCATCTTATTTCTTTCTTAATAATGCAAAAACTCCTTTTTTGCATTTTGAAAGAATCATTATTATATTATATAATTGTTTTGAGTAAGCGCTTAACCTATAAAATAAAAAGGGGGGAATTTCTGTGAAAAAATGGTTTTTAATTAGTTTAGTAATGCTATTGGCTTTTTCTTTATTTGCAGCTGAAAAAACAATCAAGATTGAAACAACACAAATGACATGGGTAGATGTTCCATATTCCATATCATTTTCAAAAATTTTAGACATAATAGGTGATGATTTTGAAGCAAATTGGTATTCTATAAGAGTTATAGATGAAAATGGAAATAATATACCTTACCAAATAGAAGATATGGATAATAATAAAAGAATATCATCAAAAGATATATTGTTATTCACTTTTAAAAAATGTGCCAAAATAGTTATTTCAGATGATTCTAATATGGATTTATTAACTTTCAAACCATACTTCAAGCTTACTAAAAATAATGACGAATATCTTATTACATCAAAAGATTTCGATGTAACTGTAAACAAATACGGTCTTGTAAACTTTGTAAGGTACAAAGATATAAAAGGAAATCTTTATAATGAAATTGGTATTGCAAGAATTGCTGGATGGTCTGGAAGTACATATTATGTAAATGGAAAATTGGGAAAACATGTAGAAATGACATCAAATGGTTTAAGTATCGAAAACGTTCGTGTATTGGAACCTGGACCAGTAGGTGTAACAATTATAGCTGACTTATATTCAAGACTATTACCAGGTTTAAATCAACACATTGTAACTCATATATTTAAAACTGGAGATGTTTTAGTAAAAAATACTTTCACATTTACAAATTATGTTGATATTATGAAATTACAAGTAATGGCAACTGCTCCTATTACAAGTATAGACGATAATGCCTTACATATTTTACCTATGTTCAGAAGAATGGTATGGGCTGAACAATTAAATGAAACACCACTTGATTATTGGATGGAAAGGAATGCTGTTAAATATGTTGACGGAAAACCATATATAGAATTTTCTGCAATTGATTCAATGAAACCACTATGGTGGGGTGCAACATATGCATTTGTTTCACAGGAAAATTGGAGAGCTAATTTCTCACCAAAATACGGTATTGGTGCAGCAGAAATATTGCCTGAAAAACCTGTTTTATATTCTGATTTAAAAGATTTTGTATTCCATGATTTCTGGTTCTATGAGAGTAGAGAATTTAGAGATGGTATTTTTAGATGGTTACCAGGAGAAATGGATAATTATGAAGCAACAAAAGGAATATTCCCGCCATATTCAGAGGAAAATGTTGGAAAATATTGGATGGCAAGATTCAAAGCTGGTGATGTTGTAAAATATACACGATATTATTCTATTTTCCAATCAAGGGATACTGAAGAAGCTATTAATTATCTTGAAAAAAGAGCTAAAGAAATTCAAAGCATCTCAATTTCTGAATAATAATTTAAAATATTTGGGCACGTAAGTGTGCCCATTTTTTTGGAGGTGAATATGAAAAAATCCTTTATTTTACTATTACTAATATCTTCAATAACTGTATTTCCTATTGATATAAACTTATCACATTTAGAATTTCTTAGAGATACCTTTAATATAAATAAAAAAGAAGTTGTTGGATATTGGATTTATGCAGATAAAATTGGAAATAAATATATAAGAAAGTCAGCAAAAGAAGAAGGCGTAACCTGTGTTGATGATGTTGCAAGAGTAGCTGTACTGTATACAGAATTATATAAATTAGAGAAAAAAGAGCTCTATTATGAAAGAGCTAAAGAAGCTTTAGATTTTGTTATATCGATGCAGGATACAGATGGAGACTTTTATAATTTTATATTTGAAAATGGAAAGATTAACAAAATAGGAATTACAAGCAGAAAATCGGCTGGTTGGTGGGCTTCAAGAGCTTTTTGGGCGTTAAGCAATGCTATTAATACTTTTCCCGATGAGTCATTTAATAAAAAAATAATTGAAAGCTCAAAAAAAGCACGAAAAGTATTAATAAAAAATTTGGATAATGAGTATTTACTCAATAAAAGTACAGATCTAACCTCAATATTCTTATTAGGATTAACTAAATATTATAATTTTTCCAAAAGTTCTGAAGATATTGATTATATTACTAAAATCGCTAATTCAATTTTAAATTATCAGATAAAAGATGGTCCTTTTAAAGGTGCTTTTAATGAATCCCAAAACAAAAATAAATTTATATGGCATTCATGGGGTTCAAGACAAGGTGAAGCATTATTAGAAGTTTATAATATCACTAAAGACAAAAAATATTTGGAGTCTGTAAAAAAACTTGTTGATTTTTATGATATGTTACTTTCTATTGGTCCAGTATACGAAATAAATGATTATATAAAAAAATATCCTTATCTTTCATATGGTGTAGAAGTAATTGTATCAACGCTTTCCAAGTTGTATTTACTTACACAAAAGGATATATATGCAATAAAAGCATTTTTATTTGGTTCATTTTATAATGGAAATAATCATCTTAACTTTCCTATGTATGGAAAAAACGGCGAAGGTTATGATGGTATGCATTCGGTATATGTAAATCAAAATGCTGGTGCTGAATCAACTGTTTCAGCATTATTAGCATTAACCAATTTAAATAAATTACCACTTAGATTTCAAATCTATTATAATTCAAAGTTATTGGATAAAGGAAATAGAGCATTACTATTAGAAGCAGAAAAAATGGATACAGGAATTTACTATTATGAATTAGATAATAGAGGAAATATTCAAATAAAAACAAACGAAAAAATATCATTAAAAACACAAATCGATATCGAAGGAAAATATTATATTTATTTAATAGGAAATATACCTCCAGAAACCAAAATAAAAATTTATTCTGGAAATTCTAAAGTTTCAACTTCTCAACAATTTATATTAGCAAATTTATCAAAAGGAAAATTAACTATATCTCTTATTCCTGAAGATGATTACCTATATCTTGATCAAATACTTATTATTCCTGAAAACTATTCATTTCTTTTTTCAATCAATAATAATTTCTATAAAATATCAAATGATGAAATTTATAAAATCAAGAATAATAAACCTATTAATAATGAAAAAAAATATATGCAAAGCGCTGAAATTGCAATACTTGAAAAAGGAAACATAAAAATATTAGAGCTTAATAAAATATTTAATAATAACGGAATAGTTAAATTTTCAGAAAGAAAAGAAGGAAACTTCGATAATCCAGATGGTATATTTGGTGCAAAATATCCTGCTGAAGAAATAGGAAAAGTTTTAAAAAATGGGTATTTGGAATATGAAGATATTTTATTTAAAATTAATATTGATGGAAAAGATAATATCATTTGTTCAGGACAAGAACTAAAATTTGAAAACTTAAAAGGAAACAAAATCTATATATTAGGTTCATCAGAACATGGAAGCTATATTGGAAAAATTGTTATTGAATACAATGATGGTACTACTCAAATAGAAGAATTAAAATTTTCTGATTGGTGTCAACAACCTGTATTTAATGAAAAAATAGTAGTTGATACAATATACAGATATAATAGCCTTGGCATCAAGGAAAATATAAATCCTAAAATATTTTTAAATATATTTACTTTGAAAAATAAAGAAATAAAAAGTATTTATTTACCTAAGATTCCTACAATGCATATTTTTGCTATCACAATAAAATAATTATATTACAAATAAATTTAATACATAAACTATAAGAACAGTGGTTATAACAACCACAATAGAATTAAACCTAAAAAATGACAATATTACTGCAGCAAAAAAACCTATAATTCCTGTAATAACATTACCTGTTGAATAAAAAATATCCGGTATAATCAACATTCCGAGAATAGTATAAGGAATATACTTGAAAAACTTTTTTAACTTTTTATTCTTTCCTAATGTATCCGAAAATATAAATGGCAATATTCTTGGAATCATTGTAACCAGACTCATTACCAATATAATAATTACATATCTACTCATCTTCATCACCTTCTAAAATTGAAAAAACAAAAGAAACTAAAATTGATGTAATTATAATAGAATAGTATTTTGGTATAAAACTTTTTAAAAATATATAAATTATTATTGAAGATAATACACTTAAAGATGGAAGTAAAGACTTTTTCAAATTTGGAATTAATATACTTACAAACATTGCATATAAAGCTATACCAAGACTGTTTTGAAGATCAGTTGAAAATAAAGAATAAAACTCTGTCCCAATGATAGTTCCAATAATCCATCCAAAATAAGATATAAGAATAACACCAGATAAGTATTCAAAAGAAATTCTTTTAGGATTGTTAAAATATGAAACAGAAAAGGTTTCATCGGTGATGCCAAGGGATAATAAGATATTCTTTTTATCCTTTGGCATTTTTGTTGCAATAGTCGATGACATTAATATATGTCTTAAATTAAGAAAAAAAGTAGTTAGTCCTATTTCCAAAATAGAGGCATTTTTTATCATATCAATAGCCACAAATTGGCTTGCTCCCGCAAAAACAAAAATAGACATTAACCATCCAACATAGGATGGTATTTCATTTGATTTTACCAACAATCCAAAAGTAACAGCTATAGTAAAATAACCAAGACAAATTGGTATTCCGTCTTTTATTCCTCTATAAAATTCTTTCATAGTATCTCTCCAATTTTTTATAATTATAACATAAAATTATTCTGATTTTAACGAATTTTCATTAGTAAATATTATGTTAATTTCAAATTAATAAAAATTATGAAAAATTCTTTGATAATTAGATATAACCACATCTATTTTTATTTTATCCGGGTAAATTAACTCAAATACCATTTTGTCAAGAATGTAAAATGTGCTTTAATTAAATCGGTAACGTTACCGATAACGTTACCGAATAAAAATCCGAGGTGGTTTTTATGGGAAAAAGGTATGTAACAATAAAAGATATTGCAAAAGTTGCTAATGTTTCTATAAATACAGTTTCAAGAGCTTTAAATAATAAACCAGATATTAATGAAGAAACAAAAAAGAAGATCTTAAAGATAGCTGATGAATTAGGATATGTAAAAAATGCAACAGCATCATCTTTGAGAAATAGGAAAACAAAAACAATAGGAGTTATTTTCAAAGATATTACAAACCCTTTCTTTGTTGAGGTTTTAAAAGGAATTGAAAAAGCTACTAAAGAAAATGATTACAGTCTTATTTTAATAGATGTTGAAAAAAATTATGAAGTTGAAAAAAAAGCTCTAAAATTAATGTTCGAAAAACGTGTAGATGGAATATTAATTAGTCCTGTTAGAAATCAAAAACAAAAATCTGATAAATTTCAGGCATTGGTAAACCTCAATATTCCATACGTTATAGTTGGTGATCATTTTGAAGGAATGGATGCCGATGAAATATATGCTGATGATTTTAAAGGCGGATATTTGGCTACAAAACATTTAATAGAAAACGGAAAGAAAAAAATTCTTTTTCTGGACGTGTATAATCATAATTTTGTTTCATATTCAAGGTTTTCTGGTTATAAAAAAGCTTTAAAAGAATATAACATAAGATTCAGCAAAAAAATGGTCTATACAATAGAAGAAGATATGATTGCCGCATACGAAAAGATAAATGAATTAATAAAAGAAAAGGTGGATTTTGATGGAATATTCTGTTTTAACGATATTTTAGCTTATGGTGCATTAAAAGCCTTAAGAGAACATAATATTAATGTTCCAGAAAAAGTAGCTGTAGTGGGATATGACGATATTATTTACTCCTCAATTATAGATTTAACGACAATAAAAATACCAAAATTTGAGTTAGGTTTCAAAGCTTTCAATTTATTATTGGAAAAGATTAATAACAAAAGGCATAAACCGGAAAAAATTATATTAGATATTGACTTAATAAAAAGAAAAACCACATAGTGGTTAAATATCAATCCTAAACAGGGGGTGTGAAGGTATGAAGAAGTTTTTAGTAGGTTTCATTGCTGTATTATTATTGGTAAGTAGTGTATTTGCAGCATCTAATGATTTAGAGATTTTTAGTTGGTGGACCGGTGGAGGAGAAGAAGAAGGTTTATTAGCCTTGTTCCACAGATTTAATGAAATATATCCAAACATAAATATCATCAATGCAGCTGTAGCAGGTGGCGCAGGTACTAATGCAAAAGCAGTTTTAAAAACAAGAATGCTCGGTGGTAACCCTCCAGATTCATTCCAGGTACATGCTGGTATGGAATTAACAGATACATATGTAATTCCTGGATTAATGGAACCATTAACACAATATTTAAAAGACTGGGGCGTATATAATAAATTCCCAAAAGATGTTATGAATATTTGTAGCTATCAGGGAGAAGTATATTCTATACCTGTAAATGTTCATAGAGGAAATGTTGTATTCTATAACAAAAAAATATTCAGAAAATTAGGTTTGACAAAAGAACCAACAACATGGTCAGAATTTTTTGCAGCATTAAAAAAGGCTCAAGAAGCAGGATACATTCCTCTTGCCTTAGGAGATAAAAATAAATGGACAACAACACATTTATTTGAAAACATAATGCTTTCAACATTTGGACCTGAAGGATATAAAGGATTATTCACAGGAAAAACATCTTTCGATTCTCCAGAATTAGAAATGTCATTTGTTATCCTTGAAAGATTAATTCCATACTTCAATAGAGACCATTCAGCATTAACATGGCAGGATGCTTCAAGACTTGTATTTGAAGGAAAAGCTTTATTTAACGTAATGGGTGACTGGGCAGAAGGTTATTATAAAACATTAGGTTGGAAACCTGGCGTAGACTTTGGTTGGTTTGCAGTACCAGGTACAGCAGATGCATTTATGTTTATTTCAGATACATTTGGACTACCAAAGAATGCACCACATAGAGAAAATGCTTTAAAATGGTTAAAATTCATCTCAACAAAAGAAGCTCAGGATATCTTCAATCCAATTAAAGGTTCTATCCCTGCAAGAATTGATGCAGATAAATCAAAATATGATGTTTACTTAACATGGTCAATGAATGATTTCTCAAAAGTTGCAGTTGTTCCATCAATTATTCACGGTTCAGCAGCACCAGAAGGATTTGTAACTACATTAAACGATACATTAAACAGATTCCTTGTTAAAAAGAACGTATCTTCTGCTTTAAGAGATATTATGTGGGCTGCAGAAGACCAGGGATATCTCACTGAATAATAGACAAACCCGGCTTCACAGCCGGGTTTTATAAAAAAGAGGTGAAAAGATGAGCATTCAAAAAAGAAAATCGAGGATAGGTTTTTTAATAATTCTTCCATCATTGATTTTAATAGGTATATTTGTATACTATTTTATTTTCTGGACAATAAGGACCTCTTTTTCCAACTGGAATAGCTTCAGCAGTTTATTAAGAGGTGTATATAAATTCGTTGGATTTAGAAATTATCAAAGAATATTTATGGATGCAAGATTCCAGACCGATTTGTGGAATACATTGTTTTTTACAGTATTCTTTATAGCAGGTTCTGTTGGATTAGGCTTATTCTTAGCAAATATGATTGACAAAGGATTAAAAGGATCACGTTTTTTCCAAAATCTCTTTTTATTTCCAATGGCAATTTCATTTGTAGTTACAGGTACTGTATGGAGCTGGATTTTTGCACCTGGAAATATTCCTAATGACCCTCAGGGAATTAATTTGTTATTAAAAAAATTTGGTTTAGAAAATCTTCAATGGATGTGGTACACAAGCACAGAAAGTATAGGTCACTTTAATCTTGCTTTAATAGCAGTTATAATAGCTGCCATATGGCAAATGTCAGGATATATTATGGCAATGTATCTTGCAGGATTAAAAGCTATCCCTGAAGATATTCTCGAAGCTGCAAGAGTTGACGGTGCTGATGAAAGATATATATTCTGGAAGATAAAAATGCCTTTACTAAAACCTATTACTTTAAGTGCCATGATAGTTCTTGGCCATGTTTCATTAAAAATATTTGATTTGATATATGCAATGACTGGAAGCGGACCTAATAATGTTACGGACGTTCCTGCTATATATATGTTTGAACTTACCTTCAGATCAAACAGATATGCAATGGGTTCGGCAATTTCTGTAATAATGTTACTTATGGTTGCAGTAATAATTATACCTTATCTCTACTCTTCCCTGAGAAAGGGGGCTGAATAATATGACATTAAAAAAGATGTGGATATATTCATTGCTTATTCTGATTTCAGCATTTTTTATTTTACCTTTTTATGTAACGATAATTACCAGTTTTAAACCTCTTAGTGAAATTTCAATTGCCACAATGTGGGATTTTCCAAAACATTTTTCACTTGAAGGTTTTAAAGGAGCATTTGAAAAACTTGCTCCAAATATGAAAAATAGCTTTTATTTAACAATTCCTGCAACTATAATCTCAGCATTATTGGGTTCTATAAATGGGTTTGCTTTATCAAAATTAAGATTTAGATTTTCAAATTTAATATTTGCTTTAATATTATTCGGTATGTTTATTCCATATCAAAGTGTTTTATTTCCTTTAATTCAATTTTTTCAAAAAATAGGATTATATGGAACAATTCCGGCTTTAATTATAATTCACGTTATTTACGGTATTCCTATTACAACTTTAATGTTCAAAAATTATTATGAGGAAATTCCTGATGAATTAATTGAGGCTGCGTCGATAGATGGTGCTGGATTTAGAAAGATCTATACACAAATTCTTCTTCCAATATCTATCCCTGGATTTGTAGTTGTGGCAATATGGCAATTTACAAATATATGGAATGAATTTCTATTTGCAGTTACAGTAACAAATAATCCTTCAAAACAACCAATTACCGTTGCTCTTGTAAATCTGGCTGGTAGTCAGGTCGTAGAATGGAATATTCAAATGGCTGGTGCATTAATTGCTGCATTGCCAACATTAATAGTATATATACTCCTCGGAAAATATTTTATTAGAGGTTTATTGGCCGGTTCCGTAAAAGGATGATAGGAGGTCCCTATATGAAAATTTTTAATATGAGTTACGAAAATAATTATTTTGAAATTCAAAAAGATAATTATATGGTTTTATTAAAAATGGAAGAAATTCCTGAAGGATATATTCTCAGAGGAAAAATAAAAGGAAAAATTGACAAAATAAACATCTTTGAGGATATTATAGATGAAAATATTATCGTCAATGATTGGCATAGCTGGGGTGAAACAAAAAGTATAAACATAAAGGATTATCCGGAAATAAATTCAGATTATTTTATTCTTTCTGAAAAAAAATTAATAGGATTTTTATCCTCAAATATTTCTCATAATTACTTTGAGGTAAAAAATACAACTGTCTATGGATACATGAATTTCTTTGAAAAAAAATTAGATGATTATATTGATTTTGACCCTTTAATAATTATTGAAGGAAAAAATCCGGAAGATTTACTTGAAATATATGCTGATTATGTAAAGTTTGAAAATAATATAAAATTGAATAAAAAAAGACCTGTAGGATGGTCTTCATGGTATCAATATTTTGACAAATTAAACTGGGAGGATGTGAAAAAAAATCTTGAATTATCCCAAAAATATGGTTATGAAGTATTTCAAATAGATGATTCATGGCAAAAAGATATTGGCGACTGGGAATCAAAAAATAATTTCCCATCTTTAAAAGAAATGGCAGAAAAAATAAAATCACATAATATGACGCCTGGAATCTGGACCGCGCCATTCAATGTTTCTGAAACATCTCAAATATTTATAAATCACCAGGATTGGCTCATAAAAGATGAAAATGGAAATCCAAAGATAGCTTATAAAAACTGGAATAAAAACATCTATACACTTGATATAACAAATCCTGATGTACAAAAACATCTATATACATTATTTAAAAATATGTATAATGCCGGTTTCGAATACTTCAAAATAGACTTTCTCTATTCAGGTGCAATAGAAGGAAAAAGATTTGATAATAATATAACTCCAATTGAAAGCTACAGAAAAGGACTAGAGATAATAAGATATGCAGTAAAAGATTCTTTCATATTAGGTTGTGGTGCTCCATTATTACCTTCTCTTGGTTATGTAGATGGAATGAGGGTTAGTGAAGATACAGCGCCTATATATACCACAGATGAATCTGTAAAATTAAATGCATATATCGCTTTAAAAAACAGCATTAACAGGTTTTTCATGAATGAAAAATGGTGGTGGAATGATCCAGATTGTTTAATCTTAAGAAAAAAGGATACTCAATTGGATTCAATTGTTCGCCAGATGTATGGTTATGCCACAGGATTATTGAATTATATGATTATACAAAGCGATAATCTCTCTCTGGATATTGAAGAAGATATATACTTTAAAGTATTAGAGCTTCAAGGTGGAATAGTAAAAGTAAAAGGTATTATGGACGGAAATTATATTATAGAGTCAATTCATCCAAAATATGGAAAGATAACACTAAAAATGAACCTTGAAGAAAAAAGATATAATATAACATTTGAAGACAATATTATTTCATTAAACAAGAAAACAATAGTCAATGAGGATAAAAGACTGTTCCATTTTTATACATTAGAAGGTGAAAATAATGCTTGAAAGACGTTATAATCCTATAACAGATGAGTGGGTAATGATATCCTCTTCCAGGCAGAAAAGACCTAACCTTCCAAAAGACAGCTGTCCTATTTGCCCGGGAGTACTGGAATTACCTGAAGAATATGATTTAGTTAGTTTTGAAAATAGATTTCCTGCTTTAAAAAGAGATGCTGAAAGTGTGGAAAACAATAGTGAAATATTAAAAAAAGCGTCTTCACAGGGAATTTGCGAAGTGGTTGTATACACCAAAGAACATAATTCCGAATTATCAAAAATGCCATTAACTCAAATAGAAAAATTAACCTCAATGTGGGCTGATAGAACTTTAGAATTATCTAAATATGAATTCATAAAATACATTTATATATTTGAAAATAAAGGAAAAGAAGTGGGAGCAACATTACCTCATCCTCATGGTCAATTATATGCCTTTCCTTTTTTGCCTCCAAGAATAAAGGTAAAAATAAATGCATTAAAAAAGTGGTATTCCGAAAGGAAAACATGTTCAATATGTGAAATCATAAATGAAGAAAAAAAACTTAACGAAAGAATCATATACGAAAATGAAACAATGATAGCTATAGTCCCATTCTATGCAAGATATCCATATGAAGTCCATTTATATCCCAAAAGGCATATTAGTTCCATATATGAAATGACCGGAAAAGAAAAGAAGGATTTTTCTAAAGCTCTAAAAATCATTACTTCAAAATATAATGGCCTATTTAATATGCCATTTCCATATATGATGATGTTCTTTCAAAAACCCTTTAATCTACCTGAAAATATGCATTATTTCCATTTTCATGTAGAATTTATCTCACCAATGAGAGGACCAAATCTTATAAAATGGATAGCGAGTGTAGAAAGCGGCACCTGGGCTTTTATAAACCCCATTGAACCAGAAAAGGCTGCAGAACAACTGAGAAATATCGAGGTGAATATAAATGATTAAATACAGATCGCCGGGAAGAATTAATATAATTGGAGAACATACTGATTATAATGATGGATACGTATTTCCATTTGCAATAGATAAATACATATATATAAATTTAGAAAAAAGCGAAAAATTTGAATTTTATTCTGAAAGCGAAAATAAAATAATAATTCAGGAAAAACTCGAAAAAACAAATACATGGGCAGATTATATTATAGGTGTAATAAAAGAAATCGAAAAGATTCTTCATATAGGTATACCTCCTTTTAAGATTAACATATCTTCAACGCTTCCAATTGGCGCAGGGCTTTCAAGCTCTGCTGCTTTGGAAGTGGGAATTGCTTATGGAATAAACGACATTCTCAATTTAAATTTATCCCGGGTTGAAATTGCAGAAATTGGTTGGAAAGTTGAAAATGAATTTATTGGTTTAAGGTGTGGAATTATGGATCAATATGCCTGTTCCCTTTCAAAAAAAGACAATGCCATTTTGCTTGATACTTATACAAAACAATTCCAGCATATTCCTCTAAAACTTGGAGAATATAACTTTTTTATCATCAATTCAGGTGTAAAACATGAATTAGGGAATTCCGAATACAACAAAAGAAGGCAGGAATGCGAAGAAGTTTTAAATAAATTAAATAAAAAAACATTTAGAGATGTAAATAAAAATGATCTAGAAAAACTCAACGGAACATTATTTAAACGTGCAAAACACGTCGTTGAAGAAAATGAAAGAGTGTTAAAAACTGTAGAAGCTTTAAAAAACAGCAATATACAAGAGGTGGGGAAATACCTTTTTGAATCACATGAAAGCTTAAAAAATCTATATGAAGTTTCCTGTGAAGAAACGGATTTTATAGTTGATTTTCTAAAAAATAATGTTTTAGGTGCAAGAATGGTTGGAGGAGGATTTGGCGGAAGCATTCTTGTTTTAAGTAAAAAAAATGAATTTTATAATTTAATAGATGAACTAAATAAAAGATACCATGAAAAATTTGGTTTGAATATAGATTATTTTGAAGTTAATTCAGCTAATGGAGTAGAAAAGATAGGTGACTGATGTTGAAATATTTAAATATGGAAGCAATTGAATTGGAAAATGATTTTTTAAAAATTCATATATTGCCAGAATTGGGTGCTAAAATAGCTTCTATATTCTACAAGCCCCAAAACTTCGAGGTTTTATTTCAACCAATAAAGGGGTTTTATGAAAAAACAAAATATGGAGATAATTATGACAAATACGACACCTCAGGCATTGATGAAATGTTTCCAAATATTGATCCCGGAATATATTTAAATGGAAAAGAATTACCGGATCATGGCGAATTATGGTCAATTCCGTGGAAATGTAAAAAAGAGAATAATAAAATTTCCTGTTGCGTAAAAAGTCCTGAATTCAATTATATTTTTTGCAGAGAAATAATACTTTTTAATAATTCAATTAAATTATATTATTCAGTTAAAAATACCGGAAATGATATATTTTATGGTTTTTGGACTTTTCACGGATTACTTGCAATAGATGAAAAAAGTGAAATATTTCTGGAAAATGTGAATCAAGTTCTAAATGTCCATAACAGCAAATTCCTTGGAAAAATTGGAAATATATGTACATATCCAGAATATAATAACTACAAATTAAATAAATTTTTACCGCCATCAAGCCAAAATACAGAAAAGTTTTATATAATAAACAAAATCAATAAAGCAGAGATTACTTTAAACAATAATAAATTAAAATATACAATAGAATTTCCTGACATTCCCTATTTTGGAATCTGGAAAAACGAAGGCGGCTTCAAAAACGAATACAACTGCGCCCTTGAACCTTCAAACGGCTTTTACGATTCATTTGAGATTGCATATAAAAACAAGAAAATTCTAAAAATCCTGCCGAATCAAGTATTAAAATGGGATATAGTTATTAATCTTTCAGAATAAAAACAGATCTTCAAAAATCTGCTTTTATTTTTTAGATTTTATATGCTATAATTAGTATAGCTAACATTTACAAAAAACAAGGAGGCATATAGATGATAGTAACTGATGAAAAAATTACAAAAAAACCCAGAAAATACTTCAAAGAAGAAATAAATTTAAATGATTGGAATGAAGTAAAAAAGGTACTTGAAGATTTATTAAGCACAGAAATCAAATCTAAAGATGAATTAATTGAATTTTTAGAAAAATGGTCAGAACTTGAAAGTATTATATCAGAAGAAATGGCATGGCGATATATAAAAATGACATGTGATACAAAGGAAGAAAATTCAAAAGCTTTTAATGAATTTTATGCAAATATAGTATCACCAGCACAGGAATATGATTTCAAATTAAAAAAGAAATTCTATGACAGCCCATATAGAAATGAACTAACTGGTGAATCATTTGAACATATGAATAGATTAATATCCAGGGATATTGAATTATTTAGAAAAGAAAATCTGCCATTAATGGTAAAAGAACAGGAATTAGGTTCTAAATACGGTGAAATAATCTCAAAGATTACAGTTACATTTGACGGAGAAGAAAAAACATTATCACAGATGGGAGTTTACTTAAAAAATCCAGACAGAAAAGTAAGAGAAGAAGCATGGCGTTTAACAATGAATGCAGTTGCTGAACATCATGAAGAGCTCGAAAAGCTTTTTGATGAATTAAAAGAAATTAGAATTAAAATTGCCAAAAATGCAGGATATGATAATTATAGAGATTATATGCATGATGCTAAAAAACGATTTGATTTCACACCGGAAGATTTATATGAATTCCATAAATCTGTTGAAGAAGTTGTAGTACCAGCCTTAAAAAAATTAAATGAAGAAAGAAAAGAAAAACTCGGTGTTGAAAGCTTAAGACCCTGGGATACAGAAGTAGATGTTGATGGTAAAGTCTTAAAACCTTTTGACAACGTTGAAGAATTCATCGATAATGCAATTAAAATATTATCAAAAGTGGATATTGAATTTGCTAAAAATCTTGAAAAAATGAAAAATACAGGATTTTTGGATCTAGAAAACAGAAAAGGAAAAGCACCAGGTGGTTATAACTATCCTTTATCAGAAACAGGTGCAGCATTTATATTCATGAATGCTGTTGGACTAAGCGGTGATGTTCGAACATTATTACATGAATCAGGACATGCTCAACACACATTCAGGTCAAAAGATATAAGCATCTCCTTCTTAAAAGATTTTCCAAGCGAAATTGCCGAGCTTGCTTCAATGTCTATGGAATTATTAACCCTTGAATATCTTGATGAATATTATAAAAATGAAGAAGATTTAAAAAAAGCTAAAAGAGAACAATTGGAAAGCACGTTAAAGATTTTGCCATGGGTTATGATTGTTGATGCATTCCAGCACTGGATATACACAAACCCAGATCACACCATTGAAGAAAGAGATGAATATTTTGGCAGTTTAATGGATAGATTCAATACAGGAATAGACTGGAGCGGATTGGATAAAGAAAAAAGAATAAGATGGTTAAGACAATTACATATCTTTGAAGTGCCATTCTACTATATTGAATATGCAATGTCACAACTTGGAGCAATAGCGGTATATAAAAATTATAAAGAAAATGGACAAAAGGCTATTGAACAATACAAAGAATTCTTAAGTTCCGGTTATAAGTATCCTGTTAAAAAATTATATGAAATTGCTGGAATTAAATTTGATTTCTCAAAAGAATATATTAAGGAATTAACAGACTTTATAATCTCAGAAATTGAAAAAGTAAAATAATATTGAGGGCCTTTTTAAAGGCCCTCAAATAATAATTACAATCACAGGAGTTGATTTCATGAAAAAAGCGGAAACCTATTTTGGATTCAGCACATTTTACCTATTCGGTTTTTCATTAATTCTTGTCAGTACTTTAATTCCAATAATAGAAAAGAGCTATCATATCGATCATTCATTAATAGGACTTGCATTTTCAGTTGGTTCAATTGCATTTTTCTTCTCTTCTATAATTTTTGGATATATACTTGAAAAGTATAATATGTATTACACCATAATATTTACCTTATTGCTATTTATAATTGGAAATTTCTTTTTGTTTTCCATGACAGGTTATATACATCTTTTACTTGGAATATTTCTAACAAACTTTGCAGGTGGAGGCTTAGAATTATCAATTCCATTTTTAATAGGACTATCTCAAGAAGAAAAAAAGAGCAAAACCCTTAATTTATTACACTCTGCTTTTGCCCTTGGAGCCGTATCAAGTCCTATAGTATCCTCATTAATACTGAGATACACTAATCAATGGAAATTACCATTTTTAATTACAATTATTCTAAACATAGTTCCATTTATACTTTTCTCATTATCAAAACATGATATTTCTAAAAAACATACTGAATATCTGGCAAATCCACACAAAAAAGAATCAAAATTTATTATCACCAAAACGCTTATAATATTAACGCTATCTCTTGGAATTTATGTAGCTTATGAGATGAACTTCACATCATGGCTTGCAACATTCTTATATGAATATAGAGGCTTTAAAGTATCAGATGCGGCCATGTATCCTTCATTTTTATGGATAGGCCTTTTCCTTGGAAGAACATTGCTTTCACACATGCCAGAAAAATATGGTTATAAAAACTGGCTCGTTATAGCTGTACTCATGTCATTAATCTTTTCAACATTTACGGTATTTCTTGGAAAAACACTTTTATTATCTTTAATTGGAACACTTTTAACAGGTATTGGGTATGCAACAACATATCCAACAATTCAGGCATTATTAATTGAAAAATTTAAAAACAATAAAGGTTTTGCTCTAAGTTTTGCTTCTGCTTCAACATCAGTAATTTCGGCTATAGGTTCGTCAAGTGTTGGATATATAGGAAAATTATTTGGTATTTTCTTTGGATTGCTCTTTTTAATCGGATTGAACTTTATTGAATTTCTGCTTATTTTTAGAATAGAAAAACAATAATTAATTTAGGTATTCAAATTATTTAAAAAGAAATATTATTCAAAGACCACTATATAATAAATATATTAGAAAAAGACAGTTAAAGGGGGAATACCATGAAGATAACAGGAATTGTAGATAATTACAAAGTACATCCTTTACTAAAACGCGACTGGGGGCTTTCCATACTCGTTGAAAATAACGGAAGTCTCACATTGTTCGACACAGGAAACGATTATAGAATCTTAGAACACAACATCACACATCTTGGTTTAAGATTCAAAACAATTGATAATCTTTTTTTGAGCCATTACCATGACGACCATACTGGTGGACTGGAATATATAATGGAAAACTATACTGTTAAGAGAAGCTTTATACCTTCGCGATTTCCTGAAAGAATGCTTAAATTACTCAGAGAAAAAAGTGAAGTAATAATTTGTGATTCACCAAAAGAAATTGAACCTAATATATATTCTACAGGAACTTTTGAAGGTGATATTCCAGAACATTCAATGGTTTTAAAAACTCCAAAAGGTCTTGTAGTCATAGTTGGATGTTCTCACCCAAAGGTTGAAAACATTCTTGAATTTGCTAAAAAAGAATTTAAAGATAAACTTCACGCAGTAATTGGCGGATTTCATTTTTATAAACTATACGAAGAAAAATTATTTGTTAGAATTGATAGAATTAAAAAAACAGAAGTAGAATATATTTTACCTTCACACTGTACTGGAACAGATGCATTAAATGTATTAAATGTAGAATTCAAAGGCAGGATTATGAAATTTGGTGCTGGAACAATTTTAGAAATATAATTTTTCAATAAAGGGCTTTTGCCCTTTATTTTTTTTTATAATTTATAATATAAATTTATAAAATTATAAAATATCACTTGACAATTTATAAATTTTGTTTTATAATTATAGTAGAAAGGGGGATGAAAATGTTTGGTGCAATTATTTTAATAATTATTGGATTGTCTCTAATCTTTGGTGGCGCAAAATTTTTCTGGGCTTCACTCTTTATTGGATTGGGTATTTATATAATCTACTCATACTATGAAATTTCAAAAAGAAAAAAAGAAAACAAAAAAATATTAACAAGAAATATTGAAAAGATCATTGAAACACATACACCTCAAGAAGCAGCTAAAATTATCTCTGAAAAAGTTAAAGATCCTGTTGGTTCAAAATTTGTTATTTTAGTGGATACAGAAGATGCTAAAGTTAGATTATTCTTCCCTTTTGGAATCCTTATGTCATTTAAACCCTTACTTATATTTACGAAAAAGATCATAAAAAAGAAAATAGAAGAGGAATTTTCAAAAAAAGACAAGAAAATACCTATTGATGTCGATGAAATAGTAGATTTAATCATGGAATCCATGGATTTGTTATATCAATATTATGGTGATTTTATCGATGTTGAAGCAGATAATGGAAAAACTAAAGTAAAAATATTTATTGCGTAGGAGTGATTAATATGTATAAAGCACCTGTTATATGTCCAGTATGTGGTAACAAATTACACATTGAAAAATTAAAATGTTCAAACTGTAATTCCAAAATAGAAGGTGAATTTGAATTAAATGAATTTGCAACTTTAAGTAATGAAAATATAGATTTTTTAAGGCTTTATCTTTTAAACAGAGGGAATTTATCAAAAGTCTCAGAAATACTCGGGATTTCATATCCAACTGCATTAAACAAATTCAACAAATTACTTAAAGATTTAGGTTATATTCAAAAAGAAACTTTCGAAGAACCAAATGAACAACCTCAAAATACAGAATTAGAAAAAAAGAAAATTATTGAAATGCTTGCTAACGGTGCAATTTCTTCAAAAGAAGCAATTGAAAAACTTAAAAAATTAAAGGGGGAATGAAAAAATGAAAGAAGAATTATTGAAAATCCTTAATATGGTTAAAGACGGTAGCATTGAAGTAGAGGAAGCTGCTGAATTAATAGAGGCATTTTATGATAATCCACAACCAAAAAGCACAAATCAAAATCCAAGAAAAAAACTTGTTATTAAGGTTAATTCATCAGATGGAGACAAAGTAAATGTAAAAATACCTATGGGATTAATAAAAATTGCGAAGGTTATGATACCTTTAGCATTAGCGAAAGAAGGAAAAATGAAGGATGAGGAAATAAACCAGATAATGCAATTTATCAACAATATAGATTTTGACCAATTTGAAGGAGAAGAATTAATAAATGTAGATTCTGCTGATGGTGATGTAGTAAAAATATATATAGAATAATAAATTACTATGGTTTTTAGAATACTTTAATTTTTCCATCTAGTCTTGACTAAATGTAATTTTAATGGTATAATATTTTTGCTGTGCCGAGATGGCGGAATTGGCAGACGCGGTAGACTCAAAATCTACTGAGGGTGAAACCTCGTGTGGGTTCAAGTCCCACTCTCGGCACCATGTAACCGGCTTATGCCGGTTTTTTTTATACCATAATAAAATCCCCATTAAAACGGGGATTTTATTATATCTATTAAATTTTTTCAATTATATAATCCTCAATATTCCTTTTTTCTGAATTTATATTTATTCCTATCAAATAGACTTCTTTTCCTGCATACTTTTCATAATACTTCATTTCTTTTATCTGTTTTAATGCTTCGTCGCTACTTTGATCCAGTTTTATCTCAAATAAATATATCCTATCTTCAAAATCTATTACTAAATCGCTTCTTCCTAAGTTTGTCAATTCTTCTGCTTTTACATCTATTCCTGCTGAGGCTATTATTGTGAACATCAATGAATGATAATACTTTTCTTCTTTTTTGTGTAGATTATACGGCACTGCACTTATTATTTTTTTTATTTCTTCTATTAATCCTTTTATGTCATTTTCTTCTATTTTTAAATATATCTCACTTACCCTGTTTATTTCTTCATCATTAAATCCATAATTGGCTTCTAATATTAGTGTTGAAAAACTGTTTTTTACTTCAAAATTTGGATAGTCCAGTATATATTTTTCTTTAAATCCATATTTTTTTATTCCTTTAAAGGTTAAATATCCTGCCTGCGTAAAGAAGATATTTGCTTTTGCATCTTCTATTTCTCGTGTTGAGAAGTCTTCTGCACTTACTGGTGTTTTTACTAAATCCTCATATTCTATTTTTTTGCCTTTTATGTATTCATACAGAAAACTCGGTGATCCACTTTCAAACCAAAAGTTCTGGAATTTTCCTTCGCTAAAAAATCTCAATATTGAATATGGATTATATACATAATGTTCTCCGTCAAATGAAAAGCCATTATAATATCTCTTCATTTCTTCAAGCAATTCTTTTTCTGTTATACCCATTTCTTCTGATAATTCTTTTATGTAATCTTTGAAATAATATTCCAATTCTTCCTGCGTATATCCAAACATCTGTCCATATTTCCTGTTTAATGATATATCGCTTAAATTGTTTAATGCTGAAAATACTCCTGTTTTGGTAAATTTTGTTATTCCGGTTATGAATACAAATTTTACATATGCATCCTTTGTTTTTATCTTTTTATAGAATTCCCTTAAAAATCCTCTGAATTTTTCAGCTTTTTTCTTATCATTTATATGTTCCAATATTGGTGATTCATATTCATCTATTAAAATGACAACTTTTTCTTGATATTTCTCATTTAACTTTTCTATTAAATTTCCAAACTTTGTTGGTATGTCATCTATATCAGGAATTATCCTATATGCTTTATAAATTTTATCAAGCATATTATCAAGAGATTTTTCAAATGATTCTATATTCCTCAATGTATTATCCGACATATCCAATTTTATTATTGGATACTCTTTAAATTCCCATTTGTCATATATATATGTATCCTTAAATAATTCCTTTTCCCCTTTGAACAAATAATAAAATGTTGATACTGTTAAGCTTTTTCCAAATCTTCGAGGTCTTGACATAAAATAAAACTTTCCACTATTTATTAAATCATATAAATATTTTGTTTTATCCACATATATATAATTTTCTTCTATTATTTCCTTATAATCTTGTATTCCTACTGGTAATTTCTTCATCGTTTCACCTCCATGGCTTTCCACATCTTTTTCTAAAAAATTTCTTCACGCTTTCACAAAGTAAGCTATTTTATATTATTCTTTCTATTTTAATTATATCATATTATATTAAGAGGTAATGTTTGGTAAAGGATAAATATCCATAATCAAAATTAAAAACAAACATAAAGAGTAAAGAAAAAATTATTTCAGTGTATAAGTCTTTTTATTATTATATAGTATAATAATTACGAATACAATTATAATAACTCTGGAGGTGGGAAAATGCCAAAGGTTTCATTTACATATGAAATTCCGGAAATCGCAGAAAAAAAATTAAAGGACGCTGGTTTCGATGTATGGGTTAACAGAGAAGAGAGAACATTAACCCATGAAGAAATAATAAACCTTGCAAAAGAATCAGATGCATTAATAACATTATTAAGCGATAATATTAACAAAGAAGTATTGGAAGCTGGAAAAGGAAAATTAAAAGTTGTTTCCAATTACGCTGTTGGATATAATAACATAGACGTGGAATCAGCTAAAGAATTTAGCATCTACGTTACCAACACACCAGGTGTATTAAGTGATGCTACTGCTGATTTAGCATGGGCTCTTTTATTTGCAGTTGCAAGAAAAATCGTCGAAAGCGATAAATTTGTAAGAGAAGGAAAATTCATAGGCTGGAGACCTCAATTATTTCTTGGCTATGACATAAAAGGAAAAACACTTGGAATAATTGGAATGGGAAGAATCGGAAAAGAAATGGCAAAACGTGCTTTAGGATTTGATATGAAGGTTTTATATTATAAAAGAAATAGATTAAGTGAAGCTGAAGAAAAAGAATTAAATGTCGAATATGCACCTTTAGAAGAATTAATTAAAAAATCAGATTATATATCATTACATACACCTTTAACTCCAGAAACACATCACTTATTAGATGAAAAAGAATTCTCAATGATGAAACCAAATGTTATAATCATAAATACTGCAAGAGGTCCTGTAATCAATGAAAAAGTTCTTATAAAATATTTAAAAGAAGGAAAAATAGCTGGTGCTGGATTAGATGTATATGAAGAAGAACCAAAAATTCCAGAAGAATTATTAAAATTGGATAATGTAGTTTTAACCCCGCATACTGGAAGCGCTACATTTGAAACAAGAGACAAAATGGCAGAAATGGTTGCCGATAATGTTATTGCAGCCTTAAAAGGAGAGGTTCCGCCAAACAATGTTTATTAATCTAATTGAAATATACGAAACTTTAAAAAAAGAATATACAATTCCTGAAGGTTGGTGGCCTGGCGAAAATCAATTTGAAATAATGCTCGGTGCATTATTGACACAAAATACAAATTGGAATAATGTAGTAAAATCCCTGGAAAACATTAAAAACAAAAACCTTTTATATCCAGAAAAATTATATGTTTTAGATATAGAAGAACTACAGAAATTAATAAAACCAAGCGGCTTTTTCAAGGTTAAAGCTAAATACGTGAAAAATCTATTAGAATGGTTCAAAAAATATGATTTTTCATTTGAAAAACTGGAAAAAATAGATAAAATCACCTTAAGAAACGAATTACTTTCTGTAAAAGGTATAGGGAAAGAAACTGCCGATTCTATACTATTATATTCACTCAACAAGCTAAGTTTTGTTATTGACGCATATACAAAAAGAATGTTTTCGAGATTAGGGTTAAATATAAAAAGCGATTATGATGCATACCAAAAATTTTTTGAAGAAAACCTTCCCGAAAATATAATGATATATAAAAATTATCATGGATTAATTGTAGAACATTCGAAAAATATCTGCAAAAAGAAACCTTTATGTGAAAATTGTATATTCAAAGATCTATGTAAATATAATAAAGGCGCTTAATTTAGCGCCTTTATTATTATATATACTTAGCTGCCATTGTTATATATGTCATTGCAAGTAATCCTTCAAAGATCGTACTATAATCTTCACTAACAAGCTTCACCTTTCTTCCGTCTATTCTCTCAACTAAAGGCATAGATTCCACCATATCTGCCCTTAACGTATCAGAAAATTCGACAATCATTTCAACTGGTGACTCAAACTTAAATAATTCAAAATCTTCCTTTTTCATGCTTAGCATCTTCCTCGTTGCATCCTTTATTTCTTCAATCAATTTTTTCATTGGCTTAAATTTTGCAGAAAATCTTCCGAGAGACTCTTTAGTTGAAACATATACAAGTTTATTATAATGCTCTTTTAATTCCTCACCAAGTTTATCATCACCAACAACCATTGCAAGCGGAACATTATACAAACTTCCATATGCAGCATTAATCAAAGTTTCATTCACTCTTACACCATTAATCCAGACATTGTGTATTGAAGAACTGGAATAAGTATGATCCATTGTGGCATATCTTGTTCCAACACCTGCATGATAACCAAAGAATATCATTCTATCAAACGTTGAATCCAATCCAGCCATCATATAATATTTCCTTATTCCTCCGCTAATTAATTCCACATTTGGAAATTCATCAGTAACACTCCATAAAATATTATCCCCCATTGCATGAGAATCTGAAATTACTACTTCATGTTCTTTTAATTCTTCAAGCATAGCTCGTAACTGTATCATTGCATAATTCTGCTTATAATCTCTTCCTTTTGAAACATCGTTCCAGTGATTAACACCAGCCAATCCTTCAAAATCAAATGAAATATAGATTTTCATTATATCCCTCCCAAATTTTATTAATACTACAATTAAATTATACTATATCTTATAACTTTTATGCATATTATCATGCTATAATATCAAAAACAGGTAACGGAGGTTAAAAATGAAAAAATCCATCTTTTATATAATACTTGCCGCATTATTAATGGGAAGCACATTTCCTATTCAAAAGCTTGGATTAAACAATATAAATCCTCTGGCATATACAACATTAAGATTTTTCATTGCTTTTATTTTTTCTTCGATAATATTTAAATTTGGTAATTTCTTTTATTCTTCGATATTGGGAATAGTTTTATCAATTGGTTATATTTCACAAATTGTAGGTATAAAATACACCACAGCAACCAAAGCAGGTTTTATTACCTCACAATATATAATTTTTATTCCTATATTTGCATATTTAATCAACAGAGAAAAAATCAACAAATTTCAAATAATCGGATTAACCTTTTCCATAGTGGGTTCTTACCTGTTATCTGGTGGAATTAATGGATTTAATATAGGAGATATGCTAATGATAATATGTGCTATCAGCTTCGCTTTGCATATAGTACTAATAACAAACTTCAGTCAAAAAGTGGAAGAAAAATCGCTTTTAACATTTCAGTTTTTAACTGTAACTATTATCAGTGGAATTTTCTCTTTAATTTTCAAAGCATCATACAATATAAATGCTATTTCATTATTAACAATATTTTATTCTGCAATAATTGGAAGTATAATCGTTATCTTTCTACAGCTAAAACATCAAAAAAATATAGGAAGTAACCTAACAGCTATTCTATTCCTTACCCAACCTATATTTTCAGCATTACTATCTTTTATTATTTTAAAAGAAACTTTAAATGCTACACAATTTTTAGGAGCTATTATATTGATATTAAGTATACTTACCGCTAATTCAAAATATATTTTTCAAAAAAATAACAAGGGGGAATTTCAATGAAAATAAAGGTTATAATTGTTATTATATCCACTTTAATTATTTTACTAAGTTGCTCTTTTTTAAAACCCAATTATGAAAATAGATACTTCGTATATCAATTACAGAATATAAACATTCAGGAAATAATCACATATCCTGTAAATTTTCTTGTAATGGACTATTCCAGAACTGGATTAGAAGATGGAAAATATACATATGATGAAATAAAAAAATTAAAAGGTGTTGGAATGGCACCAATCTGCTATCTTAGTATTGGTGAAGCTGAAGATTATAGATACTATTGGCATGATGAATGGAAAACTAATCCTCCTTCATGGCTTGGACCTGAAAACCCTGATTGGGAAGGGAATTATAAAGTAAAATACTGGAACGAAGACTGGAAAAAGATAATTTACGATTATCTTGATAAAATAATTGACATGGGCTTTTCAGGTGTATATCTCGATATAATCGATGCATATTATTATTGGTCAAATGAAGGTGAAGCACCACAAGTTGATCAAAGACCTATTGAAGAAACAGCAAAGGACATGATAGATTTTGTTGTGGAAATAGCAAATTATGCCAGAAGTAAAAAAGAAAACTTCTTGATTATACCTCAAAATGGTGAAGATATACTGGATTACGATAATAATGGAATATATTTAAAAACCATTTCTGGAATTGGAATTGAAGATTTATTTTATGATTCAGAACAACTCGACAACGGAAATTACTTAATACAAAAAAGCACTGAAACAGAATATAAGCTAAAATACATAAACAAAATCCTATCTTCTGGAAAAGTGGTATTGAGCGTAGATTATGTGGTCGATGAAGATAATATAAACATCGATATAATAGATGATTATATCAAAAATTGCAGAGATAGAGGAATAATCCCATATCCAGCATATGTTGATAGAGAATTAGACAGACTATCCACAATTATTTATGATATAGAAATACAATAAAAAACATTTATTATCTTTTTCTCATGTTTAGGCTTAAATACGGAAAAATACAAAAACATTCCCTGATAGAATTGTAATATAATTCTATCAGGGAATTAAAGAAATTAAAAATTATTTTTACCAGATTAAAATTGCCCCAAAATCTGACATTGGTATCTTCCAATTAATTCTTACAGAATCTGGCTTTAAAACATTTATCTGCATATATCCCATTGACCCTGCAACATAAACAACATTATTATTTGAATCAAATTTCACATCATAAATATAACCATAATCATAATTTTTAATTTTAACAGGCGATGTTATCTCAGAAATATTTTTTGTATCATAAGCTGCTATTTTTGTTGGATTTGTTTTGTCGCTTATATCTACTATTACAAACTCTGAATTTCCAGCTGCAAGATATGCGTAATTCCCATCTACATATACTTTCTCTACATTATAAAAATAACCTGGACTATACGCCCCCACCTTTACTGGATTTGTCTTATCACTTATATCCACTATTTCTAAGCCTTTATAACTATTTGCAACATATGCATAATCACCATCCACATATATTCCTATAGCAAAACCTAAACCAGTAGTATTATACTCCCCTATTTTTCTTGGATTTGTTTTATCACTTATATCCACTATTACCAGACCTTTATCAAAACCTGCTATATATGCATAATCACCGTCCACATATACTCCGTAAACCTTAGTAAAATTATTATAACTTCCTACCTTTTTGGGTTTTGTTTTATCACTTATATCTACTATTACAAGTCCAGAATCTCCAGCTGCAAGATATGCATAATTTCCTTCCACGTACACTCCCTCTACACTATAAAAATAACCGGGATCATAATCTCCTACTTTTTTAGGATTCGTTTTATCACTTATATCCACTATTTCCAAACCATGATAATAATTTGCTACATATGCATAATTATCATCTACAAAAACATCTCTTGCTGTACCTTCAAGATAAAGAGTATATGTTTTCCTTGTTGTTTCATTATATATAGCAAGTCCACTATCTCCCGCTGCAATAATATCATAATCATCCACATGAACACCGCTATATGCAGAAGGATTTGAATATTTATCTACATATTCATAAATTGGTTTATCAAAACTATATTGATTACTAATATCAACTACCGCATACCCATCCCCTGTTACATAAGCATAATCACCTGAGATCACGCCATGATGTACTGAAAAATCATCAAAATATGAATCAATAAGATACGCTTTGTTTAAATCAGTTATATCAACAGCTTTTAATCCTCCTTCAGTTCCAAGAAATATATTTTTTTGAACACCATATATTTTTATACCAATAATTTCATATGCAGAACCATTTGTTGAAACTGACGTTACCTTTATTGGATTTGTTTTATTTGTTATATCAACTATTACCAACCCATTATCATAATCTGCCACATATGCATAATTTCCATCTATATATACTCCATAAGCTGTCCCTGTATCATAATTTCCCACTTTTTTAGGATTTGCTTTATCGCTTATATCCACTATTTCCAGACCTGAAATACCAGCTGCAAGATATGCATAATTTCCATCTACATATACTCCATAAACATATCCTGTATTATACATCCCTATCTTTTTAGGATTCGTTTTATCGCTTATATCCACTATTTCCAGCTTATCAAAAGTTGCTATATACGCATAACCATTTGTTACTACAATATCTCGAGCATCCGATGGCATATACGCACCATCATGCTTTTCTATTAATTCTGGATTTTTTACATCGCTAAGATCAATTATATCAAGATCTTCGGTATACAAATATACACCGTCAAAACAGAAACTTGTAGATTCATGCGGCAAATCTATTGATGATACAAATACCGGATGTTCCGGATCTGAATTTACATCATATATTGCAAGCATACCATCACCATACACAAACATATAACCATTTTGAATCATTTTCTTTTCTGTTGTAAATGACCATACTTTACTTGATATTTCCTCTCCTTTACGATTTTTCGCAACCACTTTCCAATAGTATGTTTTACTTTTTTCAAGTTCAGGTATATTTACAGAAGTTTCATCTAAATCTTTATAAACTAGTTTCATCGAATTCTGTGATTCTCCAAAATACACATCATAACTTATAATATCTCCTTCTGAACCTATTGATCCTTTCCATTTCAAACATAGGTGATTTATACTTACATTTTTTGCTCCATCTACAGGCTCTGGAGTAGTTGGTGCTATTGTTTGAATATTTTCTTTTGCTTTTTCCGATTGGTGAAAACAGGATACCATAAAAAACAGCATAGTTATTGTCACCATCAAAAATACAATGACTCTTTTCATCATCCTGCCCCCTTATTTTCAATTGAATAAAATATTAAATTACCAACTATAATGTATCATTTTTTTTTTTTTTTTTTTGAATTTTTATTAACTAAATATTTTAATTTAGAAAATTTTTTGTTTTTATGATGATTTCACAAATACTAAATGGTTTCAATAATAATTGAAAGATTTCATTCAAAATTTAGAAGTATCATAATAAATATGGTATAATATTTGCAGAGTAAGTGAAATAACTTTATATTATATTGAAAATAATACTATTTCTATAAAACCACCAATTATACCAGGAGATGATTGTATGGAAAGAATAAAGGTTAAAAATTTTATAGTTCTTAAGGATATAGATATTGAGTTAAAACGGTTAAATGTTTTTATAGGAAAACAGGAAAATAGAATGAAAATATTAAAATATTTAAAATTTAGTAATTTTATAAGCGAAGCCTATTGGCTTCGTTTTTTTATTAGCATGTTATAATTAATTAAGTGGAAAAGTTATAGTTGACAGCAGGGAGACAGATATTGATGATAGAAATTGTAGCAGTTTCTGATGAAGAAAAGGGAAGTATTCATAAAATAATTAAAAAATGCGACATTTTGCTTGGTTGCGGTGATTTATCACCGGGATATTTTGATTTTTTATTGAATACATTAACCCCTAAAATTAGCCTAATGATTTATGGAAATCACGATAAAAAATATTTCAAAAAGTTTGAAGATATAAATTTAAATGATTTTTCTAATATTTATACAGGAATTAAAGTAATCCACAATGAAATTATAAATATCAAATCAGCTCTTAATATTTCTGAAGATGTGTATATCACCGGATTTTCCGGTGCATTATCTTATGGTAAAAAACCATTTCATTTTAAAGAAAAAGATGCAAGGGCTTTTTGCCACAAGTTAAATCGCAGCAAATTTTTAAATAGATTTAAAAAACTGGATGTGATTATCTCCCATTCGCCACCGGGAATTTCAAATATTTTTGATGATATGGATGATTATCACAAAGGTTCAAAACAATTAGCAAAAATTTATTTAAAATATTTTCCAAAAATCTGGTTTTATGGCCATATTCATCCAAGATATACCAGCAAACCTTTAAATTTCAAGATTTATTATAAAGGGAGAATTTCATATTTACTTAATACAGTTCCTTTTAAGTATGTATTATATGATGAAAATTTGCATGATATTGTAAAAATAAAAGGTGAAAATGGAAGGATTAAATTAAAGGAAATTTATTTATGATTTTCGGGGAGAGGATATAATGAATCGATTTGACAGCGCAAAGGAATACAAAAATGCAAAGAAAAAAGGGGAAAGGGAGTTATTATACTGGGAAGGTAGAGGGAAAGACGGATATTTACCTTCTTTAGAACATTTGCTTCAAAAATATGAAATTAGTGGAGAACAATATCTTGGAACAATAGAAATACCGCTAAAAAAGGTTAAAGGCACTTATTACGAATCCCGAAGAAGTGCATTTTCAAAAAACTTTCTTCCATTGTTAGAAGAAACAAGTGAATTTGCAATTAAATGGATGAATCTTTTTGAAGCACAGCAGGAAGAAGGCATAAGGGAACCTATAGTAGCTTATGAATTTTTAAATTATTTTTATGTTGTAGAAGGAAATAAACGAGCAAGTGTTTTAAAATATCTCGAAGCACCTTCAATTGTAGGAAATGTAAGAAGGATAATACCAAAATATGATGAACTGGACCCTAAAATCAGAATTTATTATGAGTTTCTTGATTTTTATGAAAAAACAAAAATAAATATGATATGGTTTAAAAGGGAAGGAAGCTTTAAAGAGCTTGAAGAAATCCTTTTAAAACATATAAAGGAAACCAATCAAAATCCAAATGAATTTTTCAAATATTTTGAAAAATTTATATACTGGAACTTTAGAAAGGTGTATCATTCTCTTGGTGGCGAAAGTCTTCCTTTGACTACCGGCGATGCCTTTCTTGAGTATATAAAAAAATATGGAATTGAAGATAATATTTTAGACAAAGAATTAAAAGCAAGAGTAAAAGAATTAATTAAGGAGCTTGAAACTGTTTATTTAGAAGAAAAAAAAGATTTACTACATGAAATGTTAGCTTCTTTTATTAAATTGTCAGCTGCACAGGAAAAGACTTTAAATATAGCTTTTGTGTATAGAAATACTATTAATGAAAGCACCTGGGTTCAGGCTCATGAAATTGGAAGAAATTATATTGAAGAAAAGTTTAAAGATAAAATTCATACTACATATATTGAGAATGTAAAAAAAGAAGATTCATATGAAGTTATTCAAGAATTGGTGGATAAGAATTATAATTTAATTATTACTACAAGTTTTGATTTTATGGATTCAACTTATAAAGCAGCTGTAAATAATTTGTCTGTAAAGTTCTTAAATTGTGCGGGATATAAGAGTTATAGAAATCTTTCTGTATATTTCGGAAGAATATATCAACCACAATTTTTAACAGGAATGATAGCGGGAATTATGACGAAATCAAATAAGATAGGGTTTATTGCGCCTTATCCATTACCTTTATTTGTAAGGAATTTAAATGCTTTTGCTATAGGAGTTAAAATGGTAAATCCATCAGCTGTTATTGACGTAAAATGGACAAAAGAATGGATAAACTATGAATTAGAAAAGGAATTAACGGTGAAACTTATAGAATCTGGAAATGATATAATAGCTTCTAATCTCGACACTCTTACTCCTCTGGAAATTGCCGATGAGCATAATGTATATAGCATAGGATATAATATAAAAAAAGATGAATTATTTCCAAAAACCAATATAGCAGCTGCAACATGGAATTGGGGACCTTTTTATGAAAAAATTGTAAAAAAACTTTTGAATGATGAGTGGGAAATTACCACTTCAAAACATCTAAAGGACTTAAGAAAGTACTGGTATGGAATGGATAGAAAAATTGTAAGATTATTTAAATCGAAGAATTTGCTTCCCGGACAAAGCGAGAATCTTATTGAATTAATGAAAAACGCAATAAAAAACAGGGAATACGATGTGTTTAGCGGTCCAATTATAGATGCAAATGGTAATATAGTAGCAACAAATGATGAAAGTATTACAGATGAAGAATTATTAAAGATTAATTGGTATCTTGATAATATAAAAGGAGAACTGGAAAAGATTATATTTACTACTGATTAAATTTAATAACAAAGTGCCGGAATTAATCCCGGCACTTTAATTTTATATTATTTATTAGAAATAAATTTTTATATTTAATGAGATTGAATTTAAATCTTCCATTGATTTTAATGAGTGTTGATCTGATTCGGCATATGCATATTTTAACTGTATTGACGGTTCGAAGTTATCAATCCCATTATATGCAATTTTCAATGTTCCCATATATCCAGGTTCATATTTATCATTGATTTTTGAAAACGCTGCTAATCCAAGACCTTCAAAGGATACATTGTTTATCTTTGCTTTTATATACATATCGCTTCCAAATGAAAGATGTCCTTTTAATTCCTCTGTTGGCAAGCCATTAAATCCTTCAATTCCCAATGTAAAGTCTTCTCCGTGTGTATATTCGATACCTCCTACAGCCTTTACATAATACTTTTCAAAAATGTCCACTTCTGTTGAATCTTTTGTCTGAACTGTTGTTGTTGGATTTTCAGGATTTGGAACATAATATGTTGTATCTACTTTTACATATGTTTTTTCTGGCATAATTAATGCTGCTTCGCCATGATAACCTATAGAATCAAAGAAATATGACACACCCTGGAAATCCAATGTTACTACATTTCTATATGGTCTGTATAATGTTGTTTTTGATGTTCCTGTTCCATCTTTTGAATAATTTATTTCTATTGTTTCTGGAACTGTAAAGTGATAATGGTCATGAGTATAGCCTAATTTAATATTGTAATTTGAAATATCCATTGAAACCTTTGCGCTATAATCGCTATTTACAGGCAATAATTCATCTATATCCTTTGTTTCTGTATAGGTATTCTTAACTTCATATGTATCTGGCAATGTCATTAATGTTTGACCTGCATATATTTCGCCAATTTGTTCCTGTGTAAAACCTAAATCAGTTAATGAAGCTGGATTTGATAAATAATATTTAACCTGAGCCTCTGTAAGTCCTTTAGATAATAATAACGCTACTAATTCTTCTGTTGCTTTTTCCACTTCTTCTTTTTTTGTTGTAAATGCATATGTAAGTGTTGCTGCGTTTTCAGAAATTATTGTTTCGTTTATTGTTTTTGGATATAGTATAAATGAAGGTATATCGTCATATGTTTTTGGTGTAAAGGTTAATTCATATGTATAGTCTGCAATGTAACCATTTAAATATATTCCATCTACAGGTAATGTTTTTAATGGTTCAAATGGATTAATTCCATCATGTGCTGGAATTGTTACTGAAGGGCTGTAAAATGTTGAACTGCCGCTATCAGGAATAAACCTTCCGACTCTTAATGTTGCTTCATCAAGATAAATATCTGCAAATGCTTCATTGAGTACATATAATGCCCATGGTAATGATGGAGATATTAAATATACTGATGATGGCATCAATGCTGCATACTGTGTTGTATCAATATCTGAGTTAACATTTAAATCAAAACCGTCTAATTTGAATAAATCTATTGAAAATCTATAATAAAGATTGTCGAGTTCATTTTCAAGTGTAATATTTGTTTTTAATCCACTAAATGTTGTTGATGCATTATTTGAGAAATTATAACCGTATATATAATTTAAATCACCAGAAAAGCCAAATAATGTCAATGATAGCAATGTAAGCAATATTATTGTTACTATGCTTTTTTTCATATTCTCGCCTCCAAAATCTTATTTTTTATTTTTATTATTGATACTTCAAAACAGGTTTTGAGATATTTCTCTTGTTAAAGAATTTCTTTGTAATTGGAATATCAAATTCAACATTTTTAATAATAAGTATTGTTGAGTGATTTTCTTCAATGTTGTTTAATTCTATTCTTGTTGCGAGAATATGACCCGAATAATCTTTTACATCGCTAAATGTCATTACCTTTATTAATTCTCCATTTTTGTTATAAAAATCTATTTTTTTAAAGAGCATGTTTTCTTTTTCTATTAACGCTACTATCTTTCCATAATCACTGTCCTTTTCATGTGGAATTATTTCTACTGTATATGATTTATCATCTTCATTTATAAGATTTGCATCGTAATCGCCGTTTTGTTCGTTGTATAATAATGAAATATCGTTGTATTTAAAGTCTGAACCTACAAATTTTCCATTTTTTGCACCGCCGGAAATCCTCTTTGTTTTTCTATATGCTGGCATATAAAGGTAAATTTCATCGTCTGATAATGTGAGCAATGTAATTCTTTTTACTTCTGATGGCTTATTAAATCTTACAAGCGCAAGTGTGTCGTCGCCATCATGCATAATATACATATCAAATTCCCTTTCCCTGATATTTCCATTAGCGTCTTTTAACTGCATGATCACAAGTGATTTTTCTGTTTTGAAATTATCGTGTGCATCTTTCAATTGATCCAATACTTCCTGCCCTGTAATTGCAAATGCGGAAACAACTGTTAAAATAATTACTGTGAGTAATACCAATCCCTTTTTGTAGTTCATGCTTTCTCCTCCTCCATTTTTAATTTTCTTTTTAGTAATGATTCTTTTGAGAATTTATTTAAAAGATTTTCATTAAGCATTGTCATTAATATAGGGAATATTGTTAAAGTCAATATAGGAGCCACTAACATAGCTGTTGCAGTTAAAATACCAAACTGACTTAACATACCTATTTCTGAGAATATAAATGTTGCAAATCCAAGAATAACTGCAAGAGAGTTAATTAATATAGCCCTTCCAGAGGTTGCTGATGTTCTTATTGCAGCCTTAAACTTATCCTTTGTAAGCCTATATTCTTTCTTAAATCTTGTTAAATAGTGTATTGTGTAATCTATACCTGTACCAATAGTAATTGATGCAATTGTTACTGTTGCTGCATTTAATGAAATACCTGTTAGCCCCATTATTCCAAAGTTGACAATTATAGTAAGAGTAATAGGAATTAATGCGAGTATTCCAAGAACCACAGAATGCATTTGAATTGCAAATAATATAAATACAAGTGCATAGGCAAGCATCATACTTTCTTTTTGATTGTCAAATACCATATCATTAACCTTGTTTGTTAATACCGGAATACCGGTAACCCTTACCAATAACTTCTTATTTCCCCCTGGAATTACAACTTCCTCATCATTTACATATTGTGAAAGTTCTTTTATATAATTTTCTTTTAATCCTGTATTTAATGATTTCAAAGTATTTTCCACATATAATGCCTTTAATGTTGGTTCGTAATCATATACAAAATATTCATAATATTCTGAAATATATTCATCCACTGATTTTGGATCTTTTAAATATGCATTGAATGTATTCATGTCAATTGTTTCTTCACCATATTCAGCAAGATAATTATTAAATAGATTTAATATCATTGTTTTATCCATTCCTGAAATTATCTCGTTTATATCAGCCTTTCTTGCTTTTAACATTGTATTTAAAACTTCTTCTGTATATTTTCCATTTCTTGCTACTATGAATTGTTTAAGTTCGTGTTCAAATGCTTTTATGTGTTCTGGATTTTCAACGTCAAATTCTTCTGTATTGTAATCTGTATAGATATAATCATTAATATATTTTCTTAAGTCATTTTCAAGGATTTTAACCTTGTTAAAACTCTTGGTGTTTACCATCATTTGAGAAATTCCCTCGTTCTTTTCAGCGGATAATATCTTATCTATTCCTTCACTACCTTCAATCATCATATAATCCTGTTCCATTGCTGCGTTTGAACCAGGAATGTACTTTACGCCTGTAAATCCTTCTGTTAGATTTGCAACAACATCACCTATATTTGAAATCTGTGAAATAACATCATAATTCTTTGCAAATAATGAAATATCTCTAATAGATCTATTAAAGTAGAAATCCCTGAATGTATTGTCTCCTTTAGCCACTAAATCAACGAATATATAATCATTTCCACCATAATTATTTCTTAAGAACTTAGAACTTTTAACCATTTGTGTTTTGTCGCTCATGAAATTTTCTATTTGCATATCAGATTTGATTTTTGGAATATAGAATGTTGTAAATAATACAAGAATTGCTATTATGGACAATGTAATGGCTCTATGATGTACAATCTTATCTGTAAAGTTTCTTAAAAACGGACTTTCTCCGTCTTCAGATAATGTTACCTTCGACTTTGGCTTGAAAATTAAAAGCATTGCTGGAACAAATATAGTTGCCATTAGTAATGCTAAAGCTATACCAAGTGAGGTAAATATTCCCAATTGCCACACAGGAGTAAGATCAGCTGTTAACAATGATAAGAATCCTGCGATAGTTGTTAATGCACTTAAAACAACTGCTGTTCCTACATGCTTCAATGTTTCATTTACAGCTTTTTCTGCTGAAATACCCTTATGCAATTCTTCATAATATTTACTGATAATATGAATTGAATATGCTGTTCCTATACCAACAACTGCAATTGGCACTGCTGATGTTGTTATGTTAAAGTCTATTCCCAACAATTCCATTATTCCAACTGTCCATATATCAGCAAGCAAAACTGAAATGATAGGCAATAACACACCTGCTATGTTCTTATAACTAAAATAAAGAACAGCCATAACGAGAATTAAAACAATAGGAATTAACTTTAATAAATTATCTTTTACTATTTCCTCTATTTCTCTATTCGCAATTGCTGTACCAAAGATATAATAATCAACACCTGCATCTTTAAATACATTTTCAACCTTTAAACCTGCTGATTTCTCTTCAACATCCTTTTTTAATCCAATTGCAAATAATACGCTTTTTTCGTTGTCTGATATAAATTTTCCTTTAATCATATCATCGTTTTTTAATTCATTTTTCAATTCTTCTGGACTATACGATTTAATACTTGAAAAATCAAATGTTGATTCAAGGTTTCCAACTGAAATATCTCCATCTTCTGTTGTGCTAATCCTTGGAGCATTAACAGGTGAAATAACATTATCAACTACATCAAGTTTCTTTAATTCTTCCGTGAGTTTATATATCTCTGGAAAGTGTTTATACACATCGTCATACTTTACAGCTGTTAAAATCATGCCGTTTAAACCAAATGTATCTGCCACTTCGTCATAAATCACCTTGTCAGGATCATCTTTTGGAACATAACTTGATATATTATCATGAACACTGACCTTTGCTGCATAGATACCAAACACAATTGTTAAAACCGCTACAAGAATAACTATAAATATAGAATTTTTACGGTTTAACTCCATCTTATCTCCTCCTCCTTTTGGTGGCAATTATTGAATACTTATCTTCACGTTTATAATATATACTCCTCAAATGTTTCAAAATTATTTAAGGATTAAGAATTTTTTGGTGGCAGATAATTAAGACTTAATTAATGTGATAAAATATAAAATGAAAGGAGAGATAAAAATGGATTTGATAAAAAAATTAAAAGATGATAGCAGCGCAGAAAGATTTTTAATAGAAGCTGGAATATTGAATATAAAAAGCGAATGTCCATATTGCGGAAGCAAAGAAGTTTATACAATAAGAAGAAATCATTTTAAATGCAAATCATGCAGGAGAGAATGGTCAAGATACAATGGTACTATTTTCAAGGATATAAGAATTAAACCTTTGAAGTTTGTAAGAATTGTTCATGAATTAGCCGAAGGAAAGATGATAAAAAAAATCTCTGAAGATTTAAATGTTTCCTATAATACCGTTTTAAAAATACGAAAGCTTATTTTAAAACGATTTATAAAAAGGATATTTGGTGTCGAAGATGTAGGAGATTTTTTTGCTGTTGGTATAAAATATAAAGATAATAATATAGATATGAAATATTTCGAGGAATGTAATATTGAAAACTTAAAAAATATTGAAAACGAAAAGCTTGGAAGGTTGTATATTTTTAAAGATATAAATAATTACGATGTTTTCATAATCTTTTCTGAAAAACCCATTAAAATACTCGAAAAAAATTCCAAAAAAATTAATTTACAGGAAGCTCGTAAAGAATTCCATGAGTTTATAAAACATTTCTCAGATAGCGTGGTAAAAGGAAAACTATCCAATGGTAATTCACTGTTGTTTGCACTGGCACAATCTCATGTTGTAAGCACTCATGGTAATGAACGCTTATTCTATATTTTTTTAGAATTATTAAAACAAAAATAAGGGCTGTTTCAAAAGAAACAGCCCTTGATTTATTAATGTTGTAAATATATAAGGTAATATACAAATGCAATTGCAAGTACCCAGTTTAACCAGTGAATTTCCTTACCTTTTCCTGATAATACCTTAACTAATGGATATGCTATTAAACCAAGAGCAATACCATTAGCAATAGAATATGTCAATGGCATCATTATAATTGTTATAAATGCTGGAACAGCTTCTGTTGTATCTTCCCATCTGATTTTTGTTAAGTTTTTCAACATTAAAGAACCAACAAAAATCAATGCTGGAGCTGTTGCTGCAGCTGGAATTGTTAATCCTAAAGGTGAGAAGAATAACATAAGAAGCATTAATACAGCTACAGTTACTGATGTTAAACCTGTTCTTCCACCCTGTGCAATACCTGTTTCACTTTCAATATATGTTGTAACTGTTGAAGTTCCAAATAATGCACCTACAGAAGTACCTATAGCATCAGCCATATATGCTCTATTTGATCTTGGGAAGTCTTCTCCATCTTTTATAAATCCAGCACTTTGAGCTAAACCTGTTAATGTACCAAGTGTATCAAAGAAGTCAACAAAGAAGAAGGTTAATACCACAACCCAGAATGAACCACTTACTAAATCACCCCATGAAAGTTGAAGTTTCATAAATGTTGGTGAAATATCAGGAATCTTTCCGATTATTCCCTGATAATGTGTAACTCCAAAAATTGGGAAAGCACCTATTATTGTTGATATAATAATACCAAGAAGAATCGATCCTGGAACTCTTAACGCAAATAAAACAGCTGTTATAATTAAACCAATTATTGCAACTAATGCATTTGGATCAGTTAAATCTCCCAATCCAACAAATGTTGCAGGATTAGCTACTATAATACTTGCATTTTTCATACCGATAAATGCGATAAATAAACCTATACCTGCACTTGTGGCAAATTTTATATTTTGAGGAATAGCTTTTACAACAAAACTTCTTGCCCCTGAAGCTGTTAATAAAATAAATACAAGACCTTCAACAAAAATTGCACCCAATGCAACCTGCCATGGAATCCCCATTTTCAAAACTACAGTATAGGTAAAATATGCATTTAAACCCATACCTGGAGCAAGAGCAAATGGATAATTAGCATATAATCCCATTACCAATGTTGCAGCTGCTGCACCAAAAATTGTAGCAACCATTACAGCACCAAAATACTGAGTATAAACATCGCTTCCAACTTCTGCACCTGGAGCCATAGCTGTTACCAGAATACTTGGATTAACAAATAAAATATAGGCCATACTTAAAAAAATAGTAATACCAGCAAGGATCTCAGTTGTTACAGTTGTACCGTTTTCTCTTAACTTAAAGAACTTTTCCACCCCATAACACCTCCTGAGTTTTAAAAAATATAATATACCTTTAACATTATTGTATAAGTAATAGTTTACAAAATTATTTCTAATTTATTTAAATTAAATAAAATTTAATATTTTAATCATAAAAAACAAAAGCATCCCCCAGGAAGAGAGATGCTTTATTACAATTATATTATCTCTCTTCCTGTAGTCAGACAGTTTACGGCTGTCTGGTAGAGACTCCCGAGCCATATTCCCGGGATTATACAGGAAGAATCCTTGTTCACCTATTTACTTTTCATACCTTACCATTTTCTGTTTCGCCATGATCTTTTATATCATTATTTTTTTCCTTTTTAACTTCATATTTTTCCTGATATTCTTCAAAAATTTTATTAAATTCTTCATGATACTTTTTAAACACTTCTAATACCTCTGGATCAAATATAGAAGGTTTGGTTTTAAAATCACCGTTAACTATAATATTATAAGCTTCTTCATGAGAGTATCCAGCTTTATACGGTCTATCGCTTCTCAATGCATCATAAATATCAGCAAGCGCAACAATACGAGCTTCAATAGGAATCTCCTCTCCTTTTAACCCAAAAGGATATCCAGAACCATCATATTTTTCGTGATGATATAATGCTATATTTTTAGCCATCTGGAAATATTCATCATTTCCAAATATTTCTTCAGCATATAATGTATGTTTTTTCATTTCCTCGTATTCTTCAGCCGTCAGCCCTCCAGGTTTATTCAATATATCATGATTTATCATCAATTTACCAATATCGTGTAAAGGTGCGTATGTTTCAATATCATTTACAAATTTCGCATCAAAACCCATTTTTTCTGCTATTAACCGCGAATATTTTGCAACCCTATCAATATGAAAACCTGTTATTTCATCATATTTTTCAGCTATTGCAGAAAGATGCGAAGAAAATTTTCTATAAGAAACCCCAAGATCATTATATGCATCTTCCACCTGATTATATAAATCTTCAAGTTCTTTATTTGTAGCTTCTAATTCTTCTGTTGATGCACTAATTTCATCAAATAATTCTATCATTTCTTTTATAGCTAAAAATTCAACTTCTTTTAATTCTTCTAATTCAGTAAAATGGAATTTTTCTTTTTTTATTGGTTCCAGAATATTCACAAAATCATTTTCAGACAAAATCATAAAACTCTGTCTATCCATAATTCTTAATTCTTTTAAGAAACTTTCCATGCTCTTTATTATTTTATTAAATTCCTGTTCAAAGGTTTCCATAAGACTTAAATTTCTTTTTTTGAACCACAGATTCACATAAATCAATAATAATATAATTATCGAAATAAAAATATTGTATATAACATATTTTGTAATATCAATAGAGGTCACAAGAGTTATATTTTTCCATTTCTTCTTTAAGTTAAGATATATCCTGAAGTTATCAGTTGTAATAAAATTAAATTTATTAATATTCAAATCAGATAAAATCAATTCTCCTGATTCATCAATTATCGAAAAATAGTATGTTGAATTATGCAGTAAATTTAAAGCATTTAATTCACCTATTAAATATAAGGAATTATATTTACTTACAATATATATTTTCTCAGGTTCATTTGAAAATAGCTCAGTTTTTAAAATTAATGTATCCATATTCTTCATATTTTGCAGTTTAAAAAGAAGTATCTGATTAATATATTTATCTTCAAACAATTCATCTGGTAGCGTTTTTCTAACCTTTCCTGTTTGTTCAACAGCATAAAATCTTTTAATGTTAATGTCTTTAAGCAACTTTTCATCATCAATAATACTAATATACTTTAAATGATAAAAATAATGATTCATAACATCTGAAAAAGCGTCATAATTATTCTGCGAGTAATTAGAAAGATTGCTATATGACATATAAAACGAAAAAGTCCAGATTAATATAATAATTGCGAAAAATACAACATTCTGGATAATAGATTTTTTAATATAACTATGCAAGATATCTCCAAACTTCATTCTTGAGCCCCTTTGATTTTTATATTAATATATCATTGATATATTAATTCAGTGTAAATTATAACAAAATCCCCCGCAAAAAAAATTACGGCATGGAAACAAAAAATTTAAATCTGTTCCAAAAATAGAAAATATTTTCTTTTTTATCTATTTGCAAAAATAATTTATTATTTTTAATATTCTTGGTATAATAGAAGTGGAGATGAATTTTTAGAGGGGGATAATATGATTGATACTAAATTAAAACATATAATAAATAAATATAGCTTAAGTTTTGATGAAAAAAAATTTCAAAATGTAAAAAAAATTATTCAATATTTAGGAGAATTGGACGAAGAAATACTGGAAAATATAATTCTTGAAAATTATACCATTGGAGAATCCTATTTTTTCAGAGATGAAAATCTATGGAATATATTAAAAAGAAAAATCCAGACAAAAAATAATTGGGATATTTTAAGCCTTGGTTGTTCAAGGGGAGAAGAGGTTTATACAATGTCTTTTATATTAAATGATTCTGGAATAAATTATTCCATAAAAGGTGTTGATTTATCTTATGAACGCATCCAACAGGCAATAAAAGGGGAATACAAATTCTGGAGTGTTAGATTTCTTAAAAAGGATTTAATTGAAAAATATTTTGAAAAAAAAGATAACTTTTTTTATGTAAAAAATAATTATAAAAGGGATATATCCTTTATGCAAAGAAATATAATATTGGAAGCAAAGGATAATTCGAAAACATATGACATTATATTTATTCGTCGAGTTTTAATATATTTTGAAGAATATCAAATTAGCAAAATTTTAAATGATTTAAAGTTACTATTAAAAAAAGATGGTTATTTAATTCTGGGTAAAGGGGAATTTTATCCAGAATTGTTGGAATTATTTGAACCGGAATTTTATGATGATATTGTTCTGTGGAAAAATTCAAAAAATAAAATATTAAAAAAGAATACTAAAACTTCGCTATTTAAAAATAAAATCAACTTAAAATATCCGGAAAAAAAGAATTTACAACCTTCAAAAAATAATATTGAAAAAAACATTTTAAAAGACAAAATATTAAAAACATATACTCATGTTACTTTAGAAGAAGAGCTTGAAATAATTGAAGAAATGCTTAATAAAGAAAATTTCATTATGGCCTATGAAAGAATCTCACATGCTATTGAAAAATATCCTTTAAATTATCTTTTATGGAAATACAAAGGTTTTGTAGAATTAAGGCTTGGAAAAAATTTTAAAGATTCAATATCAAAAGCTATATATTTAAATCCTGACGATCCAGAATTATGGCATTTAAAAAATAGTTGAGGTGTTATAGATGGAATATTATATATGTGAAATAAAGGATATTGAAAACAGAACACGAAAAATAGCTATCGAAAATAATATCATAGGGATTTCAACATCTTTTATCCCTGAGGATACAGGAAAACAGTTTATAGGTTTTTCAGAATTTAACGGGAATTTATACCCTGTTGTAACCCTTCCGCTGGAAGAAAAGCTCGTTTTAAAAATCTTTCTAATATATGAAAAAATGGCTTTTGGCGTAACCTCAATAATAAAAAAAACAAAAATCGACAAAGTGCACATTATTTCTGAAAAAATGCTTGAATTATTCCCTGAAATGAAAATATATTCCGGATATTTTGAAGACGAAGGGGAAGATATACTTGTATTTAATATTGAAAATGCATTAAAACAGGATATGCCAGACGTAATAGTAAAAAACAGAAAAATTAAAAGAGGGACACATCAAAAATTATTACAGGATTTCTTTATTATAGATGGCAAATATGCTGTTGAAAGATACAAAATACTTAATATTTCCGGTATTGAAAAATTTGCCCCTTTTTCATTTAAAGAATTTGACGGATTTGTTGAATATAAAAATGAAATTTTCCCTGTATTGAAAACTGACGAAGAATTTAAATGGCTCGTTATAAAAAAAGGTTTTAGCCTTTTATGTAAAAATATCCAGACAACAAATGGTGAAGTTATATCAGATGAAAAGAATAAAAAGTACTTAAAAGTTGGCAAAAATATATATGAAATTCTGGAGTGATATAAATGGAAATGGATTTTTCTCAGATATATTTTGATGAAATGGAAGAACGATTAAACGAAGCTATTGAATTATTGAAAAAATATCTTGAAACTCATGATCCCATTATAATAAAGGATTTACATAGAATCTTTCATACACTAAAAGGTTCTGCTGGGCTGGTGGGATTAAATAATATACAGAGCTTTATGCATGTTCTCGAAAGTGAATTTAAAAAACGTTTAGACAATGAATTGGAAGAAGATTTTGTTGCCAGGATAATGAAGATTTCAGCTGAGATTGTAAATAAAAAAAAGGATTTAACTCCAGATGAAGTTAAATATTTTTCTTCAATTCTTGAGGGTAAAGAAGATATTGATAGTTCATCTGGAAGAGTTTCCATTGACTCAGTTCACATAGATTACTTTGAAAAAATCTTCGAAGAAATACTTAAAGCAGAAAATCTATTAATTCAGGGAAATAAAAATAGCGCTTTAAAAAATTTAAAACAACTTAGAAAATCCATACAAAAAATTATAGAAGATTCGAAGTTCATTTCTTTAAACAAAGTACTTGAAGATTTTGAAAATCTTGTTTATCAGGAAGCAGTTTTTAATAAAAAGAAAGTCCGTTTAGAACTTTTTGTGGAAGATGAAAAAATAGGAAAAAAAGACGCAAAATTTTTAAGAAATATTCTTGTACATCTTGTAAAAAACGCAATTGCACATGGCATTGAATTACCCGAGGAAAGAATTAAAAATAATAAAAAAGAATACGGAAAAATAACCATAAAAAGCTATTCAAAAGGCGAATTTTTATATATAGAGGTCACAGATGATGGTAAAGGTATAGATATAGAAAAAGTCAAAGAAAAAGCAAAAGAAAAAGGAATTACTTATGAAGATCCATACGAAATAATTTTTGAATCTGGATTTTCAACAAAAGAAACTGCTGATTTGTCTTCTGGAAGAGGTGTTGGTCTTGATTCTGTAAAAGCTTTTGTAGAATCAAGAGAAGGATTTATAAAGGTAAAAAGCACTCCTCAAAAAGGAACAACATTTATAGTTTCATTTAAAACAGAATTAACTTCAAAAAAAGTTTTAATTGTAAAAAGGCAACATGAAATCTTTGCAATTTTTTCAAATGAAATCCAGGAAGTCCTTAAAGATGCCGAAATTATTAATGACGAAAAAATAAATTACAAAGGAAAAATTATGGATTTAATAGACTTTAAAGAAGGTGATTTTAAATTTATAATCGCCGGAAGAAATAAAGCTATTGCTGTAGATGAAATAATAGGTTATTTTGAAACATTTGTACTACCATATGAAAAAGATTACATTGTTGGGTTTGCCAAAAATATATTTTCTTATCCCGTTCCAATAATTTCAATTGAAGAAGTAAACATCAATAAAAAACGCATTTCAAACAAAGAAAAAACTATTCTTGTTTTAGACGACTCCACATTAACCAGATTTGTTATTTCAAAACTAATAAGAAACGCTGGATTCAGAGTAATTGAAGCAAAATCAGGGGAAGAAGCAATAGAGAAAAAAGGATATGATGCCGCAATATTAGATGTTGAACTTCCTGGAATTTCAGGTTATGAAGTTGCCAGAATATTGAGAAATAGAAATAAAGATTTACCAATTATTATGTTAAGTACAAAAGACTCACCAGAAGATATCAAAAAAGGTCTTGATTTAGGAATAAATGCATATCTATCAAAAAGCGATGATCCAGAAAAAATCGTAATATTATTAAAAAAATTTCTGGAGGTGTAAATTATAAAAAAAATTGTAATAGGTGCATCTGCAGGCGGACCAAATACATTAAAAAAGATATTTGATATAAAAGAAGAATTAAAAATACCTGTTGTACTTGCAATGCATAATCTTTCAAGTCAGGTGGAAAACTTTAAGGACTTTATTGAAGATTTCACCAAACAAAAAGTATATATTATAAATAACATAACCTCCTTAAATGCTGGAATATACATTCCAGAAGGCGGGAAAGACATTATTTTTGTAAATGAAAATACAATTTCCGCAGTTGATTCACAGGATATCATTGCACCTTCAATAAACCATCTATTCAAGAGTTGCGAAAGCTTTGTAAATGATGACTTTTATTTTATACTCCTTGGTGGATTGGGGCAGGATGGAACAAATGGCTTAAAAGTATTGGAAAAGAAAAATGCAAATATATATATTCAAAAGCGTGCGAAATTTCCATATATGACAAATGCCGCAATGAGAAGTCTCAAAAGATACAACAAATTAGATATAGAGGGTATTAAAAATCTTATTTTAAAAATAAACAGGGGTTGATTGTATGAAAAAAGTACTGGTTCTTGACGATAGTATTTCATGGCGTATTTTCTTAAAAAAAAGTCTGGAACAATATGGGTATGATGTTGAAGTAGCTGAAAATGGACTTGAAGGAATTAATAAATTTTTTGATTTTCTTCCTGATATTATAATTTCGGATTATGTAATGCCGCAAATGAACGGAGTTCATCTTTGTAGATTTATAAGAAGCTATGCTGCATTTTCCAATGTTGGAATTATAATTCTAACAGGAGCAAATGAATCAATTAATGAATTTTGGGCAAAAAAAAGCGGCGCAAACATGTTCTTAAGAAAAGACGCTGACCCAGAAGAACTTATGAATAAAATCAAAGAGTTCATTGAAGATGGGAATTATTCAATTGAGTGGACAAGAGAATTTCATAAATTTAGAATGGAACCGTTTAGAGAGTTAGTTGATATTCTTGAAGAATCCTTAAAAATGGAAGTAATAAAATCATCGATATTAAATTTAGTAGAAAAAATGGACGATGAAGAACATATAATGAGAGAGATTTATTTAATTCTTGAAGAATTTTTTAATTTTGAAAATGCCTTTTTTATGCTAATTTCTACAAGTTTTGGAAGAATGTATTCCTTTTCAAAAGATAAAAACTACTCATGCAGTGTTTTAAAAGATTTTCTATTTTCGAATTTTAAAAAACCTACCACACCATCTGAATGGATAATAAAAGGAATGTATGATGATGCCGTTTCAAAAGTGCCTGACAATTATTCAGTTTTTAACATTGAATACAACAAAATAGAACAGGGATTAATTCTCTTTGAAAATGTAAAAAATGAACATAATATGGTATATGTTATGAATATGATATCAGAAACGCTTGGTATATTATTCAAAACATTAAACAATTTCTATGATTACAAAACAGCAGCTGAAAATGATGGTTTAACAGGATTACTCAACAAAAAGAACATACTTGACAAATTAAAAGAATTTCTCATTACATTTAGAAGAAAGAATTATCCACTATCAATAGCAATGATCGACATTGATGATTTCAAAAAAATAAATGACACTTATGGGCATGTAACAGGAGATAAAGTTCTCAAAAATATTGCAACAATAATAAATTCAGAAATGAGGGAAAATGATTTTGCCGGTAGATTTGGCGGAGAAGAATTTTTAATACTAATGCCGGGAACCTCCTGCATCGAAGCCAAAAAAGCTCTGGAACGTATATTAGAATCTGTAAGAAATTATAATTGGAAAGATTTAGGTATAAATCTTCCTGTTACATTTAGTGCAGGTGTTGCCTGTAACTATCAAAATAAAAGTGCAACAATATTTATCAATACTGCCGATAAATTATTATACAGAGCCAAGAAAAAGGGTAAAAACAGAATAATTATTGAGGAGGAATAAATATGAAACTTGAACTAAAGTATTCTTTAGCCATTTTAGGGATTTTCGCCATATTCTTTGTTGCTTTTTTCATAATTAGCTGGGATTTATTCTCAAACAACTTAAGAACAGAAATTCTGGATTCGTTTTTGTATTCATTGAAAATTGAAAGATATTCAATAAAAGACATTTCAAAAATTACAGAAGATTATTTTATAGAAGAATTCACAAAAGAAAACTCCGGATATTATTATGTAATAGATGAAAAAGGATATGCAATACTACATACCGACCCGACAAAAGTAGGAATTCATATTGTCAAAGACGCAAAACTTGATGATTTATGGAAATATATGAGAGAAAATGATGCAGGAACATATGAATATATCTTTGAAGGTGAAAAAAGATATGTATCCTTTGTAAAAATCACCTCAGAAGGAAAAACATATTATCTTGCCCATGCAATAACATATGGCGAATTATTTGCTGACTTAATAAAAACCAGATATTATATACTAAACATATTTATAATCTTCATGGTAATATTCTTTATTATTTCATATTATCTTGGAAAATGGCTAACACTGGCAATAAAAAAACAGGTAAAGAGTATAGAAGAATTCTCTGCAAATGTTGCTTCATTTATAGCTGAAAACAGTGCAGCTGCAGCTGAAATGGAATCTGTTACTAAAAACACGCAAAAAAATATAAATGAACTTGACGAATTAATTCAAAACTTTGCATCTGCAATAGAAGAAGGAAGAAGCGAATTAAATTCTATTTTGAACAATGTAAAATCATTCTTCCTGAATATTCAGGACATGACTCAAATGACAATGAAAATAGCAGATTTCATAAATAATCTTTCAGATTTAAACTATAAAATCAAAGATATATCAGAAACAGTTTCAATACTTTCAATAAACTCATCAATCGAAACAAGTAAAGAAGAAATAGACAGAGAGGGTATTTCGAGAATCGCTGATATGATAAACGAACTTGCATATGACGCTAAAAAAACATCAAGAGAATCAGAAAAAGTTTTAAAAAACATTGAGAGCAGCATAACCTCAAGCGTATTGCTTTCAGAAAAAACATTAAAAGAATTATCAAACGTTGAAAATTCCTTAGATTCTATTGATCAGGTTGTCGAAAGCTTTGTAAACAACATCGATACATTATCTTCTTTCTCAAATTCAACAAAAACATTAATAAAAGGTGTTCTTGATGGAATAAAACAAACATTTGAAGCACTCGAAGAAATAAAAAATAACATTGATGAACTTGTTAATATGGCTAAAAAAATCGAATGAAGTGGATTTCCACTTCATTCTTTTTTTTAAATAAAAAACCGATAAAAATTATCTTTTTTAAAAAATTATGGTATAATAATATTAGAATGTGAAAAATTCACAAACTAACAGAAGGAGGCGGGAATATGTTAAGTGATATTGAAATCGCAAGAAAAGCAAAATTAAAAAAAATAACTGAAATTGCTAAAGACATCAATATTAAAGAGGATTATGTTCATCAATGTGGAAATTATATTGCAAAAATTTCTCATCACTACTTAAGGGAATTAAAAGACAAAAAAGATGGAAAATTAATACTTGTTACAGCAATTAACCCAACACCTGCCGGTGAAGGGAAAACCACAACAAGTATTGGATTATCAATGGCTATAAACAAATTAGGAAAAAAGTCAATAGTAACCTTAAGAGAACCTTCATTAGGGCCTGTAATGGGAGTAAAAGGCGGTGCAGCAGGTGGAGGATATTCTCAGGTATTACCTATGGAAGATATAAATTTACATTTTACAGGAGACATCCATGCAGTAACAACTGCTCATAATCTTGTTTCTGCTGTAATTGACGCTCATATAAAATATGGAAACGATCTCGATATAGATGAAACAAGAGTATTCTGGAAAAGAGCAATGGACATGAACGATAGAGCTTTAAGGCAAATAGTTATAGCCCTTGGCGGCCATGCAAACGGAAATCCAAGAGAAGACGGATTTATAATCACTGCAGCATCAGAAATAATGGCTGTATTATGTCTTGCTGAAGATATACCAGATTTAAAAAGAAGACTTCAAAATATTGTAGTTGCAAGAACAAGAAAAGGAAAACCTGTAACAATTGGCGATTTAAAAATTGAAGGTGCTTTGGCTGCGGTATTAAAAAATGCTATAGATCCAAACCTTGTTCAAACAATTGAAAATACGCCTGCATTTATTCATGGAGGTCCATTTGCAAATATTGCACACGGAACCAATTCATTAATAGCAACAAAAATGGCTTTAAAATTAACTGATTACGTTGTTACAGAAAGTGGTTTTGGAGCAGATTTAGGTGCAGAAAAATTCCTTGACTTTGTATCTCCAACCGCAGGATTTAAACCAGACGTTATTGTTTTAGTTGCTACAGTAAGAGCATTAAAATACAACGGAGGAACAAAGGATTTCGAACAGGAAAATATGGAAGCATTAAGAAACGGAATAGAAAATCTAAGAGTTCATATAGAAAACTTAAGAAAATTTGGTATTCCTGTTGTTGTTGCATTAAACAGATTCAGCACAGATACTGATAAAGAACTGGAATTTGTTATAAAATTCGTAGAAAATCTTGGAGTGAAAATCGCATTAAATGAAGCATTTGCAAAAGGTTCTGAAGGTGCCCTTGATTTAGCAAAAAAAGTTTTAGAAGAGTCAGAAAAAGAAAGCGAATTAAAACCTATATATAACTGGCATGACCCACTTGAAGTAAAAATCATGAAACTTGCAAAAGAAATATACAGAGCTTCACATGTAGATTATGAAATGGCAGCAAGAAATAAAATTAAATTCTTCAAAAAATATGGATATGATCATTTACCTGTTATAGTCGCAAAAACACAATATTCAATTTCAGATGACCCTAAAAAACTCGGAGCTCCTTCAAATTACAACTTTACAATCCGTGATTTTGAACTCTCAGCTGGAGCAGGATTTATCGTTGCACTTGCTGGAGAAATTATGAGAATGCCCGGATTACCAAAAGTCTCAAATGCAGTAAATCTTGATGTTGACGCAGATGGAAACATAACAGGATTATTCTAATAAAAGAGGTGATTAATTATGATAATAGATATTGAACCTCTTGCTGAATCCATAAGAAATAAAATATCTGAATTTACAAAAAATCATGAAGTAACTCTGGCAAGTATTTCATGTAATCCAGATCCTGCAACAAAAGCTTATTTAAAATCACAAAAACGTCTATCAAAAAAATTCCGTATTAATTACATATCAATTGAAACAAAAAATAAAGAGGAAATGATTAAATCTTTAAAAAATCTTTCTCAGGATAATAATATTGATGGTATATTTATTGCGCAACCTTTACCATTTGATATTAAGGAAATTATAGAATATCTCAATCCTCAAAAAGATGTGGAAGGAATACACCCATATAATCTTGGTAATTTAATATATGGCAATGCTTATTTCAAACCATGTACCGCTGACTCTGTTGTAAGGATAATAAATCATTTTACCAATCCTGATGGTAAAAAAATCACAGTAATAGGACGTAGTGTAATAGTTGGAACACCAGTTTCCATTATGTTGTCTGGTCATGAAAACAACGCCACTGTTTCTATATGCCATAGTCATACAAAAAATATTGAAGAATACACAAAAAAATCTGATATCATAGTTTCCGCAGTGGGAAAACCGGCATTTATAACAAAAGACCTGGTAAACGAAAAAAGCGTTGTAATAGATGTTGGAATAAATGTTGTTAATGATGAGATCGTTGGAGATGTTGATAAAAACTTATATGATTATATTTACGTTACCGAAGTGCCTGGTGGTGTTGGCGAAATAACCTCCTTAATACTCTTAGAAAATACAATAAAAGCTTATAAATTAAAAAGAAGAGATAGCTAAAAAGCTATCTCTTCTTTTTAATTAAACCCATTAAATTCCAGCTGCTACATTAACTTTAACTGTAAACCCTTCAAACTTCCACATTCCACCAAAAGTATCTGAAGCTGATCCTATTGTAAAATTAACATCTGCAAGATGAATATTTAGCCCAAATCCTGTATTTAACGACCATACATTCTGATTCTTGCTTATATCCATCCAGAATGGAATTATCCAGAGATTTCCATCAATTGAAACTCCATAATCAAGTCCTTTTCCCATATAATACTGAAAATGTGGTGTAAAATCAAATAACATATGCGTTGTAAAGAAATAACTAATGCTCATAGGCATATCTTCTGGTGAATTTGGATATTCCATAACCAATGCATCTTCATCCTCTTTAAGCATTGTACTTCCTTCTTCTGTTTCTATATTCATATTTTCTATTGTTATAGAAGATGTTGAAGAAAGGGTATATGCATAATCTGCCTGAGCTGGTTTTAAAACAATATCATTTATTGCTATTCCCCATTTTGCCTTTCTATTATAACCATTAACATATCCTATACTCATTTTAAATCCTGCGCTTTCACTCTTAAATGTTTCCATTAAATCCTCATTTAAATCTGGGCCATAATAATCTTCAGAATCTCCTAATAGTGAAGATAAAGATTGCAAAGAACTATTTACATTTCCAACAACAGCATAATCTATCTTCATAATTCCCTTATCTGCATCTGCAGTCTGCGAAAAATCTATACTGCTTCTCATAATCATAACTGGATAAAATTTAGATAACATTATTCCGTATGAATAATTCTTATTACCAAATGAATAATAATTACTTGACTGAGCTATAATATCAACATTAAATATTCCATCTTTACCTTCTAAATCCTTAAATTCTCCATCCTCAACATTTCCCTCTGCAAGAAATTCCACTATTGCATTTGGAATAGACACATCTATATTTCCATCAATTGAATATTCTTTGGCATATGAAAAAGACCATAAATGCAACTTTAAATACAATCCTGTATCAAGATCAAGGGTTATAGGCAATGGATTTCCATCTAAATTATCATATATTTCATTTAAATCTATAACTATCTCTTCTTTAAACAAATCACCCATGGAAATAACAGGATTTGCCAAATCAAGATTTGCGTTTACTCCTATATCTATAAAGTTTCTCGTGCCAAAATCCAATAAAGCTGGATTAAATTTATAATTCCATGGTTTATTTATATTGGGATTTGCAAACAATGAAATGGAAAATATAAAAATCAAAAGTAATATATATAATTTCTTCATATTATTCACCACCTTCCATAAGGTCCATATCTACATCTGTTTTTACTTCTAACCATATTTTTATATCTACTTTTCCATTATCAAGAAAACTCTGTAAATCACCTGGATTAATTTGAACTTTCGTATCGAGATAATACGGAATTGTATTCATAATAGTTTTTATATCTTCCGATTTAATTTCAATAACATCTTCATGAGAACCGTCCTTTAATGTAAATGTTTTTTTCATTAGCTGTTTATCAAATTTATTTCTTCCTATTAAAATAACTTCCGGTGAAAGACCTGATGTATTATTATATTTTATATGTATCTTAATTGATCCATCATCTCCTAATATAGAATTAATTAAAGTATCATCGCTTTCAGAATTTTCATCTCTGCCCAAAACATCATTTTCGCCTTTTATTTCCAAAAGTGTTAATGGCTCATTTCCTAAAATAGTAAAACTCAAAGGTACTGTCATATCAATTTTAAATGAGAATTTAAAATTATTCAGAGATGTAATATTTGCAGTAATATCATTTGATTTCATTGACATTACAACATCTTTTCCTTTTAAAACTTCCAGCAAGAAATCAGTAATATCTTTTTCTATATTAGTTTTATCCAATACAACATCAACTGATTTAACCTTTTTAACATTATCAACTGTGTATGTTGCTGTTAAGGTTATTTTATTATTTGCACTAACCAGATCCTGAGGAATATTTCCAAGTATCTTTGCTGAAAAACCATCTAATTCTATATCATTTAATGTGAGTGTAGTCTCTTCAGAAATTGGAATTTCAAAATTCAAAGGATTATCCTCTGTAATTATATTTGTATTAATTGGTTTTACACTTGCATTAAGATTATAATCAAGGGAAACTGTTGCTTCAAGTGTATATTTAGATCCCATTTCCAAATAATCATCTTCATTTGAAATATCTATTGTAAGAACTTCGCCATCGTAATTTTGCGGCGATGCTTCAAAGGTAAAGTTTAATCCGTTATCAAGATTTACTTCTCCACTAAAATTAATAACTTTACTTGATTCACCACTAATTACAAATTGATCGTTAACATTTAATTCAGGAATAGCTATTTTTGAATTAATATCAACTGGTAATTTATTATCCCATTCAATTAAAATTGTTGATGGATCCGTAAAGGTTATGGAATTTAAAACCTCTTTTAATCCTGCAAAATCTACAAATTGAGACTCTGAAATATCCATACTATCAGATGATTTTATTTCCACATGTTTTATTTTTGGTTCTTTTAATTCTACGTTTGCAGTAATGTTATCTCCAAGAGATATACCTGCATCTGACTCAATAGCAATTGAAGTAATGTTTATTTCGGCACTTGGTGCTCCTAATTCCAGATCTGTCATATCTATCGTTGCAGATCCTTCTGATGTAAGTTGAAGAGGTGTGCTATTAGTCTGATATATTAAATTACCACTAATACCTGTAAATTTAGCATTTAATAATGTTATTTCTATTGTACCAGAACCAAAAATAACGCTTTTAATATCCTCTGGAATTGGGATATCCTGTTTTATTTCTTTATTTACTGTTACTCTGGAAATTTTTGGCTCTGAAAAGTTTACCTCTGCATTTAATGTGTCTGAATTGCCTGAATCAAAATCAAGTGAAATTTTATCGATTAAAACTGTTGCATCAACTGATAAATTTCCAGACATGGTAATACCTGCTAAATTTAAAGTTGCTTCTCCAGTGTCTTCCACATTAAAATATACTTTATCTGTTGTTCCATCTCCTTTGTTGTATTCAAAGGAGGCTACTATAGAAGCAATCTTTGTATCAGTAATTTTCAATTCAAAACTTCCACTCATAAATGTAACAGATTCTATTTCATCTGGCAAATCCATAGTTTGTGTATTTTCAACCTCAAAGCCTTCTATTGAATTAATTGTTATATCTGGAGTAATTGTAAATGTTGGCGAATCTTCAAAATTTACATTGGCTTTTTGACCTGATTCATTTGTATATGTTGAATCTACTGTAAATTTAAAAACTCCATTTGCATCATATGGTATAGAAACATTATCAAAATTAAGAGGTCCATTTTCTGAAACATCTTTATGCGCAATTAAAATTTCCTTTGTATCATTTGAATATGAATATACTATTGTTGCTTCATATTCTGTTGAAATATTTTGCCATGTTGAAGGGAATTGAATTCCAACGTCAAAGCTACCGCTTATTGTAACTGTGGAAAATTTTGTACTTCCAAAACCGGGATTAATTTCCTGGGTTATTGATTTTCCAGTTTCAAACTCAATACCTTCTGCTGCTTTGATTTTAGTGTCTGGAGAAAAACCATTTAAAGTTACATCTAAAGTTTTAGTACCATCGTCATTTCCATCACCATAGGTTACACTAAGAGTAAGAGTTATACTTGAAGTAAGCATTTTATCAGTTAAGTCTATATCTATCTCCTGATCAGTTGTATTTGCAGCTACCTGAACCGATCCTGTTCTGAGTTTTGTTCCATCGCTATTTTCAACTATAATTTCTATTGTTGCATCAGTAGTAATTGAATTATTTGTAGCATGAAATACCAGATTACCCTGAGAAAAATAAAGCTTCGAAAATGTATCTGAAGTTAATGTAGTATTTGCTTCTCTACTTTCATTAGAAACCACCGGAACATATAACGTAGTTGATGGCAATGATACACCTTCTGGAATAGAAATAGCTCCAATATTTGCCTGGGTAGATTCAGGAGTTGAACCAAGATCGGGAAGATTCATAGTAATTGATTGAGGATCAAAATCCATGGAAGGAACTTCAATATTTATTGGATCTATATCATCAATAGAAGGAATGGAGATTTCCTGTATTATTGAAGTACTGAAAGAATCTATTTCTTTAAACGATTCTCCTCCATCTACAACCAATCCAGTTGCATAACGTATTGCCTTTGTTCCATCTACAGTAATTATTTCAGCACCTGGAAGAACGGATTTTATTCCATCTTCAATACCAACTGTAAAATCACTAACTGCTATACTTGTAGCCGAAACTGGAACACCTAAATCCGGTTTGGCTTTTACTTTTACATTTTGCACACATGACGCTAATAGTACCAGCATTAAAATCATAATTCCAATGATAATACTCTTTTTCATAAAATCACCTCTCTTTAAAATTTCTTTTTTTATATTATATCACATTTTCATTAAGTGTTCGCTTTATAACTTTAGACTTATTATATTTTACTAAGTTCTTAATATAGCCATATTTTATGGTATAATATTATATACAGATATAATATAGTAGTTAGGGGGATAATATGTTAAAAAAATATTCCTTATTTTTCTTTTTGTTTTTATTATTTTTCACTTCAGCTTTCTCATATATTAAGTTATATGATGGCTGGGAATATAAATGGGAATCCGAAAAAGAATGGCACAAATATGAAAATCCCGGTATCCCCATTGAAAATAAGGGCGAAGAACTTTTGCTTCGTTATAAGCTTCCAGATGTGACCTTCGAGGAACCTGCTATTTATATACGCGGAATCCTGAATTTTTTTACCCTTTATATTGGTGATAAGGTAATATATAGCAATATTTCTGAAGAAAGTTATTTTAGCCCTAAAAGCATTTTTAAAATCCCTGATAACTTCCAGAACAAATATCTTCTTTTAAAGATAACTTCTAAAAAAAGGGATGTTGGTTTTTTCGGAGAATTTTTACTTGGCAACGAAAAAGAATTATTAACTCATCAAATAGTTTATGAATCGGATAGATTGATTTTAATAGCATTTAATATCTTTATTGGATTTTTGGCTTTTATTTTTGCCATTTATTTCTGGACAATGAATAAAAGCTTAAATGAAGGAAAATTATTTTTATATCTTGGAATCTTTTCTATTTCTCTTTCAACATTTATTATGGGACAAAATCAAACCTTTAAATACTTTTATGATAATCCTGTTTTCTGGGCATATTTAATGGATATTGGAAAGTATTTATCTCCAATTGGCATTCTGGGATTTTTTTATAATATATTTGACTATTCATCAAAAAAATATATTCGAATTCTCATAAAGGCTCATCTTATTATTTTTGCAGGAATTACATTAATTCAGATTTTTACAGGAATAGAACCAAATTATTATGTAAAATATGTATTATTGCTATATTTATTGATGATTATTGATATAATGCTGATGATGTACTATATGTATATTGGAATTTCCAGATTTAAAGATAGAAAAGCTTATATTTTTTCTTTTTCAATTGTTACTGTTTCTATTTTTACCATTTATGAAATTTTAGGGGATTTTAGAATAATAAAATGGGAAAGGCCTTTAATACAGTGGTCCATTTTTATATTAATAAATTCAATGATTATTATGTCCTTGAAAAATATAAAGGATTTAAACCTTGAACTTTCTGTAAAAAACAAAATTCTTGAAATATGGAACGAAGAACTTGACAAAGAAGTATCAAAACGCACAAAAGAGATTAAGATGTTACTTGATAATTCTGGTGAAGGATTTCTGGCTTTTGACGAGAATTTTATAATTGATGATACATATAGTAAAGAGTGCCTTAAGATTTTTGATGGAGATATAGGAAAGAAAAATATTCTGGATTTATTGTTTTCTGAAGATAAGGATTTTGTAAAACGTATTTTTGAAGATATTTTTGCTGAAAATGATTCTTTAAGAAAAGAAGTTTATTTTTCATTTCTTCCTGAAGAAATATTATTTAAAGAAAAGTATTATAATCTAAGATTTAAAGAAATAGATTTTGATGATAAGAAAAAGATAATGCTTGTATTAAAAGATATTACAAACGAAAAAGCACTTGAACAGGCAATTCAAACAGAACGAGAAAATTTAAATAAAATTATAACTGTTATTCAAAATTACGATGCTTTTATGTATAACTTAAAGGATTTCAAATATTTTATATCACATGGTTATATTGAGATTTTTGAATCTAAAGATTCAAAAAATGAAAAGAATTTTGAAATACACAGAGCCATTCATACATATAAAGGAGTTTTTGCTCAATTTTATCTAACTCAAATCTCATATACTCTTCATTTAATCGAAAATGAGATTATAAAGGCTATTGAAAAGAAAACATTTTCTCAAAAATACTTTGAAAAACTATTATTTGAAAAATTCAACATTTATGAAAAGTTATCCTCTGAATTAGATATTTTGAAAGAGGCTCTGGGTGAGGAATTTTTAAATGACGAGGAAAAACTTAAAATACCAAAAAGCAAGATTATAGAATTAGAAAATAAAGTATTAAAATACTTTGAAAATGAAAAGGCTAAAAAAATATTAAAGGATATACGAAAATTAAGATACAAAAAAATCGATGATTTATTAAAACCTTATTTGCAATATTCTAAAGAATTAGCAACTCGCTTAGGTAAAGTTATAAACTATCCTCAAATTATACAGGATGAAGATGTATATATCGATCCGGATAAGTATTTTGAATTTATAAAATCACTTGTTCATGTTTTTAGAAATATTATAGATCATGGTATTGAAATACCCGAATTACGTATTGAAAAAGGGAAAACTGAATATGGAAATATTACAATACGTATTTTTAAAGAAGACGGACTATTGAAAATTGATATTGAAGATGATGGAAGCGGTATTGACAAAAACCAATTAATTGCTGTTGCCAATCGAAAAAATATCCCCTATGACAAAGAGAAAATTTTTGATATAATATTCCATGAAGGTTTTTCTACAAAGGTTGAAGTTACTGAAATCTCTGGAAGAGGTATTGGGTTAAATGTTGTAAAAAAAGAGGTTGAAAAACTCAACGGAAAGGTATATGTCGAAAGTGAAATAGACAAAGGAACAATATTCCATTTTGAAATACCGGAGGAAGATATATGAGAATACTTATTGTAGATGATGCACCATTTATAAGAAATCAATTAAAAATGATATTAGAACCTTTAAACTTTGAAATTATAGAAGCTTCTGATGGTGAAGAAGCTGTTGAAAAATATAAGCAATTCAGGCCAAATATAGTTACAATGGATATTACAATGCCTAAAGAAAACGGTTTAAAGGCTCTACAAAATATTTTAGCTTTTGATCCAAAAGCTAAAGTAATTATGGTGACCTCTTTGGGGCATAGAACAAGAGTTTTAGAAGCTATTGAAAAAGGTGCAAAATATTATATTGTAAAACCTTTTTCTCCAGATAAGGTTAGAGATGCAATTTTAAAGGTATTAAATTCGTAAGCCCCGAATTATCGGGGCTTACGTTTATTTTAATATTTTTCTATTTCTTCTATCATGGCATATAATTCATTAACAACATCATGCACTAATTTTTTATCTTCACCTTCAGCCATTATCCTAATTTTATGTTCTGTTCCAGATGGTCTTACTACAAGTCTGAAATTATCAAGTTTTGAAAATTTCTCTATTGCTTCTATTAAGTTTTTATTCCTCATAACAGCTTTCTTATCTTTCACAGAAACATTTTTTAATAATTGAGGATATTCTGGAATATCTTTAATAAGTTCATCGATATTTTTGTTATAATGAAGCATTGTTTCCAGAGTTTCAAGCGCTGTTATTATCCCATCTCCTGTTGTAGCTTTATCGAGGAAAATAATATGTCCCGATTGTTCCCCACCAAGATTCGCCTTTGAAGCCAACATTTCTTCCAATACATATTTATCCCCAACTGCTGTTCTCATTAATGAAATATCATGTTTTTCAAGAAACTTTTCTAAACCTAAATTACTCATTATTGTTGCAACAACGAGATTACCTGATAATCTTCCTTTTTCTTTTAATTTTAAAGCATTTATTGCCATTAATTTATCTCCATCAATTAATTTACCATTTTTATCAATGAATAAACATCTGTCACCATCACCATCAAATAATATTCCAAGATCATATTCTTTTTCTTTTACTATTCCTGCAAGAACTTCTGGATGCGTAGAACCACATTTTTCATTGATATTTAAACCGTCAGGTTCATTAAAATACAAATCATAATCAATATTAAATGCACCAAAAATCTTATCTATTACCGCACCTGTTGCACCATTTCCAACATCAACAGCAATTTTATAATTTAAATTATTTATTTCAAATAAAGATACTATATATCCTGTATATTTGTCCTTTAAATGCGATGACGTCATCTTCCCTATTTCGCCATATGGAACATAGTCAGGATGTTTTTCAAGAATAATATTTTCTATATCCACTTCATCTTCATCTGATATTTTAAATCCTTCTGCAAGAACCTTTATTCCATTATAATTTGCAGGATTATGTGACGCTGAAATCATAACTCCCAGACTTTTCTCGCTTTTGGTTAAATATGCCAAAGCCGGTGTTGTTATAACACCACAAAATTCAACATTTAAACCGGCAGATAATGCTCCAGCGGCTAAAGCTGCTTCAAACATTTCTCCTGAATTTCGTGTATCTCTTCCAATTAATAATTTTTCATATTTACCTGCATACATTCTTCCCAATGCATTTCCCACTTTATATGTTAAATCTACAGTTAACTCTTCATTTACCAAACCTCTAATACCATCAGTTCCAAATAATCTTTTCATAATCCACCTCCACATAATTTATATATATAATTATATCATATATTTATATTGACAAAGAAAATTTAATGTAGTAATATAATATTATATGAAATTTTTTTCAAGGGGGTATTTTAATGAGCGCATTAGAAGATTTAAAAAAACGATTAAGATTAATATCGAGGTATAACACAGCCGCTGCATTGCTTGAATGGGATTTTGAAACTATGATGCCAGAAAAAGCTGCTGAAGAAAGAGCTGAGGTAATTGGTGAAATTTCAGGTCATGCTTTTGAAATGTCTGTTTCTGATGAAACATGGAATCTTGTTTTAAATGCAGAGAAAGAACTTTTAGAAAGCGAAGTTGATAAAGCTATAGTCAGAGTTGCAAAAAAGGAACTTGAAAAGTCTAAAAAAATTCCTCCAGAACTATACAAAGAATTAAGTATTGAAACCTCAAAAGCTCAGGCTGCATGGGAAAAGGCAAAAACAAATAATGATTTCTCTATTTTCCAACCACATCTGGAAAAAATTGTTGAATTGACAAAACAAATTGCCGATAAATTAGGATATGAAGAAAATAGATACGATGCCTTATTGGATATGTATGAACCAGGACTTAAAACATCAGAACTTAAAAAGATTATTGAACCTTTAAGGGATTTTCTGGTAAATTATCTCGCTAAACTCGAAAAAGGCGAAAAACCAGATAATGAAATTTTAAAGCAATTTTTTCCTGTTGAAAAACAGAAAGAACTATCTATACGTGCTTTAAACTTAATGAATTATGACTTTAAAGCAGGAAGAATGGACGTGGCAATGCACCCATTTACAACAACAATAGGATTAAATGATGTAAGAATCACAACAAGATACAACGAACACGATTTAAATGATTCATTATATAGTACAATTCATGAAGGAGGACACGCATTATACGAACAGGGAATCCCTGCAGAATTTTCAGGATTACCTATTGGTGATGGTGCTTCAATGGGAATTCATGAAAGTCAATCAAGATTCTGGGAAAATATTGTAGGAAGAAGCCCGGAATTCTGGGAATATTTTTATAACGATCTTGTTGATGTATTTCCAGAATTAAAGAAATATACACCTGAAGATATTTTCAGAGCAACAAATTACGTTGAAAGATCATTAATAAGAACAGAAGCCGATGAAGTTACATATAATCTTCACATTATGTTGCGTTTTGAAATTGAGGAAGCTTTAATAAATGATAAGATTAAAGTAGCGGATTTACCAAAAATATGGAATGAAAAAATGGAAAAATATCTTGGCGTTGTTCCTGAAAAGGATAGCGAAGGGGTTTTACAGGATGTTCATTGGGCACATGGCTCTTTTGGATACTTCCCTTCATATATGTTAGGAAACCTTTATTCAGCACAATTATTATATACAATGAAAAAAGATATTCCAGATTATAATGAAGCTATTAGAAAAGGAGATTTTAAACCTCTTCTTAAATGGTTAAGAGATAAAATACATTCAAAAGGAAAGATGTATGAACCAGGAGAATTAATAAAAATGGCAACTGGGGAAGAATTAAATCCAGAATATTTCATGAAATATATAGAAGAAAAATTTAATAAAGTTTATAAAATCTAAAATAAAAAGGGCTGTTAAATTTAACAGCCCTTAATTTTATTATTTTGCAAATGCTCCTAATATCCATGAACCCTGTGATTGCATTTGAGATACAGATTGCTCCATAGCTGAGAATTTCTGCCAGTAATATGCTTCTTTTCTTTGAAGTTGATCTACAAGCGAAACCATTCTTTTTGCTATATCTCTCATTTCAAGTCCAATAGTGCCTGTGGTTCCAGAAATTTGATCTATAGTTCCACCAAACTTTGTTGTATCCCATACATAATCCTTAAACTGTATTGCTATCCCTTTATTATTATCATCTTCATATGCAAACAATTTCCATACTTCTTCTGCATTATCCTGTATAGCAGCCTTTAATTTATCCTCATCAATTGAAAGAACACCTTTCATTGTATTTTCATACGTCCCACCAGCATCACCAGAAGATATTCCTATATCATATAAAGAACTATATTTTCCTTTTACATCAGAAGTCCAATCAACAACTCCATATGCAATATCTCTTAATTTATAAAAGATATCTCTTAGATTTTGATCATCTTTTAAAACACCTTTCATTTTATCTTCTTCGCTTAATTCTTTCCCTCTTTCTGGTTTTACTGGCTCTTCATTTAATTTTTCATATACATAACCAATTACTTCATTGTATTTATCTACAAATTCTTTTATTTTATCATATGTAGCATCTGCATCCTGTGTAACCTGAACATTTACCCAATCTGTAGATGTTGATTTCAAATCAATGGTAACATTATTATATTCAACTGTATTACCCCATGTTGTTTTTGTAAGATCAGCTACACCATCGCCATCTATATCTATTTCAACATTTGCAGCAGTACCAGGAGTTACTTTTCCCATATAATTTCCTGTTGCATCTACCCAGGACAAATCATCTAAAACATTAGTTTTATTATTTCCATCTGCATCTCCATCCTCTATTGTAATAGACTGTGGACCGCCTTCTTTATTTCTTATCATTAATTTATCTTCATTCTCATCATACCATGCAATAACCCCTGCATTTGAAGCATTTATTCTTGAAATTAAACTTCCTATTGTATCATCTGCACTTACTGTAATTTCTGTTCCGTTTATTCTGATTATTCCAGAAGTTACATCAGAACTTATATCTGACAATGTTGTTCCGGTATTTACTGCACCTGCATGTACAGTACTTTCAATATAACCAGCACTTCCACCACTGCCAGCAACATAATCAGCACCCTCAAGATTGAATACTTCTGTAAAATTACTTGTATCAGAAGCATCGCCCAATAAAATATTTGCAACGGAACCTTCCTGTCCGGCCTTTTCATGTATTTTTAATTTCCCATCAACTAATTCAGCTGTAAAATATGTGGAATTTGAATCGATTTTATTTATTATATCCTGTATTGTATCTGTACCTGCAAAATCAATATTTACTGTTTCAAGTGTATTACCATTTGAATCTAAAGCTTTTAATGTAAATGTCCCTGCTACCGGTGTTGTCCTTCCAGTTAATTTATAATATTGCGTATTTAAATCAGGTACATCACCTAAAGTATTATCCGGAGTTAAAATTGTTGATGAGGATAATGAATTAACCTTAACTTTGAAACTTGAATTTGTGGCTGAAGTTGCAGCTGTGGCACTTAATACATTTTCATCACTTACACTTACACTTTTTGGAATAAGTTTGCTCTTTAATTTAAAAGTTGCAAGGAAATCCCAGAAGTCACTTAATTTTTCATCTAATTCCTTCCACGCCTTTTGCTTTAATTTTAAATTTTCATAATCATTTTGAAGCCTTTCTAACGGCTTTCTTTCAACTTCCATTAATTTATCTATCATACTTGCTGTATCAAGACCACTGGCAACACCGCCAAATTGAAATGATCCAAGATAACTATTTTCACTCATTTAAATCACCTCCGCGCTTTAAGCACGTTCATCTAATAATATTCCCTCCAACTTATCAAGCATTTCTGCAATTTTTACTGCAGTTTCCGGAGGAATCTGTCTTATAACCTTTTTGGAATCTTTATCTATTATTTTAACTATAACCATATCAACATCATTGTTTACTTCAAATTTTACTTCACCTTTAAAGATTTCTCTTAATTTATTTAACTTTTCTTCTATCATTTTTGATAAAACTTCCGGATCCTTAATTTCATTGTTCTTCTGTTGATTCTGATTACTCTGTACTCTTTGATGCTCTTCACCAATGTTATTATTGTTTTTCGATAATCTTCTGCTATTTTCGGCATCTCTTGTTATTGAATCTATAAAACTTCCAAAGTCCCCACTTATTCTGTTTAAGTCTCCCATAAAAACACCCCCACAGAGATTGAATATTTCTTCCCTACCATTTCTATTATCGGCTATTTTTATAATAACATAAGTTATTTTATTAATATTTTGTAATAAAATAGTTAATTGTATCTTGCAGAATAAAATCTTCAACAAAAACTCCAAGGGATACAAATGGTTTGTTAGTACCGTGAAAATCACTTCCAGCAGTTATTAAAAGCCCCAATTTTCTTGCTAAATCAATTAGAAAATTAGTATATTCTGGATCACTGGAATAATGAAATGCCTCTACTCCATCCAATCCATAATCTTTTAATTCATTTAAAAGCGTCTCAACCTGTATTTTTGATAATCTAAGTTTTCTTGGATGAGCTAAAACTGCAATTCCACCTGCTTTTTTTATAGCCTTTATGGTTTTTTTGGGAGAAAATTTAAATCGTTCAACATAGCATTTTTTTCCTCTTGTGAGATATGTATTAATTATCTGACTTACCGATGTTCCATAGCCTTTTTTTAATAGCATGCGTGCAATATGGGGACGACCTATTGTATGAAGAGAAACTCCTTCAAGATCTTCAATATCAATATTAAAACCTTCTTCTTTCAGCAGTTCTATCATTAACCTGTTTCTTTCTATTCTTTTTTCAAATATTGTGTTTAGTATATTTAACAAATAATCATTATTTATATCTATATTGTATCCAAGAATATCCATTAATGTAGGAAATTCTGCATTTATTTCAACACCTGGTATATAATTGAGATTGAGTTGCTTTGAATACTCAATTGCTTCCGGTTGAGCGTTTATTGTATCGTGATCAGTAATGGAAAAATATTTTAATCCAAGATTTTTGGCTTTTTTTATTAAAGATTTTGGAGAACATGTACCATCAGAATATGTGCTATGACAGTGTAGATCCAGTAACATCGCTAATCTCCTCTCGATATAACAACTTTATTTTTTCCAGTATTCTTAGCCTTATACAATGCATCATCTGCATTTTTTATAAGATGTTTTGCTTTTGGTTCTTTCATTATGTTTTCTATAGATGAAACTCCAAAACTGCATGTAATATCAAGACCTGTTACATCTAATAAATCTCTATTTACCTCTATTCTTAATCTTTCTGCTATTTTTCCGGCTGCATTTAAACTGGTATTTGGAAGAATAACTATAAACTCTTCTCCACCATATCTACATACTATATCAAAGTCCCTTAAATTATTTTTCAGACTTCTTACAAGTTCTATTAATACTTCATCACCTTTTTGATGCCCGTATGTATCGTTTATTCTTTTGAAATTATCAATATCAAGCATTATGATGGAGAATGTAAATTTGTATCTTTCATTTAATCCTATTAATTCATTTAATTTATTTTCAAGATATCTTCTTGAAAATGCAGATGTTAATGGATCAACTATACTGTTTTCATAATGTACTATTTTATCAAGTATAGAAGTTAACAATTGCTCAATTATAATTAATGAATCAAGTATATAATTAGCTTCACTTTTTTCTAATTCTATATTTTTATTGGCAAAATATATATAATAGGTAAAATCTTTATATTCAGCTTTAAATGAGACAGTCAATGGATTTAATAAAAATATATCGTTTTTATACATAACAGGTTCTCTTGCATTAAATGCATATTCAACGTCATATAAATCTGTTTTTAATTTTAAAAATACAGTATCTACAGGAAAATTATTCTTTAAAAAGTTCCCTATTTTATTTATTACGTATTTCGGAGAATTTGATTTTAACAGATTTAAAGAGAGTTCATTTATTTTTTCATAGAAGTTAATTTTATTCTGTAATTTTTCAAATATTTTTCTGTTAGTTTCATCTTCAATTTCAATATCTGAAAAATCAAAGGCAAAACTTGGCATATTAAATTTATTCGTTAAATAATCATTTATTTTATCAAACTTGTTTTTCATAAAGAACATTTCATAGTTCATTTGAGCTGTTCTTAAATATTTCAATGACTTGAGTTTTTTTCTTTTTATATCGTAAAAATATCCCAGACCTTCATAAATTAATGTTAAGGATAATTTTTTCTCTTTTAACTCTTCTTCAAGAGATAATGCCCATTTTTCAAATTCATCTGCAAATGAATAATGCGCAATCTTAGGAGCAAGTATATTTATTAATTCTTCTTTTAAATACAAAAATGGATTATTTTTGAAGAATAGCCAGTGTTTATATACTTTTTCTTCTTCATCTTCTTTTAGAAGATAATAAAAATGCCTATAAAAATCATCTTTTTCAATAAACTCCATTAATTTCTCATCTTTTAATGTATCAAAATCATGTTCATAAAAAGCCTTTAAGATTATTATATTATTAATAACGTTTTCTATTCTTTCTTTTAAATAATAATTTTTATTTAAAACATTCAATGATTTAATAAGTGTATTTAAATTTGAAAAATCTATTCCATATAAATAATATATATTTTTTAATTCATATATTGAAATAAGATTTTCATAATCATTGTTTATTCTTGAATATTCTTCCGCTTTATTAATTAAATAAAAGAAGTCTTTTACATTTCCTTTGTATAATTCGGTATTTGCAATACTTACCAATGTTCTATTATAACTTGAAAAATCCCCTATACTTTTTGAGATTTCAAGCACCTTTTTAAAATAATATTCATTTAAAGGTGAATTTAATACTTCATATAACGAAGCCATATTGCTATATAAAACCTGCAATAATCTATTATATTTAATTTCCTTAGCTATTCTCAATGCATCGTTGAAATAATTTAACGCCAGATCAGGTAAATCTTTCTGCATTTTTAACGCAAGTATATTTAATAATAATCCTTTTAATGTCTGAAATTTCCTTAAATTATGATGTTTTGAAAACACATAGCTTTCAAGATATAAATAATAATCATAAATTTCTTCTCTTTTTAGCTCATCAAATTTAAAATAAAAATAGAAATAAGTATATAGCGCTTTTTTATAATCCGCTATACCTTTTTTGTTAATTAAAAATTCAAAGTGTTCCTTTGCAACATCAGGATTTTTAAACTTAAAGAATATTATATATATATAATTATAAACCTTCGAATTTTTTAATTTGTCAAGATAAACTTCGAGTTCTTGAGAATACTCATTTAAAAAGAATTTCTTTGTTAAATAAAGGGCTATAGCTGAATTTGGTATATCTTCCACTAAATCTTTTAAGCGTTCAAACCATATCTCTATTAAATTTAAATCTTCCCAGTTAAAAATCTTCTTTTTCATTTCTTTTATTATAAGAGCTGCTGCATTCTTATTTTTTCCCATACTAACAAGATGGAATATCTTCTTATCTATGTCCTTTGTTTTACACAACAAATATCCATGTACATTCTCTATTTCTTCCTGAGAAAGCATTTGATGCAATCGTTCTTGATATACCAGATTAAAGAATTTATAATTTTTCCCTTCTACGAGAATAATTCCTTTTTCTATTGCAAAATCTATTACTTCTTTAAAATCTTTGTTCAGAAAATCAGAAAGAGTTTTTAATTCTTCGCTATTAAACATAAATCCCAGAGTAGAAATATATTTTAAGCAATTTATATATTTTTCGGGAATATGTTTTATCTGTTCGAGAATAAAATCATATATCTTCCTGTTTTTTATCTTTTCTATATTAAATACCCATTTTTCATTTTTATATTCCAGAATATTCTGTTCATAAAAGTTTTTTATTATATGGAACATATTCCCCGGTAATCCACGAGAATATGAATATACAATTTCCACAAAATCAGGATTTTCTTTTATAAATTCACTTGATAATATTGTTTTCAAAAATATAGTTGCAATTTCCTTTGAAAACGGTTTAATTTCTAAATATTTTATCTTGTCGTTATCAAAATCAAACTTTTCATGAGAAATTATAAATATAGAAAATGGGAAATCAAATTCTTTTAATATCAAGGTTTTTATAAAATTTTTAAATGTTGTGGATGTACTCTGATAATCATCTATTAATATTATCAGTTTAAAGTCTTCATTCTTACCTTTTAAAGCCTTAAGAAACTCTATAAAATGAAATATATTCATAGAATTTGTCATTGTTTCCGGTAAACCAGGAACAATATCCTTAAAGTTTTTAGCATATATAACTTCATACCCCAATTCTTTGAATTTTGGGGTCAGAAAATTTATAAGTTGTGTTTTTCCAACACGCTGTTTTCCATAGATATAAAAATGTGTATTTCCTTTTAAATTTTCAAGGATAAAATTTCTTTCTTCAACTCTATCCAGAAAATGTGGTATCTTTAATGGATGTATTTTTTTTGAAATATAATAATTAGATAATATAATATAAAAATCATGAACACATTCAAATTTATATTCTTTTATTTCCTTGATAAAGTCTTTAACTGTTTTATTTTTAGATTCCAGAAGATTATATATCTCAAGTGTAGCTTTTTTTAAAATGTCAATTACACCTGCTTCTGCATCTAATTCACTTGTTATAATATATTCATTTTCTTCTTCTGTTTCAAAAAAAGGTAAAATTATTGAGACATTTCCCAATTCATCTATAAATATATCTTCCAGATATATATAATCAACATACCATTTTGTTGCATGAGTAATTCGATCAAATAAATCGTATAATGTATATAAAACCTCAAAAAATTCATTTTCTGTTAGTTTTTTTCTTGTTATTGAAACTTCATTCCAGTAATTAAAATAAATCTCATATGTTCCATTTGTATTTTCTATTTTAACAGGCAGGTCAACACCAAAGTCTTTTAAGGAATATATATCATTATATATCTGATAATATAAAGTATTATCAAAATTATCGCTACTTGTTTTTCTAACGCGATATGTCTTATTTTCTATTATTTTTAAATAATCAATTCCAAAAGCATTTTTATTCAAATAAGTGGTAAGTTCATCCATAATATAATCACCTCAAAAGGTTAAAAAAAGGTTATTTTTTCTATTTCATCTATTAAGTCATACATAAAATCAAAATTAAATCTTTTTAATTCCTTTTTAATACTGAAAAATGCTTCTCTAAATAGATTCTGTGAGTTTCCTGTTTTTATTTCTATTGCACTTTCAAGAAATGCATTAAATAGATCTGCAGCTCTAACATATCTTCCATATTCCTTTTCAAATGGCATAATCATATAATCTTTTAGATTTTTAAATAACTCTTCTGTATCCTTTTCTTTCTTTAACCATTCTTCTATCATTTCATTTTCCACATCTGTAATTATTTCTTCAAGACCTTCTACTTTTTTCTTTGTAGGAGTTATAACATCTCCTGTAAACGCTTCTGGAAAATCATGCAAAATAGATGCAATTATTATTTCATTAAGCAGATTTTCATCTTTCTGATTATCAAGATAATAAAATACAATCGCAGTGGAAACAACCATAAATGTATGCGCAGAAACAGAACTTCTTACATTTCTATGATTTTTGTTCCATCTATACATAGTTGTCATTCGAGTTGATGTCGTTAAAACATAACTGAGTATATTTTCAAGTTCATCAATATATTCAAGGTTTCTTAATTCTTTTATTTTGTTTTCTGTTTCCGTTTTGGGTTCACTAAAATATTCAGGAAACACTCTATAATTCACTTCAATTTCTTTCAATGCAACCATTAAATCTATAAAACTTGAATACTTTTCAAATTTTTCATCATATTCTGATTTAAAAATATCAACCACAATGCCTTCTTTTAGTTCTTTATAACTTTTATCGAGTACTTTATCCCAGATACTTTTATCTTTTTTTAATATTCTTTTCTTTGTATCCAGCGAAACATCGGAGAGTATTATCTTCGGCAATTCCTTATAAAGTTTTGCCTTGATATTTTTTGATATGGATAATTTATACCCATGATTTTGATTTAAGTATTCAAGAGCAATTAATTCAAGCAACAAACTGTGAAAAACATTATCTGCCTCTGTAAATCTCACCAATGCCGGTCTATTATTCCACCTATATATAGTGAATAAATTAGTTAAATCAAATAAACTTTTACCTATTCCCATACTATCACCCACATATATAAGATATTAAATCAAATATTAATATTTCCTGTTTTTCCCCAAGCTTTGCTTTTCTATCCATCTCTTCAAGTTTTATAATGATATCCATAATATCTTTTTTTGTATACAATACGCTATGATTGGCATAAAACTGTGTTTCATTCTTAAACTTTACTCCTAAAAACTTTTTTACGCGCATTTTATTTACACCGGAAATTTGTGATATTTTTTGCACTTCAGGCCAGCTAAATCTTTTTTTAGGCTCTATATTTATTATAACACGATAAAGGTCAAAAAAGTATCTAAAAATATAACTTATAAAAGAAACTATATTAAAATCATGCATCTGTGAAAAATTTTTAGCCATATTTATAACTTCATCACATCTTTTTGTGGATAACATATAAGCAAACTCTTCAAAATTAACATTTACAGCTGCAAATCCTATTTCATTTATAGCTTCTTTCGTTATTATACCTTCAGAATAAATAGATATTTTTTTCATTTCTTCATATAAAATAGTATCTGTATATCCATAAATATCCAGAATGTATTTTATTGTTTCATCATTTTCAAATTTACACTTTAAGTCTTCTGCAAGTTCTTTTATAAATTCAATCCATTTATCTTCTTCCCAGGGTTTTGGTAAATTGCATTCCTTTTTTTCTTCAACTTCCACCTTAACTTTTGATGATGCTGTAATAATAATATTTTCTATACTTTCAGAAGATACCTGAGATAATAATTTTGTAATTTCAGTAAATTCTTTTTTCTTAAATTTATCTATATTATTTATAATTAATACTTTTTTTCCACCGAAAAGGGAATTTGAAAATAAATTATGTTTTAAAATTTCTACTGCATCCTGCACAGAATTATCTATTTTTACCACTTCTGCATCTTCTATCAAATAATTTTTTATCTCAATACTCTTTTTTATTTCCGAATCTCCATATATTAAAATTCTTCTCATTGTTTTTCATCTCCTAAATATAAAATTACTATATCTGTATCTTCAATTTTTTTTGCTTCTTTTGGATATTGCGAAATAATATATCTACCATTACCTTTTATAACTATCTTCCTACTGTCAACACCTATTGTTTCCAATTCAAATAAAGCTTCATAAAGAGACTTATTAACAAGGTTTGGAATATACCCTTCAACAATCTCAGGTTTATTATTATATTTGAAATTTTCAAGCCTATAAAAAATATTTGTAGCAATAGGAGCTGCAACTTCACCACCATAATACTCGTGTTTTGGATCATCAACAATAGAAACAATTGTATATTTGGGTTTTGATGCTGGATAAAACCCTACAAATAATGAATAATATTTTTCCGAGTATCCTTTTCCCGCTTCAGCTTTCTGTGCGGTTCCTGTCTTTCCGGCGATTAAAACTCCGGGTTTATATGCTTTTCTTGCAGTTCCTTTTACCATTGTATATCTCAACCAATCTTTCATCAAATCCGCCGTTTCAGGTGAAAATATTTGTATATCTTTTCCTTTTTTATTTTCAAGAAAGGTTGGCTTAATATATTTTCCTTCATTGGCAAGTATATTAAATATAGAAACAAGCTGTATTGGAGTTACACCTATTCCCTGCCCAATAGCTATCTGATATGGTGTAATTTTATACCATTTATCCGGCGGCATAAAAACCCCGGAAATCTCTTTTGAAAATTCAACCCCTGTTTTTTCACCCAATCCCATTCTTTTGAGTTTATCATATAACCATTCTTCTGAATAATTCTCAAGTATTTTCTTCATTACCATTGTAACTGCTACATTGGAAGAATAAGCAATTGCATCCTTTACATCAACGCTATTAAAATAATGACCTTCAACTTCAGAAATAGTAAAATTTACATCAGGAACAGGTTTTATTCTCGGCTTTAAATTAAATTTTTGATATGGAGATATAATATTTTCTTCAAGAGCTATTGAATAAATTATTGGTTTCATTGTAGAACCGGGTTCAACATAACCCATAAATGCCATATTATAAGGATAATTAGAAGCAACCGCTCTTATTTTCCCTGTTTTAGTCTCCATTATAATTACAGTTCCACCAACTGCATCCTGTTCTTTTATTGTTTTGGATAATTCTTCATAGGCTATCCTTTGCATTTTTAAATCTATTGTCAATTTAATTTCAGATTTATTTATCATATTATTATTTTTCAAATATGGCTCTATTCCATATTCTGTTTTATTTATTTCACCAATATTCTTTCTCATGCCATATGAAGTATTATATATTCGCTGATACGTCTTATAAATCCTTGAATATTTTAATATTTCAGCTGGAATATATGTTTTTACTTCCAGCATGTCTTCATATTGTCCAAGATCAACAAAATCTCGCTGTAAATCCTTTTCAGAAACATATCTTGAAAGAAGCATCTTCATTTTATCCATTTTTCCTCTTTTTCTAATAGTTTTTAAATCAAGCCACACTTCATAAATAGGTTTATCAATAGCAATAATGCGACCTTTACTATCCAGTAAGGTCGCTGTTTTTTTATTTTTTTCATTAATTACATATGAGCTTTTTGAATTTTCAACATTTAAAAACAAAACATAGGAAATTATAAAAACATACAGAATTATTATAACGAGAAAGGTTAATCGTATACGTGCCACAAGGTTATTCATCCTCCATTACAACAAGAGCCTGTTTATATATTTCTAACTCTGTAGAAACAGTTTGTATCTTGTTTTGATAATCAAGAATCCTTTGATTTAACGCATAAACGTTATTTTTAAGATTTTGAATTTTATTTCCAAAATTCAATGTAGTTGATACAAATAATACAGCCACAATTAATAAAGCTGAAAATGTAACAAAAGCTATAGATATATCCTTTGCCTGCTGTAACGTTCTTTCATTAACAGTTGAAAGATATTTAATTCTCTTTTCCATAAGCTATGGCCCCCTTTCAAATCCTTTCGGCCACCCTCAGTCGAGCACTCCTTGCTCTTGGGTTTTCATTCACCTCTTCTTCAGAAGGTAATATCGGCTTTTTTGTGACTAACTTTAATTTTTCATTATTTCTAAAGAAATTTTTTATTATTTTATCTTCCAATGAATGGAATGATATAACGCAAATTCGACCACCTGGATTAAGAAAATCAGGAAATTTTTCAAGTGCTGTTCTGATATTATCAAATTCCTTATTTGTTTCAATTCTGATTGCCTGAAATGTTTTAGTTGCAAAATGCCTTCTTTTATTATAAACAATCTTTGCTGGCAAAGCCTTTCTAATTGCTTCTACAAGCTCAAAAGTTGTGTTTATTGGTCTCGAATTAACAATGCTTCTGGCAATTCTTCGTGCAAACTTAAATTCTTCCCCATACTCAAAAATTATTTTCGAAAGCTGTTCTTCAGGATATTCATTTACAACATTCCATGCATTAAAATCAGAGTCAGGATCCATTCTCATATCAAGCGGTTCATCTTTTCTAAATGTAAAACCCCGATTTTCACCTTTTAACTGAAACGTTGAAACGCCTAAATCCATTAAAAAACCATCAACCTTTGGAATTCCCAATCCATGAAGAACAATATCAATATCTCTATAAGAAGCTTTAAAAAATTCTATATCATCAGTAATTTCTTTGAGGCGAGTTTCAGCTATTTCAAGAACTTCATAATCCACATCAACACCTATTATTTTTGCTTTTCCATTAGTTTTTTCATAAATAGCTTTAATATGTCCTCCTTCACCTGCTGTACAGTCTACATATATACCATCGTCTTTAGTTACTAAAAACTTTAGTACTTCTTCCACCATTACACTTTTATGATAATCTTCATATTTTCTCATCTCTTCTCTCCCTTTCAAATCCTTTTATGCTCAAAAAGCTATAGTATACTTGATTATAACGTAAAATCGAAATAAAGTCAATTATATAACATCGAAAAATTAAAATTTGTTTTCATTATAATAAAAGTCAATTATTTGCGTTTATTTCAGAATTATCATTAATTATCTCATTATTTCTTTATGTAATAACAGATATTACCGCTTTTTTCATTTATATTAATTGATATAATTTTTATATAAAAATTTAATTATAGGAGGGTTTTTATGAGAAAAAAAGCATTTTTAATCATTTCATTACTTATCTCTGTTTTTATTTTTGCTACATTTCCTTCTTATTCTCAGGGAAAAAGTGCTGAAGATTTCAATGCAAAAACAGTATTAATTATCCATTATCATCGTTTTGACAATAATTACAACGGATGGAATTTATGGATATGGCCACATAAACCACAATCACTTGAGGGACACGCCTATCAATTTACAGGAAAAGATGATTTTGGTCCATATGCAATTATAACTTTTGATGAAAAATATACAGAACTTGGATATATCATAAGATTAAATGAATGGCAGGCAAAAGATGTTGCAAAAGACAGATTTGTTAAAATTCCAGAATCTGGAATTGCCGAAATCTGGGTTGTTACCAGTGTAGAAGAACCGTATTTGAAAGCTTCTGACGTTGATATACGCCCAAGAGTATTAAGCGCAATAATGGATTCTTCAACTGAAATCAAAAGTGTATTAACCACTCCTTTTGATATAAAAGATTGGAAAGGGAAAATAAATGTAATTTCAAATGGAAAATCACTTGAAATAAAAAATGTTGAAAAATTGGATCCTACTGATATTTCAAAAACCAATAAAATAAAGATTATTTTGAAAAATCCTTTTAAAGAAGTAGATTCAAATATAGAAGTAAATATAAATGGATACGTTGGGAAAAATGTAATAATGAGAAATATATTAAATGATTTTTATTATGATGGAAATGATTTAGGAGTTACCTATACTCATGAAAAATCTGTATTTAAAGTCTGGTCTCCAGTTTCAAAAAGCGCTGAATTATTATTATATAAAAAGTATAATTCAAATACTCCTGATGAAAGATATAAAATGAAGAAAGACAAAAACGGAGTATGGAGCATCTCAATTAATAAAGATTTACAAGGCTGGTTCTATAAATATAGATTCTATTCATACGGAAAATATAGAGAAACTGTAGATCCTTATTCAAAAGCTGTTTCAATTAATTCTGAAAAGTCAGCAATAATCGATTTAAATGAAACTAATCCAGATAATTGGAATAAAGACATTAAACCTCCATTCGTAAACCCTGAAGATGCAATAGTATACGAAATACATGTAAAAGATTTTACAATCAATGAAAATTCAGGTGTCTCCGAAAAGCTAAGAGGCAAATACCTTGGACTTGTAGAAGAAAATACTAAAGGTCCCGATGGAGTAAAAACAGGTTTATCTCATTTAAAAGAATTGGGAATAACTCATGTCCATATTATGCCAATTCAGGATATATACTTTATCGATGAAACGAAATTCAGCGAACAATACGGTTGGGGATATGATCCAAAATTATATAACGTTCCTGACGGCTTTTATTCAGTAAATCCATTTGATCCAAAATCAAGAATATATGAAGTAAAGGAAATGGTTAAAAAATTCCATGAAAACGGTATAAGGGTTGTTCTTGATGTTGTATATAATCACACAGCAGTTGTAGGAGAAGGTTCTGCATTTGATCAAACTGTTCCTTACTATTATTATAGAACAGATGACATGGGACATTATACAAATGGATCAGGTGTTGGAAATGAAATTGCAACAGAAAGACCTATGGTCAGAAAATTCATTGTAGACTCAGTAAAATACTGGGCAAAAGAGTATCATATTGACGGTTTCAGATTTGATTTAATGGGATTAATAGATAAAAAAACCATGGCTAAAATTTCTGAAGAATTACATAAAATAGATCCTGATATTTTATTATATGGTGAACCATGGACAGGAGGAGGAAAATTATTATTTGGAAAAGGAGATCAAAAAAATCTTCATATAGCAGTATTCAACGATGACATAAGAAATGCTATTAGGGGTAGTGTTTTTGATGCAAAGAAAAAAGGTTTTGGATTAGGTTCTCTTGGAAAGGAAACAAAAATCAAAAGAGGTGTTGTAGGCTCTATAACTTATGATTCAAGAATTAGATTATGGGCTGCAGATCCAGAAGAAACAATAAATTATGTTTCAAACCATGATAATCACACATTATGGGATAAAAATGCAATTGCACTTGGATATGAGCCATGGAAGGAAAAAGTTCCTGAAAACATTGAAGAAAAACTTAAAAAATCACAGAAATTTTCAAATGCGATAATCTTAACTTCACAGGGAATTGCATTTTTACATGGCGGTGTTGATTTTGCAAGAACAAAAATGGGCGAACACAATCCTTATAACAAACAATTACCAAATGAATTTGACTGGTCACGCAAAGCAAAATATTATGATATTTTTGAATATTACAAAGGATTAATTCAATTGAGAAAAGAACATCCCGCATTTAGAATGACCAATGCAGAAATGATTAAACAACACCTTGAATTTTTAAAAACTCCAAAAAAGAGAATGGTTGCATTTATCTTAAAAAACAATGCAAATGGAGATAAATGGAAAAATATACTCGTAATCTACAACGCTAATTCTTCAAAGGTATCTTTTAATTTACCTGAAGGAAAATGGAATATAGTTGTAAACGGAGAAAAGGCTGGAACAGAAATAATCAATACCTCAGAAACCAAAATCACCTTAGAACCTTTATCAACATATGTTTTATATCAACAATAAAAAAATGGCAGGTCTAAAAACCTGCCATTTTTATTTATTATTTAATATATGTATTTTAATCTATAATAATTTTCACCACTTACGACATATAAGGTATCGTCTTTATTTAATTTATATGGATTCTCATTTACTTTAACTTCTGTTTCTAATAGTTCACTAATTTTTTTTGCACATTCTGCATCTCTTACGTGACTTTCAAAACCTTCTTTTATCCCGTGTTTTAATTCTTCAAGAGAAATTCTTTCAACCCTTAAATCTTCCACGGGCTTTACTAATATCAAATCTAAATCAACCCTATCAGCAACGTATTTAGCCATATATATCCCTCCCTGATTAATTTTGACATATATATTATACCACATTTTAATGAAAATGAAAAATTAAATTAAAAAAAGATTTCTAAGCTTTTTTCTTCAGGAGCGCTACTGATTCAAGATGTTTAGTGTGAGGGAACATATCTACAAAAACAAAATTTTCAATTTCATACAATTCTTTAAGCATAATCATATCCCTTACAAAGTTTTTGGGATTACATGAAACATATACGATATTTTCAAATTTATTGTCTAAAAGGAATTTAATAACATTTTTATGCAATCCTGCCCTTGGCGGGTCAACAACTATACTATCAAATTTAATATCCAATTCCTTTACTACATCCTTTGCATCTCCAAGATAAAATTCAACATTTTCAACATTATTATTTTTCGCATTTTCCCATGCTGCATCAACAGCCTCTTTTATTATTTCCACGCCAACAACCTTTTTTAATGTTTTTGCCATTAACAATGTAATTGTTCCTGCACCACAATAAAGGTCTAATCCTGTTTCTGCAGTTTTGTTTAAATATTCCAGAACTTTTGAATATAACACTTCAGATCCCAATGTATTTGTTTGCAAGAAAGAAAAAGGACCTATTTTAAAGGTTAAATCAAGTACTTTTTCCTCAAAATAATCCTTTCCATAAAGTTTTCTTACTTCATCAGGTCTGACTACCGTTGATTTTGCATCTGTAATGGTATGATATATACTTACTATATTTCCTTCAAGTTCTATTTTTCTTACTTCTTCAGTCCATTTTTCAACATATGAATGAAAATCTTCTGAAGATGTTGCAATATTTAAAAGAATCTCATTGGTTTTAAATCCTTTTCTCATAACAAGATGTCTTAAATAACCAGTATGTTTTCTATAATTTCTAAATGGTATATCCTTAAAAAACTCTTCTGAAAATTCTATTATTTTCCCAAAGTCTTTTGGGGCTATTTTACAGTCTTTAGCAGAATAAACATCATAAAATCTCCCTTTACCTCTTAAACCTATTGTAAGGGGACCGTCTTTATATTCATTACCAAATGAATATTCCATTTTGTTTCTGTAATGATATTTAATAGGTGAAGTAATTACACCTTCATAATTTTTTATTTCCATTTTGCTTTCATTGAAAAGTTCTAAAATCTCTTCTGTTTTTTTCTTCAATTGCTCATTATAATCTATATCTAAATAAGTACATCCTCCACATTTACCAAATGCATTACATATATTTTCCATCAATAAACCTCCACTTTATTTTTGTAATTCTTTTAATTTGTTTAAAACATCTTCCACATGCCCTTTTACTCTAACCTTTTCCCAGACATGTGCAATTTTTCCTTCAGGATCTACTAAAACTGTTGTTCTTACAACACCATAATATTCCCTGCCATACATCTTTTTCAATTGCCACACACCAAAATCTTCTAAAACCTTTTTTTCTTCATCACTTAATAACTTAACCTTTAGATTATGCTTTGTTTTGAATTTTTGATGTTTATCTATACCATCAGGACTTATACCAACAATTTCGGCATTTAATTTCTTGAATTCATCAAGCATTTCTGTAAAATCTATTGCTTCTGTTGTACAGCCTTTTGTATTGTCTTTTGGGTAAAAATACACAACAACCCATTTTCCTCTGTAATCGTTTAATTTAAATTCCTTTCCTTCATCATCTAATAATGTAAAATCAACAACATCACCTACATTGTATTTTAAATATTTCATGAAATCCCCCCTTTAAATTTTTACATGTTGATTTTTTTGAAAATGTGCAATTAAGTTATATATATCAGAAAACCTCATAAAAAGATTCACTCATGCAGCTTGATTGCTAATCCTCAAAAATTACTCGTTCTTGGGGGTCGTTGCAGACTCACATCCATGTTCGTCTTCACTCAAAATCACATCCATGTGATTTTGACCCCCGCCACTCGCAATTTTTTCGGGCAATCTTCGAGCATTCGTTCATCTTTTTATTCGGTTTTCTTCTCTGAATTAATAATTTTTTTGTTTACAGATATTTTTAATTTTATTTTGTCTTTAAGTACATGGTTAGGTTCATGATGTCTGATGGTGTGATGCCCGGTATCCTCATTGCCTGGCCTACAGATTTAGGCCTTACCCTGGATAATTTCTCAACAGCTTCATATGCAAGGTTTGGCACCTTTGAAAAGTCTATATTCTCAGGTATTTTTTCCTTTTCCAACCTCTTCATTTTTTCCACATCTTCCATCATTCTCTTTATATATCCACCATATTTTATTGCAATCTCAACCTGTTCAAGTAATTCTTTGTCTTTTATTGGCTGTGGATCAAATTCCATAATGTCTGTATATAATACCTGCGGTCTTTTGAGAATATCGTATAAACTCATTCCCATTTTTATAGCCGATGTTCCTTTTGAAACAAGAATATCGTTTATTGTATTATTTGGTTTTACTTTTATATTTTTCAATCTTTCAATTTCTTCATCAATATTCCTTTCTAATTTCAATACCTTTTCATAGAATTCCTTTGGAATAAGACCGTACTTATATCCATACTTCGCCAATCTCAAATGTGCATTGTCATGTCTTAATAAAAGCCTGTATTCAGCACGTGAAGTAAGTAATCTATATGGCTCATTTGTTCCTTTGATTATCAAATCATCAATTAAAACTCCTATATAGGATTCGGCACGTGAAATAATAAACGGTTCTTCACCTCTTAATTTAAGCGCAGCATTTATACCTGCAATTAAGCCCTGCCCTGCAGCTTCTTCATATCCACTGGTTCCGTTAATCTGCCCGGCAAAATATAACCCTTCAATAATCTTTGATTCAAGCGTATGTTGAAGTTGATCTGGATATGCAAAATCATATTCAACAGCATATGCAGGTCTTACAATTATTGCATTTTCCAAACCAGGTACACTTCTCACCATTTGTATCTGAGCTTCATAAGGTAAAGAGGTACTTAAACCATTTATATAATATTCCTGTGTATTTCTTCCTTCCGGTTCTACAAATAATTGATGTGAATCCTTATTAAATTTTACAACCTTATCTTCAATTGATGGACAATAACGTGGCCCTATACTTTCAATTAATTTTACTTCACCATATAATGGAGAGAACATCAGATATTTTTTTATGATATCATGTGTTTCTTTTGTAGTTCTTGTAAGCCAGCATGGAAAATCTTTTTCAAGAACCTTCGGTTCACTGAAATATGAAAATGCCAATGGTTCGTCAGCAGTATCCTGTCTTTCCATTTTTTCAAAATTAATACTTTCTTTTAAAACTCTTGCTGGAGTTCCTGTTTTAAACCTACCGAGTTTTATGCCATGCTTTTTCAATGATTCGCTTAATCCATTAGCAGGAAAATCTCCCATTCTTCCTGATTCAAAAACACTTCTTCCAACAAAGATTTTCCCTCTTAAAAATGTCCCTGTTGTTAAAATTACAGCTTTTGCTTCGTACTTTGCGCCGAGTTCAGTTACAACACCTTTTATCTTTCCATTTTCCACAACCAATTCTTTTACAAGACCATATCTTAATAATAGATTAGGTGTTGTGTGAAGTATATTTTTCATTCTCTGTGAATAGTCATATTTATCTATCTGCGCTCTTAATGCTCTTACAGCAGGTCCTTTTTTGGTATTTAACATTCTGATATTAATCATACTCTGGTCAGTTACCTGCGCCTGTAATCCACCAAGCACATCTATTTCTCTTGTAACTATACCTTTAGCTGGACCACCAATTGCTGGATTACATGGTGCCCAACCAACATTATCAAGATTTATTGTTAGCAATAACGTTTTCATTCCCATTTTAGCGGAAATATATGCAGCCTCTATTCCAGCATGTCCGCCACCAACAACAATAACATCATAAATCAGGTCATCTTCAAACTTTCTCACAAAAGGTCCCTCCACTCTATAATTTTATTTTTAATCAATACCTATAAATTATCGTCAAAATAAATCTTCCATTTATATTTTTTAGCCAGATGTGCTCCATATACAAATCCACCTATATGAGCCCACCATGCTACTCCCGAACCATAATAAGGCCCTATTAGCGATAATACACCATTAAATATCTGGGACATAAACCAAATTCCAATAAATATAAATGCAGGAATATCTATAAAAAACGGAAATACAATTATTATGAATAACGTCTGTATTTTTGCAAATGGGAATAATACAAAATACAATCCTATTATTCCTGCAATTGCACCTGATGCACCTATGGTAACCACAGGAGAAGTTATATTAAAAATATAATGTGTAAATGCTGCTATATAACCACTTATAATATATACCATTAGAAATTTAAAATGTCCCAATGTATCTTCCACATTATCCCCAAATAACCACAACGACCACATATTTCCCAAAATATGCAAAAAACTTCCATGCAAAAACATACTTGTGAAAATCGAAAATAGGTTTAATATTATATATTGAATATTTCCTGTTACTATTCCTTTTGTTAATTCCCCAGGAATAAAACCATAATAGTTTATGAAATGCTCTCTTATTCCAGAAGGTAATGATAACTCTACAAAAAACACTATGGTATTTATGATAATCAAAGTTATAGTAACTACCGGGATTCTTTTACTGGGATTTATATCTCTTAGTGGAAACATTTTATTCTCCTTTCGTCATATCAGATTAATTTATTTTATTTCATTTACTTAATGATGTTTATTATAGGAAAAAGACTAATGCAAAAAGCATTAGTCTATATATTCTGAAGCGTATTTTTTACTTTTAATAATGCCAATAATATCAATCTCGTAGATTACAAAATATAATATAAAACTCAACGCTATTCCATAAATTATATCTATAATTGAATGCTGTTTAATCATAACCGTTGAAGCAATTATTAAAGACATTATTATAAAAGAAACGCTTCTCATTATCTTATTATCTTTAAATTCATTGCTTTTTATTATACTAAAATGCACTGCCAATGAATCCAGAACATGGATGCTTGGAGCTGTATTAGTTGGTGTATCATTTAGATAAATATTCTTTATTAAATTTGAAAAAAAATCATTTGATTGAATTACAGGTCTTAAATTTTGACCATTGGGATATATCATATAGATAAAATAACATGCTGTCATTCCCACAAACATAAAAGAAATCAATCTATAATAATCTTCTTTTGATTTAAAACCAAAATAAATTATTGCCATAAGTATATAGATATACCAGAATAAATAAGGAACTACCATTTCTTTAACAAAAGGAATATAATAATCTATTTTAGAGGATATTACATACTTTGGAACAGCATTTATTGTTTCTGTATATTTATACAAATGATAAATAACTATATAATATAATAAAAATAAGAAATGACCATATTTTCTTAGTTTATCTAGCAATGTGGTAATCCCTCCCATAACAGAAATTATAAAAATTTATTCATATATAAAAAAACTGCAATTTTTATTATACAACATTTTCTTTTCATTTCGTAATAATGTTTGTGAAAATTTATTTTTCACATATATTTAAACAAGCTTCTCAATAGAAATTCCATTAATAACAACAAATTTCATCTTATCTTCTGAAAAATTTTAAAAGATAATGATATACTATAATTGAAGAGATTTTAAAAATAGGGAGTTGATAATATGAATTTTATAGAATATATTTTCATTTTACCAGAAAATCAGGAGGAAGATGTAGAAACTTTCCTTGCAATTAATGAATTTCAAAATTACTATATAGACAAACCAACAAAAGGTCAGGAAGCTATAAAACTATATATAAATCCCAATTATCAAGAACAAGAAGTTTTAAACTTTTTTGAAGATAGATTTGAGCTCATTTCCAAAAAAGAAATTTCAGAGCAGGAATGGCTTAAACCCTGGGTTGAATCCTTAAAACCATTTGAATTTTTGGAAAATATCTGGATTTTACCTGATCCGGAAAAATCTGAAGGTGTTCCCAAAAATGCAAAAATAATAAAAATTATTCCCGGAACAGCTTTTGGAACCGGATTGCATCCTACAACAAAGCTAGCTGCAAAAAATTTACTAAAGGTTATAGGTGAAGGTGCAGAAGTATTGGATGTTGGCACAGGAACTGGAATATTGTCTATCATCGCATATTTATTTAACGCAAAAAACATTGTAGCAATTGATTACGATATTCTTGCTGTAGAAAAGGCTATAGAAACATTTAATTTAAACGGAATAGAAAATATAACAGTTAAGCAATCTGATTTACTTTCAAATATAGACAATTCCGAAAAATTCGATATTATAATTGCCAATATAGTTGTTCCAATTTTATTGAGATTATTAGATGACGAAAAGCTCGACAATATTTTAAATGACAATGGTTATTTAATTCTTTCTGGAATTAATGCAGAACGCGAGAATGAAATTCTTTCAAAAATAACAGAACACGAATATAATATAATTTCAAGAGAGGAAGATGCTGGATGGATATCAATTCTCCTACAGAAAAGGATTTAAATATAATAGAAAAACAGATAAACAGGAAACCTCATAAGGTTATTGACATACCTAAACGCTGTTCTTATGGTTATCCTATAGTTATAAAAAGTTATCCTGTTAAGGATAATGAACCATTTCCAACATTATACTGGCTTACATGTCCTCATTTAATTAAAGCTGTAGGAAAACTTGAATCGCTTGGTAAAATCAAAAAATGGGAAGAAGAATTAAAAAATAACGAAGAATTATTAAATTCTTATCTTAATGCCCATAAAGAAGAACAGGAAGAAAGACTCAAAATCCTGGATAATAGCACAGAAGAATGGATTAAAAATGCTTTAAAAAAGGTAGGAATAGGTGGCATTAGAAATTTTGAAACGATAAAATGTTTACATCTGCATCTTGCATCGTATTTAGGAGGAACACCAAATCCAATTGGCGAAAGGGTGTGGCGTGAAATTGAAAAAGAGGCGGAATGTCCGAACTGCATCTGTTGTTTATTATAGGGATTTTAGAACACATTTTGTAATCTTCATATTGATTTTATTTGGAATATTATCTATAGTTAGAAATATTCTATTAAATGACTATACAGCTGCTATGAATATTGGCATGAAATTCTTTGCCTTATTAGTAGCAAGATTTGGTTTGTATATAACTTCACCTATGACAGATTTTTCCATTTATACCTTTAGTATATTAAATCTATTTAATATCAACACATTATATCTTGGAGATATATCCTTTTTTATGGCTTTTGCATTTACACTTCATGACATGCTAAGGGCAAGAAGATATATATTCACAGATTCATTGACTGGACTTCTTAATAGGCGTTATTTTGTTGAAATTGTTCCAAAGGTTGTTAAATTAAAGGAATATATTGGAAAAGACTTTGGAATTATTGTTATTGACGTCAATAATTTTAAACCTGTAAACGATAAGTTTGGCCATAAAACAGGAGATTATGTCCTGAAAAAAATTGGTGAAATAATCGCTTCTTCTGTGAGAAAAAGCGATTTACCAATTAGATACGGCGGCGATGAATTTTTAATACTAGTATCTTCAGATAAAGAAGAAGTTCTTGATGAAATTATTGAAAGAATCAACAAAAAAATAAAAGATACTTTAAAAGCTTCCTTTAATGTATCAGTTGCCGCTGGAAAATACATAAAAACCAAAGACGATAATATTACTTTAGAAGAGATGTTTGAAACTGCTGATAAAAACATGTATATAGACAAAAGAAGGAGCAAAAGAGAAGATGCTCGATAGAAAGGTTTTGAAAGATATACCAAATGAACCTGGAGTATACATATTCAAAAACAAGGATTCAAAACCTATTTATATCGGAAAAGCAAAAAAATTAAAAAACAGGGTTTCATCATATTTCAATCCTTCAAATCAGGTAAAAAATGAAAAGATAAAATTAATTGTTGAAGAAGCCGAATTTCTCGATTATATTGTAGCCAGAAATGAAGATGAAGCCTTGATTTTAGAATCAAATTTAATATTCAACCATAAACCTAAATATAATATCTTATTAAAGGATACACGTGTTTATCCTTATATTGCTATTACAAAAGAGGATTTTCCCCTTATAAAACTGGTTCGTACCAAAAAAGGGGAAAATGCTTTTTTTTATGGACCATATTCAAATGTATCAATGGTCAGGGGGATAATTGAAATAATTCAATGGGTATATAAGGTAAGAACCTGCGAAAGAAATTTAAACAAAAAGTCCAAACCATGCTTTTTATATCATCTTGGAAAATGTTTTGCACCATGTTATGTTGACGTAGATAAAAAAGAGTATAATAAAGCCGTTAGGAAAGTTAAGAAATTCTTAAACGGAGACGTAAAATCAATAAGAAAATATATTGAAGATTCAATGAAACAATATGCCAAAATACTCAATTTTGAAAGAGCTGCCCAATTGCGAGATTTATTATTTAAACTCGATAAGCTTTTCATGCCTATAGGCGTTGAAATAGCCCATAACAAAGATGTTGATATAATAGCCATTGATAATGAATACCCTATTGCCGTTTTAATAATAATAAGGCATGGATATGTGATATCAAAACTGACCTTTACAATAGAAGGAAACATTAACGATTTTCTTCATCAGTATTATATCGTAAGAAAAAATATATTACCCGAAGAAATATGGATTAAAGACCTCAACATAGAAAAAATAGATGAGGACATAAAACATTTCTTTATTTCCAATGGAATTAAAGAACTTTCCAATCTTTCCGAAAAAAGCTCTGAATTACTTGAAATAATTAATAGAAACTTAGAGGAAGAAGTAAAAAAACAAACGGATTTAGGCAATACGTTAAAACAGGCAAAGGAAATTTTATCCCTTAAAAAAATCCCATATAGAATGGAAGGCATTGATATTTCACATTTACAGGGATTATATACCGTTGCGTCATTAATTACATTTGAAAACGGAAAGCCTAAAAAAGATGATTATAGAAGATACAGATTAGACGAATTCAAAGAACCAAACGATTTTGAGTCAATAAGAACAGTAATTAAAAGAAGATACACAAAACATCCTTTACCTGACTTATTATTTATAGACGGCGGAAAAGGCCAGGTAAATTCCGCAGTTGAAGCGTTAAAAGAAATTGGTTATACACTTGATGACGTTGATGTCGTTGGTATTGCAAAAGAAGATGAAAGAATAGTCTTTCCAGGAGACATTGAAGATTTACATTTGCCCTTAGACCATCCTGTACTAAGAATGCTTATATTCATGAGAGATGAAACACATAGATTTGCCATAACCTTTAATAGAAAACTCAGGGCAAAAAGATTTGAACGTTCAAAATTAGACGATATTCCAGGTATTGGTCCAAAAAGAAAGAAGGCTTTAATAAACCACTTTGGAAGTATTGAAAATATTTCCAAAGCTTCCTGGCAGGAAATAAACAAGGTTATAAACAATGAAAAGGTCGCAAAAAAAATAAAGGAATTCTTCGATTGAGGTTGGGGGGATATAATGAAAAAATATTCTATTTTAGGATTCTTAATTATTTATCTTGTCTGGCACATGGCTGCATATTATTTGCATAATGAATTACTCGTTCCATATCCTCATAATGTCTTTTTAAGATTATTATCTTTTTTCAAAACAAAAGATTTTTATATTGACTTATTCAGTACAATTTCAAAAATTATCCTTGGATTTATAATCTCAACAATAATAGGCATTCCATTTGGAATATTATCTGGTTTAAGTGAAAAATTCTTTAAAATCTTTCGACCAACGTTAATGATTATCCAAAGCTCTCCTGTTGTTTCATATATTGCCATAGCCATGTTATGGTTTGGAATAGGATTTTACACACCTGTTTTCGTTTCATTTATGGTAGTCTTCCCTATTGTAGTTTTAAACATATCAGAAGGCATAAAATCTACAGACAAAAAATTGCTCGAAATGGCAAAAGTTTTTGAAATTCCAGACAAAAAAATACTTACAAAAATCTACATTCCATCTCTCGTTCCTTTTCTAAAATCCACGTTAAACCTTATTTCGGGAAACCTCTGGAAAGCTGTTGTTATTGGTGAATTTTTAGCTGGTGAAAGAGGCATAGGTGTTGGTCTTTCTTTCAGTAAAATAGCCCTCGATACAGAAGGTGTCTTTGCCTATTCTGTATTACTCGCTATTTTAGGATTATCTTCAGAAAAACTACTTAAAAATCTCTCTCATCTTAAACGTAAAGATAGAGGGAAAATACCTCATATTAAGAATTCTATTAACATAAAAAAAGAAAGAAATTTACAAAATATTATCATAGAAGATTTGAACAAACAGTTTGATGACAACGTCATATTGCAGGGATTCAACATTACTTTCTATCATAACAAAATAAACATAATGCTTGGTGAATCAGGAATTGGAAAAACAACTATTTTGAATCTCATAGCGGAACTTTTAAAACCCGATAAAGGAGTTATTATAAAAAAAGGAAAAATTGGATATATATTTCAGGACGATCGTCTAATTCCATGGCTTACAGTATATGAAAACCTTGAGTTGGTAAATGAAAAAATCGACACAGAAGAGCTGGAAAAACTGCTGGAATTTCTAAATCTATCAAAAGATGTATTGTTAATGTATCCCGATGAATTATCTGGAGGGATGAAAAAACGAATAAACATATTACGCGCTATAGTATATGAACCGGATATTATATTAATGGACGAGGCATTTTCTTCACTTGATATTTCAACAAAATACAAAGTAATGAATGAATTATTAAATATACAAAAAGAAAGATTATATACCATAGTAATGGTTACCCATGATCCATTTGAGGTTTCTGTTTTAGGTGAAATTGTATATATCTTAAAAGAAAAACCCATAAAAATACACAAAAAATTCGAATTCAGAGAAAGTTATAAAAGAAATTCCGAAGAAAATCATCACATTCTTTATGAAATCAACAAAATTTTGTTAGCGTAACTTAATCTGATTCTAAGTTTTTTTTAAGGAAACTGCGCAAAAATAATTATGGTAATGATTGCAACAGGAGGTGGTAGTGATGAAGAAATTAGTAATGGCATTGATGATGGTAGTTCTAACAGTATCAACTTTTGCTTTTGTTAATCCAGATTATGTTTCACCAGTAGTAAAAGTTGTTAATGAAGCTGCACCTGCAGTGGTTAATATTGAGGCAGTTGGGCATAAAAAGGCTTCAATAGACCCTTTCTTTGAAGATTTTTATAAAAGATTCTTTGGAGAAACACCATGGACACAGGATAGGGAATTTAAAGCTTTGGGAACAGGTTTTATCTTTGACAAAAGAGGATATATATTAACAAATTTTCATGTTGTAGAAGATGCTGACGAAATCACAATTACAACACTTGAAGGAAAAAAATACAAAGCAAAATATGTTGGTGGAGACAAAGACCTTGATATCGCAGTATTACAGGTAAAAACAAATGATAAGCTTCCTGTAATTGAATTAGGTGATTCAGATAATATTCAAATTGGCGAATGGGCAATAGCAATTGGTAATCCTTTAGGATTTAAACATACAGTAACCTTAGGCGTTGTAAGTGCTGTTCATAGAAAATTGCCTAAACCAGATGGACAGGGCGCATATGCTGATTTAATCCAGACAGACGCAGCAATAAATCCTGGAAATAGTGGCGGACCATTATTAAATATTCACGCACAGGTAATTGGTATTAATACAGCTATAGTTAATCCACAGGAAGGACAAAACCTTGGTTTTGCAATCCCAATTAATTTTGCAAAAAGATTCGCTGAAGCTTTAATTAACAATGGTAAAGTTTCAAAAGCATATTTAGGCGTATATGTTCAGGACGTAACAGAATCACTTGCCAAAACATTTGGATTAAATACAACAAAAGGTGCTTTTGTTAGCGATGTTGTAAAGGACTCACCTGCTGAAAAGGCTGGTATAAAACCAGGAGATGTTATCTTAAAAATCGACAACAAAGAAATTGACAGTGCTGATGAATTGGTATATATTGTAAAAACATATCCAGCTGGAGAACATATCAAAGTTGTTGTAAACAGAAAAGGTAGAGAAATTGAATATGAGGTAATACTTGCTGAAAGAGAAGAATTTGCAAAGACAACAGATAAATACTATCTCGGTATAAAAGTAAGAGACTTAACACCAGAAGATATAAATGAATTAAACCTTCCAAAAGAAATGTACGGTGTAATGGTTGAAGATGTAGCAGACAACTCAGAAGCTCAATATATCAATATCAAAAAAGGCGATATTATCATGGAACTTTATATAAACGGAAAAGGTATAAAATTAAAATCAGTAAAAGACTTCCAGAAATATGCAGCAAAAATCAAAAAAGGCGATTATATTGGGTTCATCTTATATAGAGATGGATATAGAAGATCAATATACTTCAAATATATGGGCAAATAATAAAAGGGGCGTTCTGCCCCTTCTTATTTTAAAGAATCCAATTCTTTTTTAGCATCTATTTTTGCCTGTTTTCCCTGTTCAATCCAATCAGGATGTAATGGCATTTCAATAACCTTTTCAAACATTTCTCTTGCCCTGTCATATTTCTTCCATACCTTATACAATACACCTAATTCATAATAGGCATTTACATATCCTGGTTCTATTTCAGCAGCCTTTTTCAAATAATATTCCGACTTTTTATAATTATTCATTGGCCATGGAACATCTCTATATCTCATTCCCATTGCAATATATGCTGTATATAGAGATGGATCAAGTTCAATAGCTTTTGAAATATGTTTATCAAAATCCCCAAGCATAAATAAACTTTGAACTATTCCTTTAAACTGTGCCAACCTTCCAATAGCTGCTCCTAAAACATAATGCGCATAACCATTATCAGGATCAATTTCTACTGCCTTTTTACCAACTTCAACTGCCTGAGAATAAATTTTTTCCTTTTCTTCCTCTTTCACACCCCAATTGGCATATTCTGTTAAAGCATTACAGTAAACTGCTAAAACAGATGCATCAGATGTTTCTTTGCTTAATTCATCAATTAATATTTTTATCTTCTCTACATCATGCAAACTATTTGCATTTTTAAAATCAGTATAATATTCTGTAAAACTTTTACCAAAAAGGCTTGAAAAAAGAAAAAGTAGTAGTAAAATAAAAGTAGCTCTCTTCATAGTCCCCCTCCTTTTCAAAATATTTTATTAATACAATTATATCATAAATTTTAAGTTTTGATGACAGGACTTGATTTTTTAACGAAAATGGTATAAAATTAATATTGAAATAAAAACAAAATAAAAATCAAAAAAGGAAGTGGTTTTATGAGTGAACAGGAAAAAATTGAATATATCAGTGAAGTGTTAAGAAGCCACAAAATATCCCCTTCATTACAGAGAATTCAGGTTTATAAATTCTTAATGGAAAATCATATACACCCCAATGTTGACACTATTTATAAAGAACTTGTTGTGAAAATCCCAACATTATCAAAAACAACCGTTTATAACACATTAAAACTTTTCCAGAGCAAAGGGATTGTCTCTGCTATCACAATTGATGAAAATGAAGTTAGATATGATATTAACACACATCTTCATGGTCATTTTAAATGTATTAAATGTGGTAAAATTTTTGATTTTGATATCCACGAAATTAAAATTGACTCCAATTTGGAAAAAGAAAACAAAATCCTTGATCAACAATTGTACATTAAAGGCATTTGTAAAGAATGTCTTGCAAAAGAAGAAAATACAGATGAATAATATTATTAAGGCTCCCATTGGAGCCTTATTTTATTTAAGAAATTTATATTTCATTTTAATTACTATTATCTTAGTGTTGACAAACAGGAAAAATTATGTTATACTTACAAAAAATTCTGAAGGAGGATATTAACATGATGAATTTAATAAATACATTAAATATAAATTCAATAATATTAAGACATCACTCAAGGTGTGGCCTGAGGCTAACACCTTGAGTTGTCGTATTAACTCAAGGAATCCAGAGGGCCACACTTTAAAAAGTGTGGCCCTTTTTTATTATCAAAAATTCTAAATTTTTATATATGGGAGGGAGAGATTATGAAAAAGGTATTTGTTATGATGGTTGTTGGAATTTTAAGTATGGTGATATTCGGAGGAAAAATTGAGGAAATTCAAAAACGCGGTGTGTTACTAATTGGTCAGGATCCTGCTTATGCTCCATTTTACGGTGTAAACACAAAAGGCGAAAGAATTGGTTATGAAGTTGAACTGGCAAAAATGATGGCTGATGTTTTAGGTGTAAAAGTAAAATTTGTAATTACTAATTGGGACGGTATTATTCCTGCATTATTAGCAGATAAATTTGATTTCATTTTAGCTGGAATGACAATAACACCTGAAAGGGCTTTAAAGGTTAATTTCACAACTTCTTATTATGAAACAGGTCAGATTATATTCTACAATAGCGATAAATATCCCAATGGTTTAACTGAAAACGATCTTAAGAAAATGGGAAACAAAGCAAAAATAGCTGTCCAGCTCGGTACAACAGGGGAATTTGCAGCAAGAAAGTTTTTCCCGGAAGCTAAAATTCTTACATTTGAAACTGTTGATGCTGCAGCATATCAAATAATCACCAAAAAAGCTGATGCTATGGTCTTTGATGAATTATACTACGGCTCTATATCAAAAAAATATCCTGCTATAAAAACAACAGAAAATCTTTTAAACAAAGAAAAATTAGGAATTGCTGTAAAAAAGGAAAATATTGATCTATTATTATGGTTAAACACATTTATAGAATGCGTAAAAACAGACGGAACATTAGATCAATTAAAACAAAAATGGATGATTGAATACGATTGGGGTGAATAAACTTTGGACAGAAGATATATGAAAAAAATATTCGCATATTTTATTATAATAATGATTTTCGCACTTTTCTATTTTCAGATGTCAAAAACCTATCCTTTTAATTGGAGCAAGGTGCCTTTTAAATATATGAATCTTTATTTAGACGGATTCTATATGACTTTAAAAATTTCAGTTTTCTCAATCTTTTTTGCATTGATAATAGGTGTAGTAGTGGGAATAATGAAAACATCAAAATTTGAACTCTTAGAAGATTTTGCGAATACATATACAACCATATTTAGAAATATTCCATTACTTGTAATAATCTTAATAACCTATTATGGCGTTGGTTCAATAATTGATATAAGTGCATACGTTGGAGCAATAGTATCTCTCGCATTATTTGAAGGTGCCTATATTTCCGAAATAATCCGTGGAGGTATAGAAGCCGTTCCAAAAGGACAGATAGAAGCAGCAAAAAGTATAGGACTAAACACATTCTTCTTATACATTGACGTATTATTGCCTCAGGCATTTCGAACAACATTACCTGCATTAACAGGACAATTTATCAGTCTTGTAAAAGACAGTTCTTTAGCATCTGTAATTGCTTTACAGGAATTAACGATGGTTGGTAGGCAAATTGCCACCTCCTCGTTTGCTTCCTTTGAATCATATATCACAATAGCCGCATTTTATTTCACGGTCACAGCCTTATTACAACTACTTGGAAAATATTTTGAAAGGAGGTTCGCAATTCCATGATAATAAAAATTAAAAAACTTGTCAAAAGCTTTGGAGATTTAGAAGTATTAAAAGGAGTGGATTTAACGGTATTAAAAGGTGAAGTTCTTGTAGTTATGGGACCTTCTGGCTCTGGAAAATCAACATTATTAAGATGTATTGCCGGTCTTGAACCATATCAAGATGGAATAATAACCCTGGAGGAAAAAAATATATTAAATTACGATAGAAAAAACCTTGTTCAAAAAATAGGTTTTGTATTTCAGCAACACAACCTATTTCCTCATTTAAAAATTATAGACAATATCTCATTGGGATTAATAAGAACAAAAAAAATGACAAAAAAAGACGCTTATGATATAGCTTTGAAAGTGTTGGAAGAAGTTCATTTAAAAGATAAAGCATATAATTTTCCTTCACAATTATCTGGCGGACAACAACAACGTGCAGGAATAGCAAGGGCTTTAGCAATGGATCCGGAAATTATATTATTTGATGAACCCACATCAGCACTTGACCCAAGTCTGGTATATGAAGTAAAAGAAACAATGGTAGAATTGGCAAAAATGGGAAAAACCATGATAGTTGTAACCCACGAAGTAGATTTTGCAAAAAAAGCAGGAAACAGAATTATATTTATGAAAGACGGAAAAATCCTTGAAAATATGGATCCTGAAACTTTTTTTAAAACAGAAATGAAATATGAAATTGCATAATACATAATCAATATCCCCTATATAAAGCAATTATGATATAATATAGATAAGTTATAATGTTCTTATTTTTGGAGGGGATTAAAATGAAGAAGAAAATACCATACGGAGAACAGAATTTTGAAAGATTAAGAAAAGATAATTATTATTATATAGACAGGACACAATATATAGAAAAATTAGAAAACTTAGATGAAAAATATATAGTATTTTTAAGACCAAGAAAGTTTGGAAAAACATTATTTTTAGATACACTTGGAAAATATTATGATATCAATTATAAAAATAAATTTGAAGAATTATTTGGAGATTTATATATTGGCAAAAATCCAACACCATTAAAAAATGAATATTATATTTTAAAAATGAACTTTTCTGGAGTTCAGACAGAAAATAAAGATATATTAGTAGAAAGCTTTAAAAATAAAGTTATAAGAGCGCTTAAAAATTTCAAAAATGATTATAATTTAAAAATAAAAATAGAAAAAGAGTTAACAGAACCGGCAGATATAATAGGTTCATTTTTAGATGATGTAAAGGAAGAAATAAACAACCCAATATACTTATTAATAGATGAATACGACCATTTTGCAAATGAGTTATTGAGTTTTAATCTCGATTTATTCAGAGATAGCGTAACAAAGCATGGATTTGTAAGGAAGTTCTACGAAGAAATAAAAAAAGGAACGCAAACAATAATAGAAAGAATATTTATGACAGGAGTAAGTCCAATAATGCTGGATTCATTAACCAGTGGGTTTAATATAACAATGAATATTACAATAGAAAAAGATTTCAATAGAATGTTGGGATTTACAAAAGAAGAAGTAATTCAATTACTTGAATATTATGAGATATATTCAGAAAAACTTTTTAAAATAATAAAAGAATATTATGGTGGATATAAATTCAGCTGGGATGCAACTGAAACAGTATATCATCCAAACATGATATTTTATTCTATTAAGGAGTATTTATCTAAAGGAAAAATACCAGAAAAAATAATTGATGATGATACAGAAAAATATTATGAAAGAATTAAAAATCTTTTTGAATTTGCAATATATTCAGATGATGAAGAAGAAAAATCTAATATTCCATTAAAAGAATATGGATTGAGAAGAATAATAGGAGATAAGTTAAAGGAAATATGTGAAAAAGAAGAAATTTTTATAAACGAGCTTGCAACAAAAATTTATTCTGATTATATGCCGAATGCAAAAGAAATAAAATCATTGTTGTTTTATGAAGGATTCCTGACTCTTGAAAAAGAGGGAATAAAAACGTATTTAAAAATACCAAATCATTCAATGAAAAATGTATTTTTAAAATTTAGTGAAAAATATTATTGAAAATTTAATCTTTGTTGGAAAAGAGGCTAAATTTGTTGAGGAAGTGAAATAAAATTACAGTGGGTGAGTCAAATGCTTTTAGATGAAATAAAAAAAGGTGAAAATAAGAGACTTGAACTGAAAGAAAAGCTTCCTTCAAACGAAGCTATCGCCAAAACTGTTGTTGCATTTAGCAATACCAGTGGCGGAAAATTAATTATTGGAGTAAATGATAACAGAGAAATAGTAGGGATTGAAGAAGACAAAATTTTTGAATATGAAGAAAAAATTTCATCTATCATTAATGATTTATGCTATCCGACTATTTTACCAGAAATTTACGCTCAAAATATTAATGGCAAAGTAGTTCTGGTTATAGAAGTTTTTCGCGGTTCATTATTGCCATATTATCTTAAAAATAAAGGAAAATTAAAAGGAACATATATAAGAATTGGCTCAACAAACAGAATCGCAGATGAAAATATGATAGCAGAACTCCAAAGACAAAGACTTAATAAAAGTTTTGATGAAGAAATAAATTTTGAATTTGAAATCAAAGATATTGATTTAAATATCATTTATAACGAATTCAAAAAAATAAATAAAAAATGTGATTATGACAAATTAAAAAATTTAAAACTCATAAAAAATATAAACGGTAAAGATATGCCCACAAATGCACTTTTAATAACTCTTGGAAAATTTGATAATACAATGATAAAATGTGCGAGATTTAAAGGGATCACAAAAGAAATATTTATAGATAAAAAAGAATTCGATGGAAATTTATTTTATAATCTGGAAAACACCATTAAATTTTTACAGAACCATCTTAATTTAAATGCAGAAGTTGAAGGATTACAATTAAAGGAAGAGCTTGAAATTCCACTTTTGGCTCTTAGAGAAGTGCTAATAAACGCAATAATTCATAGAGATTATTTAAGAAACAGTGATATTAAAGTAGCTATTTATGATGATATTGTGGAAATTGTTTCACCTGGAGGATTTCCAAATGGATTAACTTTAGAAGAAGTAATGAATGGAAGAAGTGAAATAAGAAATAAAGTTTTGGCTAATCTTTTTAGAGAATTAAATTATGTAGAAACCTGGGGAAGTGGAATTGGAAAGGTTAAAAAAATTTGCGAAGAAAAAAACATCAAATTTGAAATAAATGAAACAGGGAATTTTGTGAGTATTGTTTTTTACAGACCAAAAATAAATACCGTTGAAAAACCAGCGAATAACCAGCGAAAAACCGACGGAAAACCGACAGAAAACCGACGGAAAACCGGCGGAAAACCGACGGATTTAACAATTCAAGAAGAAATAATTTATGATTTTGTAATTAAAAACAAAAAAATTAATGTAAAAAATGCTGAAAATATATTAAATATAAAATCAACAAGAGCAAAGGAAATTCTTAAGAATTTAACTAAAAAAGGTATTTTAGAAAAAATCGGCAAAACAAAAGGTAGTTATTATATCTTAAAAAATCAACATTAAAAAATAAAATCCTCCTCTTCCTGGATAATAGAAACAACTCAGGAAGAGGAGGATTGTTTTTTAGTTTATACCAAAGAAATATTCAAGAATTAGGCTATATACCTTTTCTGCAGCATCTTCTCCAATTTTTCCTAAAATCTTTTTTCCACCCAATTTCAAAAGATCTTCCAGATATTCTTTTGGTTCCTTCTTTTCTAAAACCTTTTCTGCTTTAAACTTTGAATATATTTCCTTAAATTCAGAGTTTATATTCATCAAAGCTTTTTCAAAATCTTTTATTTTTATTTCTTCACCTTTAGAAAAGATTACTGTTAAATGATATAAGTCGATAACCATTAAGTCCCTATTAAATGAATAATCAGCATATATTCCATTTTCATAGAACAATTGTTCAAGTTGCTCCTTCAATAATTTATTATCTACAACAATTGTTATTTTTCCGCTTTCCAGAACCCTTTTCACATTATGTTTTGAATTTTTCAAACTATCAATCAATATTTCTTTTAATTCTTTTCTTCCGCTTTCTTCACCTGAATACCACATATTATATGACTTTTTTAAAAGGTTTTGCGCCGTGTTTTTATCTACTTTTAAATGCCTGGAAATCTCGCTTGCAAGAGCTCTTCCATCTCTTAAATATGCTCTTAAAACTTTTTCTTTATCTTCACTTTCAACTTTTCTTTTTACTATTTCATCTATTAGTATGAGATTTATTGTATTTTTTACAACACCGCTATAACCATATTGATTATATACTGCAAAAACCCTTTCTCCTATGTTTTTATAAAATTCACTATCCCGAGATCGATTGTTCATTCAATCATCTCCCAGTTACCGCATAAGAAATTGGAAGAGGCATAACTCCATTCACTTTATCATTATCTGTATCAAAATCTATTATTATATATGAATATTTTAAATAAATATATATTCCTGAATCTTCTTTTTCAAAAATACTGAAAAATGGTCTTATATATTTAGCTAATTCTATTTCTTTAATCTTTTTTATTTGAGTTATATCTGATATATCATAAATATCTATAAAAATATCAGCATAATCTCTATTAATAGATTTCATTAATTTTAATACATAAAATTTACTATCATTCATAAAATATTCATTGTCATCAGAACTGTATAAATTTTCTTCTCTTGTAAAAGTAAACTCTGATTCTTTTATATTATTTATATCACTAAAATCAATAAAATATTTTCTATTATTATTATATTTAAAATATACCATTTTATTTTCACTTATCTCCCAGTTTGAAAAGTCTCCTTTTAATTCTATTGTGTTTGCTATCTCAGGATTATTTTTATCTGATATATCTATAAATACTAATTTATCTGTAAGAGAAAATCTTCTTCCGCTTGAATCCTTTTTTCCTTCCTGAACTATTAAATAATTTCCGCCTTTTCCAAGAATATACCCAGGTGTATTAATTTTTCCTACAATAGATGGATTTTCTGATAATTCCACTATATATAAATTATCTGTTGTTGAAAGATATAAATATTTACCATCTGTGCACCTATTCCATTCACCATCTCTTATACCACCTTTTACATTTAAATCTCTAACCATAGGCCAATCATATCCATAAAATTTTTCATTTTCTATTTTCAATTCACCTACTACTTCTGGAAAATCTTTATCGCTAATATCAAGAACCTTTATCATAACAGGTTCTCTAAAAATTATATATACATAATCTTTATTCCTGTCCACCAAAACTCTATTTGTTTTCCCTGAATTTTTTAATTCGGGAATTTCAGAAAATTTAATAACAGTTCTTTTTATATTATTTTCATCTTTCATTTCATTAATAACAACTCTATCTTTACCAACATATATTATTTCATTATTTTTTCTTACAAAATATTTATAAAAAGCATAATTAGTTGGCCTAAGAATTTGGGGTATTGATGATAAACTTTTATTTTTCAAATCAACACGAGTACCTGTACTATAATCATCATTTTTATAAAAAACATACAAATTATTTTTATATATTTCAAAATTAAAATATTCAAAAGAAAAGGTTTTATATTCCAATTTATCAACATTTATGTTACTTATATTAAATATCTTCAGGAAACCAGAATTATCAACTAAATATAAACTATATAGATAATCTCCTATAATTATTTTCCTATTAGAATAAACAGTAAATGCTTTAATAATTTTCTTTTTATTTAAATCTATGAAAAAGAGATATTTAAAATCCCCTGCTACAATATAATTCTTATATTCATCAACAAATGCTTTTCCACTTTTTAGACTGCTATCATAAAAAGATCCACTATAACCACCTACATCAATATTCTTTACTGATCTTATATTGCTTTTACTGCTTATATCAACAATTTCTATTTTATCTGGTTCTAATATTATTGCATAATTATCTTTTATATATATATTATACCCCACTTGATCATAATCATGCTCTTCATGCTTATTCCTATATTTCCCAATTATTTTAGGATTTGTTTTGTCTTTAATGTCAACAATTAATAATAGGTATGCCTTATCATCAATTTCAAATTTTCCACTTATATACATATATCTATCTTTTATAAAATAGTTATAAATACCTTTTATATTAAATTTTCCCAATTTTTCAGGCTTATTTTTATTGCTTATGTCATATATTAAAATGCCTTTATCTTTGTGATATATATACGCATAATTTTTATCGATTTTTATTTTTGAAAATCCTGCAATATTATATCCTTTGTATGTAATTTCAGGTTTTTCGATATTATTCCAGTCAATAATTGTCAAATTAGGTGTATATGTGTATCTTCCATCATAAACTATATCTTCTGGCTGAAAACTGATTGGCAATTTTACAGATTGAATAAATTTAAGAGAATATTTTTCTGATATATCATATGCGCCTATATAATTTCCTTTTGCTACAAAAAAATATTTACCTTCATTTAATTTTTTTACATTTAAATTTTCTGTCTCTATTTTTTCATTTTCTGTTGTCTCTTCTTCATATGTTTCTTCATCAGTTTCCTCTTCTTCATAATTCAAATCTGTTTGTTCATCATTTGAAGTATCGTATGTTTCCTCCTGTGTAGAACTGCTTGTTGAACTAATTGAAGATTGTGTTGTTTCTTCATCATCGCCCGGAAGAATTGCAACAATAACCGCAAGTGCAATTACCACAAGTAAAAAAACTTTTAGCGCCTTCTTCATCACTCTGCCTCCTTTGTTTTTTGTTTAATAAAATATTAAATTACCAAATATAATGTATCATTTTTATTTTTTTTTTTTTGAATTTTCGTTAACTAAATATTGCAATTTAGAAAACTTTTTGTTTTTATGAAGCTTTAAGGAAGGATAAATAGTTTCAACAATAATCGAAAGGTTTCATTTAAAACTCAGATGTATTATAATAGATATGGTATAATATCTGTATAAGAAATGAAAATAGGATTAATTACATATGAGGTGATTGAAATGAAAAAGAAAATACCATATGGAGAACAGGAATTTGAATTATTAATAAAAGATAATTATTATTATGTAGACAGAACAGAATATATAGAAAAATTAGAAAACTTAAATGAAAAATATATAGTTTTTTTAAGACCGAGGAAATTTGGAAAAACCCTTTTTATCAATACACTAATGGCATATTATGATGTAAATAATAAAGAAAAATTTGAAAATTTATTTGGAAAATTATACATAGGAAAAAATCTAACTCCATTGAAAAATAATTATTACATACTAAAAATGAATTTTTCCGGAATTCAAACAGAAAATAAAGACATATTAATAAAGAGCTTTAAAAATAATGTAATAGCCTCACTTGTAGATTTTAATAATAGATATAAATTAGAACTATCAATAAAAGAAGAATATAGCGAACCAGCAGATATAATAAGAGCGTTTTTAACTGATGCAAAAGATATTTTAAACAAACCAATATACCTATTAATAGACGAATACGATCATTTTGCAAATGAGTTATTGAGTTTTAATCTCGATTTATTTAGAGATAGCATAACAAAGCATGGATTTGTAAGAAAATTCTATGAAGAAATCAAAAAAGGAACAGAAACAATAATAAAAAGGATATTCATGACAGGAGTAAGTCCAATAATGCTTGACTCATTAACCAGTGGGTTTAATATAACAATGAATATTACAATAGAAAAAGATTTCAATAGAATGTTGGGATTTACAAAAGAAGAAGTAATTCAATTACTTGAATATTATGAGATATATTCTGATAAATTATTAAAGGAAATGGAAGAAAATTACAATGGATATAAATTCAATGAAAATGCTTCAAAAACAGTATATAATCCCGACATGGTATTTTATTTTATAATAAAATATCAAAAAGAGAAAAGACCTCCACAAAAAATAATAGACGACAATATATTAAGCGATTACAAAAAGGTTCAGAATCTATTTAATTTAGGAGAATTACTCGGAGTGTCAATAGAAAAAGAGAACGGAAAGGAGTTAACAAAAGAAGAAAAAGAAAAAGAAAGCTCAAAAAGGATAATAGGGAATCTATTAAATGAAATACTATTAACAGGAAGAACGGAATTAACAGAATTAACCACCATATTCAATCCTGGAAAAAGGATAGACATAAAAGACATAAAATCATTATTATTCTATCTTGGATTTATGACATTTGAAAAAGAAGGGATAATAACATATTTAAAAATACCCAATTATTCAATGAGAAAGATATTCTCAGATTATTTCACAGAATATATAGAAGAAAAATTAACAGAATATATCGATTCAGAACCAATAGAAATAGCAGTAAGAAAAATACTAACAGATGGAGAAATAAATACATTTGCAAAAGAAATAGAAAATCTATTAAGCAAACTGGATAATAGAATGTTCATGGGATTTGATGAAAAATATATAAAAATACTGATGTATAGCTACTTAATATTAACACCATTTGCAATGGTAAAGATGGAGTATCCAGTAGAAGGCGGATATGTGGATATAGCAATGTTCAAAAGATATGAAGAAGTGCCATATGAAGCGATAATAGAAGTAAAATACATAAAACAAAATGAATATACCGAAAGTAAATTCAAAGAAAAAATCGCTCAGGCAAGGGAACAGATAGAAAGATACAAAAAATCATATGAATTAAATTCAAAAAATGAGAGAATGAAAAAATTCATAATAATCTTTGTTGGAAAAGAAGCTAAGTTTGTTGAGGAAGTGAAATAAAATCCTCCTCTTCCTGGATAATAGAAACAACTCAGGAAGAGGAGTTTTTTATAATACTTCTTTACAACATTATTGATTTTTATATACAGAAATATTATTGTAAAAAATCACTTGACAATTCATAATTTATATGTTAGAATTTATTCAAATAATAGTATGGAGGAGTTTAGTATGTTTTTGAGATCGCTATTAAACACAATAAATAACAATAAAACATTAAATAATCAGCCCGAACCCAAAGGTGTGGTCTTTACACAACACCTTAAGTTCGGTGTATAATGCTATTTGTATAACTTAAGGGATTAATGTAAAGGCCACACTATAAAAAGTGTGGCCTTTTTTCTATATCAGGAGGTGATTTGATGAAAAAAGAAGATTTAAAGCACGGTCTTGAGGGTGTTGCTGTTGCAATAAGTTCCATATCTTATATAGACGGTGAAAAAGGTAAGCTCGTGTATAGAGGATTTGAAATAGAAGATCTCGTTGAAAACTCATATTTTGAAGAGGTAGCATATTTAATCTGGTTTGGCTCTTTGCCAAATGAAAATGAAGAGGATTTTATAAAATCAATGTTATCAAAAAAGAGAAATCTTCCAGAAAACATTGTGGAAATGATGAGGTTATTCCCGGAAAACGCTCATCCCATGGCTGTTTTACGAAGTGTTGTTTCAATGCTTGGAATGTATTCAAAAGAAGATAATTCAACGCTTGAAAATGCTATTAATTTAACGGCAAAGATTCCAACAATTATTGCATATTGGTATAGGATAAAAAATAATTTACCTATTATTTATCCTGAGGAACATCTCAATCATTCTGAGAATTTCCTGTATATGATGTTTGGTGAATTACCTGAATATTCAAAATGTTTTGATAAGGCTTTAATACTGCATATGGAACAGGGAATGAACGCATCAACCTTTGCTTCAACGGTGACCTCATCAACATTGTCTGATATCTATTCTGTTATTACAACTGCAATAGGCACATTAAAAGGACCATTACACGGCGGAGCAAATGAAAAGGTGCTTGAAATGCTGGAAGAAATAGGGGATATAGAGAATGTTCCTGAATATATTGATAATCTTATTAGAAACAAGAAAAAGATAATGGGATTTGGACATAGAATTTATAAAACATATGATCCAAGGGCAAGAATTCTAAAAAAATGGGTTCAGGAAATTTCTGCTCATGAGAAGGTTGATTTTTTTGATATTGCCGTAAAGGTTGAAGATGTTGTGGTAAAAAGGTTTAAGGATAAGAATATTTATCCAAATGTGGATTTTTATTCTGGTATTCTCTATAACCACTTTGGCATTCCAAAGGAATTTTTCACAACGATTTTTGCCATGGCAAGAATTGTAGGTTGGACTGCACATGCAATGGAATACAGAAAGAATAACAGAATTTTCAGACCGCGCTCTATTTATAATGGACCAAAAGATTTGAAATATAAGGATATGAAGGGAGTTGAAATAAATGGGTAAAACACTTGCAGAGAAAATACTCAGCATGCATGCAGGCAAAGATGTAATACCCGGCGAAATTATAATTGCCAATGTTGATCTTGCTTTTGTTCAGGATGGAACCGGGCCTTTAACTGTTGATCAATTTGAAAATATGAATTTTAAAAATGTAAGCACTAAATCTCTCGTTTTTATAGATCATGCTTCACCAAGTCCAAGAAAAGAACTTTCAAATACGCAGAAAAAATTAAGAAATTTTTGTAAAAAAACAGATGCGGAAATATATGATATTGGCGAAGGAATATCACATCAAATTGTAGCTGAGGAATATGCAAAACCAGGAGATTTAATTGTCGGTGCCGATTCACATTCATGTACCGCTGGGGCATTTGCTGCTTTTGCAACAGGAATGGGTTCAACAGATATTTCTCTTGCATATGGTCTTGGAAAGGTATGGCTAAAGGTTCCTGAAACATATAAGATTGTATTAAAGAATAAATTAAACAAAGGTGTATATGCCAAGGATATAATCCTTTATCTTATAGGCATGATAGGTGCTGACGGCGCCACTTATAAGGCTTTAGAGTTCTCAGGCGATGGTATAAAAACATTATCAATGGAATCAAGACTAACCATTTCAAATATGGCAGTTGAAGCAGGTGCAAAGGTTGGATTGTTCCCTGCTGATGAAATTACAAAGGAATATATGAAAAATCAGGGGAGGGAAGATGAATTTAAGGAATTATTCCCCGATGAAGATGCAAGTTACGAAAAGGTTATTGAAATTGATTTGTCTGAAATAGAACCTCAGGTTTCATTCCCTCATACTGTAGATAATACAAGAAATATAAACGACGCAAAAGGTGTTAAAATTGATCAAATATATATTGGAACGTGTACAAATGGAAGGATGGAGGATTTGAGAATTGTTGCTTCAATATTAAAAGGAAAGAAAAAGGCTGAGGATATTAGATTAATAATAGCCCCTGCCTCAAAAAAGATTTATTTACAGGCATTACAAGAAGGCTTAATTTCCACATTTATTGAAGCAGGAGCTACTATATTGCCTCCAGGTTGTGGCCCATGTGTTGGCGTTCATGCTGGCGTCCCGGCTGACGGTGAGAAAGTACTATCAACACAAAATAGAAATTTCCACGGAAGAGCAGGAAATCCTGATTCTGAAATATATCTCTGTTCTCCTGCAACAGCTGCTGCCAGCGCATTAACAGGATATATTACAGATCCAAGGGAGGTAATATAATGATTTTTAAAGGAAGAGTATGGAAATTCGGCGATAATATTTCAACTGATCATATAGCACCGGGAAGATATTTCCATTTAAGATCAAATCTTCCGGAATTGGCAAAACATGTTTTAGAGGATGCAAGAGAAGACTTTGCAAAAAGTGTTGAAAAAGGAGACATTATTATTGGTGGAAATAATTTCGGGCTTGGTTCTTCAAGGGAACATGCACCAAGGATTATAAAGGTTGCAGGTGTTTCATGCGTTATTGCAAAATCATTTGCAAGGATTTTTTACAGAAATTCAATTAATATTGGACTGCCTGTTATTGAATTAAAGGAAGTCGATGAATTTAACGAAGGGGATATTATCAAGGTTGATACAAAGCTTGGAGTTATTGAAAATATTACTCAGGATAAAAAGTATCATTTTATTCCTTTTCCTGAATTTGTTAATAAAATACTCGAAATTGGTGGAATTGATGAATATATAAAAAAATATGGAGATTATGGAGTGTGATATGATATGAAGATTGGAATTATAGGCATTGGGAATATTGGAAGTATGCTTGTAAAAAGATTTTCAATTAATAAAGAATATGAATTGTATATCTATGATGTGAACAAAGATAGAATTAAAAAATATGAAGACGAAAATATCCATATAGAAGATGAAATTTCAAAGGTATACGAAAAGGCGATATTTACTTTTGTTTCTGTAAAGCCTAATCATCTAAATGACGTGTTTGATAAAATCAAGGATTTATCAGAAGAGAACAGATATATTATCAGCACCGCTGCTGGAAAGACTTTAGCTGATTTATATGAATTATCGGGCAAAAAGAATATTTTCAGAATAATGCCAACTGTTATTTCAAATTCCGGATTGGGCACTACTGCAATTGCATATAATCCTGCAATATCGGAAAATATAGTTAGCGATGTAAAATCAATACTTTCAAACCTCGGAGAAGTGCTTGAAATTGAGGAAAAGAAGTTTGATGCATTTACTGTTTTAAATAGTAGCGGTCCTGCTTTTGTTGCATATATAATAGAAAGTTTTCTTGAAAGCGGTATAAATATTGGATTGTCCCACGATGATTCATTAAAGATTGTAGCAAATACTTTTATGGGAACATTGGAATATTTAAAAAATGAAGAGTTAAAACTCTCGGAGTTGAAATATATGGTTTCTTCACCAGGTGGGGTAACCATAAAAGGATTATATGAAATGGATAAAGCGACAGTAAAAGGTTCAATAATGAAGGCAATTGAAGAGGCATATTTAAAAAACAAAAAATTGTAAGCGAGGTGATTATAATGAATGAATTAATAGAAAAAGCAAAGAATTTAAAATCTGCTTCTGATTTTTTAAAGAAAACAAAGGCCAAAGAAAAAAATGAAGCTATTCAACAAATTGCTATAGCTCTTGAAAAAAATATGGATTATATATTGTCTGAAAATAAAAAAGATGTTGACATTGCAAGAAAAAATGGCGTTAAAGAAGCATTGGTTGACAGGCTTGCCTTAAATGAAAAAAGGATAAAGGGCATGATTGACTCATGCAACACGGTTATTAATCTTAAGGATCCTGTTGGTGAAATATTTGATTCATTTTTAAGAGAAGATGGAATTAGAATAAGCAAAATGAGAGTTCCACTTGGAGTAATTGGAATAATATACGAGTCAAGACCTAATGTTACTGTAGATGCCACAATTCTTGCTTTAAAATCAGGAAATACAGTTTTGTTGCGTGGGGGTTCCGATGCAATTAATTCAAACAAGGCACTTGTTAAGGTTATTAAAGAAGGGTTGAAAAATTCCGGCATTCCTGAAAATTCTGTTGAATTAATAGAAAATACCGACAGAGCATTGGTAAATGAAATGCTTAAATTAAATGAGTATCTTGACCTTGTTATTCCAAGAGGTGGAAAGGGGCTTATTGACTTTGTTGTAAAAAATTCAACAGTTCCTGTTCTGGAAACCGGCGTTGGAATATGCCATATTTTTGTTGATGAAAGTGCTGATGTTATGAAATCCATTGATATTATAGACAATGCAAAGACACAAAGACCTGGAACATGCAATACAGTTGAAACTGTGCTAATTCATAAAGATATTGCTTCAAAGATATTGCCTGATTTGAAGAAAAGGCTTGAAGAGAAGAATGTTGAAATAAGAGGATGTGAAGAGGTATTAAAACATATTGATGTAAAATCTGCAACAGAAGAAGATTGGGCTACGGAATATCTCGATTTGATTCTGTCAATTAAGGTTGTAAATGATTTAGATGAAGCTATATCGCATATCAAAACCTATTCAACTGGACATTCTGAGTCAATTCTTACAGAAGATTATTTAAATGCTATGAAATTTGTGGAAGAAATAGATTCTGCAGCTGTTTATATAAATGCTTCAACGAGATTTACAGATGGCGGTGAGTTCGGAATGGGTGCAGAAATGGGAATTAGCACTCAAAAAATGCATGCAAGAGGTCCTGTTGGATTAAAGGAACTTACAACATATAAGTTTGTTATACAGGGCAATTATGATGTGAGGGGTTAATATATGGAAAAGATTGTAATAAAGGTTGGAAGTAATTTATTAATAAAGAACAATGATATAAACAAAAAGTATATAATAAAACTCAGTTATATTATCTCAGAACTAATAGAAGAAGGCAAAAAGGTTGTGCTTGTTTCTTCAGGAGCCAATGCGGCGGGATTGCAGTATTTAAAGTTGCATCCTTTAAAAAGCCTTGCGCAAAAACAGGCTTTATGTGCTGTGGGCCAGGTACAATTAATGAAGATATATGAAAATGCTTTTGATTTTCATAATAAAAAAATTGCACAGATTTTATTGACTGCAGATGATTTTTATAATAGAAAAAGGTTTATAAACCTGAAAAATACACTCATTGGATTAAATCAATTTGGAATTATTCCTATAATAAATGAAAATGATACTATTTCAACTGATGAGATTAAATTTGGCGATAATGACAGGCTTTCTTCACAATTTGCAATTGGCTGGGGTGCAGATGGATTAATGCTTTTAACCTCTGTTGATGGCGTATTGGATGAAAATGGAGATGTAATTAAGGTTTATGATAAAAATATTCAGATAAAAGAGTTTAAAAAGACATCTTTGGGAACAGGAGGAATTTCAACAAAAATCGATGCAGGTTTATCTGCAGCAGCTTCTGGAATAAAGACATGTATTTGCAATGGAAATAAGCTGGAGAATATAAAGGAGTTTGTTTCAGGTAAAAATGTTGGTACTGTTTTTATACCTGATAAAAAATTGAAAGGAAAAAAAGCATGGATTGCTTTTTTGTCAAAAAGCAGAGGAAAGGTGTTTATTAATAAGGGAGCAAGGGATGCGTTGATGAATAAGAAGAGTTTATTGCCTGTTGGAATTGAAAAGATAGAAGGGAATTTTGAAAAGGGTGAGCCGGTGAATATTTATTTTAATAATAAGCTTATTGGGAAAGGGATTCCTAATTATTCTGCTGAGGATGCTGTTGTGATTTGTGGAAAAAAAAGCGGGGATATTGCTAAAATTGGAAATTTTGATTATGATGAGTTTATTCATGTTGATAATATGGTGATTTTTTGAAATTGTCCATGTTCGTTCTTTTGTGTTTTATTTAGAAAAATAAAAGCTTGTTCAGGCTACTTGAGTGCTAATCTTCGAAAATTCTCTTTGAAAGTAGAAAAATAATATTCACTCAGACGGCAAGAATTTCTAATCCTCGCTCCATTTGAAGTCTTTTATGTTGAAAAAAATAAAAGTTCATTCATACGACTTGAGTGTTGATCTTTGAAAATATTTTTGAAAAAAGAAAAATAATGTTCATTCAAACGGCAAGAATTTCTGATCCTTGCTCCATTTGAAAATTCGGGCACGCTTAGACACTTCGTCCATGAAGTGCTTCGCTTTCCAAAACGTCCTGTTTTTCCAACCCGAATTTTCTGCATTCCGCTTCGAGAAATTCTTAGTCTTCGTTCATATTATTTTTCTACTTTCTTTTATACAATCAGGTACTCTGCGAGCCTTCACTCATATTATTATTTCTATTTTATTTATTAGATTTTATTATATTAGAATAAGTAAAACATAAAAGAAAACTGAATAAAAAGATGAACGAATGCTCGAAGATTGCCCGAAAAAAACTGCGAATGGAGAGGGACAAAAAAACAGGATGTTTTTTTGAGCGAAGCTTCCCCAGGGATGGGGAATCTGAGCGCCCCCACGTATATGAGCAGTTTTTGAGGATTAGCAATCGAGCCGCATGAGTGAATCTTTTTATGAAGTTTTCTATAATAAATATTTTCAAAGAGCATCACAACTTTTTTTGGAAAAAATTTCCAATTTTAGGGAGGGAGAAATCATGGAGATAATTGATATTGTTTATATAGAAGGAGACGGTATTGGGCCGTTTGTTATGGAAGCGGCTATGAAGGTATGGAATGCCGCTGTTGGATATGTTTATAATGGTTCTAAAAAGATTAACTGGATAGAGGCTTATGCCGGAAAAAAGTCTTTAGAAAAAAATGGTTCTTTGTTGCCAGATGAAACGCTTAAAAAATTAAAAGAGGTTAAGGTTGGAATAAAAGGACCGCTTGAAACACCTGTTGGAAGCGGTTATAGAAGTTTAAATGTGGCTTTAAGGCAAAAACTCGATTTATATGCATGTATTAGACCTGTGAAATATATTCCCGGTATAAAAGCTCCTGTTAAATCTCCAGAAAATGTGGATATTGTAATTTTCAGGGAGAACACAGAGGACGTTTATGCTGGAATAGAATGGGAAGAAAACAGCAAGGAGGCAATTGAGGTTATAGAATTTCTTAATGAAAAATTTAAGATTAATCTGCATAATGCCTCAATTGGAATAAAGCCAATAAGTGAGTTTAGAACAAAAAGACTTATGAAAATGGCAATTGATTATGCAGTAAAAAATAACAGAAAAAAAATAACTATTGTTCATAAAGGAAATATAATGAAATATACAGAAGGTAATTTCAGAAAATGGTGTTATGAGATTGCTGAAGAACATAAGGATTTAATAGATAAAAATTCAATTGAGATAAATGATGTAATTGCCGACAATATGTTCCAGCAATTATTGTTAAAACCCGAAAAATACGATATTTTAGTTACTCCAAACTTAAATGGTGATTATCTTTCTGATGCGGCAGCTGCTCAGGTAGGTGGAATTGGTATTGTTCCGGGAGGAAATATTGGCGATGAAATTGCCCTTTTTGAACCAACCCACGGCACTGCACCGGCAATTAAAGATCCAAAAATGGCTAATCCAACTTCATTAATATTATCAGGGGTTATGATGTTTGAATATCTTGAAATGAAAGAAGTTTCGAGTTTAATTGAAAATTCGTTGAAAAAATGTATAAAATCAGGTATTGCAACAAAGGATATTATGCCTGATAATCCTGTGTCTGCAGTTAAATTTGCTGCGAAGATTATAGAAAATTTTAATTAAAAAAATAACTCCCGATTTTTTCGGGAGTTATTTCTATTATTATCCTTTAAATTGTCCTGCGAAGTGACATGCAACCTGATGTCCATTTTCAAGTGTAACAAGTGGTGGTTCCTTTTTAGCACAGATATCCTTTGCAATTGGACATCTTGGATGGAATCTACAACCACTTGGTGGATTAATAGGACTTGGAACGTCCCCTTTAAGTATAATTCTCTTTTTCTTGTATTCAGGATCTGGAATTGGAATTGCTGACATAAGTGAAACTGTATATGGATGCATTGGATTGTCAAATAATTCCTTTTTATCAGCAAGTTCAACGATTTTACCGAGATACATAACTGCAATTCTGTCACTGATGTGTTTAACAACTGCTAAGTCGTGAGCAATAAATACATATGTTAATTTAAATTCTTTTTGTAAATCTTCTAATAGGTTTATAACCTGTGACTGAATTGAAACGTCAAGAGCTGAAACAGCTTCGTCAGCTACAATAAGTTTTGGATTTAATGCAAGTGCCCTTGCAATACCAATTCTCTGTCTTTGACCTCCTGAGAATTCGTGTGGGAATCTGTAAAGGTATTCTGAGGATAATCCAACCTTTTCAAGAAGGTCTTTTACTATTTCTGTTGCTTCTGCATTGCTGCTTACAAGACCGTGTGTGTGCAATCCTTCAGCAATTATATTTTTAATTCTCATTCTTGGGTTTAACGATGAATATGGATCCTGGAAGATGATTTGCATATTTCTTCTGAACCATTTTCTTTTATCTCCTAAATCTGAGAGCATTTCATGTCTTAACCCATGTGCTCCTTTATCAAAGTAAATCTTTGCATATTTTCTATCAAGTTCATCATCTAATGATTTAATTACTTCATCTTCTGTTTTCTTTTCGTGTAATAATTTATTGAATCTATCTACATACCATTCTTTGATGTATTTGTTTGCCCTTGATCTTGGTAAGAATAATGGTGTGGTATCAAGGCCATCAACTATTATTCTACCTGCTGTTGGGTTTAATAATCTTAAAATTGTCATACCAGTTGTACTTTTACCACAACCTGATTCACCAACGAGACCTATTGTTTCTCCTTCATATACTTTAAATGTAATATCATCAACAGCTTGAACATGTGCAACTACTCTTTTAAAAACACCTGCTCTTACAGGGAAGTATTTTTTTAGATTATCAACCTGTAATAATACTTTTTTATTTTCCTGAGACATTAATTTTCACCTGCCCTTGCTTTTTCCACTTCTTTAACCAATTCATCGATGTAGAAACATCTTGAATAATGGCCTGGTTCTACTTCTACTAATTCAGGCATTTCATCCTTACATCTTTCTTTAGCAAGGAAACATCTGTTTGAAAATCCACATCCTTTAGGGAATCTTCTTGGATTTGGAACTGTTCCCGGAATTGAAACCAATCTATCTACTTCTTCATTGATTTTTGGTATTGATCTCATTAATCCCCATGTGTATGGATTTCTTGGCTTTTTGAATATGGATACAATATCACCATATTCAACTATTTTACCTGCATACATAACTGCTGCTTTATCTGACATTTCAGCAACAACACCAAGGTCATGTGTGATGAAGATAATAGCCATTCCATATTCTTTCTGTAATTCCTTCATTAATTCAAGAATTTGAGCCTGAATTGTAACGTCAAGCGCTGTTGTAGGTTCATCGGCAATTAATACCTTTGGATTACATGAAAGAGCCATAGCAATCATTGCCCTTTGTCTCATACCACCAGAAAGTTCATGTGGATATTGGTCAACACGTTTTTCTGGTTCAGGAATACCAACCTTTCTTAAAAGGTCAATTGCTCTTTCCCTTGCAGCCTTTTCGTCAAGGCCTAAATGCAACATAACCATTTCTATTATCTGATCACCAATTGTAAATACAGGGTTTAAAGCTGTCATTGGTTCCTGGAAGATCATTGCAATTTCTTTACCTCTAATATGTCTCATTTCTTCGTCTGAAAGCTTTGTTAAATCTGTACCTTTATATAATATCTGACCATCTGCAATTCTTCCATTTTCATCTAATAATCTCATTATACTCAATGAAGTTACAGATTTACCGGAACCTGATTCACCAACTATAGAAATTGTTTCTCCTTCATATACTTCAAAAGAAACGCCTCTTACTGCTCTTACTTCTCCGTCTTCTGTATCGAAATATGTATGTAAATTATCGACCTTTAAAATTGGGTCTTTCATTGTTTGCCTCCTTTCAATTATCCGCGTAATTTCGGATCAAAGATATCCCTTAATGCGTCACCAACAAGGTTCCATGCCAAAACGAATAATACCATTGCTGTACCTGGATATGTAACAGTATACCAGTACTGCAATGCACTATCAGAACCACCTAATATCCAGTTTCTTGCATAGTTAAGTATTGATCCCCAGTCAGCATATCCCTGTGGAGCACCAACACCCAAGAAACTCAATACAGCAGCTGTGATAACCATAGAACCAATTCTCATTGATGCCTGAATTACAACAGGGAATATTGTATTTGGAAGAATGTGTTTTATGATTATTTTCCAGTCAGGTACACCAAGTGCTTTTGCAGCTAAAACATATTGATCATTTTTAGCCTGAAGGATATTACCCCTTATAAGCCTTGCTGAACCCATCCATCCAAATACAATCATGGCAATCATAACTTTATCAAGACCTGTTCCAAGTATTGTTGTCAAAACCATAGCTGATAGCATAAATGGAACTGACATAAAAATATCTGTAATTCTCATTAATATTTCATCAACCCATCCACCGAAATATGCGGATACTGAACCTATAAACAAACCTATTATTGTTGCAATGGTAACAACTGTCAAACCAATTTTAAATCCTGTTCTTGTACCCCAAACAACACCATAATATATGTCCCTTCCATTACTTATACCAAATGGATGTTCTTTTGATGGTGGCACTGGAGCACTTTCATATGTAATAATAGGCATAATATATGGATCGTAATTAAGACTTTTTATATAGTCCTTTTTGAGTTTTTTAAAGTATGACTTAACTGCTGGAAGGAATTTATCAACTGATGATTTTTTTGTTTTTAATTCATCTAATTCTTCACTCATTTTTATTGCAATATCATATTTTTTCTCAAATGAAGTTATAGCTTTTTCAAGATCCTTTATTGCTGCATTTAATTCTTTTGGTTTATCAACATTTTTTTCAATATTTTCAATATATGATGTATCGAGAATATAATCTTCTGTTAAAGGTGTGAGTTGTTCTATAAGTTTATTATAATTCTTTTCGCTTTTTGTACTTTGATATGCTTTTAATGTTGATTTTAAGTTTTTAATATCATCTATATAATCTCTATAAAATCCATATGTAAATTCATAATAATCATCAAATGATGCAATTAAATCATCTATAATTGCAGGATCCTTTTTCTCTTCAAGCTGAGAAATCATGCTTTCCATATTTTCTATTTCAGGATCTATTGGTATTTGTGGTGGAGCCAATAATGGTGCAAATGCTGCAACAAGAATAAAGAATATTAATAATATTAATCCCAACATCGCTGAAGGGTTTCTATAGAACTTCCTTAACGATCTCTTGATTTCTTCATTCACTTCAATCACCTCACTCGTATCTAATTCTTGGATCGATTAATGCGTATGATATGTCGATTATCAAATTACCAAGAATCAAAATCAATGATGAGAATAACAACATACCCATTATAGATGCATAGTCAAGCTGTCCTGCTGCTTTTGCAGCAAAACTTCCTATACCAGGTCTTACAAAAATTGTTTCAACGATAATAACCCCCATTATAAGACCGATAATCATTGAACCTGCAACGGTTGCAACAGGGATTAATGCATTTCTTTTAGCATGTTTGTGAATAACAACCTTTTCTGGTAATCCTTTTGCCCTTGCAGTTCTTACATAATCTTTTCTTAATACTTCCATCATTGATGAACGAGTGATTCTAATAAGATATGCCCACCATAAATATGATAATGTGAGGATTGGGCCTATTAAATGTCTTAAGCCATCCCAGAATATATCAAATCTTCCATTTAATAATGCATCAATAGTTACAAGCTTTGTATATTGATGAAAGTCCGGGGAGTTAATAACTCTTTCTGCCCACAGACTAATTTTTCCAGGGGGGAACCATCCAAGAACACTATAAAATACGAGAATTATAAGCAAACCAAATACAAAGTCTGGAAATGACCACCCTACAATTGAGAAAATTCTTATAACGTGATCCTGCCATTTATTATGATGCAGTGCCGCCTGAACACCAAGCCATATACCAACTCCAATTATTGGGAATATTGCGTATAATGCTAATTCAACTGTAGATGGTAATCTGTGTAAAATAGCGTCTTTAACTGGTTCTTTACCAACTATTGACCAGCCAAGATCACCTTTTGCTACACTTTCCATCCATTTTAAATATCTTGTTACTGGATCCTGATCAAGCCCATATTTGTGTTTGATCAATTCCATTTCTTCAACAGACATTTTATCCAATGTATTTGGATCAACATATGCAGCAAGTAATTGGTCTTCACCAAGAAGCTGCATCATTCCGAAAACTATTAATGTTACCCCAAATACTATAAGAGGCAACAATAATAATCTCCTTATAATATACGCCGTCATAACTACACCTCCATCTTAATAAATTAAAAACCATTTTATTATATCATATAAACATAACATTAAAAATTCAAAAAAATAAGGAGAGGGTTCAACCCCTCCCCTTTATACGAATTTAATTATAAATAATGAAATATTTTTCAATTATTCGTCTGATTTGTAATATCTGTAATAATCGTCACCTGGTCTAATTGCGTTTGGATACCAACCTTTTAACCATTTTCTGTGTACCCTTACACCAATTGGCTGATAAAGAGGTACGCCTAATCCTTCTCTAATTACAAATTCCTGAATCTTAATGTATTTTTCTTCCCTAACTTTTGGATCTGTTGCAGATGCAGCATCGATAATCATCTGGTTCAATGATTTACCGCCAAAGAATGCCTGTGGTTTGTTTGCAAATTCTGCATATTTATCTCCAAAGTAGTAACCATAGTCACCATCACTGTGGTAGAATGTGTAAATAAAGTTGTTTGGATCTGGATAGTCAGCTAACCAACCAAGGATGTATAATGGCATTTTACCGTTCTTTCTTGCATCTAAGAATGTTGGCCACTGAACACCTCTTGCTTCAACCTGGAATTTAGGATTGATTTTCTTTAATGAGTCTGCTAATAATTCTGCTGATTTCTGTCTTGCTTCGTTACCTGTATTGTAAAGAATTGTCATTTTGAATCCTTTTCTCCAGAGTTGTCCTCTGAATGCTCTCTTGAAGTATCTTGTTGCTGCTGTTAAGTCATATTTTGGTTTTGGTAAGTTATCATCGTAACCCAAGAATCCTTTTGGTAATGCTGTAGGTACTAATTCACCAAATCCGTTTAATACTTCATCAATCATCTTCTGGTAATCAAATGAAGCAATGAAACCTAATCTTACGTTTTTGTCTGCAAAGAAGTCTACAGGAATACCCTGTCCGTCTAATTTTCCGCTTCCGATATATGGTGAATCTGGTTTTACCTGCCAGTTGAAGTTAAGTGTTGTAACTGATACGCTTGGTAATCCTTCAATAACTTCTAAATCAGGATTTCCTCTTACCTGATCTAAGTATTGTGTTGGAACTGCTGCGATATCTGCTTCACCTTTTTCTAACATAGCTTTTCTTGTTGACCATTCGTCAACACCCCAGATAACTACATTCTTTATCTTAGCTGGACCTCTCCAGTATTCATCGAATGCTTTTAAGATAACTTTCTGTTCTGCTCTGTTCCATTCAACTAATTCATATGGACCTGAACCGATTTCTTTTGCGTATAATGGTGAAGATTCTTTTTTCCAGTCGTGGAATTTCCACCATCCATCTGCTTTACCGTCCCATAATCCTAAGTCCTTAGCAGCTTTGCTGTCTAAAATTGCTCCCCATGATGAACCCTGAGCAATAACGTTTAAGAAGTAAGCTTTTGGTGCTGCTAAATGGAAAATTACATAATCTCCCTGAACTTCAACTTTTGAATCGATGTATTTTTTGTAGAAGTCTAATAAGATCTGTTTTGCTTCATCGTTAACAGGTTCTTTTGTTTCTGGATTTACTAATTCATTCCATGAGTGACCTGTTAAACCTTTAACTGCTGATTTTAAACTGAAGTAATCTCCAAAGAATACTTCGTAGAACATCCAGATAGGTCCTCCACCAGGATTTCCTATTAATGCTCTTTCGAATGTGTATTCAACATCGTATGGTGTTAATTCGTTTCCGCTGTGGAATTTAACACCTTTTCTAATTTTAAATTTAACTGTGTTTCCGTTTACTTCCCATGATTCAGCTATTCTTGGAGCAAATTCGCTCAAGCTTGAACCAACATATTCAATAAGGTTGTCATAAACGTTAAAAATAACTTCTCCACTAGCTGTATCATAAGCCTGATGTGGATCTAATGTACTTGGTTCCCCGATTGTTAAGTCAACGATTGTATCGGGGTTCATAACTGTAGCAAATGCAAACACTGAAACTACCACTAAAAGTGCCACTAAAAGTTTCTTCATACAGTCCCCTCCTTGTATAAAATTTATTCCGGATATATTTTACCACAAAAATTCAAAAATTACAAATACTTTATCAAAGTTTCTTATAGATTAAGAAGGGACAACATTATTTTCGTTCGTATTTCATTATAATAAATCTAAATAAATTAAAAAAACTTATTATAATGAAATTTCTTTCATATTCTCCTTATTTTATAAAAAGAGGCGGATTTTCCCGCCTCTTTTGCGTTAAAAATTATTTATCTGATTTCCACATTTTGTAATAATCGTCACCTGGTCTTATAGGATTTGGCACCCAACCTTTAACCCAAGATCTCTGAACTCTTACTCCTATTGTCTGGAATAATGGTGCTCCTATACCTTCTCTTATAACAAATTGCTGAATTTTTACATACATTTCCTGTCTTTTAGCCGGATTTGTTTCTGCAACTGCATCTTCTATCATTTGATTTAATGATTTTCCGCCAAAGAATGCCTGTGGTTTATTTGCAAATACCTTATATTTTTCTCCAAAGAAACTTCCATATGTTCCATTACTGTGATAGAATGTGTAAATAAAGTTGTTTGGATCTGGATAGTCTGCAACCCAACCACCTATATAAATAGGTATTTTACTGTTCTTTCTTGCATCAAGATATGTTGGCCATTGAACTCCTCTTGTCTCTATCTGGAATTTTGGATTTATCTGTTTTAATGTATCTGCTAATAATTCTGCTGTTTTCTGTCTTGTTTCGTTTCCTGTGTTATACAATACTATCATTTTAAATCCTTTTCTCCATAACTGACCTCTAAATGCTCTCTTGAAGTATTTTGTTGCTTCTTCAATGCTAAATCTTGGTTTTGGTAATGAATCATCATATCCCAAGAATCCTTTAGGCAATATTGCAGGTACAATCATACCATATCCATCCATAACATCATCTATTATCTTCTGATAATTTATTGACCTTAAGAATGCCAATCTTACATTTTTATCTGAGAAGAAATCAAGTGGTATACCTTTACCGTCAAGTTTTCCACTTCCTGCATATGGTGAACCTGCTTTTACCTGCCAGATAAAACTTATTGTATTCACTGTTGCTCTTGGTAAGTTATCTATTATTTCTATATCCGGATTATCCCTTAATTGTGACAAATACTGGGTTGGAGCTATAACAACATCTGCATCACCTTTTTCAAGCATTGCTTTTCTTGTTGACCATTCAGATACAACCCATATTACTATATTCTTTAATTTTGCTGGTCCTCTCCAGTAGTCTTCAAATGCTTTTAATATAACTTTACCTTCTGTTCTATCCCATCTGTCAAGAATATATGGTCCTGAACCTATTTCTGTTAAATGTAACGGTGAATCTTCTTTTTTCCAGTCATGATATTTCCACCATCCGTCTACCTTTCCATCCCATAATCCAATTTCTTTAGCCTTTTTACTATCTAAAATTGCACCCCAGGAAGAACCTGTAATAATGTTTAAAAAGTATGCTTTTGGTTCTGCTAAATGAAATACTACATAATCTCCATCAACTTCTACTACAGGATCGATATATTTTTTGTAGAAATCTTCAAGAATCTTTTTTGCTTCAGGACTTGTTGGTTCTCCGGTATCAATATTAACTAATTCTGACCAAGCATGACCTGTTAATCCCTTTACAGCATCTTTTAATCCAAAGTATTTACCAAAGAATACTTCATAGAACATCCAGATAGGTCCTCCCCCTGGATCACCTATTAATGCTCTTTCAAAGGTGTATTCAACATCATATGGTGTTAATTCGTTTCCACTGTGGAATTTAACACCTTTTCTAATTTTGAATTTGTATGTTTTTCCATCTGGTGAAATTAATCCATTTTCAACTGTTGGCACTTCTTCTGCTAATCTTGGCAAAAATTTGCTTAAACTGGATCCATCATATTCAAGAAGCATATCATAAACATTGTATATAACCTCTCCACTTGCAAGGTCATATGCCCTATGTGGGTCCAATGTACTTGGATCACCAATGGCTAAGCTTACTAATGTTTCTGGATCCTTTACTGCAGCAAAAGACAAAATAGCAATAATCAAAACCCCTACCAATAAAAACTTTCTCACTTTTACCCCTCCCTTTTTAATATGGCACTCAAGGTATCCTTCTTTTTATGAATACAATACCTGTATAAAACTCCACATATTTTGTTGGCATTATATATGGATGTTTTATTTTTTCTATCATTATTTTTTGCACTTTTAGTACATTATCGTTATGCATTACAACGCAACCATGAGATCTTCTTAAATCCTCATTTGTAGTTCCAGAATGTATTAATATCCCATCTCTATTTACTTTATAAATATCATAAGCATAGCCATATAATGGATACCATAATCTAAAAAGCCCTCCTGGACCATAATCTTTCACATTATTTTTTAATATCCCTGATTCATATGAAGCGATATATATACCTATTGGAGTGTCTCCATCTTCCATAGCCTGACTTTTCTGTGTTTCAACGTCATGTTGTCCATGCCCCCTAACCTTACATGAAAACAACATATTGCCTGTATTATCATATAATTTAAATATTCCTGGATTTTCTCTGTTATCAGGAAGTTCAACTTCAACGAAGAAATAAAATTCTTCGTTAACATTATCAAGGAGTTTTTTTATTGCCTCTCTGTTTATAATTTCTGAATTTATATTATTTTCTTTCATAAAATTTTTAAAACTACTAAAGAAATTTTCATCAAGCTCATTGTTTATAATGTAATCTGTCCCTTTTCCTTTATAGAATAGATATCGTGAATATAAATATTTTAACCTCCATACATCTGATCCTTTATCTTTTAAGTTTAGCTCACGATAGAAAGGTTCATATATATTAAATCCCGCTATTTCCTTTTTAAAACCAAATGTTTCTTTTTTATCATAAAAATATTCATTCATTGTAATCCCCTCTTTTAAAGTATTATATTTTTGTATAAATCTTCATAGCTTTCTCTTTTTCTTATTAATTTTATTTCTTCATTTTCGGTAATAAGAACTTCTGCAGGTTTTAAGGTTGAATTGTAGTTATTAGACATTGAAAAGCCATATGCACCTGCGTTTTTAAAGTAAACAAGAGAATTTTCTTCTGGTATTGGCAGCTCTTTATCCCATAATAACTTATCTCCACTTTCGCATAATGGTCCAACTATGTCTATTTTAGCTTTTTTGCCTGTTGGATTTAAGAATACCGGTTCATGATATGCATTGTATAACACCGGTCTTATTAATAGATTCATTCCACCGTTAGTTACAACAAATACCTTATCAATTCCCTGTTTCACGCGTGTAATATTGAGCAATAATATTCCTGATGGCCCCATTATATATCTTCCCAATTCCAGTATTACTTCATCATAATATTTTAAGATCGGAATAACTTTTTCTTTGTATTCATTTAAATTAATTTCTTTTCCATCATAATTTATTCCCCAGCCTCCGCCTATGTTTATTTTTTTGAAATTATATTTTTTTGAAATTTCCAATCCGATTTTAAACGCATCTATAAATGGTGAAATTTCAGTAATTTGAGATCCTATATGAAAATGTATTCCTTTTATTCTATTATCGTTATATTTGTTCATAAATTCTTCCAGTTTAACAGCTGGAATACCAAATTTATTTTTCTTTAAACCTGTAGAAATATGCGGATGTGTTTTTGCGTCAACATCTGGATTAACTCTTAAAAAGAATTCAATATTTTCTGTTTTAATGTTTTTCCATAATTCCATTTCTTCAAAGGAATCTATATTTACATACTTTATCTTATCTTTTAGAAATTTCATATCTTCTTTGCTTTTACCATTTCCATTCCATACTATTTTTTCTTTTGGAACTCCTGCTATTTCTGCTCCTTTGTATTCACCAACTGTAACTATATCTGCCCCAAAACCAGATTCGTACATAATTTTAATTAAAGCAGGATTATTGTTTGCTTTTAATGCAAATGTTGGTATAAGGTTTATTCCTTCAAAGATTTCCTTAACATTTTTAATGCGATTTTTTATTTCCTTTTCAAAATATACATAAACAGGCGTTCCATATTCACTTTCAATCTTTTTTAATATTTCTTCCATGTTAGCCCTCCCGAAATTTAAAAAGTATTATATAAATAGTTAATTATGTCATTCTCAAAAGTTTTTCCATAAGTTTTTTCATAAACATAATTATTTTCAAATAATGAAAAAATAAATTTTCTCCCTTTTTTGGTAATCAGTAATCCAGTTAATCCTGAAACACCTGTTAAGGTCCCGGTTTTTCCCCATACATCAAAATTAAATCTATTTTCCAGTGTTCCATAACTTTTGGTATATGCAAGAATGTTTAAAAATCTATCCCCGTATCTTTCCAGCATATATTCAAATACTTTTACTGCTGTTAATGGTGAAATCAGATTGTATCTTGATAATCCTGCTCCATCTGTAATTACATAATCTTCTTCATATTCGAGACCAAGATTCTTATATAATTCTTCTTTTAAAACTTCTATACTTTTTTCAATTTCGCCCTTGCCATATTTTTTTACAGATAACATTCTAAAGAACATTTCTGCAATATAATTATCACTGTTTTTCATCATAATTTCTGTGATTTTATCTATTTCAGCAGATTTATGAATATAAAAAGGAGTTTCTTTTTCTTCTACATTACCACTGTTAATACACTCAATTGGAAATCTATGTTTTATAAACAACGGTTTTAATAATTCCAGTAATTCTGCATAATAGTTATTTTCCGGAACAAAGTCTTTTATATTAAATGGCTTTATATAAGGATTTTCTTCATCGTTATACATCCATCCATATCCAAAAAATTCATTGTTATTAAATAGTGAATCATCTATTACTAAGGTGTCAAAAAAAACCTTTCCTGATCTTTCTTTTATTTTGTTTAAAATCATATCAAATGTCTTTAAATCAATAGTTGGATCTCCACACCCCTTTACTATAAGATCGCCATTTGTGAAATAAAATTTTGTGCTAAATATATATTCTTTTTTAAAAATTTCAAATACCGCAAATGTGGTAAATAACTTTGTCACAGAAGCAGGTGTAAAGAATTTATTCTCATTATAAGAATAAATTATTTCATTCTTTTTTAAATCTTTTACTAAAATACCACAAAATCCCTTGAATTCTTTTATCTTCTTTTCAATATAAGTCATTTGAAACCCCCAAATAATATTAATAGTTATATGATAATTTTAATTTTTATTTAAAAGAAGGTTAATTAAATCTCCCTAAGATGATAATATCCTTATTTTATTTTTAATTCAACCTCAAAAATCTCTGAAATTTATCCAATATTTCCAATAAAAATTAAAATACTCTTACTTTCTTAAATTTTCGTATAATTTATTATTTTTTTACATTTTGTAAAGAGAAGATAAAGTTGTATAATTCAAAACTAAAAGGGGGGATTTTTTTGTGTAGAATGATTGGTTATTCATTTAAAAAAAATGAAAATATAAATTTTTTGTTTAATCATTTGAAGACTATGGCGAAGGATGGAATTAAAGCTCCTCATGATGATGGCTGGGGGATTGCAGCTTTTGTTTCTGATAAGGAAGTGGTTTTTCATAAATCCATGCAACCGGTTTTTAATGAAGATGATTTAAATATAGAATCATACCTTGGTATGATTCATGCAAGGAAAGCTTCTGATAATCTTGAAAAAACTTTTTTACAGTTGCATCCATATTTTATAAAAGATACCTTTTTTTCACATAACGGGACAATATATCTCGATAAGATAGATAATGTTTTTGGTACAGATAGCTTTGAATATTTTAAGGCTTTGTATGATTTTAACAATTTCAATGATTTAAAGGAAAAGATTAAGGAGTTTATTTCTAAAAATTCTTATTCGGGTATAAATTTCTTAATGATTAGAAATAATGAATTATATGTATTTTGTAATTATACACGCACAGAAGATTATTTTACTCTGTGGTATACAGAAAATGATACAGGGTTTATTGTTGCTTCTGAAAAAATGGATAATTCATTTATCCCTTTTGAAAATGGTATGCTGGCAAAAATAGTTAATGGAAAAATGGAAAATATTCTTTATATTTAATTAAAAAGGGTTGTTCTTTCGAACAACCCTTTTTCTTTTTATTAAAATACAGGACCAAATCCAAATGCCCATTTAAATTTATTTTCTTTATCAAATACACCTTCAAATCTAACTGGACCTATCATTGGTAAAGTAATTTTTATACCAGCGCCATATGCCCATAGAGGATCATAATTTAGATTGTCCCCAGCATTTCCTATATCAAAGAATATATATGCATCTACTGGAACTGCCTCTTTCTGTATTTGATATTGAATTTCAGCATTGTTTAAATACATGATATTTCCTTTTCTTTCTGAGAAATTATATCCTCTTACTGTATACATTCCGCCTATATAAAAATCGTATAGGTTAAAGTCATCTTTTACATATCCTGCTTTTAATCTGTCAGCAAATGTAAATTTGTATAATGTATAGAATTCTTTAAATTCTGTATATCCACCATAATAATATTCTTCTGTGTTTGATATATTTAAACCACCAAATGATTGTAATGTATAATATGTTCCATTATATGGTCTAAATGGATAGTCGAGACGTGAATATGTGTATCCCAGACCACCTGAAATCTCTTCTTTTTTGTCTATTATTAGTGAATTGTATTCTGTTTTACTATAACTTAAATTCATATTTAAATTATTAAAGCTATTAAAGCTATATGATGGAGAAAAGCCTATTGAAAATTTATTTGTTACTGTAGCTAATCCGCTTATATTCTCTTCGGGAATACCTGCATTTTCATCATATAAACCATAATTGAAGTTAACTTTCATGGATAAAGGTGTATTATTTATTTTGGTAATACCATAACCCAAATTGAATAAATATGTTTTTGAAAGAGGATTTATATTTGTTGTTATATTGTAAGATTGTCCATATCCAAGAGGATTTTTCCATTGTAATTCTAATTGACCAAAGAATCCCATATACCATGGTGCATTTTCAGGCATGGTATATGTAATACCACCTACAAATTTTCCAGGTTTGTTTTTTTCTGTAATATCAATTTTAAAGTCTATTTTGTCTTCGTGTTGAGCATACGGATATACATTTACTTTATCAAAAAACCCTGTTCCTGATAAAGCATAATATGTATCCTGAATTGCTTTTGTAGTAATAACTTTACCTGTTTTGAGTTTTATTCCTGAATTTATTAAATAGTCTTTTGTTTTCTTTTCTGGAGATACATTTATATCGATATTTCCAACTTTGTATTCCAATATTTTAATAATAAGCTCTCCATTTTCAAATGATGTATTTATATTAACAAATGGATATCCAGAATTTGTATAATATTCTTTTAATCTTTTTATTCCATTTAAAACTGTTATATTATCTACTGTTGCATTATTACTAATTCCAACTTTATTCAATTGTTCTAATAATTCAAATGTTTTTAAACTTTCATTATTTATAATTTTTATTTGTTTTATCTTTTCCGGTTTTTCTATGATTTTTTTTAATTCACCACCAATTACCAGTACAAGATCTCCTCCTGGAGTTTTTGAAATATTTGTGGCATTCATGGTTATTTGTGTTTTTTCAGAAAAGTATGGTAATTCTCTTAATTTCTGGAATATTTTTTGCATATCTTCCATTGAAGGATATGTTTCTTTTGAATCTTCCCTGAATAAGAAAAACTTATTTTCCCAATCTTTTCTAAATTCAAAACCAAATTCTTTTTTTAATTCTTTTTTATCAAGTTGAGAAATTTCATCCTTTAATTCTATATCCCAGAGATCATATTCTTTTATTACATATACCAATGTATTTTTATCTGTTTCTTTTTTGTCTATCATCGTTGATTCCAATGTCAACGAATCTGAGGAGATTTTTATATTACTTGATATCTCAATGTATGGATATCCCTGTTCATTATAATATTTCTGTATTTCTCCAAGCCCTTTTTTATATTCATTTAAATTTAAAGGTAATTCTTTTTCAGTATAAACTTTTGTGGCAATTTTGCTTAAATCCAATAATTTATCTCCAAGAACCTTAAATTCCACTTTTTTTACAACAGGATTTGTTTTGAAAGTAAAGGTTAATTCACCACTTTCTTCATCATATTTATAATTTATATATGAAAAATATGGATATTTTTTTTGAATACTTTCAATGGCCAATTTTAAGTCTATATCTCCCACTATAGAACCATCTTTAATATCATAATCACTTAATACTTTTTCAATATCTTTTTTGAGGAAATCAACATTTCCATCATATACAACTTTCTTTACATTCATAAGAGCAAAAACGTTTAAAGCTCCTATAAGAAACACAAGAATCAACAATAAGCTTTTCTTCATCTAAATACCTCCCTTTATTTCTTTTTCCAGTTCAATTATATATTTTTTTAATGTCATTATTTCTTGCGGTTTTGTTAAATCAAAGTTATCATTTATTATTTGAGAATTTAAATAATATCCTTTTTTTTCATAATATCTATAAATCTCCCAATTAAATTCATATGACATGGTTAATACATTAATCAGCATTGATGGGATATCACCTATTGGCTGGCAATCTATATTTTCGAGATTAAAATCCGCTATTACAGTTGTCCCAACGTCTTTTTTTGAGTTTATTATAAAAGTTCCATCTGTTTGTTCCAATGATTGTTTTAAAAATGCAAGTCCTAATCCAAATTTTTTCTTCCTCTGTTTTTTAGTAGTATAAAATGGATCAAGAGCCTTTTTTAATGTCTCCTGATCCATCCCTCTTCCATTATCTGAAATTGTAAATCGAAAATGATTTTTTGTTTCAATGATTATTAAATATCCTTTATTTCCTCCAGATTTAACTGCATTTTCACCAATATCCATAATATGATCTGCTATTGTTCTTAAGGTTGCCAAAGTGGTTCCACCTTTCCATTTAATAATGCTTTTTTAAATTCTTCATATGTTCTTCTTTCCGATTCTATTATACACGAAGGTATAAGCTGTTCTGGAAAATGTGCATCGGTGTTATGTATAAATCTATTAAATCCCAATTGTTTTGCCATCTGTTTTTCTTTTTCAGATTTTACTTCTACGATTTTTATATTTATATTCTCAGGAGGTAACCCAAGATTTGTTATCAAACCTGCATATCTAAATATATGCGCAGGAATAAACATACTTTCATATTTTTTAGATAGATTATAAACCTCTTCTATTGTTAAATCTGTTGAACTGCCTAAATACGGCGTCTTAATTATTTCTATTAACTCACCTTTTTCATTTGCCAATACCTGATACCCAAGTTTTTCAGGGTCATATTCTTTTATAATAAGTTTAGATTCTATTATTTTACCAAATTCTTCTGCATCATCAATTTTTTTAAAATAAACAAGTATGTGTATTTCTTCCCTGGTTGTAACTTCAATCCCGGGAATAACCTTAACATCTATTTTAGATAAAACGTTTTTATATGTTTTTATGTGTTTTGTTGTATTATGATCAGTAATTGCTATCCAGTTTAAGGTTGTTTCAGAAATTTTTTCAAGAAAAATGTCTGGAGTCATTGTAATATCAGCACATGGTGATAAAACTGTATGTATATGAAAGTTCCCATAAAATTTTGCCACTTTATCACCTGTTAATTAAGTTATATATTTCACCAGTTGTTTCGAAAATATTCTTTTTGCTTTTTAAAAGGGTTATTTGATTTTCTTTTGCCTTTTCAATTGTTTCTTCAGCAAAGTTAAATCCTTCTGGAATTATAATAACTTTTGCTCCAACAATAGAAGCAACAGCTATTATATTAGGATGTGTTTGATGGGTAAGCCATATGCTTTCTTCTGGCGCATTTCTCATTATTTCGCTTAATAAGTCACCTATATATCCATTCTTCACTTCTGTTTCTTCATCATGAACATATATTTTTTCTATATATTCTCTTTTTAATATATCTTTTATTTTCATAAAATCACCCCTATTTAAAGAATAACATTTCTATTATTACCCCTTTTCCACTTTCTGATATTATTGTCATTTTATCAGAAAATCTTTTCATGTTTGGAAGACCCATTCCTGCACCAAATCCCTGCGCTCTTACTTCTTCTGTTGCTGTTGAATATCCTTCTTGCATTGCCAGTTCAACATTTTCTATTCCTTTTCCATAATCTTTTATAAGCAATCTTATACTATCTTCAAGCTCCCAACAATATATTTCACCATATGATTCAGAATGTATTACAACATTTGCCTCTGCTTCATATGTAGCTATGGAAATTTTTCTCACTAATTTTTCATCTATTCCTTTTTTCTTTAAAAATGATTTAAGTCTTGTTGCTCCTATTCCTATTTTTGTGATATCATTATAATCTATTTTAAATTCAAAAGACGCCGTTTTATTCTGTAATATATCTCCTGTAAGTTTGGATATATATTCTTCCCTGTTAAGAACCTTTTCACGTCTCTGATCATGTACGTATATACTTCCTAACTTACCAAATAACCATGTTATTACATCATATTTGGTAATTATCCCAACAACCTTCCCTTCATTGTTTAAAACAGGATATCGACCATATTTATGGCTTTGTGATAATTCAACAAATTTTGATAATGTATCCTCTTCATTTATTGTTACTACACTTTTTGTCATCCATTTTAATACAAAATCTGATAAGTTTCCTTTTTCAAGAACTTTTATTATATCTTCAATGCTAATTATCCCAACAAGTTTTAACCCTTTTTTTACAACAGGTAATCCGGATATTTTCTTTATTTTCATAATATCCTTTACCTGTCTTATTGATGTTTCAGGAGTTACTACTATAGCCGGTGATGTCATTATTTCACCTATTTTGGTGTTTGAAAATATTTGCAATAATTTTTCAACTAATTCCGTTGGTTCGCCGGGCATTATAAACTCTCCTCATCTGTTTTCATTGCATCTTTTATTCCCAATTTGTATAATTTTACACAAGCATAAAACATTGAATAATCTGTTGTTAAGAGAGGTATTTCACAATCTTCTATATTTTCTAAAAATGTTTTAGGTATTGTTTTACCTCTTACAAATAATATAGCTCCTGCCTCTATTACAGAGGCAGTGGTTAATGTTTGTGGTGTTGTTAAACCAGTAACAAGCAGCATTCCCGGTGTTGAGAATGCTAAAAAGTCACTCATTAAATCTGATGCTCCTGCAAATTTTATATCTATATCTTTATAATTTTCAGGTATATGTATAAACTTTGCTTTTAGTTCTTTTGCAAGTTCTTTTAGTTTCATTTTAACAAATCCCCTCTATATTCAAATTTCATAAATGCCTCATATGTCCATGGAAGTTTTTCTTTAAATATTTTTGCAACAGCTATTGCGTATTGTTGTATTTCCCATTGTGCATGAGAGTCTGCCCTTAAATTTAAGAAATTCATTAAACTTCTTGTATTTACTGTCCAGTAAAACTGCGTGTATTGTCCAACAGGCAAAACCATTCTTGCCATTTCCCTTGCAACACCTAATTCCATTAATTTATTATATGCATTATATGTTTCTTCATATATTTTTTGTATTATATCCAGAGCTTCTCTGGTTAAATTTTCATCTTCAATTTTATTTGAACCCTGTTTATTTTTCGTATCCTGAACTCTGATATGGTCAGGAATATAAAATTCTTCTGCATATTTTGTGGTATATCTTCTTGAGATTTCATTATAACTGCCTATTCTATGTCTCATCCATTGTCTTGCAATAAATATTGGTGTTTTTATATGAAATGTAAATACCTGATGTTCAAATGGACTGTGATGTTTGTGTTCCATTAAATAGAAAATAAGCTTTTTATCTCTTTCATCTGTAGATAACTCTTTTCCGTATGAAACACGTGCTGCTCTTACTGCAGCTCTATCGCTACCAAGCATATCAACAAGTTTTACCAATCCTTTATCTAAAATCTTAATTTCTTCCATCTTCGTTTTCCCCTTCTATTTCATTTTGAAGTTTTTCCATTTCTTTTTTTTCTTTCCATTTTTCATAGAATATTATTATCCCCAATGCCACTACAACAAAAAGAACAAGTGGCAGAACATAATTTAACATAACATGTATTTTAATTTCATTTCTCAAATCTTCTAACGCTTTTTCTGCTTCATCTGATAGTTTTCCATCTATTGTTAATGCTTTATTTAACGATATTCTTGCAAGTGTTTTGTATTTTTCTCTATCAACTTTTAACATTGCAAGAGCCCATTTTGACAATACCCTTCCATTATCAGGTATTATTTGAAGGGCTTTTTTATAATAATTCATTTTTTGTGTATATGTTTCTGATATATCACCCAGTAATTCATAACTTAAAGCAAGTATTTTGGAATTACGTGTATTTGGAATAATTATTTCTTTTAAGGTTTTTTCAGCTTTTTGTGTATCATTAAGGTAAATATAGTAATTAACTATTATAAGCATTAAATCCATTGAAGGTTCTGGCATGTCTATATATGTATGAGCTATTTCTCCAAATAATTCTTTATCTTCTTTATATTTTTCAAGATATCCAGCTATTTTTATATAAGTTTCTATTATTTTTCTATTATCCGGATATGTTTTTACACCGTTTTTTATAAGATTATATGCATCTTCTTTGTTTCCATATATTCTGGATTTAAATAAAAAATTCGATTTATAATAAATCGAAAATGGTGTGTTACCATATTTTTTTTCAATATATTCTATTTTATTTAATATTTCTTTTGCTAATTTTGGATCCCCTGTTATTTTCCATTGTTTATATTCAAATTCCAATAATAATATGTTTATAAGTGGATCATCTGGATATTTTTTTAATAATTCTTTAAATCGTTCTATTGGCTTTAATGTTGTTATTGGATTTACACCGGACATTATATCGAATATTTCTTTTTCTCTGTAGGTTAGAAGATTGTTGTATTTTGCTCTTAATTCATTTGCAGCTTTTAAATACCCGCTATAATTTTTTTCGTAATAGAGTTCAAAATATGCAAATGTTTTTACCGCTACATTTTCAGAATCCATTAATTTTGTTATATCAAATGTTTTTAAATATGTTTCAGCAATGTTTTCAGCATTTATCCCTATAACCACATACACCGTTATTAATAATAATAAGAACGCTTTTTTCATACCATCCCCCTTAACTCTCGCTGTATCCATACATTTGAATTTTATTGTCTATATTCATAAGTTTAACCTTACTAATAGGTTTTTCTGTTGTAAATTTCTTATTATTAATAGTAACTTCTACCCCAGGATATAACATCTTCCTTGCAATTACAACACCTGCATTTTTTGATTCCTCTATCGCCTTTTTTAATTCAAGAATTCTCTTTTTATTTCCTTCTATTTTTGCTTTTAATAATGTTGCTCTATCTATCATTTTTTTAGCATACATTATATTTTCATTTTTTACTTTCATCTTTTTTATTTTTGACATTATGCTGTTTAGTTGTGGAGTTATTGCTTTAAGTTCTTCAGCGTTTTTCTTTGTAATCTCAATAAGTTGTTTATATTCATTATATAATTTAGGATCAATCCCAACTTCTATTACTGTTCCAACACCCATAGGACTTCCTAGATAATATGCATCAACCATATTTAAAGCTTTTATTTCACCACCAACTATTTTGCTGTTGTAACCATCGAGTATAACCTCTTTTGCAGAAGTTACCTGACAATTTATAAGTGATTTATCTATTTCTATTTTTTCTTCAGCTTCTAAAATAGCATTTTCCGCAAATTTCGCTGTAATATTTTTTGCTTTTATAAAACCTTTATTTCCACCTTTTATTCCATTTATTTTTACATTTTTCTTAGATACAACTTTTGCAGCTTCTACTTCTCCATATATTTCTATATCTCCTTCAGCTTCAACAATAAACCCCGGTTTTACTGAGCCTCTGATTACAACTTTACCCGGGAAATTGATATTTCCTGTACTAAAATCAACATCACCATTAACTTCATATACTTCTTCTATTTCAATATGAACTGTTCCATCCATATCTTTGCTTATTCTTAATTCTCCTGATGCCATTGCTATAATATTTCCATCTTCATCTTTATCCACATTTTTTTCAAGAACGACTTTTGCTTTAGGTCCTGGTAATCCCGGTATTTCTTCGCCGGTTACATCTTTCCCGGGTTCTCCTAGCGTAGGTGGATGAATTACCCCTATCTTATCCCCTAATTTTACTGTAATTATATTTTTTGCAAATTCCCTAAAGTCTATTTTTTTATTATGGGTTAAATCCTGTTTTTCCTCTGAGAGATCAAAGATTTCAACATATCCAGGTTTACCTTTTTTTGGGGGTATTGCTTCAGCAACAACTATGCTCTCGTTATAGGTTGGTTTGAGAGCCAGTTCTCTTAGAACATCATATTTAATACCATGCTTTATGCCTGCCTGTTGTAAAGCACGCAATAATTCGCCGTCTGATGAAATTCTTCCATCGTATATTAGAGTAAGATATGCTTTTAATCTGTCATCTGATATTTTTATTTTAGTTATAGCCATTTGTTAATCCCCCAGACTTTTTTCTAAAATTAGCAAATTCCCTTCCTCATTTATATCTTTCCACATCATATGGTCAAAAACCTGAGAAATTATGTGTACTCCCAATCCATGTTCCTTAATATCGTCTAAATCCCTTGATTTAACCTCTTCCAGATTTATTTTTTCTCCATAATCTCTAATATATACTTTAAAATTCTTATTTTCAATTTCAAATATTATATCGACTGTTTTTGTATTATCATAATTATAAGTATGTTCTATTACATTGGCTACAGCTTCATTTAAAGCCAATTCCATAAAGAATATCTGTTCTTCATCTTCATAATCATTAAACTTTAAAAAATACTTCATGGCTTCTCTTAAAATTTTTATATACTTCACATCGCTGTTTATAGTTATTTTCAATCTTTCCATACCTATCACCTTTAAATTACTATAAATTTTGATTTCCAATTTCCTATTTTATTTCTACCATTTTTGATCTTTAAATCTCTCGCTATATCCTTTTTTATAATGATTATTCTTGGTTTTAAATCCTTTATTATTTCAAGACCGTTTTCATATAAATATTTAGGATATAGTTCTTCAGGGATTTTCAGAAGTTCTTTGTTCATTAGATGCTCAAAATCAAAATCAAGCACTTTTTTGAGTCTTTCCTTTCTTTGTTCGTAAGACTTTTTTCTCAATTGTTCTGCTTCAATTAATGAAAATTCACATCCACAATATTGTTGCCTGTATATATTATTAGCCTTACAAAATTTTGCTCCCTCTGAAATAGCATTGTTTGATCTGAAATTATTGTAATAGAACATTATATTATACTTGTTGGCCAGTTCATTACCTATTCTTTTTATTTCATCATGGCTTTTTCGGGGGCTTGACAGCAATGTTGTGGAAAATATTTTATATCCTTTTTCTTTTGCAAGTTGAGCTGTTTTTTCCATCCTTTGATACATGCATTTATAGCATCTTTCTTTTTCATTTTTTACATCAACATTTTTCATTAATTCTAAAAATTCTTCATGATTATATTCGCTTTTTAATTCTTTAAATTTCCACATTTTTTTTAATTGTTTAAATGCTTCATATCTTTTTATGTATTCTTTTTCAGGATATATATTGGGATTATAAAAAAAAGTATCGTATTCGATATTTTCTTCTTTTAATCTTTTATGCGCAAGAACAAGATCCGGGGCACAACATACATGTAATAGAATTTTATTCAAACTCTACAACCCCCTTTAATTTGTTTATCTGGCTATTTGTAAGTCCTATATTTTTTAAGTCTTCTTCATTTCTTATTTTTGTGTATTTTCTGTATTCTATAATTTTTCCGGCACTTACCGGTCCTATTCCCGGTATTTCAATTAATTCTTCATATGTAATATTATTTATATTTTTTTTCTCTTTTTTCTTTAAAATGATTTTGCTTTTTGAAAGATATACGTATTTCCTTATTTTTTCATATGTTTTTTCACCTATTCCTTTTATTTTCATTAAATCTTTTACTGATGAAAAACCATATTTTTCTCTGTATTGAATTATTTTTTTTGCTGTTTTAGGACCTATTCCTGGAATTTTTGTTAATTGTGTTTCACTCGCTGTATATAAATCTATTTTTATTTCACCGTTTAATTCTTCTGTTCTTTTATTCCCAGTTTGAATATAAAATATTCCCCCAAATATTGTTAAAAAGAATATAAGACTTATGATAAAAATTGTTTTGCTATTCCTGAACACCATTCTCACCTATTAATGTAAAACTCTTTAAAAATCTATCTTTTACACTTATACCTGTTAATTGTTTTATTTTTTCATCATCTATGCTTTCAAGATAATTTTTGGCAAGGGTTATATCAGGAAATAATCCTGCACAAATTGCAAAATAACTTTTCCCACTGTTTTTAAAATGCCCTTTGTAAACAAAAACAGGAATTCCAGCATTCCTTAATGTTAATGTCGTGAAAAATGCATCTTCTTCTTTTAAATATAATCTCATTTGAACTGTAAATACTTTTTGAATATTATCGTTATTTTTGTTTTTTATGCTAAAATCTTCCGAATATACTGAATATAGGTTTGTTGCTATATTGGTGATAAAATATTCTTTATTGAATTCAAGGTTAGATACACTTTTTCTGAAAGCTTCTTCATAATTCATTAATTTTAATCCACCAAATGTATTATCTTCGAAACTACTTTTTGCTTTTTTTACAAGATAAAAATAATCTATTTTCTGATTTTCATAGATTCCTTTTGGTTTTATATTTAAAAATTTTTCTATTTCTTCTATATTTAATTCGTAGTTCATATTATTTTCTATTTTTTTATTTCTTCCATTACTGGAAATTATATCTTTATCTTTTAATTCATAAATTTTTAATTCGAGATTTTTTATTTTGTATTTTAGATATATTGTATACGAAGTAAGCAATGCGACAAATGTTGGTAATAATATAACCATTATTGTTATAAATATAAGAGCATAATTTTTTTGTTTTTTTATCACAAAAATCCACCTCTAAAATGGTTCTTGATTTCTTTTAAAACTATATTAAGTTCATCATATGTGGTTTTATAATTTATTATTCTTCCTGAGGATGTAAATAAAACAAACTCATTGTTGAAATTTGCTTCGTCAAAATTAAGATATTCTATATTTTTGTATTGTATATCAAAATTCTCTATTAATTCCTTTTTTATTTCTTCAAATAATTCATATTCTAAAAATCCAAAATACCATGACATGTATAACTCTATTAAAAAGCTCAATCCAAAAATATCAAGAAAATTTCTATTAATACCTGTTTTTTTATTATAAAATAATTTAATTATATTTTCCCCCGGAAAAACTTTTGACTCATTTTCTATATAATATACCCATTGTTTCAGAGAATAATATATAAACTCCTCCAGATCTATATCGGAAAAGTTTAATTTTGAATAATTTAGAGCTATTTTAGATATTCTGGAATTTAAAACCCTTCCCAATAGATAAGGAATAACAAATCCTTTTTTTAGTTCCTGCGGAGATAAGCTTTCAAAAAAGGTTGTATCTATTATTATTGCATCAGGATATCCTTTCTGCACTAAAAAATCCTTTTTCCAGTTAAAATTTAAATAATATTTTCCTCTTAACGGTGGCATTATTGCTGATTGTAATGTTGAAGGAAAATATATATATTCATTTCTTCTTTCAAAGCTTTCCATGGTATATCCAAGTAAATCTATTACGCTATATCCTCCTACTATCACAACATTTTTTATATTTTTATCAGATAATTTCATTATTAAAGACAGATATTTATCAAAACTCTTCAAATTTTCATTACCTATTACAGAAATGCTGTTAGAAAGATTTAATTCATCTATGAGTTTTATTTTTTTATCATATATAATGATATTACTTTTCTTGACGTTTATATATTCTTTGTATTTCCCCTTTTTTATTATTATTGGAATACTTTTTCCTGTGCCAGGGTTATAATAAATACTTTTCAACATTTCCACCTCATGTTTTTAATCCGTCCATAAATCTGGTTATAACTTTTTCATTTATATTTATATTAAAACCACCTTCGTGTACAATTAATTTTGGTACATTTAAATACGAGAGCATATTTCCCATTTCTTTATAATCCTCTTCTTTTAAGTTAAATGTGGTATCTGGATCTTCATAATGTGTATTTGTTCCAAAAGAGATTATAAGAAAATCTGGATCAAAATCATCTATTTCCAGCAATGCTTTTTCAAGCACTCTTAAATATACTCTTCCATTTATTTCATCTTTTAATGGAAAATTTATATTATATCCTTTTCCTTCACCTTCACCAATTTCCCATTCATAACCCGAAGTATACGGATAATGGTTTGAAGGATTTCCATGTATACTTATTGTTAATACAGTATTGTCTTCATAGAAGATTTCCTGAGTTCCATTGCCATGATAGAAATCCAGATCAAGTATTGCCACGTATATATCTCCGTTTTTTTGAAGATATCTTGCTGCCAATGCTGCATTATTGAAGTATGAATATCTTCCACAATGGGCAATACCTGCATGATGCCCCATTGGCCTTGAAAGTGTATATACAAGTTCTTCGTCTTCTAAAAGATAAGATGCGCCTGTTAGTGCACATTTTGCACTAATCCAGGCCATCTCAAATGTATTTTTGCTTATTGGTGTAATTGAATCCATACACATGTCATATCCAACTACTGTTGAAAAATATTCCTGATTTTCATTTAAAGTATATTGTTTTTCTTTAAGCCAGCTTACATAATCCGAAGAATGCACAAAGTATAAATAGGATCTTGAAAAATCCCTTGTACTTTTAATGATGTTGCCATATTTTAATTGAATTACTTCTTTTATTACTTCAACTCTTCCTGGTTTATCTTTATTATCTACTATTTCAAATCCATTAAATTCATTTTTGGGAGAATAAAATACATGACGGGGATCATAGATTACTTTCATAAGTTTTCCTCCATTTCGGATATAAGGTTTATCCTTCTTTCGTGTCTCCCTCCTTCAAAATCTGTTGATAAGAATGTATCTACTGTCCATTCTGCCAGTTCAAAACCCATTGTTCTTCCACCAAGAACCAATACGTTTGCATTATTATGTTGTCTTGCTAGTTCTGCCATTTTTGGATAGTATGCAAGTGTAGCTCTAATCCCTTTTACTTTGTTAGCTGCTATAGACATTCCTAAACCTGTTCCACACATTAGTATACCATAATCAACTTCATTATTTACAACCTTATCACAAACTTTTTTTGCATATACAGGATAATCCACTCTTTCTTCTGTTTCCGGTCCCATATCAATTACTTCAATACCTTTTTTTGATAAATATTCTTTTAAATGTTCTTTCATTTTAAATGCTGCATGATCAGAACCTATAGCTATTTTCATCTAAAATCACCTCACTAATTTTTATTGTTCCTATTATTTCAAGATTTTCATTTACAATTAGAATAAAATCGCTACTAAAATCTTTATATTTTTCAACTACAAAAACATTATAAAAATTATTGATTTTTCTTATTGTTAAACTACTTATAGTTTTAAGGTAAAATGGTGTGGAATAAAGTTTTAATTTATTTTCAGCAATTTCTCCATGAACTTCTATAAATCCACTTTTTTCGTTCTTTAATATATTTATTCCTCTTGATTTTCCTGATAATTCTATATATCCTTTTTTTTCAAGGGATTTTAATTGAGAATATACCGTCGATACGCTTTTTAAATTTAAATATTCCGCTATTTCCCTCATCGACGGTGGATATCCCTTTACATTAATATAAAAATTGATATATTCATATATTCTCTTCTGTTTCTCCGTTAATCCTTTCATAATCACACGTCAAATATTACCCTGATTTTTTTGCTTTCTTCATCAATTATTTTTGGATATGCTACAGCTTTAATTTCAATGTCAGAATTTATTTTATATATTTTTGAATATGAAATTTTTATAATTTCATTATCAGTTTCTATTTTTGAGGGAAATTCCCCTTCCATTATCGCTCTTAAAAATTCATTCCCAAGGTCAAATAATATATCATCTATTTCTTTTTCGCTGATAGTATATTCATTTTCTCTATTTATTCCTTCGACAACTGGACTATAGATTTTATTTAATACTTCAACGAAATCTTCTAATATTTCTTTTATATCTTCACCAGAAATTTCATACATAATATCTGCTGGATGTTCTAATTCTTTATTCATCTTCTATCACCACTGCTGCATCTGCTACTATATCTTCTTTGTCAAGCCTTATTGCTCTTACACCTATGGCATATCTACTTAATGAGGAAATTGTTGACACCTCTTCTCTTATAGCCTTTCCAAGCTTGGTAAATACTATTACATGACTTTCATCTGTAACTGCAAGTGCTTTTACTATATCACCTATTCTACTTGTTTCTTTCACACATTTTAATCCTACACCACCACGATTTTGAAGCCTGAAATCTTTAAAATCTACTCGTTTGGCAAATCCATATTTTGTAATTAGAAGAAGACTTTTTTCATTATCAACCATTACTGCATTTACCACTTCATCATTTTCCCTTAATTTTATGGATCTTACACCTGCAGCACTTCTTCCCATAGGTCTTACATCACTAACCCTGAATCTTAAACTCATCCCTTTTGCACTTATTACAAGAACTTCATCCTTTTCTTCTACAATAAGCGCATCTACCACTGTATCATCTTCTTTTATTGTAATTGCTTTTAATCCATTTCTTCTTATATTAGAAAATTCTTCAAGCGCTGTTCTTTTTACCGTTCCTTTTTTTGTAAAGAGCATTATATATTTATTTTCTATATCTTTTTTGTTTTCAATTGGAATTATTGTTTTTATCTTTTCATCATTTTCAAGATATAGATATGTGCTTATATGCTTTCCTTTTGTATCTTTGCTGCTTTTTTCTATTTTATATGCATTTAACTCAAAAGCCTTTCCTTTTGAGGTGATAAATAACAATTTTGAGAGACTATTTGTCTGTAATACCTGAATAATAAAATCATTATCTGATTTTTTTATAGCCTTAGCACCTTTTCCGCCACGATTTTGAACTTTATATTCACTGCTTTTCATTGCTTTTATGTATCCCCATTGGGTTAAGACAATTACAAGATCTTCTTCTTCAATGTTGTCTGATTCTTCTATTTTGGCCCCAGAATTTGTTATTACCGTTCTTCTTTCATCACCAAATTTTAGTTTTATTTCCTCTGTTTCTTCTTTTATTATTTCCATTAATTTTTCTCTGTTGTTTAATATTTCAAGTGCGATTTTTATTTTTTCTGTTAATTCAGCATATTCTTTTTCCAATTTCTGTCCTTCTAACTTAGAAAGGCTTATTAATCGCATATCAACAATAGCATTTGCCTGTTCTTTTGTTACATTAATTATTTCCATTAAGCTATTTATTGCTTCTTCTCTTCCTTCGGACTGTCTGATTATTTCAATTACCGCTTCAATTCCTTCTGAAGCTTTCATTAAACCTTCTACAATGTGTGATCTTTTTCTTGCTTTATCAAGTTCAAATTGAGTTCTTCTTGTAATTACATCTACCCTGTGATTAATAAATGCCTGAAGTATTTCCTTTAAATTCATTACCCTTGGTTTTCTGTTATCTATAACAGTCATCTGAACAGGGAATGAAATCTGCATTTGTGTATGCTTTAATAACTGATTTACAACTCTCTGTGGATTTACATTTTTCTTTAACTCTATTACAACTCTTATTCCTTCTTTATCTGATTCATCTCTAATATTTCTTATTCCTACATCTTTTTTATTTTCCTTTTGCTTTGTAACATAATTTGCTATTTGAGTTATAAGATCGGCTTTTGAAACACCATATGGTATTTCTTTTATAACTATGCTCATTCCATTTTTGTTTTCTTCAAATTCGTACTTTGATCTTATATGGAATGTTCCTCTTCCTGTTTCATATATATCTTTTAATTTATCTCCATCAACAATAATACCACCAGTAGGAAGATCAGGTCCTTTAATAAATTTCATAAGTTCTTCAACTGATGCATCTGGATTATCTATAAGATATTTAATTCCTTCTGCAAGCTCTGTAAGGTTATGTGAAGGGATATTAGTTGCCATTCCAACAGCAATACCGTTTACACCATTCATTAGCAAGTTTGGTAATCTTGTTGGCAATACCCATGGTTCCTTTAATGAACCATCAAAGTTGTCCATCATTTCAACGGTATTTTTATCTATATCCATTAACATATATTCTGCAAGTTCATGCATTTTAGCTTCGGTATACCTCATTGCTGCAGCAGGGTCTTTATCTATTGACCCAAAGTTTCCCTGCCCTATTACAAGCGGATATCTAAGGCTAAATGGCTGCGCCATTCTTACAAGAGCATCATATATTGCAGCATCACCATGTGGATGATATTTACCCATAACTTCTCCAACAATACGGGCACATTTTTTATATGCTGCATTATGTTTTAAATTCAATTCATCCATAGAATATAATATTCTTCTTTGAACAGGTTTAAGGCCATCCCTGACATCCGGGATAGCCCTGCTTGTAATAACACTGAGAGAGTATAACAAATATGACTCTTTTAACTCTTCTTCAAAGGATTTATTTAAAATTTCGCTCATTTATTGCTTACCTCCTGGTTTTTACGATATTTTTGCTCCCGGTTCTATATCTTCATCTGTTGTTAAGAGGGTTAATTTATCCCCTATTTTTGCTGCCAATAACATTCCATTTGATTCAATTCCCATTAATTTTGCTGGTTTTAAATTAGCAACAACTATTATTTTCTTTCCTACAAGATTTTCAGGTTCATAATAATTTGCAATACCTGCTACAATCTGCCTTTTACCTAATTCTCCAAGATCAAGCTGTAATTTTACAAGCTTTCTTGATTTTTTTACTTTTTCTGCTTCTAAAATTTTAGCTACCCTTAAATCAACCTGCGCAAAATGATTTATATCAATTAAAACATTTTCTGTTTTTTCTTCTTCTTTCTTTACTTCTTTTACTTCTGTTTTCTTTTCTTCCATTTTCTTCTCCTCCTTCATTTTTATAACTTTTTCCCATTTTTTTACATCTATTCTTTTGAATACTGGTTCTCCAATATTTACCTTTACACCGCTTTTTAATAATCCAATTTTTATATTTTCATCTTTTATGTATTCTTCTACATTTTCAATACCTAATTTACCAAGTATTTTCAATGCTGTATCTGGCATTACAGGTGAAATTAATAATGCAATTATTCTAATTGAATCCATGAGGTTATACATTACAGTACCAAGCCTTGATTTTTTGCTTTCGTCTTTTCCAAGTAACCATGGTTCTGTAAGATCTATGTATTTATTTGTAAATCTTACCAATTCCCATAAACTTTCAAGCGCATTGGTGAATAAGTATTTATCCATGTAATTTTCGTATTTTTCCACTGTTGAGTTAATGAGATCTTTAAGTTGATTGTCAACTTCCTCCGTTTCACCGATTTCCGGTATAACTCCATCAAAGTATTTATTAACCATGGATAATGTTCTATGAACAAGATTACTTAAATCATTTACAAGATCAGAATTGTATCTTGTAATTAAATTATCTTCTGAAAAATCTCCATCTTTTCCAAATACAATGTCTCTTAATAAATAGTATCTTATTACATCATTTCCATATGCTTCAACAAGAATTCTTGGATCAATTGCATTTCCAAGAGATTTTGATATTTTCTGTCCATTTACAGTAAGCCAGCCATGAGCAAATATTTTTTTAGGTAGAGGCAATCCTACTGACATTAACATTGCCGGCCAGATTAATGAATGGAATCTATTGATTTCTTTTCCAATTAAATGTAAATCAGCAGGCCAATATTTTTCAAATTTTTCCATATTTTCCGGATAGCCCAATGCACTTACATAATTAATTAATGCATCTACCCATACATAAATTACATGTTTTGGATCATCTGGCATTGGAACGCCCCAATCAAATGTGGTTCTTGTGATACTTAAATCTTTAAGACCGCTTTCAAGTATTTTAAGCATTTCATTTTTTCTAAATTCAGGTTCAAGAAAATCTGGATTCTCTTCAAAATGCTTTTTTAACGGTTCATTGTATTTTGATAATTTAAAGAAATAATTTTCTTCTTCAACCCAATTTACTTCTCTTCCACATGAAGGACATACTTTTTTGCCGTCTTTTTCTTCAATTTCATCTTCTGTCCAGTATGTTTCACATGGAACACAATACCAACCTTCGTATTTTCCTTTGTATATGTCACCATTTTCAAGCATTTTTTTCACAAAAAATTGAACTGTTTTCATATGTTGCTCGTCTGTTGTTCTTACAAAGTAATCATTGGTGATTTTTAAATCTTTCCATAATGTTTTAAATTTTCCCGATAATTCATCACATAATTCCTGTGGTGAAATCCCTTTAGCTCTTGCTGCCTGAAGGATTTTTTGACCGTGTTCATCTGTTCCTGTTAAATAAAATACATCGAATCCTCTCATTCTTTTATATCTTGAAATTATATCTCCTACTATTGTGGTATAACTTGATCCTATATGCGGTTCTGCATTTACATAATATATAGGCGTTGTTACATAGAATTTTTTCAATTTAATCCCTCCTAAAAAAGTTTTTTGTCAGTTATACGTATTATATCACTTTATAATTAAGAAGATTTTAAATTTTTCAGCAAATTATTTTTCGAATTTTCGTAATATAAACGTTATCTTTTTATTCAAGATTATATGTTAAAATTAAGGAAAATCAAAAATAATCGATTTAAGGAGGTTATACATGATGCGAATGTCAAAATATTACGCACCAACATTAAAAGAAGTTCCAAATGACGTTGAAATAAAAAGTCATGAATTGTTAATTAGAGGAGGTTTTATAAGAAAAACAGCTTCTGGGGTATATACATACTTACCTTTAGGAACAAAGGTATTGAAAAAGATAGAAAATATTGTAAGGGAAGAAATGGAAAAAATCGGCTCTCAGGAAATATTAATGCCTATAATACAACCTGCTGAAATATGGCAGCAAAGCGGAAGATGGGATGACTATGGACCAGAAATGATGAAGTTAAAAGATAGACATAATAGGGATTTTACATTAGGTCCTACACATGAAGAGATGATAACTACAATAGTAAAAAATGAATTGAGATCATATAAACAATTGCCAATTTCATTATTCCAGATTGCTAACAAATACAGAGATGAAATAAGACCACGTTTTGGAGTTTTAAGAGCAAGGGAATTTATAATGAAAGATGCATATTCTTTCCATAATTCAGAAGAATCACTCGATGAAACATACGAAGATTTTTACAGGGCCTATGAAAATATTTTAAAAAGACTTGGTGTGGATTATAGAGTAGTTGAAGCAGATACAGGTGCAATTGGTGGAAATAAATCCCACGAATTCCAGGTATTGGCAGAATACGGAGAAAGCACTATATATTATTGTGATTGCGGATATTACGCAACAGATGAAAAAGCAGAATCAAAACTTACATTTGAAGTAGAAAATGAAGAAGAAAAAGAAATTAAAAAGGTTTCAACACCTGATGTAAAAACAATTGATGATGTTGCAAACTTCCTTAACTCTTCAAAAGAAAAGATTATAAAATCCCTTTTATTTAAAGGAAGAGATGGTTGGGTACTCGCTTTGATTCGCGGCGATTATGATCTTAACATTGCAAAATTAAGAGGATTATTAAAGGATCAAACACTTGAAATGGGAGCACCTGAAGAAATAAAAGCGGAATTTGGTGTGGAAACTGGATTTATTGGTCCTGTTGGAATTAAAAAAGATAATTTGAAAATTGTTGGCGATTTAAGCATTAAAGGTATAAAAAATGGTATCACAGGTGGCATGGAAAAGGATACACATTATGTTAATGTGAATCTCAATAGAGATTTTAATGTGGACATTTTTGCTGATATTAGAATGGTTAAAAAAGGAGAACCTTGTCCAAAGTGCGGAAAACCTTTAAAAGAAGCAAAGGGAATTGAAGTTGGACAGGTATTTAAATTGGGAACAAAATATTCTGAAAAACTTAACGCCTATTATACAGATGAAGACGGTAGATCAAAACCATTTATTATGGGTTGTTACGGTTGGGGTGTTTCAAGAACTTTAGGTGCTATTGTTGAACAATTACACGACGATTATGGCATGTTATGGCCAAGAAGTATTGCTCCATTTGAAATTGTTATTATACCTGTTTCAATGAAAAAACCAGAGCTTGTAGAGAAAGCGGAAGAAATTTATAATCTTTTAAAGGATAAATACGATGTATTATACGACGATAGAGATGCATCACCAGGATTTAAATTTAAAGATGCAGACTTAATAGGTATTCCAATGAAGGTTGTATTGGGTAAAAAGATGAAAGACGGTAAGGTTGAAGTGAAGTTAAGATATGAAAAGAATGCTGAAGAGGTTGAAATTACAGAATCTTTCGATAAATTATTAGAAATCATTGATAAAAAATTAAAGGAATACGACCCAAAAATTTACCTTAACAGTATTGACAAAGAATAATCTTCATGTTATAATAATGATTGTGCGTCGGAGAGGTGGCCGAGCGGCCGAAGGCGCTTGCCTGCTAAGCAAGTGTGGGGGTAACTCCACCGTGGGTTCGAATCCCACCCTCTCCGCCATTTTTTTTACCAATTTTTATAGTTTTTACAAATGTGCCCGTAGCTCAATTGGATAGAGCATTGGACTGCGGATCCAAAGGTTGCTGGTTCAAATCCAGTCGGGCACGCCAAAACTCCCTCATTTTTGAGGGAGTTTTTATCTTTTATGATGAAAAAAAGTTTTCTCGAATACTTCGAACGTTTCTCTACAAAAGTCTTTTCGAAAAATAGAAATAATAACATTTGCTCAGGAAAGTGAAATTTTTTATAATTGAGAAAAATAATGTGAATGAAAACTAAGAATTTCCCGCAGCGGGGATTACAGGATAGTTGGAAAAAATAAAAGCGAGTGAAGGCTCGCAGAGTGTCCAAGGTAAAATTACAAACGATTGAAAAAATAAAAGTGAATGAATACTCGCAGAGCACCCGAAAAAAACTGCTAATGAAGAGATGTAAAAGAAAATAGAAATAATAATATGAGCGAAAACTTGAAAATTCCCGAAAAAATTCGAAGTGGAGCCGGACAAAATCACACGGATGTGATTTTGAGTGAAGACGAACATGGACGTGAGTCTGCAACGACCCCTGAGAACGAACAATTTTCGAAGATTAGCACTCAAGTCGTATGAATGAACTTTCTATAAAAAAAGACTCACCTAAGTGTGAGTCTTTTAAAATTTATCAACAATTTTACTTAAGAAAATATCCAGCAATTCGGGATCAAATTTTTTACCTTTCATATCCTTCATATACTTTATAACCTTTTCTTTTGGCCAGCCAGGTCTATATACCCTATCAGATACAAGCGCATCATAAACATCTGCTATAGCTGTAATTCTTGCTTCTATTGGTATTTCTTTTCCTTTTAATCCTTCAGGATAACCACTTCCGTCCCAATTTTCATGATGATATTTTGCAATTGATGCAGCTATTTTAAATATATCTTTATTTGAAGATGCAAGTATTCTATAACCTATAACTGTGTGTTCTTTCATTATTTCAAATTCAGAGTCTGTAAGCTTCCCTGGTTTATTTAGTATATAATCAGGTATTCCAATCTTTCCAATATCGTGTAACATAGAAGCTATTTTAAATTCAAATGCCTTATGTTCTTCTATTCCTGCAGCCTGTGCAATATCATATACAATATTTGAAACTCTTAAAACATGTTCTCCTGTTTCTTCAGAACGTGATTCAAGTAATTCACCAAGGGTAAATATTATTTCATATAGCGTTTCATTTAATTCATTCGAAATTCTCATTTTTTCAACAGTAGTAATTATATGCAACAAGAAAAGGTTTAGCAGGTTTTTTAAATTTTCAGGAATTGGTTTTTCCGAACTTACACAAAATACTTTTTGCCTTTCTGTATCAGAATTAAATATAACAAAGAACTCCTTCTCATTTTCCCAGTGTATAAAATTCTTTTTATTACTATGAAACTCCGGATAATCTTCACATATTTTTGTATTTAATATAATATCATAGTTTTCTGCCATATTTCTTACCACTTTACATGAACTCTCTAAAAATATATCTTCATTGGTTTCACTGGTTGATTCTGTAGCAAATCCAAATATTGTTTTCAAAGATTCGGCTTCTTTTTCCAGATTTACTATATCTCTATATGACCTTAATCCGGAAAGGATTACTGTAATTAGTCGTTCTGATGTTAATTCTGTTTTTTCTCTATAATCGTTTATATCATAATTTAAAACAACTTCTTTGTTAGGGGCATATCCCGGCTGTCCTGTCCTGATTACAAGACGTGTTTTATGATTTTTTAAATTTTCACGAATATATTTTACAAGATCAAGACCTGCATGTTTATCTTCCATTACTACATCAATTATTGCAAGTGCAATATCTTTATCTTTCCTTAAAATTTCAAGCGCTTCTTCTTTAGAATATGCACTGATTAACTTTATAGGTCTTCCTTCAAAGGTTAGTCCTTTTAATACTATTCTTGTTACTCTATGAACATCTTTTTCATCATCAACAATAAGTATTTTCCATGGTTTTGATTCTATGACATTTTCAGCAGTTTCAGCATCATTATCTACGAATTTTATAAACTCTTCATTGAAGTCCATTGTATCACCCCCTATTTCGACTCAGAGACAACCTTTGGAAGAATAACTGTAAATTTCACACCTTTTCCCGGAGCGCTTTCTACATATATTTGGCCCTGCAACACAGTGTTTACAAGGTTATATACGACATTCATACCTATACCACTGCTTTCACCGGAATTGTCAGTGGTAAAGAATGGTTCAAATATGGCACTTTTAGTTTTTTCATCCATACCCTTACCATTATCTGAATATATAATTTTCACACTATCTTTTTCATTAAATACCTCTATATTTATTCTACCATTTTCTTTATAATTTTTAAAACCATGCTTTAAAGAATTATCAATAAAATTGGTTATTATTTGAGCAATAGCTCCAGGATATGTAACCATTTCTATATCATCAGGACATTTTAAACTTATTTTATGTGATGTTTTTCTGATAACAGGGTTTAATGATTTTAATATTGCTTCTAATTCCTCTTTTAGATTTACTTTTAATTTTATGTTGGAAACTTCCTGCGCTGATACTTTTTTAAGACTTTTTATTAAATCAGACATTCTCATTAAATTGGCAAGTATAATATCCAATAATTCGTTTCCTGAATTTAAATAATCTTCAAACAGTTTTTTAGATACCTGCCCGGATATATATCCTTCTTCAAGTTTTTTGAAATCTTTTATTAATTGTGTAACCGATGTATATGCAATTCCAAGAGGTGTATTTAAATCATGAGAAATATTCGCCACAAGTCTACCCAATGACGCCATTTTTTCTGAGTTTATAAGCAATTCCTGCGTTCTATTTAGATTTTCTATGGTATTTTCCAGTTCTTCAAGCGTATCTTCAAGCTCTCTATTGGATTTTTCAAGCTTTCTTTTTGTTTCATTTATAACAACCATCTGATTATATAAAAAGGCTAATAATACATAAATTAAAAACCCCAACAATTTTACATAAAAACTTCTATTGACCATTTTTACATACATTTCACCTATATATATTCCATTGTTGTCCAGTGATTTAGATAATGAAACTTCATGAATAAAATTCATTTTTTCAAAAAAAAGATCTATTTTATTTAATTTTTTGGGATTTTCCATTTTAAAGAATAAATTTCCTGACTCATCATAAACAGCTATTTCTCTATATTCAACATTCTTAAAAATTATATTAGATATATCTTCCATAGCCTTATCATTATATTCCCACAGATAATTTTTAAATAACAGGCTTATATAATTATAAAAATCATTTATATAACTTTCTGTTCTCTGGGTATAATAAAGCATAAATATAATATATAGTAAAAATATCAGAAGATTTATAAATATTGTTTTTAACTTCATTAAATCACCTCTATTGCCATAAATCTTCATATGTAATGTTATATTTTTTCAATATTTCCCTGTATTCTTCTGTTTTCTTAAATCTTTTTAATTCTTCATTAAACATTTTTATTATTTCTTCAGAGAATTCATTCTTTCTGGAAAGCCCTATATAATACATATTTTTTTTACTAATTGGATAAAAATAAACCTGACCTTTATAATTAAATTTTTTCAAATAATATAAAGCCACATTTTTATCTATTACATATATATCAAATCGATCATTAATAAACCCCTTTATTCCAATTATATCATCTGATACAGCATAATATTGTAGATTAAAATCTTTTAATCTGTTATTATAATTAAATCCCTTTACATATCCACATTTATAATTGCTTATATCATCTTCAAAGTTTATATTTTTATTTTTATATATAAATACATCTGCACCTGTACTTAATGGTTCTTCTGAAAATAACATATACTTTCTTCTCTCATCTGTAACAGAAAGAGAAAAAGTTCCATCTATCATACCTTTTTTTATATAATCCAATACTCGCAACCAGTTTAAATAAATAATATCCACCTTAAATCCCATGTTTTCAAAAACTCTTTTTAAAACCTCGGTGTCTATTCCTTTCCATTCACCATTTTCATACCATTCATATGGTGGCCAATCAACATTGGCTAATTTAAGATAATTCCCGGGTTTTGCAAATTCCTTTAAACCATATTTTTCCAGTATTTTTTCAACAGTTCCATTAATTACTATTTCTTTTATTTCCTTATCTACAATATTTTTTATATCTTCGGAAACTTTCCTGGAAAATCCTATATAATGATAATATTTAGGCATCGGCATATTAACAATTTTCGAGATTTTTTTTAAAGATTTATTGTAATAATATCCAAGCGTAAGAGAGTTATAAAATACACCCTCTATTTTATTTTTCAAATACGGATTAATTGCTTCTTCTATATTTTCAAATTCAATAGCTTTATTTTTGTTTTTGGTTACCTCAAAAAACAGCTGTTCTGTCTTAGTTCCTTTAATTACACCAAGTTTTAATTCGTTTAGCGATTTATTAAAATCCTTATTTGTAAGAATCATATAGGTTACAGAATATAATGGAAAATCTGAAAAATTCATTATATTTTCCCTATAATCATTTTTTGCTATTCCAATAAAAATATCAATAAATCCTTTTGATAATTCTTCTGTGATATATGTCATGTTTTTAAATTTTCCATCCCATTGAATCTCTATATTATATTTTTCAAGTCTTTTATTAAGCTCTTCATATATTTCATAGCATATACCTTTTACTTCATTATCTTCAATATAATATTTTGGCGGGGCAATTTGAAAGGTGGTCTTTAAAATTATTTTATCTGAAAAAACCATTATTACAGCTAAAAAAAATACAATTAATACATACACCTTTTTTTTCATATTGCCACCCCCAATATTTATATTGATAACATTATTTAAATTATATCACTTTTTTAATTTTTCAACAAATCTATTAATTTCAAATGAATCTCTGTAAATTTTTATAATTCCAAATTCAGACAAAATCTCTTTTGTTTTTTCTATATTAAATTCAGTTGTTTCAAATAAATAATGCTTTTCAAACAATAAATCTGGAAACTCATTTGATAATCGCAGAAAGAAATCCTGACCATCTTTACCTGCAACCAATGCATTTTCAGGTTCATACTTTAATGAATTTGAGTTTATATAAAATTTTTCCTCTACATACGGGGGATTGGAAACTATAAAATCTACTTTTTTTAAAACTTCTTCTGGAATGTTATAAAAAATATCACTTTCAAAAAATTCTATTTTCACATTAATTTTATCAGCATTTTTTTTAGCAACTTTTAAAGCCTTTTCAGAAATATCAGATGCATAAATATTAATTTCCGGAAAGCTTTTTTTTAATGCTATTGCAATTGCTCCACTACCGGTTCCAAGATCAAGTATATTTTTATATTTATTTTTTTCTATTATTTTCATTGCAATTTTAACAAGATCTTCTGTTTCTATCCTCGGAATTAATACATTTTCATCAACATATAATTCAAAATCCATAAATTCTGCAGATTTGGTGATATATTCCACAGGATAATCTTCAATAATTATCTTATTCAGGAGTAATAGCAATTTATCATCTATTTCAAAATCACGATCGAGGATAATCTTTGAAAATTCTATTTTTTTTATTTTTGAAATTAATTTTGCAACAAAAGAAAGGGGATTAAATATCCCCTTTTTTAACATTATTTCCCTATTATTTTTTATATATTCATTTAATCTCATATTCCAAGTATTGTTCTTACTTCATCTGAAGCTTTTGAAGGATCCCATGGAGGATCAAAGGTTAATTCTACTTTTACGCTTTTTACACCTTCAATTGATCCAACTTTATTTTTCGCATCTTCTGTAATCATCCCTGCGAGAGGACACATTGGTGTTGTTAATGTCATTAATACATGAACGTTATTTTCCTCATCAACATTTACGTCATATATAAGCCCTAATGAGACTACATCAAAACCTATTTCCATATCATATACATTTTTTAAAGCATTCATTACATCTTCTTTAGTTATTTTTGCCATTGCTTTCATCTCCTTTGAAATATTTTGAATTAATTATTACCGTTGAATTTGATTTAAATTTTTCAAATTCTTCAGCGACCAATTTATCAAATAATTTCTTTGCTTTTTCATCTTTTAATTTGTTTATTATTCTTTCCTTTGCCTCATCAATAGTTAAAGATCTTTTAGGATATTTCTTTTCAATCTTTATAAGAGAATAAATAGAGCCACTGTATTTCATTGGTTTTAATATTGCGCCTGGAAAGGAAGATTTTATTTGATTAACCAGATCATTTGTATTATCTTCAAGAGAAATAGTCAAAGACGTTGCTTCTGAACTTTCCAATTTTGTTTTATATACATCATCATATGTATAATACCCATCTATTATTTTCTGATATACAAGAGAAGCCTCTTCACTTGTTTTAAAAAGAATCAAATCCAATGTTGCTCGTTGAGGACTATAATATGAATCTTTATTAGCTTCATACTCCGCTTTTATTTCCTCATCTGATACTTCTACATTTTCAAGAAGATATTGATAAATCGCTGATATTGCTTTTTTATATAATTTTTCATGATATATACTATAAATATATTGCTCTTTATTTTCGAAACCCTTTGATAATAAATAAAGCTTTATTTTATCTTCTGACAATCCTGAACTTTTAAATACATTATTTATATCATTTGAAATGCTATTAAAAAGTTCTTCTTTTTCAAGATTTATCCCTTTTTCTTTTTCTGTAAATTGAATAAATAATATTTCACCACTTAATTTATCCAATTTCATTTTTTCATATTTTTGAATTGTTTGGTTTCCTTCTTTGCTTCCAACGAGCACTTTGTAAAATTCACCATTTAAATTGTTTATTCCTCTTAATAATTCAAGCGTCTTTGCCTGTGATTGGAAATAATCGTAATTTACAGCTTCACCATTGATTTTCACAATGGTTTTATCCTCTAATTCCTGATAACTAACTACACCAAAAACAGATACAATAGCAAATACAATCATCATCAAAATCAACAAACCTTTTTTCATTCCTTATCCTCCCCGTTTTCAAATTTCTTATATTTTTCAAAATATTCCTTTGCAGCCTTTGATAACAGTGAATCTATATTTCTTTCTTTTTTTACAAAATAATAGATTAAATGCGTTAATAATTCTATTTCATTATTTTCGTTACCTTCATTTTCAAGACTTTCCAAATCTCTCTTTAATAATTCAAATATATTTTTTTCTTTATATGGGTCATAATCCACTGCAAATGAATTTTCTATTAATCTTCTTAAATTCATTAATGGTGGAAGTCCTTTATTTATCTCACCTATTTTTGAATATTGCTTTTTCCCTTTTTCTTTAGCCTTTATTTTTTCCCATTGTTCATATGAATATTCCCCTTCATTTTTAAAAACATGTGGATGACGACGTATCATTTTTGAATTAATTCTTTCAAGCACATCAACAATTGTAAATTCATTATTTTCTCTTGCAATTTGTGAATGAAATACAACCTGCAACATTACATCTCCTAATTCTTCAATTAATTCATCCATATTATTTTCGTCTATTGCATGCACCACTTCATATGCTTCTTCAATCATATATGGTTTTAAGCTTTCGTGAGTCTGTTTTCTATCCCACGGACAACCATGTTCAGAACGTAACTCTTCCATTATTTCAAGCAATTGTTCAAACTTTTCTCTGGCTTTATCCCTCATATTATCCCCTTTCATTAAAGTACTCCTATTCTCATTAAACGCATGGTGGAAAATTCTTTTTTATTAATTGAAACGTTTTTTTCAATAATCATTCTTTTTATTGGATTAAAGGTTATTCTATGAAATTCTTTTATTCCATTTTCTTCTATTAGTTTTATATGTTCTTTTGTTGGATATCCTTTATGTTTTTTCATGTTATACTCCGGATATTGTTTATCAAGTTCTACCATTAATCTATCCCTATAAACCTTGGCAAGTATTGAAGCAGCTCCTATTGTTTTAGACTTTGCATCTCCTTTAACAATACATTCATAATTTTCAATACTTAATTTGAAATTCTTGCCATCTATTATAACATAAGCATTTGAAAGATTATATTTTTTTAAATTCCTTTCAATTGCCAGTGTCGTTGCTGAAAATATGTTATAAATATCTATTTCTTCAGGTGTAGCAATTTCTATTGAATAATTAAAGTTTTTTATTAATATTTCATAAATCTCTTCTCTTTTCTTTTCTGATAATTTTTTTGAATCATTTGAAATCTCTTCAAGTATTTTAAGTTGATTCTCATTTTCCACTTCAATTGCAGCAGCAACAACAGGTCCTGCCAGCGGCCCTCGCCCGGCTTCATCAACCCCTATTATTTTACCATATTTTTTTAAATACTCAATATCCATTGCTCTCACTCTTTCATTCTTATATTATTATGTTTTAAGATTTAATAAATGCTACACTTAATTATTACAAATTTATATGAAAAAAAGCTTAACATTTATGGTAAAATTAGTTATGAAAAAAATATCAAAATTTTTAATACCGGGAGGGAAAAAAATGAATTTCTCACAAAGGGTTTTAAACATGCAGGCATCACCTATTAGAAAGCTTGTTCCATATGCAGAAGAAGCAAAAAAAGCTGGAAAAACTGTTTTGCATTTAAATATAGGACAACCAGATCTTGAAACTCCAAAAGCATTTTTTGATTACATTGAAAATTATAAACCTGAAGTTATTGCCTATACTCATTCAGCAGGATTAATGGAATTAAGGGAAGCATTTTCAAAATATTATAATAAGCATGACATTCCATTTACACCAGAAGAAATTATCGTTACTAATGGCGGAAGTGAAGCTATTGTATTTGCATTGGCTGCTATTGCTGATCCAGGAGATGAAGTAATTGTAATTGAACCATTTTATGCAAATTACAGAGGATTTGCCGAAATGATTAACGTAAAACTCGTTCCTGTAAGAGCTTTACCTGAAACAGGATATGCAGTTCCTTCCACAGAAGAATTTGAAAAAGCTTTATCTTCAAAAACAAGAGGCATTATTTTCTCAAATCCTTCAAACCCAACAGGAGCTGTATACTCAGAAGAAGAATTAAAAAGAATTGTAGATTTTGCTAAAAAACACGATTTGTTTATTATTTCTGATGAAGTTTATAGGGAATTTACATTTGACGGAACAAAACATATTTCTACAATGGCCTTTGAAGAATACGATAGAACAATTGTTGTAGACAGTATTTCAAAAAGATATAGCGCATGTGGTGCAAGAGTAGGTGTTTTCGCTACCAAAAACAAAGAATTATACAACCAGGTAATGAAAATGGCTCAATCAAGGCTCTGTCCTCCAATGACAGCTCAATTAGGAACTATAGGACTTCTTGAAATGGATGATTCATACATAAAAGAAGTTTACGAAGAATATGATAAAAGGAGATTAGCTGTTTATGAAGAGTTGTCAAAAATAGAAGGTGCTGTATTTAAAAAACCAAAAGGTGCATTTTATGTTTCTGTAAAGTTACCTATTGACGATAGCGAAGAATTTGTAAAATGGATGCTTACAGATTTTGCTATTGACAATACTACTGTAATGGTTGCACCACTTACAGGTTTTTATGCTACAGAAGGTTCTGGAAAACAGGAAATAAGAATTGCTTATGTTCTTGAAAGTGAAAAATTGAAAAAGGCAACATATATACTCGCTGAAGCTGTTAAGGCTTACAATAATAGGTAGGTGAAAATATATTGAAAAAAGAAATTATTTATGCAATTGAGTATCTGGAAAAAAAAGGGTTAATTAAAGGAACATGGGGAAATGTTAGTATTAGAGACGGAAACAGGATATATATTACTCCATCAGGTGTTCCATATGATGTTTTAAATGTGGATGATATATCTGTTCTTGATTTTGAAACAGAAAAACATATAGACGGTTTAAAACCATCAAGCGAAAAAGCTTTACATCTTGAAATCTATAAGAATTTTCCTGAAATAACAGCAGTAGTTCATACACACAGTCTTTATGCTTCAATTTTTTCAGCTTTGAGAAAACCTGTTCCATGTTATATTGAAGACCAGGCACAAATTATTGGCGGGGAAATACCAGTGGCTGAATATAAGCTTCCCGGAACAAAGGATCTTGCTATAGAAGCAGTTAAAAAGTTTAAGTTAGGAGTTTATGGAATTTTATTAGCAAATCACGGAATTGTGGCAATAGGAAGAACTTTAAAAGAAGCTTTAATAGCAGCTGAAATAACAGAAAAAAGCGCTAATATAGCTTTTAATGTTGAATTAATGGGCGGAGGACATAAATTATCAGAAGAAGATATTAAATGGATGAGAAATTTATACATTGCTTCTTATAGTAAGAACTTGTAAGGATAATTTTTATTATTTATCTTAGATATCCCAAAAAGCTTTTGCTTTTTGGGTAATTTTTTGGGATTAACTTAATTAAAAAAATAACAATCTAACAAAAGGAGGTTAAATATGAAATCATTAAAAGCTCAAATGATAGGTATTATTATCTTAATCTCTATTCTTCCAATGGCTATATTTACCGGAATTAGCACATATAACAACTATAACAAGAGCTTTGAAAATTATAAAAAACATCTTCGTTCAGTTACCGATACCAATGCAAAGTTATTAGAAACATATTTTGACCCAATTATAAACCTTTTAAATACATTATCCAATGACATTAATGTAAAGTCGGCATACAGCAATCAACATGATGAAAGAACCAATATACTTAAAATATTTAAAAATATTGTTGATAATTACCACTATGCAGCAGTATATATGGGATTAAAGGACAAAACTATGTTATCCATCCCAAGTGATGATTTGCCTGCTGATTATGATCCAACATCAAGGCCATGGTATAAGGCTTCAATGAAAACGCCGGGAAAAATCATAATTTCTGAACCATATGTTGATGCAGGAAATAATGACGTATTAATTACTGTATCAAAAACAGTTACAGATCCACAAACAAATGAGATTATTGGAGTAATTGCAATTGATTTATCAATAAAAGAACTGGTTGATACATTCTTTGGTGACGATAAAGTATTTAAGGAAGAATATTCTTACCTTGTAAACAGCGAAGGTATTACTTTAATGCACACAGATCCTGAAAAATGGGGAGTTAATGTTAAAGATTCGGAATTTTTCAGAAAATCCACAAACAATAGCGGTTTAATTGAGTATACTCAAAACGGAAAAAGAATATATACATTTTATTCGAAGGTTAAAGGTATAAACTGGATAATCTACACAGCAATACCTAAAAAAGCAATTACAGACGCAGTATGGAAGGAAACTTCAGTATTAATTGTTGTATTCCTTGTAATAATGATTGGTGCTTTTGTAATTGGTATTGTATTTGTTAATAAAGCAATTACAAAACCTATTTTAATTATGACAAAAGAAATGGAAGAGGTTGGAAAGGGTAATCTTAACGTTAAAGTTCATGTTGATGCAAATAATGAATTGGGTGTTCTTGCTAAAATTATGAACCAAACAATTGCTTCATTAAGAACACTTGTTGAAAAGGTTCAGGAATCTTCAAAAACATTAATTGAAACATCTTCAGAAGTTTCTAATTCTATTGATAAGAATTATGAATTAAACTTGAGAATATACGATGAAATTGAAGAAATTAACTCCAAGGTTCAGGACGCTTCTTCTTCACTTGAAGAAACAACTGCCGGTGTTGAAGAAATTGCTGCTGCAGCACAAAACGTTTCAAGATCAACTCAGGAAATAATGGAAAGATCAACTCAGGTTTCAGGACTTGCTAAAGAAGGTTCAAAGAACGTTGAAGAAGTTAAAACAAAAATGATTGACGTTAATGAAAAGGCAAAGGAAAACGCAAAAACAGTTAAGGTACTTGCAAGTGAAACTGCTAATATTCAGGAAATTGTTGAAACAATTAACTCAATTACAGAACAGACAAACCTCCTTGCATTAAATGCAGCTATTGAAGCAGCAAGAGCTGGAGAAGCAGGAAAAGGATTTGCTGTTGTTGCTGATGAAATTAGAAAACTTGCAGAAGAAAGTAAAAAAGCCACAGAAGAAATTGCAAATATACTTGGAAAAATACAAAACAGCGCTTCAGAAGTTGATAAAGAAACAGAAAATGTTGTTGAAAGTATAAATGAAGCAAACAAGATGGTATTTGAAATTGCAGAACAATTTGAAAGTATCACACAGGAAATTGAAGGTATTTCAATGATGATTGACAGCACTGCATCATCAGCAGAAGAGCAAACAGCATCAACAGAGGAAATTGCAGCTGCTGTAGATACTGCAAATAAAGCTGTTACAAGCGTTGCTGAAGATGTAATTAACTTCAAGAATGAAATAAAAGCACAGAACGAAGACTTTGCAAAGATTACAAAGGTTGCTAATAGACTTGAAGATTTAAGTGAAGAACTTAATACTCTTATTAAACAATTTAAAATCTAAAATTTAAAATTTAAAGCACTTCGGATTTCAATACCGAAGTGCTTTTTTTATTTAACTCAAAATCAAAAATATTTTTCGTTACGCAAATTTAAAGTTTTTCCATTGTATTTTTTTTAAAATTTAATGATATAATATTTACAAATATCTCTATATTAAAAAAAATTCAAAGGGGTGTGGAATATGAAAAAGGTAAATTTTCATCAAACGCTGGGGTTTAAGGTTATTTTATCTGTTTCAATTGTTATCATTGTCGGATTTTTGATAAACGGTATTGCAATGTATAAAAACCTTAAAAACTTGACAGATCAATATGTAAAAAACGGCGTATTAAAGCAAAGCGTGGAAAACATTGCTACAACAATGGAAACATATCGTACAGGAACAGAACAATTAAAAGAAGAGATGATGGATGCCTCTATTTTAAGGTTAAAAACCTTAAATGCTGTTGTGAAAGATATAATTAACAGCTATGTAGAAAAAGCAAAAAAAGGTGAAATGTCCTTTGAAGAAGCTCAAAATCTTGCAAAAGAAGCTGTTCGAAAAATAAGATATGACAATGGAACTGGATATTATTATATATACGATGAACACGGAGTAAATATTATGCATGCTGCTAAACCTTCTCTTGAAGGTAAAAATTTATATGATTTAAAAGATAAAACCGGAATATATATCCTTAGAGAATTAATAAACAGAGCCAAAGAGGCTTATAAAAATAATGATGATGGAATTTTGCTTTTCCACTGGTCAAAACCTGGAGAACCAGAAGATAAATTATTTCCAAAATTAGGTGTTGCTTTCTGGATTCCTGAATTTAAATGGATGGTTGGAACTGGAATTTATATTGATGATATAGATAAAAAATTAGATGAAAGAAAGAAAAAATTCCTTGATTCATTATATGAAAAATTATACTCAACATCATATATTGGAGATAATACATATCCTATAGTATATACAAAAGATGGAAAATATTTTATATATAAGGACAAATCTAAAATCGGAAAGGAAGCTACTGCTGTTGATCCAAAAAGTGGTAAAAAAATTGTTGATCTTGCCATTGAAAAGGAAAATGGTTTTTATGAATATTATTTTCCAAAATCTACAAATTCTGATAAATTATACAAAAAAATCGCTTATGTGAAAAAAATGAGCGGCGACTTATATGTTGTAATAACAGCCTATGAAGATGAGATTTATGAATCATTATATAACTCCACTATACAAAATATTCTTATTCTATTATTAATTCTTGTTATTATTGTATTTGTTATATTCTACATAATGAAAGTACTGGTTACAAAATCCATAAATAGACTTGTTGATAACATCAAAAAAATTGAAAACGGCATATTAAACGAAGAAATAAAAATTACATCAAAATCTGAAATTGGACATCTTGAACATTCACTTGAAAATATGAGAAAATCCTTAAGATTATTAATAAAATCAATAATCTCAGAAAATTCCAACTTGATTAAAGAAAAAAATAATCTTTTAAATGCCTCAAATAAACTAAAGGACGTTACACAAAAGGTCGAAGAAACCTTAAATATCGCTCTTACAGAATCTGATAACGCTGCATCATCAATTGAAGAAACAACATCTGGTGTTGAAGAAGTTGCTTCTGCGGCTCAAATGGTAAGTTCAGCAGCACAGGATTTAAGCGAAAAGAGTACAGATGTTGAAAATTCTGTAAAATCAGGAGAAAAGAGTATTGGAGAAATATTAGAAATAGCCACTGAAGCCAGAAATGCGGCAGTAGAAAATACAAAAAGCGTTAAAAATTTACAGGAAAAATCTGCAAATATCGGAGAAATAGTTGATACTATTATAAGTATCGCTGAACAAACAAATCTTCTTGCTTTAAACGCTGCAATAGAAGCAGCAAGAGCTGGAGAAGCAGGAAAAGGATTTGCCGTTGTTGCCGATGAAATTAGAAAACTTGCAGAAGAAACAAGAAACGCCACAGAGAATATTTCTGACTTATTAAAAGGCATAAAAGACGAAGCAGATGCTGTTAGCCAGAAATCATTAAATGTTTCAAAAATTATAGAAAGGGTTTCAGAAAAGAGTTCAGAGGTTTCAAAAGAATTTGAGGCAATTAAGAATTCTGTTGTAAATATTGTAAGTATGGTTGATAGCCTTGCTTCAAGTTCAGAAGAACAGAGCGCTTCTTCAGAAGAAATGGCAGCAGCTATGGATCAGGCGTCAAAAAATGTTCTTCATGTGAACGAGTATGTTAGAGAATCAAAAGACGAATTTGTTTATATAGAAAAAAGCAGCGAAGAACTGCTAAAAACATCTCAAATCTTAGAAGAATCTGTAAGGAAATTGGAAGATTTAATAAAAAAATTCAAGATATAAATGTACTGATATATATTTATATGTTAATACTTTTGCAAAACTCCCCTGTTTTTTTAAAAAAATAGGGGAGTTTTTTAAATTTATATTATTTCTTTTGATTTTTATTTTACCGGAAAATGTGATAAAATATTAATACATACACTCATATAAAGGCATCAATATTAATAATAAAAATCAATAAAAAATTTTTTAAAGGGGGAATCTTTATGAAGTCATTAAAAGCGCAGATGATTGCTATTATTATCCTAATTTCTGTTCTTCCAATGTTATTATTTACAGGTATCAGTACATATAATAATTACAACAAAAGTTTTGAAAATTACAAAAAACATCTTCGCTCGGTTACTGATACCAATGCAAAATTACTCGAAACATATTTTAAACCCATTATAAATCTTACCAACATGCTTTCAAACGATGCAAATGTAAGAGGTTCTTACAGCAATAAATATGACGAACGAAACTGGATGCTCAAAATGTTTGATAACATTGTTAATAATTATCATTATGCAGCGGTATATATTGGATTAAGGGATAAAACAATGCTTATGAAGCCAGACGCAGAATTGCCAGATGATTATGATCCAACATCAAGACCATGGTACAAAGCTGCAATGAAAACTCCCGGTAAAGTTGCTATTTCCGATCCATATGCAGATGCTTCAAGTGGAGATATATTAATTACCGTATCAAAAACAGTTACAGATCCACAAACAAACGAAATTATTGGTGTAATTGCAATTGATTTATCAATAAAAGAACTGGTTGATACATTCTTTGGCGATGATAAAGTATTTAAAGACGAATATTCATATCTTGTAAACAGCGAAGGTATTACTCTAATGCACACAGATCCTAAAAAATGGGGTGTAAGCGTTAAAGACATGGAATTTTTCAAGAAAGCAACGGATAAGAAAGGATTGGTTGAATATACTTATAATGGAAAAACTGTTTATGCATTTTATTCTAAAATTGCTGACACTGACTGGATGATTTACACAGCAATACCTAAAAAAGCAATTACAGACGCAGTATGGAAGGAAACTTCAGTATTAATTGTTGTATTCCTTGTAATAATGATTGGTGCTTTTGTAATTGGTATTGTATTTGTTAATAAAGCAATTACAAAACCTATTTTAATTATGACAAAAGAAATGGAAGAGGTTGGAAAGGGTAATCTTAACGTTAAAGTTCATGTTGATGCAAATAATGAATTGGGTGTTCTTGCTAAAATTATGAACCAAACAATTGCTTCATTAAGAACACTTGTTGAAAAGGTTCAGGAATCTTCAAAAACATTAATTGAAACATCTTCAGAAGTTTCTAATTCTATTGATAAGAATTATGAATTAAACTTGAGAATATACGATGAAATTGAAGAAATTAACTCCAAGGTTCAGGACGCTTCTTCTTCACTTGAAGAAACAACTGCCGGTGTTGAAGAAATTGCTGCTGCAGCACAAAACGTTTCAAGATCAACTCAGGAAATAATGGAAAGATCAACTCAGGTTTCAGGACTTGCTAAAGAAGGTTCAAAGAACGTTGAAGAAGTTAAAACAAAAATGATTGACGTTAATGAAAAGGCAAAGGAAAACGCAAAAACAGTTAAGGTACTTGCAAGTGAAACTGCTAATATTCAGGAAATTGTTGAAACAATTAACTCAATTACAGAACAGACAAACCTCCTTGCATTAAATGCAGCTATTGAAGCAGCAAGAGCTGGAGAAGCAGGAAAAGGATTTGCTGTTGTTGCTGATGAAATTAGAAAACTTGCAGAAGAAAGTAAAAAAGCCACAGAAGAAATTGCAAATATACTTGGAAAAATACAAAACAGCGCTTCAGAAGTTGATAAAGAAACAGAAAATGTTGTTGAAAGTATAAATGAAGCAAACAAGATGGTATTTGAAATTGCAGAACAATTTGAAAGTATCACACAGGAAATTGAAGGTATTTCAATGATGATTGACAGCACTGCATCATCAGCAGAAGAGCAAACAGCATCAACAGAGGAAATTGCAGCTGCTGTAGATACTGCAAATAAAGCTGTTACAAGCGTTGCTGAAGATGTAATTAACTTCAAGAATGAAATAAAAGCACAGAACGAAGACTTTGCAAAGATTACAAAGGTTGCTAATAGACTTGAAGATTTAAGTGAAGAACTTAATACTCTTATTAAACAATTTAAAATTTAAACGTTATAAAAATAAATCCCCTGTTTAACAGGGGATTTATTTTTATTATTTTGCGTATAAATGACAGCTTACTTCATGTTGATCATCAATCTTTATTACTGGTGGTTCTTCTGTTCTACATTTTTCTGTTGCATATGGGCATCTTGGATGAAATCTACAACCTTTTGGCGGATTTACAGCATTTGGCACTTCACCTTTTGGTATAATCTTTTCTTTGTTTAATTTTGGATCTGGTTCTGGCACCGCTGAAATTAACGCTTTTGTGTAAGGATGCGCAGGATTTCTATAAATATCCTCAAATGTTCCTATCTCTACGATTTTTCCAAGATACATAACAGCAATCCTATCACAAATATATTTTGTAGTTGCTAAATCATGTGTAATGAATAAATATGTGAGATTAAATTCTTCTTTAAGATCTATCATTAATTTTAAAAGCTGTGATCTAACAGAAACATCAAGCATGGCAATTGCTTCATCTGCAACAACAAATTCAGGCTTTAATGCCAATGCCCTTGCAATAACAACTCTCTGTCTTTGACCACCTGATAAATCACGAGGATATCTGTCATAATATTCCTCAGCTGGCTTTAAATTAACCCTTTCCATTATATTATATACAATTTCTTTCTGTTCTTTATATGTTTTTCCTATTTTATGTATTTGCAATCCATGCCGTATTGCTTCACCTATTTTCATATACGGATTTAATGCTGCCATTGGATCCTGAAAAATTATCTGAATTTTTTTTCTGAATTTTCTTAATTCTTCCTGAGATAATGATGTGATATCAACACCATCTATTTTTATTATTCCATCTGTTGGATCGAGCAATCTTAAAACTAAACGCCCTGTGGTTGTTTTTCCAGAACCGGACTCACCAACTAATCCCAATGTCTCTCCTTTATTTATAACAAAAGAAATATCATCAACAGCCTTTACAAATTTCTGCGGTTTTCTCGTTATAACCTCTGATATAGACCGTTTTAATGGAAAATATTTTTTTAAATTCTTTACTTCTATTAATGGAGTACTCATGCTTTCACCTTCTCATATAACCAACATTTTACTCTTGTTCCATCAACTTCAAAATCTGGTGGAACTTCATTATGACATTTTTCTGTAGCATATGGACATCTATTTGCAAATCTGCATCCTTTTGGTGGTTTAACAAGATTCGGTAAATCTCCAGGAATATACCTTAATTCTCTATCATCAATGTTAGTATTTGGAATTGATTTTAATAATGCCTGTGTATATGGATGTTTAGGCTCATAATATATCTTTTCTGCTGTGGATAATTCAACAAGATGACCTGCATACATTACACCTATTCTATCTGCCAGTTCAGCAACAACACCTAAATCATGTGTAATAAGAATCATGGACATATTGTGTTCATCTTTAAGCTTTTTTAAAACTTCCATAATTTGAGCCTGAACAATAACATCCAGAGATGTTGTAGGTTCATCTGCTATAACAAGATCTGGTTTTAAGACCAAAGACAATGCAATCATAACCCTTTGTCGCATACCACCAGAAAACTGGAATGAATATTCATTCATTCTTACAGGATCTATACCAACCTCTTCAAGTATTTTTGCTGACATTTTAAATGCTTCATCTTCCGGAATCTTAGGATAATGCGCCTTTATAGTTTCCAAAAATAAATCTTTTACCTTCATAATTGGATTTAATGAAGTCATTGGATCCTGAAAGATCATGGATATATTTTTCCCTCTTATTTTTCTCATCTGACGTTCATTATATGGAGCTATATTTTCTCCTTTAAATAAAATTTCACCATCAATTCTGGCATTTTTAGGCAATATTTTCAGTAAAGATTTACCCAATGTGGATTTTCCACAACCAGATTCTCCAACTAATCCTACAGTTTCATTTTCTTTAATAGATAAATTTACATTTTGAACGGCACTTACCCAGCCATTTCTTACTTCATAATTTATATTGAGATTTTTTATTTGTAATATCACAATGCTTCACCTTCTCTCACGAATAGTAGGATTGAGATATTCATTTAATCCTTCACTAAATAATGAGAATCCCAAAACTATTGTAATAATTGCCATACCGGGATATAATATTCCCCACCATGCTCTTGATAATACAAATCTCTGTCCATTACTTAAATCATAACCCCAATCTGGTGTTGGTGGAGCAATTCCCAAACCCAAAAAACTCAATCCTGCTTCTGTCATTATTGCATCAGCAAGATTCATAGATAAAACAACTACAACAGATGGTAAAACATTAGGAAGTATATATTTAAACAATATTTCCCAATTTTTTGCTCCTAATGCTCTTGCTCCTTCTACATATAACTCATTTTTTATAGCTGTTACCTGATTCCTGATCACCCTATAATATGTTGGTGTATATACAACAGCTATGGATAACGCTATATTTATCATACCTGGTCCAAGCACTGCTGCTATTGCAATAGCAAGTATAAGTCCTGGAAATGAATATATTGCATCCATAATTAATGTTAAAACTCTGTCCAATGGCCCTCCTATATATCCTGATAATAACCCCAGAGGAATTCCAAATAATGATGCAAAACCAACAGAAATAAATGCTATGGATAATGCTATTCTTGCACCATATAATATTCTGCTGAATATATCTCTACCAAGATTATCTGTTCCAAATATAAATTGACTGTTTGGAGCGCTTAAAGCCCTTCCAACTCTTTGTATTGGATTATATGGAGCTAATTGAGGTGCAAAAATTGCCATTAAAATATAAAATATTAATATCATTGCACCTATAAATGTAATCCATCCTGTTCCACTTTTGAATAATTCCTTAAAAAAAGATGCTATTTTATGTGAATAAAATTCTTTATCCATATTATCACCTCAATATCTAACTCTTGGATCTATAAGTGCATTGATAATATCAACTATTATACTAATAATGACAACAAACAATGCAAAAAATGCTATTGTTCCCTGAATAGCAGGAAAATCTCTATACCTTATTTTCATTACCAGATAGCTTCCAAGTCCCGGCCATGAAAATGTTGTTTCTGTTAAAACAGCACCTGCTAATAATATAGCAAGCTGTAATCCCATAACTGTTAAAATAGGCACCATGGCATTTCTTAAAGCGTGTTTGTATAAAACCCTTCTCTGACTGATTCCTCTTGCTCTTGCCGCTGTTGAAAAATCCTGGGATAACATTAAAATTGTATTATTTCTAACCATTCTTAAAAATATACTTGAAATAACCAATCCTAACGTTATACCAGGCATTAATAAATGTTTTAATACATCTATTAATGCTTCCCAATTGCCTGTTATTATAGAATCTATTATAAAAAATCCTGTTTTGGTATCAAGAGATACTATTGGAGATAATCTACCGGCAACTGGTAACCATCTTAAGATCATTCCAAAATAATATTGCATCATTAAACCAAACCAGAAAACAGGAATGGCGTATATAAATACTGAATATACTCTTGCTGTAATATCTATAAATCCATCTCTATGTGCCGCCGCTTCACTTCCCCAGAATATACCTATTAACACTGCAATTAAAAAGGCAAATAAGGTTAACTCAACTGTTGCAGGAAATCTATCTTTTATTTCGTTCCATACCGGTCTTGAGGTTAATGTTGAAGTTCCTAAATCACCTCTCAATAATCCACCAAGATAATCAAAAAATTGTACTACAATGGGTTTATCAAGACCAAGTTCATGTCTTTTTTGATCAATTACGCTTTGGGGTGCTTTACCACCCATCATAGCCATAACTGGATCCCCCGGAATAATCCTCAAAACAAAAAAGATAACTGCAAGAAGTATAAAAATCATAGGTATTGCAAGTAATATTCTTGTAAGTATATAATCTTTTAAGGACAAAACTATCACCTCTCTAAAAACCCCGCCGCATGGCGGGGAGTTTTAATTAATGATTATTTTTTGTAGATTAAATAATATCTGAAGATCTGAGTTGGTTCAAGCAATACACCTTTTACATTCTTTTGTGATGCAACAACTGCTACTCCCTGCCATAATGGGATATTTGGAACATCAACAACAAGATGATTCTGTACCTGTTCATAAAGATCTGATCTTGTGTTTTGATCTACACAAACCCTTGCTGCTCTCATGAGATCTTCTGTTATTTTGCTTTCATAGAAACTACCCATTGATTTTGCACCGTTTATACTTAAGAATGGCCATAAGTAATCATCAGGATCAATATAATCTGGATACCAACCAAGTAAGAATAATCCCATTGCACCATTTAAGAAGTAATCAACATATGTTGACCATTCTGCATATTTAATATTTACCTTAATTATTCCTGTTTCTTCAAGAGCTTCTTTAAGAACCTGTGCAACATCTGCTTCTGTTGTACCATAATGTGTTGGTGAATACCATAAGTCTATTGTCAATGGTTTATCAAACCAATAACCAGCCTGCTGTAATAATCTCTTGGCTGCATTTAAATTTCTTTTTGGGAATATATCTTTATGACTCCACATTCCCATTGGAACCATTGAATATAATGGCTGTGCAAGTCCTACAAATACATCATCTACTAATCTTTCTCTATCAACAGCATACATTATAGCTTTTCTTACCAATGGATTATCAAATGGTTTTTGTTTTGTATTTAAAACAAGATATCTAATCTGTGGACTGCTACCTTTTAATACTGTGATATTTGGATTTGCTTCAAGATCACTAATATCCCTTGGATCAAGATGTCTAAATGCAATATCAATCTGTCCTGTTTCAAGAGCCAATCTTAATGTTGCTGCACTTTCATAGAATGTAATTATGATTTTATCTGTTTTTGGTGCTGGACCGTAATATTTGTCATTCTTTTCAAGAACAATTCTTACATCTCTAATCCATTCTGTTATCTTATATGGACCTGATGCTGATGGTGCTCCTTCATAGAATGAATTTTCTGGATACAATTTTGGATTTACCGGCCATGCTACTGTATATCCTAAAACTGATACAAATGCTGAGAATGGGTATTTTAATTTAATCTGGAATGTATAGTCATCAACAACCTTTGTGCTGTCAACTATATCTGTTAATAAGAATGCAGGATCACCATTTAATTTCATTGCCCTATCAATTGAGTATTTCATAACCTTTGCATCAATTGGTGTTCCATCTTCGAATTTTGCATCTTTTCTTAAATGGAATGTATAAGTAAGACTATCACTTGAAACTTCCCATTTTTCTGCAAGTGATGGAATAAGGTTTGAAGTATTCACTTCATAATCAACAAGACCTACCAATACATTTTGAAGAATGTTGCTTGAAAAATAATCATAACATTTTGCCGGATCAAGTGTTCTAATCTTATCAGTAGTTCCTACTACCACAACACTTTTAGCAAAAGTAAATACAACAAATAACGTAATCAAAACAAATAACAATACTTTCTTCATACTATCCCTCCCTTTAAAATATGATGAATTTAATCTTAAATAAAACAAATAGACATTTTTTGATAATATTATTATAACATAAAATAAAGAATATTTACAAGTTTTTATAAAAAAAATTTGCCCGCTTTTTAAAAAGCGGGCAAATTAAGTTTTTTACTGATTTGATATATCTATTTTTATATTTGTGATATCTTCACCGGATACGATTATTTTTTCTGTTGCATCTGGAGTGTATTCACTAAGGTCTTTAGTTACATCAATATTTGAATATACTTCTATTGTATAGTTACCGTCTTCATATTTCCCAAGACAGAATACACCATTATCATCTGTTAATGTTGCTCTTAAAATTGTGGAATCATCACTAATTGTTACAACAGCCATAGAAACTGGATCTGTTCCATTAACAACTTCTCCTTTTATTAAATAATGATTGTCTGCTAAACCTCTTCTATATGTTGGTTTTAATACAGGGGATAATAAAATTTCTGGAGAAGTTAAATTTCCTTGCACATGTAATGATCTTACAACATCAAAATCAAGAACTAATTCTCCACCTTCTCCAATTTCAATGTCAACATTTTGAATTTTTATCTCGTTGAGTTTTAATTCAACAGGGTATTCCTGATCATTAATTGTTACTGTTGCATCTTTTACTGTCAATGTTATCTGAGAAAGTACTGCGCTTGCCGGTAATTCTATTGAAAATAATGATGTTTCAGTGCCTGCTAATGATAAAATGTCATATGCCTTATTAATTTCAACTGGTGTTCCATCATAACTTGTTCCATTTATTGAATATTTATAACCAAAACTTTCAATATAAACGTCTAATTTATCAATGGTGTTTAAAGGCATATCTGTTAATAATACTTTTACCGTAGATGTTTCTTCTGTTTTTAATTCTTCCTGTGTATTTACACATCCCACCAACGCAAAACTTAATATAAGCAATGCCACTAAAAGATATGATACTTTTCTCATATCAATCCCTCCTTCTGAATAAAATTCTTTTCAATTCTACTATACACCTCAAACCTTAAAAAAACCTTAGAATTTATCTGGAGGGATATCTTAACCCAAAGAAAGTTATTATTGAATTTGCAAATAAAACAATGAAAGATATTGTAAATACCATATCATATGAATATTGAGAAGCTATATACCCAGCTGCAACAGGTGTAAAGATTTTTGAAAATAATTGAATTCCATTAAAAAGACCTTCATATCTACCAAAATTAACAGGTGCATATTCCTGTTTTAACGGTTCTTTCGACGAAATCCATAATACAAAACCTATACCCAATAACACATGTGAGAAATAAAATGGTATCCATCCTTTTACCAGTAACATAGCATAAAACAATGACATTATAAATGTTCCAATTACAATGGCATCTTCATTTTTTAATTTTATATATTTTTTCCACAAAACAGATGTCAATACTGTGAGAGAAAATGCAACCTCATAAGTTAACATAACCTTTGCATCAGCATTTAGTATATCTTTGATATAATATGATATGATTAAGTAACTTCCAAAACCGAAATTTGCAAAAAAGATTATCTGGTTTAAAAGGACTGTTATATATTTTTTTATATTGGGTTTATGAATTTCCATATGTTCTTCGTGTAAATCACTTCCGCTTTTTACAAAAGGAAGATATTTAACCATTAAAACAGCATATAATATATTTAACGCCGAAACAGATAAAAAGACATTTCTATAAAAATTAAGAGATGTTTTATCGTAATCCATAAAGAATATTATTGGAACAAATAATAAAACCTTTACAAATTCTGATATAAGAGGCAATAGAAAATAGAATTTTTCTCTTTTATTTGGTGGAACAATAGCCCTTTCATACATGCTAACAAGAGGCCAGAATATATCTATACTTCCAATAACTATTTGTGCAATTAAATATATATAAGAATTAAATGCAAAAGCGAGAATTATATTACCAATTGCAAATAGTAGTCTTCCAGCTGCAAGACCATAATTAGGAGATTTTTTTTCAAAAAAATGTCCAAGAGCAAAGGTGAGTATTGCCTGTATTCCATATACTACAGAGAATACTATACTTGCTTCATATACGTTCAGGCCTATTTTGCTCGCATACATTGGCGAAAGCAATATTGTTATAAATGAAAATGCTGGTATTGAGTTTATTATGAGATATTTTCTTAAATTTGAATCCACAGGTATCACCTCATAAAAATTAGTTTTCCGAATTATTATATATTAAAAATTATTAAAAATCAAGGATTTTTTTATTATTTTCCTGGAAATAATAATATGTATGTTCGTCCTTTTGTGTTGTTGATTGAGAAAAATAAAAACAATGAAGACCAAAAATTTCTTATTAAGAAAACATTCATAAAAAGGTTCATTCAGGCGGTGAAATTTCTTATTCCTCACTCCAATATTGCTTGCCGCCGCCGCTCAGACATCACCTCCTGTGCTGCTTCGCTAAAAATCACATCCATGTGATTTTTACGGCTCACGCAATATCTCCGTTCGGGAAATTTCAAGCCTTCATTCACCTTTTTATTCATGTTTTCTTTCGAGTATATAAATGAAAGTAGAAAAATAATATGAACGAAGACTAAGAATTTTCCGAAATGGAGATTATAGGACAGTTGGAAAAAATAAAAGTAAATGAAGAGATGTAAAAGAAAATAGAAATAATAATATGAGCGAAAACTTGAAAATTCCCAAGGAGAAACAATGATGATTGAAAAAAATAAAAGTGAATGAATACTCGCAGAGCACCCGAAAAAAACTGCGAATGAAGAGAGTCAAAAAAACAGGATGTTTTTTTGAGCGAAGCTTCCCCAGGGATGGGGAATCTGAGCGACTCCGCGGATATGAGCAGTTTTTGAGGATTAGTGCTCAAGTCGTATGAATGAACTTTTATTTTTTTCAATCTACAACAGAAAGGACGAACATGGACGTGAGTCTGCAACGGCCGTAAAAATGAAAATTTTTTCTAATTTCGCTATGGAGGGAATTATATGAATATAGATAGAAGATTAAAAAATTCTTATGAGAAACTGGCAAATCATTATGAGAAGGATGTAGATACTAAAAGTTTTAATGCTTATTATGAAAGACCTGCTATGACCAGATTAATTGGTAATGTGAATGGGTTGAAGATTCTCGATGCCGGTTGCGGTGCAGGTTATTATATGGAATTAATGATAAATAAAGGTGCAAAAGAGGTTGTTGGGATTGATTTTTCAGAAAATATGGTTGCTGCTGCGAAAAGAAGGATTAAAGATAACGGAAAAGTATTTCTTCATAATTTAAACGAAGATTTGCCTTTTGAAGATAATTATTTTGATTTAATAATCTCATCGCTTACTCTACATTATGTAAAGGATTTAAATAAGGTTTTCATGGAATTATCAAGGGTTTTGAAAAAAGATGGACATATTGTTATTTCTATACATCATCCTATGATGACTTACCTTTATTTTCAAATAGAAAATTATTTTGAAGAAGTTTTGCTGGAAGATAGGATTAATGGTATTCCTGTATTTTTTTATCATAGACCGCTTGAAATGATTATAAATGCTTTTGCTAAAAATAATTTATTTATTGAAAGAATTATTGAACCAAAACCCATAAAAAAATTCATGGAACAGGATGAAAAGAATTATAAAAAACTTATGAAAAAACCACAATTTATCCTTATTAAAGGAATAAAAAAATAGCCAGCTAAATTGCTGGCTTAATTTGTTTCGTACTGTAATCTATAAAGGTCATAATATATGCCTCTTTTTTCCATTAAATCATTATGTGTTCCTTCTTCAACTACTCTTCCTTTATGGACAACAAGTATTCTATTGGCTGTTTTTATTGTGGATAATCTATGCGCAATGGATAATATTGTAACTTTTCCTATGAGATTTTCCATGGCTTTTTGTATTAAATATTCCGTTTCAACGTCTATATTAGCTGTTGCTTCGTCTAAGATAATTATTTTTGATTTGAATATTACTGCTCTTGCAAGTGCTATTAATTGTCTTTCACCTGCTGATAATGTGCTACCTCTTTCAAGTATTTTTGTATAGTATTTATCCGGAAATTTTTCTATCATTTCATGAGCATGTACCTGTTTCGCTGCATTTATTACTTCTTCCTCACTAATACTTTCATCGAACATTCGTATGTTATCAAGTATTGTTCCTGTAAATAAAAATACATCCTGTGGAACAACAGCTATTTGCCTTCTTAATGCCTTTATATCGTAATCTTCAAGTTTTGTATTTCCTATGAATATATCTCCCATTTGCGGTCTGTATAGGCCATTTATTAATTTTATAATTGTTGTTTTTCCTGAACCTGTTTCACCAACTATTGCTATATTTTCATGTTCTTCAATTTCAAATGAAACATTTTTAAGTATATAATTGTCCTTTTCATATGCAAATGAGACATTGTGAAATTTTATACTGGCTTTATCAATCTCTTTTTTTAAACCTTTGCCATAATCCTCTTCTTCAAGTTCATTTAATTTGAATATTTTTTCTGCTGATGCAAATGCATTTTGCATAATATCGTATTTTTCTGCAATATCAAATAAAGGTCTAAAGAACATATCTATATATGAGGTAAATGCCACAAGAACACCAAATGAAACGAGATTTTGTTTAAATAATCCTGCACCAAACCAGAATAATAAAGATATGGTTATATAATACATAACGTTCATAAATGGTCTGAATAATCCGTTTAATATTATTTGCTGCATTCTTGCCTTATATAGTTTATGGCTTAAATCATAAAATTCCTTTCTTTTTCTTTCTTCCTGATTAAAGGCCTTGGTTACTGCTGCACCAGAAATATTTTCTGCAAGGAATGAGTTTGTAGCTGAAATCCTCGTTCTTGCTTTTACATATATCTTTTTATCCAGAACACCAAAAATCCATGTAACCAAAATTATAGCTGGAAACATTATGGTTACATATAAAGATAATCTAACATTCATTTTAAACATTACTATTATTACACCAATTATTATTGCAACGTCTTTTGTTAAACTGGTAAGAACGTCTGTGAAAAATTGCGATAGATTTTGAGTATCGTTTACAGTTCTAGTTGTTATTTTTCCTGTTGGATTTTTTGTAAAGAAGTCAAGAGGAACATGTAGCATATGTATATAGAGTTTTTCCCTGATATCATATATTACCTTTTGCCCCAGCAAATTGGAAAATATTACCTGCCCGTAATTAAAAAGGAATTGAAAAAAGAAAAGGGTTATTATTATTATAGAATATTTGGAAATTTCACTTAATGCACCTGTTTTAACGTTTTTTACAAATTCATCTTTAACGGGTATCTTTTCATTTGTTTTATCGTTTATCATGTAATATGAATCATTTTCATGTTTTAAAACATATTCACCGTTTGGTGTGCTTTTAAATGTATCATCGACTTTTTCAAATTTATATGCAGCATTTATAACATTATCAATTACATATCTCATTATTGTTGGTATGGTTAAATCAACTACTGTAGAGGCAACAAGAAAGATTAACGCAGCTATAAGTATTGCATAATATTTTCTTATATATTGCCATAAATCTTTGAATATCTTTCTATTTGAATAACTTCTTTGCTGTTCTTCTTTTAATATATCTGTATGAGCTGTTCGCATATTATTCCTCCTCTAACTTTTCTTCAATGAGCTGTTTCATATACATACCATAATATACGCCTTCAAGTGCCATTAATTCCTGATGAGTTCCTGATTCAATTATTTCACCATCATCAAATACAAATATTTTATCTGCGTTTCGAACAGCTTTTAGTCTATGGGATATAACTATCATTGTTTTGTTAATTACATTATTTCTTAAATTGTTTATTATTGCTTCTTCTGTTTCTGTATCAACAGCAGAAAGACAATCGTCCAGAATTATAAAGGAGGCATCTTTAGCCAATGCTCTTGCAATACTTACCCTTTGTTTCTGACCGCCGGATAATGTTACTCCTCTTTCGCCAACAAGCGTTTTATATTTTTCAGGTAATTCAAGTATATCTTCATGAACATTAGCTATTTTTGCAAATTCCGGCGCTTTTTCTACCTGTTCAGGATGGGCAAAACTTATATTATCTTCTATTGGCATTGAAAATAAAAATGATTCCTGAGGAACATATGCGATATTATCTCTTATTACCTTAGAATGTAATTTGTTAATGTCTATACCATCAATAAATATTTTCCCGTCTTCCACAGGATAGAATTTTAAAAGCAGTTTAGCTATTGTGGATTTTCCAGAACCTATCTTTCCAACAAAAGCTACCATTTCTCCCGGTTCTATATTCATATTTATATTTTTTAAGACTATTTTATCTGTTCCTGGATATTTAAAGTTTAAATTCTTTATTTCAATTTTCCCTTTAAATTTATAATTTTCATCTATTTTTTCTGGTTCAGGAACATTTGATTTTGATTTCATTATTTCCATTAATCGCTGGTAGGAAGCTTTACCTCTTTGTAATACATTTACTACCCATCCTATTGCCATCATAGGCCATACTAACATACCAATATATGAGTAAAACATTATTAACTGTCCAAATGTAATTTCTTCATTTATTACCATTTTCCCACCAAGATATATGGCAATTACACCAGACATTGAAGCTAAAAACTGAATTAATGGAAACATTAATCCCCATGTTTTTATTAAGCTCATCTGGGCATCATAGTATTTTTGAGATCTGTCATTAAATCTTTTTAACATTGTTTTTTCAAGAGAAAATACCTTTACAACATGAATACCCGCATAACTTTCTTCTGTATGGTCTGATAAATCAGAAATTGTTTTTTGTAAATGTTTAAATAATTTTCTTATTGTTTTTCCAAAGAATAGTGTAATTAAACCTATTATTGGCAATGGCAATAATGAATATATTGTAAGCTTTAAATTGACAAAGTTTATCATTGCATATATGGTTATAGAAGACATAAATAATGTGTCTATCATCATTACTATTGACGGCCCCATTGCCATTCTTACAGAATTTAAATCTTCTGTAAATCTGGTCATTAAATCTCCTGTTCTCCATTTGTCATAAAAGTCATATGACTGGTCCAATATATGACCAAACATTTTGTTTGCTGTTTTGAATTCAAATAATCTTGAAGTTCCAAATATAAAAAATCTCCATATAAATCTTCCTATCATTATTGAAACAGCAAGTGTAAGCATTGAAATAATATAGGTTTTAATGACATTCATATTTTCAATATTTTTCAGGTTGTCAATTATTCCACCTATTTTTTTAGGAATAAATATTTGAAAATAATCAATCATCAATAAAAAAATTATCCCTATTAAATAACGCCACCAATTTTTTTTCACAAATTCTTTGATTATAATATTCACCCCCTATTGTTTGTCTTACAAACAATTCTAACATTTTTAAGGAAAAAAATCAATATATAAAGAACTATTAAATGAAAATGATTAAGGAGGAGTCTATAATGCTGGAGGTAATTAATAATAAGGTTCTGGTGTTCTGGTTTGAAAATATGGCAAGTAATGTTACAGCTGTAGAATTAAATGAAGAGGTAATTTTAATCGATTCTTCACTTTATCCTGAAAAGTTAGAAAAAATTATAGAGTTAGTTGAATTGAGAACTAAAAAGAAGGTAAAAAAGGTATTTTTAACCCATTATCATCCTGATCATTCATTTGGAGCAATTTTTTATGGAAAATTAGAAATAATCCTATCAGAAAAGACTATGATAAAACTTTTTGATTATGACAATGAAATTCTTGAAAAAATTTCAAAGGAATCTGAATACGATTTTTCTGATTTACAGAAAAAACTTGCTAAATGCAAATTTAATATTTTCAGAAATGATACTTTAAATACCTCTTCAAAATCTGTAATTAGTGGTATTTCATTGGGAGGTCATACTGCAGATTCCACTATTTATAAGATTTATCCGGATAATATTCTTATTGCGGGGGATTTAATTGTTTCAGGAACCCATTCTGAACTTGATGATGGCAATATTGATAACTGGATAAAGATTTTAAATGAATTTAAATCACAGGATATAAATAAAATAATTCCCGGTCATGGAAAACCGGGAGGAAAAGAACTTATTGATTTTCAACTTGATTATCTTAATACATTTAAATCAGGTAATGTTGAAGAATTATTGAAAAAATTCAAAAAACTTAAATATCCTGAATTACTCAACAGAGAATGATAATAATTTTTCTTTTATGAAATCTGTATTCATAGGTGAGAAGTTGAAATATACTTCCACCTTTTTTTTATTATTTGAATTATAAAATTCCATCTTTTCAGCATAATATGTGTTATAAATTTTTTTCATATATATTTTTAACTGTGTATAATCAACACGCATTAATCTGAGAAGATTTTTTGTTTTAGGATAAAAATAATATATATTATAATTATCTGTCTCTATTTTTTTTATTATAAATTTTTCAGGTGTATAAGAAACAGAAAGCACTTTTATAAAATTAATAAATACTTTCAGGTTTTGTTTTATATTATCATAACTATCAGCCGGTTTACCGTTTAATTCTGTATAAAATTTATCTTTATGATAATCATAATAATAGCCTATTCCGGATAGTATTTCCGGTTCATGAATTTCAAAATAATAATATTTATAATTATCCACATATAAATCAAGAAAAATTGAGGTAGGTGTTGCATCTACCTCAAATTTCATTTTTATTGTAACTTTAAATTGCTGCAATTTTGAATATTCTGAAAATTCATCGTATATATTATCAGAAAACGATATTATAGAAATTATTATTATCAGAATTAAAAAGATGCTTTTTCTCATCATTTTAACGCTCTCAACCTTTCTTCTAAAGATACTATTTCTGTGATTCTAACACCAAAGTTTTCATCTATAACAACAACCTCTCCACGTGCAATTAATCTGCCATTTACATATATATCTACAGGTTCACCGGCTAATTTATCCAATTGAATCATTGATCCCTGATGGAAATTAAGAATATCTCTCAATGAATATTTCCTTCGACCAAGTTCAACAGATACATTTAATGGTACATCAAATAATAATTGTAATTTTTCATAGTCTATCTCTTCTGTTGGTTCAACTGTTTTTCCTGAAATATTCCCAAATGTTTTTGGTTGTACATTAACCTGTTGTTCCGGCGGGATATATCCCATTGGTTGTTGCATCGGCATTTGTTGTGGATATTGAGGATACATCATTGGCTGTTGCATTGGCATTTGTTGTTGTGGATATTGAGGATACATTGGTTGTTGCATCGGCATTTGTTGTTGTGGCATCATTGGTTGTTGCATTGGCATCTGTTGTTGCGGCATTGGTTGCTGCATCGGCATCTGTTGCTGCATTGGCATTTGTTGTTGCATTGGTTGTTGAGCTGGCATTTGAGCCGGAGCTCCTGCAGCCTGTTGTGCCTGTGCATTTTCTTCAAGATCAACCTGTTGTGCTGCAAGAACTTTTTCTTTTATATCATGTGCTATATCTATTGGAACAAATTGCCACATTTCCCCATCTTTCATTCCCTGAATCTTTAATATAAATTTAACAGCTATTATTGTATCTGCTGTTCCCTCAAAATCAGGTGGAAAGGTTAAATTGGGATCATCAAAATCCAGAACCTCTACCTGAGGTGGCGTTATATCAACTTTCGTTTGCAAAAAATCCGAAAGCGATGTAGCCGCTGCACCCATCATCTGGTTTATTGCTTCTGCTAATGCGCTTATTGATATTTCATCAAATGTTTCCGGTACATTTTCACCTGTACCACCCATCATTAAGTCTGCAATAATGGAGGAGATTTCAGCAGGGAATAAAAAGAAATTTGTACCCCGTAATCCATCTTTATAGTTTATGGATATCATTAAATATTTCCCACTAAATTGATTTTTTAATTCAGACTTTAATAATTTAAGCGGTGTTGGACTTGATATATCAACCTTTCTTTTTAATAAGGTTGATAATGTTGTTGCTCCAGCACCCATTGCAATATTTCCAACTTCTCCAACAAGGTCTAATAACACATCATCAACCTGTGCATTTTCACTTGAAGTAGTTGGTCCACTTGCTGATGCTGAAGCTGAACTTCCAGAATCAGCTGTATTTCCAGAACTATTTTCTTCCTGAGTTAATCCCTGTAAGAGCGCGTCTAACTCCTCTTGAGATAAAAATTCATCAGACATTTGTTACACCTCCATTATTGCAAACTCTCCAGATATCTTTCCACAAGCACTTTTTCAAGCAATTCAGGATCTTCTTTTTCTATTTTTATAGCATAATGTCCTTTATGTGTTCCAGGAGTTCCCTTGAATACAGGTGTATCCTGAATGGTTACATCAATTGGTTCATCATTAAATGAATCAAGTCTTATAACATCACCTATGTCTATATTTAAAAATTCACCCAACTGAAGCGTTGTTTTTCCCAATACAGCTTTAACATCTGCTTTAGCCATTAACACGGAATTTTTTAATTTTTCCATTTGTTTTGGTGATGTTTTTATATCTGGAGACCATAATCTTGTGGTCAATTTTTCATTTATTGGTTCTAATAACGAAGAAGGCCAACATACATTTATAAATCCCTGTATATCTCTGAAATTTATTGATAATGTAATTAACACTGTCATTTCGTTTGGAGCCGCAATTTGAACAAATTGCGGATTAAACTCTGTTTTTTCCAGAATAGTGTCAAATGGCACTATTGTGGCCCATGCCTTACTTAATGCTTTTATTAAAGATAATCCCTCTTTTCTTAAAATTGCAAGTTCTAATTCAGTAGGGGTTCTTAATGTTTCGAGAGGAATTCCAGGTCCTCCCAATAATTTATCGACTAAAACATAACCAATATCAAGCCCCATCTGAAATACTGCACTTCCTGGCAATATATCTGTTGAGAATACAGATATAAATGTTGGACTTGTTAGAGATTGCTGAAATTCACTAAATGTAATCTGGTCTACACTGGCAAAGGTAACATTTACATATGATCTTGCTCTTGAAGATAAATATGTTGAAACATCCCTTGCATAGTTTTCATGTATTAATTGCAATGTCCTTAGCTGTTCCTTGGAAAATTTCATTGGCCTTCGGAAGTTATACTCCCGAATATTGGCCATTATATCTTCTTCTTCATTTACATTTGAGACAGCTAAAGAACCCGCCTCCATCGCCTGCAATAACGCATCTATTTCCTCTTGTGACAACGTTTCATTTTCTGGAGGCATACTTTCACCACCTTTTTAATAAACTAATAGGCTGAAGTTATAACAACTATATCAATAATAACCTGTATCACTCCATATTTCTCTTTTTCTCCAACAAATCCTGTAATTTCATTTACAGCATTTTTTATCTGATTCTTTAAAATCTCTCTTCCTTCAACCGTAGTTAAATCTTCACGTGTTTTGGTAATAAAGATAAGGCCTATCGCTTCTAAAATTTCAACATTGTATTGGGCTACTGCCTCTCTACATTCATCACTTCCAACCTTTAATTGAAGTGCATTTACTATTGCTATTTCATTTCCACCTTTTAACATAAATTGTCTTTGATTACCAGGCCTTATTATTTCAGCTAATCCAACCTGTACAGCCTTTTCTTCAACTCCCTGAGCCTGCTGTTGTGCCTGTTGTTGTGCCTGCTGAGCAATATTCTTACCAAGCATATTTATTAAAACAAAAGCACCACCAACAGATAAAGCCACTGAAACAACTATTGCAATAATTAAAAGCAATATTATATTGGGACCTTTTTTACCACCCTGTTGCTCTTCTTCCTGGATTTCTTCTTCAGGCACTTAAATCACCTCTCTTATCTCAAGCGCTGTCTTAAAATCAATAAATCAATTCTTCTGTATAGATGTCTTAGTCTATCAAGATCATTTTTGTATTTTTCATCTAATTCTTTTTCTTTTGTTTTCAAGGTTGCAATATCTATTATACCTTTTTCAAATTCCTCTTTTAATTTCATCTTTTCTGCTTCGGTGTTTGATTTTAATTTTTGTATATCTTTTAATATGTCTTTATCTCCTTCTGAGATTGGATAGAATCTTTCAGGATTATAGTAATAATCAGGATCAAATTTCCCGGCTTTTACTTCTGCCAATCTTTCAAGTGTTCTTTTCTTTTTCATTTCTTCTGTAAAGAATTTTGCCACACTTGCTGCACGCGCGGCTCCTAAATGCCAGTTTGATGGATATATTAATTGTTCTTCTGGCGGTCTGTCATCTGTAAATCCATATATTTCTATTGCATTGTTTGAATGTTCTATTAGAATTATACCCAATTTATATAACAACTCTTTTGCATCTTTGGTTAATTGAGCGCTACCAGGCTCGAAAAATGCCATGTCCTGCATTTTTATTATTGTTCCTTTGTCATTTTCTTCTATTGTTATTCTTCCTTTATACTTTGGATTGTCCTGTAGTCTGAAAAGTTCAACTCTAATTCCAGGATTTGATGTAATTAAGCTTTCTTCTGATAGACTTTTTCCACCCGTCAAAACACTTGGTGGCGTTCCGCTAAAGGGACTTCTAAAACTTACTGCTGCCTGCTGGAATTTACCGGGTGAAATTGTTGCCATGGAGAACAACATAACAAAGAATGTCATAAGCAACGAATTTAAATCACTGAATGTTGCCAGCCAACCAGGTGGTGGTGGTGGCCCTTCATCTTTTTTACATTTATCTGCCATTTATATCACCCTTCTTTTTCTGATTCATATTTTTTCTTTTCATCAGGGCTTAAAAATGCTTTTAGTTTTTCTTCCATTAATCTTGGGTTTTCACCTGAAACTATTGATAATATTCCTTCAGTTATCATCCTTAAAAGATTTACCTGTATTGATGTTCTTCTTCCTATTTTTTCTGCTATTGGCAAAGAGAATATATTTGCAACAAGAGCACCGTATAATGTTGTAATAAGAGCAATAGCCATTTTAGGACCTATAGTAGATGGATCGTTCAAACTACCAAGCATCAAAACGAGACCTATCAGCGTTCCAATCATTCCGTATGCTGGAGCTAATGTACCCCATGTGTTTAGGATACCCGACCATTTACTTTGTTCCGCTTCAAATAACTCCATTTTTATTTCAAGGATTTTCCTTATTTCTTCTGGATCAGTACCATCAACTGCAGCCCTTAAACCTTCTTTCATAAATTCGTTATCAAGGCCTTCAAGATCTGCTTCAAGGGATATTAAACCTTCTCTTCTTGCTTTTTCTGCAAATGAATATAATGTTTTTAAAATTTCGACCATATCCATTTTTGGTTCTTTTATTCCCATCATTATTGCACTAACTATTTTAAAGGAGATATCTTTTGGCGCGGCAATCATCATACCCCCAATAGAACCAATAACTGTAATAAAGAAGGAGTTTGTATCCCATAATTGTCCTAATCCTGATCCACCACCAATTAATATAGCAACAAAAGCCAAACCCAATCCTATTAAACTTGAGAGATCCATCTAATCACCCCTTGAGTATGTCCCGGAAAATATCCTGCTTTTAAAGTTTATTATTTCTTCTATTATTTTTTTTACATCTTCTTTTACTATATAGATATGACCATTGTTTAAAATTATTGTTGTATCTGGACGGGACTCTATCTTTTCTATCATATCAGGATTTATATAAAACTCTTTACCTCCAAGATTAGTTACTTTTATCAATTAAATCACCTCATTATCTCTTGAGGTTAACAAGCTCTGTTAAAATCTGATCTGATGTTGTTATTACCCTTGCTGCTGCCTGGAATCCTCTCTGGGCTGTAATCATTTTTGTAAATTCTTCTGATAAATCAACATTTGACATTTCTAACGCTCCTGATACAAGAGTTCCTGCACCTTCCTCACCAAAAGATCCTATTTTGGCAATTCCACTGTTATCACTTTGCATAAACATTGAGTTACCTACATCAAGCAATCCTCCAGGATTGGTGAATTTAGCAACAGCTACCTGAGCAATTAAATCTGATTTTCCATTTGAGAATATTCCCAACACTTCACCTAAATCATTAATTGTGAAATTCTGCAATACGCCTTTTGCATTTCCATCCTGATCTGCAATGTTTACTGAATTTGGTGCTGCAAATTGTGTTAAATCATACATGTTTAAAGATACTTTTACAGGTCCAGCCGCTGCAACTGATGATGGTGCAACCCTTTCATTTGGAGATTCACCTGTGCTTGCAGGATCAAACCAGAATCCAATAGCTCCATTGTTTCCATCTGATGTGTCATAATCAACATATCCAACTGAATCCAATCTCCATCTTGAACTTAAATATTGACCTTTCCCATCAAAGGCTATAACACCTTCTGCAGGGTCAGATGTTGTTGTACCATCTTCTGTTATTTTGTATAATGGCTGTCCGTCTACTGTTTCTGCTTTCCAGTACCATGTGTTGTCAGCAATTTTTGTGTATTTTATATTTATATCGTAATCATTTCCAAGTGAATCATATATTTTTGTTGAAATAACCACATTTGGATTTTCGTATTCTGCTATTTTATAATTCTGAGAATTTTCTGTATCTATTAATCTTAATTCACCTGAAACTGGAGTTTGAATTATTTTTCTTGCTGCAATATATCTAACTGTTCCATCTTCTGATGTTTCACCTGCTGTGTTTCCGGTTGTTGCAACAAATGTGTCTGTAGCATTTGCTTCTATTACTGATAATCCAGCTATTGTGTATTTTCCATCTGTTGATTTCCATCCACTTTCCATTTTTGCATTAAATTCTTCAACTGTATCTGCTGATGCGCTATCTCCATCTGCATCTGTAAAGGTTACTGTTTTTAATGAACCACTTTCTTCCACTTTTAATGTTATAGTTACATTTCCATTATTATCTACACTAAATGATATATCCCTTGGATCATAATATACTTCATTGTTCTGACTGTCTTTTAATGAAATACCGCCTAAGAATTTCACATTCCTTGTATTTGTACCATCTGTTAATTGTAATCTATTATCTTCATCCTGATATTTTGGAATTAATTCTCCTTTTGTATCTGTCATGTATATACCATCAAGTCCCCACTCAGTGGCATCATCAGATGAAGATTGATATAATTCTATGGATAATGCGTTTGTAGAACCTACTGGTAATAATGCAACTGATTCTGAAACACCTGAATCTAAAATAAGATTTTTTAATGTTATTTCATTACCTCCACTATCGGTAAGAGTAACTCCCTGTGCAAAATTTCTGTTTAAATCATAAAATGTTCCGTCTGTAGAAATTGTTCCTGTATATTGTGTTCCTCCAGAATCTGTAACCTGGATTGTTACCTGATTTGGATTTGTTGCATCTCTATATATCGCTATATCAGGTCTGCTATCTCTTGTTGAATCCTGAGAACTTAATGTAACAGGATTACCGTTAGAATCTGTTACAGAAATATCTCCATATGCTCTTAATGGCCAATCTATTCCATTTTTACCTATATCTATTCTTGAATCTGCAGGATATGAAGAGTTAAAATCATTTGTTGCATTGGCTCTAACAACATGTCCTGGATAGTTAGACCATCTTAATACATTACCAACTTCATCAAGTTCAACTTCACCGTAATTACTTCCTCCAAGTAATGTATAGTTTTTATCTGGATCTATACTTTGAGCATGCCATCTATATACAATTCTATCTTTATATTGTTCTGACATTATTCTTTCAAAGGTAAATTTTACCGGAACAACATCACCTGATGAGGATTTTATCGTCATTGTTGTTTCTTTTATTCCAACATCAGAATTTAAATTGTCCGCTAAATTAAGGAATGTTGTTTCTCTTGCTTCCATAACAAGATTTGGAGAAATTGTTATATCCTGAATAGGTTCATTGGAATCTATATATCTTTTTCCTGTTTCTGTTATTTTTGCATTCCATCCCTGTAATTTCATACCACTTGATGGATTTACAAAATGCCCTTCTGAATCTAATGTAAAGTTACCTGCTCTTGAAAAGTATTTTGTTAATCCATCTGATAATACAAAAAATCCATCTCCTTTTATTGCCATATCTGTTTTATTTCCTGTATTCTGAAGTGACCCCTGTGTCATTATTTTATCTATTGATGCTATTTTTGATCCCAATCCAACCTGTGTAGGATTTATTCCACCAAATTGTCCACTTGCTCCTCTACTTTCAGATAATGTTTGTGAAAGTGTATTCTGAAATGTTACTCTTGAAGTTTTATAACCAACGGTGTTTACATTGGAGATATTATTACCTATAACGTCTAATTGTGTCTGAAAGTTTTTCAATCCACTCTGACCACTAAACATTGCTCTTAACATATAATCTCCTCCCAAATTTATTTTATTTTTATATTTCTGATATTTCCACTATTTTGTCTGTGCTATACTTTCTTCCATTTACCAAAACATAAAACTGATTGTCTTCAAATTGTACTGCATCTACCTTTCCTCCATCTAAACCTCCGATTTTTACCTTTTTCCCATCTTTGTACGTATATACGTCATACTTGTATGTTCCATCTGCAACCTGAGAACCATCTGTATTTCTTCCATCCCAGTTAAATGTTTTCATTCCTTCTTCCTGAATACCCAAACTCTTTGTAAAAACAAGATTGTCATTTTCATCATAAATATCCACAAATACCTTGGTTGGTTCTTCAAGATTATAAATTATTGCATCAGAAAATCCATTAACAAGATTTATTTTATTGTTTTCTACCACAACATTTTTACCTATTAAATTGGACGTTTGTACTTTAAATAAACTCATTTGGGAGTTAACCATATCCTGAAACGATTCACTCATATTCATTATTTGTTCTGTCATTGACAGTTCAGACATTTGCGAGATAAATTCTCTATCGTTCATTGTATTGGTTGGATCCTGATACTTTAACTGTGTCATTAAAATCTTTAAAAACGCATCTTTATCCAGTTCTTTTTTGGGTTCTGAACTTTTAGGCTTTGAATACTGTGAAAATACTAAACTTGCTGCTGGATCAACATTATTGATCATTTAGATCACCTCTCAAAAATTCCCAGAATGTATTTCTTTTATCTTTTCTCTTTTTTTCATTTTCGCTGTCATTTTCTTTATATAAATTCTCTTTTTGATTATTTTCTCTTTGCTGATTTTGAGAATTATCCTGATTTTGCTCATTTCTCTGATCTGTCTTTATATTTAATTCCATTTTTTCATAATTTTCCTTAAATACCTGTATAACATTTTCAAGCCGTTTTTCAATTTCTCTTCCGTATCTGTCATTTTCAACTGTAATATCAAGGGATAAATTTTTCATTGATTTTATTATTTTTATTTCAACTTCTCCAAGATCTGGTGGATTAACTTTTACTACAGTTTTTTCAAAGTATTTTGGAACATTTTCTATTTTCTTTATTGTATTAACTATACGATTTTGTAATTCATTTATTGTAATTGTTTTTGGAACATTATTGTTTGTTAACTGCCTTGTTTCCTGCGCTGATGTTTGTTTTAACAAATGCGGATGCAAATATTCCACTTTTTTCTCAAATATTGGAGATTTTAATTCTACTTTTTTATCCCTTTTTAAATTTCTAAAATTTTCTATTTTATTTTCTGGTATATAGGATATTTTGTTATTTTTCTTTATCTTAATATTTTCTACTGTTTTTAGTATTTCCCTTGCTTCATCTATTCCTTCTTTACTGTATTTAATCAGAACTTTTATGTCTTTATAATTTTTAACTAATGTATAATCCATTTTATTTTTCGATAATACTCCTTTTAAATCCTTGATATTATTTCCGGAGATATTGTTTTTTAATATATATCCTTCTGATTTTTCTGAAGAATATATTTTTTCAACATGTTTTTTGTTATTTTCCATAAAAGTCTGTATTTTGTGTTTTAATAGATTTACGTCTATATTATTCTGTGGTTTTTTTATATGAGCTTTGTTTAATTCTATACTTTTTAATAATGCTACGGCCTGTTTATTGTTATTAATTAATATTTTTATATTGATATTTTTATCTTTTATCTGCAATACTTTCTGGTTACTATCAAAGGTATTTTTTATTGAAACTTTATAATTATTACCTTTTTTTAGATTCAACGTATTTTTTAATTTTTTGTATTTTACAGATTTAGCCTTTAAGATTTCTGGAACTTTTTCATTTTTAATAAATTCCGCATTATCCACTTCTTTATTTTCCAGATATTTGAACTTTTCAGTATTATTTCTATTTATACGTATCCTTTCAAACTCATTGTTTTTATTATTTTGATCTATTTTGTTGTTTATACGCTTTTCTATCTTTCCTCCATTTTCTCTTTTTATATTATTTATATTATGAGAGGATTTGATTTTTTCATTTTTTTCAGGCAATTTAAAGAAAACTTTTTGAATATCTTTTATTAATTTTTTAAGTTCTTCTGGATATGTTTCAGGAGTTAATTTAGATTGTTCAACATCATGAAAAATATCTTTTATTAATTTTTCTATTTTATTTTGTAGTTCATTTAAATTATTCTCTCTTCGAGTAATATTACTAAGATCTTTTTCTTTTTTTTGTCCAATTGGTGATTCACCTTTTTTATTCTGATTATCTATAATTATTTTCTTTATTTCCTTTATTTCTTCTCTGGTATCTTTGGATAATATTTCATCTTTTTCTTTATAAGATAATATAAATCTTATAACCTTTTTTACATCTTCTTTTGTAAAATTTAATTTTTCATTATGATTTTCTGTTGTTTTTTTATCTATATTGAGCTCTTTGACATCGCCTTCTTTTATTTGTTTATTTATCTTTTTTATCATGGATTCAATTTCTTTTTCAATTTTTATTTTTAAGTCTTTAGTTTTACCTTCATTTTTCTGGAATGGATTTATGTTTAATTCTTTAATTATACTTTCGGTAATTATCTTTGCCGTTTCCTTTTCTTCTGAATTTTCTTTGTTATTTTTTACCGCTTCTAATATTAAATATTCTATTTTTTTTATGTTTTTATCTTCATATTTTATATTATGATTATTTTTTAATATATTAAATATTTTTCCAGCGGTTTCATTTATTATTTTCTTTATTTCTGGATTTTTTATTTCTTTTTTCACTTTATGAAAATCAAAGAGATTTATTAAGCTTTCTAAAAGCTTTTCATTATCTTCATTTAATTTATTGATATTAAGATTATTTATCCCAGATTCTTTAATTTTTTTATAAACTTTCTCTTTGATTTCATCTTTATTTGATATTTTTGTTTTAGGATAAGATTCTACTGTATTAATTATTTCCTCTGCTATTTTCATTATTTTTTCTTTGTGTTTGGTATCAGGATTTCCTTTATTGATTTCAGTTAATTTCAAATCTGATTTTATTAAAATTTTTCTTATTTTATCTTTTATCTGATTTTCATTAAATTCATTATTATTAATTACCTCTATCTTCTTACTTTCTATTATCTCTGATTTCTTATTTTCAATTTCAATATTTATTAGTTTTATTTTTTCCAATGCTTTGCTTAACTCGTTTTTTATTTCTTTAATTTCATTGGATTTGTTTCTATCAGATATTTTATTTATTAAAGCAACTATAATTCTTTTTACTTCATTAATTTCATTTTTGTCTTCTTTTGAATTCATATTTTGTAATTTTTTGTGTATTTGCTTTAATTCCTTAATTAATTTTTCTTTATTTGCTTCGTTTATTTTACTTTCTTTCTTATTTATTAAATTATTACTCTTGTTTTCAACAATCACTTTGTTCATTTTTTCTGATAATTTATCCAGTTCATCAATTTTATTTTTTAACATTTCAATTGATTTATTTATTACTTCCAGTTTATTATCACTCTTATTGTCACTTTTTAATTCTTCCTTTTTTATATTAATCTCTCTGCTGAATTTCTGAGTTTCTTTATTCTCTGAAAATTTTATTAAATCAGAATCCTTTATATATATTTTTCTTATTTGCTTTGAGTTTTCTATATTTTTTATATCTTTTTCAAATATTTCTACTATCTGTTTTAACTTTTCATTTAATCCACTTTTATCTTCAGTCTTTTTTTCTAAAGAAAATATTGCTTTTTTTATATTATCTATTTCTTTTTTTATCTCTATTAAAGCTTTTTTATTTATTTTTTCTGGTTCTATCTTTAAATATTTTATATTTTCTTCTACACTTTTCAGTATTTCTATTATCTTCTTATAATCAACATTTTCTTTATTTTCTATTTTCAAATTGTCATTTTTTAAGCTTTTCTCCAGTTTTGTTAATTTAACCTTCTTTATGGCAAAAGACTTTAAATGGCTATTTCCAGTTTCATAGCCATTTATTTTTTTTATATTTATCTTTTTTATATTTAATGATTTAAGAATCCTGGATTTTTCATTATCCCGGAAAGCTTCTTTTTTAACGAAAGAATTTATTTTTGAAGCGTGATTTAATGAAGAATTTTTATTTTCCACAAATAGTTTGTAGAAAGTTTTATTTGCGGATTTTATTTCATTATTTTCATTGGCGAATAATGCCTTTTTCTCTTTTTTTATCGAGAATAATAAAGGAAGACCGGATATCATTTTTTCCCTCCTATTGACTTTTCACCTCCCCTATCTTTGAAATAACATTTGCAGCTTTTGTTGGATTTACCTGTGCCAATGCCTGTACTATCTCTGCTGCTGTATCAGAAGGCAGCATTAATAACGCATTGACTATTAAATCTATGCTTACTTCATCTCTGGAAAGCGCTAACGCTATTTGAGATGGTGTAGAGGAGGCGAACCATTCGGATAATTTTTTTATTCTATATTTATAATCTTCAAACATTTCCTTTTCTTTTTCAAATTTCTTTTTTTCTTCTTCCAGCTTTTGTTTTGCAATAGCAAGTTCACTTGCTTCATTGCTAAGTTGAACTGATAATTTATTCAACTCTTCAATTTGTGATTTTAATTTTTCATTTTTTATATCTATTTCTTTCATTCTATCTTCAAGTAATTTTTCTTGGATAACGTATGCATTTCCTACATCTAAATATTCATATTTTACTTTATCTTTTAATACAGGCACTTTTTGTAGCATATATGCTACAAAACTTTTCCAGTCTTCCTTTATACTTAAATTTAATGTTTTTAATCTTCCAAATTCAAAATTTATATATATTATTGTGATTACAATACCTGTTATAAATATTGACCAAAAAAATAAACCGAATAATCTCTTAAATCTACTTGGCTTTTTTACATTTTCTTCTTCTGGCATAATCCATTCCTCCTTTATTATTCTCAAAGTATAGTATATCAAATTTTTTCCTTTTTTAAAACAAATATACAAAAAAAATCACACACGAAAATAAATTCGTGTGTGATTTTTCTACTTTAACTCTATATATTAAATATCATTATATATATACAGCTATTGTTAATGCTGCCATTACCACTAATGAAACTATTATAAGTAATTTCCATACAAATTTGAAGTATATTTCATATGGAACCTTTGCTATAGCCAATGCACCCATTATTACAGCACTTGTTGGGGTAAATAGATTTATAACTCCTGATGCTGATTGATACGCTGTTATAACAAGATCTCTTCCAACACCGGCAAAATCTGCTAATGGTGCCATAATTGGCATTGTTAATGTTGCAAGACCTGAAGTTGATGGAACAAGGAATGACATAGGTAAATAGAATAAATATGCAATATTTACAAATGCTACAGAACCAAGTTTAGCAAGTGTTTCTTCTCCCCAATGCAATATAGTTGCTGTCATTCCACCATCATTCATAACAACTGTAATACCTCTTGAAACACCTATAATTAATGCAACACCCAATAAATCCCTTGCGCCACTTACAAAAATATCTATGTATTCGCTTTCACTCATTTTATAAATCCTTGCAATAATTAAACTTGCTACAAAGAATAACATTGTAATTTCTCCAAACCACCAGTCACCCAATGGTATAGGATGTCCTATTATTTTTCCCAAAACAGGTATATTCATTAAAAAGTTATTAAAGTTTTCAAATATATGGATATCAAATTTCCATGCCCAAGGAATTACACCCAATACCATTACAATAAATGTTAACCCAAATATCCATAATACCTTTTTTCTTTCCTTTGTTAATTCAACTTCAAGATTTGTATTTTCATTATTGAAATGTTCTTCATGCTCTTCTTTTAAATGATATACTAATGATTTTGTTGGATCTTTTTTTACCTTATCCGCATATCTCATTACATATATAATTCCTATAATTTCAGAAGCTATTAAAATAATCAACCTTAATCCTATACCATCTCCAATAGAAATATTGGCAAAGCCGGAAGCTATTCCTGTAGCAAAAGGGTTAACAGTTGAACCGAGAACACCAAGCCCAGCTCCCAAGGCTATTGTCGCAACAGCTGTTAAAGCATCAAAACCCGCTGCAATAAATACCGGTATAATTAAAGGATAAAAGGCTATTGTTTCTTCTGCCATTCCATATGTTGTTCCTCCAAGACCAAATAATACCATTAATATTGGTATTAACAGCTTTTCTCTTCCATTTAATTTTTTCAGTACACTTGCAATTCCAGCATCAATAGCACCTGTTTTCATTACTACAGACAAAAAGCCACCTATTACAATAACAAATAACGCAATATCAACAGCATCATAAAAACCTTTAATAGGTGCATTAAAAATTTCCCATAATCCCTGAGGATTCTGTTCTATTCTATGATACGTTCCAGGAATAGGTTGTGGCTTTGATGCGTTTGGATCAACATAATCATATTGCCCTGCTGGAATAATCCATGTAAATATTGCTACAATAACGATAATGGAGAATAAAATCGTATAAGCAGTTGGCATTTTAAAACCCTTTTTTCTTTCCATTTTATACCTCCTCACAAATTTTATATATTGCTTTTGCATATATTTTTATTGCTTTGAGTAAATCATCTAATTTAATACTTTCATTTGGCTGATGCTCAGTTTTAGCGGAATCTGGAAATGTCGCACCAAAGGCTATACAATTTTTTAACGCTCTTGCATATGTTGCACCACCTGAGGATATTGGCAATGATTTATAATCTCCTGTTTCTTCTCTATATGTATTTAAAAGAATCTGATACAAAAAGTGCTCTTTTGAAAAATATACAGGTGCTAACCAATCAATTTCTTCAATTATTAAATTATATTTCTGTGCTTTTTCCTTTAATTTTTCCATTACAAATTCTTTTTCTACTGTAACGGGAATTCTTATATCAACGCCTATTTCCTGTTTATTTCCTTTAAATTCTATCTTTCCAATATTAAACTTTAAATATCCAGAATCTTCATCTTTACATTCACCAAAAATCTTCGTTGCATATGGATCTTCACCAACTTCATTGACAATAAAATCTATCATATTTGATCTATAACCTATTTTATTTAATGTTATAATTAATCTTATGATAGCATTAACCCCTTTTTCTGTATCTTTGGCATGAGCAGATTTTCCTAATACAACTAATTTTCCATTTTTTACAGTATATTCATATCCTGCATCTTCGAGTTCATTTTGTAATTTTTCCTGATCTTTGCCAGAATATTCCATTTCATCTGGAACTGCATTTAAAGCGCTTCCACCAGATATATTTAAATCACATTTTTCATTTCCAGATATTTTAAGTTGTAATAAACCTTTTTCAGCATATACTAAAGGAAATTGCGAATCAGGAGTAAAGGATATTGTTGGAATTTCTTCTTTTTCTTTATATTTTTCAATACCTCTCCATAACAATTCTTCATCGGTACCAAAAATAAATCTTATTCTCTTCTTAAATTCATAACCCATATTCTTTAAAATCTTAACAGCGTAAATTGCAGCCAGCATAGGACCTTTGTCATCCTGAACTCCACGACCATATAATATACCATCTTTTATTTCAAGAGAAAATGGATCTGTTTCCCAGTTATTTAAATCACCAGCCGGCACTACATCAAGATGCCCCAGAACACCTATTAATTCTTTTCCTTCTCCAATTTCCGCATATCCATAATAAGGATTATAAAATGTTTTAAACCCCATCCTTTCACAAATTTCAAGTGTTTTTTTCAATACATTATCAATATTTTTTCCAAAAGGAAATTCTTCTGATTCTTCTTCATTTACACTTGGAATTTTTATAACCTCCTCCAAGTCGTGAATAAAATCACTTTTGTTTGCAGATATTAATTTTTCAATATTTTCTAACATAACACACCTCCTTTGCCCAGCTTATTATACAATTAATTATAATTAACTCAAAATCCCAAAAAGGAATAAAAATAAACTTATTAAATCAAAAATAATACTCATGGTCATTTATTATATTATTTTATAAGTATGCATGAGTATGCATGAGTATGCACGAGTATGCGTATGATTATCATTTTATTATTCCTGGCGTATTTTATTATTAATATCAGAATACACTTATTAACCTATATTTTTTGTTTCTAATTAATAAAATATAAATATTGATATATTTTTTTATAAAAAAACTGCCCCGAAATTCGGGGCAGTTTTATTTATTTATTAATATGCTGGCATATCTGGCATTTCTGGTGCTTTTTCTTCTTTTGGTTCATCAACTACTAATACTTCTGTTGTTAAGAGCATTGAAGCAATTGATGCTGCATTTTGTACTGCACTTCTTGTAACTTTTGCTGGGTCGATAATTCCTTTATCGAACATATCTACAAATTCATCATTTAATGCATCATAACCGTAAGCTACTTCGTCTTTTGCCAATACTCTATCGATGATTATTGCTCCATCTACTCCAGCATTTTTAGCAATTTGTCTAATTGGTGCTTCTAATGCTTCATATACAACTTTTGCACCGATTTTTTCGTCTCCTTCTAATTCTTCTAATAATGGTTCAATAGCTTTTTTAGCTCTTAATAATGTTACTCCACCACCAGGAACTATACCTTCTTCTACTGCTGCTCTTGTAGCTGATAATGCATCTTCAATTCTGTGTTTCTTTTCTTTTAATTCTGTTTCTGTTGCAGCACCAACTTTAATAACTGCAACTCCACCAGCCATTTTAGCAAGTCTTTCCTGTAATGTTTCTTTTTCATATTCTGAAGTTGTATTTTCAATTTGTGCTTTTATCTGTTTAATTCTTTCTTTGATGTTTTCTTCGTCACCTTTTCCACCAACGATAATTGTGTCATCTTTTCTTACTTTTACCATATCTGCTCTACCAAGGTCGTTTAATGTTACATTTTCCAATGTTAATCCAACTTCTTCACTGATTACAACGCCACCTGTTAAGATAGCTATATCCTGTAACATTGCTTTTCTTCTGTCACCAAAACCAGGTGCTTTAACTGCAACTGATTCTAATGTTCCTCTTAATTTGTTTAATACTAATGTTGATAATGCTTCACCTTCAACATCTTCTGCAATGATTACTAATGGTTTTCCAGCCTGTGCAACTTTTTCTAATACAGGAATTAATGGCTTTACTGTTGAAATCTTTTTATCTGTAATCAAGATATATGGTTCTTTCATTATTGCTTCCATTTTTTCTGTATCTGTTACAAAGTATGGTGAAATATATCCTCTATCAAATTGCATACCTTCTGTGAAATCTACAAATGTTTCCATTGTTTTTGAATCTTCAACTGTGATTACACCATCTTCGCCAACTTTGTCCATTGCATCTGCAATTAAGTTACCTATCTGTTCGTTGTTTGCTGAAATTGATGCAACATGTGCAATATCTTCTTTACTTGATAATTTTTTGCTCATGTTCTTGATTTCTTCAACAGCTTTTTCTGCTGCTTTCTGAATTCCATTTTTCATTAACATTGGATTAGCACCAGCAGCTACATTTTTCAATCCTTCTCTTATCATAGCCTGTGCCAATACTGTTGCTGTTGTTGTACCGTCACCAGCCACATCATTTGTTTTTGAAGCTACTTCTTTTACTAACTGTGCACCTAAGTTTTCAAATTTATCTTTTAATTCGATTTCTTTTGCAATTGATACACCATCATTTGTAATTGTTGGTGAACCCCAGCTCTTTTCCAATACAACATTTCTACCTTTTGGTCCTAAAGTTATTTTAACAGCATCTGCTACCTTATTAACTCCTCTTTCTAATGCTCTTCTTGCTTCTTCTGAGAATAACATTACCTTTGCCATTTCACAACACCTCCTTAGTCTTCATATTTTGCTAAAATATCATCTACGTCGATTATAATATAGTCTTCATCGTCAATTTTTATTTCTGTTCCTGAATATTTAGCAAATACTACGTGATCACCTACGTTTATTTCAACATCATCGTCAATAGTTCCAATAGCAACAACTTCTGCTCTCATTGGTTTTTCTTTTGCTGTATCTGGTAATACTATACCGCCTTCTGTTTTCTTTTCTTCAATAACAGGTTTTATTAATAATCTGTTACCAAGTGGTTTTACTTTCACACCAATCACCCTCCTTGTCCATATTTTTTATTTTTTAGCAGTCAAGTTATCCGAGTGCTAATTTCTATTTGTATGATACTCCTTCTTGAAAAAAATTTCAAGCATTATTATAAGCGTTTATTCTTTTTTATTTCCAATTAATCGTGATTATAATTAAAATTCTAATTATTCTTCCTTTTTCCATAATATTTTATTTGCCCGATCATCAAAAATCTCTTTTATATCCTCTGGTACAGTTAATTCTTCTTTATATGTTTCAATAACCTCTATAATCAAATCCTTTGGCAATGATGAAATTACCCATAAATCACTTATTAAAACCCTGCCTTCATTTTTTACAGGAGCCTTAATAATCGAACTTTCAACTGCTTTTAAAAATATTCTTAAATCTTCTTCTTTATAAAAACCCTTACCTGTATCATTTCCATAATTAATAGGCATTTATACCCCTCCTTAAATTTGTTTTTTGTATTGTTTATTATAACATCTTTTAATTGCTATTAAATTAAAAAAGTTTTTTATATTATTTTATCTTCTTCAACCATACAAAATAACAGGTTATATATACCATTTGTATATATTGAGTATATTATATATAATGATTACTTTTTTGTAAATTACACATGTTTCTAAATCTTTTATTCGATATTCATTAATCATGATTTAACATTTCACAAATAGAAAAACATTTATTTAACACTTTCGTTTTGCTAATGTAATAAAATTGCCTGTAAATTAAATCAAATTATTTTATAATATAGTTGAAGATATTTATTTCTCCATCTTAACTCCGGATTGTGAAAAAAATAATAATATAAGATAATTTTAGTCAGAATTTAATTATTTTTAACTATAACTTAAATATAATTTGTGAAAAAAATAGCTATAAAGTTTATATATATTCATAAAACATATAAATAAAAACTTTATCTTGAGGAGGGAACGGAATGTCCGTAGAACTTGAAAGTAAGTTAAAAGAAGTAGAAGAATATATTGACTCTCTGGAACTCGAAGGGAAGGACAAAGTTACAAAGAGAAGTTATCTAATCCATGTGCTACATAGAGCACAGGAAATAATTGGTTATTTACCAATTGAGGTTCAAAAATTAATCGCTAAAAAATTAGACGTTCATGCTTCTGATGTTTATGGAGTAGTAACGTTTTATAACTTTTTTTCAATGAAACCAAAGGGAAAATATCCTATAAGTGTATGTTTAGGAACAGCATGTTATGTTAGAGGATCAGGAGATATTTTAGAAGAATTTAAAAAACAATTAGGCATTAAAGAAAACGAAACAACAGAAGATGGATTATTCAGTCTTCATGCTGTTAGATGTGTAGGAGCATGTGGTCTTGCACCAGTTGTTATGATTGGTGATGAAGTTCATGGAAGATTAACGAAAAACGATGTAAAGAAATTAATAAAAGAATACCGTGAAAGAGGTTAAGGAGGGAAATATATGCCTAAAATTAAAAGCCTTGAAGATTTATTAAAACAGAAGGAAGCTGCAAAAAATAAATTGAATTTAAGAAAAATTGCTGATAAAGACAATATAATAACTTTAAAGGTTGCAATGGGAACATGCGGAATTGCAGCTGGCGCAAAAGAAACATTTAACAAATTGGTTGAAATTGTTGAGGAAAAAGGACTTGATAATATTAGAATTATTCAAACTGGTTGTATGGGGTATTGTCATGCAGAACCTACTGTTGAAGTTTCTGAACCGGGAAAGGAACCTATATTATATGGAAAAATCAACGAAGAAAGAGCTGTTGAATTAATTGAAAAACATATATTAAACGGAGAATTGCTTCAGGATTCAATAATAGGAGAAACACACAAATCCATTAACGAGTAAGGAGGGAATATAATGCCATCATATAAATATCACATATTAATCTGTGGAGGTACAGGTTGTACATCTTCTAAAAGTGAACTTATAAAGGATAATCTTGAAAAGATTATAAAGGAAAAAAATCTTGAAAATGATGTTCAGGTTGTTAGAACAGGTTGTTTTGGATTCTGTGAACAGGGACCTATTGTAAAGTTCTTACCTGATAATACATTTTATGTTAGAGTTACACCGGAAGATGCAGAAGAATTGGTTAATGAACATATTATAAAAGGTAGAAAAGTTGAAAGATTGTTATACGTGGAACCTACAGAAAAGGAAAAAATCGACGAATCAAAGAAAATGCCATTTTATAAAAAACAAATCAGGGTTGCTTTAAGAAACGCCGGTTTAATTGATCCTGATGATATTGATGAATATATTGCAAATGATGGTTATCAGGCTTTAGCAAAAGCATTATCAATGACTCCAGAAGAAGTTGTTGAAGAAGTTAGAGAATCCGGTCTTAGAGGAAGAGGTGGAGGAGGATTCCCAACAGGATTAAAATGGGGATTTGCCCAAAAAGCAAAAAGCGATGTAAAGTATGTTGTATGTAATGCAGACGAAGGTGACCCGGGAGCATTTATGGATAGATCCGTTTTAGAAGGTGATCCACATTCAGTTATTGAAGGAATGGCTATTGCAGGTTACGCAATAGGAGCAAATCAGGGATATATTTACATAAGAGCAGAATATCCCCTTGCAGTTAAAAGACTTCAAAATGCTATTAATCAGGCAAGAGAATATGGACTATTGGGTGAAAATATTTTAGGAACTGATTTTTCATTTGATCTCGAAATAAGACTTGGTGCTGGAGCTTTTGTTTGTGGTGAAGAAACTGCTTTATTAGCTTCAATTGAAGGATACAGAGGAGAACCAAGAACAAAACCTCCTTTCCCTGCCCAAAAAGGTTTATGGGGCAAACCAACTATTATAAATAATGTTGAAACACTTGCAAATATTGCTCCTATTATTTTAAAGGGTGCAAAATGGTTTAGAAGTCTTGGAACAGAAAAATCTCCTGGAACAAAGGTTTTTGCACTAGCAGGTAAGGTTAACAATGTTGGACTTGTTGAAGTTCCAATGGGTACAACATTAAGAGAGGTTATTTTTGATATTGGTGGTGGAATTAGAGATAACAAGAAATTTAAAGCTGTTCAAACAGGTGGACCATCAGGAGGATGTATTCCTGAAGCATATCTCGATACTCCAATTGATTTTGATACATTAACTGCATTGGGTTCTATGATGGGTTCAGGTGGTATGATTGTTATGGACGAAAATACATGTATGCCTGATGTTGCAAAGTTCTATCTTGAATTCTCCGTTGAAGAATCATGTGGTAAATGTACTCCATGTAGAATAGGTAACGTAAGATTACTTGAAATATTAGAAAAGATTACTTCTGGTAGAGCAACAATAGAAGATTTAAATACACTTGAAACTTTAGGAAAAACTATAAAAGATTCTGCATTATGTGGTTTAGGTCAAACATCACCTAATCCAATATTATCCACTCTGCATTATTTCAGAGATGAATATGAAGCACATGTTCTTGATAAAACATGTCCAGCTGGAGTATGTAAGAATTTAATTACATATGTAATTGATAAGGATAAATGTGTGGGATGTACAGCATGTGCGAGAGTTTGTCCTGTAAATGCAATTAGTGGTGAAATTAAGAAACCACATGAAATAGATCAGGAAAAATGTATTAAATGCGGCGCCTGTTATGCAACATGTAGATTCGGCGCTATAGAAAAGATATAAGGAAGGAGGATGCAATATGCCAAAAATTACTATAAATTGTAAAGAGGTTGAAGTTCCTGAAAATTATACAGTTTTAGATGCTATTAATTCAATAGGTGCATATGTTCCAACATTATGTTATATGAAACTTGAAGATATAGGAATTGAAAATAAACCTGCCTCATGTAGGGTTTGTATGGTTGAAGTAGAAGGAAGAAGAAACCTTGCTCCAGCATGTGCTACTCCAGTTTTTGATGGAATGGTTGTTAAAACACATTCAAGAAGAGCTATTCAGGCAAGAAGAACTGCTGTTCAACTTTTATTATCAGATCATCCTCAGGATTGTTTAAAATGTCCTAAAAATGGTGACTGTGAATTACAGAGCCTTGCTCACGAATTAAATATTGTTTCAAATCCTTTTATGGGTAAGATGTCAACTCACAGAATTGACGAATCAGCTGCTATTATAAGAGATCCAAATAAATGTATTATGTGTAGAAGATGTGAAACTGTATGTAATGAATTCCAGACAGTTGGTGTATTATCAGCAGTTAATAGAGGATTTGATGCTGTTGTGAAACCAACTTTTGACTGGAATTTGGAAAATACCGCATGTACTTTCTGTGGTCAATGTGTTGCAGTATGTCCAACAGGAGCTCTTGTTGAAAAATCATATATTGATCAGGTCTGGGATGTAATTGAGGATCCAACAAAACATGTTGTAGTTCAAACAGCTCCTGCAGTAAGGGTTGCTCTTGGTGAAGAATTTGGTTATGAACCTGGAACAATTTCAACAGGGAAACTTGTTTCTGCATTAAAGGTTTTAGGTTTTGATAAAGTATTTGATACTAATTTTAGTGCTGATTTAACTATAATGGAAGAAGCTTCTGAATTTAAAGAAAGACTTGAAAATGGTGGATATATGCCTATGCTTACAAGTTGTTGTCCAGGCTGGGTTAAATTCTTAGAACATCAGTTCCCTGATTTATTAGAAATGCCATCAAGTGCTAAATCACCTCAGCAAATGTTTGGTGCAATAGCAAAAACATATTATGCACAAAAAGCAGGAATTGATCCAAAGGATATAGTTGTAGTTTCAGTTATGCCATGTCTTGCTAAAAAATATGAAGCAAACAGGGAAGAAATGAGAGATTCAGGTTATAAAGATGTTGATTATGTAATTACTACAAGAGAATTGGCAGATATGATCAGAGAATCAGGTATTAACTTCCAGAATTTACCCGAAGGTGAATACGATAATCCATTAGGCGAGTCAACAGGTGCTGCTGATATATTCGGTAGAACAGGTGGTGTTGCAGAAGCTGCATTAAGAACTGCTTATGAATGGATTACAGGAGAAGAATTAAAAGATGTTGATTTTGAAGCTTTAAGAGGTTATGAAGGAGTAAGAATTGCTGAAGTTGATATTAAAGGTCAAAAAATCAGAATTGGTGTTGCTCATGGTTTAGGTAATGTTAGAAAATTGTTAGAAGATATCAGAGAAGGTAAAGTTGAGGTACATCTTATTGAAGTAATGGCATGTCCTGGCGGATGTGTTGGTGGTGGAGGACAACCTTATCATCACGGAGACTTTAATATCATCAAAAAGAGAATGGAAGCTATTAATAAAATCGATAAAAGCAAACCTATTAGAAAATCACATGAAAATCCATCTATTAAAAAATTATACGATGAATTCCTTGAAAAACCTCTCAGTGAAAAATCACATAAATTATTACATACAAGATATTTTGAAAGAGAATGGTTATGATATAATAAAAGCGGGGATTTCTACCCCGCTTTTTATAAATATTAAGGAGGGATTGGATGTATACTTATAGTCTTATTGTTATTGCAGACTCTGAAGAAGATGCTATTAAAAAAGCTTCTAAATACGCTGGAAGATATGGTGATCATAATGTATCTTCATGTATTTCATATGCAAGTGAAAGCAAATTATTTGAAGATACCGTCCAGGAATTAATTTCTTTATATAAAGGTTTATACAATGCATCTGAAAATATGATTAAGCGTTTTGAAGGAAAGGTCCCTGAAGATGATTTTATTTTTAATACTTTAAAGGAAAATCTTGAAAGATATGAAAGAGGGAGTTATGCTTATCCCGAAGAATGGAAGCTTGTCTTTCATGATGGTAGAGATTTTGAACATATAGACGATTATTCTTTTTTTGAAAATATAAAAAATAATACAAATCATGAAAATTTATATCTTTTAATAATTGATATACCATAATATATAAATAAAAGGGGGATATCCCCCTTTTATTTTATTCTGCGGCAGGTTCATTAAATGTTCTTCCTGCTAATTCTCTATCAAGCATAAATAATCCATTTGGACTATCTTTAATCATTTTTAATTTAGCTATTATTTCTTCATCATTTGCTTCTTCTTCAACCTGTTCATCAATATACCATTGTAAGAAATTAAATGTAGCTCTATCTTTCTCTTTTTCTGCTAAATCAACTAACTCATTTATACATTTTGTTATATGCTTTTCATGTTCCAATGTTTCCTCAAATGCATTTAATGGTGATTCCCAGTCCTTTTTAGGTTCTTTTATAGTATATAATTTTACTTCTCCACCTCTTGAAAGTAAATAATTATAAAACTTCATTGCATGAAACATTTCTTCTTCATACTGAACCTTCATCCAGTTTGCAAAACCTTTTAATCCTATTTTTTCAAAATATGCTGACATTGATAAATATAAATATGCAGAGAACATTTCTTCGTTAATTTGTTTATTTATAGCTTCTTCCATAACTTTTGAAATCATACTATCCCTCCCATTTAGTTTTGAATCCTAATTAATTATACCATGATAATAATATGTATTTATTATTAACCCCATATTTTTTGTTACAATTTTTCATTTTACCGTATAGAAGTGTTACTTTTTTGTATTTTTATGGTATAATATGTAATGAAAAAAATACCTAGGGGGGTATAGGGGCCGCCGCAACGGTAACGTCTGCCGTGCGGCTCTCTTTTTTATTATTACTTTTTATTTTTCTTCTTTTTTCTTTTTACTTTTATCTTTGCATTTGGATATTTCCCTTTTAATTCTTTTTCCATTTCTTCATCTGTTTTATCAACTATTTCAAAATCTATTTCCGCTGTTAATTTATTTGCATTTTTTACCCTTACCTTTATTTTATCTCCTAATTTATAAACTTTCTTTTTTCTATCTCCAACAAGAACATTTAATTTTTCATTATAAACATAATAATCATCCATAGAGGATACATGAACAAGACCCTGTATAAATTTATCCGGTATTTCCACAAACAAACCAAATTTGGTTACATTAGTTATGTATACTTCAAAGATTTCATTCATATGGTCTAAAATATACTCTACCTTTTTCATATCCGCAAGATCCCATTCCGCTTCATTTGCTACTCTTTCTCTTTTTGAACTGTGAGAAGCTATTTCAGGAAGCTTTTCTGTATATTTCTCTATATCTTTTTTTGAAAGCGTTCCTTTTCCTTTTAGATATTTTTTCAATAATCTATGTACAATCAAATCAGGATATCTTCTTATTGGTGATGTAAAATGCGTATAATTTTCAGATGCAAGACCAAAGTGTCCTACATTTAAATCTGAATATACTGCTCTTTTTAAAGAGCGAACCAATAATTTCTGTATACTTTTTTTCAATGGATGATCTTTAAGATGTTCCAATAAATCCTGTAATAATTTTGGATGTATATTCTTTGGAAATCTGTATCTCAAACCTATAATTTCAAGATAATTTTTTAGTTGTAAAAGCATATCCGGATCAGGTTCTTCGTGAATTCTATATATAAACGGCAATCCCTGCGAATCAAATATAGAGGCTATAGTTTCATTAGCTTTAATCATAAATTCTTCAATTATTACTTCTGAAATGCCTCTTTCAATAGGAATTATATCCTTTACGTTGCCATTTTCATCAAATATAAATTTTACTTCTCCACCTTCAATATCAAGAATAGCTCCTCTTCTTCTCCTGTTTTCCCTGATTATCTCCATTAATTCTTTCATCATTTCTAATTGTGGTCTCAACCAGCCTATTTCCTTTTCAAGTTCCTCATCTGCTTCATTTGATAATAGTTTATTTACTTTGCTATATGTAAGCCTTTTTTTACTCCTGATAACTCCGTTATATACATTAAAATCTACAACATCACCATTTTCATCTATTTCCATAAGCAATGACATGGTGAGTCTATCTTCATTTTCAACAAGAGAACATATCCAATCTGAAAGCTCATGAGGCAACATTGGAATTACAGTATCTATTAAATAAACACTTGTTCCTCTTTTAAATGCTTCTTTGTCAAGGTTGGAATTTTCCTTTACATAATGAGAAACATCAGCAATATGAACACCTAATAAATAATTTCCATTATCTAATTTCTTTATTTGAACTGCATCATCAAAGTCTTTTGCAGTATCTCCATCTATTGTAAAGATAATTTCATCTCTAAAATCTTTTCTACCTTTTAAATCCTTATCCTGTACTGTATTTGGTATCTTTAAAGCTTCATTCATTACATTTTTTGGAAATACTCCAGGCTCAGGAAGCTCATGTTTTATAATAACTATTGGTAAATCTACTTTTGGATCATTTGTGTCACCTATTATTTTTGTTATCTTTACCTCAGGATTTTTACCACCATATTTTATTATTTCAGCTTCTACAACCTGTCCTGGTTTAGCATCATTAAAGTTTTCAGGAGCTACATAAAAATCTGTGTTTATTTTTTGATCTATAGGAATAATAAAACCAAATAATTTTTTCTTTTCAAATATTCCTACAACCTTTTTCATTCCTCTTTTTAATACTCTTACAACTTTTCCTTTTGGCAAGTCTCGCCATGTTCCAATTATTTCTACCAACACTGTATCTTTATGCATTGCATCTTTAGCATTTTCAAGAGTTATGGCTATTTCTTCTCCACCTTTTATGGTTACAAATGCCATACTTCCTCTTCTTGTAAATTCTATAATTCCTATTTTCATATTTTTTCCTGGTAAACAATATTTGTTTTTAGAATTTTTGTAGATTTCTCCGTTATCCATCATTTCTTTTAACGCATCTCTTACCTTTTTTCTTTCTTCCTTTGTTTTAGCCTTTAATTTATTATATATTTCTTTTTGTAGTAATGGCTTTTTTTCAATTAACTGTATAACTTTTTTTTGTATATTTTTTACCATTTTCTTTCCTCCTAATACGGTTCGTTATGTAAATTATCTTTTTCATAAAATAATGTTATTTTTGGATCGAACATTAATTTTATTGTCCCAACTGGACCATTTCTCTGTTTTCCTATAATTAACTCTGATTCATGTGGGTGATTTAATATAAGATTTTCTCCATTATCATCCTGATTCTCTTTTTTATTATCCTTCTTTCTTTTATAATATGCATCTCTGTATAAAAACATTACCATATCGGCATCCTGCTCTATAGCCCCTGATTCCCTTAAATCACTTAAACGCGGTCTTTTATCTTCTCTCTGCTCTACTGCTCTTGAAAGCTGAGAAAGAGCAACTATAACTACATTTAATTCTCTTGCCAGCAATTTCAATGAACGTGAAATTTCCGAAATTTCCTGTTGCCTGCTTTCACCACTTCTTGATTTAGATGACATCAATTGAAGATAATCTATAAAGATTGCTTCTATTCCATATTCTCTTTTCATTCTTCTTGCTTTTGCTCTTAATGTTCTTGGATCAAGCCCCGGCTCATCATCAACCACTATTTTTGATTGGGATAATTTATGTGCGGCATTAACCAATTTATTCCAATCTTCATTGTTTAACATACCTGTTCTAACTTTTTGTAAATCCACATGTGCTTCAGCACATAATATTCTTTGCACAAGCTGTTCTTTTGACATTTCAAGGTTAAACATTGCTATTGGGATTTTATATTTTATTGCAAGATTACTTGCCACATTTAATGCAAATGTTGTTTTACCCATTGATGGACGAGCTGCGATAATGATTAAATCAGATTTATGAAATCCCGAGGTAAGGCGATCTAAAGAAATGAACCCTGTAGGTAGACCTGTAACGAGAGCATTTGGTTCAACTGAAGCACGTTTTTTTAATTCATCAAGTTTTTCAAAAACATCGTGAATTATGTTCGGAACTGAATCATATGTTCTCGTTGCTCGTGATTCCGCTATTTCAAATATCTTTTTTTCTGCAAAATCAAGAATTTCTTCCGCTTCACCAATTGTTTTTGTTGCTTCAACTATTTCTGAACTTGCAGTTATAAGGCTTCTTAATAATGACTTATCCTTTACGATTTTTGCATAATATAAAGCATTTGCAGGTGTTGGAACAACTTCAGCCAGATAAATAAGTTTATCTTCTCCACCTGCTCTTTCAAGCAAATTTGCATTTCTTAAACTTTCCATAACAGAAATTGCATCAACAGGCAATCCTCTATCAAATAAATCCTCTATAATTTTAAATATAATTTGATGTTGTTGATTATAAAAATCATGTGAACGTATTTCTTCCAGAATATCCGGTAATATTTGCGGGTCAAGAAAAATACTACCTAAAAGCGCCTCTTCTGCTTCCTGACTATGGGGTGGAGTTAATTCTTTATTCAATGTTAATACCTCCTTTTACAACTCATGATATAATTATAATACTTAATTGTAAAATTTACAAGGAGGAATAAGTGAATGATTGCCAATATATTATTCTACGCTGGTGTAATTTTAATAATTAACTCTATGTATTTATTTAATAGTTCTGCTAAGGAATTAAGAAAAGGTTACTTAAAAAAAGAATCTGTTATACAAAAAAATGATAAACACGCTTTCATCTCACTTGTCATAGCTATTGTATTGTTTATAATTGTTGCTATTTTCTTTTAAAAGAAATATTTTTTTAAAAATAATATGTTAAAATTCTTTGCTATTCATGGCGGTCGCGGCACCCGCCTTAACAAAACAAGGAGGTGTTTTCTTTGAAAACTAAAAACATGGTATTGGCAGGTGTAGTTGCGGCATTATATGTCGCATTAACTGTGGTATTACAACCTATTAGTTACGGCCCTATGCAGGTAAGGATTTCAGAAGCTTTAACCGTTTTACCTTTTTTAAATCCTATTTTTATTCCTGCATTGTATATTGGAGCTATGTTAGCTAATATTTTTGGTGGATTTGGCGCAATTGATATCTTTCTTGGCAGCGCTTTGACTTTAGTAGCCGCATATTTAACCTATAAAATGCCAAATAAATATCTTGCACCATTACCACCTGTAATTGTTAATGCATTTGGTGTTTCTGCTTATGTTGCTCCTCTTGCACATGTTCCATATTGGTCAACTGTATTATGGATCGGTATTGGAGAAGCAATAGCATGTTATGCACTTGGATTACCTCTTTTAATTCTCTTAGAAAAAAGAGGAATATTAAACTTTAATAAAGCTACAGAATAATGCACAAAGGCTCCCGTAAGGGGAGCCTTTGATTTTTAAGCATTATGAGGTGCAACTATGACGGCGTATCAATAGTTGTCAGGCCATTCCAAGATAGGCTTTTTGTACACTTTCATCCTTCAATAATAAATCTGAATCATTTTCAAGTATAATATTTCCTGTTTCAAGCACATACCCATAATGGGATACTCTTAATGCCTGAGCAGCATTTTGCTCAATTAATAAGATAGTTCCTCCATTTTCATTTATAACCTTTATAATATCAAACACTTCAGAAACAAGTACAGGTGCTAATCCTAACGATGGTTCATCCATCATTATAATTTCAGGTTTACTCATAATTGCTCTACTAATAGCAAGCATTTGCTGTTCTCCACCTGATAATGTTCCTCCTAATTGTTTTAAACGTTCCTTTAATCGCGGGAATAAATTATATACCCATTCTAAATCTCTTTCTATACCTTCTTTATCTTTTCTATTATATGCACCCATCATAAGATTTTCATATACTGTTAAATTAGGGAATATTCTACGTCCTTCTGGAACAAGGGCTATACCCATTCTTGTAATTTCATGAGAACTTTTTCCTGCAATATTATTTCCCTTATAGAGTATTTCACCGCTTTTTGGTTTTACAAGCCCGGCAATAGCTGAAAGAGTTGATGTTTTTCCAGCACCATTGGCACCAATAAGGGTTATAATCTTCCCTTTTGGAACCTTTATGTTAATTCCTTTTACAGCATGTATAGCTCCATAATATATGTTTAAATCTTTAATTTCAAGTACTATTTCATTATTATTCTGCTTTTGCATTCTTCCACTCCTCTCCAAGGTATGCCTCAATAACCCTTGGATTCTTTTGAATCTCTTCAGGCTTACCTTCAGCAATTATTGCACCATAATCGAGAACAAGTATTCTTTCACACACTCCCATAACAACCTTCATATCGTGTTCTATTAAAAGTATGGAAAGATTAAACTCATCTCTTATTTTTCTAATAAAATGCATTAATTCTTCAGATTCCTGTGGATTCATACCTGCTGCTGGTTCATCCAATAACAATACTTTTGGATGCGTTGCCAGAGCACGTGCAATTTCTAATTTTCTCTGTAACCCATAAGGTAATGCTGATGCTTTTTCCTCTGCAAGATGTAATAATCCCACCTTTTCTAATAATAACAATCCTTCTTTTATCATTTCTTTTTCTTTACTTAAATATCCAATTTTTGTAAGAGCCTTTATAAACCACATTGGCGAACTACCCTTTGGCTTTTTACCATGCTTTTTCATTATTTTATCCACATCGCTATTTGAAAGCATATGATGTTGAGCAACTATAACATTTTCCAAAACTGTCATATCCTGAAATAATCTGATGTTCTGAAATGTCCTGGCAATTCCAAGATGCGTAATTTCATGTGGTCTAAATGGCGTAATATCAATACCATCAAAAATTACCTTGCCTTTTGTAGGGATATAGATACCTGTAATAACATTAAATGCTGTTGTCTTACCTGCACCATTAGGTCCTATTAAACCTAATAATTCTCCTTCATATAATTGATTATGAAAATCATTAACTGCTATAAGCCCTCCAAATTGCATTGTTATGTGATTCATTTCAAGAATTTTTTTCATCATTCATCACCTTCTTTACCTAAATAAACCTCTGCTAAGGAAGGTTTTTTCACTTCTATTTTCAAGAATTTTAATATTCTCTCCCATGTAAGTTCGCTTCTTCCCATAATACCCTTCTGCCAGAATATCATCAGGAAGATAAATATTGCAGAAATAACAAGCATTCTCATTCCTGGAATACCTGGAACATGCATACCAAAAATATCAAATGGTTCTTCTAAAGCTCTTAAATATTCAAACATAAGAGCAAATACTCCTGCACCTATAACAGAACCTGTAATACTTCCTAAACCTCCAAGAACAACCATTATTAATACATAGAATGTCAATAACGGACCAAATGTTGTAATCCTTGGATCAATTGTTGTAAGCCAATGAGCATATAATGCTCCTGAAATACCTGCAAAGAATGCACCAAAAACAAAGGCCAATAACTCATGTTTAAATACATTTATACCCATTGATTCTGCAGCTATTGAGTCTTCTCTTATAGCAATTAAAGCCCTTCCATATGAACTCTTAACAAGACTGATAATAGCGATTAATGTAACCAATAACCAACCCCATGCCCAATATACATTTGTGTAATTAGGAAGTCCTTTTAATCCAAGAGGACCATTGGTAACGCTAATCATATTATTTGCTGCAACCCTTGCTATTTCAGCAAAACCCAAACTTGCAATTGCAAGGTAATCTCCTGATAATTTCAAAGTAGGCCATCCAATTAGAAATGCAAATACAGCCGCAATTACTCCTCCAGCAATTGTTGCTACCAAAAATCCTGAATGAAGATTCAATAACCATGGCTGAATTGGCATAATTATATAAGACATTTCCTTTTGCATTGGTTCAAGGGTTAATAATGCTGATGTATAAGCACCTAATAACACAAATCCAGCATGTCCCAATGAGAATATACCTGTAATACCATTTATTAAATTCAAACTAACTGCCATTATTGCATAAATAGGTATTAAAGTAATAATTCTTAATGTGTAATCATCAAAGCTATTATTGGCATAAGATAAAAAAAGCGTAAATATAACAATAGCTATTATATTTAATATCCAGTTTAATTTTTTCATACTCATGCTATCACACCTTTACCACAGATTTTTTACCCAATAATCCATCGGGTTTTATTAAAAGAATGATAATAAGGATAATAAAAGCAAAGGCGTCCCTGTAACCTGCTGCAGATGGCATTAATGCAACAAGGAATATTTCCATAATTCCTAATAAAAATCCACCAACAACAGCACCAGGAATAGAACCTATTCCACCAAGAACAGCTGCAATAAATGCTTTAAGACCGGGCATAAATCCCATATATGGAAATACGTTAGGATATCTCATAGCCCACATAATACCTCCGGCTGCTGCCATTGCTGAACCCAATGCAAATGTAAAACCTATTACCATATCTACATTAATACCCATTAATGATGTTGTAGGTATATCTGAGGAAATTGCCCTCATAGCCATACCAATTTTTGTTTTATATACTATCCAGAAAAGGATTAAGAACAATACAGCTGTTATTATGAAAACCATAAAGGTTAAAACTGGTATTCTTGCCCCTCCAATTGTAAATGTTTTATTTAATATCCATTTGTTATTTTCATTAAAAACTGCTGTAAATGATTTTGGAACTGCACCAAAAACAACAACAGCTATACTTTCTAAAAAGAAACTCATACCAATTGCTGTGATTAACGCGGAAATTCTAGGAGCGTTTCTCAAAGGTTTATATGCAATTCTATCTATAAGGAAACCAAGAAATGCAGCTCCTAAAACACCAATAATTACGGAGAGCCATAGGGGAGAACCTACCAATGATGCATAAAACGCAAAATAAACACCCATCATCATAATATCACCATGGGCAAAATTTATAAGTCTTAAAATCCCATAGACCATTGTATATCCAACGGCTAATAATGCATATAATCCTCCAAACATTAAGCCATTAAATAAATTTTGAAGAAAAATTGAACCACTCACAAAAACACCTCCATTTCAATCAATAAAAAACCCCGGAGTGACCGGGGAATTGAAAACATCAAATTATTTTTCAGCTGGATTTACTGTAGTTACATATGTAAATTTGCCATTTTTAACCATATCAACTACAACTGATTTTTCTGCATCACCATTTTTGTTAATAGTAATCATACCTGTTGCACCAGGGAAGTTTTTAACTTCTCTAATTGCTTTAGCAATAGCTTTTGGATCTGCTTTCCCGGCCATCTCAATAGCTTTTCTCATAACTAAGTATGCATCAAATCCCAAAGCATGCATAGCACCTGGTTTTGTTCCGAATTTTTCTATAAACTTTTCAACAAATACCTTTGTCATTTCTGTTGCTGCACCATCTGGATGGAAATGTGTTGTGTAATATAATCCTTCTACTGCATCTCCACCGATTTTTATTAATTCTTCTGCTTCTGCACCGTCACCAGCAAGTATTGGACCATTGTATCCTAACATTCTTGCCTGTCTTGCAAATAATGAAATTTCCGGATAATATCCTGTGATATATAATACATCTGGATTTTTATTTAATGCATCTGTTAATTGTGCACTAAATTCCTGGTCACCTGTTTTAAAGTATTCAATGAAAAAATCTCCACCAAGTTCTTCAAATTTCTTTTTGAAGAAATTAGCCAAACCAACACTGTAATCCTGTTCAACATCAATAAATACTGCTGCTTTCTTTGCTTTTAAATTATCAAATGCGAATATTGCTGCTGCAGCACCTTGATATGGGTCGATAAAACATACACGTGAAACATATTTTTTACCTGTTGTAACTAATGGATTTGTTGATGAAGAAGTTAACATAGGAATATGTTTTCTTTCGGCAACTGCACCACCTGCTAATGAATGAGCACTTGCAACTTCACCAATAATTGCTACAACCTTGTCTTTGTCAATTACCCTACTTACAGCATTTGCAGCTTCTGTTTTTTCGGATCTGTTATCAACAAGTACTAAATCAATTTTCTGACCCAATACTTCTGGATACATTTCATGTGCTAATTCAATTCCCTGCCAGCTCATTTCACCAAATGCTGCAATACCACCGGTCATTGGTAAAACAACACCAATTTTAATGTTTGCAAATACAACGAGACTTAAAACTAAAACCATCGTCAATAAAAACTTCTTCATAGAATCCCTCCCTTAATATTACAAATGTAAAATCTTGGTTATATTTTACCACACTTTAATATAACTGTCAAGTATGAAAAAAATTTCATTTATTTTATTAACAATCAAAATATTTTATTAACATAGCGAACCTTTTTATCCAAAAAAAACACATAATATTCTTTATATATATGTTTTATGTATATACAAACTTCAAAGGAAATCTATTTATTCTAAACAAAGCAGCAAAAAAGTAATATAAAAAATAAAAAGAATTTCATAAACTTTAAAAGATTTATGATATACTTAGTTTTTGAATAGATTAGAGGGAGGATTTATTTTGAATATACAGAAATGGTTATTTTCAAGCGGTGTATTACATAGAGTAAGAAAACCTGCAAGATATATTGGCGGAGAATATAATATTATAAAAAAAGATTTAAATAATAAAATAAGAATAGGTCTTATGTTTCCAGACCTATATGAAGTTGGTATGTCTCACACAGGGTTTCAAATATTATTAAATGAATTTAATTCTTTTGAGAATGTGTATGCTGAAAGGATTTTTTTACCCTGGAAAGATATGATTGAAGAGATGAAAAAACACAATATTCCTTTATATTCTCTTGAAACATTTACTCCTATAAAAGATTTTGATTTAATAGGAATTACCTTGCAATATGAGCTATCTTATACCAATCTATTACATTCGTTAAAACTTGGAAATATACCTGTCTGGTCAAAAGATAGATCCGAAAATGATCCTATAATTATTGCCGGAGGACCGAGCGCTTCAAATCCTGAACCATTAAGGGATTTTATTGATGTTTTTTTTAATGGTGATGGCGAAGAGGTTTCTGAAGATATTATAAAAATAATTTCAAGTGATGTTTCAAGAGAAGAAAAACTTAAAAAATTTCACGAAACGGAAGGATTTTATGTGCCAAAATTTTATCCTGTTGAAGAAAATAATTATGGTTTTTATATTCCAAAATTTAAAGATAGAGTTAAAGTAAGAAAGGTTAGAGATTTAAATACGGTGAAATTTCCGGTTAATCAAATAGTCCCAAAGATTAAAACTATTCACAACAGGGCTATAATAGAGGTTATGCGTGGTTGCGATAGAGGCTGTAGATTCTGTCACGCGGGTTTTTATTATAGACCTGTAAGAGAAAGGACAGCCAAGAGCATAATTGATTTATCCTACAAAACACTTGAAAGTACCGGTTATAATGAAATTTCACTATTATCTTTGAGTACTCTGGATTATAGTGATTTAGAAAGTGTTCTTGATGAATTAAATGATTTTTTAAAAGAAAACAGAATTTCAATTTCTTTACCTTCAAGCAGGGTTGATAGATTTGGTATAGAAATTGGAAGTAAGATTTCTGGAGCCCGAAAAACAGGGTTAACCTTTGCTCCCGAAGCTGGTTCACAGAGATTAAGAGATATAATAAACAAAAATTTAAGTGAAGAAGAAATTATTAATGTCGCTAAATTTGCCAAAGAAGCTGGCTGGAGAAGAATAAAACTATATTTTATGATAGGATTGCCAGGAGAAACCGATGAAGACGTAAAAGCTATTGTTGAATTAGCTCGAAAAATAAAAAAAGAGGCCAAATTAAAGGATATTACTGTTAATGTCTCGATTTTTATTCCAAAACCACATACTCCTTTTGAAAAAGAACGGTTTGTACAACCAAAAGAGGTTAAGGAAAAAATAAAAATATTAAATGAAGTAAGGAAATTCGCAAGATTAAACATCCATGACCCTTACGAAAGTTTAATTGAAGCATTGTTATCTCGTGGAGATAGTAAAATTGGAAAGGTTATTTATGATGCAGCCTTTGAAGAAGGTGCCATTTTCGATGAATGGGAAGAAGAATTCGATTTTAGAAAATGGGCAAGAGCTATAAACAAAAATAATATAAACACATCTCTTTATTTAGATGAAATAAATACAGATGAATTGCCATGGAAAATCGTGGACATTTTAATAACCGAAGAATTTTTAAAATTTGAAGAAAAAAAAGCTGAAGAAGCAAAAACTACTGAAGACTGCAGATGGGATAAATGTTCTTTATGTGGTGTGTGTATAAAGACTGGATTAAATAATATATTAATGAAGCAGGTGAAAAGATGAAAGAGTTTGAATATTTAAAGGATCTTGTCTTTAATGCTGGAAGAAAGCTTTTGGAATGGCGTGAAGAAGAGTTTTCTGTTAATACTAAATCTTCGAAATTTGATCTGGTAACTTCTCTTGATTTTAGAGTTCAGGATTTCTTATATAATGAATTAACTAAAAAATTTCCTGAAATAGGATTTTTGGCTGAAGAAGATGGTTTTGACAAAAAACCTTCAACTAAAGGATACTGGGTTATTGACCCAATAGATGGAACTGTTAATTTTGCAAAAGGAATTCCAAATTTCTGCATTTCCGCTGCATATGTTGAAGATGATGAACCATTATATGGTGTTATATATGCACCTGTTATGAATCAATTAATATATGCTGAAAAAGGAAAAGGAGTATATGAAAATGGCAAAAAGGTAATTCCTCATTGGAATAAAGATATTGAAAGTTCTATGATATCTTTAGGAAATTTACGTGGTCATACATATAAATTTTTCCGTGCTCTTGAAAACAATGTAATGAGAGTGAGACTGTTAGGTACTGCTGCTTTACAAATTGCATATGTGGGAACTGGAAATCTTGATGCATTTATTTCTGTAAAAGGAAATTCATGGGACGTTGCTGCAGGATATATTATTGTAAAAGAAGCTGGAGGAATAATTACAGATTATTCCGGAAACAAAGCTACAATCTTTAATAAAAAAGCTATTTATTCTAATCCATATATACATGAAAGATTATTAAAAATTATACAGGGGGTGCAAATATGAAGGCGTTGATATTGTGTGCTGGTAAAGGTACAAGGTTAAGACCTTTAACATTTACAAATGCAAAACCATTAATTCCTATTGCAAACAAACCAACTATTGTATATAGTCTTGAAATGATTAAGGAAGCTGGTATTACAGAAGTTGGTATTGTTGTAAACCCAGATAATAAAAAGGATTTTGAAGCCACTTTAGGAACTGGAGAACAACTTGGTTTAAACATAACATATATCGTTCAGGAAGAACCTAAAGGATTGGCTCATGCTGTTGCTATCTCAGAAGATTTCTTAAAAGATGATGAATTTTTAATGTATTTAGGTGATAATCTGGTAACTGTAGATTTGAAAAAGTTTGTTGAAGAATTTAATAATGAAAATATGGATTCATTTATTCTTTTAACTCCTGTAGAAGATCCTTCAAGATTTGGTATTGCTGTTTTAAAAGATAATAAGGTTATAAAGGTTGTTGAAAAACCAAAGGATCCTCCATCGGATTTAGCAATTATCGGTGTATATATATTTAAACCTGTTGTTTTTGAAGCTATTAAAAATATTAAACCATCATGGAGAGGCGAATTGGAAATTACAGATGCTATTCAATGGCTACTTGATAATGAAAAAAATGTAGGGGCACATATTATATATGGCTGGTGGAAGGATACAGGAAAACCAGAAGATTTGATTGAAGCCAATAGAAAAATATTAGAACAGTTAAAAGATAGCAGAAATGAAGGTATTGTTTATGAAAACTCTTCAATTCACGGTAATGTGGTAATTGGAAAGGGTGCAAGAATTTTAAATAGCGTTCTTAGAGGTCCAATAATTATAGGAGATAATGTGCTTATTTCAGATTCATATATAGGTCCTTATACAAGTATAGGAACAGGAGTTACAATTGAAAATGCTGAAATAGAAAATTCTATAATACTTGATAATGCAACAATTGCACATCTTGAAACAAGATTGGATTCAAGTATAATTGGAGCAAATGCAACAGTGGTTCACAGCGATAGAAAACCAAAAACTATAAGACTTGTTGTTGGTGATTATTCAAAAATAGAAATACCAAGATAAATATATTCAATTCCCGGCTTTATTGCCGGGAATTTTTATTTCTTGAAAATTATAATAATTGAGAAAAATATAAGTTCATGATTTGATTTCGTTGTAGATTAAAAAAAATAAAAGTTCTTTAAAAATATCATTCTAGAAAACTTCCTGTTTTTTTGTCCCTCTTCATTCGCAGTTTTTTTCGGGCAATCTTCGAGCATTCGTTCATCTTTTTATTCAGTTTTCTTTTATGTTTTACTTATATAATAAAATATAATAAGAAATAAGAAAATAGAAATAATAATATGAGCGAAAACTTGAAAATTCCCGAAAAAATTCGAAGTGGAGCCGGACAAAATCACACGGATGTGATTTTGAGTGAAGACGAACATGGACGTGAGTCTGCAACGGCCGGCGGGAACGAGAATTTTTGAGGATTAGAATTTTCTACCGTTTGAGCGATTATTATTATTTCTATTTTTAAAAAAAGCTTTTGAGGATTAGTGCTCAAATCGTATGAATGAACTTTTATTTTTTTCAAACTATTCTATAATCCACTCGCGAGAAATTTCTATAAAGGCATATATATTCTCAACTACGTAATACCTTCTAAATAAGTAAAAATTAAAAATCGAATAAAAATAGCGTGTAATATTTTATAAATAGCTTTAATAGCCTTGAGTAACTGTTTTAATGATTATGTTTTTTATTAAAGAAGTGATATAGTACACATGGTGAAAATATATTATTGGAGGTGCAGCTATGATTAACTTTTTTAAAGTGGATAAAATTCCTGAAGAGTATGATTTTTTAGATATTATGGTTGTTGATATTTTCGGAAGATTAAAGCACGTTACTCTTCCAAAGAGTTATGTTTCAGAAAAGACTTTTAAAGAAGGTATCGGTTTTGATGCTTCTAACTTCGGTTTTGCCAAGGTTACTGATTCAGATATGGTGGCTATTCCTGATTTATCAAAAATCTTTGTCGAAGAAAATGAAGGAATGAAAATTGTTCATGTTTTATCAGATGTAATCAGTCCTTCAACCGGTAAATTTTTTGCACAATATCCAAGAAGCATTGCTAAAGAAACTTTAAAATATATAAAAGAAAGCGGCATTGCAGATGATGCAAAAATGCTTGTTGAATTGGAATTTCATATATTTGACGGTATAACCTTTAAAACTGGCGAAACAGAATCATATTACTTCCTTGAAAATGATGAAGGACTCGGTTATGAAGACAATCAGCCAAAAACTTATGGTTCATCATATCATTTAAATGAACCTTATGATATTCATTTCACTTTAAGAAATGAAATTGTTAAATCACTTGAAAATGCTGGTATTCCTGTAAAATACCACCATCACGAAGTTGGTATTGCACAACATGAAATTGAATTGAATTTCATGAGTCTCGTTGATGCTGCAGATAACGTTACTTTGGCAAAATATATAATAAGAAAAATAGCTGAAAGATACGGATTATATGTAACCTTTATGCCAAAACCTATGTTTAATATGGCAGGAAATGGTATGCACGTTCATCAATACCTTGAAAAAGATGGAAAGAGTTTGTTTGTTGGTGATGAATTGTATAATTTAAGCGAATTGGCTTTAAATTATACTGCCGGTATTTTAAATCACAGTTTAACAGGTTCGTTGTTATCCTGGTCAAATCCTTCAACTAATTCATACAAAAGACTTGTTCCAGGTTTTGAAGCACCTATTTCAGCTTCATTTTCAAAAGGTAGCAGAAGCGCAGCTGTAAGAATTCCTGGATATTTAAGCAAGGCTGATACAAGAATTGAATTTAGAACTGGCGATGGCTCAGCAAATGTTTATTTCTTCCTTTCTGCAATGGTTTTAGCAGGTATTTCTGGCATAGAAAAGAAGCTTGATCCCGTAGAATTAGGCTTCCATTCTAAAGGAGAAAATGAAAAGGTATTCCCTCTTGATTTAAGATTGGTAATGAAAGGTCTTAAAGATGACAAAGATTATTTAAAAACATTCCCTGAAGAATTAATTAATAAATGGTATGACACTAAAATGAAAGAAGCAAATCTTATTTATTCAATTCCTGTTTCAAAAGAATTTGAAATGTATTTTGAACTTTAATAATAAAATAAGGCTGGCTTAAAGCCAGCCTTATTTTATTGAAAATGCTTTTTTAGCATTGTTTAATAGTATTTCCGATGTTTCATCAATTGATATTTCCTTTATTTCTGCTATTTTTTCAATAACGTATTTTACATATAACGGATTGTTTCTTTTGCCTCTATATGGAACAGGGGTTAAAAATGGGGAATCTGTTTCCGGTAATATCATTTCAATTGGCGTATTTTTTACAACTTCTACAAGCTTATGATTGTTTTTAAATGTAATTGGTCCATCTATTCCAATATAAAATCCCAGATCAAGGAATTTTCTTGCCGTTTTCCAATCTGAAGAGAAGCAATGAACTACACCTAATTTATCTGGAATCCCATTTTCAACTAATAGATTAAATGCATCTTCATATGCTTCCCTGATATGTAAAATAACAGGCAAGCCAATTTCTTTTGCAATTTCTAATTGATTTATAAAAGATTTATACTGATCTTTTTTTGTTGTGTATTCCCTATAATAGTCAAGACCTATTTCACCAATTGCAATAACCTTTTCATTTGATGCAAGAATTTTTATTGTGTCAAAATCTTTATTGCTTAAATTAGATGAATCATTTGGATGAATACCAACAGAGGCATATATTTTTTCATATGTATTTGCGAGCTCTACTGTATTAAATGAATTGTCTATATCTATTCCAACCTCTATAACAAATTCCATATTTTCATTATCAAATTTCTTTATTATTTCATTTCTTTCTTCTATTAAATTTAAATGACAATGTGTATCTACTAATCTCACTTATTATTCTCCTCCACTTTTTGGAATTACACAAATAAATTGACTTTCTCCATCATTTATATTTTTAAATTGATGTTCTACATTTGGTGGAACAAATACAAAATCTCCTTCTTCAGCGATAACTGTTTCTTCGCCATTGAATACCTCTAATTTTCCTTTTACCACAAAAACCTCATGTTCCCAATTGTGTGTATGTTTAGGTGTAAATCCACCTTTTTCTATTGTAAAAAGTCTCATTACAAAGTTAGGTGCACCCAATTTATTACCTATGAGCACTCTTTTGTGAGCACCTTTTACATTCACACCATCATCATATGTAATTGGCTCTACTTCCATAGCTTTTCCTACATAAGCCTTTTCCATTTTATCCCTCCTGTTTATCTTTTTTGGATAATATTATGTATAAAGATATTCCTATTATTATAAATAAAATACTTATTAATACTGCTACCTTCATATTTAAGAACATTAAAGAATCTGTTCTTAATAATTCTATTACTCCACGTCCTGCTGAGTATAATATCAAATACAATGATATTATTTCACCGTCAAACCTTTTTTTATTCCTTGCATAATAGAATAAGAATAAAAATATTAATAAATCCCATGTTGATTCATACAAAAAGGTCGGATGGAAGTATTCATAACTTTCATATCCTGGCATTCTAAATTGTGGCGGTATATACATCTTCCACGGAAGATTTGTGGGAGAACCATATGCTTCATAATTAAAAAAGTTTCCCCATCTTCCTATTGCCTGCCCAAGCGGGAGCACATGTGCCATTAAATCCAATCCCTGTAAGAAATTAAATGTTATATTCTTTTTTATTTTTGTATATAAATATACTGCTATTAACGCCCCCAGAATTCCACCATGAATTGCCATTCCACCATGCCACGTTTTAAATACTTCACTAAAAGGTAATTTCGAATAATAATCCCAATTAAATGTTACATAATATGCACGTGCTCCAATAATGGAAAATATAATCCCTATCATCACAGCATTTGAAAGGTCATCTTCTGAAATATTCCATTTTTTTGCAGTATCATTTGCAAGATAAAAACTTAAAAAAACACCTGTTGCAATTAATAAACCATACCATCTTATTTGTAACGAACCAAAATTCAATATAACCTGATTTAATAAGATTTTTCCTGAAAACACTCCGGGTAATAGAAATATTACAGCTAAAAGATATATTGAAATTGAAATTATAAATACTTTTTTAAATAATCTATCTTTCATAATTACCCCCTTGAAATCATCTTTTAAAAATGGTATAATTTGTATCGGTTGCGGGTGTAGCTCAGCTGGTAGAGCGTCAGCTTCCCAAGCTGAATGTCGCGGGTTCGAATCCCGTCGCCCGCTCCATTTTTTTATTTTTCTTCTATTCTATCATCAGTTCATCTCTATTTCTTTCCGCGAAAATTTCCTTGAATATTGTATGTAAGTCTCCTTTTGAATAAACTCCACCCTTGTTTGCAACTTCCTCATCCAGATTTTCTAAACTTTCTATTCCTTTTACATTTGAAGCTACTATTGCCCCACCTGGTTCTTTCATAATTTTATTATATTTCGCGACAACTTCCATATGTGGTTTTACAGTTTCTATTTCATCTAAGTTTTTTACTTTATCTTTTTCTATAACTTCATCAATTGTATTATCGCCCTCATCAGTATCAGTTTCATTTTCAGCTTCTGTATTTTCTTCTTCACCTGTTTCCTGATTTTTTTCTTCGATTAAATCCTCTATATCTATGTTCTTTTCCTCTACTTGCTCCTCTATATTTTCTTCTATATTTTCCTCTGTCATATTTTCTTCTTCTATATTTTCCTCAACATTTTGAGGCGGTTCGCTTTCTTCAAGCAGATTATCCACATCTAATTCTTCCAGATTTTCCTCTGTATTGTCCTGAATTTGTGGTGCAGGTGGTGGAGGTGGCGGTGGTGGTGCATTTTGCGGTTCAGCTTCTGGCAAAACTGATTCATTGGATATTTCTTCTTCATCAATATCCATTTTTTGTTTCATCTTTTCATATTCCTGCCATAATTCCTCTAATTCATCAACCTTTACTTCAAGTATTTCTTCTACAGGAATTACTTCTTCTTCAACTTCAACTTCTTCAATAGTTTCTTCTTCTTCTTTTTCAACCTTTGCACCTTTAGCACCTAATGAGTATTTTCTAAATACAAAGAAATATGATAAACCTACTAATAATAAAATAATTAAAAGTATAATGGCAGAGGCTATAATATAAGCAGTAATTGGAATTTTTATCTTTTCTTCTTCTGTTCCAGTTGCTTCTTCGGTGGTTATGTTTGCACTTTTAAAATGTAAATCTTCTTCTATATTACCTTCTCTTATACTTTTCAAAGCTAATTGAACTTTTTCATCATTGGGATAATATTTTAAATATTTTTCAGCTTCAGTATATTTTTTTAAATAGAATTTTGTCCATCCAAGCATATATCTAATATCGGGATATTTTATCTCTATTTCAGCTGTTAAACTTAAAGCTTCCTGAAAATATCTTTCTGCAGCTTTGTATTCGCCAGACTGAAAAGAGCTTTTCCCATTAAAATAATACACTTCAGCCTTTTCAAGAAGTGTCTGGGAAAAAATCACTATATTCAAAATTATAAAAATTAATAATATTAAAACTTTACTTTTGCTTTCCATAATTCAAATCCCCCGTCTTTTTTTATAAGAAGCAAAAACGTATCTTTTTCTATTCCTATTATATCTATAATTTCAAAATCTGTAATTGAATCATAAACACCTGGAAACACCTTGTTTTTTAAATCTATATATGTTGCAAAATTTCTATCAAATATCCATAATCTATTGTTATTTTCAAGTAACTTCATCTTGCCTACATCGCCATCTCCAACAAATTGAACTTTTGAGTTTTTAGTATCATATACCACCAATCTATAATCAGATGTAAGCAGGAAAATATAATATGATCTTGAATAATAATCAATTATATTACCTATAGGTTTTCTTGTTAAATCTTCTATACCAGCTCTGGTAACTACTGTAACCCATTTATCTTCTTTTCTTTTTAAGACCTTATTTCCTAAAATTATATAAAAGTCATTATTTATTACTTTTATAGAGTCAAAAGGGGTCTTTTCAGATATAAGTTCATTATTTTCATATACTTTTGCAAGACCATCCTGATAATCAACATATATATATTTCCTGATTTCCGGAAGGTAATAAACGTTATTATGGACTTCAAAATCTATATTTTTTATTTTCATAAATTCATTTGAACTGGCATCTATAGCATAAACCCCATCTATTGTAGTTACATATAAACGTTTTTTATATTCTATGCTTCCAAGTATTTTTTTATTTAATATATTCCTTCCATCAAGATCATATACCCCATTATCTGAAACCACAAAGGCATTATCTCCAAGCATATATATTTTTCCATAAGTTAATTTAGAAATATATAACAATTGTTCTTCTAAATCTATCATGTGAAGTTTCATATAGGAGCTGGATTTTACAAATATATTTGCCAGTGATTCTTTTTCTGTTTTTAATTCCATTTCTTTTTTCTTTTCTTCTAACTCTTTTTGTGATTCAACAAAATCATCGTCTTTTATTTGAGGGATTTTTACCGTTTTTATATCTTTTGACAATAATTTTTGAACAGTTTTTAAAACATTGTTGTCAGAATATAGTTTGTCATAGGATAAATCAAATGTAAACATCCTGGCGTTTTTTAATTCGGCACTTTTTAATGTAACAAGCCCATCTCCTATACCATCAATTAATTCTGGATAAAAATCTTTTAACTTTGAATTTTTTAAATAAGCATTTAAATCTGGTTTTGTTCCCATTATTACATAATAGTCAATATCTTTTCTTGTTTTCATATTATTTAATTTTCTTATAAACTTTGAATCCGGAAGCAAATCTTTATAATATGATGCATACATTTCGATTTTGGAGCTAATATTTAAAAATAATGAATTATAATCCTCTTTGTTTATACCATAAGAGAGCTCCATAACCTCAGGATTCTTCTTGTATATGATGTTGTAATATATAGGATTAACTATATTCATTCCTTTATTTGGTGGTGAAAATAAGGTTAAAGTTCTAACATTTTTTATTTCAGGATGTGTTTCTAATGCATATCTTACAATTAATGCTCCTATCCCCTGAGCAATAATATCAAATTGTTTATTCTGTTTTGCTTTTAATTCTGCGGCAAATCTTTCTGCTTCAAACTCTAAAAAACTATTACTTCCAGTTCTTATATAAAATCCAAAATATGAATCCATATAATTTTTTGGTTTGGATTCAAGAATTGGGTATTTATAATACCATATTGTTCTATTTGGGAAATACAAGCTCCATACATTTTCACCATAAAGGTTATTAATAGTTTGTGTGTTTGGAATATATCCAAGAAAATCATTGTCAACTCCAGGCACCAGCAAAAGATCAGGTTCCAATGATGGCGGTTTTTCTATTAATGTTTTTATACCATATGAAACCTCTTTTGGATTTGAATCTACATACAATCCAAATTTTGAAAAATGGAATACATTTGCCTGAACTATATATTGCCCAAGACTTTCGTCTTTAAATATTTCGCATCCTGGTAATTTTTTTATTATTGGCGGATCATCATTTGAGGCATACATAATCGCAAAATTATTAAAATTATCTCCATAATATAAATCCAATGGTATTCTATATTTTATTTTTATGGGTTTTAACGAAGATTCTTCTTTATTATCATCTGGTATTATTTCATATATTGGACCATAAAAATTACCAAAGGTTTTAAGATTCTGATATTCTGCAGAATTTTCCTTCAATGCCTTTATAGTAAAGGTTTTTCTATATTGAAATGCTCCAGGCGGAACATATAAAAAGAGATTGGATACAGATGCAGACTTAGCTTCATCTTCAACCTGTAATTTTTTTGTTCTAAATGTTGGAATTAAGATTAAAGAGATTATAAATATAATAAAAACCAAAAAACCTCCAAGCAACGTGATTTTCTTCTTTTTAGGTAGTTGCTTGAAGTTTTTTATATCTGCTATTAATTGTTTTATATTTATTTTTTTTATTATTCCAGTTATCTTGGAAAAATCTATTTTTTTCTTTTTTCCTTCCTTTTTTTCTTCCTTTTCTTCCTTTTTTTTCTTCTCTTTTTTGGCCATTTTTACTTCCTTTCAATTAGCTGTTTTATTTTTAATATCTCATTTGAAAAATCTTTAAAACCTAATTTCAATAATATATCATTTGCCTCTTTGAAAAGAAATTCAGCATAATTTTTAGCTTTTTCGTCTGAATATAGTGCTATTAAAGTAATTTTGTTTTCGTCATTATTTAAATCTTTTCCAACCTCTTCGAATTTGCCATATTTATCTTTTAAATCATCATATATTTGAAATGCAAGTCCAAAGTTTTTACCTGCTTTTTTCATTAATTGATATTCCTCTTTAAGATCCTTTAAATAAGGAATTACACCAAACGAAAATTCAAATAACGCCGATGTTTTTTTTCTATACATTTCTTCAACAGATTTTTGCGATGGTAATATCATGCCTCTTTCAAATGCTACATCAAGAGCTTCTCCTTGTATAAGATCTAACATAATTTCACTGAAAAATCCTGTTAATTTATATGATTCATCTATAGAAAAATTATTGGAAAACACCTTAAATGGAATAACAAATCCTGCATCCCCTGTAAGTATGGCCTGCCATTCTGAAAATTGCTTGTGATTGGTTAATTTTCCACGCCTATAATTACTATTATCTATTGCCGGTAAATCATCATGAATTAACGATGCAGTATGTAATATTTCTACAGCAAAACCTATTCTAAGCAATTTTTCCTCTTCTATATTATAATATCGTCCAATATTATATATTATCCATGGCCTTAATCTTTTTCCTCCAGCAAAAAAAGAATATTTAAAAGGTTTTTCTATTTCTTCAAGCAAATTTAGTTCAGAAAAAATCTCTTCTGCCTTTTTTTCAAAAATCTCTTTAAACTCTTTAATCTCCATCTTCTTTCTTCCCTTCATCAAAGAAATGTTTTTTTATCATATCAATATCAAAATTCTCTATAAATTCTTTAAATTCCTTTCTTTTTTCTCTCTCTTCATCTGTTTCTTCATCATCACGTTCACCAATTGGAATAAAGGATATATCTATGCCATTTTCTATGATTATAGAATCTTTAATATATATTGGAACTCTCGTTTTTACAGCCATTATTATTGCATCTGAAGGTCTTGAATCATATATTAATTCATCACCATCTTTTTCAAAAACTATATTGGCATAATATATGTCTTTCTCCATATTTATTATTTCTACTCTTTCAACTGTATATCCCTCATTCTCTAAAAATTTTAAAAATAAATCATGTGTAAGCGGTCTTGGCGTTTTTTGCTCGTTTATAGATAATGCAAGATAAGTTGCTTCACAGGCTCCTATCCATATTGGAATTCCTATATTTGTATTTTCTATTCTTAAAAAGATTACCGGAGAGTTGGATACTTTATCTAACCCCATTGTAATTACATCTACCTTTTTAAACATTAAACCACTTCCTCAAATTCTTCCTTTTTATTCACTTTTGAGGCAATTAATTTATATATATAATCCCTTAATTCAGCTTCGCTACCAAATTCTTCAGGATTTACAGGCTTAAATATAGTGATGTTTATTGGGTGTGGTGTAATATATAAACGTCCCTTTTTAGCAATTTCATAGGCTCCATCAATTGCAACAGGTAATATTTTTACCTTATATCTGTATGGAATCATCAATGAGCCACGTTTAAATGGCTTAACTTCACCATCTAAGGTTCTTGTCCCTTCTGGAAATAAAACAAGTTTCTGGCCATCTATTAATTTTTTTCGCAGTTCTCTTAATGCTTTTGCACTTTGAGTTGCATTCCCTCTTTCAATAAATACAGATCCCAATGCCTCAATAAAAAATGAAACAATAGGAACTTTAGAAAGCTCTTTCTTTGCTATAAACGCTGTTGGGAATACATATCCTATTATAAGAGGAATATCAAGTAAACTTTGATGATTTGCCACTATCATATACGCTTCATCGCCCATTTGAGACAGATCAAATTCACTTTCTACATATACCTTAACTCCCATTAACTTAAATGCATTTTTCCCAAATTTTTTTAAAACATTTATAATATATTCTTCTGCCTTTTCTTTTCCTTTTGTTTTTTCTATGATTTTAGATCTGATTATAACCCAGGTACCATAAATTCCAACATACCATATTAATCCCAGATAAAACCATATTGTTAATAAAATCCTTTTAAAAAACAGCACTATTTTATTCACTTATCCACCACCTCTCTCTCATGAAAGATGTATTTTTCCTCTACTTCCCCGTTTTTAATAACATATACAATGCTATTTTTTATTGCTTCTTCTTCTAAAATTTCAAGATTTTCTATTCTTTCTTCGTATTTTTTCATTTTGTCCGGAAATGATTTTGTAGCTGGTTTTTTAGGTAAAAATGCCACACAGCTATCATTATATGGCCATATAGAAATGTCATAAGTTCCAATTTCCTTTGATTTATTAACAATATCAAGCTTCTCAAAAGCCAATAATGGCCTTAAAATCAACATATCAGTTGCGTCTGAAATGGATATCATATTTTCCAGTGTTTGTGAAGCCACCTGACCTATATTTTCACCTGTAATTAATGCCTGAGAACCACTTTTTTTAGCAATAATTGTTGCAATTCTCATCATTGATCTTCTCTGCAAAATCAACGAATATGATTCAACGTTAATATTCTTTATAGCCTTTTGAACTTCAGTGAAAGGAATTATATAATGATAGAATTTAAATGGATAATACGTACTTAAAACTTTACTCAACTCCACTAATTTCATAACAGTTTTTTCACTATTATTAGGCGGACTATAGAAAGAAATAGCATTCATCTTCATTCCACGTTTCATCATCATCCATGCAGCCACAGGACTATCAATACCACCAGATAATAAAATACTTGCTTTTCCTCCTGCACCTACAGGATATCCAGCATGACATTCAAGATTTTCAAAATACACAAATGCCATTTCATGTCTTATTTCAATTCTTATTAAATAATCAGGATTATGAACATCAACCTTCATCCCAGGAAATTTTTCAAGTATTTCTGCACCAATATCTTTATTTAAATCAAAGCTTCTAATAGGAAACATTTTATCAACACGTCTCGTATCAACCTTAAATGTACCTGATTCTATATTTTTTTCTTTTAATAAACTTATTATTTTATTTTTTATATCTTCATAATCCTTTTCAACCTTTACAGCTGGAGATATTGACTTTATACCAAAAACCTTTTTTATTCTATTTAACATTTCATCATTTATTTTTTTATTATCCTTTGGAATAATTATGATTCTACCATAAATCTTCTTTGCATTTACTTCATGATTCAATTGAAGTACTATATTATTCATTAATTTATTCTCAAACACATTTCTATTTTTCCCTTTCGTTCCTATTTCACTATATTTTATAACAACAAAATCGTACATTAAAATATTCCTCCTTAATTTTATTTCATATTAATTATATCATATTTAAACTCTCAATTTTTCAAATCCAAAACCATAAACACCTGTTGCAGAAGTCATGGAAACAAATGCATTTTTATCGTTATTTTTTATTATTTTTAATACAGTTGGCAATTCGCGTCTTCTTACTATTGTAAGAATAACATTTTTATTTTCTTTTGTATACCAACCCATGCCAGGTAAGATTGTTACCCCTCTTCCAAGAGTTGATGTAATTTCATCTGCTATAGCTTTATAATTATTGCTGAATATGAAGAGCTGAACAGAAGATTTTTCACCTTCAAGCACAAGATCTGTTGCATACCCAGCAATAGCCATCGTCACATAACCATATATAATTTTTTCAAATGAACCAAATACAAAAAATGAACTACCTATAATCAATACATCAAATAAAAATAGTGTTCGTCCTGGACTGAGATTTTTATATTTATTTATAATCATAATAATAATTTCTGTTCCACCAGTGGTTCCTCCTGCAAGAAAAACTATACCTACACCACTTCCAAGTAGTATTCCGCCAATAACCACTGATAAAAATTGATCATTTATAATAGGAGAATGAAAATAGTTCTGCAGCAAGGTAATGAAAAATGAAGAAGCAGCAATTCCATATATAGTTTTAAAACCAAAGGATTTGCCTATAATTCTCATTGCAATGAAAATAAGAATTACGTTCATGGCGAGATAACTTAAACCAACTGGAATACCGGTAATGTAATAAATCATTGTACCAACACCATTTAATCCCCCACCAACTATTTTCCAGGGAATTAGAAACAATGTCCAACCAAGAGCATTTATAAATGTACCTATTGTTATTAACAATACCTCTTTTAAAACTTCTTTTTTCACTAAAATCACCTCCAATAAAAAATACAATTAATTATATCAAAATAATTTTAATTTATGATTTTTATTGTTAAAAAATTGCTTTTTTTATAGTATAATAAAGACAGAGAGTTTAATTTGTCCCTTAATTTATAAAATCCGGGAGTGATTATATGCTTAATAACTTACTCAGAAGTTTTTCAAATGAACCTCCTACTAAACTTTTAAAAACCATATTGAATAATACTGCAAAAAGTCTGGCTGAAAAGTTCAATACAGATATTTTTATATTTATCCATGAACCGCCAAGAAATCTAATAAAACTTCTTGGTGCATCAAATGATTGTCAGGCAATTGAAAAATTTAAAATTTATTTTTCTGATAATAAGGGATTATATGAGTCTCTTTTAAAAAATCAGATTTTTAAAATAACTGTAGGTGATTTTGAAGAATTGCATTGTTTAAAATATAATGAAATTTTTTTAATTCCTATTAATATAAATGATTCTTTAATAGGTGCTTTCGGTGTCCCAAAGCACTTTTCAGAAAAAGAATTGGAAAAATTTCACGAAGAAACTATAAGCTATAGCGTTATTCTGAAAATGACCATGGAGTTTCTTGTACTTGAAGAAACAAGAAACAGACTTGATTACGTGGAAAAAATAACTGATTTATTTGAAAATATCCTTGATGAAAAAAAATTAATGAAAGAAATATTAAAAACAATTCAAGATATGCTTCATGCTGAAGGTGTTATTTTCTGGAAATATGAGGGAAATAAACTTATATTAAAAGAATATACTGGATTTAAAGAAGAAGTTATTTCAGATATGATGCTTGATACCGAATCTTCTCTTGAAGGAATGGCAATAAAAAATAAAAAACCTTTTCTTGTTGTTGGAAGAAAAAGATTTAAAGAGTTTAAAATTCCTATAGCTAAAGAGTTACTTTCAGCATTATACGCTCCTATATTAATTGATAACATTGAATATGGAGTGATAAGTGTATATAATCGTGAGGAAGGATACGGATTCAGACCTTATAAACATTTTGATGAATTTGATTTATCTTCATTAAGAAATATCACAAGACGTCTTGGTCTGGCTTTAAGCAGGATATATTTATATGATAAATTAAAAGACGAAATAGAAAAACTTATTACATTAAAACAAAATCATGAAAATCTTATAAAAGTGCAACGAGACCATCTTGATAAACTTAATTCACTTCATAAAATCAGTCAGGCTGTTAGAACAACTTTCGATAAGACTAATGCTATAAAAATTATGCTTATGGGGTTAACAAGCGTTAGAGGTTTAAAATTTAATAGGGCTTTATATTTAGAAAGAGATAGAGTTCGAGGAATTTTAATACCTAAAATATGGATTGGTCCCGCAGATGATGACGATGTTGAAGCAATATGGAAAAACGCCAATAAAAGAGCTTTAAAATATGGTGATATTGTTCAATATTTAAGAGAAGAGGCAATACAATTACCGACTAATAATAAATTAACCGAAAGTGTTAAAAATAAGGTTATTGTTTATAAGGGACAGACAATTTTAGAAAGAGCCGTAACCAAAAAACATATTATTCATGTTGTTCCGCAAATGCTAAAATTTAAAAAAGATGAATTGCAATACTTATATGATATTATTCAGTATGATGAATTTGTTATTATTCCAATTACAGGAAAATGGGAAACAAAAGGTATTGTTATTGCAGATAATAAATTCACAGGACAGGAAATTTCTGCTACGGATATTGAAATTTTAAGATTATTCCAGGATAGTATAGGGTTATCTATAGAAACCATTGAAAATTACGAAGAATTAAAGGAAAAAACAAAGTCACTTGAAGAACAAAAAAATCTTATAGATTTTTATAGACGTTTTAATGAAAATATACTCCAAAATCTCGCCATGGCTGTTATTGTTATTGACAGAAAAGGTAAAATATTAGAATGGAATAAAAAGGCAGAAGTTTTTTTTGATAAGCCTCGCGAGCATGTAATAGGAGAGACAACTGATATTTTATATGAAAAACTTGGAGCAGATGTTGTTAATTCAATTGAAAGCATTTTTTTCACCCGTGAAGAAATGAAAATGCCAAAATATATAATCTCCACAGGCGATGAAGAAAAAGTTTTCGATATTCAACTTTCACCTTTATGGAACAGAGATTTAGATGTAATCGAAGGAGTTATTGTTACTTTTGATGATGTTACTGAAAATTATAAAATGGAAAAGGAAATTGCAAGAAGAGAAAAATTAGCGGCAATTGGTGAAATGACAGCAAGAGTGGCTCATGAAATAAAAAATCCTTTGACTATTATAGGCGGTTTTGTAAATAGGATGATGAAAAAACTGGATAACCCTGAAAAAATAAAACAGTATTCAAATATTATAAAAGATGAGTTAGAGCGTCTTGAAAGCATTGTTTCTGAAATTTTAGAATTTAGTAGAGGTAGTAGAATACCGACATTTGAAATTGTTGATATGAATGAAATGATAGATGAAATAATAATAATGTACCATGATTTTTTAAGTCAAAAAAATTTAGATTTGAAATTTGAGAAAATGTTTGATAAAATAGAGGTAAAATGTGATAGAAGCAGAGTAAAACAGGTACTTATTAATTTAATAAAAAATGCCATAGAGGCCACTAATGATGGTGATTATATTAAAATAAAAACAGGATATGAAAACAATTACGCATTTTTTGAAATTGAAAATAATGGTGATCCAATACCAGAAGATGTACAACAAAAGATATTCTCTCCGTTTTTTACCACAAAAGTTCAGGGAACAGGTTTAGGATTGCCTATATGTAAAAAGATAATAGAAGAAGAACATAAAGGTAAACTTTATTTAGTAAAATCAGATGAACAATCTACTGTATTTAGATTTGAAATTCCTTTAAATTAAAAGGGAGGGGTTAAAATGGCAAGAATTTTAATCGTTGACGACGAAGATAATATAAGATTATTATTAAAGGAAGAATTGGAAGATTCCGGTTTTGAAGTTGTAGAGGCAAATGGCGCAAAAAAAGCTCTTGAAATTCTTTCAAATGATCAGAATTTCGATGTTATATCTCTTGATATTGAAATGCCAGAAATGAATGGCCTTGAACTTGCAAGCGAAATTAGAAAAAAATACCCGGATAAAAAGATCGTTTTAATGACAGCTTATAGTCATTACAAAAGCGATATGGCTTCATGGGCTGCAGATGCATATGTTGTAAAATCACTTGATCTTACTGAATTTAAAGAAACAATAAATAGACTTTTAAATATGTGATGGAGGTGTGTTAAATTGGATTATAAGGATACTTTGAACTTACCAAAAACGCCTTTTAGTATGAAGGCAAACTTAAAAAAGAAAGAACCAGAAACATTAAAAAAATGGGAAGAAATGGATCTCGAACATTATGTAAGAAAAGAAAGAGAAAAGGCTCCTGTGTATATTTTGCACGATGGACCTCCATATGCAAATGGTCATATTCATATTGGACACGTATTAAATAAGATTTTAAAGGATATAATTATTAAATATAAAACTATGCAGGGGTTTAATGCTCCTTATGTCCCTGGCTGGGATACTCATGGATTACCAATAGAACATAAGGTTACAACAGAACTTGGCGACAAAGCAAAACAAATGTCAAAATTAGAAATAAGAAAATTATGTGAAAAATACGCTCTTGATTTCGTAAAAATTCAAAAAGAAGAATTTAAAAGATTGGGAGTTAGAGGAGATTGGGAACACCCTTATGTAACTCTTGAACCTGCTTATGAAGCAAAAGTACTTGGAATAGTAAAAAAACTTACTGAAGACGGAAATATTTTTAGAAGCAAAAAACCTATATATTGGTGTCCAAGTTGTGAAACAGCATTAGCCGAAGCAGAAATAGAATATCATGACCATACATCCCCATCAATATATGTAAAGTTTGAAATGGAAGATGAACCAGGTACATATATTGTAATCTGGACAACAACACCATGGACATTACCTGCTAATGTTGCAATTGCCCTTCACCCTGAATATGATTATGTAAAAATCTCTGTTGGTGAAGAAAAATGGATTCTTGCAGAAGCATTAGTGGAAAATTTAATGAAGGTTGCAGGTATTGAAAAATATGAAGTACTTGAAAAATTCAAGGGAAAAGATCTCGAATACAAAAAGGCTAAACATCCATTTATGGATAGAGAATCATTAATTGTATTGGCTGATTATGTAACTCTTGAAGATGGTACAGGGTGTGTTCATACAGCTCCTGGACATGGTGCTGATGACTATCAAACTGGTTTAAGATACAAACTTCCTGTATTGTCTCCAGTAAACCATGAAGGCGTATTTACAAATGAAGCTGGCAAATATGCTGGCTTACATATATGGAAAGCAAATAAGATTATTATTGAAGATTTAAAAGAATCTGGTCATTTAATTGCAAGAGCAGATATTACTCACTCTTATCCACATTGTTGGAGATGTAAAAACCCTGTTATCTTCAGAGCTACAGAACAATGGTTCATCTCTGTAGACTCTAATAATCTCAGACAAAAAGCTCTCGATGAAATTAAAAATGTAGAATGGATTCCAGAATGGGGAGAAAATAGAATCACCGCCATGGTTCAGGACAGACCTGATTGGTGTATTTCAAGACAGAGAGCATGGGGTATTCCAATACCTGCATTATACTGTGAAGATTGTGGTGAAACATTCCTCGATCCAGAAGTATTGGATAAAGTAATAGAAATAGTTGAAAAAGAAGGTACAAATGCATGGTATGAAAGACCTGTAGAGGATTTCTTACCAGAAGGCTATAAATGTCCAAAATGCGGAGGAACACATTTCAAAAAAGAAGAAGATATTCTTGATGTATGGATCGACTCAGGTTCATCATGGGATGCTGTAGTAAATGTAAGGGAAGACCTTGGTAAATATCCTGTTGATCTTTATCTTGAAGGTACAGACCAGCATAGAGGTTGGTTCCAGAGTTCATTATTCCTTTCAGTTGCAAAAAATGGCAAAGCACCATTTAAAGCTGTATTAACTCATGGTTTTATAAAGGATAAAGATGGAAGAAAGATGTCAAAATCCCTCGGTAATGTTATAAGCCCATTTGATGTTATAGATAAATATGGTGCAGACATTTTAAGACTCTGGGTTGCTTCAAGTGATTACAGAGGAGATATAAAGGTTTCATTTGAAATCTTAAAACAGCAAACAGAAGTATACAGAAAATATAGAAATACAATAAGGTTCTTATTAGGAAATACATCTGACTTTGATCCTGAAGTAGATGCTGTTCCATACGAAGAAATGGAAGAATTGGATAAATGGGCAATGATGAAGATTCATCAGTTAATTAAAAAGGTAACCGAAGCCTATGAAAATTATGAATTCTTCAGGGTTCATCATTTAATTAATAATTTCTGTACAGTAGAAATGAGTTCTATGTACCTTGATATAATTAAAGACAGAATTTATACAGAATTACCAAAATCAAGATTAAGAAGATCTGCACAAACTGTAATGTATGAAGCTCTTGTAGCTTTAACAAAATTAATGGTTCCATTACTTGCATTTACAACAGAAGAAATATATTCTTATTTACCAACTAAAAAATATGAAACTGTTCAGCTTGAAGAATGGCCAGAAGTAAACGAAAAATACTTTGATAAAGAACTTGAAGAAAAATGGAATAAAATATTCCAGTTGAGAGAAGACGTAACAAAAGCACTTGAAGAAAAGAGAAGAGAAAAATTCATTGGACATCCACTTGATGCCAAAATCATTGTTGAACCAAAATCAGAAGAATTAAAAGAAATTTTGGCTTCTTACGATCCATACTTTGTCGCTGATCTATTTATTACTTCACAATTTGAATTGGGAAGTGTTGATGAAGGTTATGAAGGTGAATTTGCAAAAGTTAAAGTTGTAAAAGCAGAAGGAAAGAAATGTGAAAGATGTTGGAAAATACATCCAGAAGTTGGAAATAACGAAAAGTACCCTGACGCTTGTCCAAGATGTATTGCTGTTTTAGAAGAATTAAATAAATAATAAAATAAAAAATGCTGGTCTTCTTGACCAGCATTTTTATTTTATAATGGAAACTTTGCCAATCCACCATCAACTAATAATGTTTGACCATTTATATAAGATGCTTTTTCTGAGGAAAGGAAGATTACTGCATTTGCAATTTCTTCAGGTTCTGCCATTCTTTTTAAAGGTATGTTATTTGCTATTTGAATTTCCTTTTCCTTGTTTACCAATTCCTTTACCCTTTCTGTTTTTGTCCAACCTGGTGCAACAGCATTAAAGGTTATATTATACTTTCCGTATTCTAATGATAATGTCTTCATTAAACCTGTTATTCCCAATCTAATACTATTTGAAACATACAGATTTTCTATAGGTGTTTTTACAGATAACGAAGTTAAAAAAACAACTCTTCCCCAATTTTTTTCTTTCATTTTAGGCAAAAAATAATTCAATATTCTCACAGTACTCATAAAATTTTGTTCAAATGCATAATACCATTCCTTTTCTGAAGTTTCCTCAAAATATCCGGATTTTGGACCTCCGGCATTTAAAAATATTACATCAGGAACACCATATTTTTCTTCAAATTCCTTCATCATAAAATCTATTTCTTCTTTTTTGGATAAATCACATTTTATATAAGGTAATCCTGTATTTTTTAATTTTTCTTCATTTCTTGATACTACAACCGGTTTAGCATTTTCCAATTCAAATCCTTTTGCTACTGCTTTTCCTATGCCAGAACTCCCTGCTGTAACCAACACTATTTTATCTTTTAATCCTAAATCCATATTGTTCCCCCCTTATTTTGATAAAAAAGAGCGAGATTATAAAAGTTCTCGCTCTTTTTTTAATAATTCATCTGTATTTACTCTTGTCCCAAATTTTATAATTCTCGTATTGTTATTACATTTTGGACACGGAATAGAACTACTTATATCTATCTTTTCTAAATATTCACCACTTTCACACTTTGGACATACAGGATTATACTTTTCCACAGAACCTGTCCAATAACTTGACTTTACCTTAAAAGAAAATATTTCTCTACATCTTTTGCATTTATAATGCGAAAACTCTTCCTCTGCATGTTGCTCTTCCTGTTCCAGTGTAAATTCATATCCACAAAGATCGCATTTATATGTAAAGAAGACGCTCACTTATTTACATCCCCCTTTCTTTTTGCGAAAACTACTTTAATTGTAATAGAAAGGGGTTAACAAAAGTTTAAAATCTTATGAAATAATTATTAAATCCTGATCTCCTTCTATGCTATCTCCTTTTTTAACAAGTATGCTTTCAACAACTCCATCATAATCACTTAATATTTCGTTTTCCATTTTCATTGCTTCAATAACCAATAACTTTTGCCCTTTTGTAACCCTTGCACCTTCTGCAACATTTATATCAACAACAACTCCTGGTAATGGAGCTTTAACTACATTTTTACCAGCTGGTGCTGTTGAAGCAGGTTTTGATGGTGCTGGCTGTGGAGCTGGTTGTGGTTTAGGTGCTGGAGCAGGTGCTGTTGCTGGTTTTGGTGCTGGAGCTACTGGTTGTGAAACTGTCTGTGATGAGCTTTCTACTCCTAATTCTTCAACTTCAACCTCGTATGATTTTCCATTTACCTTTACATTGAATTTTCTAATCATCTCTATTCTACCTCCCGATCTTTTTTACTCGCCAAACTGTAGCGGCTGGTAATTTTCCCCACATGCTTACGGTTCTTGATTTTAAATTATTTTTATTTACTTTAATATTATTTATTTTAAATCTATTATGCCCTAACATGGCTGTAATAGCTCCCATAATAGCTGCAACTACTTCTTCATCTTCATCAAATTCTTCAGACTTTATTGCTGCTGGAGCTGTTACAGGTTTTGGATTTGTATGTGGTATATTAATTTCACGTTTTACTTCTCTATTGTTCCCTTTAGAAAAATATTTAAATAGAATAAAGAAACCACTCAGGATTGCAAGAACTAAAAATACTATAATAATGCCCACTATTGTTATTCCCAATACATCACTCATAATATCACCAACTTATAATGGAATATTTCCATGTTTTTTATTCGGTCTTGCTTCTGCCTTGGTTTCTGCAACAAACAATGATTGAATTAATATTTTTCTTGTATCTTTTGGATCTATTACATCTTCAATATAACCTCTTGATGCTGCTACATATGGATTTGCAAATTCTTTTTTATATTCTTCAATCTTTTCTTTTCTTACCTGTTCAGGATTTTCTGCATTCTGTATATCTTTCCTGAAGATAATATTTGCAGCACCTTCAGATCCCATAACGGCTATTTCTGCTGTTGGCCATGCATAGACAAAGTCTGAACCTATATGCTGTGAAGCCATTGCAATATATGCTCCACCATATGCTTTTCTTAAGATAACTGTTAATTTTGGCACTGTTGCTTCACTATATGCATATAATAATTTAGCTCCATGTCTGATTATTCCACCGTGTTCCTGACTTACCCCTGGCAAGAATCCCGGAGTATCAACAAATGTTACAATTGGAATATTAAATGCGTCACAGAATCTAATAAATCTTGCAGCTTTATCTGATGAGTTTATATCCAATGAACCTGCAAGAACCTTAGGCTGATTTGCTATAATTCCTACACTTTTTCCACCTAATCTTGCAAACCCAACTACAATATTCGGTGCAAAGTATTTGTGTACTTCAAAAAATGTTCCTTCATCCATTACTAAATTTATTATATCCCTTACATCATATCCTTTTTTAGGATTAGGAGAAACAATATCATATATTTTTTCAGGTAGTTCCACGCTGTCAAAATCTGTTTCCTCTGGTGTTTCAAGATTATTTGAAGGTATATATGATAGTAGTTTTTTTATTATTTCTGTTGCTTCCTGATCTGAAGAAGCTACAAAGTGTGCTACACCACTTTTTGCATTGTGAGTCATAGCCCCACCCAATGCTTCTTTATCAACACTTTCTCCTGTTACCGCTTTTATTACCTGAGGACCTGTAATAAACATCTGCGATGTGTTTTCAACCATAATTATAAAATCTGTTATTGCTGGTGAATATACTGCACCACCTGCACATGGACCGGCAATAACAGTAATCTGTGGTATTACACCAGATGCAAGTGTATTTCTATAAAATATTCCACCATAACCATATAAAGAATCTACACCTTCCTGAATTCTTGCTCCTCCGGAATCATTAATACCTATTATTGGCATTCCATATTTCATTGCCATATCCTGGAGTTTCATTATTTTCTTGGCATGCATTTCACCAAGAGAACCACCCTGAACTGTAAAATCCTGTGAATAAATAGCAACTTTTTTACCGTTTATTGTTCCAATTCCTGTTACAACACCATCATATGGAAATGACTTTTTATCCAATCCAAAATTTGTACTTCTATGTTTTACAAATAAATCTGTTTCTACAAATGAACCTTCATCTACTAGTAACTCGATTCTCTCTCTGGCGGTTAATTTACCCAATTTATGTTGTTTCTCGATTCTTTCTTTTCCGCCACCTTCGTAGAGCTTTTCTCTTCTTTTCAGGAATTCTTCGTAAATTTCCTGGAATTTTTCGTCCATTAAACAACACTCCTTTCGAGGTAATTATCTATGTTCAACTAATTCTGTAAGCACTCCATTGGTTGTTTTTGGATGTAAAAATGCAACCTTTGTATTGTGTGCTCCATCTTTTGGCTCATCGCTAAGCGGTTTTATTCCCAACTCTTTTGATTTATTTATCATTTCCTGAACATTATCAACAGCATATGCTATATGATGAATACCTTCTCCTCTTTTAGCAAGAAATCCAGAAATTTCAGAGTTTTCATTTAATGGTTCTAACAATTCAATTCTTGTCTCACCAACCTGAACAAAAACCACTCTAAGCCCTCTATCTTCTAAAACTTCTTCACCAGTAACTTCTAATTCAAGAAGATTTTTATAGAGATTTAATGCTTTATCAATTGATTTTACAGCTATACCAATATGATCAATCTTTTTCATTTTCATCCACCTCACAGATAGATTTTAGTATTTCTTTTTTTAATTCTACCATATTTTCAAAATTAAAACTATAGTTTTCTATCATATTGTCAATATTTCTTATTATTGAACTCCTTACTCTTCTTTTCATTCTTCTTTTTTTTCTATATTCGTATTCTCCAGAGAGTTTTAACTCTTCAAAGTGTTTATTTATCCAGCTAATGCTCTCCTTTATTCCTTCATTTCTGATAGAACTTACAGGAAGTATTGTTCTTGATTTCGACTCATTTTCAAGAGCAAGTGTATTTTTTAATTGTATCATAAATTTATTTGATTCTGGCAAATCCATTTTATTTATTACATATGCATCTGCTATTTCCATTATTCCTGCTTTAAACATCTGTATTTCATCGCCAGTATTTGGAGATAATACCAGCATTATGGTATCTGCAACGAATATTATCTCTATTTCTGACTGCCCTGCACCAACTGTTTCTATGATTATTTTGTCAAAACCAAATGATTTCATTACATCAACTATATCATAAACTGAATCACAAAGTCCTCCAACACTGCCTCTTGAAGCAACACTTCGAATATAAACATTTTCCTTGCTTGAAATATTTCTCATTCTTATTCTGTCGCCAAGAAAGGCTCCACCTGTAAAAGGACTCGAAGGATCTATTGCCAGAACTCCTACCTTTAATCCTTCTTTTGCCCATTCATTAACAAGTTTGGAAACATATGTGCTTTTTCCTGCACCTGGACTTCCCGTTATTCCAATAATTTGAGTATCCTTTGAAGGTTCTGGTAATTGTTCTATTATTTCCCAGGCGTAATTTATATTATTTTCAACAAGTGAAATTATCTTTGCAAGCGCATATTTCTCACCATTTTTAAAGTTTTCAATCAGGTTTTCAAGCTTTTTTTGAATTTGCAATTTCCCTCACCTTGCTAATAATTACTTCTAATGATGTACCTGGACCAAACACTTCTTTTATTCCCATTTCTTTTAATGCCGGTATATCGTCTTCAGGAATAATTCCTCCAAGAAATACCGGTATATCTGCATTTTTTTCTTTTAATAAGTTTAAGACCTTTTCACATAATTTCATGTGCGCTCCAGATAAAATAGAAAGACCTATAATATCAACATCTTCTTCCATTGCTGTATTTACTATATCTTCAGGTGTTTGTCTTATACCTGTATATATTACTTCCATACCTGCATCTCTTAAAGCTCTTGCAACTACTTTTGCACCTCTATCATGACCATCTAATCCTGGTTTTCCTACCAAAACCCTGATTTTTTCCATTTTTATGTCCTCCTCTTATTATTTATATAAATTATAATATTACAGCTTCATGATATTCGCCATATACTTCTCTTAAAACATCTGTAATTTCCCCAAGTGTAGCATATGATTTTACTGCTTCTAAAATATATGGCATAACATTTTCTTTGCTTTCTGCTGCATTTCTGAGCTTTTCAAGATTCTTTTTAACTGCTTCATTATCTCTTTCTTTTCTTAATTTCTTTAATTTTTCTTTTTGTCTTTCTTCAACTTCTGGATCAACTTTTAATATTGCTTCGTTTTTACCTGTTTCTTCAACAGTAAATTTATTTACACCAACTATTACCTGATCACCATTTTCTACAGCTAATTGTGATTCATATGCTGAATTTAATATTTCTTTCTGTATATATCCTTCTTCTACTGCTCTTACCATACCGCCCATTTTTTCAATTCTATCTATATATTCCATTGCTCTCTTTTCTATATCGCTTGTAAGAGCTTCTATCACATAAGAACCTGCAAACGGATCTATTGTTTCTGTAACTCCAGATTCATACGCAATAATCTGTTGAGTTCTTAATGCAATTGTTGCTGATAATTCTGTAGGTAATCCCAACGCTTCATCATATGAATTTGTATGTAATGACTGAGTACCGCCAAGCACAGCTGATAGCGCCTGTAATGTAACCCTAATTATGTTGTTTAATGGTTGCTGTGCTGTTAATGTTGAACCAGCAGTTTGAGTGTGGAATTTAAGCCTTAATGCTGCAGGGTTGGTTACTCCAAATTTATTTTTCATCAATTTTGCCCATAATCTTCTTGCTGCTCTAAACTTAGCAATTTCTTCTATGAAATTATTGTGAGCATTGAAGAAGAATGAGAGGTTTTTACCAAATACATTTGGATCAAGCCCTGCTTTTATAGCCGCTTCAACATATGCAAGACCATCTGCAAGTGTAAATGCAACTTCCTGCACAGCATTTGCACCTGCTTCTCTTATATGATAACCACTTATACTGATTAAATTAAACTTTGGAAGATTTTTTGAACCGTATTCAAATATATCTACAATAATCTTCATTGAAGGTTCTGGTGGAAATACATATGTTCCCCTTGCAATATATTCTTTTAAAATATCGTTTTGAATTGTACCTCTGAGTTTTTCCTGAGGAACTCCCTGCTTTTCTGCAACAGCTATTAACATTGATAATAATATTGAAGCTGTTGAATTAATTGTCATTGAAACACTAACTTTATCAAGCGGAATTCCATCAAAGAGAATTTCCATATCTTTTAATGAATCTATTGCAACACCAACTTTACCAACTTCTCCTTCTGACATAGAATGATCAGAATCATATCCTATTTGTGTTGGCAAATCAAAAGCTACTGATAATCCTGTCTGTCCCTGTTCCAATAAATATTTATATCTCTTATTTGATTCTTCAGCAGTAGCAAATCCTGCATACTGTCTCATTGTCCAGAATCTTCCTCTGTACATTGTTGGTTGAACACCACGTGTAAAAGGATATTCTCCTGGAAATCCTATATCTTCAAGGTAATCTATATCCTTAATGTCTTCAGGAGTATAAAGGCGTTTTAATTCTTCACCATAAGTTGTTTTAAATTGTTCCTTCCTTTCTGGAAATTTTTCAAGCGTCTTTTTTAACGTTGTTTCTTCCCAGTCTGTTTTTTTCTCGTTAATTTTCTTCAAATATTCCTCTGAGTACATAATGCACCTCCAATGGATTAATGAATTTATTTTTCAGAAACCATAATATATTTTACAATATTTTTCACTATTTTTCTAATAAAAAAATCAGCAATAAAAGCTAAATTCAGGCAATAATTAAGGATTATCAATCTTATATTAAGAATAATAAATTGGAATTAGCTTCATTTATATGTTATTATAGTATATAGAGATTAATTATTTTTTACGGGAGGTTTTTATATGACGTCAAATAAAGAGTTTGTCTATCCTAAGTTTATCGATGGAGACATCATTTTTTTCATGGAATCAAACGTTACTCAAAAGCAACTTCTAGAAGAACTTTCTGTTAACTTGGATAAATTAAGCAATTTTTTCTCAGAAGGTGACGGTTTTTATGTATTAATTAAAAATCCAGAAATGTATTCTATTGTTCCTAAAATAGGTAAAATCGCAAAAGAAAAAAAGCTACAATTATTAGGTGCATATTTTGAAGACCTTCCCGAGGTAAAAAAGAAGAAGAAAGAATTTAGATTAAGTGCTACAAATATTTATAAAAAACATGTACGTTCAGGACAGATTTTAGATAATCCCGGTGATATAATAATATTTGGCAATGTAAATCAGGGGGCAGAAATTAGAGCCGGGGGAAGCGTTATTGTATTCGGAAAGGTAAAAGGCACTGTTAGAGTGGGTATGACTCAAAAAAAGAATACCTTTATTGTAGCAGCAGAAATGGATTCTCCACTTGTTGAAATATCAGGAATAGTTTTAAATAATTATGCCTGGCCTCAGGGTCCGGTTTCTATACATTACGATGATGATCAAATTAGTGTGGAACCTATTGAATTATAATGGAGGGATAAAATGAAAACAGGAGAGATTTTAAAGGATTTGAGCAACGCTTTCGGGGTATCCATGTATGAGAATCCTGTTAAGGAAAAAATTATAGAATATGCAAAAAAAATCTCTACAGATGTAGAGATTTTTGATGCAGGAAAGGGTTCTCTTGGTTTAAAGCTTGGTAATGGAGAAAAAAGATTTGCATTATTTGCACACATGGACGAAATTGGTATCGTTATTACCAAAATTGTCGATGAGCAATTTGCAATGGTTCACACTATTGGAGGTGTGGATCCAAGAACATTAATTTCAAAACGCGTAAAATTCAAAACAGAAAATGGAGAAAAAATTGGTGTCGTTGGAATGTTAGCTCCGCATCTTCAAAAACCTCAACATCGTTCTTCTTCGCCAGATTTTGATAATATCTATATAGATTTTTCGATTTCTGGTGGAACCAAAGACATTGAGGTTGGAGATATTGGAACTGTAGATATTGAAGCTATAGAATTAAACGGAAAAATTTCCGGTAAAGCTTTAGATAACAGAGTTGGATGTGTTGTATTATTAAAAACACTTGAAGAATTAAAGAAATTTAATCTTGAAGGAAAAAGCATATATTTCCTCTTTAATCAGGGTGAAGAAATTGGTTTGAAAGGAGCAAAAAGAACTGCTGAGGATATTGCTCCTGAAATTGGAATAGTTATAGACGTTACCTTTGGTAGCGATATACCTCCATATTATGAAAAGGTTGAAATGGGCAAAGGTCCAGCTATCGCGCTTGGCCCAAGTATGCATAATGAAGAGACTCAAAAAATGATTGATACAGCAAAGAAATATGGAATTAATCATCAACTTGAACCTGCTCCAATGAGAAGTGGAACAGAATCTGATATTGTACAGATAGTAAAAGAAGGAGTTAAAACTATTCTTATTTCAATACCAATATTAAATATGCATTCTTCCGCAGAGGTTGTAGATCCTTCTGATATAGATACGTCAGCTATATTAATAGCAAATTATATTGCTAATTATTTAGAAGAAGGTGAAAATAATGAATGAACTTCTAAAATATCTTCCAGAAATAACTGAATTACCAGGAATTTCCGGAAAAGAAGATAAAGTAAGAGAATATATAATCGAAAAAATTAAAGATAAAGTTGATGAATATCATATAGATGTTATGGGAAATCTTATAGCTAAGGTTTCCGGCAAGGATTCTTCAAAAAAGATTATGGTTCTTGCTCATATGGATGAAGTTGGTTTTATGGTTACAAAGGTTAATGATGATGGAACTTTTCATATTTCTCCGGTAGGTGGAGTTGACCCAAGAGTTGTATTTTCACAAAGATTGTTGGTTAATGGCGAAATACCTGGAGTAATACAGGTAAAACCCATACATCTTCAGAAGCCTGAAGAAAGAAAAGCAAAACCTGACTATTCACAATTTAAGGTTTATACTGGTTTAAGCAAAGAAGAAGCAAAGAAAAAAATAAAGGTTGGAGATATGGTAACTTTTGATACAAAATTTTATATAGAAGGAGACAGAGCTGTTTCAAAGGCTTTTGATGACAGAGCAGGTTGTGCGTTAATGTTAAACCTTATTGATAAGATTGAAAAAGAAGGAAAACCTCAATATGATACATATTTCGCTTTTGTTGTTCAGGAAGAGGTTGGACTCAGGGGAAGCGGTGTTGCAGCTTATCAGATAAAACCTGATGTTGCTCTTGTTCTTGAAGGTACAACGGCAGGGGATTTTCCATTGCTCGATGAGGATAAATGGGCTACTCATCTTGGAAATGGACCTGCTACATTCTTTATGCATTCTGGAGTTGTTTTATCAAAAGAAATATTTGAAAAGATTGTTTCTCTGGCAAAAGAAAATAATATAAAGTTACAATTTAAGATGAGGACTGCTGGTGGAACAGACGCAAGAAGACTTGCCACTACATTGGATGGTATTCCTTCTGGTATATTGGCTGTTCCTTCAAGATATATTCACTCGCCAAATACAATCATAGATGTAAATGATTATATAAATGCTTATAAACTTGTTGAACTTTTAATCTTTGAAGGGAGGATTATTTAATGAAAGAATTAATAAAAAAATTAACTGAAATAACTTCACCAAGTGGAAGAGAAGATAAAATAAGAGAAGCTATTATTGAAGAAATAAAGGATTATGTAGATGAAATAGATGTTGACAAACTTGGAAATTTAATTGCTATAAAAAAGGGAACAGGAGATAAAACAATTTTATTTGATGCACATATGGATGAAATAGGACTTGTTGTTACTCATATTACAGATGATGGTTTCTTAAGGATAGAACCTGTTGGCGGGGTAAATCCAAGGGTATTAATTGGAGCAATGGTTCAGTTTAACGGTTATGTGGGTGTTGTTGGATTTGAAGGAGAAACTGTTGAAGAATATTCAAAAAATCAAACAAATCTCACTTTTGATGTATTATATGTTGATCTTGGCTTTAAATCAAGAGAAGAGGCTGAAGAAAAAACACCAATTGGAACATTTGGAACATATTATGCACATTTTAATGATCTTGGAGATAAGGTAGTTTCAAAATCTCTTGATGATAGAATTGGTTGTGTAGCATTAATTGAAACTATTAAAAAGCTTGATAAACCAGAAAATAATGTAATATTTGTATTTTCAGTTCAGGAAGAAGTGGGATTAATTGGAGCTTCTGTTGCTGGATTTAATTATGATGTGGATATGGCAATTGCTGTTGATGTTACAGCATCTTCTGATACACCAAAGTACTTTAAAAGAATTTCTATGAAGCTGGACGAAGGTCCAACAATAAAGGTTAAAGATTCTGCTACAGTAAGTGACAGAGTGGTAGTTGAACACCTTAAGAAAATAGCTAAAAAGGAAAATATTAAACATCAGATGGAAGTTTTAATTTTTGGGGGAACAAATGCTGCCGGTTATCAATTAACAAAATCAGGAATTCCATCAGGTACAATTTCAATTCCTACAAGATATATACATACACCTCATGAAATGGTTTCAATGTTTGATGTTGAAGAAACAGTAAAATTCCTTGTTGCATTGGCTAATAATAGTTTGTAAAAATACTCTTAAATCTGGTGATTAAATGGAAGATTCAAAACTTTTTAAAAACTTTTTTATAGTAAGTTTAATATTTTTTGCAGCAACATATTTAATAATATTATATTCAAATATTCAGTTTATAAATAGAACGGTTGAAAACATCGTCAACCGTTCTTCTGTTATTGGTATAAATTTTATAAAAGAATATAAAAACAGATATATAAATTTCATAAATACATTTAAAAATGATATAAAAATAAGTAGTTACGCAAAAATACTCTCAAATATGAAATCAAATGAAATTATTATCGATTATGAAAACTACTCAAGATTATACAAAAATCTTGATCTATATATTAAAGAGAAAAAAAGTATAATAAATTTTACAGGTAATATCTATATTACAGATTTTAATAAAAACTTTATTTTCCAGGAAACAAAAAGTATTTCAAACTATACCGCTTTTAATAATTCGCTTGAAAAACTTGAAAAAACCTCTTCTGATTTTGTTTTTTCAAATCTATTTGAGAAAAACGGAAAATTAAAATTTTATATCTCCTCTATATTATATGATACATCTCAAACACCCATTGGATATATTATTTTTGAATTTAATTTTGATTTTTCTTTGTTAAATACATTAATCGAAAATACAGAAGAAATGGATATGATAATTGTTGATTCAGAAACAAATCTTATGTATCCTTCAAAAAAACTTCCATATTTTATATACTCTAAGATTTTTCTGGGAAAAAATTTAGAAAATATAGTCTTAAATTACAATGGTATTGCCTATTTTATTAAAAATGTAGATTTTTCAAATTCAACATATTTAATCACTGTATATAACAAATCCAGATTTTTTACATTCTCAATTATATATGTTATGGCTATTACTATATTTTTTGTTGCTATTTTAAATGTATGGCTTAAATCATATTTTAGATATAGTCAATATATTTCAAAAGAATTATTAAATCTTACAGAGATTTTAGAGTTAAATTCTTATAATGAATTAATGCCGACTCTTAATAATATTAAAAAATTAGAAGGTTTATTATTTAAAGAAATATATTATCCAAAGGATATATCAGATATAATTTATAAAATTTCTGACATATATGGCGATATTATCTTTATTTCATTATTTAAAAAATCTGCATTTAATATAAATTATCTTTCATGGATTTTATTTAATTCGCCAAATTATACTATAAGCAATGAATCAATCTCTCTAATCATGGAATCAAAAAATACTTATATATATGAATTTAATCGAAAATTCGTTGATACCGATGGATTTATAATCATAAAAGAAAATCCCATGAGTCAATTGGAATATAATCTCTTTAAAGACGGTATCATTTTTATGTTAAATTCACTTGAGAAAAAAATAGGAAAGATTTATGATTTTGAAAGTTTTTATGATTATTATCTTTCATATGAATTTTCTTCTATTTTAATTGCAAAATTCCAGAATGAATATATTTACCTAAAAGATCCTCTATTTTTCAGGAGTTATATATTTAAATACAAAAATAATCTAATTTTCTTAAATACTTTTGATTTTAATTATAACAAAGAATTAATAGATTATCTAACAATAATCGGGGAATTCAATGAAAACTTTCCAAAATTCATGTATTCAAAACTTTCAAAATATCCAAGCAGAAAAAAGAAACTTTTTTCTGAGATTGAACTTATTTTAAATACTGAATGGGAAGATTTTAAAGATATGTATTAAATGAAAAAGGCAGCCTTAACAGGCTGCCTTGATTTTTAATAAATTACTTTTTTATTGAATAAAATGATTTTAATCCTCTGTATTCTGCAACTTCTCCTAATTCTTCTTCAATTCTTAATAATTGATTGTATTTTGCAATTCTTTCACTTCTTGATAATGAACCTGTTTTTATAAATCCAGCATTCATTGCAACTGCTAAATCAGCAATAAATGTATCTTCACTTTCACCTGATCTGTGTGATACAACATTTGTCATATTGTTTTTCATTGCTAATTCCATAGCATCTAATGTTTCTGTTACTGATCCAATTTGATTTAATTTGATCAAAATTGAATTTGATGCTTTCATATCAATACCTTTTTGTAATCTCTTTACGTTTGTAACATAAAGGTCGTCTCCAACAATCTGTACTTTCTTTCCAACCTTTTCTGTAAACTTCTGATAAGCTTCCCAATCTTCCTGATCAAATGGATCTTCTATTGAAACAATTGGATATTTATCAACTAACATTTCATAGTATTCCATAGCTTCATCAGCAGTTAATTCTTTTCCATCAATATTATATACTTTCTTTTCTTCATCGTAGTATTCAGAAGCTGCACAATCTAATGCAATAAATACATGTTCTCCTGCTTTGTATCCAGCATCTTCAATAGCTTTAATAATAAACTGAATTGCTTCTTCGTTTGAATTGAGATTTGGTGCAAATCCACCTTCATCACCAACTGCTGTTACATGTCCTTCTTTCTTTAACAATGATTTTAATGAATGGAACACTTCTGCACCAGCTCTTAATGCATCAGAGAATTTTTCAAAACCTGCTGGAACAATCATGAATTCCTGAATATCAAGATTGTTATCAGCGTGTTCTCCTCCATTGATTATATTCATTAAAGGTACAGGTAATACCTTTGCATTTGGTCCTCCAAGATATTTATAAAGTGGAAGTCCCAATGAATCTGCTGCTGCTCTTGCCACAGCCATTGAAACAGCAAGAATAGCATTTGCACCAAGACCAGATTTATTTTCTGTTCCATCTAATTCAAGCATTACTTTGTCAATTAATGGCTGGTCAAATGCATTTAAACCCACTAATTCTTTTGAGATTTTTTCATTTATATTTTTAACAGCAGTTAAAACACCTTTTCCTTTAAATCTTGATTTGTCTCCATCTCTTAATTCTAATGCTTCAAATTTTCCTGTTGAAGCACCTGATGGAACAATAGCCTTTCCTTCTGCACCACTTGCTAATTCTACTACTGCTTCTACTGTTGGGTTACCCCTTGAATCCAATACTTCTCTTGCATAAACGGAAACGATTTCATCATACCACATGTTTCTCTCCCTCCTTCAATTATAAAAAATGCATTTATTTATCAGGGTTTGACAAATGTGCCAACTCTATTGTTTGATAATGCTTCAAGTAAATTACCTTCTTTAAAGAAATTTAATACTATTATAGGCATATGATATCTTTTACATATGGAAAACGCCTCTGTATCCATTATTTTAAGCCCAAGATTTATTGCATCATCATAAGTAATTCTACTATATTTTTTCGCATCTTTAAACTTTTTAGGATCTCTATCATAAATACCATCAACCTTTGTAGCCTTTATCAAAACATCTGCTTTCATTTCAACTGCTCTTAATGCAGCTGCGGTATCTGTTGTAAAGAATGGATTTGATGTTCCACCTGCAAAAATTACCACATATCCAGCATTAAAGTATAATTCTATATCGTCATAATGTATAATTCTTACAGATGGAAGATTAACAATTTGAGATACAACTACAGTTTTAATTCCTTTTTTCTCAAAGTAATCTTTTAAATAAAGGGCATTTATTACTGTCCCTAACATTCCAATATGGTCACCTATACTATTAGTTACATCCTGCAACTCTCTTCCTCTAAATAAATTTCCTGCTCCAATTACCATTCCAAGCTTAATTCCATGTTGAACAACCTTTTTTATTTCATTAGAAAGATACTCAAGCGCCTTTTCATCAAAACCTTTTTTATCCTCACCGGATAACACTTCACCACTGAGCTTTAATAATATTCGCTTATACATACTCCTTCCCCCTTTTTCTCAAAAAAAAGGGTGGACAAAGACCACCCTATATATTATTCACCTATTTCGTATCTTACAAATCTTGATACTTTTATGTTTTCTCCTATTTTTGCAATTGCATTTGTAATGAGGTCTTTAATCTTTGTACCTTTTTCATCTGCAAATACAAATTCCTGTTCTAATAAACAATTTGTTTCGAAGAATTTATTTAATTTGTTTTCAACGATTTTTTCAATTACATGTTCTGGTTTTCCTGAATTTTTCATTTCTTCTGCATAAATTTCCTTTTCTTTTGCAATTATTTCTTCAGGAACATCTTCTTTCTTTAACCATTTTGGATTCATTGAAGCAATCTGTAATGAAATCTGTTTTGCTAATTCATGGAATTCATCAGTTCTTGCAACAAAATCTGTTTCACAGTTCAATTCTAATAATACACCAATTCTTTCATTGTGGTGAATGTATGAATAAATAATTCCTTCACCTGTTGATCTTCCTGCTTTTTTAGCAGCTTTTGCAGCACCCTTTTTTCTTAAGATTTCAACTGCTTTGTCAAAATCTCCATTAGCTTCTTCTAAAGCTTTTTTACAATCCATCATACCTGCGCCTGTAGCATCTCTTAATTTTTTTACTTCTGCAGCACTTATAGCCATTTATATTCCCTCCCAGTATTATCTTATTTTCCTGAACTATTTTAACACAATTATTTTTCTTTTTTTAAACATTGTTATTACTAATTTTTTTAAATATTGCTTCTTCAACATTTTTAGGTACCCACTGAGAGATATTTCCATTAAATCTCGCAACCTCTTTTACAATTGTTGAAGATACAAATGAGTATTCTGTATCTGTCATTAAAAAAAGGATTTCTATATCTTTATTCAAAGAACGGTTTGAATTTGCCAATTGCAATTCAAATTCAAAATCCGAAACTGCTCTTAATCCTCTTATAATAACATTTATATTTTTCTGTTTTGCATAATCTACTAATAGTCCTTCATAACATTCAACCTTTATATTTTTATAATCTTTTAATGATTCTCGTGTTAATTGCATTCTCTCTTCACAATCAAAAAAATATTTTTTATTTATATTATGCATAACCACAACATATAATTCATCAAATATTTTCGCTGCTCTTTGTATTATATTTATATGACCATATGTAATGGGATCAAAACTTCCAGGATATATAGCTTTCAACATTTCATACCTCCAGATATTGTTCTATTTTACCTGCTCCTAAAATCACTCCTTCATTATCATAAACAACGGCAAATTGGCCAGGAGTTACAGCAAAAATAGGTTCTTTAAATATAACTTCCACTTTATTTTCGCCTATTTTTCTTATATATGCATCTTTTTCCTCATTTCTTTTTCTTATTCTACATCTTGCTTCAATTTCGTTAAAATCAACCAAAAATTCAAAATCCGTACTAATAAGCCCTTTAAAGTAAACCTTTTCTGTTGGAGCTACTATTATTTGATTTTTTTCTGGAATTATTTTATACACATGCATTTTTATATTTGGATTTTTGAAATATTTTATTCCTGTTCTTTGACCTATAGTATAATTGGTATAACCAGTATGTTCTCCTATTATATTCCCTTCCAAATCAAGCACTTCACCTGTTGATACATTTATTCCATTTTCTCTTAAAAATCTTCTATAATCGTTATCTGGAATAAAGCACAATTCCTGACTATCAACTTTTTTAGCTATATTTATATCTAATTTTTCTGCTATCTTTCTTATCTCATCTTTTGTATAAGTTCCATTCGGAAAAATAATATGTGGTATTGCTTCTTTTTTCATATATGCAAGAAAATAAGATTGATCCTTGGACACATCGATCCCTTTTTTTATTACCTCTGTATTGTATTTTTCAGAAAATTCTCTAATTGCATAATGCCCTGAAGCAATATAATCTGCATCATATTCTTTTAATATATCAATTGCCAATCCAAACTTAAAATATTTATTACATAGCATACATGGATTAGGAGTTCTTCCTGCTTTATATTCTTTTATAAAATAATCTATTATTTTTTCCTTAAATTCCTCATATATTTTTATTACCTTTAATTCAAACCCCAATTTATCAGCAATTCTCATTGCATCATAGGTATCAGATGGACTACAACATATTTTCTTTTTTTCAGGAATCTTTATAAATACTTCATCTGGTATTGTTTTAAAATGAATTCCTATTACTTCATAACCCATCTCTTTCGCAAGATATGCAGCAACAGAACTATCAACCCCGCCGCTCATCAGCATTATTAATTTTTTCTTCAACTGTATTTCCTCCCATTAATTCCAGTTTTTCTCCTATTTTTAATAAATCTGCAAGTGTAATCTTTGAAAGTTCGCTCATAAGAATTGTATTTATTTTTTTCCAGACATATCCCACTGCGCATTCAGAACCAAGTGTTTCACATTTTCCGGTAACAACGCACTCATATGATTGAAATGGTCTATCTAAAATATAAATTACTTCACTTAATTTTAAATCTTCTGGTTTTCTACTTAAAGCATATCCTCCGTATCTTCCGCGCACCGAATCAACAATTTTATATTCCCTTAATTCACTGAATATTTTTTCCAGAAAATCCTTCGGTATTTTTTGCTTTGCCGATAATTCATTTATAGAAACTCTTTTCACTCCATTTTTATGAAATAAAGCAAGTTCATACAACGCTCTTAATGCATAACTGCTTTTTACTGTTAGTCCCATTTTATTACCTCCTGGCCTTTTTCCCTACTACATAAACACTAACTTCCTGTGTATTTTGCGCAAGTCTTACATCATTAATATATATATCCAATCTATTTCCAACAATTTTCGAACCAATATCTTCCACTTCAAAAAATCCCATATTAGGGGTATTTCTAAATTCTGGAATATATACCACAGTTCCAAGAGGTAAATACTTCGGATCAGCAGCTACTGTTACCCATGGTCTTGGAACATTTCCAGACTTTGTTAATCTAAATGCTGGATAATATATAATTTTATCATCCCATTCTGTGTAAAAAGTTGCTCTGAAATTCCCTGCAAATTTAAAGAATAATTTCATAGGATCTCGCGGCTCACCATTTTTCCAGATTTCAAAATTAAACAACTTATCCTTTTTCACCTTTCCCATTAACGTTTCTGTATCCACCCATTTTCCTTCTTTAATAGAAGGATCAATATTATAAATATTGGAATAAACTGTCATTACCCCATTCCCATGATCTATCTTTACATATTTACTCTCATTAACAGCCTTTCCTATTTCAACAACTCTTCCAGGCAATGTAGGCCTTACATATTCATCTTTTAATGGTAATATTCCCAATCCAACTGATACACCCGTTGAAATTCTATCTCCAAACCTTACAACTATTCTATCGTAATCAGAAGGTTTTGTATATGTAAGAGGCCATGTTAAAAACTCTTCTATATTGTTAACAGGAATTATTATTTTTTGTCCTACTCTTATACTCCTTGGATCATCAATGTTATTCGCAACTTTTATTAAATCTACTCCATTATACCCCAATCCAAAAGCCAATGCTATTTGGCTTAAAGTATCACCTGGTTTTACCTGATAAATTATTTGGTCTGTTGAACCAAAAAGATCTTTTATTTCAGCTTTTGAAAAACTTATTAATGCATTTGTTAATTTTCTTTCCAGTTCATCCAGCTGTGTTTTGTATTTTTCATCAAATGTACTAATAGGTCGTGATGTTATCATTTCAAATGAATTTTCAAGATTTTTTATATTCTTCTCAAGCTGCGCCATCTGATTTTCAAGACCTTTTATTTTTAATAGTTCATCACTTTTGGTTTTATAAAACAACTTTGCAACTTCTCTCTGTGTTTCTGCAGAAACGGATTCATATACGTATTTTTTCAAATTTTCCTCATCTATAATTGCTCCAACTTTTCCTTTAAATGAGTTATAATCATTTTTTAAATTATCAAAATCCTTTTCTAATGTTTCAAAATTAATCTGCCACACCTTATCTAAAGAATTAACAGTTTTCAACAATTCGTCTATATTATTTTTAACAGCAACATCTATGTTGTTTTTTATTTCAGTTGAAGATAATGTTATACCCGCAAGGGTTTTTTCTATATTATTTATTTTTCCTTCCAATATTAATCCTTTATTTTGCATATTTTTTAGAGATACTTCTATATTTGTAATAGAAGAAGAAGTTGTATGTATCTCTCTTTTTAAATCATCTATTCTTTTTTCTTCATTTGTTATTTTGATATTTAATGCTTCAAACTTTTGCTGTAATTCTGTTGAGTCTCTGGTTATAAATTCATTCTTTAGTGTATTTAAATCGGAAATCCTTACAGCTTCATTATTTAATATTTTTATGTTATTTTCAATATTTGTGATCCTTTGATTAATATCAGACAATAAATTTGAATATACACCTTCATTATCAATATTCTGAATATCTCCAATCTTTTTTTGAAGATTATTTAATGTATTTTGATATAAAATAAGCTCACTTTTATATTTATTTAACTCATTTGCAATTTCTGCATTAGAAGCAGATAATGTATCTTCTATTTTTTTTATTTTCGCTCCTAAATTTGTTATATTTCTATTCAAATCTTCTATTCTACTATTGTATGTTTCTACAGTTTCCTTATAATAATTTAATTCAGATTCATAATTTGTCAATTTTAATTTCAATGTTGAAACTTCTGTTTCTAAATCATTCAATCTTTCGTTGTCTGATGCAACTCCCTGTAATAACGAACAGGATGAAAAAAACTGTACTAAAATTATTAATAGAACTATGTAACTCAATCTTTTCATCACAGATCCCCTTTCAACTTTTCTGCCTGTTTTACATATGGATTCTTTGAATTTTTATATCTTCCAACCAATTTATTAAAAAATTCTTTGGCTTCTTTTTTCTTTCCTATCCTATAATTTGTATATCCTTTAAAGAAGTAATACATTATTAAATCCTCATCAGAATTTAAATCCTTAAAATTCTTTTCAAGGATTTCAACTGCAGAAACCAGCATCTTTAATTCTGCCATTTCTTTTCCTTCTTCTCTGAATATCCATGCTAAACGTATAAACGTTCTCGCTATTCTTCCAGGATTATTTACTATTTTATACACAATTCCAGCAAGTGCATACTGTTTTTTCAAAAAATCTATACTTTTATTCTTACTATTATCTATTTTCCCCATTTTATCTCTAACTCTTTTTAAATATTCTTTTAAATCTTTTTTTGTATCCTTACCTATTCTCTTAAACAGGTCATCATCACCATTAAAGTAAGTAAATCCACATTTAGGACATGTTAAAATTGAAAAATGAAGAGGATTAGGACCTCTATACGTCGGCTTTAAATCATCATCGTACTTTTCAATTCTAATACTATCAATTTTTATTTTTGTATATGGAAACGCTTTGCCGCACAACGGACAGGATGTGGTATCTTCCCAGAAGTCACCCATAGTATTATCTCCTTCTTATTTTTTTTAATACTCTCATAATCATATTTTACCATAATAGTCATAAAATTCAAACTATAATGTTTGCAAAATTATTATCTTAATGGTAAAATATATCCGAAGTTAACAAATTAGATGTAGGAGGATAAAGCATGGGATTCTTTAATAAAATTGCAGAAGGACTTAAAAAAACAAGAGATAAATTTTTTGGAAATATTAAAACACTCTTTGCTGGAAGAAAACTTGACGATGAAGTCTTAGAAGAATTGGAAGAAATTATGATTCTTTCAGACATGGGAGTCGAAGCAACAGAAGATATTCTTAAAGAATTAAAAGAACGATATAAAAAAGAAAACTCAGACGATCCTTTATTACTATTAAGAGATATTATGGTTGAACATTTAAAAGATGAACCTTTGTCATTTAATCCAGATAAAAAACCGTTTGTAATACTTGTTGTCGGTGTAAACGGAACAGGAAAAACCACTACCATTGCAAAACTTGGAAAATTATACAAAGACAAAGGACATGATGTGGTATTTGCTGCAGGTGATACATTTAGGGCAGCTGCTATTGAACAATTAAAGGAATGGGGTAATAGATTAGGTATTGATGTAATAGCCCATACACATGGTGCTGACGCTGCTGCTGTAGCTTTCGATGCATTAAATCATGCTGTCGCTAAAGGAAGAGATATAGTAATAATAGATACTGCCGGAAGATTGCATACAAAACAGAATCTTATGGAAGAGTTAAAGAAAATAAAAAGGGTTATTCAAAAGGTTATTCCAGATGCTCCACATGAAACCTTACTTGTACTCGATGGAACTACCGGCCAAAACGGTATTATTCAGGCAAAGGTGTTTAAAGAAACAACTGATTTAACCGGAATTGTGGTTACAAAATTAGACGGAACAGCAAAAGGCGGTATTGCTTTTGCTATTAATCAGGAATTGGATATTCCTATTAAATTAATAGGCGTCGGAGAAAAAGCCGATGACCTTCAAATTTTTGATCCAAAAACATATTGTAATGCTCTCTTAGGAATTGAAGAAAAATAATAATAGAAAAAAATAAAAGCTCCAGAATTTATTTCTGGAGCTTTTTTCTTAATATATCCATTTCTTCTAGATCAAGATCGACTTTTACTATTACATTTGGATTAGCTATTTCTATTTTTCCTTCTTCCTGGCCCTTTCTCATTTTAATCATTTCCGGCATTTTTATTTTTATTGGATCGCCAACTGGTTTTATAATTTCAACTTCTTCGCCTACTGCAATCTTACTTCTAATTTCAAGTATTGATTTACCATCTCGGCTTTTACCAAGGACCTTTGCAACAATTTCATGTGTTTTATTATATGATGAAGAATCATAATTTTGACCTTCTGCTCCAGGATTGCCAAAGAAGAATCCTTTTGTATATTTTCTGTTACTTACAGAATTTAAATACTCCATCCATTTAGGATCATATTTAAAATTACCTTCATAATATTTATCTATTGCTTCTCTATATACTTTTGTTACTATTGCACCGTAGTATATTCCCTTCATTCTTCCTTCTATCTTTAAACTATCAATACCAGTATCCAAAATCTGATCAATAAACTCTATTGTACAAAGATCCCTGGAATTCATTATAAATGTTCCTCTTTCATCTTCATAAATAGGATAGTATTCACCTGGTCTGTTCTCTTCAACAAGATGATACTTCCATCTGCAAGGTTGAGCACATGCTCCTCTATTGGCATCTCTTCCTGTTAAATAATTACTCAACAAACATCTTCCTGAAATAGACATACACATTGCACCATGTATAAAAACTTCCAACTCAACATCAGGTACTTTTTCCCTTATTTCGCGAATTTCTTTTAATGATAATTCACGAGCTAAAATAATTCTTTTTGCTCCCATTTCATGCCACACTTTTACGCTCATCCAGTTGGTATTACTTGCCTGAGTACTTACATTTATTTCAAGATCTGTATTGTCCCTAACTATTTTAAAAACACCTAAATCTGCAACTATAACAGCATCTACACCAGCAGATTCGAGAAATTTAGCATAATCTGCAACCTTTTCAATTTCATTATTATGAGCTATTATATTTAAAGTAACATATATCTTTTTCCCAAGAGAATGAGCATATTTTACAGCTTCTACTATCTCTTCATTTGAGAAGTTTCCAGCCAGAGCTCTTAAATTGAAAAATTTTCCGCCAAGGTAAGCTGCATCAGCACCATAGCGGAAAACCATTTTTAATTTTTCCATATTTCCGGCTGGAGAAAGAAGTTCAACCTTTTTCATACTTTCTCCTCCAGTGATTTTAATTATTTTTAGTTAATTTCTACAATTTCAATTTCAAAGGTTAAATCCTTACCTGCAAGAGGATGATTTGTATCCATTTTTACCATTTCATCTGTAACTTCAAGGATTTTAGCAAGGAATACATTTCCTGATTGATCTGCAAGTTGTACTGTTTGGCCAACTGCTTCATCTATATTAGGTGGAAAACTCTGTCTTGGTAATTCAAATACTTTTTCTTCAGAATATTCTCCATATGCCTCTTCAGCAGGAATAGTGAATGTCTTTTTTTCTCCAACTTCCATATCCATAACAGCTTTATCAAATCCTGGAATTACCTGTCCTGCACCTGCTGTAAATTCTAATGGTTCTCTTCCTTCTGATGAATCAAAAACAGTTCCGTCATTTAATGTCCCTTTGTAGTGTAACTTTACAGTATTTCCTTTCTGTACTTTCATAATTATTCCGCCTTTCTGCTTTTTTCTTTTGCTTTCGCAATTATTGGTTTTCTTCCTCTTCTTTTCTTTTTAAAAGATTCAAGTATAATCTCTGCATCTTCAAAAGACACAGTAATAAAAGAAAATTTATCGAGTATCCTTACATCTCTTAATCTAACATTATCAAGTTTTGTATAATCTTTTATTAATTTTAATATTTTTTCCTTTGTGATTCCGTCATCTTTACCAAGGGCTACAAATAATCTTGTTTTACCTTTCTTATCAACAAATGATTTTCCTTTAACTTCTCTAATTTCATTATAATTTCTTTCATCAAGTTCATCCTGAAAAGCATATTTTAATACTGCTGCAAGTACTTCATTTGCATTTCTATTTTCGAGCATTTCATTTGCTAATTCAAGATAGTTTTCATATGTTTCGCTTTCAAGGATATTATTTATTTCTGTTTTTATTCTATTTTTCTTTGATTCTATAACATCCTTTATTTTAGGAATTCTCTTTTTCTTTATATCGCTTTTTGAAATTCTTTTTATAAACAATAACTTTCTATATTCTTCTGGTGTAACAAAAGTAATAGCTGTTCCTTCTTTTCCTGCCCTTCCTGTTCTTCCAATTCTATGAACATACGATTCAGGATTTTGAGGCAATGAATAATTTATTACATGTGTCAAATCTGAAATATCAATACCTCTTGCTGCAACATCTGTTGCTACAAGAATATTTGCTCTCTTTGTTTTGAATTTCCTTAAAATTCTTTCTCTTTGATATTGGGATAAATCTCCATGTAATGCCTCTGCACTATATCCCCTATCAATAAGTCTGTTTGAAACAGTATCAACATCTACCTTTGTTCTACAGAATACAAGACCGTAAAACTCTGGTTCTATATCTATAATTCTACATAACGCCTCAAATTTATCTGATTCATTAACCTCAAAATATATCTGCTCTGTTAATTCCGTTGTTAATTGTTCTGGTTTTACAGAAATTATCTTGTAATTGCTCATATATTTTTTTGCAAGCTTTAAAATTCTTGATGGCATTGTAGCTGAGAATAAAAGTATTTGCTTTTTTTCTGGTGTATTTGAAAGTATTTCCTCTACATCATCTATAAATCCCATATCAAGCATCTCATCTGCTTCATCAAGAATTACATAAGAAACATGTTTTAAATCCAATGTTTTTCTTCTAATATGATCCAATATTCTTCCCGGTGTTCCAACTACGATATCAATACCTTTTTTAAGTCTTGAAATTTGGTTTTCTATTGATTGTCCACCATAAATAGGAAGAATATTTAACTTTTTTCTTCCTTTTAAAGAATTAATCTCCTCTGCAACCTGAATAGCCAATTCCCTTGTAGGAGTTAAAATTAAAGCCTTTACCTTTTTTGAAGGTTCTAATTTTTCAATTAACGGTAATCCAAATGCTGCTGTTTTACCTGTTCCAGTCTGCGCCTGACCAATTACATCAATACCTTCCTGTAAAAGAATTGGTATAACCTTTTCCTGAATTGGTGTTGGTTCCTCAAACCCCTTTTTCTTTAACGCCTTTAATGTACTTTCTGATAATCCTAAATCCTCAAACTTTACTAGCTTTTCCATTTTCTACCTCTTTCCTATGATTTTTTTCAGGTATTCCAATGCCAGGATATACCCATCGAGTCCTAACCCTGTAATCTGTCCATCGCATACAGGGGCTATTACACTTTTCTTTCTAAATTCTTCTCTTTTATATATATTAGAAATATGCAATTCGATTTTAGGAACATCAATTATTTCCAGAGCATCCTTAATTGCATAACTATAGTGTGTATAAGCACCTGCATTAATTATAAGCCCATCAAAATCCATTTTCTGAAGTCTGTTAATAATTTCTCCTTCAAAATTTGACTGAAAAACTTCTGTTTTTATTTTGTTCTTTTCAGACCAATCTTCGATCAATTTCAAAAGATCCTGATATGAAAAATTACCATATATTTCTTTTGGGCGTTTGCCTAACATATTAAGGTTAGGACCATTAACTATTAATATCATACCATAATTCCTCCATAAAAAAATTTTATATTTCCATTCTTAACTCAACCTTTCCAATATTGTTACTGCAACTCTTTAAAAACTCATAACATAGTATTATATCATAATAATCTTTCAATTAAAGACAAATCCTTCCAAATCCAGAACACCCGTTAAACTTATTAATATAACATTAATAATAAATAATGGATATTTAATATTAATATATTTTTTTTGAAATTTTTTATCATATATTTTATGATATAATTTCCTTGCAAAAATTCGAATTTTTAACAATCGGAGGTGTAATTGTGAATTCTATTAGAAGAAAAATACTTATAGTATTCTCAACAATTATAATTTCTGCTGGAGCTTTTGTTGGATTTTTTCTGTATTTTTATTTATCAGCATCACTTGAAAGTCTAATTGAAGAAAATTCATTTTCCATTTTAGAACAACAGGCATCACAGGTAGAAATGTTCTTTAATTCGTTAATTCATGAAATGACACTTATCTCAAACAAAAAAATCTTTAAAAATATGAACATGACTGATTCAATTGCAATCTTAAAAAAAGATAATGAAATTTTAGATGATTACAGCATGTTATTTATAGCAGATAAAGATGGAAATGCCTACACAACAACAAATGTAAAAACCAATATTGCTGATAGAGATTACTTTAAAAAAATAATGAACGGAAACGATATTGCTATAAGCGACGTTTTAATATCAAAAGCCGACGGAACATCTATAATAGTTATTGCACATTCGATTAGAGATGAAAATAATAAAACCATAGGTTTAGTTGGTGGTACAATTTCTCTTGAAAAATTTCTGAATTTTGTTAGCACTTCAGCAGAAGGTAATTATAGTTTTATCTTAGATTCACACGGAACAATGATTGCACATACAATAAAGAAATTTATAGGAAGCAGTGTTTTTAATTTAAATTATAAAGGTTTAAGTGAAATTGCGCAAAAGATGATCAATGGTGAAAAAGGTTATGGTGAAATTACTGTTGAAAACAATCAAAAAAGAATATTAATCTATGCACCTATAAAATCAATGAATTGGTCTGTTGCAGTTTCAATTCCAAAAAGCGCTTTACTTGCAAAACTAAGAGGTATTGTTAATTTCTTTGTATTAATTGTAATTTTAGCTGCTTCAGTTGCAGTTATTGTTTCAATACTACTTGGAAATTCTATTGCTAAACCTCTTGAAAAACTCTCAAATGATGTTAAAAAATTTGGCGAAGGTGATTTAACCATTAAATTTAGCGCAAGAGGTAAAGATGAAATTGCAAGAATTGCAGAATCATTAAATTACATGGCAAATAATCTCAGAAATTATTTAATTAGTGTAAGAAAATCTGCTTCTGATCTGGAAGAATCAGCCGTAGAACTTGAAGAAAATGCAAGAATTCAGTCAACACAAATGGCAAAAATTACAGAAAAGACTGAAGATATGGATAAAAGCTCAAATTTAGTTTCTTCTTCCATTGAAGAAATGAATTCCGGAGTAGAAGAAATTTCCGCTTCAGCACAAAATATATCAGAAAATTCACAGAACTTATATGAAGAAGCAAAAGATGTTTCTCAAACTGCTACTGAAGGTAGCGAATCAATTTCAAAAATAATTACAACAATAACAAATGCTGTTAAACAGTCTGATATTACAATAAATACCGTTCAAAATCTCGCAAACAAAGCACAAAATATTGAACAGATAGTAGAAACAATAGAAAATATCACAGAACAAACTAATCTCCTTGCTTTAAACGCTGCAATAGAAGCAGCAAGGGCTGGAGAAGCCGGGAAAGGATTTGCTGTTGTTGCTGATGAAATAAGAAAATTAGCAGAAGAAAGTAAGAGGGCTACAGAACAAATTGCTGAAATATTAGGAGAAATAAAAGACGGTGCAGACGATGCAAGCGATGCTACATCAAAAACAGGTGAAATCATAAAAGATGTAGAAGCTGAGGCTAATATTGTTGCAGAGAAATTCTCAAATATTACTCAAAAAATCCAGAATATCACCGTAAATATAGAAAATCTCAGTGCAAGTGCTGAACAACAGGGTTCATCTACAGAAGAAATTGCAATGGGAATGGATAGGATTACACGGGAAATTATAAATATCTCAGATGAAATCACAGAAATTGCCGATTCAATTGAAAATCAAAATATAAGCTTGCAAAAATTAGAAGATATTACTGAAAGACTTTCTGAAAAAGCTCAAATCCTTGTAGATGGTTTAAAGAAATTTAAGATTTAACCCTTTTAATCAAGTCTCAAAAATGAATCTCCCTGATTTTCAGGGAGATTTTTTATTTATTATGATATAATATTAATATAACAGTAAAAATAGACGAATTATATAAAGGAGGTGATTCTGATGAGAATAAACGGAGAAAATTTTAATTATTTTAAGTACACTGAAATAACAAAATTAGAAAACACAAAGGAATTTGAAGAAAAAAATAAATCAAAAAACAATGAAAACAATAAATCTGCAAATAAATCCCCTAAAGGCGATGTTTATGTAAAGACAGAAATAGAGTATATGAAAGCTACTTATTCCAGCGTAGTTGGAAAAAAGATTGAAATTGATCCTTCAAAATGGAAGGATATGAAGGAAGAATCTCAACAGATGTATGATAAGTTTAAAGCATGGGTTGAAGATAAAATAAAAAAGCAATTAGGTATTACAGAAGATGAAAGAGCAGAGATGAAAAAAGAACTTGAAGGTGATGGGTATTGGAGTCCTGAGTCTGTTTCAGATAGGCTTATTGAATTTGCAAAATCCATATCTGGTGGTGATAAATCAAAAATCGATTTATTGAGAAATGCCGTAAAAGAGGGATTTCAGAGCGTTAGAGATATGTTAGGAGGAAAACTTCCAGAAGTTAGCGAAAAGACTTATGATCTGGTTATGAAAAAATTTGAATTGTGGGAAAAAGGTGAAGACGAGAATATGGAAATAACAACAGAAAGCGGAGGAGTCGAATACATAAAGGTTAATCAGGAAGTTATAATTGAAAACAACAATGAAAATAAGGATAATAATTTACCAGAAAATAAATAAAGAAAAGCTGCCTACGCAGCTTTTCTTTTATAGTTAATGAATTTTTTTGAAATATAAAACACCAAAATAATTGATAAAATACCAAGATAACTTGCAAAAGAATCATATAATGAAAATTGCCTGTATGGAGAAAGCGCTTGAATATACTCACTTGCAACTGGAAGCGTTAATATTAATCCTATTGAAGGTATAATATACCATTTTTTGTTAATCAATCCTTTTAAAAATAAAAACATCCCTCCAGCATATGCAAGAAAATGCCATATTTTATCTTCTCCATAAAATCTCGAATAATTAAACGGTGGTTTTGGAGTTACTGAAAAATATATTAATACTAACAGATATAATACAAATAATATATTCCATATAATCTTTTTCATAACCAAAACCTCCAGAATATTTTTTATATATTATAACATGTTAATATTTCAAATAATTAAAAAATATAATAAATAAAAAAAGCTCCCGAAGGAGCTTTTAGTTTTTTATCAATAATAAACATCCAAATCAATTGAAGTATCATCAGGATTTACCCATTCAGAATCAAATGCTTGATCGTCATCAGAATATTTTTTGTCTCCATCTTTATCCTGATATACAAAAACTGTTGCATTTCCTCCAGCTGGTACCGATACTTCTATGCTATATTCAGATTCATCTGGAGTTATTTCTTTTAAATTAGTAACACCTTCTTTTGGAATATTATCTAATGTTGTACTGAATGTTCCTACTACATACGCGAGATAATAAGTGCTATCATCTGTATAATAACTTCTATCATCCCAATTAATTTTTACAGTTGCATTTACCTTTGCTGGCCCCAAACAACTTGTTAAACTCAAAGCAAGAATTAAAATACCTAAAAATACCAATGTTTTTTTCATAAAAACCACTCCTTATAAATTTAAAGTAGATATGTATTAATATTACTCTAAAATTATTAAGGAGTGATGTCTTTTTGGTTAATTTTAAAGATAGTTAATCTTTTTTTAAAAAATTAATAAATAAAATATTTGATTACATTTATTGCTAACTTAGCATCATCGCCCCATTGCCAGCCATTATGCAATAAATCACCAGAAGCTCCTGTTCCATCATCAAAAGGCGAGCTATCTCCTATTGCAACAACCTTACCTTTGCCATAATTAGTTACTATCATATATGGTTTATTTTCAGAATTAGCAATTAATACTTTAATATTATCATTTAATAGTTTAATTGATGAACCATTCCATACTCCTATTTTTCCAATTCCTTCTGTAATTGGATGATTGTAAATATGTGCAAGTGGTGCTTCTTCAAGGTCATCGCCTGTAAATTTAAATCCAAAATTTTCTACAAATGTATTAAATATCTTAGGTGAATCCCAACCATTGCCATTTCTATCAGAACCACCATGATCAGATATAATAAATAATGATCCGCCATTTTTTACAAAATTCAAAATTGCTTTAATTTCTGTTTCCTTAAATGGTTTATTTGGTTCTGGAATTACAAGCACATTATACATATTTAATATTTCTTCTGTTATATCCTCTTTTATTTCATTAACCTTTAATCCCATATTTCTTATTACATCTGCAAAATCCGAATATCCCCCATCAATAACCCAGTCGGCATTTCCAGCAGTTTGGCCATGATTATTATCAAATAACACTCTATTTTTATATGAATCCTTTTTAAGATCTAATTTTATTATCTTCATACCCATTTTATTATTGTTTTTATCCGCTACTGATCTCAATACAAGCTTTGTAGCTTTATTTATGTCTTCCACTTCTAATTTCAATATTTTTTGTGTTTTGTCCAATTTATAATCTTTTATATTGGTTTTTAATATTCTAATGGTTTTATTCAATACAACTGATTTTTCACTTATTGGTTCATTGAATTCAACATAGATATAATTTCCTTTTATTGCATAATCCTTTACTTCAGGCGGGAAAACATCATCAACAACTATATCGTTTATATCCCTTGGCCATAATTCATATGCTGACATATATTGTCCAAGGACACCTATAACTTCCATTGTAATTCCAACTTTATAGTAAGCAGGATTAATTCCTGTATTTTCTCTTATAAATACCATTCCTTTACCGCTTCCATCGTCAATGTATATCTTCCTCATATCAAATTTGTCAATTTCTACAATTTTTCCTTTTGTTTTAAGATATAATCCTTCATACTTTTCATTATTGATATCTGCAGTTTTTATAATCAATGGTTCTGGCAATGGATTATTATGAGATATTATTTTATAATAGTGTGAAGGATTATCACTTTCAAGAATTAATTCTTTATTATTTTTATGAGTCCACAGATATCCTTTTGCTTCAACTAAATCCCCTCTTTTTACATCTTTAAACTGACCACCTCTATAATATAGATTAATTCCTCCTGTTTTATCCTGCAAGAAAATTATATTAACATCAAAAGGTCCTGGTTCAACTGTTACAACACCTCTAACAACAACTGTTTTTAAATCTTTTAAATCGCGAGCATCAGAAATACTGGTAATAGCAGAAAATGCAAAAATACCTATAAATAAAAACACAACTAACATTACTATACTTCTTTTCATTCTTAATCCTCCCTTTTTAAATTTTTAAATTTAACATAACATTATATCATAAAAATAGCTGAATAATAATGTATAATAAATAAGAAATATTTTGATTGGAGGGATATTATTGAAGGATTTTATTTTAGGGATTTTAATGGGAATTGCAAATTTATTACCTGGTATAAGTGGTGGAACTATTGCTGCTATTTCTGGAAGATATGAAATAATTTTAAAAGCTGCTTCTGATATAATTTCTTTTAAATGGAATAAAGAAGCATTTAAGATTTTGACCTCATTAATTGTAGGTATGGGCGTTTCAATAATATTCCTTTCAAAAATTTTATCTTTTTTGTTTGAAAAATATCCTGAATATTCATATGGAATATTTATAGGACTAATTATTGGAGGCCTTTTTTACCTTATTTCACAGATAGAAATTAAACAAAAATCTAATATATCAATAATAACTATATCTTTTGTTTTAACATACTTTTTATTAAGATTTGCCGAGAATCTGGAAACATCAAACGGAAATGTTAGTATGTGGTATTTATTTATAGGAGGCATAATAGGCGCTGCAACAATGGTACTTCCTGGAATAAGTGGCTCTTCAATGTTGTTGATTATGGGAATATACAAACCTATTATTGATGCTATATCTAATATGAACTTTTCTATTTTAATTCCTTTTGCATTTGGTGTTGGTGGAGGATTGATTTTTGTTATACTTGTTCTTGAAAAATTGCTTGAAAGGTTCAGGGATCAGGTTTTATCTTTTTTAATTGGTCTAACAATAGCGGGAATGGTGATTATCTTCCCAATAACCTCAAAATTATTGACTTATGTATTTTTAATTGTGGGTATTTTTCTTTCAAAATATCTTGAGAGGATTCTTAATGAGTAGAAAAGTTGCAATTGAAAAAATAAAAGTTCTTTAAAAATATCGTTATAGAAAACTTCATAAAAAGATTCATTCAAGCAGGTGAAATTTCTTATAATTGTGAAAAATAAAAACTCATTCAGACAACTCGAACGCTAATCCTCAAAAATTCTCGTTCCCGCCGGTCGTTACAGACTCACGTCCATGTTCGTCCTTTTGTGTTGTTGATTGAGAAAAATAATATGAGCGAAGACTAAGAATTTCCCGCAGCGGGGATTAAAGATAGTTGGAAAAAATAAAAGCGAGTGAAGGCTCGCAGAGTGCCTGAGAAAATTGCGAGTGGAAGGGGTCAAAATCACACGGATGTGATTTTGAGTGAAGACGAACATGGATGTGAGTCTGCAACGACCCCTGAGAACGAGCAATTTTCGAAGATTAGCACTCAAGTCGCCTGAAAGAGCTTTTATTTTTTCCAACACAAAAATTTTTCAAGGATTAGAAATTCTTGCCGTCTGAGAGAATATTATTTTTCTACTTTCAAAAAAAATTTTCGAGGATTAGCAACCAGCTTGTTTGAGGGAGTTTTTATTTTTCTCAATTATCAACAAAAATAACAATTATATAAAAAGAGAGGTGGAGGATGTGCAGGAAATTATTTTGGGTATAATTCAGGGATTAACGGAGTTTTTGCCAGTTTCAAGTTCAGGACATCTTGCTTTATTTTCAAAACTCATTAACTTTAATCCCGACGTTTCTTTTTTCGCTTTTTTACATTTAATGACATTTTTCGCAGTTTTATTGTTTGTTTATAAAGAAGTGTGGTTTATTTTAAAAGGTATGTTTACAATGGATAAAAGTGCCTGGAATCTTGCTTTGAAAATTATTGTTTCTTCAGTGCCAGCTGCAATAATTGGTATTTTATTTGAAGATCAGATTTCTGAGGCATTTTCTTCGCTTAGACTGGTTGGATTATTCTTTTTATTTACATCTGTTGCAATGATTCTATCCGATAGATTTGATGGGAAAAAGGAATTAATGGATATTTCATATATAGATGCTATTATAATTGGTTTATTTCAAGCAGCTGCTATTTTTCCTGGTATTTCAAGAAGTGGATTTACCTTATTCGGTGCTTTGCTTTTAAATACAAAAAAAGAAGCAGCTTTAAAATATTCCTTTTTAATGAGCCTTCCTGTAACCTTTGGTGCTGGATTACTTGAAATAAATGACGTTACATTTACAGCACCTGTAATATATTCAGGAATATTTACCTTTATTTTTGGCGTTATAGGATTGTTTATTTTAAAGAAAACCGTTATAAATGGAAAGCTTAAATATTTTGGTTACTATACTGCTCTCGCAGCAATAGTAAGTTTTATTGTTGGATAATTTTTAATTATTAATAAAAAAAGGGGGGCTGGTTTTGAAGGTATTACTAACTGGAAAAATGGGGGTTGGAAAAAGTACTATATTAAATAATGCAATAAAAAAATATAATATAGAACATGGGATTTTCACCAGAAAAATAGACGATTATGTTTATGCCTGGTTTTTGAATAATGAAAATCAAAGATTTATTATAGGCGAAAAAAGTATATATGGAATGAAATCCGTTGATAAAGGTTTTGAATCTTTAATAAAGCAAATGAAGAATATCAATAAACCAGATTTTTTTGTAATTGATGAAATTGGTTATATTGAATTATCTCAACAAAAATATCTTGAAGAGCTAAAAAGAATTATCGATGAAAGCCAGAATTTTATAGGCGTTATAAGATTATTCTTTATTGAACGATATGAGTTTTTAAAAGATTTAGAGATTATTGAAATTACAGAAGAAAATCGAAATAATATTATTATATAAAAATAGAGAAGGAATTTTCCTTCTCTATTTATTTTGATTAAAATATTTTATTCCTGGCGATATAGTATATAATTTTTGGTCTTTTGTTGCAGGATAGGCTAAAAATCCATATTCTTCACATAAGGAAATAAAATCTTTTACTTTCTCTATATCTGACTCTTTTTCATTATAAATATAATCTATCACTATAATTGTTTTATTATGCTCTTTAAACTTCGTTATATAATTTAATCTATAATCTATTTGTTTTTCTTTCCGTTTTTTCCCTTTTATATAAAACAAACTCTCAATTCCCAATCCATCTATAGATTCCATATATTTTCCGTTATAATCATAATCAATTATGGATTCCGCATTTTGAACAAATATTTTAAAATTTTTCCTTTTACTCTTTGCATATTCTGATAAATCTGCTATAAGGTTTATCATCTCTTCTGCTGTTGCATATATATCATAACCATGGTCAGCCCAATATAAATATGAATCAACAAGATCTATATAAACTCCATCAAATCCCTGATCTATTATTTTATCTATATATTGGTGCATAATTTCCTTCCATTCCCAATGCCAGTATTTTACCTTATAATTACCAGGCCACTTTGAATTCTCTTCACCTATAAAATCTGGAGGATTATTATTCCACCATTTTTCCCAATAAAACCTGTAGTCTTCTGCTTCTCCTACGCTGAGATAAGACAAAACTGTACTTCCATTTGTTTGTAACTTTCGTATTTCATATCTGGAAAATTTGTTTTTTTCACTACCATCATGTGAATAATCAATTATTATATATTCTGGTTTGTAATATAATGTAATTTCATTTATATCAACATTACCAAGCTGATAGATAACAGGAACTTCCTGTTTTTCAATAAATAGCGGCATTAAAAAAGGAATCGTGAGTACCGAAATTAAAAGTACTATAAATATTCTATCCATTGAAATAAAATTCCGGCCTCCTGTCTTCGAAGATATTATTCAATTTATTTAATTGCTTGTTATTAGCTTCTTCAGGATTAATTTCAATAGCTTTCACCATATCTCCTTTTTCCGGAAATCTAATTATTACTTCTCCTTTTGGATTGGTTATCTGACTCATACCAGTAAAATTATTTGTATTTAATGCATTTATCTCTTCGCCCCATCTGTTTGAGGTTACTATAAACACATGATTTTCAAGAGAGCGGAATTTATTTGCTTCCTGACAATATGGCATAACAAGATTGGCACTATGCGCTATAACCTGTGCACCTTTTAATGCAAGCGTTCTAAATGATTCTGGATAAAACCAATCAAAACATATTGCAAGTCCTACTTTTACTCCATTAACTTCCTCTACCCAAAACCCTGTATCCCCTTTTTCAAAAAACACCTTCTCTTCATAGAATAAATGTGTTTTTCTATAAATTCTTGTTTCTCCTGTACTTTTTATTAAAACAGAAGAATTATACAATTTACCCTCGTCTTTTTCAACAAATCCAAAAACTATATTGGTATTTTTTTCCTTAGCTATTTTCTTAAATGTTGTGATAGAATAACCATTTTTATCTTCAGCAACCCATTCAACTTCTGTATGTGTATTAAATGTATAACCTGTAAATGTCAGTTCCGGAAATACAAACAAGTCTGCTTCTTTATTTTCTATTAACTTTATCGCTCTTTCTATATTATCTTTTACCTGAAATAATTCCGGTTTAAATTGCACAAGCCCTATTTTCATATCTTTATCCTCCTAAAATTCGTTTTTCAGTTATCACAAGATTCATCTGTATATCATGGTCATCAACAGGCAATTTTTCTAATATCTGGAAGTCAAATCCAACTCCTATTAACTGAGTTTTTTTGTGTACTGAAAAATATCTGTCAAAAAATCCTCCACCATATCCTAATCTATATAAATCAAGGTCAAATGCCACTCCTGGAACAATATAAATATCTATATCTTCAGTATATTCCGTCCCTTCTGGTTCCATTATTCCAAACTTTCCTTTTTTCAGTTTATTAATATCATTAACAGGAATAAAAATCATTTTTTCATCGCTTATTACTTTGGGAAAAAGGAATATCTTATCTTTGAATAATTCCATTAAATTTAATACGTTTACCTCTTTCCTGTATGGATAATAAATCGCTATTGTTTTGAAATTTTTGGATTTTAAATAATTATATATTTTTTCAACGATTATTTTATTATTTGATTCATATTCTAATTTAGAAAGATTTTTCCTTTTAGCGATTATTTCCTTTCTTATTCTGCCCTTCATAATAACTATCATCTCCACTGAATTTTATATTCATAATGTTATCATCCATTTCAATAACATATAATTTTGATTCTGGATAATAGTCAATTATTTTTCCGTTTATAATATCATCAATACCACTCTGGGATTTTACATAAAAATACTTTGGAAATATGGAAGAATCAGGAATTACAACTGTTAAATTATTTCCATTCCATTTATATTTTACATTTTGTGTTAAATAATCAAAATATATTTGATATGCTTCTGAAGCTGTATGATTTCTTAACCATGGGAATTTTTTCTTAATAGTTAAATAGAATGTCCTTAAACTGCTGTACATCTCCATCCATGTTTTATTTTCCGGATTTCGACCTTTATCAAATAAATCATCAGGATGAATAAAATGCTGAAATGCACCAAAATTTGCAAGTATATTTATTGTAGCTATATATATTCTTTTTAAAGGATAATATCCATATGTAGACCTCGGAATTACAAGTGTAAAATTATTTATAATCTTATACTCAGAAAATTCATCTTTTGCTTCATATGATGTACCTATTGTTTTTATTTCCGGAATTGCTTTTAAAAGCTGATTTGCCCCAAAATCATCTATTATGTTATTAGGAGCAACATAACTTGATAATTCTATTGGATGTCCCAATATTTTTTCTATAAATGTTTTTGCTGCTCTTAAACTGAGTAATATATTGTTTGGATTTGGCCATCTGTCTTTTGTTAATGAATTATGATTATAACCATGTAATCCTAATTCAAACTCTGATTTATCTATTTCTCTAAGTGCTTTTAACGGAGAATTGGTATTACTCATTAAAAATTCCGAAAATTCAAATGGTGGATTGCTTGAACCATTATAACTTAGAGGTGTAACAAAGGTATATTTAATATTGAATTCTTTGGAAAATTTCTTTATAGACGGCCACCAGATTGTATAGTAATATTCATCATCTGTGATGTCTTTCCCATTAATCTTTGCACGAACAACATTGTATGATGGCAATGGAAAATCATCTATATAGAACATAAATGAATTCAAAAATCCACTTATGCTATTTTTTTGCATTGACATTATTGACTGAAAAATCAATCCTCTTATATTCTTTAAATATACATCTGGATTTATATAACTTCTATATCCCTTTCCTTCTTTTTGATACCATATCACCGGAACACTTTTTCCATCTCCACAGAAAAATGCCAGAGGTTTTATATTTCCCGGTAAGTCTATATGATAATTTAATTCAAAATACATATTTATATATGATTCTGTTGCTGTATTAGTTAAAGGGAATAAGTCTTTTGTAAATGAAATTTTGTTTATATTGATATTATCTTCTTTTACATAGCTGCTCCATGGCGTATTAAATAATTGTGTGGAATATATAAATGTTCCCCCACTATTTATAAATTTCTTTATTGTTCTTGTTTCAACATATTTTGCATCTGTATTCCATATTATATATTTATATGGAATAAGGTCAAAGAAAGAGAGTTTATAAAATTGTTCTACGCTTATCACATCAAAATTTTGTTTTGCATATAATAATATCTTTTTTATTTCATATTGAGAATCCAGGTATTTTTGATTGTCGTATTTTGTATTGACTATGAGAAATTTATTTAATGTTCCAACTTCATGATTTATAAATCTATGTATAAGTTTATTAATATTGATTATGAGATTTCCATTTTTATCAACAAAACTATTGAATATTGCAGCACCACCATTATCTGTCAGAAATATCATTGGATACTCTTCATTGTCAATTTTATAGGTTAATATATTTTCCATATGATTGTCAAAGGTAATATACTTTTCAACAGGAACTTTATATTCACTATCCGGTTTTTTTAAAAAATAGTCTGAAATACATTCAATTGTATAATCTTCTAATTCTCTATATCCATATTTATACTGAACACCAATTTTATTTAATAAATTATTCATTTCCGAAATATCTGCACTTGCACCTATATTGTTAAAAAAGAAGTATATTCCTCCATTTTCAACAAATGTTGCCAGTTGCCTTAAATATAATTCGGGCTTAGCCATCTCAGAAGAATAATACCATGTAATTACTCCAAAATACTTTTCATTTGTTATCTTATAATAATTCATCTCTTCAACATTCTTTAATTCGTATCTAATATTATTTTTTTCCAGAATAGGAATAATATGATATTTAAACATCATTTCACCATAGTTTTCTGATTGTTTATATAGCAATAAAAGTTCCTTTTGAGAAAAGGATAAAACCGCAATAATAATTAATATTAATAATAAAATTTTCTTTTTCATATTATTCCTCCATTAAATATTTTATATCTTTAAAATGCATATAAAAACCATCTTCAACTCCTATTTCCTGTCTAAAATATTCTATTCTTATTATATCATCAACTTTTTTTATTAATATTTTATATCCTATAAAAGTTCCAAGAGTAAAAGCTATAGAATATCCTGCTCCAAGAGAATAATATCCAATTTTATCAACAAATATAAAACTTAATATTATATTTGAAAATAGAGTAAATAGATTTAATTTCAGGGCATCATCTCTAAAATCAAAATATAATAATAATAGCATTATCATTAAATAAAAAGAATTCATCATTGCACCTATGAATCCAAGCCTTAAAATAGGTTTGGATATTTCACTTACAAATGGTAATAAGTTTAATTCATTAAACATTAATAGAATGGATGTAATTACAACCTGAACTTTTATTGTAAGGGATATGTTCAATTTTAATTCCTTAAACATTTCTTTTTTTCTTAATTCTATTTCTGAATAATTATAACCATTTATCAACGAATCATAGAATAATTTGTATTTTTTATAAAATCTTGTCTCTAAAATTAAAATAAACATAGTAGCAGTTGGAATTATCGTTAAATATGCAAGAAACATAGGATAATCATATATATATGAAAAATGAAATCCTTTTAATGGTTCTTCACCATAAATAGGAGATGTCCATGTAATAAAATCATCTGCCCATAATGCCAGATAATATGTAACTCCAATAAATATATTCTGCCAGTATTTTCTTAAATCATGTATCCATTCAACAGAAATTTCTATATTTGTTCCAAAATGAAATATAATAATTAAATAATGAATAAAACTACCTATATTAACACCAAACGCAAATCCCATTAAATACCCTATTTGATTATTTTCATCTCCAAGAATTTTAGATAATATAATAGATGAAAATCCCATAACTATATATGCAAGAATATACCAGTTTACAGCATCTGTTGAAATAGAAGCTATGGAAATTATCCATAATATTAATAAAGAAATAGTTAAATAAGAAAAAGAAAAAATAAACCACCATTCATGAGGATTAATAAGAAAAAATATAGCCAATAATATTATCGTAAAAAGAGATGCATAAAGGATAATTCCAAATACTTCAGGCAATATTTTTTTATATTCTTTTAAATATATTAAATCCGATAATCTTCGTGATTCAAACATAACAACAAGACCGGATATTATTATGGAAAACACAAAAGAATATACTATTCCTATATTAAAGTACATGCTGTTAATATTCATTATATTGAGTATTATCCATAAAGATGTTGTTGTGATTATCCATGGTCCGGAAGATACCACAACGGAATAGGCTATTGCAAGTAAATCTGTTGATACTCCTCCTTTATGAAACATCTTTGTAAGTCTAAAACCTACACCAGCCATTATTTCACCGCCGATATGTATAATTTTTTATAGTTCTTTATCATTTGATCAAGTCTATATCGTCTTTTAACCCGTTCTCTTGCAATTTTTGAAGCATTTAATCTAAACTCATCATCTTCATATAGTTTCATAATTCCTTCAGCTAATCCTACAAAATCCTTAGGTTTTACAACAACTCCTGCATCACCTATTATATCTTCTTTAGATCCATATATCATTTCTGAACATGCACCAACATCTGTTGTAACAACTGGAATTCCAGCTGCAAATGCCTCTAAAATTACAAGCGGCTGTCCTTCACTAACGCTTGATAATAATAATACATTTAATTTAGGATAATAATCAAGAACATTTACTTTACCTGTAAACTCTATAGTATCTTCCAATTTAAACAATCTAATCATCTGTTTACATTCTTCATAGTATTCTTTCTCTTCATCTGTTGGACCTATTATATACAATTTAAAATTTTTTATTTTTTCCTTGACCATTTTGGCTGCTTTTATCGCCGTTTTTATATCTTTTATTTCAACTACTCTCCCAACAAGTCCTACAATAAACGGATCTTTTTCTTCTCTATATTTTAATTTTGAAAATCTATCGTAATCTATGCCATTTGGGATTACCTGCATTTTGGATTCATCTTCACATAATTCCTTTTCAAACATTTGATTTTTGCTAAATAATGTTGTTATCTGTTTTGATCCTTTATATACCAGAGAACTAATAGTATTAAATAATTTTATCCATGCTGTTCTATATTCATCCTTTATCCAATTTGCCTTTAATACTTCTAATTGCCTTTCCCTGTGATATATACCATGTTCTGTCAAAATCACAGGAATATTGTATTTCAAACCATTCATAATTGCACTAATTCCAGCATAACCAGTAGTAATTGTATGATAAACATCGCATTTTGGAAGATCTACTGTCATGGAGTTTAAAAAAGGAAGCAACATTGATTGCAATGTCCAGTAATAATTTGTAAAGTTTTCATATGGAATATATGATTTATAGAAGTTTAGCATTGTTTCCCAATAATATTTTGTCTTTAAGATAGAAGTAAAATCATAATCGGAATAATCCTTAAACAAATTATACAATTTCTGAGCCATAACCCTTTCGTCAAAGGGATAAATAATAATCTTTCCCAATTTATTTAAAAAATCATCAGGAATTTTTTTCTTTTTGGAAAAATCATATTTGGCAAATAAAAAGTATTCAAAATAGTCTACAACATTTTCTGGAAATTTATATTTTGGATATCGTAATTTAGGAACATCCCCAATTTGTATTACACAAAAATCAACGTCTTTCATTGATTTCATTAAAGTATTTCCCCAGCTGGATACCCCACCTGTAACATATGGATATGTTCCTTCAAATATTATTCCTACTTTCATATTTTCCCCTCAATTCAATGTTCTGTTAATACTTCGAGAATTTTAGAAAATTTTATTTTTTCAAATTCATTTGATTTTTCTATTATGTAATTCATTAACCTTTCATCCTTTGTTAAAAGATACAGAGAAACCTTTTCATTAAAGGATAAATCATCTATATACTCATAATTTTTTGAATCTTCCAATAATTGTTTTATATGGCTCAAAAGATATTTTATTTTTAGATCATGTGCATATTCAAGAGTTTTATTATCCTCAAGGTTTTTTGATATCAATATAAGCTGATTAATATAAGTTAATACATTTTCATCATTTAAAGATATATGTTTTAATTTTGATAATAATTCAAGTTGTTTTATATACACACTTCTTTTATTCCACGGAAAATCATTTATTTGCCTGGAACTTAAAGATGTATTGGCATTTTTATTTATTATTATTACAAGAAATATCAATCCCAGAACTACTGCAAATAAAAGATTATATGCGCTAAATATCTTTTTAAGATTTTCTTTCATTTTAATTTATCCTCCCAATAAGAATTTTAATGCTTCACTTTCAGGTTTAAAACCCAATAATATATAATCAGACACCAATCTTTGAACATTCTTTGGCTTTTTTCGTTTTATATAATAAAATATAGCATATTCCATTATTTTTTGTGCTTTGAAGTTTTTTATTTTATCTTCAAGTACCTCTTCCAGTTCATTATATTCCTCTAATAATTCCAGCGTTTTTAAAAGATATAATATTAGTTCCGGACTTTCTGGAAACACATGAACTGCTGTTCTGAGTATTAAAGCACTTTGCCATAAGATTTCCTGTTTATGTTCTCCTGCTAAAAATCCAGATTTTGCATAGTAATATGAAAATTTACCAAAATTTATATAATCCTCCAGCGTATTTAAATTTTCATAATAATATGATATCTTCTCAATAAGAAAATTCTCAAGATTTGTAATTGCATCAGATGCATATAACACTACATCAGGATGTTCATCTATTTTTATTGCTTCATTTAATAAATGAATCCCTGTAGAAAAATCTATAGCTTCATTTTTTATTGCATCATACACCAATCTTACAACAAATTTTCTTTGTTCAGGATCACCGTATTTTAAAACTATCATAAACGGTGCAAGATCCACCGAAGAAAAATTTACCCTTTCGCTTTCCTCTTCTTTTTTTTCTGATATTTCAACTGGTTTATATCTGGATTCTATTTTAATATTCTGCAAATATTGAATAAAAGGAAAAAACGGAAAGAAAAGAACAAAAAAAGGAAGTTTTTTAAAAATATCAGAATATCTTTTTTTATATGAATACGAAATAATTATTGCTAAAAGAAAATATATGGCTATAAATAAATAGCCATATTTGTTATTTTTTATTATAAAAATTAACCCTAAAGTTCCAGATAATATAGAAAGGATAAGTATTATAATTTCTTTTCGCATTTTCATTCTTTTGAATAAGCCTCCAAAACCTTTATGCTTTTTATTTTTTCAATATTTTCGAGAACTCTTTTTAATCCTGTTTTACCACATGATGTTAAAATAATAGCGCCTTTTTTATCTTCTGGATCATAAAAAACAAAGTCTGTATCTCTAATTATCTTTCTATATTTTTCTATTTCAACATTTTGAGTAACTGTAAAATAAATTATAGAATAAGGAATTTCAAAACGTTTTCTCCTCTCTTCTATGTATTTAAGGGTAATTTCAAACTCCTCATATGGTTTTATAAACATTTCCTCATCTGATTCTGCCAATTCTTTAGATGCCATTAACAACGTGCTAAGCCAGTCTGATAATATCTTTAAATATGTTTCTGTATTTTTATTAACCTTTTCTGGATCAATAAGTTCAATAATAACAAAACCGAGAATATTCTTTCCAGCTGAAATAGATACAGCCATTGCCGGTTCAAACTCAAAGTTATACTCCATTTCTGTAAGATAAAGAACATTTACATTTGCAGCACCAAATTCTTTTGCCATTGAGATAACGACAGATTTTTCAATATCAAATGAATTTGGAAGATACTGTGGCCCTTTTCTAACTCTCATTCTTAAAAAATTATTTTTACTTAACGTGTAAATTGAAACTGTCGTAGCTTCAATAAAATCAAAGATAAGGTCTATGGATTCGTTAAATATATCTTCTGCACTTTCATAATCTATTTCCTTTAATCTTTCAACTAATAGTGAAACTCCCTTTCTTTCAAGAACAAGCTTTTTCTCAAGATCTACAGTAACGTTTTTATATTTTCTAATTTCATTTTCAAGATCTTTTACCTTTTCATTTAAAACCTTTATTCTTTCATCTCTATTTTCAATTTCCTGTATATACATATCTCTAAAAAAACCTATTATAAAACTCAATGAAAATGTAAAAAGCGGTATTTTTAAAATTTGCCAGCTAACTATAAGCCCCGTAAAATTTTCCTTTGCCTGAATATATAATGAAAAAAAGAGATATGCTGTACTTAAAAAACCTGAAACCAGCGCAAGGTTAATACCATATCTTATAGCTATAAACAAAGAAAAAATAAAATACGGATTTGGATCAATAAACGCATATCCAAAATATTTTCCATATATGTCAACGATTAATATTAATGTATATATAATAAATAATTCTATATAACCATAATAACCTTTCTTCTTCGCCATTATTATTCCCCCACAGCACCATGTCTTGCTTTTATCGAATATAAATTAGCAAATCTTACTATTTTCTTCTCCAGTTTATAATTAACATTTAAAAATTTCATTCCATATATATTTTCTTTATATAAATTCTGCCCTAAACTTCTAACAACCATCGTTTCAATATCCTCTAGTATTAAATCATCTGTTATTGTCAGGTTTTTTAATATATATCTTTTATCTTTTTCCAGCGTACTTTTTGTTATAATTTGCATTCCACCAGCACTAAAATCCCTTGTCTCAAATCTAATTTTTTTATTATTTTCTTCATCAAGTAATATCCCCTCTCTTATTATGGAAACTCTAAAAAACATTCTTTTTTGAATTCTATACGCAATACGTGGAAGATAGATAATAATACCTTCCATACTATTTTTTAAAATATGAGATTTAAATAAAACACTCGCTGAAAAATCATAAAATCTAATTATTATTTTTTCCCTGCTATATGTTTCTATCTTTCGATTTTTATGATAAGGTGGAAGTATTACTGCGATCCTTTTCTGAAAACTCATATCAAGTATTCTGCTATTTGCTACAATATGTTGTTCGGGAAATTCAACATCTATTAAATCCCCAGGATACAGTAATTTTCTTAGATTAACTTTTTCGATAAATACATTTTCGTTGTAAGTCATTCTATCCCGCCTTTTTGTAATTATATCATTTTAATGTTAATCATAGTTCTCCAATTATACATACTAATATATTTTTCTATTTAAATCATACTCTATCCTTTTATTAATCGTAGATTTTAATCTATATATTTAATAAAAAAATGCCCCAAAAGGGGCATTATTATTTTTGTTATATTGCTCTTTTTACTTTACCAGCCTTTAAACAGCTTGTACATACATTCATTCTCTTAATTGTTCCATCTTCTAAAACAACTTTAACCTTTTGAATATTTGGTTTCCACCATCTTCTTGTGGTTACCTTTGAATGAGCAACATAGTTTCCAGCTGTTGGTCTTTTTCCACACACTTCACATACTCTTGCCATTTTCATCAGCCTCCTGTTTATGTTATTTTATTTTATTATTTTTTGAAAATTATACCGTATATATTATATACAAAAAGATGAAATTAATATTTAAATAAAGTTAATTTTATTCGTCGGATTCCATTAATTTTTCTTCATCTTCAAATTTCATTGGTCTAACAATTGGATACGGGATAACATCCCTGATTGTTTCAGCACCTGTTAAGAACATAATAAATCTGTCTATACCTATTCCCAATCCACCTGTTGGAGGTAATCCATATTCAAGCGCTCTAATGAAATCAAGATCCATCATTTGTGCTTCTTCATCACCTTTTTCCTTCATTTCAACCTGTTTTTTAAATCTCTGAAGCTGATCAACTGGATCATTTAATTCACTAAATGCATTTGCAAGTTCTCTTCCATATATTATTAATTCAAATCTTTCTGTAACCCTTGGATCTTCCCTATGTCTTTTTGCAAGAGGTGAAATTTCAACAGGATGTTCTAAAACAAATGTTGGTTGTACAATTTTATCCTCTACCAATGACCATAATTCATCTATATAATGTGCTTTATCTTCAAATTCCACTTCCACTCCATGATCCTTTAATACCTGAGACAACTTTTCATCTGGATCTTCTAATATATCAACACCAAGATGTTCTTTTATAAAATCTCTCATTTTTACTCTTTTAAACGGAGGTTTAAAATCAATCTCTACACCATCATATACAATCTTTGTTGTTCCGTGGATTTTTTCAACAACATATGATAATACTTCTTCTGTTATTCTCATCATATCTGTATAATCAGCATAAGCCTGATACAATTCCATCATTGTAAACTCAGGATTATGCTTATATGAAACACCTTCATTTCTAAAATTCTTACCAATTTCAAAAATCTTTTCCATTCCACCAACTACTAATCTCTTTAAATATAATTCTGGTGCAATTCTTAAATACATATCAACATCATAAACATTTAAATGTGTTACAAATGGTCTTGCATTTGCACCACCAAGTATTGGATGTAATGTAGGTGTTTCAACTTCTGTAAACCCTTTCGAATATAAGAATTCCCTGATATACCTAATTGCTTTAAATCTTGTAACAAAAGTTTTTAAACTTTCATCATTTGCTATCATATCTACATATCTCTGTCTATATCTAACTTCTCTATCCTTTAAACCATGCCATTTTTCCGGTAATGGTCTTAATGCTTTTGATAAAATTTCAAAATCAAGAACAAGTATTGTTAACTCACCTGTATGAGTTTTAAATGGGAATCCTTCTACTCCAACCCAATCTCCAATATCCATATATTTCTTAAATTCATTGAATTTTTCTTCTCCAACTTTATCTTTTCTAATATACGCCTGAATTCTTCCTGTATCGTCTTTTAAAACCAAAAATGCTGATTTACCGTGTTTTCTAATTGACATTACTCTTCCGGCAAATTTAAAAACTTCCTCTTCTTTTAATTCACCAGATTCAATATTTCCATACTTTTCTTTAATTTCTTCAACCTTCATTTCTTTATCGAATCTGTAAGGGTAAGGATTCTTCCCTTCTTTTCTAATTTCTTCAATTAATTCTAATCTCTGTTTTCTTACGTCGCTCAAATCAAGCACCTCCATATTTCAATATAGCAATAATTTCAAGTTCCTTTATCTTATTAGATGGAGTTTTGAACTTTACCTTATCTCCTATCCTCTTTTTCAACAATGCCTTACCTAATGGTGAATCTGAACTGATCTTTTTTGGTTCTGAAAAAATGTCTGCTTCCTGAGAATTAACTATTTTATATGTTTCTTCTATATTCTTTGATAAATCTCTAACTATAACAGTATTCCCAAGATTTATCTCTTCAGTGTTACTTTCTGACTCATCAATTATTTCAGCATTTTCAAGTATATAATCAATTTCTTTAATTCTTGAATCTATTTTACCCTGTTCATTCTTTGCTTCTTCATATTCACTATTTTCTGAAAGGTCTCCCAATTCCCTTGCTTCTTTAATTCTTTCTGCAATTTCTGTCATCAATTTATTTTTCAACTCTTCTTTTTCTTTAACAAGACTTTCATAACCTTCTCTGGTTAATTGTATTTTTTCTCCTGGAACCATATTTGAACCTCCTTAATTAATTATTTTCTTCTTTTTTTCTTAAATCATTGATTATTTTAACGAAATGATCTAAATCTCCAAATTCCTTATATACCGATGCAAATCTTACATATGCAACATGATCCAATTCTTTTAACCTTTTCATCACAAGATCTCCTATTTTAGCGCTTTCTATCTCAGAAGTTCCCATCTTTCTAATTTCTTCTTCTATCTGACCTGCAACATTTTCCAATTGTTCATAACTTATTGAACGTTTATGACATGCTTTGATTAATCCATCTAAAATTTTCTGTCTATCAAACAATTCTCTTTCTCCATTTTTCTTTATAACAAAAACCTTATGCATTTCATATCGTTCATATGTGGTAAATCTACTATTACATTTTAAACATTCTCTACGCCTTCTTGTAACAGTTCCATCTGCAATTGTTCTGGAATCAAGCACTCTTGTTTCATCATGTCCACAGTAAGGGCATTTCATTCTATTTCACCCCTTTTTATTTTCGAAGCAATTTTTGATATTTTCTTCATTTTATAATAAAGCGTAGATTTTGAAATGTTCAAACTTTCTGCCATTTCACTTAAACTTTCGCTTTCATTATCCAATCTATAAAGAGCTATTTCTCTTAAATCATCAGGAAGATTTTCCAGCCCCATCTTTTCAGCTATTATTTCTATATCTTCAATCTGTTTAGAAGCGCTTTCTGCTGTTTTTGTCGCATTTGCTGAAATAAAGTTAAAGGTTCGCGAGACATTGCTTTTTAATTCGCGAACTTTTATTGTATTTGATATCTTTTCCACTGATTTGTGGGCTCCAAGTAATTCAAGTGTATTCAATATATCCTTAGACGATTTCACGTATATCTTTATTTTATTATTTTTTGTTATATAATTGGCTTTGATTCCAATAAGATTTTGTAAATTTTCTATTATAATTTGCGCAAACTCCTCAGAAAAATCTGAATAAAACTCAAGATGATAATTTTTTGTAATGGAAACCGAACCACAACTTAAAAATAATCCCTTTAAAAATATACCAAAAATATATGGATCATCTGATATATATTCAGGCACTTTATCTGAAAATAAATCTATCCCCTTTTCTTCAAAAATCATTTTAGCATGCATCAAATTAAAAATCAATTCCCCCATTCGTCCAATATGTAAGCGTTTTTCATTCTTTATATAAGTTGTTATCCATTCACCAAATATTTCTTTGGAAATTTTATATAATCTTTTTAAAGTATTCATTGAAGAAATTGATATTTTTAAATATCTGTTATTTTCCTCAATAACAAAACTTCCTTTTCCTTTTATAAATCCATATAATTCAACTTCAGGATATTCTATTTTCGACATTATCAATTCCATTTTTACCTCTTCAGAAAAAACAGACATTTTTATCACCTATTAATATCTCTATGTTCAATAGAAGCTTTTACACCTTTTTTAATTAATGCTGAGTATAATCTTTCTGCAATATATACAGAACGATGTTTTCCACCTGTACATGCTATTCCAACATTAATTGAAACACGTCCAGTTGAAGAATACCATTCCTGAACCTTTGAAATAAAATCAAATATTTTTTCAAAAGTTTCATTGGTTTCTGGGAAATGTTCCAGAAACTCCTGTATTTCCTTATCCTTCCCGGTTAAAACATACAATTCTTTTATATAATACGGATTCGATAAAAATCTAACATCAAATAAATAATCCAGATCATTTGGAACTCCATATTTAAAACCAAAACTTATTATCTTTACAGCTGTGGAATATTTCTGTTTCTTTTGCTCTATTAATTCAAGAACCTTTTCTCTAAAATCTTTGGGTTCAAGATTGGTAGTATCTATAATAATATCAGAAATTTCCTTTATTGGTGTCATTAATTCAATTTCTTTTTCTATTGCTTTTTCAAGTGATGGTTGTAAATCCTGCAAAGGATGCTTCCTTCTTGATTTTTTAAATCTTATTTTTATTGTTTCAGGTGATGAATCAAGAAAAATTACCCTGAAATCTATATTTTTATTTTTTTTCTTTTGAAGCTTTAATACTGCTTTTTTCAATTCATCAGGTGCATTCCAGCGAATATCACTAACAAAAGCTATATTTTCTATATCGGTACTTCCCAAAATCATGTTCATAAATTCTTCAATTAGATGTGGTGGAACATTATCAACTGTATAGAATTTTATATCTTCAAGTATCTTTAAAATAGTTGTTTTGCCTGCCCCGGACAAACCGGTAATCAACAATACATTTCTCTGTTTCATATTTCCACCCCCATCTCCCCAAAAACTTTATGAATATATGAAATTTTATAATTATTCTTCCCTAAAATTCTTTCAACATTGTATTTAAATTTATTAATATATCCCGAAACATAAAAAGTAATTTGCGGTATATCATTAAAATACGGAATATCATTTCTTACATAATCAACTATATAATCAGCTGGGTCAATTATTTCTCCTATTACTGCTTTTTTTATGTGTTTTTCCAATATTGGATAATGGGTACATCCTAACAAAATTTTACTAAATTTTTTTTGATTTTTCAAATAAAAATTTACTATAGACTCTGCTATGGGTCCATGCCAGATCCCTTCTTCTATTAATGGTACAAATAAAGGACATGGAATCTCTTTAAGCTTTTTTACATCTTTTGACAATATTAATTCTCTATATGTTCCCGTATTAATAGTATTTTCAGTTGCCAGCAATAAAACTTCATCATTTTTTTTAATTGACCTTACTGCATTTTTTAATATGCTAATATACTTAAAATTATATTTATTCATATTCATATATCCACGAGTGATTAAAGAATCCGATGTATTACATGCAGCAATAACAATATCCAGGTTGTTTGAATCGTAGAATTCAAACAACTCCTCTAATACAGATATTATTTTATTTACAGGTTTTGAACCATAAGGAACATTTAATGTATCTCCAAAATAAAAATACTGGTGGCCTCCAAAATTCCCGACCACCTTTTTTAATACGGTTAATCCGCCTATTCCAGAATCAAAAAAACCTATTTTCATTGTTTACACCCCATTATTCCTTTTTGCGGGAGACATCAGAGGCTTTGGAAATTAATTTTTTTAATCCTTTCTTTAATTCTATCTTTTCAAGATGCTCATTTAATAGCAGGTAAAGCAATATGTGCACAGGCTCCATATTGCTTGCTTGACTGTATATATTTTCAACATCTTTTTTTATATTATCAAGAATTTCATTTACAATTTCTTCCGGTTCATCAGTAAGAAATTCATATGTTTGTCCAAGGAAATCAAAATGTATTTTTTTCAGCCTCTTATCTCCCACAAATGTCACCGCCTAAAATTTTACCATTTCTGTTCTTCATATCCCTGATTTTCGTGAGATTCTGCAGAAGGATTTTCAACAGTTTCTTCAACAACCTCATTTACAACCTCTTCCACTTCATCACCAATAATTTCCTTTAACTTATAATTAATTTCCTGAATATACTTTTCTGTTTCTTCTTCTTTTCTTTTTAATTCTTCAAGTTGTGATTTCAATTCATCTCTTTCTCTTGATAATTTTTCATATTCAGCATATAATTCATCATTTTCCTTTTTTAAGGCTTCTTTTTCTTCTTTTACCTTTTTATATTTTTCTGCGAGATTTTCAATAACCTTTTCTAATTCTTTTAAAAGTTCCATAATAATCAACCCCCTTAATTTTTTCGTCATTAAATTTTTCTATATTTTTTTAAGAAATCCTGGTAGAATTATACCACAAAAATTTTCAGAAATCATAATTCTGTGTTATAATATTGTAGAAAAAATATATCGGAGGTGAAGTTTTCATGAATTTTAATAGCATAAAAGAAATTTTATTATTTGGTCCACCAGAAGCAGCTGCGGCTCCACAAACCGCAACAACAGCGCAAACAGGAAGTATTTGGGGGTTACTATTCCCATTATTACTTATGTTTGGTTTAATGTATTTCTTAATTATAATGCCACAGAAAAAACAGGAAAAGAAACACAAAGAAATGATCTCAAAGTTAAAAAAGGATGATAAAATCCTTACACAATCAGGTATCATTGGTAAAATTGTAAACATAAACAACGATTTCATAAGAATTAGAACTGCAGATAGAACAGAACTTGATATTACAAAAAATTCTGTAGTAGCAGTTTTATCAAAATCCAACAAAGAAGATAATAAAGAAAACAGCAAAAAATAGTCAAGGGGGTAGATTTTCTTGAAAGCACACAAAGTTAGAGTAACCGTTTCAGTACTTGTTTTTGTAGCAGCTTTATTGATGTTTTTCTGGCCAACAGGCACTAACAACAACGAAGAAGGTATTTTAAAGTATTTTTCAAATATCAAGCTCGGGCTTGATATTAAAGGCGGAAGTATGCTTGAATATGATATGAAGCTGGATGAAGGAACAGATCCTAACGAAATTATTGACAACGTTATCCTCGTATTAAGAAAAAGATTGGATGCAGCTGGATATACAGAAGCAGTTGTTTCAAAAGTTGTTAGTGGAAACAAAATAAGGGTTAGGGTGGAAATCCCCGGTATTACAGACATAGAAACAGCAGAAAAATTAATTGGTAGTAGAGGTAAATTATATTTTGCCGAAGTTATTGATGTTCAAACCTCAGATGCAAAACCTGAAATTAGAAGAAATAGATATGTAACCATAAATGGAAAAGATGAACCTTTATATGATTATGTAAGAGATATGTATGATGAAACAACATGGTATAAAGTACAGAAGATATTTACATTTGGTAAAGAACCATTTGAATTTACAGGAACAGATGTTGTTGATGCAAATGCAGATATCAACACAAGAGAAAAAGGTTTTCTTGTTAACTTAAAATTCAGTTCACAGGGAAGCAAAAAATTCGAATTAATTACAGGTAATCTCGTAGGAAAAAGATTGGCTATTATTCTTGATAACAGAGTTATAATTGCTCCAGTTGTTAACCAGAAAATAACAAGCAGTTCTGCTGTTATTGAAGGAATTCAGACTATTGACGAAGCAAGAAATGTTGCTGCTTTAATTAAAGCTGGAAATCTTCCTGTAGATCTTGTTAAATTCCAGGAAAGAACAACTGGACCAACATTGGGTAAAGATGTTGTTGAAACAATAGTAAAAGCAGGTTTATTAGGGCTTGCAGTTGTTATGGTTTATATGATTGTATTCTATGGTTGGATGGGTGTAGTTGCAGATATTGCTTTAATATTCAACTCTGTATTATTACTCGGTGTTTTAGCCGGAACACACGCAATTCTTACATTACCTGGTCTTGCTGGTATTATCTTAACTTTTGGTACAACAGTTGATGGTAATGTTATTATTTATGAAAGAATTAAAGAAGAATTAAGACACGGAAGACCTCCTCTAACAGCCGTTAGATTTGGTTTTGATAAGGCTTTCTGGACATTATTTGATGCTAACTTAACCACAGTATTAGCCGGTGTTGTATTATACTACTTTGCAACTGGTACAGTAAGAGGATTTGCTATTACTTTAATTATTGGTGTTCTTGGTAGTATGTTTACAAACCTCGTTGTATCAAGGTCTATTCTTGAAACAACAAGTCATCTAATCAACGTGAAGAAGTACCAGAAAACGGCTGTAAAGGAGGGAAACTAATGATTGATTTCGTTGGAAAAAGAAAACTATTTATAACACTCTCTCTATTATTAATATTGGCAAGTTTAATTTTTGTATTTACAAAAGGTTTTAATCTCGGTGTTGATTTTGCCGGTGGAACAGAATTTGTTATTTCAGCTGACAAAGAATTAAAAATAGATGAAATAAGAAATGTATTAACAGATATAAATTCTAACTACGCAACAGCAAAGATAGTAAAACTCAAAAACCTAAATGTTGAAAATGCAAGTTTATTTCAATATTCAATTGTTTTAAAAGAATCATTATCAGGTTCCACAGCATTAAAGGAAAACTTAATAAAAACAATGAAAAATTCATTTAAAGAAAAAGGCATAACAATAGATTTTCTTGAATTCAACGATGTTTCAGGTTATGCTGCAGAAGAAATTAAGTCATATGCATGGTATGCTGTTATTATTTCTTTAGTATTATTATTGGCTTACATCACATTAAGATTTAAATTCTCATTTGGTGTAGGTGCTATTATTGCTCTTGCACATGATATAATAATTACTCTTGGTTTTTATTCATTATTCGGCATTGAAATTAATGTAGCAGCCATTGCAGCATTCTTAACACTTGCAGGTTATTCATTAAACGATACTATTGTTGTATATGATAAAATCAGAGAAAATATGAAGAAATTAAGAGGTAAAAAAGATATAGAAGAAATAGTTAATATTAGTATAAACGAAGTTATTGTTAGATCATTAAATACATCTATTACAACATTCCTTGTTGTATTGCCAATTCTTCTCTGGGGCGGAAAGGCAATTGCTCCATTTGCATTTGGTCTTGCAATAGGTGTTATAGTTGGTACATATTCATCACTTTACATTGCAAGTCCTATTGTTATTAACTGGATCAAAAAATCAAAGGTATATTGATATTTATTACAAAAACCCTCCTATTGGAGGGTTATTTTATTTTTATTATATAAAGAAAAAGGGCGAATCCCTTCGCCCTTTTATTACGCCTGGATTGAATTATTAAATTAAATATTATTATCTCAATAATTGTAAAGCCTGTTGTGGTAATTGATTTGCCTGTGATAACATTGCTGTTCCACTCTGCAACAAGATCTGCTGTCTTGTATAATCTGCCATTACCTTTGCAACATCTGCGTCTCTGATACGTGATTCTGCTGCTGTTAAGTTTTCTGATGCTACTCCTAAGTTCTTAATTGTATGTTCAAGTCTGTTTTGAGCTGCACCAAGTTTTGCCCTGAATGCTGATACTTTATATATTGAAGCATCTATAGCACTTATTGCAAATTCTGCATCGCTCTGTGTATCAATCTTTAAATGTGTTGTAATTCCTATATCATCTGCTTTCATACTTTCAAATCCAAGGTTTATTACCTGTCCTTCATTTGCTCCTATATGATAATTTAATGGATTTACTCCTGTTGCTCCTGCTGTTACCTGTCCATATACTGCAACTGCTCCTCCATCTACCTTTGTTCCTTTTGCAAGTGTTCCTCCAAAATCATCAATAGATGCTATTTGTGTTTTATCCCATGTAATACTTACCTGAGCACTTCCAACTGTTATTGCTATGCTTCCTGCCTGAACATTTGTTGTTACTGTTTTTGTTCCTCCTGCTGTAACAAGAGTTGCTTTAACTTCTAATGTACTGGTTGCAGTTCCTGAGAATTGTCCAACTTCTAAAACTATATTTCCATCGATTAATGTTGTTCCTGTTGTTCCTACTTCAAAGTGTGCTGAACCTGGTGATACTAATTTTGCATATGCATCTCTTGTTTCTCTTAATGATCCATCTAATAAATTCTTTGTGTTGAACTGTGTTGTTTTTGCTATTCTATTGATTTCGTCTCTTAATTCTGTAAATTCATTCTGTAGCTGTACCCTATCTGCATCTGTGTTTGTATCTGTTGATGCCTGTACTGCTAGTTCTCTCATTCTCTTAAGAATTGAATGAACTTCATCTAATCCACCTTCTGCTGTTTGAATCATTGAAATGGCATCCTGTGCATTTCTTACTGCTGTGTCTAAACCCTTTATCTGGTTTCTCATCTTTTCAGAGATTGCCAATCCTGCTGCATCATCTGCTGCTCTGTTGATTCTTAAACCAGATGATAGCTTTTCCAATGATTTTCCCATGTTTGTCTTTACATTACTCAATGTTCTCCAGGCGTTTAAAGCCTCAATGTTGTGATAAATTCTCATAATTCCACCTCCGTGTGAAATGTTTTGATTTGGGAATCCTCCCTAAATTATTAATCGACGGTAATATATAAAACTTTAGTCTATGCAGAAAATCGGGCGAAAGATTCCGCCCGAAATTATATTATTTATTATCTCAATAATTGTAATGCCTGTTGTGGTAACTGATTTGCCTGTGATAACATTGCTGTTCCACTCTGCAACAAGATCTGCTGTCTTGTGTACTCTGCCATTACCTTTGCAACATCTGCATCTCTGATACGTGATTCTGCTGCTGTTAAGTTTTCTGATGCTACTCCTAAGTTCTTAATTGTATGTTCAAGTCTGTTTTGAGCTGCACCAAGTTTTGATCTAAATGCTGATACTTTATATATTGAAGCATCTATAGCACTTATTGCAAATTCTGCATCGCTCTGTGTATCAATCTTTAAATGTGTTGTAATTCCTATATCATCTGCTTTCATACTTTCAAATCCAAGGTTTATTACCTGTCCTTCATTTGCTCCTATATGATAATTTAATGGATTTACTCCTGTTGCTCCTGCTGTTACCTGTCCATATACTGCAACTGCTCCTCCATCTACCTTTGTTCCTTTTGCAAGTGTTCCTCCAAAATCATCAATAGATGCTATTTGTGTTTTATCCCATGTAATACTTACCTGAGCACTTCCAACTGTTATTGCTATGCTTCCTGCCTGAACATTTGTTGTTACTGTTTTTGTTCCTCCTGCTGTAACAAGAGTTGCTCTAACTTCTAATGTACTGGTTGCAGTTCCTGAGAATTGTCCAACTTCTAAAACTATATTTCCATCGATTAATGTTGTTCCTGTTGTTCCTACTTCAAAGTGTGCTGAACCTGGTGCTACCAATTTTGCATATGCGTCTCTTGTTTCTCTTAATGATCCATCTAATAAATTCTTTGTGTTGAACTGTGTTGTTTTTGCTATTCTATTGATTTCGTCTCTTAATTCTGTAAATTCATTCTGTAGCTGTACCCTATCTGCATCTGTGTTTGTATCTGTTGATGCCTGTACTGCTAGTTCTCTCATTCTCTTAAGAATTGAATGAACTTCATCTAATCCACCTTCTGCTGTTTGAATCATTGAAATGGCATCCTGTGCGTTTCTAATTGCTGTATCTAAACCCTTTATCTGGTTTCTCATCTTTTCAGAGATTGCCAATCCTGCTGCATCATCTGCTGCTCTGTTGATTCTTAAACCAGATGATAGCTTTTCCAATGATTTTCCCATTTCTGTTTTTACATTACTCATAGTCCTCCATGTGTTTAATGCCTCTACGTTATGATAAATTCTCATAATTCCACCTCCGTGTGAAATTTATTTAATTTTTTATTTTCATCTCAATTTGTGTTCACAATATATTTCGTCGGAAATTTTTTTTACTTTAGTTTTTCTTTAAAAAATTTTTTAATTAAGTCTAAAAACTGATATTTTCGTTGTTTTATATGTCTTCATATTATATTTCGTCATTTTTTCTGGGGACTTTAATAAATTTTATAAAATATTCTGTGATATAATAAAATCAGATAATCAAAGGAGAGTGATATTATGTTTTTTGATAATATTCCAGAAAATTCCCATATACTTTATGAAAATTCTCAACCTTTGTTTTTAGAAGGTGGAAAAACTGCTGTTTTAATTATACACGGATATACTGGCACTCCACATGAAATGTATTATCTTGCTCATAGACTAAATGAGGAAGGATTTACTGTATATGTACCAAGATTACCAGGCCACGGAACAAATTTTGAAGATTTTTTAAGTACTTCATGGAAAGACTGGTTAAGAAGAGTTACTGATGCATATATCGAATTGAATTCAAAGTATGAAAAGGTTTACATCACCGGACTTTCTATGGGAGGAGTATTAACATTAATACTTGCATCTAAATTTAATCCTGAAAAGATTGCACTTGCAGCACCTGCCATAGAAGCGAGCGATTGGAGATTAAAATTCACCCCCGTATTAAAATTCTTTACAAAAAAAATAAAAAGAAAAAAGGTTGAGCATTTTGAAGAAGAAGGATTAAATAAAATTGCTAAAGAATATTGGAGCTATGATTGTCCTCCAAAAGCTGCTGATTTATATTTCTTACAAAAAATGGCAAAGCGTAGGCTTATGAGTGTAAAAAGCGATACATTAATTATTGTTTCAAAAAAGGATAAAGCTGTACCAATGAGTGTAGCCAGTACTATAAAAAATAAAATCTCTTCAAAGGTTATAGAAACAGTGGTATTAGAAGAAAGTCCTCATGTTGTTACTAATGATATTGAAAAGGAAAAGGTTGCTGATGAAATTATAAAGTTCTTTAAAAAATAAAAAGATGGAAATGGTTCAACCATTTCCATCTTTTCTTTTATAAAATTCTTCATATAATAAGTTTCTTGATATTTGTTTTCCTTTATTTTCAACAGCATATGAATAGGCTATATTTCCAAGAAGTAGTGAATCTTTTAAATTTTTCCCATCTAACAATGAATTAATAATTATACTTTTAAATGCAGATTTTGCTTCAAAAATATACTCTTTTTTTTCAGAAAAAGGTATTATTTCTTCTTTTATGTCATCAAATTCAAAAACAATATTTCCATTTTTCATAAATGTTATTTTATATAGATATTTTACATTTTTCAATTCCAGTTCTTCATTTATAAAGATGAAATCTCCAAATATTTCAGAATCTTCAGGGAAATTTATTGTTTCTTCAAAATCCAAAAAGATAAATTTGCCCAATAATTTTAGATTCCTTATTAATTTTGTATTCCAGTTGCTTAAAATAATATATACGCTTTTTACTTCATTTATTATTTCTGAAAGATTGTTTAATATAAATGTATAGTCAATATTTTCTATGTTTCTATAATCTTTATAGACTTTATTGAACCCATCACCATATAGCTTTAAAATTCTTCTGGTTCCATATGGCTGTCTTGACCAGAAAAATAATATCTCCTTTTTTTCAAAATAGCTATTTATTAATTCATTAAATTCATCATTGCCAATATAATCAAATAACACAGGACTTATTCCTATTTTTCTTAAATGAGTGGCTATTCTCGTTCCTATTCCATCAACAGCTAATTCAATATGTGGAAGCGTTAAATCAGATTTTATAACTATCTCCACACCCCCAACAATTAAAACATCTGCCTTTCTTTTCATTTCATATACAGAAAACATCTGTTCCTGTATCTGGTAATGGATTCTCATATACATCCCTCTTTTACTTTCTATATCTTATATTATATGAATTAGGATCGGGCCAATTGAAATCAAGATCTAATTTTACATCAAATTTTTCTTCTATTTCTTTTTTCTTCTCTTTGGTGAAATAACCTGAAAGATTATGATATACACTTGTATATACTTCTTTAATATTATGCCCTCTCTTTAAGTCCTCCAAAGATTCTTCTAACTCTTTTATAACCCTTCTAAAAACAATCCTTGGCGATGCTATTTTTCCTGTCCCCTGACAAATTGGACATTGTGTAAATAACAAAGCATCAATTGAAGGAGTTGTTCTTTTTCTTGATAATTCCAATAACCCTAATTTTGTAAATCCAGAAATTGATATTTTCGCTTTATCTTTTTTTGATTCTTCTCTAAAAAGATTTATTATTTCTTCTTTATGTTTTGCATCTTTCATATCTATAAAATCTATTAATATAATTCCCGCTATATTTCTCAGCCTTAATTGTCTTGCAATTTCAACCGTTGCTTCTAAATTTGTTTTGTACGAAGTGTCTTCAACATTTTCTCCAAGCACATTACCTGCAGAATCTATATCAAAAACAGTAAGCGCCTCTGTTTTATCTATTGTTATAACCCCTCCACCTGGAAGTTCTATTTTCCTTGCAAACATATCGTCCATCTGTTCATATACATTAGTCCATGAAAATGCATCTATATCGACTTTTCTTATTTTCACATTTTCATTTATTTCCTTTATCTCTTTATTAAATCTCTTAAAAAGCTCTTTATCATCTGTTATAATCTCATTTACCGAATGATCAAATCGTTCCCTTAATATATAATCAACAAAATTTTCGTCTTCATATAAAAGTGCCGGTTTATTTGAATTTTTAGCTTTTTCCTTTATATTCTCCCAGATTTCCTTTAATTGAAAAAATTCTTCTTTTAAACTTTCAAAATCAACATTTTCGCTGTTCGTTCTAAAGATTATACCTTCTTCTTCGTTTTCTATTAACATTTCCCCAATTTCCCTCAGTCTATCTTTTTCGGATAATGACATAATTTTTTTTGAAATTCCTATGCTATTTTCGCCAAATGGCATATATACCATATACTTTCCGGGAATATTAATATGCATGGTAAGCTGTGGCCCTTTTCTGACATCGCCATCTTTTTTTACCTGCACAATTATAAATGATCCTCTTCTTAATGTATCAGGATCTATAGTTGTATCTTTAAATCGCAGAAAACCGTTTTTTTTCGCTCCAATATTTACAAAAAAGGATTCAAGAGCCGGAACAACATTTTCTATTCTTCCGTAAAATATTTTTCCTGTTAATTTTCCAACTTCCAGATCTTCAAAAAAGATTTCCATTAATTTTTCATTTTCAAGTAGTGCTACGCGCATTTCGTCTGAATGATTGCTAAATACAAGAGTCTTTTTCATCTGTATCACCTACTCAATATTTTTCCTTATTATTATAACATCAAATTTCGTATTTTTAAAATTAAAAGTATTAAAAAAATCCGCCGATATATAATTCGGGAAAATATTATTTAATTATATCTTTCAAGGAGGAGGATATTATGAGGAAAGGATTTCTGTTTGTTGTTCTGATTTTATTAGGAACTATGGTATTTCCAGAAACATATTATGTTATTGGAAATACTGTTTTTAGAGGCTCTTTACTGGATTCATCAAATCAATATGAAGTTACCGTTGTATCGCCAGAAAATGATTTAACAGGTTTTTCTGATAAAAGAATCATAGTTATCGATGATAATGTAAAAGAGCTGTTAAATCAATATTATCTTGTAAATGGAAACGATATGGCAAAACAAGCTGTAAAAAAAGGAGATATAACTGTAAATGGAAATATTGTTCCAGAATCTGCAAATATGAATTTAAAAACCATTTATCATGAATTTAAATTCTTCATGCCAAAAGATTATTCATTATGGAAAATTGGCGGAAGAAGAGAAGATGAAAATAAAAATGAATTATCTTCTTTAAATAACACGGTATGGTATAGAATCCATAAAAATGGTTTTTCTGAAAATAATTTATATAAAGATTTTGAGTTACCTTATTGCGAAGATACACATGTAGAATTTTATGCAGAAATTGCAGGATTGGTCACAAAAGGAAAAAATCTTGATCAAAAAGCTTATAGCGTTGCAGGGATTATTTTTGCATTTTTAGATGAAAACAAAAATACTCTTGATAAAATTGCTTTTGTGTGGAGTTCTTCAGATTATCCGTTTAAAGAATACTTATGGATTAACCCAATGCCTTTAAAAAATTCTACTGATTTTAGAGTAAAATTTAATGTTAATGATCTTGCATATAAAAAACAGATTAAATATTTAAGAGTTATTTTCTGGACTTTTGGAAGCTCTCATTCTAAAACATTAAACGCCGATTTATGGATTAGAAATATAAGATTAGTTGTTGCAAAAGAAAAATAATTTTAATACTATAAAATATAAGGGTTCGCATTTGCGAACCCTTATATTTGTGATATAATAAATATATACAAACTATTGCGGAGGTGGCAATATGAAGATTTTTCTGGATACTGCAAATATTGAACAGATTAAAATAGCAAAGGATTGGGGCATTATTGATGGAGTAACCACAAATCCAACACTTGTTGCAAAAGAAGGAAATATTGATTTCGAAACAAGAGTAAAGGAAATTTGCGATGTTGTTCAGGGACCGGTAAGTGCTGAGGTTGTATCAATGGACTATGAAAATATGGTAAAAGAAGCAAGGGAATTAGCTAAAATAAGTGAACATGTTGTTATAAAAATTCCCATGACAAAAGATGGAATAAAAGCTGTAAAAACTCTCTCTTCCGAAGGAATAAAGACAAATGTTACTCTTGTCTTTAGTCCTTTACAGGCTCTATTAGCCGCAAAAGCCGGTGCTACATATGTAAGTCCGTTTATAGGTAGAGTTGATGATATTGGAAACCAGGGACTTGAATTAATAGAAGAAATTTTACAGATTTTCTATAATTATGGCTTTGAAACTGAAGTTATTGCCGCAAGTGTAAGACACCCATATCATGTTGTTGAAGTTGCAAAGATGGGATGCGATGTTGCTACAATACCATTTAGTGTTTTAGAAAAACTTTTTATGCATCCATTAACAGATAGAGGTATAGAAAGATTTTCAAAAGACTGGGAAGAATATTTAAAATTAAAAAACAAATAATAAAATAGTATGAGGAATGATAAATGGAAGAACTTTTATTAAAAATTTCAAATACATCTATAGAATTTCCTGATATAGAATTAAATACAGGAGAAAGGTTAGGGATTTTGACAAAAAATCCCTCTTTTCTCTTTGAAAAATTATTTAAGATAATTATTTCTCCAAAAAAATATACCGAAGAATATCTTTTAGAAGGAATAGATGCTGAAAATCTTTCTTTTTTTAGCCATAGAATTTTTCATATTATTTCAAAAGAATTATGGAACACAACAGATTTTATAAAAATATTAAAAAATAAAACAAAATTCAGAAAGATTATAGTTTTAATATTAGATGAAACAGATGTGGAAATCGAGCAATTAATCGTCTTAAAAAACTTCTTTGAAGAAAAAAATAATCTAAGTGTAATAGTTATTACAGATTCTAAATTAGCAATAGAAGCAATATGTAATAAAGCTATTGATGAATCTGGAACTTCTTTGGAATTTAATGAAAAGCTGTTATTTGAAGATATAATTTCCGGCGAAATCTTTGAAAATTTTGAAGAAATAAATAATAATTTTGCTCTGGGCATTTTAAAGAAAAGAAGCATTTCTGAGGGGCGAATATAAATATGCATTTAAAAAAAGAATGGGTTACTTTTATAATTATGCTATTATCTTTTACTGGAATCATGCTACTGTCGAATATGATATTTGATCACATATTCCAAAAAGAACCATATTTGTATTATGGTTCTTTGCCTATTGAAAGTAAAAATTTAAAATATACAAAAACATTTCCCAAAAAAGCAAAGGCAGTTTTAAGCCTGGAAGATAATATTATGAAAATATATATTCCCAAAAATACCAGATATTTTGATAATATTTTTAAAGATATAAAGGTTTTTTTATACGATGCATCGTTGAAGAAAAATACAATTGTAAAACCATATTTTATAGATTCTCCATTATTAAAACCACCAGATATATATAATCGATATATTAAAATACTGGGAATAATAATATTTGTGTTTATTTCATTGAGTGGATACATATTTTCCTTTTTCAACAAAAATAATCTAAGATTATTGTTATTACATTATTATCCAGAAATTCTAAAAAGGTTTCTTATATTTATCGCTATTACTTTTAGTTACATTGGAATACTTTTTATACTCAGAAATGACTTAAATCTCTTTCTATTATATATTGTGATGGCATTTGTAGCAATATTATTAACCACAATTTCTAACAAATCTTTCTTAAATTTAATTATCTATGTAGCTGTGTATAATAGCCTATATTTCTTTGAATTTTATAATCCAAACATTAAAGCTTTGACAGCAATTTTAATTGTTGCTCTTGTTATAAATATATCTCTAAACTATTTTCAAATAATAAAAACAAATAATAAGCCAAACAACAAACTTAATAAGGGGGATGCAAATGGGATATTATGATCAACTATTCAAGGAAATATTTCGAAAAAAGAAAAAGAAAAGTTTGGTGAATACATAAACGGAATAATAAAAGTATTGGTAAAACGAGAAAAGATAATAGACACGGATATAGAATTTGAGGAAATTAAGGAGGTGAATTATATGTTTGAAAATTTTGTAAGAACTGTTGAGGAAGCAATAAAAGAAAGTAAAGAAAAAGCTAAAATAGAAGGTTTAGAAGAAGGTAGAAGAGAAGGTTTGGAAGAAGGTAGAAAAGAAGGTAGAAAAGAAGGTAGAAAAGAAGGTAAAGAAGAGAGTAGAAGAGAGATAGCTAAAAAATTATTATTGAAAAAATTTGGAAATAAAATCGAATCTATAATCTATAAATTGGATTACGCCGATAATGATATTATTGAAAAAATTATTGATAACATTTTTGATATTGAATTTCAGGATATAGAAAAAATTCTAAAAAAAATAGAAAATTAATTATTAGTAAGGAGGAAAAGCACATTGAATGATATAAGAGAAAGGATTATTGAATCATTAAAAGGGGAAATTGATAAAATTAAAAATATTCAGGAATTTCAGGTTCTAAAATCAAAATATGTCGGTAAAAAAGGCGAAATATCAAAATTAATGAAAGAAATTGGAAAAATCGAACCTGAAAAGAGAAAGGAATTTGGTGCCTTTGTAAATAACTTAAAAAAAGAGGCAGAAGCAATACTTGAGGAAGGTCTGGAAAAGGTTAAACAACACTTAAAGGAAATGGAAGAAAAGAAAAGTTGGGTTGATATAACCTTACCAGGTGCTAAAAGAAAAATTGGGTATGAACATATATTAAAACAAACAATAAGAGATGTATATGAAATATTTTCAAGTATGGGATATAAAATTGTTGAAGGTCCAGAAATTGAAACAACATGGCATAACTTTGATGCATTAAATACGCCAGAATGGCATCCAGCAAGAGATATGCAGGATACATTTTATATAGAAGGAAAGGATAATATAATCCTGAGAACACACACATCACCTGTTCAGGTTCGTACTATGTTAAACACCGAACCTCCATTGGCTATTATCTCACCTGGAAGAGTTTATAGAAAAGATGAACCAGATGCCACACATTCACCTGCTTTTAATCAATTTGAAGGTTTATATATAGATAAAAATGTAACTGTTGGTCATTTAAAAGCAACTCTTGAACAATTTTTAACTATGTATTTTGGCGGTTCAAGAAAGGTATTATTAAGACCAAGTTATTTCCCATTTGTTGAACCGGGTTATGAAGTTGATGTTGATTGTATGTTCTGTGGCGGAAAAGGTTGTAATGTATGTAAAGGGACTGGTTGGATAGAAATACTCGGTGCAGGTCTTGTTCATCCAAATGTGTTGAAAAATGTTGGATACGATCCAGAAAAATGGCAGGGATTTGCTTTTGGAACAGGAATAGAAAGAATAGCTATGTTAAAATATGGAATTTCAGATATGAGAGAATTTTATAGGAACGATATGAGATTTTTAGGGCTTTAAAGGAGGAATTCTGGTGAATATATCAAGAAATTGGATCTCAGATTATATAGATTTAAAGGTTGATACTGGAACACTTATTGATAAAATAAAAAAACATTCAACTAATGTGGAAGGTGTGGAATATTCCGGCAGAAATCTAAAAGGTGTAATTGTAGGCCGTGTTGAAGAAATAACGGATCATCCTGATGCAGATAGAATCATAATATGTAAAATCAACGTCGGAGATAAATATTTACAAATCTTAACTGCTGATAAATCGGTAAAGGTTAATGACCTTGTACCAGTTGCAGTTGATGGTGCTGTATTACATGGAAACTTTAAAATAAAGGCGAGAAAAATGAGAGGAATTCTTTCAGAAGGAATGCTATGTTCTCTTGAAGAGCTTGGACTTGAAGAAAAATCAGAATTTGTCTATAGAATTCCTGAGGAAGTTGCACCGGGAACAGATTTTATTGAATATTTAAAATTAAAAGATGATATAATTGATATAGAGATATTCCCAAACAGGCCTGATCTCTTATCCTATTTAGGTGTAGCAAGGGAATTTATAGTTATAGATGCAGCAGAAAATTTAAAATTACCTTTAATTGAAAAAATTGAAAAAGGTAACGGATTTCCTGTTAAAATCGAATATGAAGGTTGTAAAAGATATGCAGCTTTAGTTATAGAAGATGTTGAAGTAAAACCTTCACCTTCATGGCTTGTAAAGAGACTAGCTACTGCTGGAATAAGAAGTATAAATAATATTGTAGATATCACAAATTATGTATTGCTCGAAACTGGACATCCTGTTCATGCTTTTGATCTTGATCTAATTGGAAACGAAATTGTTGTAAAAAAAGCTGTTGCAGGTGAAAAAGTATTATTATTAGACGGAAATGAATACGAATTAAACGGAACAGAAACCTTAATTACAGATGGCAATAAATTCCTTGCACTTGGTGGAATTATGGGTGGAGAAGAATCAGGCATAAACGAAAATACAAAAAGAGTATTATTGGAAGTAGCTTATTTTGATCCTGTAAATATCAGAAAAAGCGCAAGATATCATAAAATCTCAACAGATTCATCATATAGATTTGAAAGAGGCGTTGACCCAAATGATACAGAATTTGTAATGGGACGTTTAGCCTACTTAATTAAAGAACTGGCAAATGGAAAAATCAGTGGTCCTATGACAGATGCATATCCAGAATATATAGAACCAAAGAAAATCTTTGTAAGATCTTCTTATGTTTCAAACAGATTGGGAATTGAAATTTCAGAAAATGATATAGAAAACTCTTTATCAAAACTCGATTTTACATTTGAAAAGAAAGAAAACGGATATGAAGTTACTGTTCCTACAAGAAGACCTGATATTTTTGAAGAAATAGATCTTGTAGAAGAAATTGGAAGAATTTATGGTTATCATAATATACCTTCTGTATTGCCTTCCCATAACCTTGTAGGAGGTATTTCAAAATACATTAAATTCAGGGAAAAACTTTCTGAGTTAATGAGATTAAATGGTTATAACGAAGCTTTCACTTTTGCTTTTATGGACAATTCAAGAATGTGGTTAAAAAAAGGAGAAGTATTCCTTGAAAATCCTATTTCATCAGAATTAGGTACAATGAGACCTTTACTTGTATACGGAATTCTTGAATCTGCATCATATAACTTTAGAAATCAGAGTAGAAATATTAAATTATTTGAAATTGGAAAAACATTTTTAAATGACGAAAAATCAGAAACCTCTGTAAAAGAAATAGAAAAACTGGCCTTTGTCGCTGTTGGTGAAGAAAATCCATATGACTACACAGATAAAAGAAATGTTTCATTCTATACATTTAAAGGCGCTTTAGATAATTTATTCGATTATTTAAATATTGATGTAGAATATAAAAGAGAAAATATTGAAGGATTATCCTTTGCGCAAAGCGCAAAAATTTATTCTGGTAAAGAAGAAATTGGTTTCTTTGGAAAAATAGAAAATGAAATTGCTGAAAATGTGTATAGCATAAATCAACCTGTATTCATAGCAGAAATAGATATTGAAAAATTATTTGAGTTATATTCTGGAACAAGAAAGTATTCTGTTGTAAATGCTGAATATCCTTCGATGAGAAGAGATTACTCATTACTGGTTGATGATAAAATAACCTTCTATGAAATAAAAGACGCTATTTTAAAAGCAGGAAAAAAACTTGTAGAAGAAATAAAGGTTTTTGACGTATATAAAGGAAAAAATATAGAAGAAGGCAAAACAAGCATCACAATAACTGTTACATATAGAGCTAAAGATAGAACCTTAACAGACGATGAAATAAATAGAATAGCAGAAAAAACTATAAATTTATTTGAAAAAATGGGAATATCTATAAGACATTAATATCCGATGCATTTTAGACGATATATAGTATGACCGGGATTCGAACCGAACCGTTACTGGAGGTGTAATTATGGATATAAACAGATTAGGCGGAGCTTATCAGCAATATGTAAAAAATGAATCATTAAAAAATGAAAAGGTTGGGAAAAACCATAATTCAAATAGAATAATTAATCAGGATACAGCTCCTGTAAAGTTGTCAGTTGACGGTTCTTCTAAAAAATATATAGAAATGGCCAAAAATGAAATCCCTGATATCAGGGAGAACCTCGTGGAGGAGATGAAAGAGGCCATAGACCAAGGACTATACAAAATAGATGCTGACAAGATTGCAGAAAAACTTCTTGGAGGTTTCTAAAATGCATCAGGATATTGATATAAAGAAAATAATCCACGAGGAGTTGTCTATCCTCGTGGATATTTTTTATTATATGGAAAGTTTAAAGGACAAAATTTTAAAAAGCGAAAAGATTGAAAAATTAAACAGGGATATTTCCCAAATTAGCAAATTGGCTCTCCAGCTTTCAAAAGTTGAAAAGGAGAGGATTTTATTATTTGACAATTTTGCTAAAGAAAAAGGTATTAAAGACTCTTTAGATGATTTTATTGAATATTTTAAAGAAGATAAAGAAATGACAGACATACTTTTAGATCTAAAAGATAAATTAGTTGATGTTTCAACGATTTCTGAAGTATTAAAGGAATTATTAAAGGCAAGAATGGAATACAACGATATATTAATAAAGCTATTTATGGAACCTGCAAAACCTGCTCCTACATATAACAAAAACGGAATATATAAAAATGTGGGGCAGTCCAATAAAATTAACTGGCAGGGTTGAGGTGATTTAAATGTCATTATTCGGAACGCTTCACACAGGAATGTCTGGGATATTTACAAACAAAACAGCTATGAATGCAATATCTCAAAATATTGCAAATGCCAATAATCCAGAATACTCCAGAAGAGAAATAAATATTACCACCAATGTTACAGTAACCCAGGGTGGTCTTGAACTTGGAACCGGTTCAAAGATTGAATCCATAAAAAGGGTAAGAGATAAATTTCTTGATGTTCAATATAGAAAATATAACAGTGAATATGGATATTGGAAAACAATGAATTCCAATTTAAATTATGTGCAATCACTTTATAACGAACCATCAGAAGACGGAATAAGAAAGTCTTTTGATGAATTCTGGGGTTCTATCCATAAAATTTTATCTGAACCAACAGTTCCTGAAAATAAAAGGGAATTAATATACAAGGCTCAAAATTTAGCTAAAAATTTAAAGAGTCTATATGTTGATATTGAAGGAGTAAAAGATAACCTGAATTCTGATATAGAATCAATGGTAAAGGATATAAATTCAAAATTAGCAGAAATTTCCGGATTAAACAAACAGATTAAAGAATTAACTTCTGTTGGTATGACTGCCAATGATTTAATGGACAAAAGAGATGCCATATTAGATGATCTCTCTGAAAAATTTGGATTTACCGTAAAAGAAAAAAATGACGGTCAAATTAGCATAATGCTCAAAAATTATGAAATACTAAATGGTGAATATTACACAAAAATGAGCGTAAAAAATATTGACGGAAAAAACTATGTATATATTAATAGTGGACTATTGGAAATAAAAGATGGGGCATTAGGAGCCACCTTCGAATTAAGAGATAATGTTTTAAACGATCAATTAAGTAGATTAGATGAATTGGCTGCAACATTTTATGACACGTTAAATTTAATTCACGAAGAAGGATACGATTTAACAGGAACAATTAGAGGAATGAACTTCTTTAATGAAATACCAGAAGGTAATCTTGCCACAGATAAATTAAGAAGAATTGCTGGAAATATAATGTTAAGTGGACAACCTAAAAACTATATAGATAGCTATTTAAAATTTAATCAAAATACAATAGATGACATAAAAGTTAATTTCGATCTTGGTTCTGCAGAGTTAATAAGTGTGGAAGATGGCTTTGAAGATACTTCTGATTATGTAGCAACAATAAATTCTGGAAACTCTCTTGATACATTAAATACCGGTTCAAAATTCAGAGCCAATTTTAATTATAAATACAGCGCTCAAAATGGAGGATTGCTTACCTTTGCAAATGAAGGTGGTTCAGCTTTTAGTGATCGTCTAATAATAGACTTTAATAGAAATCTCTTTAAACAATTGGGAATTCCAAGTAAGGATATAAACGCCTTAAAATGGACAAAAATTCCTCCTCAGGAAATGCAGGGAATTATGACATTTAAAGGTCCGGGAAATTATACAGAAACCTTAAATCTTGATGGAGTTACATCTTTAAATGATATAGCAAATAGAATTAACACAGATGCTGATGGTGACGGAACAAAAGACGGAGGATTAAAACTTGTAAGAGCTTTTGTAAGAAATGGAGAATTATATGTAGTACCTACAAGCTCTGCATATTCAGATATGAATAACGTTGTAATAGACGATCCAAATGGAATGTTACATGAAATGAATTCATCAAATGTAAATTTATCTGTTTTAGACACTTCGGAAAACTCATTAAAAAATGCTCTTGGATTATATGCATATAAAACAAAAAGCATTGATTTATCAAAATATTCAAATTCAGATACTGTTAGTTTTACAATAAATTATAAAGACTCCACCCCTTCTTATTCTGGAAGTATTACAAAAGGGGCATTAAATGGTTCAACAATTGGTACAAATAATGAATTTCAAATTGTGCAAAATGGAGATGAATTTGAAATATTACCTGGCGCTGATGGTTCGACTTTCAGCTGGGCAAATGTAGATAGCATACAAATAAATATTGGAACAGATACAATAAAAATAGAAAACTTTTATTATGATGAAGACTCTGCTGCAAGAAAAATCGTTTCACAGGGTTGGGCAGCAAATACAACTGCCGCTAAATTAACCTTAAAATCAGATGATGACCTTAAATGGAGAATGGACTTCCTTGATTTTGGCGCATTTATGTCCATTCAGGGGAAAAAGGTCCAAATTGATTTTCATAGAGATACTCTTGATTCATTGGTTAATAAAATCAACGAAACAAATACCGGACTTATCGCTTTTTACACTCCAGGAGGAAGACTTGCGCTTAAAGCAGATAAAACTTTAAATTATGATTTAAAAAATGTAGAAATAAAAGGACCTGAGAGATTGTTTGAATTATTAGGATTATGGAAACACGATGATCCATCACAACCATATTCGGAACATTTTTCATTAATTGATAAAACTATGGATATATCAGATTTAGCAGAAAGATTAAAATATACATCTAAATTTATTTTATCAGATGATACCAGCGTTGCAAAAAATCTAAGTGTAAAGGATTATCTACTTAATAACCCGGATATGCTTGCAATGGACCTTGGAAAAATGGTGGATACAGATTATGACGGAGATATTGACAGCATTATACCTTCCGGGGAACATTCATCGACATTATGGGAAGATGGTTATTTGCTTAAATCTACAAAATTATTATCAGATGGACGCCATGATTTTGAAGATTATCTTTCAGATATAATTACTGATGTTGGTATTTCAGGAGAAAAAGCAAAAAGAATGGAAATAAATAGTGATAGTTTAAAAACGGAATTTTATAATCAAAGAGAAAGCGTAAAGGGCGTGTCGCTTGATGAAGAAATGACAAATCTTATAAAATATCAACAGGCATTTAATGCCGCTGCCAAAGTTATCAATGTTGTGGACAATATGTTAGACAGAATTATCAACGGGCTTATGCGATAGAAAAGAGGTGAGTTAATATGAGAATAACTCAATCAATGATAGCTAACAGAGCTTTAAACGATATAAGGAATTCTATGCTTAAAAGAGAAGAATTAAGTGAGCAACTTTCCACTGGAAAAAGGGTAAGAAAACCTTCTGATGATCCTGTGGCAGCTGGAAAAAGCAGTTATCTTATGGGAAGAAACAGAGTATTAAATGAATACATAAACAATATAAAAAATACACGTTCAGTACTTGTCTATTATGACACTGCTTTACAGGAAATGCAGGATGTCAATCATAGAATAAAAGAATTAACTGTAAAAGCTGCAAATGATACTCAAACACTGGAAGATAGGCAGCATATAGCTGAAGAATTAAAGCAATTAAAGGATCATTTATATAAAATCGCAAATACACAAATTAATGGAAAATATATCTTTGGTGGAGCTAAAACAGATTTACCTCCAGTAAGAAAAGATAACAATAAAATTATTATAAATACTCCACGAGAAGCAAATGTTCGTGCAAAACTTCCATTAGAACATGTGGAAATAGAATACGGAGTCACCGTTTATGATGTTTTTAGAACAGATTCAGGCGAAACGGTATTTGGAATTTTAGACAGATTAATTGACTCTGTTGAAAATGCCGATAAAAATAGCGATGAAAATATAGAAAGAGATCTTGGATCTCTTGATGAAATATTAAACAAAGTAAATGCAAACCTTGCAAGAGTTGGTAGTACCGATAACATGCTCGAATCAATGGAAAAAAGGTTTGAAAGAGTTGTTGATAACAATACAGATATAATAAATGAACTTATTGGAACAGATATGACAAAAGCATTTAGTGATTTTACTTTAGAACAAAATATATTACAGGCAGCATTAAAAACTACAGCACAAATACTTCCACAATCCCTTGTGGATTTCATTAGATAAGGGGGAAAGACAAAGTGGCATTAAAAATGTATAAAACACGTATAGGAGAAATTGAAGTAGATGATAGCGAAGTAATAGTTTTTGATAAAGGTATTCCTGGATTTGAAAATTTAAAAAAATTCGTTATATTAACTGCAGAGGATACTTATCCAATAATGTGGCTATTATCACTGGAAGATGAACTTGTTGCATTTCCTATTATAGATCCAAAATTAATAAAGGTTGATTATGTTGCAAAGATTCCTGAAAATGTTGTAAAAACACTTGGAATAGACTCACCAGAAGATGCTGCATTATTTGCCATTATGACTATACCTCAGGAAAATCCTGAAAATGCAACTGTAAATTTAAAAGCTCCTCTGGTAATATCCAAAAAAACAAATAAAGGTTTACAGTATATATTAGACGATGAAAATCTTTCAGTAAAACATAGCGTTAATGATGAGATATTATTAAGCCAGAAAATGCTTGAAAGGCAGATAAAAGAAGTTTCAAAATTCACTGAAAAAAAGAAAAAATACAATACAAGATTTGGAGAATTGGAAATTGCAGATGAAGATGTAATTACATTTGAATTTGGAATTCCCGGATTTGAAAACCTCAAAAAGTTTTATATACACTTTTCAAAAGATACATTCCCTATACAATGGCTTTTATCACTTGAAGATGAAGCTATTTCATTCCCTGTAATTGATCCGGTACTTGTACGTGTGGATTACACATTTGATTTACCAAAAGACATGGTTGAATATCTCGAGATTTCCAAACCAGAAGATGCTCAGATATTTGCAATTATGACCATTCCTCAGGGCGATCCAGACAATATAACAGTCAATTTAAAAGCTCCTCTTATTATCTCAAAAATAAATAAAAAAGGTGTCCAGTTAATTTTAGACAATGATGAATATCATTTAAAACACAATGTAAAAGAAGAAATAGAAAGAAGCGACAAAATACTTAAAAATCAGGCACCTGATAATGAAAGGGGTGCGTGATATGTTAGTCTTATCAAGAAAAATAGATGAAGGTATAACAATAATGATAGACAATAAAATTTTAAAATTAAAGGTATTATCTGTTGAAGGGAATGCAATAAAATTGGGATTTGATGGTCCAAAAGACTTTAAGATCTACCGTGAAGAGGTTTATGATAGCATTATGAAAGAAAATATTTCTGCTACACGTGTAGAGGATATTTCAGGTTTAAAAAATATTTTCGATAAAAGCAAAAAATAAAATGGGGCTATCATAAATGCCCCATTTTTTTATATCCTGAATTTCTTTGTAATAGAATGTAATTGTTCAGCTAATTCACTTAATACCTGACTTTCCTTTGCGACTTCTTCTGCTCCATCACGTTCTTCTTCAATTGCCTGAACTATATGTTTTATCTTTTCTGTTATTTCAGCAATACTCTTACTTACATTTGTAACAGCGCTTGCCATTTCTTCTGTTGATGCACTCTGTTCTTCAGAAGCTGCAGTAATATTTTCTGATAATTGTTTAACCACATCTATCTTTTCTGCAATTTCATGGAACTGTTTATTTGCCACTTCAATAATTTCATTGGTTTTTTCAACCTCTTTCTTAGCCTTTTGAGTGGCTTCATTTGCTGTATTAGCACTTTCCTGAATTTCTTTTAAAATATCTGCTATTTTATCTGTTGCATTTCTACTTTCTTCTGCAAGCTTTCTAATTTCATCAGCAACTACAGCAAAACCTTTTCCTGCTTCTCCAGCCCTTGCAGCCTCTATTGCAGCATTTAATGCCAATAAATTTGTTTGTTCTGTAATGCTACCAATTGTTTCAACAATTTCACCAATATTCTGAGCTTTTCCTGCTAAATCAGAAACTATCTTTGCTACATTAGATGTTTCTTCCGAAACACCTTCCATACTTTTAACAACATCATTCATACTCTTTTGCCCTATATGAGCAAATTCTGTAGTTTCTTCTGCACTCTGACTCATTTCCTGTGTTGATTCAGAAATATTCTGTGAACTTGTTGCTATTTCTTCTATTCCTGAAGATACCTCTTCAACTGCTGAAGAAAGATTTTCTGTATTCTCGCCAATAACCTCTGCCTGAGATGAAATTTCCTGAACATTTGCGCTGTTTTCTTCTGAAACTGCTGCTAAATCAGTTGAAGAAGAATTTAATTTCGTAGAAATATTAATAAGCTCTTTCATTGTATCATTAAGATTTTTAACCATTGAATTTAAACTTCTTCCCAATTCAGCAATCTCATCATTACCTTTTACATCAATTTTAACTGTAAGATCACCTTTAGCAATTTCCGCAAAAGCTCCAACAGCCATTTTTAATGGTTTTAATAAATTTTTTGTAAATACATAACTAACCACTATACTTATAACAATTATTATCACAAGAGTTATAATACTTATTCTAATTAATGCTTTAGCATCTGCTGTACTTTCATCATAATCAATTTCACCAATTAACGCCCAGTTTAATTCTGCATGTTTAAAAGGCATATAAGCACTTATTACCTTTATCCCTCTATAATCTTTAATTATATTCCAGCCTTCTTCACCATTTAAAGCCTTTTGAACAGAAACAGTGTCAACCATTTGCTTTAATATTGTTCCTTCTTTAAACCTTGAATCACTTCGCATTAATTTATCAGGTCCCACAACATATGTTTCTCCGCTTTCTCCCATACCAGCTGATTCATGCAAGACCTTATTTATTTTATTAATTGGCAATTGAACCACAAGATATCCAATTGTGTTTCCCTTACTGTCTTTAATAGAAATACCTGCAAACCCTGCTGGTATCCCATTTGAAGGAGCATAAGATGCAAAATCAACATAGTGCACATTATTATCGTCTTTTTCTTTTAATAATCTCACAAGACTTCCTAAATTTGTATCCTTCCATTTGCCTTCAAGTATATTAGTTGCAAAATCTCTTTCCTTATAATATGTATACGGAATATCCCCATCAGCACTAATTAAGAATAAATCATAAAAGCCATATGTATCTATCATATTTTTGACTATTGGATGTAAAACCTTATGTATTTCATTATATTCCTTTAACTCCTGAGCATGAACCCCCGATAATTCTGTCAATTTGTATTTTTCACCAACAGGATAAGGATTATCATCAATAAAAGCTTTTTGTAATATCTCACTTACTTCTCCATGTTCTTTTTCAAGTTCATGGAAAATTTCTTCAAACATTACTACATTTTTTATAAACAAATTTCGTTTAGAATTTAATCTTAAAAAATCATCTACCTGACCAAAATACATGTTTAGTTCATTTGACGATTTTTCTGAAACAGCTATTAATTTTTCTGCACTGGAATTTGTCATTGAATTAACAGACGATTTAACTGTAAAAAAAGTCAGAGAAATCAGGGAAAGTATTGTTATCCCCAAAACCATAGTGAGAACTTTGCCAGTTAATTTCATACTCTCTCCCTCCTTTTAATCCTTTCATTAAAAATTATAACATATTTTCATCTTTTTGAAACACTTTAATTTTTAACCCGGAGTTGCAATACGGTAAATAAATAAATAAATAAATAAATAAATAAATAAATATGATAAAAAAATAAAAAATAAGGGCTTAAGCCCTTATTTTTTATTTTACAACCTCTCCACTCTATCAATAAACACATCAATTATATGTTTAAACTCTATAAAATCCTTTTTTGAATTTTCAAGGAATAACATTCCATCATGTGTAATTTTATAAATCTTTTTTGATGGGCCTGGTTCTGAGGTATCCCAATCTGTAACAACAAGTCCCATCTCTTCCAGTTTTGCAAGGGTTCTATATAAATTACCCATTTGCCCTATACCGTTGAGCATAACACCAAATTCAGAGAGTTTATTTGCTATTTCATAGCCATGAGATGGCTTTTCAGCTATTATTAATAATACAAAGGATTCTATCCAGCCTCTTCTAAACCTTCCCTGTCCTCTACCTCTTCCCGGCATTTAATTACCTCCTACTGAAAAAATTAATACAAAATATTAATTAGCAATTTGAAATAACTTTTATTTACCCAATCATAAAAACTTCATTTTTATTATATCATAAAATTTTTTCAGTAATATTAATATTCAAATGTGCTATCGCCTATAAACTCCCTTAAAACTGAGATATTTGGTACATGTTTTATTGCTGGAAGAGGAAGGAAATAATCTAAGAATCTTAGCAATCTTTTTGCTTCTGTATATTCAGGTAAAGTATTGTCTATTTCAAGCAATAATGGTTCTGCATATAATTTTAGTATTGGCAATTCATATATTAAATATGAATTGAACATAATATCTGCTTCTTCCTGATATGGAAAGATATTTGCTTCTTCACCTTTTCTTACTTCTGGCCATAATTGTAAAGTTCTTAATGCTGTTGCGCCTCTAAAATTATAATCTCTAACTATTCTTCTTATTAATCTTGTGTCTGTTGTAGGTATTCTATTCATTTCATCAAGATTCATCTGTATTAAAGCGCTAACATATACCTTGAATTTTTGATCTCTTGGTATGCTTTCTGTGAGTTTTTCATTTAGACCATGAATTCCTTCAATAATAATAGGTTGATTTTTCCCTGCTTTTACTTTCTTTCCTGTCCACTCTCTTTTTCCAGTTACAAAGTTATATCTTGGTAATTCAACTTCTTTACCTTCAATTAAATCCTTAAGATTTCTATTTAATAGATCAAGATCCAGCGCCTCTATTGATTCAAGATCTTTTTTCCCTTCTGGAGTCAAAGGTATTTTTTCATAATCCATATAATAGTCATCAAGAGATATTTGCAATGGTTCTTTACCGTTTACCTTTAATTGTAAAGCTATTCTTTTTGCACTTGTTGTTTTACCAGAAGAGGACGGACCTGCAAGACATATTAATCTTACATGTTTTCTTTTCATAATTTGATCTGCTATATTTGCATATTTTTTTTCATGAAGGGCTTCTGCTATTCTTATTAATTCTCCACTTTTATTTACACCTTTTGCAATTAATGAATTTAATTCTCCAACATTTTGTATATTTAATATATCAAGCCATTTTTTATATTCAATAAAGGTTGCTGAGAGTTTTGGCAAAGGTTTAAATTCCGGAATCTTATCTGGTGATGATTGATTTGGATGCAATAATACAAATCCTTTGTCATATGCAATAACATCAAATAATTCTATATACCCTGTTGAAGGCGGCATGTATTCATAGAAATAATTTATATACTCGCCACATTTATAAACCTTTACTGTTGTTTTTTTTCTGTATTTAAATAAAATAGCCTTATCCTTTTCGTCATTTTCATCAAAATATTTTATGGCATCGAATTTGCTTAATGTTATTTTTTCAAATAACAAATCCTCTTCTATTATCTTTTTCATTTCAGCTTTTAATTTCTCAATATTTTTTTCTGAATTTTTTACTCCTTTTATTTCAAAATACAATCCGCTACCAATAGAATGATGTACAACAAGTTTTGATTTTTTAAATTTTCTTTTTAATGCAATATATATAATAAATAATAAAGCCCTTCTATATATCCTCATGCCTTCTGTTGAAGTTACATCAACTGGTTCAGCATATCCGCTTCCATGAACCTTTTTCCATAATTCTTTAATTTCATTGTTGAATTTTACTGCAAGTACAGTATATTTATTTTTCTTTTGCAATTCTTCAGCTATCTTAAAAAACTGCTCTCCTTTTTTTATTTTAAATTCCCCGTTTTTAGTTTTTACTATATAACTCATCTTATCCCTCCCTAATAATGATTTTATTTATATAAATTGAAAAATTTAGCTTAAAAAATAAAAATGAACGAAGACAAAAATTTCCCACAACGAGGATTTATAAAGAATATAGTCAAGAAAACTTCTTAAAAAGATTCATTTATGCTATTAAATATTTGTATATCAAAAACTTTTTTCGAAAATAGAAATAATAATAATCGCTCAAACGGTAGAAAATTCTAATCCTCAAAAATTCTCGTTCCCGCCGGTCGTTGCAGACTCACATCCATGTTCGTCCTTTTGTGTTGTTGATTAAGAAAAATAAAAACTCCCTCAAACAACTTGGTTGCTGATCCTCGAAAATCACTCATTCCCGGCTGTCGCTTAGATTCTGCATCCCTGCAGAAGCTGCGCTCAAAAAAACATCCTGTTTTTTTGACAGCCTCCATTCGTGATTTTCTCGGGCAACCTGCGAGTTTTCGTTCGTTTTTATTTTTCTCAATCATAGTTGTTTCTCTTCGGAATTTTCAAGTTTTCGCTCATATTATTATTTCTATTTTCTTATTTCTTATTATATTTTATTATATAAGTTAAACATAAAAAACACGAGTAAAAAGGTGAATGAAGGCTTGAAATTTCACCGCCTGAATGAACCTTATCACAAACTTTTATAAAAAAAGGTGACATTAATTATACTACAAAATTTCTTCAATGTCAAAACCTAAAACAAAAGAAGTCCGCTTCACCAAAATTAGTGAAGCGGACTTCTTTTGTTTTAACTTATATTCCAAGCAATCTTTCAATTTTTGCTTTGTCAAATCCTACAATTGTCTGATTTCCTATTTCAATTACAGGAACACCCATTTGCCCTGTTTTTCTCACCATTCTTTCAGCTGCCTTTTGATCCTTTTCAACATTATATTCTTTAAAAGGAATACCCAATTGCTTGAAATAATTTTTTGCTTTTCTACACCATGGACATCTGGATGTTGTGTATATTGCTATTTTTACATGTGGCATTATTATACCCCTCCTTTATATACAATTTGTATATATTTACAGATAATTTATGCCATATTTGGGTTAAATCTAAAAGTCTATTTATGTAAAATTTTTATAAAAATAAAAAAAGCTGCTTTAAAGCAGCTTTAGAATTCAAATTTATTCAACATCATATTCTCTTACAGGGATGATTTTATCTAATTTTACTATTTCAATTACTTTTTTCACATTTTCATTTCTTACATTATGCAATTCCATTGAACCACCTTTTTTCTTGTAGTTCATAAAGAAATATAATATTCTACCCAATCCACTACTATCTATATAGTCAAGTTTTGACATATCAATAAATATTCTTTTTATTCCGTTTTCTGCTAATTCGTTTAGTTCATCCCTTAATTCTTCTGAATTAGTTATATCAATTCTGCCTTGAAGAAATATTGTTGCACTGTTTCCATAAATTTCTTTTTTCATGTTTTTTCCTCCTCTCATTTTCCTTTATACATATTATAACACATTTTTATTATTTTCCAAGAAAAATAATAAAACTTTTTTTGTTTATTGTACCTTTTATACTCCCGTTTTCTACATTTATTTCATCAATTTCATTATTTTTTATTGATATGCCTTTTTTCATTTTCTTTTCTTTTACTTCGCATAACCATACTGGAATTTCAAAGTCTTTATCTTTATCTGATATATTCACAATTACAACAATTTTTTCGTCATTATTCCATATTCCATAAGAAACAAAATCCTTTTCCCATTTTAAAAATTCTATTGAACCATTTCTCAAAACCGGGTGTTTTTTATAAAAATCAATTACTTCTTTAAAAAAATTCAGTTTTTCCTGCGATTCTTTTTCCTTTAATTTATCCCATGGAAATGTTCTTCTATTGTCAGGATCTGTCCAGCCTGGCAATCCTATTTCATCACCATAATATATTCCCGGAGAACCCGGCAATGTAAATAACATTATAATTCCAATTTTAAAGATATCCCAATCTATACCTTTTTCAGCTTCCTCTGGACCTAAGGAATAACTCCTTCCTACTTTTTTAGTAGTTCTTGTTGCCCATCTTGAATGATCGTGATTGCTCAATTGATTCATGGACAAATATTTTGAATTCATTGGCATTTGACTCCATGCCCAACGCAATTGTTCAATAAACCATTCAGAATTTCCCAACAATTCTGGCTTGTAATCATCATTATGTTTTTCCATACCGGTTAAAAAGTAACTTATAGGATCCATAGCTCCAATATAATTCATTATACCATCCCATGATAAATTCTCAATCCATTCTTTAGGAGATTCATAATCTTCAGCAAATATTATGCTTTCAGGATTTTTCCTTTTTACAATTGTTCTGAAATATTTCCAGAAATTTTTATTGACCTGTTTTGTTTTTCCTAAATCTCTTGCAACATCTAATCTCCAACCGTCAGCATTATACGGATATGAAACCCATTTTTCCCCGATTTGAGATATGTATTTCCATAGTAATAATGTTTTGTCGTAATTTAACTTCGGAAGTGATTTATATCCCCACCAGCCTTCATATTCATTATTTTTGTCCCAATAAAAGTATTCGCTTTCTGGCACTTCTTTGTTATTTGCAACGCCAACATCTTCACCATATATTTTATATTCATTTACCCATTTATGATATGAACCACAATGATTAAATACACCATCAAGAATTATTTTTATATTTCTTTTATGAGCTTCTTCAACTAATTTAGCAAACAGTTTATCACTGGCTTCAAGATTTTTTTTAGATGTTGTTCTTATTTTGTATTTTTCTGTTAAATCCTCTGTATCTTCTACTATTACTCCTAAATGGGGATCTATATGTTCATAATCCTGTGTATCGTATTTATGAGGACTTGGAGATACAAATATTGGATTTAAATATATTACTTCTATTCCTAATTCCTTCAAATAGTCCAGTTTATCTATTATTCCCTGTATATCCCCACCATAAAATTCTGTGTGTCCTTTTGTAGGATGTGGATATTCATTCCATTCTTTTTTTCTTATTTTTTCACCATCATATATATATTCGCCATCTACTGGATCATTTGTTTTGTCTCCGTTGTTAAATCTATCCGGGAATATTTGATAGTAAATTGCTCCTATTGACCATTCTGGCACTTCAAAATTTGGAATTATAATAAAATCTTCTACGTGCCTGTGCTCAACTATTCCTCTCGAATCGTATTTTATTGTTCTGTTATCGTTTTCAAAATGTATTTCAAAATGATAGCGTATAATCCTTTCTGTTAATTTAAACTTTGTACTGAAATATTTAAAGTATTCATCTTCTTTTTCAAGGTGCATTACTGTATGTTTGTATTTATTATGATGCTTTTGAACAAGAAAATTTAATCTCCCCTTTACTTTACCATATTTTTTTGGTATTCTTATTTTTATTGTTATTTCGTCACCAACTTTGGGATTTACTGGCATTAAAAAGTTTTCGCTTTGATCGGAATATATTCCGAAATAATTCATGCAATCATCCTCCAATTTTTACTAATTCTTTTAGTTCTTTATTTATTTCATCTTCTTCTAAGGTTATTTCATCCATTCTTTTTTCAAGTTGTTGTTTTTCATTTTCAAGTTCCATTAATTTTTGATAGTTTTGAGAATATTTTACCATTTCATTTTCAATTTTTTCAATCTTTTCTATTAATTCTTCAAATTCTTTTTCAAGATTTATTTTTTTTCTTTCCAGTGTTTTTATTCTATTTTTTATCCTTTTGGCTTCTTTATATTCAAGATTCTCAGAAGAGGATTTTTTTATTTTAAATGTTTCATTTTGCTGTTCGTTTATTATATCTTCAAATTTACTATACTCTTTAATATACCCGTTTTTTATTACAAAAAATCTATCTGTTATGTTTTTTATTAGTTTCTCATCATGCGAAACCATAATAATTGAACCTTTAAATTCTTTTAATGTTTCTTCAAGGGTTTGAACTGTAAAAATATCAAGATGATTGGTAGGTTCATCAAGTATAAGCACATTTGGTTTTTGAAGTATTACTTTTGCTAGCGCAAGTCTGGTTAATTCCCCACCACTGAGATTTTTAATACTTTTAAATACATTATCTCCCGAAAAGCCGAATCTTCCAAGATATTTTCTTACTTCAAAATCCTGCCACTCAGGTACATCTTCCCATATTACACTCATAATATCCTTTTCTTTTCCCAAAGAAGAAATAACCTGATCAAGATATCCGATTTTTATGTTATATCCCCAATTTATTTTCCCTTTTTCAGTTTTTAATTTTCCCATTAATAATTTTAATAATGTTGATTTTCCAGAACCGTTTTTTCCTATTATTGTTATTTTTTCTTTTTCATTTATTTCAAAGGATATATTGTTTAAAATTGTTTTTTTATCATATGAAAACTCAAGATTTTTAACTTCCAATACTTTATATCCCGTTCTTTTTGGTTCAGGAATCTTTATTTTTATTACCTGTTCTTCTTTTAAGGAATCTATTTCTTCATATTCTTTAAGTAATTTATCTCTTAACATTTCCCTGAACTTGGCCTGTTTCATCATTTTTTCGGTTCCCCATTTTCGGAAACGCTCTATCATTCTGTTTAATCTTTCTATTTCCTTTTCCAGATTTTTCTTTCTATTTTCTATGTTTATAAGCATATTTTCCCTTAATTTTAAATATTCTTCATATTTTCCATGAAAATCCCATAATTTAAAATTATTTATTTCAAAAAAGCGATTTGCTAATTCTTTTATGAATTTTCTGTCATGAGAAACAAATATCATTGCACCTTTGTAATTTTTTAAATAATTTATCAGCCAATTAATAGAATAAATATCAAGATGGTTTGTTGGCTCATCTAAAATTAAAAGATTATAATCTCCAGCCAATACTCTTCCTAAGGCTAAACGCGTTAATTCTCCACCACTTAATGTGCTGATTTTTCTATTCCACTCTTCTTCCTCAAATCCCATTCCTTTTAATACAGAACGAACTATTTTATTTTTCATTTCTTCTTTTATATTTGATTCAATTTCTTTTAAAACGTATTCATATAGATTTAAATCCATTTCGTCTGCTCTAAATTGTTTTAAAAATCCTATTTTTAGATTTTTGTTTTTTATTATATTTCCTTCTAATGGCTCTAATTCATCATTTAATATTCTTAATAATGTTGTTTTTCCTGAACCATTTGGACCTATTAAAGCTATTCTATCGTGCTCATAAATTGAAAATGAAACATCGTAAAAAAGATCTTGAGTACCAAAATTATACGATATATCCTCAACTTTTAGTAGCATATTTATTCCTCCGGCTTTTTTCTTTTATTTATATACATTCTTTTATCAGCAATATCAAGTAAAATATCAATGTTTTTTCCTTCATCTGGATATATACTATATCCAATACTTGAACTTATATTTATTTTTATATCCTCAAAAATAAACGGTTTTTCTTTGAAAACTTTTTTCATTCGTGAAATAAATGATTCTATTCCCTCTTTATCTGTATCCATTAAAGCGACGGTAAATTCATCTCCGCCTATTCTTCCAAATAAATCGCTTTCTCTAATCATTGAGGAAACCTGTTTTACAAAGAATTTTAAAACTTCATCTCCTACTTTATGTCCATATGTATCGTTAATATGTTTAAATTTATCTATGTCTATATACAACAATCCCATTCTACTGCTGTTGTGTCTTGACAGGTATGACATCATCATTTTCACTCTTGAAAAGAATGCCTGCCTGTTGTATATCCCGGTTAAATAATCAAGTTCTGCTGATTTTTTCAGCTGTAATTCAAGGAATACTTTTAAAATTAGATATTCAAGATTACTTTTTATTATATTGGCAAAATTAAGATCTATATCTGAAAATTTCTTTTTTTCATCAAAGATATCCAGTGTAAGTAAGCCATATAATTTTCCTCTTAAATAAAAAGGTATGATTAAACTCTGTTTTATCTCTTTTAATCTTCCGTATTTTATAAGTAATTCATATTCGTATTTTGGTGGAATATATATATCATCCCAATCATCTATAATTATTGGCTTTTTTATGCTTAGCGGTAATTCCGGGTACTTTATTTCTTTTAATTTTTCAAAGTTATACCCCTGAACAGCTTTATATGTGAATATTCTTTGATTTTCCTCTATTGTAAGTAAACTACCTGCTTCTGCAGATGGGATAATATCTATTACCGTATCCAATATTAATTGATACATACTTTCATTCCATGGTTTTGTCAGAATTTCATTGTTTAGATTAAGAAATTTTGTTGCGAATTTTGCATTGTATTTTAGTGTCTCAAGATATTTCTTTTCTGCTGTTATATCAAGCCCTGAGCTAAATGTCTTATCTATATTTCCATCTTCATCAAGTAAATATGTATTATGCCATGATATATTTAATATTTCACCATCTTTTGTTATTATTTCGTTTTCAAAATACTCTACTCCCTCAAGCTCACCGGACATTATTTTATTAAAAACTTCTTTTACTTCATCTCTAATATTTTCCGGTATAAAATTTTCAAACCAATTTTCTCCTATAACCTCTTCTTTTTTTACTTTTAATATTTCACAGGCTTTGAGATTTAAGTCTTCTATATTTCCATTTTTATCAAGAATAACATACATTACCTGTGCATATTCAAAATACATTCTGAATTTTTCTTTTTCTCTATATAATTGTTCTTCAAGTTTTTTTCTGTCAGTTATTTCATGATCAATTTCCTGGAAATAATATTCACCATTTCCTTCCTGAACATTTATTGCATGAACTTCAACCCATTTTATTTCTCCATTTAATGTTTTATATTTCCTTTCATACGGTTCAATTTCTTCTTTATTATCCAAAAGTTTTTTTATTTTATTTACATGTTCATAATCTTCCTTAAAGACGTGTTTTTCAACTTCTATCCCAACCATTTCTTCAGGTGAATTATATCCCAATAATTTTGCTGCTCTTGGATTGGCTTTTATTAATTTTTTGTCTTTACCCCAGAAAAATATGGCCTCGTTTGAACGCTTAAATATTCCGTTGAATGTTTTTTCTAATTCAAAATATTTTTTATAGAATTTATACAATCCAAACATCAAAAATACTGTTCCATATATAATTAAAATATTTTGCCAGAAAAAGATATTAAAAGGTTTAAATTCATTTATAATTTCAAGGGTGTTTTCTACTAAAAACATTATTATTCCGGCGGTAAAAAATTTATTTACATATTTTACAGAAAATGCTGCTAAAAAAACAAGTAATATGGAAGTTAAACCTTCCATTATATAATAAGCATAATTAATATTAATAAAAGATATTATACTTATTATTAACAGAAATAGAAGAAAATAAAAATGTGGTTTTTTCATTTTATCACCGCCTTCTATCCATATTATACCATAAAAAAATATTGGACAGCTGTTAAGCTGCCCAATATTTTTTACTTAATTAAAAGAATATTTTAGCCATATCATATATTTTTGGTTCAATATCTTTATTTTCTAACAATTCTTTTGAGAACGGTACATCTGTAATTTCAAATCCTTTTAAAGATAAAGCTACATTAACTTTTCCTTTTTTAACATATTCTATTGCCGCTGTTGAGAACATTGTAGCAATAAGCCTATCAAATGAAACAGGTGCTCCACCTCTTTGCATGTATCCAAGGTTTACATTTCTACATTCCACTGTTGGTAATTTTTCTTTTATATATTTTGAAATTATGTCTGAAGGGGTTGAACCTTCTGGCAACTTTTCTTTTATATCCTTTAATTTTTCGTCAAGAGGGCATTTTTCTTCAACTACTACTATTGAGAATTTTTTTCCTTCATCGTATCTTTTCTTTATGTTTTTTAATAAATTTTCCGGATTAAATTCAATTTCTGGTATAAGTATATAATCAGCTCCTCCTGTTAACCCTCCTATTGTTGCAAGCCATCCTGCTTCATCACCTGCAACTTCAACAACAATAACTCTATGTCCTGCACTTGCTGTTGAATGAAGTGCATCCAATGTTTTAGTAACAGTTTCCAATGCTGTAAAGAAACCTATGCTAAAATCTGTCCATGGAAGATCATTGTCTATTGTTGCTGGAATAACTACAGATGGCATACCTTCTTCAGAAAGCTTTAAAGCTATTGATGTTCCTGTATGCCCACTCATAATAACAAAAGCTGTAATCTGGTATTTTTCAAAATTATCTTTCAATTTTTTAAAGTCTTCAGGATTTTTTGTGGGATCGAATTTTGAAGAACCTAAAATAGTTCCTCCTCTTTCCAGGATACCCGAAACGTGTTCTTTTGTCATTATAAATACCCTATCTTCAATAAATCCCTTAAACCCATCATATACTCCAAGTACTTCAATATCTTCAATTGCAGATTTTCTTACTAAAGCTCTAATTGCAGAATTTAATCCCGGACAATCTCCACCTACATTCAAAACAGCTATTCTTTTCATCTTAATCCCCCTTTCATTTATTGAAAGATTTTTATTAATATAGGAATAACAACAATAGAAACTATAGACATTAATTTAATAAGTATGTTAATAGCAGGGCCTGCGGTATCTTTAAATGGATCTCCTACAGTATCTCCAATAACTGCTGCCTTATGTGCAAATGAACCTTTACCGCCAAATTCGCCTGTTTCAATATATTTTTTTGCATTGTCCCATGCACCACCAGAATTTGCCATGAATATTGCAAGCATTACACCTGATACTGTTGTTCCAACTAACATACCGGCTACTGCCTCTTTTCCAAGTATAAAGAACATTATTATTGGCATAAATACAGCTAATAATGAAGGTAATACCATTTTTTTCAAAGCGCCTTTTGTTGCTATGGCAACACATGATGAATAATCAGGATCAGCTTTTCCTTCCATTAATCCTACAATTTCTCTAAATTGTCTTCTTACTTCTTCAACCATTATTTCTGCAGCATCACCAACAGCTTTCATTGCCATTGATGAAAAAAGAAATGGTAACATTCCACCAACTAATGCACCTATAAATACCTGCGATTTTGCAAGATCTATTATTTCAAGGTTTACAACCTTTGTATATGAAGCAAATAATGCTAAAGCAGTTAATGCAGCTGAACCTATTGCAAATCCTTTACCTATTGCAGCTGTTGTATTTCCAACTGCATCTAAAGCATCGGTTCTTTCTCTTACATATGGTTCAAGTTCTGCCATTTGTGCAATACCACCTGCATTATCGGCAATAGGGCCATATGCATCTATTGCTAAAGTAATTCCAAGTGTTGCAAGCATTCCTACACCTGCAAGCGCTATTCCAAATAATCCAAGAAGATTATACGATACTATTGTTGCCAGAGATATTAATATTACAGGAATAGCTGTAGATTCCATACCAACAGCCATACCATTTATTAGTAATGGCGCAGCTCCGCTTACTGCACTTTTAGCAAGATGTTTTACAGGTTCTTTTGCTGTATAGTATTCTGTTATTGAACCTATTAACATTCCCACTACCATCCCCAGAAATATAACATAAAAAGGTTTTAATGTCTTTAAGAATATTAATGATAGAAAAAATACTCCTATTAATGTGAGTATATTTGCTATATACATTCCAAAATGTAAAGCTTTTGAAGGATCTACATTTTCTTTGTCTTTTAGATTAAAATTAAACACCAAAATTCCTATAATTGCAGATATTATACCTATTGATACTACAATAAATGGAAATGTTGCACCTTTTTCGCTGAATAATATAACCCCTAATGCAGAAGCAGAGAATATTGAACCTACAAATGATTCATATAAATCTGCTCCCATTCCAGCAACGTCACCAACATTATCACCAACATTATCAGCAATAACAGCTGGATTTCTTGGGTCGTCTTCTGGAATTCCTGCTTCTGTCTTTCCTACAAGGTCTGCACCAACATCTGCAGCTTTTGTAAATATACCTCCTCCAACTCTTGCAAATAACGCTACCAATGAAGCTCCCATTGCATAGCCACTCATTGATATGGTATCGCCATTTGTGAGATAAAAAACGAGTCCTAAACCAAATAATCCCAATGAAGCTACTGTCATTCCCATTATAGCTCCACCATTAAATGCTATTTTTAATCCATTACTCAAAGAATGAATTGCTCCCTGAGCTGTTCTGGTATTTGTTTTTGTAGCAATACTCATACCAAAGAAACCTGATAAAACTGATAAGGTTGCACCCAGGAAAAATGCAAGCGCCATCATCCAGCCATTGGTAAGTCCCAATAATATAAATATTATTCCAACAATTACATAAAGGATTTTATATTCTGAAATCAAAAATGCTCTTGCACCTGTCTGAATGGCACCAGAAATTTTTTGCATTTTTTCGTTTCCCGGTGAATTTTCAAGTACTTTAAAGGTTAAAAAGATTGTAAATACAATCCCCACAAGACCAAATACAATTCCGCTTAGATTTAGTATTGTCATTTTGCCCCTCCTTTTCATTTTGTTATTTTTTATAGAAATATTATATCATAAATTATATAATTATTTCACTTTTTTTGTTTATTAAAGCAACTGATTTTATAGACGATATATTTAATGTCGGAGGTGATGGAAATGAAGAAATATTGTGATATAGAAAAATTTAATAATTATTATCTTTTAAAATTTAATGATAATTTGAATATAGAAAATGGAAAATTTGTAAAAAAACAATTAGAGGAAATTTTAGATATAAAGGATAGTAATATTATTGTGGATTTTTCAAATGTATATTATATGGATAGTAACGGACTTGGAATAATTATTACTTTAATTCAAAAAGCCAGACATTTTAATAATAAATTGATTTTTATAAATATAAATTCTATGATTAAAAATATCTTAAAAATTACCAAGGTTATTAATCTTATGCTTATTTTAGATACAATAGAAGAAGCTAAACGTTATAGTAAAACTGCTATTTAAATTTAATATTTATAAATCCCCTCTATCTGGTTTTCCAAATAGAGGGGATTTTTTATTTAAGCATTCTTTTTAATTTTTTTATAATCTTTTCTATTGCTTCCATTTTATCTATATCGTTGTTTTTTCTGGCTGCCTCATATTCTTTAGATAAATAATATAATGTTCTTTCAATTACTGTTTGCGTATCTCGTATTTTTGAGTTTTCATCTTCTTTAAATATTAAACGCTTTGAATGTATAGGCCCTTCTGATAATACCCATGTTTTTACCCCGCTAATTTCAACCGAGGATTCCATAAAATTTGAATGGTTTTTGAAAAAAAGTTTTGTAGTAAAGAATTTTATCGTTGTTTCATTTACTGGAGAAAGATGAAATCTCATAATTTCCTTCATACATTTCTGACAATATCCAATTTCAGTCATTATTCCGTCATAATCAAATTTCTGGACTATTTCCGCTTCATTGGTTTTGCATAATTGACATTTCAATTTAATCATCTCCAGTTAAATCACGATTGTTATATTTGTTCATTGCATCTGTTATTTTTCCTCCGAGAATAATGTTTATTGCATCTACTGTTTTATCTATTACTTTGTATAATTTATACATTTCTTCATTTGTAAACTCACTTAATACATAATCTGCAAGGTCTATTCCTTCTGGTTTTGGCCCTATTCCAACGCGTATCCTTGGAAAGTCTTTTGTACCAAGTACGGAGATAATGGATTTTAATCCATTATGGCCTCCAGCAGAACCATTTGGTCTTATTCTAATCTTCCCAAGATCAATGGATATATCATCATATATTACCAGTATATTCTCCGGTGATATTTCTTCTATATAATTTTTCAGTTCAAAAAACACCTTTCCGCTTAAATTCATATATGTAAGCGGTTTTATTAATATTATATCATCATTTATATATCCTTCAAAGGTGTTTTTTTCAATTTTTTTGAATATCTGCTTATTTAACTCATAATATCTATCGATAACCAAAAACCCCACGTTATGCTTTGTAAAGACATAACGTGGGCCTGGATTACCTAATCCTATTATTATTTTCATAGTTTAATTAAGCTTCTTCTCCTTCTGCTTCTTCTGTTTCTTCTTCACCTGTTGTTTCAGCTGCTCTTGGTTCTGTAACAGCTATAACAACTTCTTCTGGGTCAAGTAATACATCTATTTCTTCAGATATGTTGAGGTCTTTTACTGTAATATGATCTCCAAGATCTAATTCTGAAATATCTACTACGAATTTTTCTACAATATCTTTTGGTAATATTTCAACTGGTAATTCGTGGTAGTGGATTTCTAACATACCGCCTCTTGATAATCCTTTTGCTTCACCTGTAAATTCAATAGGAATGTTAAGGTGCATTTTATGTCCTGCTGATGGAACATAGAAATCAATGTGAATTGGTTTATCTGATACTTTGTGTCTCTGTAATGTCTTTAAGAATGTTGTTACTGAATATGTTTCACCATTTTCCTTTTCAATGTTTAATTGAATAGGTGTTGTTTCTTCAATTTTTTCAATCATTAAGAATGCATCAACAGAAGAAACCTTTAAAGCAATATTTCCGCCTTCTAAACCAGGTCCATAGACTATAGCGGGAATAAAACCTTCTTTTTTGATGTGATTTGCTTTTTCTCCTTCTTTTCTTTCAATAGCTTTTAGCTGGTATACTTTTGCCATTTTAATCCCTCCTATGTTAATAAATTATTTTATTTAAAGAGTATACTTACTGATAAATTATTTTTGATCCTTGCAATTGTTTCACCGAGAATTGAAGATACGCTTAATACTTCAAATTTGTCCGGCAAATCATTATGATATATTGTATCTGTAACATATATTTTTTCAATTACTGAATTTTGTAACTTTTCCTTTGCATTTTTGGAAAGAACTCCATGAGTTGCACACGCTATAACCTTTTTAGCGCCATTTTTTACGAGCATTTCTGCTGCTCCAACTAACGATCCTCCTGTATCTATTATATCATCAAATATTATAGCTACTTTATCATTTACATCACCAATTATATTGACTATCTCTGCTACATTATCTTTTGGTCTTCTTTTATCGAGTATTGCAAGTGGTAAATTCATTTTTTCTGCAAATTTCCTTGCTCTTTTTACTCCACCAACATCTGGTGAAACAACAACGGAATTTTCTTCATCAAAATCTTCGCATTCATTTCTAAAATAATTTACAAATACAGGAAATCCCATAAGATTATCAACAGGTATATCAAAGAATCCCTGAATCTGTTCCGCATGCAAGTCTATTGTTACTATTCTTGTTGCTCCTGCAACAGTCAATAGATTGGCTACAAGTTTTGCTGATATTGGATCTCTACCTCTTGCTTTTCTATCCTGACGCGCATAACCAAAATATGGAATTACAACAGCTATTGAATTTGCTGATGCTCTTTTTAATGCATCAATCATTACAAGTAATTCCATTAAGCTTTCATTTACAGGTGAAGAGGTTGACTGAATAACAAATGTATCAAGTCCTCTAACTGTTTCACCAATTCGAAGATTTACTTCACCATCAGCAAATCTTCCAAGTTCTACTTCACTTAATCTTGTTCCAAGATACTGAACAATTTTTTCAGCTAATGGCTGATTAGCTGAACCGGAAAATATTTTAATTTCGTGGGCCATTGAAAAAGGCATAATTTTTACTCTCCTTTCTCCCTCTTATTAAATACCCAATTTTCTTTTGTTACCTGCCTTGCTCTTCCAAGTGCAAGTGAACCTTCAGGTATATCTTCTGTTATTGTTGAACCAGCACCTATTAAAACATCATTTTCTATTTTTACTGGAGCTACCAATGCTGTATTGCTACCTACAAAAACTCTATCTCCAATAAATGTTTTATGTTTATTTTTTCCATCATAATTACATGTAATTGTTCCAGCACCTATATTTACATCTTCACCTATTGTTGCATCACCAAGATAGGTTAAATGTTGTGCTTTTGAACCTTTACCCACTATTGTTTTTTTCGTTTCAACATAATTTCCTATTTTTACCTTTTCATTTAATACTGTTCCGGTTCTTAATCTGGAGTATGGCCCAACGGATACATTATCTTTCACTATAGCATCTTCACATTCTGAACGCAATATTTTCACGTTATTTCCTATTTGACAATTATTTATTCGTGTCATAGGACCTATTTCGCAATCTTCACCTATTTCTGTTTTTCCATATATAAATGTCATTGGATAAATTATTGTATCCTGCCCTATTTTTACGTCAGGACCTATATATACTGTATCGGGATCTGTTATTGTAACTCCGTTTAGCATTAAATTTTCAAGTATTCTTTTTCTTAATATTTTTTCAGCATTTGCCAGCTGAATTCTATTATTAATTCCCAACGCTTCTGAAAAATCTTCTAAAACATATGTTTCCACATTTTCTAGCATTTTAGGAACATCTGTTAGATAATATTCACCTTGATTATTATTTGGTTTTAACTCTTTTAATGCATTTTTTAGCTTATCTCCCTTAAATATAACGAAACCTGAATTTATTTCTTTTATTTTCTTTTCTTCTTCTGATGCATCAGCATCTTCTACAATATTTATGAACTTTCCATTTTCATCTTTTACTATTCTACCATATCCAGCAGGATTATCTAAAATTGCGGTTAGAATTGTAGCATCTGCATTTGTATTTTTATGTTTATCAATTAACTTCGACAATGTCGAAGCGGTAATTAATGGTGTATCTCCATATAATATTAATATATCTTCGTCATTTAAAAATTCTTCAGCTGACATTACAGCATGACCAGTTCCCAATTGTTCTTTTTGATAATATATTTTTATTCCTTCTGGAAGTATTTTTTCAACAAGTTCTCCTTTATATCCAAGAACAACTCCTATTTCTGTAGGATTTAATTCTTTCGCAGTATCTATTACCCAATTTACCAATTCTTTTTCAAGAATTTTGTGCATTACCTTTGGATATTTTGATTTCATCCTTTTTCCAAGACCAGCTGCCAGAATTAATACTTTCATAGCACACCCCCGACATTTTATATTTTAACATTATTTTCATTAATTAAAATTAAGATATTATCACAATTTCTTCAAAGCTTGTGTAATTATATTCTCAAGCGTCAATTTTTCTATATCTATTTCCTTTAATACATTAAATACTTTGTTTTTTTCAAATCCCAGAGCTTCAAGAGCTTCAAGAGCATCTTTTAATTTTGTACTTTCTCCACTTACAGGTAAGGTTTCAAGATTTTCACCCAATTCGTTGATTATTCTTTCTGCTGTTTTTTTACCTATTCCAGGAAGTTTAGATAATCCCTTTACATCCTGAGAAGCTATCATATTTATTAATTGTTCTACATCTATTTTTTGAAGAATTTTCAATGCACTTTTCCCACCAAGTTTTGAAACCTTTTTTAAATTAAGAAATATATTTCTTTCAATATCATCATAAAACATATAAAAAGCTATGTTCCATTCTGATATTTCAAGATGTGTTTCAAACACATATTCTTTTCCTATTTCACATCTTTCTAAAATCCTGTATGTTGGAATACTTTCAAAAAACATATTTCCAGATTCTATTATTATTTCGTCTGGAGTTAATTTTTCCACTTTTCCTCTTACTTTTCTAATCATTATATTTCCTCCAGATTTAACATATATCCTCTTATTTTTCCAACCAAATAAAGAGAACCTGTAACAAAATAATAATCATACGGAATGGTAAGTAAATAATCAAAGGCTTTTATTGGATCCTGAATATATGTAACGTTTCTTGAGTATTTTTTAAATGCTTTATATACTGCTTCTGGATTTGAAGATCGTTTATTTGGAACCTGAGTAACTATTATATAATCAAAGTTATCTGCCATTAACTTTACCATTCCTTCAAAATCTTTATCATCTAATATTCCAATTAAAGCTGCTTTTTTGAAGTTTTTTGTGTATATTTTAATTGAATTTTTTAATGCCAAAGCTCCAGAAATATTGTGCGCTCCTTCTAATATAACCTTTTTATCATTATATTCTATTAATTCAAAACGCCCTTCCCATAAAAAGTTTTTTAATCCTTTTTTTGTTTTTTCAATATCAAATTTTAACTCTTTTTTTTCCATATATGCCTCTACTGCCATAACAGCTGTGGATACATTATATGGTTGATATGTTCCATTTGCTTTGAATACAAGCCCGGGAATTTCTGTATATATGCTCTTATAATCAATTGAATTCCAATTCAATGAATATATGGGATTTTTAAAATTATAGTCCTTTTCAAATTCAAATACTTTTCTTATTCCAACTTCATTGGCTCTTTCAAATATTACCTCTTTTGAAGATTCATTTATATTCCCTAATACTAAATAATTATCAGGTTTTATTATTCCGGCTTTTTCATAGGCTATTTGTTCTAATGTATCTCCAAGTAAACTTGTATGATCATATTGTACTGTTGTAATAACAGAAACTTCAGAATTCACAACATTAGTAGCATCAAGTCTTCCTCCAAGTCCTACTTCAAGTACAGCTACATCAACATTTTGTTCTGAAAAATATTTTAATGCCAATGCGGTAATAATTTCAAAAAATGATGGTGACATATCTTCTGACATGGCATCCATTTTTTCAATTGGAATAATCATATCATTAAGAATTGAAACAAATTCCTTTTCTGTTATGGATTTTCCGTTTATTTTTATTCTCTCTTTTATATTGGTTAAATGCGGAGAGGTAAATATTCCTGTTTTTAACCCATGAGCTTTTAATATCTCATGTATAGCTTTTGATGTACTTCCCTTACCATTTGTTCCTGTTACATGAATAACAGGGAAATCCCTTTGAGGATTCCCCAATAATTCACATAATTTGTTTATTCTATCTAAACCATACTTTATTCTTGTGCCACCACGCCTATCGTATATATACTCTACAGCCTTTCGAAGTGACTCTATCATTTAATCTAACTCCCTTAATAATTTTTCTAATTTTTCAATCTGGCTTTTTACCATTTCAAATTTTTCTTTTGTTTCTTCTATTACTTCTTCAGGAGCTCTTTCAATAAAGTTTTTGTTATTTAATTTTTTATCGTATTTCTGGAATTCTTTATTGAGTTTTTCAAGCTTTTTGTTTAATCTTTCTTTTTCAGCTTCTATATCAATAAGTTCCCCAAGCTTTACGTATGCTTCAACATCTTCATCAACATATGATGTTGCAGATTTTTCAGGTTTTTCTGAAACTATTTCTATATTTGTTACAAATGCCAATTCTTTAACTGTCTTTTCATTTCTCTTTATCCAGTCATTATCGCTTAAAGTTTTATATGCTATTTCAACCTTTGTTATCTGTGGAATATTTATATCAGCTTTTACATTTCTTATACCTCTAATAAATGCTTTTATCTTTTCAAATTCTGCTTCTTCATTTTCAAATACGAAGTTTTCATTATACTCTGGCCATTTTGCAGTTACAAGATACTTTTCATCTGTAATCTTTGGTAAATTCTGCCATAATTCTTCTGTTAAAAATGGCATAAATGGATGCAATAATCTTAACGAAGAGTCTAAAACACGAACCAATACATTTTGTGCAAGTTTTTTATCTTCTGATTTTAATCTATTTTTCACAGCTTCTATATACCAATCACAGTATTCATTCCAGAAGAAATCGTATAATGCTCTTGCTGCAATGTTAAACTCGTATTTTTCTATTGCTTCTGTAACTTCTTTTATTGTTTTATTCAATCTTGTAAGCATCCATTTGTCTTCAAGGGTTAAGTCTTCCGGTTTTAATTCCATCTTTTCAAAATCATCCATATTCAACAATACAAACCTTGTAGCATTCCATATTTTATTTGCAAATTTTGAATATGAATCAATTATTTGAAGATCTAATTTTATGTCCCTTCCCTGTGCCGCGAGAATTGCCAGTGCAAATCTCATTGGATCAGCACCATATTTTTCAATAACTTCAAGTGGGTCAATACCGTTTCCAAGGGATTTTGACATTTTTCGTCCATGTTTATCCCTTACAAGTTGATGAATATATACATCTGAGAATGGTTTATCTCCCATGAATTTTTCTCCCATTACAATCATTCTTGCTACCCAGAAAAAGATTATGTCAAAACCTGTCATTAACAGATCAGTTGGATAGTATTTTTTGAGATCTTCTGTTTCTTCTGGCCAACCCAATGTTGAAAATGGCCATAATGCAGAGCTAAACCATGTATCAAGTACATCTTCATCCTGCCTTAGATTTGTGGATCCACATTTTTCACATTTATGTACATCTTCTTCAGAAACATTTATATGTCCACAATCTTCACAATACCATACAGGTATTCTATGTCCCCACCATAATTGTCTTGAAATACACCAATCCCTTATTTCATTCATCCAGTTAAGGTATACCTTTTTCCATCTTTCGGGATAGAATTTTATGTCTCCGTCTTCTACAGCTTCTATTGCTTTTTCTGCAAGTGGTTTCATCTTTACAAACCATTGATCTAAAAGGAATGGTTCAACTACAGTATCACATCTGTAACAATGACCAACTGAATGTTCTAATTCTTCTATTTTTAATAAATATCCTTCTTTTTCAAGATCTTCAACTACAGCCTTTCTTGCTTCTTCTCTTGTCATTCCGGCATATTTTCCACCATTTTCATTTATCTTTGCATATTCATCCATTATTTGAACTGATTCAAGATTATGTCTCTGACCAAGTAAATAGTCATTTGGATCATGTGCAGGCGTAACCTTTAAAGCACCTGTTCCAAATGATGGATCAACATATTTATCTGCAATTATTGGTATTTCCCTTCCTACTAATGGTAATATAGCTACTTTTCCAACATAATCCTTATATCTTTCGTCTGATGGATGTACAGCTATTGCTGTATCTCCTAACATTGTTTCTGGCCTTGTTGTTGCAATTATTATATAATTATCCTCACCTTTTATTGGATATTTTATATGATATAATGCACCTTTTTCATCTTTATGTTCAACCTCTTCATCTGATAAAACTGTGCCACAGCTTGGACACCAGTTTACTATATATTTTCCTTTATATATATATCCTTCATTGTATAATTCAACAAATACCTTTCTTACAGCTTTATTTAAACCTTCATCAAGTGTAAACCTTTCCCTTGACCAGTCAACAGATGCACCTATTGCCATTATTTGCTTTTTTATATGTTCTCTATATTCATTTGCCCAATTCCATACTCTTTTTATAAATTCTTCCCTGCCATAATCTTCTTTTCTTTTTCCTTCGCTTTGCATAAGGAACTTTTCTACAACATGCTGAGTCGCAATACCTGCATGGTCTTCACCAGGTAACCATAATGTATCCTTACCCTGCATCCTTTTAAATCTTGTCACTATATCCTGAAGGGAAATATTCAAAGCATGTCCCATATGAATTTTTCCAGTAATGTTAGGAGGAGGTATCACAACAGAAAATTTACCATTACCTTCACCTTTTGCTTTAAACAATTCTTCGTCAAGCCAAACTTTGTACCACTTTGTTTCTATTTCATTTGGAGTATATCTTTTTCCAATATCCATATTTCTCCCTCCCAGTTCTCGAAAATTGATTATTACCTATATTATACTTTAATGTTGTTAAGAATTCAAGGGAATTTTTTATACAATATAGAATTAATTATCAGGGGGTGATATTATCAAATCAAATTTTTTGAAGAATATAATTATTATTATTTCTGCTTCATTTATAACCGTCACAATTACGCTATTTATAATGTATAACGTGTTTCTAAAAGATCTTTTAAATAATACAAATTTAACTGACAATGAATGTATTAAAATAATTAAAAATAGTAATTTCTATGGATTTCCCGATAAAAAAATCGGACCATATTTTAATGCTTTTTTCTCTAATCCAGAATGGAAATGCGTTAGAAAACCCGGAAAATTATATGTAATCTTTCAGGGTGATGCTTATTATTTTGGAAAATATGTGAGGTTTAAAATTACTTTTGATGTAAATAAAACAATAAAAACAAAAACCATTCAACCAATTTCTTATTATGCAGGTGATGAGAAAATATTATATACCGATTTTCTCAATCTCATTAATACTATATTTATGAGAACACAATAAATATAAAATATAAGCCACCTTTTATAGGTGGCTTTTTATATTACCTGGATATAGCTTCTTTAGCAATTGTTACATATTCTTTGAATGCTTCGTAATCATTTACAGCAAGTTCTGATAACATCTTTCTGTTGATATTAACACCTGCTAATTTTAAACCATGAATTAATTCGTTATATTTTAATCCTTCATTTCTTGCAGCTGCATTAATTCTTGTAATCCATAATCTTCTGAAATCTCTCTTTTTCTGTTTTCTACCTGCATATGCATATTTTCCTGATCTGAAGAATTGCTGTTTTGCTAATACATATCTTCTGCTTAAAGCTCCTCTGTAACCCTTAGCAGCTTTAAGATATTTTTTTCTCTTTTTTCTTGCATGAACTGCTCTTTTAACTCTCATTTATGTTCTCTCCTTTCTATTTTTATTATTTTAAACCGAGTAATCTTTCTACTTTTTCATTTAATCCTGCTGGAACATCTTTATAGTTGTGTAACCTTCTCATTCTCTTTTTTCCTCTAATTCTTGTGTTATGTCCAACATTTGATCTTCTCATTCTGATTTTTCCTGATCCTGTAACCTTAAATCTTTTGCTTGATGCTGAATGTCTTTTAACTTTCATAATTATTCCTCCTTTTTAAACATTATTTTTTTGTTTTCGGAGATAAAATCATATCCATATCTCGCCCTGCCATTTTTGGCGCTCGAGTTACTTCTGCAATATCTTCAACCTTTTCGATAACCCTATCTAATATTTCTTTACCTTTGTCGGTAAACATTATATCCCTACCAAGGAACATTACAACAGCTCTAACTTTATTACCAGCTTCGAGAAAATCTCTAATTCTTTTTACTTTTGTATTAAAATCATGTTCATCGATTCTCAATCTGAACTTCATTTCTTTTAATTGCTGTTTTTTCTGCTTCTTTTTAGCTTCCTTTTCTCTCTTTTCCTTTTCGTATTTGTATTTTCCATAATCCATAATTTTGGCAACAGGTGGATTGGAATTAGGTGCAACCAATACTAAATCGAGTCCTTCCTGATAAGCTAACTGTAATGCTTTTTTTGTTTCCATTATTCCCAGTTGACTTCCATCACTTCCAATAACCCTTAATTCCTTCGCCTTAATGTCTTCGTTTCTAATCGTTGTATCTTTCGATTTTTTAATACTTATCCCTCCTGTTCGTTTGTATTAAAAAAAATAAACAAAAATGGGTGGATAGAATCCACCCATATATTTCCCAGATATATTATTATACGCTAAATAATAAACCCCTGACGGCTTATTTGCCCGAGGTGGGAAGCATATGGGTGGCTTCCGCTTTACACTTTGACTTTAATAAATAAAATGGTGGGCCATGCGGGATTCGAACCCACGGCCTACTGATTAAGAGTCAGCCGCTCTACCAGCTGAGCTAATGGCCCACTTTTTTTGGCACGCCCGGAGGGACTTGAACCCCCAGCCTGCGATTTTGGAGACCGCCGCTCTACCAATTGAGCTACAGGCGTGTACCTAAAATTAGGTGAATGGCTGGGAGGGGAGGACTCGAACCTCCACCGGCGGATCCAGAGTCCGCTGTCCTGCCATTAGACGACCTCCCAAGACTGATAGTATTATAACATGATTTTTCTAATTAGTCAACGTCTATTCTTTTCAATATTGAAATAATTTTTCTAACGTTATATTATTTTTTAATGAACAATAGTATAATTTCAATTTTTCTGATAGTGAGATACTTCTTTTTTTCAATTCTTCTTCACCAAGCATTATAAAATCATTAAATTCACCTTTAAAGCTTATTTCTCTATTTTGAATGTGTAAAACTTTCGGCTTAAATGAAATTAAATCATCTATCCAATGTGTAACAATTATTATTGTTTTACCTGCTTTTCTTAAATTTTCAATAATCTGCCATATTTTTTTTCTACCATTATAATCAAGCCCGACAGTAGGTTCATCAAATACAATATATTTAGGATTATACGCAAGGACAGAAGCTATTGCCACTCTTCTCATTTCGCCACCTGAAAGACTAAAAGGATTTCTGGTTAAAAATTCTGGAGTTAATCCTACTATTTTTAAAATTTCCAGCAATTCATTTTTTGAAATTTCTATTCCAAAATTTTTCGGCGCATATAAAATTTCCTCTAATACTGTTGGTAAGAAAAATTGATTTTCTGGATATTGAAATACTATTCCTACATTTTTTCTTATATCCTTTATATTAACGTTTTTATCTGATGTTTTTAATCCGTCTACTATAACTTCACCATTTTTGGGTATTAATAAACCATTAATATTTTGAATAAGTGTGGTTTTACCCGAACCTGTTTTTCCAAGTAATAACCACATTTCTCCTTCATTTATTTTCCAGTTTATATTTTTTAATGCAATGCTTTCAAATGGTGTCCCTTCTGCATATGTATAGTTTAAATCCCTGATTTCTATTGACATATTTTTCTCTCCATGTCTTCATATGTTCGTCCTGTATATTTTTTGACTATATTTTCAAAAGGTATTTCAACATTAAACCTTTTGCTTTCAGACCAGTTATAAAATCGTTCTCTATCACCATTAAATGCTATCTTTCCTTTTTCAAGAGCTATAATTTTTTTGACAACCTTTAAATCACTTGCATGATGAGAAGCTATTATTACAGTTTTCCCTATTGAAATCAGATTTTTTATTACTTTATATATTTCTTTTCTTCCTTCTGGATCAAGCATGGTTGTTGGTTCGTCCATTAATATATATTCAGGTTGCATGGCAACTATCGAAGCTATTGCCAATCGCTGTTTTTGACCTCCGGAAAGCGTATTTGGATCCTTTTTTTCAAGGCCTATTAATTCTGTTACTTCAAGTACCCATTTTATTCTTTTTTTCATTTCTTCTCTTTCAAGACCAAGATTTTCCAATCCAAAAGCTATGTCTTCTTCTACTGTAACTCCAACTATTTGATTTTCTGGATTTTGAAATATATATCCAACATTTCTTTTTAAAAACAAAAGAGAATTTATATCATTATGATTTATTTTTGTGTTGTTATAATATATTTCACCTTTTTGTGGAATTAAAATACCACACATCATTCTTAGTAATGTAGACTTACCGCTTCCATTTGCACCAACTAACCCCACGGGAACCCGTGGTTCAAAAGAGAGAGTAAAATTATTAAATATTGTTTTATTTTCATATCCAAAAAAAAGATTTTTTACTTCTATCATTTTTCTTTCACCGATTTGTATACTCTAATTCCGCCTTTTTTGGTTAATTCAATTACATTTCCAAATACCTTTTTCATATATTCTTTTATTCTACTTCCACCTTTATTGTGAAAAGCAACAAGTTGCAATGAACCTTCATTATTTAAATGTTCATATGCTCCATCAATTAATGCCATCCATACTTTTTTCCCGGCTACAATTGGCGGATTGGAAATTATTTGATCAAATTTCTCATTCTCCCACGGCTCATATAAATATCCCTGCCTTATATCGGCAAAAACATTATTATTTTTTGCATTTATCTTTGAAAATTCAACTGCTCTTTTGTTTATATCGCTCATGTATATTTCAATATCAGGATATTCTTTTTTTAATGTAATGCCAATTACTCCATAGCCACATCCTATATCCAGTATTTTTTTTCCTTCTATTTCTGCATATTCAAGTAATACCTTTGTAGCTTTGTCTATGTCTTTTTTTCCATAAACACCTGTAGGTGCTTTAAATATATATGTGTGTCCATTTTTTAAATTGAGTTCCAATTCTTTTACCCTTAACTCAGATTCTGGATTTTCCACATAATAATGTTGAAAGGTTGTTGGTTTTTTCTTTTCAACTTTCTTTTTTTTATTTGTTTCACCATATAATTTTATTACCTGTTCCGGCGTTAAATCCCTTAAATCTTCAGGTCCAAAAATCCTCTCATTTTTTTCACGCATTAAATTATTCCTCCCGATTCTCAGTGTTAATGATTTCATTTAAATCAACTAACACTCCAAAATTGTATTTCTTTTGAAATTGATATAATGTCAACCCATTTGGAAAACTTATATAACTGCTTCCAAAATTGAAAAATATAATTATATTATTTGCATTTATCTGTACTTTATATTTTATTCCAAAAGTTATTAACAACGTATCTTCAAATGTTCCTCTAATTGCAGGTAATGTGGTAATTATATCTCCTGTTTTTATCCAGTTTAATGTTTTTAAGTTTAACTGTAAATATGCAGATACCGGATAACTATCAAGAAGAATTCCTGAATAAGCCATTATATTACCTATATTTGCCGTAGCGGTGGAATCTCGCGAAGATATTTCATTAAATGTATTGCTTATTCCTGAATAAATGTTTAAATTGTTTGTTTTTATTCCAAATGTTGCAGAGACATAATTATTTAACTGCGGATTATCGAGATTAAAATCTGCTGTAATATCAAATGTTGTTAACGATGTATTTGTAAAATACGATACACCAAAAGTGGGATATCCTCCCTTTACTTTAACGTTATTGTATGTTTCTTCAAGAAATATTCCATCTGAATATATCCCAAGATTTAACGAAAACAGATAAACAGGTATAAAGATTATAAAAAAAAGAAAAAACTTTTTATTTATATTCATAAAAATCCCCCTTATAAATAAAGATGGCTGGGCACCCCCGCGGCACACAGGAAGTACCGCTTATGGCTGCTCCCTTCCGGGCCTGACCAGGTTCGCGGGTTCCCGTTGCGCGGGACCCAGCCGATTGTAGGTCCCTAAAACCATATTATATTATAATAGAAAAATGTTACATAATCCATAAGTATTTATTAATTTCCCAATCAGTCACATTAATTGAAAATTCTTTCCACTCATGTTCCTTCATTTCAATATATTTTTCAAATATATGCTCTCCTAATACTTCTTTCATTAATTCATCTTTTTTCAATTCTTCAATTGCTTCTTTTAAATTGCCAGGAAGATGGTCTATTCCTATTTTATCCCTCTCTTCAGGTGTCATATGGTAAATATTCGATATTACAGGTTTTGGTGGTTCCAATTTTTCCTGAATACCTTCAAAACCAGCTGCAAATAAAGCTGCTAATAATAAGTATGAGTTTGCTGTTGGATCAGGGCTCCTTACTTCAATTCTGGTTCCTTTTCCTCTTGCTGCTGGAACTCTAATTAACGCACTTCTATTGCTTGGTGACCAGGCTATATTTACAGGAGCTTCATATCCCGGAACAAGACGTTTATAACTGTTAATTGTAGGATTGGCTATAGCGGTTATCGCTTTTATATGTTTTAATACACCGGCTACAAAGTATTTTAATTCATCGCTTAATTCATAATCATTTTCAGGATCAAAGAATATATTTTTTCCATCTTTAAATAAACTGAGATGTGTATGCATTCCTGAACCATTGACGCCGAAGAATGGCTTTGGCATAAATGTTGCATGTAATCCCCTTAATAATGCTATTGTTTTTACAACTAATTTAAATGTCTGTATATTATCTGCTGTTTTTAGCGCTTCATCATATGTAAAATCAATTTCATGTTGAGAAGGGGCAACCTCATGATGGGAAGCTTCAACATTTATTCCCATATCTTCCAGGGCAAGAACTATATCTTTTCTCGTTTCTTCACCCTGATCAATAGGAAGAAGATCAAAGTAACCTCCATTATCGAGGAATTGAAGGATAGGTTTATGTGTCTGAGGATCTTTGGGAAGAAGGAAGAACTCTGGTTCTGGTCCAACAAAACCTTCATATCCATGTTCTTTTAATCTGGATAATACTTTTTTTAATCGATATCTCGGATCCCCTTCAAACGGTTTTCCATCAGCTGTATAAACGTCACATATAATTCTGGCAGATTTATACCCCTTGTCTGTCCATGGATAGATTGCAAATGTTTCCGGGTCCGGTTTTAAATACATGTCTGATTCTTCGATTCTTACAAAACCTTCAATAGATGAGCCATCAAACATCGTTCCTTTTTCAAAGGAATTTTTTAGTTCATCCCAAGGTATTTCTACATTTTTCAGCAGACCATTAATATCTGTAATCTGCAATCTGATAAACTTCACCTTTTCAGCTTCGACAATCCTTAACACATCTTCATGATTCATAAAAAAACACCCCCTATACATATTGTATAGAGGGATTATATCATAAATTTAGATTTTTTTCAATAATCAACTTTAAATTCTTTTAACCAAGTTTAATCGACTTTGAAAAATGAAATTATAGATGTAAGCTTTTCTGAACTTTTTTGTAATCTTTCTGATTGGGCTATCAGAGTATTTATTATTTGAGTTTCATTGTTTATTACTTCAGAAAATCCTAATATTTCTTTTTTCGAACTTTCAACAAAATTGTTTAAATCATTTTTTCTTGAATCAAATGAGTTTAATATTTGATTCTGGTCTTCTATTATACTCTTTAATACATCAAATACTTTATCAAGTTCATTGGTTAATTCATTTATTTCTTTCATTCCATTTTCAAATTTCAACATTGTATTTTCAAGTGAAACAACATTTTCTTTTGATGACTGAACTTCTTCAAGTAATTTTTTCATATCTTCTGTTATTACTTTTACCTGATTCGCAATATCTATTGCTGTATCATTGGTTTCTTCAGATAAACTTCTTATTTCATCTGCAACTACAGCAAATCCTTTACCAGCTTCCCCTGCTCTTGCTGCTTCTATTGCCGCATTTAATGCAAGAAGATTTGTTTGTTTTGCTATATCAGTAATTTTTACAACAAAATCTGAAATTTGATTTACCTTCACTGTAAATTCATTGAAATTCTCTGCAAGATTTAAAATTAAATTATTTATCACATTTGTTGTTTCTTTTGTATCAGAGGTTAGTTTTTCTGTTACTGTATTAAATTCACTTAATTTATCAATTGTAGCTTCAATTGTATTTGCTTCGTTTGAAAGGTTTCCGCTATTTTCAAATAATACTTCTATGCTATTTTCAAGAGAATCTATAAAATCTTCGAGATTACTCATAAGGGATTGAACGCTATTTACTATGTTTTCTATTGATTCTTTTGTATGTTCAAGTTTTTCAGAGGATTCATCTATTTCATCTGAAGCTTTATTTAAGCTCTGTACATTTTCATTTAAATCCTTAAACATTTTAATTAGAAAATCCAGAGTTTCATGTATTTTATTCATCATTAACCCTATTTCATCGTTTTTCTTTTTGTGTAATTGTTTTATATTATTAAGATTCCCTTTTGAGATATTATCAAGATTATCTGCCACAAGAGATAAATCCCGAGAAAGTCTATTTCCTATTGCTATAGATGTAATTATTGAAATTACTATTATTATTAATATAATTACTGCAATAAGCTGTAAAACGTTGCTCATGTCTATTTTCAAATTGAGATCTATATTTTCTGTTTTAAATGGTGGTAATTCAAAGTCGCTTTTTAAATTAATATTGATATCTGTCTTTGTATCTATTAAATTCTTTGATATTTGAATATACATATCAGGAAGAATTTTTGATTGTGTATAATAACTTCTTGCCTTCTTTTTCAATAATGTTTCTGTAATAAACTTATTGGAATTTGAAGGGTTAAATTTTAATCCTGATGTTGGAATATTTCCAAATAACGGATTCCCACTTTTATCATATACAACTATATATGCATTTATTAGATTTCCAAGAGAAACTATATCATTATAATCAAAAGCTCTTAATCCAACCAATATTCCAACTATTTTTTGAGTTGAAACAGGATCATAAACAGGTACTATTGATACATAATACGGTTTATTTTCAATGGTAATAATTTCATTTTTCCCAAACGAGATATTGTTTTCTATAATATTTTTACTTTCTTCTTTTACAATATTTGTTATATTTAATTTTTTTAATGTATCTTTACCCGGAGAATAGCTTTCTGCTTTTCTTTGAATTTTATATGTTGTATCTTTTATATTTATTGTAAATGCATTCTTTCTGGTAAAGACTTTTGGATTAACGAGCCACAGTTGCAATCCATCGAATTTATTTAATTCAACATATGGTTGTAAAATTTTATATCTTTCTATTATCGATATACTTCTCGAAGCTGCTTTTTCTTTTATTTTTTCACTTCTGGAAATTGCATTTAGAAAATCGCCAAGGTTTTGCGTATTTTCTTTTATTTTATTTTCAAAAACAGAAAACAATGTAGCTAATGTATTATCATAATTTTCAAGAAAATATTTTTCTATTTTTCCATTTATATCCTTTTGCAATAATTCAACCTGAGAGGTTATATCTTTATTATATTTTTCAATTTGTGTTTTTAATAAATTATTATACGATTCAAACTGTTTTTTATAACTCTCCTGTATAATATTAATCTGATTCTCAAAATTATGCGAAATAATCTTTTCCTGCTTTTTTATTGAATAGTTTAATACAAAAGAAGTTATTAATAAAGGTGTAATTGATAAAAAAACTATCAATATACCTATTTTAAAACTAAATGAATTAAACAAAGAAACCTTTTTTTCGTCTTTTTGCATTTTTCCACCTCCAAAAATTTGTCAAATTATATTATACCAAATTTAATCTTATAAATATTTTAAGATTTTCATAAAAAAATATTTTCAATCGTATTTATTCTTTTATATTTTCATTCAATAACATATAATCAATGCTAATAACAAAAATTAATTAAACGGAAAACTATTATTTTAAAGAAAGAATAAAAATCAAAATAAGTATGATATAATACTAGTAGTAAAACCGGGAAGGAGGACTTAATAGAATGACTGAATTTAAAAGAAATGAAAATCTTGAAGTAAAAAATATGTCCAATACACCATCACCAAACAAAAAGAATAAATCCAATATTGAGGAAAACAAAAATTTCACAAAACTCCTCAGGTTTATGTTGTTTCTAAATATATTATTTATAGGAATTATTATTTATGTAATTTCCATACGTTATAAAAATGAAGCCATAATTTTAGAGCGTTTAAATAATATAGAATATAATCTTTCTTCTCTTGGAACACTAAACACAAATTTAGAAAAATTAAATAATAACTTCCAAATACTTGATATAATAAATTCTAATGTAAGGAAAATTCCTGATATAGAACTCGATCTCGCCGAAACAAAGGATACTTTAAAATCATTAGACACAAAAGCTTTAAATAATACTATCGATAGATTGGAAAATGCTTTAAAAAATCTTGAAAAAATTGAAATTAAACCAGTTAATATTGATTATAATTCTTTAAAAGAGGATATTGTTACTTCAATAAAAGATGAATTGCAAAAAAAATTCTCAACACTTGAAAGCACTCAAATAATTAATAATATGAATAAAAATACCTCTGAACCTGTAATTTCCAAAGAATTTAATTCAAAGATTGAAAGTATTGAGGAAAAATTAAACCAGATTAATTATCTTATTTCTGATCTTAATAAAAAACAAAAAGAACAGGACATTTTAATTTCTAAAATTGCATCTTCCATTATCAATATTACAAAGAATTCTAAAAATGATGACTTTTATGCTCAATATATTAATAAATTAAATATTTTCGATTCTAAAATAGAACAGCTTTCAAAGAATTTTGAAAGTTTATCAAGTGATAATAATGAAATTTTATCCAACATAAAAAATCTCAATAATAAAATCAATTCCAGTTTTATTAATAAAAATGATTTTATAACTCTAAAAAAATCATTTGAGAATATTGATAAAAAAATAAATTCTCTTGAAACCTCTTTAAAGATTAACAATTCAAATATTAATAAACTCGTAAAAGACATAAAGAATATAAACGCTGAAATTTCCGGAATTCAGTCATATTTCTCAAAAATACAAATGGATATAACAAAGGAAATTAAAAATTCCGAAAAGAAAATGCTTATTATAGACGAAATTAAAAACCTTAATAAATTTATTGATAGTGATGATTTTAAATTAATAAATATGGTTGAAGGATATAATGAAATATGGAATTATATACAAAAAGGACAACTTTCGAATGATCAAACTCTCAATACAGAATTTTCAAAGTTAACAGAAAAGGTATTTGATAAGTTTATAGAAATAGTAAAGATTGAGTATGAAGATTTAAATTCAAGAAGATACAATATAAACTTCCAGAAAGATATCAAATACATTAATTATTCGTTTAATAAACTTATTAAAAACCCCTTTAATGAAAAGAAATACAATATATTAAAAGACGAAATTAAAAAATTAAATATTCTTGAAAGCAAAAGAATTGAAGAGTATAATAATAACGCAAAATTGAAAATAAAAGAATATCTTGACTTATTTAAAAATAAGGTTATTATTAAAGATGAAATTATAAAAAGTTTTAAAGAAAAAATTCTTACCATTGACCCTGAATTGTTATATCCTGAAATTAAAAAGGAATATCAACAGGTTATAACAGCTACAAAGGATATTTTAAAAGAAAAATATATCTGGTGATAAAAAAGAGGTGCTTCTTAAAAAAGCACCTCTTTAATTAATTATTATTCCTGTACTTCAAATAAGTCTTTACCTACACCACACATTGGACATACCCAATCTTCTGGTAAATCTTCAAATGATGTTCCTGCTGGAATACCTGCTGTTGGATCTCCTTCTTCTGGATCGTAAATATATCCACAAACTGTACATACATATTTTTTCATAATCCCGCCTCCTAATTAGTTATAAAATTGTAATTAATACAAATTTATTATATCCTATTTTCTCCAAAAAGTCAAGAGGTATCATGTTAAAATTGGATAAATTTTATCTGTTTTATATTCCTTTGAATACTGGTGGTTCTGAAATGTATTTCCCTCTAAAGGTATCTTCTTTTAAAAGTAATGCTGAATCAAGATCATGATACACAAAAGCTCCTGTTCCAAGCGCAAAATTAACGCTTTGATTAATTCCAACACTTGATTCACCCATACAACCTATCATTAATTGTAAATGAGCAGATTTTACCATTTCAACTATAGCTAAAGCATCGGAAATACCTGATTTCATTAATTTAATGTTTATAAAGTCTACAGCTTCCATTTTTATTAATCTCATAATATCATATTTAGTTTTTGCACTCTCATCTGCACCAACAGGAAATGGACAATTGTATCTTACAAATTTTAATCCTTCAAAATCGGTAGCCTTTACTGGTTGTTCCAATAACCCTAAATCTATCCCTTTTGAATATAATACCTTTGCAAATTCAATAGCCTCTTTTGGTGTATAACCCATATTTGCGTCAACTATATATTTTGCTCCACTGGTTAATTTAGCTATTTCTTCAACAGCTTCTATATCTTTCTTTAAATCTTCACCTACCTTTATTTTTATTACCCTATGACCGGCATTATATATTTCAACAGCATCTCTAACCATATTTTCGACTGTATCTATACTTACAGTTTTATCAATTTCAATCTCTGTTCTTGCACCACCTAAGATTTGATAAACTGGAACATTTATTTCTTCTGAAAATGCATCAAGTGTAGCGTATTGGACAGCAGCTTTAATACTTGGAGATGCAAAGTATTTGTCCATTAAATCAAATATCTGTCTGTAATTTCTAACTTCCATACCTACTAATAATTCATTTATAGAAGATTCCAAAGCATATAACGCTTCAACCTTTTCACCATTTACCCTAAATGAGGGTGAAGCCTCGCCATATCCTTTTGCACCATCTTCCGTTTCTAAAACAACTTCTATATTTGTTGCATAATTTGAAATGCTACCTGTAACATGAAATGGTTTATGAAACTCGTATTTTTTTACTTCAAATGTAATTTTTTTTATTTTACTCATTTTTCTCCCCCCTTTTAAATTCTATGACCTCAATTTTATATTCATAATTATTTGAATAAATATTTTCAACTTCCGTTTCTAATTCCCCCACCTGATTATCATATGGATCGCTTCTATAATACTTTTTATTTTCAAAGTCTTCATAATAATCATTATTTGCAACCATCCTAAAACCATCAAGATTTCCAAAGTAAAACTCTCTATATTCAGGGATATTTCGTCTTGCTCCCCCAAAAGACAAATCTGCTGGTAACCAGCCATATGGTTCAACATAAAATAATGCCCAATCATGCGGAGATGCAAAATATTTATTTATATACCAACCTGACTGCCATCGTGCTGGAACTCCAGCTATTCTACAAAGGGTGATAAACAGTAATGCCTGAAAACCACAATCACCTTTTAGATTTGTTGCCACAAATTGAGGAATATTTTCATATATGCTATATGGTTTTACATATGAATAATTTACATTTAATGTAATCCAGTCATATATTTTTTTAGCTTTTAGATATGGATTTTTCTCGTCTCCAATAATATCCTTAGTAAGTTTTTTTAAATAATATGTATATAAAATATGTGGTGGCTTCTCTTCAAGAAATTTTTTATATTCCGCAGGATAACCTTCTTTTACTTTTTCAGGATCGATATTATTTATCAGTTCTGAAATTTCATATTCAAATTCAACAAAAAAATCTTTTTGATTTTTTGTCAGATCTTCAAAATATATTGTTTTTTGAAGATTTTTATTAAAAACTTTATACTCTTCGTGACTTGTTTCAAGAATTTTTACATTTTTTACCTGGAATTTTTCATCTGGTAAAGGTAACCATGCTTTTATTATATCACCTTTAATATTTTCATATATAGGAGAAATTTTAATTTTTGCTCTAACATTATATTTTTTAGCAGGTGAATTTTCTTTTATAATTTCGTCCAATCTACTATGAAGCAATTCCCGCGCTTTTAAGGAACTTTCATCATTTTTCACAAACTTTTTATACTTCTCAAATTTAAACCCTATATTATATGCAAATCTTTTTTCAAAATATGCTTTCCCATCAATTATAATATAATCCAATTCCCCTTTTTGAAACAATTCTTCAAATCCTATATCTTTAAATCCTCTAATTCTTTCTTTTGCAATTTTACGTGCCTCTTCTATTGTATATGGATAATCAAGTATTAATCTGTTTATTCTTTCTTTTTCATAATTTAACCGTTTACGCAATAAATCTGGCAAGTCTCTTTCAAGCATTTTATTAATTAAATACAACGCATTTCCAATATTACCTACACTTAATTCCCTTTTTATATCTTCTGGTACCCCGACGCTCAAGAATTCCATTTTATCCCCCCTCGTATAAGTTTATGCACAACATAAAGTTTGTTATGCTAATTATTTTGATTTTATCACATAAAAATATAAAATTCAACTTTTGTTAATATAGCTTTTCGAAGAAAAATGTATTAATTTTGAGGTATAATATAATTATCTACAATAAATATATATTATCAGAAAATATAACTTTCTATAATGAGAGGTGATTTTATGATTAATATTATCTGGGATGAAAGATTGATGGAATATGATTTTGGTCCCGGTCATCCTTTGAGAAGCATCAGGTGCAAAAAAGGTATTGAAAGACTAAAAAAAGAGGAAGATTTGGAATATAATTTAATTTCTCCAGAATACGCAGAAAAAGAGGAATTAGCTTTATTCCACACTTTAGATTATATAAAAAGTATTGAAGAAAATATTGGCGGTTCTGCTGAAACACCTGTAAAAAACATGTATAATCCTGCAAGGCTTTCTGTTGGCGCAACATTAACAGCAATAAATTCAATTACTGATGATGCAAGAATTTCTGTTAACCTCTGTGGAGGTTGGCATCACGCTTTTGAAAATAGAGCAAGAGGGTTCTGTATTTTCAATGATGTTGTTATTGGCGCTAAATATGCTCAAAAGAAAGGATTTTCAAAAGTTATGATAATTGATTGGGATGTTCATCATGGCGATGGAACACAACGAGCTTTTTTAAACGATGATTCTGTGTATACCATATCTATCCATCAGGATCCTTCTACACAATATCCATATGTAAGCGGATTTACTTCTGAAAATAAAAAAACAAACCTTAATATTCCAATAACTCCTGGTGAATCCGAACAGGAAATTATGACAAGGGTTTTATCCACAATTCCAAATGAAATTAGATTCTTTAAACCGGAAATGCTTATAATTCAAATGGGTGTAGATGGTGATATGTATGATCCAATGTCATCAATAAACCTTAGCGAAAGGTTTTATAAATCCATATCAGTTGTACTGGCAAGATGTGCAAAGAAAAATAAATTTCCTGTAATCTTATTAGGCGGCGGAGGATTTAACTTTCCGAGAACTGCAGAATTATGGACATTAATTGTCAAAACTTTTTATGAAAATGTGAAATAAAAATAGCGGGAGTAAATCCCGCTATTTTGCTGATAATATGTTTTCTATTGCTTCTATTAACTTTTTTTCTTTAATAGGAATAACAAGAAAATCCTTTGCACCGTTTTTTATTGCTTCGGTAACGTATTTCTTTTCACTTGAAGATGATGTAACTATAATATTCGCCGATGGATCATTCTCAAGTATAAATGTCATAGCTTCTATACCATTCATAACAGGCATCATAAGATTCATTAAAACTATATCTGGCATTGTTTTAAAATACTCTTTTACAGCTTCTTTTCCATTTTCTGCTTCTCCAACAACCATATATCCCAGATTTTCAAGCATATCCTTTAAAATAATCCTATCAAATTTTGAATCATCTACAACCAGCACAGTTACCGGCATACTTCTCACCAACCTCACATAAGACTTTCAAATAGATTTACCTGATTTCTTTCTGGCAATCCTTTTAATATACCCATTTTTTTAAATGTTTCAACAGTTGTTTTATTTATTCCTGTTCTATTTAACAAATCCTCAATTGAAAGAAATTTCCTTTCTTCTCTTGCTTTTACAATACTAATTGCAGCTTTTTCTCCAAGATTTGGTATTTTAATAAACGGAATTCTTAATTTATTACCTTCTATAATAAAGTTTTTTGCATCTGATTTATATATATCTGGCGGTAAAAAGTCAAAACCTCTTAATATCATTTCATATGCCAATTCAAGCACAGTTAATTCATTTTTTTCCTTTACATCAAGTGACTTTGATGCCTTTAATTCAAAGATTCTTCCCTTAATTGCTGGTTTTCCTCTTAAAATAATAGCGGTATTAAATTCATCACCTTTAACAGAAAAGTATGTTGCATAAAAAGCAAGTGGATAATGCACTTTAAAATATGCAATTCTGAACGCCATACTTACATATGCCGCAGCGTGCGCTTTAGGGAAAAGATACTTTATTTTTTTACATGAACCTATAAACCATTCAGGCACTTTGTTTTTTACCATGGCCTCTTCATCTTCCGGAGCTAATCCTTTTCCCTTTCTAACCTTTTCCATAATGAAGAATGAGTGTTTTTTATCTAACCCTTTCTGTATTAAATAATTCATAATATCATCACGACAGGCAATAACTTCATCAACTGTAGCTTTTTTAGCAACAATTAAATCTCTTGCATTGTTAAGCCATACATCTGTTCCGTGGGAAAGTCCTGAAATTCGAACCAAAGCTGCAAATGTTTTGGGTTTTGTTTCTTCTAACATTCCCCTAACAAATTGTGTTCCAAATTCCGGTATTCCCAATGTCCCTACTGTTGTTTTCAATTCACTTTTCAAATCTATTCCCAGTGCTTTTGTTGAAGAAAAAATAGACATAGTTTCTTTGTCATCCATTTTTATATTAAAATATTCAACACCAGTGAGATCACTGAGCATTTTTAAAAATGTAGGATCATCGTGCCCAAGTGCATCGAGTTTTACAAGATCATCGTGGATAACATGATAATCAAAATGCGTTGTCATTGTATTTGCTTTTTTATCGTTTGCTGGATATTGAACAGGTGTAAAATCATATACATCCATATTTTTTGGAACTATCATTAAACCACCTGGATGCTGACCTGTGGTTCTTCTTGCACCTTCAATTTTTTTTGCAATTCTTAAAATTTCTGAATTTCTCATTCCAGGTGCAAATTCTTCAGCATATTTTTTTACATATCCATATGCAGTTTTTTCTGCAACAGTAGATATAGTACCAGCTCTAAATACATGTTCAGAACCAAATAACTCTTCAATAAACTTATGTGCTCTTGATTGATATTCGCCAGAAAAATTCAAATCAATATCAGGAACTTTGTCACCTTCAAATCCCATGAATGTTTCAAAAGGTATATCCTGACCATTTTTCTTCATTTCAATTCCACAATGTGGACACTTTTTATCAGGCAAATCATATCCCGAATCATAAGAACCGTCTGTAATAAATTCGCTATATTTACATTTAGGACATACATAATGTGGTGGCAAAGGATTAACTTCTGTAATCCCCATCATTGTTGCTACAAGAGATGATCCTACAGATCCCCTTGACCCAACAAGATAACCATCATCATTGGATTTTTTTACAATTTTCTGGGCCATTAAGTATAAAACTGCATAACCATGATTTATAATAGAATTTAATTCTCTTTCAATACGCGCTTTTACTATTTCCGGAAGAGGATCTCCGTATATTTCCTTTGCTTTTTCCCAGCTCATTTGTCTTACTGTATCATCTGCACCCTCAATAATTGGCGGATGCAGCTTTCCTTCAAGCGGCTGTATTTCTTCTATTAAATCCGCAATTTTATTTGTATTTTCAATAACAATTTCTTTTGCTATATTTTCATCTTCAAATATTTCGTATGCTGCATCTAACATTTCTTTTGTTGTTCTAAAGTATTTATTGGAATTATATACATGCTTTTTCTGTCCTTTAGTGGCAGAGCCGATTATTAACGCATCTCTTATTTTTTTATCCTCTTTATTTAGATAATGCGCATTAGATGTCATAACAACAGGTATATTAAAATCTTTCGCACTATTATATATTACCCTATAAAATTCCTTTATCTGTTCTTTATCAACATTTTTATGTTCTATACTGTCAAGAGGTTGTATTTCTATATAATCATACATACTAATCAACGAATTTATTTCATCCTGTGAAGCTCCTCTTGAATATTCTTCATAAATAAGGTTTTTTGTACAGCCACTACCTATTAAAAGCCCTTCTCTATTTTCAAGTAACTCACTTAATAAAACTGTGGTATCCCTATAAAAATATTCTGTATGTGCTTTAGAAACTAATTTATATAAATTTTTCAAACCTATTCTATTTTTTACCAACACAGTAGCATGATGCTTTCTTAACTTTTTAAAATCAATCATTTTTTCAAGATTCATTAAGGAATTTATTTCTTTTATTCCTCTTCCTCTGGCTTTTTCAAGGAGTTTTAAAAATACCTTGGCTGTTATTTTAGCATCTTCATGAGCTCTATGATGTTCAAAATTTTCCAGGCCCAAAGACTTAACCACTTTATCAAGTGAATGCCCACCTTTAAGATTTAACAAAGCTCTCGCCATAGCCAATGTGTCTATATACGGTTTTACAAGATCTATATCCATTATTTCTTTTACCCATCTTCTTAAAAACCTGTAGTCAAAATTGGCATTATGAGCAACTAAAATGCTATCTCCTATAAAATCCATAAATTCTGGGAGAACATCGGATATATCCGGTGCGTCTTCCAGCATTTCATTGGTTATTCCTGTTATTTGTTGAATCTTCAAAGGAACAGGTTTTGATGGTTTTATAAGTTTATGGAAAATATCTGTAATTTGTCCATTCTCAATCTTTACAGCACCAATTTCTATTATTTCTTCTGCATTTGGATCAAAACCGGTAGTTTCAAAGTCAAATACAACAAAATCTGCATCAAATCCATATTCTTTATCTAAATTATATGCAATTGAAACCTTGTTATTTACAACATTAATTTCACAACCAAAAATTGGTTTTATACCCTTCTTTTTAGCAATGCTATAAAACGTTGGTATTGATTGAACAACTTCATGATCAGTAATCGCAACAGCTTTATGCCCCCACTTAGCTGCTGTTGAAACTAACTCTTCTACATCAAGAACCGAATCAAGAGCACTAAACTTAGAGTGCGCATGTAATTCCACTCTTTTTTCTTCACAATCATCTATTCTTTCTTTTGTTTCTGTTTTTAGTATATTAAAAGGTATTATTACATATTCTTTCTGAAATTCATCATATTGTATCTTACCTTCAACCTTTATGCTATCTCCTACAGATATTTCATTATTTACTTTTTCAGCATTATTTTTAAACGATTTGATTGTTATTGAATCCCTATTATCAGTAATATATAAAGTAACAATAATTGCCCTGTCGTTAAATTCTTTGAAAAACACCTTTCCTTCAACTACAACATTAGATGTATGATACATTACTTCATTTAATTTATCAATAGGCACAGATACCTTCTTAAAATAAGAACCTATAATCACTTTGTCTTTTTCATTATCTTCATTTTTTATATTATCTGAAAATTCATTATTAACTACAGCCTGAGGCACTGTATTTACAGGTATATGCTCATTATTATATTCATTATTGTGATAATCAAAATCATTTTCGTCAGATAATTCATTATAATCTATGTTTAAGGATTCATCGTAAATAAACTCATATTCTGGTAAATACCCCAATGTCCTCGAAACAATATTTTCTACATTTTTTCTATATTTTCTAACTCTATCAAATGCAAATTTATTAGCCACTCTAAATACAAGGGAATTATTTTCTATATCTGGAACTATAAACCTTAAATAATTTTCTTCACTATTACCGGCAATTAGGTCCAGCCATTTTTCTAATATATACGCTGGTTCCTTCTTATTAAGAAGTTTTATTTTAACAGGTTTCTTTGATAGTCTTGAAAAGAAACGCTTATATAATCTTTCTTCTGATTCGCTAAGTGGATCAAATAACTTTAAAATTAAATATGAATCTTCTTCAATTTCACCATCAAAATCAAAAGGATAAAATCCCAATTTAGAAATAACATATTCAGAAATTTTCACGGAGTACCCTCCATATTATTTTTTTATTTTTTATATTTTTTTCATTGCCTGAGTAGCTGCAACTAAATCAATATCCCAAACTGGTGAGAACGGTGGTGAATATGCTAAGTCCATATTTCTTAACATATCAACTGTACCGTTATTATATATTAATGAAGTTATTGCATTTAATCTTGGATGAATTTCGCCACCTACAAATTGAGCGCCTAAAATCCTTCCTGTTTTCTTTTCGAAAACCAATTTCATTAATATTTTCTTTGAACCTTTATAATAATGTGCTTTACTACCTGATTTTATAACAACTGCTTCAGCATCAAATCCTTTTTCAAGCGCTTCTTTAAGTGTTAAACCTGTCTTTGCATACTCAATATCTTCAAATTTAGTAATTAATGAACCAACAACACCTATAAATGAGTCATTGCCTCCTGAAATATTTTTACCTGCAATTCTTCCCTGTTTATTAGCTGTTGTTCCAAGTGGAATATATACATTTTCATTTGTTATAAAATGATTTACAGTTGCACAATCTCCTGCGCTATATACGTCTTTTATATTGGTTTCCATTTTGTTATTAACTATAATAGCACCATTTTTAGCCATTTCCAATCCTTTACCCTGTAAAAATGCCGTATTTGGTCTAACTCCAATTGAAACAATTACCATATCTGCTTCATATGTATTTTCATCGGTTAATACTTTAAATTTACCGTTTTCTTTTATAATATCTTTTGCAAAGGTATTAAATACAAGTTTTACACCTTTTGATTCAATTGCTGTTTTAAACTCTTCATGAATTTCTGGCTCAATACTTCCCAATAAATGATCCATTCCTTCAATTATTGTAATTTCTATACCATGTGATTTTAAAGCTTCTGCTGTTTCAACACCTATAAATCCTCCACCAATAACAATTGCCGTTTCTGGACTTTTTTCATTTATAAATTTTAAAATTGAAGCTGCATCATCAGGATTTCTTAATTTAAATATTCCTTCTTCTCCCCATGCTTTAAAATCAGGAATTATTGGTGAAGCACCTGTTGAAATAACCAGCTTTTTATATGAAACCTCTTTTTCTTCATCACCTGATTTTACATATAAAATCTTATTTGAAAAATCAACTTCATATACTTCATGATTTACAAATACATCTGCACCTTTTTTTTCTTTAAATGTTTCTGGTGTTAAAGCTATTACTGCTTCTGGAGATTTTACGTCGCCACTAATTACATATGGCAATCCACATCCACCATATGAAATATATGGTTCTTTTTGAAATATAGCAATTTTTAAGTCTTTATTACCTCTTTTTGCACTTGCAGCGGCACTTGTTCCAGCTGCTACTCCTCCAATAATTACAACATCATATTCCTGTTTTACCATTGCAACAACCTCCTATAGTCATTTTATTTTTAATTATTTATTTACTTTAATAAATCATAATACGATAAAAGAGAAAGATATATTGAATATGTAAGATATACAATACTCGGAATATAAAATAACTTATTTTTACCAAGCGTTGTATTTCCAAATAACGATATACCAAACCATTGAATTCCGCTTTTCGATATCAAATAAACAATAGAAAAAATCATCAATAACGAAACTATAAACTTTAAAATACAGGTTATTCTATACCATTTTAAAGATTCTTTTAAATAATAAATAGCATTAAATTGTTCAATTATACTATATAATAAAAACAATATACCCAGAATCATTATCCCTTTTGTTTCAAAAGAAAAATGCGTTCCAAGCATACTTTGAAGTAATTCTTTTTCAAAATTTATAAAAAGAATTATTGAAATTAAAAACAACGAAATTAAAAAATTAAAGCTGGAAAATACAATTTTCAACCATCCAACTCCAGCATTTGAGGAAAACGAAAGTTTTTTTAATTCCTTATGAATTTTTTCTTCATCGCTTTTTTGTGCTTTTATTGTTTTTAAATGTTCGGATAAAGTATTTCTTTTCTTTTTTATGGGTTTTTTTTCCGGTCTAATTTTTAAAGTTGCCATTATAACCTCCAGATACTATACATATTAAAATATTTTAGAAAATCGTTGAGCCCTTGTGGCATCTATAAAGCAAAAACGGATTAAATTTGGTTGGTTAAATTCCTTTGAAAAATCTTCAATAGCCTTTTTATAAACATCGCAGGCTTTATCAAAAGGATATCCAAAAATACCTGAACTTATCGCAGGAAATGATATGGATTTTATATTTAACTCATTGGCTTTTTTTAACGAATTATATATTGCATTATATAATAATTCTTCTTCATTTTCATTGCCGTCATGCCATACCGGTCCAACAGCATGAATTACATATTTTGCCTTTAAATTACCACCTGAAGTTACTCCAACATTTCCAGTTTTAATTATACCATTCTTTTTTACCAATTCATCGCTTTCTTTTTGAATAATATATCCTCCTGCTCTCACAATTGCTGCTGCAACCCCGCCACCATGTGAAAGATAAGAATTAGCTGCATTAACAATTGCATCTACATCTTCTTTTGTTAAATCACCAACAACAATCTGAAATTGAATACTATTTATTTTTTTCTCAAAGATAACTTTATTCATACTTATCACTCCCATAACAAGAGTTATATTAATTATACATATATAGAATAAAAGTTATTTTACTAAAATATTATATCATAGAAAAATGAACTAAATAAAAAAGCCAACCCTGAGGTTGACTTTAATTAATTTTTGAAGATTAGCAATCAAGGTTTGAGTGTTTTTAATTATTGGACAACCTAATTCATTTTTATAATATTTAAAAGAAAAATATTAAATATGCTGTTCCGAGGATTAAAGGTATCAAAACTGGAAGCACAGACATTTTCATATATTCGGCAAAGGTTATGGTTTTCTGGTAGTTTTTTTCTAATAATGAAACACCTACAAGATTTTGTACTGCTCCAAGCGGTGTTAGGTTTGTTCCAAGGTTTGCCCCTATTGCATATGCATACCACAAATCAAATGGCGCTCCATTCATTACAAGTAATTTTATAACAGGTGCCATAATTAATGTCCCTGGAACTGCACTTAAAAACGGAATAGTAAACGCTGAAATCCATGCTATAACTATCATTAATACTTTTGGTGTTCCCATTAACGGATCAAATAAATGTGCAATTGCCTGAGTAACACCAATCTCTTCAAGAGAATAAGCTATAGTAAATAATCCTGCATAAAAGAACATTGTGTCCCAATCTAAATCTTTTGACATACTTTCAAAATCTTTTTGGGTTAATAACATCAATGTCAATGCACCAATAACAGCAATTAATGCAAGATCTATATTTATAGCTGAGTGAAACATAAACCCTGCCAGAACTATTGCAAAAACAATAATCCCCTTATACATTAATGATTTATTTTCAATTGCTTTTGTAGGATCAATAGTTGAAAGCTTTTCTTTTAATCTCTGATTATACACCTTTGAATCCACTTTATTTGTAACCTTAAATATAAATAATACACTTAAGAACGAAATAGCTGTTATTGGAAGCATTTTACCTAAAAACGTGGCGAAATCCAATTCACCAATTGATCCAAGAACAATATTTAAAGGACTACCTATCAATGTGCTCATACCGCCAATATTATCTATATAAATGGATAACATTAAAAATGGTATGGGGTTAACTTCTAAAGTATCAGCAATCAAGAAGATAATTGGAGCCATAAGCATAATGGTTATAAGATTATCAAGAAAAGCAGAAAATAAAGCTATAACAAGCATAATAAGAAAAATAACAACCCAGAATTTATACCTGCTCATTTTTATGGCATTAATTGCAACAAATGTAAAAAAACCACTTTCTTTTAAAATTTCTACAATAATCATCATACCAAGTAAAATACCAAGTGTTTCAAAACTAACTATGTTACCAACATTTTCAAATTCAAGTCCTTCAACAGGTTTTAATATAAATAATAACGTTCCAAAGAAAAAAGTAATAATCGATTTTTTTACATTTCTTGCAAAAATAATAAAATAATACGCCACAATAGTGATTCCCAAGACCAAGAGCTCTGACATCATATCGCCTCCAATTGATAGAATAGTCTATCGTAATTAAACTCCTTTATTTTAAAATATACTTGAAATATTTTTTAAGGTTTAAAAACGTTTTTATAAGTAGAATTGGATAAATTTTATCATATATTATTTTTTTTGATATTTTTGTATGTTAAACACAAATTTTACTGAAAGAACTTCATAATTTTCATAAAATGTGTTAGAATTAATAGTGATTCGCAAAACGGAGGTGATAATATGTTTGATAATTTTACAGATAGAGCTGCAAAAGTATTTATCGAAGCACAAAATGAAGCAAGATTTATGGGCCATCCATATGTTGGAACTGAACATTTATTACTTGGCTTATTAAAAGTTGGAGGAAAATATCTTTCTCAAATATTCTCATATTACAATCTTACATATGGAAAAATAAAAGCCGAAATAACTAATATCGTTGGTGTAAATGCTACTCATAATATTGTTGGCGCTTCACCACAGCCAACTCCAAGAGCAAAAAGAATTATTGAATTAGCATACGATGAATCAGAAATCTTAGGAACAACGCAAATTGATGCTGAACATCTATTACTTGGCATTTGTAGAGAAGGCGAAGGTATTGCTGCACATGTTTTAAGAAGAATAGGCATAAATCTTGTTGAAATGAGAAAAAAACTTGCCGATTTAATGATGAATAAAGAAAAAAACGAAGAAACTGATATTACTATGTTTGAAGAAGAAAATGAAGAAAAATTAAGACAAAAGCAAAATGCCATAAAACAATTAGAAGGATATGGTTCTGATCTCACCGAAAAAGCTGCTAAAAATCTGCTCGATCCTATTATAGGAAGAGAAGTTGAAATTAGAAGAGTAATGGAAATTCTTGCAAGGAGAAAAAAGAACAACCCTGTTTTAATTGGTGAAGCTGGTGTGGGAAAAAGTGCAATAGTTGAAGGATTAGCCGAAAGGATTGTAAAAGGGGATGTTCCAGAAGTATTAAAAAATAAAAGTATTTTCTCGCTTGATTTAACCTCACTTGTTGCTGGAACAAAATACCGTGGAGAATTTGAAAAAAGAATGAAAAAATTAATGCAAATTCTTGAAAAAAATAAAGACATAATCTTATTTATAGACGAATTGCATATGATAGTTGAAGCTGGAGCTGCAGAAGGATCTTCAATGGACGCTGCAAATGTTTTAAAACCAGCTTTAGCAAGTGGAGATATAACTATAATCGGTGCAACCACACCTTCAGAGTATAGAAAATTTATAGAAAAAGATCCTGCATTGGAAAGAAGATTCCAGAAAATATATGTAAATGAACCAACATATGAAGAAGCAATTGAAATCTTAAAAGGAATAAAATCAAAATACGAAGAACATCATAAGGTAAAATATACAAATGAAGCAATTGAAGCTGCTGTAAATCTTTCACTAAGGTATATTACAGATAGATTTTTACCGGATAAAGCTGTTGATTTAATAGATGAAGCTGGTGCACGATCCAGATTAAATGCTTTAACATTACCAGCAAATCTTAAAAAGATGCTAAATAAAATTTCTGAGCTTGAAAACAAAAAAGATTATTACGCTCAAAATGATGAGTATGACAAAATAGAAGAAATAAAAACAGAATTGGTAAAATTAAAATCAAAATACAAAAAGAAATATAAAGAATGGCGCGAAAAAGCCGAAAAGGAAATTATAGAAATCACAGATGAACATATATCTGAAGTTGTTTCTGATTGGACTGGCGTTCCACTTAAAAAGCTTGAAATGTCTGAAATGGAAAGATTGCTTAATCTTGAAGCTGTATTACACGAAAGAGTTATTGGTCAGGATGATGCAATAAAAGCCGTTTCCAAGGCAATTAGAAGAGCAAGAAGCGGAATCAAAGATCCAAAAAGACCAACAGGAGTATTTTTATTCCTTGGACCAACAGGAGTTGGTAAAACAGAATTGGCAAAAACAATTGCTGAATATCTTTTCGGAGATGAAAAGGCACTTGTTAGAATTGATATGTCTGAATACATGGAAAAATTCAATGTTTCAAGACTTGTTGGAGCACCTCCAGGATATGTTGGATATGAAGAAGGAGGTCAGCTTACAGAGGCTGTAAGAAGAAGACCATATTCTGTAATACTTCTTGACGAAATAGAAAAGGCACATCCTGATGTATATAACTTATTATTACAGATAATGGATGATGGAAGATTAACTGATTCACAGGGAAGAATTGTGGACTTTAGAAACTCTATAATTATCATGACAAGTAATCTTGGAAGTGAATCAATTAATAAATCAAAACGTTCAATGGGATTTGTCGATGAAGAATCAGAAGAGAAAAAATACAAAGAAATAAAACTATCTGTAATGGAAGAAGTTAGAAAAGCCTTTAAACCTGAATTCTTAAACAGACTTGATGAAACAGTAGTATTCCATCCATTAACCAAAGAACATATGAAAGAAATTATAAAAATTCAATTAAATGATCTTGAAAAAAGACTTAAAGAAAAGGACTTACACATTAAAATAAAAGATTCAGCTGTAGAATTATTAATTGAAAAAGGATTCGATCCTATCTTTGGCGCAAGACCTCTAAAAAGAGCCATTCAAAGATATCTTGAAGATCCGCTTTCAGAAGAAATATTAAGAGGAAGATTTAAAGAAGGAGACAAAATAATAATAGATACTAAAAACGGCGAAATACACTTTAAAAAAGGACGAAGTTCTAAACCAAAACAGAAGGTGTCATAATGAGTAAAAAGAGACAAAATTACTTTGTTTGTTCTAATTGTGGATACGAATCAACAAAATGGTTTGCAAAATGTCCTTCATGTAATGAATGGAATACCGCGGTAGAATTTACCGCGGATCTTTTTGATGATAAAGCAAACATAAACATAAAAACAGAACCAACAGAATTGCTATTTTTAGACGATGAAATAAACGAACCGGAAAAATTAAAAACAGGATTCAAAGAATTAGACGAAGTCTTAAATGGCGGTTTTGTTGAAAGTGGTGTATATCTATTAGCCGGTGAACCTGGCATAGGAAAAAGCACTTTACTTACACAAATATCCTCATCTGTTGGTAGTGAAAATATGGTAATATACGTTTCCGGAGAAGAATCTGCAGAACAGGTATTTCAGCGATTTAAACGACTGGGAATAAAAAAAGATGGAAGTAAAATTGGCTTAATCTTTGAAAATTCACTTGAACGGATAATATCTGTAATTGAAAAATTAGAAGAAAAACCAACTATGTTAATAATAGATTCAATACAAACATTAAAATCAGAAAATTTTTCTTCTTTTGCCGGGAGTATTCTTCAGGTAAAAGAAGTTACACGTTATTTATCCGAATATTGTAAAAAGAAGGGCATCACGCTTATAATAGTGGGCCATGTAACAAAAGGCGGCATTATCGCCGGACCAAAGGTTTTAGAACATATGGTTGATGCTGTTTTACAATTTGAACTGGAAAAAACTTCTGGTTTAAGAATGCTTAGAATTTTAAAAAACAGATATGGTCCCACTGACGAACTATTAATGTTTGAAATGACACAAAAAGGATTAATTCCAATATCTGAATATACAAATTATTTTCTTAAAGATTATAAAACTGCTTCTGGAAATGTTTTGACAATTGTAAAGGAAGGAAGCAAATTAATTCCAATAGAAATACAGGCACTGGTTAGCAAACCTGTATATGGAAACCCAAGGCGTGTAACCTCAGGTGCCCCTTTAGATAGACTACTAATGATTATAGCAGTTTTAAGCAAGAGATTGAGGCTTCCAATTGAATCAAAAGATATATTTTTAAGTACATCGGGAGGATTTAAAATTTCCGATACTTCAAGTGATTTAGCAATTGCATACGCATTGCTTTCTTCGCTATTTGATATATCAACTGGCGGTTCTATTGTTGTAATGGGAGAAATAGGACTTGATGGAAATATAAGAAATATAAACAATCTTGAAAAAAGAATTGAATTTTCAAAAAAATTAGGAATTGATTATATTGTAATACCAAATTCTAAGAAGATTAAAAATAATGAACACATAAAAATTTCAAATCTCAGTGAATTAGTAAAAAGATTCTTTGCATAAGGCAGGTGATATAATGACTCCAAAAAACGACATTACAGACATACTTTCATTACTTGCTCCTGGTAAAAAATTAAGGGATGGAATAGACCTTATAATTTCAGCTAATTTAGGAGCCCTAATTTTCTTAACTGATAATGCAGAAGAACATTTAAGCAAAGGATTAATCCAGCTTGGTTTTGTTATAGATACAGAATTTGAGCCGGAGAGAATGTATGAACTTGCAAAAATGGATGGAGCAATTGTTTTAAATAAAGATGCCACAAAAATCTTATATGCAAATGCTCAATTAAATCCTTCAAGTAATATTCCGAGTTTTCAAACTGGCATGAGGCATAGAACGGCAGAAAGAATGGCAAAACAAACAGATGAAATACTCATAGCAGTTTCAAAAAGAAGAAATCAGGTTTCAATATATTACGGTACAAACAGCAGGGTACTATATCCAGAAACTATAATCCTTCCTCGTTTAAACCAGGAAATAGCCGTTGCACAAAGATATAAGCAAAGCTTCTTTGAATTGCTTTCAGAAATTAATATTGCAGAAATGGAAAACAGGGTAATATTATCCACAGTTGTTGAAGCAATATCAAAAGGATTCATGACATTAAAAGTAGCTCAAAAAGCAGAAAAATACCTTCTCGAACTTGGAGAAGCTGCAGAAAGTTCAAAATTGGAAATAAATGAAATATATAGAATCACTCCAAGATATCTTGGAGCATTAATTATGGATTATTCAAAAGATCTTCTCGATTTCCAATATCCCCAGGAAGCTTTAAAATTATTTGACGGATTTAAAACAGAAGAATTTTTAAATATGAAACTAATCTCTCAAAAACTTGGGTATGATATAGAAACAGAAAATGACCTTGAAGAATTCTTTGTAACTCCAAGAGGATTTAGACTATTATATTCAACGAGAATACCTTCAATTATTGTAAGAAATGTTGTTGAAACATTCAAAAATCTCGAAACATTAATGAAAGCAAACATGGATGAATTAATAAACGTTCCGGGTATAGGTAAAAAACGCGCTGAAAGAATCAATAGAGCCATAAGAAGGAAAAATGAATTCTCAGAAAAATTAAGCTCAGAAATGGAGGATCATAAATGAAAATAGTCGCCAATAACAAACAGGCAACCTTTCAATATCATATTCTTGAAAAATATGAAGCGGGAATAGAACTTTTGGGTTCAGAAGTGAAATCCATTAGAGATGGAAGAGTAAATTTAAAAGATGCTTTTTGCAAAATAGAAAAAGGGGAAATTTTCTTATACAACGCTCATATTAGTCAATATAAAAACGCTTCTGTTTTCAATCACGATCCAGAAAGGCCAAGAAGATTGCTTATGCATAAATATGAAATATTAAAACTGGATCAAAAAGTTAAAGAAAAAGGATTAACAATAATTCCTCTAAAGATGTATATTAATAGCAAAGGGCTTGTAAAGGTAGAAATAGCTCTCGTTAAAGGTAAAAAATTATATGACAAGAGAGAAGATATTGCAAAACGCGATCTTGAAAGAAGATTAAGAAAGAATTTAAAATACGACATGTGAGGTAATAAAGTATGGAAAAAGCCATTGAAATGAAAAACGTAACAAGAAAATTTGGAGATGTGATTGCTCTTAACAATATAAACTTTACAGTTGACGAACAAAAAATTGTCGGATTATTAGGACCAAACGGTGCAGGAAAATCCACTTTAATGAAAATCATCTCTACATTAATATTACCTTCATCAGGAAGCGTTAAAGCATTTGGATATGATGTTGTAAAAGAAAAGGATAAAGTAAGAAAAATTATTAGCCTTGTATCAGACTACACAGTTCTTGAAGATGAGCTTACACCATATGAAAATTTAATTTTATTTGGAAAAATAAGCAATGTAAGAGACGATTTAAAATCACGAGCAATTGAATTACTGGAAGATTTTGGACTTTCAATATATAAAAACAGACTCACAAAAAATCTTTCATCTGGAAATAAACAAAAATTAAATATAGCCCGTTCTTTAATAAAAAATCCAAAATTACTTCTTTTAGATGAACCAACTATAGCTATAGACGTTGAAACATCTCGATTTATAAGAGAATATATATTGGATGAAAATATTAAAAACAAAAAGACAATACTCATTTCTTCGCATTATATGTGGGAAGTTGAACAAATAGCTTCAGAAGTTGCTATTATTGTTGATGGAAAAATCGTTGAATACGATAAAATGATAAACCTCATGAAAAAATTTGAAGACAAACTCTCCATTATAGAAATAGAGCTGGAATCTCAGGAATACCTGAAAGATATTGAAGAACTTAAAAACAATGAAAATATACTTGGATTAAAAATTATTTCCTCAACAACAGCAATTATAGAAACTCCATTAAAAATAAATGAATTTGAAAAATTATTAAAAGATAAAAATATAAAATGTTCCTTCAGACAAATGAAAATATCCCTGGAAGACGTATATTCATCGGTAACAAAAGGAAGATTTTAATGGAGAGATTGGATAAATTCCTTGCAAATGCAAAGGTTGGAACACGTTCTGAAGTAAAAAAAATTATTAAAGCCGGTGTTGTAAAAGTAAACGGTAAAACAATAAAAAAGCCCGAATTTAAAGTCTCAGAAAACGATGAAATAACGGTCAATAACAAAAAAATAATACCACACAAAAACATTTATATTATAATTAACAAACCAAAAGGCTACCTTTCAGCAACATACGATAAAAAAGACAAATACGTCCTTCAATTAATAAACCACCCATATAAAAATGAATTAAAAATAGCAGGAAGACTTGATAAAGATGCACATGGTCTATTAATACTTACCAATGACGGTGAATATATACATAAAATTATTTCTCCCAAAAAAGACATTTACAAAACCTATGAAGTAATAGTAAAAGGAGAGATTACTGAAGAAAAATTGGAAAAATTAAAAAAAGGAATCAAATTAAAGGATTTTACCACAAAACCTGCAATAATAGAAAAGGTAGAAAACCAAAAAATTACAATTAAAATCTCCGAAGGAAAATTTCATCAGGTAAAACGTATGATGAAAGCTGTTGGGCTTGAAGTAATTGATCTCAAAAGAATTGCTATAGGAAATATAACCTTACCAGAAAACTTAAATGATGGAGAATGGATAGAACTTATTAATAATAAGATATAATGCGGTTCCTATGGATACAAAATATCCATATGGAACCTTTTCTTTTCCCTTTTTTAATTGATAAAATAACGCTATCAACAAGGAAATCAACATAATATCAAAAACCGATTCGCCAAAACACATCCCAATTCCTGCAAGCAGTATTTGATCACCTTTCCCTAACTTTCCTTTTCTAACAAATATCCATAATGTCAAATACAAATATATGGCAACGAAGATATTTTTCGCTGAAAAGCTAAAAATAACACCTAAAAATAAAATTGCATAATTTAAAATATCCGGTATTAAAAACGTATTAAAGTCTATAATTCCTATCATCATTATTATAATATAAACAAAAAAATCCATTGAAAGTCCATATAATAAAAGAACAAAAAGAGCTCCCGATAAAATCGGGAGTAAGTATAAATTATTAATTTTATTTTCATCTTTAATCCTGTAAAATATCTCTTTCATTACCTTCAAGCAACTCCTCCAGAATATTTTTCATACCATAATAATACCATGGATACTTTTCCTTCATTTCCCTAATAAGCAATTTTGCCTCTTCTTTTTTCCCAGTTTTTAACATCGGTATAGCCAATAAAATTCTAAAATGTTCATAATCTTTATTTTTATCAAGGAACTTATTAATAAACTTCTCAACATTTTCATACTTTCCATTCTGGAACATTACCTTTGCCCAGATTTCAACATCACTCACATATTCAGGCTGGGAATTTGCAATCTCTTCCTGCAATTCATCAGCTTCAATAGTTCTTTCAAGTTTTCTATAAATATCTATTAACTCATATTTTGCCAGAATACTCTTTGGATATTTATTTAAAAATTTCTCCAATATTCTTGCAGCTTTCTTAAAATTCTTTGATTGCCTATATGCATCAGCAATCATAAAATATGTTACCGTATTTTCTGGCATTAACTCAACTTCTTTTAACCAGATCTCTGCGGCTTTTTCATATTCTCCAAGATTAAAATATGTTTCTCCCAATTCTGACAATGCTGCTATATTCCATGGATCCTGTTTAACAGCCAATTCCAAATATTTCTTTCCTTCTTCAAGATTCCCCTCTTCAACAAGCACAGAACCTAAAATTTCATATGCTGGTGTATAATTTGGATCGATCTCAATCATAAACTTGACAATTTCCTTTAATTCATCGAAATTGTGATGGTCTGCATAATCAAGAATTATATCATAAAGTTCATTAAGCGTGGCATGATTAAAATCAGAAGGTTTTAAATCAAACTCTTTTAAATAAGCAAGAAATTCGGAGAAAATGAAAGGCTGGGTAACAAAATTTGAAGAAATTCCAGGAATATTATCAGCAAGTATTTTTATCTTCTTTGCTTCGTTCATTAACTTCTTATTCGACTTTAAGTCTGCCATTAACAAATCTAAATCTCCTTCATACATAACTTCTGCGAGCATTACAGGAAAAACTGTATCTGTATTTATTTCAATCTTTTCTCCATCTAAATCTAAAATTGTCACTGTGTCCATAACTATCTCCCCCTATATTTAATATTGTCGTAATTTTATTTTATCATTTTTAACATAAAATAATAAACAGGATATTGTGCAATCATTATCAATCATCTCATCTTAGAATTGAATATTTATGATTATCAAAACAAATTTAAGATGTATCTACGGAAAGGAGCAAAACATGAAGAATTTTAAAGCTTTTATCTCATTAATTATAATTATATCAATATACTCAATAATAATAGAACCATTTTCTTTGCAAAAAAGCTATCTCAGCATTGACATTCCTGAATATAATGGAAATATAAAAATAATACATATTACCGATCTGCATATGTATAAATACATATTTTTTCATGACAAGATTTTAAATGAAATAAAAAAAGAAAATCCTGACTTAATATTATATACCGGAGACTCTATAATAAAAAATACAGAACAAAAAGACTTAACCCTCTTTTTCAAATTGCTAGGTGAAATTGCACCTGTTTATTTAATATATGGAAATTGGGATTACTATGATATAAATAAAGTAAATAATGCCTACAACAACAAAAACATTCACATAATAAATGACAATACCACTATACTTAAAATAAAAGAATTAAATCTAAAATTAATAGGGCTTCCTATATATAAACAAATAACCAGAATCGACACAACACCAGCAAGCTACACAATAACCCTCGAACATATCCCAGACACAATATTTTATAACAAAGAAGTCTTTGATCAATCAAATCTCATCCTTGCCGGTCATACACATGGCGGACAGATATACATTCCTTATTTAACAAAAAAAATACTAAAAAAATATGCCTTTTATTTAAGAGGAAAAAAAGAACTTGATAAAGATAAAATCATGTATATAAACAGAGGCCTTGGAGCATGGTTTAATATAAGGCTTTTCTCATCACCAGAAATACTGGTAATAGAATTACATTAAAATTTAATACAATTGTTTATTAAAATATAAATACTTCCTTGACTAAGAAAGGAGAATATGTTATAATTTGCTCAGACAAAAAAATTATAATATAGAGGTGAATAACATGAAAAAAGGGATACACCCAGAAATGAAGCTTATTACTGTAAAATGTGCATGTGGAGCAGAACATCAACTTTACAGTACAGAAGATAATTTCCGTGTTGATGTTTGTTCACACTGTCACCCATTCTACCTTGGTGAAACAAGTTCACAAATCATCGACACAGAAGGTAGAGTACAGAAGTTTAAGAATAAGTATGCTAAATTCCTTAACTCATAAGTGGGAGGTTAACCTCCCATATTAATCATTTATAAATCACTTTATTATGGAGGTAGTATTTGTGACTAAAAGTACGGCATTTGGGGAAACTGTGAAAGTAACGGTAAAAGACATTAAAAAATTCGGAGCTTTTGTTACATTAGAATCTGGTGAAGAAGGATTTATTCACATTTCTAAAATTTCAAATGACTACGTAAAGAACATCTCAGACTTTTTAAAGGTTGGACAGGAACTCGAAGGAAAAATTATCGGAAAAACAAAAGACGGAAAAGTTGAACTCTCCTTAAAAACTGAAGATGCTCAGGAAGAAAAGAAAGATGAAGAATTCGAAAAGAAACTTTCAAGATTCTTAAAAGACAGCGACAGGAAACTTTCTGAGTATTCAAGAAGACTTGATAAGAAAAGAGGTGGCAAGGGGAGAAGATAATAAAACAAAATTATTGGGGGATTAAAAAACGGTCCAGATTTATCTGGACCGTTTTGTTTATTACTTACTATTACTACCAGTTGTCGATGTCGTAGATTTAGAAGTTGAAGATGACTTTGAATCATTTATATAAAAACCGCTTCCTTTAAATGCAATACCCACTCTTCCTATACCTTTTTTAGCAACTCCACCGCATTTTTCACAAAAAACTTCAGGAGTTTCATTCATTCCATGCATTACAGTAAATTCATGACCGCATTCCTGACAAACATATCTATAAATTGGCATCTTTTCACCCCCGTTCTAAAATTATTTATTATGATTTCAAGTGAATTTTAACAATATTATATTTATATAATATGTCACATCTTTTAAAATCAAAAAAAATTTTATCCACCTCTTTCAGAAAAAATCATATCAATTAACTGAAATTTAATTTTAACTTGAATTAAATAGAGATTTAGTGTATAATATTTTTTGAGAATACGAAAAAAGGAGGAATTTTTTGTGTCAGCATTAACAGTATTAGCCATTATAGTACATATAGTTTTATCCATTGCTTTAATCTATTTTGCATTACACAGAATGCAGAAAAATGCCGAACTTGGTGGAGCATTTGGTTCAGGTGCAGCTCATACAATGTTCGGTAGAGAAAAAGGATTTGATCCAGCTGCAAAAATGGCATTATGGACAGGAGTATTGTTTATGATTTCTTCATTTATAGTTACTGCACTTCTTGCGAGGTGATTAAGTAGTGGACGTAGAAAAGCAGCTTGAGATAATAAAAAGAAACACAGTTGATTTAATCAATGAAGAGGAATTAAAGGAAAGACTTAAAGAAAAAAGTAAATTAAGAATTAAATTAGGAGTAGATCCATCAAGGCCGGATCTACATCTTGGTCATGCTGTAGTATTAAAAAAATTAAGAGAATTTCAGGATTTAGGCCATCAAGTTGTACTTATCATTGGTGACTTCACTGCAAGAATTGGTGATCCTTCAGGAAGATCAAAAACAAGACCTATGCTCACCCTTGAAGAAGTAAAGAAAAATGCAGAATCCTATCAAAAACAGGCATTTAAAATCTTAGACAAAGAAAAAACAGAGGTTAGATATAATGGTGAATGGTTTGACAAAATGACATTCCACGATGTAGTTAAACTTTCCTCACATTACACCGTTGCAAGAATGCTTGAAAGAGATGATTTTGCCAAACGTCTTGCAAACAATGAACCTATTAGCGTATCTGAATTTTTATATCCTCTTGCTCAGGCATATGATTCAGTAATGGTTGAGTCTGACATTGAAATAGGGGGAACTGATCAATTATTTAATTTATTGGTTGGAAGAAAAATTCAGGAAGCATATGGCCAGAAATCACAAATTGTATTAACAATGCCTATAATTGAGGGAACAGATGGCCATCTAAAAATGAGTAAATCATATGATAATTACATTGCATTTGAAGATGAACCATTTGATATGTATGGAAAAGTAATGTCTATTCCTGACACATTAATATTGAAGTATATGAGACTTGCCACAGATGTTCCAGAAAACGAAATAAAAGAATATGAAAAACAAATGAAAGAAAATTCCGTAAATCCAAGAGACATAAAAATGAAACTCGCATATGAAATTGTAAAATTCTTCCATGGAAAAGAAAAGGCGGAATATGCTCAAAATGAATTTGTAAAAGTTTTCCAGAAAAAGGATATTCCCGATGAAATGGAAGAATTAACAGTTGAAAAAGAAATAACAGCTATTGATTTATTAATGAAAACGAATTCAATTTCAAGTAAAAGTGAAGCAAAAAGATTAATAAAGCAGGGTGGAGTTAGAATAAATAAAACGAAAATCAATGATCCTTTCCAATTATTGGAAATTAAAGACAATGACATTCTAAGAATTGGAAAAAGAAGGTTTTTTAACCTCAAAACAAAGTAAAAAATTAAAAAAATTTATAGTATAATATAAATAGTGTGTATTAACAACTATTTAAAATTCAAAAATTTAAAAGAGGGGGTAGAGCGTATGCGTAAAGCACTTTTAGTAATGGCATTAGTACTTTTTGGTATCTATTCATTTGCGTTTGTTGATGTTCCAGAGGATCACTGGGCATATGAATACGTTATGGATTTAGCAAACAGAGGTATTCTTCCTATGGAAGATAACTTCAATCCAGATGTTGTTTTAACAAAAGCTGAAGTTGCTGAATTATTATCAGACACATTAACTTACATTGAAAACGACCCTGTATTGGCAAAAGCAGAAGATATAAAAAGAGTAGAAACAGTTATGGAATTATTAAACAAAAAATTAGATGATGCTTTATCAGTAAAAAGTGATGTATCAAAACTTAAAGGTGAAACTTCAAGAAAATTATTGGAAACAAAATACATGGTTCTTGATTTAGGAGATAGAGTAACTTCTCTTGAAAATGCATTAAGCAAAAATACTGATGATGTTTCTGTAAACACAGAAAATATTGATGGTTTATGGGAAGAATTAGAAACATTACAGAGCGATCTTGACTATGTATCAGGTGAAAATGTAAAAGCTCATGAAGAATTAAAAGCTTTAATTGCTAAAAAAGCTGATGTTGAAAAAGTTAAAGAACTTTCAGAAGAATTAAACAAGGTTTCTACAAAGTTAGAAACAATAACGAAAGTTGCTTACAGAGCATTTAATAATGCAGATATGGTTGTTGAAGATATGTTAGATTTAAGTGATTCAGTTGATTCTTTAAATACAAAAGTTTCTACAATTGAAGGAAATGTTAATGCTAACACAGAAAAAATAAATGCAGTAGAAGAAAAAGCTAATTCCGCAAATACCATGGCCATGGTTGGAATTGGAGCAGCAGTATTAGCAGCTGTATTAGCATTTGTATTTTAATAAGTAAAACATGTGATTAATTAATTTAATGTTAAAAAAGACTTGACATTTTTGCAGAGTTATGATAGAATAATTACAGTTTAAGTCAAAACAAAACTATATTTAAGGAGGTTGTTTGAATGAAGAAAGTATTGGTGTTTTTAGTAGCATTATTATCCGTAGCTATGTTTGCTAATCCTGCACTTACAGTTAGTGGATCAGCAAGCTTCGAATTAGTATTTGATGAAAATGGTTTTGATTTAGTTGCTGGCCCAGCTGGTAGCGGAACATGGGGTGCAGAAGGAACTTTTGAAGCAGCAACAACAGATGGAACATGGACAGCAGCATGGGAATGGGATGGTTCAGATGTTACAGTAAGCGGTGTTGCATTTGAAGGTAAATTATTCGATTTATCCTTGGCTAAAAACGCATTAACTATTGAACCTGCAGCAGTTGCTGGTTTATCAGTAACTTTAGAAGATTTAGGTGCAAAAGATTATGTTAATAAAACAAAAGCTGTTAAAGATGCAAAAATGGAATTTGCTGACTACTCATTAACAGTAGAATACGCATTACCAGTTGCAAAATTTGGTTTAGATTCAATATTCTCAGATGTTAGCGTTGCTGGTAATTACGGAGTTAACTACTTCTCAAAAGACGCTGAAGTATTAGGTTACTTCGATGCATCAGGAAAAGAATGGGAATTACCTGCAGCTAAAGAAAGCGTTGCATTAACAGGAACATCAACATACACATATACAAAAACAACATGGAAATTAGATGATTTAACACTTTTAAGCGGTGCTTCATATACAGCTCCATTCTATGGTGTAGACTTCTCAGCTGACTTTGCTGTAGTTGCTGGTTTATCAGTATCAGCTCACTATGGAATGTCAAATGCTGGTGGAGATTTTGTTTCTTCAATAAAAACAACTACTTTAAAGGCTACAAAAACAACATATACATCAGAAGTAGCTGTTGGTAAAAGTGCAGATTATGACGACGGAACAAAAACAGAAGATGCTACAGATATTACAGCAGTTTACAAAAATTACACAGCAAAAAGCAAACATGAATTAGATAAAGAATATGTTCTTACATTATCATACTCAAATGAATTTGCTTTAGGTGAATTATTATCATTAACACCACACGTTAAATTCTTTAACAAAATCAATCAGACACCTGCAAAAGCTACAAAAGATAAAGGTTATACATCACAGAAATTCGCTATTATTGAAGAAAAAGCTACAAAAGCTACAAGTTCAGATGCAACACAGATCGAAGCTGGTTTAGACTTATCAGTTAATGTAGCTGGATTAACATTAGGTGTAGAAGATACATATTACTACTCATTAGTAAAAGATGATACACAATATGCATTTGTAAATGTTTCAGCTGGTTACGATATGGATATGGTTTCATTATCAGCATTATTAAAATCAGCTATTACAATGGAAAAAGGTAAAGACATGGATTACATTGCTAATGTAAATGTAAATGCAACAGTAACTCCATTAGAAAATGTAACAGTTGCTGCAGATGTATACTACGACTTAGATAAAGATGACACAAACAATGATAATGCAATGGGTTACTCAGTAACTGCAGATTATGAATACTCAATCTTCAACTTTGGTGTTGTTGCTGGTACATACAACGGCAAATTCAGCGCTAATGACGAAGATATGCACTGGTACGCATACGTAAAAGGTTCAGTAGAATTTTAATCTGGATTTAAATTAATACAATCCCGGCGTTAGCCGGGATTTTTTTATGAATATAATAAAAAACTTAATAAACTAGCCTTTCCGTTTTGGAAAGGCTAGTTTATTTCTATTATATCAAATGTATTATATTTTAAATCCATTATCATTAATTTGTTTATAAGTACGTTTTCATAATCTCCTGTGATAATTTTTATGGCTTCACTTACCTGAATTGAAGCTATTATGGACACTGCATATGGAACAACATATTTTGTTTCTCCTGTATCTTCAATATCTCCAAAGATTTCAAATAGTCGCTTTGTTTTCCCGGGAATAATATCTGTTACCTGCCCATAATCCCCTTCCACACCACCATGAATATAAGGAATATTTTTTTCAAATGCTCTTTTATCAATTATTTTACGACCTTCAAAGTTATCCAGACAATCTATTATTATATCTACATCAGGGAATTTAGTGTCTTCTGTTATTTTTTCATCATATATATAATACTTTACTTCTGGATTGATTTTTTCTAACTTTTCTTTTGCAGCAATAACCTTCTTTTTTCCAATATCTTCAATATCGTATAATATCTGTCTATTTAGATCAGGTTCATCGAGAATTCCATTGTCATATATATGTATTTTCTTTACACCTAATCTTGAAATTTGCATTAAAACGTTACTTCCTAAACCTCCTGCACCACAAACCATAATACTTGAGTTTCTTATTTTTTCAAAATCTCTTCCAAATAGGATTTCATGTCGATTATATCTCAAAGGTTTTCACCTCTTTAAAATTGAAAGTTAATAATGAAATACATAGAAAAAGAGTTAATATTCTCATTTACTCCTTTCTGTGGTTTCCAGTATAAATCATCAACTAATGCTATTTTATTTATATATTTAGTGTATTTATAATCTGTTCCTAAAAGAATGTTTGAAGTTAGCTGATATTTTAATTGTGTTTCAAAGCTATACATATATTCTTTTACTTTTTCTTCTAAAAAATGTGTTCCAGGAATATAATTAGATTCTTCATGCCATGGATCATGTGGCGATTTTGAACCGGATATTACATATTCTCCACTGGCTTTCAACCATAATTTATCAAATGTATTTTCGTACTCTAATAATGTGGATAATGAATCCTCACCATATAAATATCCAATATAATTGTCCTTGTAATCTATAATTCCGCCAGGATATACAGACGCTGGGTATTGCGTATATTCATATGGTTTTGGAAGCCTTTCATATGTGTATTTTGTTGCACCAGCATTATAAATACCAAACTTTCCAGAATTAGTCCTGATATTTAATCCCGTGGACCATGCAACCTTATCGGGATTTTGATATGAGTCTGGATCAAAATATCTATTCATATTTAAGTCATCAGCAAGAACCTGAAGGAAATATTTATATTTTTGATTATCGTATTCCATGAATAATCCCACAATAGAATTGTCGTTTACATATTCTCCCCAGGGTGCAATCATTGAATTTTTATAAGCCTGAATAATAGGCACAGGAAATGGTGAAAATAGATAATAGATATCTACAGTTCTATCTGTATATATAACAGAATCTTCATAACCAATTTTAAAATTGCCAAATTTTATCCCAAAGGTTTTAAAATTCATTCCTCTATCTGGATAACCGTATTTCGAATATTCATTTAATGGTACCCAGAAGGCCCTATAAAAGGCGTTGTCATTTTCAAATGATAGTTCTATATTGGTTTTATAAATATTTTGATTTATAAATAATGCATATTTTGAATCTATTGTATCTTTTAACTGGCTCTGACCAACTCTTAAATAAAAATCTTTATTAAAATAAACCTTTAAATATCCCTGCTGTATTAAGAAATAATGGTTTAGTATAAAGGATGAATGGTCTGTAAATACATATTTTCCATCTTTTCTTACCGGAAAGTCTATAATTGCTTCAAAGTTGTCTGAATAATATCCACCAATTAGTTGAAGATAATCGCTTGTAGCTGAATTGGTAATTGTATAATCTGCAATAAAGTTAAAGGAAAAGTTAGCAAAACCGTTAAAAGATACTAAAAGTATAGCTATAAGTATTAATACTATTTTTTTCATATTTCTTCTTCAACTCCTTTTTCAATATAATTCTCTTTATTTGTTTTTCTGGTAAAGTTTAATGATGCAATTACAAGAGCTATAATGAGTATTATTCCGCCTATTATTTGTGTTGACGTCATTCTTTCGTGCAATATTATAAATGATGATAGCATTGCAAATATTGGTTCTCCAATAAATATAAATGCTGTGGTATTGGTGGAAACAACTTTTTGATATTTTAATTGTACAAGTGTTGCAAATATTGTAGCAAGAACTGCTGTAAACAATGCTGTGCCAATCATAGGAAGAGTTATATGAATGGGTTTTGTTAATGATAATGCACCATTTAATACTGCAACAAATAAGAATTGATATCCAAGTAATGATGTTTCTTTTTCTATCTTTGAATACTTTGTAATATATACCATTGATAATGCAAAGAATATTGCGCATAATAATGTGAGAAAATCGCCAAAATTAAATCCTGAAATTCCTCCTGATAATAGATAAGAACCTGTAATTGCAAAAGGTAATGCTATAATATGGTTTAAATGCGCTTTTTCTTTTTCTACAAGATACGAAAAAAATGGAACCATGATTATATATAATGATGTTATAAATCCGCTTTTTGAAGCTGTTGTTAAGGTTAGTCCTACTGTCTGTGTAATATATCCAAGAGCAATGAATATTCCTATTATCATACCGTATTTAAAGTTTTGCTTTTTCCAGATTAGAAATGAAAGCAATGATGCTATTGCAAATCTTAAGGTTAAAAAGATATAAACATCATTTTCTCCAACTGTCATTTTTATTAGAGGAAATGTACTTCCCCAGATGAAGGTTACAAATAGCAATAAAAAGTATGCTTTTAACATATAACTCCTCCTGTTTTATTGTTTGTTTTTCAAATTATTTTATATGATAAATTATATCATATGATACACTTTTTTATAAGAGATTTTACCGCATGAGTAATTTTTTTTATGATATAATATTATTATGTAGTAATAAAAATTATATTATGAAGGGTGATTTATATGTTTGATGAAATATTAAAGTCAAAACCTATTTTTGTTGAAAAGGTATGGGGTGATTTTTCTTTAAATAAAGATTTTAATATTGAAAATATGGATAAAATAGGAGAAGTATGGTTATTCTCCGGATTTGAGGGTTATGAAACGGAACTTTATGGTATGGAATCAAATAATTCTTATGGAAAGCCTTCTGAATATATAAAAGATATTTTTGGAATGGAATTACCTCGTATTCCGTTATTGTTAAAGTTAATATCAACCACTCAATGGCTTTCAATTCAGGTTCATCCAGATGATGATATTGCAAGAAACGCTGAAAATGAACCATGGGGAAAGACTGAAGCATGGTATTTTTTAAATGAAAAGAATGAAATTTTTATTTCTAATGATGTTGAGAAAAATAAAAAAGCTATTGAATCTGAAAATTGGGATGAAGTTTTTAAACCAACTATACTTAATAAAAATGATTTATTATTTATTCCAGCAGGAGTTGTTCATACACTTGGTCCAGATTCAAAATTGCTTGAAATTCAACAAACTTCAAATCTTACATATAGATTATATGATTGGGGAAGGCCAAGGGAAATTCATGTTGAAAAAGGTAAAAATGCTTTGAAGAATTGTCCATTTGTAATTGCTAATTCACCAAAAGAATTTAAAACGCAATATTTTACTATATTTGAAAAAGATAATGGTGAAACTATTAAAGGACCTGGAATTTTTGTGGAATTTGAAACATATGAAACATTTATAATTCCTTTTAATTTAGAATATACAACAAAAAAGAAAGGACTATTCTTTACATTATGAATATAGAAAAGATCAAAAATATTTATAAAGATTATAAACCAGATTTGATTTCTGAATTTAAACGATTTGCTGTAACAATACCTCTTGTGGAAATAGATAATGAGGTAAATATTGTTTTTGAAATTCGTGCAGATCATTTACCTCAACCTCGCGAGGTAAGTTTGCCAGGAGGCGCTGTTGAAAAAGGTGAAGAAATATATGATGCTGCTTTAAGAGAATTAAATGAAGAATTGGGGATTAAAAAAGAAAAGGTGAATTTTATTTCTCAACTTGATTATTTTACTACACCTTTTAATTTTGTTATATATCCATTTCTTATAGAAATTAAAGATTTTGATATTTCTGATATTCGACCTAATGAAGAAGTGAAAGAGTACTTTTTTGTTCCTTTAAAATTTTTCTTAAATAATGAACCATTGAAGTATAAGGTAAATATAAAAATGGAACCACCAGAAGATTATCCTTATCATTTAATTCCAAATGGCAAGAATTATAATTGGAGAAAGGGATATTATAAAACACTTTTTTATCTTTACGAAAACAAAATTATATGGGGCTTAACAGCAAGAATTATAGATGATTTTAAAAATACATTGAAAATTTTTTCATTAACATTTTGATTATGAAAAAAGATATGTTATAATTTTAAAATGTGTGAGTTTTTATACAGGGGGGCACCTAACATGGACTGCGAAAACGATATTTTATCTAATTTTGAGTTAATGGCAGAACTTTCTTCACAATTAACCGGTGAAGAAAATGAAAAGGAATTTATGAAAAAATTATTGTCTGTTGCTATTAAAAGTATCCCTGAAGCTGAAGCCGGGACAATCTGGCTTATAGATAATACATTATATAAGGCCGTTGTTGGTTATAATTACGATGAAGATATTGTTGAAAAACTTATAGTTCCTCTTGAAGATTCATATATTTATAGATATATGGATGTTCAGGATATTATCGAAATCGATGCATTTAAGGAATTTAAGAATCCATCGAGAATTTTCCATGAAAATGTAAAACAATTACATGAAAAACATGAAAATATGATTACCCTTGCTTATCCTTTAAAGGTTGGAGATGAAATTAAAGGGCATATATATGTTGATAATTTCAGACTTAAAAAGTTCAGTGAAACTGCTAAAAAATCTTTAAAAATATTTGGAAGTTTTGCCTCAACGTTTTTAACTTTAAAATCTCTTCGTGATGAGGAAAAGAAAGCAAATGAAATGAACAGTGTATATTTAAGTTTTATTACACATGAGGTTAGAACACCTTTAACTGCTATTTTAGGGTATTCTGAAAGTATTTTAAGGGGAAAGGATAATTTAACAACAGAAGAAATTTTCGATCTTGTAAAACGTATTTATCTCAGCTCAAAACATATGAACTCCCTTATTTCTGATTTATCAACCTTTAATAAATTAAATAGAGAAGAAGAAATGAACTTTACTGAGGTTCATTTGAAATTCCTTGTTTATGAGTCAATATCTATTGTTGAGCCACAACTTTCACCAGAAGTGGAATTAAATATTAAATTTGAAAATAATATCCCTGAGATGATAGAAACCGATCCATTAAAGATGAAGCAAATACTTGTAAATATCGTTGGAAATGCTATAAAATATACTGACGAGGGATATGTAAATGTTCATATTTCATTTGATAATAAAACAAAAGAGTTTGTTATTGTGGTAAAAGATACAGGTCCTGGAATTCCAGAAGACAAACTTAATGATATATTCAAACCATTTGTTAGATTGGCTAAAAATAAACCCGGTAGTGGTTTAGGTCTGGCAATTGTAAAACGTTTAATCGAAAAACTAATGGGAAGGATTCATGTTGAATCTGAAGTTGGAAAAGGTACAACTATTGAATTGAGATTCCCACAAAAAATAACAGCTGAGGTTTAAATACCTCAGCTGTTTTTTATTTATTATGCTTTTTTATCAAGAGCAAGTTTTTCTTCGTTATCTGCATATCTTCTCATACGTGTTTCATAATTATATATACCTCTTTTTGCTGGATATTTTTCTGCATATCCCTTTTCATACCATAACTTATCCGCATATTCTTTCCAGCCTTCTGCAAGTTTATCAAGTTCTGGTGCCAATTCTGTTATGACTTTTTCGCTTCCTGAATGCTGTGGAATTGCATTGAATTTCTTTACCATTGATCTTAATACTCGTGGATTGTCTATAATTGGACATGGTCTAAAGAGATTGTTTGAATATGGTATTGTTCTCTTATATGCTTCAAAGAATGGTGATTTTAATATTTCTATAATGCTCTTTTCTCTAATGCTATCTACTGCAAATTGCTGGAATACACATGGTTCTACATAACCTTTTGCATTAATATGCAAATATTTTGAACCAGCTGCTAAACAACCATGAGTTAAGAATCCGTGATTCCAGAAGTCTGCAACAAATGCAAAGTCTCCATTAAGTCTCTTTTCTTCTGTTATAAGGAATCTTTCATATCTCTGTTCTGGTGTAGGAACAAGATCCATTGTTGGATCCATTCCAACAGGCATAAACTGGAATATCCATGCATATGCAACATTGTGCTCTTTTAAGAAGTTCCAGAATTCATCGCTTGTAATTAGGTCATGATTCTTTCTTGTTGCAGTAATTGAAGCTCCATATATTACTCCATGTTTGGTTAATAATTCCCATGCATTTAATACTTTTTTGAATACACCTTTTCCTCTTCTCCAATCTGTCATTTCTTCAAAGCCTTCAACAGATACGGATAATGTTGCATTTCCAAGTTCTGCAAGTCTTTTTGCTTTTTCTTCATCTATTAATGTACCGTTTGTATAAATCATGAAATATGAGTCATTAAATTCTTCAAGAACATCGAATAAGTAAGGATAAATAAATGGTTCACCGCCGGTAATTATGAAGAAGTATATTCCAAGATCATTGAATTGTCTTATTACGCTAAATATTTCTTCCTTTGAAAGTTGATATTTATGACCATAAAGTCCTGCATAACAACCTACACATCTTAAATTACATGCATACGTTGGACTTATAACAGCAAGTTTTGGAAGAACAACTTCATATTCATGCATTTTTTCCTGCCTTACCTTTTCACCAACTGCAAATTCATTGATAATAAGATTGTTTATTATCTTTTCTACAACTTTTGGACTGGCTTTTTTGAATAACTCTGACCATTTTACAAGCATTGGATCTTTTCTTTCAGCGCCTTCGGCAAGTTTCCTTAAACCGCTTTTTGTTGGTTCTTTTGCAAATTTTTCCAGTGTTCTCAATAATTTTGCAAGATCTTCAACCTCTGAGTTTCTAACAACATTTGTTACCAATTTTGAAGCCTGTTTCATCATCATGTTTTTCATATTATCAAGGATTTTCATAAAATCCCTCCTTTATGAAATTATTTTTCCTATTATATATTCAAAAGCTTCACATAATTCCCCTTCTTTAAACTCAACTCCAACAGATTTATATATACTTATACCATCAAACATAGCCTGTAAAACAACTGCAGCGGTTTTTGACGGCACAAATTCTTCCCACATTTCAAATAGTTGAGAATAATATTCATGAAATAAATTGGTTAATTCTTTAGCTCTATTTTTATTATGTATAGAATTAATTAATATCTCAAATAATCTTAATAAATCATCTGATGGAAATTCTTTTAATACTTTCACATATAATTTTATTACTGCACGTGCTTTTTCTTCTTTTGAAGTATTTTCAGGAATCATAATTTCAAGTGATTTTTTTAACCTTTCAACAAGTATGGAAAATGCCGTTATTATTAATGAATCTTTGCTATCAAAATATAGATATAATGTTCCTTTTGATACTCCAGCCTCTTTTGCTACTTCATCCATGGTAAAACTGGACAATCCCTTTTTTATTATTAAATTAAGAGCTTTTTCTGCTATGCTTTTTCTTTTAGCTTCTTTATAATTTTCTTTACGGTCATTATTCATATTACCACCTCATACATGACTGACTGTTCGGTCAATATTATTATAATACTTTTTTCATTTTGTTTCAATTATGACATAAAAAGTCATAAAACTGAACGGTCAATTTACTATTACCTTAAAAATAGAGATATCCGATATTTTATATATCAAAAAACTGACTGACTATACAGTCAAATATTTCAAGAAAAATTAACCTTTATGTTTCTAAAAATTATTAATTTATACAGTTTTTTAGTAATTGATGAGTATAATAAAATTGTAAGTTAATACAGTAACCCGCCGGGGGAGCTGCTGATACCGCAGCTGAGATTAAGGTGGAAGCCTTAGACCCCAGCACCTGATCCGGGTAATACCGGCGTAGGGAGTGCGGTAAAAAGGATAATTCAATCACGCCTTCCATGCCGGAAGGCGTTTTTTCTTTTAAAAATTATAATTTATTATTTGGAGGTGAGTGCATGAAAAAGGGTATTGTTTTTTTAAGTGTTTTATTATTATATTCTTGGCTATTTGCAAAAAGTCTAACTGTTTATGTTTATGACAGTTTGGACTGGATTAAGAAAGGGGTTATTCAGAAATTTGAAAATATGTATAACGTAGATGTAAATGTTGTTGTTCTTGGAGACGGGGGAACTTTGCTTTCACGACTTAAACTTGAAAAGAAAAATCCAAAGGCTGATGTAGTTATTGGTCTTGATCAGTCGCTTTCTGTGTTGGCCATTAATGAAGATCTGGTAATGCCATATAAACCTTTAAATATTTCAAAGATAAAAGATGACTTAATCTATGATAAAAGTTATCATTTAATTCCATATGATTATGGTGCAATTGCTATTGTTTATGATCCAGAAAAATTAAAATCCGTTCCTAAAAGTTTTGAAGATTTAACAAAGTTAAAAAAGAAATTGATTATTCAGGATCCACGAACTTCCAGTACAGGTCAGGCATTTTTGTTATGGACAATAGCAGTATATAAAGATCAATGGAAAGATTTCTGGAAAAGGTTAAAACCAGCAATACTAACAGTTACACCAGGTTGGGGAGAAGCCTTTGCAAAATTTGAAGCTGGTGAAGCGCCTATGATGGTAAGTTATGCTACAGATGGCGCTTATTCATATTATTATTATAAGAGCACCAAGTATAAAGCTTTTATTCCTCAAGAGGGAGCTTATATACAAATAGAAGGCGCTGGTATTGTAAAAGGAACAAAGAATCCTGAGCTTGCAAAAAGATTTATTGAATTCTTATTGTTTGATGATTTTCAAAAAGAAGTGCCTTTAAATCAGTGGATGTTCCCGGTAACTAACGTAAAACTTCCTGAAGCATTTAAGTATGCTCTTGTTCCTGAAAAGGTTTTAACAATAGATTCAGAAGAATTGAACAAGAATCTTGAAAATTGGTTAGATGAATGGGAAGAAATTATGTATTAATTACAAAAAAGGCTCGGAAAAATCCGAGCCTTTTTTATTATCTATTATGATGCTGCGCTTTCGCTTTCATCTGTTTTTGTATCTTCTGTTGGATATGTTGGTAATTCGAATATTGAGATTTCTGATTCTAAGAATGCTTTTAATCCTGTTCCAGCTGGAATTGGCTGTCCAACTATAACATTTTCTTTTAATCCCAATAAGTAGTCTTCTCTTCCTTCTAATGCTGCTTCTGTTAATACCTGAACTGTTTGCTGGAATGATGCTGCACCTAACCAACCTTCTCTTTCAAGAGATGATTTTGTTATTCTTAAAAGTTTTCTTTCGTATCTTGCTGGTTCTTTTGGCGCAATTAATAATGTTTCTTTTTCTCCAACAAGCCTAATTTCTTCATCTTCATTTTCGAGTAATTGAGGTTCTGATTTGAATACTTCAATTTCTTTTATTCCAGCTGCAATTATTCTATTTAATAATTCTTCTGTTACTGTATCTCCTATTTCTCCTATTGTTTCATTCTCTTCATCAACTTTTACAATGATTTTTTCTGCTAATTTTTTACCTATTGCCATTTCTCTGTTTTCTTCAACCTTTTTATTTGCTTCATAGATTTGTTTGTTTACCTTTTCAACTGTTTTGAGGTTTACAAGGTCTTTTGGCATAAAGTCTGTATCTCCAGCATATGTTATTTCAACTTTGTTGAACATTTGTTTGATTATTATTTCAAAGTGTTTATCGTGAATTTCAACACCCTGTTCAGCATATATCTTTTTAATTTCTTTTAATAGGTAATCAAAGGTTACTTCCGCACCAAGCTCTTCAAGTAATCTTCTTGGTTTTATATTACCTGAAGTTAATCTGTAGCCAGGTTCAACCTTGTCACCTTCATTTACTGTTGGTTTAACCTTAGGATCTGCTATATATGTATATAGTTCTCCTTTTAGATCTTCAACAATAATTACAAGTCTTCCTTTTTCATCTCTGTTCACTTTTCTTACTATACCTTTTACTGTTGAGAATTCTGCTTCAGGACCTTTTAAGTTCTTTCTTGCTTCAAATAATTCTTCTGCTCTTGGAAGACCCTGGGTAATATCACCTGCTGTAGCAATACCCCCTGTATGGAATGTTCTCATTGTAAGCTGTGTTCCAGGTTCACCTATAGACTGTGCTGCTATGATACCTACAGATTCACCTATATTTACTATTTTGTGGTTTGAAAGATCCATACCATAACATTTAGCACAAACACCATGTTCTGCCTCACAGGTTAAGATTGATCTTACATAGATTGAAGGTCTTACCTCTATTGTTTCTATATTATATCTTTCTAATTTTCTTGCTGTATCAGCATCAATTTTTTCCTGATAATTTGCAAGTGTGATAATCTTTCCGTTTTCATCTTCAACTTTAATTGCATCACCTACATGAACGAAATTAACTACTTTATATTCTTTTACATCAACTTCTTTTATATTATGCTGTTTTAATGAAACTATTATATCATTGTCTATTACTGTTCCTTTTGCATATAATAATTCTCCATCAACAAGGACATCACTATTGAGAATATTGTATAAGTAAAGATTGATTTTATCTACGCTTAATTTTTCATGTACTTCATAAACAGGAATTGTTGATCTGTAATTTGCAAGGAATTCTGCATCTTCTTCATCTAACATTACATCTTTTACATATTTCTTTCCTGTTGTTGGATTTACAATTATTTCATCTGTTACAGGGTCTACAACATCTGATGCAAGTACTCTACCAAAGAGATAATCTGCAAGTTTTTCTATTCTCAATCCGTCTGCTATTAATTCTCTTGCTTCTATACCCTTTGATGTTCCACAATCTGGTTCTGTTACTGTAATTGATTGTGCAACGTCTACAAGTCTTCTTGTAAGGTAACCTGCTGTAGATGTTCTTAATGCTGTATCTGCAGAACCTTTTCTAGCTCCGTGTGTTGAAATAAAGAATTCAAGTTCAGAAAGACCATTTCTAAAGTTTGATTTAATAGGTAACTCAATAACTTTACCTGATGGATCAGCCATAAGACCCCTCATACCTGCAAGCTGTTTTAACTGGTCAATGTTACCCCTTGCACCGGAGTCAACCATCATCCATACAGGATTAAATGGATATTTTCTAAATTCTTTACTTGTTACTTCTGTAACGTCCGCTATTGTCTTTTCCCAGACTTTAACTACTTCTTTATATCTTTGATCATCTGTAAGGTAACCTTCTTCATAATACTTTTCAATTTCCATAACTATTTGTTCTGACTTTTTGATAATTTCTATTCTTTCTTTTGGTTCTACTATATCCCTTACAGATATTGTTAATCCTGATAATGTTGCATAGTGGAATCCTAAGAATTTAATATCATCAAGCAAGTCTGCTGTTCTGTCAATTCCATGGTATTTAAATGTATCGAATATAAGATTTTTGATTTCTTTTTTCTTGTATATTTTGTTGAAATCTGGATTAAATCTTCCAATTGGTTCTGGCAATATTTCCTTGAAGATCAATCTTCCAACTGTTGTCTTGATTAATTTTCCGTCAAGATACAATCCAATTGGTTCATGGAGTATGAGTGTTGGTTTTTCCCATCTCAATTCATTATCTTCAACAACTATTTCATTTTTTATTACCTTTTCATATTCATGAACGTATAATGCGTGTAATTCATCATTAAATAAATATTTTATTGTGTCTTTATTTTCAAAGTCTTTTATATTTGAAGGTAATTTTCTTGATTCAAAGTATTTTGGATCAACTGTTGTAAGGTAATATGCACCAGCTATCATATCTTTACCTGGCATGGATATTGGTTTTCCATTTGCAGGTGATATGATATTGTATCTTGATAACATCAAGAATTTAGCTTCAGCTTGAGCTATATTTGAAAGCGGTACGTGTACAGCCATCTGGTCTCCGTCAAAGTCTGCGTTAAATGGAGGACATACCAATGGATGTAACTGTATTGAATTACCTTCAATTAATCTTGGGATAAATGCCTGAATTGAAATTCTATGCAATGTAGGTGCCCTGTTTAATAATACAGGATGACCTTTTATTACTTCTTCAAGCATTTCCCATGCTTCTGGCATTTCCTTTTCAATAATTGTTTTCTTTAATTTTCTTGCGTTTTTACTTGATGCATTTGAATCTTTAAGTAATTTATTGAGAACAAACGGCTTGAATAATTCCATTGCCATTTTCTTTGGAAGACCACATTCATGGATTTTTAATTCAGGACCAACAACAATAACAGCCCTTCCTGAGTAATCCACACGTTTTCCAAGAAGATTTCTTCTGAATCTTCCTTTTTTACCTTTAATTAAATCTGTCAATGATCTTAAAGGCCTTCCACTTCTATCTGTCATAGCTTTTCCAACACGGCCATTATAGATTAATGAATCTACTGCCTGCTGGAGAATTCTCTTTTCATTTCTAACAATTATTTCTGGTGCTTCTATTTCAAATAATTTTTGTAATCTGTTATTTCTATTGATAACTCTTCTGTATAAGTCGTTTAAGTCTGTAGCTGCAAATCTTCCACCATCTATTTGAATTAATGGTCTGATATCTGGCGGAACTACTGGCAATGCTTCTATAATCATCCATTCAGGTTTATTACCTGATTTTAAGAAGTCTTTTACAACCTTTAATCTTTTTAATAATTTTAAAGCTTTTGCGCTTTTCTTGTCTAATTTTGATAACTCTGATTCAAGCTGAATCTTTAATTCATGTAAATCTAAACTTCTAAGAAGCTTCTTTATTGCTTCTCCACCATAATCAGCTGTTATTCTGTCATGATATAACTCTTTATATGCTTCATATTCTTCCTGTAATAATGTGCTACCTATACCTTTTCCAATTTCTTCCTGAATTTCAGGATCAATTTCTGTAATTACAAGTATAGGTGTATCTCTTTCTATATCTCTTTCTATTTCTATTGCTGATGGATAGAATTGTTCAAATATTAAATATTCGCTTGCTGTTAATATTTCTTCTTCATATAAGAATGTATCTGCAAGTTGTGTTCCTTCTTCTACTTCTTCACCATCTTCTACGTATAATGTTGCACCTTCAAAGATTGGCCATTTTTCTTCTACACCGTTTTCATCTTTTATTTTAACCCATGTGATTTCATGTTTTGTCTGTGTAAGTTCTGTTTCAATGCTTACTACACCGGATCTTTTAGCAACAGGCTTTTCTTTTACATGTAATACTTTTACTGCCTGTTCAACATCAAAATCCATTTTTTCTTTAAATATTTCATACTCTGTATTATGGAGAAGATCTCCATAATCGAACATATCTGTGTCTTTTGGATCTGTAATAAGCCATATTTTTTCTACTACCCTTTTTGATCCGTAGTAGATTATGTTTTCCAATTCTTTTACAGGTATATTTAATAATATTGATAAAATAGATGGAGATGATTTTAAGAACCAGATATGTACTACAGGAGCAGCTAATTCAATATGCCCCATTTTTCTTCTTCTGGCTTCTTTTGACTCTACTCTAACTCCACACTTTTCACATACTGTTCCTTCATACTTTTTACCTTTATATCTTCCACAGTTACATTCGTAATCCTTTACAGGACCAAATATTTTTTCACAGAAAAGTCCATCTCTTTCTGGTTTAAATGTTCTGTGATTAATAGTTTCTGGTTTTTTTACTTCACCAAATGACCATTCTCTAATTCTTTCTGGTGAAGCTATACCTACCTTTATTTTTGCGATTTTCCTTTTGAAAGAAGAAGTCATTTTACCCATGCTTTACCCTCCTTGAGGGGATTTTATAATTTGTCAACATCTAATTCGTTACCGTCCTCATCATACAAACGAACATCGAGCATTAATCCCTGTAATTCCTTTACAAGAACTTTGAAACTTTCTGGAATTCCAGGATCAGGTAAATTCTTACCATTTAAGATTGCTTTATATACTTCATTTCTTCCTTTAATATCATCTGATTTGTATGTAAGCATTTCTGTTAATGTATGTGCTGCACCATATGCTTCCAAAGCCCAAACTTCCATTTCACCAAATCTCTGACCACCAAAGTGAGCTTTACCTCCAAGTGGTTGCTGGTGAATTAATGAATATGGACCTGTAGAACGTGCGTGCATTTTATCTTTCGCAATATGCACAAGTCTTAACATGTACATATATCCTATTGCAATAGGATAATCAAATGGTTCTCCTGTTCTTCCATCTCTTAATACGATCTTCCCACTTTCTGTTTTTGGATCGTCACCAAGATCAAGACCATATTCTTTACGAACTGCATCTAATTCGTCCATTCTGTTGTTCTTTCTTGCTTTATATAATTCTTCCATTATTTCATATTCTTTTGCACCATCAAATATTGGTGTTGCAAAATGTCTTCCTGTTAATTTTGCTAACCAACCAAGGTGCATTTCTAAAACCTGCCCAAGGTTCATACGTGATGGAACCCCTAAAGGACTAAGGATCATTTCAATTGGCTTTCCATTTGGTAGGAATGGCATATCTTCTTTTCTCAAGATGTTTGAAACAACACCCTTATTACCGTGACGCCCTGCCAATTTATCTCCAACATTTAATGTTTTCTTTGAAGCTATATAAACTTTTACGTATTGATTTACACCTGTTTCTAAATCTGGAATATCTTTTCTTGTATATACTTTAACATCAATAACTCTACCTTCAATTCCATGAGGTACTGTTAATGATGTATCTTTTACATCCTTACCTCTATCTCCAAAAACGGATCTTATGAGTTTTTCTTCTGGTGATGTTTCTGATTCTCCTCTTGGTGTAACTTTACCAACAAGTATATCACCTGAAGTTACATATGCACCAACTCTTACAATACCGTTTTCATCGAGGTTTCTTAATGACTCTTTCTTTACGTTAGGAATATCTGCTGTAATTTCTTCTGGACCAAGTTGTGTATCCATTGCTTTTGTTTCATATACTTCTATATGTAATGATGTAAATGTATCCCTTTCAAGTAGTTCTTCATTAACAAGGATAGCATCTTCGAAGTTGTATCCTTCCCATGGCATAAATGCTACAAGAACATTTTTACCAAGCGCTAATTCTCCCATATCTATTGCAGGACCATCTGCAATTGGATCTCCTTTTTCTACAACTTCACCCATTTCAACAATTGGTCTTTGATTTACTGTTGTATCCTGGTTTGATCTTATGAATTTCCATAATGTATATTTGTCCTGAACTGGATTTCCATTTTTATCTAATATTTCATTTCCTTCTTCATCTATTCTATTTATTATTATTGTTTTAGCATCTACGTATGAAACCTTTCCTCTATGTTTTGCCTTAATTACATAACCTGAATCCCTTGCTGCTAACCATTCAACCCCTGTCCCAACAAATGGTGCTTCTGTAATCATTAAAGGTACTGCCTGTCTCTGCATGTTTGAACCCATCAACGCACGGTTAGCATCATCGTGTTCAAGGAATGGTATTAATGATGTTGAAACAGATACAATCTGTTTTGGAGTTACTGCTATAAATTCTACATCTTCTCTATGAACATATGTAACTTTACCGGCATGCCTAATTTCAACATATTCAGCTTTAATCATTCCATTTTCATCTATTTCAACAGATGCAGGAGCAATTATTTTTTCTTCTTCCTGATCTGCAGTTAACCAATATACTCCTTTATCATATAAAACCTTACCATCTTTTACTTTATAATATGGTGTTTCAAGGAATCCAAATTCATCAACCCTTGAAAGAATTGCCAATGAAGTAATTAAACCGATATTGGCACCTTCTGGTGTTTCAATAGGACACATTCTTCCATAATGTGAATGGTGAACGTCCCTAACTTCAAACTTTGCATGTTCTCTCTTTAAACCGCCCGGACCTATTGCTGATAATCTTCTTTTATGTGTTAATTCAGAAAGGGGATTTACCTGGTCCATAAACTGCGATAACTGACTTGTTGCAAAGAATTGATTTATTGTTGTCATAATAGCTCTTGAATTAACGAGAGTATTTGGATTTAATTTTTGTATATTTTGAACTATACTTAATTTTTCATTCAACACAGGAAGCATTTTTGAGAATGATCTTTCAAATTCAATTTGCATTAATTCCCCAACTGATCTTACACGTTTATTACCAAGATGATCTCTTGTATCAAGGAGTTCCGGGTTATTTTTCATTTCAAGTAAATGTCTTGATGCAAGAATTAAGTCGAGTTTTGTTAATGTTTTTTCATCTTTATGAGGATATTCTACATCTTCACTTTTATCTATATCTTTTCCCTCTACTTCTATTAAATATTTCCTGTATACATCGCCCATTCTGTTGACGATTTTCTTTCTACCAATTAATGAGAAATCGAATGTATTAGGATTAAAGTAGAGATTATTTATGTAATCTGTAGCTATATTAACTCTTGGAATTTCACCAGGTCTGAGTTTTTTGAATAATTCTTTATAAGCTTCTTCAGGAGTTAATAAATTTCCATCTGATTCATATGATTTTTTAAACATTTCAAGTGTATTTTGCGCTACAATATGTGCAACTTTTATTTCTGTTACATTTAAATCTAAGAGCATTTCAACTATTTTTTCTGTTAATTTTACTCCTCTAAATGTTTTTGTTTCTTTGTATAATTCTGAGCCTTCTGGAACTTTTATGTCTGAAAGGATTGTTACGCCTCTTTCAATATATTCTGTTAGATCATAATTTAAACTAATTGTTTCTGGATAGAGATCTAACAAAGCTAAATCTGAGTCGTAACCCAAAGCCCTTAAGAATAGGAAGTAATTGAATTTTCTTTTTCTATCGATTCTAATTTGTAAGAAATCTTTACCTGGATTTGGATTGTATATTATTTCAAGCCATGCCCCTTTTACAGGAAGGAAATGAGCTACAAAATGTGGTCTTGTTTGTTTCACGCTTTTTTGTTCTTCACTAACAAAGTATACACCAGGCGATCTAACAAGCTGGTTAACTACTACCCTCTCCGCACCATTGATAATAAAGGTGCTTCTATCTGTAATCTTTGGAATATTCCCAAAAAATAACGAATCACTGGGTTCAATGATTTCCCCAGTACTGTGATCTGTTATTCTTATTTTTGCTTTTAGAGGAACTACGTAAGAAAGTCCTTTTTCCTTACATTCCATTTCCTCAAAAAGCGGATCTTCAATCCATACATCTGTAAATTCAAGCGAGATTTTTGCTTTTCTCTTCCCTTTTAATTCAACGGTAATTGGTGCATATTTATCAAGCACCTCTTTAACTCCATGTTTAATAAACCATTCATAGGAGTTAAGCTGAATCTCCAACAAATCATGATAAAGGTTTAAATCTTCCTTTACCTTACCAAAAAAATGCCTTTCTCTTTTACCCACTTTTAACACCCGGGTGTTCACAAAGAATCACCTCGTCTTCCTGAAATTTTATTAGCAAAACAATACCGCATCAGACGTTAGTCTGATGCGGAACAATTATATCATATAAAAGTTTATTTTTCTTTAAGAAATTACTTCAATTCTACTTCTGCGCCAGCTTCTTCTAATTTTTTCTTTAATTCTTCTGCTTCGTCTTTTGAAGCTCCTTCTTTAACTACTGCGTCTGGTGTTCCTGCTTTTTCTACTAAGTCTTTTGCTTCTTTAAGACCTAATCCTGTAATTTCTCTAACTACTTTAATTACGTTTATTTTCTTTGCACCGAAGCTCTTTAATACAACATCAAATGAATCTTTTTCTTCTGCTGCTGGAGCTGCTCCACCTGCTACTGGTGCTGCTGCAACTGCAACTGGTGCTGCTGCTGATACTCCAAATTCATCTTCTAATGCCTTTACCAATTCTGCTAATTCTGCTACTGTCATTTCTTTAATTGCTTGAATTAATTCTTCTCTTGTCATTCCAAAACACCTCCTGAAAATATTTAAATTATTGTTTTTCTTTTTCTTCTTTAATAGCGTTTAAAGCATATACGAACTTTCTCAAGATACCGCTTAATGCACCAACCAAACCTGAAATAGGAGCATTTAAGCCACCAACAAGCATAGCAAGCAACTGTTCCTTTGATGGAAGTTTTGCCAATTCTTCTGCTTCTTCTGGTGTGAAGAGTTTTCCTTCAAGAATACCTGCTTTAATAGCTGGTGTATCCTTCTTTAATTTTTTCTTGAATTCTACCAATACTTTTAATGTTTCAATTGGATCAGCTTCCTTTGTGTAAAGTAAAGCTGTGTTACCATTTAAGAATTCTTCATAGTCTTCAAGGTTTAAACCTGCATTTTTAATAGCTGTTTTTATCAATGCATTTCTATAAACCCTGAATACAACCTTGTCTTCGAATTTTTTGAACAAATCTGTTCTGAAATCATTTGATTCAGCAACAGACATACCTTTAAAATCTACGAAAACAACTATTGAAGAATCTTTAAATGCACTTTCTAATTCTTTGAGCATTTCTGCTTTTTGAGCTCTTGTTAACACCGAATCGCACCTCCTCCAAAAAAATCTGCGGTCCTGACGAGGACCGCAGAAGGACTAAAACATTTATTGTTTTATCTTCAGCGTACCTCGGCAGGCGGGTTTTCACCACATTATAATATTACCTGCTGTCTTCAGTACTATTTATTTCCTGAGGTATTATAACCAATAATTATTACTTTTCAGTTAAAAACTCTGAAACGTTTATTTTCATTCCAGGACCCATTGTAGGTGCTAAAGAAACTTTTCTGATAAATTTACCTTTAGCTGCTGATGGTCTCATTTTTTCTATTTGTTGTAATGCTTCAACGATATTTTCTTTTAATTTTGCTGGTTCAAATGATTTTTTACCTACAGCAACATGTAAGTTACCTGTTTTATCGTTTCTAACTTCAATTTTACCAGCTTTAAATTCTTTTACTGCATCAGCAACATCATTTGTTACTGTTCCACCTTTTGGTGATGGCATTAATCCTCTTGGACCTAATACTTTACCTAATCTTCCAATTTCTCTCATCATATCAGGTGTTGCAATTGCAACATCAAAGTCTGTCCAACCTTCGTTGATTTTCTGAATTAATTCGTCTGATCCTGCATAATCAGCACCAGCATCTAATGCTTCCTTAACTTTTTCACCTTTAGCGAAAACAAGAACTCTTACATTTTTACCTGTTCCATGTGGTAATGAGATGTTACCTCTTACCTGCTGATCACTTTTTCTTGGATCAATTCCAAGAATTATATGTAATTCAACACTTTCATCGAATTTTGCAGTTGCAATTTTTGGTAATAATTCTAATGCTTCATCAAGTGAATAGAATTTTTCTCTATCAATTAATTTTCTTGCTTCTAAGTATCTTTTACCATGTCTTGACATTCACATACACCCCCTTAACCTTCTACTACTTCGATGCCCATGTTTCTTGCTGTACCTTTTATTATTTCCATTGCAGCTTCAATTGTTCTTGCGTTTAAGTCGGGCATCTTGATTTCTGCGATTTCTTTTACCTGTGTTGTTGTGATCTTTCCAACAATTTCTCTTCCTGGGTTGTTTGCACCTTTTTTAAGTCCAGCTGCCTGTAAGATCAAGAAGGAAGCTGGGGGGGTTTTCAATGTAAATGTAAATGATCTGTCTTCAAATACTGTAATTTCAACAGGAATAATCATTCCAGCTTTATCAGCTGTTGCTGCGTTGAATTTTTTACAGAATTCCATCAAGTTTACACCATGCTGACCTAATGCAGGACCAACTGGTGGCGCAGGTGTGGCTTTACCTGCAGGTAATTGCAATTTAACTACCCTTGCAACTTTTTTTGCCATAATGTTCCCTCCTTCGTGGTATTAGCGGGATAACCCTCCCACTTATTAGCTAATTTTTTCTATTTCAGTTAAACCTAATTCTACATCTGTTTCTCTACCAAACATATTAATTGTTACTTTAACAGTTTGTTTATGTAAATCAATTTCTGTAATTTTACCTGTAAAGAATTCAAATGGACCATTTATTATTCTTACATGTTCTCCAACTTCATAATCAACTCTTATTTTACTTTCTTTTACTTCATATGATTCTTCACCTGTTAATCTTAATAAAGCTTTTACTTCTTTATTTTTCAATTGCACAGGCGTTCCGCCTATATTTATAAAGTTTATTACATATGGAATATTTTTTACCATTTCCTGTGTTTCTTTGTTTAAAATCATTTCAATAAACATATAACCCGGAAATAACCTGGATATTCTTGTTTTTAATATAATTATCTGTTTCCATGATCCAAAATCTCTAATTTCAACCTTACCAGAAGATTTTGCTTTAAATTCTTTTTTATTTGATAACATTTGACCTTTTTCTACATATGTCCCTTTTCTAAAAGCAGCTGAATCAAAATTATCTTTATATATATAGTATAAATCTTCACCATGATCATCAGTACTTACAACTATTCTTTTTAATTTTTCAACAGCTACAACAGTACCATCAAAAGCTGATTCATATCCTCCCTCTGCTGCAAGAGGCATTCCTATTTCTACAGGAGTATTAATTTTTAATCCTCCCATTATTTTTGCACTTTCTGGTATTGTATAATCTTTTAAATACTTTCTATCTTTTGTTTCAATAATTATTCTTCTAAAATTTTTTATTTCAGAAATAACTCCTGATCTTTTTACTATTACTTCCGGCTCTTCAGCAATAATATCACCTTTTTTGACATTATCGCCATTTTTTACATGAATTATCGCATCTTTTTCAACAACAATTCTATCAACTTTTTTATTTGTTAAGTCTATTTCACTTTCTTCAGGAATAAGAATTTTACCAAAGAACTTTTCCTTTTCAAACAATCTGGCTTTTTCTTCAATTAATTCTTTTACTTTATTCTCCATTCCTGAAAAAGTTTGCAAAATATACCATTTTTTACGCATTATTATCCACCTGCTTTTTTATCATTGAGTTGATCCGGTTCCCATTCCTGTCTTTATACCAATTAAGGGATATATGAATTTAGTAAATAAGTTTAAGAACCCATAATCAATTAAGAACAAATAAACTGATACAAATATCAATATCGCAACAACTATTAATGTTGATGTTAATGCTTCTTTTTTATTTGGCCATTTTACTTTTTTTGCTTCCTGCCATACTGAGCTAAGGAATATCCAGAACTTTGACATCAAAACACCCCCAGAATTTAATCATGACCCCCTGTTAAGGGGGTTAATTTTCTTCGAAATTTCTTTTAGTTTATATCTTTGATTCAACATGTAATGTGTGCTTGTTACAGTGTGGACAGTATTTTCTGAATTCCAATTTCTTTTTAAATGTTCTTTTTCTTGTTTTGTAGTAATTTCTTCTATTACATTCTGTACATTTTAATGATACAGTTAAAACAGGACTTTTAGCTGCCATTTTATTTCACCTCACATGCCATTATAATTGATAAAATGGTGGTGAGGGAAGGATTCGAACCTTCGAAGGCAATCCGCCAGCGGATTTACAGTCCGCCCCCTTTGGCCGCTCGGGCACCTCACCACCGATAAAAAAAGAAAAAAAATTTGGAGCCGACGAAGGGACTCGAACCCCCAACCTGCTGATTACAAGTCAGCCGCTCTGCCAGTTGAGCTACGTCGGCATCTCAACTTTCCGGAGTTTATTATAACAGATAATCAACCTTCTGTCAATTACCTAATGATTAAGAAGTTATTACTCCTTTGAAACATCATCCGGTGGTTACCCTTTTATGTTTGATAAATTATTCGAATAACTGATAAATATCTTCCCGACTCAAATTCTTTAGAACACCTTTTTCTGTGGATATTGCAAGATTGTATAAATCTTCCTTTGCTTCCTTTAATTTCATTATTTTTTCTTCTATTGATTCTCTTGTTATAAACTTGTATACAAATACAGGTTTATTCTGACCAATTCTATAGACTCTATCGGTGGCCTGGTTTTCAACCGCCGGATTCCACCACGGATCGTAATGAATAACATAATCTGCACCGGTAATATTTAATCCTGTTCCACCGGCTTTTAGACTTACAAGAAGTATTTTTATATTATTTGTATTATTAAATTTTTCCACTATTTCCACACGTTTTTTGGTTTTTCCAATTATTTTAAGATACTGAATTTTTTCCTTTTCCAGCCATTCTTCCATTATTTCAATCATTTTCACAAATTGTGAAAATATCACTATTTTATGATTTTCTTCCAATACTTCTTTTATAAAATTTTTAAACATATTAAATTTTGAGGATTCTATATTTACACCAAGCAATTTAGGATGATTTACAATTTGTCTTAGTCTTAGAAGTCCTTCAAGGACGCTAAAGTTTATGGTCCCCTGTGACATTGCAATTTTTTGCCTGTATTCTTCTGCTATTTGATGATAAATCTTTTTTTGATGTTGTGTCATTTCATTGAAAATATACTCTTCTGTTTTTGGCGGTAATTCTTTGAGTACATTTTCTTTTGTTCTTCTTAGAATAAATGGATGGATTTTCTTTTTTAATCTTTCAATACTTTCTTTATTTGCATAGTTGTATTTTCTCAAAAAATCCTTTTTATTTCCAAAAAATCCCGGCATTAAAAACTCAAATATGTTATATAAATCCGTTAATGAATTTTCAAGCGGCGTTCCTGTAAGTGCGAGTTTATGATTTGATTTGAGTTTTCTTATTGCCTTATATAATTTAGTTTCGTCATTTTTGATAAATTGTGCTTCATCAAGGATAATATAAAAATATTTTGTTTTCTTTAATTCTTCTATGGAATTTCTCAATGTATTATAAGTGGTTATAATTACATCTGTATCCTCAGGTATATCCTTTTGAGAATTATGATAAATGTAATATTTTATATTCGATGTAAATTTATCTATTTCATTTGCCCAATTGTATATAACTGAACGCGGAGCAATTATAAGGAATTTTCTGTCTTTTCTTTTTAATGATAGAATTAAAGCTATAGTTTGAAGCGTTTTACCAAGCCCCATATCGTCAGCAAGAATACCATTGAAATTATATTCCTGAAGATATCTTAAAAATCTATAACCTTCAATTTGATATTTTCTCATGGGAATTTTCAATTCAGGAATTTCATACTCTTTTATTTTTTCAAAACTCTTTACTTTTTCTATATATTTCTTTGTTTTTTCATCGAGAGTATCTATTTCTATATTTTCAGAATTTAATAATGAATATATGTTATAACTTTCAACTGTGATTTTTTCCTTTTTTACCTTTAAATCATCAAGCTTTTCCAGTATATATTCTGGAATTTTAATAAAGGTTTCATCTTTAAGGACTATAAAGTTATTCTTTCTGTTTCTCAAATAACTTATATCTATACGTTTATTTCCTTTTAATTCAAGACTACCTTCCACATCAAACCAACTATTTTTCATATTTAATTGCATCTTTATATTTTCAACTTCATGGAACTTTATGTTCTTGTTCATTTTTATAATAATATTTTTATCCAGCTTTTTCATGCCATTTTCAAGGAATTCAAAGAAATCATTTATCTCCATTGAATATTGCCCTTTTTCATCGAGAAAAACATTAACCTCTTCAAGATTTTTTAATAACTTTCTTTCTAAATCATAATTTCTATATTTATATTCATCATAAAAATTAATTTCCTTTCCATACAAAAACCTTCCTCTAAATGTAAATCTATCCTGAAGAAAATTAATATATAAATTTAATTTTGGAATAAATATCTCTTTTTTTATCCCAAATCTCTCGTCTATATCTATTTCAAATCCAAATCTTTCATAAGGTAAAAGAACATCTTTTATATAATTTTCAAGATCACTTTTATTTTCAAATGAAAATTCACTTTCTATATTCTTTAAATAAAAGGGGATATTTAATTGAGTCTTTATATCAATTATTGATATACTTTGTTTATTAAAATATGCCATATCGCTATATGTTTTCACAATTCTTTCCTTTTCTGGTATGGGAAATAATTTCATTTTACCTTTTTTACTTTCTAAATCACCTTCTAAAATTATCTTTATTTTTATATCTTCTCCCCATTTTAATTCTTTTTTATTTGGAAGAAGTATTTTACTGCTTTTTATTTTTTTTAATTCTCTAAAACTCATTAATCTTAATTCATAATCGTGTTTTCCATAGTAATTATCTATTTTCACAGGCACTATTAGTTTTTTTATCTCATATTCATCTTCCGGTACAGCTGTTTTTAGAAATTTCAATATATCATTATATGTTTCAATATCTTTTCTCAATTTTATTTTACCGTCAATTTTTTCTGCTAATTTTATTTTTGTATATTGTTCATCAGGATATACAAGATAATAGGTTTCTCCATAATCATAAATTCCAAGAAATTCCGCAATATCGCTTTCCACATGAATATTACTCTGTGTTTTACTTTCATTATTTAAATAATCTATTACTTTTAAGCTTAATGATACAAGATGCATACATGATGTGCTTTTTCCATAATTGCATGAACAGGAAAAATATATTTCTTCTATTTCCTCATCAATACTAATTATAGGTCTAAAAAATTTTCCGCCATCATTGATAATGGCGGTAAAATTTGTTTTATTATTGCTTTTAAAAACAGAAAACTCTTCTACTAAATTATTTTCATAAAAGTCTTTTCCCGTTCTATATTCAAAATCATTAGCTTCTAATATCTTTTCATTTAATTTATCTATTATTTTATATATATTTCTCACCTTATCACCTTTTTTAATTTACAACTTCTCTATTATATATTCCTCAATATTCCTTTTTTCTGAATTTATATTTATTCCTATGAGATATATTTCTTTTCCGCTGTATTTTTCATAATACTTCATTTCTTTTATCTGTTTTAATGCTTCGTAGCTACTTTGATCCAGTTTTATTTCAAATAAATATATCCTGTCGTCAAAATCTATTACTAAATCACTTCTTCCTAAGTTTGTCAATTCTTCTGCTTTTACATCTATTCCTGCTGAGGCTATTATTGTAAATATCAATACATTTCAGATAATAAAAAAGCAAATTCGTTCAAACAAGTAGAAAATTCTAATCCTCAAAAATTCTTGTTCCCGCCGGCCGTTGCAGACTCACATCCATGTTCGTCTTCACTCAAAATCACATCCGTGTGATTTTGTCCGGCTCCACTTCGAATTTTTTCAGGAATTTTCAAGTTTTCACTCATTTGCTTTTTTATTATCTTTATTTATCTCTTCAAGTATTTTAAGAAGACTTTCTTTCACTTCAAAATTTGGATAGTCCAGTATATATTTTTTCTTTAATCCATATTTTTTTATTCCTTTAAAGGTTAAATACCCTGCCTGCGTAAAGAAGATATTTGCTTTTGCATCTTCTATTTCCCTTGTTGAGAAATCTTCTGCACTTACAGGTATTTTTACTAAATCCTCATATTCTATCTTTTTTCCTTTTATATACTCATACAAAAAACTCGGTGAGCCACTTTCAAACCAGAAGTTTTGGAATTCTTTTTCCGAAAAAAATCTCAATATTGAATATGGATTATATACTGTATGTTCTCCGTCAAATGAAAATCCATTATAATATCTTTTCATTTCTTCAAGCAATTCTTTTTCTGTTATTCCCATTTCTTTTGATAATTCTTTTATGTAATCCTTAAAGTAATATTCCAATTCTTCCTGTGTATACCCAAACATCTGTGAATATTTTCTGTTTAAGGATATATAGCTTAAATTGTTTAATGCTGAGAATACTCCTGTTTTTGTGAATTTTGTTATCCCCGTTATGAATACAAATTTTATATGCTCGTCATTTGCTTTTATATTTAAATAGAAATTTCTTAATACTTCTCTGCATTTTTCTGCCATTTTTTTGTTTGTTATATTATCCAATATTGGTTTTTCATATTCGTCTACCAGTATTACTACCTTTCCTTTTTCTGATAGCTTCATTATTAATTCATCAAATGCGAAACTATAATCTGTTTCTTCTATCTTTACTCCATTTCTTTTTCCTTCCTGAACTATCATTTTTGTGAGGCTTTCTTTAAGTTTCTCTATACTTTCTGATTTTGCTTTTAATAGATTTAATCTTATTATTGGATATTCTTTAAACTCCAATTTGTCGTATATATATGTATCTTTAAATAATTCTCTTTCCCCTTTAAATAAATAATAGAATGCCGATATAGTTAAACTCTTTCCGAATCTTCGAGGTCTTGACATAAAATAAAACTTTCCACTATTTATTAAATCATATAGATACTTTGTTTTATCTACATATATATAATTTTCTTCTATTAACTCCTTATAATCTGATATTCCTACCGGTAATTTTTTCATCACTTCCACCTCCATATCAAAATTATATCATATTTATAATATAAAACGCTCCAGCATATTAGCTATTGCTGAAGCGTTTTGATTCTACTTACTATAAATTACTACATAAAATTTACTTTCTATTTCCTTTGATTTTTCTTTAACAATAACATTTACAAAATTATCTAGAGAATCACCTTTTTGATATTCCACTGTATTTGGATCATTTTCAAGCAAATATTTTATCTCTTCATCTGTTAAGTTCAAAACCTTTTTTTCTATTGAAACCTTTATATTCTTTTTTACAAATGTATTATAATCTATATTATGATTTGAGGAGTATTTAAAGTATTTTAAGATAGAAATAAAAGTTGTAGGATCTACATATCCTGGCAATTGAGCTTTAGCTTCTCCTTTACTATCAAAGAAGAAAAATGTCGGTGTCCCTCTTACTCCAAATGCTCCAAATAAATCCCTGTAATTTAATGTTTTCCCTTTATAATTGGCAATCTTTTTCTTATCAGCATATATCTCTGCAAAGATATATTCAGTTCTTAACCACTTTTGTACCTCTTCATCATATAAAGTTTCTTTTTTAAACTTATTACAATAATAACAACTTCCTGAAGAAAACATAATTATAACCTTTTTCCCTGTTATTTCACCAATTTTCAATGCCACATTAAAATCATGAACAATAAATTTATCTGGAAGGATTGAACCATACATAATTACACCTGATATTATTAATAAAATAAAAAGACTTATTTTTTTCATTATCCTCACACTCCCTGTAAATTATTGAACTTTCCAAGTATTACCAGAATCCCCATTAAAACCAATAATAAACTCCCTGAAACCTTTAAAATCTTTTGCCATTTTGGTGTCCCAAATGTAATTCTGGATAATAATTTACTTACTACACCGCTGAAAAATAAAAATGGAATAGAAATCCCCAATGAATATAAGAAAAGCATAAATCCACCTTTAAATATGTTTGTTGTTGTAGATGCAAAGGTCAATACTGCTGCGAGAACAGGTCCTGAACATGGAATCCATATAAATGAAATTAAAATTCCCATTATAAAAGCACCTAAAAAAGTTGTTCCCTTATATTTTGATAAATCCAGCTTAAATCCTTTGAAGATCTCTTTATCAAGGAGATAATAAATACCCATTATTATAATAAATATTCCTGCAACCAGATTAAAGACGTCTTGATATTTTGAGATAAAAGTTCCCAAACTTCCTGCTAAAACACCCAGCATCGAGAAGAATATCGATAAACCAAGAAAAAAAGCTAATCCACGTTTCAAGGTAAGTTTAAAATCCTTCAAATCTGGCATTAGAATTCCAAAAAATAATGGAACTAACGGCAATATACAGGGACTAAAAAATGAGATTATCCCACCTAAAAAGGCACCAAAATATCCTATTGTTGGTTGAACAGCAACAGCTAAATTCTCCATATTCATCTCCTTTCTATTGATTATAACTAATAGTAGATTAATTATATCATAATTACAATTATAAATTATACTCCCTCAAAAATCTTTGAATAATTGAGATAATTAAAAATATTTAAAAATTCCAATTGCTAAAGTAATGTTAATTTAGTTTTTATGGATTTTAAATTTTAATATTAAAGTTATATAATGTTATATAAAGAATTTTCATATGGGAGGGATAGGATTGACAACTTTAGAATTGGCAGAAAAATACCGAGAAGACATAGTTAAATTTATGAGCAAACTCATAAAAGCCAGAAGTTATTCTGGTGATGAAAAAGAAGTAATTCAGGTAATTAAAGAAGAGATGGAAAAGGTTGGATTTGACGAAGTAAAAATCGATGGTCTGGGAAATATTCTCGGAAGGATTGGCAGTGGAAAAACTGTTATAGCTATGGACGCACACATTGATACAGTTGAAGTAGGAAATCCTGATTTGTGGGATAAGGATCCATTTAGTGGTGATTGGGATGAAGAATGGGTTTATGGTCGTGGTGCTTCTGATCAAAAAGCCGGTATGTGTTCTATGGTATATGGTATGAAAATACTTAAGGATTTAAATTTACTTGATGATTTTACAGTATATGTAACTGGTACAGTTATGGAAGAAGACTGTGACGGATTATGTTGGAGATATATTGTAGAAGAAGACAAGTTAAAACCTGATTTTGTAGTTATTACAGAACCTACAAGTTTAAATGTCTATAGAGGCCATAGAGGAAGAATAGAATTTAGAGTAAAAACAGTGGGGCTTTCAGCACATGCAAGCGCTCCAGAAAGAGGCGATAATGCTATATATAAAATGGCAAAGATTATAAATGAAATAGAAAAATTAAATGAAAACTTGCATTATGATCCGTTTTTAGGTAAAGGCACAATAGTTGTTTCTCAAATATTCTTTAAATCACCTTCACATAACGCTGTACCTGATGAATGTGTTATTCACATTGATAGAAGATTAACAGCTGGAGAAACAAAGGAAAGCGCATTTGAAGAGATAAGAGAAATATTTAAAAAGACCGGTATAGATGCTGAAATTGTAGAATTAACCTATTCAAAACCTGCTTATACAGGAGTAGAATATCCAGTTGAAAAATATTTTCCAACATGGGTTGTTGAAGAGGACTCTACTGTAGTTCAAGCTGCAAAAGAAACGTTTGAAAAAACATTTAATGATGAACCATTTATTGATAAATGGACATTTAGTACTAATGGAATTGCAACAGCTGGTGTTTATGGAATACCTACAGTTGGATTTGGACCTGGCGATGAAAAATATGCTCATGCTCCAAACGAAAAGGTAAAGATTGAACATCTTGTTAAAGCTGCAGCATTTTACGCTAATTTCCCAAAAACATTGGTAGAGAAACTTAAAAAGTAAATTTTTTTCAGTAAAAAAGAGAACGTTTTCAAATTAAAAAATTAAAACTAAGGGGGAGATATTTATGTCAGCATTTTTTAAGACAGAAAAAAGTAGACATTTCATTACAACACAGGATTTTACAAATGAAGAAATAGAAATGATGTTAGATCTTGCAAGGGATTTAAAAATCAAAATGGCATCCAACATACCAACACCATATTTATTATATAAAACTTTATTCTTAATATTCTTTGACCAATCTACAAGAACAAGAAACTCTATGGAAGCTGGTATTGCACAATTAGGAGGTCATGCTAATTTCTTAAACCCAAGTACAATGCAATTATCTCATGGAGAAACACCTGAAGATACTGCAAGAGTTTTAGCAAGAATGGGACACGGAATTGCAGTTAGAGCATGTGAATTCGGAAAAGGAAATAAATATTTAAGAGGAATGGCTTCTGTTTCACAGGTACCTGTTATGAATTTACAGGATGATGTTTATCATCCGTTCCAGGTATTGGCCGATGTAATGACAATGCAGGAAAGATTTGGAAAGAATTTAAGAGGCTTAAAGGTTGGTATAAGCTGGGCATATGCTGAAAGTCATTTAAAACCTTTATCAGTTCCTCAATCACAAATATTACTGTTCACCAGATTGGGTATGGACGTAACTCTTGCTTATCCAGAAAAATTCGATTTAATGCCTGATATTGTAAAACAGGCTCAGGAAAATGCAGAAAAATATGGTGGAAAATTGAATATTTCACATAAAATGGAAGATGCATTTGTTGATGCACATGTTGTTATACCAAAGAACTGGGGAGGATTCTTTGTGTCAGATGATCCAGAAGAAATTAAGGCTGAAACCGCAAAACATAAAGATTGGATCTGCGATGAAGAAAAGATGAAATTAACAAGACCGGATTCAGTTTATATGCATGCATTACCTGCAGATAGAGGAAAAGAAGTTGTAGATTCTGTTATTGACGGACCACATTCAATAATATTTGATGAAGCAGAAAACAGATTGCATACAGCAAAGGCTGTAATGACATTATTAATGGGTGGAAGATAATATAATAATTGGGATGTGATTGCCATGTTTGATCTTGGGATATTAAATGGCGAAATATATATAAATAATGAATTTATAGAAGGAAACCTTTATGTTAAAAATGGAAAGATATGTGATATTACTACATCATATTTAGAATCAAAGAAAGAAATCAATGCTTCCGGGAAGTTTATACTTCCCGGTTTTATAGATCCACATGTTCATTTTGAACTAACCGTTGGAAAATATACTTCTGTCGATAATTTTAAAACAGGCTCAATTTCTGCAGCATATGGCGGAATTACTTCATATATCGATTTTCTCGATCCAATAACTACAATGGAAGAACTGAAAAAAGCTTTTGAAACTCGTATGAATTTAGCCCAAAAAAGTCATACCGACTTTGCATTTCATGCCACTATAGCAAACCCAACTATAGAACCCCATAAATTAATCAAAAAATGTAAAGAATTAGGCGTAGCAAGTATTAAATTATTTACCACGTATGGACAGCGAATGACAAAGGATAAATATATATCAGAATTGCTTTCATTATCTTCTGAAGAAGGAATTGTCGTTACAGTGCATGCTGAAAATGATGAGCTAATAGAAAATAAGGAAAAAATAAAAATGAAGGAACATTCCAGCATTAGATCTACTCTTTCTGAAACTACAGAGGTTATAAAATTAGCTGAAATGGCAGAATATTATGAAGGACAACTGTATATAGTCCATTTATCAAGTGGATATTCCCTTGATGTCTTAAAGAAAAAATTTTCTGATATCATAGGAAAAAATATGGTTCTTGAAAGCTGTCCGCATTATTTTTATTTTGATGACAGTTTATATGAAAAAAAACACGGATATTTATTCTCAATGACACCACCTTTGAGAAGCGAAAAGGAAAAGGATTTGCTCGTCGAAAATTTTGATTATTTGCAAACAATAGGAACGGATCATTGCCCATTTAATTCAAAGGATAAAAATAAACGATATACAAATATTATGCCTATGGGAATAGGTGGAGTGGAATTTTCATTCTCATTAATGTTTACACTTTTTGGAGAAAAAGTTATTGATAAATTCACCTCTAATGTTGCTAAGTATTATGGATTATATCCACGTAAAGGTAACCTTTTACCGGGCGCTGATGCAGATATTGTAATCTTCGATCCAGAAGTTGACTGGATAATAGAAAAACATCATTCTGCAGCAGATTACACAGTTTATAAAGGTCTCCCTGTTAAAGGCAAAGTTATAACAACAATATCAAATGGTAAAATAATAATTAACAATGGAAAATTTATCGGTTCAAGGAAAAAGGGAAGATTCCTGAGAAGGGAAGAGATAAGATGGTAAAGGTTATTGTTAATTGTAATATCTTTGATTATGAAACATATAGAGAAAATCAATATATTAGATTTGATAAAGAAATAATTGAAACAGGTTCAATGGATAATTTCAAAAAAAAAGGAAATGAAGAAATTATTGATTTTAAAGGAAAACTCGTTATGCCAGGATTTGTCAACGGACATACACATATTTATTCCACTTTTGCAAGGGGAATGGCTGTTGAATTTAATCCAAAAAGTTTTTCTGATATCTTAAAACAGTTATGGTGGCGAATGGATTCAAAAATTGATCTTGAAACTACATATTATAGTGGTCTTGTGAGCGGTATAGAATTTATAAAAAATGGAATTACAGGAATTATAGACCATCATGCAAGCGGGCAAGCAATAAAAGGAACATTGAACAAATTAAAGGAAAGCGTTACAGAAAAAATTGGTGTAAGAGGTGTTTTTTGTTTTGAAACCAGTGATAGATTTAATATTGACGAATGTATTGAAGAAAATACAGAATTTTTAAAGAATAATTCTGAAAAATTTGCCGGAATGTTTGGTTTACACGCTTCACTCTCTTTATCCAACGAAACATTAAAAAAGGTATCAGAAAATTTAAATGGTGCTCCCATACACATTCATGTAGCTGAAAGTTTAGAGGATGAGGAAGATTCAATAAAAAAATATGGAAAACGTGTTGTTGAAAGATTAGAAGAATTCAATTTGTTAACTGATAATTCCATATTATCCCATTGTGTCCATATTGATGAAAATGAAGCTGATATAATTTCAAATTACAATGTATATGTTGCACTTAATCCTACTTCAAATATGAATAATGCCATAGGAATGCCAAATTATAAATTACTCAAAGATAAAAATATAAAAACAATAATAGGCAATGACGGCTTAGGATTTAATATAACAAGAGAATATTTAAACCTTTATTTCACCCAGAAATATAGATATGAAGATCCAACATTCTTCAATTTTGATGATTTAAAGAATAATATTGATAATGTATATAACCTGTTTGGAAAAATGTTGAATATAAAGGTTGGTAGAATAGAAAAAGGATACAAAGCCGATATGATTTCTTTTGAATATGCACCATTTACACCTTTAAATGAAAATAACATTTTTGGGCATGTGTTTTTTGGTATCTGGGATAATCTCGATGTTGTTGATACAATTATTGACGGTGAATTTTTAATGGAAAATAGGAAAGTAAATTTTGAAGTTGAAAAAATTTATAACGAAGCAAAAGATGTTGCTGAAAATTTATGGAATATCATTTAAAAAACTCCCGCTATTGAGCGGGAGTTTGATATTATCCTCTGATTCCTAATTTTGAAATTAATTCTTTATAAACTTCTGGTCTTTCTTTCTTGAGGTATTTTAACATTTTTCTTCTTTTACCAACCATTTTCATAAGACCTCTTCTTGAGTGGAAATCCTTTGGATGTGTTTTTAAGTGTTCTGTTAAGTGTCTGATTCTTGCTGTTAATAAAGCAACCTGAACTTCTACTGAACCTGTGTCTTTGTCGTTAATTTTGAATTCTTCAATAACGTTCTTTTTTACTTCTGGATCTAATCCTCTTGACATCTTCTTTCCCTCCGTTTATATATTCCTCTGACCAAGATAAGGTCTATGCCATTATCTGAGTCAGGGTATTTATATTATATTATAAGTTATGTTAAATGTCAATTGATATTTTATTTAAATTTCAACAACTTCTTCTCCATCAAAGTCTTCCTTTAAAGCATATTCAAGGGATATTAATGCTACCTTTAATTGTTCTTCATCAGGTTCTGATGTGGTTATTTTTTGAAGCATTAATCCTGGAGAAGCTAAAATCTTACCAAGAGATGTATCTATTATTTTTGCTGTAAATCTTTGAAATTCATATGCAACTCCAGCTACCAACGGCAATAAAACTATTCTTGTTATTGTTTTTTCTAACAATGTTGTATAACCCATAGCTCCTGTAATGGAAAAAACTATTATCGAGGCAAAAACAGTTATTATAAGAAAACTCGTTCCACATCTGGGATGTAATGTTGTATATTTTTTTGCGTTCTCAACAATTAATTGTTCTTTGTTTTCGTAAGTATAAACTGCTTTATGTTCTGCACCATGATATTCAAAAACTCTTTTAACATCCTTAAATAATGAAATTACCCATATATAAAGTATAACAAATATTGCCCTTATTACACCTTCAGCAAATGAAAACCAGAATTCATTGTTTATATTGAATAATTTTGTCAAATACATCGGTGCCAATCCAAATCCCCCAACAGAAAAAAGTATAGCTAATAATATTGATATAATCATATCTTTTTTTGTTATTTCCTCTTCATCTGATACATTAGCCGAATAAGTTAAAGCTCCCATTCCTATTATCATCGCTTTTAATAATACAAAAAAACCCCGTATAAAGGGTATCTTTTCAAGAAAACCGAAAGAAAATTCATTTAATTTTTTTATCTGAACCTTTCCATCTGGCCTTTTTACAGCAACTACAGTATGTATTCCCTTCATCATTACGCCTTCAATAACTGCCTGACCTCCAACATATTTAGGCATTTTCTTTTCGTTCATTATTTATCCTCCTCAATATTTCCTCTGCTACACCATTTTCTGTAATTACAAAATAAAAGGTTAGAGCTTCCTTATCAACAGTTTTTTCTTTTTTCAATACCATGGAAGCCTTTCTTCGTATTTTTAATCTTTCATTTATATTTAATTTAGAAATTTCTTCAACTATAGAAAAAAGCCGCGCGTCATTTATACACGCGGTCACTATTTCATTGATGATTTTATCATCTATCACTTACAATTCTCCTCGTATTATTCTTCTGTAGCTTCGTCTGTTTCTTCTTCTGTTATTTCTGCAAAAACTCTGAATTTTATACCTGTTCTCTTTTCGTCACCAACAGTAACTTCAACAAATCCTGGTACTACAAAAATCTTTTTTCCTCTTGTTTCAACGAATCTTCTGGCAATAGCAATAGCTTTTACTGCCTGATTAACAGCCCCCGCTCCTATAGCCTGGATTTCAACTTCGTCTGTTTTGCTGAGAACTCCTGCGATAGCTCCAGCAACTTTGTTTGGAGATGAATTATGACCAACTTTTAAAACTTCCATGAATAGCTCAGCCCCCTTTATTATCATTATCACATTTTATTTTACCATAAAATTTCTTTTTTTTCAAATACAATTTTTAATTGTTAATATACATATACCAAAAAACAAATCCCCCTTTTGAAAAGGGGGATTTATTAAAATTCTATTATATGTCTCCATACCTGTGTTATTGAATCCAATATTTCTTTTGGTGAAATTAAATCACCATCTACTCTATTTACAAGTGCTATATGTTTTCCAAATTTATTTACCCTTGATATTTCAAGTGCAAGTTGCCCTAAATTCATTTCAGCCACAATTATAGCCTGTGATTTCTTCAAAAGATTTTTCATTTTTGATACAGAGAATGGCCAGATTGTAATGGGTTTAAATAACCCTACAGGTATTCTATCTTCACGTGCCATTTTTACAGCCTTCATTGCACTTCTAGCAACTGAACCATAAGCTACAACTATAATTTCAGCGTCTTCTGTCATATATTCATCATAAATAGCAATTTCTTCTGTATATAATCTGATTTTGGAATCAAGATGTTTAATTACTTTATCTGCAACTGAAGAAGATCCCACAGGGAACCCTGTTTCATCATGAACTAAACCTGAAACATGAAATCTTGCCTTTCCCATTTCTATTAAAGGATTTACAGGATAATTTTCTTCCTGGAATCCAAAAGGATGGAATAAATCTTCTTCTTCTATTTCTTCTTCACTCATTCTTGCCACTATTTCAGGATTTTCGTATTCATCACTTAAGTAAAAACTCTCTCTCATATGTCCTAATGTTTCATCCATTACAAGCACAACTGGTGTTCTATATTTTTCAGCATAATTAAATGCCGTAATTGTATATTTATAAACCTCTTCTACTGTTGAAGGATAAAGAGCTATTATCTGCTGATCGCCATGCCTTCCCCATCTTATCTGCATTATATCTCCCTGTGATGGCTTTGTTGGCAAACCTGTACTTGGTCCTCCCCTCATAACATCCACTATTACACATGGCGTTTCAGTCATCGTTGCGTATCCAAGAGCTTCCTGCATTAAACTAAAGCCTGGACCACTTGTAGCTGTCATTGACTTTACGCCTGCTAATGATGCACCAATAATGGCTGCAGCACTGGCAATTTCATCTTCCATTTGTATGAATTTTCCTCCAACTTTTGGTAATTCTCTTGCCATAACCTCTGCTACTTCTGAAGAAGGTGTAATAGGATATCCTGCAAAAAATCTACAACCTGCTTTTACTGCTGCTAATGCACATGCTTCATTTCCCTGCATGAATACTATTTTACCCATTGGCCTCAACCACCTTTTTCTCTGATATATCAATAGCAATATCAGGACATAATCTTTCACACATTAAACAACCTATACATTTGCTTTCATCAACTATTATAGGTTTTCCCATTTCTGCTGAGCCAAGGGCTTTTGTTGGACAAACATGATAACATATACCACAGTTTTTACAGTAAGAATAGTTAATGGTAATCTCATAGCTTTTTTTTGCCATTTAGGATTTTCACCTCTTTATAAAAGGATTAGAGTATTGATAAAAATACACCTGCTGCTACAGCTGAACCAATTACACCTGCAACATTTGGACCCATTGCATGCATAAGAATAAAGTTTCCTGGATCTTCTGACTGAGCAACAGTTTGTGCAACCCTTGCTGAATCAGGAACAGCTGAAACTCCAGCAGCACCTATTAAAGGATTTATTTTATCTTTTGTAAATAAATTCATGAGTTTTGCAAAGAATATCCCTGACATCATTGCAATAATAAATGCAACAGCACCAAGTAAGAATATTTTTAAACTTGTTGGCTTTAAAAATACATCTGCCCTTGCTGTACTTCCAACAGAAAGCATTAATAATATGGTAACTGAATCGAGTATATATCTTGAAGCAGCTTCAGCAAGCCTTTTTGTAACTCCAGATTCTTTTAACAAATTACCAAGCATTAACATTCCCACAAGTGATATAGCCTTAGGTACAAGTAACGCAACAACTATTGTTGTAGCAATTGGGAATATAATCTTTTCTTTTTGTGTAACATGTCTCATTTTTTTCATTCTTATTAATCTTTCTTCTTTGGTTGTCAATAATTTCGAGACAGGTGGCTGCAATATCGGTATTAAAGCTATATACGAATATGCAGCAATTGCGATTATTGCCAATAAATCAGGTGAAAATCTTGAAGCAAGATAGATTGAAGTAGGTCCATCTGCACCACCAATTATAGCTATAGATGCAGCGCTATGAATATCGAATCCCATCATATTTGCAACTATAAATGTTCCAAATATTCCAACCTGAGCTGCAGCACCTAAAAAGATTAATCTCGGATCTGCAATAAGGTATGAGAAATCTGTTAATGCACCTATTCCTAAAAATATCAATGGTGGATATATTCCTAAAAACATTCCCCTTTGTATATACCATAATAATCCTCCAACCTGGCCATCCATAGGTGGATTTAAAATACCGGTAACTTCCGGTGGAATATTCGCAAGAATAATTCCAAATCCAATAGGTATTAATAATAACGGTTCGGCATGTTTAACAATAGCAATGTAAATTAACACGGATCCAATAGCAATCATCAATAGATGCTGCCAGGTAAAATAGGCAAAACCACTGTTTGCAAAGAATGCGACAAAATTAGACAAATCCATTTCAAATCCTCCTTGTAAATATTTTCAAATTTAATTATAACCCTTTATGTTAATTAATTCAACCATCATTTTTTATAAGATTAACAACTTAAAGTTTAAAAAGCACAGGATTTTGGATTACTTTACTGCTAATCCTAACTGATTAGATTTAACAGGAAGATTTTATCTTTTAGTTTCTTGCAACCAATTTAGAAATTTCTATAATAACTTCCACAGCCTTTTCCATTGAAGGAATTGGAATGTATTCGTATCTGCCATGGAAATTGTGACCACCTGTAAAGATATTTGGACATGGCAATCCCATATAAGATAGTCTTGCACCATCTGTTCCGCCTCTTATAGCTTTTATAATTGGTGTTACACCTACATTTTCCATGGCTTTTTTAGCTATTTCAATTATTTCTGGATTTTTATCTATTATTTCTTTCATGTTGTAATAAGAATCTTTTAGGTTTAATTCAACTGTATTTCCACCATACTTTTTGTTTAAAAGCTCCGCATTTTTTTCACATAACCATTTTTTATTTTCAAATAATTTTTTATCATGATCTCTAACTATCATTACAACTTCTGCTGAATCACAATCACCTTTAATGCCTACTACATGAAAAAATCCTTCGTATTTTTCTGTATTCTGTGGAGTTTGTGCCTGAGGAAACATCATTATTAATTCTGCTGCTATTTCAGCTGCATTTATCATTTTATTTTTAGCTGTTCCTGGATGTATACTTTTTCCATTTATTTTAAAATGTGCTGTGGCAGCATTAAAATTTTCTGCTTCAAGCTCTCCAATTTCTCCCCCATCTATTGTATATGCAAATTTTGCGCCAAATTTTTCCACATTAAATCTATCGGCTCCTCTACCTATTTCTTCATCAGGAGTAAATCCTATTCTTATCTTTCCATGTTTTATTTCTGGATGCTGAATTAAGTATTCCATAGCTGTGATAATTTCAGCAATACCGGCTTTGTCGTCTGCACCCAACAATGTATTTCCATCTGTAACTATTATTTCCTGTCCAATATAATTATTTAATTTTGGAAATTCCTCAGGACTTAATACAATATTCTTTTCTTCATTTAATACAATATCTCCGCCCTCATATTTTATAATCTTTGGTTTTACACCTTTGCCTGTTAATGCAGGTGCTGTATCCATATGAGCAATAAAACCTATTACAGGAATATCTTCTTCTGAATTTGCCGGTAAAGTTGCATATACATATCCATTTTCATCTACTTCAACTTCACTCAACCCTATTTCTTCTAATTCTTTTTTTAAATAATTTGCAAAAACAAGCTGTTCTGGTGTTGAAGGACATGTTTCAGAATTTTCATCAGACGTGGTATAAAATTTTACATATTCCAAAAATCTTTCCTGTACTTTTTTCATAGTAATGCCCCTTTCTTTGGTATTCTATATTTATATAAACCTTTTGATTTCCAATATCTTTTCTTTATCAAAATCATATTCTTTAAATTTATCATTTGATAATACAAAATATCCATATTTTTTTGCTATTTCTATTATTTTTTCATCTGCCGGAGAATATAAATATACTCTTTTTTTCAACAGAAAATTTTTTAATATTTTCCTTTCTTCTTCTTCTAAAATGTATTCGATATTTTTATCAAAAACAATATGAACAGGATAAAATACATATTTTTCTGTATACAGATTTTCTATTATTCCCAGCAAAAACTGTAAGGAATTTTTATTTTCATATCTTACAACATTGCTTCCATCAATAACCATCCCTTTTATTCCCGAAACATTGAATAGTCTATAATGATAATATGAAAAACTCCTTAACTGTAGATTAAGTAAATGTTGTTCAAAATCACTAAGACTTTTATAAATTTCCAAAAATCTTTTTAAGGTTGCATTTTTATCTTCAAGTGGATTTAATTTTAATATTTCATCTAACAAATTCTGAATAAAAATATTTTTTTCGTCAAGAGGAATATAAGTCATTAACGCGTAAAGATCTATATAATCCTTAAATGGAAGTTTTTTAAAAATAACTTTTGGTGTGTATAATTCTATACCATATTTTTTCAATTTTTCTTCATAACCACCTGGAGGAAATTTATCGGGAAACATTATAAATTTTATCATTTCTATATCTTCATCTTTTAATCCATAATATTTTTTCAAATCGTTAAATCTATTTTCTTTTGGTTTTTCTACAATATGAATTAATAAAAATTGCAAATCATTAATGTGTTTTGTCAGTATTTTTCTTTCTGCATTTTTACTTAAAAATCTAAATAGAGATATTAATTTTCTCTGATTTAATGTTCTTGGAGACAATAGATATTTTCTCATTTTCAATACGTCTTTTCTAATTCTATCGCTATGTTCTTTGTAGTCTTTTTCTTCTATAATATGCTTTATTTCTCCAAAACCCATTTAATATTTCTCCTTTTTTAAAATTTGGTGTATAATATTATAAAGAGGTTGCGAGGTGGTACTATAAATAAAAATATTTTAAAAAAAATTCTGGCTTTTTTTGTAATTATTGGAACGTTAACCTGGGGTGGAATTGTAATTGTATTTACATTCTTTTTATGGGCATCATTATATATTATAAACCTTCTAAGAAAAAAATTGCCCATTGACGCTTATGATTTTAGAGGTCCTTATACATATACATATAAAACTGAAGGAAAATTACAATTAAAGATGGATATTTATTATCCCAAAAATCACAATAAGGAAAAATTACCTGTTATATTTTTTGCGCATGGTGGTGGATGGGTTTCCGGGTTCAGAAATCAACCCAATAATGTTTCATGGTGTAAATTTATTGCTTCAAAAGGTTTTGCTGTAGTATCTATTGACTATAGATTTGGAATTTCACATACAATGGATGAAATATTATCAGATTATACAGACGCTTTAAATTTTATCAAAAAAAACGCCCAAAAACTGTATTTTGATAAAAATAATATTATTTTAATGGGACTATCCGCCGGAGGCCATCTTTCGTTATTATACTATTCTTATAACACATTTTTAAAAAAGAAAGATAAAATTTCTGGTATTAAAGGCGTGATTGCATACTATGCACCGTCCGATTTAATGGATCTTTTTGATAAAAATGTAAAATCGGTTTTTGCAAAGGTTGCAGTTACTGCAACTTTAAAAGGATTACCGGTAAAAGAAAAAACAGGAAAATATTTATATTATTCTCCTATATTCTGGATAAATGAAAATATGAATCCTGTATTATTGGTTCACGGAAAAGAAGATAAAGTTGTTCCTTTTTCGTCTTCTGTAAAATTGTATAAAAAATTAAAAGAAAAAGGTGTAAAGGTTAAGTTTTTTGTCCACAAATATGGTGATCATGGATTTGAATTTGAAAATAATGATATACAAACAATTAAAATTCTAAATGAAACAATAAAATTCATGAGGGGTTTGATTAAAAATGAAGGTTGATTTTACATATGAAAAGAAAGATTTTGATTATATTTCTGGATATATTTTTAAAGGAAAACATTATAGATGTAATTATATTCGATTTAAAACATTATACAGGAATCCTGCCAGAGGTACTGAAACTGTAGAATTATATAATTTTGAACCCAAAGAAGAAACTCTTGCTTCTGCATTAATTTTACACGGTCTTGGTAGTGCAAATGTAAAGTATATGATATGGCTTGCAAAACGTCTTGCATCTGTTGGAATAAATACCTCTATTTTAATCTTACCCGGTAATTATACCCGTGTTGATGAAAAATCTGTTAGTGGAAGAAATTATCTCTGGCCTGAAATAAGTGTAATGTATAGATTTTGGGAACATGGGGTTGTTGATACATTAAGTACAATTGATTTTTTAAAACAAAAAAAATTGTGGAAAAAACACAATATCCTGATTGGATATTGTTTAGGAGGAATGATAGGAACTATTGTAGAAGCTTTAAACCCACAATTAGATAAATTATTGTTAATGACAACAGGAGGATACTTACCGGAAATTTTATATAATTCTCCTGCAACAAAATTTGTTCGAAGAATGATAGATAAAGGTTTTAAAACAGATTTTGATATGCATAATATAGAAAAGATTTATAACATATACGAGGATCAATTCCAGATAGTAAAAAATATGAAACTTGAAGAAATATTAAATAGCAAAAAAATACATCCATTATTTAGAATAGATCCTCTTTCTTATGCTCATTTAATTAATCCAAAAAAGGTTACTTTTATTGAGGCAATATTTGATAAAACACTTTCTGTAAGAAGCAGAAAGATTTTATGGAAAGAATTTAAGAAAGGTGCAAAACATATTCACGCTCTTACAGGACATGTAATATGGCTACCATTTGAATTTATGTTAGCTAATTATGTTATTAAATTAATGGATATAGAAGATCTAAAGATCAGAGCAAGATTATATGGTTTTGATGAAATAGATGAAGTTTTAGATGAAAATTTTTAGGGGTGATTTTATGGAAAATTTCTTATTTAACGGAAAGTTTTTCAATAAACAGAATTTCATTTCTTTGTTCTTTTCAATTGTATTAATCTATTTTTTTCCTATTAATTTTTCATTTGAAATAAAAAAATTATTGGCTGTATTGTTGATTACATTTATATCCGATAATATTGATGTAAAATGGAAAAACAATATTAGACTTGTTACAAATATGACAGGATTTTTAGTTGCTTCTCTTTATGGAAGACAATATATTTTAGTTGCTGCAATAACCACTTTATTCAGGCTTGAAAGACTTGGATTAAATAAAAGAGTTAGTAAATTTCTGGGCTATTTTTTCATGAATTATGGAGGATATGTACTTGCCGATTTAATTACTGACAATATTTATTTAAAACTATTTTTGTTTGTAACCTTTTCAAAGCTAATTAACACATTACATACAGATTTAGATCGTTTTGATTTCAATATGCTGCTTACAGAATATGTATTTTTCTTAACTTTGTTGCCAAGTATGTATTTCTACCTTTTATGCCAGAACCATGTCTTAAAAATTTATTTTATCTTTCAAAATTTGATTTTTATTATTTTATATTATTTTATAATGAAACATCTAACTGAAAGAGAAGAAGAAAAAATCAAAAATGAAAGGCTTAAACGTTTCAATGATATAATGCTTCAATTTTCAAACATTTTATATTCATATTCTATGAATGTTTCAAAAGAAAAGATTTCAAAAGATGTTGCCAACATTTTAAATAAACAGTTTGGATATAAATATGTCTTAATCTCAGAAATAGACTATGAAAACGATAAGATTAATAGAATTACATATGCTGGATTATCAGAAATTGAATTCAATAAATTAAAGGAAACAAAAGTTAAGGCTTCAGATATTTTAAAACTTTTTGCTAATGAATATAGATATGGAGAAGTATATTTTATCCCTGCAGAAAAAGGGGATTTTGACGAACAGAATTATTATTTTCAGTTTGAATCAAATATAACTTTAAATACATATACACAAAAGAAAAACCAATGGCATCCAAATGATTTATTGCTTATAACAATAAGAGATAAAGAAAATGAAATCATTGGATATATCTCATGTGACCAGCCTAAAAATGGTTTAAGACCTACTGAAGAAGATATGAAAATACTATCTGTTCTTTCAAAAATAGTTTCTATAATATTGATACACAGTAAACAATTTAAATATATTAAAAAATTAAGTGAAACAGATTACCTGACATCTTTATATAATTCTTCAAAGTTAAATAAAGATATTAAATTCTATAATATTTCTAATATTCCTATTTCTCTGGCTTTTATTGACCTTGATGATTTTAAGAAAATAAATGATACATACGGCCATGTAATTGGAGATGAAAAATTAAAAGAGTTTGCATTTACCTTAAAAAGCTCCGTTAGAGATATTGACAAAGTTTATAGATATGGTGGAGATGAATTTGTAATAATTTTTGAAAATTTAAATAAAAAACAGGCTAAAAAGATTCTGGAAAGAATAAAAAGAAAATTAATTGAAACTGGTTTAAGTTTCAGCGTTGGTATTGAAGATACATATGAAACTGATATCTCAAATTTAATAAAAATAGCAGACAAAAAAGCTTATGAAGCTAAGAACAGCGGAAAAAATAAAATTATATTATAGCGGGGCGAAAATATGAAAAGGCTCTTGATTTTTGTACTTATAATCGTTTCTATATCCCTTTCTTTTTCAAAAACACTTAAAATAGGTATATACAAAGATATACCTATTGTATTTGATGAAAAAAGAGGCTTTTTTGTTGAATTAGCACGGAATATGTTTGAAGATTTAAATGTTGACTATAAATTTGTTTTTGATACACAGGCAAACCTTATTGAAAAACTTAAAAATAATGAAATTGATATTGTTGCTGACCTGGCAATAACCCCTGAAAGAAAAAAATTCTTTAATTTTAACAGCGAAGCTTTATTTTTCGACTGGGGAGTAATATATGTTTCAGGAAAAGAAAATGTCGATAATATAGTTGATTTAAAAAATAAAAAAATTGGCGTAATGAAAACAGATATATTTTACGATGGACCTGGAGGCATAAAAGAAATTCTTAAATCTTTTAATATAAAAGTAGATTTTGTTGAAATGAATGATTATATGGAAATACTTGATGCCCTCGAAAAACATGAAATAGATGCTGGTGTAATGCCAAAATTTCTTGGTTTATATCTTGAGAACAAGCATAACATTAAAAAAACTTCCATTATTTTTACGCCTATAAGTATTTATATGATGTATAAAAAAGATAAAAGTCTGGATGAATTTTTTCAGAGGTTTGATCAATTATTAAAAAAATTAAAATCAGATCCCGATTCATACTATTATAGTATTTTTGATAAATATTTTAATACAAAAACTCTTGAAAAAATACCTGACTGGCTTGTTCCTGCAATTGCTATTTTAGAAACTATACTTATTTTTATAATTATTGTGCTATATATAAATTCCAATCAACTTAAAAGAAAATTACAGAAAAAAAATTCAGAATTAACAGATGCTTTAAATGATCTCGAAAAAACACTTTCAGAATTAAAAAATTCTACAGATTTAATTGAAAAAATTGTTAATCTTTCACCAAATCCTATTTATATAAAAACTGTAGATCAAACTATTATTTTTTCTAATAAAGCTTTTGCTGAATTTTTTAATATGGAAAAAGATGAAATTATTGGAAAAAATTTAAACGATATTATCGGCAATACTATTGATGAAAAAACCAAAGAAAATGCTGTTATAAAAGATATACAGATTATATTAAATCATATTGAAAAAACTGTTTTAGAAGTTAAAATGAAAAAAGACGGAAAAATACGTTATTTCAGAGTTTTCAAAACACCTATAAGGCAACAAAATGGTGAAGATAAAATTCTTGTTTTATATATAGATGTTACAGATAAAGTAGAGCAAAAACTTGAACTTGAGAAAAAAAATAAAATACTTGATTCCACAAACAAAAAATTATTTAAGATGATTGAACTGATTTCCAATTTTGAAACACAGGATATTGAAAATTATTATACAAATCTTTTAAAATTTGCCAATGAACTTGTTGATGCATGTGATTACGGAAGTATTTCACTTGCTGAAAATGATAAATGGAATTTCATTGCAGCAATAGGTCATGATATAGAAAAATTAAAACAACTTAATCTTAAAAAAGATTGGATGGTTCAAACAAATGATGAAATAAAAATATTTAAATCAGATGAATTAATTAAAATTGACAAAAAAGGAATGGATGAAAAAACATTTAATAAATTTATAAATGCTGTAAAAAATATAAAGGAAATAATGATTATAACCTCAGAATTAGAAAAAGGAAAAATACTTAATCTTGCACTGGATATAGACGCCAGTAATCCTAAATCATTTACTGAATACGATAAAACAATTATACAGGCTTTAATGAATATTGCTAAAACCGTAATTAATTCAAAATATACCATAGATAGAGTTAAAAGTGCCTATCTTAATTTTGCCAATAAACTCGCTTTAATTGCAGAAGCACATGATGATATTACAGGACAACATATATATAGAGTTGGAGAGCTTTCGTATTTTATAGCTCAAAAATTAAATCTTCCAGAAGACAAAATAATTGAAATAAAGGAATTTTCGACATTACATGATATTGGAAAAATCTTTATTCCACTTGAAATTTTAAATAAACCCGGTAAATTAACAGATGAAGAATATGAAATTATGAAAAAACATACCATTTATGCAGAACGGTTATTGGGTGATGACCCATACTTTGAAACTGCATTAAAAATTGCATTATATCACCATGAAAAATATAATGGTGGAGGATATCCATATAATTTAAAAGGCGATGAAATACCTATTGAAGCTCAGATTGTATCTATTGTAGATGTATACGATGCTTTACGTTCTAAACGTCCATATAAACCGGCTATTCCACACGAAAAAGTGATGAAAATAATCATTGAGGGTGATAATAGAACTTCGCCAAAAGATTTTAATCCAAAAATCCTTGAGATATTTAAACAATACTCAGATGAAATCAATAATATATATAATAAATTTTCTGATTAAAGCACCTTTTCATGGGTGCTTTAATTTTTTGACTTCAAATTTTAAAAAAATAACAATAGAACCTTTATATTTTTTACTTGACAAATATATACATAATGTATATAATATAATCATGGATGGAAAAATTGACTTTTTTAGTACTATTTGGAGGGTAATAAATGAATTCGGCAAATAAGTGTAAAATATTTCAAAAGAGCGGAAAGTTAATATGCGATTTATTATTGATATTAATAGCCGAAAAGCCCAGTTATGGCTATGAACTATCCAATAGGCTATGCGAAATGGGTATAACAATTCCAGAAGGAATTGGGCAAAAAGGAAGAGTATACAGGGCTCTTTCAGATCTTGAAAAACGTGGCGAAATAGAGTTTGATTGGGATACAACATCAAGTCCACCAAGAAAAATTTATAAGGTGACAGAAAAAGGAAAAGAAAGAATGAAAAGATTTATTTCTGAAATGGAAGAACAGATAATAGTTTTAAAAAACTTTATTAATAAAGCAAAAGAAAATATATAAAACTTCGGAGGTGTAGTAAAATGGAAAGATTATTAGATGACAAAACATTAGAACAGGTAAAGGATTTATTAGGGGAAATGAAAGGTAGAGTAAAAATAATTTTATTCGAAAAAGATGATTGCGAATACTGTGAAGTAACAAAACAATTATACACAGAATTATCAGAAGGTGTAGATAATGTTGATTTAGAAGTTGAAAATATTGACTCTCCACTTGCAGAAGAATATGAAATTGATAAAACATTAGCTCCAGCAACAGTTATTCTTGCATCAAATGGTTCAGATTTAGGTGTAAGATTTTACGGAATTCCTTCAGGACATGAATTCAGCACATTATTACAGGATTTAATTCTCATGTCCAAAAATGGCGAAGAAGTAGATTTCTCAGAAGACACAATTGAAAAATTAAAGGGTATAAACAAAAAAATAAGATTAAGAGTATTTGTAACTCCAACATGTCCATACTGTCCAAGAGCTGTTTTATCAGCACAGATGGCTGCAATGATTAATGAAAATATAAACGGTGAAATGGTAGAAGCTAACGAATTTTACGAAATTTCAATGAAACACAATGTAAGTTCTGTACCACACACAGTTATTGAAGCATTTGAAAATGGTGAATGGGTAGTTAAAGGTGAATTTATTGGTGCATATCCTGAACCAAACTTCGTTGAAGAAGTATTAAAAGCTGTGGAGGGATAAGCCATGTTCTTTGATCTTGGATCATCAAAAAAACATGATTTAAAAGAATATTATGATATGGTAATTATTGGCGGTGGTCCAGCAGGTGTTGCAGCAGGGATTTATGCTGTTCAGGGCGGAATCCAGCCATTAATTATAGAAAAAGATTTAGAAGGCGGTCAGATTAACTTAACAGAATATGTTGAAAACTATCCTGGATTTAAATCTATTACAGGAGAAGAATTAGCAACAAAACTTGGAGAACACGCAAGAGAATTTGGCGTAGAATTTTACGATGGTGAAGTTATTAATGTTGATTTCAGTAAAGATGAAAAGATAATATCACTTGATAATGGAAGTATTGTAAAAGCAAAAACAGTTGTTATTGCAACTGGAGCTACTCCAAGGAAATTAGGTGTTCCTGGTGAAATGGAATTTGCTGGTAGAGGTGTTTCATACTGTGCTACCTGCGATGGACATTTCTTCAAAAACCAGAAAGTTGCTGTTATTGGCGGTGGCAATACAGCTGTTGAAGAAGCTCTTTATCTTTCAAAAATAGCAAAAGAAGTTTATATTATTCATAGAAGAGATAAGTTAAGAGCTGATAAAAGATATCAGGACAAAGCATTTAATACAGAAAATATTAAATTCATCTGGAATTCTGTAGTAAAGGAAATCAAAGGTGATAAGAAAGTAACTCAGCTTGTACTTGAAAACAGAGAAACTGGTGAAATTACAAACTTCGATGTAGACGGAGTATTCGTTTTTGTAGGACTTACTCCTGTAACAGAATTATTTAAAGGAAAAATAGAACTTGATGATTATGGATATATCCCTGTAGATGAACACAGAGAAACAAATGTGAAAGGTGTATTTGCTGCAGGAGATGTTATTCAAAAGGAATTAAGACAGATTATCACAGCAGCAGCTGATGGTGCTATTGCAGCATCTTTTGCTGTAAGAGAATACTTTAATTAATTAGCAATCAAAAAGGAGCTTTCCATAAGGAAGCTCCTTTTTTTATTTATTTTTTATTTATATTATCTTTTTTAAAAAAAGAGCAGGCCTTTTCGGCCTGCCAGCCCTATTTAAACGAGAGGACTTTCGGGGATTATTAATTCTTTGTTTGCTTCTGCAACTTCTGGTGTTGCAGGTACAAGATCTGTCTTTATATAATCGAGTAAATATTGTTTTACTGATAAATCCCAATATTCTCTTGTAATGTAATATACTTTTGCTCCACCTAATTCATGCTGTACATCTGGCCATGGATATGATGGTTGTGCCATACCTAAACCCCATCTCTTCCAACCATTATAACTTTCAAATGTTGACCACCATTCTTTTGCTCCCAGTTTTTCAAATGCATATTTAGCTTTTGCATAATACATAATAGCTCCTACTTTTAATCCTCTTACATATGCCATTGAGTGTAAACTAATATGAATTCCATTATTCATAACTCTTGCATTTGCAAAACCTGCTAATTTCCCATTAATTGTACCAATCATGAAATATGGATCCTTTAATCTATCTCTATACCATCCTAATAATTCGCCATATACTCTTACACCAACAATATCATAAAAGTCATGATCTACATCTAATAATTTCTTTATAAATGGTAATAATTGAGGTACTTCTTCTTTTTTCAATGGTCTGATATATAAATAATTTCCATCTTTTAATTTTGCCATTTCTGGTTCATATGGTTCTAATTTCAATGACGGTCCTGCTAACATTGGTTCTATTTCTCTAACATCAAATGTAATTTTTTCCTGTGATACTTTTTCCGGTATTTCTTTCCACATAATCTTTCCCCTCCATTTTTATCTTTTATCGTTTTCTGTTATTATTAATCAATTTTATCGTTTCAATTATCCTTCAATTTCAAATGCAGCTACACGAGCTATACTTGATTCACCATCAACAAGTTTCCATGGGAATATACCTATGTACATTCTTCTATTTAATACTTTATCAATTTCTCCACCAAGATTTTCAGCGTGTAAAATCAAGTGTGGGAATAAATCAATATGCATTAATTGATACGTTTCATCTGTAAAGTATTCATCTAATGGTTTTCCGTATTTTTTTCTAAAGTGTTCGTCTGCCATTTTAGCAAATTCAGGTCTGTATTCTCTTAATATTGTATTCATTGGGTGATCTGCAGAACCACAATCAACACCAACCCATTTAATTTCCATTTCTTTTAACCAATCAGCAAATCTTTGATCTGGTCCTGGGTGGAAGTAATAATATTTATTTTCATTTGCTTCTGGTTGATCCCATGCATATTTGTGATAACCAGTGTTAATAATTATAATATCGCCCTTTTTAATCTCGAGATTATTTTCTTTTGCAACCTTTAATAATGTTTCTGGTGTATAAATATCAAAATCTCCAACTTCTTTAGAAATATCTAAAATAACCCCTTCACCGAACAAATAACCATCAAGTGGCAATGAAGCTATATCTCTTCCGCCAGTCATAAAATGTCTTTGACCATCAAGATGTGTACCATTATGCATACTTGTTTGAACTATCTGTCCGTTAACCTTCTGAAGCATCATTCTCTTGAAATACCACAATTTCATTGGCTCATAACCTGGCCATGGTGGTGTTGTAATACCAATCTTCTGAGTTAAATCATACACTTTAATACCTGCCACAATAATCCCCCCTCAATCTGAGTATTTTTTTACAAATGCTTCCAATGCATCTATAAATATATTCATAGGTGGATAGGTTAAACCTGCTCCAACCTGCCCTATACCTGGTTCTTTATGGGCTATACCTGTATTAATTCTTGGTAATATACCCTTTTCAACAACTTTTTTAACATTTAATCCTGTTGGCGTTCCTCTAAAATTCAAGAATGGTATTTTATATGTGTTATTTTCTGCATCTGTAATTTCATACATCTTCTGTGTTGTTTCAATTGCTTCCTGAACACTACCTCCAACAAATTTAACTATAGCCGGAGCACCAGCCATTGCAAATCCACCAAATCCGCCTGTTTCTGTAATAGTACTATCTCCAATATCAGGATTTGCATCTTCCTTTGTAAATCCCGGGAAGTATAATCCTTCTACTTCCTGTGCTGGACCAACAAACCATTCTCCTGGTAACCCAGCTACTCTAATACCAAAATCAGTTCCATTTCTTGCCATTACTGTAACTATTGTACTTCCTTCAATACCTTCTGCTGCTAATGTTGCTGATTTTGCTGCTGGCATTGATAAATTAAGGAAGAAATGATCATTTGAATTAATAAATTCAATTACTTCTTTCTTTTCTTTATCAGAGAACGATGTATCAAGTATTGCAGGTGCAATTTCCCTGATAAACAAAGATGTTGCTGCTTTATTTCTATTATGACATTCATCGCCCATTTGAACTGCCTGAGCAATAAGATTCTTTAAATTAATTTCGCCTTTTATTTCAATAGCTTCTTTTAAAACTGGATATAACACTGATTCCATCCATTTAAGTCTATCAATTACATCAGGTCCATTTGCTCCATATCTTAAAACCTTTCCTAAACCTTCATTCATTGTACAATATGCTTTTATACCATATGTCTTGTTTTCAACTATAAACACAGGCATGGAAGGTGTTGCAACACCAGCCATAGGGCCTACACCATCATGATGATGCCATGGATCAAATTGAATTTCTCCTGATTCTATTAACTCAATAGCCTCTTTTTCATTTTTTGCTTTTCCTTCATAGATAAGCCCACCAATTATTGCGCCTTTTAATGGACCACACATTCTATCCCACGTAATTGGAGGACCTGCATGTAAAATCATATTTTCTTTCATTCCTGGAACTACATCTTTTGCCAATGCCATTCCAACAAGGGTTGGCTGTGAATTCATAATTCTTTCTACTGCTTTTGCATTTGCTGCTTCAACATCTACCTTAACATTTGAAAAGTCATTTAATATTTTTACAGCCTTTGAACCGCCAAGTGGTGGTTTCCAATCAACATGCACAACATGTGCTCCCTGTTTTTTTAAATCTTCATAGAATGATTTCAATCCGATATTTATGATTTTTAATTCTTCTTTAAATAAACTCATCTTCCCAACTCCTTCCAAACGCTAACTGCGAATTTTACTGCACTGGCATTACTTGGGAAGACAATAACACCAGCATCTTCGAGTTTTTTCTTTTGTTCATTATATTTTTGTGGATCCTCATATGTTCCACAAATATTTGCTATTACACATCTATACTTATCAGAAACTTCCCTGGCGTTCTTTACTGCTTCTGCAATTTCACCAGCAGGATCCATATGTGAACCCCAGCCTAACACTACGTCAACCAGTATTATTGCCGTATCTTTATCGAGATATTCTTTTACAAGTCTGGACTTTCTCATTGTAAAGTCAATCATAGGATGTGGTCTTCCAACTGTAAACTCGTCTTCACCCATATCCACTACTGTATTTTCCTTACTTTCATTTATATTCTCAAGCTTATATTCTGGATCTAATGGTGCTGGGGAATATATTGGACCTATCTCTTTTGCAAGCAATACCATTGCTTCATCAGCCAATGTTCCACCAGAATATAGTCCTCTTATATATTTTCCTTCTTTTATTTTTTCTGCTTCTTCTTTTACCTTTGTTTCAAAATCAAATGCTTCAAGGAAATCAAAATACGTATAAATATCTTTCTTTATTTCTTCGCCTTTACACAACAATGCAGCCTTTATAGCAGCATCTTCCAGAGTATGTCCAACTGTAATTGTGTCATCTTCCACTTTTCCGTTTACAAAATGAACGACATGCTTTTTATTTGTCTTTTTCAATAATTCAACAGCTTTTTCTACTACTTCTGGATATGGTGGTTTTGAAACAAGTACTATTATCTCTGTTTCATCATCTTCAATTAATCTCTTAATTCCTTCAAGGAACATTAATCCTCCAACATCTTTCTTTACATCTCTTCCGCCAGTTCCAATGAGCTGGGAAATGCCGCATCCAAGATTTGAGATGATAGAGGATACTTCTTGAGCGCCAGTTCCGGATGCGGCAACAATACCAATCTTCCCCCTGTTGACTACATTTGAAAATGCCATAGGTACTCCATTGATTATAGCTGTTCCACAATCTGGTCCCATAACAAGTAATCCTTTTTTAAGCGCATATTTTTTTAATTTTATTTCATCTTCCAGTGAAACATTATCACTAAATAACATTACATTAAGTCCTCTGTCAAGAGCCTTTTTAGTTTCAAGACCTGCATATTCACCTGCAATAGAGATTAATACCATATTTGCGTCTTTTACTTTGTTAAGTGCAGAATCCATTGAAGGATAGAATTTTTCCCCTTCATCTTCTTCTGTTTCTGTTTTTAGTAACTCTTCAACAGTTTTTTCTATTTCTTCCATGTCTATATTTTCGCCTTTTACAACAATCAAAAGATCATTTGGTGTAGAATTTTCAACTTCTTCTGACATCATATCCAATTCTTTTAAAAATTCCTTATTTGTGTCCGTCCCCATGCCAACCAAAGCTTCTTCAATACCTTCCATTTTTTTTATATCTTCGGTTATCAACATAAGGGTTACGGAATCATAATACGAATTCGGTTTTATCATTGTATAGACCATCCGCTATCCCTCCAAACTCAAAGTAATAGGTAATCCCCAATAACCATCCACTTCCAGATGTAGCTCCCATTTTTAATAAATCATCCTTATTACTGCTACTTAAATATTCTTTAACTGGCAATGGTGCTAATCCTTCGGCAGCATATTTCATTTGAAAATAAGAAATATCATTTGTTTTTTTTCTTGAAATAAAAATAATGTGATCTTTATCCACTAAATCTTTTTTAAAATAATGCTCCATTAAAAGAACTCCTGATAATATATCATCACCAAGTGGAGTTAATCCTGGACCAAATCCTATTAATGATTCATATTTTTTATCAAATAAACCTTTTATTATTTTCAAAGATATTCTGTTATCAACATTTTGTTTTATATAATTAATAGCTTCATCTATATTTACGTTTTTTCTAAAGTTTGTTATTGTTGGATCATACAATTTAAACTTGCTTAAAAAGAAAACGTTATCAAATACTAAAACCTTATTTTTGTTTACATATACTTTTTTGAATTTAAGGAATCGGGAGGGGGCTGTTAGCCCCAATGCCCCTACCCGGTTCGAATGAGTTGTCAGAGTCAATATATCCGAATCGTTAAATTTATAATATACTGTATGTTTTGTTTTGAAAAAGATTTTTGCTTCTTCATTTACATGTTTTTCAAAAACATTTTTTGAAACAATAATATCAGTCATCTGATGCTCCTGTTAATGATAATATTGCATTAGCTAAAATACCAACTATAGCTGCTAAACCCAATCCCTGTAATGCAAAGTTACCAGCCTGGAATACTGCTCCACCAAGACCTGTAACAAGCATTAATGACATAATAACAAGGTTTTTACCTTCTACTTTAACCTGATTGTTAATTAATGTTTTTGCACCTATACTTGCAATCATACCGAATAATAAGATTTCAATTCCGCCCATAACTGGAACAGGTATTGATCTAACAAGTGCTCCAACTTTTGGTACTAATGACATTAAAATTGCAAAAAATGCTGCTATTCTCATTATCCATGGATTAAATGCCTTTGTAAATGCAAGAACACCTGTGTTTTCACTATATGTTGTATTTGCTGGACCTCCAAGCAAACCACCTAATGATGTTGCAAGCCCATCACCCATTAATGTTCTATGCATTCCTGGATCTTCATAGAACTTTTTACCAACAACTGCTGATATAGCAAATACATCACCAAAGTGTTCTACTGATGGGGCTATAGCTACTGGTACAATTGCTGCTGCTGCATACCATGAGAATTTAGGTAAATACATTTCTGGCATACCAATCCAGCTTGCTGTTGATAATTCTGCAAAGTTAACATTACCTGTAATCAATGCTACAACATAACCTACTATAATACCCCAGATAACTGGAACAAGTCTATTAAATCCTCTCATATATAATCTTACAAATATTGCAGTAAATAATGAGATTAATGCTATTGTCCAATTACCGCTTGCCATATTAACTGCTACTGGACTCAAAATTAAACCAATAAGAATAATCATTGTACCGGAAATTACAGGTGGGAATAATTTTTCAAATCTTCTAATACCTATCCATTTTATTAATAAACCAAATACAAATTTAACAAGTCCTGCAAGAACAATACCACCTGTGGCATATGCCAGATAAGGTCTCAGATCTACCCCCGCTTGAACTGCATCCTGTATACTCTTGTATTCAAGTCCTCCCTGTTGCATGTAATAAGTTGTTACTGCTACTACTGGTGCAATATAAGCAAAACTTGATCCTAAAAATACTGGAACTTTCCATTTGGTAATCCAGTGGAATAACAATGTTCCTAACCCAGCTGTCAAAAGAGCTACATTAACTGGAATACCCGTTAAATAAGGCACCAATACTGTTGCGCCAAACATGGTAAATGTGTGTTGTAATCCAAGCAAAATCAATCCCCCAGTACTCATGTTCGCGCTTCTGTCTTCTTGAGGCGTAATGTTCAAATATTCGCTTTCGCCCATGCTTCTCCCCTCCTAAAAAAGATTTGGATAGACAATATCTAAACTTTAACTATTCTTTTCATCAAGTGCTTTTAATATTTTATCCGGTGATAATGGCAATTCATTTATATTTACTCCAAGTGCATCGTAAATAGCTGCTGCTATTGCTGGTGGTATTGAAATCATTGGATGTTCTCCTACACCTTTAGCACCAAATGGTGAAGATTCTTCAAAGGTTTCAACAAAGTCATATTTTATTTCATCTGGTATGTCGGCTATTGTTGGAATCTTATAATCAGTAAACGATACAGTTAATGGATAACCTTTATCGTTATATTTAACCCCTTCAAATAATGCTGGTCCCATACCCTGAATCATTCCACCAACTACCTGACCACCTGCTGTAATTGGATTTATAATAGTACCTGCATCAAACACCCCAACCATACTCAATACTTTTATTTCACCTGTTTCTGTATCAATTTCAACCTCTGCAGCCTGAGCTCCAAATGTCCATTCAGCTGCTGCATTACCCTGACCTGTTTCAAGATCAAGATTTGTAAGCATTTCAGGAACAAAACTACCTCTTCCAATTACCGGGCCACCAATGGCATGCCCATCTGGGTAGGTGTATCCCATTACAACATCTTTTAACAATAAATATTTTTCCGGTCTATATTTTACATATACTCTATCATCTTCTACTTCTAAATTATGAGGTGCAACGCCCAATACCTGTGAAGCTATATTTTTGATTTGATTTAATGCATCTTCCGCAGCTCTGTATAATGCATTACCTACAGTCCATAATGCCCTACTTGCAACTGTCTGCCATTCATATGGATTTACATCAGTATCAACAGGCATTACAAAGTGTATTTTATCCGGTGAAATATGTAATGCATCTGCAGCCATTTGCGTAACTGCTGTATTGAATCCCTGACCAATTTCCTGAATACTTGCCTGCAATGTTACTGTTGCATCTTCATGAAATTTAATTACAACGGCTGATGCTGCATTTGTCGGCATAGCTGGAGCCTTTACAAGACCTGCTATACCTTTACCTCTCTTTTTCTTTGGATCTGCAGGTTGTTCAGGTTTTTTATCGTATTCTATTAATTCTGCTGCTTTTTTCAAACATGCTTCTACATCACCAGTATCATGATGTATAGTTTGACCCATTGAATTTGTTAATCCTGGCTTTAATACATTTTTCAATCTTAATTCAAGTGGATCTATACCTAATTTTTGTGCAACTTCATCGAGATTTCTTTCTGTTGCCCAATGCAATTCTCCATGTCCAAATCCCCTAAATGCACCACCAATAAAGTGATTTGTATAAACACCAAAGGAATCTGTTTTAAGGTTTGGAACATAATATGGACCTGGAAGTGTATATCCAGCAGCTCTTACAACATTTGTTCCATATTCTGCATATGCTCCTCCATCGAATATTAATTCAGCTTCCATTGCCACAATTGTTCCATCATTTTTAACACCTGTTTTTATATGAGCATACATTGCCTGTCTAACAACTGTTGCGACATCTTCTTCTCTTGTATAAACAAGCTTTATATGTCTTCCTTTTACTTTTTCAGCTAATGCAATTACTATACCCTCCATATTTATACCAGCTTTACCACCAAATCCTCCACCAACATAAGGAGCTATAACTCTAACCTTATGTCTTGGAATCTTAAATGCATGAGCTATTAAATTTCTTAATGTAAATGGAGATTGTGCACTTGACCATACAGTAAGCTTTTCGTTATAATCCCAGAAAGCTATTGCTGCATGTGGTTCAAGTGGAGCATGATACATTTGAGGTAAGTAATAGTCACCTTCAACTATAACATCTGCTTCTTTAAAACCTTTTTCTACATCACCTTTTCTTGTTTTATGGTGATGAAATACATTTCTTTCAGGTTCTATATTATATATAGGTAATCTATCATAATTTGCAAGATCAGGATGTATTAATACTTCACCTTTTAAGGATTCTCTTGGATCCTGAACTACAGGTAATTCTTCATATTCAACTTCTATTAATTCAACAGCTCTTCTTGCAATTTCCAATGAGTCTGCTGCTACAGCTGCCACTGGTTCTCCAACATATCTAACTCTATCAGGAGTAATTACAGGTCTATCAACAAGATAAATTCCCTGTCTATATGGAACATCTTTCCCTGTAACTATTGCTCTTACACCCTGCAAAGCTTCAGCTTTAGAGGTATCTATCTTTTTTATAATTCCATGAGGTATTGGACTTCTTTTTACTGCACCATATAACATATTTGGGAAAAACATGTCTGTTACATATTTAGCGTTTCCAGTAACCTTCTCAAAACCATCTACACGATTCATAGGTTTTCCTACATGTTCAAATTTAATAGGTGGTTGATATTCGTATTTCATTATTTTGCACCTCCCATTTTCTGGGCAGCTAATTTCACAGCATCAATAATTACTGTATAACCGGTACATCTACATAAATTACCTGCCAATCTTTCAACAATAACTTCTTTTGTTGGATTTGGAACTTTTTCTAACATTGCTTTTGTAGACATAATAAATCCTGGTGTACAATATCCACATTGGAAAGCATTAGCTTCAATAAATGCTTCCTGAATAGGATGTAATTTATTATCCTTTGTTAAGCCTTCTACTGTTTCAATTACTGCGCCTTCTGCTTCTGGTGCTAAAACAAGACATGAATTTACAGGTCTTCCATTATATATAACTGTACAGGCACCACATTCGCCATTTCCACAACCTTCCTTAGCACCTGTAAGGTATAATTTTTCTCTTAATACATCAAGGAGGGTTTCATTTGGCTTTACATCAACTTCTACATTTTCATTATTTACTGTAAATGTAATTTTCATATTATATCCCCTCCTTCAACAAATTTAATTCTCTTAGCAATTTTATAGGTAATATTTTAGCCATTCTTTTTCTATATTCAGCTGTTCCCCTTGCATCTGTTATTGGAGAAACACTATCATGTATTATTCTTGCAAACTCCTCAACATTTTCCTTTGTTAATTCTTTACCCTTTATAAATTCTTCTGCTTCAAAAATTCTAACTGGTGTTGGAGCAACAGAAGCTAATGCAACTCTTATATCTCTCTTTCCTTCTGGATCAATTACAGTTAATGCCATTCCAATTGTTGAAAGGTCAACTGCTTTAATTCTTGAAATCTTGTAATATCTTCCTATACTTTCACCTTCAAAAGGCAAATGGATTGATTTTACAATCTCTCCTTTTTTCAATACAGTTTTTCCTGGTCCTACAAAGAATTCTGTTAATTTTACTGTTCTTTCGCCTTCCTTGCTTACAAGATTTAATTCCGCATCATATGTTAATAATGCTGGAGCTGTATCTGAAGCAGGTGAAGCATTACAAATATTACCAGCAACAGTTCCTCTGTTTCTGGTTTGATACCCTCCAACTACTCTTGCCCCCTGATACAATGTTGGATAATATTCTTTTACAAAATCAAATTCTTCAACCAATACATTGAGTTTTATTCCAGCACCAAAGGTTAATCCATTTTCTTTGGAAAAATCTACTTTAAATAATTCATCAATTCCTTTTAAATCTACTACAACTGTTGGTTTAATTCGATTCGCTCTCATTTTTACAATTAAATCAGTTCCTCCTAACATAGGATAAGCCCCGTCTTTTTGCAATAATTCAAGGGCTTCATCTAGCGTTTTGGGTTTTGCGTAATCATAAGAAAACGTTATCATAATTCCCCTCCTTTTACAAGAATAGACATACATAATATATTTAAAACTTTTTCAAGTTTTCTTCAAAAAATTATTAACTTAATTTCAATATCTTTAATCATATTATATATTTATTTTCGAAATATTACAAGTAACATTATGTTATAAAAAAAATAACCTACTAACAATAATCAACCATAACTCTCGTTAATTATCCGTAATCTTTCCAAGAAATCATTTTCATAATTTTTAAAATAAAAATAATCCCCCAATATCGGGGGATTATAGCTAATTAATACTTATATCTATTAATTTGAAAAATCAATTATTTTTATTGGAATTGGAACATTTGCCCAGTAAAATTCTGTAAAATTAAATATCAGAGATATTCCACATGTTGTTTTGTGAAAAGGAATATTATAGGATATATTACCTGTTAAATATAAATTATCAAATCTAAATTTTCCATCAAATATTGAAATATCAGGATTCCATATTTTTTTTGAAAAAGATGTTCCTAAAACAAGATTTCCAGATGTATCGTAATATCCATATGGTGTTGTAACAAATGAAAATACATAGAATGGCTTTGAAATATTTATTGATGTATATGCATTATTAATGTTCATTGATACATTATAATTATATAACTGAATGCTGTTTATATAATACGGATTATTTGTTATATTTATACTAAAGGTATTTGATACAGGGGATATATTATGCAACTGAAGATTATTTGAAATTGTCAGATAATATTTTGATTTTAAATAAAATTGAAAATCTTTGGATATTGAAATGTCCGTATATATTCCTTCATTTCCTATTGTAGATAAAATAAAATTATTAGTATATAAATTCAAATATCCTCCAACAATCATTGAAGTATTATTGATATCCGTTAACACACCTGCACCAAAACCGTAATTCAAACCTTCGCTTAAAGATATATATCCCACACCTATTTTATTATTATAAACTAATGGTATTATATAATTATATTTTGTTTTTTCCTCATATTTACTATATTTGTCAGGTTTCATATGATAAATTAAAGGTGAAACAGCTATATATTCATTAAATTCAACAGTCTCAATTAATTTTTTTGATAAATTATCTAGATTTAATGTTGAAATATGATACCCATTTTCATCGTAAAAAATGAAATATAATTTTTCTTTTATGATTACAGGATTAAATGTTCCGTATATGTGATTTGTTATTTTTTCCAATTTTTTATTTTTTATATTATACCTATATATGTTGTATATATTATCCTCATAATCCGCTGAGAAATATAAGTAATCGTTATACAGAAATAAATCTCTCTCAGTATATTGGTTTCTTGTTAATCTCAATAAATTTCCTGTTTCTATTTCATATTTATATATATCAGTGGTATTGTCAAAGTTAGCTGAAAAATATACTTCTTTACCATTAGATGTAAAATTATTTATTACATAATATCCTTCTGATATTATTTTTTCTTTATTTCCTGTTCTTAAATCCATTATATATGTAGTAGTAAAACCATTTTTTATTGTTGTATATACCACTCTATTATTATCAATAAAATTAAAGGATCTAACTCTGTTTGCAATTATTTTATCAGATAACGGACAATCACATTTTAAATAAAGAATATTTCTATTTTCATTATTATTAGTAATACTTGAAAGGTATAATAGCTTTCCATCTTTTGATATGCTAAATTTTCTATAATTGCCTACATATTCGTCACCTTTATATACCCCTTTAATTTTATTTTCAAATTCTCCATAATAATACAGCTTTTCTCCATCTGTATTAAGATTTCCGGTATAATGAAATGCATTATTTAAAGGTTTATAATTATCTTTATATCCTTTTTCAGATCTACCTAAATAAAGATTTTTATATTTCACCTTTATATATAATAAAAAGTCTTTCCATTTTTCTCCTGTGACCTTTTCAAAAGAATATTTTATCGTGTTAAAAAACAATTTTGAATTCATATCCTGTATGATTTTTTTTAATGTTTCTTCTCCATATTTTTCAGAAATCTCTTTTGTAAATATTGCACCATACATATAATTAAATCCTGCTGGTGACCATTTATCTGTCATTGAACCAGAACCAAGATAATATTCTGGATATTTATTTGAAATAATTTCTGCCATTAAATACATATTAAATATACTATCCTCAAATCTTCCCTTAAAATATTTGCTTTCCATATATATTGAAAGTCCTTCATGCAAATAACTTGGTTGCCAATTCATTGATAATAATCCTTTTTTGATAAAATCATATGGAATCCAGTCTATATATTTATTCCTCATATTGCCATAAAAAACGTGATTAAGCTCATGAGAAAAAACAAACGGCAGCCATGTACGTACATTTTCAGTTAACCCTATTGAAGAATCTGGTTGATTTACATATAATCTTATAATATTCAAATGCGGAATAGCAAATGAATTTACAAAGTCTACATCATCATATACAAATACTGTTATACTTCCTGGTGACGTTTCATAAAAATCTTCATAATTTTCATATAATTTGTCAGCTACTTTATTTAATACAGGAAAGATATAAGATAAATTTTTCTCAAATATAAATTTAAAATATTTTGTTTCTGCAACTCTTGAATTGTTTTTTAAAGAATATTCGAAATTATAAATGTTTGTCGAAAAAATCATTACATTTAATAAAGCAATTATTACAATAAGAATTTTTTTACCCATTTTACACCTCCATAATTATATTTTTTCTATTATATTATAGCAAATTTTAAATACATTAAATAACACATATTAGAAGAGAATGTAAATAATAATATGTGAAATTTTTTTCACGTTAAAAAGGAGCATACTCACGCATACTTACGCATACTCACGCATACTCCTGCATACTGATAAAATTTTATAATAACCATGAAAAATTTTTCTTAGCAATAAAATTTGGCTAAAATTGGAATTTTTAAAAAATACTTTAAAAATGTATAATATTACTGGATAATAAAATATCTACGGGAGGTATGATCATGGGAATAAATGTATATTCAGAAGTTAAAAGATTGAGGCGTGTGTTATTACACAGACCAGGTTTAGAACTTGAAAATATGGAACCTGATTTACTTGAAGAATTATTATTTGAAGATATTCCATTTTTAAAGAAAGCTCAGCAGGAACACGATTATTTCGCTGATGTATTAAGAACAAATGGTGTTCATGTAGAATATGTAACTGATTTATTGGCTACATCTTTAAGCGAAGATTCTATAAAAGAGCAATTTGTAAAAGAATATCTTGAATTAAGCGAGGTTAAAAATGAATATATAAAGGAAGCTCTTGAAGAATATCTTTTAAGCTTTGAAACAAAGGAAATGATAAATAAAATTGTTGGTGGAGTTAGAATTAATGAATTTAAATTAAAGAAAGAGAATTTTTCAACAAAGGTAAGGCTTAACAAACAGTTTTATTTATTGCCATTACCAAACCTTTATTTCCAGAGAGATCCTGTTGCTTTTGTTGGTAAAGGTATTGTTATAAACAGGATGAGAACAAAAGCAAGAAGAAGAGAATCATTATTTATGAAATATGTTGTAAAATATAATAACGACTTCAAAAATACTCCTATTTACTACGATATGACATTGCCTTTTGCTATTGAAGGCGGAGATGTATTGGTTCTTACCGAAAAAGTTCTTGCTATAGGTATTTCACAAAGAACAGATCCCGAAGCTGTAGAAATCCTTGCCAAGAAACTATTCTTTGAAACAGATGAATCATTTGAAACTATTCTTGCTATTAATATCCCAAAGAAAAGAGCATACATGCATCTTGATACTATCTTTACAATGGTTGATACAGATAAATTCCTCGCTCATTCGCAATTAGAATCCAGTTTATTGGTATATGTAATTAAAAAAGGAAAAGACGGTGATCTTGAAGTTATTGAAGAGAACAAATCACTTGAAGAAATATTACAAAAATACCTTGAAAATGGTCAGGTAAAAATATTAAAATGTGGTGGAGAAGATGAAATTGCAGCAAAAAGAGAGCAATGGAATGACGGTTCAAATGTTTTAGCCGTAAAACCTGGTGTTGTTATCGCATATGATAGAAATTATGTTACAAACACTCTTTTAAGAGATAATGGCATTAGCGTTATTGAAATACCTTCAAGTGAATTATCAAGAGGTCGTGGAGGACCACGATGTATGTCAATGCCTATGAATAGGGGGGATTAATTTATCCTATAAATATTGGAGGTGAAGTATGAGCAACAACAAAGTTTTAGGGTTATTTGCACTTACCATGCTGGTTATTGGTTCAATGATTGGCGCCGGGATTTTCAACTCACCAGCTGATCTTGGTAGCGTTGCAAACCCTGGAGCAATTTTAATTGGTTGGCTAATTACAGGATTCGGTGTTTTTTCTCTGGCAATGGTATTTCAGTTTTTATCCTATAAACGTCCCGAATTAGAAGGTGGTATTTACTCTTATGCCAGAGAACAATTTGGAGAATTTGTAGGGTTTAATTCTGCGTGGGGATATTGGTGGAGTGCGTTGCTCGGGAATATTGCTTTCTTTGCTGTAATAATGAAAATTCTAAGTGGATATTTCCCAATTTTAGAACAAAATAAAATTATCGCACTTGTTTTTTCAAGTATTATTCTATGGGTTTATCACTTTTTAATTGTTAGCGGAATTAGAACAGCTGGTACCACAAATGCTATTTTAACTGTTTTAAAATTAATTCCTCTATTTCTTGTTGCTATAGTTTCAATTTTTGCGTTTAATCCTGATCTCGTAAAAGATATATTCTTTTCAACAAAAATTGCTGCAACTGGAGAAACAGCATCTATTTTCAAGCAGGTAAATGATAGTTTTGGAACTATGTTATGGGCATTTATTGGTATAGAAGGCGCAGTTGTTCTTTCAAATAAGGCGAAATCACAAAAAGACGTCGGAAAAGCTACTATAATTGGTTTTATTATTACACTTATTGTTTATATTTCAGTTTCTGTTTTTACAATGGGTGTTGTACCACCGGGCGAATTGGTTAATTCAACTTCACCTCTTGGTACTGTTTTAAGTAAAGTTATGGGTAAACCTGGACAATATATTCTCGACTTTGGATTTTTATTCTCTGTTTTTGGTGCTTTGCTAAGCTGGTTATTACTTACTGCAGAGATACCGTATATTGCCGCAGTTAAAGATAATGTATTCCCTAAAAAATTTGCTCAGCAAAATGAAAATGCCACACCTGTATTTTCATTGACAATTACAAATATCATCACTCAGATTTTCTTATTATCTTTATTATCAGATACTTTACAAAATGTTTATAATACTATATTCTATATTGCTACAACAACAATATTATTACCATATTTCTTCTCCGCTGTATTTGGAGTTAAAGTAGCAAAAGAAGAAAATAGCGGATTGTATAAATTCTTTGCGTGGGTTGCTGTAATTTATACAGCATGGGTAATTTATGCAGTTGGATGGATATATATAATAACTGCATTGGTAATTTATTCATTTGGTATATTTGCATATCCTATAGCCAAAAAGGAAAGAGGCGAAGGTTTAACAGGTGGGCAAAAACTTACATATGGAGTAATGTGGGTTATTTCTATAGTTGTTATATTCCTCGTGGCAACAGGAAAATTATCTGTATAATAATAAATAAAATGCGAGAGATTTCTTTCTCTCGCATTTTATTTAATCTGAATATCCAATTTTCCAGTGTTCCACAAGTTCTTTTGGAATTTTATCTGTAAAATCTGGTAATTTCTGCCTCATGTAAAATGAATTGCCGTAATACGGCTTTGTCGTTCCAGTAAGCTGTTTTACTATATACAACTCATCTTTTGCTCGAGTTACAGCAACATAAAACAATCTTTCCTCTTCATCTATCTTTTTTTCTTTTAATGCCATTCCGTTTGGGAAATCTCCAGGGTTTACAGAAATTATTATTACAACCTTCCATTCCAATCCCTTTGCACCATGAACTGTAGTTAATGTAATTCTTTCATTTTTTCTATCTTTCTCGGCACTTTGTATTTCTATATTTTCACTTAATGCCAATTCTTCAAGAAAGGATTCTACTGACTTATATCTTGAAGCAATTTCCCCTAATCTTTCTATATCCTGTTTTCTTGAATATGCATCTTTAAAATTTAATTCCAGATATTCCCTATAAAACTCATTATATATATAGTCTATTAAATCCTGTGGATTTCCATCGCTATTTTCAAACAAATATAATATTATTTCTTTGGCTTTTGGATACTTTCTAAATTTAATCTGTTCAAATGCTCCATATGGTGTTGGATATTCCATAAGGTTTGCATAAAATTCGTTAACGATTTTTGTAAGTGTTTTTTGACCTATACCTGGAAACAGCTTTAATACACGTGTCCATGAAATATTATCATATGGATTTGCTAATATCTTTAAAAAAGCCATTATATCTTTTATATGTCTTGTTTCTATAAATCTCTTACCAGATAATAATTTATATGAAATCTTTTTTACGTCCAATTTTTGTTGTAGTACCATTGATAAACTATGGGAACGGTATAATATAGCTATTTCTTCTGGAGAAACACCTTCATCAAATTTATTTTCTATAAGTTGCACTATAAAATCTGCCTGTTCTAATTCATCATATGTTTTCACTATTACTGGTTTCATATGATAGGAACTTCTATATGGTTTTAATTTTTTTGGAATAGAGTGTGTTGGAATAAGATAATTTTCTAATTCAACTATTTCAGGAACACTTCTATAATTTGTTTGAATTTTAAATAATTTTACATCTTCATGTGACTGAAACTCTTCAACATTTTCAAATCTTGAACCCCTAAATGAATATATACTTTGCGAATCATCACCAACAACTATAAGATTTTTATGCACACTGGATAAAAATTCAACTATTCTCAATTGAACAAGACTGGTATCCTGAAATTCATCTACCAATACCCATTGATATTTTGAAGCTATATAATTTCTTATATCCTCATTTGTTTCTAAAAGATGCAATGTATTTATTAGCATATCATCATAATCCATTGCATTTATTTTTTTCTTCATTTCAAGATAATTCATATATATTCTTTCTATATCCTCTTGATAATCAATTAAATATGCAGCCATATCCAATATTGCTTCACGAATGGATTTTAACGTATTTGTGGCATATCCTATAATCTTTAAAATAACCCCTTCACCTGGAATTTGTTTGGCTTCTTCCTTTGTTAATGTTTCCTTATATTCATTTTTTGCTATTCTCATTAAATCCTTCGCATCTTCTGAATCGAGAATAGTAAAGTTATTTTCATATCCAATAACCTTTGCATATCTCCTTAAAATCATATTACACACATGGTGAAAGGTACCTGCAGTTAGTGAAGATGTATCTACATTGGTTACATTTCTTACCCTTTCTACCATTTCACGAGCAGCAGCTCTTGTAAAAGTAACCAATAAAATATTTTCCGGTTTTATGCCTTGAGAAAGCAAATATGCGATTTTATATGTAATGACCCGGGTCTTTCCTGAACCCGGGCCTGCAATTATTAATGATCTTCCTGTGGAGTTTATAACGGCATCAAGCTGTTCACTATCTAACTCTTCTTTGAAGAATTCTGGTATAGAATATTCACGTTTTATATTAAACACTTTTTCGTCCATATGAATCCTCCATTATAACTCTTTTCCAAGCATAGAACTTAATTCTTTTAATTGAGCGCTTCTGCTTGGATGTCTTAACTTTCTCAATGCCTTAACTTCAATCTGTCTTATTCTTTCTCTTGTTACATTAAAATACTGTCCAACCTCTTCAAGAGTCTTTACCTTACCATCAAGAAGGCCATATCTCATTTTCAATACCATTGCCTCTCTTGGCTGCAATGTATCAAGAATTTTTTCAAGTTCTTCTCTCAATAACATTTTCATAGCAACTTCTGCTGGTTTATCCAATGTATCATCTGCTATAAAATCACCTATTGTTGAATCATCTTCATCTGATGCTCCAAGCGGTGAGTCAGCAGATATTGTTTCCCTTGCTGTTAAAAGGATTTCATTTACCTTTTCAACTGGTTTTCCTGTTAATTCTGCAAGTTTTTCTGGTGAAGGATATTCACCATGTTCCTGCAAATATTCTCTGATAATTTTATTGAATTTGTTTATTGTTTCAACCATATGCACTGGGATTCTTATAGTTCTTGCCTGATCAGCAATAGCTCTTGTTATAGCCTGTCTAATCCACCATGTTGCATATGTACTGAATTTAAATCCCTTCTTATAATCAAACTTATTTACCGCTTTTATTAATCCTATATTTCCTTCCTGAATCAAATCCAGAAAGGATAATCCTCTTCCTATATATTTTTTTGCAATAGATATAACAAGCCTTAAATTAGCTTTTATCAATTCATCTCTTGCTTTTTTATTACCTTCTTGAGCTTTTTTTGCCAATCGTTTTTCCCTTTGAGGTGTTAACAACTTAATCTTCCCTATTTCTTTTAGATAAACCTTTATAGGATCTTTTAATGACATATTGTCAAAAATCTGAGTTTCTCCATCCCCTAAATAATCCATTAAATCAATTGCAGCAGCTCCTTCAGCTGCCATTACTTCTTCTATTTCATTTAAACTTTCATCATCAAGCTGGGTACCATCATCTATCATTATTCCTTCATTTTCAAGTGCTTCATATATCTTTTCTATTAATTCTGTATCCAGTTCAGCAGGAAGTGATTTATCAATATCCTCATACGTTAATACCATATTGTTCTTCTTAGCTTTTTTAACAAGATCCTTTACCATTTTTTCAAAGGTTTTTGGCTTTTTGTCTGAGGATTTTCTCTTTCGGGCTTTTACATATTCCTGCCCTTCGCTAACTTCGCCAATCTCCAGATTTCCTATTTCCTCAATGGTCTTCATCAAATCCTTATCTGCCACTAAAAACCACCTCCTCGCTTTTTGAGCGTAGCGAGTAAATCAAAGATTCTTTTCATTATTTCTTTTTTTTCTCTGTCATCTGTGGTATTCTTTAGTTTTTGTCTTAGCGCTTTAACCTCTCGCTCTTTACGCAACCTCTCCACTGTCTCTATTAGACTTGAAAAAACTTTATCTGGTTCTATATCATAATCAAAATTCCATGAAATTTTGATTAAATCTATTAACTCTTCACTTCCATTTTCAAGTATATAAGAAAGATCTTCTCCGTTTTCGGCAAAAGAAAAAAATTCCTTTCCAAGCCCTTCAAAATCTTCTGCTTTCAAATGCGTTAATAACATATCTCTATATTTTTTATGTTTTATCCATAACCATATTAACTGTTTATCAAGTTCATTATAATTTTTTTCGCTTTTTTCTTCAGCTTCAACAGATATATATGGAATAACCTTTTTATTGAACTTTTTATATTTTAAGATATTTTCTATTGCTTTTTTTATTGTATTTTCAGGTTTCAAAAGTATTATAGCTATTCTTTTTATAAACGCATCTGTTACTGCAACATGTTTTGATCGTTGAAATTTTATATACCATTCTGCCATTTTTTCAAGATATTGTTCCACACCAAATTCATCTTCAAGGTTGTATTTATCCTTAAAATATTCAGGTATGAAATCATAAAATTTTTTCGACTGTTCCAATGTATTTAAAATTCCATTTTCACCATGTTTTTGAATTAATTCATCAGGATCTTTTTCAGTATATTGCGCAATAGCAACCTGAAATCCATAGGATATGAGATAATCCAATGAACGTAATGTCGCGTTTCTCCCTGCTTCGTCCATATCAAACATGGTAATTATTTTATCTGTATATTTTATTAATTTTCTTGCATGCAATTGAGTAAAAGATGAACCTAAAACAGCAACGGTATTCTCAAATCCATTTATATGCATTTGAATTGCATCAAAATATCCTTCAACAAGAATAGAATATTTTTCTCTTTTTATTATATTTTTGGATTTATCAAATAAAAACAACAAATTAGATTTTTGAAAATACTTATTTTCAGGACTGTTTAAATATTTTGGTTTTTCATTGTTTATACTTCTTCCTGCAAAGGCTACAATGCGACCGTAATCATCTTTTATAGGAATTATTATTCTATTTGAAAAAACTTCGCTACCGTCTTTTCTGATAATTCCAAGAGATGCTCCTATATCCCTTGAAATATCCATTTTATCTAATATCAAAGATTTAATACTTCCATTTGAAAAACCAAGTTCAAACTTTATAGCATTATCTCTATTTATTCCTCTTTTATTTAAATATTTCCAGGCTACATGGTTATCTGGAAGGTTTAACAGGATTTCATGATATCTTTTATGATAATCTTCGAAAATTTGCAATTCAAGAGGCAATTCTCTTTTTTTCAAATATTTAGATACATCTATACCTGCCATAACAGCTGCCTTTTTTACAGCCTCTATAAAGGTAAGATGTTCATATTTTTGAATAAATGTTATGGGATCTCCATGCGCTCCGCAACCAAAGCAATGAAAGGTATTTGTAGCTGGAAAAACAAAAAAGGATGGAGTATCTTCAGGGTGGAATGGACATAAAGCAGTATAATTCTTTCCAGTCTTTTTTAAGGAAAGATAACTTCCAACTATATCCTTTATATCCAATCTTGAATTTATTTCATCAATAACTTCTCTTGGTATCAAAATACCATCTCCAGATAATCAAAAGTATGGGAACGGTAAAAACCGTTCCCTTATTAAATACAAAATTCTTCTCAAGCAGCGAACAAAATCATCTCTTTGAGAATTGTGGTGCTCTTCTTGCTTTCTTGAGACCGTATTTCTTTCTTTCTACTTCTCTTGGGTCTCTTGTTAATAATCCGTGTTTTCTTAAAACTGGTCTTAAATTTTCATCAAATTGAAGTAATGCTCTTGCAATACCCAATCTTATAGCACCAGCCTGTCCATTCATTCCGCCACCATTAACTGTAATAACAATATCGAATTTACCTTCATTTTCTGTTACTGTTAATGGTTCAAGTGCGTGTTTTGACCATACAGGATTATTGTTAAAGTATTCTGTTAAGTTTGCGTATTCTTTTTTGTTTACTCTTATTTTTCCTTCACCAGGTCTTAAGTGAACTCTTGCAACTGAAGCCTTTCTTCTACCTGTTCCGTAATAATCTATAAATTCAGCCATTTATTAATCCCTCCTTATAATTCCAACTTTTCTGGTTTTTGTGCTTCATGAGGGTGATTAGAACCAGCATAAACCTTTAACTTTTTGTACATATGTCTTCCTAATTTTGTTTTTGGAAGCATACCCTTAACTGCTTTTTCGATTAATCTTTCAGGGTATTTTTCAAGAATTTCTTTTGCTGTTTGTTCTTTTAATCCTCCTGGATATCCAGAATGTCTGTAGTATTTTTTCTGTGTTAATTTTTTACCTGTTAAAACCACCTTTTCAGCATTTATAACAATTACATAATCACCTGTATCAACATGAGGTGTATATGTAGGTTTGTGTTTTCCCTGTAAAATTCTAGCAATCTGTGCAGCTAATCTACCTAAAGATTTACCTTCTGCATCTACAACATACCATTTTCTTTCAACTTCTTCATTTTTAGCCAAATAACTCTTTTGAGTCATAATTGAAGCCATTTTACTGTCCTCCTTTCTTAGGAAAAGAAATTTTTTATTCTATTATATAACAAGTCTCCTAAAATGCCATTGGCAATAAACTTTATCATATTAAAAGCGATTATTGTAATTATCAATGTCCAGGTACTTAATCCAAAATACTTTGCTGCATCACTAAAAGACATCTTAAAATAGATTGGGATTATTACCATATTCATTAAAACCATCGCTATTCCAACCATTATAGAACTAATTATATATTTAATATATTTGTTCATATTTAATTTTAAAAAGGCTAAAACCGAAATAAAGGTTAAAATAGCTACAAAATCCATCGAAACTCCTATAATATCTCCGGACTTCACAAAATAAAACACTATATCTTTGGTTAATAATGAGAATACAGCTGTTCTCCAATCAAAAAGCAATAATGATGCAATTATCAAAAGAGCACTTGGATCATATTTCAAAAAACTTGCAAAAGGGAATATAGGAATTTCTATAAACATCAACAATACAGATAACGCTCCCAATATCCCTGCCGTGGATAACATTTTTACACGGCTCATTCTCTCACCAGCTTACTTTTCTGGATAAACGCTGATGTATTTTCTGTTATTCTTCATTTCAAACTTTACATAACCTTCTATTTTAGCAAAAATTGTATAATCTTTTCCCATTCCCACGTTATTTCCAGGATGGAAATGTGTTCCTCTTTGTCTTACAATGATGTTTCCTGGAATTACTTTCTGTCCATCACTTTTTTTAACTCCGAGGTACTTTGGTTTACTGTCTCTTCCATTTTTTGCAGTACCTCCACTCTTCTTTGAAGAAAAGAGTTGAAGATCTATTCTCATTTACTATTCACCTCCACTTTCAAGTTATCAGGATAACTTTCTTCAATGCTAATCAGTGCATAATAAAGATAATTAGCGAGTTTATCTATCATCTCATCTTTTGACCAATTGATTTTTAAATATCCGTCTTTCTTTATGTATTTACCGACTTTTTCACTTTTCACTATCTCTGCAATAAATTGCGTTAATACGCTTACAGCACTACATACAATATCTTTTCCATATTCATCAAAGTTTGCATGTCCTTTGATTTCAATTTCCCTTTTTTTTAGATTAAAACTTACTTTAATCATTTTTGGTATTAAGCTTCAATCTTTTTAATTTTTAAAGCTGTGTAGTGTTGGCGATGTCCTTTCTTTCTTCTGTAGTTTTTTCTACCCTGGAACTTTACAACTAATACTTTTTTGTCTTTTCCATGTTTTACAACCTCAGCAACAACCTTTGCGTTTTCTACATAAGGTTTTCCTATCTTTGCTGAGTCTCCCTTTACAAATAAAACTTTGTCAAGAACAACTTCTGCTCCTGGTTCGTATCCAACGAGCTTTTCTGTGTAAAGTTCCATTCCTTCTTCTACCTTGTACTGTTTTCCGCCAACTTCAATAATAGCGTACATAAAGTCACCTCCTCTTGGAATAATAATAGTGGGCTAAGGTACCATTCTGGCTTTAAGACCTTAGACCCGTTCCGAAATATTTTATCATATTTCTCACCCTAATTAATTAAAGTTATGTTAATTTTTAAATAAAGAATGAAAATATTATTCCAGTTTTGTTGTTCGACTTTTAGAAATAAATTCTTAACATAAATTTCAATTCCCTGAGTATTTCTTCACACAAATATATATACAAATGGTATATAATATAATTAGATAAAAATTATCGGAATTAATTTAAAAATATATAAGAGGTGATCTTTATGGAAAAATATAAGGTAATAAAAGAAAAATGTATTGCATGTAAGGCCTGTGTTAGAACTGCACCCGAGAATTTCAGAATCGAAGATGGAAAGGCTGTTGTTTTTAAACAACCTGAAAATGATGAAGAGTTAATCAAATCCAGGAAAGCTATGGAAATTTGTCCTACTGGAGCTATATTATATGAAAAGCCTGAACCAATTACGGGAAATTCTAATGTAAAAGAGACAATAGAAAAATATCCACAATTAAAAGAAATACTTGTAAAAATTTCGCCAAAATTCAAAACCATGCAAAATCCTGTAATGTGGAATACTGTTGCAAAATTTGCAACATTTAAAAATGCTGCTAAAATGACAGGCGTTTCATTGTGTGAAATATTACATACTGTAAATAAGGAATTAGGTCTTGAAAAAGAATTATACAAGCTTTTTCCTGAATGTATTAGGGAATCAGAAGAAGAGTTTAATAGCTCTGAAATTACCTGGAAAGAACCGGAAGAAATTATAAAAATACCTGAAAGTAATATTGAAAATCTTGGTGTTGTAATTGAGCAATTAAAAGACTTAAAATCCGGTGAATCCGTTGTTTTTGAAGGTAATATTGATTTAGAACCCGTTATAAAAATAATCGAAGATATGGAATACCTATATAACATAAAAAAATACAATACATTTAAAGTTAGGGTTTCTGTGTATAATCCTTCAAAAGAAAGCACAAATATTGAAGATTATGAGGTTCTTGACGTTAGAATGATGCAGCAGGATCCATTTGATATAATTATCAAGAAAGCTTATTCGTTAAATCCAGGAGAAGGATTTGTTCTTGTTCAAACCTTTGTTCCAACGCCATTAATTAACATGCTTGATGGAATGGGATTTGATGCGGAAATAGACCAGGTAAATCCATATGAAGTAAAGGTTTATTTCAAGCGAAGAATCGAAGATGAAGAAGAAAATGTTGAAGATAATGGAAAACCAACAGTAACCATTCAATCCGCAACACCTGTGGGATATCCGATAATAATGAGATTATTACAGTCAAAACGATTAAAAAAGGTTGTGAACATTAAAGAGTTAAAAATCTGGGAAGAAACAGAAAAACATCTTGGCTGGATTGTAAATGGCAAAGCTGATATTAGTTTTTCTGCTTTAATTACTGCTGCAAAATTAAGAGATGTTGATGTAAAAATGCCTGTTGTATTTGTATGGGATAATTTTTCTATTATAACCCGAGGCTATAAGGCTAAAAGCCTTGAAGATTTAAAGGGCAAAACCATACATCTACCTCTTTTTGAAGATGCACCACCAGCAAAAATAACAAAATACTTAATTCAGGCAAAAGGGTTAAATATAGAAGATTTCAACTTCTCATACGGTAATCCTTTTGGAAGACCAAAGGAGATTATGATGGATTTCCTTTCAGGGAAAGTTGATACCGTATTATTAAGAGAACCAGAAGCAGGTTTTGTTATGCAGGCACTCGAAGAAAGTAATATAGAATATTCTGAACTTGATTACGGAAAGATCTGGAATGAAATTAATGATGGTTTTGGTTTGTTACCAAATGCTGGAATGGTATTAAAAGGCGATTTAGTTAGAAACTATCCTGAAATTACAAAGGTATTATTGGAAGAATTGGAAGCTGCTATAAACTGGGTAAATGAAAATAGAAAAGAAGCTGCAAAACTTTCATTTGACATGATGAGAGCACCTATAAAGAATGTAGAAAAATTCCTTGAAAGGGTAACCTTTAAATATGTTTCTGGCAAAGAATTGGAAGAAAAAGTATATAATTTCTACGATATCCTCATAAAAAACGATATTATAAACGCTACACTCGATGAAGAATTAATGGAGATATTTAGAATTTAATTTTATAAAAACAGAGCCGTTTCTTTGACAAACTCATTGAGAGGTTTTTAAAATAACCCTTCCAGAAATCTGGAAGGGTTATTTTAATTCAATTTCGATGGACTTTCAAAGTTCGTTTTTATAAACCACACATTCTACTCTTCAATTATACCATATCAAAACAAAATGAGGCTTTCGCCTCATTTGATTAATTCCAGCAATTTTTCTTCATTTTTTCTCGTTGTTTTTTCCAGGATTTCTCCTGTCTTTTTATCTGCTGTTATTTTCCCTTTTTTTAATACCACTATCCTGTCTGTTTTTTCTATTTCACTTACATCATGACTGGCTAAGATTATTGTTTTTCCTTTTTGACTTAATTCTTCCATTATTTCATATATCTTCATTTTCGTTTCTATATCCACTCCATTTGTCGGTTCATCAAGCAAATATATTTCCGCTTCTTTTATTAATGCCCTTGCTAGATTTAATCTCCTTTTCATCCCCGTTGATGCTTCCATATACTTTATTTTCCTGGTTTCGTATAGCCCCATTTCTTTTAATCCCTTTTCTACTTTCTTTTTTAATTCTTTTCCTGTTAGATTGTTTAACATTCCAAAGAAGTTTAGATTTTCTTCCAGGCTCAATCTATAGTAGAATGACCTTTCATTTGATGTCGCTATTGATATTAATTTTTTTATTTGTTTTGATTCTTTTTTTATGTCATATCCTTTTATTGTTATTTCTCCTTTATCCGGTATTATGAACATTCCTATTGTTTTTATTAATGTTGTTTTTCCTGCTCCATTTGGTCCAAATATTGTTATTTTTTCTCCTCGGTTTATTGTTAGATTTATATTTTCCAGTGCTTTTATTCCATTTTTGTATATTTTTGTCAGGTTTTTGATTTCTATTATTTTTTCCATTGTTTCACTTCCTAATACTGCGATATTGTGCCATATTTCCTGGCTTTGTTAAATGATTCTCTGAACCAGTATATCCCTATTGGTAATATTATTGCTGTCATTATTATCAGGATTATTATATCCTCTTTTATTTCGTATAGACTGTATCCTTTTATTAATGTTTTTCTCAATCCATCCATTGCATATGTTGTTGGTAGTATATACGATACTCCCCTTATCCATTTTGGCAATATTTCCACCGGATAGTATATCCCTGAAAACATTCCTGTTAAGAATGAATATACCCAACTTACCGGGTCTCCTTTTTTGGTTAGCATTATGAACCCTGCACTTAATAACCCTATTCCACTTAAACTTATCATTGTTATTATCAATAATATTATTGATGCTATTATATTCATTTTTATTTCTACATCAAATGTGTATATTAAGAATATAAATACTATTCCTGTGTTTATTATTGTAAATACCAATCTTGAGAAGATTGTGTATATAAATACTTCCCATAATGGTGTTTCCGACAGGAGCAGGTATTCTATTGTTCCCATTACCTGCTCCTGTCTTATTACACTTTTGAATGTTGTTAAGGAGAGAGTAGTGTAACTCATGAATACGCTTCCTGATATGAAATATGCTAGTATGTTTCCTCCATACTGCTCTATCATTGGAAAGTAATTCCCCTGGGCTATAAACCTTCCCATGAATCCAAATTGCAATAATCCCAGGAATCCACTCAGTATCCCCAATACTGCCTGTGTTTTGTAGCTTTTCCATATTAATACATCTCTTACCAGAAAATACAGGAATTTTTTTATTGTTTTCATGGTTTCACCGGATTAATTAAAATTTTTTTTACAAAAGTTTTCACCTTTACAATCACATAAAATTATACATAGTTCACACCAATGTATTAAACAATGAGGTCCTTTACAAGGACACCATATTTCTTCTGAGAATTCATCATTTCTCTCAATCCACTTCATTATTTCACTCCCTTACTTCAAGACAAACTCCTTCGCCTTCACAATTACATTCAAAAATATGAAAAGTATGTTTAAACCAATCAAAAAAATCGTCTAACCATTTGAACCAGCAAATTTTTTCTTCTGGTTTTTTTGGTTCCTCTATCCATGACATAAAAATCCCCTCCTTATTTTACTGGTATTGGTAAAAAGCCTTTTTTCAATTTTGCTTTCAGATGCATTTTTAACATTTCTTCGAGATTATATTTATACATTGTACATCCTTCTTCTTGTATTCCATTATACTTAAATAATGTTTTATCCGGACAGCCCCCCATACATAATGGTAAAAACTTACAATTTTTACATTCTTTGTAATTTAAAGGATTAAATGTATTCCATTTTAAATATCTATCAAAATTTTTATTCTTTTCATTTCCTTTTATATTCCCTATCGCTAATGCTTTTATTCCCACTTCATGCCAGCATTTATACATATATCCTTCTGGATCTATTACAAAACTATTTGGTTTTACTGCACCGCATTGCGAATACATAGGAGTTGGATATTTTATAATATTTATACCTTCTTCATACGCCTCTTTTACTCTTTCTATCATATATTCTGAACGATTTTTTATATCAATACAATTTATTTCTATATCTCTACATACTTCTGTCGATACATCTACAAATGCAAGATATGGGCTACAATTTTCTTCTGTTAATCCTTCATTTTTTAAATATTTTAACAATTCAATTATTTTACCTTCGTTTGTTTTATCTATGTTAATCCTTATACTTATATGTTCAAAATATTCCTTTGCTCCTTTTATATTATTTATTATAGTTTCAAAGCTTCCTTTTCCATTTATTAAAGGTCTTCTTTTATCATGAATTTTTTTTGGACCATCTATTGTTATTTGAACAGTTTTTATTTCTAAATTTTTCAATTCTTTTGCTACTTTTGAATTTAATAAATATCCGTTTGTTACTATTGATGCGGTGTATTTTATATTATTACTTTGACACAATTTTATAAATTCTTTTGACAGTTCTTTTATAGTTTTTAAATCTAGTAAAGGTTCTCCGCCATACCATGACACTGATAAATAATTTATTTCATTTATATTTTGTTTTACAAAATCCACAATTGAGTTTTTTACTTCTTTATCCATAAATACTTTTTTTCTTAGTTCGTAACAATATTCACATGCAAAATTACAATTCATTGTTGGGGCAATGGTTAACCCTAATCCTTTTTTTTCAAATTTTAATGAGTTATATATAAAATTTATATATTTTAATTCATCAAAATCAACAATAAATTTCCCTTTTTTTAATTCTTTATAGATTTTTTTATTTTTTTCTTTGTTTATAAATTCTTCTAAATCTTTTTCTGAAGATAATGCTTTCTTAACTTCTGGTTCAATTATTGCAAAACCTCCGCTCAAAGCATTATATATAAGAATATTTTTTTCATATTCAAATATAAAATTATATTTTGAAGGTTTCATATTTCTCACCCTTTCTCATTACATATTCCATTTCCATCGCAATTACATGCAATTAAACATTGAATACCGAAACACAAACAAATAAATTTTAAAATTTTACATCCTCCACACATAAAATAATCATTATAATTTTTTTCGATCCATTTCATATTTATTCCCCTTTCTACATTTTAAGGAGTTAATTGAGAATAGCATACATGTTTCCATTCGCAATGATATTTACACGCCCCGCCATAACAGGTGCAACTTTTAAACAAACATATTTCTCCTCTACAAGGACACCAAAAACTATTTAATAAGTTATTATTTTCATCATTTTCAATCCAATACATTATCAATCCCCTTTCTACCTTAATTATTGCTTAAATTAAAAATGTTGCTCATGACATGAATGATCTCCCTGACAATGACACTTAAACAAGCAACTTTCCCCATAGCATGGACAAACGATTGGTAAAATATTACAAGAAAATTTAAAATCAAGTTCAAATTCATTGTCTTTTTCAATCCATTTCATAAATTCCACCTCCAAAAATTCTTATTGAACTATTGTACAGGCTTCATAACATCCTCCTGGTCCATTACAAGTACATAATATCCAACAATCTAAAAAACACACAGGTCCTTTGCATGGACACCAGAATTCTTCTGAATATTCATCATTTCTCTCAATCCATTTCATTTTATCACACCTCCTTTCTCCTATTTTGGTATTGTATATTTTTTGATATAATATCTACGTAGATATAAAATAGAAAATAGATTTTAGTTGATTACTCAGAAAATTCAATTTGGATTTGAGGATTGTATGAATCTGTTTTATATTTTTTATCGTTATCTCCTGCTAATACTATTGATGAAAACATGATTATTCCTATTAATATTAAAATAATTATCTTTTTCACTATCCCACCTCCTGCTTTAAATTTTACCATTTCTAACATGGTTTTCAAGTGTCTTTTTCAAAATAAAAATCCGCTTTTTATCAGTGTTTCAAAATTTCATTTTTGTTGTATTTTTATTAATTTTCTTTTTCTTAATCTTCGTAATTTAACCGTAAAGTTTTTATGCAGGGCTTATTTACGTTTTTTTAGATATTTCACATTTTCATCTGAGATTTTTTATATTCTAATTAAGCTTAAGTTCCTTAGATTTTTATTTTGTATGTAACAAAATAGTTAATTTAAAAAGGGTGATTGATATGAACTCTTCTACGAAGAATATTATTGATATTATTAGTTTTGGATATTTTTCTTATCCCGTAATCAATTTTTTATTTGAGAATACAAAAGATATTTCTTTAAAATTTTATTTTCTGTTATTAAAATCAAAATGGAAAAGAGATTTTGATTCTGCTATATTTTATGCAAATAAAACTATTTCAACAACAACAACAACAATATTAAAAGAATTAGCAAGATTTGAACTCATTTCTTTGTACTATAAAATAGGAAAATCTGATTTAGCGAAAAAAGAAGTTATTATATTAAGAAACAATTTTGAAAACCTTCCAGCTTATGCAAGATGTTTAATATTACCAGGATTGAATCTATTTAATAAATCATATAATATAACTAATGATTTTAAAATATATTCTGATAATTATGAAAAAAATAATGTAGATAAGGCTATTTTAAAATATTCTCATGCAAGAGAACATATTAAAAATGAAGAATATAATAAAGCATATGAATTATTCATAGAAGGTTATTTTCTTGCAGAAGACTTTCCACATCCAACTATGATGTGTAATGGTTTAAATGGTGCTGCATGGTGGATGAGAAATGAAGATAAAAAGAAGGCTTTAATTCCTGCAAATTTACTTGAATATTATATTGGCTATTATTTCGATGATTTAAATTATACCTATAACTGGTTTGATACGATTTTTGAGGTATATAAAATAAATAAGTCTTTAAATTTATTTGATATTTCATCCGTTGTTATGAATTATAAGAATAATGTATCTTTTGAGATTAAATCTGATTTTGAAGAGGTTTATAATAATAAAAGCTTTTTCAGAAATAGAAGTTTTAAAAAAATTATCTCTCATAATTTCAGAGATAACCTTTCCATCATAGAAAAAATTAAAAATCATAAAATCCCAATATTATTCTTCTCAGCATATACAGCATTAATAGAAAAACCATTTTTTACAAAGAGTCATATTTTGAAATTGATTTTTGAAGGTAATAAAGATAAAATCATTAAATTCTTTTCTGCTAATTATGAGAAGATGTATTTTTTTAATGTTATGATGAGTGATTTTAATTTGAAGAAAGTTGAAAGAAGATTATTGAATTCTGAAGATGTTGAAGATGCGGAATATAATATTTCACCATTTTATTTAGCAAGAAAAAAACTCATCACTGAGCTTTTTAAGAAAACAAAGAACTTTAAGGAATTTGTTTTTAATTATTTTAAGCTCAGTGATGAGGAAATGAGAATATTTGATGTGTTTTTAAGAAATTGCGTTCGATACGATATTAAATGGCCCATTACTCCTTATCCAAAAGGAAAGGTTCGTGATTTTGCTCTTAAATATGGTTTAGGCTATAAGCGTGTTGCTCTTGGTTATTACTCTTTTGAAGATGATGAAAGAGCTTTGATTGATGAGATTATTGAGAGGTTTTTAAAATAACCCTTCCAGAATTTCTGGAAGGGTTATTTTTAACTTCTCAAATTTTTTTATTCCCATGAAATAAGTAACTTGTGAATTTTCTTTGTTTCCTTTACAATTAGATATATTGTAAGGCAGAGTAGAAATATTGGTATCCCGGCGCCTATAAAATGATATAAAAATGGCGAATCAAAAAGCCAGTCTATAAATTTATCTTTCATTGAAGGGTTTTTTAATGATGCAATATAAAGATTTCCAAGAACAAAAATTCCCATTGTTAATCCCAGTGTTATACCTTCAAGCATAAAGACTTCTTTCCCATTTAATATATTTTTTTGAGACAAATCTCTTTTTGGGTTAGATAAATAAAGTTTTATACCAAGTATTGACGAATATATTAGAATTAAGGTTATTGGAAATACGCTATAAAATATTATAGTAGATGATTTTTCCATTGTTATTATAATAATCGCCAGAGCTATATATTCCAGAACAAAAATTATTACCGGTATAGCAACTTTCGAAAAAACTAATTCCTGAGATTTTAAAGGATATAATTTGGGATTTGGCCAAATTTTTCCTTCATAAGATAACGCATAAATAGCAATCATTGCTGCGTACATTCCAGATAGCATTATAAATATTGTTCCTATCATTTCAAGAGAATCAGATGTAAAAATCATTATTAGTGGCAAAAAGATAGGATATAAAATTAAAAAGAATGTCTGTGAATCTCTAAATAACAATTTGAAATCCTTTTTGAACATTGGAAATTTTGAATGTTTGAAATTTATTTCTACACTTTTCTTTTTCTTTTTTGATTTATTTGAAGAACTAAATTCTATTTTATCTGAAATTTTATAGATAAAGTAGCCCAATATAAATGTAGCCCCATATAATATAGCCATTGATATTAAATCTCCATTCATAGCTTTTAAGAACCATGTATGAGGCCAGAAATCATTTAAAATAATATTCAGTATCTTTTTAATAACATCCACAAAGTAATTCATATCCCTTCCAACACCTATTGATGGCATCATATTAACGCCACCTACATATAAGAAGATATTTATAAAATACATTATCATTGTCCATCTTTTAGCTGAGGTTTTTGTAAGATATCTTGATAGTATGGAACCAAACAAATTTGCAATAAAAAGCAACAATAATATATACCCAATACCAGATAAAATTGTAAAAAAGATATTTGTTTCTCTTAATATGGCATATATAACAAATACAGGTATCATCATACCTATTGGAATTCCAGCCATTATAAAACTATCTACAGCACTGGCTACATATATCTCAAATCTTCTTACCGGCATTACCAGTAATAGCTGAGTAATTTCACTTTCAAAGAGATTCGCAACTATTGCAGGAGCGTAATTTAAAACAAACATAAATCCCATTGTAAGAAACCAGCCACCAAATATAAGGTCTAATAAATTCCATGTAGTTTCTATTCCAAGTTCAGATAGAGGAAAATTTAAACTTTTAAACATCATATAAAATATTGGAGCAAGCATTCCACCAAATAATATTGGCGGGAATAAATATGCAAGTAATGCGCTCCATGGTCCTCTTCTTTTAATAATACCTTTTTTATTTTTTCTGGGTCTTACTTTATTTTGATATGAATATTTTAATATTAACCATATTTTGCTTTTCATTTTTTCACCCCATTATAGCTCTTTTATTATGTCATCCAATTCCCCAGCACCTGTTAATTCGAGGAATAAATCTTCAAGTGATTGTTTTTCATCTGTTTCAGATAAATGCTTTAATTCTTCCAATGTACCTTCGGCTATAAGTTTTCCTTTTGAGATAATCCCTATTCTATCACACATTTTCTCTGCTATTTCTAAAATATGTGTTGTCATAAATATGGTTGCACCTTCTTTAGCATACTTTTCTATTAACATTTTTAAAAGTTTTGCCGATTTTGCGTCAAGTCCAACTGTAGGCTCATCAAGGAATATTACTTTCGGTTTTCTCATTAATACAGAAGCCACCATTAATTTTTGTTTCATACCATGTGAATAATCTCCTATAAATGAATCGAGATAATTTATTTCAAATATTTCACATATTTCGTCAAATCTTTTTTTTGCTTCTGTTTTATCCACTTCATATATATTCATTATGAATTCTATAAATTCTGTTCCTCTAAGATTTTCGTACATTCTTGGTTCATCTGGAACTACTCCTATATTTGCTTTTATTTCAATTTCTTTTTCTTTCATGTTCATGTTCAATATTTCAACTTCACCACTTGTAGGTCTTAAAGTACCTGTTAGCATTCTTATAGTTGTTGTTTTTCCTGCTCCATTTGGTCCAAGAAATCCATAAATTTCTCCTGGTTTAATATTAAGACTTACATTATCAACTGCTGTAAAATCTCCAAATTTTTTTACTAAGTTTTTTGCTCTTATCACTAATTACACCCCCAGAATTTATTAAAATCCAAATTTTTCTTTTAATTCATGCAAATAGCTTCTTCCTATCTTTAACTCTGTGTTTTTTAAATCATTTAATTCAACGATATATTCTCTTATAAATAATCGTTTGAATTTTTTTATATAATTTATTGAAACTATATAGCTTTTATGTATTCTTATAAATACTTCTGGATCTATTTCACTTTCTAGTTGCTTTAATGTTCTGTTGTAATAATATTCCTTATTTTTGGTGCATAAAAAGACGTATTTTTCTTCCGCTTTAAAATATACTATATCCTTTTCCGGTATTACCAGTATTTCATCATTATCTTTTACTGTAAAAATCTTCTGGTAGTTCGCTTTTTTATTTATGAATTCATCGATTTCAACAATTTTTTCTTTTTTAATTCTTGGTTTTCGTTCATATATTCTTTCAATTGAGCTTTTTAATCTTTTTAAATCAAATGGTTTTAATAAATAATCTATAGCATTTTCTTCAAATGCTTTTATAGCATATTCCTGATATGCCGTTATAAATATCACAAATGGTTCATAGGAAATGGATTTTAAAACTTCAAATCCATTTTTTCCAGGAAGATTTATATCTAAAAATACAAGTTCTGGTCTTTCTTTTTCGATAAGTTCAACGCCTTCATCTCCATCAAATGCTTTACCGCATATCTGTATATCTTCAAAATTTCCCAACATCTTTTCAAGCCTATTTGAAGCATGAATTTCATCTTCAATTATAACACATTTTATCATTGTTCATTCCCCTTTATATTTTTCATTAAAATAATCACTTTTACGCCAGAAGGTTTATTTTTTAATATTTTTACTTCAGCATTATTTTTATATATAAGATTTAATCGCTCTATTACGCTGTTTATTCCAAAACCATACTGAATATTTTTATGTGTTCCTGAACCATTATCCCAAATTTCAAGAAAAAGCGTATTTTTTTCTAAGTATGTTTTTATTGTTATGATTCCTCCTTCTTTTTTTGGAGATATTCCATGAATAACCGCGTTTTCAACAAAAGGTTCCAGAATAAATGGAGGAATTTTTAATTTTAATGTTTCTTTTGAAATTTCAAAATTACATTTTAATCGACTTCCAAATCTAATTTTTTCAATTTCAAGATATTCTTTTATCAAAGATATTTCTTCCTCTACTGTACAAAAATCCTTATCTGATGAATATAATACCTTTCTATATATATCTGAAAGGTTTATCACCACCTGTTCAACCTTTTCTGGTGATGTGTACGCAAGATCAATTATGGTATTTAACGTGTTAAATAAAAAATGCGGATTTAGCTTTGAACGCAATGCTTTTAATTCAGCTTTTAACTTTTCCTGTTTTAACTTTTCATTTTCCTCTATCTTATTTTTAAGCTTATAATATATTATTATCAAAAGTAAAGTTAATATCAATACAATTATGCTATATATTAAAAGAACATACTTCTCCGTAGAAAAAAAAGTATATGATAGCAATCTTGAAATGAGGTCTTCAGCAATAAATACCCCTGAAAAAAAGCTAAATACAAAAATAAGAATTTTTATTATACGTCTTAAAAATTTTATTTCTATTTTTACTGTATGAAACAACATTTCTGTTGAGATATAGTATATTACACCTATAGTTGTAACAAATAATTCCGTAATAATCAGACTAATTTGTATATTAAAATATGGCGTATAAAGATATATAAAATATGTAATTGATAAGGCTATTAATTGTGTTATCAACAAAACCTTTAATAATCGTCTATTTTTCATCATACACCCTTTTATAATATATAGAATTTTTATACTCTTTTAATTCGTTAAAATATTTTTGAGATTTTATAGGAGAAACTTTTTTATATAATATTCCCAATTTATATAGTACTTCTCCAAAGTCATACCTTTTTAAAAATTCTTTCTTTTCCTGAACTCTTAAATATATGTATTCAAAATCTTTTAATGAAATTTCATGTGCAAAATTATATTCGGATATATCATATGCTGTTTTTGCACGAATATATCTATATGTTAAATTATCAAAATCCTCTTCTATTACATGTTTCATTTCAAGCATCCCGGTATATATATAATAATATTTTAAAGGTAAGAACCATTCATATTTTGCTTTTTTTACCAATAAGCTTCCCCTGATTTCTTTTAAAATAGCATATGAACAGGTATCTATTATTTCACTGTTTAACTCAAGCAATTTATCTATTAGTGATATATTTAAATCATTAAAATTCTTTATGTAAAAATCTTCCAGATCCTTTATGTATTCTTTTTTAAAAGGATTACTTTTAAGATTATTTTCTATTTTTTCAAACTCTTTTTCAATTGGAGTTGAAAAGGTAATAATATTTATCAGATATATAATTAAAAATATATAAATATTTTTATTTTTCACTTATCCATCCCCTTTTAAAATCCCCACATTACACCTGCACCTATTGTGTAATAATAATAATTAGTTGGTAATGTATCTTTTAAATTATATGTATTTTCTATTTTCCAGCCATCTGATGAAAAGCCATATATAAAATTACCATGTACTATTATACTAAAAAATTCAGCAAGATTTAAATATATTTTAGCCTGTGTATTTAATGCAAACATATCTGTATTTAAAGATACTATATAAGGCACTTTTTGAGGTGAATTTACGAAATCATCTATAGTATTTGCATCTCCATCAACAAATTTTTTTATTGCTATTTCGCTCCCACCAAATCCCAGACCAACTTCAAAAGATAATATTTTAAATGGATTTAAATGTGTTCCGAACATAAAGAAACCCTGATTTATACTAATTTCATATTCGCCTGTTCTTAAACTACCAGATTCACCCTGGCCTCCAATATAAATTCCATTTGCAATTCTTCCTGCACCACTGCCACCATATAATACCATTCCTCCATTAATTTTTAAATCATTTAAAGGTATTAATTGTTGCAACGAGCTTTCTGGAATAAACTGTATCTGGGAACCTCCCCAACCAAAATTAAATGCGAAAATTATACTGGTAGAAAGAATCATCATTAAAATTATTATATTTTTTTTCATAGAATTCACCTCTTTAATATTTTTTTATTTTTCCCTTGAAATCAATTATTCCGGGATTTTCTTTTTTTACATATATAATTAAATTATTTGAAATTTCATTACTTTCTAATCTACGAATTCCATCCCACATATCAAGATAATATATTTCACCACTAAGTGTTGTTGATGAAATTTTTATATTTTTTAAATTTTTACATTTAAAGTTAAGTTTAACACTTGTTCCATCTATATATAATTCATGTACATTTATTTCTCCTTCAACACTAATAGTTGTTCCATCAAGATCTATTAAATCAGCTGTTATTAGAGTATTTAAAAATTTTAAAGATGTTGTATCCATATATATCTTTTTGGTTTTAATATAACTGTTGATTATAGAAACGCTTGTTCCATCCACTTTAAATTCTGTATTGTTATTAATTTCAAAATCTCGAAATTTGATGTTCATAGAATCAATATCAAAAAATTCTGTATTTAACTTTCCATATATCTCTGCTGAAGCTGTATCTATAATTACATTTTTATATCTTTTTTTAGTCCCGATAACAATTTCAATAATGTTCTGACTTCCAAATAATGACGGGTTACTACTTCTTACTTCAACCATATTTTCTTTTTTCACAAGTATTATTTTATCTGAAAAATATATTTTATTACTTTCGGGATCAAATTTTATCCTAACCGCTGGATAATTAATCTTTATAATATCTATTCCATTAATTTCAATTGATTTATTCGGTTGTATTACCTGAGAACTCACATTATAATTTTCCAGATTAAAAGAGAAAATCATTAATATTAATGCTGTTATTGGAAATAAAAACCAATATTCTCTGATATTCATTTTGTTCCCTCCTTAATATAAGGAACCAATTTCAAGAAAGACAGAAATATCATACCATTTTAAAAAGTTATTCGTTTCACTGCTATCTCTTACTATATACAATGAAGGATCATCTTCAAAATACCATCCAGATTGAGAATATCCAAAATTATATGCTCCCTTTAAAAATAATCCAAAATGTTTTGTAAAATAAATATGCATTCCCATTGATGGAGATAATATATAATAATCTTTCGAAAGCTTTATATAATGAATAGCAGTATTATTTTTAAAATCTTCTAATGTCTTCCCACCATCAACTACTTTTAGAAAACTTTGAGTGTAATGTCCTCCTAATATCCCAAGATCCACTCCTATTTTGTTAAATATATTAAAAATATATCCAACTTTTCCTCCTTCATAAGATATTTGAAGACTATTGGTATTATTTTCCATATCCATAGTTCCTTCAATACCAAAATAAAATTTATCTACATTCATCCTAAAACCATACAAAGGATATAATACTCCATCATGTAAATCAATTGAATTATCAGGACTTTTTATTTCTGATACAGGAATATACGACATTCCCAAATAAAATCCACTGCTTCCTCCAAATACGATAAGTGATAATAAAAATATTATAATCAATAACCACTTAGGCTTCATTTTATCACCTCCACAATTACTATAATATATAAAAAATATTTTTAAAAACTTTTTCTGATATTCTGTCATTTATTGGAATAAAATTATTTTATTTCTTTTTATTCTGTCATAATACATAAAAACCGGTTTTATCACAACCGGTTTTTATGTGGAATTATTTACACTAACTTTCCTATTTCAACAACTGGAAGACTTATAGCTTTTTTTAATTCTGGAATATTTTCTTTTTTTAATGTAACCAGCACACATGTCGAAGGTCCTGCGCTTTTTGATAAATCTATTTTTATGTTTTTATTAAAAACAAATTTGTATTTCCCTGATTTTTCAATTTCCTTTATTTCATGAGTTATTCCTTTTGAACCAACTGGTATCATCTCATGCACAAATTCCAGATTTCTTATTTTTAATATATCTTTGATTGTCACAATATCCCTACTTTTTAGCACTTCTTCTCCAACACGCGGAATTCCAATTGCAACGCAATAATCATTTTTATTTGATACAAATTCTATACCTTTATTGGCAATTCCTATAATTGTCACACCTATTCCGGTTTGAACGGTAGGAAAATTTTCTTCGGTACTGCCTGTTATAATATTTTCTTCAATATTTATTTCCTTTAATAATTTTTTTATTCCATTTATAATCTTTTTTCCTGTATTATTCATTTCAACAGAAAGAGTATTAACTACAACTATTGGTTTAGCACCATAAGAAATAATTTCAGCCATTGCAACATGAGTAGCATAATATCCAACTATTTCAGGTTCTGTTTTTACTATATCAAATTCTTTATCACCTACTGCCCCTGAAGAATCGCAGGCTATTACAAGTTTTTTATTTTCCATATCAATAATAGTTAAATCTCTAAATTTTTTTATTTTCATTTTATATTCACCTCTATATATTTTCCATTTTCACATTGTATCTCCCACATTTTATCAATATCCCAATTATATATTTTTGTTAATATTACTCTAATTACACCAAGATGAGTAACTATTAGATATGTCTTATTTGCACCTTTTTCGATGCTTTTCAGGAAATAAGAAATTCTTTCATTAAAATCTTCAAAACTCTCACCTTCAGGAATTTTAAAGGTTTTATAATTATCCAACCATTGTTTACATTCATCAGGAAATTCTTTTTCTATTTCCTGAAAGGTTTTGCCTTCAAAATTTCCAAAATTAATTTCTCTTAACTCTTCATATACTCTTATTTTAATTCCTTTCTGTTCAGCAATTGTTTTTGCAAGATTATATGCTCTTGGCAATGGGCTGGTAAATACCCTATCAACAGGTATTTTTTCCAATTCTTTTACTATATTTTTCATCTGTAATTTCCCTTTTTCAGTTAATGGATAATCTTTCCAACCATTAAATATACCTTTTATATTTGCTACTGTTTCTGGATGTCTTAGCAATAATAATTTCATTAATTTACTCCTAATAAAATTATATATGATAAAAATAAATATATTCCTTGAGATGATTCTATAATTAACCCGGCTATATCTCCTGTTATTCCGTTTATTCTTTTTTCGATATACTTTAAAATCATATACGAAAATATGTATGTTCCTATAACGGCAAAAATTAATTTTATGTTTAAAAAAACAGCTACTAAAATTACCATTAAAAATGAAATTATGGATTTTTTTAAATTACAATTGTCTATAAAAATATTTCCTAATCCATCCTTTTTACCTGCATATATTGTTATTGAGGATATAAATATAAGCACACTTCTACTAACCATAGGCATTATAATTACAGAATATGTTGAATAATAACTCATAAGGATCTCAAATCCCAAAACAATTAACAGCCCAATCACTCCAAATGTTCCTATTCTACTGTCTTTCATAATTTCAAGAATTCTTTCTTTTTTTCTATTGCTAAACAACCCATCAAAACTATCTGCAACACCATCAAGATGTATTCCACCTGTAATCCATATATAAAAAATCCATGTAAAAAATATCACTATACTTTTATCTAGATAATTTGATAGTCTTAATATCAAAAACATCATTATACCTATAAATAATCCTACAATTGGAAAAAATATTATTCCCTTTTTAAAGTACTTTTCAGAAAATTCAAATTCATATTTTATTGGTATTCTTGTAAAAAAGGTTATTATAAGAATTATCCCTTTCATAATATCTTTCATTTTTACACCCCTATTTTAATTTAAGTGGTATACCTGAAATAGTGATATATACTTCATCTGCTCTTTTGGCTATATATTGATTCACTCTTCCTGCAATATCTCTGAAAATATTTCCAGACATATATGCCGGGACTATACCCATTCCCACTTCATTTGTTACTATTACTATATATTTATTATATTTTCTCACTAAATCCAATATAACCTCAACTTCTTTTATAATCTTTTCTTCTATATTTTCAAGCTTTTTATAGTCAATGTTTTCAAAATCTATCTTTTCATCCATTAAAATATTGGTTATCATTAGAGTAATGCATTCAAAAATAATCCCATTTGCATTTAAGAATTCTGGTTTTCTCTCAATATTTTCAAAGTTTTTGTATTGTTCTATTGTTTTCCATGTTTTTGACCTCATTTCCTGATGTTTTTTTATTCTATCTTTCATTCCTGCATCAAAAGGTATTGCAGTGGCTATATATAAGATATTTTTATATTTTTTGCTTATTATTTCCTGCGCAAATGTACTTTTTCCACTACGAGCTCCGCCTGTAATTAAAATAATTTTGGCCATTTTTCACCTCTTTATTTTATTATTAACTCATTTATTTTTCATTTAATCAACTAATATTATATCATGAATATTCAGTTTATGTATATAATATAAAAAATCCCGAGAATAAAATATTCTCGGGATTTATGTTAATTGTTATTATTACTCTTCTTCTTCAACAACATCTCCGTATTTTTCTTCTGCTTCTACTTTAGCTTTTGTTACTTCTTCTACTGCATCTACAACTTCTTCTTCTGCTGCTTCTGCTGCAGCTTCTTCTCCCATTCTTCCTTCTCTTCCTTCGATGTATGCATCTGCAATTTTTGAAGAAATTAATTTTATTGCTCTAATTGCATCATCGTTTCCTGGAATTACTATATCTATTGGATCAGGATCACAGTTTGTATCAACTAAAGCAATGATAGGAATACCTAACATATTTGCTTCAGCAACTGCAATTTGTTCCTTTCTTGGATCGATTAAGAATAATAAGTCAGGAATTCTTTTCATTCCTCTTAACCCACCAAGGTTTTTGTCAAGTTTTTCGTATGTTTTCTTGATTTTACTCTGTTCTTTTTTAGGTAATTTTTCAAATTCTTCTGAATTTACAAATTCATCTAATTCTTCTAATTTTTTAATTCTCTTTTTGATTGTTGGGAAGTTTGTTAATAACCCACCTAACCATCTGTTATTTACGTAGTATGCTCCTGCTCTTTTTGCTTCTTCAGCAATAATTTGCTGTGCCTGTTTCTTTGTACCAACGAACATAATAACCTTACCTTCTGCTGCTTGATCTCTTACAAATTCGTAAGCTTCTTCTACAGCCTTTAATGATTTTTGTAAGTCAATGATGTAAATGCCTTTTCTTTCTGTGAAAATATAAGGTTTCATTTTAGGATTCCATCTTCTTGTTCTGTGACCGAAGTGAACACCTGCTTCTAATAACTGTTTCATGCTAATAACTGCCATTTAAAAACACCTCCATTTTGGTTTTTACCTCCGCCGTTTTTCTGGCTTCCGACCCTTTTAAGGGCACCGGGGAAACCATATACCCGGCGTGCGAGGTTAATCTATTTTAATTCTTTCTGATTCCACCCATAATCCTTCTAAATCATAAAATTCTCTTGCTTTTTCACTAAATAAATGAACAACTATGCTACCGCCATCAACTATAATCCAATCTGTTATTCTATCTCTATCGTAATATAATAATTGATGATCATTTTTCTTAAACTCTTCAACAACAGCTTCTTTTATTGCATTTAAATGTGTTTCTGAATTTCCTGTTGCAATTATAAAGTAATCAACAAGAAGAGGGCTGTTTTTCATATCCAATACTTTTATATTTATTCCGTCTTTTTCATCAATTACTTTATATATTTTTTTTGCCAATTCAAAAATTTCCTCTTCTGATTTTATCTTCACTAATTTTCACCTCCATTACTCTACTGTAACACTTTTGGCAAGGTTTCTTGGTTTATCAGGATCTAACTTCCTTAATACTGCTACATAATATGAGAATAACTGTATAATCGGCGCTATTACTAATGGATATAACGCTTCTTCTGCTTCTGGTACAAATAGATATTCATTTGTAAGTTCTTTTATTTCGTCATTTCCTTCTGTTGTTATTGCTATTATATTTGCGTTTCTTGCTCTTGATTCCATTAAGTTTGATTTCATTTTTTCATATAATGAGTCTTTGGGTATTATTGCAAATACTGGAAATTGTTCATCTAATAATGCTATTGGTCCATGTTTTAATTCTCCTGCCTGATATCCCGCTGCATGTATATAACTGATTTCTTTGAGTTTTAACGCTCCTTCTAATGCTGTTGGATATCCAAATCCTCTTCCTATATACATCATGTGCTGATAATTTACATATTCTCTTGATAGTTCTTTTACTTTTTCTGCATTTTTTAATACTTCTTCATATATTTCTGGCATTTTTTCTATATCTGATAATATTTTTTCTATTTCTTCTGTTAATCCTTCTGTTATTTCTATTATTTTTGCACCCAATGCATATAATATTGCTATTTGTGCTGTATATGTCTTTGTTGCTGCTACTCCTATTTCTGGTCCAGTATTCATGTATATTGCACCATGTGATTCCCTTGGTATTGTTGAGCCAAATACATTGCTTATTGTTACTACTTTACTTCCTTTTTCTTTTGCTATTCTTATCCCTTCTAGTGTATCTATTGTTTCTCCTGATTGGGATATTGCTATTACTAATGTATTTTCATTTACATGTGGATTCATGTACCTGAATTCTGAGGCTACTTCTATATCCACGTCTATTTTTGAATATCTGTTCATGAAGTATTTAAATGCTAATCCTGCATGATAACTTGTCCCACAGGCTACTATGAATATCTTTTTTAAATCTTTTTTTATGAATTCTTCTAATTCTTTTATTTCTGATATTATTGGTTTCCCATTTTTTATCCTTCCAGCTATTGCCGATTTTAATGCTTCTGGTTGTTCAAATATTTCTTTTAACATAAAGTGTTCGTATCCGCCTTTTTCTGCTGCTGCTTCATCCCAATCTATGTGTACAGGTTCCTTTTCTATTTTTTCACCATTTACGTTATAAAATTCTATCTTTCCTGGTTCTAATACCGCCATTTCATTGTCATTCATAAAATATACGTCTTTTGTATATTTTAATATTGGTGTCACGTCTGATGCCAATAATGAATAATTTTCATTATGTGCAACTACTAACGGACTTCCTTTTCTAACTGATACTATTTTCTTTTCTTCAGCATGTATTACTCCTATGGCATATGCCCCATCTAATCTTTTTATTGCTTTTAATACCGCTTCAAATAAATCTCCCTCATAATATTCTTCGACTAAATGCGCTATTACTTCTGTATCTGTTTCTGATTTAAATTTATGTCCTTTTTCTTTTAATTCTTCCCTTAATTCCTGAAAGTTTTCTATTATTCCATTATGAACTAATGAAATTTTTCCTGTACAATCTGTATGTGGATGTGCATTTTCATCTGTTACTCCTCCATGCGTAGCCCACCTTGTATGTGCGATACCTATATTTATTTCTTTTTCTAATTGAGAGTTTAATTCTTTTCTTAGATTTTCTATTTTCCCTGTTTTTTTAACAAGCTCTACCTTCCCATTATTTGAAAATGCTATTCCTGCAGAATCATATCCTCTATATTCTAATTTTTGTAATCCATTTATTATATCCTTTACTTTTGCTTCTTTTTTCCCTACAAGTCCCACAATTCCACACATTTTTAATTCCTCCTATAACAATTCCTTTATCTTTGACACTATATCTTCTTCCACTGCTTTTTGAGCTACTTTTAGTGCATTTGCAATGGCCTCAGAATCAGAAGAACCATGTGCCTTTATAAGTATTCCGTTAATCCCTAAGAAGAAGGTTCCTCCGTATTGTCTATAGTCAAGACTGGATTTTAAGCCTTTTAATGCATTTTTCATTAATAACGCACCTATTTTTGCAAAAAATCCACCTTTTGATATTTTTTCCTTTAATTCAGAAAGAATATAATATGCTGTTCCTTCTACTGTTTTTAAAACAGTATTTCCAGTAAAACCATCTGTAACTATTACATCTACATTTTCTTCAAAAATGTCTCTTCCTTCAACAAATCCATCATATACTATTTTTGAATCTTCTTTAAATATTTCTGAAACTTCTTTAACCAATTTTGTTCCTTTTTCCTCTTCGGTTCCTATATTTAATATTTTTACTTTTGGATTTTCTATTCCCAGAAACTTTGCAAAGGCAATTCCTTCTTTTGCCAACGAAACAAAATGTTTTGGTTTTAATTCTGCATTTGCTCCACCATCAACAAGAACTCTTACCTTTCCTTTTTTTCCAGGTAATGGTATTACCAATGCTGGTCTATCAATTCCCTTAATTCTACCACAAACAAATGTTCCCGCTGCCAATAAAGCGCCTGTACTTCCAGCACTAACAAATGCATCTATTTCACCATTTTTCATCATTTCATTACCTATATAAATAGAACTTGTTTTTAGTTTTAATACATCTGTTGGTTTGGTATTATTGGTAACTGTGTTTTCTGCTTTTATAAATATAAATTTTTTATGTAATTCTTCTGGTATTTTTTCTTTTAAACTTTGATCTCCCCCAATTAAGTATACAGAATCGACAAAGTTATTTTTTAATGCAAAAATCGCGCCCTCAAGTGTAGCGTTGGGCGCGTTATCTCCACCAAATAAATCCAAGCCGATTCTGGCTTTTTCAGGCATTATTATTCTCCTATTTCTAAGATCTGTTTTCCGTTATAGTATCCGCAGTTTAAACATACTCTGTGGGGGAGTTTTGGTTCGCCACAGTTTGGACATTTTACTACATTAACCTTTACTGCTTTGTATAAATTTGCTGCTCTTCTTCTGTGTGTTCTTGCTCTTGATGTTTTTTGCTTAGGTACAGCCATTTATAATCCCTCCTAAAATTTATTTATTTTTATTATTCTTCGTCGCCAAATATATCAAGCAATTTAGCCATTCTTGGATCTATATACTGCTCTTCATGTTTATGATCTGGATTTTCGTTTAAATCTATCCCGCATATTGGACATAATCCTTTACAATCTTCTTTACACAATGGTTTTTCTGGAATTTCCATCATTATTGCTTCTATTATCCTATCGGTTATATCAACCTTCATATCAGAATAGAATATTATGTTATCCAGTGTTTCCAATTTTTCATTTTTGGTGAATATATCCTGAAGCCTATCGTCTATATAATATGCTTCTATCTCACCATTTATATCCTGCTCATATTCTTTTAAGCATCTTGAACAGACAAGTTTTACAGTTGTTTTTAGATTACCTTTTAATATATATCCCTGAGATGTTTTTGTTATATCAAATTGTATTTTTATAGGTTTTACTATATCCACTACACCTTCTGGTGTATCTAATTTTTCCCATGTTATTTCAAATGTATATTCTTCTTTTTCTTCTATTTTATCAAGATCATATATTAATTTTTGGTCATGTAATTTATCATTTAACATAAAATAACACCTCGCGCTTTATTTTACGACAATATCTTTTAATATATAACAAGAGTATGTTAATTTTCTGTTATAATTTTTCTATATTGACAATAGCTTTTTTAAAATCTTCTGGTAATGGTGCCACAAATTCCATCCATTCACCGGTTCTCGGATGAAAAAGACCTAATTTTAATGCATGAAGCATCTGTCTTTTTATTCCATATTTATAATCTTCATATGCTTTACCATATACTTCGTCACCAAACAATGGATGCCCAATATATTTAAAATGTACTCTTATTTGATGCGTCCTTCCTGTTTTAAGGTGTATCCATGCAAGCGACGCTTTATCTCCAAATTCTTTTATTATTTTATATACCGTAATTGATTCTTTTCCTCCCGGCACAACCGCCATTTTTATTCTTATTTGAGGATGTCTCGCAAGTGGTTGATTTATTTCACCCTGCTTTTTCTTTAAAATACCTTTTACCAAAGCTATATATGTTTTTTTAGTTTTTCTATCCTTAAACTGAGCACTTAGCGATTGATGTGCTCTATCATTTTTAGCAACTACAATTGCACCTGAGGTATCTTTGTCCAGTCTATGAACTATACCCGGTCTAATTTCTCCGCCTATTCCCTGTAAATCTTTGCAATGATAAAGTATAGCATTTACAAGTGTTCCACTAACCTTATTTGCAACTGGATGAACTATCATTGAAGGTGGTTTATTTATTACTATAATATCTTTGTCTTCATATATAATATTTAAAGGTATGTTTTCAGGTAACACCTCTATTGTTGGTGGTTTATCTGGAACTTCTATTGAAACCACTTCACCATTTTTTACTTTATATGATGGTTTTTTCAGTTCTCCATTTACTATTATTTGCCCCTGTTTAATAGCTTTTTGAACATATGTTCTTGATATCCAATCAGGAACCTTTTCCACTACAAATTTATCAAGTCTCCACCCATCTTCTCTATTAGTTACCAGGAAGTTTTCTTCCACGTATAATTTCTCTCCTTTTTTATAAAATATATTGCCAGTAAAATACCTCCAATTGTAACAAATGAGTCAGCAACATTAAAAACTGAAAAGTATTTTACACTAAACATATCAACAACATATTCAAATCTTATTCTATCATAAAGGTTTCCCATAGCTCCCCCTATAATAAAAACCGTGGCTATGTCAAATAATAACGACTTGTTATTATTCATATAAATTTTTCTATAAATATATATAATTGTCACAATTATCGTTGAAACTAATCCAAGATAAAAGGAATGGCCTTTTAACATTCCAAACGCCATTCCTGTATTTGTTACATATGTTAATGTTATATAATCTCCTATTATCTCTATGTTTTTTCCAATAAGATATTCTCTGGCAAGTACTTTTGTAATTTGATCTAAAAACAAGATTATAGGTATTAACCAGTCCAAGTTTAATCACTCACTTTTTGATAGAAGAACGGTTCAATTACTTCGAGGCCAAGACTTCTATAATTAAAAATTCTTTCTGTTGAACCAACGAATAACACTCCACCTTTTCTTAATGAAGCTGCAAAATTTTTATATAATCCATTTTTAGCTTCCATATCAAAATATATTACAACATTCCTACATACAATAAGATCAAGATTTTTTTCAAATGGATCCATTAATAAATTATGTTGTTTAAATACAACTCTTGATTTTATTATTGGAGATACTTCATATGAATCAGGCCCAACCTTTTTAAAGTATTTATTCTTTAGATCTTCTGAAATATTCACGAGCGATCTTGAAGAATAAACTCCTCTTTTAGCTTTTGCAATAACAAATTTATCAAGATCTGTAGCCATAACTTTTATGGTTTTTGGCGCTTTTAATTCTTCAAGTATTATGGATAATGTGTACGGCTCTTCACCTGTTGAACAACCTGCACTCCATAATTTGGTTTTTGATCCACTTTCTTTCATTAAACGCGGTAAAACATTTTTCTTTAAATATTCCCATTTTTCTGGATTTCTGAAAAATTCTGTAACGTTTATTGTGAGTTTATCAAGAAATTCATCCCATTTCTTAGGATCTTTTTTTAAGTCATTGAAATATGTTTTATAATCTTTATAAGAATATTTCCTCATAATCATGTCTATTCTTCTTCTAACCCTATGCTGTTTATAACCCCTTAAATCAAGTTCAAAATGTTTCGCTATGTTGTCCAATAGCCATTTATATTCGTTGTCATCATATGGTGATGTGTAAAGGCTTTTTTCGTTCATACTTATTCCTCCTACATTTCTAAATTAAAAGTAATTCCATAAACCTTTTTAGGCAGTATTGTAAAATATATTCTATCTTTTATTATTGGAATATTTATTTCAAATTTTCCAGAATTTATATTAAAAAATTCACTGTATATATTATTTTCATTTTTGGACAAAAATGTATATTTTAAATTTATATTTTTATTTATGATTTCTACATCTATCTCTTCTTTTGAAAAACCTATCATCCATGTATTTCCAACTACTAAAAAAATTCCATAATTATATTTTTTATTAATTGAATTTGAAAAAAAACCCACTTTAAGTTCAGATCCATTATAATAATATCCAATTGCTAATTCAGAAAAATTCGATGAATTTATCCAGTAATAAAAGTTGTTTTTTCCATTATACAAATTTAATCCCAACATTCCATTTGAAACTACATATGCCACTGGATATTTATAAAACGCATTTTCGAAAGTTATTATAAACGATTCATTTGCCCATTTAAAATAATTATAATCATCAAAATTTGGATTTTTATATTTATACTTTATACTAAAACCGGGTTGTGAGAAATCAAGATATTTTAAAACTTTGTTTAATTCAGAAACTTCAATATTATTTTCAAAATTTTCAGCCTTTAAATCTATATAAAAACTTAACCCGGCAACATATAAGTCTGTTGCTTCAAATGTAAAGTTAAATGTTGTTCTCAAATCACCATTATTTTTATATGTAAATTGTATGTTCTTTGAAAATGTAATTATTCCTAATGTTATCATTATTATTATAACAGATATTCTTTTCATTTTGACTCCTCATTTTATTTTTATTAAAAATAAAGGGGCATAGATGCCCCTGAATTATTGAAATTACATTTTTTGTGCTAATCTTTCCATTTCTTCATCATCAATTTCAAAATTTGCAAATACTTCTTGAATATCATCGCTATCTTCAAGAGCATCTATTAACTTTAACATTTTTTCAGCATCGCTACCTGCTATCTTTACTGTATTTTTAGGAATATATGTTAATGATGCTTTCACTGTAAAGCCTTTATCTTTTAATGTATCTCTTACCTGAACCATATCTTCTGGTGCAGCTATTACCTGTATTGTTTCGTCTTCTATAACATCTTCTGCTCCCGCATCTAAAGCTTCCATCATAAATTCGTCAAGATCTGCTACTTCTTCTTTTGGAACTGTAATCATAGCTTTTCTTTCAAAATTCCATGCAACAGCTCCACTTTCAGCAAGACTTCCTCCATTTTTTGAAAGAATATGTCTTACTTCTTGAGCAGTTCTGTTTTTGTTATCTGTTAATGCTCTCATTATTATTGCTACACCTGCAGGACCATAACCTTCATACATTATTTCTACATAAGAATCTGCATCTGTTCCTCCAGCACCTTTTTTAATTGCAGCTTCAATCTTATCTTTTGGCATATTTGCATCTTTTGCTTTTTCAATAGCTGTTCTCAATCTTGGATTTGCTTCTGGATCATCTCCACCTTCTTTAGCAGCAACTGTTAATTCTCTGATTAATTTTGTAAAGATCTTTGACCTTTTTGCATCCTGAGCTGCTTTTCTATGCTTTATATTTGCCCACTTGTTGTGACCTGACATAATAAAACCTCCTTATACTTTTGATTTAACTATCATTATTGTAGTATCATCGTGTTGTGGCGCCCCGCCAACAAATTCATCGAGTTTCTTTATAATTCGTTCCAGCGTTTCTTTAGAACTTAATTCTCTCGACTTAACGAATAATTCCGTGAGTCTCTCTAATTCAAATTCTTCTTTTTCCATATTTCTTGCTTCAGTTATACCATCTGTGTAAATAGCTATATTAATTTCATTCTCATATTCTAATGTTTGACTTTCAAAGAAAAAACCATCCATAATTCCAACAGGCATATATTCAGCTTCAAAACTAAGTAATTCTCCGTCTTTTATTATCAATGTCGGATTATGCCCACAATTTATCATTTCCAGTTTCTTTTCTTTGTAATCAAGAATAATGAATATTGCAGTAACAAACCTATCCTGCGGAATTTCTTTTGAAATGTAATTGTTTAATTTATATACTATAGTTGTTAGATCGTTATTAGACTCCAGTTCGTGCCTTAAAATAGATCTAAATGATGTCATAATCAATGCTGCAGGTACGCTTTTACCTGAAACATCTGCAAGAACTAAAAATGCCTTGTCATCATCCATTTTTACAACATCATAATAATCTCCACCTATATCATATGCTGGTCTATAAAATGCATGAATATCCACATTTTCAAATTCCGGTAAAGTTTTTGGAAGTAATGATTGCTGAATCTCCGAAGCTATTCTCAACTGTTCTTCTAATTTTTCCTGTTCAATTTTTTTGTTTAAGAAATCTAAAGTATCATAACTAAAAGCTATTTGTTCCGCAACAGATTCCATTATTTTTCTATTACCTGCTGTAAATAATCCTTTACTTGAACCATAAAAAAGGAAGAATCCCCATACTTTCATTCTGGATTCTATTGGTATAAACATTATAGGTACTTCTTCATGAGTTATTGGATGTTTTTCAAGAATTATAGGTTTTATTTTACCTTCGGCATTTAAGTAATCTATTATTTGAACTGTTTTTTCAAAATCCAATATGGTAAAATCAGCATGCAGTATACTAAAATCTTTTCGTGGAGGAAAATCGGAAAATTCTCCCACAATAATATCATTATAGCTTATTATATCTTTAATTCTTTTTATTATACTTTCCATCGAACCATGTGGATCTAATGTTTCATTTAAAATTTTACCTATATCAAGAACAGCGGTTAATTCTTCATATAGTTTGGATAACTCTTCAACCTGTGCTTCAAGTTGAAGCGAAAATTCCTCTAATTGCGTTCTATAACTTTCCCCTTCTTCAAAAAGCACATCTATCAAAACTTCTATACGTTTTTTTATTTCTTCTAAATCTTTGGGTTGATCTTCTTTTTTATAATATGCCAGCTTTTCGTTTAATTTGTTATATATTTCAAGTCCATACTGGGTACTTTTATCCATTTCCCCCCACCGCCTGTTTTATTATATCCACTATATTTTTAGGGCTAAATGGTTTTGTTGCAACTTTAAAAGCTCCTAATGAAAGAGCTAATTCCTCATCTTCTTCCCCACCTTTTGCTGTAAGAACAAGTATTGGAAGGGATATATTTTCTTCTTTTAATTTTTTTAAAACAGTAAAACCATCCATTTTGGGCATCATAATGTCCAAACATACTGCATCAGGTTTTAATTCTTTTATTTTTTGAAGTCCTTCTTCACCATCCCTTGCTTCGTGAACTTCAAAACCTTCTTTTTTAAAATTAAAATTTAATATTTTTCTCAACACATCAGAATCATCTACTATAAGGATTTTTTTACTCAATTTTCTCCCCCCAAATCGCATCATATACTATGGGATAAAACAAAAAGTCTTCTTTTGTATCGGAAAAAGTTTTCCATATATTATATACTTTATTGTACTCCTGCTTATATTTTAACACATAAATCCCTTTTTTGTTTATATAATATTCAAAATCAATAAATCGCTCTTTCATTTTGTTATATTCTTCAATAAATTTATCGAACAAATTTCTGGAAAGATAAACCCTGAAACTGTAATATTTTATTTTTATTTTAAAGTTATCCTCCACCTTTTTATAATCTAATAATCTAAATCCTTCTGACATAAAATCATTTAATCTGGAAAAATCATATTCTTCTATTGTATTAAGGGTTACATACAAGCTTCTATTTACATATCCCAGAGGAATAGCCTGGGCTATACTCATTTTTGGTTTTGAATGAAAACCTTTTGTAAATTCCATTTTTATTTTAGCACGTCTAAAGATACGTTCTATTTCTTCCAGTGTATCATTATGCGAAATATAAGCAGATTTCCCGGATTTCTTAAATCTCAAAAGATATTTCAAGTTCCCACTCCCAATATGATATAATATTAATAGCGTTTTTATTATATACTACTTTTATTAAAAAGTCTTTAAATATGGAGGAATATGCTTTGAAATATTTTTTTTCTGGTGTTATTGTCTCATTACTTATCAGTATTATACTACTTGGATACTCTTATTCTATATATAAATCACGTTCTATTTTTTCTATAAACAATAATTATAATACATATCTCTTTTCTGACGGAAATGAAATATTTCCACCTAAGTTTAAGTATATTGAGTTTAAAGATATTCCCGTAGATTTAACTTTTATATTATTATGGTCAGAAGATAGGGATTTTTATGGACATCCGGGGTTTAATTTAAAAGGGTTTACAAGAGCTATTATAACAAATATTTTGCACGGAACTTCATATGGCGGAAGTACCTTAACCCAACAAATTGTTAAGAATATTTATCTAACAAGAAAAAAAGTTATTACCAGGAAAATTATAGAAATATTCATCTCTTTCTGGGTTGAGAGAAATTACACAAAAAATGATATACTTGAAGCTTATATAAATACTGCTTATCTTGGTAATGATATAAATGGATTTGGCGCTGCAGCCAAAAGATACTATAATAAAGAACTAAAAGACTTAAATATGGCTGAAATTTCTGTACTCGTTGGAATATTAAATGCACCAGAATACTATAATCCTTATAAACACCCATTAAAAGCAAAAAAACAGGGACTTATTATACTTGACTCACTATTCACAAATAATTTTTTATCAAAAGAAGAATATAAAAATTATACTCAATTGTTAAATGAAATGACCTTTAAAAAACCTGATTTTGATGATAATAACTTACAACTTGTTCTTGCAATAAAGGAAGAAGCCGATAGATTGGGTATTAAAAATGGTGGGTATATTATTAAATCTACTATTAATAGAGATTTATTTGAAACAGTAAAAGATACCTGGGATGCTTCAAAAAATGCTATTTTATTAAATAACAAAACCGGAGAAATAATTTCTTTTTTTGGCAGCCAATATGATGTTTTTAAATCAAAACGTCAAATCGGTTCTAATATAAAACCTTTTTATTATTTACTGGCAATAGAAAAAGGTTTTTCTCCGGAAACTCAATTAATAGATGAACCTTTAAAAATTGGAAATTGGGCTCCTAAAAATTTTGAAAAGACATTTAGAGGCAGTGTATCTCTCAAAGAAGCTTTGATTCATTCTATTAATATACCTTCAATACAATTATTTCTAAAGCTTGGAAATAGTCCAACCGAATCAATAAAAATTGTTGAAAACTTTCTTAAAAATGAAATTGGTATGGACGCATATTATCCTGATGATATTACTATTTCTCTTGGAACTATTGAAAGTAATACCTACAATATAGCTCGTGCTTTTACAATATTCCCTAATTTTGGATTAATACCTAAAATTTATATAATCGATGAAATTATGGATAAAAACGGAAATGTTATTTATAAAAGACAACCTAAAATTGAAAGAAAGATTAAAACCATTTCTAATACTTCTTATAATGCAATGAATAAACTATTAAAAGAGGTTGTTGAAGAAGGAACTGCCAGAAATTTATTTGCGTCTAAAAGAGATTTTTATGGAAAAACAGGAACGGCTGATAACTCTGTTTGGTTTTCTGGATTTGACGGAAAGATAACTATATCCACAAGAGTTGATGGAAAATTCTTATTATCAACAACACACGCAATACCAGCCGCCAGAAAGATTTTAGGAAATTATTATTCATATAATTCATTTGCACATGTCCCATATTATTATTTAGAATTAAGCAATAAACAGAATGATTCATTAACAACGTTTTTATCTACAAAATTTAATATTTCAGAGTTGAGATATAGTAAATCAGGATATATAAAAAATATTCAAAATTATGAATTCCTATTTCCAGATTACTATTATAAATCAAACAAATTATTAAACAAAGATAGTAATCCTCATATTTTCGAATATGAAAATATTCCTAACCAAACACAAATAGACAAAGATTCAACTGATATATTATTCATGGATACAGAGTTTCCTGATTTATATTTTAAAATTAGAAGGTGATTTTATGAAAGACTTTTTTAATCCTGGCGAAGTAATTTTAAAAGAAAATGAAACGTATAATTTTTGTTATTATATTATCTCCGGAAAGGTTATGACTTCTCTAAAAAACAACGAATTACAGCCAGGTGATTTTATAGGTACAATGAGTTTTATTACTGGAAAACCTTTGCTTGAAAGTTATATAGCAAATACTCGGGTTGAAGTTTTAAAAATAAGCAAGGAAACGCTTATAAAATTAATTGATGAAAAAGAATTCGAAAAATTTTTTGAGCATATTTCAAATCTTTACATAAATTTATTTTATAAAAGTGTTTTTGGAGTTATTCCTGATATTTCAGAACTTTTAAAAATGAAAGCTCGCGCCCTTAATAAACGCGATGTATTGGATGATTTAATTTTAGATGAAACAGACGCATTATTATCAGAATTAGATCAAATCTTAAATGCCGGTGAAATATTTGAAACTGAATTGCCGGATGATCCTGATGTTGCAGCTGAAAGTTTTAAGGCTTTATTTGATAAAGATAATTTAGACCTTCCCGGAATAATAGTATATACAACAAATTATATAAGAAAGAATTTAAGCAATAATGTATTGTGTGAGGACTTAATATATGCTTTTGAGAAATCAATAGAAATAGAAGACAGAGCGCTTGTAAAATATTTTTTATATCTATCTACCATTTTTTGTAAAGATAGAGAAAGAATACAGGAAATTTTAGAAGAATACCTTGAAATATTGCGTTTCTGGGGGATTCCTTCCTGGGGAGAAATGTTAATTAGAATAGAAAATTATGAAATGTATCTTAACTTATTTAATAAAAAGAATGAAGGTGAATAATCATGGAAGTTTCTTTAATTACAAACCTTTCAAAAGAAGTTCAGGAAATTGCATATATACAAAGCGGCGTTGTAATTTCTGTATTAAAATATGGAAATGATGAAAAGATGGGGCAGGTATTTTGCGAAGATGATTATTTTGGTCTTGATTCATTAATTTTTGGATTAAATATTATTGATTATTATAAAGTTGGAAAAACTCGTTTTAAAAAAGATTCTTATTCTTTATTTAGAGACCTTTTAAAGGATCCAAATTACATGGAACAATTCTTTTTTAATTTAAAAATAATCTTTATGGAAATAGCTTCTTTTATGAAAAAACCAGAAGAAGAAATATTATTATTAAATTTAAAAAAATTACATAATAGAAGTCAAAAAATAAAAGGATTACCCAAAGAATTTGTTTTAACATATATTTCTCAGGATAAAATACAAAAATTACTATCCAGCGAGCTAATTACTGAAGATGAAGAATTGTATTATTATAATCCTAAGTAAATCACACATATTTAACCTTCATTGTTTTTTAAAACATCTAATTGCACGTAACCTGAAAAAAATGACATTGAAATTTTTTTCATTTTTGCGATAAACTTAAAGTACGAAAACTAAAAAGGATGGTGAACTCTGTTGGGAACAATGAAGGCTATTGTCAAAAAAGAACCTGGAAAAGGATTTTCGCTTGAAGAAGTTGAAATTCCTGAAATTAAAGAGCCAAATGATGTAAAGGTTAAAGTTTTAAATGCTTCCATATGCGGAACTGATTTACATATCTGGAAATGGGATGAATGGTCACAGCAAAGAATTAAAACTCCACAAATTGATGGTCATGAATTTGTTGGTGAAGTTGTTGAAGTTGGTCCTATGGTAAAAGGATTAAAACCGGGAGATATTGTTGCTGCAGAAACACATATTCCATGTGGCGTTTGTAAACAATGTAAAACTGGTAAAATGCACATATGTAAAAATATGCAGATATTAGGTGTGGATAGAGACGGTGTTTTTGCAGAGTATGTTGTAGTACCTGAAATTGTGTTATGGAAACTTGATCCATCTATACCAAGAGAGTTTGCTTCTGTTATGGAACCCCTTGGAAACGCTATACATACAGCTACTGCAGTTGATTTAAGAGGAAAAACCGTTTTAATTACAGGTGCAGGTCCAATTGGAGTTATGGCTGTTCAGGTTGCAAAGGTATCTGGTGCTGCTACAATAATAGTAAGTGAACCTTCAGAATATAGAATGAATATGGCTAAAGAAATGGGAGCAGATTATATTATAAACCCTCTTGAAGAAAATCTTGTAGAAGAAGTTATGAAATTAACAAATGATGATGGCGCAGATGTTTTACTTGAAATGTCAGGTAATCCTAATGCTTTAAATCAAGGAATAAATGCTTTAACTAATGGCGGAGATGCTGTTATACTTGGCGTTTTTCCAACTAATCCTGTTCCATTTGAAATGAATACTGCCGTATTTAAAGGTATAAATATACATTGTATTACAGGAAGAAAAATGTTCGAAACATGGCAAATAGCATCAGAATGGCTAAGAACAAAAAAACTCGATCTTTCAAAGGTTATTACACATGTATTACCAATGGAAGAATTTGAAAAAGGTTTTGAAATTATGAATTCTAAAAAAAGTGGTAAAATAATCCTTAAAATCTCTGAATAAGGGGGAGAGAAAATGAATTTCTATGAACAACTTGTAGCTGAAATGAATGAATTAAAGGAAAATGGATTATTTGTAACTATTAGAACACTTGAAAGTGCTCAGGGTGCATGGTTTGAAGTTGATGGAAAAAAAGTTTTAAATCTTTGTTCAAATAATTATCTTGGTTTCGCGAATAATGAAAGAATGAAAAAAGCTGCTATAGAAGCAATAGAAAAATATGGAGTAGGTCCTGGTGCTGTAAGAAGTATTGCAGGTACAATGGATATACATACACAACTTGAGAAAGAACTTGCTGCATTTAAAAAAACTGAAGCAACTTTAGTTGTTCAATCAGGATTTAATGCTAACCAGGCAGTTATTCCTGCAATTACAACTAAAGATGATGCAATATTATCAGATGAATTAAACCATGCAAGTATTATAGACGGTGTAAGATTATCAAAAGCAAAAAAATACGTATGGAAACATAAAGACGTTAAGGATCTTGAAGAAAAATTAAAAGAAGCTAAAGAAGCTGGAGCAAGAAGACTCTTAATTATCACAGATGGTGTTTTCAGTATGGATGGCGATTTAGCTCCATTACCAGAAATTGTTGAAGTTGCTGAAAAGTATGATGCTATTGTTATGGTTGATGATGCACACGGAGAAGGAGTTCTTGGTGAAAGTGGAAGAGGAATTGTAGACCATTTCCACCTACACGGAAGAGTTCATATAGAGGTTGGTACTCTTTCTAAAGCATTTGGTGTTGTTGGAGGCTTTGTAGCTGGTAAAAAGGAATTAATAGACTATTTAAAACAAAAAGCAAGACCTTTCTTATTTAGTAGTTCATTATCCCCAGCAGAAGCAGGCGCTGCTCTTGAAGCTGTAAGAATACTTGTTGAAAGCGGAGAAGTTGTAGAAAGATTATGGGATAATGCAAAATACTTCAAAGAAAAATTAAATGCACTTGGGTTTGACACATGGCATAGCGAAACACCTATTACACCTGTAATGTTATATGATGCAAAGGTTGCAAAAGAGTTTAGTTTAAAACTCTTTGAAGAGGGTATTTTCGCTCAATCAATTGGATATCCTACAGTACCAAAAGGATTAGCAAGAATCAGGGTTATGATTAGTGCAGCACATACAAAAGAAGATCTTGATTTCGCTGTTGAAAAATTTGAAAAAATCGGTAAAGAATTAAATATTATAAAATAAATAAAATAGCAATGCCTTTGGCATTGCTATTTTATTATAATTTTAATCATCTTCTTTCAACATGTGATAGAGATAAATAACTTATAAAAAAGGCTATAATTGTAAATCCAACCATAATGAATATATCTTTTTGAATCATAGAAAGATTATAATTTAATAAAGCTACTTTTCTTAAAGAATCTATGGAATATTTTATAGGTAATGCATATGACCATTTATACCATACAGATTCCTTAGGAATGGAGATTAATACATCGCCAAATAAAATCATAACTCCAATAAATATAGCGAGCATAAATGTTGTTGTTCTTGTAGTTTTGGCAATAGATGCTATTAACAGCCCAAAAGTAGCAAACATTATTACATTTAATGTTATTAAAATTACTAAATTAATTTCACTCCCAGCAAAATTTGTTCCATAATGTTCAAAAACATACCAGGTTATAAAACTTGAAATTAACCCAAGAAATACATATGTCAATAACTTATATACTGAAAATTCCCAGATTTTAAGCCCATTTGCTCTATATATATCAAGTAATCCATTTTCTCTTGTTTGTGAAACAGATATACCAATTCCTCCCATTGAAAATATCAATATTAATACGAGTATTGATGATGGAGCTAGCATATCCTGAAAATCCAATGATGCACCTTTAACATTTTTTAAAGATCCATCTTTTATATCGGGGATCTTTATGGTAATTTCCGGAGGTACTCTATCCTTATCTACTGAAATACCTCCTTTTAAAACAAATTGCGTTGTTGAACCAACTGAAATTTCAGGAATTCCTGCCAATTCATTAAATAATGCTTTTACCACGGTATAAATAGCAACACTGCTATTTAAATCGTTCGGGTTGGGAACAATTATTAATTGTGTTTTTTTGTAATTCTTTAAATCATTCATAAATCCTTTTGGAATAATTAGAATTGAATCAAATTTATTTTCTTTAATGGCTTCTGTCATCTCTGTTTTAGAGGAAAGCTGTACAGCATCTTTCCATTTAAAAAATTGACTTAAAAACATAAATCCAAATTTACCCAAAAATGAATTATCCTCATTATAAACAGCAATTTTATAATCTGCCAGCATATTTTCTGGAAACAAATTAGAACCAAGATATGCTAACAAAAACGGAATTAGAATTATTGATATAATAAATCCTTTATTTCGAAAAATTTTTATGAGTTCATATTTCATCAGGCTAAATATTTTCATTTTTTTCCTCCTTCTAATTTGACATCATCTTTTTATATTTTATCAAAATTTTTTCACACTTCCAAGTATATTTTATGATATAATGTTAAAGAATTTAAATATAGGAGGTTAAAGTTATGGATTTTAAAAACCTTACTGTGGTAAACCACCCTTTAATCAAACACAAACTTACAATTATGAGAAACAAAAACACCGGTCCAAAAGAATTTAGAGAATTATTAAATGAAATAACTCTATTATTAACTTACGAAGCAACAAGAAATCTGCCAACAATAGATGTAGATGTAGACACACCTATTCAAACAACAACAGGTCAAATGGTTGAAGATAAAAAAATCACCATAGTTCCAATATTAAGAGCAGGTCTTGGTATGATGGATGGTATTTTAAGCCTTGTACCAAATGCCAGTATAGGTTTTCTTGGAATCTATAGAGATCCTGAAACCTTAAAACCTGTAGAATATTATTTAAAATTTCCACCATTTACAGAAAATCACTATGTTTTCATAGTTGATCCAATGCTTGCAACAGGATTCTCAATTAAATATGCCATTAAAAAAGTTAAAGAATTTGGAGTTAAAAATATTATTGTTATGTCATTGTTAGCCGCTCCAGAAGGAGTTAAAAATGTAGAAGAGGAACATCCAGATGTTAAGATTTTTACTGCCGCAATGGATGAAAAATTAAATGATCACGCATATATTATCCCTGGACTCGGGGACGCTGGAGATAGGTTATTTAGAACAAAATAAAAATTAAATTAAAATAAGGGGTTTTAAAACCCCTTATTTTTTATATTTTATTTTATTAAGCCAGCTTTCAAATAATTTTTCCTCACTTATTTTATCGTTTAAATATTCCACAAATTCATTGGAAAAAAATTCATATAATATATAATCTGTGTTTTTATCTATTTTAACTGCATCTTTTAATTGTGAGGCTACAATATTTCCACTTTTCTCCAATCTTTCTATTAACCCTTTATTTGGCATCAGTGTACTGTTATATTCATAAAACTTTTCTGCAACATAATTAGAACCCAAATACTCAAATGCTTTCTCGGTATATTTATTATCTTTCAATAATACCCATTGCTGCCCACCCATAGGTGAAAATCTTCCAGAAAATCCACGAGGTGTATAATAAACTTTAAAATCTTTACCTTTTTCTCTTAAAGTTGAAAAACTCCATGGACCATTAAATATTATTTTTACATCACCAGAAATAAACATTCTCATCATTTCTTCATAAAAATCCGAACACACTCTCGGAATTAAACCATTTTTGTAATAATATTTTATTCTTCTTGATATAGAAATAAAATTTTCCTTATCGGCATTTTCCGTCAAAAAATTCCTATCATTACTTCCATATAAAACACTCATCCACCACCCAGAAACATATGGAATATAAACTGCATATTGCATAATTTTATCTTTATCAAAACCTTTATCCTTAATTGTCTTTCCATTAATATCTACAGTATTATTTTCAATAAAATCAAAAAAATCATTAATAGTTTCTGGCGGTTTTATTTTATCATTCGCATCATAAATCATTACAAGCGTGTCCACTGCCTGCAATACAGGTTCTGATTTTACATATTTTTTAAACCACTCCGGCATTTTTATATCAACACGTGCAATATCAATATTAATATTTTGTTTTATCATTTCCTGAATTCTTGAAAAATGGCCGGAAAAAGGAACTCTTATTATATTAAATTTAATAAAATGAAACATCTCATAATGTTTTAATATTTTTTCTAATCCTATTATTTCTTCTTCAGACATTTGAGTTACAATATTTATATTTTTTCTTGGATATAATATATATACCCCTATTAATACTAAAATCAGAGCTATTCCAAGAATTTTTTTCATTCTTTTTCCCCCATGTTTTTATACAGGTTTCTAATTTTATCTATGTTATTCACAAAAATCTCAACTATTTTCGGATCAAAATGTTTTCCTTCACCGCTCATAATTATTTTTACACCTTCTTCAAATTCAAAAGCTTTTTTATACGGTCTTTCTGATAACAAAGCATCAAACACATCACAAACCGCTACTATTCTTCCTTCTATAGGTATTTCTTCTCCCTTTAATCCTTCTGGATACCCACTCCCATCGTATTTTTCATGATGATATAAAGCTATTTTACTTGCCATTTCAAATAATTCATCATCAACCTTTTTTAATATTTCATATCCTATTGTTGTATGCTTTTTCATTATTTCAAATTCGTCATCATCTAATTTTCCGGGTTTTTGCAAAATTGAATCAGGAATACCTATTTTTCCAATATCATGTAATTGTGCAGCATAATAAATCATTTCTACCTTTTTTTTATCTTCAAATACCTCTTCTGCAATTATTCTTGAAACTTTTCCTACTCGTATTATGTGGTTTCCTGTTATTTCATCTCTAAATTCCGAAATATTTCCAAGGAGTTTTAAAATTTCCTGAATAAGCTTCTTATTTTTTTTCATATATTCTATATTTTGCAAAAACATCATAAATAATGTTTTCCCTATATCATCTATTTCTTTTATATTTGTCTTAGGCACTTCAAATTTTGTATCTTCACCATGAATTAATTTTTCTCCTATAATCTTTGATTTTTCAGAAAATTCTTCTATATTCCTTCTAATTTTTTCATAATGTGATTTTTCTATATAAAAAACAATTATAAATATAATAAGTAATATAGCAATCCATTGTATAGAGGTTTTTATAATATAATCCCATATATGCACATTAATATCTATTAATAAATAAAACGGATAATATGTAAATGTATCATTATTAAATCTCGAATAATAAAATGCATCACCTATTTTTACCAAACCTTTTAAATTAAGATTTTTATCTTTTAAATTTACGTTTTTTTCTATGTTAGAATAAATTATTTTTTTATTATAATCTACAACCATAAAATTCTCTTCAAACTCTAATTTCCTTGCCACATTTTTTATTATATTTGGAAGAAAAACTCTTTTTACATAGTAACTATCATTAACTTTATAAAACGTAAGCAGTTCCTTATCTTTAATTACCGAATATCCACCTAAAGATCCCACATCTTTTAATGCATTTTCAATATTATTTTCTACTATTGAGACCTTTTCAGCCTTTTCGGTTAATAATTGATTATTTATTTCTCTTGTAATTTCTGTAAAAAAGAAATTTGATATTTTATCGTAAATTTTTTCCTTATAACATGTTTCTTTTCTTATATTCATGTATATATTCGGTGGCAGTAAAAGAAGCATTATCAAAAATAAAAATATTAAACTCATTCTATCAAATAGCTCTCTTACTGAGTACTCTCTTCTCATTTTTATACCCCTTCAAAATAATATATATACGCCTCGTGATTTCCATTTATTATTTTCTTTTTATTCTTTGCTTTACTTCCAAAAAAATCTTCAAATTCTTCATGTGAAGTAATGATAGTATATTTAAAATCAGGATATTTTCTTTTTAAATATCTCATCTGTTCATAGATTTTTTCTGCATGATCTTTATCCTTTAATCTATCGCCATACGGCGGATTTGTAATTATATGTCCTTCTTTATAATCAAGATTTATACTTTCCATATTTGCTTTTACAAAGGTTATATATTTATTTATATCAAAATTTCCAGCATTTTTTCTGGCAATTTCTATCATTTTATATGCTTTGTCATAACCATATATTTTTAACTCTTTATTATAATCAATTTCTTTTAATAACTCTTTTTTCATTCCATCAAAAAGATTTGAATTAAAATTATACCAGTCATTAAATGAAAAATCTCTATAAATTCCCGGCGGAATATTTAAACCATACAATACACCTTCAATAGGAATTGTTCCGGAACCACAAAATGGATCTATTAAAGGATATCTTCTTTTCCATCCACTTTTTAATATCATCGCCGCTGCAATTGTTTCTCTCAATGGCGCTTCGCTCACATATTTTCTATATCCCCTTTTGTGCAAGCCATCTCCTGAAGTATCGAGCGCCAAGGTTACTTTATTGTTTTTTATATATACCCTTATTTTATATACGCCTTTTTCTTCATTATACGTGTTTATTTTATATCCTTTTTTTAAATTTTCAATTATTGATTTTTTTACAATTGATTGAATTGTTGATTTATTATATAACTTTGATTTTGAGCTTCTTACCTTGTCAATAATTATTTTTCCATTTTTTGGTAAATACTGTTTTAAATCAATATCCAAAATTCCATCAAATAATTCGTCAAACGTTTCTGCATAAAATTCTCCTATTTTAATCATAACTCTTTCTGCAGTACGCAATAAAATATTTAATTTATAATAATCATATTCTTTACCATAAAATTCAACAATTCCATTATTTGCATTTTTTAATTTATATCCCATTTTTTTCAATTCATTTGAGAGAATTTTTTCCAAACCTATTGAACATAACACCATATATTCCATAATATCACCACACTTAATTTTTTCTATATTATAACATATTTCTTTGTAAAAAGTATGGTAAAATAGCTATTTTTATGTTATAATTATTAAGTATCAACGTTTAAAAGGAAATATATAAAAAATTTACTTATTTTAAGGGAGGGACACCATGAAATTCATCGGCAAGGCATTGTTGTACTCATTTATCGCACTTCTAAATGCCGGATTAATCTGGACTATATTTATTTTATCTGGATTGGGAAATTACGGTCTGGCAGTTGTTATTGCAGCATTTACTATACTCGCAAATATTGCAATATTTTCAAAAAAAGGATACCCATATCGTTATACCTTACCTGCAATGTTTTTCCTATTTATTTTAACAGTATACCCTATTTATTACACAGTAAAAACTGCTTTTACCAATTATGGAACAGGACATTTATTTACAAGAGATCAGGCTATTCAAATTTTATTGGAAGATCCAAATTATTTATATGAACCACAAAATGGTGAAAATTTTAATTTTAAAGTATTTGTTGTTATGAAAGATTTTAAACCAACAGAAGATTTTTTAATACTTTTATATAACGATGATAAATTACTTTTAGCACAAAAACCTTCTGAAATAAAAACAGATGCAAAGGGAAATACCAAATTAGCAGTTTCAGAATTATATGAAATTTCTAAGGATAAATTAAAAGCAAATATTAATGGCGAAATTTATACAGCATTCACAAGAATCGCTATAGACGAAACCTTCAAAGAATTGCCTTTAGAAAAAAAGGCCGAAGAAATTATAGGATTTGAAACGGATTCTGGAAAGAAATATGTATATTTTTATTCACCTATAGACAGAGAAACTTTCAAAAATGCCGCGTTTTATAATTCTGTTCTCAGGCAAAAGTATATAGGAGCTCTTGAATTAAAAACACCAGAAGGAAAAAGTTACAGACTGTCTTCGAGATACATATATAAGAAATTTAATGAATCGTATAGAATATATGAATTAAGAGTCAAACCTATATACAAAAATAATAAAAAAACATACAAAACTATTATATTTAATACCAGAACCAATAGGGAATTAGTAGAAAAAGATGGTGCTTTCTGGGATTATAATGAGAACGGAAAATTAGAAAGACTTATAGGTTATTCGCATTTTGTGGGAGCATATCAATTCAAGCGTATAAAAGATGACCCAAAGATTTCCGGTCCATTTCTTAAAATCTTTGGTTGGACATTTACTTATGCAGCTTTAAGCGTGTTGTTTAGTTTTATTATAGGTATGATTCTGGCTTTAATCCTTAATGATAAAAATATGAAAGGTAGAATATTATATAGAACTCTTTTAATAATACCCTGGGCAGTTCCGGCATTTATTTCTGTATTAATATGGAGAAACGGCTTTTTCAATGAAACATATGGTATATTAAACAGATTTGTTATTACAACGTTGGGACTGGAACCTATAAAATGGTTAAATGACCCATTTTGGGCAAAGGTAGCTGTGTTGATTGTAAATACATGGCTTGGATTTCCATATATGATGACAATAACCTTAGGTGCTTTACAGAGTATTCCAGATGAACTTTATGAAGCAGCTTCTATTGACGGAGCAACACGTTGGACACAATTTAAAAAGATTACTTTACCATTATTAATGGTTTCCCTTACACCTTTACTTGTAAGCAGTTTTGCATTTAATTTCAATAATTTTGTTAATATATATTTGTTAACAGGTGGTGGCCCTGCAATGCCAGGAGCAACAACACCTGCAGGTTCAACAGATATACTCATCTCATATACATATAAATTGGCTTTTGAAGGTTCTCGAGGTCAGGATTTTGGTTTTGCAAGTGCTATTTCAATATTAATCTTTGCTATAGTATCCGGTATTAGTTATTTCAACTTTAAATTATCCGGTGCATTTGAAGAGGTGAGCAGATAATGGCTATGATACAGAAGAAAAATTATATATTAAGACATATATTTCTTATTATAATCACTATAATTGTGCTTTTCCCTTTAGTTTGGGTTGTTACAACATCTGTAAGACGAGATAATGCAGCATTTTCTCCAAAATTATTTTCATCAAGAATTACATTTAATTATTATAGAGATTTATTGTTCCCAAAAGCTACTGTTCCGGAATTAATAAAAGATATGAACAGTACTGCACATTTTATCGGTGAAAATTCTTCTCTTTCATTTGATGAAGCCAGAGAAAAGTTAAATACACAAATCTCTGATTTTGAAACATATATATCAGAAACAAAACAATATTTCGAAGATATAAATTTAAGATTTGAAAATATCCTTACTAATATTAACTCAAAATACTCAAATGAAATATTAAATGATATTAATACTGCAAGAAATAATGAAGTAAAAAATCTTTCCGAAATTGAAAAAGAATTAGTTACGGGAATGGATTTATCAGAAATAAATGAAAATATATCCTCTTTAAAAACTAAAATCAATGAATATTTGAAGCTTAGAGATGAAGCAAGAACCATATTAAACCAAATCTCTATAACTCCAGAAAATAAAACATATATATCTAAAACTTTTGATACAATATATGGCTTAAAACCAGGCTATACGCTCTGGAACATAAGAGTATATAAAAAATGGAAAAAGTTACAACCTGATAATTCAGAATTACAAAAATTACCAGCGATTATAAAATCACTATATGCAAATTGGAAGGATATTACTAAAACAGCTGAACAAGTTGATGCTTACTTTGCAACTCTTGAAAATGAAAAATACGGTAATGAGCTTTCAAAACTAAAAGATTATGAAAGTAAAATTAGTTCTTTACAGAAAAAATCAAATGAATTATCTTCAAAAATTAGCGAAAAGAATAAAGAAATATTAAAATTAAATGGTGACTTAAATGCATTATTGGAAATCTACGCTCCATATGGCGAAAAACTTTCCTCGGCAGTTGATATATTTAAAAAGTACAATTTAAAGGAAAAAAAGATTTATACATTGGAAATGCAAAAATTAATGGATAATGCAAAATATCTTTCAAATGCATTTACTACAATAAATGAAAATTTTGTATTATTCGATGATTTTAAAGAATACAAAACCTACATTGAATCATTTGCCAGTTCTTTCATATGGATAAATGATAATGCAGTAAAAATTTATTCAAATAAAGATGTGGAATTTTTAAATCCCGCATATAAAACAATTACAGGTGTAATTGAAGCTATTAATCCAACAATAAAAACCTTTGAAAATCTTGTTTTAACCTTAGCAACGAATATAAAAGAAGCTGAAACATTGGATAGCGAGTATTCAAGGATAAAAACTGAATTAGAAAAATACAATAATGAATATAACACTTTATACAATTCTCTTAAAACTGAATTTGATAAATTTGATAAATTAAAGAATTATGGCGAATTATTAATGGTAAAGGAATTTATAAACGCTGATGTTAATAATTATGAAGAAGCACAATTTATTTCAACGTTATTAAATTCTAAAATATTTAAATACTACAAGCCAGATAAGAAGGATATAAACATCTTCACATTAAAAGAAAATATTGAAGAAGCCAATGAAAAATTCCAGAAAAGTCTTGTTTCATTTAATAAAATAATAGAAGAATTTGAATCACAATTAGCAGAGTTGAAAAACAATTCTGATGATTACTTAAAATTAAATTATGGTGGATATACAGCAGATATTTTGCCTATTATGCAAATTTCATCTATATACAACTCAAAATACGGTCCTGCAAAGGCTGATCTCTCAAGATCCTCAAGAATTGTATCAGACCTTTCTGATTCTGTAAAATATAAGGCTTTAAAATCAGATTTAAGAAAAATAGATGGAAATATATATAATCTACTTGACAAATGGAATCCAAAGCAAAGAAAGCCTTTCTTAAGATGGCTCATGAACTCTATAATCGTGGCTGGAATTACTGCAATACTAACAGTTTTAATGACAGCTGTTGCAGCTTATCCATTTAGTAGAATGAGATTTAAAGGAAGAAAAGAAGGGTTATTATATTTAATGCTTATTCAAATGTTCCCTGCAATTATGTATATGGTTGCATTATATGGAATCCTTAAATTCATGGGTGATTATTTTGGATTTATAGGTCTCGATACGTTATCAGGGTTGATATTTGTTTATCTTGGTGGTGTTGCATTTAATATGTGGCTTATAAAAGGGTATTACGATACTATTCCAGATTCTCTTGAAGAATCTGCCATGATTGATGGCGCTACAAGATTCCAGACTTTCTGGTTAATTGTATTGCCTCTTGCATCACCAATTTTAGCAGTTGTAACTATATTATCATTTATGGGAACATTCAATGAATTTGTTATGGCAAGAATAGTTCTTGCAAGTGAACAGAACTTCACATATGCTGTCGGATTACAAACATTCTCATCAGGTCCATTTGAAACTGAATGGGGTCTATTTACAGCAGCAGCATTATTAGGTGCAGTTCCAATGGTTATTCTATTCCTTTCCATGCAAAAATATCTTGTAGGTGGATTAACTCAGGGTTCAGTAAAAGGATAATTCACATAACATAAATAAATCCCCGTGTAATTACACGGGGATTTATTTTATCAAATTTGATATCATTTTTCATTGCTATTTACTGTTAAATATTTTTCAATATCAATAATCTTTCCCAATTTAGTTATGTCATCATCATGTGTAGAAATTATAGCTATTTTGTTTTTGAAAAACTCGTTTAATCTATCCAATATTTTTTGTTTTGTTTTTTTATCAACTCCGGTTAAAGGTTCATCAAGCAATATTACTTCTTTTTCTTTAGCTATTAATGTTCTGGCAAGTAATATTCTTGATTTTTGCCCCCCGGATATATTTTTCCCATTTTCTTCTAATTCATAATCTAAATCAAAATCTTTTAAATCTAAAATTTGTAAAATCCTTTCCACTTCTTTTTTATCTATATCTCTTCCAAGAGATATATTTTCATATATACTTTCTTTAAATATATAATCATTTTGATTCATATATGCAGTTTTGTTTAATATACTTTCTTTTAATTCTTTGCCATTAATTCTTATTTTACCATCTAACAACGGAAGATTCCCCACTAATACCTCAAAAAATGTAGTTTTTCCACTACCGCTTTTTCCTTTTAATATAATCACTTCATTTGATTTTGCTTTAAACGTTAAACCTTCTATTATTTTTTTATCCTCATATCCATAACCCGCTTTATCAATTTCCAATGATTTTATACTCTCATTAAACTTTTCTATTTCATTTTTTTGTGAAATATCTGTAATTTTTTCTATTTCATTTTTGGTTGGAATGCTTATATATTCCTGTAAAATCTTTTTGGTTGACAATGCTTTTGAAATTTCACCTGTTATTAATGATAATTGCGATGCAATTATCAATATTGTTCCTGAATAACTCATTATCATCTGAAAGGTTCCAAAGGTTATTTCTCTCTTTATTAATTGATTAATTGATATTATTAAAATCAATACGAATGCTGTATTTCTAATAAATTCAGGAAACATATTTATATATTTATGATTAATTGAATATGCTTTTTTTGCTTTTTGAGTATAGCTTCCAAACCTATTATTCAATTTAACATCAAAAAAATGTTTTATCTTATTAAACAAATATAGATCAACCCTGGCTTTCAATAAATTTTCTGTATATGCTTTTATTTCCCTTTCTTCATTTCTTAATTTTTCAAAACCTTTTGAATTTATTTCCCAGGCTTTTCTGAAATACATAAATACTACTATTATATAGGCTATTAAAATTACTGTGTAAACCTTATTTATCTGGAACATTATATAACTTGATAATATTATATATATTATAGACAAAACACTTAAAACAATTCTTGGATTCATTATTGATAAAAATGTTTCTATATCAGTAAATATTATTGCCTGTATATATCCTATTCCATTTTTAGATATATCTTCTCTCTTATTTTCTATAATATTTTTCAGTATTCTTTTTCTTAATTCCTTTTCAGATAAAAGTTGAGAATATACAGATAAAACCTTTGAAATTGATTCCGATAGTTCTGATAATATATAATATAAAAATAGCATAATTATCAAATTTAATTCAAAATTTTTATTTTGAATTACTCCATCCAGTATTTCTTTTATTTGCATTGGAACCTTCACCTGAAAAATCATACTTGATACTCCAAATATTACTGAAATAAAAAAGAGAAACAGATTTTTATATCCAACATTTTTTATAATTTTCCACATACTCTCACCCTAACTCCAATATTTTGTCAGCTTTAGTATCAAGGATATGATCATGAGTTATTACTATACACATTTTCTTCTCTTTTATTTTTTCCAATATCTCAATTATTAATTCTTTATTTTTATTGTCTATATTTACAAATGGTTCATCAAAAATTACTATTTGAGAATCGTCTATTATAGTTCGCCCAATTAATACACGTTTTAATTGTCCTCCTGAAATATTTTCTCCGTTAAAATCTATTGTATAATTTACATCTAAATCTTCTAAGCCCGTTTTTCGCATTGTTTCTTTTATTTTCTCTTCTTCATGATTTCTTCCAAAATCTATATTTTCTTTTATTGTTCCTCTAATATGATAACTATCCTGCATCAAAACCTTTATATTTCTTTTCAGATATTCCGGACTAACCTCTTTTATATTTTTCCCATTTATTAATATATTTCCGTATTCTGGCTCAAAAAATTTTAATAGAATTTTTATCAATGTACTTTTTCCTATTCCACTTTTTCCTCTTATTAAATATAATCCTGGCCCTGAAAATTTAAAATCTAAATTTTCAAATATTTTATTCTTCCCATTATATCCAAATTTTAATTTTTCAACTGCAATTTCAGGCTTTTCTATATAATCATTTCCTACTATTTCATAAGTATTTTCCGTAGAAATTTCCTCTATTTCTTTAACTTTTTCTCTACTTACTTTTATCTTTTTAAATTCGTTTAATAAGAAATATAATACTTCTGGTGGATCTGTTATATCTTCTTTAAACTGGAAAATCATAAAATATGTTCCAAGAGTTAAAATTCCAGTTTTTATGTCATTTACCAATAAATATACCATCATTACATTATATATTACTGTTGATATTGAATTTAAAAGATTTCCAAAAACATATTTTATATAATATTTCATTTGCTCTTTTATATTCTTAATTTCATGTTTTTCCTTTAACTTATAGAAGCTATCAAATATATTATATTGGTATATAACCTTATTTCCAGAAATAAAATCCAGATAATGATCCATAAGATTTTTATATGCATTATTTATTTCGTCATACTTTATTTTATGAATAATATATGAATTTATTCCCAATACTGCTAAATATATCAATGATATTAAAAAATATTTTAATCCGGCTATATACCAGATTATTCCAAAAGCTATAAATGTTTTTATTAATCTTGCATATAGCATTGCAAAGAATATCTGTGTTGGTTCAACTACATTATATGAATCATCAAATATTATATTTATTAATTTTCCATTTTCATGTTTTTTGTTTTTATCATATAATCCCTTTAATATTAAACTTTTTATTTTCTCAGTATAAAAATGTGGCCATATATGCCTATTCTTCACTCCAAAATATAACAATAACATCAACTCAATAAGCACCATTGCTGAATATACATATGCTCCATACAATGCCTTTTCAGGACTTTTTATTGACATATCTATTATCCACTTTAGTAATAGGGGAATTGCTATTCCATATCCTACTCTCAATAATATTTCTAATACAAATAATATATTATTTTTTGTTTTTAGTTTCATATTTTATACCTCCTAATTTCCTACTGGTAATTTTAGTATATTAATTCAATAATCTCATTTGTATATAACTCAAAAAGATACTTATTATTTACAACATTGATCAAAAGCGTGTTGCTTTGGGATATTAGTTTTTTGAAGACGATGAAAGAGTTTTGATTGATGAGATTATTGAGAGGTTTTTAAAATAACCATTCCAGAAATTCTGGAAGGGTTATTTAAATAAATTATCTTAATTCACTTTCGATGGACTTTCAAAGTTCGTTTTTATAAACCACACATTCTACTCTTCAATTATACCATATCAAAACAAAATGAGGCTTTCGCCTCATTTGATTAATTCCAGCAATTTTTCTTCATTTTTTCTCGTTGTTTTTTCCAGGATTTCTCCTGTTTTTTTGTCTGCTGTTATTTTCCCTTTTTTTAATACTACTATCCTGTCTGTTTTTTCTATTTCACTTACATCATGACTGGCTAAGATTATTGTTTTTCCTTTTTGACTTAATTCTTCCATTATTTCATATATCTTCATTTTCGTTTCTATATCCACTCCATTTGTCGGTTCATCAAGTAAATATATTTCCGCTTCTTTTATTAATGCCCTTGCAAGGTTTAATCTCCTTTTCATCCCCTCTTCTCCTTTCGATGAGTTATATTTCTATTTTACTACTCATCGAAGTTTTTTTTAGGAGGTCATTTTTCCCTTTTTCCTCTGGAAGAGGCAAAAGATTTTACCATATGCATTATTTTACCATACCAAGAAGGGGGTTTTTATTTATTCAAAAATTTTATGGTCTCTTCATTTTAACAAATATACAGATTTCATCCAATCAATTTTTAATCCTTTCCATGTCCTCACAATATAAAATGTAATCTCTGCATTTTCCGGATATCTTATTTTTTTGAGTTCTTCTTTCTTTATTTCTTTATTTATTATATTACCTTTAGAATCTAAATCATAAGATACCAATATTTCATTTAAAAGATATACAATATATCCCCTCTTAACTTTTTTAATATTTATTTCAGCACCACCATTTATATTTAAAATATTTTCAATATCTTCATCTAGGTGAATATAATATTCTCTCATAAACTTTTCTGATTTTTCAGGGTCTAAAATATATTTTTTTCTTTCTTCGATCATTTTATTTAAATATGCTTTAAAAGCATCTTCGATAGTATTTGAAGAAAGAGTATTATCATTAAGAAGAGTATCATAATATATTTTGGTATAATACATAGTATCATAATATTTTCTTAATATATATAATGGATTAAAATATATATTGTATATAAATATTATTAAGAAATATAATAAAACTCCTAATATTAAATAAAAAAATATTTTAAATAAAATATTATGGTTTTTCATACCAAACATAATATGTTCCCCCATTTATGTAATTTAAATAAATTTCCTTTGCTATTAAACATAATTTTGAAGGTTTATTATAATTTGGAGAATCTTTTATATCAAGATTTTCTTTAGTTATAACAGTTCCATCGAGTTTTTCTCTAGTTTCTATTGTACCATTATCATTGTATTTATATTTTGTTTTTCCTTTAACAGTTACTCTTAAACTACTGTAATTTCGTTCAGCCACTGCAAAAAGTTTTTTCCAACTTTTTTTCCAATTTCCATTCTTATCAGAAACATAATGTATAACATATACCTTTTTTAATGTATAATGTCTTGCTTCTTCCGTTAATGTTTCAGTTATTTCAAAATTACTTCTAAGATAAGAAATAAAATCTCCAGTATATTGAATATATTCAATTATATTTCTTAATTTTGAAGCAATGGAATTTACAATTTTATTTGTAGCTATATTTAATAATGTATTTAAAGTTGCATTAAATATTCTTCTTGACATTTCTCCATCAGTATATCCAGTTTGTGAAGTATCAATTCTATATCCATAAGTATATCGTCCTGGATCTATTTGATCATATAAAGAAATATTATTATTTTTATTTTTTACATTAAGATAATCTTCAAAAGTAAATACTTTATTTAGTGAAAATGATTCTTTTGTATGACTAATATTATTATAATAATATATTTTATTTGTAGAAACTTTTTGTCCATTAGAGTTTTTAATAGAGTAAATTTTTTCATCTTTTATTTCAAATGTATAATCTATATTACCTTTATTATCAAATATTTCCTGTTTTACTAATTCTCCATTTTCAAAATAGTTTTTAAACACCAAAATACCATCTTTAGTATAATATTCCGAGGTTTTAATATTAACATCTTCTTTTAAAAAATTTTCTAGTTCTTTGTTATTTTCAATATTTTTTTCTTGCTTTTCTATATTAGTACAGGATATAAAAAATATACTAATAAAAATTATTAAAATATATACTCTCACCACTTTCTTCATCCCATCACCTCGATCTTCTTTAAATTTATAATTTTTTATAAAATTCTGGCACCAGAACAACTCAGCCGACTGAGAAATGAAAATCTTTTTGATAAATATCTGCTTAAATATATTTAAGTAATATTTTTTAACCATGCATGAGTGTAATTCAAAATTATTTTTTAAATTTATATCAGGTATTATATGTAATTTATTTAATAATATTATAGGCAAATATCGTGAATTTTATAACTTAATAATCCATGGTAAAACTCAATAAATGTATAATTTTTATATTATGTTACTGTATAATTAAAAGATATTATTTTTACTTATTTATTTCACAATAATTATATCAAAAAAAAGATGTCAATATATAATGTAAAATTCAAGTAAAATTACAATCAATTTTTCTTTTCCTAAATTCAATAAATTTACATATTTATTATATCACTTGATATATTTTTAGTGTTATTTTTTTATTTAATTTTGATGACAATAATAATCTCATGCGATTTTTCTTCATTTTTTCTCATTGGTGTATTATGAATTTTTTTATTGTTTTCATGATTTCACCTATTATTGCATATTATTTTAATATTTTGGTTCATATTTCCTGAAGAATCTATATCCTATTGTGAATATTAACATTGTGATTGCCATTGGTATTATTATTCTCCACAATCCCACGTATATTACAAACTCTATCCCTTTTGAGCTTATTAATTTTTTTGTCATTAAATATACGTAGTTTAATGGATGATATATTTTGTTGTATCTTGGCAATAGGAAATATGTGTATATTACAAATAACGATACCATTATTGAGAATAGGTTGTTTTTTACTATTGTATATATCATCATTCCCAGTATTGCTGTAAATAATATCGCTATTTCATAGTTTATATATATTACTATTGTCATTATTAAATCTTTTATTTCCGGTTTTCCTATTATTGTTATGTAATAGTAGCTGAAAATTATCAGGTTATATATACTGTATATTGTTGTTATCCATAGTAACGCTATGGCTTTTTTGCTGTAGAATTTTAATCTGCTGTTTTTCATGAATATGTATGTGTATAATCGGCTTTCTGTTGTTTCATGCAGTATTTTTATTCCAAATATTATTGTTATTAGCTGTATTAATCCTAAGAAGTTCCACATCCCTCCAAAGTATTTTGCTGCTATATATGACATTTCTGGTTGTCCATAATATGATCTTGCTATTAGATATACTATTCCTTTGGCTTTTATTGTTGAGAAGAAGTAATATATTATTAGCGATGATAGAAAGAATTTGTCTTTTTTTATTTTTTGTAGTTCCGCTTTAATCATTTTTTCCATCTCCCGAGGATATTTTTATGAATGTTTTTTCCAGTATTGATGTGTTTTTTTCTATGTCTTTTATTTTTATCCCTTCCTGTTTTAATTTTTCCAGCGTTTCCATTATGTTGTCGCTTTTTATTATCGCTTTTCCATCTTCTATTCGGTATTCCAGCCATTCTGGATATCTTTTTGCCTCTGCGTCTATTATATATTCATTCTGTTTATCAAAGTCTTCTCTTGACATTATTTTCTGTATTTTTCCATCGTATAATATTCCCACTCTATCTGCCATTTCTTTTGCTTCTGATAATACGTGTGTGCTTATTATTATCCCTTTTCCTCTTTCTTTTAATTCTTCCATTAATTTCATGAAGTTTTTTCTTTCTATTGGATCCAGTCCTTCTGTTGGTTCGTCGAATATGTATATATCCGGATCTATCATTAATAATAACGATACTGCCAGTCTTTTTTTCATTCCCGTGGAATATTTACCTACTTTTTTCTTTGCATGTTGCTGTATTCCTGTTATTTTTAAATATTTATCCATTTCTTCTTTTGTAACTTTTTTATATATACTTGAACTAATATATTTCATATTTTCATACGCATTCATGGTTTTTATGAACTGTGGTTCTTCTACAAAGCCCAGTAAATATTTCCCTTCTTTTATTTTTATTTCTCCTTCATCGGGATTATATACTTTTGTTAATATATAAAACAGTGTGGATTTCCCTGCTCCATTTTCCCCTAATATTACAAACTTTTCCCCTTCTTTTACGTCAAAATCCACGCCTTTTAATACTTCTTTTTCTTTGAAGCTCTTTTTTATCCCTTTTACTTCTATCATTTTTTCACCACCGTTCTTTACTCAATTTTTAATTCATAAATTTCAAATACAGAATAGTTCTTTCCATCTTTCTTTTCCGTTTTGTTTAATGCTCCATAATAATATTTATCTCTCATTTTAAAGAACCATATTGGTTTATCTGTTATTTCTGTTATCTCTCCTGTTTCGAGATTAACTTTGTAATTTTTTCCTTCGTCTATAAATATTTCTGTATTATCCATTAAATCAGAATCCAGTAAAAGTGCATTTTTCACATTTTTTACAAGAAATGCTCCTTCTTTTCTTTCTAATTCTTTTTTCCAGATTATTTTAAAATTATTATCTATTATTTCACCCATTACCAATTTCATAATATCCTCTTCATCTATTTCTATTAATACTTTTTTATTCTTATATACAAAATATGAATATTCAATCTTTCCTTCTTTTAATAATGGATATATTTCTTCCATGTTTATATCCTCTACTTTTCCGCTTTCAAGATCATATCTTTTTATATTTATCTTTCCTCCGTAATTCCCAAAATATGTATATTTTCCATCCTGATATATATAAATATAATATTCCATATCTGAAAATGCCTTTTCATCTTTTTTTAGAAGTTTATATGTCTTTGCATCAAAGGTATGTTTTAGTTTTATGTATTTACTATTTGATCCAAAGAATGACGATACGCTTTTTTCTGGTATGCTTTCAAATATATATAATTTATCCTTATACTCTGCTATTTCAAGATCACCTGAAAAATCCCTTAATGTAATTAACTCCTTATACCATTTAAGATTTTTATCAACCACCATTATTTTTCTTTCAGACTCATTTACTCCTAAACTTATTATTAATCTATCCTTTAGTTCTTTATCAATTATTACTATTCCAGATTTTACTCCTAAATTTAATTTTTTGTTGAATATATATTCATTATCCTTTTTTATATATTCATTTATCTCCATATCTCCATTTTTTCCATTCCCACATATTATCCAGAATTTATCTTCAAAATTAAAGGTTGTTATAAATGTCACACTTGTAAGTTCTCCGATTTCGTATAATGCAGGAGCTTCTTTTTTTATTATTTGTTCTGTATTATCTCTTAATGAATATATTCGTATTTTAAAATCCTTTCCAATTGCTACAAACGGCGTGATTATTACTTCATTTTTTGCAAATGTTGTGAGAAATTTTGATGGTTTTTTGGTATTTTCTATTTCTATCTCTATTTTCTTTATCATTTTTAAACTATCAGAAAACAACGAGATCGTTAGTGTCAATATAAATAAAATGATTAATCCTCTTCTTTTCATTTTCTCATCCCCCTATTTTTAATTTTTCTAATCCTATTTTTGTTAAATCACAAGAAATACTTCTACTATTGCTTTTTGTTAATAATTCATACGGACATCCTCCGCCGCATATATTTCTCAATTCGCATATTCCACAATCTTCTTCTATTTTTTTTACTACCTTTTTATAAAACTCCTTTTTGTTGTTGATAAATTCTTCCCACTTCATTCCCACTTCTCCAAGTTCATACTCTTTTTCCCCGGTAAATCTCTGACATGGATATATCTTTCCATCTATATCTATTGATACTATCCCCAACCCCGCTCCACATGGATATTTCTTTATTTCTCCTTTTTTTATCGTTTCCCATAATCCACTTATATTTAATGGAATAAATCTTTTATCTTTTTCTTCTATTATTTCTTCCACTTCTTCATATAATTTTTTCTTTTCTTCTTCTGTCCATTCTTTTGTATATGGATAGGATGCTACTGCAAATGAATATCCGCTTAAATTTTTTTCTTCTATAAAATGTCTTGCTATTTTTTTTATTTCTATTTCCTGATTTGTTACTGTTGCTCTAACGTTTAACTTTTTTCTTTTTTTCATTATTAACTCTATATTTTCCGATACCTTTTCATGTGATCCCTTTCCACCTACAAATGGCCTTTGAAAGTTTTGAATACTTTCACATCCATCCATACTCATCATCATTGAAAATTTTTCTTTTATTAAAAATTCTATTATTTCTTCATTCATTATTGTTCCATTTGTGGTTATTGAATATACAACCTTTTTGTTATATTTCTTTCCCAACTCTTTTGATAATGCAACGCTTTCTTTTATTTTTTCAAATTCAAGCAACGGTTCTCCACCAAAATACGTTATTGTTATTTTTTTCTTTTTTGTATTTGAAAATATATATTCCAGACTTTCTTTTATTAATTCCATTTTCATACTTTCTGGTTTTTCCTTATGAGCATAACAGTATATACATTCAAGATTACATGCTTTTGTTATATTTAATATAATATTTGATGGTTCAAATATTATTTCAGAATTATAGAATTTTTCACTTTCTTCTACTTTTTTATTTATTGCTTCTTTTAATATTTTTATATCTTCATCTACTTCTTCAGATTTTGCATCTTCAGTAAAATGTTTATATGCTTCATCATCGAGTTCTATTAATGTTACACTTTCCAGATCAAGAGCATATTTTTTATCGTTGTTGTCATATATTTTCCATTTCATCTTAAATCCCCTTTCCTTTCTCCTGTTATATATTTTTTGGTATAATATACACGTAAATATATATAGAAAATAGATTCTATCTAACTACTCAGAAAATTCAATTTGGATTTGAGGATTGATTGAATCTGTTTTATATTCATCATCATTATCTCCAGCAAAAACAATGTTTGCTGACATTAGTAGTAAAATAACAAATAAGGTTATTATTTTTTTCATTTTTTAAATCCTTCCCCCCTTTTATGTGTTTTATTTTTCAAGACACTAATATTTTACCAATTCTAACATGGTTTTCAAGTGTTTTTTCTAAAATAGAAATCCTCTTTTTATCAATGTTTTAGGATTTGCATTTGTTAATTTTATTATTAATCCATTTTCGTTATTTTATTGTAACAATCTAAAAAATAATTTTATAGCGATTATAAGAATCTAATACATTTATTTTTTTTGAGAATTATTACGAATTAAATAACAAAAATAGATGTAAAAAAAGAGTTACAAATTATTTGAGGTGTTTTTAATGAAAAAAGAAATTTCTCTAAAATCGATAATTGATATTATAAATTTTGGTTATTATTCCCATCCTCTAATTAATTTTTTGAGTTTAAACATATCAGATGTTTCTGTACAATATTATTTTTTATTGTTAAAATCAAAATGGAAAAAAGATTTGAAATCCGCAATATTTTATGCGAATAAAGTTATTGCAACAACAACAACAACAACAACAATATTAAAAGAATTAGCAAGATTTGAACTTATTTCTTTGTACCATAAAACAGGAAAATATAAAATTGCAAAAAGGGAATTTGCAATTTTAAAAAAACGTCTAAGTAATATACCGGTATATGCAAGATGTTTAATACTCCCTGGATTAAATTTGCTTAATAAAACCTATAATATAATTGATAATTTTAAAGTCTATTCAGAAAACTATGTTGAAAATGATTTAGATAAAGCAGTTTTTTTATATTCTAATGCAAGAATTTTTATCAAAAGGGAAGAATACTATAAAGCATATGAATTATTTATAGAAGGATATAATCTTGCAAAAGATTTTCCTCATCCTACAATGATGTGTAATGGTTTAAATGGTGCTGCATGGTGGATAAGAAAAGTAGATAAAAAGAAAGCTTTGATTGCTGCTGATTTATTAGAGTATTATATTGGTTATTATTTTGAGGATTTATCTAAAATATATAACTGGTTTGATACGATTTTTGAGGCAAAATATCTTAATAACGATATAACGATATTTGATATGTCAAATATCGTTATTAAATTAAATAAGAACAATAAGGTTAAAATAAAAAAGAAATTTTTTCATTTTATCCATGACTTTACTGCATCAACTTATAATATAACCGACGAATTAAAAAAATATATTTTAAAATATGCTGATTTAAAAATAAAAAAAGGAATTATAAATTCAAAAAGCTTACTAAAAATCATAAATTCAAGAAAAGTAAATTATACTTCCAGAAAACCTTATGCTATAAAAAATGAATTGTATAAATTACATCAAAAAAAATTGTTTAATCATTCTATAGAAAAATTAAAAAACAAAAAAGAAACAAAAATCCCCCTATTATTCTTCTCAACATATACAGCATTAATAGAAAAACCATTTTTTACAAAGAGTCATATTTTGAAATTGATTTTTGAAGGTAATAAAGATAAAATCATTAAATTCTTCTCTGCTAATTATGAGAAGATGTATTTTTTTAATGTTATGATGAGTGATTTTGATTTGAAGAAAGCTGAAAGAAGATTATTGAATTCTGAAGAATTTGAAGATACAGCATATAATATTTCACCATTTTATTTAGCAAGAAAAAAACTCATCACTGAGCTTTTTAAGAAAACAAAGAACTTTAAGGAATTTGTTTTTAATTATTTTAAGCTCAGTGATGAGGAAATGAGAATATTTGATGTGTTTTTAAGAAATTGCGTTCGATACGATATTAAATGGCCCATTACTCCTTATCCAAAAGGAAAGGTTCGTGATTTTGCCCTTAAATATGGTTTAGGTTATAAGCGTGTTGCTCTTGGTTATTACTCTTTTGAAGATGATGAAAGAGCTTTGATTGATGAGATTATTGAGAGGTTTTTAAAATAACCCTTCCAGAAATTCTGGAAGGATTATTTTTATTGAATTATCTTAATTCACTTTCGATGGACTTTCAAAGTTTGTTTTTATAAACCACACATTGATTTTTACTCCATCTATTTCTTCTATTTCATGTTTGAAATCTTCTATTGCTTCTGAATATATCACAAGCCAGCCTTCTTTTAAGCCACTTCTTTTTAAATATTCCACTAATTGCTTTTTCGATTTTTCATATTCATTTCCTGTTAGATTTGCTTTTATTTCTATTAGATATTCTCTATTATTTAGATTTATTAATAAATCTATCCTTCCTCCTCCTACCTGTGTTTCTGGATATACCTTTCCTTCTGCTGCTTCTACATATAAGCTTAAGAATTGGTCTAAGTTATATTGATATACTCCTTCATAATAATTCCTTCCTTTAAACATTATCGCTCCTCTTAATTTGATATATTCTGTATATCTTTCGAGTAATTTATTTAAATCAAGACTTCCGTCTTTTTTTATGTATGGCTTTATTGTATCATTTATTGTTGCCATATAGTTTTTTTCTCCGTTTATTTCCGGCATAAATCTTGTATATAACGCTTTGTAGTATAATGGTACTCTTACACAGCATTTACCTCCACAATTATCTATTACTCCGTGTTGATATAGAAAATTTATTCTTTTATCGTATATTGAAAATTTTACTTTTCCAGGCTCAAATAGTATTTTCATTATTAATTCCTTTTCTTTTTCTGCTTTATGCAATATATTGGCTATATTTTTATCAATATAGACATACATATAATCTTCAAGTGTCTTTTCAAAATGCTCCACTGTTATAATCTTTTCACCAGGAGCTTTTTTAGTAACTAAATCATATGCAAGACCATTGGTTAGTCCAGGTTGCCCTGCTGCGTTATGCCATATTAATTCTTTTACTTTTTCATCGAATATTTGCCCTGTTTCTTTTTCATGTTGGCTTAATAAATCATATACCTGTTCTTTTGTAAAGTATGGTACTTCCATATGTTCTGCTATGTTAAATGGACTTGCATTGTCTTCCAATACTCCGCTTAAATAACTTACACTGATTAATATTACACTTCTGAGTTTATATCCATGTCTTGAATGATATATTTCTCTTATTACGTGTAGAAATTCATTCATTAATGTTTCGTTTAACCTTTCAAATTCATCTATCATTAAAATTACATCTTTTCCAAACTTTTTATTTATGTCCATTATATACTCATCTAATTCACTTATAGCTGATATTTTTTTTGGTTCAAAATCTATATCCATATTAAACTTAAAAAAATTCTTAACCTTTTTATTGAAGTTTTTTATAAACATCTCTTCTGTTTTTATTCTTCCAAAACTTTCAAATGATATAAATATTGGCAAATATTTCTCTTTTACTTTTTCTACAATATCCATCAACAATGTGGTTTTTCCACTCTGTCTTGGTGCAGATACTGTAAAATATCTCCAGTTTTCTATATGATCAAGCGCTTCTGTCATTATATCCGGTCTTTCAACATAATAACATGTTTTCTTATCAACAGGTCCTGATGTACAAAACGTCCTCATCATTCCACCTCCGCTTCAATTATACCATATTAAAACAAAATGAGGCTTTCGATTTATTTTGTTTGCCTATAAATCTCTTTATATAATATGTTATGCTATAATTTACTTGAAGTTTATTCGACGAATATTTTTTATAAAAATTCTAAAATTAAATATTCTTCAGGAAGGGGAAAATAAAATGAAAAAAAAGTTTATTATCATTTTTATGATTTTAATATCTATCAACATTGTGGCTTTTTTTTCTAAAGTTCCATCTCCTTTTAGAGTTTCTTCATATAAAAAAAATACATATGTATTTATTCTCCTGGATAAATTTTCCTGGGAAAGCAATGATGATTATTATTTTCGATTTGGATTTTCAATTGAAGATTTTAATCTTCCAAATGAAAATGGCATCTATATAAAAAAAGACTTTCAAAATATATTTGAGTTACCTATTGACCTTTTAATAACACTGGGAGGTTATTTTGATTTTTCTGCTGATTTTGGTAATTTTATTGTAAGTTTAATGAGTTATAATGCATATACTTTTTTTCATCGCCATAATTCAAAATATATAAATATTAATATTGGAACAGAGCTTGAAAATACTATTTTTTCTCTTGGACTGGAAATAAGAAAAATTTATGATGTTAATTATAATACTTTAGAAATAATGAAAGAATATGAACCTATTTATACAGGTTATGGTACTTTTTCCTTTAAACTTAATTATGAAAATTATATTACTGTAGAATTTTCAAAACCTTTTTTTTATGAAGAAGATATACCGCTTTTTGATTTACATCCTATGATTTTTATTCATTTTAATAAAAAACTCTTTATAAATAATGAAAACAATGTTGAGATTTTAACAGGAGTTAAATGGATGGAAAATTCTTTCAAAGTTAGAACTGGTTTTTTAATTAATTTATAGGTGCTTTATACATAATATTAAAGCGAGTGTGATCCAATGAAAAGAATTATCTTATTTGTAATTATAATAAAATTGTTTTATATTATTTCATTTGGAATATTTATAGATTTTCACGAGCCATTTATTGAAGAATCTTCTTTTCGTTTGGCATATGGATTATCAACTCAATCAGCGATTATAAAACTTTATTATGAATTTGATAAAAAAATAGAAGGCGGAATAATTCTTTCTAATAATGATAGCAATACTTATCAAATAACTTATTTTTTATATGGTAACCAATATACTCTTTTTAATATTCCGCTTAATATTGCAATTGGTTATGAAGATTTTGTGGAGAACGATAATATTATGAATATGTTTTCTATTATAATTGGAAGAAAAGAAGATTTTTATTCATTATACGGAGGATTAAAAATAAGTCATTTTGATTTATTATATTCATATTCTGTATATTCTGTCAAACTCGTTGAAGATTTATTTTTAAATATTGGAATATCATTTGAAAATAAATTTGAAACTTTTAATTGTTTTGTTGGTTTTTCTATTTCTGAAGAAAACAAAAGTACACAAAAATTTCAGGCATTTTTTTCTACAAATAAAATAGATAAATTCCAATATGAATCAGATATTAATTTATTCAAATAAAAAAATCGTGCGGTTTTCCGCACGATTTTTTTATTTGATTTTGGTGGAGGCGGCGGGAGTCGAACCCGCGTCCGAAAGTAGAGTAAGCCGGACGTCTCCGAGCGCAGCCTGTGTTTTGCTTTCGCCTGGCGTTCGCCCACAGGCAAGCTAACGCCAGACTATCTCCCTGAATTGTCCCCGAAATCCCGGGAGAATGGATTTCAGGTAAGGGCCAATTTTATGACGCCCTTGCTAACCGCTCGGCCCCAACGGTTAGAAGGACGGCTGCGTTATATTATATTAAGCAGCTAATGCGTAATTTTCTTCGGCAATTCTCTTTTTGACCGATTGTTTTACGTGGTTACAGTCTTCCACGGCTCGCTTTCCGACTTACTCTACCCCCGTCGAAACCGTTTCGCCCCCGATACAACGCAATATTATATCATAAATTGTTTTATTTTTCAAAGAGTTTTTTCAAATTTTCATTATATGGTGGTCTTACAACGCCTTTTTCTGTAATAATCGCTGTAATTAATTCGTTTGGTGTAACATCAAAAGCAGGATTATAAACTTTTATTTCTTCAGGAACCATTTTTGATTTATGACAATACCTAACTTCATCGTGTGATCTTTCTTCAATTGGAATTTCATTTCCAGTTGGTGTATCAAGGTCTATTGTAGATAATGGTGCTGCCACATAAAATGGGATTCCATGCTCTTTTGCAAGCACTGCAACTGAATATGTTCCTATTTTGTTTGCAGTATCTCCATTTGCAGCAATTCTATCTGCACCAACAATTACAGCATTTATTTTTCCCTGTTTCATTACCCAACCGGCCATATTATCGGAAATTAATGTTACATCAAATCCGTCTTTATATAACTCCCATACTGTAAGTCTTGCACCCTGTAGATATGGTCTTGTTTCATCAGCATATACCTTTATATCTTTTCCCATATCCCTTGCGCCTCTGATTACTCCAAGTGCCGTTCCATAATCTACTGTAGCAAGGGAGCCTGTATTACAATGGGTTAAAACGGTATCTCCATCATTTAATAACTCGCCACCAAATCTCCCCATTGTTTTATTGGCTTCTATATCTTCAAATGCAATATCAAGAGCTTCTTTTTCAATTAATTCAACAATATTTTCTTCATTTTTTATTTCATTTAGTCTTTTTTCCATTCTTTCAAGAGCCCAGAAAAGGTTTACCGCTGTAGGTCGTGTGTTGGCAAGTGTTTTTTTAACCTCTTTCATTTTTTCTTCAAATTCTGGCTTACCTATAAATTCTTTTACGCCAAGAACATATCCAAAGGCTGCAGAGGCTCCTATTGCAGGAGCACCTCTAACAACCATATCTTTAATTGATTTTGCAACTTCTTCATATGTTTTACAGGTTACATATTTTTCTTCTAATGGTAAATATCTTTGATCTATTAATATGAATTCTTCACCAGTCCATTCCATGGACATAGTTTTTAACTTGCTCATTTTTCTTCATCCTTTTCCACTTCAGCAATTACCTTTTTAGCTAATTGAACATATGGAGCTACATGTTCTGGTTTTCCAAAGTATGCTGCAGGCTTTCCGTTATCCATATTTGTTCTTATTTCTTCACTAATTGGTATTTCTGCTAAAATTGGAAGATTATATTTTTCTGCCAGACTTTTTGCACCGTTTTTACCAAATATGTAGTGCTTTGTATGGCAATTTGGACATTCAAAGTATGCCATATTTTCAACAAGTCCCAATACTTTTTTGTTCATTACTGTAAAGAAATTAATTGCTCTTTCAACATCATCTTTTGATACTTCAGAAGGTGTTGTTACTATAATTGCACCATCAAATCTTTTTAACATCTGCATTACTGTTAATGGTTCATCACCTGTTCCGGGAGGTGCATCAATAACGAGATAATCTAAGTCTTCCCATTCAATATCGTTAAAGAATTGTTTTATAGTTCCTGTTTTTATCGGACCTCTCCATACTATTGGTTTTCCTGATTCCGGTACAAATTGAGAAACTGATATAACTTTTATTCCATTTACTTCTGGCGGTAAAATCTTTTCTCCAACCTGGTATGGATGATCTTTTTCTGTTCCACCAAGCATTCTCATTACGTTTGGACCATGCATGTCAATATCCATTAATCCAACCTTTCTTCCTTCGAGAGAAAGGGCTACAGCTAAATTTACAGCTATTGTAGATTTTCCAACTCCACCTTTACCACTCATTACCATTATTATGTGTTTGATATTTTTTAAATCATCCTGATTTGGTAAATTAAATTGAATTTTTTTATCTGCCATATTATTCCTCCTCAACAATTATCTCATATGTAACTTCTGCCACACCTTTTACAGTTGCAGAAGCAGAGCAATATTTTTCCTGAGATAATTTTACTGCTCTTTCTAATTTTTCCATTGGAAGATCTTTTCCTTTAAAATAATATTTGATATTTATTTTTGTAAATGCTTTTGGATGATCTTCTTTTCTTTCTGTTTCTAATTTTACTCTTAAATCTTTATAATTTACTTTCATTTTCTTTAAAATCAATGCTACATCTATTCCTGTACATCCACCAATTCCTGCTAAGAATAATTCAAGAGCTCTTGGCCCTGTATTTGCTCCTCCAACTTCAGGCGAGGCATCTATTATTACATCGTGTCCAGAAGGTGTCTTAGCTACAAATTGCATTCCACCCATATGTTTTAATTCTAATTCCATATTTAATACCTCCTGTTTTAAATATGATTTTTTCTGTCATATATATTTATATTATACATATATTGTGATTAATTTTAAATAACATAAAAATTAAGAGTTAAAAAAACTATAAAATATTATTTTGTTGGTAAATATAAAATTTTGATGTATAATTATAAGATGAATGTTATTATCCAGGAGGTTGAAGATGAAAAGATATTTATATATTTTTATAATAATTTTATTGGCAAGTATAAACATATTTGGTTCGCCTGATACATTTCAGGTTGTTGATAAGATCCCCGTTGGCGAAAGAACCTTTCATATAGACATTTATGGGAATTATGCTACAATTTGTAATTATAGTGGAACAGCTAAAGTAGTAGATTATGTAAATGGTGACACTGTATTGTATGTGGACAACGGAATACTTTCAATTCCAATGGCGGGATATTATATTAATAATTATCTATATGTTATAGACAACGGCGACCCTTCAATAAAGGTTATTAATAAATGGGGAAGTTTGAGCAGGAAATTAAAGCTTTACGCGAGACCTATTAATATGAAATATTCAAATGATAAATTTTATATTACTACAATTAATCCTTATGGTTTATATATAATAGACAAGCAAAAGCTTAAAATCGATAATTTTTATAAATTCCCTGTACGTGCTCCTTTTATTTCAATTATAGATGATGACATTATGGTTCCTATGTATGAAAACGAAAAGGATGACATTTTAAAAACTTATAAATTGCTTTTCGATCTTTCAAAAGAAGATTTTATAATAAACTTAAAACGTATTTTGTTCCCTATTGATATTGTAAAATACAATGATTATTATTATTTAGGTGAATATTTTGAAGGTGGAATTTTTGAATTTTCTGATAATTATCAAAAAAAGATCGCACAATTTGGAAAAAATCTTACGAATATAGGAATTTTCAATGATATGATTGTAGGTAATTCCCATTACGGCGGATTGTATTTTTATTCTTTTAAAGATAAAAAGATTAGACATATCCTAAAGGATATTCCTATTGTAGATTTTGCTTATAATAAATCAAATGACTTTTTATTTGCTATTTCTCATATTACAGGAGAATTTTTTGTAATTGATAAAAACCTCAAGGTGTATGAAAAACTAAAGATTGGAGATTATCTTATAGATATAGAGGTCCCAACAGATAATATAATACTGGTATTGGATACGGAAAATAAAACTCTTAATATTATAAGAAGGTTTTAATTAAATCCAGATGTTCGTGATGAGATGCGTTTAGCATTAATAAAAATTTACTTTGGAAAATCTCAAAATCAAAATCATTTAGCATTGCTATAGGATATAATATATCTTCCTCATTTGAAAAGAAGAGATTATATTTATAGTCTATAGATTTAAATACCCTGAAATTTTTCTTGTTTTTATATAAAATCACGGGAGTTCCCAGATATAATGATAATATCCCACCATGTAATCTATCAGAAATTACAAATTCGGATTTTAACATTTCATCTATTATTTTACTTTCATCTGTTATTGGAAAATTCATATTTATTTCTTTTTCAAATTGTTCAAAAAACTCATATGCATGTATGGAATCCTGAGATTTATTAAATACTATAGGGGTAAGTCTTTCAACTTTTAAATCTTTTAGTATTTTCACTATTTTAGACCAGTTTCTTTTGTTTTTTATTACTATAGAAACATGACCTTTTTGCGGATCACGCTTAAAGATTGTATTTTTATACTTCAAAACACCTATATCCACACCATATGCAAAGTTTCTAGAATATCTTTTTGCATATCTATAACTGGTTTTATCTCTTAAAATACCATAGAGATTTTTATATTTTAGAATTTTAGGTAATCTTCTTAATGCTGATTTGTGTTTAAAATGACCAAATCCCTGTGAAAAAAATACTATATTTTTTTTATAATGTTTTGCTATGTTTATTATAAATTCATAATACCAGAAACTTCTAAGAGAAGTCTCTGTTTGAAGAAGATTCCCTCCTCCAAATATAATTAAATTACTTTGATTTATTGTTTTTATTATACCTGGAATATCAAACTTTTCCACATTTGTAATTTTAAAATTTTCTTTTTCTAACGGTTTATCAGAAATAACATATATTTCTCCTATAAAACCTGATTCTTGAAGAAGATATAATGTTGATTCAAATAACATTTCATCTCCAAGATTCCCATGACCGTAATAACCTATAAGAAAAATTTTTTTCATATTTTTCTCTCCTTAGGGATTTTTTATGTATATATAGAATTATAATTCAGGAGGCGATTAAAATGTTTGTAAAAGACCTTGCATTAAATATTATACCAAAATCTCTCGATGCAGTTTCTGTTAGGCAGAGAGTTTATTCTCATAATATAGCTAATTATAACACACCCGGTTATAAAAGAAAAGACGTCTCCTTTGAAGAAGAGTTAAGAAAAGCTCTTGGAGATAGTAATGAAATAAAACTTAAAACTACAAATCAAAAACACTTAAAAAATATTCCAGATTTAAATGAAGTGAGTTATAATATAATCGAGGACAAATCAAGAAGCAATAGAGAAGATGGAAACAATGTTGATATTGACGTTGAAATGGTAAAAATGATGGAAAATACTTTACAATACAACGCTTTAACAAGGTTAATAAATTATAGATTTAATGATTACAAGACAGTTATAGGAGGCATTAGATAATGAATATAAACGCATTTAAAATAATGGATATTGCAGCAAGCGGGATGACTGCAGAAAGATTTAGATCAGAAGTTATATCAAATAATCTTGCTAATGCCAACACCACAAGAACAGAAAATGGTGGACCATATCGAAGAAAGATTGTAACCTTTAAAGAGGTTTTAAATAAAGAAAAAGCAACAAAGGATGAGCAATTATCTGGCGTAAAAGTCGGGAAATTGGCTGAGGATAAAAGCCCTTTTAGACTTGTTTACGATCCCGGACATCCTGACGCTGACGAAAACGGATATGTAAAGTATCCAAATGTTAATGTTTTACGTGAAATGGTCGATTTAATTACAGCACAGAGAGCTTATGAAGCAAATGTGGCTGTGGTGAATTCGGCAAAATCAATGTTTAATTCTGCATTATCTATTGGTCGTGGAGCATAGTTAGGAGGTGCAATAAATGATTGAAAAGGTACCAGGTATTTCAGGAATAAATGGAATTAATAATATAGCACGGACGCAAAAAAAGGATCAAACAAAACAGGGAAATCTCAATTTTGCAGATATCCTTAAAAACGCTATTGAAGATGTTAACAAAACGCAAAAGGTGGCTCAACAAATGAGTGCTGATTATGCAGCTGGTAAGATTGATAACATTCACAATGTTATTATTTCTGCCGAAAAGGCTTCTTTATCTTTAAAACTCACAACCGAAGTTACTAACAAGATAGTTCAGGCTTACAAAGAAATTATGAGAATGCAGATTTAATAAGTGAGGTTATTCGATGGAAAGATTGGAAAAAATTATTTCAATGGTTGATACTTTTTTTGAAGAGAATCCAGATGCATCATTTGATGATCTGGAGGATTTTCTTGTCAAAAATTTTGACAAAGAATCCATAGAAGAATATTTTCAACTACTTGGTGAAACAATGGTTAATCTTGAAAAAAAATTAAAGGATCCGGTGGTGAAAATGATGGATAATGAAATGGAAGTAAAAATAATTAAAAATCCTGATGAAGACTTATTAAAAAAACTGGATGTAGAAAAATGGCCAATTTGGACAAAGGAAGCTTCAAAATTTGATTGGTATTATGATGATTCTGAAGTTTGCTATATCCTCGAAGGTAAGGTAAAAGTATATACTGAAAACGGCGAGTATTTAATTGAAAAAGGTGACCTTGTACGATTTAAAAAGGGATTATCCTGCACCTGGGAGATTTTAGAAGATATTAAAAAACATTATAATTTCGGAATAAATATATAAGGCTCGAAAAATTCGAGCCTTATTTTATTATTTTAGCCACGTAATTTTAAATTTATTCTTTTTAATTCTTTATCCATATCAAGTATTTCTACATTTACTATTTGGTTTATGCTCACAACTTCTGAAGGATGTTTTATGTATTTTTCAGACATATTTGATTTGTGTATTAAACCATTTTCTTTTATTCCCAAATCTACAAATGCTCCAAAATCTGTTATATTTGTAACTCTTCCCTGTAAAATCATTCCAACCTTTAAATCATCAAAGGTTAAAACGTCTTCATACAATAATGGTTGAGGTAATTCATCTCTTAAATCCCTGCCTGGTTTTTGTAATTCTGTTATTATGTCTTTGAGCGTATATTCTCCTATTTCAAGTTGTTCGGCTAATTTTTTTAATTCATTTTCACCATAATATTTTTTTAACTTTTCTCTTAATGTTTCTAATTTTTCTGAATTTAATATATCTTCTGGTTTAAAACCTAAATATTCTAATAATTGTATTGTTTTTTCATAACTTTCAGGATGAATACCTGTAACTTCAAGCGGATTATTCCCATCAAAAATTCTTAAAAACCCTGCTGCCTGTTCAAAAGCTTTAGGACCAAATCCTTTTACTTTTAATAATTCCTTTCTTTCTTTGAAAAATCCATTTTCTTCCCTGTATTTTACAATATTTTCCGCAAGTTTTGGTGTAATACCTGAAATATATTGTAATAATGCTGCTGAAGCTGTATTTAAATTTACCCCAACAAGATTCACAACATGTTCCACTGTATTTTCTAACTTTTCTTTTAGCAACTTTTGATTCATATCGTGCTGATATTGACCTACGCCCAATGATTTTGGATCTATTTTTACAAATTCTGCAAGAGGATCCTGAATACGTCTTCCTATACTTATGGCTCCCCTAACTGTGACATCTAAATCTGGAAATTCCTTAGCTGCTAATTTTGATGCTGAATATACAGAAGCTCCGGATTCATCTGCAAATATATATTTAAGACCAAGATTATGTTTTTTTACAACATCTACTATAAAACTCTGTGTTTCTCTTGAGGCTGTTCCGTTTCCAATTACTATAAGGTTTAGATTATATTTTTTTATAAAATCCAATACTATCTTTTCTGATTTTTCAAATTCATTTTGCGGCGGAACGGGATATATTGTTGCATTTTCCAGAAATTTGCCAGATTCATCAAGAGCTACTACTTTACATCCTGTTCTATATCCAGGGTCTATAGCAAGAACTCTTTTGTTTTTCAACGGTGGGGTTAATAATAGTTCCTTTAAATTCTTGGAAAACAATTCTATTGAAGATTCTTCAGCTCTTTGTGTAAGTAAATTTCTTACTTCATTTGAAATAGACGGAAAGAGCATATTTTTAAAACCATAGTCAAGTCCTTCTTTTATTATTTTATTGTTTTCCTCGTATTTTGTAAGATAGAATTTGTAGAGTTTTTCTATATATTTTTCTTCCAATGAGAGTTTTACGCTTAAAACACCTTCTTTTTCCCCACGATTTATAGATAAAACCCTATAATTTGGTATTTTTCTTATTTCTTGAGAAAATTCATGATACATATCGTATTTTGTCTTTTCTTCTATGAACTTTTTCTTTTTATTTGATTCAATTCTTCCATATTTTAATAAGTCATCTCTTAAAATTTTTCTTATTTTTTCATTATGAGCAAAATATTGACCTATAATATATTTTACTCCTTCAAAAACTTCTTCAACGCTTTTTACTTTATCATTTATGTATTTTTGAGCTTCCTGCTCAATATTTTCAATTTCCTCGGAAAGTAATTTCTTTGCAAATGGTTCTAAACCATTTTCTATTGCAATATCAGCCTTTGTTTTCTTTCTCTTTTTATATGGCAAATATAGATCTTCTACTTCACTGAGTTTTTTAGCCTGTAATATTTTATTTTTTAATTCTTCTGTTAATTTTCCCTGCTCTTCTATTGATTTTAAAACACTTTCTTTTCTTTTTTCAAGATCTGTATAGTATTGGAATAATTCAGAAATTTTTCTTATGATTCCTTCATTTAAATTTCCTGTTGCTTCTTTTCTATAACGACTTATAAACGGTATTGTGTTTCCATCATTTAAAAGATTTACCGTATTTTTTACCTGCCAATCCTTTATTTTTAATTCTTCGGAAATATTTTTCAATATATCCATTCTATCACTCCCTTAAATTAATACCATGTAATTAAAACAGGGGATTTCTCCCCTGTTTTATTTAATTATACAATTATAAAATTAATTTTCTTCTGTATTTTCTTCTTTTTCTTTTTGCTTTTCTTCGAAGTTTTCAACTTCAACTATTTCTACTTTTTCCTTTAAGAAATCTGCAACCTTTTTGCTTAAGATATCCCACATAAGATTTCCTAAAATTTCTGCATTTGAATAAACAATTTCTCTTGCCTTGTCATGAGGAATTCTCCACATATGAGCAAATGAATGTATAGCTTCGCTTAATTCTTTTTCTTCAACCTTTAAATTATTATCTTCTGAAATTTTGTTAATTACTGTCATTTCCTTAATTGATCTTATAGCCTGTTCTTTTAATTCATCAAGATATTTTTCTTCTCCACCGTATTTTTCCACTTCTTCATCGTATTTTCCGCTATTTTTAACTCTTTCAAGAGTTTTTTCAACAAAATCTTCTATTGTTTCCTCTGATACATCTATATCAACATACTTGTGTAATTCTGCTAATATGTAATTTCTTACATAATCTTCCTTCCATACTTTAAATGATTCTGCTCCTTCTTTTGAGAGCTTTTCTTTTAATTCAAGAACTGAATTTACTTCGCTGTCTAATGTTTTTGCTATTTCATCTGTTAATTCAGGTACTATTCTTTTATAAACTCCTTCAACATTGATTTTATACACGTATTTTTTGTCTTCAAATTCTCTGTTTATTTCAACGTAATCTCCCTTTTTCTTTCCAACAAGATCCTGAACCATAGGTCTTTTATCTTCTTCGTATAATACATATTCGCTTTCTTTATCTTTATATAATTCTTTTCCGTCTTCTGTAACTACTGTATATTTTACTTTTACAAGATCATTGATCTCTGCTGGCTCTTCTTTTTCTTCAAGAATAGGATTTTCTTCTAATAAATCCTTTATTCTTTCTTCTACAAATTTTTCTACAACTTCTTTTTCTGTTGGGACCTCTACTTTCATTTCCTCAAATTTCATTGATGTAATTTCAGGATGCTCGTGAACTAATACTTCAACTTCTGCAAAATCATTATCAAGAGCAAATGATTCAATATATGGACCAAATAAAATCTTATCATCTCTAAATTCTTCTTCAACCTGATCTAATAATATTTCTCTAACCATTTCAACAAAATCTTCACCAAATTTGATTTTCATAACTTTCTTAGGCACTTTACCTTTTCTGAAACCATGAAATGTATATCTCTGGTTTAATTCTCTAACAATCTGGTCTTCTGCTTTTGTAATATCGCTTTTGTCAAATTTTACAAGATATCTTTTTACGTTTTTGTCTGTAGATAATACTTCTTTCTGCATTTTCAACACTCCTTTTTCTTATTTTGATTTATATATACTGATTATATTATACTTGCAAAATACTTTAATACTGTTAAAATTAAGTCAAATTAGGATTTCAGATAAGTAATAAATTTAATAAGAAGAAATATATTTTCTTTTGATTTTTTATAGAAAAAAAGGTATAATATGTATATAAAAACTTATTTCTGGTAGGGGGAAAAATTCATGGGGTAAATAATAAAAGTATTCGGGATATTTTATTTAAACAAAATCTGTTTATTATTATATCTATTGTTCTTGTTGTAGTAATCTTATTGCTATTTTCAATGAATATTATCTTTAAAAAATTATATACTTCAACAGTAACCAAAACATTAAATTCAATCACTTCTTTTTATAACTCTCAAATCCCGTTGCTAGATGTTTATAGTTTAAAAGCCGAAGAAATGACAGAAGTTATACTAAAAGAAGTTTTAGACGTATTTATAAATAATCCTGAAAATTTTAAAAACTTTTTTCAGGAATATAAATTTAACAAATTCAAAAACAATCCTTTTGTAAAGGACATAAACTATTATATTATCAATAAAAATGGAGAAATAATCGAGACTGATTATGAACCTGATCTTGGATTAAATTTGGCAAAAAGAATTCCTTCATACTGGAAGTTTATTCAAAAAAAGCTAAGTAAAACAGATCCATATATTAGTATGCTTTCTTTTGAAGTAAAAACAAACTTTCCAAGAATGTATGCTTATAAGACTTTAGATAACGGAAATATTTTCGAGCTGGGAATATTGTTAAATGAAAATTCTGTCCCTATATTCTTTAAAACAATTTCTGTTTTGAACTTTAATTTTATACAAAACATATATACTTATAATATAAACTATACACCTTTCTCAAGCAAGTTTCCTTTATTAAGCAAAGAAGAGAAAAATATTTTTGAAAATTCTCCTGTTAATACTGGAAAAGTTAATGATTACACTATAAGAGAATTATCAAACTGGAAAAAAGCTTATATCTACTTCAAATGGTCTCCACCAACTATAAATAATAGAAAGTTTAATTTTGTTGTTTTAACAAAAGTTGTAATGGATTTTTCTGAAATAATTTCTTTAAAAAATATCGTAGAAATTTTATTTATTATAATAACCTTTTCTGTTGCTATTATTGTTCTGATATTTAGTTACAGAAATGCTTTACGCGTAGAAAAACCTATTACAAATTTAATAAAAAATATTGAGGATGGCAATATTGGTAAAATCGATGATCATACCGGTGTTAGAGAAATAGATACTCTTATAAAATATTATTCGCATATAACAAAAACATTGGCGCAGAAATTAAGTGAAGAAGAAAGGGAATTTTCAAATCTTAAAAGAAAACTTGAATCAATGGAAAAAGAAAAAAACTTACTATACGATATGGCTTTAAAAGATACTTTAACAAAGCTATTTAATAAAAAAGGTGCAATGAATATAATTACTAAAATAATTAAAAATCAGGAAAGTTTCTGTGTTATTTATCTTGAAGTCGACAATTATTACCTTGTAAAAGATTCATTAGGAATAGAAGAAGCTAATGATATGATTTTAAATCTTGTGGATATCATGAAACAAACATTTAGAGATAGAGATTTTGTTTTCAGATTTACAGACTCTGAATTTGTAGTAGTTTTAAGATTTGTTAATCTGGAAATTTCTCAACGGGTTTTAAAAAGATTTGTTGATGCCATAAAGAAATTTAATATTACTACTGATGCCAAATACAAAATTTCAATAAGCTACGGTTTAATTGAATACAAAAATCAGAATATTGATAATTTATTTAAAGATGCACAGAAAAAAATGAAAGAAATGAAAGAATTAAAAAAGAGCCTGTTAAGAAAGATGAAATCTTCTAAACAATAAAAAATATTATCACCTAAATTAATTTTAAATTGAGGGTTGGTGTAAAATGGATTTAATACCTTTTTACGAAAAAGGGAATACAAAAGTATTTTTATTTATTCTTCCTCCTTTTGGCGTAAACACTTATGTTATTGACGATGATAATACATTGATTATAATTGATCCAGGAAAAGGAAATGATATAATATTTCAATTTTTTAATCCTGAAAATTATCCAGAAAAATATATTCTGATAACTCATGGCCATTATGACCATATTGCTGGTCTGGAAATACTAAAAGATAAAGGATTTAAAATTTTGGTTCCACATAAAGAAATAAGTTACTTAAACGATAGTTCTAAAAATCTAAGTTATATGTTTGGTGTTGATTTTAAATTAAACATTAATGTTGAAACACTTTATGAAGGTTATTATAAAATTGGCAATTTAAAATTTCTTGCAAAATATTTTCCGGGACATACTCCTGGTTCAATGATTTATGACTTTGGTAATTTTATATTTACCGGAGATTTTATGTTTAGTGATTCAATTGGCAGAACTGACCTTCCATATGGCGATGAGAAAATGATGAAAAGATCCATTTCCATATTTAAAGAATTTATAAAATCAAAAAAAGATACCACTATAATAATGCCCGGCCATATGAATATCTGTTATCTTGAAGAATTAAAAAATGACAATATCTTTTTAAAATATGGAGGTTAGAAAATGATTGAAAGGTATTCCCTATCCCCCTTAAAGGAATTATGGTCAGAAGAAGAAAAATACAAAAGATGGCTGGAAATCGAATTAGCAGTTATTGAAGCTTTTGAGGAAAAAAATATTGCACCAAAAGGTACTGCTGAAAAAATTAGAAAAAAAGCTGTTATTGATGTCGAAAAAATTCTTGAAATTGAAAGTGTAGTAGATCATGATGTCATTGCCTTTATTAAATCTATAACAGATGAAATGGGTGATGAAGCAAGATTCTTTCATAAAGGATTAACCTCTTCAGACATAGTAGATACAGCCTGGTCTTTGGGATTAAAAAGAGCTGGAGAAATAATTTTAAAAGAAATGTATACATTAGCTGATATTTTAAAAGATAATGCTGTTAAATATAAATATCTTTACACTGTAGGAAGGTCTCATGGTGTTCATGCAGAACCAACTTCTTTTGGTTTAAAGATGCTTTCCTATCTTGCTGAATTAAATAGAAATATTGATCGTTTAAAAAATTCTATAGATAATATTTCATTTGGAAAATTAAGTGGTGCAGTGGGAAATTACGCAAATATTGATCCGGAAATTGAAGAAATTGCTCTTAATAAATTAGGATTAAAGCCAGAAACTGTTGCTACACAGGTTGTTCCAAGAGATAGACATGCTGAATTTCTTTCAACACTTGCTTTAATTGGTGCCGGAATTGAAAGAATTGCAATAGAGATAAGGCATTTACAAAAAACTGAAATACTTGAAGCTCAGGAACCTTTCAAAAAAGGACAAAGAGGTTCATCAGCAATGCCGCACAAAAAGAATCCTATACTCTGTGAAAGACTGACCGGTATGGCAAGAATGCTCAGAAGTTATACTGTTGGAGGATACGAAAACATTGCACTATGGCATGAAAGGGATATTTCTCATTCATCTGTGGAAAGAGTATTTCTTCCTGATGCAACATTAATTGCATATTATATGGTGAAAAAAACACAATATTTAATGGAAAACTTAATTGTTTACGAGGATAGAATAAAGGAAACCTTTCAAAGATCATATAATCTTGTTTATTCGCAAAGAGTGTTATTAGCTTTGATTGATAAAGGGTTAAGCCGTGAAGAAGGTTATAAATTCGTTCAAAAATATGCTCTTGAAGCATGGGATAACAGAAATGATTTTAAAGAAATATTATGGAATGACGAAAAAATACGTTCCTTATTTTCAAAGGAAGAGTTTGATAAATTATTTACTCCTGACTATTATCTTAGAAATATTGACGCCATATATAAACGTTTTGGGTTATAATAAATAAAAGCGCGGATTAATCCGCGCTTTTATTATTATTTTTTCGCAATTGATATTCTTACCATGTTCTTCTCAATTTCTGCCTGGACTTTTGCTTTTTCAACAGAACTTTCTGCATGATTTAATTTTTCTTTTGCAGCTTCAATTGCTTTCATTGCAGTCTCTACATCTATTTCATCAGGCCTTTCGGCTGCTGTGGTAAGAACTATCATCTCTTTACCGTCCATTTCAAGAATTCCGCCATGAACAGCAAATACTTCTTCTTTTCCATCTTTGTGTCTTACCTTTAAAGGAGCTACTTTTAATTTGGCAACAATGGGCAATCTATTTGTTAAAACACCCATGCCACCTTCTATTGTTGTAAATTCGGCATATTCTGCTTCAATTGTTGTTTTTACTCCTTTGGGGGTTACTATTTTTAAATCAAACATTTTACCCCCTCCTTAAACTTTTATTCCCATATTCTTTGCCTTTTCCAATGCCTGTTCTATTGTACCAACCATATAGAATGCCTGTTCAGGAATATGGTCGTATTTTCCTTCTAAAATTTCTTTAAATCCTTTTACTGTGTCTTCAACTTTTACATATTGACCTTCAATTCCAGAGAACTTTTCTGCAACAAAAAATGGTTGAGTTAAGAATCTCTGTATTTTTCTTGCTCTTTGAACTGTAAGTTTATCTTCTTCTGATAATTCTTCAATACCAAGAATAGCAATAATATCCTGTAAATCTTTATATCTCTGCAATACCTGTTGAACACCACGAGCAACACTATAATGTTCATCACCAAGAACTGCCGGATCAAGAACCTTTGATGTTGAATCAAGTGGATCAACTGCAGGATATAAACCTAATTCTGCAATTTGCCTTGATAAAACAATTGTTGCTTCAAGATGTGTAAATGTTGTTGCTGGAGCAGGGTCTGTAATATCATCTGCAGGAACATAAACAGCCTGAACAGATGTAATAGAACCATCTTTTGTAGATGTAATTCTTTCCTGTAACTGACCAACGTCAGTTGCAAGTGTTGGTTGATAACCAACAGCTGATGGCATACGTCCTAAAAGAGCAGAAACCTCCGAACCAGCCTGAACAAATCTGAAGATATTATCTATAAATAATAATACATCTTTTTTCTGAACATCTCTAAAGTATTCAGCCATTGTCAATGCTGTTAAAGCTATTCTAAACCTTGCTCCTGGTGGTTCGTTCATCTGACCGAATACAAGAGCTGTATTTGGTAAAACTCCTGATTCTTGCATTTCAAGCCATAAGTCATTACCTTCCCTGGTTCTTTCTCCAACACCAGCAAAAAGTGAAAGACCTTTATGTTCAATAGCGATATTTCTTATAAGTTCCATAACAAGAACTGTTTTACCAACACCTGCACCACCGAAGAAACCTATCTTACCACCTTTTGGGAATGGTGCAAGAAGGTCAATAACCTTAATACCTGTTTCAAGTATTTCAATTTCTGTTGATTGTTCTTTTAATGTTGGTGGTTCCCTATGAATTGGCCAATATTCTTTTGCATTAACATCGCCTCTTTCATCAATTGGATCACCAAGAAGATTGAACATTCTACCAAGTGTAGCATCACCTACAGGTACCTTAATAGGTTCTCCTGTATCTACAACTTCAAGCCCTCTTTTTAAACCGTCTGTAGAATCAAGTGCAACACATCTAACTGTATTATCACCAATTAATTGTTCAACCTCTAAAACAAGTTTATGATTAGTATATGGATTTATAACTTCAAGTGCATTATAAACTTCTGGAAGTTTACCTGTATCAAATTTAACATCCACAACGGGGCCTATGATACTAACTACTTTTCCTATATTTTTTTCCACTTATTACACCCCCAAAAATTCTTATTATTCTTCTTGCAATGCCTGTGCTCCGTTTACTATTTCGATTAATTCCTGTGTAATTGAAGCCTGTCTTGCTTTATTATAAGCTAATGTGAGCTTTTCGATTAAGTTCTTTGCATTATCTGTAGCATTATGCATTGCATTTTTCCTTGCATATAATTCACTAATCTTTGTTTCATACAAAATCATATACATTTTTGATAAAAGATATAAATATGCAGCTTCTTCAAATAGTTCTTTTGAATCTGGTTCATATTCATATCTTGATTCATTTTTGCCTTCAAAAGATACAGGAAGCAAATCAACTATTTCAGGTTTTTGGACAAGGGCATTTTTAAATGCACCATATACTACTTTAACCTTTCCTATACCTTTTTCTTCAATAATATCAATTATATCATCAAGAACATATTCTGCATTTTCCTGCGTAGGAACATCGTATAGTTTGGTTCTGGATAATATTAATTTGCCTGTTTTTTTAAGTTCTATTTCACCTTTTGTTCCAATATTTACAAAACCAACAAAATCTTCTGTTTTATTTGCTAAGTTCATAGCTTCTTTCGCTAATTCCATCGGGAATGCTCCGCACAACCCCATATCTGGTGTAACTGTTACTATTAAAGTGCCAGGCTTTTTTGATGTATATATACTATCTTCAACAGGAGATAATTTTTTTATTACCTTTTCTGCATAATATGCATAATCTTTTAATGCCTGAATATCTTTTACAATCTTGTTGGCTTTTGCCGCAGCAACCATTTCCATTGCTTTTGTAATTTTCATAGTTGACTGCGTTGAAGCACGCCTTTGTTTTAATATTCTAAGTTTTCCACGACTCATGGCCTTTCACCGCCTTAAGCCTGAAAACCCTGTTTAAAGTCTTCAATAGCTTTTCTTAAGTCTTTTTCAAGTTCATCATCAATTTTCTTTTTAGTTTTTATTGCTTCTAAAATAGAAGGTCTATTTGATTTTAAGAATTGTAAGAATTCTTTTTCAAATTTTGATATGCTTGATGTTGGTATATCATCAAGATATCCATTTACACCAGCAAATACGACTGCAATCTGATCTTCAACATCCATAGGCATATATTGCCCCTGTTTTAATAGTTCAGAAAGCTTTTCACCTCTGATTAACTGTTTCCTTGTTGATTCATCAAGTTCTGTTGCAAATTGCGCAAATGCTTCAAGTTCACGGTACTGTGCAAGATCAAGCCTCAAACTACCAGCAACCTGTTTCATAGCTTTAATCTGTGCAGCACCACCAACCCTTGAAACTGATAAACCAACATTAACAGCTGGTCTTTGTCCTGCATAGAACAATGATGGTTCAAGATAAATCTGTCCATCTGTAATAGAAATAACATTTGTAGGAATATATGCAGAAACATCATTTGCCTGTGTTTCGATTATAGGTAATGCGGTTAATGAACCTCCGCCATATTTTTCATTTAATCTTGCTGCCCTTTCCAATAATCTGGAATGCAAGTAAAATACATCACCTGGATATGCTTCACGTCCTGGTGGTCTTCTCAAGAGCAATGAAAGTTCCCTATAAGCTGCTGCGTGTTTTGAAAGGTCATCATATACAACAAGTGCATCTTTTCCATTAAACATGAAATATTCGCCCATTGCACAACCTGCATATGGAGCAAGATACAATAATGATGCTGGATCACTTGCACTTGCTACAACAACTGTTGTATATTCCATTGCACCATGTTGCTCAAGTTTTGCAACTGTTCTTGCAACAGATGATGATTTCTGACCTACTGCAACATAAATACAGTGAACGCCTTTACCTTTTTGGTTAATGATTGTATCTATAGCTATTGCTGTTTTACCTGTTTGTCTATCTCCAATAATTAATTCCCTTTGACCTCTTCCAATAGGAATCATTGTATCAATAGCTTTTAAACCTGTCTGTAATGGTGTATCAACAGGCTTTCTTAATACAACACCTGGAGCTTTAAATTCTATTGGTCTTGTATTTTTAGCATTAATTGGACCTTTTCCATCTAAAGGCTGTCCCAAAGGATTAACAACTCTTCCTAATAATTCTTCTCCAACAGGAACTTCTGCAATTCTTCCTGTTCTAACAACTTTGTTTCCTTCCTTAATAACCTTATAATCACCAAGTATAATAATACCAACATTATCTTCTTCAAGGTTTAAGGCTATACCATCTATTACTTCACCTTCATCTGTATGGATTTCCACAAGCTCACTTGCCATTGCATCTCTTAACCCATATGCTCTGGCAATACCGTCACCAACCTGGATAATCCATCCAACTTCTTTTATTTCACCTGATTCATATGATTTAATACGTTCCTCAATTACCTTTTCAAGTTCATCAGGATTTATTCTCAAAACAAATCACCCCCGCTTGGAAGCGTACTCGCGTCCGATTTTTTCCAGTATTCCTTTTACTGAATAGTCAAATACTTTGTCTTCAAGTTGTAATTGCATACCACCTATTAATGATTCGTCTATTTCAGAATCTAACTCTGCTGTTCTACCGGTTTTTTTATGTATTAATCCTCTTAATTCTTCTATATTTTCTTTATTTAAGGCATAAGGTGTTATAACCTTTACCTTTACTACTTTTTTTAGTTCATTGTTTTTTTGTTCTAATAAAGTAAAAATCATTGGCAACATTAATTGCCTCTTCTTATAAACAATAGCTCTAATAAACTTATTAAAATCAACATCATCTATCTCTGCCGTTTTTGCTATCTCCATAGCAATATAATCCTTTGGAAGCAAAGGATTACCTATCATATCAGCAAACATATGATCATTTTCAATTTTTTCAACTATTTTCTTTATAGCATTAACATATTCTTCTAACTTATCCAATTTATTATTTTTTGATAAATATTCAAAAAAAGCATCTACATATCTTGTTGCAACTGAAATTGAAGCTTTCATAACTTTTCACCCTTATCCAAAGCTTCAAATGCTCTTTTAATTATTTCTTCGTTCACTTTTTCATCGATATTTTTCTTTAAAATCATTGATGCAATTGCAATTGATAATGAAACAACTTTATTTTGTATATCTTTATATGCTTCTTCTTTAATTTCAGCTGCTTCTTTTTCTGCTGCAGAAATTATTCTGCTTTTCTCATTCATTGCATCTTCTTTAGCTTTGGCAATTATATCTTTTGCAAGATTTTCTGCATCTTTTATAATATCTTCTTTCTTTGCTCTTATCTCTTCAAGCTCTTTATTTGCCTGAGCTAATTTCTCTTCAGCTTCTTTTCTGAGTTTTTCAGATTGATTTAACTCACTTTCAACTATTTGCCTTCTTTTCTCTGCAATATCAAAAAATGGTTTGTATAATGATACCCAGAGAAAATATAATAAAACAAAAAATCCTGCTAAATTAACCAATGACGTAAAATTTATATCTAACATTTACTTGCACCCCCTTTTATGGGGATTACTACCCCGAATATATATTATGGTAAAACGATTAACATCAATAATGCGATAACCAATGAATATAAACCTGTTGATTCTGTAACAGCCATAGCAAGCAACATTCTTGTTGTTAATGTACCAGCCATTTCAGGTTGTCTTGCCATAGCATCCATAGCATGAGCACCAACATTACCTTCTCCAACACCTGGACCTACAGCACCAATACCCATAGCTAAACCTGCACCAATAAATTTACCCATGTAGTATAAACCTGTACCTAATGCAGCTTCACTTCCTGATTTTACAATTTCCTGTGCTACCTGTTCAACAGCCATTTAAATCTACCTCCTTAAAAAGATTTATTGTTGATACAAAAATTATTCTTCAAGCAATGATCCCATATATGCTATTGCAAGCAACGAAAACACAAAAGCCTGTATAAATCCAACAAATATTCCAAAAAATCCCCATAAAAATACAGGTAATACAAAATATTTAATCATATAACTGATGATTAATACAAGAATACCTCCACCAAATATATTACCAAACAACCTTAATGAATGCGAAACTGGTTTTGCTATTTCTCCAATAAGATTCAAAGGAAATAACAAAGGTGTTGGTTCAAAAAACATCTTTATCCAGCTACCAATACCTTTAGCTTTAATTGCAAAGATATGACTTATTACCAAAACCATTACAGCAAATGTTCCATTTGTATTTAAATCTGATGTTGGAGTATACCATGTGTCTGTCAAAATTCCAAATTTTATACCTTCTTCCGTAGGAGCTACATTTATACCCGGAAAACCTGAAAGTAAATTAGCAACAAGAATAAATAAAAATAGTGTTGTTGAAATAGCAAATATTGCTTTTCTATATCTTTGATTTGGAACAGCGTCTTCCACTAATTCCCAAAAGTATTCCAGCAAAGCCTCCACTATCGATTGTTTCTTGTTTGGAATTAATTCAAATTTTACACCCGCAGCAAAAACTATCAATAATAAAATAATAAGTCCGGACATAATTAATGTCATTGGATTAATAGTATTCCAAAAAGAGGGTGTATCTCCAAACGTATAAGTCCATCTTAATCCTACACCTTCCAAATTAGCTGAAGGAAAAAAGATGAAATTTACAAGCCCTAATCCTAAATAGATCAGGAATAAAACAAGAAGTGTTTTTTTCTGACTTTCAGACATAATATATTCCTCCCCGTTATTTTGGTGAAAGTAGTGCAGCTATTTTCATATTTAATAATCCTAAAAATGTTAAAAACAATCCTACCTCAGAAAAAAGTGCTCCAACAAGTAATATTATACCAAAAAAAATATATCGTATAATATACCCTTTTGGAAATTTCTGTTTGCCGTTGGTTACTATTTTTTTAATATCTTCAACTATCATTAAAATTCCAATTACGGCTCCAAAGCTCCCCCAAAAAATCCATAATGATTTCAAACCAAAAAAAACAAACAAAATTACGACTTCTCCCAGAGAAAGGATTCCTATTTTAATCGCTATTTCCTTCATTTTTTCCAGTAGTTGTTTGTCTATTTCTTTGTTGTTTAAATTCATTATCCTGTTTTTCTGCCTCCTTCATTAATTCCATTATCCCTTGATATAAACCAGAAATAATACCTAAAAACAAAAAGATTATCTTCCACACCTCTGCATGTGTTATGGAAGATAATATATATCCTATTATGTAGCCAACAAATATATTTGCCAATACAGTTAAAGCAAAAAAATATACCAGATTAAGTTGCGCAAATATTTTAATATCTACTCCAAATTTATCTCGCCTTCTCATATCGCGCTTTTTAATACTACAAAAAACTCTTCAGAATACTTTCCTTCTATTGTTAACGGGAATCTCAAAGAAACACCATCTTTAATAAAGATAATGTTATTTCCATGCATAATCGAAGGAGGAGTAATATTTATCTTATAACCAAGCTGTTCAAGATTCACTGCTATCGCTCCGGATATCATATTTCCAAGTTCTCCTAAAGCACTTAAACTCATTTCATCAAGTTTTTCAACAGGCATTCCCATCATCATCTTAGAAACAACCGCTCTTGCTGATTCTTCAGAAAGACCTATATGAATATTCCCGTGTAAATCCCCTATAAAACCTATGGTAACAACAACTTCATAGGATCTTCCCTCTCCTTTATCAACAACAGGTTTCTGGATAGCAATATCCATATCATTTGTTGCCATCTTAAATGTTTTTGAGAAAGCATCGAGAATAGAATTAATTACTTTTACATTCATAGTATTCCTCCTTTAACTTATTCATACATATTATACTATAATTTTAATAAAATTACAATAATATCAAAAATAAATTTTATTAATTATAATTAGCCATTCTAACTATACAATATCTCCTGCATATGATATAATACTGTTAAGACGATTTGAATATTAAATATGAATTATAAATATTTTCTTTCATTTTAATATTTCAGGGAGGGAGAATTATGCGAATAGGAATTTTAACTGGTGGTGGAGATTGTCCCGGTTTAAATGCTGTTATTAGAGGTATTGTTAGATCTTCAGGCGAAGGTTATGAAATTTATGGAGTTTTAAACGGATGGAAAGGTATGTTATCAAAAGATGTTATGAAACTTGATAATGAAGATGTAGAAGGTATTCATATTTTAGGCGGAACTATTCTCGGAACTGCAAGAGTAAACCCATTTAAAAGAGAAGAAGATAGAATGCTTTTAGAAAAAAATTTTAAAGAACTTGGGTTTGACGCTTTAATAGCCATTGGCGGTGATGATACCTTATCAGTTGCTGCTAAACTTTCAAGTTTAGGATATCCTGTAGTTGGTGTTCCTAAAACTATAGATAATGATGTTTCAAATACAGATTATACTTTTGGTTTTCATACCGCTGTAAACGTTGGCGCAGATGCCATTGATAGATTGCATTCTACTGCGAAATCACATCAACGTGTAATGATTGTTGAACTTATGGGAAGAGAAGCTGGCTGGATAACCATTGAAGCTGGACTTGCGGCAGGAGCTCATTTAATTTTGATTCCAGAATTTCCAATGACTATAAATGAAATTGTAACATATGTCAATAGAAGAATGAAAAAAAATAGATATATGATAATAGCTGTAGCAGAAGGATTTAAACCAACAGAATTAGAAGAAGTGGTTGCAGATAAATCAACAATAGATGCCTTTGGACATATTAGATTGGGTGGTGTAGCTCATTATCTTGCAGAAATAATAGAACAAAAAACAGGTTATGAAACACGTTCTGTAGTTCTCGGTCATCTATTAAGAGGCGGAACCCCAACTGCATTTGACAGAATACTTGGAACAAGATATGGCGTAGAAGCTATGAATTTAGTCAAAAAAAGAGATTTTGGAAGAATGGTTGCATTAAAGGGAAATGAAATTATCTCCATCCCATTGGAATATGGTGTAGCAACCAAAAAACTTGTCCCTTTTGAATATTATAAACTTGCTCAAATTTTCTTTGATTAAAGATGTTAAATTATCAATATGAGGTGGAACTATGAATTATGCGGTAACAATTGGTACTTTCGACGGCGTACATAAAGGTCATCAGGTAATTTTAAAAAAAACTCTGGATTATGCGGAAAAACATCAATTAAAACCCAAAGCATATATAATGAAATATCCGGCTTTACATCATTTTTCCAATGATTTTGTTGGATTAATTTACCCATCATATAAAAGAGAAGAAATTTTGCAATCTATGGGTTTTGAAACAGAAGTATTTGAACTTCCAGATGTCATCAACATTACTCATGGAGAATACCTGGATTTTCTTTTAAATAATGGAATGAAATGTATAGTATGCGGAGAAGATTTTACATTTGGTAAAGGTAAAAAAGGAGATATAAATTTCCTTCTCGCAGAAAGACATAAGAAAGATTTTATAGTGGAAATAATAAACGATATAAAAACTTCAGAAACACGTATTAGTTCAACATTTATAAGAAGGTCTATACAAAATGGAAGAATTGAAGAAGCAAATAAGTTACTCGGAAGAAACTGGACATTGGAAGGCCCCGTATATGAAGATAGGCATGTTGGATTTAAACTGGGATTTCCAACAGCAAACATTGATATTAGATATAAAGAAAAAATTATTTACCCTAAATTTGGAGTATATCTTGTATATGGCGGGGTAAAAAATTCACCATACAAGTATTTCGGTCTTATGAGCGTTGGAATGAGACCAACCTTTAATCTGGATATAAAAGAACCAAAGGTTGAAATATATTTCCTTGATTATTTTGGTGATTTATATAATAAAGTCATTGAAGTTGAAGTTTTAAAATTCATGAGAGAAGAAATGAAATTTTCATCTGAAAAAGAATTAATCAGTCAAATGATAAAAGATGAAGACAATGCAAGAAAGTTATTGTCACAATTCCAAAACTAAAATTTCTTAACTATTGATTATTATAAAAAATCCTGAGAGAATTAACAACTCTCAGGATTTTTTTATTGAAAAAGATATTTTTTTTTGATATAATATTGTACAAGTTTGTTAAAAATATAATTTATTAACAAAAAAGGAGGGAAAATGTGGAATTTTATGATTCAAATGAAAAAAAAGATATTTTTTACTTCTTTGCTATTTTTCTTATGGTTTTGTATTCAAATATTGCATTATATATGCGTCTTCCTTATGGAAATGGCATTTTGAATTTTATTACAATATATATACTCTTTAAAAGCATAATCTCATTTACTAAAGAAGATGATTTATATTTTCTTAGAATAGATATCAACAGCGTACTAGAAAATTTTAAGGATACGAAATTGCTTTTGCTGATATTGGCATTAACGCTAATTCATGTTTTACATAATATTAAATATAACATATATGTTTTTTATAACAAATCCTCTATTATTTTTGCAATTATCCTAATTTATTTTCTATGTATAAAATTACGTGATGATATGGAACATGCATATCCAGACAGTATTATATCACCATTCTTAATAGCTTTCTTTGCATCATTATTTGTAAATGGATTGAAACTTACAAACAGTTCATTTTATTTTTCATTTAATAATGTTTTATTCACAGGATATATATATTCCTTTGTATTTTTTCTTTTGATGTATTATATTATAAAAAGATCCGATCATATTTATTGGGCACTTATTATTTATTTACTATAATCTTTTACAAGGAGGAATACTATGGGAAAAACAAAATTTATTTTAAATCTTTTAATCGTTGCTGCAATATTCTACCTTATATGGCTAAATACAGAATATAAACTTAAACTACATGAATCTAATATATTTGGAAAAATGTACAATTGCATAAAAAACAACTACTATCCAGAATTAACAGATGAAGAAATTGACGATATGTTATATAATGCTATACAGGGACTTCATACAAAATATAGCGATTTTATAAAATCCAATAAAGATTATGTTGATCTCGCATCAGATTATGCATATAAACTGGGTTTTACAGGAAAATATAATTTTAAAAAACAGGCAGTAGAGGTATCAGAGGTCTTTTTCGGTTCAAAGGTTTATAAAGAAGGTTTGCGTTCAGGAGATTATATAATAGCAATTAACGGCAAAGATGTTAGAAGAGATGATATTCCCTCATTCGAAAACACGGAAAATTTTACAATAACTGTTTTAAACAAAAATCGAGAAACATTTAACATTTCCTTTTCAAAAAGGACGGGTTTTTATAAAATGATGGATACAAAGGTCATTAAAGAAAAAGAAAAAAAATTTTTGATAATAAAAATAAACTATTTTGGTGAAGGATTATTTGAAGGATTTAATGATTATATTAATCTTGCAATTGAAAGAAAAATCGACAATATAATTATTGACTTAAGAAATAATCATGGTGGTTCTTTAAATGAAGCTCAAAAAGTCCTTTCGCTTTTATCTCCTCAAAATGTATTTTATAATATAAAACTTAAAAATAATTATTATATGCTCAGTCGAATTCAAAATATCAAATACAGAAAAGAATTAAATAATAAAAAAATAGTTGTAATTGTAAACAGATTTAGCGCTTCAGCTTCTGAATTGGTTGGATTATATCTCAGGGATAATAACCTTGCAACTGTTATTGGCGAAAGAACTTATGGAAAATCTGAAATTTTAAATACATTTTCTCTTGATGAAAATAGAAAAATAATAATACCTGTAGGACAATATATATCTTTAAATGGCGAAAATATTTCAGGAAAAGGTTTTGAACCAAACATAAAAATCGAAGATCCTGATTTTGGTATAATATATGAAAATATCAGAGAACCAGAAGAAGATCTTTTATTAGAAAAAGCTATTGATATTTGTTTAAAAAATCCCCCTTCATTATCCTGAAGGGGGAAAATTTATTTTTCTTCCTCATTTATTTTCAAAATTGCAAGAAATGCATTTTGAGGTATTGTTACCCTACCAATTTGGCGCATTCTTTTCTTACCTTCTTTTTGTTTTTCAAGCAATTTCATCTTTCTTGTTATATCTCCACCATAACACTTTGCAAGAACATCTTTCCTATATGCTTTAATTGTGGATCTTGCAATAATTCTTCCATCTGCTTTTGCCTGTATTGGAATTTCAAACTGATGTTTTGGGATGAGATCCTTTAATTTTTCTACCATTTTCTTCGACATTTCATATAATTTACTTCTATGTGCAATAAACGACAACGCTTCAACTGGCTCTCTATTAACAAGTATTGTAACCTTTAATAAATCAGATTTTCTAAATCCTATTAATTCATAATCCATTGAAGCATATCCGCGGCTAATCGCTTTCATTCTATCAAAGAAATCAAAGATTATTTCGCCAAGTGGAACTTCAAAATGCATAACTACCCTATCTTTACCAGCATTTGATACAGAAACAAATTCTCCTCGTTTTTCATTTTGAACTACACCCATTAAACCGCCCATATATTCTGTTGGTGTAATAATATCAAGTTTTACATATGGTTCATATACTTCTTCCAATAAATCCTGATCAGGAAATTGTGTTGGATCATGAATTTCTATTTCTTCGCCATTTTTCAATTTAGCCTTATAAACAACATTTGGAGCTGTTAATATAATGGCTAATTCAAATTCTCTTTCTATTCTTTCTCTTACAACATCCATATGTAATAATCCAAGAAAACCACATCTAAAACCAAATCCAAGCGCAGGTGAATGTTCAGGATTAAAGGTTAAAGCAGCGTCATTTAATTTTAGTTTATCAAGCGCTTTTCTTAATTCTTCATAATAATCTGGAACACCAGGATATATACCGGCATATACCATAGGTTTCACTTCTTTATATCCTGGCAATGGTTCATCTATTGGATCTGTTGCACTTGTTATGGTATCACCTACACGTGCAAGCTCAACCTCTTTGATTCCTGCGATTATATATCCAACTTCACCAGCAGATAATGAATCTGTTTTTTGCATTTCGGGATGGAATATTCCAACTTCAACAACTTCATATGTTTCTTTATTTGACATAGTCATTATTTTATCGCCAGTTTTAACTGTTCCTCCATATATTCTCGTATATATGATTACTCCTCTATATTTATCATACTTTGCATCAAATATCAAAGCCTTTAACTTATCTTCACTTGTTCCTTTGGAGGTAGGAGCTGGAATTCTCTTTATAATCTCTTCAAGTAGCTCTTCAACACCTTCACCTGTTTTTCCGGACACCTTTAACGCGTCATCTGCTGAAATACCTATTAAATCTTCTATTTCAGCCAATGTCTCTTCAACATTGGCATTTGGCAAATCGATTTTATTGACCGCAGGAATAATTTCAAGATCATTTTCTATTGCAAGATATGTATTTGCAACTGTTTGTGCTTCTACCCCCTGAGATGCATCAACGAGCAACACTGCTCCTTCACATGCTGCAAGACTTCTTGAAACCTCATATGTAAAATCAACATGCCCCGGTGTATCTATAATATTTATTTCATAGGTATTTCCATCTTTAGCTGGATACATAATTTTAACAGGTTGTGCTTTTATTGTAATACCTCTTTCCTGTTCAATATCCATCATATCAAGATATTGGTCATGCATTTTACGATTATCAATGCTTTTTGTTATTTCAAGTATTCTATCAACCAATGTTGTTTTACCATGATCTATATGCGCTATAATACTGATATTTCTTATCAATTCAGGATTATACATAACTTCACCTCCGTCTATTACAACAATGAAAATTTTCTATATTATATCAGAAAAGTTTTTCAAATTTGCTAATATGAAAATTAAAATTGTGATATAATTCTTCTTGGTGGAGAATTTTAAAATTTATTATATCAGGAGGTGCCTCATGAAAAAAAATATTTTAATCTCTCTTTTACTATTGTTATTTATCACTTCATTTTCCATTAATTATGAAATAACCAATAATTATCTCGAATTAAAAATACCGTTTTGGAGTACTAAAAATCAAAATCTTGGAATATCAGGAAAATATCCATTCTCTTACGATTTACACTTTCCAACACTTGGAACATATTATACTGGCTCCAAAGAATTTTATACATATCAAAAAATATTCTTTAAAAAAATAAAATTAAAAATCGGCGAAAGAATTTTTGATTTTGGAATAAAATACGATATAGAAAACAATTCTCCAGAAATTTTTTATTCTATAAAAAAATACTCCAATCAACTGGCAATGAAAAGCTTCTCATATTCATACAATTCAGTATTTAAAAACGGAAGTGAAACACGTAATCTTTCTTCTTCTAAAATATTAGCAGCTACTATATTAAAGCTCACCACATATTCAAATAGTTTCAAATATAAAAATACAGATTTTTCTGTGTCAAATTACTCAGTATATGCACAAAGATACATGAAAATACCTTTTATTCTAGGTGAATCCTCTTTAGGTATTTCGCTGAGTTTACCTGTTGGAATATTAGAAAACAAGTATTTTTCTGGATTTTGGGGATACGGAGTTTTATATTCTGAAAATAATTATTATCCTTATTTCACATTTCAATCACCATTTAAAATAGATAAAAGCGAATATTATATTGGCATGCAGATGAAGATGTCCGAAGATGCTGGGTTCTTATTGTATCTAAGCAAAAACGATATTAAAAATCCTTTAAGCATAATAATAACCAATAATGGATGGTGTTTCTTCATTGAATACTAATAAAATTGGATTATATATACATATTCCATTTTGCAAATCAAAATGTTTATATTGTGATTATCCCATGACAACAAATTTAAATATTCAGGATAGATATTTTGAATCGCTTTTTAAGGAAATAGATTTATATAAGGACAAAAATCTGAAAATCGAAACTCTTTTTTTAGGCGGTGGAACACCTACTTATGTTGATATAAAAAATATAGAAAAATTATTTAAAAAATTATCAGATTCTTTCAATTTTCAACCTGACGAAATAACTATTGAAAGCAATCCTGAAATTCTTACTGAAGAATTATTACATACATATTTCTCACTTGGTATAAATAGACTGAGTATTGGTGTGCAAACTTTTGATAATGAAATCTTAAAAAGAATGAATAGAAAATACAACAACGAAGTTATACAGGAAAAGTATTATCTTGCTAGAAGGTATTTTTCAAATATAAATTTTGATTTTATCTTAGGATTACCAGGAGATAACTGGAAAAGTTTAGAAGAAAATATTAAATATATAGAAAAAATGCAGCCTGATCATGTCTCATATTATATTTTTGATAGCGATCATGAAACTCCACTTCGGAGTTTACTAAACAAAGGAAAACTTTCATTACCTGATGATGCATTTATAGAAGAAGGTTATGATTTTGTTATTTCTGAACTTTCAAAAGTAGGTTATCAACGTTATGAAATTTCCAATTGGGCAAAAAATAATTTTGAATGTAAACATAATCTAAAATACTGGAATAACGAAAATTATCATGGTTTTGGAATTTCTGCCGGTGGTCATATTGGCAATATAAGATATACAAAAACATGGATATTGAAAGACTATATGGAAAAATTAGCAAACAATGAAATTCCATATGATTATTATGTTCAAAATGAACCTTTAAATGAATTAACAGAAGAATTATTTATGGGATTAAGACTTATAAAAGGAATAAGCGTTAAAAATTTAGAAAAAAAATACGGAGATTTATTTTTAAAATTCATCAAAAATTTGAGTACTGAGGTATCTGATATGATTATTGTTGATGATTACGTCAGATTAAACGAAAAAGGCCTGGATTTATCTAAAATGGTATTTGAAAAAATACTGGAAGTGAGGGAAAATATATTATGAGTTTAAGGGATAGGGTAGATGAATATATAAAAAAAAATAAATTATTGGAAATAAGTTTTCCTGAAAAGAAAAATATTGAAGATTGGGACATTTATTTTATGAAAATAGCTTTTCTTGTTAGTGAGAGATCATCGTGTACCCATAGAAAGGTTGGAGCTGTAATAGTAAAGGATAAACGCGTATTGGCAACAGGCTACAACCAGCCACCATCAGGTTTTCCTCACTGTGATCAAATTACCTGTATCAGAGATGAATTAAATATAAAAAGCGGTGAACATCAGGAAATATGTTATGGATTACACGCTGAACAAAATGCTTTAATGCAGGCAGCAAAATTCGGAATTTCAACTGACGGTGCAACAATATATGTAACTCATCAACCATGTTCTGTTTGCGCAAGGCTTATAATAAACGCCGGTATTAAGCGTGTAATATATGGTGGAGATTATCCAGATTCATTAACAAAATTATTTTTTAAACTTTCAAATATTGAATACAGGCTATTCCAATTAAAATAAATCGGAGGTGCGGCATGCCTACTCAAAAGTATTTTCAGTATCTCAGAAAAGATAGACTTCCAAATGTATGGTGTCCAGGCTGCGGAAATGGTATAATTATGAAATCTTTTATTGAAGCAGCTGCTAATTTAAACCTTGATAAAAATAAGGTTGCTGTTGTTTCTGGTATTGGTTGTTCTTCAAGAGTTACAGGATATTTAGATTTTAATACTCTTCACACATTACACGGAAGAGCTATTCCATTTGCTACAGGTGTAAAGCTTGCAAGGCCTGATCTCGAAGTTGTTGTAATGGGTGGAGATGGTGATATGCTCGCTATTGGTGGAAATCATTTTATACACGCCTGTAGAAGAAATATGAATCTAACAGTAATACTATTTAATAATACAATATACGGCATGACAGGTGGTCAATATTCACCAACCACTCCTCATGAAGCAACTGCTTCAACAGCACCATATGGAAATGTTGAGCGCTCTTTTGATCCTGTTCAAATGGCTATTGCTTCTGGTGCTACCTATGTTGCAAGAAGTACAGTATATCATTACATGCAAAGCGTTAAATATATAGAAAATGCTATAAAACACAAAGGTATGTCTGTTGTTGAAATAGTATCAAATTGTCATACTTACTATGGAAGATATAATGGAATGTCAAAACCAACACAGTTTATGGACTACTTTAAAAATAATGCTATTACAATAAACAAAGCAAAAGATATGTCAAAAGAAGAATTGGAAGGAAAAATAGTAATTGGAGAATTCCATAAAGATGATGCTAAAAAAACCTATTTAGACTTATACGCAGAAATCTCTGCTAAATTAGGTGGTGTTGCTAAATGAAATTAAGAGAACCTTCAAGCATAAGAATTAGCGGTATGGGCGGTCAGGGTAATATTTTAATGGGATTAATACTTGCTGAATCATTGGTTAAAGAAGGGTATTGGGTTGTTCAATCTCAACACTATGGTGCTCAGGTTAGGGGAGGTTTATCATTTTGTGACGTTCTTTTTTCTGAAGAAACCATAGATTACCCTAAAGCTGAAACATTTGATGTATTATACTTAATGCATGATATTGCATTCTCTCATCTTTCAAAAGTTAAAAATAATGGTATCATATTCTACGACAGCTCATATATAAAAGCATTACCTCAAACTGTTGCAAGGGTAACAAAAAAGATTATCCCAATTCCTGCTTCAAAATTAGCTTATGAAAAATTAGGCAATTCAAATGTTGCTAATATGATAGGTTTAGGGGCAATTGCTAAAAATTGTGGCATTGTTAGCCTTGATACATTAGTAGAAGTAATGAAAAAGAGAGTTAATGAGAGATTTTATGAAATAGATGAAAAAGCATTAAAGATTGGATATGAATTCGTCGAAAAGAAATATGAAATAAAAAATAACGGACATTCAGTAGGAAGAGGTTTTTAATGAGAAAATTTTCAAAAAGTTTAAAATTTGCTATCCAGGGATTATTTGAAGTTTTTACAACCCAAAGAAATTTCAAAATACAAACTACATTTGCATTATTGGCTTTTATATTGGCTATTATATTAAATCTTGATGAAAGTCAGATACTATGGATATCTCTGGCAATATTCATGGTACTTATCCTTGAAACAATTAATACACTTGTAGAAAAAATGATGGATTTAATGCATCCAGAATATAATGCAATTGTTGGTATTATAAAAGATTTAGGAGCAGCTGCGGTATTAATCGCAGCTACTTTTTCTATTGTTGTTGCAGCTGTAATATTCGGTGGCAAAATGTTTAATTGGCCTCCCAAATATGGTATAATTATAGGTATACTATTCATTTTATTTATAATTATCGGCAGCATCCTGAAAAAAGGGAGGGATAACAATGGATGATAAAGTAATTAAAATATTAATAGTAGACGATTCTGGATTCATGAGAATGGTTTTAAAAGACATTATTGAAAAACAAAAGGATATGAAGGTCGTTGGAATAGCCAAAACAGGTCTTGAAGGTGTTGAAAAGGCTATTCAATTAAAACCAGATGTAATTACAATGGATGTCGAAATGCCGGAATTAAACGGTCTTGAAGCTGTAAAAATAATTATGAAAAAAAGACCTACACCTATTATAATGGTTAGTAGTTTAACTTCAAAGGATTCTGAAATTACAATTGAAGCACTGGAAAATGGCGCTGTAGATTTTATACAAAAACCTGCCGGAAGCGTTTCATGGACATTCAGGACTGTTGCTGACGAATTATTGGAAAAAATAAGAAATGCTGCAAAGGTTGATGTGACTAAAATGACTATGAGAAGGATCAAACCTAAAAAACCAAGAATATCAACAATGTTAAGAGGACAAAAGATTGTTTTAATTGCTTCTTCTACTGGTGGCCCAAGATCATTAGATACAATTATTCCTAACTTACCAAAAGGGATAAATGTTCCGGTGGTTGTTGTTCAGCACATGCCTCCAGGATTTACCAATTCTCTCGCAAAAAGATTGGATAAGATTTCCGAATTGCATGTAAAAGAAGCTGAAGACAATGAAGAATTAAAACCAGATACTGTATATATTGCACCTGGAAATTACCATCTTGGTTTAAAAGCTTCCGGAAGCAAGGTATATACATTCCTTGATCAATCAGATAAAATAAATAATGTTAGACCTGCTGCAGATTTTACATTTGATCTTGCCGCAGAAATTTATAAATCAAATATAATTGCCGCAGTATTAACAGGAATGGGTAAAGATGGTGCAAAAGGTGCATTTAAAATTAAACATTATGGCGGAAAAATAATTGCTGAATCAAAAGAAACCTGCGTAGTATATGGAATGCCTAAAGCTGTTGTTGAAGAAAATTATGCAGATTTTGTTCTTCCAAATTATGAAATAGCAGATAAAATCGTAGAGTTGTTGGGAGGAAAATAATGAAAAATCGGATTTTTTTAATTATTTTAACATTATTAATTACAACTATATTTTCTGTTAATACATACACATACACAGTAAAATCTGGCGATTCTCTAGAACTAATTGCATATAAACATAATATTCCCTTATCATTAATTGTTGATTATAATCCCGAACTCGCTTATAAGAAATATATATATCCAGGACAAAAAATTAAAATCCCGGAAGAACCTGTTTTTATATATACAGTAAAATCTGGTGATAATCTTTCATATATTGCCAAATCGATGTTTACAGACTTAAATCTCTTAATAAAATACAATCATATAACAAATCCAGAAAAAATATATGTAGGTCAGAAATTATTAATACCTTACAATTATCTTGGATTATCCTACAATAAAAAGGTTACTGTTTCATGGCCTGTATGGGGAGAATTAACCTCACCTTACGGTTGGAGAATACATCCAATTTACCACGAAAAAAGATTTCATAGTGGAATAGATATAGCTTTAAGCGAAGGATTACCTATATTTTCTTCTATAACCGGAAAGGTTGTAGAAGTAAAAAAAGATAAAGGTTATGGAATATATGTAAAAATAAAGGCTGGAAAACATTATTATATATTTGCACACATGTCCAGAGCGGATGTTGTTCCTGGAATAATTGTTAAAAAGGGTGAATTAATTGGAAGAGTTGGAAGTACAGGAATATCCACAGGTCCTCATGTTCATTTTGAAGTAAGAACACTTGATGAAAAGAGCGTAAATCCTATGATCTTTTTACCAGGAATGAAGTTTGCACATGTTGAAATAGATAAAAACTATATGGGTGGCGAGTAATGCATGAATTATAATAAAAAATTACCTCTTTTAATTTTCCTAATAATTATATTTTCAATACAATTATTTTCAAAAGACTTGTTTTTACAATGGAAAAAAGTAGATAGACTTAATTACATTGAGGAAAATGGAAAGATTTTCCTCAATGTTTCTTATTTAAAACATCTTGAATACGACGTAATTTCTACATCTGAAAATCTATTAATAATAAAATTTCAGGATACATGGTCAGCAGTTGTATTTCCAAATGCACAAATTGCCATATTGAATTCTTCTGAATCACTAACACTAGACAAAAATAATTTTAAATATATAAATAAAAATTATTATGTTGAATTAAGCACATTAGCCCAAATTGCAAATCTTGAATATTTTACTAATTCAAAGGGTTATTATTTAAATTACAACCTTGCAAAATTAAAAAGTATAGACGGCTTTTTAATGAATGAAAGATTGCGTGTTATTATGGAATTTTCAATGAAACCGGAAAAATATGAAGTATATTCGCTCACATCTGCACCGGGATATTTAATAAAAATATATGGTGCTGAGATTCCTGAAGTTTCCTTTTCAAAAACATATAACAATAAATTCCTAAAACAGATAAAAGCCATGCAACATTCTAAAAAAGAAATATGGGTAACCATAATACTTGGTGCCGAAGCAAAAAAATATACCAAAATCACAGAAAACGGAAGAATTATTCTTGATATAGAATTAACAGAAAAATTCACTGCACCTATAGTGGTTTTAGATCCCGGACATGGAGACTTTGATCCTGGTGCTCTTGGATATCTTGGAACGAAAGAAAAAGATGTCGCTTTAAAGGTTGCATTAAAAACACAGGAATTATTAAAAAATAAAAATATAAGGGTTTATCTCACAAGAAGCTATGATAAATTTGTAGAATTATATAATCGTGCAAAATTTGCAAATGATGTTGGGGCAGATTTATTTGTAAGTATACATCTCAATTCATATCTTGAAAATCGAAGTGTTCGAGGTTCAGAAATTTATTATTTCTCATTTTCAAACGATAAATACGCCAGAAAAATCGCAAGGAAAGAAAACCTCGACATGAAAAAAAATAAGGATATAATAGAATCAAGAGTTATAGAAAAGAAAAATTCAATTCCAGAAAGCAAAAAATTTGCAGAATTATTAAAAAAACGCATCAAAGAAAATAACATTCCTTTTAGATCCATACATGCAGCTGAATTTGCAGTACTGGCATATACTAAATGCCCGGCAGTATTATTTGAACTTGAATTTCTTTCAAATCCAACAGTAGAAATAAGCTTTAAATCCGGTGTATATATAGATTTGTTCGCTAAAATAATATCAGACAGTATTCTGGAATATTTTGGATTAAAATAATGAGGCTGTTAAAGCCTCATTATTTTATTAATTGCAGGAATTTTTCTTCATTTTTTCGCCAATATACTGAGGTTAGATTGATATTTTGATAGAAATTTAATAATACACCTTCAAATCACTAATAAAGATTACTTAGATATAAAATATATCAAATTCTCACGTGGTTTTATATTTCCCACCGGATATTCTTTCCCTCTAAAAACTTCATTTAATACTTTTATTTTTTCTTTTCCAGAAATTAAAAAAACAACGTTTTTACTATTATTTATAGTATTATATGTAAAGGTTATTCTTGGAACTAATGGATTTGCATTTTTTGGTATAACATAATCAATATACTTATTATTTGAAATTTCAATATCTGGAAAAATTGAGGCAACATGTCCATCATTCCCCATTCCCAAAAGAATTAAATCAAATGAAACATCTTTATCTTTCTTCTCAAAAAATTTCAATATTTGGTTTTCATAATCTTCTACACATTTTTCAATAGGTTCGATTTCTGTTCTTATTCTAAAAATATTTTTTGGGGGAATATCTATTTTTGAAATCAACGTTTCAAAAGCCATTTTATAATTGCTATATTCATTTTCTTTATCCACATATCTTTCATCACCAAAAAATATATATACATCATTCCAGTTTATTTTTAAATTATATTCAGATGCCAGAATTTGATACAGTAATTTTGGAGTATTGCCCCCCGCTAAGACCAGAGAAAAATACCCCTGTTTTCTTATGTAATAATCATAAAAGTTAAAAACAGTTTTTGCAGTTTCAAAACTCATTTCATTTATATTTTCGTATTCAAATATTCTCATTAAAACCTCCAAATCCTCTTCTAAGAGTAGTAATTACCTTATACTTCTATTAAATTATATTATATCATATCATCTCAAAATAAATAAATAGTTTTTATATAACTCACAATACGTTATTTTATCTTTAAAAATATATATGCTATAATAAATAAAAACTTTAATACAAGCATTGATTTTATTATTTATTAGTAGAGGTGATACGATGAATTTTTCTGAAATAGAAGAATATATTCCACAAAAAAGCGAATACATGCCTTCAAAACAAATATATCTGGCGCGTGCTGGAAGTATATATAAAAAAATTATTGATGATGAAAATCTAAATAAAATTGTTACCGAAATATATCTTAAAGGTCTTGAACTTGCAAGTCCACAATTGTGGCATAATATATATGAAATAAATAAAGTTCCCAAAGAAATAATTCCTTCAAAGTTCGTTGGTTCAAAAAAATTATCTATATTTCTTTCAACATTAGGTGAGAGAATTGATAAAGAAATTGAAAGCTTAATGGAAAGAAATAAAGTTCTTGAAGGAACGTTACTTGACGCATGGGCTTCTGAAGCTCTTGAAAAATTAAATAATACATTTGACCAAAAATTACGAACTAAATATGGAAAAGGTACTATGCGTTTTTCACCTGGATATGGGGATATCGATATTAGAGTAAATAAAATTATAGTTGAAATGCTAAATTTAACAGATAAAATTATGGTTCGTGAAAGTGGTATAATGATTCCAGGAAAAACAACAACCTGTTTAATAGGCTGGTGATAAGATGAATAGAAAAGAATTTTCTGAATTGTTAAATCAAAGAGTTCTTTTTTTAGATGGTGCTTATGGCACAGAATTTTTCAAAATGGGTATTAGAGGTAGAATGCCTATTGAATTGTTGAATATAACAAATCCAGATGCAGTATACACATTACAAAAAGCTTATGTAAATGCTGGTGTTGATTTTTTATTAACAAATACTTTTAGTGCAAATAGATTAAAAATGCAATCATTAAAGGTTAAAGAGAATATTAAAGATATTAATTTTCATGCTGTAAAAATAGCGAAAGATGCTGCTAAAAATTCTAACGTAAAAATTCTTGGAGATATATCCTCAACAGGAATATTATTAACTCCCCTCGGCGAATTATCATTTGATGAAGCATATGAGGTATTTAAGGAGCAGGGAGAAATTCTCTTAAACGCAGGTATTGACGGTTTTATAATAGAAACAATGTCTGATTTAAAAGAATTAAAAGCTGCATTTTTAGCATTAAGGGATCTGGATAATAATATTCCTATAATTGCACATCTTACATTTGAAGAAAATGGACGAACAGTAACAGGAACAAGTGTTGAAATATTTGCCACATTATTTAATGATCTTGATGTAGACGTTATAGGAATGAATTGTACTTTAACTCCTGAAGAAATGATTAAGGTATTTCAAACACTTTCAAAATACTCAAAAAAGCCCATAAGCGTTGAACCAAATGCTGGAAAACCTAAACTTCAGCCAGACGGAAGTGTAATTTACAATACAACACCTGAAAAATTTTCTGTATATATGGAAGATTTTGTTCATCTTGGTGCAAATATTATTGGCGGTTGTTGTGGCACAGGCCCAGAACATATCAAACTTATGAGAGAATTTATTGGCAAGACAAGAGTTAGAAAAAGAGAGACTATAAAAAAACAGTTTCTCTCAAGTAGAACTATATTAAGAGAAACAGAACCATTTCTTATAATAGGCGAAAGGATAAATGCTTCAGGAAAGAAAAATTTCCAAAATGCTATAAGGGAATATAATTTTGATAGAATGGTAAATCTTGCAACAGCTCAGGAAAAAGAAGGGTCACATGTATTAGATATAAATCTTGGTATTGAAAAATTGCTTGATAAAAAACATTTTGAAAAAAGTATAATAATTCTTGATAAAATAGGTTCAATTCCTTTATCTCTGGACATACAACAACCCGAATTTATGGAAGTTGCTTTAAAGGAGTATGTTGGAAGACCTTTAATAAATTCTTCAACTGTTGAGAAAGAAAAATTGGATACAGCTATAAGATGGTTAAAAAGATACGGCGGAATGCTGATTTTGCTTACAATGAAAAATAAAATACCAGAAACTGCTCAGGAAAGATTTGAAATTGCTATGAAAGGCATTAAATACCTTGAAGAAAATGGTATTTCAAAAGATAGAATCTTTGTTGATCCATTGGTATTGCCAGTTGGAGCAAAAAAAGATCCTTTTGTTACTCTTGAAACTATAAAATTACTTTCAGAAAAAGGTATTAAAACATCTATAGGATTATCAAACTTAAGTTTTGGACTTCCAAGCAGAGAAGGCATTAATGCTTCGTTTTTATCCCTTGCAATACACAATGGTCTTAGTGGAGCAATACTTAACTCAAAAGAAAGCAGCACCATGAATATTGTTTTTGGTTCATTGATATTGCATGGAATGGAAGTTTCAAGAGATACATCTACCTCAACAGGAGATGAATTAGCTGACTTAATATTAAAGAAAAAATCCAGGGAATTAAAGGAAAAGATTAATTTGTTGCTTAAAGATTATACCCCTCTTCAGGTGAGTCAAAACATTCTTGCCAAAACAATGGAATATATCGGTGAATTATATTCAAAAGGAGAAATTTATTTGCCACAATTAATTTTAGCTGCTGAAACGGTAACTCCTATTTTTGAATATCTAAATAATATGCTTAAAAAAGAAGAAAGTTCATCAAAGGGTACAATTCTTGTAGCTACTGTTGAAGGTGATGTTCATGATATTGGTAAAAAGATAGTAGCTACAGTATTAAAAAGCTCAGGATATGAAGTAATAGATATAGGAAAGGATATTCCAGGAAAGATTATTTTAGAAAAGGTAAAAGAATTAAAGTCAGATCTTTTAGGACTTTCTGCAATGATGACAACAACAGTTGGAAAAATAAAGGAGGTTAAAGATTTATTACTGGAAAATGGTGTTGAAATACCTATAATTGCTGGTGGGGCTTCTATGAACAAAGAACTTGCTTCAAAGTTCGGTGTATTTTATGCCAAAAATGCAAATGAAGCTTTAAAATATGCAAAAAGGTTTATAAATAATAAAAAAATCAGAGAGCTTTAGATGCTCTCTGATTTTCTTATTTATTAGTTGATGTTGCATTTTTCGTTGCTTCATATTCTTTTTCTGTTTCTTCAATCATTTTGTCTATTCCAGGATATTTTGGATCAAGTTTTTTGATTTCTTCCAGGTATCCCAATTTTGTGAATGGATCTGGACTAAATGTATCTGTGAAATCTAATAATGTTTCAAGTGCTTCTAATCTTGTATCTGTCGATGCTTTAGAGAATGCAACTCTATTTAAATTGAAACTAATTTCTCTAAGCTGCTGACCAAAATACTGGAACATTGAATTTGCATCTATATACTGTAAGTATTGTTTATACATGTTAAATTTATTTTCTGAATATTTTAAAGCAACTTCTGGATTTTGTGGTTCTTCTTTATAATAGAAATCAACTGTTTTTGTTGAGCTTGGATATTCTGCAAATAATTCATCTAATACTTTTATCCTTTTTGCTTTTAAATTATCTAATTCTTTTTGTAGTTCTACTTTTCCATTTGCTATTTCTTCATCAGTATAATCTTTTAATTCTGCCTTTAATTCAAGAAAATCTTTTGCATCTTCATATTTAAATCTTTCTTTTAATAATTTTGTATATTCTTCACCTGATACATTTTTCATTTTAGCTGTTAATTCTTCTATTTTCTTTGTAATTTCATCATGGCTGAGTTTTATTATTTCCGGATCAACTGAATCTTTTAAGGTTAAGTATTTTGTAAATTTATCCAACCTTGTTTCGTATATATCTTTTAATAATCCAGTTGCATAAACGTATATAGCCATTTCATTAACTGATACGTTTATTGCCAATTCACCTTTATCATCAAATACATAATTTTCCATCTCTGAAATAAATTCTTTTATTTTATTTTCATCTTTATCCTGTGAAAGTTTTGTATATTCATCATATAATTTTAAATCTTCCTCGAGATATGATAAAGCCAATTTTTCGCTTTCTTTATAGTTTTTCAACCATTCTATAAATTTATCGTTTTTAAGTGTTTTTTCTATTTCAGAATATATTTCTGGATATTTATCCATTATATCTTCTGGTTTATTAAAGATTTTTTTATCCTGTACTCTTATAATATGATATCCATAATTTGTTTTTACAGGTCCTACTAAATCTCCTACTGTTGCGTTAAATGATGCATCTTCAAATTCTTTTACCATTGCTCCATGTTTGAACCAACCTAATTCTCCGCCACTTGTTGCATTTGATGTGTCTTTTGAATATTTTGCTGCTGCATCTTCAAATGTAATTTCTTTGTCTTCTATCATTTTCTTAATCTTTAATGCTGTAGCTTCATCACTAACAAGAATATGTTGAGCTTTTACTTCTTCGTATTTCTTTTTTAAATCGTCAAAATTATCTTTTAGATATTTTAACCCTTCATCTTTTGAAACTGCTGATACATGATCTTTTACTTTATCGATAATTAACTGGATTCTATACATATTTTTATAGTTTGATTTAATTAAATTTCTAAGATTATCTTCACTTTTATAATAATCTAAATATTTCTTCCATGTATCCTCATTTTCTTTTAATTTTGCAATTTGATCATCTATATATTTGTTAAACGCTTTTTCAAGTTCTTTATCTGATGGTGTTAATCCATTTTGATCAGCATAATATTCTATTACCTTTATATCGAATAATTGTTTTACAGCATTGTAATTTAATGCTAATTCATCAAATACAGGATCAATTTTTTGACCATATGCCGCATATTGTTGTCTCATCTGTGAAACTTCATCACTTACTTCATTATTCATAATCCAATAAGGATAATCAAGTTCAGTTCCATCTTTTGTTAACACTGCTACAGCATTATCTTTAGATGGTTTAGCATTTGCTGCTGCATTCTGTTTTGATGCCCCCATATATGCTGCAACAGACCACCATACTATACCTGCTGTAAATAATACAACGATTATTATAACTATAACCTTTTCCCATTTGACAAACCAATCTCTCATCTAATAACCCCCTCTGTTACTGCATTTTTAGTGTTGTTATTATAGCCTAAAAACCGGGGGCAAGCCCCGGTTTTTAAGTTTTATTATCTTAAGTACATATCTTTTGTAACTTCTTCAAGTTTTAATAATCTTTCCCATCTTGTATCTACATATTTTTGCATTTCTGCGATCATATCCTGATATTCAGGATGTTGTAATGCTTTTCTAAATCTTCCAATTGATCTGATATATTCTTCAATTGGTTTGAAGTTTCTTGGTTTTCTTGTAATTTTATATACTCCTCTATCAATTTCGTATAATGGCCAGTATTTTGTTTCTACTGCTAATTTTGTAATTTTTGGACCATCACTTTCAGGAATTCTCCAGAATCTTACACATGGTGCCAATACTGCAATAAATGCTGGACCTTCGTGTTTTAAACCTTTTTCAACTTTTGCCATAAAATCAAATGGATCTGAAGTTGAAGCTGTTGCAGCATATACGTTTTCATGAGCACCAATTATTTCAACAATGTTTTTCTTAAATTGTACTTTACCGTTTTTAACTTTACCAACAGGTTCTGTTGTTGCGTCTGCACCTGGAGGTGTTGATCCTGATCTCTGGTTACCTGTGTTCATATAACCTTCATTATCATAAAGGATGTATAAGAAATCATGTCCTCTTTCAATTGCACCTGATAATGATTGAAGACCTATATCGTATGTTCCACCGTCTCCACCAAATGCTATAAACTTTATTGGTTTATCTGTCTTTAATCTTCCTCTGTTTTTTAATGATCTATATGCAGCTTCTGCACCAGAAATTGTTGCTGCTACATTTTCAAATGCGTTATGGATGTATGGAATATTCCATGATGTAAATGGATATATTGTTGATGAAACTTCTAAACATCCTGTAGCTGCACCTACTACTGGTTCATATCCTAAAGCTTTTGCTGTCATTGTTGCCCATTTTGCTACCATTGGTGCGTTACATCCTGGACATAATCTATGTCCCTGTGTAAATGGCCAATCTTCTTTATCTACCAAATTAATTAATTGCTTTAAATTTACAGGCACTATTATTCACCTCCATTATTCTTTTAAACCGAGATATCTTTCTTCGTTTGGATCAAGGTCGCCTTTCATTGCGTCTTCGAATGGAATGTGTAACATGTGTGGTGTTACATCTCTTCCACCTAAACCATATACATATGAACCTATCATTGGTTTTTCCTTTGCTTCATATAATGCTGATTTTATCAATGAATATAATGGTGCTTCTTTACCAAATGACATAGCTCTATCAAGTACCATAACTGCTTTTCTACCATCAAGAGCTTCTAAAATTTCTTTCTTTGGGAATGGTGTGAATACCCATGGTTTTACTAATCCAGCTTTTATTCCTTTTTCTCTTAATTCATCAACAACATATTTAGCTGTTGATGCAGCTGAATTCATAACAACCATTACGTATTCAGCATCTTCCATTCTATATAAATCTAAGAAGTCATATTTTCTTCCTGAAATCTTTTCATATTCTGCAAATACTTCAGGTAATGCTTTGTAAGCATTTTTTAAACCTTCTTGTTGTTGTCTATGATGTTCGAAATAGTAATCAAATAAGTCTAATGGCCCATGTGTAATTGGGTTATCAATATCTAATAATGGATATTTTGGTTCCCAAATTCCAACAAAGTCTCTTACAACTTCGTCATCTAAAATTTCTACACCTTCAACACCATGTGATGTAATGAAACCATCAAGGTTAACCATTGCAGGTGTTAATACTTCTTCTCTTTCTGCTAATTTTGTAGCAATAATTGTCATATCATATGCTTCCTGTGAATTTTCTGAGAATAACTGAATCCATCCAGCATCTCTTACAGCGTAAGCATCTGAATGATCTCCGTGTATATTAATAGGACCTGATAAAGCCCTGTTAACTATTGGCATTACAATTGGTAATCTCATTGATGCTGCTATATATACAATTTCAAACATTAATGCTAAACCGTTTGCTGCTGTTGCTGTCATTGTTCTTGCACCTGCTGCAGCTGAACCAACAACAGCACTCATTGCTGAGTGTTCTGATTCAACAGGTACCATTACTGTATCAACAGCTCCATCTGCAACAAATTGTGCAAAATATTCAACTATTGGAGTCTGTGGTGTTATTGGATATGCAGCTACAACATCTGGATTTATCTGTCTCATTGCATGAGCAACTGCAGCTGCACCAGTAATTGCTAATGTTTTAGGCATCTATATTCAACCTCCTTATTTTAAAAATTCCGTTTCAGGCTTCATTGTAATTGCATTTACAGGACATACTTCTGCACATGTTCCACAACCTTTACAATATGTGTAGTTGAAGCCTATCATTTCTGTTTTTCCATCTTCTTTTACTTTTCCATCTATTGCCATGTCTGGACAGTATAACCAACATTGCATACAATTTATACATGCATCTTTATCTACAATTGGTCTCATTACTCTCCATGTACCTGTATTGTATTCTCTTGCTGTTGCTGGTTTATCTATTACACCAGCAATTGGCATTTCTTTCCAGCTATCGTATTTAGGCATCGCCTTTCACCTCCTGATAACCGCGGTCAACAGCTCTTAAGTTTGCTTGAACTACTTCTTCGGAGAATTTCTTTTCAAATGTTTTTCTAACCTTTTCCTTTACAACTTCCATTGGAACAACATTTGTCAATTTAACAAGAGCTCCAATCATAACTGTATTTGGAATACCTCTTTTTATTTCTTCTAATGCTATATCTGTTGCTGGAATTGTATATATTTTTCCCTTGAATCCTGTTTTTTCTCTTACTTCTTCTGGTGACATAACTGTGTTAACCAACATAATCTTATCTTCACCGAGACCAGCTGTAATATCTGGCAATCCTAACATAGTATCATCGAATACAACAACAACATCTGGATTTTCAATACCGCTTCTTATTCTAATTGGAACATCAGCAATTCTGTTAAATGCTTTCATTGGTGCTCCTGATCTTTCTGCACCGTATTCTGGGAATGCTGTTGAGTATTTTCCTGCTTCTACTGCAGCTTCTGTTAAAAACTGAGAAGCACTTTTTGCACCCTGACCAGCTCTTCCATGCCATCTGATTTCAAAGTATTTTTCTGGCACTTTATGCCCTCCTTTCAAAATTGATCACATTATTTTACTATAATCAATGTTCTCAAAAATCTTATCTACCCACATATAATATTTTAACTTATTTTTTTCAATTTTTCCACTGTCAAGCATTTCATTAAGTTCAAAAAAACGTTTCACGTGTGTTTTGATTCTGTTAACGGCATATTCTACTGTCGTCCCTGAACTTATAATAAACGCCCAATCACTTGATTGCGTAAGCATTAGCTCTGTTATCATTTGTTGCAAAACACGTTTTTCCTGCTCTGTAAATTTATTGTTAATTTTCTTTTTCAAAACTTCAACCATTTCATATATTGCCGGATATATCCAATCATTATTGCCATTTATCCACTCTTCAAAATATCCGTTTATTCCCCACGTTGATTTTGAAGGTGAAAGCATTTGAATTTCTTCTATATCATTTAAAATTTCCATTGGCGTTTTTGCATTTAAGTTTTCTACTGCATCAAGATTTTCAAAAACTTTTTGTAAAAAAATAATTCCTTCATACCACCAATGCCCAAAAAAATCTGTATTAAATGCATAAACCATTGTTGGTTCTATTTCTGGATATTCGTTAGATAGCTTTTTTAACTGTTTTTTCCTTTTTTCAACGAAATCTTTTGCATGTTCTTTTACAACGCTATATGCTTCATCTATATCATATAATCCTTTTTCGAATAATTCTTTTTCCTTTCCTGTTATTTTATGATATTTTATTCCTGTGTTGCATCTTACTCCACTTTTATCAATATAATCTTTTATATACTCATATTCCCTATCAAATCCTATATCTCTATAAAATTCTCTATATCTTGGATCCGATGTATATCCATATTCCGGATCAAAAATCTCAAAATTATTTTCTTTATCTCTTCCAAATACAAATAATCCTTCATGTGTCATTATTGGATTATATACATTATACAGTGGATAACTTTCACCGTGTATCAGAGCTTCTCTTTCAAGTATTGTATATTCTATTCCAAATTCCTTTAATATTGCATCAAGTCCTTCATAATAAGCTAATTCAGGAAGCCAGAAACCTTTTGGATAATATCCAAATGCTTTTTTAAATGTTTCAAGACCATATTTTACCTGCATTTTAACTATATCAGGATATTCCTGATATATTGGAAGAACCGCATGAGTTGCTGCTGTGGTAATTAATTCGAGATAACCTTTTTCTGCATATTCTTTAAATGCTTCAAGAATATTTTTCTCATATTCTCTTTCAAATATAACAAGAATTTCTTTAAACCTATTTAGATAATAGTCTGCCATTTTATGTTTTTGTATCTCTTCATCTTTTGTTTTTATATATTCATTTTCTGCAAGTTTTATAATCTTTTTTAAATAACGAACATACTTTTCCTGTAAATCAATGCTACTCAACATTTCAATTAATGTAGGCGAAAAACTCATTGTTAATTTAAATTCTATTCCTCTATGTTCAAGCTTTTTAAACATCTGAATTAATGGCACATATGTTTCTGTTATAGCCTCAAAAAGCCATCTCTCTTCCATAAACTCTTCATAATCCGGATGTCTTACATATGGAAGATGTGAATGTAAAACAAATAATATATTTCCTTTTTTCATTTCTTTATCCCCCTATTTAAAGAATACAAGTTCCAGATAAATGATCCTCCACCTGATATAGGGGGTTTATCTCCCAATTGAGAAAATATCATATTTCCATTAGAGACTCCGGAAATTTTTTCAATTATATTAAATTCTTTTTTATGCTTTATTTTTCTTTTTTTACCAGTTTTTAAATTATACATATATACTGATTCTGAAAAATTTGGCTTATCAGATGGCATCTTCACTCTATTACTTCTAATTATCGCTATAAATTCTTTTTCCTGTGTAAAATACCCTAATTCTGCAATGTATTCTTTGTTAGGAACTGGTAAATAAAAATAGTAGTTTGTATATTCTTTTAAATCATTTGGATATTCATATGTTCTATGAGGTACATCTATATCCATTTCTATTCCTGTTATATCATAAAATCTCATTATAAGTTTTGTACTTTCAGAAATTTTATTTAATTTTTCTATTATTTCATTTGAAAATTCCCAAAATGCATGAACCCAATTTGCATTTACACTTGTAATAACAAGAATATTTTTATTTAATTTCTTCCCGTATTTAAGTATAGAATTTTTATTAATTGACTTCGTTGTAAAACTGTTCATAACCGTTGGATCTGTAATTAATCCTTCTTCCTTCAATTGTAATAGCTTGTTTTTTATAACTTTTATAATATCTTTTTTTCTCATTGATCTTTTTAATTTAATGCCCATATTTTTGGCAATATTTCTTAACTCTTGAATGCTGGGCTCATCATTTTCAAGCAACATGGATAGTTTTTTGTCTATTATCATTTCTATGACCTCCGATAGAATTTTGTCATTTAAATTCTATCATATATTTTTTTTTAGCAAACAAGAGCATATTTAAAAATTTTTCTTATAACTATATTTAATTATTTGTAATAACCAGATTTTCAACATTATGAACAAATTCATTTCTTTACATTTTTGCAAAGAGTTATAACAGTAATTTTACCTTTTAGTATATTTAATACCTCTTCTATTGTAGCACCTGTCGTATAAACATCATCAATTAGTATATAATCTTTTTTTTCTAACTCACTGACCAATACGAATTTTCCTTTTATTTGCTTTTTTCTTTCTTCAATCGTATTAGCTTCTACCTGGGATTTATTATACCCTTTTTTTACTGAAATTGCATGATTTATTTTAAAGCCTGTATATTTAGAAAAATTCTTTGCAATTTCCTTTACAGGATTATATCCCCTTATTTTATAATGACGTTTTATTGACGGAATATATAATATTTCTGGTTCATTTGAAAAATCTATTTTAAAATATTTATATGTTTTTAATAGCATTTTTGAAAGAAAATCAGCATAATGTATTTTTTCACGAAATTTGAATTCCTGTACTATTCTTTTCATTGTTTCCTCATAAAACGAGGAATGGTATATAATTGTGTTATTTAATACTGTTATTGAAGGATCAAATAACTTTTCTTTGCATTCAATACAAAGAAATTCATAGAAAGGTATTTTTTTCCCGCAGGAAATACATTTATTTGGAAATATCTCATTCAAGAACACTTGGAACAACCTCTGGATTTAATTTTAAAAGTGTTGTTAATGCTGCTAATTTTAAAGCACCATTTTCATTTTCATCTTTTAAAATATTATATGGTGTTTCCCAGAAATTGTTTGCTTTTAATATTTTTAATATATTTATGGCATTTTTCCTTAAATTAACTGGATATGATTTATTTTCTGCGATTTTAGAAACTTCCATTAAAAATTGTTCTGCCTTTAATTTTCTTATTATTTGCAATGCATAACCTTTTCTCTTTACTGAAAGTGATTCTAAAAACTCTGGAATTTTATCAAGTAATGTATAATCAAGAAAATGTAAAAGATAACTTACCGCACCGCTCAAAAATTCATCTTCTACGGTATCCAATATTTCCCTTGCATAATCTACATAATTCATATCATCCTTATCTGCTGCAAGTTTAAATCCAAAATTCTTAATTTTAGGAATTTCTGATTTTATAAATTCGTCTATTACCCAATCTTCTACTATATCATTTCCGCATATTTTCTTACCTTTATTAACCAATTCATATAATAAATCTATATCTTTTTCTTCTTCAATATTCTTTGTAAAGAAATTCTTCGATATTTCACACGGCAATGCAGACATATATTTTATTATCAATAATTTTATCTCTTTTGATGCATTTAAATACGCCTCACCTAATGCATTATATACAGTAACAGAGTCATTCGCTTCAAAAAATCGTTTTAACAATAACTTTTTTAATGTCATGGATATTTCTTCTGATAATAGGCTATCGTTTATTGAATCGCTATAATCCAACAATACTTTTATTTGCGCATTAGGTTCATCTTTAAAATAAGGTTTTATTTTTTCTATATCTTCTGGATAGAACTCTATAAATGAATTAACCAATTGAAATCTAACCTTGAAATCCGGATCTTTTGAAAGAGGATATATTTTTTCAAAGTTCTCACATCCAAGAGCTAAATATAATTTTACACTTTCTTTTCTTATTACCGGAGAAATATCTGTAAACAATTCTTCTAATAAGTCGCATCTTAATTTCCCCATTTTTTCCAGATATTTTAACGCAGAAAGACGTACATTTGCATTATGGTCTTTTAACATTTCCTCTATATGAGTTACTTCAACCTTTTGTTTAGAAAGTTCCTGTATTGATTTTGCTTTAACTGTGGAAACCTTTGATTCAAGCAATTCAAGATATGTTCTCATGTTTTCAATTCTTATTTTTTCCTGTAATAATTTGTATGCCTCAATTATTGGATTTGCCATTTTACCACTCCTCAGAATATATATTTAATTCATAATTATCAAATCTAAATTTCATTATTTTGTTTTGATAGTTTAAATCTGACATATTTACACTTCTATATAAATAATCTCTAGTTTTTTGACCGGCTTCATTGATATACACCACACTTAAATCATTTCCATATTTTTCTATTATTACTGGTTTATCTTCATTATTTAAAAATATCATTTGTTTAGTAAGACTGTATTCTTTAAATTCTATTGTTTCAGGTTTTATATCGTATTTTAATAATTTAAACAATGATAAAATTGAATTTTCTGCATTAAGTCTTTTAAAATCTTTATATAAAATCTCTTTATACATAACAATTGTCCTTGCACTAATTGCAAGGACAATTGCTGATATTATTGATAGTATCATCAAAGATATTACACTTTCAAGAAGAATATATCCTTTTTTCATTGTATTGGCTCCGAAAAATATATTGAAAAATCCTTTCTTCCATTTAAAAATCTAAATTCAAGTTTTAAATCATCTATGAAATCTTCTGGTGGTGGAACTATATAAGTTATCTTAAAAAACATATAATCGCTTAAATTAGTGGAATATGTTTCCTGTGAAAGCGGATAACCAAACCCTGCTTTTAAACTTATATTTTCCATATTTAATTTCAATCCTGAATATAAAAGATAAATACTTCTATTTTCTGTTGCATCTTTTGTAATTCTATCATTAAACCATGCAACACCAAAATTTATATTACTGGTATCGCTTATTTTAAGAATAGAAGTACTTACATCTATTAATGTTATAAAAGATAATTCAGGCTCATTTACATATGAAATATCTGTTAAAAATTCAAAGTTATTTTCGTCTAATCCCAGACGCAATCCCATATTCCAATTATCTTTCCCTGTTAATATAGACATACCTATATCAAAATTAATAGCACTTGCTATAAATGCAATGATTAAAAAAGTAAATAGTAAAGTTTTTTTCACTATTTCACCTCTGGTTTTAAGTCAGAAAGTCTATCTTTGTTTTTTAATCTTACATGTCCTTTCTCAATTTCTTTAAAAGCTATGGTAACAAGGTTATTGTCAGAAGTCTCTACAAGTGGTTTTGATGTCGCATCAAAACCTTCATCTTTTAATATCTGTACTCTTTTTGCAACCATAATTGGCACAACATATTTGAACCCAACTTTTTCCATTATTTTATCATAGTTAAAATCCATTGACATACTCATTCCTCCTCAAATTTAAAGAATGAATAATTACCAAGATGTTCGGTAACCCTTTCAGTCTTTATTTGTTCAGCTATAAATATTGAAATTAATTGGTTGATTGATTCGTTTAAATCCTCATTTACTATTAGATAATCAAATTCATTTATTTTAGATAATTCCCATTTTGCATCTTCAAGACGTCTTTTAAGATCTTCCATCTTTTCTGTTCCTCGATTTAAAAGACGCTTTTTTAATTCAGAATATGATGGTGGTGCAATAAATATAAGAACTGTTTCTTTTCTCATTTGTTTTACCACATTTAATGCACCCTGAACATCAATATCCAGGACTATACTGAAACCTTCATTGATTTTTTCTTTTATAAAACTTTTTGATGTTCCATATTTATGACCATGCACTTCGGCATATTCAAGAAATTCGTTATTTTTTACCATTTCATCAAATGTTTTTTCATCTACAAAGAAATAATCCTTTCCATTTACTTCGCCAGGACGAGGTTTTCTTGTTGTATATGAAATGGAAAAAGTAAATCCCTTAAGTCTTTTCATTGCTTCTTTTATAATTGAAGATTTACCTACTCCACTTGGCCCACTAACGACATAAAGTATTCCTTTTGTCATTTAGAATAAACCTCTCTCCTGATTTTTTCAAGAGCACTTTCAACATCATAAAAATTCTGCATAAATCTTCCACTAATTGTTTCAGGTTGTATAGCACTTAATATGATATGGTTACTATCAGTAATTACAATAGCTCTTGTTTTTCTTCCATATGTTGCGTCAATTAATTTTCCTTCTTCTTTTGCAATATCCTTTAATCTTTTTAATGGTGAAGATTCTGGGTTAACAATAGCGATAACTCTATCACCAATTACAACATTACCAAAACCAATATTAATTAATCCGTACATACACACACCTCCGAATATTTTGTTTTATATCAATGTATATTTTGAACCTGCTCTTTTATCTTATTTACATATAGCCTTCCATCAAGCGAAAAAGCTGTAATTTCTTTTAATTTTGATTTAGAAGCTATTGTATTAAATTCTCTATGCATTTCCTGGGCAAGAAAATCAAGATTCTGGCCTATTGATTCTTTTTCAGAATTTACAACTTCCTTAAATTTCTTGGTATGCATTTTTAATCTATCGATTTCTTCTGTAATATCTCCTCTTTCAAGAATTAAGGCTATTTCATATTCCAATCTTTCTTTATTGTATTCAATATTTAAATCCAGGTCTTTTAATGATTCTTTTAATTTATTTTTATAATATTCCTTCATTTCTCCGCTTTTTTCTTCTATTAATGTAGTTAATTTTTCTATTTCTTCTACATATTCAAGAATAACCCCTTTAATCTTTTCACCTTCAGACTCCTGAACACTTATAACCTTATCTATAGCAATATTAACAGCCTCTTCAAGACCTTCCCATATTACCAATAATTCTTCTTCATCAATTGAATACCTCATTATTTCTTTAAATTTTACCAGTAAATCAAGAGATGGACTATCACTAAGGTGGAGATATTGTGCAAGTTCATTTAATGCATCGTAGTAAGATTTTGCTAATGGCTTATCTATTTTTATAATACTTTTGGGTTGAAGAAGTCTAATATCAATATATACACTTAATGATCCTCTTTTAAAATTCTTTTTTAGAAGATCATTTACTTTTAATTCCAGTGAAGAATATATCCAGGGGAGATTTGTTTTAATATTTAGATGCTTTCCATTTAAAGATTTTATTTCAACAGTATAACTATAATTACCTATATTTTTCTCTATTCTTCCATAACCTGTCATACTTCTCATATTTTCACCTCTTAATATCATTATACAACAAAAAAATAAAAAAACAAAATTTTCAAGAAAATTTAATCTTAAATGAACTTCCTTTACCCAGAATGCTGTTAACCTCTATTTTTAATCCTAATTTTTCACTTAATTTCTTTGCTATTGATAATCCAAGCCCAAATCCTTTACCTGTTCTTGATTTTTCAGATTTATAAAATCTCTCAAAAATTTTATTAATCTCATCTTCAGGAATTCCAGGCCCTTCATCTATAATTTCAATTGTAGAATTATACATTTTTATATATACATTGTTTTTATTATTTTGCTTTGTGTATTTTATAGCATTTTCAAGAATAACTTTTATTATAATTCCAAGGTAATTACTATTTGTCTTTACATATAAATCCTTTAATTCATAATGTATATTTATATCCTCGTTTTTATATATATTTATAATCTTTTCTACTACATCCTTTACATTTAATTCTTCAAAAACTATATCTTCTTCATTTTTAGTAAGCAATAATAAATTTTCAACCATATCTTTTAAATACTCTGCAGAGTTTTTTATATTTTCAAGTGATTCCTCAAAAATTTGTTTATCCTCTTTTCCCCAACGTTCTATTAATTTTATATATCCAATAATAGATGTAAGCGGCGTTCTTAATTCATGAGATACATCAGATACAAACTGTTTCTGCAACTTATAACCTTCATCTATTTTTTCAAGCATTAAATTAATATTCTGAGTCAACTTGTCAAATTCATAATAATTTTGCTCTGGCATTCGTTTATTTAAATTTTCAACATTAATCTCCGCTATTTCTTCAGAAATAATCAATAACGGTTTAAGAGAACGTTTAGCAAAGTAATACGATACTAATAGCGATATTAAAATACTCAAAAAACTTAAATTAAGTGCCATAGAATTAAATGTTTTCAATAATGCTGTATATTCAAGGGATGGCCCACCTATAATCAAATCTGAATTATCAAAAATTTTTGTTTTTATAAAAATATAATAGATATCATCTTTTTCATATACAGCATATTTTTCTTTCATATTAAATAATTTTTCATCTACTATTCCATATGGGTCATTTACAATAATGCCATCCAGGATAACAACCTTATTAGCCAACAAGCTTGCTTTCAATCTTTCAGCATCCTTTAAAAGCGAAGGTCTTGACATCATTCTTCCCATAAAGTGTTGAGGCGTGTCTGAAAAACGTTCAACCTGCTGTTTTAAATAAATGGCATAAGTTTTCACAGATGATTTTTCAACAAAATATCGAAGAGAAAATATGATAGCAAGTAAAACCACTATCATAATTCCTGTATATATAAATGTAAGGCTCCAGACCACACTTTTTTTATTATCAATCCTCTTTAAATACGTAACCAACACCTCTTACTGTCTTTATTTTTTTTCCTTCTTTTCCAAGCTTTTTTCTTAAATAATTAATATATACCTCTACCAGATTTATATTTTCAAGATCATCATATCCCCATATTTCTTCAAGTAATTTTTCTTTTGATATTACCACATTTTTATTCTGCATAAAATACTTTAATAGATTGAATTCAGTAAGTGTTAAGTTTACAACTTTTTCATTAACCTTCACTTCCATTTTTTCAAGATCCATTTCTATATTCCCAACCTTCATACTTTCATGTTTTCCCAGCCTTCTTAATAATGCTTCTATTCGTGCAACCAGCTCTTCTATTTCAAAAGGCTTTACCATGTAATCATCTGCACCTGTTTTTAATCCTTCAATTTTCGAAGGCAGATCGCTTTTTGCAGTTAGCATAATTATTCCAACATTATGATCATAATTTCTAATTGAGTCAGCAACTTCAATACCATCTATTTCAGGAAGCATTAAATCAAGTATAATAACATCGGGCTTGAATTCCTCGTACTTTTCAAGCCCCTCTTTTCCTGTAAAAGCAACTTCTACAATATATCCTTCATGTTTCAATTCAAGTTCTAACAACCTTGAAATACTTTTATCGTCTTCAACTACAAGAATTTTATACATTAATTACACCTCAATACGTAAAACCAACAAAAATATCCTTTAATGTTGTTGATATAATCACATTTCCATTGAGCCCTTCTACAAAAAATCTAATTCCATATTTTGTGGAATATTCCAGATCAGAAGTAATAGGTTGTTCAATAAACATTGAAGCTTCTCTTTTTCCAAAGGTATAAATCACAGAAAATTCTGTTTTATATTCCAATGTATTAATTGAAGTTGCAAAATCAAATGTACCATTTAAATCAAAAAGATTGTATTTTATAAAAGGTACAAAAAAACCTGAAGCAAATCCATATTTTATTTCAGATGGACTTTTAAAAGACAAAATTCCTTCCATTCTTCCATCCAAATCCCTTAATGTTGGAAACACAACAGACATGTTAAAAACAGTTTTTGCTGAAAATGCCACGTTAAATATTAATACTGTCATAGCCAAAAATAAAAATACTTTTTTCATAATCTTTACCCCTCCTGTGATATAATTTGTATTGTTGATTAATAAAATTATAAGCAAAATTCTTTACGAATTAATTAAAAATGAGTATATTAATAAATAATAGAAAAATGAGGTGAAAGTATGGAATTTAGAGGAACAACTATTGTAGGAGTAAAAAAAGACGGAAAAACAGTAATTGCTGGAGACGGACAAATAACTCTTGGAAATACTATATTTAAAGGAACTGCAAGAAAAGTTAGAAGATTGGGTGAAGGAAAGGTTGTTGCCGGGTTTGCAGGTTCTGTTGCAGATGCATTAGCTTTATTTGAACGTTTTGAAGCAAAATACAGAGCAAACGCTGGAAATCTTTTAAAAGCTGCCGTTGAATTATCAAAAGATTGGAGAACTGATAAAATTTTAAGAAAATTAGAAGCTATGTTACTCGTTGCTGATAAAAACTATCTTTTATTAATTTCTGGAAATGGTGAAGTAATTGAACCAGAAGAAAACGTTATGGCTATAGGTTCAGGAGGACCATATGCACTTGCAGCAGCTAAAGCTTTACTTAAAAATTCCGATCTCGATGCAGAAAAAATCGCTACAGAAGCATTAAAAATTGCCGGTGAAATATGTATTTACACCAATCAAAACATCACTGTGGAGGTTGTGGAATGAAAGAAAAAGTCTGGGTTATAGATAATGAAGTCCTAAACGATATTGAATTTGATAACAGTTTTGCAGTAGTTGAACAAACCATTCTTGAAAAAATCTTTAAAAATGCATACTTTATAGATAGAGATATAGCTGAAAATGATGAATCGAAAAAACAAATTATTCCATATGTTGTTTTAAAAAATGAAAATAATGAAATACTTGTTGTAAAAAGAACAAAAAAACAAACAGAAAAAAGATTGCATAATTTATATAGTGTGGGAATCGGCGGTCATATAAATCCCGTTGATGAATCTGAAAACCCTGAACAAACATTTTATAACGGCCTTAATAGGGAATTAGATGAAGAAACAGATATTGAAAAGATCAAATCATTAAAATACGTGGGATTAATACTTGATGATACCACATCAGTTTCAAGAGTCCACCTTGGAATATTGTTCATTGCATATATAACAAAAGCTGAAATAAAAGAAAAAGAAAATTTTGAAGAAACCTGGATATCAGAAAAGGAATTAAAGAATTTTGATGGAAAATTTGAAGGTTGGTCTGAAATAGCATTAAAAGCTTTAGAGGTGATCTAATGCTATTTAAAGCATATGCCAAGGTTAATCTCTATCTTGATGTTGTTAATAAACGATCAGATGGATATCATGATATACTCACATTATTCCAGACAATTCCAATATATGATGAAATTGAAATAGAATTTTCAGAAAAAGAAGAATTTCACTCAGAACCAGAATTGAATTTTCCCTGGGAAAAGAATATTATAAAAAAGGCTATTGATACATTTAAAAAACTCACAGGATATAAATTTAATCTCAAAATTCAATTGCAAAAAAAACTTCCTCAAGGTGGCGGAATTGGTGGTGGAAGTGCTGATGCTGCAGCTGTATTAAAATTTTTAAAAGAACATTATAATATTTCTGATAAAGACATTATTGAAATCGGTACGAAAATTGGTGGTGATGTTCCATTTTTAATATTTGGTGGAACAGCAATTGCTGAAGGTATCGGGGATAAACTTACATTTCTTAATCCATTAAACCTTAATTTTGAATTTAATTTTCCAGGAATACATGTTTCAACACCGGAAATGTATGGTGAAATAGACAATAACTGGAATGAATTACAAAGATATGGAGATCCATACAAGCTTTATGAAGCATTAAAAGAAAAAAATTTTATGTTAGCCAGAGAAAATGCGTTTAATATCTTTGAACAGGTTGTATTTAAAAAATATCCTGAACTAAAAAAAATAAAATATGATATGTCAAAAAAATCTGTATTTTCTTTAATGAGCGGCTCTGGAAGCACTATATTCGCAATAAATAAGGCGCAACCTTAAAGGTAGCGCCTTATTTATTCCATTCTTTCCTCAATATCCCCATTATTACTTCATCGTGATATTTTCCTTCTCTAAAAATTTGTTCTCTTAGTATTCCTTCAACTTTAAATCCAACTTTTTCATATGATTTTATCGCTCTTTGATTAAAACTAAAAACATGCAACTTCACTTTATTTATATTCATTTCTTTAAAAACAAAATCAACAAGCAACTTCATAGCTTCTGTTCCGTATCCCTTATTAAAAAAAGGTTTCCCTATAAAAATTCCGACAGTAGCTACAGAATTTTTCCAATCTATTTCATTTACCCCACAACCACCTATATATTCTCCGGTTTTCTTTAATTCAATAGCAAAATCATACTTTCCTCCACCAAAAGGATTGAGTTTTTCATACCACTTTTCTTCATCTTCCATTCTAAAAGGATAAGGAATCCCCGGCATTAAATTCTTTCTAACTTCTTCATCATTAATATATTCAAGAACCTTTTCTAAATCATTTTTTGAATAAGCTCTTAATTTCACTAATTTCCCTTCTAACATAATTCCACCCCCATATTTCGTTAAGCTAATTATATCAAAAATTCTTTTTTCTGTCAATAATATAGATTTACTGAAATTAAATCATCTTTTATATTAAAGTTATTTTTCTACTTTCAAAGAGATTTTTCGAAGATTAGCACTCAATTCGCCTAAAGGAGTTTTTATTTTTCTCAATCAACATCAAAAGGACGAACATGGATGTGAGTCTGCAACAACCGGTGGGAACAAGAATTTTTGAGGATTAGTATCGAACACCAAGAGTAAATCTTTTTATAAAGTTTCCTAATAAATATATTTTTACTTTAATTTCAGTAAATCTATATTTACAATAAAAAATTATAATATTAAAAAAAGAAACTACATTAATATGATATAATAAATCAGAAATTTTTCAAGGAGTGGTTATATGATTTTTGATACTATTGCTGCAATTTCTTCGCCTCCAGGAACTGGAGCAATTTCAGTAATAAGACTATCTGGTGATAAAGTTATTAAAGTTATTAAAGAACTATTTAATATGGAAAATCCAAAACCCAAATATATGTATTATAGTTTTCTAAAACAAAATAATGAATTAATTGATGAAGTAACGTGGGTATATCATAAGGGACCAAAAAGCTACACAGGCGAAGATATGCTCGAAATATTTGGACATGGTGGTATTCTCCTTACAAAAAAAATATTAAATATAATCTTATCTTTAGGTGTAAGAGAAGCCTTGCCTGGCGAATTCTCTAAACGTGCTGTAATGAACAAAAAAATGGATCTCATAAAAGCTGAAGCTATAAATGAAATGATACACGCTAACTCAGAATATTCCTTAAAAGCTGCAGCAAGTCAAATAGACGGAAAGCTTTCAAAAGATATAAAAGAATTAAAAAGCGTCTTATACAATATTGCGGCAAGAATTGAAGTTGAAATGGATTATCCTGATGATTTTGAAGTTGACAACTTTGAATTTTTGGATTCCCTTAATTCTGTAAAAGAAAAACTCAATTATCTATATGAAAATGCTGATAACGGAATTGCAGCAGTTGAAGGAATTAAAATGGCTATTGTTGGAAAACCAAATGCTGGAAAATCTACACTTTTAAATGCACTTTTAAGAAAAGATAGAGCTATAGTGACTGATATTCCTGGAACAACCAGAGATACTATAGAAGAAAATTTAAACATTCGAGGTATATATATAAAAGTAATTGATACAGCAGGAATTAGAGAAACAGGAGATATTGTAGAAAAAATAGGCGTAGAACGTTCGTTAAAAGCTATTGAGGAATCAAAAATGATATTATTTGTTCTTGATAATTCCACTGGAATTGAAGATTATGATCTTGAAATCTTTGAAAAAATAAAAAACTATACAGACAAAAAAATTGTAATTGTAATAAATAAATCAGATATAAAAAATACCGATAAAATTGATATCCCATGGAAGGAATATAAAATAGTGAAAATTTCCGCTGCAAATGGTGAAATCCAGGAATTAGAAAATCTTATTTATAACGAATTAAAAGATGTGGTAATTACAAAAGAGTATACCCTCACTAACGAAAGACAAAAAAACGCTGTTAAAAAAGCTATCGATTCTATTGAAAATGCTCTAAATGGTATTCATTTAGGTCTTACCAATGATGCTATAATGTTTGATGTAAGAAAATCTATCGAATCTTTAAATGAATTAACAGGCGAAGATTATACAGAAACACTTCTTGATAATATTTTTGGAAATTTCTGCGTAGGAAAATAGGAGGTACGAAAATGAATTATAGTATTTTAGCAATATTATTTGGATTAACCCCATTATTGCAGTATTTTATAAAAGGTTGGGCTTTTTTCGGTGTTTCATTAATACTTTTTATAATATTCTATAGAATATTAAAACTTCAAGGAAAACAGGTATTTTCCTTTTTGGCAGGAACAATTATAGCAGCAGAAGCTATTGCATTGTTATTTGGATTTACTAACTTATTTATACTTGCTTATTTAATAACAGTAGCTATTATATTTCTTGTTGCAGCAAATGATGAGAAAAAAATTGATATTTTAAAAGAATATTTATCAGAAAGCGGTGAAAATGAAAAAGATTGGAATTTCTATCATTTATTTTTTGGTCGTGGTGAAGTTTCTTCAATAGAAGAAATTGGAAAGTTATTAGGAAGCATTTTAGGTATAAAAGATGGAAAAATCGCTTTTTCTGTTCAAATGCCAAATGGCGATTATTATAAACGCATTATAAATAAATCAGATATAAAAAGTTATAATCTATATGATATAAAAAGCAATCAAGAATTATACTACGTAAAAATACGTGATTTATTTATGCCGAACAGAAGGCTCAGAACCCTTCATAAACCGCACCTTGAAACATTTTGTTTAACTATAGAAACAATAGATGGTGAGGTAGTTTCCTTTTATGAAGAGCCTGATGTGTTACAAAAAATTGTAAAACAGCTCGATGAGCTATAAACTTGTAAAAAACTTGAAATAATTTTTAACTTGACAGAATTTGATTTTTGTGGTATTATAATTCTCGGACGTCGAATGAAGACGGTAAGTGGCGGAGCGTAGCGCAGATGGTAGCGCGCCGGTCTTGGGAACCGGAGGTCGCTGGTTCGATCCCAGTCGCTCCGACCAGAAGGTGGCGGTTTTTCTGTGCGGCTGTAGTTCAATTGGTAGAACACTGGCCTTCCAAGCCAGGGGTTGCGAGTTCGAGTCTCGTCGGCCGCTCCAGCGCCCATAGCTCAATAGGATAGAGCATTGGATTTCTAATCCAAGGGTTGGGGGTTCGAGTCCCTCTGGGCGCGCCACCTTTTTTTATTTAGTGATGGTGGCATTAGTTCAGTGGTAGAACGCCTGACTGTGGATCAGGATGTCGTGGGTTCAAATCCCACATGCCACCCCAACAAAAAAAGACCCATTATTTGGGTCTTTTTTTGTTATTTCTATAATATTATTCTTCCATTTTTTCTTTTAATTTCTTTGCAATAAATGTTGCGATGCATCCATATTATATTGTTATTATTTAATCAGTTGATATATTAATTATAAATTTAAATATTGGAAATATAAGGTAAAATTTTTTATTTGTATTGATTTCTTTTTTTTCTTTTGATATAATTAAAAAAAATATAAAAATACTATAAATGTGAAAATTTATGATAAATAATATGGAAAATCAGTCATTTAGAATAAAAATAATAATATTTTTTCACATTATTGCTATAGCTTACGTTGGAATCACTTCTACTATTTCATATTTTTGGGCTATAATGTTTCTTTTATATCTTATAGCGGTTTATATTGAAATAAAAGGCGATGAAACGTTAAAATTCTATTTTAAATTTAATAATTTTACTATTATATTTAAAGATAAATTGCTTTTATTTATATTGATATTTTATCTTTTCGGAATATATATAAAGATTAAAAATTTTGATTTTAATGCTTTTTTTTCAATAGATTTAATGAGTATAACCTGGGCACCTATATATGAAGAAATATTATATAGATTAATAGTGATAAGTTTTTTGGAAATTATATTTAAAAATAATAAGTTAATTTGTTTTATTTCAGCATTTATTTTTGCTGTCGTTCATGAACAATATACATTGTTAGATGGGAAATTATTTGTCTTTATCTCTGCAATAATTTATTATTATTCATTTAAAAAGTCTAAATCAATATATTCACCTATGCTTTATCACTTTCTCAACAATTTTGTAAAAGGACTTTATAATTAATAAAAATTAATTTCTGGCGCCAGATAAAAATATAAAAATCAGGAGGGATTGTATGAATAAACGTATTTTTGGTAATCTTTGTACGGAAGTGTTTTTTTTGTGAAAAAATTAATAATTGTGTTGGTTTCATTTATGTTTATATTATTTTTTGCTTCTTGTATAACAAATAATGAAATTGATGAAATGAAGAGAATAGATGAAATTTCAAATAGATATAATTTAAAAACTATAAAAAAAGATGAAATTCCAAAAAACATTATACCGATTAAAGTAGAAAATTCTTTTGAATTGGAATATTTGCTTAAAGAAATTTCAAAAACAAATTTGAATAAAAGTAATGTTAGATTTGAATTGACAAATAAACTAACTACAAAAGGATATACTTCTTATTATACTGCTAAATTTTCAAAAAAAATAACTAAGAATAATCTTAATATCGCAAATATATATTTTAATGTAATGGCAGACTTAAAAATTTTTAAAGATGGTTCATTTGGAGAAATTTTAAGTTACTCAAATGAAAGATGTTCTTTAACCGGATGGACCTTAGCAGCAAAATTAGAATATCCAAAAGCTTCTGTAGAAATAAGTTCGGATAAGCAATCCGCAACTTTGAGAGGAAGTGGAACTGTAAATTTATATTTGCTAATACAAAATTTAATAAAACTTTATTCATATGATGTAAGTGTTTCAGGAACGTATAAAATAAATTATTAGGGGGGAGTATAATGGACTTTAATTTTACAAGTTTTATAAATATTTTGAATTTGCTCTTTTCAATTGTAATATTGGTTGCGATAATAAAATTATCTTATATAGTAATGAAATTGCCATTAAAAAATGAAAATAATAAAAGAAATGATAAAAAATAGGTTGTTATTTTGAAAATTACAGAAAAAAACAACCCCTCTGCAGTGGTGCAGAGGGGTTTTATATTATTCTTCCATTTTTTCTTTTAATTTCTTTGCAATGAATGTTGCAACATGAGCTCCTTTTGTTCCTCTTCCAAATCCTGCGTCCATTCCATTTTCTTTTGCTAAATCGTCATTTAGCTGTGTTCCTCCAACTATTAATAACAATTTATCCCTTACACCTTTTTCTATTGCTAATTGATGCAATTTTTTCATGTTTTCAACATGTACATCATTATGTGTAACAATCATTGAAGCAAGTACAGCCTGTGCGCCAAATTCAATTGCAGCATCTATTAATTTTTCTGGTGGAACACTTGTTCCAAGATATTCATATTTTATACCGTATTTTTCTATACCGCCATGTTTAATATCGAGAATTTCCCTGATACCAACATTGTGTTCATCATTACCAACTGTACCAGCTACAACCTTTACCTTGTTTTTAGCAAAGAATTCAAATAATTCATCATCTGACATTACTTCTGCTTTTTTAGGCAATACAAGTTCGTCCTTCTTAATAGCAAATGGTACTTTTGCCTTTAACTCAAGATATGTTCCTTCTGTTGGGTGAAGAACTGTTTTTGCAATAACCTGTGCGTCTTCAAGTCCCATTCTCTTACAGATTTCAAGAGCGGCTGCTTCTGCATATTCTGGTGATTCAGGAATTGTCATATCAAGCTGAATGTAACCGTCATAACTCCATTCTACTTCTGGTTTGATTAAGTTATTTTCTCTGTATTCCCTTATTTTTTCAAGTCTCTTATATACATTATCCTCTTCATCAAGTTCGTCTATGTATTGGATCTTATCAGGATTACATAATGTACATCCACCAATTAAGTCACATGGCTTTTCAAGACCTTCTGGAAGGTTGTTATAACCAAAGTGGTGACATACAGGTGCCATGTAGTCTTTGTCTCTTGGAACAACAGAACCTGCTCCAATTCCTCCATCTTTCTTTCTTACAATACCATCGCCCATTCTTTCTGGATATTCGCCATTGTCAACGAACATTCCATTTTCAACAGCTTCAAAGTATCCGCCCATTTCAATTATTTCTTCGAGCATTAATATAGCTCTCATCTTTAATTCTCTAACTTTGTCTCTTACATTATCCCAGTTAATCTGAACCATTTCTTTAATGCCGTCTAAAGCAATTAATGTGTGTTTTGCAGTTTCTACACCACGGATAGAGTTAATGTGCCATGGAACGTTTCTTCCTTCATCTGGTGTAATTGTTGATTGTATATCTGCCTTTGTTAATCTGGAAATTAATGTATCCAATACGTGTATTCTTGTTGCGTCAAAGAGATCGGATTCTATATATCTTGTATTCATTTGTGCCCTAAATTTATAATCTTTGAATAATTCCCTTATTGTTATTGCATATACGAAGTTTAATCTAAATTCTGGTGTTGGTGAAACTATTGGCGGAACTGTGGATAAAGCGATATTTTCTTTTTTCATTCCAGCCTTTACTGAGTATAATGAGTTAATTGCATGTTGTACCAACAATTCTGGCATAACCTTCCATGCAAATTTTGCTGATGCATTTGCATTGTGAGCTCCGTCAATTTGAAGCATATCAACCGATGCCATAATCTTTTTTGCAACAGCAGCATCAACAAATGATCTGATCATATTAATGCCTCTGTATAATACGTTGTATTGTGGATCCTGATGAGCTCCGTTTACACCTTCTTCAGCAAATAATACAGCAACTTCCGGACCTGCAACACCAGAAACATAACTGTGGAAGTTTATAGGTCTACCCACTTCTTCTTCTATTAAGTCAAGAGCCTTTCTTGAAGCTCTTAATTGCTTTCTTGTAATTGGTATACCACCAATACCCTCTGGTGTTCCTTCAATTAAACCGTCCATATGACTTTGACCTAATGTTCTAATAACCATAATATGGTCTGCACCATGCCATGCGGCCATTCTCATTCTTCTTATATCTTCTTCAAATCTACCTGAAGCAATTTCTGATGTAATTACTTCCTGTGGTTGTGGATCAATATTGTTGAAATAATGTGCTGCTGGTAATGCAACAAAGTTTTTTAGAGGTTCGCTTACTTCATAATATTCAAATTCTCCTATTTTGGTTCTTGGAGGTAATTTTTTTCTCCATGTCCAACCTTTTCTTTTTGGTCTGTATTTATCTAAATCCTTTAAGATTTCTTCTACATTTAATTTTTTGTTAGGCTCTAATTTCATCATTTATCGCCTCCATGAATAAAAATTCTATCCACATCGTCCCAGTATTTTCCTGCAATTAAGTCTCTTCCTGCCTGTATATAATCAATATTATGTTCTTTGGCTATTGTATATACAATATTTCCAGCACCTTTGCCAAGTATATTCTTTTCAAAGAATTTATCAACTAATGCTTTTGCTTCCATACTGTTAAAACCCATTCTCAATAATACAGATCTTTCAACAGATGGTGATGTATGTGTTGAAGCTAATTCAATTAGAGGATCTACTACTTTTTCAACAAGATCCCAGAAATATTTATCTAATTCCTCATCGGACATATTCATTAAATGTTTTGCTCTTTCTTCAAAATCTGATTTTCTTGGTTCCATTAGCTCAATACCTCCTTAATAAGGTTTTTCACTTCTTCTGTAGAAATCCTCAAATCTTCTGCAATAAATTCAATTTCCTTTTCTGTAAATTCTGTTTTTCCAAATCTCTTTTTTAATTCTTTTATATATGATTTTCTCATTTTTTCTATTGGATATTTTATTACCTTTAACTTTGATGGATGATCAGGCAATACTATGTTTTTACCTGGTTTATCCTCTTCAATTGGATCTCCAAATTTTATTTCAATACCATTTTCCTTTGCAAATGTAAGCTGTGCTGAAGGCAATTTACCTGCACCTGTATATTCTGTTTCGTTTACAACAATTATCTGGTCTTCTTCCATTTCCATTGCCAATGCAAATGCAGCAGCTAATGATGTGTTCCCGGCAGGTCCTCTCTGCATACCTTCTATATTTGCAAGCATTTCTGTAATATAGAAGACTTCACCCTGAGTTACAAGCACATATTCATCCATATATCTCAAAGGTCTTGCGGCATTTCTTGGAACATCTGATCTATCCGGAAATGTTGCAAATGGTATTCCAAATCCTGTATGACCTGTTGTAAATGATTTTTTGTTAAAGTCTGTATCTGATGCCATATGCAATCCATGAAGATCCACACTGGCACCTATAATTTTTGTATTAACAGCACCAGCTTTTTTCAATCCTCTGGCTGTTCCTGTTACATTACCACCACCAGCATGAGTAATAACAACAGCATCAGGATACTTTCCAAATTGATTCATTGATTGTTCTGCTATTTCATATCCCAATGTTTCAACACCAGCTATACCAAATGGTGTATAAAGTGAAGCATTAAAATACCCCGTTTCTTCAAGGAGAACGAGGAAATAGTAAAAGAGTTCGGGTCCAACACTTAATTGCACAACTTCTGCACCATATGCTTCACATGCTCTTGCTTTTTCAAGGATTTCTGGTTGTCCAATTCCTCTGCTGTCAAAACATTCTTGAACAATTATTGATTTTAATCCTCTTTTTGAAGCCTGAGATGCAACTGCTGCACCATAATTACCGCTTGTAGCAGCCATTACTCCTTTGTATCCCATAACTTTTGCTCTGTATGCACTAACAGATGCTCTTCTGTCTTTAAACGAGCCTGATGGATTTGTTGCTTCATCCTTTACAAATATTCTTGCACCTTTTCCTTTAGGAGCTATTTGTTTTATTAATTTATTTATATTCTTTAATTCTACAAGAGGTGTGTTTCCAACACCTGTTTCAAGCTGTATTTTTCTTATTTCTTCAATTGAATATCCAGCATCTTTCATCATTGCTTCATAATCAAAGGCTATTCCCTCTATTTCGTATTTTGTATAATCTACTCCTACTGATTGTTTCATTATTTCATTTTTTCTTGCCATTACTGCATCATAACTCATATCTCTCATTGCTGATCACCTTCGATCATATTTCTTAATTGCTTTCCCACTTCTAAAAGTTCTTTTACAGGTTTTCCAAAGTTGTGTTTATATTCAGGATATATTTCTTCCAATTTCCCTTCAACTTCTCTTCCAACTGGCGTTTCTATCTTTACAATATCTCCAATATTCGCTTCATCATTTAACAGAAAACCTTTTATTCTAATTTCCAGAGGAACACGTTTTGTGTCCTCTGGAAGATTAGCAGCTCTTTGCTGTGGATTTAATCCTACAAAATATATTTGAACCCAATCGCCTTTTCTGGCTATCATTGTATCAACTCCTTATGAGCTTATATTGTAAGATCACCTATTAATGATCTTGGAACTGGTAAATCTGCCATTGATAATAATCCTGATTCTGCTTCAATTACTGAAGGAATCATATTTGTAGCAACAGCAATTGTTCCTTTTCCACCAGGTATTTCTGGTTTTATTGCTAAGTTAAGGTTAGGATCTCCTATAATTTCAATATAATCTCCTGTATCTACATTTTCCAATTCAGGTCTTACCTGTTGTGGATGTTTTAATTCAATAACGAGTTTATCTCCCATATATGCTCTTGCAACATGATTACATCCTGCAACCATTCCTGGTTCAACCTTTACATATTTTGTTTCCCTTAAAACATTTGAAATTATTGGTTCTCTTGTCTGTTCAATTTTGTCTATATTCCAACCTAAGGCGTCTGCAATCATATAAATTGATTGTTCAAAACCAATATGTCCTACGATTTTTCCTGATTTTAAACCTTCTTCGAATTCTTCAACTGTTGTTCCAACACCCTGAGTTTCCATAACTGTTGGACCAAATGGTGATAAATCATTAATTCTTGCAGCCTTTATTTGTTCAACATTTAATGCTGCACCTGACAATGCAAGAATTAATGTATCAAGAACAAAACCAGGATTTATACCTGTTCCTAAAACAGAAACTCCATATCTTCTTGCAAGACTATCCATTTCTTCTGCTTCTTCTGGATGTGTATAGAATGGATATGCCATTTCTTCTGCAATTGTAATTACATTAATATGTCTTTTTACAGCAGTTATGATATGTTCTTTCACAACTTTAACAAATGAGTTTGTAGCAATTACAACTAAATCTGGATTTGTTTCATCTAACATTTTTTCTGGTGTGTCATAAACAGGTATATTGATATTTCCAATTCCCAATAATTCTCCTACATCTTTTCCAACATATCTTGTGTCATGAACACCTACCAATTCCAATTCATACTTTGATAAAATATTTTTTGCAATTCCGCTACCCATAGCGCCAAATCCCCATAAAGCTACTCTATACATGTTTTAGGCCTCCCTTTAAAATTTTTATGAATAATTTCTCAACAAAACCTTTACATATTAATTTTATGAAATTTCTTTCATATAGTCAAATTCGCATACTCAAACATACTCACTCATACTCAAGCATACTCTATATTTTTACTAATGATAGAATTTATTCAATAAATTTGACGATTTTTAAGCAAATTTGGAAATATGTACTATAAAATAAAGAAATCTCTCGAAAATTCGAGAGATTTCTTTATTTTAAAAACTTTATTATTTCATTTTTTAGCTGTCCAATACCTTCTCCTGTTTTGGATGAAACAGGGAAGTATATATAATCCCCATATTTTGACAAATGGGATTTTATAAGGTTTAACTGTTTTACTCTTTCGTTTTTCTTTAATTTATCCAGTTTTGTTAAAACAATTATAAATGGAATTTCGAGTTCCTTTAACCATTGTATCATTTCTATATCTTTTTTTTGCGGTTCATGTCTATGATCAATTAGAAGGAATACCATTTGTAATGAATATCTGTTTTTAAAGTAATCCTCCATTAAATCTGCCCATTTTTTCTTTTCGGATTTTGAAACGTTAGCAAATCCATATCCCGGTAAATCTACAAGATAGCCTTTATTATCAACATTATAGAAATTTATGGATCTTGTTTTACCAGGATTGGAACTGATTTTTGCAATTTTAATTCCAAATAATTTATTTAATAAACTGGATTTTCCAACATTTGAACGTCCGGCAAAGGCTATTTCCGCATTTAATATTGGTGGATAATCACCTTTCGTATAGGCTGTTTTTACCAGCTCAATTTTTTTAAACATTCCTATCCCTCCATTAAGGCTATTTTTAACACCTCATTTATATTCTCCACTTTATAAACTTTGAGTTTTTCTAATATTTCTTCTGGAATTTTTTCCAGATCCTTTTCATTATGCTTTGGAATTATTATGTTTGTAATTCCACTTCTATATGCAGATAAAAGTTTTTCTTTTATTCCTCCAACTGGTAATACTTTTCCCATTAAGGTAATTTCACCTGTCATGGCAACATCATTTCTAATAGGTATATTTAGAATAGAGGATATTATAGAAGTTGTTAAAGTTACCCCGGCTGATGGACCGTCTTTTGGAACTGCTCCTTCTGGAACATGTATATGAAAATCACATTTCTCAAATTTTTCCAATAAACTTTCATCTTTTTTTTCTATGATTTTTTTAGACAACGTCAAAGCTATTTGTGCAGATTCTTTCATTACATCTCCAAGTTTTCCTGTTATTATTAACTTTCCCTTCCCTGATGTAATTAATGTTTCTACCTGTAAAATTTCTCCTCCATATGCTGTCCATGCCATACCTGTTGCTACACCAACTTCTGGTTTTTCAAGTTTATCTGATCTGAAATATGGAGGTGTTCCCAATAACTCTTTGACATTATTTATTTTTACATGAACACTTTTTTCACCTTCTGCTAATTTTAAGGCTACTTTTCTCATTAGTTTTGCCAATATTCTTTCAAGGGAACGAACCCCAGATTCTCTTGTGTATTCTGAAATTATTTTTTGTAAAGCACCTTTTGTTATTTTTATCTGAGTTTTTTCTATTCCATGTTCTTTAAGTAGCTTTGGAATAATATAATCTTTGGCGATATAATATTTTTCTGCATCTGTATATCCTGGAATCTGTATAATTTCCATTCTATCTCTTAAAGCACCTGGTATAGTATGTAATACATTTGCAGTTGTAATAAATATTATTTCAGAAAGATCAAAGGGTATTTCAAGATAATGATCTACAAAAGCATTATTTTGTTCCGGATCAAGTACTTCTAATAAAGCAGAAGCTGGATCTCCCTGATATGAGATTCCCATTTTGTCTATTTCATCAAGTACTATTACTGGATTTTTTACACCAAGTTTTTTTATTAATTGTATTATTCTTCCCGGCATAGCTCCAACATATGTTCTTCTGTGACCTCTAATTTCAGCTTCATCTCTCATTCCACCAAGCGAAATTCTTCCAAATTTTCTTCCCAAAGCTTCCGCTACAGATTTACCTAATGAGGTCTTTCCAACACCAGGAGCCCCAACAAAACATAATATTGGAGAACGTGGTTTTTTTGATAATTTTCTAACTGCTAAAAATTCCAAAATTCTCTCTTTTGGCTCTTTAAGGCCATAATGATTTTTGTTTAATAATTTTTCTGCTTCTTTTATGTTTAATCTATCTCTCGTTTTCTGTTCCCATGGCAATTCCAGCAACCAATCTATATATGTTCTTGAAACATTAGCTTCAGGCGAAAATGGTGACATTTTCTCTAACTTTGAGAGCTCGTATTCCGCTTTTTCTTTTACATATTCAGGTGCTTTTAATTTTTTTATCTTTTCTTTTAATAATGTAAATTCATTTTCCGCTTCACCGGTTAATTCTTCCTGTATTACTTTAAGTTTTTCTCTTAAATAAAATTCCTTCTGACCTTTTTCTATTTTCTCACGCACTTTACTTTCAATTGTTTCTTCTATTTCCAGTAATTCAACTTCCTGAGTTAAAATTTCAAGTATCATTTCAAGCCTTTTTTTAGGATGTAACTCTTCAAGAATTTCCTGTTTTTCAGTATGTTCTATTGGCAATACAGAAGCTACTAAGTCACTTATTACTTCTGGATCCTCTGTTTCTTCTATAATCATTATAGCTTCCTGTGGAAATTTCTTTGTATGACTGATATACTTTTCAAATAATGATTTTACTCTTCTAACAAGAGCTTCTAAAACCTTTGTTTTTTTATATGAAACATTTAGTGGTTTAATTTTACATTTTATTACTTCATCAAATTCTGTAAATTCCTTTATTTCTGCTCTTTTAAGTCCTTCAACAAGAACTTTATATTCTCCTTCAGGTCCCCTAATTATTTGAACAACTTTTCCTATAGTACCTATTCTATAAAAATCATCTATTGTTGGCTCTTCTAATTCTATATCTTTTTGAGAAACAAAGAACATTAAATTGTTATACTTTTCAAGCGATTCTTCCAGAGCAGCTATTGATTTTTTTCTTCCTATTATCATTGGTATTATTGAGTTTGGAAATACAACAAATTTAGCCCTGGTAGGGATCAGAGGCAGTTCTTCAGGAAATGTTTCGCTTAATGTCTTGTCTATAAATTTATCTATAGCACTTTTTTCTGCCATATGCTCAACCTCCATTATTATTGTAATTTTAACAATCCTATCAATATTTTAATCATTTATTATGGTAAAATAAAAACAGAAATGCATAAAATATTTTAACACATATTAATGTAATTTATAGGTATTATAGGTAAAGATAAAGAAAAAATAAATAGAAGCGTTTATTAAAAAACATAAAGGTGGGAATATAGTGACTCAAATGGTTCAGTTGTTTGGTCTTAGATTGTTATCGGGGAAAAAAGAAGATATGTGGAATTTTATAAAGCATAAAATGGAAACAGATGAAAAGGTCTGGATAGTGACCTTAAATGCTCTTATGTTTCTTGAATATTTCAAAAATAATGAATATAAGTATGAATTGCAAAATTCAACCATTTCTATTCCTGACGGCATAGGTGTTGTAAAATATCTTGAAAAATGGGGATATCATACAGAGCGCTGTCCAGGAATTGATACAATGCTTAAAATCTGCGAATGGCAAAAACATAACATATTTTTACTTGGTTCAGAGCCAGGGATAGCTGAAAAAGCAAAGGAAAACCTTGAAAAAAGATTTGAAAATATTTCTATTGTTGGAACACATCACGGATATTTTAAAGATAATGAAACAGAAGATATTATCGATATGATTAATAATAGTGGTGCCGAGGTTTTATTTGTTGGTATGGGTGTTCCAAAACAGGAAGAATTTATATATAAGAACTTACATAGATTAAATGTTAAATTAGCAATGGGTGTAGGCGGTAGTATAGATGTAATTTCCGGAAAGGTTTCAAGAGCTCCAAGATTTTTCCAATTATTCGGTCTTGAATGGTTATATAGAATGATAAGAGAACCAAAGAGATTTAAAAAGTTTCCAGATTTAATGTATTTTTATTTTAAAATTTATCGTTCAAAAGAGGTTCCTGTAAATTTAGAGGTTATAAATTTATAATAAAAGGGCATGCGATTTGCATGCCCTTTTATTATTTATATTTTAAATTTTTTAATAAGTTCCATCAATGATTGCGATAATTTATTACTTTCTTCTGCTGCTTCATTTACCTGTCTTGAACTTTCTGTTTGTTGTTCAATCGCGGAAACCATATGTTTTACCTGCTGAGAAATTTCATCTATAACTCCAGAAATTCTATCCATAGCAGCAGCCATTTCTTCTGTTGATGCGCTCTGTTCTTCTGCTCCCGAGGATAATTCATGAACTTTCATATTTATATCTTCAACCTTTTCATGAATTGCTTTAAATTGTTCAAAAACATTTTCGGATTCAATATCAATATCTTTAATTACCTTTGCTATATCGTTCATAGCTTCATTTGCATCCTGAGCTCCTTCTTTTACTGATATAAGTATCTTTGCAATTTCTTCAGTTGCAGATTTACTCTGTTCTGCCAATTTTCTAATTTCATCTGCAACTACCGCAAATCCTTTTCCAGCCTCACCAGCTCTTGCAGCTTCTATTGCGGCATTTAATGCCAATAGATTTGTCTGTTCTGTAATTTTTGTTATTGTTTCTACAATATTTCCAATATTTTGAGCTTTTTCAGACAAAGCCTGTACTTTTTCCTGTGTAACTTTCGATTCTTCAACTGCTTTTTCTACTATTTCTACAATTTTTTCTACAGATTTTTCACCATTTTTAGCTGCTTCTGATGTTTCAGTAGCTTTAAACGCTAACTCTTCTGCACTTTGCGAAATTAAATGAGCTGAATCTGCGATTTCTTCAACACCTGATGATACTTCTTCAACAGACGCTGATGCATCATCTGTGTTACTTTCAATTATTCTGGATTGAGACTGTAAATCTTCAGAAATAGCATTTTGTTCTTCGGAAACTGAAGCCAAAGCGTCAGCTGATAAAGCCAATTTATTGGATGATTCAGATATTAATTGCATGGATTTTCTTAAATCTTTTGCCATTACTGCAAGAGAATTTGCCATCTGTGCAATTTCATCTTTTCCACTTAAAGAGAAGTCTACTGTTAAATCACCTTTACCAAATGCCTTTATCTTTTTCATAAGGATATTTATTCTCTTTGAAATATTTGAGCTTATAATAAGTCCAAGTAATATTGAAACTATCACACCTGCAATTATCCCTGTAAGAACCATAAACAATGCTTTTTGTGATTTAGAAAGAGCATCTTCGCCTTTTTTCTCCGCTTCTGCTTTATTATATTCAACTATTTTCTTTAATACTGCTGTGGATTCTTCAAACAACGGTAAATCTACATTTAAACTTTGATATGCCATTTGATCTTTTAACTTTAAAGCCTCATCTGAAATATTATTAATTGTATCAAAAACATCAAATATTTTATCTAAATATGGCATTAAAGCATTATTATATATTTTCTGCATCATTTGTGTTTTACTACTATCCTGCTTTTTTAAAAATCTGTTTATTGTACTTGCAGTTTTTAATAATCCAGAATTGTATTTTTTCATATCTTTAAACATATCTGCAAGATAATCATTTTCTGTCTGGTAACTATCAAGCCATCTTCCAAATGGGTTTTTGTGGGGATTTAATTCTTCATTAAATGGTTCATTTTCAAGTATGGATTTCTCCAGCATCCAGGCAAAGCGATATAAATCTGCTTCATATGTTTTTATATCTAACTTTAATGATTTTGGATCCAATATTTTGGTTTCATCTAATTTTTTTGATAATGCCATGAAATTTGCATGTTCTGTTTTCCAATTTTGTAATTTCTTTTTATATTCTACCCAATATTTTTTTTCCTGATCTGTCAATTTTATCTGTTCATATTCACTAATTAATCTGTCTATTTCCTTCCATGTTTTAGAAATTTTTCCATATTCTGCTGTTCTTAATTTTTGATCAGTAAATCCCAATAAAGCCATTTCTGATCTTTCAATTTCGGTTTGCAATTGATAAATTGACATAATCTTTTGTACTTTTGGAAGATTTTCGCTTGCAATTTCAATTACAGAAGTTTTTATATCGTTTGTAGAGTATATTCCAAGAACACCAATTATAACAGAAATAATCACAATAAGGAAAAAATCAAGTAAAATACGTTGTTTTAAATTCATCATATCACCTCTTCATAAAATTTTCTTTGGTAATTAATTATACTCTTTTTAGTTTAAATTTTAAAGTGTGAAAATTAAGATTAATATTGAATTAATACTCATTTTTTACATACAGGATAATATATTAATTATTTTTGAAGATTCTTATTTTTAGGAAAAAAATTTTTTCCAAAGAATGATATATTGAAAGAATTTCCATGGAGGGATCCGTATGAAATTAAAAAACATATATCTTCTTGTTTTTATATTTATTCTACTTTTTTCAGGGTGTACTAAACCTGCAAAATCAAAATTCGAAGTTAATGTGGAAATATCATATAGTAGCGAAAGTGTTTCTGTTATTAACAAGAGTGTTTCAGAAGCAAATGAATCTATCACTCTTAAAATTTCTTCTCCACTGGCAGATATTGGAAGTGCGACATTAAAAATTGAAGATATGAATAATACATCAAACATAAAATCAGTAAATATGACTGCTGTCGATCAATATACATATACTGCTTCTTTTAAAATTAATGAAGCAGGAAAATATAAGATTACAGGAATATTTTTGTTGGGTGGAGATACGTATGAAAGCAATAATTCATTAATTTTGAACATTTATGACTACCAAAAAGAACTAAACCCAAATTTGAAATTTAAAAATATTAAAACCAACGAAATTATTGATAGCACTGAATTATATGATCCATATAGATACTATACAGCTCTGGTTTCATTTGACAACAATCTATTATATAATAGCGATTTTACATATAAAATATACTTCGATTCTAATTTAATTGAAAGTGGCAGTTTAAAAAACAAAACCTTTGAATCAACTCCTATGTTTTTTGAAAATAAAAAACACACTATTAGCGTTGAAGTTTATGATACACAAAATAACGGTTTTGGAAGAACAACCGTTGAGGTTAACCCTAAAAATATAGATACTACTTTTAATTTTTCCTTTGAATTACATAAAGATTCTTTTAACGGAGACTTAGTTTCAAAAAATAGCACATTAACCACCAATGAACCGTTATATGCATTAATAAACTTAAATGAAAAATATGATTTACCAGCTTCGTATACATATAAGATTTCAACAGAAGATACAACTATTGAATCAACAATGTTAGCAGAAAAAAGTTTTAAGTATGGTCCATTTTATCTTAAAGACGGAGATATTAATCTGAATATTTCAGTAATAAATGAAGTTACGGAATATTCTACAGAAATTATTTATCCTTTAAAGGTTAAGCAATTTGATGAGTTTGATGCAACTCTTGAAATATATAAAAAGGATTATATGAATAAAAATATTTTAATTACTGATGATACTACATTAACAACCAGGGATCCTATATTTTTTAAAATAAGAGTAAATAAAAATTATGATTTTTCAAATGATTTGAAATACCAGATTATATTAAAAAAAGACGGAAAAGATTACAAAGAACCTATAGAATTAACCTCCAATGCAACAGAATTAGAAACAAATACCATGTTTTTTGAAAAAGGAAGCTATGAATTGGATTTAACCATTATAAAAGAAGATACAAAATATACCAAAAAATATTATAAGTATTTTAGAATTTCTGAAGTTATAAATAATTTTGAACTTGAATATACTTTAGAACAGAAAAAAAGTGATGGCTCAATTATTTCGTATTTTATGCCAGAAGAAATAAACGTTGACCCTCTGTCAGATAAGTTAAACGAATTCAATATTAAATTTAATTTAAAAACAGCTTATACATACCCAGCTACATATGTATATACATTTTCAGTAAATGGAAAAGATGAATATGTGTCTGAACCTATACAAACAAGAACCAATACAGTTTTTACTTCTTATAAATTCCCATCTGGTCATAACTTAGTGGAAATTTCTGTTAAAGATGTTGATAATAATTTTGAAGTAAAAAAGTATTTCGAAGTTCTTGTAAAAGAGGATCAACCACCAGATTTATATAGAGTTACCCTGGACAATCAACTTGTTTATTCTTATGATCCTGAGAATAATATATCAACAATAAATAATATAATCATCTCAACGCCAACAACAAATCCAATAATAAATATAGAATTTATAGATGAATCATTTATTAAAACAAGAAGTTCTTTAACTATTTCTGTAAAGGTTTATGAAACAAATAAAAATTATCAGTTTTCATTATTAAAGGATAATCTTCCAGAAGGTAAAAAAGTAGGTTTTTATGGTGTTTTAGAAGGAATAACTCTTGATTCAACCCAAACCTGGGAAATAAAAATTGATTCTTCCCAGATTGTTGATGAATTTGATAATTCTAAAGCTGATAAATATGACAGTGAGCCATATTCTGTAATATTCAAAACAAAATAAATATTATAATCAATTATAAAAACATGGAGGTGTAGTTTTTATGAGAATCTACCATAACATGGAGGCTTTAAATGCCTGGAGAACGTTAAGTAATGTAAAAGGTGAGATGAGCAAATCACTCGAAAAGCTTTCTTCTGGTCTTAGAATTAACAGAGCAGCAGATGACGCAGCAGGACTTGCAATTTCAGAAAAAATGAGAAACCAGATTAAAGGGTTAAACACAGCTATCAGGAATGCACAGGATGCTATTTCAATGATCCAAACTGCTGAAGGTGCGCTTGATGAAGTTCATTCCATTTTAAAACGTATGAGGGAATTAGCAGTTCAATCCTCTACAGATACTAACACAGATGTTGATAGAGATCAATTACAAAATGAATTCACTGAATTAAGAAATGAAATTAACAGAATTGCTAAGACAACTCAATTTAATACAAAAAATCTTCTTGATGGTTCAATTAGAGGAACAAGAAGTGCAGAAGCTAAACTTGTTTCTCCTGGTTCAGCTCATTTTGAAATTAAAAGTGGAGGAAATTTAAATAGTATAGACGTTAATGCTAATGTTATTATAGAAGTTGGACAATTTGCTGGTGGAGCAACAAGTCAACTTGATGTTAAGGTTACTGTGGTTAAAGAAGATGGAACAATTGATACATCAACTTCAATAGTATCAGTAAATGCTAATAGTATTACTGTTGATATAGGCAGTGGATCAATTATAATTGGATGGGATCAAACACAGATTTCTAAAATCACAGATTATGGTGGAACTCTTGCTTCTGGAACAAAAATCGATGGTGGTGCAATAGCTGTATATGGCCTTGTAACAGCAGGAGCAAATGGAGTAAATCCTATTCAGTATCATATTGGTGCCAATGAAGGTCAGGTTATATCTTTAGGTTTTGAAAGTATGAAAGCTGATAATATTGGTATTGTAAGTAGTTTGAAGATTAACTCTCAAAGTGACGCAGAATTTGCTGTAAGTGCTATTGATGCAGCTATTTATAAGGTATCTGCATTCAGGGCAAAATTAGGTGCCGCTCAAAATAGGCTTGAACATACAATTAAGAACTTAGGAGTAGCTTCAGAAAACTTAACAGCAGCAGAATCACGTATCAGAGATGCCGATATGGCAAAAGAATATGCAGAATATACAAAACAACAAATCTTACTCCAGAGTGGTACTGCAATGTTGTCACAGGCAAATCAATTACCACAACAGGTTACACAGTTATTCAGATAATATCCTCAATAAAATTAGAACCCTTCATACGAAGGGTTCTAATTATTTTATATCAAATCTCCTGAAAAAATATGGTAATAATATTAATGTAAACATTGATGCACTAAGCATACCAAACCACATTATTACTGAAAGATGTGAATGGAATGTAAATGGAGAAAGGTTTAATATAGACAATCCTAAAGACAATCCTATTGCATTTGCCATAATTGGTTTTTGAACAACATTAAATGTTTCCTCAATTGGATTTTCGCTTCGAGATTTATAATATCCATATGTTCCTATCATATGAATTGCATAATCAATTCCAATACCTATTGTAATGTTTGACATTAAAGCACTTATAATATTAAGCGGAATTTTAAATAATGCCATTACACCAAATTCTATAATTAATGCACCAAATAATGGTAATATTCCAAAAAATGATATTTTTAAACTTCTTACTATGACAAATAGTGATAGAAATACAAATACCACACTAATTATAAGACTGCTTATCTGACTGTGTAATACTGTAGTATTCATTTCATTGAAAACAAAAGGCATTCCTGTTATATTTATTGATTTAAATATTTTCTTATCTTTAAGTTTTAATACATCATTTTCTATTTCTTTTAAAGTTTCTTCTGAATTATCCTTTGGAGTTATTATTGCAAGATAATCCCTGTTTTTAACAAGATCAAATAATGGATTATTTTTCAAACCTTTTTTCATAATTAAAATCTGTAAAGCATTTGGATACATTTTAAAATTGTATAATTCCCTTCCCATTACATCTAAAAATTCCTGTGGATATGTAAAATCATATATTTTATCTTTAAGCGTTTCTTTTAAACTTCCCATTTCATTTAAATATATTTTATCAAGCGGTTCTCGGATTGTTCCAAAATCTACCATAATAGGAATATTAAAATCAAAAACAGAACTAAGTTTTTCATAGTCTTTTCTTACCTTTGTATATCGTTTAAACATGGAAATCTGATCAAATTTTATTGTTATATTAGTAATTAAATATCCAAAAATTAAAATAAAGATTATGTATATATACACACCTTTTATATTCCAATATTTTTTTACAAAAGAAACATCAAATACATGTGTTCTTTTTCTTTTTAATTCAACATTACCAAAAATAATAAGTGGTAATATATATAATGTTGCAATTCCTGCAAAACCTATACCAAATGATGTCCATATTCCCATTTCTTTCATCATATTTGAATTAATAAATACCATTGAAATAAAGCCAATTATTGTAGTTACAGTTGTCATAATCATTGCAATCCCGGTACTTTTTAATGTTTCAATAACAGCAGTTCTTTTATTAAGACCGCGTTCTATATATTCTATATAATGCGTTAAAAAATGCATTCCATCAGCACTTCCCATAATAATGGTAAAGATCGGAACCAGAACGCTGGCTATAGTTAATTCCTTACCATACCATCCCATTAATCCCAATGTCCACAACGATCCCATACCAGCAGGTATCACAGAGAAAAATGCAGCTTTTTTAGAACCTAATTGTAAAGAGAAAATAATAAGCATTATTATAAACGCAAGAGGCGGAAGATAAATATAAAGATTAAATAAATAATCAAATAATTTTTTTGTAAAATATACCGTTCCAGCACCGTAGTGATTTATACCTTCAAGTTTTTTTTCTATTTCATTAACCACTTTAAAGTCCTCTGTTTTTAATGGTATAGTAAACAGTGTATAGTATTTCCCATTTTTCTCTCTTAAAAACTTATCTTTAAACATTTCAATAGAATCTATCTTTTTTATAAAGTTCTCTGTAATTTCATCAGCATTTTTTATATTGTATCCCGGTAAGTTTTCTGGAAATAAACTGGAAATAAAGTTTACACCATCTATCTCTTCAAGTTCCCTCTGTAATTGCCACAATTTTTTATACGTATTGATATCTTTTAAAGGATCTTTATTAAGTTCAAACATTACAATTAATTGATCTGATAAATCATATTTTTTTTCTATTTCATCGTATGTTGTTAAATACGCAGAATCAGTTGGGAGAAATGTTTTCATATCAACATTCAATCTTATTCTAAATAACCCTATAAGCGCTACAATATTAATTATAGCAAGAAGAATTGATAAACCTTTTCTATGATTTCTTATAAAATCTACATATCTTTCCATATTTATCTCCCCTTTACTTATTTTTATTGATAATGCTTAATGCTCCATGAAGATATAAATCTGCAATATAATCTGCGTAAGTGTCATAAAAATTTTCTGGATATTCTATTCCTGAGACCTGGGGAATAATATCCTTTAAAATAAAATGCGAAAAAATCATACCGCTCAATGCTGGACCTAAAATTTCAAAATGTTTTTCATCTCCAAATCCTTCAAAATGATTTTTAAACACGCTATAAATAATTTCCCTTACCTTAGATGCCCTGTATTCAATTAAATCACTTTCTTCATCAGGAATTTGCATGAGCATAATTCTGAACATCTTTTCATTGTTTTTTATTGATTTTACAAGAGCTTTAATAGCAATTCTTATCCTCTCTTCAAGCGGTTTCCCATCAAGATTTGTAACTTTAAATTCCTCAATAAGCTTTTCAAAAAGAACTTCCATTATTTCTTTCAAAATCCCCATTTTTGAACCAAAATGATAATTAATCATTGATGTGCTTACACCAGCTTTTTTTGCAATTTCTCTAACTCCTGTTGCGGCAAATCCTTTTTTATAAAACAACTCTACTGCTGCATCCATAATCCTTTCCTTTACACCTTTCAAAATCTCACCCCGCTTTCGAACGAACGTTCGTTTTTATTATAATACAAAAAAATCTTTAAGTCAACTGTTTTTTTTATTAATATTATATTATAATATTCCACTATTTCTTGTGTAAATAATTGGTAACTCCCACCATATATTGTGGTATAATCTTTTTTGGAATAAAATCGAAGGGGGTAATGGTGTGACTGAAATTTTTAATCTTGATGATTTTCTTGACCATTTTATAAATATTTCTCCATCTGAAAATGCTGAAAGGATATTACGAGATAGATATTTTCTTAAAGATGGAGAAGGTAATTATCTTGAACATAGCTGGGAAGATATTACAAGGAGGGTTTCAAGATATATAGCCAGCGCTGAAATTTTATATACGGAAGATATTGAAGAAATAAGAAATGTTGAAAAGAAATTTTATAAACTTCTTAAAAGTCGTGTTTTCCTTCCCAATAGTCCAACATTATTCAATTCTGGAAAAACTTTGCCATTAGAAATATTTAAAAAGCCCTTAGAAGAAATGACTATTGAAGATTATAAAAGAATATATAATTCAAGAAATAGACATAATATGTTATCTGCGTGTTTTGTTGTTCCATTAGAAGACTCTATGGAAGGAATATTTGAAGCTGTTAAAGATGCAGCTTTAATTCAAAAATATGGCGGTGGTGTGGGATATGATTTTTCTGTTTTAAGACCAAAAGATAGTTCTATTGCTGGCACAGGTGGAAAATCATCTGGTCCAATAAGTTTTATGAATGTCTTTAATACTACCGCTTCAACAATAGAGCAAGGTGGAGCAAGAAGAGGCGCTCAAATGGCTGTTATGAGATATGACCATCCTGATGTAATTGATTTTATTAATTCAAAAAAGAATAATGATGGTAAGTCTGTATTAAACTATTTCAATATCTCCGTTAATTTCGATAATCCAGAAGAATTCTTAAAAAAGTTAGAAAACGATGAAGAAATTGAACTTAGTCATCCGAATTCAAATATAAAAAAAACAATAAAAGCAAGAGAGTTATTTGATTTAATTGCAAATAATGCATGGAAATCAGGCGATCCCGGAATGCTATTTTTAGGAAGGCACAATAAGTATTATGCACTAAGCGATGTAACTCCTGTAAGTGCTACTAACCCATGCGGTGAGGAACCTCTTCCTCCATATGGAAGTTGTAATCTTGGTTCTATTGATCTGGCTAAGGTTGTGGATTTTGTTAATCTTGGAAACCCTGATCATGAAAATAACGAGCTTTTCAAGGATTTAATTTACTGGTGCAGCCGCTTTCTTGATGATGTTATAGATATTAACGTTTATCCACTTGAAGAAATAGATAAGGTTTCAAAGGAACAACGATTTATTGGTCTCGGTATTATGGGCCTTGCTGATGCTTTGTTTAAAAAGGAATTAGCTTATAATTCTGAAGAAGGAAGAAGGTTTATGGCTGAAAGTACTGCACAGTTTGCATATTATTCACATCTTGCAAGTACTGAATTAGCTAAAGAAAGAGGAAGTTTCCCTCTATTTGACAGATCAAAATACAAAAAAGGATTTATTCCTTTTGCCATGCTCAAAGATGATTTTTCAGAAAATATAAGAAAGTGGAATGAGCTTATTAGAAAACATTTCTTTAATGAAGCAAAAGAATTTAAAAGAAATGTGCAGGTTAATACTGTTGCACCAACAGGATCAATTTCAAATATTGCAGATACTTCAAGTGGTATAGAACCAAATTTTATGCTTGCATATATTAGATATATGACAGACAAAGAAGGTAATAGAGTCCCTTTACCATATATGAACAGAATTCTAAAAGAAAAATTAGATGGAGAACTCACCAGTGAGTTAGAAGCAGAGATTATAGAAAAAGGGAGTGTTCAAAATATTGAAGGTATTTCCGAGGAAATAAAACGCGTTTTTGTAACTGCCATGGACATTTCAGGTGAAGATCACTTAATGGCTCAACATATGATTCAAAGCTATCTTGATGCATCATGTTCCAAAACCATTAACCTTCCTAAAGAAGCAACTGTTGATGATATTAAAAATATATATAAAATGGCTATGGAATTAAGTTTAAAAGGAATTACAATATATAGAGATGGCTCATTAGAAACACAGGTTTTAACCAAAGCAAAAAAGAAAGACGATAAAAAGGTTACTTTCTTTGTTCTTGATGAAAAGCATAAATTAAGAGCAAGGCCAAGAAAGGATACTTTAAAAAGCGTAACAAGAAAATATAAAACAGGATCAGGAACGGTATATATTACAGTTTCATTTGATGATAACGGTGAAGCAATAGAAATATTCCTTTCTGATGGTACAGAAACCGCAGAAATTATAGGAAGACTTTCATCCATCGCTTTGAGATCAGGTGTCTCAGCAGATGAAATTTTAGAGCAGCTGTCAAAAGTAAAAGGTACATATTGTAAAGGTATTTCTGGTGAAATTAAGAAAGCACTTGAGGATTTCGAAGATTTATGGAAAGACAACGAAGGAGATATTGAGGTATTTCATGTTGGAAAACCTTTAAGTAGAGAAGAAGTTGAAAAGTTTGTTCACGCTAATAAACTCGAATATACAAAAGGCTATTATATAGATAACGAAGGTAATACATATTGTCCTACCTGTCTAAGCAAAAATTCCCTGTTAATGACAGAAGGATGTATTTCATGTAAAACCTGCGGATGGTCTAAATGCTCTTAAAATAAATAAAAAGCGGATCTTCCTAATCTTTTTGGGAAGTTCCGCTTTTCTCTTTGATTTCTTCAGAATGTTCACTTAGAGCAATATGCCCATTTATAAGTTCTCCTAATCGGCTTTGAGACTCAGTTTTAATTAAATGACTTTCTTCATCTAGTAATTCTTCAACCTCTTTTAAAAGCTCATTTGCCTGTTTGATCTTATCAGCAATTATTCTTTCAATCTCTTCATGATTATATTGTTTCCCTTTCATACTATCATCCTCTTTGTTTAAACTTATTTTTCACATATGAATTATAACATACTAGTTTATCTCATGTCAAATAATTATTAAAAAGTCCTAATAATTTTACAAATAATTAATTAATCAATGATATATTAATTTAAAAAACACCACCTTAATTGGTGGTGTTTTATTTCTAAATCTTAAATTTTTTAAGTCTTTCGTTTAATTGTTCTACAAGTTTCGATAAATCCATAGCTTTTTCACTGACATTTTCTATTTCCAGACTTTCGTCCTCAATTTCTCTTGTTATATCTGATACTTCTTTTGATATTTCCAATATCATTTGTGCCGTTTTATCTGTAGCTGCAGCCATTTCTTCTGTTGAAGCACTTTGTTGTTGCGCACTTGCTGTTAAATCTTCTACTCTTGCATTAATGCTTTCAACTCTTTCAAGTATCTCTGAGAATTTTCTTTGAATTTCATCTGCACTTATTTCAACCTGACTTATAACTTTTACAGTATCATCTGTAGCCTGATTGGCTTTTGCAGCGCCATCTTTTATTTCATTTAATATTTTGGCTATTTCTTCAGTAGCCTTTCTACTTTCTTCTGCTAACTTTCTAATTTCATCAGCAACAACAGCAAAACCTTTTCCTGCTTCTCCAGCTCTTGCTGCTTCTATTGCTGCATTTAGAGCAAGTAGATTTGTCTGTTCGGTTATACTGGTAATTGTCTCCACAATTTCTCCAATATTCTGAGCTTTTTCAGCCAAAACTGCAACCGTTTTTTCTGTTTCCTTGGATTTTTTTACTGCATTATCTATAATTTCAGCAATTTTTATAATTGATTTTTCTCCATCCTGCGTCAATTGAGTTGTATTATTTACTGATCTTGAAATTTCAGCAGCGGTTTCAGAAACATTTTGAGCTGCTGTAGAAACTTCATTTACTCCTGAAGTTAATTCTTCTGTTGTTGCTGAAGCATTTTCAGAATTAGATTCAATTAATTGCGATTTTTTTAATACATTATCATTGAGAGAAGCCGTTTTTTCTGAAATTTTCGCTAAAATTTCTGAAGATTCTTCTATTTTTTTACCAGCTTCAAGCATCCATAATGTTGTATCTCTTAAATTATCTGACATATTTTTTAATGAATTTGCTATTAAGGCTACTTCATCTTTACCTTCAATTTTAAAATCCACAGTGAAATCTCCAGAAGCAAATTTATCAACTTTTTTGCTGAGATTTACAAGAGGATTGGTAATTTTCCTGGAAAAAATTAGAGACAATAATATTGAAATTAAAATAATAATCAAAGACATAAAAATCAGGGAATTTCTTATCTTTTTAGATGCTGCAAATGCTTCCTCAACAGAAACTTCTGAAATAAACGCCCATTTTACTTCTTTAAATTGAAATGGAGCATAAGCACTGAGGACTTTTTTCCCTTCAAAATTATTTGATACCATCCAGCCTGTTTCACCTTTTAATGCTTTTTCTACAGGCTTTGTATTGGCTTTTTGAGTTAATAATACCTCTTTATCTGGAAGATTGCTTCTTAAATATTTATCTGTTCCCACGATATATGTAATACCGGTTTTTCCCATTCCACTTTTATCTTTTAAAGCAGATTCAAGATAATTTGTATCAATATATACTATAAAATATCCAGATACTTCATCATAATCATTTAAGATTTTTATTCCTGCAAAAAAACCATATTTTTTATTGCCGGCATTATATTTACCTATATCTGAAAAATGTACTTTTGTATCTCCAGAACTTTCTAATATATTAAATAAAATTCCAAGTTGAGTATTTTTATATTTTCCATTTTTCAAATTTGTAGCAAAATCTTCATTCTTTTTTACAGAGTATAGTATATTTCCGTCTTTTGACACAAGATAAATATCATAATAAATATCTTTTGTATCAACAAATTTCGTTAAAAGAGGATGTAAATCTTCATGGGTTGAATTGTAGGGATATAAATCTGTTTGTGCAGCATCTGAAATTTTTGATTCATCGAAATTTTCATCGTAAAAAAAGTTTATCAGCTTTTCTCTTTCTTTATAAGGATTTTTTTCATAATATACTTCTCTTAATTCTTTTAAGAAATTTTCAGTATCCCCCATACTTTTAAACATTGTTTCCTGAGCTACAATATCATTAAAATCCTGCATTATTACTGGAAGTTTTGAAAAATACTCAAGATCTTTTTCTATTAAAGATAAGGTGTTTTTTAAAAACATACTCTTTGAATCACGCGCAACTATCAATTTACTAACAAAACTTTCTTCCAAAGCATTTTGCGATTGAATAACGCTATAAAAAAGAAAAACAGAAAAGGAAATAATAAGTATGAGAGAAACAAACAACAGAATCTTTCCGTTTATTTTCATTATTACCCCTCCCTGAAATAGAATACCCCTTCATATTTAATATTATAACATATTTTTTACTATTATTTTTCATCTGTAAAATTTGAAAGAATATACTTTTCTGTTGTTTGAATAAATATAATATCTCTTAAATTAGGACTTTTATATTCAGAAACTCCTGCAATTATCATTTTATTGTTTATAAATCCTATATCTGTAAAAATAGTATCCTGTTTTTTTATAGAAAAACTTTTTGCCCAGATTTTTTCTCCGTTAAAGTTGAATTTTGCAATAAATCCTTTTCTTATTAATGTATTTTTATCTCTAACCCAGCCAACAGTATATATATACTCTCCTTCTTTTATAGCTTTTACAATATTTATATCATTTACAAATGGAATAATTTTCCCATATGTTTTAAATCCATTTGAATCTAATCTAACAAAATATGGCTGAAGGACATCTCTAAATGATGTTCCAATCACAATAAATTCATTTTTAGAAATAGGAATTATATTTGAAACAAAATCGTCCTTTGAAGTACCTGCTGTTAAATCCCAGATTTTTTCACCTAATTCATTGGTTTTTATTATATAAAAGTCATATCCTCCATTCCCAAATGATTTTGTAGATCCTGCTAAAATAAATGAATATGGATCCAATTTTATTATTTTGGATGCAAATTCAAGATCATATCCTCCATACTCTTTTGACCATATTCTATAACCTGTTAAAGAATATTTTGAAATTTGTATATTTGTCTCAGAGCGATCATTCCCAATTGTACCTGTGGTGTATATGTATCCTTCATTTTTATCAAAATAAAAGTCTTCAAACGAATCCCTTTTGGTACTTCCAGCAAATGTTTCCCAGAGAATTTTTTTATCTTTTGTATTTAATAAACATAAATACATATCCCCGCGAATATCTTTTTTGCTGGAAAAACCTATAATCATTGCACTTGAGTCATCTGTAACCTCTATCTTTTTTCCATAATTTTCAAATTTCTCCAAATATATTTTTACATCTGGATTTGAAAATTTAAAATCAATTTCACCATATAATAAGTTCAATATTTTATATTCGGGATTTTCGCCATAACCTGTAAAATATACTTTTTCATTGTTGATATATAAATCCAAAAGCATCTGATCTGCTGCCATATTTAGCCTTTTTAAAACAAAGTCCATTTTGCCTGTTAAAAATTCTTTTTCAGAACTTTCAACTTTACGTTCATTTATAACAGCTATTACTTTCCAGATATATCTTTTTTCTGGTTTTAAATTTATTGTGTATTCATTATTTTTTATATTTTTTATTTTTTGTTCTTTTATATATCCATTTCCTATTTCTTTTAAAAATATCTCATATCTTATATTTGTCGCATTTTCTGAATGTGGCATTTTCCATTTTAGTGAAACAGTATAAGTATTTATAATATCTCCATTTTCAGGATATAAAAGTATAGGTGTTGATATTAAACTTTCTTTTGTTTCATTTTTTAATATATTTTCATCTGATATAGTATTTTCAGCTATGATTTCATTATTCTCTTTTTTACCGATATCGTAATCATATATTTCAACAATTTTATTGTAATTTCTGTCTTTTAATATAAATACAAAAGTTTGTCTTTCTGTTTTTATAACTTTTGAAACAATTATATTCCCCTGAAAATAATGTTTCCATATTATATTACCTGAAAAGTCCTGAGCATATGTGTATTCACCAAACACATAAATGATATTGTTTATTATTTTCACATCTAAAAAATCAGAAAAACTTTTAAATTCAAGAATTCTTTTGGTTTTATAGTTATAAAGCTTTAGATAGTTTTTTTCATAATATATAATATATCCATTTGAAATCTTTATTTTTTCTGCATAAAACGGTAATTTTATCATCTTCCCAGAAAAATCAGACATTATTAACGAATTTGCATTTTTAAAAACAATTATATTATTATCATATTCAAGTATTTGACCGGGAATTTTAAATTCTTTAATTATCTGGCCATTTAAATCAAAAACAGAAAAGTTTTTTTGGGTTTTTACTGCAAAAAAATCTTTTTTAAATATTACACTTTCTATTTCTGAATCGAAGGATATCCTAAAAACCACACTTTTTCCATTTAATTTTTCCAGTCTTTTGCTGTTGTATATAAATATATTATTATTGCTATCAATTTTAATACTGGCATATATGTTATCAAGATTAATTTGGTTAATTAAATTCCCACTTGAAATATCAAATAATTTTATGTATGAATTATTTAAAAGATATATAAATTCCCCTTTAATATCTATATCTACAAATCTTTCTTTTAATGAAAATTTTATTTTTTTATTTTCATCATATATATCTATAACGTTATTCCCAGCAGTAACAGTATAATTTTCATATGAAAAAATTTGAGTTTTATCCTTCACAAAAGCTACCCATATTAACTCGCCATTATTGTATTTTCTTGTTTTAAATTTCAAAATAGGGGTTTCATATATTTTTTCACCATTTTCTTTAACAGCAATTTTCCAGAAATATGTTGTTTCCGGTTTTAAAAATTTTACCGGATATATATTTGTTGGAAGATTTTCATTATACAAACGGGGAGAATTATTCTCCCCTAAATATATATCATATGTAATTTTTTTATTTTCCGTATTTTCAAAGTTCCATTTTAATATTACACCTGTTGGCGAAATGCCTTCGCTATTATTTTCTGGAAATATACTTTTTAATTTAAGTGATTGTCCAAAAAAGAGCTGGAATAATATAAGATAAAACACAAACAAAATATATTTTTTTATAATAATCACCACTCTTTTACTATTTTAAATCTCTTTGTTGGTGAATTTTCATTATTGACTATAACAATTTTAAATCCTTTCGAAACAATATTACCGGCTCTATCTTCAGCTTCGATTATAATCCTTGTTTCTGAATCTTTAAGCTCCACATTGTTTTTAGTTATAAAAACCTTTTTTACATATTCTTTCTTTTTAAATTCATCAAGCGTTAATGCTGGCGCATCAAGTGATTTTATATGTATATCTCCGTTTATATCTACATCATTAACCAATAATCTTACTGACTTTATTTCAACATCATCTGTAACCATTGCTTCTATATTAACAATTGTTGCACCTGAGGATAACATATTTGGTTTTATAATTGTTATCTCCGGAGCTTTTCCCCCAACTTTTATTTCCTTTTCTAAAGTTACTGTATTTGATGCTCTATCAGTTGCTGAAATTTTTAACTCAAGTGTATCGCCAACAGGATATCTATATGCTTCAAATGTTTGCGTTGTAACCGTAGCATCCTTATCGTGTTCATTGTATTTCATTTCAACTGGAGAAAGTGTTGAATCTATTAAATTACCTTTATGATATAAGTTTATTGAATATTCGCTTAAATCCTCTTTCCCTTCAGCATCTATATCTTTTATATATGCCATTATATCAAATGTACCTTCTACTGTGTCATATGCTTCTTCCGAAGGAAGTAATTTAATAATAGGCTTTCTAACAACCTTTAAGTCTTTTTCCAATTCTGTTTTATTATCAATATTATCTTCAGCTGTTATAAGTATATGTAATATTTCCCCATCAGGGATTTCATCTATAGGATATGGTTTTAATGATATTAATTCTATTGACTTATCGTTTAATACATTAATTTTAAAAGAACTCATTAAATCAAGGCCATCATTTAAAATACTAAATTCAGGATTTCTTACCACTTCTATTTTTTCAGAATTATTTATCATAATCGTCAAACCTTTTAAATATACATCATCTGAAATTTTTAAATGAAAATTAAAACCGCTATCTATAATATCAGAATTAGGCTCTACTAACTGAATAACAGGTTTTTGATCCTGTTTTAACGTACAACCTGCTACAAATAATATCAGGATAATTATCCCCAATAATATACCCCTTAGATTCTTCATTATACTGCCTCCCAACCTATTATTTTAATTAAATTTTTATTAGTTCATCAAGATTGGCTAACCATAATAATAGCGATTGAACTTTTGAATCTTCGAACTCTTCATTTTCAATTTCGCTTTTTAATGGCTTTATATGCATATATGAAATTATTACTTTTATTATATCCTCAAACTCACTTAAATTATATTCTATTAACCCATCAAAATCTATTAAATTTAACTCATAATCTGCAAGCAATCTCGAAAGGCCAAAATGCAAATCTTTCATTTCCTCTATTATATCGCTTATAAACACATCAAGTGTGCTAAAATTGCCAAAAACTTTATCCTGATAAATTCTTAATAAGAATCTTGTTATAAACAGTCCCTTTCCATCTTTCCATAAATATCTCGCCAATAATGTTGCAACTCTTTCGCCTAAACCATAATCTATACCACTTAATAATAACGCATTTGTAATTAATTCTAACCCAGAAATTTCCTCATTTATTTCATCATTTAATAAACTTTCTATTTCAATGTTATTTTTCTTTAAATTTTCATACAATCCTAATTTATCAATAAACCCTTCTTCATCAAAAGAATTGATTAGTGGTATTGTATACTTTTCATCTGCTATACTTTCTAAATAATCTACATACTTTTCAACCTTATCCAATATTGAAACCATATTTCCATACAAACCATAGTTATTTAACTCATTTGCCAGTTGTTTTGCCTTTTCAATTTCACCTTCTGAAATATATGCAAACATTAAAAATGTTTTTGCTGAAACCATAAATTCAGTATCCTTCAATTCGTTATAATATTTTTCTATATCTTCATAATTACCTATTATAGATAATATTTTTATCAAAAATAAAGCTATTAAATTTTTATTTTCTTTTTTAGCAACATTATATGCTTTCTTAGCTGTATCATAAGATTTTATATATTCTCCTATATTTCTATAGGCAATTGCCAATTCGTGTAATATATAATCTGTTTCTGAAATTTCTGCAGCCTTTTTAAGCACTTCTACAGCTTTAAGATGTTTTCCCAAACGTGCATAGGTAAATCCAAGATTATATAACAATTCCACATTTTCAGAATCTATTTTTAATCCTTTTTCCTGAATTAATGCAGCATCTTCATATCTTTGCAATTGATTGAATAATATTCCAAGACGAACATATGCTGCAACAAATCCCGGATCTTTTTCAAGAAGCTCATTAAGCTCCTGAATAGCTTCAGAAAATAACCCATTTTCAATATATACATCAGCTATCTTTAATTTTGGCAAAAGGAATTCAGGATTCAATTCAAGGGCATTTTTATATGCTTCAAGAGCTTCATCATATAATTTCCTTTCAAACATAAGGTTACCAAGTTCAAAATGACCAAGATGAAAATTTGGATTCTTTACAAGAGCTTCTTTCAATTCAAGTTCAGCTAATTCTTCCTGCTCGCTTTTTTTTAACAACAAAGCCCTATAAAAGTTAAAACGATAATCTTCACCACCAAGCTTTTTCGCTGCATTAAGATAATAATTTGCCTGTTCAAAGTCATCTTTATTAAGCGCTTCTTTAAATGCTTCATAATAGAAATATACAAGGTAACTCTTATAATATTCATCTTTTGATATTTCATATTGAGCTTCCAAACCCCTTAAGATGACATCGAGAGGCAATTTGTTTTTATTTGCAACCTTTTTCATATCTTCAACAAGCACTGGCAATTTTACTGGAAGATTATATAATTTTGCATATTCTGGTTTTAAATCAAGATATACAATTGCATATTTGTAATTTTTCATAAAATACCTCCTGTATTTTCATTATCGAGTTTCATAACATAAGCAATTATCTTTGCCACAATGGAATACATATCTTCTGGAATTTCTGAAGGAATATCCATTGAATACAGAGATTCCACTACTTTTGTATTTTTCATTATAGGAATATTGTTTTCCTTTGCTATTTCAAGTATTTTTTCAGCTATATGATTTATGCCTTTTGCAATAACTACTGGCACTTCATCTGTTAGTTCATCATATTTCATTGCAACAACCTTTTTATCCATATAAACCATCTCCAGAAAGGTTGGAATCTTCTTTTAATTCTGTAATCTTTAATCCTCCAACGGTAAATCCTTCTCTTCTTATTTCATCAATAAGCGTCTCTATTTTATCTGAAAACTTTTTGTTTTCTTTTTCAATTTCAAAGGAAAGATTCAGGGATTTATTGATTTCATATATAATACATTTGATATTTCCAAAATTTCTGGTTAATATGGAAAAGGAGATCCTTTTTACTTTCACTGTATTTTTAGTATGTTCATCTATTTTAAACTCATTGCCTATATTAAAAAATATTGGAAATCCGAAAAGTGATAAAAATATAAAGTTTTCTTCTGGTTTCATATTTGAAAAATTTTGATATGCATTTATTGCGTTTTTGACGATATTATTATGTGTTTGATTTTTTAGTATAGGAATATCTTTCTTTTCTCCTAAAATATCGTTTTCTTTTTTAATATCTTCATTACCCTTTCTATCTTCTTCTTTTTTTATCCCTGCATTATCAATGATTTTACTTTTATTAATATTTAACTGTTCTCCCTTATTTTCAAAACTCTGAATTTTAGAATTTTGAAAATTGTCATTATACTTTTGTTCATTATTTTTAGAAATTGTATTGCTTTTTTTAAGTTCTTCTTTTAAATCGGTTATAATCAAACTTTTTATTATATTGGCACTTTTAACAGGATCTGGAATCTTTAACGATTTATTATTTGTTAGAGAATTATATATCTCTTTTAAAAATGACATTAGGAAATTTTTCTGGCTTTTATTAAAAACTATCTTTTCCTGAATATTTTCATCGGATTTATAAACTTCTTCATTAAATGTATTAATGAACTTTCCAAGCCAGAATAAAAATTTTTTTGTGTTATTATTTATTGAATTATCAGGCAAAATTAAATCAATGTTATTTTTAGCGTTCAATAAATTAAAATGTATATACTTCCCATCTATTTTTAAAATTTCTCTGGTCTGTACAATATCTTTTTTTTCGCTTTCATTATTTAAGATATTTATATAATCACCGGGTTTTATATCTTTAAAATTCTTTCCGGGATTTTTTATAATAATCTGTTTGTTGTTATTAATCTTTAAATGGACAATATCAGAATCTATGGCTTCTACAATAGCCAGTAATGTTTTTATATTCTTCTGTTTTATCAATTCTTTAAATAGGTTTATTCCAAAAATATTTACCTCATTTAAAATATTAATCCCTCACTTTAATATCTCATAATCCTCCGGATAATCATATACAACCTTTCCAAATTTTCCATCTGACAATTCCTTTAAAAATGTACTCATGGCTCTTTCTATATCGTATTCATTTCCAGACTTTATAAAGTTTCTTTTTTTAGCAAACATATTTAAAAATTCATAATAGTCCTCCGGCGGATTATCTCCTTTAAGCGCTGTTTTTAAAATCTCTGGATATTTTTCCTTGAAAAAGTTAAATCCATACTCTATTGCAAACTCTTTTTCATCATCTTCTGGTTTTACTGAACCAATAAGTATTAATTTATAGAGAATTTTTTTATTGTATATATCAGAATATAAAATTCCAGGTGTATCAAGCAACATAAAATTATCATTCACACTTATCCATTGAACGCCTTTGGTAACTCCTGGTGTATTTCCAACGCGTAATGATTTTTTACCTTTTAAACTATTTATTAGCGTAGATTTACCAACATTAGGAATTCCAGCAACCATTACACGCAATTCTCTAAACTTTTTAGGAAATGTTTTATAAACAACTTTAGTTAAGAAGCTTTTTATACTTACCTTCTTTAAAGAAGTTTCTAAAACCTTATATCCTTTGGATTTATAATAATCTTTCCAGAATTTTAACTGTTTTTCGTCTGCAATATCAATTTTATTAAACAATATTATTCTATCCTTATCTTTAAATAAATCCTCAAACTCATAAGCCCTGCTGGCATATGGAGCTCTAGCATCAACTAATTCCAGAACACCCTGAACAGTTTTTAAATATGTTTTAATTTTCGATTTTGCCTTTTTTATATGACCGGGATACCACATAATGTCACACTCCTTTTTGTAATAACAAAAAATCCGGGAAGTTCCCGGATCTTGTGGTGCCCCCAGGAGGAATCGAACCTCCATTTGCGGATTAGGAATCCGCCGTTCTATCCATTGAACTATGAGGGCGCATATATTATTAGAACCAAATATAATTTTACCAGAATTTTTTTGTATTTGCAATAAAGGAAATATAAATAATTAATTAAAAAAACTATAGAATTTCAATTCTGCAAATTTTTAATTAGTTTCTCACTTTCGATGGATTTTCAAAGTTCGTTTTTATAAACCACACATTCTACTCTTCAATTATACCATATCAAAACAAAATGAGGCTTTCGCCTCATTTGATTAATTCCAGCAATTTTTCTTCATTTTTTCTCGTTGTTTTTTCCAGGATTTCTCCTGTTTTTTTGTCTGCTGTTATTTTCCCTTTTTTTAATACCACTATCCTGTCTGTTTTTTCTATTTCACTTACATCATGACTGGCTAAGATTATTGTTTTTCCTTTTTGACTTAGCTCTTCCATTATTTCATATATCTTTATTTTCGTTTCTATATCCACTCCATTTGTCGGTTCATCAAGTAAATATATTTCCGCTTCTTTTATTAATGCCCTTGCTAGATTTAATCTCCTCTTCATCCCCGTTGATGCTTCCATATACTTTATTTTTCTGGTTTCATATAGCCCCATTTCTTTTAATCCTTTTTCCACTTTCTTTTTTAATTCTTTTCCTGTTAGGTTGTTTAACATTCCAAAGAAGTTTAGATTTTCTTCTAAGCTTAATCTGTAATAGAATGACCTTTCATTTGATGTCGCTATTGATATTAATTTTTTTATTTGTTTTGATTCTTTTTTTATGTCATATCCTTTTATTGTTATTTTTCCTTTATCCGGTATTATGAACATTCCTATTGTTTTTATTAATGTTGTTTTTCCTGCTCCATTTGGTCCAAATATTGTTATTTTTTCTCCTTTGTTTATTGTTAGATTTATATTTTCCAGCGCTTTTATCCCATTTTTGTATATTTTTGTCAGGTTTTTGATTTCTATTATTTTTTCCATTGTTTCACTTCCTAATACTGCGATATTGTGCCATATTTCCTGGCTTTGTTAAATGATTCTCTGAACCAGTATATCCCTATTGGTAATATTATTGCTGTCATTATTACCAGGATTATTATATCCTCTTTTATTTCGTATAGACTGTATCCTTTTATTAATGTTTTTCTCAATCCATCCATTGCATATGTTGTTGGCAGTATATACGATACTCCCCTTATCCATTTTGGCAATATTTCCACCGGATAGTATATCCCTGAAAACATTCCTGTTAAGAATGAATATACCCAACTTACTGGATCTCCTTTTTTGGTTAGCATTATGAACCCTGCACTTAATAATCCTATTCCACTTAAACTTATCATTGTTATTATCAATAATATTATTGATGCTATTATATTCATTTTTATTTCTACATCAAATGTGTATATTAAGAATATAAATACTATTCCTGTGTTTATTATTGTAAATACCAATCTTGAGAAGATTGTGTATATAAATACTTCCCATAATGGTGTTTCCGACAGGAGCAGGTATTCTATTGTTCCCATTACCTGCTCCTGTCTTATTACACTTTTGAATGTTGTTAAGGAGAGAGTAGTGTAACTCATGAATACGCTTCCTGATATGAAATATGCCAGTATGTTTCCTCCATACTGCTCTATCATTGGAAAGTAATTCCCCTGGGCTATAAACCTTCCCATGAATCCAAATTGCAATAATCCTAAGAATCCACTCAGTATCCCCAATACTGCCTGTGTTTTGTAGCTTTTCCATATTAATATATCCCTTACCAGAAAATACAGGAATTTTTTTATTTGTTTCATGTTCAGGAATCACACCAATCCCAGAATCCTTTGTCTTCTCCTTTGCAACTCGCATTTTGCTCACATGCTTGATTAAAGCATTCGTCACAATTTTCAACTTTGTCTTTTCCAAAGTCACAGAATGAGAATAAATTTTCTTCTCTTGGTTCATTTACGAATTCCATTTTTTCGCCTCCTATATGTTTTTTCTGTTAATACTATCATTTCTTCCAGATTATATTTTATTGGAAGGCATCTTTCTCTTCCATATTCTATTACGCCATATTTTTCTGCCAGCACTTTTCCCAGTATGCATCCCCCCATACAATATGGCAATACTTTACAATTTTTACACTCTTCATCAAATGGTTCTAAGGCTAACCATATATTTTTTCTGTGATTTAATTCTACTTTACCGTTTTCCTTTAATTCACCTATTTCTTTTGATATTCCGCCTATTTCTCCCCAGCATTTGTATAATTTCCCATCTGCATCAATTACAAGAGAATTTACACTGGTTGCATCGCATCTTGCCTGATTTATTCTTACAAATGGATTGAAGTTATAATATTCTATTTTTTCTATTATATAATTATATAATTCACTTTCCACTTTCGCAAATTCTTTTAATGTAAATGATTTTAATTTATTGTTATCTGCCATTTCTCCCTGTCTTAAATCTATTTCAACTTTTAAATTATCTTCTGATATTTTATCTATCAATCTTTTTATGCTATTTACATTATGTGGAAATACATTTATTCTTATTTTTACAAATATTTCTTTTGATGCTTTTTTGATATTTTCATATATTTTTTCAAATGTCCCATTTCCATTTTTTAATATTCTTAATTTATTATGCTCTTCTTCTGTTCCATCAAGAGTTATTATTAATTTCCCTACTCCAGCTTTTTTTAGTTCTTTTATTGTCGTTTCATTAAGTAAATAACCGTTTGTTATTATAAATGCATCGTATTCTATATTTTCTTTTTCACAGATATTTTTTATATTCTTGCTTATTTTTAATATCTTATTTTTTTCAAGTAATGGTTCCCCACCCCAGAAGGTTACGCTGAATATTTTTGGCTTTTTTTCTTTTATTTTTTCTTTTACCAGCATTATTATTGAATCTATTGTTTGTTTTTTTATATTATTTATTTGAAATGGTTTTTGACTTATTTCTTTTGCCTGACTTTGATAACAGTATTTACAATTGAAATTACAGTTTGTGGTCATGGTTATTGTTAGATGAAAATATTCATTTGAAAATTGAAATTTTTTATATTTTGCTATTATATCGCTTAATTCGTCTCTGTCATTTTCTATTATGAATCCACCTTTTTTTAATATACTTATCTCTTCTTCATTTTCCAGTTTTCCGTTTAATATTTTTTTTATCCTTTCGGCATTCTTTTTTTCAACTTTTAATATTGCATTTGTTATTCCATTAAAAAGAAGAAGACTTCCGTCTTCTTTTTCTATAATGGTATTGTATCTGGAAGCTTTCATCTAACCACCATCTTTTTTTCAAACTTTTTTACCTTATACCATAATTTTATAAAGCTTTCTGTTTCTCGCTTTTCTTCAGGACATCCTCTATTTCCATTTAATGCTGCATTTCTACACCCACCATGACATAATGGTAATATTTTGCACTCTTTACAATTTTTATCTTCATATCCATTATGACTATGCCATTTTAAATGTTTTTTTGTTTCCAGTTTTATTTTTCCGTTTTCTATTTTCCCCATTTCCATTCCTTCTTCTACTGCAACTGTACATGGATATATTTCCCCTTCCGGTCCTATTACCATATTATATACATTATCAAATTCACAATACATATCTCCATTCAATATTGGCAACATTACTTTATAACCTCTGTTTATTGCCATTTCATATAATTTTGAGAGTTTAGTAAATGAATTTTCTTTTCTAAAATCTCTTACATGTACATGAAAATCTTTATTTTTTTCAGATGCTTGAAATATCCATCTAAAATATATTTTCATTCTTTCTTTTGGAAATTTTTCAAGATACTCAAACAATTCTTCTATTTTATCATAATTTTCCGGACCAACATTTACCCTTATTGATACATTTGTTTTTTCTGTATTTTCAAATAATTTTTCTATTCCTTTTATTATTTTATCAAATGTTTTTCCGCCACCTATTAATGGTCGATATTTATTATGTGTTTCTTCTATTCCATCAAGAGTTATTTGCACATTTTTTATTTTTAACTCATCAAATTTTGATACATCTATATAATTTAATAAATATCCATTTGAGGACATTGATGAAAATAATTCTGCTTCACTTTCTCCTATTATTTTCATATTTATATGTTCAATAACTTTAAAATTCATTAATGGTTCTCCACCAAACCACCCTATTGAAATCGTTTTTTTGTTTTTGCTTATATTTATAATATAATCTGCTATTTCTTCCGCTTTTTCTATTGTCATTATTTTATTTCTTTTTGTTTCATAACAGTATATACAATCAAAATTACACTGAAATGTTGGTATTATTGTAAACATTGCTTTTGAATTATCAAAACGCGCTTTATAATTTCTCATCTTTATTTCTTCATATTCATTATATCCTTCTTCTACTATATAACCACCATATTTTAATTGTTCAAATAATTCTTCATCAACTATATTCCCTTTTAATATTTCTTTTATTTTTTGAACATTTTCACGCTTTACTTCTGCTATCGCTCCTGTTCTTAAATTAACCAATACTGGAACTTCATCTATTTCTAAAAAATAATTGTAGTATGATTCCTTATACATTTTTTCACCTGCCATGTTATCTTTATAAGAACTTATTTTCATTAGTTTTCAATTATTTCTGTTCTTATATTTTTTGTTATAATAATTTATATATTTAAAAAAATATAAAGTATTTAATTAATGAAATTTATTTAGACAATTTAAATTACATCTCTTATTTTGAATTTTACCATTTCTAACATGACTTTCAAGTGTTTTTTAAAGTAAAAATTCATTATTCATCAGTATTCCAAAATCACATTTTTGACTTTTCCAAAAATTTTAAATATTTTTCAATATACCAATTTTTTTAGCTATTCCTTTTATTGTTCCTGTTTCCTTACACGTTGTAATAATTTCATGTGCTTCCATATTGTTTCATCACCCTATTCTTCTTTCAACGAGTTATATTTCTATTTTACTACCCATCAAAAATTTTTTCTTTCCAGGAGGGCAATTTTTTACCCTTTTCCTTATAAAGGGGCAATTTATGTTTTTTTTCGGAAAACACTTAAAAACTTTTATTAAAATACATTTATATACCAGGTTCAAATGAAAAATATAAAATTCTCCATATTATTTATTTAAACCTAAATATAATATTATTTTTAATCATTTTCATCAAATAAAATCAGAAAGAACCAATTTATTTTACCGTATACACTAAAAAACTATTATAACAATTTTGTATTTTTCCAAATGGTTTTCAAAGATAGTATAAAATCTTTTCTTTGTTCTACATTCAATTTAGTGATTAATTTAATAGTTTCTTCATATATTAAGGTTTTTTCTGTGCATTCTCTTTCAACAACATCAAATTCCGTTTTATTATTTATATATGAATAATGGTAACATGCTCCACCACATAAAAATAAAAATGGGCATTTATTGCATTTATGAGTTAGGCTATTCATATGATAATTAATAATATTTTTTCTTAATTTTTTTATATGATAATTTATATCTTTAATTTCAAGATTATTTATATTACCTAAAAGAAAATCTTTTTCATCTGTAAATCTAGGACATCTATATATATTACCATTTGTAGCTACCGAAAAATAGGTTAATCCTGCATTACAATGGTTTATTTTTTTTATTCTAAATAATATATTCATTAATACTCGAGTTATGTTCGTTATATCAATGTATTCCTTTTTTAATATTAAATTATAATAATATTCAAATAATGAAGATAAACTTTCTAAATATTTTTCAAAATTTTCTTGTGACAAATTATAATCAGGTGCAAAAGTAAATCTTCTAAAACCTAAATTTTTGAGTTCTTTTATACTCTTTAATATATTATAATTTTTATTATTAATTGTTATTCTTGCATTCACTACAAATGACTTTAAAAGTAATTCGAAATTATTTTGTATTACTTCAAAACTTCCTTTACCATTAATAAATTTTCGATTAGAATTATGAAGCTCTTTTCCTCCATCGATACTTAATGTAATTTGGAATTTGTACTTTTTCATAAATTTAATTTTTTCAAGGTCAAACAATGTTCCATTTGTTGTTATTAAATATTTGATCTCTAAATTATCACTTTTTGTTTTCTCTGCATAGTCAACTACTTTTTTTATCAAATCAAAATTTAAAAGTGGTTCTCCTCCAAAAAAAGCTATTGTTATTTCTTTATTACCGTTTTCTATTGCAGAATTCAATAACAGATCTACAGCCTTTTTAGCAATTTCAAATTTCATTACTGTTTTTCCATCTTTATAATATCCAAAATTTGCAAAACAATAATCACATTTTAAATTACAATCATTTATTACATTTAATGCTAAAGTTCTTAAACCTTTTTTATCTATAAAAATCGTTTCATCTGCATTTTCTATATTTTTTATATTATTTTCTTTTTTTATTATTATATTGTTTCCGTCAAATACATATTTAATAGAATCAATCTCAAAATTCCAAACTCTATTCATAAAAAATCCTCCTATTTCCTTACTTTTATTTTTAAAACTATTTCTCTTTTTTTAAATAAAAGTTCTATTTTTTCTGCAATACGGATAGAGTTACTATTATTTTCTGATACCCTATATATTGGTAAAATATTATTATTAATACACCATTTTACAGAGGCTCCTGCCACTTTTTTACCAAATCCCATATTTCTCCATTTTGGATTAGTATATACTATAATATTTCCTCCATTAAAATTAATATCAGAAATGTATGAATATGACACAATTTCACCATTTTTTTCTATGTAAAAAAAACGTTTTTCTAAAATTTTTCTTATATTTCTATTCCATAATTTTTCTAAAAGTATTTTATCGAATTTCTTATTTTTAAATATTGTAAAATATTTTTCTTTTTCTTCTAAATTTAATATCTTTACTTCTTGTGTATCAAAGGTATATTCATTACTTTCAAATGTATATATTCGCATCAAATCAATATTTTCATTTTTTAATCTATTTTTCAAAATATTATATAAAGATAATACTTCCATTTCTTTTTGTAATATAAAACTTGTATAAATTATGTATTCTTTATATTGTGGCGAAATCGAGATTAATAAATTATTATTTAAGTTACTTATAATAAAGGGATATTGGTATACATTATTTATTATAATATTTCTATTTTTTGTTAATATAATCTTCTTGCTTTTTGCTCTATTAATACCTATATAATTTAAATAATAATTTTTAAACTTTATCATTTTTCACCTCATTATAATACATAATCACATATAGATATACAGGGCCCTGTATTCATTATTTTATCCTAAATCTCCCTCTTGACCTCCTTCACATATTACAATAACACTTAATGAAAAAAGTTCATTTAATTCATCATTACTTATTCCAAAATCTAAAATCTCTTCTTTGTTTATTATATTTTCATCCTTTCTTTCATTTAACATAAAAAAGCACCTCCTTCTATTTATTAAGTTACACACTTATTACAATTTTATATATATACTCATAAAAAATGCTTTCAAATTTAAAGATATAAATAATGTATATGATAAAATAAAACAGATTTCTTTCAGCCGGCTGAAAAGATTTAATTTTTTGATATAATATCTACGTAGATATAAAAATTAAAATTAGATTGTGTTTAATTATTTAGAAAATTCAGTTTGAATTTGAGGGTTGGCTGAATGAGTAGCATACTCGTCATCATTATCCCCTGCAAATATTATTGTTGAAAACATAATAATTCCTACAATTATTAATATAATTATTTTTTTCATTGTCCCACCTCCTGCTTTAAATTTTATCATTTCTAACATGACTTGCAAGTGTTTTTTCTAAAATAAAAATCCGCTTTTATCAACATTTGAGAATCGGATTTTTATTCCATTTTAATTAATTTTCATTTTTTTAATTTTTGTTTTTTTTTTGTAATAATTATAAAAGAAGCTTATTTCCTATTTTTGACTATTTTTATATTTTTATTTTTCAAATTTCATTCCAAAAAGTCCATAAAGTTTCTTGGTTTTCGAATTTTATTGAAACATAATAATTAACTCTTTGTAAAAGGATGATTAACATGACTTCTCATATAAAGGATATTGTTTCCATTGTTAGATACGGATATTATTCAAATCCAATTTCTAATTACATTCTTTCTAAAACTAAAGAAAAATCTGTAGAATATTATTTATTATTATTAAAAAATATTTGGAAGAAAAACAAAAATATGGCAATATTTTATGCAAATAAAATTATTGCAACAACAACAACAACAACAATATTAAGAGAACTTGCAAGATTTGAACTCATATCTCTTTATGTAAAAAATAATCAATTTGATATGGCTAAAAAAGAATGTGAATATCTAAGAAATAACTTTAAGAATATTTCTGAATATGCCAGGAATTTAATGATTCCTGGTTTAAAATTATTGAATACAAAATATAATATCCTCGATAAGGATTTTAAAGCGTATTCTGATAATTATGAAGAAAATAATGTAGATAAAGCTATCTTAAAATATTCTCAAGCAAGAGAACATATTAAGAATAAAGAATATAATAAAGCATATGAATTATTCATAGAAGGTTATTTTCTTGCAAAAGACTTTCCACATCCAACTATGATGTGTAATGGTTTAAATGGTGCTGCATGGTGGATGAGAAATGAAGATAAAAAGAAGGCTTTAATTCCTGCAAATTTACTTGAATATTATATTGGCTATTATTTCGATGATTTAAATTATACCTATAACTGGTTTGATACGATTTTTGAGGTATATAAAATAAATAAGTCTTTAAATTTATTTGATATTTCATCCGTTGTTATGAATTATAAGAATAATGTATCTTTTGAGATTAAATCTGATTTTGAAGAGGTTTATAATAATAAAAGCTTTTTCAGAAATAGAAGTTTTAAAAAAATTATCTCTCATAATTTCAGAGATAACCTTTCCATCATAGAAAAAGTTAAAAATCATAAAATCCCAATATTATTCTTCTCAACATATACAACATTAATAGAAAAACCATTTTTTACAAAGAGTCATATTTTGAAATTGATTTTTGAAGGTAATAAGGAAAAAACCATTAAATATTTTTCAAGGGATTATGAGAAGATGTATTTTTTTAATGTTATGATGAGTGATTTTGATTTGAAGAAAGCTGAAAGAAGATTATTGAATTCTGAAGATGTTGAAGATTCGGAATATAATATTTCACCATTTTATTTAGCAAGAAAAAAACTCATCACTGAGCTTTTTAAGAAAACAAAGAACTTTAAGGAATTTGTGTTTAACTATTTTAAGCTCAGTGATGAGGAAATGAAAATCTTTGATGTGTTTTTAAGAAATTGTGTTCGATACGATATTAAATGGCCCATTACTCCTTATCCAAAAGGTAAGGTTAGGGATTTTGCTATTAAATATGGTCTTGGTCAAAAACGCGTTGCTTTAGGCTATTACTCTTTTGAAGATGATGAAAGAGTTTTGATTGATGATATTATTGAGAGGTTTTTATAATTGATTTTTCTACTAAACTTCTATATTAAAGAAAGCCCTTGCTATAAGACCTATTACAAAGGATAATGCCATTACTCCAAAGCTAATAAAGAGCATTTCAAAGAAATAATGTTTAAATGTTTTTTCCTGAACCACAGAAACAAAGAATGAAAAGAATACAATTACTATAACTGCATTAATCATTGTAAATATTAATGAAATCATTGGATTTGAGAAGATAAAATAAGGAGCAACAAGCAAAATTACAGTAAATATATATGCAATTCCCGTATAAATAGAAGCTTTTAAAGGATTCTTGGAATTTTTATCCGCTCGTTGAGATAAATACTCTGATGCCGCCATTGAAAATGAGGCTGCAATTCCGGTAATTAATCCTGATAATGCAACAAGTCTTGAATTTTGAAATGCAAAGGTTAAACCTGCTAATGTACCAGTTAATTCAACAAGTGCATCATTTAACCCCAAAACCATTGAACTTACATACTGTATTTTTTCTTCATCAATAAGACCTAATAATTTCTTTTCATGAACATTTTCATCAAGGATAATTTCTTTGAATTCAGGAATAACATCTTTTGCTTCTTCATAAACTCTTTGAGCATTTTCTTCTCCTTTTTCCATTGCATTTAAGGCAAAGGTTAGTCCAAAGATGTAGGATAATAAAACATACCAGAATACTAAAAATGAATTAGGAGATACTTCGGTTTCTGTATATTTTTTTAAGATGTTATAATGCTTATACTCATCTTTTGCTATGTTTTCTAAGATTTTAGCGTTTTTTCCTTTAATTCTTTTGGAAAGGTGTTTATAAACATGGTGTTCTGTAATTTCATTTTTCTGAAATGCCATTAATTTTTTCTTTAGCTCATTATCAATCATACTCTCACCTCAAATTTGTATTTAATATAATTTTTCAAGTTTAATTATATCATAAAACTGGAAATATATCCAAATTTGTCAGATTTTAAATGATATATTGTGAAAAATAAAAGCTTTTTCAGGCAACTTGAGTGCTAATCTTCGAAAAATCTCTTTGAAAGTAGAAAAATAATATTCTCTCAGACGGCAAGAATTTCTGATCCTTGCTCTATAAAAAACACTCCTAAAAAGGTTTCTTCAGGCGGTGAAATTTCTTATAATTGTGAAAAATAAAAACTCTTTCAGACAACTCGAACGCTGATCCTCAAAAACTGCTCATATTCGCGGGGTCGCTTAGATTCTGCATCCCTGCAGAAGCTGCGCTCAAAAAAACATCCTGTTTTTTTGACCCTCTCCATTCGCAGTTTTTTCGGGCGTTCTTCGAGTCTTCATTCGTTTTTATTTTTCACAATACTTTTGCTGTTCCGGCTCACGCAATATTTCCGTTAGGGAAATTTCAAGACTTCATTCACTTTTTTACTCGTGTTTTTTATTCTTAAACTTAACTTTTATTTTTCCAACATAAAGAAACTTCCAATGAAGATGGTATAATTTACACTGAAAACAATTGTTTATGGAGTTGATAGTATGGATTTTGTAATTTCAGGTGATTCTCATGGGCCGGTGATGATTGGCACTTTAACTGGATTTCCAGCAGGATTAAAGATAAATATTGAAAAGATAAATGAAGATTTAAAAAGACGCCAGGAAGGATATGGCCGTGGAAAACGTATGAAAATAGAAAATGATAAAGTTGAAATTGTCTCAGGAATATGGAAAGGCATCACCACAGGCGCTCCAATTTCAGTATTAATTGAGAACAAAGGTAAAAATACAGAAAAAGAAGTTAGAAGCATTCCTCGTCCCGGCCACGGTGATTATAGCTCATATATGAAATATAAGTTACCTGATTTAAATATATATCCTGAAAGGAATAGCGCTCGTTGGACCGTTGTTCTTACAGCTCTTGGAAATATTGCAAAGCAATTTCTCAATCTTTTAAATATTGAAATAGAAGGATATGTTGAAAGTATAGGGAAGATAAAATTAAAAAACGATATTTTAACAGAGGAAGCAAAAGAGTATATTGATAATGCTAAAACAAATGGCGATACGCTCGGAGGAAGCGTAAAAATCATTGTAAAAAATATAAACCCTGGAATTGGTGGATACTCAAGCATATTTGAAAGATTGGATTCACAACTTGGACAAATTATAATGACAATCCCTTCTGTTAAAGGATTGATAATAGGCAATAATGACTTTTCACTTTCAGGAAGAGAATATCATGATGAATTTTATTATGAAAAAGAAAAAAATAAAATCAAGAGAAAATCAAACAATGCCGGTGGAATTGAAGCAGGTTTTACCAATGGTGAGAATATTGAGATTACTGTTTTTCTCAAACCAATCCCTACACTTGCAAAACCGTTAAATTCCATAAATCTTGCAACAGGAGAAAATACAAAATCTCCATATATTCGATCAGATGTAACTGTTATTCCAGCGAGTGTGGTTATTCTTGAAAATGCTGTAGCATTAGTTATTGCAAAAAGTATTATTAATCAATTTGGAAATGATAATGTTGAGGAAATAGCAAGGAGGTATAATAGTGCCAATTTATCTAATTGGAATGATGGGTTCTGGCAAGACCACACTTGGTAATAAATTAAGCAAGATTCTCAATATGTCCTTTATAGACCTTGACAAAGAAATTGAAAAGATTGAAAACACCACCATTAATAACCTTTTTTCAAAAAAAGGAGAAGAATATTTTCGAAATTTAGAATCAAAGGTTTTAAAAAATACAGAAGCGAAAAATGCAATTGTAGCAACAGGTGGGGGAATTATCTTAAGAAAAGAAAATAGATTATTCTTAAAAAATCATAAAACTATTTTTTTATATGTTCCTGTTGAGGATTTAATCAAAAGAATTAATCCTGACAATCGTCCATTGTTAAAAGATGGAAAAGATAGATTGTATAAAATATGGGATATGAGAAAAGCTTTATACAATGAATTTAAAAAGATAGATTTAAGCAATTTAAATATTCAGGAAAGCCTGGCAAAGATTTTATATGAGATAATAGATGAAAAAGAAGAAATACTGGAAAATGATTTTCAGGAAGTTATTATAAAATACAAAGGATTAATGGATTTAAAGAATAAAAAATACGTATTTGCAAGTAAAAACGTTTATAGAATATACAGGGAATTTTTCAATAAACCATTTTTGCTTAAAGAAGGAGAAGAAAAAAAGGATTATAAAAATCTGGAATATATATATCAATATCTCATTGAAAATGAAATTTCACGAAAAGATGAAATTTATGGTGTTGGTGGCGGAAGCGTTACAGATTTAACGGGATTTATTGGTTCTACATTTAAAAGAGGGCTTGATTTTTATTTTTATCCAACCACATTATTATCCCAAATAGATGCATCAATAGGCGGAAAAACGGGAATAAACTTTTCAAAAATTAAGAATGTAATTGGAACATTTTCCATTCCTGAAAAGGTTATTATAGATCCTATTACCATTATTTCACAGGATGAAAAAAATTATCTCAGTGGAATTATTGAAGGATTTAAAATAGCGATAATAGACGGAAATACTTCATTGTTCACTGAAAATATAGAAAAAATAAAAAATAGAAATCTCAATATTCTGGAAAAGATTATTAAATACGCTGCAATTACTAAACTAAAAATAGTTTCAAAAGACCCTTATGATAATAATATAAGACGATTATTAAATCTCGGTCATACTTTCGGGCATGGATTCGAGAGTATTACAGGAATTACTCACGGATTATCCGTGGGATGGGGAATAAAAAAAGAAATAGAACTTTTTGAGGATAAAATCAAAGAAAAAGATAAAAAGATTATTCTGAATTTCCTTAAAAAAATATTACCTGAAGAAATATTCAAAAAAGATATACCAACTGAAAAACTTAAAAATTATATTATTCAGGATAAAAAGATTAATAATAATAGCATTATTGATTTTCCAATAATTAAATCTATAGGAAATGTGGAACTTGAAAAAATAAAAATAACTGATATAATAAAATGAAGCCATATATTGGCTTCATTTTATTATGGACACATAATTATATTTCTCCACCATATACAATCTGCGCATGAAGGAGTATTTCCCCAACAATCTAGATCGGTATTTTCTATAAAATGGCAACCATCCTTTAAATCGCAATCTGTACAAGAAGGGAATAATGCATTTTTTACCTTATATCTAAACCATGAATAATCCTTAGATGTCCATATTTCATATAATGATTTTTTCTCTACATTACCAAAGGAATATGCCCTTATTTCTTTTTTCTGACCATAAACATATTCTATTCCATCGTGTAAAAACCTATAGCATGGAACTACCTCTCCATCCCATCTAATTACAGTGGCATTATTTTCTATAAAATTACAATGACGTTCTGTTTTTAACCTAAAATTTGGTATTATAGCACTAACCTTTGCTGTAACTGCATCTGAAATCTGTTTTCTCAACATTAAATCCTTTTCTTTGCTATCTTCTCTATATAACTCAAGTCCAAGAAAATGCTCATATACAGGTATAATATTCGATATTACAACTTTACGTATTCCATATGGCAATAAAGTCTGAATAATTCCTGGAAAATCATTATGATTTTTTTCAGTTAAAACTGTTTCAATGGATAATGCCGGTTTTCCAGTATTTTTTTGTTTTTTGTAATTATCTATTTTTTCAAGAAGTTTTCTTACATATTTAAAACTCGGATGTCCTACGTCTCCTGTTTCAACAGAAATTACCATTTCATCAATTTTAAGATCTATAAGTTTTAAAATCTGAAGATCATTTAAAAAATATCCATTTGTGGTTACTGTAAGCATATACCCTTCTTCTTTTACCCTTTTAACCATTTCAAAGAAATGCGGATTCATGGAACATTCTCCAATACCACCAAAAACTATGTGCTCAACTTCTGGAAACTCTTTCAGGTCTTCCATTACTTTATTAAACGTTTTTTTAGTCATAAATCCTTCTGGATCTGTAAAGGTGTTTTTAAAACACATTGGACAATCGAGATTACACCTTGAAGATAATTCCAGATAAACCTTCTTTATATCCGGTTCAGGTTTTAAAATCAACTGAGCGCTTTTCATTTCAAAAATATACTCTTTCTTTTTCATCATGTCATCTCCAATCTTAACTCTCTATGTTGTGAGAAAAATATCTGATAAAGAAAATAGTACGAATAATGTGAGCGAAAACTTGAAAATTCCCAAGGAGAAACAATGATGATTGAAAAAAATAAAAGTGAATGAATACTCGCAGAGCACCCGAAAAAAACTGCGAATGAAGAGGGACAAAAAAACAGGATGTTTTTTTGAGCGAAGCTTCCCCATGGATGGGGAATCTGAGCGCCCCCACGTATATGAGCAGTTTTTGAGGATTAGTGCTCAAGTCGTATGAATGAACTTTTATTTTTTTCAATCTACAACAAAAAGGACGAACACGGACGTGAGTCTGCAACGGCCGGCGGGAACGAGAATTTTGGGACTATCCAAAATACTGTGTAAATTAATTATAGTTGGTTATAAGAGATTATTTGTGTTTAGGAATAAATATGATGTTTATTCTTAATAATTCAAGAAAATTCAATACTTTGTGAAATCAAAATATTAGAGTTATAATTTTTAATGAGATATTAAAAATTGTTTGAATAATTTTTTTAATAATCTTTTTGTTTTTTAAGAAGCTAATTTTTGAGTTTTCACTCCTTTTGCACAATTTAGTGCAATCTTTTAAGAAATATTCACTTTTCAAAGTTTAATATATACAGAATTTTGAATTTTCTTTTTAATCGTTTGTTCTGTAAATAGGCACTCTATCATCTCCAAAATATATTCTTAACTCATTTAATATTTGTCCCCAATCCCTAATTCTTGTAGTCCATTTTTCCGTTATTCTCATTGCTGCAAAATATATTGCTTTTATCAATGAGTCATCTGTTGGAAATACGCTTTTGTTTTTGGTTATTTTTCTAAATTGTCTATGAACATTTTCTATTGGATTGGTTGTGTATATCAGCCTTCTTATTGGTTCTGAATATTTAAAATAGGCTGATAATTTATCCCAATTATTTTTCCATATTTGTACTGCCAAGGGGTGAGTTTCGCCCCATTTTTTTTCGAAATCTTCAAGTGCAGCTTCAGCAGCTTCAAGACTTGGAGCTTGATATATAGGTTTTAAATCCTTAACAACAGCTTTTCTATGCTTATGAGGGACATATTTAAATGTATTTCTCAATTGATGGACAATACACATTTGAACTTCAGTATTAGGGAAAGCGGTATGGATTGCATCAACAAAACCATTTAACCCATCAACAGAAGCGATTAAAATATCTTTAACACCTCTGGCTTTTAAATCATTCAAGACATTCATCCAGAATCTTGAGGATTCAGTTTTTTCTATGTATATACCAAGGATATCCTTATATCCATCAAGATTAATACCTATGACGTTATATATAGCCTTTCTTTTAACAACACCATCTTCTTTTACTGAATAAAATGAAGCGTCCAGATATACAATAGCATATATCTCTTCCAAAGGTCTATTTCTCCAATCATTTATTAAAGGCATTACAGAATTAGTAATCATACTGATTTTCTCTGGAGAAACTTCCACATCATATATTTCTTTAATATGGTCTCTAATATCCCTGACACTTAATCCTTTTGAATATAGCGATAATACCAAATCCTCAATAACAGAAATATGTCTTTGTCTCTTTTTAACAATTTGTGGTTCAAATTCTCCATTCCTATCCCTTGGAACTGTTAATTCCATCTCACCATTTTTAGTTATTACAGTTTTTTTAGAATAACCATTTCGATAATTATCGTTATCCTCAGGTTTTCTGGAATACTTTTCATATCCAAGTTCATAATCCATTTCTGCTTTCAACATTTCTTCAAGCATTATTTTTACAAGCTTTTTGCTTATATCCTCAACATCATTCCAATCCTTAATTCCATTTTCTTTTATATATTGTTTTATGAAATTCCTATCCACATTGCCAAGAATCTGTTCATTTTCCTCTTTTCTTTTTCTCGGCATTACTATCCCCCCATGTAACCTTTTTTTCAAAATCCCCTTTCTCTTTCACCACACTCCTAGGCTTCCTTTTTTCACATATTCATTCTTTTTATTTTTCTATTTTTTTATTTACACACTTTTTATTATACTACCAGAATTTTGAGGATAAGATTTTTCTACGGTTTGGCGAACATTATTCGTACTATTTTCTTCATTAGTTATTTTTGTTTTTCTCACTCCATTAAAATCTATAAAATTCACACTCTTCATCTTTATATAATCCTTCTTTCCCAAGAGGAATTCTCACAACACCATCCGCCATTCTAAACGGCGATGCCAATCCTGATTCTCCAAGAATAGGATGTGCAATAAAACCTTTTTCCGTATATTCCAATCGCACAAATACAAACCTTTCTCTTCCCTGTGCTGCAGGAACATTAGTGCTAATTCTTACAATAGAATCTGGTTTTGGAAGATAATCTATATTCCCGGCAACCTTTCTTATTATTGGAAATAAAAATAAATATGAACTCACAACAAAGGATGTTGGATTTCCCGGTAATCCGAGAATTACCTTATTTTCTGTTTTGCCAAATATTACCGGTTTACCTGGCTTCACCTGAACGCCATTATATAACACTTCACCAAAATGTTCTATTGTTGATAACGCATAATCCCTTGCTCCTAAAGAACTTCCACCTGATATTATCACTATATCACCGTTTTCCAATCCCCATTCTACACCTTTTTTAAACTCATCAGGATTATCTTTCACCAACGGATGCCTTTTTACATTATATCCATAACTTTTTAGCCATGCCATTAATGCATAAGAATTACCATCTCTTATTTGTGTTAACTTCCTATCCTTTTCAGGTTCTACCACTTCATCTCCTGTTGGAATAATACATATTGTAGGTTTTTGATAAACCTTTACTTTTGTGATTCCCAAACTCATTAAATTATGAATATGTCCAATGTTTATTCTTTCACCTTTTTTTAAGACTATAGAGTCTTTTTTTACATCTTCATCTTTTTTTATTATATTTTCACCTGGTGCTACAGATTTATATATTTCAACACGTTTACCTATTTGACTGGTATTTTCTATCATTACACATGCATCAGCACCTTCTGGGAGCATTCCTCCTGTTGGAATTTTTACACATTCTCCAGGATTAATAGGTTTCCCGTCATATTCTTTTCCCATAAATACTTCTCCAACTATTTTTAATAATGCTGGATTTCCATCGGAGGCTCCAAATGTATCTGCAGCTTTTACAGCATAACCATCTATAGTAGCCTTATCAAATCCTGGAATGTTTTCCGGTGCATATATATCCTCTGCAACTGCAAATCCGAAACTTTCTGATACATGTTTTTCAATTACAGATGTTGTTATATTAAGTTTATCAATAAAATTTTCATATATTTCTGTTCTTGGAACAAATTTCTGAAATCTTTTTTTCATCCTTTCACTCCTCGTTGCCACATTCTACCGGTGAGTCATTTATTTTTTCCACAGCATGTGGAATTGCTGGCAATAATACTGCAAGGTTTTCCCTTACGGCCCTTGGACTTCCCGGCAAATTTATAATTAATGTTTTATTTGCTATTCCAACTACAGCCCTTGAAAGCATTCCATGAGGCGTATGTTTTAATGCCTCAATTATCATTGCCATTTCCATTCCATATATCCTTCTTTCTATTACTTCAAGTGTTGCTTCCGGGGTTACATCCCTTGTTGTTAATCCAGTACCTCCAGTTGTTAAAATAAGGTCAATATCTTCTTTTACCAGGTTTCTTAATTCTTCTGCAATTAATTCCTTTTCATCTGGCAATATTTTATATCCTGCCTTTTCTGCATTTATGCTATCCATTAATTTCTCTATTTCTTTTCCGCTTAAATCCTCTCTTTCTCCCTTAGAACCTTTATCGCTTAATGTCAGGATAAAATACTTCATCTCTTTTCCTCCCTTATATAATGACCGCTTTTTCCACCAGATTTTTCCATTAAATATACTTCTGATATTTCCATTCCTTTATCCATTGCCTTACACATATCATATATTGTCAAAGCACTTATGGAAGCCGCTGTTAATGCCTCCATTTCAATTCCCGTTTGTGATTCTGTCTTTGCCAAAGAGAATATTTCTATTGAATTGTTTTTTTTATCTATTTTAAATTCAACGTCTATCTTTGAAATAAATATATTATGGCACATTGGAATTAATTCTGAAGTTTTTTTAGCCCCCATAATCCCTGCTACTTTTGCTGTTGTTAAAACATTACCTTTAGTTATCTTTCCGCTTATAATTGCTTCCAGCGTCTCTTTTTTCATGGTTATTTTCGCATGCGCTTTTGCTATTCTTAAAGTGCTTTTTTTCTGGCTTACATCAACCATTTGTACATTTCCATTTTCATCAATATGCGATAAATTCAATTTATTATCCCCCCATCTTATGCATAGGTGTCTTTTTTCTTAGTTCTGTTAAAAAATGTTGTTTTGGTTTTTTAGAAATTGCAAATTCAATTCTTTCCTTTAATTTTTCTTCATCGTTAATTACATCCTTTATTGGAACATGATAATCAAAGGCTAAACATGGATATATATTTCCATCTGAAGAAATTCTAATTTTATTACATGTAGAGCAGAAGTTATGTGTTATTGCTGAAATAAATCCAACATATGAGTTTAATTCTTTTATTCTATAGTAATTTGATGGACCATATCCAAATTTTTTTTGAATTTTTTCCAGAGTATACTTTTCCTGTATTTTTGCTTTTACTTCATCTTCTTTTACAAACTCATCTTCATTATATTCGGTTCCTATAGGCATAAGTTCTATAAATCTTATAGGTATTTTCAATTTTGCTGAAAATTCTATTAAATCATGTATTTCATCAAAATTTTCCTTTTGCACTACTGTATTTAACTTTACAGGAACGCCTATTTCTAAAGTTTTGTATAATCCTTCTAATGTATTTTTCAACATATTTCTTCGTGTAATCTTTAAAAAGTTTTTTTCATTTAATGAATCCAAACTGAGATTTACAGAATCCAATCCATATTTTTTCAAATCTTCAACTATATTTGAAAGCATAGCTCCATTGGTTGTAATACTAAAACCAGAATAATATTTATTTATAACCTTTGCAATTTCTATAATATCCGTCCTGATGGTAGGTTCACCACCGGTAATTCTTATCTTTTCAATTTTCATATCTTTTAATGTTTTTACCAACTTCTCTATTTCCTCTAAAGACAATAACGCATTTTCTGGAAGAAATTCTGTATTTTCTCCCATACAATATATACATCTAAAATTACATCTATCGGTTATTGAAAGTCTTACATATTTTATTTTTCTGTTAAATTTATCTACATACATTAATATTACCTCGTTTCAGAATATTTCCAGAGATTTTGTATAACCCTTATTACTACAAATATAATCATTGACATTATAAAAATTAAAGCTGTAAGCGCAAGAGATTGTTTTAATCCATATCCCTGAAATCTATCATAGGTTAAAACAGATAATGTCATTGGATAATATGCCAGAATTGCTACAGCACCAAATTCAGATATACCTCTTGCCCACATTAATAATGCTCCAGTTATAATTTCATGTTTTACCATTGGAATTGAAATAAGAAAAAATACCTTTGATGGCGTTGCTCCAAGGGAACGTGCCACTTTTTCATATCTAATATCCAGTTTTCTAAAACCTTCTTTTACAGAATTAACAAATATACTAAAACTCAAAAATCCCATAGCGGCAACTACACCCCAGAATGTTTGAACAAAGGATATTCCAAAATTATCTGCAATTTTACCAATAGTTGAAGCTCTTCCAAGCGTCATTAATAATGCAATACCTGCTGCAGTATGCGGAATTGTTTGTGGTATATCTACAATAGCTTCAAGAATTGATTTAAATGGAAAATTATATCTGGTTATTGCATATGCAAAAGGAATTCCAAATATTATTGCTATAAACGTTGCAGTAAATCCAGCAAGAAATGTTGTTTCAACAGCATCTAAGAATTCCGGGCTTTTTGATATTTCAATTAATAAATTAAAATCAACATTTAAAAAAACAACTATAAATGGAAGGGTTACTGCCAGAACAAATATTATGCTAATAAATATTATTATGTGCTTGAACATTTAAACACCTCTTCTTTAATTCTCCATCTTTTATAATATATACAGGACTATTATTTATAATTTCTTTTTCATCATGAGTTACATGTATGGTGGTTAAATTATATTCCTGATTTAATTCATGCAATAATTTAAGAATTTCATTTTTTGTGTGTGCATCTACAGCTGAAAGAGGTTCATCCAACAATAATAACGAAGGTTTTATAGCAAGTGCTCTTGCTAAAGCTACTCTCTGCTTTTCGCCTCCAGAAAGCTTTTGAACTTTTCTATTGAGTAATTTTATTATCCCCAGCTTTTCACAGAGATAATTTATAAAATCTTTATCGTAATTATTTCTCATTCTTGTTCCAAATTCTATATTTTTTCTTACATTTAAATGAGGAAAAAGATGATAGTTTTGATACATAAACCCTATGTTGCGTTTTTCAGGTGGAATATTTATTACATTTTTTCCCTCAAAATATATCCTTCCTTCATCTGGACTTAAAAAACCTGCAAGTATTTCAAGAAATACAGTTTTTCCTGATCCTGTAGGACCAAGTATATATACATATTCTCCTGACTTTATATTCATCTCTTTTACTGTTAATTTAAATGCATCAATAGCTATTTCCAGATTTTCTATTTGTATCTTCAATCTCAATAACCCCACAATTCCTTAAATTCTTCTGGAAGATTTTTAGGTCTGTCTACATTTGCAAATAATTCCATTCCCATATTTTTAAATATTTCCTTTCCCTTTTCAGAATACATAAATTTAACAAATTCAATTGCAAGATTTCTATGTGGTGCATTCTTTAATAATGTAAAACCATAATTAATAGGTTTTCCATATATTTTTATCTTCTTTCCTGATTTTCCTGGCACTTCTACAAATGCTGTTTTATAATTTTCTTCATACTTCAAAGATGAAAGATCTATTTCTTCAGGCAATTCTATATACTTTAAATTATGCTGAAATGCTTCTGATTTATATAAAAATGCATAATCCATTTCATTTGCTTCAAGATATGCTATTAAATCTATAGATTTTTTTAACACCATACGATTTTTTGTTTTAAGAAATTTATCGTATATTCCTGGAAGATTGTAATATTTTTCCGCTAATTGCATTGTCATTAATGTTCTATAACCACATGGATCAAGATCAGGATTGGAGTGACCAAATTTAACTCCATTTTTAAATAGTATTTCATACCAGTTTTTTTCATTTATTTCTTTACTATATTTCGATTTATCGTTATACGCTATAATCATGCTGTTTGAAGAGAAAACAACGTTATAATCAGCATATTTATCAAAAAAGAATTTTGGTATTATTGTATAATCTGCCACAAATGCCAGATCTGCTCTTTGACCTAATTCTGTAATTTTTCTTGCAACAACAAGACTACCTGATCCCATTAGCTTCACCTTTACTCCAGGATTTTCCTTTTCAAATTCTCTGGCAACTGCATTTAATACATTGGTCAAAGAACCTGCATGAAAAATTACCAATTCTTCTGCCATCATAATAGATACGGTAAAAAGAATAACGAATAAAAATAACACTTTTTTCATCCATAATCCCCCTTTACTTTTTTATTTATTTATTAAAAACTCTACTTTATCTCCTATTTTTACTTTTCCCCCTTTTATTACTTTAAGAAATATTCCTTCTTCAGGTGTTATACATTTTCCCGTTAATTTCAAAACAAGATTATCTTCATGGCATTCTTTTCCTATTTGCGTTATTTCAAGCAATGCATCATTAATTTTAACCTGTGTTCCAACAGGAAATTTAAATATTTCAAGGTCTTTGACAACAATATTTGCAGCAAAATCTCCATATTTTAATTTTTTTCTTATTTCAGGATCAACTTTTTCAATACTAACTGTTGATAACATTGAAACCTGCCTATGCCATTTTCCTGCATGTGCATCACCTTTAATCCCCCAGTTCTCTATTAATTCACACTCTTTAACTTCTTCTTTTGGAACTCCTTTTTGCGATGAAACGTTTAATGATATTATCACACTTTTCATATACGCCCCCCTTTCTTTACAAATTATATCATATTTTTGCCATAAGTTTACGTTATCAATAACACGAATAAAAGATTAACTTAATTGAAAAAATAAAAAACTCGAGCTATCTTAAGCCCGAGTTTTTTATTAATATCTAACTTATTAGCTTTTCAGGATTTATCACCATAAATGTTTCCATATTATATGAAAAAATTTTATCCACAAAAAAATACTCTTTAAACTCTTCCCCGGCATCCTTTAATATATTTTTATCTATAGTTATTACATCTATTATATTATTAGTAAATATAGAATACATTTTATCTTCTATAGAAAATACAATATTAAAAGTTTTATCTGTATACTCCTGAGATTGCTGATTGAGAAGTATGCTCATATCTATTAACGTAATTGGAATATCTTCATAAATAATAGTTCCCTTAATATATTCTGGCATATTTTCTACATTTTTTACTTCTAAATATGGAAGTATATATTTAACATAATCTGTTTTTAATGCATATTGCATATCTTTAATCTTAAATATAATAAAGCTATCCATTTTATCTTTTAACAGAATTTTCTTTTTTAAATCTTTAAACGGATTGGTTTTCATCATTACTTTCACTTCCAATATTTTCCTTTTTTTCTATTTCTTCTAATTTTTGAAAAATCTCCTCAAGATTCTTTGTAGCTTTTTTGGTTACAAATGCCTTTTTCAACTCTTTAAAGTTTCTTTCTATCATTTCAAAATTCGATACAATATCGTTCATAATATTCTTATTCTTTCCTATTACTACTTTTAAAAGATTTAAAACGTTTTTAATTTGGGCAGCAGAAAGATTATGTTCTTTTATTGAAGTTTCTATTTCTTCGAAATTACCGGATATTTTTCTTAATTCAGAAATATTATTATCAATATTATCAAATAACTCATTAAGGTTTTCTTTATAGTCGCTGAGATTCTCATTAATATGATTTACATGAGAAACGGTTTTATTATTAAACTCTTTCAATGTATATGACATATCTCGCATATCTGCTGCAATAACAGCAAAGGTTAATGAAGATTTTTCTTTTGATGCTTCTAATGCTGCATTCAAAGACAAAATCTCTGTTCTATACGACAAATCACTAACCTTTTCAGATATATCTATAAGTTTTTTGGATAAATCAGAAAAATATGATATCTTCGATTTTGATTTCAGTAATATATGGCGTAATTCTTCTAATTCATCATCATAATTATTTAATTTGGATTTATAGCTTTCAGAAATCTTTTGTGAATCGGAAATGGATTTTGATATTGCTTCAAAGGTTTTTGAAAGCTTTTCTACTGTTTCCTCTTCTTCACCTATTCTCTTTAATTCTTCATTTATTAATAATCTATTTTGTGCAAGAAATTTTTCTAATGCATTTACTTTACGAGAAAATGATTCAAAATTTTCTTTCAAATTTACTATGGTAAGTTGCAAATTATCTGTAAAGTCTATAAACATAGGTTCCTTAACTGTAATATTTGTTGAATTGAAATTTAACTCATTTAATTTCTTTAATTCTGATTTTAATACATCTATTGATTTATTAAAACGTTTTTTCAATACTATATGATTAGCTAAAATTTCAAACAATATCAACAGTAGAGTAAATATTCCTCCATATATATAATATTTTGTAAATTTTGGGGAAATCATATCTTTTTTTACATAATATCCTATATTCCAATCAAGAAACGAAATCTTACTTAGAAACAAATAATAATTTTCCTTGTTCTTTTTTACTTCCATATAACCTTCTTCATTTTTTAAATCCCTTATAATATTATCTCTAAAATTTTTCGCAAATGTTCCAGAGTCAATATCTCCTTCATTTTTTATACTAAAATAATTTCCCAATTTATCTATAAAAAATATCTCTCCATAATCCTTGAATTTATATTTTTGAATTTTTGAAAATAAATCCTTTAAATTTAAAGCACCACCAAAAAGATATTTTTTACCATTCTTTTCTACAGAAGTTGCAAGGATAATTGCAACATTACCGGAAATTTTTGAAATATATAAATCACTTAAAGAATTTTTTTTATCTGTATTAAATATATCTCTGAAATATCTATATCTTGAAATATTAGTAAAGATATTTGAACTTGAAATACTTTCTCCTTCGCTATTTGCCACAAAAAATTCTTCAAATTCCGGAAACTCTTTAAGAGTATCTTTTAAACCTTTTAATGTTTCAATAGTATTGGTAGAACTTATAGTTATTTGTGAAGACGCAGTTTTGAGTTTTAGCATTTCATTTTCAAAATACATGGATATAAAATCTCCTGTCTGGGAGATTTCGTTCATAATGCTTTCTGAAAGCGGAGTATATACTTTTGATTCAAGATCATATTTTAAATAAAATATTGTAGCAAATACAGCAATTATTATAATTATCATTGAAAAAGTATTTAATAAAACCTTCATTGATATGCGAGACACTTTCGCCACCCCTATCCTAATATTATATTATCAATTAAACGCGCTTTACCAACAAATGCAGCAACAGCTACGAGAACTCTTTTTTCAATTTTCTCAACTGGTTCAAGATTATATTCATCAACAATTTCAATATAATCAACTTTTACAAGCGGATTTTCATCAAAAACCTTTTTCATTTCTTCTTTAATCTTTGTAGCATCTCTTTCACCATTTTCAAATAATTCTTTTGCTTTTAATAATGATTTATACAATGCTAATGCCTGAACTCTTTCTTCGCCTTTTAAATAAATATTTCTTGAACTCATAGCCAATCCATCTTCTTCACGAATAATAGGCATTTCAACCATTTTTACATCCATATTTAAATCATCAACCATTTTTCTTAATACTCTAAATTGTTGTGCATCTTTTTGACCAAAATAAGCTCTTGTTGGTCTAACGATATTAAAAAGTTTTGAAACTATTGTTGTTACTCCTTTAAAATGCCCAGGACGTGACTTTCCACATAATACATTTGTAAGTTTTGTTTCTTCAACATATGTAGAATATCCGTCTGGATACATTTCCATTACATCAGGATGGAAAATATAATCAACGTTAAATTCTTTTAATAACTCCATATCCCTATTTAAATCTCTTGGATATCTATCAAAATCTTCATTTGGACCAAATTGCGTTGGATTTACAAAAATACTCACAACAACAATATCATTATCTTCTCTCGCCTGTTTTACAAGAGATAAATGTCCTTTATGAAGATACCCCATTGTTGGAACAAAACCTATAGTTTTGCCTTCCATAATAAGCGAATTTCTAATATCCTTCATTTCATTAATAGAATTTATTACTTTCATACTTTTTCCCCCTCTATTCAAATTCTTTTTCTAAAAGAATTTTACCATATAAAAAACATAAATCAAAATATAATAGGTTATAAATATTTTATATAGAAAACAGTTAAAAACTTGAAAAAATATTATATTTTGGTGTATAATTATCTTTGAGTGAAGATATATATATTAAAATACCGTATATCACAAATTTTAAAAGGGGGTTAAAGAGTCTATGAAAAAGACACATCTTCGTCATGGCTATGTGCTCATGATCTTATTAAGTATTTTATCATTGGTATTATTTGTTGGTTGTGGTGCTCAACAGCAATCTACTACCACAGCAATTACACCACCAGAAACATCTGTTGAATCAAATGCAAAAGTAGAAAGCAACACCTCAGAAGTTACATTAACCTTTAAAGTAGCTTTACCTTCAAACACACCTGCTGATGAAAAGGTTTATATTGTAGGTTCCTTTAATGATTGGAATCCTGGCGATGACGCTTATGTATTAAACAGAGATGGCAATACAGGAACTGTTACTATCACTGTTAATAAAGATACAGAGATTGAGTATAAATATACACGGGGAAATTGGGGAACAGTTGAAAAGGATAAAGACGGAAATGAAATAGCAAATAGAAAAGTTATTGCTGATTCTAACAAAATTGTTGAAGATACTGTTGAAAGCTGGGCAGATATTCCTGCTGAAATAAAAACTGCTGCTCAGCCTGGTGAAAAAGCCGTTGTAAAATTTGAGGTAACCCTGCCTCCAAACACTCCAGAAAATGATGTTATCTATATAGTTGGTAATTTTAATAATTGGGATCCTGGAAAGCTGGCAATGAAAAGAAATGGATTAAAAGCAACATTTGAATTAGAAACAGAAGTTGGAAAAAGACTTGAATATAAATATACAAGAGGAAACTGGGATACTGTTGAAAAGGATGAAAATGGAGAGGAAATTCCAAATAGAGTTGTTATAGTAAAAGATATTGAACAGGAACAAAAGGATTCTGTTGCTTCCTGGAGAGATTTACCTCCTCAAGCTACAGCTTCTGATAATTCCAATGCACCAGAAATTAATGAAATTAATGAAAAAAGCGTAGAAGCATTTTTAAATTCAGTTCCAAAAGGAAATGAAGATAAGGAACCTTTAAAAGTAGTTATTATCTGGCATCATCATCAACCTGCCTATAAAATACCTGGCGAAAAGGATGCTGAAATGCCATGGGTTAGAGCTCATGCCGTAAACGATTATCCATATATGGCTGATCTTGTAGATAAATACCTTACCTCTGGAAGAGTAACCTTTAATATCACACCTGTATTATTAATGCAATTAATGGATTATGTAAAAAACGGCGGAGAAGATAAATATCTTAAATTATCATTAAAAGATAATCTTACAGATGAAGAAAAGGATTTTGTAAAGTGGCACTTTTTTGATATAAATCCTCAATTTGTAGATACACATCCAAGATATGTTGAATTAAGGGAAAAAAGAGATAAAAATGAAGAATTCAATTCTCAGGATTGGCTTGATTTAAAAGTAATGTGGAACTTATACTGGATAAATATAGAATATATAAATGCTGACAAAAGATTAAAAGCACTTATGGAAAAAGATAGAAATTATACAAAGGATGATCTTGATTACGTAATTTCAAAACATTATGAATTAATGAATAGTATAGTTGAAAAATATCAAAAATTATGGGAAGAAGGAAAAATTGAATTAACCACAACACCTTATTATCACCCAATTTTGCCATTATTAATAGATATGGGTTGGCCAGAAGACGCAAAAGCTCAAATAGAAAAAGGTTTAAGTTATTTCGAAGAAATTTTTGGAAAAAGACCTGAAGGTATGTGGCCTTCTGAACAGGCTGTAAGCACTCCACTTGTTCCAATGTTTGCAGATAATAATGTAAAATGGATAGTTACAGATAAACAAATACTTCAAAAAGCTGGAATAAATACAGGCGATCCACATCAATTATATAAACCATATAAAGTAACAGTAGACGGAAAAAGTGTAGTGGTATTCTTTAGAGATACAGACCTTTCAGACAGAATAGGTTTTAAATATTCTAATATGTCTAAAGAAGGAGCTGTAAAAGATTTTCTAAGCGCTTTACATAATATTCAAAAGATGAATGATGAAGGTGATATGGTTGTAACTGTAGCTCTTGATGGTGAAAACGCCTGGGAACATTACCCAAATAACGGTAATGATTTCAGAAAATTATTCTATGAAGCATTATCAAATGATCCATATATAGAACTTGTTACACCTGAAGAATATATTGAAAATTACGGAGTAAATAACGAATTAAATCAATTGCCAAAAGGTTCATGGGTTGGTGGAAGCTTAGATACCTGGTACGGAGAAAAGGAAGAAAATGAAGCATGGGATAGACTGGCAAAAGCAAGAGAAGTTTTAATGAGTAATAAAGATAATATATCTAAAGAAGATTTCAAAAAGGCATTAAATACATTATACGCTGCAGAAGGTAGTGACTGGTTCTGGTGGTATGGAAGCGATCAGGATGCCGGACCAAATGAAGTATTATTTGATATGCAATTTAAGAAACTTTTAATTCAAATATATAAACTTGCAGGAGTTCCTGAAGAAAAAATCCCTGGATATTTATATATAGCAAACAAACGCCCTTCAACAGCAAGTAAAGGTAATATTGGAAAAGTTGAAATTGTTCTCGATGGCGAAATATCCGATAATGAAATGGAAAAATCCGCATATTACCTTGATGATGATTCTGGCGTAATGTATAAAGAAGGAGATTTAATTTCAGGAATTTATGTGGGAAGAGATAATGCTAATTTATATGTAGCTGTAGAATTGAAAAAATCCATTGAAGATTTAAAAGGTAAACCTTATAAATTAGAAATCTACACAGATAAACCAGGAGCACAAAAATTAAATACAAGGACTGCATATTCCGGAGTAGGAGAAAAAGTAACCGATCTCGGTTTCGCACTGGCAAAGAGATTTTCTTTCAATTTACAAAAATATCCTAAATTATCAGATTTATATTATTATAATGCAAGCGGAACAGAAAGATGGATGATTGGTGGAAAGAAAAAGGATCTAATCGCAGTAAAAGGAAACATTGTTGAATTTAAAATTCCTTACGATTTAATTGGTGTAAAAAGCGGTGATGAATTTAATCTTGCAGTTGTTATGGCATATACTGAAAAAGGCAATTCAAAAGATGTTGATTTCGCACCAAATAGTGGTCCTGTACATGTAATGATTCCAAAAGAAATTGGTGGAAAATTAGTAAAAGAATTTAAAGATCCTATAGGAGACGAAGATGGTCCTGGAGGATATACATATCCAAAAGACGGTGCTTTTGAACCATTTAAAGGATTATGGGATATTGAATGGGTAAAGGTTTATGATGCAGATGATTCAATTGTATTTAAATTCAAATTTGGTGAAATTACAAATCCATGGGGAGCTCCAAAAGGTTTTTCACATCAGCTTATAAATATTTATCTCGATACCAAAGATGGTGGAAAAGTTTCTACTTATAAAGAAGGTGCAAGGGTTCAATTTGATACTGCACATCCATGGGATTATTTCATAAAAATTGCCGGTTGGCCTTCATATGGACAATTGCTTGCTGATTCAAATGATCAGGAATTTCCAGAAGGTGTTCAGGTAGAATGTGATCCTGGAGAAAAAATTATTTCAGTTATAGTAATGAAAAAATATTTAAAAATGGATTCAAATAAAATATTTGCATACTTTATGGTTGGTTCTCAGGATGGATATGGTGCAGATCACTTCAGAGCAGTAACTCCTGAATCAGGACAATGGACACTTGGAGGATATCCATCAGATGCTGGTGATTTTGGACCATTTGTTCTTGATATTATCGTTCCAGAAGGTTATGATCAGCATAAAGTATTATCTTCATATGATGCTTCAAAAGAAAAATATGCAACATTAATACCTGTAGAAATAGATTTTTAATATTAAAATATTAAACAAATCAGCCCTCTCAAAAATGAGAGGGCTGATATTTATATAACTAAATATTAATGTCCTAATGCTCTTGGATCAAGTGCGTCTCTTATAGCATCACCAAAGAGGTTAAATGCAAGAACTGTTATAAAGATAAATAAACCTGGCAATAACAACCATGGATAATTAGTTAATGCTGTAATATTTTGTGCCTGAGCTAACATTAATCCCCAACTTGCAGAGGGTTCCCTGATACCCAAACCAAGGAAACTAAGACCTGCTTCACCAAGAATATAACCTGGTATGGATAATGTAGCTGAAACTATAACATATGTAGCAGTATTTGGCAATAAATGTTTCCAGATAATTCTACCTGATGGATATCCCAATGCTACAGCTGCCTGAATAAATTCTGTTTCTTTTAAACCAAGAGTCATACCTCTGATAACCCTTGTCATTCCTGGCCAACCTATAAATGAAAGTATTACTATAATAAGAATATACTTTATAGCTGGTGAAAGTTCTGATGGCAATATTGCACTCAATGAAACAAGCAAATAGAAACTTGGAATTGACATAAGTATTTCTGTAAATCTCATTAACACTTCATCAATCCATCCACCAAAGTAACCTGCAACACCACCAAGGAATAACCCTATAGTAAATGTAATAGCAATACCTAAAAGACCTATTGTTAATGAAACCCTACTTCCAAATACCAATCTACTAATCATATCTCTTCCAAATTTATCTGCACCCCAGAGATAAATAATTCCATCTTTTGTTGCATAATCTTCTGCAAAATATGGTAATTTACTTTTTTCAACTCCAAATAAATGAAGATCCATTGGAATTAAACCAAGCCATTTATATTCCCAACCATGTGTAAAGAATTTAATGTTAAATGTTTTTAATTTTACTTTTTCTAAGTTTTCTGGATAATATTCATAAAAATCTTCTTCTGTTTCAACTGAGATTGTATCAAGTAAAACATATTTTTTAAATTCTGTAATATCTTCTTTCTTTAAATTATATCTATCAAGATTTCTTTTTGTTTTTGGGTTTTCTTCAAAATAAAATACCTTACTGAGATTACTGTTTTCTTCACTTAAAAGAACCTTATCTCCTTTTAATAACGGAATTTGATCTGTAGAAATATATCCATTTTCATCTGCTTCAACAGTTTTTCCTGCAATTCCTAATTCTTCAAAGGTTACTAAAGGTTCTTCTTTTATTTGAGAATCAATTTTGTATTCTTTTCCATTTTTATCAACAGCATATGTTTCATATTTTAAAACGAAAAGATAATTTGTTACTGTTGATTCGAAATCTGGATTATATTCCTGAAGGCTTAATTCTGTTTCCTTTTCTGTATCAAAATTTAAATCATCATATGCAACAAATCTATCAAAATATGTTGCTGGATTATATGTACTCTGAAATGTAACTGGATCCTTTACCCTTTTATATAAATATACATGAGGTCCTGTAGATTTTCCTGTTACATCCTTCCAGAATACCTTCATTGGAGGAGCAAACTTATATTGTATATGCTGTACCCTATAATCCATTGGAGATAAGAAATCTGCAAACAATGCAAAAATATAGAATATAATCAAAATCCACATTGAAACCATACCAAATTTATGTCTTTTTAAAGCTCTCCATATTAACTGAGGGGTGGACAAAAATTGTTTCTCAAAAACGTCCTGATTTTCCTGATTGTTTTTTATTTCTTTATTTTCAGCCATTATCTTCCCTCCGTTATCCTAATCTTAATCTTACTCTTGGGTCAACAGCAGCGAGTAAGATATCAGCAATTAAGTTACCTATAACCAACAATACAGAAGCTAACATAATATCAGCCATAATAACAAACATATCCTGTTGCATGAGAGCTTCAATAATTAATTGCCCCATACCTGGCCATCCAAATACGTTTTCTGTTAAAACAGCTCCACCTAAAAGACCGGAAATTGCAAAACCCAATGATGTAACTATTGGATTTATAGCATTTCTCAAAGCATGTTTATAAATAACAACCTTTTCTGGCATACCTTTTGCTCTTGCAAATTCAACATAATCCTGTTTTAATTCATCAAGCAACTGACCTCTCATAACCCTCATTGTACCAGCTAAACCTGAAGTACCAAGAGTAATCATAGGTCCTAATACGTGCCATACATGGTCTAAAAATTTCTTCCATGCTGGGAATGTATCGTAATCTAATGAGATATATCCACCAACAGGGAATATCTTTCCACCTGTCTTTGCTGCAAAATAGAGGAACAATAATGCAAAGAAGAAGTTAGGTATAGATAATCCTATGAAACCTATAACCCCTATAATCTGGTCACCAATACTATACTGGTGTAACGCCGCATATATACCCAGCGGGATACCTATCCCCCAGGTAAAAATGAATGTAGTGATACTGAGTAATAATGTTGCTCCTGCTCTTCTCCAGATTAAATCCCAAACAGGAACCTGATAGGTAAATGAATCTCCCCATTCACCTTGAAGAATATTCTTCAACCATAATAGGTATTGTACAACAGGGGATTTATCAAGACCAAATTTTCTTTCAAGGTTCTTTACCTGTTCAGGGTTAACTGCCGGATTCATTCTATAAGAATCCAAAAAGTCACCTGGAGCAAGTGAAATAATCATAAAAGAAAAAATGGAAACTCCAAGAAGTACAGGAATGGCTAATATAAGCCTCCTTAAAATATACTTTAACATTAAAACTGACCTCCTTATGGAATGAATTTAAAAGGGAGTGGAGAAATCTCCACATTCCCCCACTCCCAATTGAAATTAAAAAGATAATAATAAATTAATTAAACATAAAATTATGTATTATTGATCTTTCCAGATGTTCCATGCTGACCATAATACACCAGCTGCTGGATTTGGTTCTGGATTGTAGATATGAACTGTGTTCTTGTATGCTACTAAGTAGTTCTGTGCAACTGTGTATACTAAAATCTGATGTTCTGCTACTAACATCTGGAATTCGTTGAATAAGTCTCTAAGTTCTTTTTCATCAACTGCTCCAACCTGAGCTCTCATAATTTCGTCAATTCTCTTTTCGTAATCTGGTACCCAGTAATCTGCTTTTAATTCTTCGTCAAACATATCTGGTTTTACTTCTGGTGAGTAGTTCCAGAAATGTAATCCACCATCTAATTTCCATACGTTCCATCCTGATGCTGGATCTACAGAACCTGTTAAACCAATAATAATTGCTTCCCAATCTCCTGTTGATACCAATTTACCAACAAGTGCATTGAATTGCATTGGTGCAAAGTTAACTTCAATTCCTAATTTCTTTAAGTTTTCTGCTAAGATGTTTCCAATTTCTTCACGAACGTTGTTACCTGCGTTTGTTGTTAATTCAAATTTAACTGGATTTCCATCTGCATCGTATAATTTTCCGCCTTTTAATACAAATCCGCCTTTTTTAAGTTCTCTCTTAGCTCTTGCTAATGAGTATCTGTATCCTAATTCTTCAACTTCTGGATTATAGTATCCTGATGATGGTGATACAGGACCGTATAATGCAGCACCTAATCCATTGTAAAGAACATCGATTAATGTTTGTTTATCAATTGCGTATGCAATAGCTTTTCTGAAGTGGTCATTTCTGAACCATTTTCTCTTAACTGGATCTTTTGCATTGAAGTTGAATGTTACAAAGTTTGAACCTAAGTTTGGTCCACCCTGTCTTACTATCCAACCTTTTTCGTCAGCCATTGCCCTGATTTCTGGGAATTCTTCTGCTGTTGGTGAATAGATATCTGTTTCTCCAGCTTCGAACTTAAGTCTTGCTGTGTTTAAGTCTTTAACAACAATATAAATGATTTTATCTAAATATGGTAATTGTACACCATTTTTATCTTTTCTATAGTAATATGGGTTCTTTTCTAATACAACTCTAACGCCTTCTTTGTATTCTTTTAATACAAATGGACCAGAACCTACAACTTTATCTATTTCTTTTAATGACCATGCTTCTGAGAATTTACCTGCTTTGTAATATGGTTCTAATACGTGTTTTGGTAAGATTTCTGCCCATCCTATTGATTGATGACCTCTTCTGAATTTTGAGTTGTAAATGAATTTTACTGTGTAGTCATCAACTTTTTTAATAGTTGGTAATTCATCATTAGCATCAAGGTATCCACCATTTCCGTTTGCTGTCATGTTTGGATCGAACCAAATTTTTTCAAATGACCAGATAACATCGTCAATTGTTAATGGTTCGCCATCTGACCATTTTAAACCTTTTCTCAATACGTAAGTATATACTGTTTTTCCGTCTGCTGTAACTTCAGCTGAAAATTCCTTTGCTAAACCTGGTAATTCTGGCAAACCTTTGTTTGAAGAATGTACCAATGTGTCTAATACCCATCCAATAATTTCTGTTGAAGATGTTTCCTGTGCCCATGCTGGGTTCATAGTTTTTGGACCTGATGTTGTACTTAAGAAAAGTGTTCCCCCTGGTTTTCCAGCAACATCTTCAATAGCCCAATCTACTTCATCTGCAAACACAGCTAATGCTGTAACAAGAACAAACAACAATACTAATAACTTCTTCATGCTACTCCCTCCCTTGATTTTCATGATTTTGCTTCATACTTATAACAACTTACAAAATGATTATTACCTACTTTATAATAAGGTGGATATTTCTTTGAACATGGTTCAAATGCATATTTACATCTTGGTGAGAAGAAACATCCGCTTGGTCTATTAATTGGAGATGGAACCTGTCCCTGTATAATAAATTGTTTTCTGTCTCTTCTCTTTTTAGGATCCGGTACAGGAGCTGCATTTAATAAAGCTTCTGTATATGGATGTTTATAATGGTCAAATATTTCATCAGAATCGCCATATTCAACCATTCTTCCAAGATACATAATACCAACATAATTTGAAATGAATCTTACAACACCTAAGTCGTGTGAAATGAAGAGATATCCAGCTTCTAATTCCTTCTGTAAATCTTTTAATAATTTGATTATCTGTGCCTGAACAGAAACGTCAAGAGCTGAAGTTGGCTCGTCAAGAATGATTAAATCTGGTTTTAAAATAGCTGCCCTTGCAACAGCAATTCTCTGTCTTTGTCCTCCAGAGAACTGATGTGGATATCTATCAACATGGTATTTTTTTAATCCAACGTTTACAAGTATTTCTCTAACTATATCATACGCTTCATTTTTGTTTTTTGCAATACCATGGAATAAAAGCGGTTCAGCAAGTATCTGTCCAACAGCCATTCTTGGGTTCAATGAGGATGTTGGATCCTGGAAAACAATCTGTACCTTTCTTCTAAAATGCATTCTTTTTTGCTTTAAATCTGAAAGCATGTAATTTATAAATCTTGCTTCACCATTTTTTATAATGTATTCAAAATACTTTCTTTTATAATCTGGAATTGATTTTAAGAATTCTGATTCTGATTTTTCCTTTATTCCTTCATGTAATACATCTATATAATGTTTTTGAAGATACTTTCTTGCTTCTGATCTTTTCATGAAGAAATAACTTGTATCTTCGTCATCAATAAAGATTTCACCATCTGTTTGATTATATAATCTTAAAATTGTTTTACCGATAGTTGTCTTACCACAACCAGATTCTCCAACAAGACCATATGTTTCATTTTTATCAAGAGTAAATGAAACATCATCAACTGCTTTTACATATCCTACAGTTTTTTCAACAATAAATCCGTGTTTTATAGGGAAATATTTTTTTAAATTATTAACTCTTAAAAGCATTATTTATCTCCTCCCATTTTTGCGTCCAATACAGGATTCCAACATCTTACAAAATGTCCTGGTTCAAGTTCGTTTAAATCTGGTTTTGCTTTTCTACATTTTTCCGTTGCCATTGGACATCTTGGCAAGAATGGACACAAATCTGGAGGATCGAGCATTATTGGCGGTTGCCCAGGAATTGGTTCCAATTCATCTTTTTTTGCGTCGTGTCTTGGAATACAATTAAGCAACATATTTGTATATGGATGTGTTGGCTTTTCAAAGATTGTATTTACATCGGCAACCTCCATCTGGTTACCACCATACATAACCATAACCTTATCTGCTATTTCAGCTACAACAGATAAGTCATGTGTAATATATATCATTGCTGTGTTAAATTCATTTTGAAGATCTTTCATTAACTCAAGTATTTGAGCCTGAATTGTAACATCAAGTGCTGTTGTAGGTTCATCTGCAATCAATAATTCGGGATTACATGATAAACCTATAGCAATAACGATTCTCTGTCTTTGCCCTCCAGAGAATTGAAATGGATAATCATCTATTCTTTTGTCTGCATTTGGAATTCCAACTTTTCTTAATAATTCTACAGCTCTTTTTCTTGCCTCTAATTCAGAAACATTCTGATGATACATAATAGTTTCGATCATTTGATCAGCAACAGTATACATCGGATTTAAGGATGTCATTGGATCCTGGAAGATCATAGCAATATGTCTTCCTCTAATGCGTGTAAATTGCTGTGGGGTAAGTTTGGTTAAATCAACATACTCTTTTTTACCGTCTTTACTGAATTCATCAGTTAAGAATAAAATTCTACCTTCTGGAATATAGCCTGGTTTTTTTATAAGTCCCATAATGGTCTTCATTGTAACACTTTTTCCTGAACCTGTTTCCCCAACAACTCCTAATGATTCGTTGGGATTTAAAGTAAAGGATACGCCGTTTACTGCTTTAACTGTTCCTTCAGCTATGTCGAAATATGTTTTTAAGTTTTCGACTATAAGAACTGGCTCTGACAACTCTATCACCTCATAATATATATTTTAAAATATTTTAATTATTTTTACACGCTAAATATATTATAATTATTTTAGTCTTTTATGTCAAGGAATTTTTTCAATTAATATATTTTTGGGGGTGTTTTTATGAGATTGGATAAATTTTTAAAGGTAAATAGAATTATCAAAAGAAGAACTGTAGCCAATGAATTGGCAAAGGCTGGTAAAATATTAAAAAATGAAAAAACATTAAAACCTTCGTACGAAGTAAAACCTGGTGACATAATCAGCATAATATTATACAACAAAAAAATAATTTTTAAAGTAACAGATAACTATAAAATCGAAATTATAAATGAAATTTTTAACGATAATAAAGATTAATAGTCTTTAATACCTTTCCATAACTTTTTTAATCTTTGAGCTATTTTCCCTTCAAAACCAATTTCTCTGGGATTAAAGAATTGTTTATTTTCCAATTTATCAGGAAGATACGTATCTTTTATAAAACCGCCAAAATCATGAGGATATTTATATTCTTTGCCATACCCTTTATTTTTCATAAATTTAGTTACTGGATTTCTCAATTTCAAAGGAATTTCAAATTTTTCATTTATTGCATTTTTAGCATTAAAATATGTCTTCATTACAGTATTGGATTTTGGCGCTGATGATAAATATAACGTTGCTTCTGTTAAAGGATATAAACATTCAGGATAGCCAATTTCTTTTGTAGCAATAAATGCTGAAACTGCTATATTTAATGCCATCGGATCCGCAAGTCCTATATCCTCACCTGCAAGAATCATTAATCTTCTTGCTATATATACAGGGTCCTCTCCATTTTCGAGCATATATGCAAGATAAAAAACCGCCGCATCAGGATCACTTCCACGAATGCTCTTTATAAAAGCTGAAATAGCATCATATTTATTTTCTTTTGAAAATCCCCTGTACGAAGAGTTTATTTTACTTAACGTTTCAGGGGTTATATTTTTTTCTCCTATGTCAATTAAAGCTTCTAATATATTTATCATTTGTCTTATATCATGACCAAATATCTCTTTAAGAATTTCTGGCAATTGTTCCGAATAGGTCATATTATATTTCTTCTTTATTTTTTCCAAAATATTTTTTATTTCTCCTGTATCTAACGGTTTTATTTCAAATAACAATACCCTCGAACGCAAAGCAGGATTTAAGGAAAAAGAAGGATTTTCTGTTGTAGAGCCTATTAAAACCACGTCTCCATTTTCCACATGCAATAATAATACATCCTGTTCTGCCTTATTTAAGCGATGAATTTCATCAACAAATAATACAATTTGTTTCTGGAAAAGGGGATTTTTTGTATTAATTATATTTTTTAATGTTTTTGCTCCTTCTAATGCTCCAGAAATTTTATGGATTTCGTATTTATTTTTATCCAGTTCATTTAAAAACGCAGAAACCACCGTGGTTTTCCCGCACCCCGGTGGTCCATATATAACAAACGACTTTAATTTATTTGTTTTTATCCATCTTTTTAAAATCTTTTTTAATTCATCATTTCCCTCTATCTCTTCCAGATTTTTTGGTCTTAATTCTTCGTATAAAGGCCTATTCACATTAAACCCCTTTCAAATTATTCAAGAACTAATGCAGCTATTCCAAACATATCCGGTCCAGAATGAACACCAATAGTGCTTGAAACTTTACCAACAAGAACTTCTATATTATTTTCCAAAGATTCAATCTTTTTTACAAAATCTTTTTGTAATTTTTCCAATTCTTTTGATGTTCCACTTATATAAACTGCCGCCATATGTTTTCTTCCATCTACAAATTTTAAAAATTCCTGATAAACTTTATCATATGAACGTTTTAATCCGCGAACCTTTGTAACAGTATAATATATTCCTTCATCACTATTGGAAATAATGGGTTTTATGTTTAACATTTCACCTATTTTGGCTGAAACCTTACCTATTCTTCCGCCTTTGGCAAGATATTTCAATGTTGGAATAACGAAGAATATCTTTGACTTAAATCTATACTCATCAGCCCACTTTGCAACTTCTTCAAATGATTTTCCTTCCTCAAATATCATTTGCGCCGCTCTATATGCAACCAAACCTCCACCAATAGAAATGTTTAATGTATCAATATTTACTATCTCCACATCTTCGTATTTTTGCATAATTTCATTTGAAACTAATCTAAATATATTAAACGTTCCACTCATACTCCCTGATAGATTAAATGTAATTATTCTTTTTTTACCGTTTCTTATTAATTCTTCAAATGTATTCCTTATAATATCAGGATTCGGAAGAGATGTTTTCACATCCCCATTATCCATTCTTTCGTATAAAAATTCCTGAGAAAATTCACCTTCATTATATTCCTTACCATCGATGATAGTTCTTAAAGGAATGATTTTTATATCGTATTTCTCAACAATGTCTTTTGGAATACCGCAACCAGAATCAGCAACAATAGCTATTTTTTCTTTTTCACTCATTTTTAATTTCCTCCTTAAAATTACTGTATAAAAGTCGGCAATATCATTATAACATAAAAAACATATATTTTGGTGTATAATTATAATAAAAGAGTATTAAGGAGGATATAAGAATGTATGTCAAATTATGGATGAGGAATGATTTTAAAACATTAAATATTGATGATACCATTGATGATGCAATAAAACTTTTTTTCGAAAAAGATATTGATATAATACTTATTTTAAGAAAAAACGGGACTCTTTTTTCTTCAATTAGAAAGGAAGATATTGCTATTTTAAGAGAATATGATAGCGATGAATTTCTAATTAATGTTTTTGATCCTATTGAAGATTTTTTATATGAAGATGACTTAGTTGAAGACGTACTTCTTACAATGATGGAAACTAAATTCAAAGTTTTACCCGTTGTAGATTATGATATGAATCCTGTGGGATTATTTGGATTTGATGAGATAATCAGTGCAATGGTGAATATTACAGCATTAAATGAAGCTGGAACAAAAGTTATACTTACTCTCGACGATAAACCTGGACAATTAAAAAAAATAGTTGAAACTTTCAGCAATAATAATTTAAATATACTTTCCATGACTACATGTAAAATAAATAAAACCAGACGTATGATTTCTGTAAAACTATCTCTAAAGGATGTTAATGCTGTTTCTAATATACTTGATGATAATGATATAGAATATGATGGAATTTACGAAGAGGCTTAATATTTAAAGGAGGGAAAATATGAAATTCAGGATTATACTCGATGGTGGCTTGTTAACTATTACTGGAAGGGTACATGGAACATTTTCTTCTGTATTTTTACTCGAAGATGAAAATAGAAAGGTTTTAATAGACCCCGGCCATATCCATACAATCCAGGATATAGAAGAAAATTTAGATATTCCTCCAGAAGAAATTACTGATATAGTACTTACACATGTTCATCTTGATCATGCATATAATTCAATATTTTTCCCTAATGCAACAATAAGAATTCATGAAAATTATAAAGGAAAAAATTATCGAAAATTCGGTCCTTTAATTGGTCAGGCTTATCAACAAATGGTTGATTCCTGGGAAGGTCGCGTGGAAACTTTTAAAGGTGGCGAAAAACTTTTTAATGCCATTACCGTAATTTATACTCCTTACCACTCAAAAGAACATGTATCTTTATTTATAGAAAGTGAAAATTTCGGAAATCTCTTTTTGCCTGGAGATATATGTATGACAAAAATAGATTTTTATGATATTATGAGAAATTTGAGAACAGATAAAGTTGCAGAAATAGTAAAAGAATGGACGGAAAAGTCTGATTACGTAATATTCACTCATGATACACCATATAAGGTTAAATAATCTTTTTATTATTATATAAGGGGTGGGATATATGAATATTTCTTTTGTTTCATATGAGGTTGATCCTTTCGCGAAGGTTGGCGGACTTGCTGATGTTGCGGGAACATTGCCAAAATATATTAAGAAATATACAGACCAACTTAATATTATTATGCCATTTCATAAAGTTGCAGAAAAAAATATAAAAAGCAAAGGGTACCATTTAGAAAAGGTTGCGGAAAATCTTTATCCTTTCAGTCATTCCTTTAAATATTCATTTTCTGTATTTAAATCCTTTCTTCCAGATACAGATATTCCTGTATATCTGATAAAAAATGAAGAATTATTTTCAACAGATGACGTATATGAATATCCTCATAAAGAACATCAAACAACGTATTTTTCTGACGCAGTAATTTCATTTATAAAAAATTATTTGCCAGAAACAAATCTACTTCATTTGAATGATTGGCAAACAGCGTTAATTCCTGTTTATTTAAAAACCAATTACCGCGATGATGATGTATTATCAAAAATAGCCACTGTTTTTACTATTCATAATTTAGGCTATCAGGGAATCTTTCCACCTGATATATTAAGTATTGCAGGTTTACCGGGCTATTTATACAATATCGATGCACTTGAATTTTTTGGTCAAATTAATTTTTTAAAGGGTGGAATACTTTTCAGCGATATAATTAATACAGTAAGTAAAACATATGCAGAAGAAATACAAACAGAAGAATACGGGTATAAATTAGATGGTGTATTAAAGGTTAGAAATAATGATTTGTACGGAATAATAAATGGTGTTGATTATGAAAAAATAAACCCTGAAACAGATAAAAATATTCCATATAATTTCAGTAAAGAAAATCTTGAAAATAAATACAAAAATAAATTATCACTTCAAAAGGAATTGGGATTACCAGAAAATAAAAATATTCCTGTAATAAGTTTTATAGGCCGTATAGTAGAACAAAAAGGCATAGATTTAATCGCCGACATACTCGATTATTTAACTCTTTTAGATGTTCAGGTAATAATTCTTGGAACAGGAGAAGAACGTTTTGAAAAACAATTAAAGGAATTTCAGAACAAATATAATAATAGATTGTCAATAAATATACGATTTGATATTAAATTAGCTCAATTAATATACGCTGGAAGCGATATGTTTTTAATGCCTTCAAGATATGAACCATGTGGCCTTGGACAGATGTACTCCATGAGATATGGTACAATACCCATTGTAAGATATACAGGTGGTCTGGCTGATACAGTAAAAGAATTTAATTGTGAAAAAAATATAGGCAACGGTTTTGGATTTTATAATTACCATTCTTCAGATTTATTGGTTGCAATTTTAAAAGCACTTAATATATATTATAGAAAACCTGAATGTTGGAAAAATGTTGTTTTAAACGCTATGAATAGTAACTTTTCATGGGATAAATCTGCTGAAGAATACATACATTTGTATAAAAGAGCTTTGGCTAAAAAAGTCTAGGGCAGGGAGGTTTTATGCCAGAATATAGAAAAGATCCTATAACAAACAGATGGGTGATAATATCTTCAGAACGTTCAAATCGCCCTATTCAAAAAATTGAAAGAAAAGAAATATCCGAAGAAATATTTTGCCCTTTTGATAAGGGAAATGAACATTTAACTCCACCAGAAATACTGGCATTTAAACCTGAAAATTCAAAACCCAATGATGAAAACTGGTGGATAAGAGTAGTTCCAAATAAATTCCCTGCTGTAATACCTGATATATCACCAAAATTCAAAAAAAATGGCATATATTATTCATTAGATGGATATGGTTATCATGAAGTAATAATTGAATCACAAAAACACCATCATAAAATATATAATATGTCCGAAAAAGAAGTTGAAGAAATTATATGGGCATATTTAATACGGTTCAACGAAATAAAAAAAGATAAAAAAATAAAATACATACAGATATTTAAAAATTATGGAAGTGATGCCGGAGCATCTTTAGAACATCCACATTCCCAATTAATTGCAACTCCTATAATTCCTATATACATAGAAGAAGAATTAAAAGGTGCAAAAAATTTTTACTCTTTAAAGAAAAAATGTATTTTTTGTTCTATAATTGAACAGGAAAAAATAGATAATATCAGAATAATCGAAGAAAACGAACACTTTATTGCATTTGAACCTTTTGCCCCACGATTTCCATATGAAACATGGATAATTCCCAAAGAACATTCATCTGATTTTGGAATTTTAAGAAAGTTCCCTGAAAAAGTTAAAAGCTTTGCTGAAATCTTGCAGCATACTGTTTATAATCTTTATTCTTTATTGGGAGACATTCCATATAATTATATGATACACACCTCTCCCTTTGATAATTTAAATAATAACTTTTATCACTGGCATCTTGAATTAATTCCACGCCTAACACATGCTGCAGGATTTGAATGGGGATCAGGTTTCTTTATAAACTCAATATCTCCTGAAGTTGCAGCAAAAAATCTAAAAAAACAGAGGAGGTAGATATCATGAAAAAACTTATATCTATTATATTGATCGGCATTTTAGCAACTTTATCCTTTGGGGAATTTTATGTTCAACCATATTTCAACACAGTATCTGAAAACGGACAGGATTATCTTTTATATTCTATTAATGGTGTTTTCGAAAATGATTCTTTTGGGCTTGGGTTGGGTCTTAATGCATATCAAAAAGAAATTGGTGGTTCATTATATTATGGAACTCCAAATATGGAAGAAACAGATAATATTTTATCAGGATTAACAATAAATTTATTAAAATTAAGAATTGGACCTTTATATTTCAGATATGGAATTTCATATCCTAAAACTGCAGGATTGGGTATATTAATGTATAATTATACTAATAACTTCAAAAATGCTTTAGACTTAGGTTTTATAAGTGAAGATATAAAAGCAGAAGTTCATATGCCTTATTCATTGGATTCAATTATTCCTGTAAATTATAGTCAGAGCGGTTATTTATACTATGGAATATTAAAAACACATGTTGGCTTTATAAACCTTGAATTTTTTGGCGGTAAAACCATGGAAAAAGAAGATATAAAACCTTTAAGAGATGATGTCCTCGGTAGTGTAAGTGCATATCTCGGAGAAGGTATTTTAAAAATTGGTGGGGAAGCTGGTTATATCTCTTCTACAATTGACTCAACAACAGTTAATGGTTATGGCGCTGGTGCAGGAGGAATTTTAAATTTAGGTATAATAACATTAAAATCACTTCCTGTAGTTATACAGATGCCTTATTATAAATTGGGATTTGTAAATGTTGAATATGAAAATAACCTTGAAAATCCTGATACAGCTTACGACATTTTAAATTATGATACCATTAGATTTGGTGGAATTAATGAAATTGATATTCATCTTGGAAATATTATAAATGCAAATGGAAGATTACATTATGATTTAACAAAAACTTTTGAGGTTCAAAATCCTGAAATTACCGGCTCATTATATGCACAAATACCTTCTGAAGAATTTCCTCTAATTATTATTGGAAAATACTATAGACCTATGGAATCATTAGAAGATATTAATAATTGGTTAGATAAAAATACATCAGCCGAAATTTCTGTAGGTTATCCTGTATCAAACAATTTATTTATGTTATATACAAAATATTATGATTCATTTAATGACGAATTTAAAGATAAAATAGAATTTAGTGTAATAAATGAATTTTAATACTTTTATTTTACCGGGCAGAAAGCCCGGTAAAATCTTTTAATTTATAAAAAATGGGGGGAAGAAAATGGAATTTGTTGAAAGAAAAAACACAAACTCTATTAAATGGGATTGGAAAGATTGGAAAACAGATTTATTCTTTGATAATGAAGTAATACCCATGTGGGTAGCGGACATGGATTTTAAAGCACCTGAAGAAGTAATAAAAGCTTTACAAAAAAGAATAGATCATGGCGTTTTTGGTTATACTTATGAACCAAAAAGTTTAAAAGAAAATATTATAAACTGGCTTGAATATAAACATTCCTGGAAAGTAAAAAAAGATTGGATTTTATCAGAACATGGCGTAATACCCTCTTTAAACTTTTCAATAATGTTATTCACCAAACCAAAAGATAATATATTAATTCAAACACCTGTATATCCACCTTTTATGAGTTCTGTAAAAAATAATAACAGAAATCTTTTAATAAATGAATTAGTATTGAAAAATAATAAATATGAAATAGACTTTGAAGATTTAGAAGAAAAACTTAAAAACTCAAAAATGTTTATTTTATGCAGTCCTCATAACCCCGTTGGTAGAGTATGGACAAAAGAAGAATTGGAAAAAATTGGAGAATTATGTATAAAACATGACGTATTAATAGTTTCCGATGAAATTCATGCTGATCTTGTATTTAAAAATTCAAAACATATACCAATTGCTTCACTTTCTGATGAAATTGCAGAAAGAACTATAACTTTAATGGCTCCAAGCAAAACATTTAATATTGCTGGTTTTCATTATTCTTTTGCAATTATAAAAAATGAAAAATTAAGAAACACATTTGAAGCATGGATTCAAAAAGCTGGTTTATATTTACAAAATATCTCAAGTCTCGTCGCAGCAGAAGCTGCATATAAACACGGAAAAGATTGGTTAAATGAAGTTATGGAATATATAGAAGAAAATTATAAATTTGTAAAGTCATACTTTGAAAAAAATATTCCACAGGTAAAAGTGATTGATTCTGATGGCACCTTCCTGGTTTGGCTGGATTTCAGAGAATTAAATATGAAACAGGATGATTTAAAAAGATTCCTGGAAAGAAAAGCGAAGGTAGGTTTTAATTCTGGCGATACCTTTGGTCCTGGTGGAGAAGGTTTTATGAGAATGAATATCGCAACATCCAGAGAAATTGTAGAAAGAGCCTGTAAGCAAATTGAATACGCCATTAATAAATTGAACTGAGGCCTCTAATGGCCTCAGTTTTACATATATAATAAATATCCTACATATATTAATCCAATTACCAGAGATATTAAAACTGGTATTATCTTCCATCGCATATATTCAATAAATCCAAACTTTCTTCCTAAATTCTTTTCAAGATAATTAACTGCAACCAGGTTTTGAACAGCTCCCAATGGGGTTAAACTGGTAGCAAAATTTGCTCCTATTGCAAAAGCCCACCATAACACAGGTGTAATACCCTGATTTACAAGTATTCTTATAACAGGTGCCAGAATTAATGCCGATGGTACATTATTTAAAATTGGAATTGTAATAACAGCTATTAAATAAAAAACACCTATAAGCAGTAATTGATTGGATTCAAGTGGAATAAACATATTCGCAATCTTTTCCGTAAATCCTATTTCTTCCAATGCATATGAAGTCATATACAAACCTGCAAAAAAGAATAGCATATCCCAATCTATATCCTTTGCAACATCTTCATATCCATTTGCAAATTTAAATACTAAAATAGAACCACCCAAAAGTGCTATAACAGCTAATTCTAAATGCAAAGTAGAATGCAAAATAAATAATATAATTACTATTATAAAATCTATTAATGAATAAATCATCATTTTTTTGTCAGTAATAGCTTTTCTTTCATCGATTTCATTTAATTTAGCTATATTTTTTAATGTTTTTTCGTCTACTCTCAAATGCTTTTTAAAATAAAACAATACTCCTATGAAAGCCAGAATAGATACAGGACCCATTTTTACAATAAAATCATTAAATGAATATCCACTAATTGAACCTATAACAAGGTTTAAAGGACTACCTATTAATGTTGCAGCTCCTCCAATATTATCCATTAAAATAGTTAGCATTATCAATGGTATAGGACTAATTTCAAGCATATCTGCTATTAAAAAAATCATAGGCGCCATAACAAGAATAGTAACTACATTATCTAAAAATGCTGATGTTAACGCTACTATTATCATCAACATTGTAATTGTTAAAAAGAATCGTTTTCCCCCAAGCTTTATAATCTTAATAGAAAAAAACTCAAAAAAACCAGACTTACTTAAAAAAGCTACTATCATCATCATACCTGTTAATAATCCCAATGTATCAATATCCACAACATGACTGAAGTTTTCTGCATCTAACCCTTCTACCAATCTTAATCCAGAAATCAATAAAGCCAGACTAAAAACTACCACAGGTTTGTTCTTTTTTCCAAAAATAATATACAGATACGCCAATCCAACTATTACCAGAACTAAAATACCGTTTATAGTCATTTTATCCCCCTTTCTTTAATAAAAGGCAAAAAACATTTATATCTTATTCCTCTAATATAATGAAAATCTTTCGAAAAGATTTAAATAAAAAGAAAAAAGTATTACAAATTAAAAATAGCCTCTTCTTTAATAGAAGAGGCTATTATACAAAGATTATTTTACAATTTCTATATTATATTTTTTTGTAAGTACATATGTATAATATCCAAGTACAACCTTGATAACATCAAAAACAATAAATGGTAAAACACCTATTTGAATTGCTTTAATTAAATTTATATCCAACCTCATCATTAATCCTATTACGCCTGATACATAAATTATTATCAAGGCTAAAATTCCTCTTAATATTCCTTCAAAAGGCAAAAATGCAACAACAGTAGCCAATAAGAATCCTATTATATATCCACCAGTTGGACCTAAGATTGTTGCTATCCCAGCATTAAATCCTGCAAATACAGGAAGCCCAAGCATACCAAGCATTACATAAATCAAAACAACCTTCCATGCATCTTTTTTTAAGAAATAAATAGAAAGTATAATTCCAAATACCTGCAGGGTAAACGGCACACCAAATGGCGTTGGAATTTTTATCCACGCAGTAACAATTAAAAATGCGGTAAATAATCCTAACAAAGAAAGTTTTTTACTCACCCCGAAAACCTCCTTTAATCTTTAATTAAATTAAAAGATTTTTTCCTTACTTTCTCTAACCTTATTCCATGCATAAAACGCCAATGCGCCAACAGTAATTAAAAATGGCATTGATTGCGTTACTTCATATGGAATATTTAAAAATTGCAAAGAGAATGAAAGAGCTTCTGAAAAACCAAACAATAATGAACCTAACGCTACACCATATGCAGAAGTTCCACCTAACGCCTGAGCAGCAAGGGCTATAAACCCTCTACCTGCTGTCATATCCCTTGCAAACCATGAAACATAACCCATGGATAAAAACACACCTGCTAAACTTGCTAATAAACCACTAATTACAAGGGCTGTATATTGTGTTTTAAATACAGAAATCCCAACAGAACGTGCAGCATCAGGTGATTCACCAACTGATCTAATCCTCAAACCAAGAGGTGTTTTATACAACATATACTGAACAAGGAATATCATTAATACCGCAACATACGTAAGTACATGATGCCCACTTAAAATATTTCCCAAAATAGGTATATCCTTTATTATAGGTATATCTATATTTGGTAAAACAAGCGATTTAACAGAAGCTGATGAACCCTTATCGCCTGTTAATAAATACAGTGCATACACAGTTCCACCACTTGCAAAAATATTTAAAGCAATTGCTGCCATTATTATATCTGTTTTTAATTTTAAAGAAAAATACGCAAGTATTGATGACATTACCCAACCTGTTATTAATGCACCTATTATAGATAACCATATATTCTGTGTAAATCCGCTGATTATTACTCCAACAAAAGCAGAAAATAGCATTGTACCTTCAAGAGCTATATTAGGCGTTCCTGCAAGCTCAGCTACTAATGCACCAAGAGCTGCCAATAATATCGGCGTTGTTACCCTGATTCCAGCTGATAAAAAATCCCACGATAATATAGAACTTAAAACTCCATTCATGCTGTTTCACCACCATTCGCAATGGCATTTTCTGATTTTTTTGCTTCTTTTTCTATAGCTTTTTGTCTCATTCCTGAAAGGAATGCTTCAGCAGTTACAAGTAAGATTATAGTTGCCTGTAAAATCGATACCATTTCCGGTGGTATATTTGTATATCTTCCCATTGTTTTTGCTCCTACCCTGATATAAGAAAGGAATAAAGCGGCTAGTGGTACATATAACGGGTTATTTCTTGCCAATGTGGCAATAATTATACCGTCCCATCCATATCCTGGAGAAAACAACCATAAAAATCTACCGTGATATCCAATTAACTCAATAATACCTGCTGTTCCTGCAATTGCACCACTTACAACATGAGCCTGGAACAATGTCTTTTGTGTGTCTATTCCTGAATAATATGCAAAGTTCTTATTGTTACCGATTAATCTTACCTTATAACCCCATGTTGTTTTTTTCATAATAAACCAGAAAAGTAAACTCATTGCAAGAGCTATTAATATACCTATATGCCATCTATATCTTGAATTTAAAAGGTATAACATAGCTGTTTCTTTAAATTTATAAGATACCAATTGACCTGCATTGGGATCTCTTAAAAATACTTTGATTATAAATAATCCCATATATAATGCAACATAATTAAGCATTAATGAAGTTACTATTTCAGATGCATTCCACTTTGCCTTTAAATAACCAGGTATTGCTGACCATCCAGCTCCTACCAATGAAGCAACAAGAATAACAACAATAGGATGTAGAATTGGTATCGCCGGAAAGTATATTGCTGCAAAACTTGCTATGGCAGCACCAAGGAATAATTGTCCCTCAGCACCTATATTAAATTGTTTCGCTGTAAATATCAACGAAACAGCAAGACCTGTAATCATTATAGGAACACTTTCATTAATCCATTGAATGAAACCTCTAAGATTAAATTGCCAGTGTCCTCTTCTCTGCCTTGCAACAGGAAGTGTCAAAAACTTTACAAATGCATCATTTGCATCTGTAATAGCAACCTTTAATTTCTCCGAAAATGCCATGTCTCCTTTTGGTATAGCAGAAAGAAGTATTAATACATACCCTAAAGCAAGAGCTATGAGTATTGCTATAATAGTTCTATAAACTTCATATCTTTTCATACCCTTCATGATTTATCACCCATTTCTTCTGCTGACATCTTTTTTATACCAAGCATATACTCACCAAGTATTGTTTCTGTAAGTTGTGATACATCATCAAATTTTGCCACTATTTCACCATGATACATAACCACTATTCTATCCGAAGTTTCAAGTAATTCTGTTAAATCTGCGGAAACAAGAAGAACACCCACACCGTTATCTCTTTCTTTTACAAGTCGTCTTCTTATAAAGTCTGCAGCTGCTATATCAATACCCCTTGTAGGTTGATCAGCTATAATAATCTTTGAATTTGCAGTAAATTCCCTTGCTACAACAACTTTCTGGATATTTCCTCCTGAAAGCATTTTTACAGCAGTTTTAGGGCCGTCTGTTCTAATATCAAACTCCTTTATCATTTTTTTTGCATTTTCTGTTATTGCTTTATACGATAATACTCCTCGTTTGGAAAATGGTTCTTTATAGAATCTGTCGCTTATAAGATTTTCCTCTATTGTATCCTCTTTTGAAGCTCCCCAAATCATTCTGTCTGCAGGTATAAAACTCATACCAGCTTTTCTAAATTCATGTGGATTATCGCTATCTTTCATATTTTTTCCGAAGACGAAGATTTCTCCATCTTCAGGTTTTTCCATACCGGTGATTATATCAACTAATTCTGTTTGACCGTTTCCTTCTACACCGGCTATACCAAGAATTTCACCTTCACGCAAAGCGAGAGATACACCTTTTAACATCTTTACTCCGTCATTTCTTGTAAAGTGAAGATTTTTCACTTCTAAAACAACATTTCCTGGTTGTGCAGGTTTCTTTTCTATATTCAAATCCACATCTCTACCAACCATCATTCTTGACATATCTTTTTCGGTTATATTCTTTACTTCTGCCTCTCCTACTGTTTTACCTCTTCTTAAAACAGTAATTCTATCAGCAATTTCCTTAACTTCATTTAATTTATGAGTAATGAAAATTACAGTTTTCCCGGCAGCAGTAAGATTCTTCAACGCTTTAAATAATTCTACAGTTTCCTGTGGAGTTAATACAGCTGTTGGCTCGTCAAGAATAATTAAATCTGCTCCACGAACGAGAGTTTTTATAATTTCAACCCTTTGTTTCATACCTACACTGATATCCTTTACCTTTTCATGCAAAGGTACAGGTAATCCATATTTGTTCATTTCCTTTTCAACAAATTCTGTAGCTTTTTTTAAATCTATTGAAAAACCTTTTGTGGGTTCCATTCCAAGAACTACATTTTCCACAACTGTCAAAGAAGGAACAAGCATAAAATGCTGATGAACCATACCAATTCCCAATTCAATGGCTTTATCTGCGGTATGATTCTCCAATTTTTCACCATTATAATATATTTCGCCTTCTGTGGCTCTTTCAAAACCAAATAATATCTTCATTAATGTACTTTTTCCTGCTCCATTTTCACCAAGCAATGCGTGAATTTCGCCTTTTTTAACCTTTAAATCTACTCCTTTATTTGCAGTAACTCCATTGGGATATACCTTCCATATATTTCTCATTTCAAGGACATATTCACTCATACCTCTCACCTTTCCTAAATGAAATTAAAAATTTAATAAAAGTGGGGCTACGCGTAGCCCCAGATTATAATTTATTATATGTCTTTTATGTTATTATGGTCTTACAGAATTTCTAATTTTGTTTAACTCTTCATTGCTCATTCCATATGCAGTTGGAACCTTTATATCTCCTCTGATAATTCCAAGTTCAATATCCTTTAATTTTATTAATATCCATGGATCTACAGACATAACCTGCTGGAAATACTTGTTATCGGCAAGTCCTACACCTTTTTCCTTTAATCCCCATGCTTCAGCCTTTCCGAAAGGTAATTTCCCTTCTATGAACATTTCTATTGATTTATATAAAGAATAATCTACGTTTTTAAGCATTGATGTTATTGTATGTTTTACTATATCCATATCTTTTTCTTCATATAATAATTGCATATCTGAGTCAACTCCAATTGCCCATCTGTCCATATCCTTTGCTGCTGCCAAAACGCCATTTCCTGTTTCACCTGCTACTGCAAATACAACATCTGCCCCCTGCCTGTACATGGACAATGTAAATTCTTTACCTTTTGCCGGATCATTCCATACACCTACATATGAAATTAATACTTTCATATCTGGATCAATATATTTTGCACCTTCAATATAACCTACTAAAAAGTCATTAATAACAGGTATATCCATACCGCCAAGAAAACCTATTATCTTTTTATCTGGTAATGAATATTTAAATTTATCTGATTTTGAAACCATTGCAGCCATTGCACCAGCTAAAAATGAACCTTCGTTCTGTTTATATGTGATGGAATATACATTATCAAGATTTCCCTGTGAATAATCTACTGCATCATCATAAATTATATATTTTTGATCAGGATACATTGGAGCTATTCTCTGTAATAATTCAACCATTTGCCATGTTCCAACAATAATTAAATCATATTCTCCAAGATCAGAAATATCTTCCAATGTAGGTTCCCATTCTGTTGGATTATAACTCATTTCAATAATCTTTGCTTCTACACCTAATTTTTCTTCTGCCCATTTTACTCCTCTTGCTGCTGAGTCAAAGAATGATTTGTCTCCAAGAGTACCATTAATTAACAACGCAACCTTTACCTTACCAAATAAGGTAATACCAAGCAATACAACCATTAAAATAACCAATAACTTTTTCATATATATCCCTCCCTTTCGGATTCTAAATTTAATTAAATTATATCATAAAGACTATTCACGGTAAAATTCAATTTAAACAAATAATTCCACGAACTTCTGTTTATTCACATCTACAAGACCTCTATCAGTAATTTTTAATTCTGGAATAACTGCTAATTGTATAAAGGATAATGTCATAAACACCTCTTTTATTCCTCCAAGTTTCTTTAATTGCTCTTCCTGATATTCCAATTCCTCAACAACTTCAAACAATTCTTTATCTGCCATAAGACCTGCTATTGGCAACGGAACACGAGATAATACCTTTCCATCTTTTACAACAACCATACCACCATTCATTCTTTCTATCTCTTTAGCTGCAATATACATATCCTCATCGTTCGTACCAATTATTCCAATATTATGAGAATCATGACCTACACTGGTTCCAACTGCACCGCTTTTTAATTTGAATCCTTTAACAAACCCTTTTGAAAATCCTGAACCTGTATGTCTTTCAAAAATAGCTATCTTAATTATATCTCTTTCAATATCAGAAACTACTACACCATTTTCTACCTTTGGTTCTACTATTAACTCTTTGGTTAAAAGCGAACCTTCAAACACTTCTATTACTCTCATTTTATTGCTTTCAGGTTTTACTTTCAAATCTTCCACTGAAAATTCTGGCAATATAACCTTTCCAAAACGTTTTGGAAGGTCATCATATAGCCCTTTCATTTCATCTACTAATTCTCCATCTTTCACAACCACTTTAGAATCCTTTATAACCATTCTAATATTGAGGTTTTCTAAATCATCAACAACTATCATATCAGCCTTATATCCCGGTGCTATTGCACCCATGCTTCTAAGATTAAAATATCTTGCTGTATTTATTGTTGCCATTCTTATTGCTATTATAGGATCTACACCCTTTTGAATACTTCTTCTTACAAGATAATCTATATCGCCTTCATGTAAAATATCCAACGGTTCCCTATCGTCTGTACAGAAGGAAAAATTGTGGTGATTCATAATATTTACAGCACCAATCAAATCATCGAGATTCTTTGCTGCTGTTCCTTCTCTTATAAACACATGCATGCCTTTACTTATCTTTTCCAAAGCTTCTGGCTCTGTAGAACACTCATGATCAGATCTAATAAATGCATCTATATACGCATTTAATGCTTTTCCTGTTACTCCTGGTGCATGCCCATCTATCTTTTTATATTTATGTCTTAAGATTTCTATCTTTGTCAATAATTCAGGATCTCTATTTAGCACACCAGGAAAGTTCATAACCTCACCAAGGGCAATTATTCTATTGGGATATGTATCCACAAATCCCACCATATCTTCTGGTCCTAATCTGGCTCCTGTTGTTTCCATATTGGTCGCCGGAACAGCAGAAGGTATTGCTATATAAACATTTAAAGGAATTCCTTCTGTGGATTTTATCATATATTCAAGACCATCTAATCCTAATACATTTGATATTTCATGCGGATCTGCTATTACCGTTGTTGTTCCTCTTAACAATACTGCTTTAGCAAATTGTCTTGGGGCTAACATTGAACTTTCAATGTGCAAATGAGCATTAATAAACCCTGGAAGTATATATTTTCCTTTAAGATCTATTATTTCCTTACCCTCATTATAATCCCCTATACCTGCTATTCTTTTTCTAAATAATGCAATGTTAGTTTCCTCTATTTCCCCCGTAAATACATTTACCAATTTCGCATTTTTTATCAATACATCTGGCATTTCCTCTCCCAATGCCACAGGAATAATATCCTTTATTTTCATCTATTTTCCCCCCTATATTTCAATTAATATCTTTCTTTCAACACCCCATTCATTAATGGTTTTCTAATGGCTATAAATATTATTGCAAGGAATATCATATTAAGCACCGATGATGCAGCAAATAAATCCCAACGCGGATATGAAGTTCCCGGTTCTCCTATAAAGGAATATAGTTTAACAGATATTGGATATAAATTGTCTTTTGTTAATAACATCAATGATGGTATAAACCCATTCCAGCTTTTCATAAACCCTATCAATGAAGACACCAGTATTGATGGAATAGACAATGGAAATAATATATAAAAATATGATTTTATTCTTGATGTATCCATTATGGCTGTTTCTTCTATTTCCTTTGGAATCTTATCGAGATATCCTTTTATGAGGAATGTGGCCATTGGCAATGTATGTGTTGTATACACCAATGAAAGCCCAAATAATGAATTCAATAATTTTAATTTCTTAAAGACCATAAATAAAGCTATAATAGAATGCACTCCTCCAAGAAAATCCATAAATATAAGTATAGGCAATATCCATCCCATTCTATTTTTTGATATAAACAATGCTAAAGGATACGCAGTTAATGGTACTAATATTGCTGTTAGTGTGGATAAAATAAATGTATTTTTTAAGTTTAAATCTATATTTGCTTCTGTGAATATCCTTTTGTAATTTTCAAATGTTGCATTTTTCGGTAAAAGGTTCATTGTTATATCGTTATTTCCGGAAAGAGATATATTTATTATGCTCCATAATGGTAATAATATACTTAAAATTAATATTCCCAATACAATATATCTCATATAATTTGTCATGTTAAATCTAATTTGTGGCAACACAGGCGTTTTTTCTTTAAAAATCAGCCACATTAATCCTATTATAGGAACAAAATCAAATCCTTTCCAGAATCCATAATGATTTATGCTTAGCATCATTATTGCAAAATCTACAAATACTATTACTCCAAATAATTTTCTGTTTTTTAGCAACAAAAGATACATTGCCGCAGATAGCAATAATACTATATTATGATTAAACATATAGGTAAGAACCTTTATGGCTATAACAAAGGTTATAAATTTATTTAAAGATATAGTTCTTCTGGTAAGAAAGATAAAAGCTATAAGCATTACAAAAAATGCTGAAATAACGCTATAAGCTGATATTATTCCAAAATCATAATATGTATTTGAAACAAAATAATTGAATATTCCCATAGTTGTTGTAATACCAACAATACTATGACTACCTATCCCGTCCAATAATGGTGGTCCTCCCGCTGTTAAAAGAAATGGAACAGTAAAGTCCTTAAAATGTGCAGCAAATATTATCAGAAACCATGCAATAATCGTTGGCTTTATATATGGAATAGTAATATTAATAAGAGTATTCAGTGAGTTGGCACCATCTATCTCTGCTGCAAAATATAATTCTTTTGGAACTTCCTGATATGCAGAAATTAAAACCATTATTACTATCGGTAATTCAAGCCAGATACTTACAAAAACACCCCAACCAAATCCAGATAATACATCTGTAAATATATTTGTATTAATATGAAAAATATTTTTTATAATAGAATCTGTTCCATATCCATATATTAAAGCTCTCCATATCAATACACCTATATAAGACGGTACTATCCATGGAAGCATCGTTAAAAAGAAAACCAATTTTTTATTTCTAAATTTTTCCTCTATCAAATATGCTATTAAAATACCTATTATCATCACTATTGAAGAAATAATAGCAGACCATATGAAACTAATCTTTACAGCTATAGACATTCCAGAGTCTTTTAAAACCTCTATATAATTCTTAATACCAACAAAACCCCCATTCTCACCAAACGGTGAGGTATATAATGATGTTTTCAAGATCGAAAACATTGGTATTATTAAAATAAAGGTTATTAAAAATACCGCTGGTAATAAAAGAATATACTTACTTTTATTTTTCATCCATAAACCTCTGTGTTTTTTCTATAATAGAATCATCCATTTCATCTTTTTGCTTAAGAATTAATGTCATCATCGTTCGTATTCCCTGCCAGTATTTTGATTTAAAATATGCGGAATTTGGCAAAACCTTTCCTCTTTCCGCAGACATATAGGCAACCTTAAAATATTCATCCTTTTCTTTCAATTCATCAAAAGCACTTTTGGAAGAAGGAAATTTGTATAAGTCCTTACAAAATGTAATCTGAGATTCTTTCTTTGAAATATACTCAAGAAATTTCTCAACATCATTATTTAATTTCCCTTTTATAACGCTAAAACCTTTGTAATCCAAAACAGGTGTCATATAATTTCCTGCTTCTTTTATATATGGTAATGGTAATATTTTAAACTCTATACCGGATTTAATAAAATCAGGAATCATAAAGGTTCCAAAAAACATGGCTGCTATTTTGCCTTTTTTAAATCCAGAAACAAGCCCCTGCCTTTCTATGAGATGAGCACTACCTCCTGCAACTGTTGTAAATATAAAAGAAATTGCATTATAGGTATTATCATCATCTATTATTATTCTTCCATTTTCCATTAAATTTTCTTTTCCAAATGCCCATTGGAAAGGTGGGAACCAATAAGGCGAATTGGCGCCCCATGCAAGCCCAAGTGTTTTCCCCTTTGTTTTTTCTTCCACTGCATAACTTGCAAACAATAAATCTTCAAATGTATGTCCATATTCTAAAGGAAATCCTGAATCATAAAAGGTTTTATAATGATAAAATAATACCTGTGTATCAAAATAAAATGGTATGCCATAATAATGTACTTCCTTAGAAATAGATTTTCCATCTTTAACAATATGTTTTTCTATTTTAAATGCATCAAATGAGCCTTTTATAAATGATTTTCCATATTTATCTTTTAATGCATCTATATTTTCTAATAATCCTGCATCTGTTAACTTCCCTATCTCATCATTTTTTATTAAAACAATATCAGGAATATCTCCATCTCCTCTAAAAACTGTAAATAATTTCGAGGATATTTTTTGCTGTCTTATCACCTTCACAGTGATTCCAGGATTCTCTTTTTCAAATGATTTTACAATATCTTTAAATTGATCAAAACCTTCATATTCAAACCATACAGTAATTTCACCGGCAAATAAAAATGTAATCATTAAGACAAAAAGTATTAAAACTGAAAACCTTTTCATAAACAACCCCCTTAATCTGTGATATAATGTTAACATAATTATACATCAAATTGGAGGTTTTTTAAAATGAAAATATTGGGAGTTATACTTGCTGCAGGTTTATCAAAGAGATTTAAAGGCAATAAACTTATATATAATTACAATGGCAAACCACTTTTGCAATGGACCATAGATTTATTAAATCAATATGATTTTGATAAATTGCTTGTTGTAAATGAAAATTGGAATGAAATAGAAAATCATTTCAAAGACTATTCTAATTTCAAAATCATTTATAATCACGAATATAAAAAAGGAATTTCCTCTTCAGTAAAAACAGCAATACAATATGCTTTAAACAATAATTATGACAAAACCCTAATATTTCTTGGAGATATGCCTCTAATCACAAAAGAAACAGTTGAAAAAATTTTATATCAAAATACTAAAAAACCTATTGTTGCTCCGTATTATCAGGGACAAAAAGGATTTCCAACATTAATTGATAAACAATTATATAAAAATGTTTTAGATTTATCAGGCGATGCCGGTATAAAACAGATAATATATAAACAACCAGAATTAGTAGAAAAAATAGAAATTAATATATCTATGTCCGTTTTTGACATAGACACTCCCCTTTAGTTACTTTAAAGAAAACTATTTATTAAGAGAATTTGACTTTTTTTAAAAAAAGTGCTATTATTATAGTAGGAGATGTGGTTAGGGATCTTCCAAAGGAGGTGTTCTTATGGATTACAAATTATTCACAAAAAACATTGAGCTCACTAAAGCTCTTGAAGATTATTTAGAAAAGAGAATGGAAAAAATCGACAGAATGTTCAAAAAACACGATGATTTGTTAATGGGAACAGAAATTAGGGTAGAAAAAGACAGAGAAACTTATAAGGTTGAGGTTACTTCACATCTTAAATTTAAAGGCAGTATTTTCAAAGTAGAAGAAAGGGGGACAGACCTTTACGAGGTTATAGATAAAGTTTCTGACGCTTTTGAAAGAAAATTAAAGAAAGTAAAAGGAAAATTACAAAATCACGATGCTCCAAACCCATTAAAAGATGTTAAACCTGTAGAATTAGATGATGAAGATGAACTTTTCAGCAAAATTGAAAAAAGAAAAAGATTTGATATGAGTATGTTCTCATTAGAAGAAGCGATATTACAGTTAGAATTATTGGGACACGAATTTTTTGTATTTAGAAATTCAGAGTCAGAAGAAGTTAATGTTATTTACAAAAGAAAAGACGGAACATTGGGATTAATAGAATTTGAAGAATAATAAATAATAATAAGTCGGGCTGATTTTCAGCCCGACATTTTTATTTTATTATTACTTAAAATATTCCTTCATCTCAAGTGTTGAAAATTCAAATGGAAATTTTACTGGTTTTCCTTCCTTAGAAGATTTATAAATTGCAAGTACAATTTCAACAGCTTTTTTTCCATCTTCTCCAGAAATATATGGTTTTCTATTATTTATTATAGCTTCATAAAAGTCCTTATAAAGCGGCACATGACCTGCACCATAAACAGTATCAGGATCAGGCAAATTTTGAAATGGATGTGATTCTTCACCATCAAATCTCCAGGTTTCTATTTTATTTACTGCCAGACCACCTATTACAACCGTTCCATTTTCACCAAACACAGATAATGTTTCTTCAAGATTCTTTGGATAAACATTTGCTGTTCCTTCTACAATTCCCACAGCACCATTTTTAAACTTTATAATTGCACTTCCAAAATCTTCTGCTTCAATATATGGATGATTAAAGTTTTCAATTCTACCAGAAATCTCTTCTATTTCACCAAATGTCCATTGTAATAGGTCTATTCCGTGAGTACATTGATTCATTAATGTTCCACCATCAAGCTCCCACGTTCCTCTCCATGGTGCCTGTTCATAATATGATTTATTCCTGTTCCATCTTATGGAAATCTGTCCATGCAACAATTTTCCAAAATCACCATTTTCAAGTTTTTTTCTTAACTCCTGAATAGGTGGATTAAATCTGTTCTGAAAACACACACCTAATTTTAAATCCTTTTCTTTTGAAAGTTCTATCATATGGTCCATTTCTTTTGTGGATAATGCCATAGGTTTTTCAACAAGCACATGTTTTCCATTGCACATTGCATCTATAGAAATCTGATAATGATATCCACTTTCTGTAGCTATGGATACCATATCTATATCTTCTCTTTTTAAAACTTCATTATAATCAGTATATACTTCTGGCCTTTTTAATCCCGCTTCTTCTATTATATTAGCAATATTTTCTGCCTTTTCCTTTACAGGATCAACAACAGCTACAAGCTCAAATAATTCGCTATTCTTTATTATAGCTTCTGTATGTTTTTTAGTAGCAATTCTACCACAACCAATTAATGCCAGTCGAATCATAATAATATCACCTTATCCTTATTCTTTTCTATATTCTTTGTTTTATTCTTTGTATCAAATAAGAATGGAGCATGTTCAAGCACAAATTCATAATCTACATTAGAATGTGCAGTAGTTAATACCACAGCATCTACACTTTCAAGAAGCTCTCTTGTTAATTCCACACTCTTATATGTTTTTCCTTCATGTGTAAATTCTGGAATATACGGATCATGAATAATAATATCTGCATGTTTCTTTTCAAGGTGTTCTATAACCTTTAATGCAGGTGATTCCCTTAAATCATCTATATCGTTTTTATAAGCAACACCAAGCAATAATACCTTTGCTCCATTTAAACATCTCTTTCTATCGTTTAAAATATCCTGAAGTCTTGAAACAACATATTCAGGCATTGCATCATTTATTTCTCCAGCCATTTCTATTAATCTTGTATGATAATCAACAGCTCTTGCTTTATATGTTAAATAAAATGGATCTATTGGAATACAATGACCACCTACACCTGGCCCAGGATAAAAAGGCATAAAACCAAATGGTTTTGTAGCTGCTGCATCAATAACTTCCCAGATATTAATTCCAAGTTTTTTTGCAACTACAGCCATTTCATTAATAAGCGCAATATTTACAATTCTAAATGTATTTTCTAAAATCTTTGCCATTTCTGCTTCTTTTGGTGTTGAAACAGCAAATACCTCTGCTTCAAGAACATTTTCATATAACGCTTTAGCATGTTTTGTACATTCTGGTGTTACGCCACCAACTACCTTTGGTGTATTCTTTGTTTTAAACCTTAAATTTCCTGGGTCTACCCTTTCTGGTGAAAAAGCAAGATAGAAATCCTTACCAACCTTTAATCCTGTTTCTTCTAATATAGGAAGCATTACTTCCTCTGTGGTTCCAGGATATGTTGTACTTTCAAGGGTTACCAGCATATCTTTATGCAATCTTTTTGCAACCTCTTTTGTAGAAGCAACAACATATTGCAAATCGGGCTGCTTAAATTTATTTAAAGGAGTAGGTACACAGATCATTACTGCATCACATTCAGCTAATTTTTCGAAATCTGTTGTAGCTGTAATCTTTCCTTTTTTTACAAGATCTTCAAGTTCTTCATTTACAACATCACCAATATAATTAATACCTTTATTAACCATTTCAACTTTTTTTTCCTGAACATCAAAGCCAATAACGTTATAACCTGCCTTTGCCTTTTCTACTGCTAAAGGTAATCCAACATAACCAAGTCCAATAACCCCTATTTTTGCTGTTTTGTTTTGAATCTTTTCCATTAAACTCATATTCATCCCTCCGAATATATAAAATTTTGAATTTATTTTCATTCACTGAGTGAATTATATCATAAAAAAAAGAATGTGTCAATATAATTTAATTAAAAAGGCTCTTCAAATTGAAGAGCCTAATTATATACTATATATCCATCATCCACATAATAAAATTCGCCGCTAATACAAATAAAAAGGTTCTTAAAAGTCTAAATAAAAATTCACCAAAATATCCATCCTGATATGATTTCCATCCTCTATATATCAATAAAAAAAAGGCAACTATTAATAGCACTGTAAGTCCTGGAGAAAAACCAAACATTCCCATCCCTCCATCTTTGTGATTTTATCATCAATCATATTATATCATAAAATCCCGCTGTTTTTCAAGCGGGATTAGTTTAATTATTAAAATATTCTTTTATAGATTCTACTATATATTCAACCTCATTTTCTGTGAGTTCAGGGAATATAGGCAATGCCAATGTAGTTTCTGTTGCTTTTTCTGTTATTGGAAAATCTCCTTTTTTATAACCAAGATATTCAAAACATTTCTGTTCATGTAATCCCTTCGGATAATAAATAGATGTTCCTATGCCTTTTTCTGTTAAATATTCTCTTAACTCGTCTCTATTACCTTTTTTAAGCGTTATTACATATTGATGATAGACATGAGATTTATCTTCAAATACTCCTGGATACTCTACATATTTTTCTAATTTATATGCTTTAAATAACTCATCATATTTTTTAGCTATTTTTATTCTATTTTCTATGTACTCATCAAGATGTTTTAATTTTATTCTCAATATTGCTGCCTGCACTTCATCAAGCCTTGAATTAAATCCTACTTCATCATGATAGTATTTTTTTGCTGCACCGTGTACTCTTAATTTTCTTACTCTTGTTGCTAACTCTTCATTATTGGTAAATACCATTCCTCCATCACCATAACCTCCAAGGTTTTTGGTAGGGAAGAATGATGTAATGCTTAAATCTCCAACAGAAAATCCTTTTTTGCCCTTCCACATGGAACCTATGGACTGTGCACCGTCTTCGATTATATAAACTCCATATTTTTCTTTGAAATATTGAAGTCTTTCAAGATCTATTGTTTTACCAAAAAGATGAACGGGTATTATTGCCTTTATTTTTTCCCTTTCTGGATGATTTTTCAAAATTTCTTCTACCTTATTTAAATCCATGTTGTAATACTTTTCTTCAACATCAACAAATATAGGCTTTGCTCCATTTCTTGTTATACAGCTTGCTGTTGCAAAAAATGTATATGGTGTAGTAATTACATAATCACCTTCTCCAATATTTAAAGCCCTCACAGATAAAAATAATGCATCAGAGCCATTTGCAACACCTATTGCATATTTTGTCCCTGCATATTCTGCCAATTCTTCTTCAAGAGCTTTTACATGTGGTCCTAAAATTACCTTTCCTGTTTTAAAAATATTATCAAGAGTCTCCAAAACTTCTTCCCTTATTTTTTCATATTGCCTTGTCATATCAAATAATGGAATTTTCATTTTTTACTCCCCTTTCTCCAATGAAACATTACCTGTTTCATCAATATTAAAAATATATATATTTGATAATTCATTCTCTCTCGCATTTTTTAAAATATCCTCAGAATGTCTAAATGAAGCTATTATAATCATGTCATAATCCATATTTTTCACTTCTTCTGGAGAATATATGTTTATTCCATGTATTTTATCCCCCTGTTTTGAAATAGAATCATCTATAAACCCTATTACGTTTATATTTTCTCCGGTTAATACCTTTAATACTATTCCTCCAACAACTCCTGCACCGTATAATAATATATTCTTATACCCCATATCTTCAATTTTATTAAGAACTTTATTAAATGATTTCTTCGTCTCAGAATATATTTTTGAAACTTCGTTTATAAAGGAAACGGTCAAAAATTGCAGCCTCTTTTTCCCATCGTGCGTAATTTCATAATTCATATTTCTTCTGTTTCCGCCAGTTTTTATTATATATTTCTTATCTTCAAAATCTTTTAAATATCGGTTTACCATTGAAGGAACTATCCCTACGCTTCTGGCTATCATTTCCTGAGATACCTTTTCATTTTGCGAAATTATCTGTAAAATCATTAACTCCCTGAAATTAGGAGATGGATTAAAAAATGTATAGTCTTCAAAATCAAACATGCTTTCACCTCTTTTTATTCACTGAGTGAATTATAACAAATTAAAATCTATGTGTCAAGAATTATGTTCTAACTTTATGATATAATATTTTATATAACAATATAGTTTTTAATTTTGAAGGGGGGATTTTTATGAAAAAAACTTTAATCTTATTCACCGTATTGATTATTTCAGCAATTGGGCTTTCTTTTAATCTTGATAAGGATGTGGCTAATTATTATTATAAAATTTCACAGACTATAAAATCCGATATTAAAGATTATGTTGAAAATGATGCATATATTAAAATTAATACATTTGTGGACAATCGCTCTTATGATAATTTTAAGAATAATACTTCTGGATATAATGTATTACAGGTAAATCAATTTACACTCCCTATTGCAAAATATTCTGCTCCTGCTTTTACCGCGGCATTATATACTTTTTTTAATTTAATGAAGTCAAATAATGATGTTTTGTTTTATTCTTTTTTTATTCCTATTGGAGTTGATTTTTATTTATTGTTTAACCCATCATCTTCTTCTCTTAAAAATACAAATATAGATAATATACTTTTTAAAAATATATTATCAGAAAGTTTTAATGGAAATACACCTGAATCAAAAAAGAAAAAATTTTATTCTCTGGATATATACGTTCATAATATAACTATAAATTACAATTTTTATGATTATAGTTTATTTAATTATACTGTTGTAAAAGGGCACTATATAGTCTCTGCAATTTTAAGAGATAATGAAAATAACATTTTATTTCAAAAAACTTATAATAATTCCGATGAATTAGATAAATTGAAAAATTCATCTTTTTTGAGTTTTATAATGGATGTTTTTATGGCTTTAGCAGGAACAATTTTCATTTTCGAAAGTAATTAACAAAAATGGAGGATTTTTAATGGAAGGCTGGATACCCACAAAGAGACTTAAAAAAATTACTGAATTTGCTGATAAATTTTGCGGTACTGTTGAGCCAATTCATAGAAATATTTATCTTTATTTCGATAACGTTTTACGTGTGGCTATGACTGATGGTTGTGCCAATGCCGATATCTTTTTTTCAAAGGAATTTTTTCCTTTTAAAAATACATATGAAATCCCAATCCAACATTTAAAAGGACTCTTAAAAGGATTAAAAAGCAATTCTTCACCTTTTGTTAGAATGCTTGCTTTAGATGAAGGGTTGAAAATAGAATTAGATGAAATGATATTAAATATACATAGTAATAAAAATTCTACTATTCCTAAGATTAATGAAGATAAAATTACTTTTTTATTTGAAATGCGTTTAAAGAAATTTCTTGAATTGCTCGATTTCGCCAGCGTTCATTCTTATGAAGGGGAATTTATTCATTTTTTTTCAACAAAAAATAATGAAATATATGCTTTATCCGAAAATTTTAATATATCAGCTATATCTTTTTTTATAAAAAATAATATACATTTTAATAGACTTATTCCCTTTACAACTGTGCGACATATAATCAAATCACTCTCACTTATTTCTTCAAATGAAGTAATAAAAATATTTTTAGGAAAAGATCATATTATTTTAAAGGGACAGGGATTTATAATAAGTACATGCAGTGAAGTAAAAGAAGAGGTTATTGATTTTAAATTGCCTGATAATTTTATTGAAAATAAAAAAATAAAGATTTCTTCGTTGAAGAAATCTTTAAATCGTATTTATACTTCTATTCCACAAGGTTTACCTGTTTATATGGTATTTTCGAAAAAATCACATATTGTAAGCAAAGACAAAAATTCCACGCTTACATGGAATCTGGATCTTAATTTTAACCATAATTATTTAGTAGAAATAAAGCCAAGAAAATTAAGATCTTTACTTGCAAGGTTTTCAAATGATGAAATTAATATTGGTTTAAGTAAGAAGTTTATTGCTTTGTTTGATAATAATAAATATATTTTATTAAAGGTTTCTGAATATTCTGATTAATCTTCATCTATATATTTATATCCTAAAATTTTTACTATTCTCAACGTTTTGTCTTCTGCAGTATCAACAAGTTCATCATCTATTTTTACTATTGGTTTCATTTTATTGGCTTTATTAGATGCTACTACAATTCCTATTTTATTATTGCTTAACTGAACAACCATTCCAGCTGGAAATAATCCAAATGCATTTATTAAATGTTGAGTATATTCAGGGTCAAAACTTTTGGTTACATGTGATAATATAAAAGATAATGTCTTGTATGGCGTCCATGGATCCTTATATACCCTTTTACTTGTTAATGCATCATATACATCTGCAAGGGCTAATATTCTTCCAAATTCCGAGATATCCTTTCCTTTTTTCTTGAAAAAATATCCTGTTCCATCATATCTTTCATGATGCTCAATTGCACCTCGTAATATCTTATCGCTAACAAATCTATTATTTTCTAAAATTTCTTTTGTGTACATAACATGTTTTTTCATAACTTCAAACTCTTCTGCAGATAATTTTCTTGGTGCGTTTAATATTTCAAGATCCACCTTTGTTTTTCCAATATCATGCAATAATCCCGATAAAGCTAATTCTGTTAATTCATCACCTCTAATACCGGCCTCAAATCCTATTAAAGATCCCAGAATCATAACATTTAATGAATGAGAATACAGATATTCATCATATGTTTTTAATTTTTTCAAGGGTATATATATTTTGTCTGAAAAATTTTTTTGCATTTCATCGGTTACTGTTGAAGCAACCTCTGTTGCCTTGTCTATGTCAACATCTCCGCCTTTTTCCAGTTCAGCAAAAAGATCTTTTACCTGTGAAAAACTTCTTTCCAATACCTCTTTACTTAAAAAACTATGGGTATATGCCATTTCTTTTATATTCTGCACTGACTGTGCAGATTTTCTTTTTAATTCGTTTATTGGAACTTTTAATATATTATTTTTTTGAAGTGTGTTCAAAACATTGGAATCTATAACCTTACCTTTTTTAAATATGATATTGCCATCAATGTCTTTTACATCCATTGCCAATATCATACCGCTTTTTATTTTATTTAACGGTAAAAATTTCATTAAAATCCCCCTTATTCTATATAGATATAGTCTAAAACTTCAACTATTCTTATAGTTTTTTCTTCGGAAAGATCTATTGTATCGCCTCTATCGATTTTTATTAAAGGTCTGATTTTATTGGAACGATTTGAAGCTACTATAGTACCAAATTGTCCGTTACTTAATTTTACTCTCGTTCCAACAGGATAAACTCCAAAAGCATTTATTAATCCCTGAGCAAATCTTCCATCAAATTGTTTTTCAACATTACTTAATATAAAGGATATTGTTTTATATGGTGTCCATGGCCCCTTATAACTTCTTGTGCTGGTAAGCGCATCATATACATCTGCTATGGAAATAAGCTTTCCAAAATCACTTATCATTTCATTTGTTTTTCCTTCTAAATATCCTTTACCATCAAAACGCTCATGGTGTTCATATACCCCGGCAACAATCCCTATATCTTTAATATTATTCTGAATACATAATTCTTTACCAAACTTTACATGATTTCTCATTATTTGCATTTCTTCCTGAGTTAATTTTCTCGGAGCATTCATAATTTCAATAGGCACCTTTGTTTTTCCTATATCATGAAGTAATGCTGAAATTGATAAGCTTAACAATTCATCGCCTATAATACCCGCTTCTACACCCAGCAATGTACTTATAATCATAACATTCAAGGAGTGCGAATATAAATATTCGTCAAATGTTTGCAACTTTTTTAATGGAACAAATAGTTTATCTGAAAAGTTTTTTTCTATATCTTCTTTTATTGTTGAGGCAATATCCACTACGGTATCAATATCTATATTTCCAGAATCTTCCAGAACTTTAAATACACTTTTTATCTTTTTAAATCCTAAATCAAGATGCTCTTTGCTTACCACTCCATATTTTTGGGTTTCTTTTTGAAGACCTGTTATCGTATTTTTTTGATTTTTCACAGGAATGGTAAATATACCGCTTTTCTTTAAAACAGCAATAACCTTTTCGTCAAGCGGTGTATTTTTCTTAAATATTACTTTTCCCGTTGTATCTCTAACATCCATAGCTAATACCATTCCAAATTGTGCTTTATTCAAAGAAATTACTTTCATTTTATAACCTCCTGGATGTAGAGATTTGTATCGGGACCTGTTTGTATTTTTTCATTATCCACAAGAACCAATGGAAAAATTTCTATTTCATTTCGTTTTAGCACAATCCCTACCTGTCCATTATTCAATTTTACACGTGTTCCTGTTGGATAATATCCCGTAACTTCGTATAATTGTCCAACATAATACGGATCGAATAAAAAACCTGATCTTTTTAAAATCCATGATAAAGCTTCATATGGCGTATATCCTATTTCTGTTAATGAGGTATATGCGTCTGCAACCTGGGTAATTCTAACAAGCGGTGGAATTTTTTCACCTTTCATCTGAAATTTTCCTTTACCATCAAAGCGTTCATGATGATATAAAATACTATCCAATATTTCATGATTTAATACGTTTTTTAAACCCTGTAATTTTTTAAATGCAACAATTGTATGTAATGTGGCATTGGTTTCTTCACTTTCAAAATCGTTAATTACCCTATCACCGAGCATTGCATAACCAATATCATGAATTAGTGCAAATTTCACCGTTTGTTTATACATAATATATGGTAATTCCACTTTTTTGGCAATTAATGATACTAAAATTGCTGTATTCATTGAATGATATAGTAAACTTTCATTTCCTATTGAATTTAGAAAATTCAATACTATATTTTCTTTTTTTATATCAAATTTTTTATATATCTCTTCTGTTAAATTGTTTAAGGATATATACAACTCTTCTTTAGAAAAATGACTAAAAACATGCCCAACGGATTCAATCCATCTATTATAAACCTCTTCATCTATTATAGGTGGTAACTCTTCAAATTCCTTTTCTACAAATCCCGTCCCAAGCGATTCAGAGGATAAAATCTCTATTTCTGTGATATCTGAGGAAATGAGCATCTTTATGGTCTTTTCATCTAATTCCTGACCCTTTTTTAAACTTAATCTATTTTTTAAGTTATATATATCTTCTCCTACAATCATGCCGGGTTTTAAATCCGTAATTTTTACTTTGCTCAAGTTTTCAACCCCAATAATTTAGGTTTTAGATCTTAACCTTTAGGTTTAACAACCGATATATACGGTTCATTTTCAAAAATTTTTATTGCGTTGTCCAGTATATCTTTTTTGCTTTGGGCATTAATTATATTAACAATATTATCAATATCTATTATCTTATCAAATGCAAGATAATAATCCAGAGCCAAAAATCCAAAATTAAGGCTATTTTCTGTTTCAAGCATATATCTTCCTGATAATCTTTTTTTACCATATTCAATCCATTTTTCTATATCTTCCATATTTTTTAAATTATTGATAGTATCAAAGATTATACCGTTTAAACGTTCAAAGTTTTCCGGTACTGTGGCTGCAAATATATTAAATACACCTGTTTCATTATAACCAGAATAATCTGCAGATATTTCGTATGCAAGACCTGCTTCTTCGCGTATTCTGGTAAATAACAACGAGCTCATTCCGCTTCCTAAAAATGTTTTTAATACCATAGAAGGATAAAAGTCCTTTGACATTTTTGATGGAGCTTTAAATGCATATGAAACATATATTTGAGATAATTCTTCTTTTTCCTTTTCTTTTCTTTGCACAGATTCCTTAAAAACCGGACTGTTAAATTTGTTTTTCTTTCCTTTTCTTTCAGGTAATAATGAACCTATTTTTAAAACAAGCTTTTCAAGTTCTTTCCCAGGTCCAACAAGCATTAAAACTGTATTTTCAGGTGTATATTCACGACTATAATAATCTTTTAAAATTTCAGCATTTAATTTTGAAACGCTTTCTTTGGTTCCCAATATCGGATTGGCAAATGTATTTGAAAACATTATTTTATTTAATTGTTCAAAAACATTATCAACTGGTTCGTCTTCATACATTGCAATTTCATCTAAAACTATTCTTTTCTCTTTTTCTATCTCATTTTCATCAAATTTTGCATTAAAGATAATATCCATTATTATTTCCAGTCCTATTTCAGAAGCTGTTAATGGAACTTTTGCATAATATGCTGTAAGATTCTTTCCGGTAAATGCATTTATTGAACCACCAAATTCTTCTATAGGCCTTTTTATTTCAACCATATTTCGGTTTTCTGTACCTCTAAAAACGGAGTGTTCAATTAAATGAGAGATTCCCATTACTTCTTCTGTTTCATGTGATGAACCATTTCTTACTGCAGCAATAACAGAGACACTCCTGATGGTGTCTCTGGGAAGTAACAAAACTTCTAATCTATTATCTATAACAACTTTTTCAATCATTCTTTTCCTCCGGCTTTTTTTCATAATGTCTTCGATTATTATTATTTCTTCTTGGAGCTGTTGGTTCTCCAAATTTTTTTAACTGAATCTTTCCACTGTCATCTATACTGATTACTTCAACCTTTATTACATCACCTATTTTAAACCCTTTTATAGCTTCTTTGGCGTCTTTTCCAAGGTTTGAGATATGCAATAATCCCTGTTTCCCCGGCAATATCTCAACAAATAATCCGTAATTTTCAATTCTTACAACTTTCCCATCAAAAGCTTCACCGGCTTTTACTTCTTTTATGATATTCTGGATATAATTAATTGCTTCTTCTATTTTCTTTAAATCAGTACCACTAACCTTTGTAAGACCTGTTTCATCATCTATTGAAACCTCTACATCATAATCTTTTCCAATACCTTTAATTACTCTTCCACCTGGTCCTATTACTTCTGAGATTTTATCAAGTGGAATTGTCGTTGTTTTAATAAGCGGTGCATATGGTGATAACTCTTTTCTTGGTTCAGGAATTGTATTATACATAATGTCAAGAATATGCAATCTTGCTTTCTTAGCTCTATCTAAAGCTTCTGTTAATACTTCTTCATTAACCCCAGCAACCTTAACATCCATCTGGAACGCAGTTATTCCATCTCTTGTACCTGTAACTTTAAAGTCCATATCTCCAAGATGGTCTTCCATTCCGAGAATATCTGTTAAAACAACAAATTTATCGTCTTCAAAGATAAGCCCCATTGCAACACCGGCAATATGTTTTGGCATTGGAACACCTGCATCCATTAATGCCAATGAACCTGAACATACTGTAGCCATTGATGAAGAACCGTTTGATTCTAAAATTTCAGAAACCACACGTATAATATATGGGAATTCTTCTTCTGAAGGCAATAAATTCTTTAAAGCTCTTTCAGCAAGATGTCCATGTCCAATTTCCCTTCTGCTTAACCTTAAACCCTTTACTTCACCTGTGGAATAAGGTGGGAAATTATAGTGAAGCATAAATCTTTTTTCGCCTTCTTCGAAAACTGTATCTATTATTTGAACGTCAAATGGCTGACCAAGAGTTACAACACCTAAACTCTGTGTTTCTCCTCTTGTAAATAATGCTGAACCATGTGTTTTTTCAAATAATCCAACTTCACAGGTTATAGGTCTGATTTCATCTATTTTCCTTCCATCGGCTCTGGTATTTTCTTCTATAATCATCTTTCTCATTAACTTTTTAATAGCATCATCAAATGCTTCTTTTAAGAATTTTTTATTTGCTTCATATGTTTCATTGTCCCATTTTTCAACATATTCACTCTGGAATCTTTCAAGCAATTCTTTTTCATAACTTCCAAGAGCTTCATCTCTATCCTTTTTACCTTTTACAAGAATTCTTTTCTTTAATTCTTCATTATCTATTAATTTTTCAAAATCTTCAACAAAACCTTCTGGAATTTCCGGTGGAACAACTTCCCATTTTTCTATATTAAATTCAGAAATTACTTTTTCCTGAAATTCCACAATTTGCTTTATTGCATCATGAGCAAACATTAAAGCCTTTACCATTTCTTCTTCTGATACTTCTAAGGCTTCACCTTCAACCATTGTTATTGCTTCTTTAGTTCCTGCAACAACAATATCCATCCTGCTTCTTTTTAACTCCTCCTGAGTTGGGAATACAATAAATTCACCATCTACATATCCAAGTCTAACACCTGCAACCATACCTTCAAATGGAATTGGTGAAACATTTAATGCAAATGATGCGCCTGTTATACCCCATGTTTCTATACTATCATCATTATCCATTGATAATGCAGTTACAATTACCTGAATATCATTATGAAAATCCTTTGGGAATAATGGTCTTATAGGCCTATCTATAAGCCTTGAAGACAATATAGCCTCTTCACTTGGCCTTCCTTCTCTTTTTACAAATCCGCCAGGAATTCTACCTATTGCATAAAATTTTTCCTGGAACTCTACTGTTAATGGCAAGAAATCAACGCCTTCTTTTGCTTCTTTTGAGGCAGTTGCTGTAATAAGTATCGCTGATTTCCCATATCTTAACAAAACAGATCCATGAGCCTGTTTCGCCATCTTTCCATGTTCGATTACAAGCTTCCTTCCAAATAATTCTGTTTCCCATACCTTCATTTATATCACCCCTTTTATTAAATTATAACATAAATAGTAGATTTATCCAATATTTAACATATTATAAATCAAAAAAGTTTGCTAAAATATTCAAATATTTTTATTTTTCTTTACAATAAAAACAATCCCGGACCGTGAAAGCCCGGGATTGTTTTTATATCTTAAATTGATTTAATTTTTCATTTAATTCATCCACTAATTTCGATAATTCCACCGATTTTTCACTTACACTTTCCATATCTTCGCTTTCTAATTCTATTTCTCTTGTAATTTCAGTAATTTCATTTGAAATTTCAAGAATCATCTGAGCAGTTTTATCGCTTGCTGCTGCCATTTCTTCTGTTGAAGCGCTTTGTTCTTCTGCACTGGCAGTTAATCCTTCAACTCTCATATTTATGCTTTCAACTCTTTCGAGAATCTCTTCAAACTTCTCTTTGACCTCTTCTGCACTCTTTTCAACATTTAAAATTACATTTACTGTTTCGTCTGTTGCCTTATTTGCCTCAGCTGCACCGTTTCTTATTTCATTTAATATCACCGCTATTTGTTCTGTAGCTTTTTTACTTTCTTCTGCAAGTTTTCTAATTTCATCGGCAACTACAGCAAAACCTTTTCCTGCTTCTCCTGCTCTTGCTGCCTCTATTGCTGCATTTAATGCCAATAAATTAGTTTGTTCTGTTATATTGGTTATGGTATCTACAATCTCTCCAATATTCTTCGCTTTTTGAGCTAATACTGCAACAGTTTTTTCCGTCTGTTTAGATTTATCAACTGCTTCACTGATAATTTCTGTAATTTCAATTATCGATTTTTCACCATTTTGGGTTAGTTCAGTTGTTATATTTACCTCTTGAGAAATTTCAACCGCTGTTTCAGAAACATTCTGTGCTGCTGTTGATACTTCATTAACCCCAGAGGTTAATTCTTCTGTGGTAGCAGCAGCATTTTCAGCATTATTTTCTATTGTTCTTGCTTTATCTAAAATATCTTCATTTGCTGCACTGGTTTTTTCTGAAATATCTGCAAGATGATTTGATGATTTTTCAATTCTATCTCCTGCTTCTCTTAACCAGATAAATGTATTTCTAAGATTTTCCGTCATGTTCTTCAAAGAATTGGTAATCATTGCAACCTCATCTTTACCTTTAGCTTCAAACTTAACTGTAAAATCACCCTCTGCAAATTTATCAACTTTTTTACTTAATTCCATCAATGGATTTGATATTCTCCTTGCAAATATTACAGACAAAACAATAGATAAAATCAAAATAACAAAAGATGTGATTATAAGAATATTTTTTACGTTATTAGCAGATCTTAATGCTTCCAATACAGAAACTTCAGATACAAAAGCCCAATGAATATTTTTAAATTTAAAAGGTGCATATGCACTTAATACTGTTTTACCTTCAAAATTTTTGGTTATTAAAACTCCAGATTCACCATTTAATGCTTTTTTTACAGGTTCTGTTTCAACTTTTTGACTGAGAATTGTATTTAACCCTGCAATATTATTTCTCATTAAATAATCGTTTCCTACAATATAAGTTACACCTGTTTCCCCCATACCGCTATTATCCTGTAAAATTTTATCTATTTTTTCAATATTAATTCTTAATACTAAATAACCATATAATCCAAAATCTTCATCTTCAACCTTTATACCTGCAAAAAATCCCGGTTTACCAAAATAATTTCCTATTTTTGAAAAATGCACTTCATTGTCATTCTTTTCTTTTAAAGTCCTGTATAATTCAGATAAAATCGTATTTGCCTTATTTAAATCTGTTGCAAAATCTTCATTTTTACTTACCGAATACAAAACTAACCCTTTTGGAGAAATTAATAATAAATCGCTATACCCTTTTATATTAATAAAATCTCTAAAATCCTTCTGTAAATCTGAATGCATTACACTATAATCATAAAAAGTGCTCATAACTTCATCAGAAAAACCTGTTTTATCAAATTTTTCGTCATAATAATAGTCATATAATTGCGATTTGTCTTTGTATGGATTTTTTTCTATATAAATTTCTCTTAATGTCTTCATTATTGTATCCAATGTCATTACGTTCATAAAATCTTCAAAAAGATTTGAAGCATTAAAGAAACCATCCTTTATTTTTTCAAAATTTCTTACATATTCAAGATCAGAAGTTGTTTCTTCAAGTAAATTTCCTATAAATTCCATTTTTAAATTTCTCGCCATAATTAATTTATCTGTAAAACTCGCTTTTAAAGATTTTTGTGAATTTAAAATACTAATCCCCGAAAATGCCAATAATACCACCAAAAGCGATATTACAAAAAATGCCATAATCTTTCCCTGTATTTTCATGTTTTACCCCCTCGTTTAAATAATTTACAATTTATTATTATATCATCTGATACATTAATTTTCAAATAGCATCTTTGTTCTTTTTTTGGAAAATATAAATTCTTTCTTCAAATAATTGTGTGATATAATATCTATAGGCAAAATATAATAATATAATAATTGAAGGTGGCTTTAATGTTAAAAAAAGTAAAATTCTTTTTTAGAAATCTCTGGAAAGACCCTGGAAATAGATTATTAAGTATAATATTTGTTTTTATAATCCTTATAGGTTTTGTTTTATATTTTGCAGAAGTTGGTAAAAACCCGGAAATTAATAGCCTTTTTGATGCTTTCTGGTGGTTAATTGTTACTATCGCCACTGTTGGATATGGTGATATTGTGCCTTCTACTACTTTAGGAAAAACAATAGGAATGATTACAATAATTACCGGTGTAACTTTATTCTCTCTTATTTCAGGTAGTATTGCTTCAATTCTTGTTGAACTACGTATTCGAGAAAGGAAGGGGTTGGGTTACGTGAAATTTAAGAATCACATAGCAATATTGGGATGGAATAATCATCTTGAAAAAACAGTAGAAGCCATGAAAAAATTTATAAATGCCTCTGATTATAATCTTGTATTGGTAAACCAGGCGGAAGAAGAGGATTATGAAGATTTTCGTTCAAAATTTCCAGATTTAAATATAAAGTTTATTCATGGAGATTTTACAAAAGAAAACGTTTTAAACAGAGCAAATATTGCCCATGCAAAATATATTATAATACTTTCTGACACATATGGCGGACGAAGCCTGGAAGAATGTGATGAAAGGACATTAATAAGCATCCTTCTTATACGAACTATAAATAGTGAGGCTAAAATATTCGCTGAAGTTATAAAAGAAGAAAAAGCAAAATACATACTAAGAGCAGGAGCAGATGATATAATTTTAAGTAATGAATTTAATTCGGTACTATTATCTTCTGCACTAATATCTCCAGCATATCATATGCTAATGAGGGAAATTGTTTCTTTGGAAAATATGAGAGTAAAATTAATGCCAATTCCACGCTCTTTTATAGGAAAAACTTTCAAAGAGCTTTTTGAACACTTCAAACAGAAAGAAAACGCGCTTGTAATTGGTACATTAACAACCAAAAAAGAATTTACCATTAATGATCTTTTAAATTCCGATAGTTCTATTGACAATTTCATAAGACAGAAATTCGAAGAAGCAGAAGAAGACTTCTTTGAAGAAGAAGAAAAGAAAGAAAATTATGAATTAAATCTCAATCCAAATGACGATTATATTATTTCTGAAAATGATTCACATGTATTTGTGATAAAGTAGGTGATATTATGGCTGATATAGAATTTTTAAGCAAAATACAATTGTTTAAAAATTTAAACCACTCCCAAATAAAAAAAGTAGCAAAAATTCTAAAACCTATAAAATTTAAAGCCGATGAAATTATAATCGCCGAAGGAGAAAAAGGAGATACAATGTATATTTTCAAAAAAGGAAAAGTTCAAATAACCCATCAATTAACCCTTCGAACCGGTTCCAATCATTGGGAAGAGGGAGAAAAATCAATGGCCATTTTAGATGCCGAAAAAATTAATTTCTTTGGCGAAATGTCTCTTGTAACTGGTTCTCCACGTTCTGCAACAATAAAGGCATTAACAGAATGCGAGTTATATGAGATGTCAAAAGAGGATTTTGAAAAATTAGCAGAAGAGAATCCAGATATTGGATACAAAATCATGAAAGAAATTGCAGCTGTTTTATCACATAGAATTGAAGGATTAAACGAAAATATCTTAAAGCTAACAACAGCTCTAAGTATTGCACTTACCAAAAAGAAAAAATAGCCCGAAAAAATTCGGGCTATTTTTACAGTTATAACATTTTTCTAAATATATAATTTACAACAACCTGAATTGCTTTTTCATTAAATCCACCTTCGGGAATTATAATATCTGCATACTTTTTAGTGGGTTCTACATATGCATCATGCATTGGTTTAACTGTATTTGTATATTGCTTAATTACAGAATCCAAATCTCTTCCTCTTTCTTTTATATCCCTTTCAAGCCTTCTAATAAACCTTATATCGTTTTCTGTATCAACATATATAGCAAGATCATACATTTTTCTTAATTCTTCGTAATACAGGGCAAAAATACCTTCAACTATTATTATTGGTTTTGGTTCAAACTTCACAGATCCCACACGGGTAAATTGAGAAAAATCATATTCAGGTAAATCGATAACTTTATTTTCTTTCAGCATATTTAAATGTTCAAACATTAATTCATTTTCTATCATACTTGGATGATCATAATTATGCTTTTTTCTTTCCTCCAAAGTCTCATGGCTTAAATCCCTATAATAATTATCCATAGGCAATATCTCGCAATTTTCGGTTCCAAGAATTTCCCTCATTTTATATGCTACTGTTGTCTTTCCTGAACCGGTCCCTCCTGCTATACCAATAATATACATTTAATTCACTCCTTCATCTTTTTTGAATTGAACTTAATTCCAATTAAAATATATACCACAAATAATCCTATAATCCAATAACTTTCCTGAAGGCTTAAATTAGAATTTCTTTTTAATATTTCATTGGTTCCTATTTTCAAAGTTAGAATTTCTTCAAAAAAATAAACACTAAAAAACGATGCTATACCTGAAAAAATAATCAAGGTTAAATAAGAAATTATTTTATCAAAACTCTTAAATAATAAAATGGAAACAATTAATCCAAAAATGATTGAAAATCCCCAAGGAATATATTCAGGTTTTACAGATTTTAAAAAATCCAATTTATCCATTAGTCCGGGAAAAGAAGTACTGATAAAATCATATAATCCATAACCTATCATTCCACCCAAAACAAAACCGGCAATTTGAACAGAAGACTTAAAAAAACCATATGTTAATAATCCAATAATTATAGAAAAAATTAAATAAGCTATTCCTTCATTTCCCTTAATATATCCGAGAAATTGTTTTGAATATTCCCAATCAATAATAAATGGTATTATAAATAAATAACTGCTCAAAAATCCAATAATAAAGAAAATCAACTTTGAAACCTTTTTATAAAATAAAATAGAAAGCAGAGAAACTCCCAGAATTATATACCATGAATCGGCATATGTATATAATGAATTCAATGCTTCTGGAGCCATGTTTGTTATTGTAGCAATAATACTTTCCTCCATTTACTCACCCCCTGAATAATAAAAGATAACTTTTCTTTTATTATACCATACTACTATCATAAAACCATTGAAAAAATAAAAGTTCTTTAAAAATATTTATTTAGAAAACTGAATAAAAAGATTCTCTCATGCGACTCGATTGCTAATCCTCAAAAACTACTCATATACGCGGGGTCGCTCAGATTCCCCTTCCCTGGGGAAGCTTCGCTCAAAAAAACATCCTGTTTTTTTGTCCCTCTTCATTCGCAGTTTTTTTCAGGCAATCTTCGAGCATTCGTTCATCTTTTTATTCAGTTTTCTTTTTATTCTACTTATATAATAAAATATAATAAGAAAATAGATATAATAATATGAGCGAAGGTAAAAGGTTTTAGAAGCAGGTATTAAACAGTCGGAAAAAATAAAAGCGAGTGAAGGCTCGCAGAGTGCCTGATTATGTAAAAGAAAGTAGAAAAATAATATGAACGAAGACTAAGAATTTCCCGAAGCGTAATGCAGAAAATTCGGGTTGGAAAAACAGGACGTTTTGGAAAGCGAAGCACTTCATGGACGAAGTGTCTGAGCGTGCCCGAATTTTCAAATGGAGCAAGGATCAGAAATTCTTGCCGTCTGAGTGAATATTATTTTTCTACTTTCAAAGAGAATTTTCGAAGATCAGCACTCAAGTCACCTGAACAAGCTTTTATTTTTTCCATCCCCCTCTTTTTATCAATTAATAGTAACGATTGCTATAAAATTTAGTAATGATTATATTTAATAAAATAAAAATAGCTATATATAAATTATTATAAAAATTCTGAAATTAATTTTGAACCTTTGAACCTACAAAAAAATTTATCGTCATATATAGTGGAAGTCGATGAAAAAGAAAAAAATGAAAAAGGAGGGGATAATATGAGCGAAATCAGAAGATATGAAAACAGAAACTTCTTTGAACCATTTGAAACATTAAGAAGAGAAATTGAAAGATTATTCGATGATTTTGGAACATTAGATACATTAGAAAGACCTGTAATGCCTGTAGCAATGCCAAAATTAGACATTTACGAAACAGAAAAAGAAATAGTAATTGAAGCAGATGTTCCAGGATATGACAAGAAAGAAATCAACATAAAATTAGATGATGACATATTAACAATTTCAGCAGAAAAGAAAGACACAAAAGAAGAAAAAGGCAAAAATTACTTAAGAAGAGAAAGATTCTTTGGAAAATTTGAAAGAGCTATAAAACTTCCAGATTACATAGACTATGAAAAAATAAAGGCTCACTTTAAAGATGGTGTTTTAAAGATTGAAATTCCTAAACTTCCAGAAAAGGTTAAAAAGTTCAAAGAAATTAGTATTGATTAATAGATAAAATTACATTACCCCCTTTATTAAAACAACACCCCTGATTTTCAGGGGTGTTGTTTTTATTTTAATTCATATTTTTCATCTTTAATTATATCTATAAATTCGAATTTTATTGAGTCATTTATTTCAACTATTAAAATACTATGTGGAGTATTATTCTTTGGCAAAGAAACACTTCCCGGATTAATAATTGTTATATCTTCTTTTTCTTCAAATTTAGGAATATGCGTATGTCCATGTATTAAAAATTGGCATTTATATTTTTTAGCAAGATTTTCTGCATCCTCAATTGTAGGATCCCAGCCATGTGTGAAGAAAAAATTAAATGAGCCATAACTTTCCACAGCATATGGAACCGGTTCAGGTATATTTAATAATTTCATATCTATTTGAGAATCACAATTACCTGTAATAAACGTTTTTCTTTTAAATTCATTTAATTTTTTAGATAATTCCATAGGATTATAACCTTCAGGCAAAGGATTTCTTGGTCCATGATATAAATAATCACCAAGATGGATAACTCTATCTGCTTCTTTTAAATACTTATACGCCTTTTCAAAATAAAACAAAGAACCATGTGTATCGCTTATTATAGCAAGTTTCATTTTTGCACCTCCAAAAAATACTTTTATTTAGCACATTTATATTTTATCATAATTTTACAATAAAAATAAAAATATGATATAATTAAGAAAAATCAACTATTTGAGGGGGAAAAGGTATGGAAATTTTATTTCTTGGAACAGCCGCTTCAGAAGGATATCCAAATCCTTTTTGTTCCTGTGAAAACTGCCAGAAAGCACGTGAAGAAGGTAAAAAAAGCATTAGACTACGTTCAAGTGTTTTAATCGATGATAATCTATTAATTGATTTTGGACCTGATATAGTAGCTTCTGCAAATAGATTTGGAAAGGATTTAACAAAGGTAAAACATATGCTTATAACTCATGGTCATTCAGATCATTTATTCATAAAAAACCTCGATTACAGAAATCCTGTTTTTTCCGGAACGTTCGATCAATTAGATCATGTTGATTTAATTGTTCCAAACAAATTGGGTTCAATAATAAAAGAAAGAACCGAATTACATAAAATCAGTCTTATGTCAGTAGAACCTTTTATTACACTACATATAAATGGATATATAGTATATACATTAAAAGCAAATCACACTTCAGAATACGGTGAAACACCTTTAAACTTCCTTATTGAAAAAGATAATGACTGGCTATTATACGGAGTGGATACAGGCATTTTTCTCCCGGAAACAATAGAATTTATAAAAGAAAAATTAAATGGAAAGATTATAAATAAAGTTATTCTTGATGCCACAATGGGAATTAACAAAAAATATCAATTCCATATGGATTTTGAAGAAGTTATTTCAACAAAAGATTTTTTTGAAAAAATGGGAATTATCGATAATAACAGTAAAGTTATCGCTACACATTTTTCTCATCTTCACAATCCAATTCACTCAGAATTAGAAAAATTATACTCAACTAAAGGTATTATAACTGCTTTTGATGGACTTAAAATAAAATAATCGGACGGTTTTAACCGCCCGATTATTTTTTATATATTTATTACTTATTTAATGCTGTTTTTATCTTTTCAACTGCTTCTTTTAATGCCTGTGCAGGTTCTGCCTGACCATTGATAATCTGGCTTAAAGCATCACCCATTGGTCCCCATACTGCACCCATTTCCGGAACATTTGGCATTGGTTCTCCGCCAGCTGCACTCTTTACAAATCCATCTACTATTTCTTTTGGAACTGGTCCGCCTTTTTCTTCGATTATTGCTGCTACATCTGTTCTTGCTGGCAATCTTGGATCTGCAAGATAGAACTGATATACTCCTTCTTTTGTTGCAAGATAATTAATTACAAATTCTTTTGCCAATGCTTTGTTTTCGCTTCTTGCATTTATCATTAATCCCTGTACTCCAACAAATGGTTTTCCATAATGTCCATCTGATAATTCTAATTCTGTTAATGGTAATACTCCAAAATCAATACCAGCATTTATATAATCTTTTACTGCCCATGGTCCATTGATTATCATTGCTGCTAAACCATCTTTAAACATTGAATCCATTGTTCCATAATTTGCACCCTGTGGAATTAATCCTTCATCAAAGAATGATTTTATTAATTCTGCCCCTTTAACTGCACCTTCATTTGCAAGCCCTATATCTGTTGTGTCATATCCATTTTCTTTTGTCCATTTAAATACATATCCACCATTTCCTGCTATAAATCCATATGAGAAATAGAAGTTACCTGCATCATATACTAATCCTAATGTTTCATCTGTTGTATATTCTGCTGCTAATTCTTTTAATTCTTCTATTGTTTTTGGTGGTTCTTCAACATAATCTTTATTGTATAATAATGCAACTGCTTCAATTGCATATGGAACACCATATAATTTTCCATTTACTGTGAACGCATCTAGTCCTGATTTTGCAAATTTATCTGTTTCTATTGCTGAAAATGGAATTGAATCAATAAGTCCATTTGCTGCTAATTCTCCAACCCAGTCATGAGCCCCTATAATAATGTCTGGACCTTCTCCTGCCTGTGCTGCTGTTAAGAATTTTGATTTTATATCTCCAAAGTTTACCTGTTGTACTTCAACTAATATTCCTGTATCTCTTGTAAACTTTTCTCCATATGTTTTTATGAAATCTGCCTGTTTTTCTGAACACCATATAACAATTTTGTTAGATGCTGCAAATGATGTAATTGCAAAAATTACCAATAATAAAATAATACCAAACTTTTTCATCTAAAACCCTCCTTTGATGTTTATATATCTTTTTTGTAACAAGTTACAAAATTAATTATAACACAAAAAATACTTTTTTCATTTACTTTTTCCGGTATTGTAAAGCCAAAAATGTCGATAATATTCAAATATTCTTAATAAAATTTCAAATTCTTTATTTTATAACTAAAAATAGCATATTTTGGTATTCAATTTTATATCCAATAAAAAACCGATTATATATCTCATCTGTAAATAAAGTCGATTCTATATCAAAAGTTGCTGCATTATCTATATATGAAAAAGAATTAATATCAAAGTTTGTTTTAAGCATATTTTCTATTGTTTTATATTCTTCTGTTGAAATATCCTCAACTTTTATTCTTATTGGCAATCCATTTGCAAGATAATCCATCCATTTTTTTATTATTTCCATAGAAATATCATCGCTTATTAAAGAAGAAACCTTATTAATAGCTCTATTTATTGCACCATCAACAGTTATATCAGCACCACTGGAATTTTTCGCCATACCTGTTATAAGCTTTCCATTGCCAACCCAATATACTTTTAAATCCAGATTAGCTCTGGCTGTTTTTAAACCTTGATATTCTCCTAAATATTTACTATGTATATCTCCAACAATCAAAACATCAAAATCAAATAACTCCTTACTTAAGTCAATAGAATTGTAACTTTTCAATTTATATTTCATAAGTTCATTACTATGAACAACGTTAAATCCATATTTTTCAGTTAGTTCACTGGCAATTATATTTTCTGGAGAAAAATTATACTTAAGACTATTCTCTTCAAAAACATGTATTAATATTCCTATTCTTGGTTTTCTCATCTGTTGTAAAATATAGAAATAATCTTCATCTGGAATTTCTGGAGAAACATAATATTTTACTTTTACCGTGAATATTCCATCTTTTTCACTTTTTTCCAGAATTTCTGATTTCTTTATAAATCCATATGTTTTTGATAATATTTTTTTATCCACTAATTTATAATTTCTCACAGTTGTTTGACTATAAACCTTCATACCTACAATATTTTGCAACGCCTGAACCCTTGCATTGGCCTCAGCATCTTTATAACTTATTCCTTCTCCAATTACCACTATTTCTTTATATAATACTTCTGAAATATTGCTAAAACTTTTAAATATATCTTCCTTTTTATTTTGCTGACTCGAACATCCTGAAAAAATTATTAATAAAAATAATAAAATTAAAAAAACTGTTTTTCTCATTTACATTAACCTCCCAGATGATACCTACCATTTTCTTCAAATATAATCTTATTCATTACCAGAATTGTTAAACGTTGCAACACAAGAGGTGTTGAAAGCCTGGTATAACTAACAATACCTTCAAATGTGTTATATCCATTATCAATTGCCATAATTATTTTTAAATCATCTTCATTTTCTATTCTTTTTGTTTTTTTATTTTCTTCTATATTAAATATCTCTTTTAAAACCTTTTCAGAAATCAAAGGAATTGCTCCATTATAAATTAATTCATTTGTACCCTCTGAACTTTTTCTTGTTATATCTCCAGGAATAGCATATACATCTATCCCGCTTTCAACAGCCAATCTTGCGGTAATTAAAGAACCGCTTTTTTTAGCCGCTTCAACTACTATAATGCCTTCGCTTAAACCAACAATTATTCTATTTCTTTCTGGAAATCGAAATGGCGTGGCAGGCGTCCCCGGCCTATACTCTGACACAATACATCCACCATTATTCAGGATATCTTCATATAACTTCACATTACTTCTCGGATAAGCAACATCAACTCCACTACCAAGCACAGCAATAGTTTTTCCAGACTTTAAAGCTCCTTTGTGCGCTGCCGCGTCTATCCCAAAAGCCATTCCACTAACTACTACATACTTTTCAGCAAGTATCTTTGCAAAATTTGTTGATATATTTCTTCCATATGCAGTACATTTTCTAGAGCCAACAATTCCAATGGACTTCTCATATAATAAATCAATATTTCCTTTTACATATAATACCAATGGAGGATTGTATATTCTCTTTAATTTTTCAGGATATTCATTATCAAAATATGTTATTATTTTTATCCCTTTTGCTTCAACATCTTTATAAAATTCTTCCAATTTACCATAGTCTATTAACGGAATCCTATTTTCTTTCAAATGTTTTAGAATTTTTAAATTATCTTCTTTTAAAAATTCCTTCATCCATATAAGACTATTTCGATTCATTGGCAACATCCTTTTTATGTTCTTTAATTTCTCTTGTTAAAAAATAATTTAAAGTAGTTCTAATTGCTATAATAGATGCTAATTTACCAATATCATCCCATGTAGGCGCAACTGTTGTTTTTAATATACTCGCACCAATCAAAAAACTCAAACTCAAAGAAAATGAATGCCCTAATTCAAGCCTACTTTCCCAAATAGCATCTTCTGATCTATCCCCAAATAAAACATCCCTTATAAAAATTCTAAATGCCACTATCATTCCAAAAACAATTACAACAATAGCCAATATATATGAAAAATCGGCAATATAATCAACAAGAATTTCAACATAATGATGCAAATTCATAAAAATTCCCCCTCTTCTTACAGGCATTTATTATAATTATAACATAGGATGTTTAATAATAAAAAAAGTGAAAACTGAATACTCGCAGAACACCCATCTGTATATATAAAGAAAAATAATATGAACGAAGACTAAGAATTTCCCGAAGCGGGGATTACAGGATAGTTGGAAAAAATAAAAGCGAGTGAAGGCTCGCAGAGTGCCTGAGAAAATTGTGAGTGGAAGGGGTCAAAATCACACGGATGTGATTTTGAGTGAAGACGAACATGGACGTGAGTCTGCAACGACCCCTGAGAACGAGCAATTTTCGAAGATTAGCACTCAAGTCGTACAAATGAACTTTTATTTTTCTCAATCAACATCAAAAGGACGAACACAAACTTAAATCTGCACATAAAATAAAAACCGGTGAGAATTTTCTCACCGGTTTTTATTTTAATCATCTATAATTACTTTTCAACACCTATTAACTTCTTTACAAATGTTGGAAGCGCGAAACTTGCAACATGTATTTCTTCATTATAATATTTTAATGTATCTTTCTTTTCAAAATTCTTTAATTTTTCAGGATTGAAATCCTTTAATGGATCTAGTCCCTTTGAAGCAAATGTATAACTCCACATTCCTGATGGATATGTTGTCATGAATCCCATATAAACCTTTGCTACAGGAAATGCGTTCTTTATTCTGTTGTATGCAATTCCCACCCATGCTCTGTCATAGAAAGGATCTTCTGTTTCTGCTGAGAATACACCGTTTTCTGTCAATGCATCTCTACATGCTTTATAGAAATCTTCTGTAAATAAGTGTCCACCTTCACCTGCTGTTGGATCTGTTGAATCAACAATAATTACATCAAAATAATCTTTGAATTGCTTTATATATTCTGCTCCATTTTCATTAACTATTTTCAATTTTGGATTATCAAATTCAACACTTGTTGTTGGCAAATATTTTCTTGCTGCTTCAATAACCATTGGGTCAATTTCACACAAAATTACTTCTTCTACTGATGGATGTTTTAAAACTTCTCTTGTTGAACCTCCATCTCCACCACCAATTACCAATACCCTTTTTGGATTTGGATGAATGAACATAGGAACATGAACTAACATTTCATGATACATAAATTCATCTACTTCTGTTGTCATTGTAATTCCATCTAAAGAAAATACTCTACCCAATTCTGGATTTTCAAACACATCTACCCTTTGATATTCACTCTGACCAGAAAATAAAATCTTATTCATTTTCATGAATAATCCTACATCGCCACCTGTATACCATTCCATGTATAATAAATGTCTGCCTGGTTCTAAATTCTTTTCCATTCTTATCCCTCCCTTAAGCTTCTACCTTGTGTGGAGAATTTTCATCAATACCAATTTCTTCATAAACGCCTCTTAAATGTTCTACTGTTTGTGCCCTTTGTGAATTAAATGCTTTCTTTAAAAATTCAAATCCTTTCCATGGATCAACATGATCGCCACATGTATAGATATCAACGGATGCGTATCCATATTCTGGCCATGTATGAATAGCAAAATGTGATTCAGAAACTATAACAGCTCCACTTACCCCATGGGGCAAAAATCTGTGGAATGTTGAAGTTACAAGAGTTGCTCCTGATTCAATAGAAGCCTTTTTCATTAATTCTTCAATTTTATCTACATCATCTAAAATATCTTTATCACATTCATAAAATTCTGCTACAATATGTCTTCCCAATGATTTTGCCATATACAACCCTCCCCATGGTATCTATTTTATTTTTATTTAATGTATTTCAATCCACAAAACTCTTGCTTTCTTTTTTCTGCTTGCGTTTTTTATATAATGTTTTTTATCTGATTTAAAATAAAATGCATCTCCCGTTTTTGCTTTGTATTTTGCATTATCAAGCCACAATTCTATATTTCCTTCAAGGACATATCCAAATTCTGATCCTTCATGATAATCTTCTTCCTCTGTTTGAGACTGCGGTTCAAGCTCAACTATCATCGGCTCAATCTTCTTTACTTCAGTATCAGTCATTAATAATTCTTCTTTAACTCCATCTGGCGTATCATACAATGGGACTCTTTCGCTTTTTTTATATATAATCTTTTTTTCCTCAAAGTCAGAAAAAAATTCTTTTAAATTTGTTCCCAACGCTCTCAAAATCATTTCAAGACTTTCAAGTGTTGGAGACGTTAAATCACGCTCTAACTGAGAAATAAAACCTCTTGTTAAATCTGCTCTAACAGCAAGTTCTTCCTGAGTTAATCCCCGTGAAAGCCTTAATTTCTTCAGTTTCTCCCCTATTTTCATAATATCACCTGTATTTTTAAATGCGTTATTTATGTAACTTATATTAAACAATTCTATACCGCTATAATAAAGCTTTACAACATTTTTTCCAAAAAAAGTTCTTTTAAAAATCGTATTTTTAGATTTAAAAATGAACGGTATAATAAACAATACGTTTATTATTATAATCTTTTTTTCTTTATATGTCAACAAAAAAACATATCAAAATGTTAATATCAATATTAAATTTTTTTGACATACATACTTCGTATAAAATACAAATAGGAAATTCATCTATTTTTATAAAATCATAATTAATGATATAATAAAATTAGACGATAATACATATGGAATTTAGTAGGAGGTTATAATATGAACGATAAAATAAAAGTAAAGGTAATTTACGAATCTGACAATCAAAATTTTGACAGAGAATTTTCAAAAGAACAATTTTCAAATTTCAATGAATTAGTCAATTTCTTTCAAACAGAAAAATTGAATTCTGTTCTTGTTGGAATGAAAATAAACGGGAAAGATATACCTATGAAATTCTATGACGAATTAAAAGGTGCATATTTTGAAGGCGGAGAAGAGGTCGAACTTACATTTGATGATCTATATGGCCTTGTAAAAAAATTGCTCCTTGAAGGAAAAGAATATATAGATAAGATTGAAAAATCACTTGAAAATGTTTCCAAAGAGGTTATGTTAAACACAGAAGAAGGGCATAAAATGTTAAAAGCGTTAGCTGAAGGTTTGCAGGCAATGAATACAATAATAAATCAGGCTTCCAATGTATTAAACAAACAATTTATAAGTGATGAAGACATGGAAAAACAAAAAGAGATTTTGGAAAAAATAATAGAATCACAATCAAATGCAGATAATGTAGAAATTTCGGATATTTTAGATTATGATTTTCCTCAAATATTAGATATGTTTAAAGACGCTTTTGAAAGGGCTATAAATGAAATTGAGTGAGGTGATAAAATGTATCAACCAAACAGTTATTATCCAAATACTGCAAATGCAAACGATAGATACCTCGAAAGTATGGTTAAAACCGCAAGTCCTGCTAAATTAGTTGAGCTTTTGTATGTAAATGCCATTGAAAGGTTAAATAGAGCTATAAAATATATAAGGGATAAAAAACTACCGGAAGCACATAATCAAATTGTGCGCGTAGAGGATATTGTAATGGAATTAAATCTTTCTCTGGATATGGAAAAAGGTGGAGAAATCTCAAAAAATCTAAGAGCATTGTATAGCTATATGTACAGAAGATTATTAGAAGCAAATTTAAAAAAAGACACAGAAATTCTTGAAGAGGTTAAGGGACTTTTAAACACATTATTAGAAGCATGGAGAGAAGCCATGAAACAGGCTGGCGATGTTATAAAGCAACAGGTAAATCAGCAACCAAGAAAAGGACTTGATATTTCAACATAAAGAAAAATAATAAAACGCCTTCCAAATGGAAGGCGTTTTATTATTTTTAACAACAATTAAAATTGTAATTCTGCACCTAATAACAATGGCCATGGAAAGAACAATGGTTTTACATAAATACCATTTATTTCTATTGGTTCAATCTGGAATCCTATTCCATAATCAAAACTAAGAACCATATTATCAGTTAAAGCTATTCCACTCATGTTCTTTTTAGCTTCATCACTTAATGCTGAAAAGTAATAATCCATTGTAACTCCCAATTCAAGACCTGGAATCCATTGCAATCCAAAAATCTTAAATCCCAAAATAGGTGTTCCAAAAAATGCAGATGTTTTTCCGGTTAATAAGAAGGATCCATATGTTTCATCCTCTAATCCCAGAACACTTGCATCAAATTCTGCATAATTTAATCCGCCACCAACATATACACTTGCATCTAAGACTTCTGAATTTTCTTTTCCCAAAATAGGTTTTAAATCATAGATCTTTGAGGTATCAAAATCATATCTTACTCCACCATATACCCCATATCCACTAAAACCAATAAAAATATCCGTCCATCCATAAGCCCCTACAATTGTTGTAGGTGAAGAAAATACAACCATGCTTAAAACTAACACACTAATAAATAACAATGCTTTTTTCATACTCTCCCCCCTCTTCCGGAATAATTTATCTAATAGTAATTATAACATATTTTTATTCTAAATTCAAAATAATATTAAAAATATAAATATTATAATAATTAGATGATATAATTAAAATACCAAACAAATTTAAAGGCGAAAGGAGAATTTCATGCAAACAAAAATTTTAGAAATAGATCCTTTAAATTTCCAGCTTGAAAAAATAAAAGAAGCAGCTGAATATATAAAAGCTGGAAAATTAGTGGTTTTCCCTACAGAAACCGTTTATGGGTTAGGCGCAAATGCTCTTGACGAAACTGCAGTAAAAAATATCTTTATAGCTAAAGGAAGACCTTCAGATAATCCTTTAATTGCTCATTTTAGTGATATAAAAGATATATTGGATTTTGTGGAAATAGATAAAAATTTATTTGAAAAAATAAAAATACTCACTCCAGGTCCAATAACCTTTGTTTTGAAAAAAAAGAAAAATATACCGGATATTGTAACAGCTGGGCGGGATACAGTTGCTGTAAGAATTCCTGCACATCCAATAGCTCGCGCTTTAATTAAAGAATCAAACACACCAATAGCCGCTCCAAGCGCTAATCTTTCAGGGAAACCCAGCCCTACCGATCCACAACATGTTATCGAGGACTTAAATGGCAGAGTAGATTTAATAATAAATGGAGGAAAGGTTGATTTTGGTCTTGAATCAACAGTTATAGATTTAACAGAGAAGATTCCAACATTATTAAGACCTGGACCAATTACTCCGGAAAAATTACGTGAAATATTTGGAAAAATAGAAATTCCTGAATTTATATATGGAAAAGCAAAAGTTGATGTTGCCAGAGCCCCTGGAATGAAATACCGACATTATGCTCCAGACAAAAAAACTATCCTCATAGAATATTCAGAGAATAGAATAGAAAAAATACATCAACTTGCTAAAAATTATAAAAATCCTTTAATTATTGCTTTTAAAGAAGATGAAAAATATTTTTCTGAGATAGATACATTAATTTCTGGAAGCATAGAAAATTACTTTGAAATAGCAACAAATCTATTTGCTTTTTTAAGAGAAGCTGATAAAACCAACAATGATGTTATAATTATAGAAGGAGTAGAAGATAAAGGATTGGGAATATCCATAATGAACAGATTGAGAAAAGCTGCAACAGAAATATGGAGGTAAAAAATGAGACTATTATTTGATGTAGGAAACACTCATATGGTAATAGGATTATTTGAAAATGACTTTTTAAAAACCTGGCGAATTGGAACAAAATCATTTGAAACAGAAGATGAATTATATTCGCATTTATACTCACTTTTATCAAGAGAAGGCATTTCTGAAAATGAAATAGACACAGTTATAATTTCTTCTGTTGTGCCTTCTGTAAATTATATACTTGAAAAGTATGCAAGCAAATATTTTAATGTAGAAGCAATATTTGTAAATGCTGCTCAATTAAAAGGAATGGAATTAAGGGTTGATTATCCTCGTGAAGTTGGTGCTGATAGAATAGTAAATGCATTGGCTCTAAAAAAATATTACGGAAATAACGCTATCTCCATAGACTTTGGAACTGCCATAACAATAGATGTAGTATATAATGGCGATTTTATAGGTGGCGCCATTATACCAGGAATAAACACCCAGATGATGGCATTATTCTCAAAAACTGCAAAATTACCACAGGTAGAATTTAAATTCCTTGACTACACCGTTGGAAAAAATACTATTGACAATATTCAAATAGGTATAATAAAAACGGTAGTATATGGTATACAAAAATTAATCTCAGAAATAAAAAAAGAATATAATACAGATTTTAAAGTTGTACTTACCGGTGGAATTGGCAGGAGTTTAAAAGGGGTAATAAAGGAATTCGAAGTATATGATCAGTATTTAACCTTAAAAGGATTAAATGTATACTATGACCTATTAAAAGGTGATAATAAATGAAGCATTTTTTGCTAATAAACCCCTGGATATACGATACAGCAGCATATGATTTCTGGTTAAAACCATTAGGGTTGTTATATGTAGGTGGAATATTAAAAAAAGAAGGATTTCAGGTAAGTTTATTGGACTTAATGAACAGATATGATAATTACTTTGTAAAAAACGACAAAATAAAAGATAGATATTACGGCACAGGAAAATTTCATTATGAAAAGGTTGAAAACCCACCTGTATTAAAGGATATACCAAGAAGATTCAAGCGTTATGGTCTTCCAAAAGAAGAGTTAAAAAAAAGACTGGAAAATTATTCAGATATAGATGGAATAATAGTTACCTCTGTAATGACATATTGGTATTATGGCGTATATGAAACAATAAAAGAAATAAGAAAAATATTTCCGGAAAAACCTATATTTCTCGGAGGAATATACGTTAACATAATGCCAGCACATGCCAAAAAGATTTTTGAAGAATTAAATGTACATATAATAAATGGAACAGGAACATTTGCAATTAACAAAATGCTGAAATATTATAATCTTCAAATAGATAATTTCAATTGGTTTGAAGAGATTGATCCAGCTTATGAATTATATAATTCCCAATTGCCACACGTGGTTATAACTTCATCAATAGGCTGTCCATTTAGATGTACATATTGTGTAACGCCAAGAATGTGGAAATATCAAACACGTAGCGTAAAGAAAATAATTTCCGGTTTAGAAACAATCTTATCAGAAAAACCTGTTAAAGATGTAGTTTTCTTTGATGACGCATTCTTGTTACATCCACAAAAAGAAGAATTACTAAATGAATTATCCAGATTCAATGTTAGATATCATTTGCCAAATGGCATTCATGCTAAACTTGTAACCCCAAAAATAGCTCGATTATTTGCTAAAGCTAATTTTAAAATAATTAAACTCGGTTATGAAACTTCAGATGAAGAATTACAGAAAAAAACAGGTGGAAAGGTTTCCAATGAAGATTTAAAAAATGCAGCAAATTATCTATTAAATGAAGGGCTTACAGATGTTTCTGCCTATATAATGGCCAATTTACCAGAACAAAAGGTAGACGATGTAAAAAAAGCTATAGATTTTTGTCTGGAAAATAATATAATACCTTCTGTAAATGAATTTACACCTATACCCAACACACCACAATATATGGAACTTGTTGAAAAAGGCTGGATTGATATAAATACTGATCCATTACTGCTTAACAATTCCATATTGCCATATTGGTGGAAATATGGTATGAGCGTTGAAGAAATAGAAGGAATTAAAAAATATCTACAAAAAAAGAAAGAAGAATACAATCTCCTTGGGAGGCATTAATATGAAAAATAACGAAAACTTAGAAGAAATAAAACTGTTAATTGACGAACTGGAAAAGATAGAGTCGTTAATAGATAGAATGATTAAAAATGAAGATTATGAAACAATGCCTAAAATCTTAGAACAAAGAAAAAAAATACTTGAAAAGATGTTACCATTTGCAGATAATGAAAAAATAAAAGAAAAAGCTCTGTCTATTATTGAAAAAGATAAAGAAAGAATAAATCATATAAAGCCTGAAATGGAAAAAATTAAAAAACTTTTAAAAACAACAAATAAAGGTAAAATCGCCATTAAAAATGGATATATGAAGGTAAACGAAGAAATTTTACGAAGAAAATTCAATTCTAACGGATAAACGAGATGTAACAGAATTATGGTATAATATGTTGAAAAATCATTGAAAAATGGGAGGGAAAAGTATGCCTTACGTAGATACTAAAGTTATACTTGAAAATGCAGATAAAAACGGTTATGGTGTTCCAGCATTAAATATTAACAACCTTGAGTTCTTACACTATATAATTGAAGCTGGAGTAAAAATGAATTCACCTGTTATTATTGAAACAAGTCAGGGTGCTATGAAATATGCAGGAAATGGCGATTTCAGAAAAGGTGCCGAATTATTTGTTAAAATGGTTAAAACATTTGCAGATGAAGTTGATATTCCTGTAGCTTTACATCTTGATCATGGTAAAGATTTCGAATATATAGTAACAGCAATAAAAGCTGGATACTCATCAGTAATGATCGACGCTTCAGAACATCCATTTGAAGAAAACATGAAAAGAACAAAAGAAATTGTAAGAATTGCACATGCTGCAGGTGTTTCAGTTGAAGCTGAACTTGGTCAATTAGCCGGTGTTGAAGATGAAGCTGTAGCAGCTGAAAATGTTCTTGTAAATCCTGAAGAAGCAAAAATATTCGTTGAAGAAACAGGTGTTGATTTCTTAGCACCAGCAGTAGGTACTTCACACGGAGCATTTAAATTTAAAGGAGAAGCAAAAATCGATTATGACAGAATTAAAAAGGTAAAAGAATATACAAAAATACCTTTGGTACTTCATGGCGCTTCATCAGTAGTTCCAGAATTTGTTGAAATTGCCGAAAAGCACGGTGCAGACTTTGGTGGAGCCAAAGGAGTTCCAGCAGATATCTTAAGAGAAGCTGTAAAATGTGGAATTAATAAAGTAAATACAGATACAGATTTAAGAATTGCTTTTGTTGCTGGTTTAAGAGAATTCTTAAACAACAACCCAAAAGAATTTGATCCAAGAAAATACTTCAAACTTGCCAAAGAATATACAATTAAGGTTATTTCAGATAGAATGGAAGTTCTTGGTTCAGCAGGAAAAGCAGAATTATTTAAATAATACATATATCATAAAAAAGGCCTGGATTTAAAAATCCGGGCCTTTTTTATGATATAATAATAATGTATTAACAAATATGTAAACCACAGAAAAGAGGTGAAGATATGGCAAACTTAAAAATACTTGTAGCTGATGATGAAGACTCTGTGAGATATAGTCTTAAACGACTTTTAAAAAAATGGGGATATGAAATCTATGAAGCTCAGGATGGTCAGGAAGTAATAAATATGATCTTACCTTCTGAGCCTGTACAATTAATGGAAAAGAAAATACACGTGAATTTTATAATTTTAGATTTAAAAATGCCTGGAATTGATGGATTTGAAGTGTTAGAAAAAATATCAAATACCTTTATTGAACGAAAACCATACATAATAGTTCTAAGTGGTATTGAAGATAAAGATAGTATTGTTAAGGCTTTGGAATTAGGTGCTGATGACTATATGACAAAACCATTTGAAATTCATGAATTAAAGGCACGTCTTAAAGCAGCAGAAAGACATCATGCACTGGAAATAAAAGATTCATTTATTTTAATGCTATCTAAAATGACGGAATTTAAATCCTTTGAAACTGGAAAACATATAGAAAGAGTTCAAAAATTTGCGGTATTACTTGCAAAAGAATACTTTCATCTTATAGGCAAAGAACCTGATATCTCATTTCTCTATGAATTACATCATGCAGCACCTTTACACGATATTGGAAAACTACTTATTCCTGAACAGATCTTATCAAAACCCGGGCCTCTATCAGCAAATGAATTTGAAATAATGAAAATGCATACTGTCTATGGCGCACGAATGTTAAGCGAAATCTCTGAAGAAACAATGTCATTTGAATACTTTAAAACCATCCATGAAGTGGTTCTTCATCACCATGAGCGCTGGGATGGAAAAGGCTATCCTGAAGGATTAAAAGAAGAGCAAATACCGCTTTCCGCACGAATTGTATCGTTATGTGACACATATGATGCCATAACTTCAAAAAGAGTTTATAAAGATGCTCAAAGTCATGAATTTGCAGTTAATGAAATATTGGCTGGAAAAGGAACACAATTTGATCCAGAAATAGTTGAAGCTTTTGAAAATATCCAACATCTCTTTAAACAGTTACGAGAAAAATTCACCGACTAATTTATTAAATTTTAGGGGGGATTTTATGAAAAAAATATTTATCTTTATCTTTATTATTCTATTAATTTCTGTATTTTTAATAATTTCATGTTCAAAAAATCCTGTTAAGGTTGGTGTAATTACAGCCTTATCTGGCAGAGCAATGCCCTCAGGAAAATCCTTAATTGAAGCTATTAATCTTTATATCAGGGAAAACAACCTTGAAAGCAATATAACCGTTATTCCTGCTGATGATAGCTGGGATCAGGAAAAGATAGAAAAAGAGTATAATCGTTTAAAAAAAGAAGGTGTCAGATTTATAATTTTTGGCACCACTTCAAGCTCATTAAATAGAGTATATAAAAAACTAAAAACTGACAACATTTTAGGTCTTGTTATCTCTGCTACTTCTCCTAAATTTAAGGGAATAGACGACAGAATTATTAGAACAATTCCCGATACAGAAAAAGAACAAAAAGAAATAGCTAATTTTCTTAATAAGAAAAACATAAAAGATATCTTTGTCATAGTAGATTCCTCAAACCCTGTATACACTGAGGCAGCATATGAATATTTTAAAACTTATTTTAAGGGACATATTGAACATTTGAAGGTTAATTTTAAAACAGATGGATATATTGACCTTATTACAAATGCATATAAAAACCAGAATAATGTATATATTATTGCCGGTTTAATTGGAGAAGTTGGAATGGTTATTCAGGAATTAAAATTAACAAATTCAAATGTAAATATTATAACCACTCCATGGGTACGAAGCAAAGGGCTTGAAATAGCTGCTGGAGATTATCTGAAAAACGTTATTGTCCCTTCACATTATCCATATGAATACACAGGAAAATTAAAGGATTTCTATGATTATTTTATAAATGATTTAAAAGAAGAACCTTCTTTACATGCATTTTTAGGTTATGAAATTATGCAAATTTTCTGGGAATCTTACAAATCAGGAAATAATACACCAGAAAAAATGGAAAAATTTATTACAGAACATGAATTTAAAACTATTTTTGGTAATGTAAAATTCGACAAATATGGCGAAAGCTCTAAAAATATGTATTTTGGAATTTATGATGGAAATAAATGGGTAGAAATAATCAATTAAATTAAGCGGTGATAACTATGCTTAATAAAAAAAGAAATTTCATTGAATACTTTAATTATATTATCATCTTCACATTTATAATATTCGCAATTATCTCCATTATTATAATAAAAACAACCACGTCAGCATTAAAAGAAAATGAGCTTGAAAAACAGGAAAAATTAATGGATTTAACAGAGTACAACGTAAAAACCTTAATAGATCAATGGATGAATGTAATAAAAGTTGATCTATACACAACACCTGATTATATTAATATAAAGTTATTTCACCTCGAATATATAAAAGGGGCTTATTCTTTTGATGAACATTATAAAATAAAAAATATTCTAAAACAAGGTTCAGAACATCTAAAAAAAGATTTTTCAGTAAAATATTATAAAAACACATGTCAAAATATGGTTGTTGGTGAATACAGGGTTTTGCCTTTTGTATTTTCACCTTTATCCTCTTCTCCGGAAATCTCAGCAATTGTAAAATACGATAATAATCTGTATTATATCTTTATCTTTGATAATGAATTTATAAAATCAGAAATATTAAAATTCGTTCCTGAAAAAACATACATTATATTCACAATGAATAAAAATGTTGTTTTCTTAAATAATTCTCCGTATGAAATTAGAATAATAAACAACAAAGAAGAGCTTAAACAAATTTTTGGTGCAAACGCCGTAATCTCTTCAAAAAAACTCGATTTTTTTAGCGGTAATATTTATTTTATAACTCCATTTGAAAAATTTTCAAATAGCCTTTTCTATTTAAAACTATCTTTTCTAATAATTTTATTAATGCTAATAATAATCTTTATAATAATCCATACACTTGAAAGAAGTTTTATTCATGAAATGAAGCAAATTACCCAATGGGGAAGAAATTGGAATCCAGGAGATATTATTCTGCAAAAAGAGACTCATTTTAATGAAAATCATCTTATAAATAATGCATTTATAGCTCTTATGAACAATGTAAATACAACACTTAAACAACTCAAAGAAACACAGTTTGAACTTATGCAAAGCCAGAAAATGGAAACAATGGGTTTAATGGCCGGTGGATTTGCTCATGATTTCAATAATATACTCACCGTTTTAAAAACAGAAGTAGAACTTATGAAATATACAGATGATCCCGAAGAAATAAATGAATCATTGGAAAATATTGAAGAATCAATAAAAAGGGCAAGTAATATAATAAAGCAAATGCTTGTTTTTTCAAAAAAAGGAGATGTTAACTTTGAAACATTTAATTTCAATGAATTTATAAATAATACATATAAGCTACTGAGAAAAGGAATTCCATTAAATATAAAATTATCCATAAACAATAACATAGATAATAATGTTAAAATATTCGGTGATCAAAATCAGCTAACTCAGGTATTACTAAATCTAATTACAAATGCCCGTGACGCTGTAAAAAATGTTGAAAAACCTGAAATTATAATAAATATATCAACAGAAATAATAGAAAATAATAATTTCATAAAGCTACAGATAATAGATAATGGCACAGGAATTCCAGAAGAAAATATTAAAAAAATATTTGATCCATTTTATACTACAAAAGGGAAAAAAGGCACCGGACTTGGTCTTGCAATAGTTAACAAAATAATATCAGATCATAATGGAAAAATAGAAGTTTCTTCTTCTCCAAATAAAGGAAGCATTTTTTCAATCTATCTACCAACAACCACCGATAAAATTATATTTAATGAAATGGATATAATATATGAAACCACAAATCTCAAAGGAAAAAATATATTAATTGTAGACGATGAAATTGGAATAAGAAAAAATTTAAAAAAACAATTTGAAAAAATGGGAGCAACAGTTTATACTGCCCATTGTGTAAAAAATGGAATTGAATTATATGAGAAATTTAAAGATATTATAGATATTGTTATTACAGATTATATGATGCCTGAAGAAACAGGGGATAAACTTGTAGAATATATTAGAAGATATAATCCAGATGTTAAAATTGTAGTAATCACAGGATATTTATCAGATGAAGTTAGAGAGAAGCTTGAAAAATTCAATGTTTTAATTCTAAATAAACCTTTTGAGTTTGCTGAATTAATAACTGCAATAACCAGATAAAAATAAAAAGCGAGCATAATGCTCGCTTTTTTATTTTATTTCAAATTTAAGAACTCCATCTTTGCTTTCTATTACAATAGTAACTTCTTTATCAATTTTTATTGTATCAGAATATGTTTTTTCATCTTTATCTAACTTGGCTTCGAATTTATAATCACCTTTATCTAGATCTTTTATTTCTACCTTTTTTCCGCTTTCTACATTTAATGATTTAACAGGTTTACTATCCTTATATAATTTTAAATTTATAGTTGTAGAGCTTCCATCTGTATAATATACACTATTAACAACTGCTATATTTACCTTACCTGAAAACATTGAAGTAACATCAAGATCCGTACATGATGAAACTGAAATTATTAATATACTTAGAAGTAAAAATATTCCTATTTTTTTCATTTCACACACCTCACTTTGCATTTTTAATTATTTCTTCATAGATCTGTGTAAACTTTTCAACGCTCATATTTAATGAAAGCTCTCCATCACCTGTATATAATTCATCTTTATATGTATCATATATAGCTACATTTTTATTTGATCCATATTTAATATATGCAAATCTTCCATATTGATCATAAAATTCTATATCCTGAATATTATTCAAACCTGCTAATCTTGTTGAATTTAAATCCAATACATTAAATTTGTATTTCTTTGCAAAATACTTAAACTTTGCATTATAGCTCAATTTTTCGTCTTCTGTTTGATAATTTACCACAAAATCAGATTCTATACTTGATCTTAAATCTATTTTATATAGATTATTACCTGTCTTTATTATTATATAATTCTCCGGTGAAATATAAATATCTGATTCATCGTTAATAATATCCTTATACTCTTCTGATAAATAATATATATTTACTTTTTTTGTTGCTGTTTGGGTTATATTACCTTCTTCTGGAAATTCCACTACAAACAATGGAATTGTGGTCTTTGCTATTACTACATTCGTTGCCCCTCTTGTTAAGTCTTCAATAACCATTGTAGATTCAAGTGTGAAATTTTTAAATACTGCATATGCAGAATTATCTTTTGAATATACATCATAAATACCTTCAAATGTTGCTGTTGAAACAGGTGATTCTGATATATCTGCATTACTTGCTCCAACAAGTTCTATATCTGTATCTTTTACTATATCCTCAGGAAATAAATCTATGGCACTTGTAGCTGTTGAGGTTAAATTATTTATAGATACAAGTGTTGCTATCTTTGAATTTGATAATTCACCATATAATAACTTATCCGTGTTTAATAAAAATGGTCCTTTTTTATTTGATAAATCAGGTATTAATGTTTTCTCTGATACAGAAACATTTGTTGCACCTGTAGATGGATTATATCCAACAACTTTAAGAACTATTTTATCTCCACTTTTTTCTTTCCATAATAATTTATTTCCAGGTAATACTTTAAAATACAATTTACCCTTATCCAATGTAATCTGCATTGATGTTGGTTGTTTTGAAATCTTTACATTGTTATCAAACATCAATAATTCATATTTATCTGTAGTAAATCCAAAAAGTTTTCCATTTGAATCAAATTGCAAAGGAGACCATGTTTTTCCGTTAGCCTCAACTCTTTCAGTATATAATTCTTCTGTAGAAATTGAATTTGGTAAATCTTTTCCTGCAGGATAAAGTAAAACTGTTCTTTTTTCATTATCTCCAAATTCAAAAGTTCCATTTACATAAACATTTCCATTTTCTTCATCCATTAAAACTGTATTTATATTCTGGGTGCTGAATTTTGTTAAAACTTCGCTATACCATAAAACCTTATCCAGGCCTGTTAATCTTAAATAGGATAAATTATTATCCTTATCTATTGTGATTAATCCAGAAACAACCTGATTCCCATCTTTATCATAACTTACATATAATCTGTTTTCATCTAAATTTATTAAATTTACATCTGGGTTTTCAATAAACGTTGGTTCTATAAATTCAACCTTTTCTTTTGTAACACAGCCAACAAACATTAACATAATCACTAATATAAAAATATAGATTAATTTTTTCATTCTTCACACCTCACTTTGTAATCATATTTTTTACTGCTTCTCTCTTTAACGATTCAACATCAACATTATTTAAAACCCTTATTACTTCCATCTTTTCATTATTTATTTTTGTTAAATCCAATATCCCATAAATAGGTTTATTTTCAAGGTCTGTACCTTCAAAATACATATATATTCCAAAGTCATCAGCAAATTTTGAATTTATTGTTTTAAACTTATATGGAATATTATTTCTTACAGCTAAATTCTTTAATTTTTCAAAATCAAGATTTACAGGTGTCATTAATCTAACTTGCATTTTATTACCTTTTATAATGAGATTAATATCTGCAGCATCTTTAACCTGTTCTTCCTGAACCTTTTTAAATTCTATTTTATATTCTGTTGAACTTGTTAAATCAAATCTTTTAATATATGATCCATCTTCAAGAGTTTTGTGTGGATCTGCTGGAACTATAGCAAAGAAATGTTTATTTAAAATCTTTTTTACTCCGTTATTTTCATTTTGTGGTTTTTCAAATAAATAAATTACCTTTTTGGTGAATAATGGATAATTATCCCTGTTATGAGGAACAACCAACACGGCATAATAACTTGCTTCGTTTTGATCATCCAGTGGAATTTGAACCTTATAATCTAAAATTATTTGAACCTTATACTTTATTGTTAAATCTGAAAATAAAATATATGTTTTCCCATCGCTATATATAGCACTTTCAATATTGTTTATTTTTATTGCCACATCTTTATTGGTTAATTTAACGCTTCCTCCAAGTTTTACATCAGAATTCTGTTCTATATCAGTAAAGAGCTTTAATTCTGTTGGTTTTGAACTACTTGCGTTTAAATTAAGATATTTTAGCTTGGATATATTTTCGGTATTATCAAGATAAACAATATATCCGGAATTTGACATAGCAATTGGATATGAAACCTTATTTGATAAATCATATAATTCTTTAACCCCTGTAACAGTTTTTATCTTCTGTCCTTCTTCAAGAGTTGCCGTAACCCCTAATTTACCAACATAAATTTTATTTCCTGATGAATATACAATAAAATTATTTATTATCTGATAATAATCATTTGCAGAAAATTTATCCAGTGTCTTATTTTCTTTATCAACCAATCTATAATAATCACCTGTTTCATAGTCAAATGCATATAATCCTGCATTAGCTGTATTTATGAAATACAACCATCCTGTATTATCCATTTGAATTGGTTGCCATGAACCAGGGAATTTTTCATTTCTTGAAGTTAAAACATTGATTTTTAAATTTATATTTTCTGCTTCTGCATCTGGAATTCTCAAAATAGGATTTGTATTGGCATTTTTTAATAATACTATTTTCCATATCTTTCCGCTGCTTTTACCAATAGATATGGAAAAATTACCTATTAAATAATAATTTCCTGCAGAGATTCTTAAAATATAATCAATGTTGAAATCTGTAAATACAGAAGGTATTTCTATCTCTACCCTTGGATTTTCTGAAATTGATTCATCATAAATTTCCAATATCTTCTTTCCTTCTGTACCCGGTATAACAGCTGCCTTTAAAAGGTAATTGGTGGAATTATCAACAAAAATCTTTTGCTGATCCCAGAAAGCTTCTGCTCTTGATAAATTCTTTGTTTGTGAAGTAGTGGACACATTATTTTTTTTACCTCCAAAAGGATTTAAAAACGCCAATGGACCACAACTGCTTAAAATCATCATCATTCCTACCAAAAGTATCAGTAATAACTTCTTCATTAATCCAGCCCCCTTCAAAGTTATTTATTATAATAATTTTTTATAATATAGTTTTCTGGAGTATTTTCACCTTCAATTTGAAGAGCATACATATATCCATCTTTACTTGAAATATACAATATACCATCCTTTACTATTGGACTTGAAGATATCCCATATCCGCTCTTAAATATCCAATCAATCTTATAATCTTTATTCAACGCATATACTTTAGAATCAAGGCTTGCAAAATATATATATCCTTTATCATCAAATGTCGGCGTTGAAATAATTGGTCCATCTGTTTTAAATCTGGTAATAAGCTTTCCTTCTTTGTTTATAATATATAGATAATGATCTAAACTTCCAAAATAAATATTTCCATTTGAATCAATACTTGCCTTTGTCTGAATAGAACTATTTGTTTTAAATTTAAATACCAGTATTCCATCCTTTGTCAGTTTATATAGATAATTATCATCGCTTCCAATATATATATTTCCTTCATTATCTATAGACGGCGACGATTTTACAGCACCACTTGTTCTAAACTTCCAGTTTAACTCTCCCTTTTCATTAATAGAATAAACATATGAATCGGAACTTCCAAAGATTATATTTCCATCATAATAAGAAGGCATAGACGCAATATAATCTCCTGTTTTAAATGTCCATAAAATTTCACCATTTTTATCTATTGCATATAATATTCCATTAGATGTTCCTATATATATTTTACCATTTTTTACAAGAGGTGTAGAGATAATATCACCATCTAATTTCAATGTCCAGATTAACGTTCCATCTCTGGTAATTGAATATAATCTTCCAGAAACATCTCCAAAATATATTATGTTATTATCCTCTGTATTCGGAGAAGCAATAATTTCTGAATTTGCAAGGAATTTCCATTTTAAATTACCATTTGTAGTTAATGCATAGAAATATTTATCATAACTACCAAAATATATGCTATTTCCCACTATCAAAGGTGTATTTTCAACCCAGCCCAGTGTTTTAAAATTCCATTTTATCTTTCCATATGGATTTATTGTTTTAAATGACCACACTGGCCCTTCCTTTACTCCATTTCTAACATCTTTTACAACAACCTTCCAGTAATATACCGTTTTTGGAGATAATATATGTTCAGGCGTATATTCAGATACCGGTGAATTTTCCACAATCTTTTTCAATTTATCCTTTTCTGTACCAAAATATAAATCATATACTATTTTATCTCCATCCATATCATAAGCCTGCCATTTTAACTTTGTATACAGCGAAACATCCTTTTGATTATCCTCTGGATAAGGATTATCAGGTCCCAACGGCAAAGAATTTCTTACAGTTACCAGCTTACCCATATTAAAGTTATCCCTTTTAAATGCAGGCCAATGTGCAAGAGAATCCAGATTTTTATCCTGAACATTTAAAACATAAAGAAATCCTTTTACATCTGCAAAAATAAGCTTATTATTAGAAAGTATGAGATTAGTTCCTATCATATCATTCATTTCACGTTTCCACTTCAAAGATCCTTCCTCATCAAAACAGTAAATAAAATGATCGTAACCTGCCATATATATATTTCCCAAATCACCTATTACCGGCGAAGACAACAATACATACTCTGTCTTATATTTCCATTTTAAAGAACCGTCAGGATTTATTGCATAAAAATAGTTATCCCAACCTCCAATATATACCACACCATTCCTATCAATAACAGGTGAAGATTTTATATAACTTTCTGTCTTAAACTTCCATTTTAATTCCCCTTCAAAGTTTAAAACATAAAGATTTCCATCTTCACTGCCAATATAGATATTTTCTTCCCTATCAAGTGCTGCTGTCTGGGATATTCTATTTTCTGTTTTAAATTTCCATTTTAAAGTACCATCTGGATTTATCGCATACAAAAATCCATCCCAGCTACCTATATATATTGTTCCATCTCTTCCCATTACAGGACTTCCGCTAATAGAATTATTAGTCTTAAACTTCCATTTTAAAGTTCCATCCGGGTTTATCGCATACAAAAATCCATCCCAGCTTCCCACATATATTGTCCCATCTATATCTATTAAAGGAGAAGAGGTTATTATATCCTGCGTTTTAAATTTCCAGATTAATTCACCTTTGCTATTTAATACATATAAATAACCATCATTGCTTCCAAAATAAACCAGGCCATTATAATAAGTTGGACTGGACCAGATTTTATCCTCTGTTTTAAATCTCCATAATAAAATGCCTTTAGAATTTATTTTATAGAAATAACCGCTATTATCTCCAACATAAATATTCCCTTCATTATCCAATGCAGGATTACCTTCAACTTTGTCATCCATAATAAATTTCCATTGTAAAATAGGAGAAAACTTTACCTTTATAATATATACCTTACTTTCCACATAATTTCCCTTACCATCTCTAACCCCTATTTTAAACCTATAACTTTTACCAGGAGATAAATATGAAATAACTATTTCATTCTTTTTATAATCTTCAATAATCTTTTTCATTTCACCATCATCATATCCCAAATATAAATCATAGGATAAATTATCGTTATCCTCATCTTTTGACTCCCATACAAATGTTGCATCATAGGAAATTTCCTGAGAAAGGTCAGGTTCCAATATAACAGGTGTAGATGGCGGATTTGAAGTAACAAATTCAAAAACATTACTAATATTCTTATTATTATTATCATCAATAACCTCTACCCTCCAATAATACTTAAAAGAAGGCTTTAATTTCTGTTTTAAATCAAATGTATTTAATGTGAGATTAGTTGCAACAGGAGAAAGATTATCTTTATCTTCGCCAAAATACAGATTATATTTTAATCTTGTACTATCTTTATCTCTGGCTTCCCATTTTAAAACAGGATTTAAAGATATATTTTTCTCTTCATTTAAAGGTTGAACAGCTACAGGTCTTTCAGGTTTATACAAAATTCTAAAGGCATAAACATCACTATCCACAGCATTAACACTATCAAATGCTGTAATTTTAACATAATATGTTCTTTTCCCTCTTAAATTTTTTAATTCGAAAGTAGGCTTAACAAGATTTTTTGCCGCTAAACTTAAAGAATTTTTATTTGTCCCATAATATACATTATAGGTTAAACCCTCATTATTTAAATCATATGATTTCCATATTAATTTAAGGGCTTTTTCAACAACAACAGAAGTATTGTTTTTAGGATAAACCAGCATAGGCTTCTGAGGAGGTAAATTCATATATCCTCTGTTTAAATATCCATAAGATTGTGTCCAGAATAAAGCATTATAATCAACATCTAATTTTGTATAAACTACTTTATCTTTTAAAGGAATAAAGATATTCTTTCCATCAAAGTAGATATAATCCAATAAAATATTCTCGGAAAGCTTATATCTATATACCTTTTTCTCCTTTAAATCCAACACATTTAACAATTTATCCTTTGTGCCAAACAATATTTTATCCTTAGCATATATTATCTGCGTAAAGATTTTTCCAATTTCATATTTTCCTATTTCTTCAAAATCCTTATTATATACATATATATTCTCATCTGTTGCAAGATAATAATTCAAATTATCATCAACCAATACGTTTAAAAGCACTTCATCATATTCGTTAGTCCATAAAATTTCACCATTATTATCAATAACATATAAATACTTATTACTGCTTAAAACATAAATCTTTCCTGTATTATCAGTGGCAAAATTTCCAACAGCACTACCACTTATCTTTGAAACCCCTAAACGGTTACCGTTGGAATCATATATATATATATTACCATTAGCATCGCCAAAAAATATTCTATTATTATAACTAATAATCAAATTAGATGTAATAGTTGCATTTAACCTCTTACTCCATTGAACTTCTTTATCCTTTAATTTAAATAATGTGCCAACATCTGACAAAACATATATTTCATTAAATGGGGTAATGGCTATAGATTTAATGCTCTCATTAAAATCATATTCAAAAAGTTTTTTCCCTTTAAAAGAATATTTATATAAAACAGAGCCATTGGAAAAAATTAAATTATTATCATGAGAAATAATAAAATTACTAAATAATGTAGAATTAAATCTTTCACTGTATATAATTTTTTTATCCTTTAAAGAGTAAATATATAACGTATCAATATCGTGATAATAAAAAAGATTATCATAAGATAAAAAAGATCCAAACAATTTATTATCAACGTCAATTGATAATAAATCTATAATCTGAGGAGCTAAAAATTCAACTTTATTCTTTTCATCTTCAGCAACCATAGCAGAATTATCAATATTATTAACAACAGGTCTATTATCAGGTTTTGTAAAAAAAGGCAAGGATAGATTACAACTAGAAAATAAAAACAAAGAAAAAATTAAAATTAAAAAAAAGAAATACCTCCTCATACACATCCCTCCGATTTTATCATTTTATCTTCATAATACTATTATAACAAATTTTTAGTTAAAAATACATATTCGAATAATAAATCGTCTAAAAAAATATATAATTTAACATAAACAAAAACCCCCAGTCTATGAGACTGGGGGAAAAATAAAAAGAGGGGCGCTACCTACTCTCGCATGGACAAGCCATACTACCATCGGCCCGGATATGCTTAACGGTCGGGTTCGGGATGGGTCCGCGTGTTCCCATATCCGGTATCTGCACCCCTCAATCTCTCATTCACATGTGCATAGTTACTCAATAAGGTCAAGGCCTCGGGCTATTAGTACCGGTCGGCTCAATACATCACTGTACTTACACCTCCGGCCTATCTACGTCCTAGTCTCGAACTGCCCTTACCTCCATATGGAGTGGGAAACCTCATCTCGGGGCCCGTTTCCCGCTTAGATGCTTTCAGCGGTTATCGGTCAGGTACGTGGCTACTCAGCTCCTGCTCCTGGCGGAACAGCTGATTTACCAGTGGTACCCTCACACCGGTCCTCTCGTACTAGGTGTGACCCCCCTCAAGTTTCCTACGCCCGCAGCAGATAGGGACCGAACTGTCTCACGACGTTCTGAACCCAACTCACGTACCGCTTTAATGGGCGAACAGCCCAACCCTTGGGACCTACTTCAGCCCCAGGATGCGATGAGTCGACATCGAGGTGCCAATCCGCGCCGTCGATATGAACTCTTGAGCGCGATAAGCCTGTTATCCCCGGGGTAACTTTTATCCGTTGATCGACGGCCCTTCCACTCGGATCCGCCGGGTCACTAAGACCGTGTTTCCACCCTGCTCGACCTGTCAGTCTCGCAGTCAGGCAGGCTTTTGCCTTTACACTCTCCTGTGGATTTCCAACCCACATGAGCCTACCTTCGCGCACCTCCGTTACTCTTTAGGAGGCGACCGCCCCAGTCAAACTGCCCACCTAACACTGTCCCATCAGTGCTCTTCACACTCAATGGTTAGTAACCCATCATGCTGAGGGTGGTATCCCACCGGCGGCTCCACCTACCCTGGCGAGCAGGTTTCTCTGCCTCCCACCTATCCTGTACACAACATGACAAGTTACAATGTCAGGCTACAGTAAAACTCCACGGGGTCTTTCCGTCTAACTGCGGGTACTGGGCATCTTCACCCAGTCTGTAATTTCACCAGGCCCTCCGCTGAGACAGTGCCCAAATCGTTACGCCATTCATGCAGGTCGGAACTTACCCGACAAGGAATTTCGCTACCTTAGGACCGTTATAGTTACGGCCGCCGTTTACCGGGGCTTCGGTTCGTTGCTCTCACAACTCCCCTTAACCTTCCGGCACTGGGCAGGCGTCAGACCCTATACTTCCTCTTTCCGAGTTCGCAGAGTCCTGTGTTTTTGGTAAACAGTCGCCTGGGCCTTGTCACTGCGACTCCCCGGTGCAGTTGCCCACACCAAGGAGCACCCCTTCTCCCGAAGTTACGGGGCTATTTTGCCGAGTTCCTTAGCGGAGGTTAGCCTGCTCCCCTTAGCCTTCTCAGCTCACCCACCTGTGTCGGTTTTCGGAACGGGCATGTATATACTCAACGATAAGCGAGGCTTTTCTTGGCAGCCGGGCTACCACCTCGTTGGACTTATGTCCTCCCCTTCACGCTTCAGACTCCAGTAGCGGATTTACCTACTACCTTCTCTGTCCTTTGCGCTTGGATGAGCGTGCCACTTGCTCACGAGGCTTCGCCTTCTGCGTCCCCCCTCTTATCTCGTATATACATGGCACTGGATTCTTTACCAGTTTCCCATCGGTTACTCCTTTCGGATTCACCTTAGGTCCCGGCTTACCCTGGGCGGACGACCCTTCCCCAGGTACCCTTGGGCTTTCGGGGGGAGGGATTCTCACCCTCCTCTCGTTACTCATGCCCACATCCGCTCTTGTGCTTCGTCCAGTAATCCTCACGAATTACCTTCTCCCTACTGCACAATGCTCCCCTACCAATCCGCAGATTCCGCAGCTTCGGCGTACGGCTTCAGCCTCCTTACATTTTCGGCGCAGTCCGCCTCAACCGGTGAGCTGTTACGCACTCTTTTAATGATGGCTGCTTCTAAGCCAACATCCCGGCTGTCTCTGGCAGTCCACTACCTTTCACACTTAGCCGTCTCTTCGAGACCTTAGCTGGCGGTCTGGGCTGTTTCCCTCTCGACCATGGAGCTTTTCCCCCACAGTCTGTCTCCCGTACATCAACTAACGGTATTCGGAGTTTGACAAGTTTCGGAGGTTACCCCCCTACGCCTATCAGTGCTCTACCCCCGTTAGTCTTGTACGAGGCCGTGCCTACACACGTTTCGGGGAGATCCAGCTATCACCAGGTTCGGTTGGCTTTTCACCCCTATCCACAGGTCATCCGAATGCGTTTCACTGCATACCGGTTCGGGCCTCCATTGCGTTTCACCGCAACTTCACCCTGCCCATGGATAGCTCACCTGGCTTCGGGTCTGCATATACTGACTATCCGCCCTCTTCAGGCTCGCTTTCACTTCGGCTTCGCCTCTCCCGGCTTAACCTCGCCAGTACATGCAATTCGTGGGCACATTAATCAAAAGGCACGCGGTCACTCCTATGAGCTCCCACTTCTTGTAGGCTTACGGTTTCAGGTTCTCTTTCACTCCCCTCCCGGGGTCCTTTTCACCTTTCCCTCACGGTACTTCTACGCTATCGGTCGACGGGTAGTATTTAGCCTTGGATGGTGGTCCACCCTGATTCACGCAGGATTCCTCGTGTCCCACGCTACTTGGGATCATAATCCAGCCACTCACATGTATTTCGCCTACGGGGCTTTCACCCTCTCCGGCATACCTTCCCAGGTATTTCGGCTATACATGCTTCGTGACCGAGCCTCGTGCTGTCGGCTCCGATTATGTCCCGCTACCCCATACTGGCAACGGCAGCACCCTTTTACACCAGTATGGTTTGGGCTCCTCCCCTTTCGCTCGCCACTACTCAGGGAATCTCTCTTGATTTCTTTTCCTCCGGGTACTAAGATGTTTCCCTTCCCCGGGTTCGCCTCCCTTTCGGGATCTTTTGGGTTCCCCCATTCGGACATCCACGGATCTACGCTCGCTTGCAGCTCCCCGTGGCTTTTCGCAGCTTGCCACGTCCTTCTTCGCCTCCCGTCGCCTAGGCATCCGCCGTAAGCCCTTTTTACCTTGACCTTATCTTTCACTATGCACTTGTCAATGAGCTGGTGGGCCCGGGTGGACTCGAACCACCGACCTCACGCTTATCAGGCGTGCGCTCTGACCACCTGAGCTACGAGCCCAAACTCCTTCACTACTGAACAGAGACACCCATTCCTTTTTTCTCCTTAGAAAGGAGGTGATCCAGGCGCACCTTCCGGTACACCTACCTTGTTACGACTTAGCCCCCCTCGCTGACTCCACCCTCGATAGCTGGCCTCCTTTCGGTTAGCCTCACCATCTTCGGGCGTTTCCAACTCGGGTGGCTTGACGGGCGGTGTGTACAAGACCCGGGAACGTATTCACCGCAGTGTGGCTGACCTGCGATTACTAGCGATTCCGGCTTCATGCAGTCGGGTTTCAGACTGCAATCTGAACTGGGGTAGGGTTTCTGGGATTCGCTCCACCTCTCGGCCTCGCTGCCCTCTGTCCCTACCATTGTAGCGCGTGTGTCGCCCAGGACATAAGGGGCACGATTACCTGACGTCATCCCCTCCTTCCTCCGCCTCGTCGGCGGCTGTCCCGTTAGCGTTCCCACCCTAAGTGCTGGCAACTAACGGCAAGGGTTGCGCTCGTTGCGGGACTTAACCCAACACCTCACGGCACGAGCTGACGACGGCCGTGCACCACCTGTATAGGCTCCCGGTACCGAAGTACCGGGTCCCCTGCATCTCTGCAGAGTACCACCTATATGTCAAGCCCTGGTAAGGTCCTTCGCTTAGCTTCGAATTAAACCACACGCTCCACCGCTTGTGCGGGTCCCCGTCAATTCCTTTGAGTTTCATCCTTGCGGACGTACTCCCCAGGCGGCCCACTTATCGCCTTAGCTTCAGCACGAACGGTACTACCGCTCACACCTAGTGGGCATCGTTTACGGCTAGGACTACCCGGGTATCTAATCCGGTTTGCTCCCCTAGCTTTCGGGCCTCAGCGTCAGGTTTGCCCCAGGAGACCGTCTTCACCACCGGCCTTCTTACCTGTATCTACGCATTTCACCGCTACACAGGTAATTCCGTCTCCCTCTAGCAACCTCAAGTCTAACAGTTTCAGACGCATTTCCCTGGTTGAGCCAGGGCCTTTTACATCTGACTTATTAGACCGCCTACACCCCCTTTACGCCCAGTGATTCCGGGCAACGCTCGCCCCCTACGTATTACCGCGGCTGCTGGCACGTAGTTAGCCGGGGCTTTTCCTTACCTACCCTCATCAGATGGCCATTCCCTACCATCCTTATTGTTCGGTAAGTTCAGGAGTTTACGTCCCGAAGGACTTCTTCCTCCACGCGGCGTCGCTGGATCAGGGTTCCCCCCATTGTCCAATATTCCCCACTGCTGCCTCCCGTAGGAGTGGGACCCGTGTCTCAGTGCCCCTGTGGCCGGCCACGCTCTCACGCCGGCTACCCGTCGTCGGCTTGGTAGGCCTTTACCCTACCAACTACCTGATGGGTCGCAGGCAGCTCCTCCAGCCAAGCCTTAGCTCGCTTTCCCCTCTCGGGCTCATCCGGTATTAGCCACCGTTTCCAGTGGTTGTCCCGGTCTGGAGGACACCTTCCTACGCGTTACTCACCCGTTCGCCACTAGTACTACAGCCCGAAGGCTGCCTCCTCGTTCGACTTGCATGTGTTAAGCACGCCGCCAGCGTTCGCCCTGAGCCAGGATCAAACCCTCCATCCAAGATTTCGAGTTCGATCTTAACTCTTTGAATCTACTTCCGCTGGGTGTCTCTGTTCACTTGTCAAGGAGCTTCTCTTCCTCTTCTCTTTTTCTTCCAGACGCTCTCACCCGCGTCCGAGTATATATATTACCACCTTTCTTCCCATTTGTCAACTTACAAATCTGTTAATTTCGTTAAGCGTTAGTGAATTGATTTCTTTTTTTCGTTGTTTGTTTTCTATAATAAGCTTTATTCCTGCATTATAACATAATGTTTTAATTTTTCTATTTTTTCCTTATCACCAATTACAACCAACGAATCACCTTTTTTTATAACTAACTCTGATTTCGGATTAAACTGTGTTTTCCTATTATTTCTTACTGCTATAACAACTAGATCTATTTTTTTAGGAATTTCCAATTCTCTTAATTTTTTTCCTATCATCCAGCTATTATCCGGTATTTTTACTTCTTCAAAATTGAAGTTTTCTCCAAAATCCATCTGAAAACTTTCGAAGAATGATAATACATTAGGTCTTAACACCATGGATGACATTCTTTTTCCTGTTATTTCAGGTGGCAATATTACATTATCTACACCGGCATATAATAATTTTCTTAATTCTTCTGCGTCATTTGCTCTTGAAACAACATATAATGCTGGATTTAATGTTTTCGCAGTAAGTGCAATATACAGGTTATCTATATCACTTGGTAATGTAAGCAATAATCCTTTTGCATCAAATATATTTGCCTTGATTAGCACATCTTCTTCTTTGGCATCTCCTATTATGTAATTTAGATCTTTATATTCATCACGAGACAATAGTTTTTCTATCTTTTTTTCATCATCTTCTATTACTACATGCGGAACACCGTTTTTCATAAAATCATCAATTATATATTCTCCAGTTTTTCCACCACCAACAACAATATAGTGATCAGAAATATTTTCCAATCTTTTCATCATTTTCAAAACCCCCAATATTTTTTTAAAGTCTCCTTCTACAAATAACGCTGTTAGAGAGGATATTAAATATAATACTACAGATATACCTGAAAATATTAACAACGCATCAAAAACCTTTGTTACATTGGATATTTTATACGGCATTTCATATCCCACTGTGGAGAGGGTTATTGCTGTTACATAAAAAGCATCAAAGAAACTCCACTTTTCAAGTATCATAAAACCTATTATCCCTATTACAAATATTATCATTATAATTGCTATTGATACTGTTATTTGCCTGAAAAATTTCTTATATTCTTCCATTTCCTCCCCTCCATGTTCATATATACGGAACTCTTTTTTTAAAATATTTTTTTTGATCTAAAAGTATTTTTTCGCTAATATATTCTTCTAAATCTTTAATTTTCGAATATTTTTTTAGTATTTCTTCTGTAATTCCAAGACTGTTGATTTTTTCTTTTATATATTCAATATTCCCTTTTTCTTTTATATATTCATGATTTATGGCAAGGAATATAAGCTCTCTTATATATTCTTTTTCTTTTAATATTAATTGATTATTAATATTATTATACACTATTAATGGATTTGTATTCAATACCCTCGAAAGTCTTTTTATTTTTCCTTCATTATTTTTTCTATTTTTAGAAAGATAAACTTCTTCAAATTCTTTTCTTTCTATTTTTTTATTTTTATCTTTTCTTGTTTTTAAGAATCTATTTATTTCTTTTTGAAGCATAAGTATATCCTGCTCTTTTATATTGAATTCATTTAAATACTTATTTTTTAAAATTGAAATATCAAAAGATATTTCATCTTCTATATGACCAATCCATATTTCAGGAATACCTTCTTGATTTAATATTTCTTCTATTGTTTTTTTCTTTATTCCATATATTTGAAAGATTGTTTTTTCTATAAACCCTTCAAGTATTGTAATATATAATTCCAGCAAATATTTTTGCTTTGTGTATTTTATTACTTTATTTTCAAAATTTTGCATTTCCTTTATTGAATGAAGAGGTGATTCTATATAATGAAGTTCAAGAGGAGATGTTTCAATTAATTGTTTTTTTATTGCTATTATTAATTTTACAGCTTTAATGAGCATTTTTTCTTTTTTTGAATTTTTATATAATCCTGGAGCAATAGGAATATTTTTCAGATCTCCAACTTCAAGATCTACACTTCCTGCTATAAATCTATATATATAAAAAGCTAATTTGCTATTTAAAAATCCCAGTAATGCAAATTTAAAATTTTCATTATCAGTAAATATGCTACTTCCTTTACAATCGAATAAAAAATTTTCAGGTAATAATCTGAATGTTGGCCCTTTTGATGTTGTCATAGAATAGGTTATTCCTGATTTAAAATAGTATTGTCTGTTAGGTAAATGATTTCCCATTTTTTTTAAAAGTTTATAATTCTCTTCATCAAAGGCTATTACCCACCATAAATTCCCATACCATTTATTATAAGGTCCTCCTTTTGCATACGGAACCCATTTTTTACCATCTTTTTTGTGGTTAAAACTTATCTCTTCACGAGGAACTTCCCAATGATATCTTAAAAATCTTTTATTGTCACCTGTTGCAATTCCCTGCCTAACATCAGCAAAATTTATTAATTTCTCATATTCAAAGATTTTTTTTACTTCTTCATTTATCCAATATACAAATGGATAGCCCGGTATTTTTTTAAATTCGTTTTGATTTTCATAATATATATATTTTCTTTCTTTTCCTTTTTTTATTATGTTATCTAATACTTCCTTCTTTTTGTTATAATCTATATCCCTTAAATCTATAAATAAACTTTTATTTTCTTTATTCCCTTTTTCTTTTCTAAGAATATACATGGCGGTATCAACAAGTGCATCTTCAAATACGCCTCCAAGACCAAAATGAACAAGAGATTCTATATGCATATTTTTTATTATAAACTTTCTTAAATCTTCATAACTGCTAATAAACATAAAGGTTTGTGGGGTTATCATACCAAGCAATCCGCCATCTCTTAAAAAATCATAATTTCTTTTTATAAAGCACGAATACAGGTTTTTTCTAAAATCAAAGTATCTTTCTCTTATAAGTTTTCTCAATTCTGGCGTATAATCATGAGAATCTGCATAAGGAGGATTGGATATAACTATATCATAGTTTAGAGATAATATTATCAAATATTTTTTCATTTTTTCTGCATAATGTTTTTCTAAAACTGTTTTTTCTGTAAATAATGAATATTTTTCATATTTTTTTATTATCTTTTCTCTATTTTCTTTTGAAAGAGTTATTAAACTCCCTAATTCTTTATATCCAGAAATTTCATTTTTTATAGATTTTAATATCTCCTTAAACTCTATATCTTCAATATCTTCTTCTTTTACAATATCAAAGTTTGTAGAAACTATATTAAAATTTATTGGTTTAATATATCCATCTTCCAGTGCTTTTATTTTCAGAATTGTCTTTGCTATTTCAACACCTTTTTCATCTATATCTATACCATAAATATTTTTTTCCAGTATAAACTTTATATATTCTTCTTTCTTATATCCCTGTTTTTCATAAAATTCTTTTAAGCGGTTATATACTTTTATTAAAAAATGTCCGCTTCCACAAGCGGGATCTATAATTTTTATATTTTCAAGTTTTATTTCTCTTTCTTGTTTCTTATATTGTATTTTGTATTTATTAGCTATTTCAGAATCATCATAGATTTCGCAATAATATTTTGTCAATGTATTGTCAACAAGATATTCTATTATCCACTCAGGTGTATAAAATTGAGATTGTTTATGTATCTTCGGAATATTTTCATCAAGATTGTAATATTGATATGCCCATCCCAGAATATCATCTTTATCCCAATCTTCTACACTACTAAAATTATTATGTATTTTTTTTAATAATTTTTCTTCAATTTTTATATTATATAATTCATCAAATAATTCTGGTATATATCGTTTTAATTCATTGTAATCATACGCATTTTTTAATATGCCTTTTTTATATAATAATTTTGAAGATATAATCTTACTTAATATGTTGAAGGTTATTTCATTTATAAATTTTTCTTTATTATTATCCTTTGCTAAAAATTCCCTGATTATTAAATTTTCCTTTTTAAAATTTTCTATGTTTTTAATAATAAACTCCTTTAGCGTTTTTTTTGATTCTAAAACGCTGTTTTTCAGGTTTTTATACATACTATTTCACCTTTTTTCCACTAAATATATCCTCAAAATATAGTTTTTATGTTCTATATTTATAATATAATATTCTTTGAAAAGCTCTGTTTCCTTTTCGAATAGGTATTTATAATCATCTATTTTATAGATGTTTTCAATATCTTCAATTACGAAATTGGTATACTTAGAACTGATATAAATTACATTTTCTTTTAAACCATTTTTTAACTCTTCAGGTAAATCATTTTCATTTATCTTTTTATATTGCCCAAGCAGAAACTTTGTAAAAAGTTCATCATAACAATCTATCAAATCAATAGGCACTTTATAAAATTCATATATTTTATTATTATAAAAATAGATATTTTTTATTCCTCTAATATAAAAAGCCGGAAAAGATAGTAATACTCCATTTTCTATATATCTAACATTAAAATATTTAAATCCTCTTTCTTCCAATTCCAGATTTTTATATTTTATTAAAAAAGTGGTATCGCCCCTTTTTATAATTTCAATATTACCATCATTGGTTTCTATATACCCCTCATCAAAATACATTTCATCCCAATCTTTTTTAGCCAATCTTAAATGAGGTAAAATTGTAAATTCATTAATTACATATTCAAATTCATCCCAGACAAACCATATAACAAAATATACAGCAAATAAAATCCCAAATATAAATAAAAATGATTTAAAATTCTTTTTCTTTTCATTGTTTGGTAATCTCATTCTATTACCACCATACCTTATATCCATTTGTTATTGGCATTCTTCTATCCTTTCCAAATGCTCTTTGAGTTACTTTTATACCAGGCGCTCCCTGACGTCTTTTATATTCATTAATATCAACTAATTTAACAACGTACTTTACAGTTTCAACATCAAACCCATCTTCTGTTATTTCATCTATACTCATTTCATATTCAATATACCTTTCAAGAATTGCATCTAATATCTCATATGGTGGTAATTTATCCTGATCTGTTTGATCAGGTCTCAATTCAGCTGATGGCGCTTTAATAAATACATTTTCAGGTATAACCCAACTTCCCTTTATTCTATTAAAATATTCCGCTAACTTATATACTTCGGTTTTATATACATCTTTTATTGGCGATAATCCACCAGCCATATCTCCATATAATGTTGCATAACCTGTTGCAACTTCACTTTTATTTCCAGTTGCAAGGGCAATATGGCCAAATTTATTTGAAAAAGCCATAACAATAGTTCCTCTAATCCTTGCCTGAATATTTTCCTCAGCTACATTCATTGGTAATCCACTAAAAGCTGCATCTAATTCTTTTAATAAACTTTCAAATGTTCTTCTAATTGGAATTGTATGCGTTTTTATACCGAGATTTTTTGCAAGATCATATGAATCCTTTATACTTCCTCTTGAAGAATACTGTGAAGGCATTAAAATGCCAAGAACATTCTCAGCGCCCAATGCATCTGCTGCCAATGCTGCAACAAATGCTGAATCCATACCTCCACTTAATCCTAAAACCACTTTGCTAAAACCATTTTTATGAATATAATCTTTTAATCCAAGTTTTAAAGCATTGTATATCTCTTCATATCTTTCAAGTAATAATACCTTTTTGTTTCCTTTATAAACGTTGTCCTTCTTTTCTATTGTTTTATTTATTTTAATAACTTCAACATTGTGATTTTCATATATTAAATGTCTTCTTTTAGCTTCTCTTAAATTAGCTCTTGTTGAAGAAATAGGATCAATATCAATAAACTCTATTTTTTCTTCAAATAATGGTAATGAATGCACAACTTCCCCAAATGGATTTATTACCACGCTACCGCCATCAAATACTATTTCATCCTGACCTCCAACAAGGTTTACATATACTAACCATGTAGATAATTCTGCTGCTCTTGTTTTAAGCATTTCCAATCTACTTTCTGGTTTTCCTTTGGTATATGGAGATGCTGAAATATTTACTATTACATGTGCCCCCATTTCAGCAAGATCAACAGCAGGACCATTTGGTACCCATATATCTTCACAAACAGTAACCCCTATTTTTAATTTATTTTCAAGTTCTATCATTAAAGGGCTATGCCCGGGTGAAAAATATCTTTTCTCATCGAAAACAGAATAATTTGGCAAATATATTTTATGATACTTTGCTGATTCTTTTCCATTATACACAACATATGCTGAATTATATGCATCCACATCAAAATCAAGATTACCAATTACAGAAATTGTTTCTTTACCTTTAGAATATGAAATAAAATCATTTAGTGATTTTTTTGTGTCGTCTAAAAATCCTGTTTTTAAAACAAGATCTTCAGGTGGATAACCAACAAGAAATAATTCTGGAAAAACAAGTATATCAGCCTTATTTTCCTGTGCGATATCAAGAGCATTCTTAGCCTTATCAAGATTCCCTTTTAAATTTCCCACATGGGCATTTAATTGTGCCAATCCTATTCTCAACCTCATAACATACACCTCTTTTATAATTATTTAATTTATTAATTTTATTATACCATTATAATACTCATGAGTAAAGACTTAAAAATCACAACTTCCACTTTTTCACAAACCAAATAAAAAAACAAAAATTCCTTAAAAATATTTATTGTAGAAAACTTCATAAAAAGATTCACTCATGCGACTCGATTGCTAATCCTCAAAAACTGCTCATATACGCTGGGGCGCTCAGATTCCCCATCCCTGGGGAAGCTTCGCTCAAAAAAACATCCTGTTTTTTTTGTCCCTCTTCATTTGCAGTTTTTTCGGGCAATCTTCGAGCATTCGTTCATCTTTTTATTCAATTTTCTTTTATGTTTTACTTATTTTAATATAATCTAATAAAGAAAATAGAAATAATAATATGAGTGAAGACTAAGAATTTCCCGAAGCGGGGATTACAGGATAGTTGGAAAAAATAAAAGCGAGTGAAGGCTCGCAGAGTGCCTGATTGTATAATAGAAAGTAGAAAAATAATATGAACGAAGACTAAGAATTTCCCGCAGCGGGGATTACAGAATAGTTGGAAAAAATAAAAGCGAGTGAAGGCTCGCAGAGTGCCTGAGAAAATTGTGAGTGGAAGGGGTCAAAATCACACGGATGTGATTTTGAGTGAAGACGAACATGGATGTGAGTCTGCAACGACCCCTGAGAACGAACAATTTTCGAAGATCAGCACTCAAGTCGCCTGAACAAGCTTTTATTTTTTCCAACACAAAGAATTTTCAAATGGAGCGAGGATTAGAAATTCTTGCCGTTTGAATGAACATTATTTTTATTTTTTTCAATCAAACACAAAAAGAACAATCATAACCGTGAGTTTGCAACGCTCGGTAGGAATATGCTATTATAATAGTAAAAAATAGCATTAAGGAGCTGATTATATATGTTATTAAAAGAAAAAGAAGGCCTTAAATTCCTTACATTCTCTCATTTCGAAAAATTCAACAACCTCTTTCATCTATTCACAACAAGAATATACAAAAACACCAATGATTTTAATCTCAACAAAAGACTATTAGATTCAGATATACAAATAAAAAACAACTATTCAACGCTGTGCAGAATATTCAATATCCCTCCAGAAAACTTAGTCTTTTCAGATCAGGTTCATGACAATAAAATAAAAATAATAACCCAAAATAGTGATTCCATAAAAGAAATAGATGGATTAATAACCAATGAAAAAAACATCTTCTTAGTTACATATTATGCAGATTGCACTCCAATATATTTCTACGATTATAAAAAAGAAATAATCGCATTGGCTCATTCTGGCTGGAAAGGAACCCTAAAAAGAATTGCACAAAAAACTATAAACACCATGGTAACTAATTTCAATTCCAACCCTTCAGATATATTAGTTGGTATTGGTCCCTCAATAGGACCAGAATCCTTTGAAGTAAAAGACGATGTAAAATCATTATTTGAAAAGGAATTTAACTATAACGACATTATAATAAGAAAATCCGGCAAAATATACATCGATATATGGAAGACTATAAAATACCAGCTTATTGAATCTGGGATTCCAGAAAATAATATTGAATCTTCTAATCTTGATACATATAAAAGAGCAGACTTGTTTTTCTCATATAGAAAAGAAAAAACCTCCGGAAGAATGGCTGCAATAATGGGATTAATTGACAAATAAAAATTATTCTGATATAATAGTTCGTAAGACTAACTGTTTGTCTGGAGGTTTTGAAATTGTCTAAAGCTACTATTAAAAAAAATCACAGGGTTGATATATTCTCGAGATCCATATTAAGTTCTTTATTTTTATTGTCATGGCCAATGATTGTTTCCAATTTAATGCAAACACTATATAACATAGTTGATGCATATTTTCTTGGCAAGTTAGGAAAAGTAGAATTTTCAGCAACCACCATCACATGGCCTCTGGTATTTGTATTTATTTCTTTTACAATAGGATTTTCAAATGCTACTGTAACCCTTGTTTCGCAATATACCGGCGCAAAAAATAAAAAGATGTCACAAAAAACTGCGGGACAGGCTTATGTTGTATCAATAATCCTTGGATTAATCCTGTCCACAATTGGGATTCTGTTTTCAAATCAAATAATACATGCAATAACAGGTGAAAAAAGTGCTGAAGTTATTCCATATGCCATAAGATATTTTAATATAATTATGATTGGTATGCCATTTGGATTTTTATTTAATATTTCTTCTTCTATATTAAGAGGTTGGGGCGATTCAAAATTTTCAATGCACATGATGTTCTACTCTACTATTATTAATATAATACTTGACCCTATATTTATATTTGGATTCTGGTTAATACCGGAAATGGGCGTTGCTGGTGCTGCATGGGCAACAACAATTTCAAGGTTTATTACAGGTGTTGTTTCATCCTACCTTGTATTCAAGGGAGAAAGAGGATTTAAAATTAATATAGAAGATTTAAAACCTGATATTGAGATTATAAAGAAAATATTATTTATAGGTTTCCCGGGTTCTTTAAGTTATACTATCACTTCAATTGGATTTGCTGTTATTATGAAATTTGTATCTTCATTTGGACCTGTTATAGTAAGCGCTTATGGAATAGGAAACAGAATAATAAATTTAATAACCATGATCTCCTTTGGTATTGGCTCCGCTGTTACCACAATGGTTGGTCAATTTTTAGGGGCTAATGAAATAGAAAATGCTGAAAAAACTGTAAAAACTGCTTTTATAACTAACTTTTTAATAATTACAGTATTGAGTACATTTACATTTTTCTTTGGCGGTCATTTAACAAAGTTCTTTATAAATGAACCTGAGGTTATAAAAATAGGGGACATATTCTTTAAGTATGTTTCTTTTTCACTTCCGTTTTTTGCATCTATGAGTGTTTTTGTAAATACCCTTGTAGGCGCTGGAAAAACAGGGCAGTCAATGATAATAAATATTACCAGATTATGGGGAATTAGAATACCGCTCATTGCTTTAATGTCTCAAAAATGGGGGTTTTTAGGTTTATTCTATGCTATGATTATAAGCAATATACTTGCCATGATATTAGCATGGCTTTTCGTTAAATTTGGAAACTGGCGAAAAAGCATTATATAAAACAAAATGCCCGAAAAAATCGGGCATTTTTTATATTATTCTTTATTCAATTGTGCAAAGTATAAAAGTTCTGCTTCTATAAATCCGTCAAGTTCTCCATCTAAAACCGCATCTGAATTTGATGTTTCATAATTAGTTCTATGATCCTTTACCATTTTATATGGATAAAGCACATAAGATCTAATTTGATTACCCCATGAAATATCCTTAACATCTCCCATTAATTTCATCTTTTCTTCCATTTTCTTCTGCATTTCCAATTCATATAATCTTGCCTTTAAAATCTGCATGGCTGTTGCCTTATTTTGATGCTGCGATCTTTCATTTTGACATGCAACAACAATACCTGTAGGTAAATGAGTAATTCTAACTGCAGAGTCTGTCTTGTTAACGTGCTGCCCACCAGCACCTCCAGCCCTATATGTATCTATTTTCAAATCATCTGGCCTTATTTCAATATCTATTTCTTCATCTATTTCAGGTGTCACAGAAACAGAAGCAAAAGATGTATGTCTCCTATTTGCCGCATCAAATGGCGAAACTCTTACCAACCTATGAACACCAGACTCATATTTTAATTTACCATATGCAAATGGACCGCTAATTTTTACAGTTACACTTTTTATACCTGCTTCATCACCAGGTAGATAGTCTATAATTTCCAATTTGTAATTGTTTTTTTCTGCCCATCTGGTATACATTCTAAGCAACATATCAGCCCAATCCTGAGATTCTGTTCCACCTGCACCAGGATGAATTGTAAGATAAACATTGTTTGAATCGTATTTGCCAGAAAGTAGCATTGCCAATTCAAAATCCTTAACCTTTTTTTCTATCTCTCCTAATATCTCCATTGCCTGTTCTTTCATTGAAGGATCCTCTTCGCCAAATTCTATAGCAACCGCTAAATCATCAAACAATGAAGATAAATTATTGAACTCTTCCATTTCATGTTTTAAATGTTGCAATTCACGAGAAATTTTTTCTGCCTTTTTTTGATCATTCCAGAAATCAGGATCTGTCATTTTATTCTCTAATTCAGATATTCTAGCAGTTGTTTTTTCAATATTAAAAAGATTCTTTAGATTTTCAAACTTCTCCTTAAGCTCGTCTATTTTCACTTTTACTTCATAATCGAGCATCGTCGTTTCACCTCTTCACTCTAATTCTTTTGTGGGATTTTTTATTTTGCTTTCTTTTTTCTTCTCTATTAATAACGCTACCATCATTATGCACAAAGTTTAATTGATGTATCTTCTTCTTTGTTTCTTCCTCTTCTTTTGAAGTATCTACCTTTACTATTCTTAATAGATACGATACTGTATCATCATATATATTGTTTATTAATTCCTCAAACATAATATACGATTCTTTCTTAAATTCCATTGTAGGATCTTTTTGACCATAGGCTCTTAAACTTACAGCCTCTTTTAAATGTTCTATAGCTTCTAAATGTTTTCTCCATCTTTCATCAATTATTCTTAACATTATAAATTTAGCTATTTTCTTAAAGTCTTCCCCAAATTCTTCTTTCTTGGACTTGTATTTATCCCATAATATTTTAAAGATTTTATCTTTGCATTCTTCAACTGTATCAAATTCTATATTTTCAACTATTCCATATGATAATAGTTTTTTCTTTAATTCTTCTTTATCTATAGTTTCTTCATCAGTTATTGAAGATTCAATTATTCTATCCACAACATCTTCAAATATTTCCTTTAGGTGATCATCATAATCACCCTGAGATAAAATCCAATCCCTATGAGCATATATAGAAGAACGCTGATAATCCATTATAGAATCCAATTCAAATAATCTTTTTCTTATGGAAAAATGTATTCCTTCTACCCTTTTTTGAGCATCTTTTATTATTTTACTAAGCAATCCATGCTCTATAGGCTCTCCATCCTGTATCTTTAAAGCACCCATTATACTCTTTAACTTTTCACCACCAAAGAGTCTTAATAGATCATCTTCAAATGAAAGGAAGAATCTTGATTCTCCAGGATCTCCCTGCCTTCCAGACCTACCTATGAGCTGATTATCAATCCTTCTACTTTCATGCCTTTCAGTACCAATTACATATAAACCACCAAGCTCTACAACACCTTCACCGAGTTTTATATCTGTACCCCTACCTGCCATATTTGTTGCAATGGTAATCATTCCTTTTTGACCGGCTTGTGCAACTATTTCTGCTTCTTTTTCGTGATACTTCGCATTTAATACATTATGTGGTATTCCTTCTTTTTTCAACATGCTACTGAGCAATTCACTTGTTTCAATTGACGTTGTACCAACGAGTATTGGTTGCCCTTTTTTATATCGTTCTTTTATTTCAGAAACAACTGCATTCCATTTTTCCTTTTGTGTTCTAAATATTAAATCATTTTGATCCTTTCTTATAACAGGTTTATTTGTTGGAATAACCACAACATCACAGTTGTATATCTGTTTAAATTCATCTTCTTCTGTTTTTGCAGTACCTGTCATACCAGCAAGTTTTTCATACATTCTAAAATAGTTCTGGAATGTAATTGTTGCATAGGTTAATGATTCTTCTTTAACCTTTACACCTTCTTTTGCTTCAATTGCCTGATGAAGCCCTTCACTATAACGTCTTCCATGCATAAGCCTTCCTGTAAATTCATCAACAATAATAACTTCTCCATCCTGAATTATATAATCTTTATCTCTTCTAAAGTAATATAAAGCTTTTAATGCATTTAATGTATGGAATAAAAAGTGTATATTTTTTGGATCATAAAGGTTATCAATTCCCAGCATCTTTTCAAGTTTTGATATACCTTCATCGGTTAATATTACCGCTTTACCCTTTTCATCTAAGGTAAAATCTTCGTCTTTTTTCAACTTTCTTGCAATTCCTGCAAATTTTGTATATAAATGTGAAGGTGTATCAGAAGGACCTGAAATAATAAGCGGTGTTCTGGCTTCATCAATTAAAATACTATCTGCTTCGTCAACTATTGCATAATGATGTCCTCTTTGAACTTTATCTTCAAGATCATATACAAGATTATCCCTCAAATAATCAAAACCAAATTCATTTGCTGTTCCATATGTAATATCGCATTGATAAGCTTTTTTTCTATCGGCTGTCTCCATTCCTGCCTGAATAAAACCTACGCTGAGACCAAGAAATTCATATATTGGCCCCATCCATTGAGCATCCCTTTTAGCAAGATAATCATTATGCGTGGCAAGATGTACTCCTTTTCCTGTTAATGCATTTAAATAAACAGCAAGCGTGGCAACAAGAGTCTTACCTTCACCTGTTTTCATTTCTGCTATATTTCCTTCGTGTAGAGCAATACCACCCATTAATTGCACATCAAAATGCCTCATATTTAATACTCTTTTAGACGTTTCCCTTACTGTAGCAAACGCTTCAACTAATAAATCATCAAGCGTTTCTCCATTTTCCAATCTCTTTTTAAATTCTTCAGTTTTTGCCTTTAACGCTTCATCTGATAATTTCTCATATTCCGGTTCTATTTTATTTATTTTTTCCACCGTTTTTCTATATCTGTTTAATGTTCTTTTATTTTTATCAAATATTTTTGATAAAATACTCATCCTTTCACCTACCTTAATATTATTAACTCTTTAAATCTATTATCCTCTTCAGAATTTAAAATTAAAACTTCACCGGGAACTGAATCGCCTATATACTCCTCGAAAAAAGAATTTATATTTATATACCAGAAATATAATACATTATTTTCCAGATTATCAATATTTTTAAATACTCCTAAATTTGATATCTTTTTAGAACTTACTATAATATATTTCATTAAAGATGGAGAATTTGAAGATATAATTAACTGTTTTTCGTTTAAATAAAGATATACCGGATCTCCAATATTTTTATAATAAATAGTATAATAAGTATAATTCCCCAATTTTTTACTTTTGATGTTCCAATGAGAAAATTTTTCTTCCAATTTTTCGACGTTAACTTCACCTGGTATAATTATGGATATCCCATCACCCTTTCTCGAAAAATATTCGCTTATATATACTGAATCTACATTTTTTACGCTTTCAAGAATATATCTTAATACATTAAGCGAATAATCGTCATCTGGTGTAAAAATTCTCTTTGCGATATTTAAAATATTTTCTTTTTTTTCTATATTTAAATATACAACAGAATCACCAAAAATTTTATAATCTTTTTTCAGCGAGGTACTTTTTAATACTTTGAAATTTGTATCAATATTAAATATGATATTTTTATTTTCATATTGAACTGTTACTGTTCCCTCAGAAGTATCCGGATATTTTTGAATATATTTTTCCTGCAAAGGTTCAACAAAAAAATTAAATTTGTGATTTTTAAAATGGATATATACATTTGTGGTTACCTGTAATTTTAACTCGTTAAAATAATCTAAAAGCCCAAAAATTTCTGTTAAGTCTATTGCTTTTCCATTATAAAATATTATATGATCTGCTATTAATTGGAATTTTAAATTTAACTGTTTTATATTATATTTTCCATTATTATATTCTACCTCATAACTAAAAAGATTTTTTATCAAATAAATTAATTTTTCTATATCATTATAATCTGTTATTATATATCCATTAAAATTAGATATAAATTTAATACTATCCTGTATAGGAATTATCCAGAACATATTCTCCAGAGATAATGTATCATTGGTTAAAAATAAAAAATCCGAATTAATAAACTTTAAAACATCATTTTTAAGACTTTTATCTATATTTTTTTCCAGAAAAGAATATAATTGTTCCTGTCCCGCACCTTCTTTAGAATACAAATATCTAAAAAATGGTATATTCTGATATACGCTGGAATAAAATCTTCCAGGAGATTTCCAGTAAAAAGATATATCAAACCCTATTGAAAATATGGTTATATTAATAAAAATCAATATAATTATCAGGATTTTCTTCAACACAATCACCTCTAAATTTTGATAAATCAATTATATCAAAAAAATTTTTGATATAAAAGTATAAAATAAAAACAAAGCCTGACGGCTTTGTTTTTATTTTATTTTATTTTTTATTCAACTGGGGTAAGGGGCAGGTTAAAGGTATATTCTATTGATCGCTTAAGTAATAAAATATACCATTCGCTATCCCCTGCTAAATTTCCAATATAATATTCCAGAGGAGAAGTCGAAGCGATTACCCTTCCATTTCCATATCTATATTCAATATATGTTGGATATTTTTCATTTGTAGAATATTCTTTTATAAATACCACAGGGTTAATTATATCTGCCGAACTTAAATTATCAAAACCTCCGTGACTTGCATAATTACCCACTAAAGATTCTTCAGGAAAGCCTGCCAATAATGGATGTGTTCTATTTGTTATTTCATTATAACTATCATAATAATCTCTCCAGGTTACACCGCCAGGAAGAGTTCCTGTAAAATCTCCTCCATTCCAGCCATTGTCGCAGGCAATCCAGAATAACGTTCCACCATTACTTACAAAAGTATTAAATTTATCCATATTGGTTTTATATATATCATAAAAATTACCTGTCTGATCACCCTCGATAATTATAGCCCAACTTGAATCAAATGAATTTAAATTATTAATATCTTCAGAACTTTTTATTTCATATTGTTTTATACCACTACCTTCAGAGAAACCTATATTATCTAAAATATCCGTAACAGCACTTGGTTCTGACCAGGCATCTACATCTTTAAAAATAACAACATGTTTTGCCGCTTTACGTAATATCAAATCCGGTGCCACTGTATTTTTTCCGTTTTCTATAACAATTGGTGCTGCATCTGCCGAATATTCAGAGTTTTCTTCGACATCTCTTGCATACACTATATAATTACCCACAGGAACAAAATCAAATGAATAGTTTCCATTTTTGTCTGAAAATGTGTACATCCCGGGCAAAGGTTCTCCTTCTGGCGTTCTAATTTCTAACAAAATACCTGTTTGGTCTGATTTATCAATATATTTAACTTTTCCATTTAAAGTACCATAATCTCCTAACGGATATAACACCAGAGATGCTCCTAAAGTCGTTTTTTCATTATTTTTTATATCTATAAATTTTTTTGTTGGAAAATACCCATCCTTTTCGGCCTTTATTATATATTTCCCTTCTGGAATATTCTCCAATGAAAAATAACCATCTTCAATTGTTTTAGTTTTATTTAAGGTACTTATAGTATCAACTGGACTAAATCCATTTCCTGTTGCCTCTAAACCTTCTATTGATACTTTAATATTGCTATTATCCACATTATCACTTAAATTTGCATATCCATCAACATCTCCATTTTCCATTATCGGATCAACTTTTTGACATGAAAAAAACAAAAATATGGTTATTAAACCTATTATAATAATTATTTTTCTTTTCATAATTTTTCCCTCCATTAATTTTAAAATCTTAGTCCAAATTCACCATATACTCCAAATATTCCAAATGTCTGTTGAAATGACAGGTCAAAAACTGTATTAACACCACCTGTAATAACAAAAGGCCCTAAATATATTGAAATTCCTGCTTTTGTAAGATACATTGTATAGGAATAAATTGAAAATTCTCCATTGTAATATTGAATAATTGGACTTATTCCCGAAAATACCTTTATTCTTTTAGTTGGAATCTGGACTAAAAAAAAGATAGTTGGTTGCAGATATGTTATTTCACCTGTATTTATAATATCCTCCGGGGAAAAAACACCTATTTCCAATCCAAATATATCCTTATCACCAATAGTTACACTTCCACCCACAAAAGCTCTTTCATATCCAGACAATTCTTTTAAATAACTTCCTGAGATTTCAAAACCTAACATAATCCCTGAAAAAACACCTATAACCAATAACATAAATACCATTTTTTTCATAAATACACCTCATTTCCTTTATTTTATTATGCGATGCCACTATATTTAAGTTAATAATATTTGAATATTTTTTTAATGTATGTATTATGATTATACTCTTATTCTTGAATTAAAGCAAATTAAATAAAAATAATTGATTTTATGTTATAATCTGAATGAAAAAATATTATATTTAAAGGAGTAGAATATGAGAATATTAGGAATAGATCCTGGATATGGAAGGATTGGTTTTGGAGTTATTGATAAGATTGGAAACACCTTTAAACTAATAGACTTTGGAGTAATAGAAACAGATAAAAATGCAGATTTAAACAAAAGATTACTGGAAATATATGAAAAAATGAATGAGTTAATAAATAAATATAATCCTGATGAAGCTGCTGTTGAAAGTCTTTTTTTCTTTAAAAATGTAAAAACTGCCATTCAGGTTGGCGAAGCACGCGGTGTAATACTGCTAACTCTGCAACAGGCTGGATTAGTTATTGCAGAATATACACCTTATCAGGTAAAACAGGCAATAACCGGTTATGGACGTGCTGAAAAAGGACAGATACAGAGAATGTTAAAAACAATATTTAACCTAAAAAAAACACCAACCCCTGATGATGCAGCAGATGCCATTGCAATTGCCTTTTGTCACGGAAATTATAGACGTTTTTAAGAAAATATGATATAATATTAAAAACATGAATTTCGGGAGGAAATAAAATGAGAGCTAATATAGGAATAGATTTAGGAACTGCAAATACATTGGTCTATGTAAAAGGAAAGGGAATTGTTGTTAACGAACCATCTGTTATTGCTATAGAAAAGGATACAAGGGAAATCTTAACTGTTGGAAAAGAAGCAAAAAAAATGATAGGAAAAACACCTGCAAATATTATTGCCATAAGGCCTTTGAAAGATGGTGTTATTGCTGATTACAATACAGCACTTGCAATGTTAAAATATTTCATAGATGCTTCTGTTGGTTCATTTACATTTTTAAAACCCATAGTTGTTGTTGGTATTCCAACAGATGCAACAGAGGTTGAAAGAAATGCTTTACATAAGGCTACACTGGACGCTGGTGCTGGAAAAGCTTTTCTTATAGAAGAAGCTATGGCAACTGCTATTGGTGTAGGATTAAATGTTGAAGAAGCTTCCGGTAATATGGTTGTAGATATAGGCGGTGGAACAACAGAAATTGCTGTAATTTCCCTTGGAAGTATTGTTCTATCAAAATCCGTTAGAATTGCTGGAGATGAATTAGATGAAGCAATAATAAATTATGTAAAAGAAAAAAGCGGACTTCTTATCGGAGAAAGAACCGCTGAAAGAATCAAGAAAAAAATTGGAAATACCTGGCCAAATGACGAATACGATAATGAAGAAGTTGAAATTATAGGAAGGGATATTTTATCAGGATTACCAAGAAATATTGTATTAAAAGGCTATGAAATCAGGGAAGCTATAAGCAATCCTGTATCAAAAATTGTAGAACAGATAAAATTAACTGTAGAAGAAACTCCACCTGAATTATTAACAGATATTGTTATGAAAGGTATTTACCTTTCAGGTGGTGGTGCTTTATTAAAAGGACTTAAAGAACTTATTGAGCATGAAACAAAAATTAATGTTGTTGTTGCTGAAGATCCGCTTACTGCTGTTGCCAGAGGTGCGGGAATGGTGTTGGATAAGGTTAAAATACTGGATAATCTTTCAAAACTTCATAAATAATTATGAATAGAAAGTTTTTGTATTACTTAATTTCTTTAATACTTTTATCTGTTATATCAACTATATACCCTCATATAAATTTTATTATATCCAGAGTAAATTACCCTCTGGATATTGTTTTTGTTGACCTGCGAAATAATTATCTTTTAACTATAAAAAATAGAGATTATTTAAATATTTTAGAAAATAAAATAGTAGAATCCACGAAAAGCTATTCCATAAAAACTAAAGAAACTAACATATCTTTATCTTTAACCCCTGGAATATATATAAATGAAGATGAACGATATATATATATAAAAAGTTCAAAAAACGTCAGAAAAAACAGTATATGTTTTTCAAAAGAAAATATTATTTCAGGATTTGTGGAAGAAAATTTAAGGGGTGAAATTGTTGTTCAAAAGCTCGGATGGGGAAAAAGAGAATTTTTCGGAAGATATGATGGATACGATATTTTAATAAAGGAAACAGGAAATGGAAATCTTATTATTCATATTCCAGAAGGCATAAAACTTTTTGAAAATGGCAAAAATTATAAGATTTTAATTTCATATAAAAACTGGCTTCAATCAAAAGTTTATATTAAAGGGACCGCATATATAAAATCAAATACTTCTTATTTCTTTAAAAATGACATTCCACAAGCGGATATATTCCTATTTTCAGAATTAGAGGTGGAATAATGGATATTTTATATATAACACTAATGACATTAATTTCCGTTTCCTGGGATAGATGGTTTGGAGACATACTTTTCTTTACCTTTGGTATAGTTTTTTTAATTGTTCAATATACAAAACCCGAAAAGCTGATATTCTTCTCATTTTTATACTCAATAATATACTTTTCCTCCAAATATGATATTGGAGGAATGACAATTGTATTCTTTTTAATCACAATTGCTTCTGGAAAACTCTTGGAATTTTTAGAAAAAAGTTTTTTTAGAAGTATAATAAGCACACTTCCTCCTCTATTTTTTCTGGCATTATTAAACAAAAATTTCTATACACTTATAATCTCTTATATACTAATAGCCATAGCCCATTTTATTATAACCGGAAGGGTTGGAAAAAATGAAAGAATCACGCTTTAGAAGTATAATCTATGTAATATTTATCTCCTTTGCTTTTTTAATAATGAGAAGTGGATATTTGCAAATAATAAACCATAAAAAATATGCCCGTGATGTTGATGAACTAAGTACAAGAATTATCACTCTCAACGCAATTAGAGGAAATATATACGATAAAAACGGAATCTTATTGGCCTGGAATGAAAAGGAGTATGTAATTGAAAATTTCAATGAATCATTTTCTGAAGAAACATATGAAAAATTAAGAAAAGTATTCTCAGAAATCAGTGATTCTCCTGAAACATATATTGATAAACTGCTATTTCAAAAAAAGATTACTGTAAAATTAACACCTGCTGGTATTAAAACACTAAATAATCTTAAAGGTTTTAGAATATCTGAAAAATACGTAAGGAAATATAAAGACAAATCTATATATCCTATTGTTGGTTATGTAAACTCAGATGGAAAACCATTATATGGAATAGAAAAAGTTTATAATGATATTCTTGAAGGAAAACCCGGATATCAAATAGCTAAAATAACCCCAGGCGGTCGTGTAAAAAAAGTTCTCGAAGAAGTATCGCCTATAAAAGGAAAAGATATATATCTTACAATTGATTATAGACTTCAAAAGTTTATATATGATGAAATAGAAAAATATAAAAAACCCGGCGCAGTAATAATGTCAAACCCAAATAATGGGGATATTCTGGCGTTGGTAAGTTATCCTTCTGTAGAACCCAATCTATTCTCTTCAGGACTAACAATAAGGGAATGGAAGAAAATTTTATACGACACAAAGCAACCATTGGTTAACAGGGCTATTTCTACCACTTATGCTCCGGGTTCTGTTATAAAACCTTTTTTTGCGCTGGTTGGATTGGAAGAGGGAATTTCTCCGGAATCCACAATAATGTGTGATGGAAAGTTTGAACTAAAAAATTCTTCAGGAAAAATTATAGCTGAATATTATGATTGGAATATATTTGGTCATGGTATAACAAACCTTGTAAAATCCTTACGTGTATCATGTAATTTATATTATTATGAACTTGGTCTAAAACTCGGTATTGATACAATGAGTTCATACGCCAGTGCATTTAAATTATCCAAAAAAACAAATATAGATTTAACAGGAGAAGTCAATTCAATATTTCCAAGTAGAACATGGAAACAGGAAAAATTCCATCAGGACTGGTATATTGGGGAAACTGTTTTAACTTCAATAGGTCAGGGATATATGCAATTTACTCCAATAAGTATTTTGCGATTATATAATATATTAAGCACACAGGGAAAATACTATAGATTTCATGTAATGGACAAATATATAACAAATATAACAGGAAATTTTAAAAATTTTGAAAAGCATCTTGATTTTTATCATCCAATAAATGAATTTAATTATTTTAATATATTAAAGGGATTAGTTGAAGTTACAACATATCCCGGTGATAGTTCAAACGGCGGAACGGCATATCATGTTTTTAAGGACTTCAAAGAATTAGTTGCTGGTAAAACTGGAACAGCAGAAGTAATGGGAGGAAAATCGCCTCATTCATGGTTTGCCGGATTTATGCCTGCAAACTCGCCAGAAGTATCCATTGTATCCTTTATTGAAAATGGTGGCTACGGTTCCGCAGTGGCTGCTCCAATAGCACGAAAAGCTTTAGAAAAATATCTTTATTTAAAGGGGGAAAACAAAAAATGAAAAAAATTTTAATTTTATCATTGTTAATTCTGTTTGCATTTTCAGTTTTTGGAGATAAATTACTGATATTTAGAAATACTGGAATTATAAGCAAAGAATTGCCATGGACAGAAAATTTTAAGTTTTCTCTGGAAAAAGACCAATCTGTAATCTTCATAGAAAATGCCGAATATTACAGTATATCCTTCCCGGCTCCTGAGGACGTAGCTTTTAGAATAATAGGAAACAATGAAAAACTTCATGAAGCTATAAATGGCAGGGTAAAAATATTAAACCAAAATCCTCTTATAATAGAAGATACATTTAATCCGGCATTTATCTATTACTTTGATAATAATCTAAAAATGTGGTGTAAAACAGAAAAAGAAAATCTCAATAAACTCTTTAATAATAAAATTCTAACTGCAAAAAAGATTAAAGGATTAATATTAATATCCACCCCTATGAAATGGGATATAGTATATGATATGAAAGATGACGGAACATTATATGCAACATATAAAATATCCGGAAGATTAAACCAGGAATACGATACAATACTAATAAATGAAAACTTTACACAAACTGCAAAACCACAAATTAAAGAAAATTATTACTCAAAATCACTTGCAATGGAAAGACCTGTAGAAAACTATGATATACCTCAATTAATTAATGAATCCACAATAATAAACATTGGAAAAATATTGCCTTTTAATGGAGATTTCAATAAAGTAGTTTCACTTGGTAAAATAAAGAAATACGAAGACATACAGTATCTCACATTTGATTTTTATTCTGGTTCAATAAAAAATAGATACCTCGATGTTTTAAGAAGGTTCTTAAATTCAAAAGAAAACGGTTTAGGTGTTCCTCTTATTTCAGGAGATTTTAGAATATACACAAAAAATGGAAAAACAGAATTTATAAACAAAGTTTCAAAGCTTACAAAAACTTCCATAAATGACTATGCTGAAATAAATCTTGGAAAAGGCTGGAATGTAAAAGCCGATATAATACTTTTAAATGAATACAGAACAAAAGATTACATTGAAAAAACATACAGGATAAATCTAACAAACAGCTCTACTACAACTAAAAAATTCAAAATCAAAATAACCGGATATTCTGTAAACCTTGAAAATATAAAATCCAATTTAAATAATATTGAGAAAAAGGTTTTTGGGGATTATATCGAATTATTTGGAGTGATTAAAGATAAAGGATTCATAGAATTAAAATTAAAAGAAAATATAATGAGTTACTAAAATGGCGGTGAAAAAGTGAATTTTATATTTGACCTCGATGGAACATTAATCAATACAGAAAACATTGCAATACCTGCAATAAGACAATTATTAAAAGATCTTGGATATAATCCTAACATTGAAAAAGAAGAAATCTTACAATACATAGGTTATACAATAGATGACATCTTTTATGGTCTTTTAAACACAAAAGACCCCGAAATTATAGAAAAAGCCATAAAATTGCTTGATAAATACGAAATTGAAATAATAGAAAAACTTCCTAAAAATGAAATCTTTTTTGACGGCGCAATCGAAGTACTAAAAACATTAAAAAACGAAAATCACACATTATATATACTTTCCAATTGCAACAAAAAATATTTAAACGCATTGTTGGAAAAAGAATTAAATAAATACATAGATTTCCCACATTGTTCTGAAATGTATAACTGGGCAGAAAAGGATTATGTATTAAAACTAATAACCAACGGGAAGAAAGATTTTGTTATGATTGGAGATAGACATAAAGACGTAGATGCAGCAAAGAAGAATGGAATATTATCTGTGGGTTGTACATATGGCTATGCACTGGAAGAAGTAAAAGATGCAGATTTTATAATATATGACATAAAAGAACTTTTAACAATAAAAAATAAAATAATAGAAAGTGCTTATAATACAATATAAAAAAAATAAAAAGGGCGTTAAGCCCTTTTTATTTTCTTGGTTGAACAACGAACTTTATAGCTGTTCTTTCTTCTGAATCGATTTTTACATCAACAAATGCTGGAATACATACAAGATCAATCCCGCTTGGTGCTACATAACCACGTGCAATAGCAACTGCTTTTACAGCCTGATTAACAGCACCTGCTCCAATAGCCTGGATTTCAGCTTTCCCCTTTTCCCTTATAATTGCAGCTAATGCGCCAGCGATAGCAATAGGTTTTGAGTTTGCAGCAACTTTTAATACTTCTACTTCTGCCATAAATCTTACCTCCCTTTTTTTAATACTATTTCTGCGATTATTGGCGTGTAATGGCGCACCTGGAGGGATTCGAACCCCCAACCTGCGGATCCGAAGTCCGACGCTCTATCCAATTGAGCTACAGGTGCAAGACTTCCTTATATATTATACTGTAAAAATCGAATTTAATCAAGTGATAAAAAGAAAATTTTTGCATACTGTATTCTATTTTCTCATTGAACAATAGAAATTTAATAAGAAGTTTATAAAAAATCTGGTATAATAAAAGTGGGTGATATATATGAAAAAAATACTCTTAATTTCAGATATTCATATTCCAACACGCAGCACGTATTTGCAATTGGAAAAAATTGATTATTCAAAATATGATTATATTATAGCCTCAGGTGATTTTATAGAAGAAGAGGTTATTTTTTATTTTAAAGCTCAGTCACCTGAGTTTATTGGCGTATATGGAAATGCAGATTATTATGATGTAAAATATTCATTACCTGAAAAACGTATTATAAATATTGAAGGCAAAAAAATTGGAATTATACACGGACATCAGGCAGGATGGGGAGACCCTGAGCGTCTTATAAAAAGATTCAGCAATATTGATATTATGATATACGGACATACGCACAGACCTGATGACAGAATAATAAATAATATTAGATGCATAAATCCAGGCGCATTTTGTGAAAACAGTTATGCAATATTGGAAATAGGGAGTGATGAAGTATCTTTGAAATTCCAGAAAATATAGAAAAAAAGGTTGAACAGATCAAAGCAGAAATAAAGGATTTAGTAAAAGACGACATATTATACGTAGCCTTTTCTGGCGGCATGGATAGCACAGTAACAGCATTTTTAGCAAAAGAAGCTTTGGGGAAAAACCGCGTAAAATTAGTAAACGTATTATTTGGTCCATTTGCTTATTCAAAAAGTATAGAATCTGTTTTAAGAACCGCTGAGGATTTGGATCTTGAAATTATATTTACTGACAAGCACATGGCACAATACAAAATAATGAAAAAAGGACCAAACTGTAATCAATGTACTAGAAAACTTAAAATGTCAGGAGTAAAGTCTGTTGCAGGAGATAAACTTGTTGCAACAGGTGCAAATCAATCGGACTCATGGGGAAAAACAGAAATAAAAGTAATGAACAATCTCTATTCACCCATTATTGGCTTAACAAAAGAAGAATTAAGGGAAATTATTAAAATATATAACATTAAAATCAGAAAAGTTGGAGAAAATGCCCATAGAGAAGGTTGTAAATTAAAACATCTCTTAAAATTATTAATAAACATGAATTATCACGGAAGAGCTGTTTCTTTTGCAAATGAAATAATACATGACATTTTAGACAAATATAACTACAAAAGAGAAATTGCTAATGTAAAAATAATAGGTCCTTTATCAAAAAATATTGCTTTAATAAACATAAAACCATATCCACCTGAGGAAATATACAATGAAATTATAGATATCTTAAATTCAGAAAAAAGCATTGATGAAGTCTATATTGTAAACAAGCCTATAAAATTAACAATAAGCGTAAATCCTGGTATATTTAACCATAAAGAATCAAAATATTGGGTAGACAAAGGAAGATTACAACCAGAATTTGCTGCACCAATAGAAATAGAATGGAAAAAAAGTAAAAACGAAAGACTTGCAACATTCCATGTAGTAGATTTTGAATACATGAAATAATTTCAGGAGGGATATTTTGAACTATATTTTGCCTTTGATTTCAGGAATTTTAACTGGATTATCAATGCCGGGAAATTTATCTTCATTTCTCGTCTGGTTTTCTGTTGCTCCATTTATATATTCATTTGTAAACTCAAAAAAAACATTAGAAAGACTGATAAAAGTCTTTTTATATAGTTATTCGTTAATGGTAACCACATTATGGTGGGAAGTACCTGTTTTAACCAAAAACATTCCCGAGGTAATAAAAACATTCCCGGGATATATAGGCTTTTTCTCATATCTGCTTATGATTCTAATACTTACAATTCCATATTATATTATATGGATTTTAGGAGAATTATATTTCAGAAAATCGCGCGTTATAAACAAAACATCTTTAATACTATTTTCTGTATTCTCATATGCAGCAGCTGAAATTTTAAAACAATTTGGAGACCTTGCATTTACAGGTGCAAACTTATCCGATGCGCTTTACATGCACACAGGATTTCTACAAATACTCCCTTTTACAGGTAGTATTGGACTTACCATATTAATATTATTCGTTAATGCATATATTGCATTTTCACCTGAACGCGAAAGACTTAAAATCGGTATTTTTATTATAGGCATACTATATATAATAAACTTTACAATCTCAGAAAAATTACCTATGATAAACACCTCAGAAAATTCCGTTAAAATCAGTGTATTCCAGACAAATGTTCCTCAGGAAGTAAAATACTCAAATGACATGTGGAAATCATATGTTGAAATATCAAAATACATAGAAAAAAGCAAGGATAATTCTGAACTATTAATCCTGCCAGAAGCTGTATTTATAAAAGACATAAGAAACGATGAAATATTCAAAGTCATTAAAGAAGCCATTAAGTTATCAGATAAAAACTGGCTCATGGGTTTTCCCACTGTTGATTATGAAAAACGTGAATATTATAACAGCGCTATATACATAAACAAAAATGGTGAAATAGAAAATATATATAACAAAATTAGATTAATGCCTTTTGCAGAGTTTCTACCATATAAAAGCGTCTTCAGCTTATTTTCTTTCTTTAAATTAGTAAGCTTTTACACACCAGGTGATGAATACTCTATACTCAACTTAAATGGCAAAAAATTCAGTGTTCAAATCTGTTTTGAAACATATTTTCCAGAACTTTCAAGAAACTTCACAAAAAACGGTGCTCAATTCTTAGTCGCCATAAGTAATGATGGATGGTTTTCTCATAAAACAGCTCTACTACAACATTTTTCCAAATCTGTTTTACGAGCGGCAGAAAACAGAAGAACATTTATACAGGTTTCAAATACCGGTATTACCGGAATAGTAGATAAATACGGAAGAATAATAAACACATTACCAACACATACATATAAAGGTGCTCAATTTTCAGTTCCATTAAATAACGAAATTACATTCTATACAAAATATGCAAATATCATAATTGTAATTATCCTTATTTTAGCAATAATCTTTAGTCTTATATAAATAAAATAAAAAGAGGTGAAAAATTTTGCTAAAAAAAGTATTTATAACCACAATGATACTCATTATTTTCCTTTTCTCATTAACCGGATGCGTTAAACCAAAACCTCAACCCTCAGAAGAATTAACCAAAATAATTGTTTATCTAACCGATGCACCAGATGAAAGCATTTCAGAAGCAACTTTAAAGGTCGCATCAATGAAATTAACCTCTGATTCCACCAATATTGAATTATTAAGCAATTATGAAAAAAATTTTCTTACACTTGCTGGAACTCTTGAAAAGATCAAAGAATTTAATATTAACGAAAAAAACTTAAAAAACGCTAAAATTTCTGTAATTCTTTCACCAACGGCAACAATTGTAGAAGAAGATAAAACAAAGAACATATCTATTTCATCAACTGAAATGGATATTACAGTTAATATTGATTCTATAAGTGCCGGAAGAACTTATAACCTAATCATTGATTTTGATATTGGAAATTCATATAATTCATCGCTTGAAGAGTTTTCGCCAATAATACGGGCATGGACTGTTGCAGATACCGAAGCAGATTATAGAACTATAGAAGGACATGTATATGACAATTCAGACTTAGGAGAACTGGCAACCCCAAAACCTGGAAGAGTTGTTTTAATACTTCCAACAGATAATTCAACTGTATTATATTCAACAATTACCAATAAAGATGGATATTTTAAGTTTAATAAAATAAAACTTGGACCAGGAATTTATAATATCGGTGTCGCAAAAAGTAATGCTACTTTTTATTACGAGAATGATCCTGATCTGGGATATTCTTACTATCTTGCAAGATATATTGAATTAGAACCTGCCACCGTTCAAATTAATATTTCAATAGGTGATCAATAAAAACTCTTATATAAAGGGGGAATTCAGGTTGAGAACTTTAAAAGATGTTATTGAAAAAGCAAAAACAGTAAACAAAAAAAGGGTTGTAGTAGTTGGTGCAGAAGATAAAGAGGCTTTAAAGGCTGTTTCTGCCGCATACGACGAAGGTTTTGTAGAACCTGTATTAGTTGGTAACAAAGAAATTATTGAAGAAAATTTAAAGGAATTAGGAAAAGAATTCGATATAATCGACGCAAAAACAGAAGAAGAAGCCGCAGAACAGGGAGTTAGATTAGTTTCTTCAGGTGCAGCAGATATTGTAATGAAAGGTTTAATAAAAACATCAAAATTATTAAAAGCTGTATTAAATAAAGAATGGGGTCTTAGAACAGGAAGCGTATTAAGCCATGTAGCAATAGTTGAAACAGATGCACTTGATTCATTAAAATTAGTAACAGACGGTGGAATGATAATAAAACCTACATTAGATCAAAAGGTTGCTATAATCAACAACGCTGTTGAATTAGCTCATTCAATGGGAATTGAAAATCCAAAGGTTGCATTATTAGCCGCTGTTGAAGTTGTAAATCCAGATATGCCAGAGACAATGGATGCAGCAATTATCACACAAATGAACAAAAGAGGTCAAATTAAAGGCTGTACAGTTGACGGACCTTTGGCATTGGACAATGCATTGAGCGAAATGGCAGCAAAAATCAAAAAGATTAAAAGCGATGTTGCTGGTCATGCAGATATCCTTGTTGTACCAGATATTCATGCTGGTAATGTTCTTGGAAAAGCTGCTGTTTACCTGGCAAACGGTAAAATAGCTGGTCTTGTTTTAGGTGCAAAAGCTCCTATAGTTATTGTATCAAGAGCTGACACAGCCGAGTCAAAACTTGCATCACTTGCACTTGCTGTATTAAAATCAGAAAAATAATTTATAAGTTTAATAAACAAAAAGCCTGATTCATTATGAATCAGGCTTTTTATTATTCTGTTTCAATTTTACTTTATTTAAAAAACACTAATATTGACAAATTCATATAATACGATAAAAAGTAAATTACAAGATTATTTTTAAATTTTTTTGTTAATTTTCAGTTAAATTTTATTTTTATGGTTGAAACCATAGAAAAAAATGATATAATATTATATCGAGAAAAAAGAATTTATTCACATTATGAAAGGAGTGGGATTGTGAAAAAGTTTTTTGTTATTTTACTTTTAATTGGTACCGTTATTGTTTATGCAGAAGGAATTAAAGATTATATCTCTTCTTTCAAAGAAAATAACGTGGATTATCTGTTAAATGAGTTAAGCAGGGAAAAACAACTTATGGAATATGAAAATGCCAGAATCACAGCAGATAGTACTATAGCATTAATAAAAAGTGAAATAATGCATTTAGATAAAACCGGGTATTATTTAAATACACAAAAGGATTTATACAAAAGATTTTTAAATTATCTATTCAATCTTGATGTAACTGCAAGAGATTTAAATATTAAAAAATTAAACTACGAAAATGCTAAATATAACTATGAAAAATCTCAAAAATTATACAATAAAAATCTCATAAGCAAAATAGAATTATTAAATGCTGAATATCAACTAAAAAACGCTAAGTACATATATGATACGATAAATGAAAAATATAACAATATAATAGATGAATTCAAAAAGTTTTGTGGAATTTCGCAAATAAATTTAAATAATATTGTTGTAAATGAGGATAAAATAACCAAAAAACACTTTGATATTAAATCATTAATGAATAATGATATTGATTTAAAAAGGCAAATGCTAAATTATGAAATTCTGGAAGAAGAATTTAATGCCACAAAAGATATTCTAAGCGGATTTGAACTAAAAAAGAAAGAAATAGAATTTAAAAAAGGGCAATATAATCTTTTAAAAGTTAAAAATTTAAAAGAAAAACAAATAAATGACTTAATAAACAGATTTAACAGTTTGCTGAATGAAATTAGAATAAATAAACTTCAACAGGAATATATCAAATTACAATTAAAAAATGCTGAAATGAAATTAAAAAATGGACTTATTGAAAAAACACAGTATAATCAATTAAAGATTGATTATCTTTCCACATTAAATCAAATAACCTTAAAATATAATGAAGTTGTTTCAGTTTATATAGATCTTATATCCTTAGAAGGAAGCGATTTTGAGAGTTGTATTGAAGAAATCATCTCTTTAAATTAATGAGGTGTAGATTATGAAAAAAAGCTTTTTAATTTTATTCTGGACATTATTGACCCTTACAATATTTGCAAATTTCGTTGATAAAATAGTTGAAAAAATAGAAAATGATACTCAATATTTAATGGCTTTAAATTCTTATAATAATGCTTTGAATAATCTAAAAATGGAAGAATCTATCTTAAAAAATATAGGTATCAATGAAGGTGTATTTACAAGCAGATTTTACGACAACAATAATTTTAAGCAACTTGAAATTCCTTTATCTTTAAATATGAAAATTTATGGTTTTGATATTATTGGAACCCTCAAATATACGTCTGATTTTAACAACAATAATAATTCTTACTCTGTTAGCATTTCTAAAAAATTATTTTCTTTTGATGATTTAAATAATATAGATAAAAAGATTTTATTATTATCCACAAAATGGGAATTAAAAAATTTAAAAAATTCTCTATTTATAAATACTTTAAAAAACGCTTATTATTATAATTATTATAGTAATTTATTAAATCTTCAAAAAGAAGCTTTTGAAATAAGGAAACAATTGTTCTATGAGGCTAAAAAGAAGTATGTAAAAGGCATTATTGGAAAAATAGAATATCTAACTCTTCAAAAAAATTATTTAAATGAAAAGATATCTATTAATAATCTGCAGATATCTATTAATAAAATTAAAGAATATAATATCCCCGATGTTATATTAATTGAACTCTCTATACCCTCAACAATAACGGAAATTCCATTAAATAGAGAAGATATAAGAGCTGCTCTTCTTGAAGTTGAAAAAAACAAAGCAAAGCTCAAAAGAAAATTTGTTTATGATCTTCCTGATATAAATATGGGAATTTTAATGAATTATAATAAAAACGATTTAACCAATAGCTATAAAACAGATACAACAATATTTTTAAATTTTTCATACAATATATTTGATAACAACTATCGACAAAATACGAAAAAAAGCATGGATATGGATTATATTATTTCATTAAAAAAATATAAGAACAAATTAAATGCTATTTTCACCGAAATAAAAAACATCCAGGAGAAAATAAATAACGACGAATTACAGCTTAAAAGTATTGATCTTGAAAAGCAGATTTCTGAAATCAATTATGAAACTGCAAAAAAACAATACGAGAAAGGATATTTGAGTTTAAATGAATTAAAACTTGAAAAAATAAATATGTTAAAAACACATTTTGAATATGAAAGAATAAAAGCTGAACTGTTATTTGATAAACTTACATTATATAATGTCCTTGGATATGATATTATAAGTATTTTTGAGGAGGAATTAAATAGATGAAAAGAAAAATAATTGTTATCTCTATTATTTTAGCTCTTATTATGATATTAATATCCTGTAATGCAAATAAAGCTTTTTCAAATATAAATAATGAAATAGAATATGTTGTAAAAAAAGGGGATTTAACGGAATTTATTAATGTAGACGGATATGTATATCCTGAAAATTTCTATATAATATACTCAAAAATAGGCGGAGAAGTAAAGGAAATATTTACTAAAAACGGGCAGTATCTAAGAAAAGGGGATAAAATTTTGAAAGTGGACGATCTTGACTATAAGATTTCCATGTTAAATGCTCAATTAGCTTATGAAGAAGTGAAGGGTACAAATACATTGGAAGAAAAAATTAAAAAATTATCTTATGAAAAAGCTAAACTAAATTATGAAAATACGCTTATAAAAGCTCCTATCAACGGTATAATATTTGGATTAAATGTAAGAAAAGGAGATATTTTGCCTTCTCAACAAAAATTATGCATAATAGCAGATGATTCAACATTAGAATTTATTGGATATATTGACATTTTTGACTATAATAAAATTAAATTAAATCAAAAAATAAAATTAAAAATCAATGGACTTTCCGGGGAATATTTTGAGGGAGTAATTTCCTATATTTCGCCAGGAACTGTTGAAAAAGGTTCATCTGATAAAGTGAAAATAAAAGCGAAAATCATTACTAAAAATAGCGATAAACACAAAAAGATTTACTTTGGAGCAACTGCAGAAGGTGAAATTACAACGTTAAATCTTACAGATATAATAAAAATTCCATCAGATGCTGTAATTTTTGAAAATGAAAAAACCTATGTAAAAATCAAAAATGGTGTTGATGAAAATGGAAATCCAAAAATTGAAAAGAAAGAAATAAAAATAGGATTAATTACTGATGATTTTATAGAAGTAAAAGAAGGATTAAAAGATGGTGATACAATAATGATTAAAGCTGCAGATAAAAATCTTTCCATTTTTTAGAAGGTGAAATAATGGAAAAGGTGATTTTTGAAGTAAAAGATGTTAAAAAGGTCTATAAAATGGGAGAAGTTAATGTAAATGCACTTGATGGGATTAATTTTAAGATAAAAGCTGGAGAGTTTGTTATAATTATGGGACCTTCTGGCTCTGGAAAATCTACAACTCTTCATATAATAGGGTGTCTTGATACTCCAACCTCTGGAAAAGTATATGTAGACAATATGGATGTAAGTAATCTTTCAGAAAAAAAATTAGCCCGTATCAGGCGAGAAAAAATAGGCTTTGTATTTCAACAATTTAATTTATTACCAAAACTTACTGCATTGGAAAATGTTGAATTACCAATGATTTATAAAGGACTTCCATCTTCTAAAAGACGAAAAAAAGCCAAAGAATTATTGGAAATGGTTGGATTAGGTGATAGAATTCATCATAAACCCTCGCAACTTTCTGGAGGACAAATGCAAAGAGTTGCAATTGCAAGAGCACTTGCAAATGACCCACAATATATACTGGCAGATGAACCCACAGGAAATCTGGATTCAAAAAGCGGTGAAGATATTATAAATATATTAAAAGATCTCAATAAATCTGGAATGACTGTAATTATTGTTACACACGATCCTGATTTAGAAAGTCTTGGAACACATAATATTTATTTGAAAGACGGATTAATACAAAAGGAGAGTTTCAAATGATTATAGAAATGATAAAAGAAGCTTTCAGATCATTATTTGGAAATAAAATGCGATCATTTTTATCAATGCTTGGAATAATAATAGGTGTAATGGCTGTTATAGTTGTATTATCTCTTGGAAATGGAGCTACATATTCAGTAAAAAAAGATATTGAATCCATTGGATCCAATATAATTATCGCATATGCTTATTCTCCTAAAGAAAAAATTACTATAAAAGAATTAGAGACTTTCAAAAAAAATTCTCAATATATTTCCGAAATAACTCCTAATATATCAAGTTTTGCAGAAGCATCATACAGAAAAAACAAATTTCCCGGTCAAACATTTGGAACAACAAATGATTTTATAAAATTATATAAATTGGAAATATTACAAGGGCGATTAATAAATGACGCCGATAATAAAGCACGTTTAATGGTTGCTATGATAGGAGAAAATATAGCTCAAAAATTGTTTAAACATGAATTCCCAATAGGAAAATATATAAAATTAAAAATTAAAGACAGAGTTATAAAATTAAAAGTTGTAGGCGTTTTAAAGAAAAAAGACATTAACATGTTCCTCAATGTCGCTAATAGTATCTTTATACCTTATACTACATTAATTGAACGAATTTTAAAAACCAATGCTATAAATGAATTTTTTGCCAAAGCCAAAAATGGAGCAGTTATTGAACAGGCAAAAGCAGAAATTCAATTTTTTCTAAAAAACAAGATAAAAGATAAAAAATACTTTGAAATATACAGTCAAACAGAGATGCTGGGAACTGTTAATGAAATAACAAATATGTTAAATCTTGTTTTTGGTATTGTGGCTGGAATTTCATTGCTTGTTGGCGGTATAGGTATTATGAATATAATGCTCGTTTCTGTTACTGAACGAACTCGTGAAATTGGTATAAAAAAAGCTATTGGTGCTACAAACGCTAATATACTTATGCAATTTTTAACAGAATCAATCTTTTTAACAACAGTGGCTGGAATAATTGGACTTATTATAGGATTATACGTATCAAAAGGTATTGGTATATTAATAAAGATTACTCCGTTCTTTGATATTAATCAGATAATAATGACTGTTCTTATTTCTATGAGTATAGGCCTATTTTTTGGAGTGTCTCCTGCTGTAAAAGCTTCTAAACTTAACCCGGTTGATTCTTTAAGATATGAATAATAAAAAACAACAAAAGCCATATAGGCTTTTGTTGTTTTTTATTATATTTACTAATATTTTTTTAATTCTTCAAATAATAATTTTATAAATTCTTCTCTATTTACCTTCAATGCCCATTTTGAATTTGGTTTTTCAAATTGCCAGTAATCAACTACTGTTTCTCCATATGTCAATTCGCCTTTTACCTCAACCTGAGCATAATATTCTTTGAATTCAAATAACTCCGGTTTTATTAAATAAGCTATTGTACATGGATCATGTAAAGGTGCTCCTTCTATTTTAAAAACATCATAATATGTCTGGTGAAAAAATTCCAATAAAATTCCCATCTTTGATACTATCTCAGAACTGAATTTTTGCATTTCTTTTATTTCATTCATATGTATCTTTGCCTGATGTGTAACATCAAGTGGAAATACTGTAAGGTTAAAACCAGCATTAAAAACTATTTGCGCTGCTTCTGGATCCGCATATATATTAAATTCCGCACGCGGTTTCACATTTCCAAATTCTATTCCTCCACCCATTATTACCAGTTCTTCTACCTGTGAAACTAATTCCGGATAATTCAGAGCAAATTTGGCGATATTTGTTAAAGGACCCACAGCAACAAAGGTTATTTTGCCAGGATTTTCCTTTACCTTTTCAGCCATAAATTCTAAGTAATTTTTCTCTTCAACCTTTTTTGTAGGTAAAGGAAGGTTTGCTCCTTCCAGACCACTTTCTCCATGAATATCCGGTGCCACTATTTGATCTCTTATTAAAGGTTTCGCAGAACCCTGAAAGACAGGAACATTTATTTTTCCCATTTCCGTAAGTATTAATGCATTTCGTGTAGTATTTTCTACATATGAATTACCTGCAACAGACACTATTCCCAATAAATCTATTTTTTCTGAAATACCTGCAAGTAATATTGCCACTGCATCATCGTGTCCAGGATCACAGTCAAGGATTATCTTTCTTTTCACATTTTCCCCCCCAGTCAAATATATATAATAAACAATTATTCTAAATCATCTTTTAATCCTATTGTGTTTAAGATTATCGAGTCTTTTTTTCTCCATTTTTCTTTTACTTTTACATATAAATCAAGATATACCTTATCGTCTAATAAAGCTTCTATGTCCTTCCTTGCAAGCATACCTATCTTCTTTATCATACGCCCATTTTGGCCTATTATAATACCTTTTTGAGACTTTCTTTCAACATATATTTCAGCTCTAATATATACCAGATCCTCTTTATCTGTAATTTCCTCAACAACAACAGCTGTTGAATGTGGAATTTCCTCTGAAGTTAAATGGAAGATTTTCTCCCTGATTAATTCAGAAATCATAAAAGCAAGAGGTCTGTCTGTTGCCATATCTTCTGGATAATATTGTGGACCTTCTGGTAAATTTTCTATTATCTTATCCATAAGGACTTCAAGATTTTCACCTGTTAATGCTGAAATTTTTATTATTTCTATTAAATTTTTTGCATCTTCAAAAGCTTCTTTTATTCTTGTTTCTGCTTCCTGAACCTGCTCTGGTGTTGCTGCATCAATTTTATTTATTACCAATATTGTTGGGATATTTGATTCTTTTATTATTTTAGCTATATTAATATCTGATTCCCTCACCTGATCAATAGGATCAACAAGGAATAAAACCATATCCTGGCTTTTTAAGGCATTAACCGCTATCTTTACCATATATTCTCCAAATTTATGCAAGGGTTTATGAATACCCGGAGTATCTACCAATACTATTTGTGCATTTTCAGTATTTAAGATACAGTTTACCCTATTTCTTGTAGTCTGTGGTTTATCAGAAACTATTACAACCTTTTTCTTCATTAATGCATTTATTAATGTCGATTTCCCAACATTAGGCTTTCCCGCTACAGCAACAAATCCGCTTTTCATTACATCAGCTCCTTTAAGCTTTTCATTATTTTTTCAGTAGCTCTGCAATCATCTTCATTATATGTAATTATTTTATCCAGACTTTCCTTATTTCCACGCAGAAAGTTTTTATACTCAATAAATATTGCATATCCATTGAGGTCTGTTCTCCATTTAAATCCAAAGAAACGACTGATATCCTTTAAAGAGTATGAAGTTACAGGTAATGCCACATTCTTTTGAATCTTTTCATATAAATCATATGACCTGTTTTCAATTTTATCGAGATATTTATATAAATGAGAACGATTCTTGGTAATTAATTGCAATCTTTTTATATCATATACATCATAATGCACAATTATCTCTTTTGTTCCTTTTAAAAATTTCAAAAATTTTTCAAGGTTATCATCTGTATTCTGAACATTTAAAAATGGTTTATATTTTCCCTGATATAATATTCCATGAAGAAAATCAAGTTCTTTATAAGTTTCCACATCATATACTATGTATTTCTCAGGAATATCAAATTTATTTATTATTATAGGTTTATTTTCCATTAATGATTTTAAGTTATATAATGGTTTCCTGAACTGCGGAGGAACCTGCTCAATTCTATTTTTTTCAACTGTTTTTAAAGGATTAATTCCCAGATCCTTTAAAAGATTCAGGTAACTTTTTGAAATACCAGGCACTATATTTAGATTGCCTTTTTCAAGCAATTCTTTGTGACATCTGCTTTTTAATTTACAGAATTTACAATAATTGCCGGGATTTTTTTCATTTAATCGTTTAAAGGTTTCTATTTCTTTTTCAAAAGTTGGAAGCTTTTTTATAATCCATCTTTCTGAAAAATAATGCATTTTGCTTTCTAAGGTTATTTCAACTCCGCGTACTTCTTTACCCTTTTTTTTAAAGTAAAGATATACGCTAATTATATGAAATATATGACTTAGTTTTAATTTTCTTGATTCTCTCGATATCCTTATTACCTTACGTCTTTTATCATAATCATCATAATTGGCTGTAATTTTTACTCCATTTAATTCTATATCAAAGTATTTCCCCGGCCTTTTATAACTTGAAACAAAATACGGACATTTTTTTATATTTTGATAATTTAACAAATCCATTTTTTCAGCTCCAACTTTTTATTTTATTAACTGTATAACTTGGATATATCTCCAAATTCAAGGAATAGATTGGCTATATTTTTCAAAAATCCCAATCTATTCATTCTAATACTCTCATCTTTATCCATAACAAATACATTATCAAAATAATTGTCAATACTATCTTTCATGGTTAATAATTCATCTATTGCTTCTTTGTAGCTTAATCTTTCTAATTTTTCTTCTATCTTTCCTTTGGTTTCAAGGTATTTTTCAAACAATTGCTTTTCTGCTTCTTCTTTAAATAATCTTCCTTCATATTTCAATGAATTATGCTTTTTAGATATATTCTGAACCCTCTGGAATGTTTTTATAAATACCTTAAATTCTTCGGAATTTACAACTTCATTTAAAGCTTCTGCTGCAAGATATGCTCTTAATGGTTTATTCCAATTTACCAAAACTGTATTTATAACCTCTGAAGAGATTTTCTTTCTTGATAAATAAGTTTCAAACCTATTTTTAAAGAATTCGGAAATTTCATTTTCCTTATATTCAACACCTATTAATTCTGAAATTTTTCTCATTAGTTCTTCAAGATCTATATCCCAGTTGTTTTCTATTATTATTCTTAATACACCATATGCCTTTCTTCTTAAAGCAAATGGGTCTTTTGAACCTGTTGGAATTTTATTTATTCCAAAGAATCCAACTATATCATAAAGTTTATCTGCCATAGAAACTATTAAAGAATTAAGTTCCAAAGGCAAAGTATCGGTTTCTTCAACTGGTTTATAATGTTCTTCAGCAACAATATATACATCTTCAGAATAATTATGATGTTTTAAATATATCCTTCCCATTGCTCCCTGTAATTCCGGGAATTCATAAACTATATGTGAAGGTATGTCTATTTTTGAAAGTTCTGTTGCTTTTATGAGATTTTCGTTTTTATAATCCAATGATTTTGCTATTAATTCTGAAATTTTCATCATTATATTTATTTTATTTAAATATGTTCCTAGACCAGCCTGATATGTAATTTGATTTAATTTCTTTAAATACACCTCAACAGGTGTATTTAAATCTTCATCATAATAGAATTTTGCATCGTCAAGTCTTGCGTTAATAACCCTCGAATAACCGTTTACAACATTTTTTTCTTCACTTAATCCATCCTGAAATGCTATATAATTATTTGAAATCTTACCATTTTTTCTTGCAACAAAACTTCTTTGATGATGTTTAACTGTTATTTTTATTACTTCCTCTGGAAGCATTAAATATTCTTCGTTAAATGTTCCCACAACAGCTGCCGGATATTCTGTTAATTGAGCAATTTCATTTATTAATTCTTCATCCATTTCTATTTCCAATTCATTATTTACAGCAACCTTTTCTAACTCTTCTTTAATTCTTTCTTTTCTTTCTGAGTAATTAGCAATTACAAAATTTTCTCTTAATATGTCAAAGTACTCATCAGGTCTGGAAATAAATACTTCGCCTTTACTCATAAATCTATGCCCGAAAGTTCTTCTTGAAGAGTTAATTCCGAACAATTCAAAATCTATTATATCATAATCTAATAACGCCATTATCCAATGCACCGGTCTAACAAATTCATATTCACCATTTGACCATCTCATTGGTTTTTTAAATCTCAATTTTTTTATTACAGCTGGATATATTTCTGCAAGGGATTCGGAAATAGGTCTACCTGCTTTTTTTATCTTTGCAAATAAATATATATTGCCTTTTAATTCTTTCTCTTCAATTTCATACTCTGTTCCTTCAAGAGATCTTAAAAAACCCTGATATGGTTTTGTTGGATTTCCGTCTTCATCAAATGAAACCTTTTTAGCAGGTCCTTTTCTTTCCATTATCATGTCTGGTTCTTTTTCTGGTAAACCTTCAAGATAAACACCAAATCTTCTTGGGGCAATGAAAACTTCCAGCTTTGTATAAGATATATTATGTTTTTTTAATTCTTCTTCCATATTTTGATATAACTGAGTAATTATATTTTCATATTCACTTGAAGGTAATTCTTCAACGCCTATTTCAAGTAATGACTTTTTATTCATCATTCTCTCCTCCAATTGCTTCGAGGTATGTTTGTGCTGTCTTTCTTGCCATGTCTCTAATTAAAAGTATATATTTCTGTCTTTCATTTACACTTATTGCATTTCTTGCATCAAGTAAATTAAACGCATGCGCTGCTTTTACAAGATAATCATATGCAGGTAAATATAATTTATTTTCAATAAGATACTCAAATTCGTTTTTATATGTTTCAAAAAGATTATACAACACTTCTATATTTGCTTTTTCAAAATTAAAGATTGAGAACTGTCTTTCATTTTCTTTGAACATTTCTCCATATTTCACATACTTATTCCACATTGTTTCATATACATTCTCTTTTCCCTGCAAATACATAGCAAGTCTTTCTATTCCATATGTAATTTCAAGTGAAATAGGTTTTAATGAAACTCCACCCATTTGTTGGAAATATGTGAATTGCGTAATTTCCATTCCATCTAACCATACTTCCCAACCTACTCCCCAGGCACCAAGTGTAGGTGATTCCCAGTTATCTTCTACAAAACGTATATCATGTTCATCTGGATTAATTCCTATCGCCTTTAAAGATTCTATATAAATTTCCTGGGATTCCTTTGGTGACGGTTTTAATATTACCTGATATTGATGAAACCTTTGCATTCTATTTGGATTTTCACCATATCTTCCATCTGTTGGTCTTCTACTCGGTTGAACAAATGCAACATTAAATGGTTTTTCACCTAATGTTCTAAAAAATGTTGATGGGTGATAAGTTCCTGCACCCATCTCCATATCGTAAGGTTGTTCTATTACACAACCATATTCAGACCAGAATTTATCTAATTTTAATATTAAATCCTGAATATACAATGTCAGTTCCTCCTTTATTCAAGTGAAATTAACAGCGGATAATGAGGTTGTCCGCCATTGTGTATTTCAACCTCTAAATCTGAAAATTCTTCCATTAATTCATTTGCTATTAATTCTGCTGTTTTTTGTTCTATATCCTGACCATAGAATATTGTCATTATTTCAAATCCTTCAGCCAATTTTTCTCTTAATACCTTTAAAACAGCTTCATTTAAATCAAATCCATGTGCTTTTAATTCTTTTCCCACAAATACCAGATATTCATCTTTTTTAATGCTTTCTCCTGCTATTTCAGAATCTCTAACTGCATATGTTACTTGAATAGGAACAACTGCTGAGATTTCAGACTCAATTGCCTCTTTTAATTCGTCCTTTTCCATTGTATCATCAAATGCAAGCATTGCAGCTACGCCTTCCTGAATATACTTTGTTTTTACAACCAATACTTCTTTATCTTCAACCATATCTGCAACTTTTTCTGCTGTAAGTATAATATTTGGATTATTTGGCAATATTAATATCTTCTTTTGTGGCAATTTTTCTATGGCTTCCATGAAATCCTTTACACTTGGATTCATTGTTTGGCCACCAAATATTACCATATCAACACCTAAACTCTTAAATATCTGAGTCAATCCGTCTCCCGGAGAAACGGTTATTATTCCCCAATTTTCATTATTTGTTTCAAAAACTTCATTTTGTTCTTCTGTATTATCTGTAGTATTTTCGGCAGTATATGTTTCAGTTACATGTTCATGTTGTACCTTCATATTATCAACTTTTACCTTATATAGTTCTCCATATAATAAAAATTCTTCAAAAACCTTTCCAGGATGATTTGTATGTACATGTGTTTTTAAGAAATCTCCCTGATGAACCAGCACTATAGAGTCACCTAATTCTTCAAGAAATGCTCTTATTTTATCCAATTCTTCCTTTGAAATATCCGGATCATTTAATTTCAAAACACATTCTGTACAATACTGGAATTTTATTTCTTCGTATGCAATTTCTTTAATCTCTTCAGCTGAAGCACTTTCTATATTCTTTAAATCTACTTCAGTATCTCCATTTATAGCATCTCTAAAACCTTTTATTATATAGCTAAGCCCTTTTGCACCAGCATCTACAACATTAGCTTCTCTTAATTTTTTTAAGTATTTTGGAGTTTCTTCTACTATTTCTTCTGAAATTTCATATAATCTGTTTATAAACTCTTCAAAATCTTCTATATCAGATAATTCTTCTTCTGCTCTTTCTGCGAGTTTTCTAATCAATGTTAGCATTGTACCTTCAACAGGCTTAATAACCGCATGATATGCAACCTCTTTCGCTTTTTTCAAAGCTTCTATAAAATCTTTTGTAGTTACAACTTCTTTATCTTCAAGGGTTTCTGTAAAACCTCTAAAGATTTGAGATAAGATAACTCCAGAGTTTCCTCTGGCTCCCATTAACAATCCATCTCTCATATTTTTCATTATATCTTTCATTTTATTTTTATTCTTAGTCTTATCAAGCCATTCACATGCTTCAAGCATACCCGATGACATATTTGAACCTGTATCCCCGTCCGGAACAGGAAATACATTTAATGCATTTATTTCATCTTTTTTCACTATAAGGGTTTCTGCTGCTTTTTTAAATGCTATATAAAAATCCTTTGCATGTAATTCCTTCATGTTTTCACCTCTTTAAATTTTTATTCCTACTACTTTTACATTTACTGTTACGTCTACATCCCCCAGAGCTTCCTTTATACGATGATAGACATTTTCCTGGGCATTAGCAGCAACCCTTTTTAAAGGAAGACCATATTCCATATAAATATAAAGATTTACAGTTACCTTATTATCCTCTTCAATTACTTCTACACCTTTTTCCTGTGGCTTTTGTAATACAGATGCCAATTTATTTAATAAACCACCTTTTCCAATATCTACAGTACCATATGATTCAAGTGCTGCTCTATATACTATTTCATTAAATACTTCCGGTTTTATGGTCACTGTTCCGAGATCTGTTTCTATAATCATAAATAACACCTCCGTTATTTTTATTTATTCGAGTATAGCCGAAAGATATCCAACGGTTCTTTCATAATCTCCAAATATTTCTCCACTTGTTGTATGATGTAATATTCTTACATTTTCAAATCCTGTATATAATAATGTATTTATTGCTCCAAATCCACATGCTGTTATATTATATTTTTTTATATACTCATATACCTTTTCAGGCGATTTTTCTTTTAAGGCTTCTATAATAAAATTTCCCTTTTCCAGGGTTACTTCATGATTTTCATAATGATTTAAATCACTTGATGCAATTATAACCACACCATCTTTAGCAAATTTTTTTATAACTTTACTTAACTTTTTCGACATTTCTAATGTTTGAACTCCCATTATTATAGGAACTATTTTAAAATCATTTCCATATAAATATTGCAAAAACGGCAATTGCACTTCTATAGAATGCTCATATTCATGAGCTATAATATCTCCTTTGATTCTCAATTCAGATAATATAAAATTAGAAATTTCCGTATCCACATCTATGGTTCCAAACGGGGTTAACCATGAACCTTCTGGATATACCGACAAAGATGGACCTACACCTGTATGATTAGGTCCAATAATTATTGCTGTTTTTACTTTTCCTTTTTTCATCAATTCATAATATCCATATGCCGCTGTTTGTCCTGAAAAAACATAACCAGCATGCGGAACAATTAATCCCGTTAAGTCAATTGATTTTTCAGGTATTTCAATCTCTTCAAATCTTTCAAAAAAAGATGAAATTTGTTTTTTTAATTCTTCATAATCAGCAGGATAAAATGTTCCAGCCACTACAGGATATCTCATTTTATTCGCCTCCATATCCTGTTAGTTTTGGCCAAATAAACAATGTCAAATTATATTCTCGATTTCTCTCTTCTGTTGTTTTAAACAATTCGCCCAAAAAAGGGATATCTTTTAAAAACGGGACTCCGGTATTTAATTTTTCCTTTTTTAATAATTTTAATCCACCAATAACTCCAACATAACCATTTTTTATTAACATCTTTGTTTTTAATTCGCGTGATGTTTCCGCATTATATTTAGATATTGAAGATTTTTCCGGTTCACTGACTTTTAAAGATAAATCTAAATCTATTAAATCCTGATATTTATTATATCTCGGTTCTATTTCAAGAAACAATCCACTTTCTATATACTGTATAGAAGACTCATTTACTATAGGTACTCTATAAACAGATTTAAACATAGCTTTACTTCCAGATTTTACTATTATTTTGGGTTTAGATAATAGTTGCGAATTTGATTTTGAGTTAATGTTTTTTACATCAAATACCGCCTCAATAATTTCAGCATATAACTGTGGTGTAATTATTCCATTATTTAAAGATGCCACTATATCTTTAGAATTAAACCTGTTCTCTATTTTCCTTATTGTTTCTTCTAAAATCGAAGAATCGATTATAGATATTTCTATTGATATAACCTCTGGGATTTTGCTTTTTATTATCAAAATCCCTTCTTTATCTTCCAATATATAATTATATTCATTTAAAAGATATTCAATATTTTTTTTATTTGAATAATCTACATTATAATTATACACCGAAATAGCTTTTAAATCATCATTATTTATCAAACTGTAATTTTTTTCTTTTGCAAATTTTTCAATAATTTTATACAGAGAAATTGTTTCATTTTTTTCTTTATTTTTATTAATTATACCCTGTTTCAGTAATGAAATATCTGCTTTTACATCTGTCGCTTCATCTGATTCATCGGAAATCTCTTCTTCATTTTCGAATTTTTCTATATAATCTTTTATAATGCCTATATCTTCTTCTTTCCCTCTTATTATATAATTTTTTTCTATCTTTTGAATTATAGTATCTTTAAAAATTTTATTAAAAGGTAATAAATCTAATTTTGACTCTATTATTTCAATTTTAATGTTATTTTTATTATTTATATTATTACTTTTTTTATTATTATAATTAATATTAATATTTTCTATTTTTTTCAGTATTTCTTTAAGTTTTTCTATTTTTTCCCCTTTAACCAGATATAATGTTGTTGCAATTTGCGAAATTTCCACATCAAAAAAAGCTTCTAATTTTCTCAAATCATAATTGCTTTTTATTATATCAACTTTATATATTTCGTCTGATTTCTGCATTTTTGCGGAGTTTTCTCCATTTTTTTCAACTTTTTTTAAATGTATCTCTCCATTCTTTTCAGGATATATCACTTCTATTGCATGATTTATTTTTTTTATCTGTTCTGTTTTTTCGTTTGTTGCGTATATAAGATATACATTTTCATTTACTTTAATTCCTTTTATTCCCATAAACCTGATTAATCCCAAAAAATCAGGTATGTTAGATTCTATTAAGCTATAAATATACTCTTCCTTTTTGGTATTCGCATTATTTTCGCGAACAATTATTGGAAAAGCTGTTTTTTCAATATTTAACTTTGAAAAAAGTATGTTATTTTCATCTATATAAAAATACTTTAATCCGCTTTTTTGAATTAATATTCTGAAAATATCTTCTGGATAAAACTTTTTCAGTGTTAAAGAAATATACTTTTCTGGAACTGGATCTATATAATACCTATTCAACTTTACTTCATCCAATACCATTTCAAGAATATCCTTTATCAATATCTTTTTAAAATAATAATCTTTATCTCCTATTTCACCAAATCCTTTTACAATTATTTCCAAATTTTTATTATCCAGTTTATTGATTTTTATATCTCCCTTATTAACAGGAAATATCGTTTCAAATTCAATAATATTATTATATGTATGAATTTTTTTTACAGGCCCACGATAAATCTCCATAGTTTTATCCTCAAATTTTATATTATCTGAAAATATGCATTTATATATATTTTCTCTGTTAAACATCTCAAGAGATGTTAAAATATTGGTAATTTTAATAATTGTTGTATTTTCCACTTGATCAATAATTATTTTATATGAAAATAAATTTATATACATCATCAAAAAAAGAATAAATGGTATGTATAATTTTTTCATCTCAACACCTCAAATCTTTTTTTGTTATTGTCATATAACAATATACCATCTTTAAATATTTTTATAACCCGTTTATCGTTTTTTATTTCTCCATTTTTCAATTTTATTAATTGATTTCCTATATATACATATCCTATCAAATTACCTTCATTTTCTACAACACCTGCAAATTTTAATATTTCAGATTCAGGTAAAAAATTTTTTTCTTTCCAGAGTTCATCTACATCAAAATCTATCCCTTGAAAGAAATTTTTATACTTATTTTGTTTCTCTAACTGAATATTTATAACTTTAACATTTTCAGGAATTTGTCTTTCAATATATATATCATAACTATTATCAAAAATATCTTTTTTTCTCAAAAATAATTTGTCTATTATTACTCCATTTTCATTTTCCAATTTAGATATTATACTGGATATTTCAATTGAGGATAGATTTTTTTTATTATCGGGTTTTCAGAACATGCTATCTTATACTGAGGAATTTCCACACTTTTTTTCGGGATATTTACCTGTGTTTTATTCATAATAAACAAAGAAATTATAATAATTATTATTGAAAGAGCGTATCTATATATCATTTTCTCAACTCCAGTATTTTATATTGCTTGTATACCAGATCTATATCTCCCTTTTCTTCAATTTCAAATGGTGCCACTATTTCAACCGAATCTTTAATAGATACTGCTATTGTCGCTTCCAGTGTTGTATTAGCAGAATATTTCAGAGATAATATACGAACTTCAGTTTCAAGTTTCTCAAGAAATTTTAAAAAATTAAAAAATTCTTCATTAGTCTTTCTGGCTAATTCTATTCTTTTTTTGTATTCCTGAAACATCTTTTCTCTATTATCAATATAATTGAGTTTAATTTCATAAATTTTATTATTGTAGTAATATATAGAAAATCCCATAAATATTATTGAAATTGATAATATCACATAGGAAAATATATTTAAATATTTTCTCAATCGAGATTCAAACCCCCACAACATTTTTAAAATCACCTTCTAATATTATTTTTTTTATTTTTTCACAATCCAGATTTACACAATAAATATCTTCTGACACATTATTTATATATATTCCATACTCAAAAAACTCTTTTTCTCTATAATAAAGAATTTTTCTTTCCTGAATTTCAAATACTATTGTTTTATATTTTGAAAAATCATTATTAGAAAGGTGTTTCCATAATAATAAATTTATTGGTATATAGTAATCATATTTAATTGAAAATCTGTATTTAAACATAGATTTTTTCAAATATAAATAATACATATTTTCTCCTAAATCTATAACACCAACCTTTTCCTTTGAACTCTCGTAATCTCTTGCATTATTTATAATATACATGTTTAATTCATCTTTATCACTGAATTTTTTTATAATTCCGTAATTATGAACAATATTTATTCTCTTTTCTCCAAAAAAAGATTTCTCTTTTATCTTTTCTTTAAAAAGATATTTATTGTTATAATAATACTTTTTTACCACTTTATCCCTCCCCATGAAAAGGCCGAAGTTACAGGAAGTATTGAAAATCTTAAATATACATTATCGTTTATATATATAGTTCCTCCAGGCCCCTGCATCATAAAATTAAAAAATTGATATACATGAGCATAATTTTTATACTGGGTGTATGGAAGCTGAAGAAATATATTACCAATAAAATATATTTTACCTGCTACTATAACCCTTGAATTCTTCTTTTTAAAATCTATAGAATGATACTTTGCCTGCACAAAAGTATCCATCATATACACAAAATCTATTCTCTTTTTTATGTCTTCAAAAAATGTATGTTTTATAATTATAGGAGCAACTAATATTAAAATACTTTCTATTAACAGTACAACAATCACTTCAAAAAGTATAAATCCTTTTTTTGACTTCATCTATATCCCCTCAAACATATTAATAGCATTAAACATCCCATTATAAAAGGTATATACAATTTCTAAAATTATAACGGACAATATTGATATTAAAATTGGTTCAAATATCTTTTTTAATTTTTGAACATAAGTACCTATTTCCAGATTAAGATGGGTTTCCATTATCTCCAATGGCTTTTTCATATTTCCAATATCATTTGATAAAGATAGTGCATATATTAATTCACCAAAAGAGCTGTCTTTAAATGCATCGGATAAATCTTTTCCATTTTTTATTTTCAAAAGCATCTCATTTATTTCTTCCGCTACTTTTTTAGATGTTGCAATTTCCGAGCTCTTTTCAAATGCTGAATATAAAGTATCCCCACTTTCTATAAAAATTAATGTATTCTCAATAAATTCCAGCAAATAAAACTTCATATATAAATTACCTAAAAAGGGGATTTTATATATTGTTTTATCAAATTTTCTTCTATACTTTAATAGAACAGCTACGGCTATAGCAATAATTGAAAACAATAATATTATCCCCCAGGAGAAAAGAAAATTAAATTTTACATTAAATGTTTTTGAAAAAATAGGGGATATATAAAATTGAAGAAAGAAAAGAAGGGATATTATTGCAGAAAACAATAACAAAGGGTAAGCAATTATATTTTTAAATTCTTTATAATTATTAATTCTATTTTGATATATATTCTCAAGCCTTTCAAGCATTTTAATCATTTCTTTTTCATCTGAAACACCAGAAAGCGATACCCTTAATTCATAATCAAAAAAATATGCGGAACGTAAACTTTCCACATATGTATTACCAGCTATTAAATTATTTACAATAAAATCAAGTGCAACCTTTAATTGATATGTAATCCCTGTATTTTTTCTCATTAAATCTACAGCATCAAAAAATGTAATATTGGTTGCCAGTAATGCTTTTAAAGATTTTATAAAGGTAAGATGTTCTTTTTGAGATAACTTCTTAAATTTTATTCTTTTCACAAATTCGAATTTCTTTATTAAAATACTTTTATTAACCCTTTTAAGTGCATCTGTTTCATTTTTTCCAAATACATATCCTTTTATTTCTCTGGAATATTCTTCGCCTTCGAAATAAAAGAGTTTCATAGACTATACCCCCTATCCCTTTAAACAATCCGAAAAAAATTATATCATAATCATGTACAATTTAAAAAGCTTTGACATAAAAGGATAAATATGGTAGAATTATTCTGTAAAGCCCCGATTTTTTTATACGATATATATAATGGACCCTGAAAACAAAGAAGGTGATAAAGATGATTAATGGTGTATCGGGAGTTGGCTCATATCAATATACACCTCAAATCAATACCAGAAATGCTGCATCATCTGCAGCTAATCAGCAAATGGCTCAAAAAACCAGCCAGGACTTTGATAATCTATTAAACGCTATAGTTTATCAACAGGATGGTTTAACCCGAAAATTAGTAAGGATAATCGGTGATATGTATCAGGGAAAAAATCTGGATATTTTAGCTTAAATGCGGGCTTTAATGCCCGCATTAGTTATTGGAGGGAAAAAATGCTTTTAGACTTACATTCACATTCAACATATTCAGACGGAACATACAAACCAGAAGATCTAATATTATTGGCTAAAGAAAAAAATTTAGAATTATATTCTATAACAGACCACGATAATATAGATGCACAAAAAGAAGCTATTGAATTTGCAAAAAAATATGATGTAAATTATATTACTGGCGTAGAAATCAGTTGCAAATTTAAAAATATGTTTGATCTTTTGGGATATGGCATTGACATAAATAACGAAAAATTAATATCCACACTTAATAGAATTCAGGATTATAGAAAAAATAGAAATAATTTAATGATAGAACGACTCAAAGAACTTGGTTTTGAAATAACCTTAGATGAAGTTGCCGAAGAAGCTCAGGGAGATGTTATTGGTCGACCACATTTTGCACGTGTTCTGTTAAAAAAAGGATATGTCAAAGATAGAGAAGAAGCTTTTGATAAATATCTTGGAGACGGAAAACTTGCATATATTCCAAAACAAAAATTACAACCAGAAGAAGCTGTTTCTTTAATAAAACAGGCTGGGGGTTATCCTGTAATTGCTCATCCAAAGTATTTAAAATTATCTCCATCGAAACTTATAGATTTAATATACTATTTAAAACCTTTTGGATTATGGGGTATTGAAGTTTATTATTCCAAACATACAAGAAAAGAAATTGAAATTTTCAAGGATATTGCTTTAAAAACAGGATTAATGATAACAGCAGGAAGTGATTTCCACGGAGAAAACAAACCTGAAATTGACCTTGGAATGAGCGTGGAAGATGAATACCTAAAAAAATCTATAGATGTATTAAAAGGGTGATGAATTTGAATTACAAAGAAAGAGAAAGATTATCAACCATATCATCTATAGTTTCCATAATTGCAAACGCATTACTTGCAATACTCAAAATAGGTATTGGATTCTTTACCAATAGTATGGCTATATTAGCCGATGGTCTTGACACAGCAACAGATATATTAACCTCTGTTATGACATTAATCGCAGGAAAAATCTCCAATAAACCACCGGATATTGAACATCCATATGGACATGAACGTGCGGAAACAATAGCCACAAAAATTGTATCTCTTATAATAATGTATGCGGGTATAGAAGTATTTACAAATTCCATAAAACGTTTAATAAATCATGATGCAAATATAGATAATCTGCTTTTTGTAGTTATTATTTCTGCTATTTCCGTAGTGGTAAAGTACTCCCTGTACAAATATAGATTATATATAGGAAAAAAAATAAATAGCAACGCAACAATTGCAGATGCTTTAAATATGAGAAATGATGTTTTTACTTCTTCTTCTGTTTTAATAGGAATATTAGTTCTATACTTCACAGGATTATGGTGGATTGATTCCGTATTAGCTATTTTTGTATCTTTAATGATTTTAAAAACAGGATTTGAACAGTTTATGGAATCATCAAGTGAATTAATGGAAAGTTCCCCTGAACTAAAAGAATTATATGAACTCGTCGCAAACTGTTCATGCAAAACAGCCAAAGCACAAAATCCTCATAAAATAAGGGCAAGAAAATTTGGTCATAGATATTTTGTTGATATGCATATTGAATTGCCACCGGAAATGACAGTAAAAGAAGCAAATGAAATATGTGCAGAATTGGAAAAAAGAATAAAAGAAAAAAATCCTGCTATTAAAGATATAATAATTCACGTAGAACCATATGGCAATGCCGAAAAGGAATGTTTTGGATTATCAATAGATAATATAAAACACATGAAGGGGGAATAATTGTGTATCCTGTAGTTCATATTTATCCTGAAAAAATAAAGGAAAATGCTCTAAACATCAAAAAAATTTTTGAAGAAAGAGGAATTTCATTTACTGCTGTTACAAAAGTTACCGCCGGAAATATTGATGTAGCAAATGCTTTAATAGAAGCTGGCGTTAAATCAATTGGGGATTCAAGAATACAAAATATAATTGATATGAAAAATGCCGGTATTGATGCAGAATATATGCTCTTAAGAATTCCTATGAAAGACGAAATAGAACTGTTGGTTAAATATGTTGACGTTACACTTGTTTCTGAAATAGAAACAGTAAAATGGATAAATGATGCAGCTGAAAAAACTGGAAAAATACAGGATATAATCTATATGGTTGATGTTGGTGATTTAAGAGAAGGCGTATGGTATGAAAATGCCGTAGAAGAAATATCTAAAGTCAAAGATTTTAAAAATATAAAACTCAAAGGTATAGGAACAAACCTTGGATGTTTTGGTGGAGTTTTACCTTCAAAAGAAAATATGACAACATTATTGAACATAAAAAAAGAGATTGAGGAAAAATTAAACATAAAAATTGAAATAGTGTCCGGTGGAAATACTGCAGCATTACCGCTTGTAGAGAAAAATCTATTGCCTGAAGGAATTAATCATTTCAGACTTGGCGAATCTATTATATGCGGAACCGATGTAACAAATAATAGAATTGTACCAGGAAACAATGTTGATACAATGATTTTAGAAGCACAAATTATAGAATTAAAGGATAAACCTTCAGTACCTGTTGGAGAAATAGGTTTTGATGCTTTTGGAAGAAAACCAGAATTTGAAGATAAAGGAATAAGAAAAAAAGCCATTCTGGCTATAGGTGAACAGGATATTATCGCAGATGGACTTATTCCTTTAGATGAAAAATTAGAAGTATTGCACGCAAGTAGCGACCATACCATCGTAGATGTAACTGATTCTGAAAAAGAATATAAGCTTGGAGACACTATAAAATTCAGAATGAGTTATGGATGTCTTTTAAAAGTAATGACAGGTAAATATGTTGAAAAAATAATCCATAAATAATTAACCCCCCGGGTATTTAGCCGGGGGGTTAATTAAAAAGAGTAGCTATATATTTTATTATCGCTTCCGTAAATAAATGTGGTATTAGAAATCCATTTTACAAAGGTTATATGTTCATAATCAGTAATATACTTCGCTATAGTTTCATTTGTATTTATATCCTTTATTAATATAAACTTTCCATCTGTAAATATTATCCTTCCATTATATATATCCAGCGAAATAATCTTTCTAAGTGAATGAGATATTATTTTCTCCATATTGCCTGTGAAAATATTATATATATATAAATTAGATTTTGTATCTTCAACAAGAAGTTTATCGCTGGAGTATGGAATTATTGTTTTTACTGGATAACGAATTACAATTGTTCTATCATATTCTGGTTTATCGTTATAATGAATTATAATCCTGTTTGATGGCGAGGTTGTGAATCTTTTAAATTTGTCTTTTGAATAATATGAAATCATGGTTTTATTGTCAGGTGTTCTTTTGATTTCCGAAATCAATCCCCAATTTCCATAGTATTTTTCAACTATTTTTTTATTTTTATAGTCATATTTTACTATTTCTCTGTTTTTATTTCCATAATAGATATAATCACCATCAAAGTCTGCAGATAATTGCAATTTCTGGTCTTCAAATAGTTCTTTGCCATTTTTTAAGTTATATAGTCTAACTTCACCGTCATTACATGAAATAAATAAAATATCCTTTATTATTTTTAAATTTGAAAGGTAATCAAATAATTCTATATTTAAGATTTCATTTCCATCTTTTTTTATTGATACTTCACAAAATTCATTTTCTATTATTTCATAATCTCCTATTTTCCAGTAATTATTTATATTATTTTCTGTTTTAAAAAGTAATTTTTCGTTTTCGATATAATCTGGATAGTCCTTTAAGCTACGAATTTTTCTGTATAATTCTTTATTTTCAGGTATTGTATAGTCCAGAGCATAAAACCTTAAATATCCATCGATATTTTTTGCAAATAGATTTTTTGTAAGGTATCCTATTTCAGGATATGCAACCCTTCCAACATGCATAATATTAACAGTTTTAAATGTATTTAAATCTATTTTCAGTATTTTACCGGAAAGATATAATACATACAGATAATTTTTGTTATTTGAAATCTGGCTGAGATAATCATTTTCTAAAAATAGTTCTTTTACTATTTTCAAAGTGTTTTTATCTAAAATGGTTATTTTATTAAATCCGGAGGTTACTATAATATAATTTTCTGCAGGAATTATATGCTTTATAAACCAGTCTGAGATTTTAATACTTTTTGTAATTTTATTGTTTTCAAAAATAGATACCGTTCCGTCTTCATTTCCAAGGAGTAATTTATTTCCAATTCTTTTTACAACATCGGTATTTATATTATCTATTATTTTCTGTAGTTTTCCTGTATTTAAGTTGTACTTATATATTTCATATCCAGTTGAAAACACAAATATATTATCTAAAATATCTCCTTTAATAAGCGCAGGTTTATCAACTTCTAAAGGTATTTTATGAATTAAAAGACCGGTGTTTTTATTATATATATTTATAATTATATAATCTGCCAAATAATTATAGGTTATAACATAATTATTATCAATATAGGATAAAAATCTTCCGTTATAAAGAGAATACCTTTTATTAAAAAGATCATATACTGCAATAGAATTATTTATTCTTCCAACTATTTGATTATTATAATTTAAACCAATTTCCCCCTTAAGATTATATATATTTTGAAGCTGAATATTTCCTATAATATAATTTTCATAATATAAATAATAAAAATAATTTGCGGCATATATACCATTAAATGAATTTCCAGAATAATTTTTAACCCATTTAAGCCAATCGCCTATTAATTCATCAAAGTTTTTTCCAGAAATATCTTCAATATTCGTAAAGTAATTTATGTAAAGATTTTTTATTTCATCAATTGTATAATGCTGCAACATATACTCAAAAAATGAAGAACCATATGCGTATATATTATCGTTTTTTGCCATTTCTTTTAGCATTTTATCTGGATTATCAAAATCAAGTTTTTTCCCGTATTTAAAAATAAATTTTAAATACGCAGTATTATATCCTGAGGTAAAATATTGAGGAATTGACTCAACAAGTATTTCAGAATGTATTTTATCCTTTTTATATTCATTTTGGTATTTTTCATATTCAAATTGTGCTTCAACAAAATGTATTAATTCATGACGTAAAGCCCAGCTGGTAGTATAAATTGTACTACCACCGGTATTTAATCCCCCAACATCTATGATATTATTCATTTCAAAATCCTTTAATATATACACATTTGCTTTATTTTTCACATTTTTGAGTTTAAAAAAATCAAATAATTTATCAAGATTTTGTTGTTCTCTTTCGGCTATTATTCTTGAATACCTGGCAAATTCGCTGTCCTTTTCAAAATGAAATATAATGTTTTTTGTTTCGATTTTACACCAGTGTTTATCAGCGTATTCTTTAATATTTCTTAAAACAAAACGATTTTGATCAATTTTCCCGTAATTAATAGAAAAGGATACAATAGCCAGAACTATTAAAAAAAATAAAAAAAAGAATCTTTTCAATATCCCCACCTCCATTGAAAATATCCACTAAGATTATAACAAAAATTTTCGAATAAAAAAAACTGTAACATTGTAAAAATTTCTTTATTTGTGAAACATCTTTTCCTGTAATGAAAAAATTATGTTATAATTAAATTTGAGAATAATTTTAGGAGGATTTTATGAGCAAAAAAATATATATTTTAACACTTGGCTGCCCCAAAAATGAGGCAGATATGGATGTTTTAAAGGGAGAATTTATAAAACGAGAATATGAAATAATAGATAATCCGCTAAAGGCGGATATAGCAATAATAGATACATGTGGATTTATAGAACCTGCAAAAGAAGAATCTATAAATGAAATATTTAATCTTGTTGCATTAAAAGAAGAAAATCCGGATTTAAAGGTCATTCCTATTGGCTGTCTTATTGAAAGATATTATGAAGACTTAAAAAAAGAATTAAAAGAAGTAGATGGTCTTATAGGTGTTGTTCCGCCTTCGTTAATTGCTGAAAATATAGATAAAGGTAATTTTTATTTTAAATTAGAACAGCCATATGATGTATATTCATGTGATTTTAGAGTTATTCCAGATAAACCATATGCATATATAAAAATAGCAGATGGATGTAATAGAAAATGCGCTTTTTGTTCTATACCATATTTTAAGGGGAATCCTTCAAGCAGGGAAATAGAAGATATCGTAAATGAAGCAAAATTCCTCATAAGTAAAGGAATAAAAGAAATAGTACTTGTATCCCAGGATAATACATTATATGGTGTGGATTTATATAAAAAACAGGCTTTACCAGAGCTTTTAAAAGCGCTTAACGAAATAGAAGGTGATTTCTGGATTAGGGTTATGTATTTACATCCAGATTTCATCAATGATGAAATTATAAATACTATACATCAACTGGATAAAGTTGTAAATTATTTTGATATTCCTTTGCAACATGGTTCAAATAATGTTTTAAAACGCATGGGAAGAATAAGAACGGTTGAACAATTAAAAGAAATTATACAAAAAATAAGAAAAAATTCAGATAGCATAATAAGAACAACATTTATAGTGGGTTTTCCTGGTGAAACGGATGAGGATTTTGAAAAATTAATTCAATTTGTTGATGAAATGGAATTTGATAGACTTGGAGCCTTTACATATTATGATGAAGAAGGGACACCTTCATATGCCTTTGATAAAAAAGTTAATGAAAAAACAAAAGAAATAAGACTTGAAGAACTTATGGAATTGCAAAAAGAAATCTCACTGGAAAAATTAGAACAATTTGAAGGAAAGAAATTAAAAGTGTTAATAGAAGAATTAGAGGATAATGTATATGTTGGAAGAACATATATGGATGCACCTGAAATTGATGGAAATATATTTGTATCCTCAAACAGAGAAATAAAAATTGGAGATTTTGTCGAAGTTGAAATAACCAATACATTTGAATATGATATGGAGGGCTTTACAGTATGAATCTCTGGACTGTTCCAAACATATTAACCTTTATACGAATAATAGCAACAATTCCAATGTTTATGATTACATATGACAAAAATCTCTATATAATAGCTTTTTTTGTGTATATATTAGTATCTTTAACAGATTTATTAGATGGATATATTGCGAGAAAATATAATCTTGTTAGTGATTTTGGAAAATTTATGGATCAGATAGCGGATAAAATATTAATAAATGCTTTGTTTATAGCCTTTCTGGATATTCATTTAATTCCAGGTTGGTTTGTGGCTATTATTATAGTTCGCGATATTTTCATTAGTGGATTGAGAATGTTTCTGGCAAATAAAAATATTGTAGTGGCTGCAGATATGTGGGGAAAATTAAAAACCTTTTCTCAGACTATCTTAATTGGTTCATTATACTTAAGCGTTCAGTTTTCATTTTTAAATAGTATAAATACATTTTTAATATGGATTACAGCTTTCTTTTCCATCTTTTCGGGATATAATTATCTGGTAAAAAACATAGCAGGATTTAAGGGGGAGGAAAATGGACAGAAATAAAAAAATCAGAACATTTATAGCAATAGAAGTAAATCAAAGTATTCAGGATATATTGAGAGATACAATTGTAAGATTGGAAAGAATGGGGTTTAAGGGAAACTGGACAAAACCCGAAAATATTCATTTAACCCTATATTTCCTTGGAGATACTCATATCACAAAAATAGCAGAAATCGCAAAAAGAATGGAAGAAAGAATAACCGGATTTCCAACATTTGCATTTGAAGTTAATAGGGTTGGATATTTTAAAAACAGGAATTTTCCACGTGTTGTATGGCTGGGAGTAGACGGTGGAAATACTCTAAAACAGTTACACAATGAGGTTATAAAATCCTTAAAATTATCAGGTATTCATGTTTCTGAAAGTGAAGAACAATTCCATCCACATCTTACAGTCGGTAGAATAAAAAAGGCACCAGAATTCTGGGAAAAGCTCATAGCGGTATTACCTGTAGAAAGAGTTCTGGTTCCAGTAAGTTCTGTTGGTATATATTCTTCAACATTAACCAAAAAGGGACCCATATATAAGAGGTTGTACACCATCGATTTTGAGGGAGGTTTGATTATTAATGGCTAAAAAGGCATCAAATAAAAAGAGCAGTGTCAGTTCAAACAAAGGCGTAAATAAAGAAGAAATGCTCGATAAACTCGTTAAAGAGTTAGAAAAAAATTATGGTCAGGGTTCTATAATGATCCTGGGAAAAGGTCTGGAAGATGAAAGAAAGCTGGATATAGTTCCAACAGGTGTATTATCTGTTGATATTGCTTTAGGTGTTGGTGGATATCCAAGAGGAAGAATTATCGAAATATACGGTAATGAATCAAGTGGTAAAACAACCCTTGCTCTTCATTCAATTGCTGAAGTTCAGAGAAGAGGCGGTATAGCAGCATTTATTGATGCTGAACACGCTCTTGATCTTGAATATGCAAAAAAGTTAGGAGTTGATCCTAACACTTTGATTCTTTCTCAACCAGATTTTGGAGAACAGGCACTTGAAATAGTAGATAGCATTGTTCGTTCAAATATCGTTGATCTTGTTGTTATAGACTCTGTTGCTGCTTTGGTTCCAAGGGCAGAAATAGAAGGTAATATGGGAGATTCACACGTCGGGCTTCAGGCAAGATTAATGTCTCAGGCATTGAGAAAACTTGCTGGAAGCGTTAATAAGTCAAAAACTATAGTTATTTTTATTAACCAGACACGTATGAAAATTGGTGTAGCCTATGGAAATCCGGAAACAACAGCAGGTGGTGTAGCTCTTAAATTCTATTCAACAATAAGAATGGAAGTAAGAAAAGGTACCACATTAAGAGAAGGTAAAGATGCATATGGTAACGAAGTAAACATCAAAGTTGTAAAAAACAAAGTGGCTCCGCCATTTAAAGAAGCAAAGGTTGATATGATCTATGGCCAGGGGTTAGCAAAAATCAATGATATTTTCAACATTGCTGTAAATCATGATATCGTAAAAAGAAGTGGAGCATGGTTCTCCTATACAGATTTAAATGGCAATGAAATTAGTCTGGGACAGGGTAAAATAAAATCTCTTGATTATTTAAAAGAAAATTCCTATTTACTTGATGAAATTGAATATCGAATAAGAAAAGAAATGGATTTACCAATTCCAGATGATTTAAAAGAAAAAGTGGAAAATCCATCTAACACCTTAGAAGAAGCAGAAGGAGAAGAAATTACAAATAATGAAGAAAAAGAAGATTGATCCTACAGATATTATGCAGGCAGAAAAAAAGGCCATTAGCTTATTAAAGTATCGAGCAAGATCAGAATATGAATTAAGAAAAAGACTGCTCGAAACAGGTTTTTATAAAGAAACCGTTGACGAGGTAATAGAAAAGCTCAAACGCTTTGATATGATTAATGATGAGCTATTTGCATATTATTATCTATATGATAAAATCACCTTTAATTACAAAGGACCATTTTTATTGAAAATGGAATTAATTTCAAAATATCATATAGAAGAAGAGATTATATATAAAGCTTTACAAAAAGTATTGGAAGAAATAAATTTGAAAGAAATAATTCGTGAGATAGTGAAAAAACAAAAAAGATTGGGAAAAGATTCAAGAAAGATAAAAGAGTATTTGTATAAAAGAGGATTTGAAATTTATCAAATAGAAGAAGTTTTGGCAGAAGATGGAGGTGAATAATATGGTAACGTTGTTATATACGTTAATCGTTATATTGGTAATTTTGGTATTTGTAGCATATAAAACAGGTATGACAAAAGGTTTAGAAAAAGGAAATAAAGAGTTTCTTGAAAAATTAAAATCTGAAAAAGAACAGTTAAAAATGGAAATTGAAATAGCTAAGAGAGAAAAAGATGAAATAATAAGAAATGCACAAAAAGAAGCAGACAACATAGTAAAATCAGCTCTCATTGAAAGTAAAGAAGAAATTCAAAAAATGAAAGAAGAATTCAACAGAGAAATAAAATTAGAAAAAGAAGAATTAAAATCAATGGAAGAGCGTTTAATCAGAAGAGAAGAAATGATTGACAGAAAAGAGCAAAACCTTGAAGAATTAAAAAATAGATTAGACTCAGAAAAAGAAGAAATCTCAAAGCTAAAGGAAGAACTTGAAACAAAATTATATGAAATAGCGAATTTAACAATGGAAGAAGCAAGAGAAAAGGTGCTTAATGAAGCAAAAGAAAAATATGAATTAGAACTTGCTCAAACATATAAGGCAATGAAAGAAGAATATGAAGAAGATGCAAAGAAACATGCTCAGTGGGTAGTTAGCATAGCAGTTCAAAGATACGCTTCCGATGTAACATCTGAAATTACAACATCTACAGTTTCATTACCAACCGATGATATGAAAGGTAGAATTATAGGTAGAGAAGGTAGAAATATAAGGGCATTTGAAAAAATGACAGGCTGTGATTTAATTATTGATGATACACCAGAAGTAGTTGTAATATCAGGATTTAATCCATTAAGAAGAGAAATAGCAAAAAGAACGCTTGAAGCACTTGTTGTAGATGGAAGAATTCATCCAGCAAGAATTGAAGAAGTATATGAAAAAACAAAGAAAGAATTGGAAGATATAATAAAAGAAGCTGGTAAAGAAGCTGTAATGAGAGTTGGCATTAAACCATTACATCCAGAATTGGTAAAACTTTTGGGAAGATTAAAATTCAGAACAAGTTATGGTCAGGATGTTCTTGAACACTCAATTGAAGTTGCAAACTTCGCAGGATTAATGGCAGCAGAATTGGGACTTAATGTTGAATTAGCTAAAAGAGCAGCATTGTTACACGATATTGGAAAGGCAATAGACCACGAAGTTGAAGGGTCACATGCTATAGTAGGTGGCCAGATTGCAAAAAGATATAATGAAAAATTAGAAGTAGTTAATGCAATACAATATCACCACAATGAAGTTGATCCTATGACACCTGAAGCTGTAATTGTTGGTGCTGCAGACGCTGTATCAGCTGCAAGACCAGGTGCAAGAAGAGAAACACTTGAAAACTATATTAGAAGAATTGAACAACTAGAAGAAATTGCAAAAGAATTTAGACATGTGGATAAAGCTTATGCTATTCAGGCTGGTAGAGAACTAAGAGTTATTGTTCAACCTGATAAAATTGATGATGCTCTTGCAGATAAACTTGCAAGGGATATTTCAGCTAAAATCGAAGAAACAATGGAATATCCTGGAGTTATAAAAGTTACTGTTATTCGAGAAAAAAGAAGCGTATCCTACGCATCATAAATTAAATGGCGGCAATTTTTGCCGCCATTTAATAGATTAGAGGTGTTAATTTTGAAATACAAACCCCAGATAACAAATATTCTTATATATATATTATTATTACTTACATTAAACTCATGCGTTTTTTTCCAGAAAGATTCTCCGCTAACAGAAAAAGAGTATATTGCTGGATATCCTTTAAGTCTCACTTTTACAAGAAAAATAGAAAAAATCTATATTTATGATTCAAATGGAAAATTAATATACAAATATGAAGGAAATCCAATCCTTTCTTTAAAGCTTCCATATATAGTCAATAGCAATATTAAAGTGGAATTCTATGAAAGTGAATCAAATAGACATTATATCAATAATATAAATGTGATAAAACCAAAAATAGTTTTTCTCCTTTACGGTGGAGCTGATAACAATCTTGACTATATAGGCAATTCAGAAGATTACAAAGATCCGCTAACAAATAATCTCGATTATTTCTTCAATTATGATATTAATGAAATTAGAAATTCCATAAAAAAATCTACAACTCCAATTGTAACCATAATATTAGCAGACAGACAAAATATAGATGATTATTTCCTTTTCATAACCAATTTTAATGGTTACAAAGAACTGAAATTTTCAACAGAAAATTTTGGATATGAAAAAGAATTATCTTCAGCATCAGAAGATACTCTATATAAATTTATAAATGATTTTACCATAAAAGATTCTAATATAATAAAAATACTTGACATATGGGATCACGGAAATGGATGGAAAGATGAATCAAAAACATTAAAAAATGAAGCAATAAAACCAAAATTAATTGTTGATGATAATGGTTCATATCTTAAAATCAAAAACATACAAAATGTACTAAAAAAATACAAAAACACCTATAATCAAAAAATAAACATGCTTCTTTTTGATGCATGTAATATGATGAGTCTGGAAATTATGTATGAATTTAGAGATTTAACCGATTATTTCGTGGGTTCTGTATATTCTATTGCAGCATTTGGATTTTATTATAATTTTTTTCATGATTTAGATTTAAATAATCTGGAATATTCACTATTATATAATTTAATAGAAAACTACAGATATTATTATTCCTCAATATATCCATTAAAATACATATCACTGAGCGCAGTAAATCTAAATGAATTTAAAAATATATGGGACAAATTGGAATATACAAACAACATATCCGATACACAATTCTTATATAAAAACTCCGACAGTGCATATGTTTCAGAACCAACAGACATGATTGATATTATTAAACTTAAAATAGATAATGAAACTTTATCAAATTATATAAATAATGCTATTATAAATTCTATTGTAAAAATAAATGGAAATATATTGAATAATTACAGTGGAATAGGAATGATGTTTGAAGATATATTTAATAAAAGCCTTTATGATGATTATAAAGCTCTGGATTTCTACACCAACTATAAAAACTGGATAGAAACAACATGGAAAGCTATTATTCTGGAAAACGCAGATTAACAATATAACCCTTTAAATATGATATAATATCATATGTGGAAAAAGAATATAATATAAGAAAAGATAAAAATGCAGGAGGAAAAAAACATGGCAAAACATGATTTAGGAATAGACCTTGGTACAGCAACATTTATAGTATACAAAAAAAATGAAGGAGTTATAATAAATGAACCTTCAGTAGTGGCTGTTGACAAATTAACAAATACCATTACTGGTTTTGGCAGTGAAGTAAAAGCAATGGTTGGTAAAACACCATATGGTATTGAAATAATAAGACCTATGCAGGATGGAGTAATTGCATATCCATCATTAATTGAACAGTTATTAAGATATTTTATAAAACAGGCTAAAACAGGTTTTTTCCCTTCTAAACCAAACCTCGTTATAGGTATTCCAGCACGTACTACAGACGTTGAAAGAAGAGCTGTAAAAGATGCTGCAGAAAAAGTTGGAGCAAACAAAGCTTATCTTGTTTTAGAACCTATTATTGCTGCAATTGGAATTGGATTGGATATTACCAAGCCAAATGGACATTTAATAGTTGATATTGGCGGCGGAACAACCGATATAGCAGTAATCAGTCTTAGCGGTAGCGTTGTTTCGGAATCAATAAAATTCGCAGGAGAAATAATGGATCAGGAAATAATAAAATATGTAAAAAGAAAATACAAATTCTTAATTGGCGAATCCACAGCAGAATATCTAAAAAAAGAAATAGGTAAAGCACACAGAGATATTGAAACACTTGAATTAGAAGTAAGAGGACAGGATCTGGCTACAGGTATGCCATCTTCAAGAGTTATAAACTCCGATGATATATATGAAGCCATAGAAGATGTTTTAAATGATATAATTCAAAAAACAAAAAATGTCTTAGAAATTACTCCTCCAGAATTATCAGCAGATATATTAAAAAATGGAATATATTTAGCAGGTGGTGTTGCCAAATTAAGAGGTTTAGCTCAATTATTTGAAGAAAAAACAGGTGTTACCACAAATGTAGCTGAAGAACCTCAACTATGTGTTGCAAGAGGGGCAGGTATACTACTTGAAAATCCGGAATTATTATCAAAGGTTGCTGTAATTTAATGAAAATATAAGGGGTGAGGATATGTGGTTGGTAGTCTCTGATACACATGATAACATGCATAAAATGAAAGAAATAGAAAAGATAATAGAAAGAGAAAATATAACCGCTGTATTTCATTGCGGAGATTTTGTAGCACCATTTATTCTGCCATATATAATAAAAGAAAATATAGAATTTTATGGCGTTTTTGGAAATAATGACGGTGAAAAATTATTACTTTCTGAACGTTCAAATGGCAGAATATTACCTGGACCAAGAATTATTGAAGTTGAAGGTAAAAAAATTATGATGATGCATGAACCTTTTGCTCTTGAAGCAGCTGAAAAAAGTGGGTTATATGACTTCATATTCTTTGGACATACGCATGAAATTGTTCATCGAGTAACTGGAAAAAGTGTAATCGTAAATCCAGGAGAAGCCTCAGGATGGCTTACAGGAAGGGCAACAGTGGCGCTTGTTGATCCAAAGGACGGAGAAGTAAATATAATGGAGATATAAAAAAATTGTGGCGATTATGCCACAATTTTTTATATCTTTAATTAATATCCTTAATATCATTTTCTTTTAATTAAATAGAATTGGTGTTGATTGAGAAAAATAAAAACTCCCTCAAACGACTTGGTTGCTGATCCTCGAAATTTATCTTTGAAAGTATTCATTCACTTTTATTTTTTCAATCGTTTGTAATTTTACCTTGGACACTCTGCGAGCCTTCACTCGCTTTTATTTTTTCCAACTATCCTGTCATCACCGCTGCGGGAAATTCTTCGTTTTCATTCACATTATTTTTCTTTTTTCTCATTACATCTAACAGAACACTCTTTAAGCATTCATTCATCTTTTTATTTATATAGAAGAAAATAGTTAGAATAATGTGAGCGAAAACTTGAAAATTCCCGAAAAGAAATAAAAAAGAAGAAATATTAGAAAATAAATAAGGTAATAACAAAAAAGCTCCCATCTGGGAGCTTTTTGTATGGAGCGGAAAACGGGATTCGAACCCGCGACCCCCTGCTTGGCAAGCAGGTGCTCTACCACTGAGCTATTTCCGCTTGAGTATATGTTTGGTGCGCGAGGTGGGACTTGAACCCACACGGGTAAATCCCACTGGATTCTAAGTCCAGCGCGTCTGCCAATTCCGCCACTCGCGCGTTGGCAGGTATAAAAAACTGGTGACCCGCCTGGGACTCGAACCCAGGGCCCCTTGATTAAAAGTCAAGTGCTCTACCGCCTGAGCTAGCGGGTCACGCTCAATCCGAGTATTATTATATATTATTTTTTTCAATTTGTCAAGTTAAGAAAAGTGTTTTTTGTTTAAGGTATGAAAAACATTGTGAAAATACCGTGTGAATTGATATATATTGACTTTTTTAAATTTTTATTCATACTGTCAAATTTGTGTAATCTAAAAGGTGTAGTATATAAATACCGACCGGTTGGTCTGATTTTTGCTGTAATTATTGTGAAATTATAAACATCAAAAATAAAATTATATTGGTTAAAAAGGGGGCATGAAGATGATTAAGGTCCATGGACTTAAAAAGTATTATGGAAAAAATAGAGGTATTGAAAAGGTTGATTTTGAAATTAAAGAAGGGGAAATATTGGGACTTATAGGGCCAAACGGTGCAGGTAAAACAACAACAATAAGAATTCTAACAGGATTTTTAACCCCGGACAGCGGAGAAGCTTTTATTGAAGATAAGAAAGTTCCCTTTGAGATTGATAAAATAAAAGAGAACTTAGGTTATATTCCTGGTGAGGTAAATTTTTATGGCGATATGAGGGTAAAGGAATTTCTTGAATTTAATAGATCATTTTATAAAAACATTGATATTAATTATGAAAAAGAAATAATAGAAACACTGAATATAGATGTAAACAAAAAAATTAAAAACCTTTCACTTGGTAATAAGAAAAAGATAGCGATTTTACAGGCTCTTGTGCATAAACCGAAATATTTAATTCTTGATGAACCAACCAGCGGATTGGACCCGCTTATCCAGCAGAGATTTTATTCTTTAATAAAAAAACATAAAGAAAATGGTGCTGTTATTCTCTTTTCATCTCATATTTTATCTGAAGTGGAAAAACTATGCGACAGATTTACAATGATAAAGGATGGAACGGTTATAAAATCGGGAACAATAGAAGGATTAAAGGATATTTCGAAGAAAATAATAACTGTTTGGGATATAAAATTAGATGATAATTTGAAAAGATTTAAATATGAAAAGCAAAACAGTGAAAAAATTAATTTTTATGTAAAAACAGTGGAGCTTAAGGACTTTTTAAAAGTGCTTTTAAATTATGATTTTAAAGATATGGAAATTAAGAATCCGGATCTTGAAGATATATTCCTTGATTTTTACGGGGAGTGATATTATGGGATTAATAAAAAAAGAATTTAAGGATACTTTTAAAGGGTTAATTATATGGAATATTATATTTATTTTATTTTCTGGATTATATATACCCTTTACTGATAAAATGACTGAAAAATCAGATGTTATAAGCAGATTTTTTAATTCCATACCCAGAACATTTTTAAAAGCTTTTAATATATCAGATATGGAAATGTTTTTGAAACCAGAAGGTTTTTTTGGTTCAGAAGGTATGGCCATAGTTTTTATTTTTGCTGCAGTTTATTCAATTATGCTTGTATCAAAAAGTTTTGCCGGTGAATTCGATAACGGTACAATTGAATATTTATTAATAAAACCATATTCAAGAATTAAGATTTTTTTTAGCAAATTATTGGTTATGTTTTTTAATATTACTGTTATAGCTGCAATCTTCACAGTAACGATAGTATGGATGTTTAAATTTTTTGTTGCTTCTAATTATAACGTTGAAATATTATATGGCTTTGGTTTTTATACATATGTTGTTGAAATATTCTTTATTTCTTTTACATTATTTCTTTCTTTCACAATAAAAAAAGGGTCTCTGGTAAATTCCATTGCAATGGGAATTTTATTCCTTATGTATTTTGGTTATACATTGCTTGAAGATATAAAAGGTTTATCTTTTTTAAGTTATATCAGTGTATTTAAATACATTCCGCTTGTTGCTACAGTAAAAAATAATACTGTTTATTATCAAAACGGGATATTTATTATTCTCTTAAGTATTGTTTTATTAATAGTTTCCGCTTTATGGTTCAATAAAGAAGATATTTCTTTAGCGTAGGAGATGAGAATATGATTATAAAAAAGGAAATACACTCTAACCTTAAAAGTTTAATAATATGGGCTATTGTATTAATTTCATTTGCGTGGATGATAGCACCTTTTATAGATTATGTATTAAATGATTCTCAGAGTTTAAAGGAATTTATAAATATGATGCCAAAATTTATGTTAAAAGCATTTACGGATAATATAGATTCTTTATTTACACCACAGGGATTTTTTAATGTAAAAATTATGATGATGGCAGAGATATTTACCGCAATATTTTCAATAATGACGGCCGCTTCAATATTTGCACATGAATTTGAAAAAAAGACTATTGAATATATATTAATAAAACCTATAAATAGAAAACAGTTGTATCAGAAAAAAGTTTATGCGCTATTCTTGATTTATCTGATTTTTGCCATGATTTTCTGGATAAGTATATTAATTCTCTTTAAAATTTATGTTCATTATCCATATGATGTTAAAATCCTTTCTTCTTTTGCATTATATCTCTTTGTAACAGAGGTTTTCTTTGGTTCTATTACAGCAATGCTTTCTGTAATATATCAGAGGAATTTTATGCCTATTTCAATTACCATGGGAATATTTGTATTTATGCTTATAGGCGATATGCTTGGAAATGTAATGGAATCAATTAATTGGATACGATACTTTAGCGTCTTTAAATATATCTCTTCTAATTCTACAGTGGCAACAGGAAAAATTTATTTATTCAATTCGCTAATTATAATAATAATTAGTATTGGCTTAATATTCACAGGGCAGTATATTTTTGAAAAAAAAGACATATCCATTTAAATGTTATTATAATAATAAAAAGTGGAAGGATGAATCCTTCCACTTTTTAATTAATTTATTCAATAGCTCTCATGGCTTCATTTGGAGATAGTTTCGATGCTGCCTTTGAAGGAGAATATACTGCTATTATTGAAATTAAATAGAATATCAGCGTTGTATAAAGTAATTTTGAATATGGCACAGCAAATGCAATTCCTGTATTTTCATAAAGTTTTAAGTATATAAGATAACTTGCAAATGTTCCTGAAAATATTCCAATTAAAAGCCCTAACATTATAGTTACTGTAGCTTCCACAAAAAAGGTCATAAATATCATATTTCTGGTAAATCCTATAGCTTTTAGCATACCTATAATCCTTTTTCTTTCATTTACCGCTTTCATCATGGTTATTGAAACACCAATAATTCCAACCATTAACCCAAAATACAAAAATGAATTAAATATATCTACCATACCCTGAGTTGCCTTTAATCCAAGATTCATTATATCATCAACAAATATATAAAATTGATTTTTCTTTTTTAAATATTGTTCCACAGAATCTTTATATGATGGATTGTCTAAAGAAAAGAAAAATCCATGTACAGCAGATTTTTTGAACTTTTCAAGATATGGATTTTTAATACTCAATATTGGTCCCATAGCCAATGATTCACTTATTTTAGAGGTAATTCCAATAACCTTATATGTTATTGTTGCACTTGATGTCTTTCCAAAACCAAATGTTGCACTTGTTATATGGCCGGTAAATTCTTTACCCAATTCAAAATCATAACCGCTTTTCGGATCAATTAATCTCTCAGGTAAAATTGCATAATCTGGATTATTATAAACTAAATTCCAGACCTCTTCATTTGATAATCCCTTAAATTCATCTATTGTTTCTTTTATTTTAAGTTTATTATTTAGAAAAAATTCCTTTGAACCAAATACAAGTGCATATTCCTGTTTTGAATTATTTAATGCGCGTATGAAGTAAAATTCACCTACATTTTTAACTCCAGGAAGTTCCTGTAAATCCTCTTTTGTTAATTTATTTATAACTATTGCTGTTGGCATTTCAACAACAACTCCATCAAAACCTGCAAATAATGCATCACGAGAGTTTCTAAGATTTTCAGAATGAATATAAGGAATTATTGTTAAAATTGTTATTATAAATATAACCATACTATATAATGCAATAATTGCACCTGTTCTTTTTGAATTTCTCATTGGATAGGAAAATGATATCTTTAATATTGGAACAAACTTACCCTTTAATTTTATAATGTTTAAAAGGAACTTTTCTATAAGCTTTAAATTAAAAGTGATAAACAATATTGAAGCTACAAGAATTGAAAATATCTTTATACCCAATGAAAGAAAATTTTCTATCTTTAAATAGAGAGCAAATATAAATAAAAGTAAAGCAAATATATTTCCTATTATACGTCTATATTTAAATATACCCTTTTCTTTTTTATTTTCTGGAATATCTTTAATCGCATTTACTATATTCAATCTTCCAACAGAATATGAATACAAATATGTTATTGTTAATGGGATTATTACACCCACAATAACACCAATGAATATAGAATACATCGAAATATAATAAGCATCTAATAATGGAACTTCACCTATTATATTCTCAAAATTAGAAAGCGATTTAAAAAGTGATGTAACCTTTGAAAAGGTAAATTCCGAAATAACTATTCCTGTAAAAATACCAAATGGAATTGACAAAAGCGTATAAAATAAACTTTCATAAAAAATTATTAAACGTATTTCCTTTCTTTTAAATCCAATTGCTCTTAACATTCCAAGTTCTTTCTTTCTCTCTGCAACAAGCATTGAATACATATTAATTATTAATATACCACCTGAAACAATAGCAAATAAACTTAAAGCAAGGAAAATATATGAAACTCCTCCTTGATCCACCGCTCTTATCTGGTTATCTTTTACAGGAATAAAATCAGCCTTTATATTCATTTCATTATATATTTTTTCTACTTGATTTGTTAATTTATTCCCCTGAATATAATCTCCTTTATTTGAAATAAGTATCTGGTGATACTTTCCTTCAGGTATCCCGGTAAAGGAACGTATAGTTTTAAGAGGAATAAAAATAGTACCTGCTCCATTATTTGCTTCAAGTCCTCTATAATTTAAAACTCCTCTGGAATCTATAATCTCAACAACTTTAAAAATTTTAGGAAACAGCAAATTAGCAGCTGTTGATCCGGTAATTATTTCTATTTCATCACCAACATTCACCTTCAGCTTTTGAGCAAGTTTTTTTGTTAGCACTGCATTATAACCCTTTAAATCTAATAATGACTCCGGAACATTTATTTTATCTGTTCCAAAATTTTTTAATAAGTTATAATCCATACCTATAACACTTGCCTGATATATATCTGACACCTTTAATCTACGAATAGACCCCTTTTTAGCAACAGAATACAATTTAAAAACTATGGGAATATTACCATCAATTAAATTTTTTTCTTCCAGCTCTAAAAGAAATGGCTTTATTTCAGAATACTCCATTGTACCTTTTGATACCAACACCTCATCTATTTCTCCAAAATATAATTCCACACTTTTATAAATATAATTTTTAAATGAATCATTAATTCCCAAAGACCCAATAATAAAAGCCATACCTATCATAGAACCTAAAATCATTAAAAAGGCCTCTTTTTTTACCCTAAAAATATTTCTAAATGAAATCTTTAGAATATGCTTCTTCATATATAAACACCACCTGTTTTAATCATTAGATGATTTTAATCTTAAAATTCCACTATCCATTTCAAATGTTTTCTGTGTATATTCTGTAATTCTTGGATCATGCGTAACAATAACAAAAGTTTGATTGTTTTTTTCATTTAATTCCTGTATTAAATTCATTATATTCATTCCTGTTTTAGTATCAAGAGCTCCTGTTGGTTCATCTGCCCAGACTATTTTGGGTTTTGTAACAAGAGCTCTTGCAATTGCAACCCTTTGGGCCTCACCGCCACTAAGCATATTTGGAAAATTCTTCATTCTATCCTTTAATCCAACCTCTATAAGCATTTCTTCTGCAGCTTCTCTTGCGTCTTTTTCACTATATCCCTGAATTAATAAAGGAAGCTCTACATTCTCAACAGCATTTAATACCGGTATTAAATTAAAAAACTGGAAAATAAAACCCATATATTTTGCCCTAAATTCTGTTAATCTATCATCGCTTAAAGTTGTTATATCAACTCCATCTATAATCACCTTACCTGATGTAGGCGAATCAATGCCAGATAAACAATTTAAGAGTGTAGATTTTCCAGAACCTGATGGACCTAAAATAGAAACCATTTCGCCCTCAGCAATTTCTAAATTAACTCCTTTAAGCGCGTGAACTTCTATACCCTCATTTTTATATACCTTTGTAAGATTTTCAGTTTTTATTAGCATATCTATCACCTCATAAGAATCTTTTATAATTTATAATTAAATTATAAAACTTTTTCAAAAAAATAACAAGAGGGATCTCTCCCTCTTGTTAATAAAGAAAATTCGTTATAATTTTAATTCATCTAATCCTTTTTCAATAATTTCTTTTGTATCTCTTGCAATCATTAATTCTTCATTTGTTGGAACAACCATAGCAACAACCTTTGAATCTGGAGTTGAAATAATCTTTTCTTCTCCTCTTATATTATTAGCTTCCTTATCTATAGTAATTCCAAGATAACCAAGATAATTCTCGATAATTTCTTCTCTCATAATAGGTGAATTTTCACCTACACCAGCTGTAAATACAATTGCGTCTACTCCATTCATTGCTGCAGCATATGCACCAATATACTTTGCAATTCTATATTCATAAACATCAAAAGCCAATCTACATACAGGATCTCCTTCAATTGCATTATCTTCAATATCTCTCATATCACTGCTAAATCCTTTTGTTAATCCTAAAACACCGCTCTTCTTATTTAAGATATTAACAACTTCTTTGGCACTTAAACCTTCTTCTTTTTCTAAAAATTCAACAATAGCTGGATCGATATCTCCACTTCTTGTTCCCATAACAAGACCTTCTAACGGAGTGAAACCCATTGATGTATCTACAGAAACACCCTTATTTACAGCTGCAACTGAAGCACCATTTCCAACGTGTACAGTTATAATCTTCAATTCATTATATGGCTTTCCAAGAATTTCTGCAGCTCTTTTGGATACATATCTATGACTTGTTCCATGGAAACCATATCTTCTAATTTTATATTTTTCATAATATTCATAAGGAATAGCGTATAAATAAGCTTTTGCTGGCATTTTTTGATGGAATGCTGTATCAAATACTCCTACCTGTGGAACTCCTGGTAATAATTTCATTGCAGATTTTATACCCATAATATTTGCTGGATTGTGTAAAGGAGCTAAGAAAGATAAAGCTTCTATAGTCTTTAAAACTTCATCTGTTATTTTTACTGAAGATGCAAATCTTTCTCCACCGTGAACTACCCTATGACCAACAGCATCTATTTCTTTTAAATCCTTTAAAACACCGTATTTTTCAGAAGTTAATAATTCTAAAACTCTTTTTAATCCAACTTCATGATCTGGAATTTCTTCTTCCAAAATGTGCTTTTCTCCATTGATCCTATGAACGATTCTTGACCCGTTTATACCTATTCTTTCTACTAAACCTTTTGATAATACTTCTTCTGTGTTCATGTCAAGAAGCTGATACTTAATAGATGAACTACCTGAGTTTATAACCAATACTTTCATTCTGGAATCCTCCTTTGTGGAATGGTATATTATGATTTCTTAATATACATAAAGATTATATCAAAAAAAACTATAAAAATAAAGATATGTAATGTATCATAATATAACGTTCTCCCTAATAATATATATTTATCAATGAATAAACTCTCAATTTTAACATATATATTAAAATACTAAGAATAAATACTGAGAAAAAAATTTCGTGAAAATTTTTTCATATTATATAATCAAACGAGATTTTTATATGTAATTAATAATAAATAGTAATATACGACTGGAAGTTAGTCTTATGGAGGTTGTTTTATTTGAGAAAAAAATTTAAAATTAAGATGTAAGTTATTTTATCTTCCGAGGAGGGTGCAGGCATGAGCTTATTTGATAATGCATTGAAACAATTTGATAAAGCATGTAAAGTAATGGATTTAGACCCAGATTTACAGGCAGTACTTTCAAAACCAAAAAGGGAATTAACAGTTAACTTCCCGGTTAAAATGGACGACGGTTCAATAAGAGTATTTACAGGACACAGGGTACAGCACAACATCGCAAGAGGACCTGCTAAAGGTGGAATTAGATATCACCAGGATGTAACTCTTGATGAAGTTAGAGCTTTAGCATTCTGGATGACATGGAAAGCTGCAGTTGTTGATATTCCTTACGGTGGAGGTAAAGGTGGAGTTACAGTAAATCCTAAGGAATTATCAGACGGTGAATTAGAAAGATTATCAAGAAGATTCTTCTCAGAAATTCAGGTTATAATTGGAGAAGACAGAGATATTCCAGCTCCAGACGTAAACACAAATCCACAAATAATGGCTTGGTACATGGACACATACTCAATGAATGTTGGCCATTCAGTTCTTGGTATTGTTACAGGAAAACCACTTGATATTGGTGGTTCAATGGGTAGAACTGAAGCAACAGGTAGAGGTGTTAGAGTATGTGTTGAAGAAGCTGTAGAATACATGAGAGAAAAAGGAAAAATCAACAAGAAAAATGATCAATTAACAGTTGCTATTCACGGTTTTGGTAATGTTGGTTCATACGCTGCATTATTAACAGCTGAAGAATTAGGAATGAAAGTTGTTGCATTTAGTGACTCTTCAACAGGTGTTTACAAAGAAGATGGATTCACACCTGCAGAAATAAAAGATATTATGGATTACATCTCAGCAAGAAAAGCAAGATTAGATGATTACGAAGGAGAAGTAAACTTCAAAAAGATATCAAATGACGAATTATTAACTTTAGATGTTGATATTTTAATCCCAGCTGCAATTGAAAATGTAATCACAGAAAAGAATGCAAAAGATGTAAAAGCAAAATTAATCGTTGAAGGTGCTAACGGACCTATCACACCAGAAGCAGATGAAATATTAAACGAAAAAGGCGTATTAATTGTTCCTGACTTCCTTGCAAACTCAGGAGGAGTTACAGTATCATACTTTGAATGGGTACAGGGATTACAACACTACTTCTGGGAATTAGAAGATGTTAGAGAAGCATTACACAAAAAGATGAAAAATGCATTCTGGTCAACAATTAGAACAATGGAAAAATACAATACAGATATGAGATCAGCTGCATATGTAATTGCTATTGAAAGAGTAGCTACAGCTACAAAATTAAGAGGAATTTATCCATGATCATAAATTAAATATAATAAAAAGGCTCTTCAAATTGAAGAGCCTTTTTTAATTACTTACTATCCGGTTGGGGACGAATTAAGATAATTGTTATTAATATTCCCAGAATTCCAAATATCCATAAGCTATTTAAAACAAAAGGGACATTATTACCAAAAAAGAAGGTATATACTGTAATTAATACATTTCCAACAGCTCTTGTAAACCCCATTAATGCACCAGAAGCAAAACTCTTGTTTTCTGGCAACAACTGTTGCGCATAATGCACATTAACAGACATTGTTAAAAACATAAAAGCATCTGCCAATATATAAGATATTGATAAAACCCATATATTTGTAGATGTTGAAAATAAAAATACCAGTATTGAAAACGCTGAAAAATATAATAAATTAACAAATCTTACATTGGTTTTTTCTTCTAATTTTGCTCCTAATAAATTGGAAAATGTTCCTGCAAGAAATCCAAGAGTTACAAGCAATCCTCCAACAGTTAAATCATAACCGAGCATTCTTGACTTTATAGGTACATATGACCTGAACATTATACTGATAAATGCCCTATGCACTGTTAATAACCATATTGGATAAATATATTTAAAACCTTTAAAACTCTCAAAAAATCGTGTTTTTTTATTTTTAGGCTTTAAATGATGATGAGATTTAAAATAATTATAAGCAAAATAAAAGAGTATTGTGTATAAAATAATCCCTATTAATCCTATATACAATGAATTTTTTAAATTATAATGAGTAACAAAATATGTTATAAACACAGGTCCAAGCGCATAGCCAAATGTTCCACCAACCATAAATATTGCAAGCGTAGTACTTTTCCCTTTACCAATTGTTCCACTTATACCTGCTCCTAAAGGTTCCTGTGCTGCACTTCCCATATACCCAAGGAAAAATATTAAAAATAATAGCCATATTGATTTGACATATCCCAAAAAGAAGATAGGTGTCATGGTTACTATAACCGATATATACAATAATATCAACTTTCTTTCAGATTTATCAGAAATATATCCAAAAAATATCTGGCTAAAAGAAGATGATAGCGTCAAAATTGACGCCATCATCACAAATATTTTTGGTTCATTTATATTAAAATACTCCATAAAAAATGGAATTAATGGTTTAAAATAGGACTTAAAAAAACTTACAAAAAAATTAGTAAACGTAATAAATATTGCTAACGGTTCCATTTATCCCTCCAATATATCCTTTTTATTTCTTCTGCATTGATTTATAATATCTTCAATTGATTCCTTACATTCTGAAGGTAATTTATCCCTTCCACCTTTTTCTGTTTCCCTTGAATTAATAAAATCTATTCTTCTCTGCATTGAAGATATAAAGTTTTCCACATATTCCTTATCTGTCATATCAGGGGTATACCCTTCAATTTCCATTATCTCTATTCCATTTGCCCATTCCTTGAATTCAGCCTTTCCATCAACAATATTTTCAATAATGGATAGGGTTACTTCCTTGGTTATCTTTTTATCAAGGAAATGTCCTGTATTGAGAATATAGCAATCTACTCCCTTTTCAAATAATTTTTTAAAGCTATAATAATCGTCGGATAATGGATATGTTCTAAATGGATTTGCATATGGTTCAAATACCAATGCATCTGGATCTACACCTTCAGCTAATTTCTCCGCAGATGTTCTCTTTGTTGCAAGAGTTGCTCCAAGCGTTGATGCAAGAACAGGATCTGTTACTTTCAAAATAGGTGGTAATACAGGATCCTTCATTAACCAGAAAATAGCATTTATAGGATCATCTATTTTATATACTCTATTGGGTGACCATAATTTTGATTTTAAAGCTCTTCCATTGCCATTTCTAATATCTTCCATAACAGGAATTACTCTACCCTGATTATCTATAGTTGCACCACAGTTCTGTATAGTTAAAAGATATTTATTATCTTCAGAACTTACAGGATAATCCGCTGTTTTATCAAAATATGAAGGTTCAAGTGATATCGATGATCCATCAGCCATTGAAATTACAAAAGCATCATCGTGTAATATTGTTATATCATATTTTCCATTGTGCTTTGCATGAGTTAATGTTGATTTTCCCGAACCTGAGAGTCCAAAAAATGCTGCAACATAACTTTCATTATCCTTTAAAGTATATTTTTTCAATCCGCCATGACAGGAAGCGTAACCATTTCTATTTGCAATGCCCCAACCCAATGTTAAAGTTCCTTTCTTAAATTCACCAAAGTATCTCATACCAAGTATTGCTGCACAATTATGTTCAGGATCAAAGAAGGATAATCCAAGAGGAAAATCTGGATGTTTCCAATCTGGATCTGAAAAGATATATACATCTCCTTCATTTAAAACAACGGAATTTTCATATATTTTTATGAATTCTACTGTAAATGGTTGGAAGTTTAATAACCAATTATATAATATATTTTCATGCCCCTCAGGAATTAAAAGATGATTTTTTATAATAAAATCTTCATGTAAACCTGTAAATGAAATTGCATGATACATTTTTCTAAATCTTGTATTATATACAGCCTCTCTAATTATTTCTGCATATTTTTCAACATCAACATCTGGCTCTCCAACAATTCTTCTACCAGCTGCATATCTACCTGTTACAGCTCCATCATTAAAAATTAAAATCTTGGCGCCTTCATCAAGAGCCAATAACTCAGGTTTATAAACATTTAAATCTGTTATAATTGTCCCGGGAGAATTTTTAGCAAGCTTATATGCTTCTTTTGGCGAATCTACCTTTACCACGTTGTTTCTAAAAAAAGCTGTTTCAATAGTTGTTCTGATCCTTGAAAATACTGGATTTTGTGGGTTAATTTCTTCTGGTGAAAAATAGTTTTTAGTTGCCACTTTCTAATTACCCCCTGTTTAAAATTTATTATTCAAATAAAATAAACCCTTACGGGTTTATTTTATTTGTTTTAGATTTCTTCCAAGATTTTTTAATACATCCTTATACCATTTTTTATACTCCATTATTTTGCCTTCTTCTGAATTTTTTAAATAATTATCCAGAATCTCTTCAACCGAAATATGCTTAAAATCATCTTTAAGCCTATCCTTCAATTCAACAATTGCCTCTATTCCATATATCAATATTAAACTCTTTAAGAGTTTTTCTTCTTTTTCTATTGGATTATTTACTTCTATTTTATTATTAAATATAGAATAACTTCTTTTTATTTCAGAATAAATTTCATCTATCTTTTCATCTCTATTTAATTTAGAATAATCAGCATTTCTCAATTGACTTTTTGTCTCTTCTGCTTCAAGTAAACTCTTTATTTCTTCTTCGATTTCTTCAATTATCTCCCATAAATTCTCATTCTCATCATCTTCATTGTCTATAAATATTTCAATATCAACATCATCATCTTCTTCATCTTCAACCTTTACCTTATCCTTTTTCATCTCAGCAATAAAATTAGAAAAAGCTCTTAGAGATTCATATGGCTCATTAAGCCCTATATAATCCTGAATATTTTTTATATTATAAAGCTGGAATGAATTATCTTCAATATTTTTTAACTCATTATATCCAATAACTTTAATTCTTTCAGAAATCTGTTTAAGAAAATTCTCCTGATTTATTATTTCAGGCAAAACATTTGTTCTAAATTTATTAAATTCATATATTAACGCTTTATAAAATCTCTTTATTTCTGTCATCGTTGCTTTTACTGAAATATCAAAAATACTTTGATAATCATATCTTGAAAAAATAAAGTGATGTTCATAATACTTTCCAACTTTATTTAAATATATTGCTGAAAAATCTATACTCTCATTTAATATATATATTAATAGTTCATGATTTATCACACTTTCAGTAAGCGTTAATGAATCTGTTGATACAAAAGATATCATATTTTTCATTTTATTTTTAAAGAATTTATTTAATCTGAACATTGTAAGAATCATGGGGATATACTCAATTTCAACATCAATGGTATCAGGAATTTCCACACTAAACTCCATGGGATTCCAATAATAATCCCCTGTTTTTGCATTTATTGAAAATATATACCTTTCTTCTACATCTTCATCTATTGAATCTGAAAACCAGAATTTTTTCATAATCCCCGGTTTTAATTCAAAATATGAACCGTCGATTCCATATAAAACAGCCATATTTTACCTCCATTAATCGTAGGAATATAACTTAAAGTATATTCCCAAAAATAGGTACTCCAAAAAGGCTAAACTTACGCCTAAATATGGATAGTCCCAGCTGATGATACCAATTATACCAAATAAAAATGAAAAAACATAGGTTATTATTGCTGTTGTTTTAACAGATATTTTATATCTCTTTTTTATTTTATCATATATATGATCCCTATCCCCGGAAAATGGAGAACGGTGATTGAGAATTCTCCTTAAAAAACTGAAAAACAAATCGGTATAAAACAATGCTGAAACAATCACAGAAATTGCAAATCCGCCAAATCCATGATTATTGGTCATAATTACCATCAAATAAAATATGGTATATGCAAGAAAATACGAACCTGCATCACCAAGAAATATCTTAGCTGGATAAAAATTAAAGATTAAAAATCCTGCTATTGCCGCAACTATAAATATATAATCGTATTGTTTGGAAATAATGCTTAAAAACAAAATAACAAATAATGTATTTCCTCCACATATTCCATCCATTCCATCAATCATATTAACTGCATTAATCAAGGCTACACCAAGTATTATAAGCAAGAAGAAATAAATAATGCCTATAGTAGAATAAAAGGGAATAAGTGTTGCGATAATTATTACAAATTCTACTAATAAACGAATTTTTGGTGATACATCTTTTATATCGTCTATTAATCCAAGAAACATCAGAAGAGAACTGAAAAATACAAATTTTAAATCATGTATAAAAAATATGCTGGAAAGATATATTGCCAATCCTCCAAGATATGGTGTTGCTTTCTCATGAATCTTCAAAGTTTCATCTGGTTTATCCACTATCCCCATGTTCTTTGCAACTGGAATCATTATATATGTAATTATAATTGATAAGAAAAAAACTCCTAAATAATGCATCTAAACACCCCTTAATATGCAACATCTATTATAACCTTTGCAGTTGCCTCTGGAATATATTCTTTTATTATACTATTCATAAGTTTAAAATCATTAGCTTTAAAGGTTCTTTCTATTTTTAAAATCAAATTATCTAATTCTTTCTCATTTAAAATCTTATTCTCTTTTAAAATATATATTCTATCATTTGGCGTTTTTAAAAACTCTTCAGAATCCAGAAATAATTCCTCATATAATTTTTCACCATTCCTTATTCCTGTATAGACAATTTTAATATCCTGATCTGGAATATACCCGGATAATCTTATCATCTCTCGTGCAAGATAATCTATGGATATAGGTTTTCCCATATCAAACACAAATACTTCTCCCTTATTTGCAAAAGCTCCTGCTTGCAATACCAATGCTACAGCTTCAGGTATAGTCATAAAATATCTTTTCATATCTGGATGTGTAACTGTCACAGGACCACCATTTTTTATTTGTTCTTTAAAAATCGGCACAACGCTGCCTCTACTTCCCAGAACATTTCCAAATCTAACAATTCCAAAATGTGTCTTTGACCTTCTGGAAATAGACCTGATTATTATTTCTCCAAGTCGTTTGGAACTTCCCATAATAGATGTTGGATTTATTGCCTTATCAGTTGAAATAAAAACAAAATGTGAAACATCATATTTATCTGACAACATGGCGAGTATATAAGTCCCATATGAATTAACCCTAAAAGCCTCAGAAGGGTTCTTTTCCATTAAGGGAACATGCTTATGTGCGGCAGCATGAAAAACAACATCTGGCGAAAATCTTTTAAATACCTCTTCCATTCTATCTTCATTGGTTACATCGCTGATAATTTCAACAACTTTTAAATTAGGGAACTTTTCTTTTAATTCCCTGTTTATTTTAAATATGCTATTTTCACCACGACCTAAAATCAATAATTTCTCAGGATTTAACGCTGCAACCTGACGACAAATTTCAGAACCAATACTACCGCCAGCACCTGTAACCAAAACAGTTTTATTGGTTATATAAAAACCTATTTCATCAAAATTAACCTTTATTTCCTTTCTACCAAGCAAATCCTCTATATTAACATCCCTTAAAAATCCCAACGATACTTTATTATTTAATATCTCAAACAAACCTGGTAATGTTTTTAATCTAACTCGTTTTGTATCAATATTACTAATAATCTTCTTTAATTCCTCTGATGTTGCGGAAGGAATAGCAATTATAACCTCATTTATTTTTAGCTTTTCAACATAATCCATTACTTCATTTGTTTTCCCTAAAACAGGAATCCCTCTTATTAATCTTCCAATCTTAATTTCATCATCATCCAAAAATCCTTTAACAACACCATTTTCTGGATTTCTTAAAAACTCATCCAGCAATTCAACCCCGGCTTCACCAGCACCAATAATAAGAATATTCTTTCTATTATCAGGATAATGATTTTCTATATGTTTATTCTTTGAAAACCACCATGTCCTGCTCCCAATAACCAGAATACTTCCTAAAAGGGCAGTTATAAACCCTACTGTAAGAGGCAATGAAAAAGATTTAAAAAATAGTCTTCTAATTGCCTCAACAACAAGAAAATTTAAAAGATATCCCGTAAATGCTGAATATACAATAGGCTTTATTTCCTTTAAAGTAGCAAATCTCCATATCTGGTCATATATTTTATTCACATACATAACCAGAATCATTATTGCCGGAAACAAAAATATCGGCAATATATACTTTTCCATTTCAACATAGTCAGTTTGAAATCTGAAAAATAGGGCTATTATATAACTTACAAAAAATATAATATAATCAAGAACCATCAAAAGTGCTTTTCTTTTCATACTCTCCACCTTTTTAATTTTTTATTTTCTGAAATTACAAACTATTTCAATTATTATACATCAGGTTTTCCAATAACCATACATAATTATTGGAAAATTAGTTAAGAAAACATTCATAAAAAAGTTCATTCAAGCAGGTGAAAATTCTCAAAGAGAAACAATCAACAACACAAAAAATTTTCAAAATGTATAAATCTCAATAATTATTAAGTATATTTCTAAAATTCTCCACAACATATTGCTGCTTTTCAAAATCAAGCTCAGTATAAAAAGGAATAGCTATCGTTAACGATGAAATTAATTCAGTTACAGGATAATCACCATATTCATAACCATATAAATCCCTATAAAACTTCTGTAAATGCACAGGAGAAAAATAGTTTTTTGCCTGAATTCCAACTGCATTTAATTGTTTTATTATATCATAAGTAATTTCCCTTATTTCCAAAATCTTGCTCTTCCATAATTCCCTTTCATTATCTGGAATATACAAAGGTAAATCAAAACTTTTCATATATTCTGGAATATCAATAAAATTTGAAATCCAATCCAGGGAAAGACGAACCACAAATACAAACCAGCTTGGCTTTGTTGTATATTCCTCAACATGAGGTAATATTACTCTATCCTCTTCCTTAAATAATTCATAATAATTCTTTGCTACATTTTCCCTTTTTTCCAGTATTTCATCAAGTCTCTTCATTTGAACATATCCCAAAGCTGCTGATAATTCATCCATTCTATAATTATACCCCAATCTAACATGTTCCAGCCATTCATATGAATCACCGCGACCCTGATTTGCCATAGACCTTGAAAGCTTCGCTATCTCTTCATTATTGGTAATAATCATACCACCTTCACCGGTAGTAATCTGCTTATTAGGATAAAAAGCAAACGTCCCCGCTTCACCAAGTGTTCCAACCATTCTATCCTTGTATTTTGCCCCTATAGCTTCACAAGAATCTTCAACAACCTTCCAATTATATTTTTTATTCAACTCAAAAAATCTATCCCAATCGAGAGGTTGACCAAAAATATCAACCCCCATAAAAAAAGTTATATCCTTTAAACCTTTAATCCTTTTCCATAATGGATGATCTATATCATTAAGGGTTAATTCTATCTTTTCAATATCAATATTATAATTTTCTGGATCAATATCAATAAACACAGGATGTGCTCTTTCAAACATGGCAACATTTGATGAAGCTATAAATGTAAACGGCGTAACTATCATTCCTTCATTTTCCTTTATTCCCAATGACCTTAAAATCAAATGTAAAGCAGATGTTCCGCTGTTTACAGCAACGGCATAATCAACATTAAAATACTCTTTCATCTTTTCCTCAAATTTATTTAAAAATGACCCCAAAGCCAATCTTTTTCTTCTAAAAACATTTAATAATATCTTTTTTTCTTCTTCTGTTAAACTTGCATCAGAAAGTGGAACATTCATAAACAATACCCCCTCATACTAAAAGAAGCTCGCATGAATGCGAGCTTATTTATTTCCAAATAGATTTATTTCTGTATTCAGTCCAAAAACTACTCTGAAATTTTCCAGAATATTTGGAGGAATTGATGGATTTACCACAGCCAATCCACCAAAAACATTTACCTTATTAAACAACCAGAACTTTTTAAATGACTGAATTCCATAAATATAACCAGCTATACCATATTCAGTTCCATTGCTTTTAAATCCTGTTGTTACTTCAATATTTAAAAACTTATCCGTCTTTTCGTCGCTACTTATTAAATAATTTAACCCTCCGAAAATATTGAAATATGAATCGATAATAGTTTTCGGCTCCTGTGTTGTTTCATTAAATTCTGTTTCCATTTTTTGTGTATAGTCTGTCCCCACAGATAGTTTTAACGAATCGCTTATATAAGAAATATTTCCTATTATGTGGGCACTTTCCACACCTTCAAAACCAAAAGAAACAGAACCTGCCAGAGGAAGATCTCCCATCTTATTACTTCCAACTTTAATATAGGCTCCTCCATTGCTTGTTGAAACACCAACTTCCATAATTCCAAATAACCCATATCTAATAGCTGCAACTCCGGGAGTGATTGTATCAATTTTCAAAATCCCTTCATCTAATACCTCTCCTGAAGGCAATAATGTTTCAAAACCAAAAAACATCACATTTACAAATAAAATTAGCGTTAAAAGAAGCTTTTTCATAAAATCACTTCCCTGCATTTATTAATTTTTTTATTCTTCTTCCTTTTTTCCAAATTCAAGTGTTCTTTCAACCTGAATAAATTTATAGAATTCCATTTCGTCTCCTTCGTTAATATCATCAAAATTAAGGATTTTTACACCACATTCCTTTGGAGCTTCTATTCTCTTTACTTCATCCTTATAATGTCTCAAAGATTCAAGCTTTCCATCATATACAAGCTTTCCGCCTCTATATAATCTTACTCCACCGTCTCTTTCAACATATCCTTCTTTTAATTGAATACCGGCGATGTTACCAACCTTTTTAATTCTAAATACCTGTTTAACTTCACCATAACCTGTAATCTCTTCTTTTTCTTCAGGTTCAAGCATACCCTGTAATGCCTTTTTAAGATCATCTATTAAATTAAAGATTATATCATATCTCTTTATCTGAATTCTTTCCTGTTCAGCAAACTTTACAGCGCTACTATCTGCTTTAACCCTGAATCCAAGAATAACAGCATCTGAAGCTGTTGCAAGCATAACATCACTCTTTGTTATAGCACCTATACCGCCATGAATCACCTGTAACTCAATTTCTGGATTTTGCAATTTAGCTATTGCATTCTTTAATGCTTCAAGAGATCCAAATGTATCTGCTTTTAAAATAATATTTAATATCTTCTGTTCTCCTTCTTCCTGCATCATTTTTAATGCATCTTCAAGACGTATATGTCTTTTCTGAACAGTTTTTTCTTCTAATTCCTTCTTCTTTTCAACATATTCTCTTGCTTCATGTAAAGTTTTCACACCATAAAGAATTGAATGCATATCAGGAACTTCTTCAAAACCCAAGATCTGCACAGGATCAGATGGCCCTGCAACCTTAACATTCTTTCCATTTGGGTCTATCATTCTTCTAACCTTACCAAATGTACTTCCAGCTACAAAATAATCTCCAACCTTTAATTTTCCATCTTTGATTATTGCAGTTGCAACAGGACCAAGAAATTTATCGAGTTTACTTTCAATAATAACTCCTCTTGCCAATCCCTCTGGATAACATTTAATTTCCTGCATTTCTGCAACCAGAAGAATCATTTCGAGCAATTCATCAATTCCCTGACCAGCCTTAGCTGAAATAGGAACTGTAATTGTATCTCCACCCCAGTCTTCTGGAATAAGATTTAATTTTGCAACCATTTGCTGTTTTGTTAATTCAATATTTGCATTTGGTTTATCTATCTTGTTTATTGCCACAATTATAGGAACATTGGCATTTTTGGCGTGATTATATGCTTCAATTGTTTGAGGCATAACACCGTCATCAGCAGCTATAATTAACACAACAATATCTGTAGCCTGAGCACCACGAGCTCTCATTTCTGTAAAAGCTTCGTGTCCTGGAGTGTCAATAAATGTAATTTTTCTTCCTTCATAATTTACCTGATAAGCACCTATAGACTGCGTAATTCCTCCAGCTTCTTTTTCAGCAACCCTTGTATTTCTAATATTATCAAGCAAAGTTGTCTTACCATGATCAACATGCCCCATAATAGTAACAACTGGAGCTCTTTCAACGAGTTTATCCTCTTTTTCTTCATATAACTTCTTCCAGAATTCCTTTAATTCTTCTTCTGGATCAACTTTACCTTCTTTATTTGCTGGAGTTGATTCTGATACTTCTGCTGTTTCTTCAACAATATCAAGCAATGTATTAAACATCATTGCAATCTCTTCTGCTTCAGATTCTGATAAAGCCTGCCCTGGTCTCAATATCTTTCCTTTCATAAAGAAAGCTTTTATAATATCATTTTGACCTTTCCCAAGTTTTTTTGCAAGAATATCTAACTTTAATTCTGATTTAGTTATCTTTACTTCTTTAATATCTTCTTCCTCGCTTTTCTCTTCATTTTTCTTTTCTTCTTTTACAAAATCAGGTTTATTATTTTTATTGAACTTCTTATTTTTATTCTTATTCTTTTTATCCTTTTTATGATCTTTTTTAAAATCCTTTTTCTCTTTAAAATGCTTTTTTTCTTTTGATTGCTGTGATTCCTGTTTCTTTTTCTCAGCTTTCTTCTTTTCTTCTGCTTCCTTTTTCTTCTCTTCAAAATATTCTTTTATGGCCTCAACCTCATTATTTTCAAGTGATGACATATGGCTTTTTAAATCATATCCCAATTCTCTTAATTCTTCTAGAAATTCTCTGGAATTCTTTCCAAATTCCTTGGCTAATTGATATACTCGTGTCTTAGACATTCGAATCACCTCCAACATTTGCTACATCGATTAATCCTTTTACTATATTCTCATCCAATACTCCAACAACACTGATTTCATCTCTTCCAAGAGACTTACCAAGTGTTTCCTTTGTAAAATCTTTTAAAAGAACATATGGAACTCTATGTGATTGACATCTTTTTATTGTATCTTCTTTTATAGACTCACCTGTATCAGATGCAATAACAATAAACTTATATCTTTTTCTTGGATTTCTTATATATTCTCTTATATTATCTTTTCCAAATATTATTTTTCGCATCCTTGCAGCAAATCCCAAAAGATTTACAATCTTTTGTTCATTCATTCTTTAATACCTCCGTTCTTCTTTCTACAATTATTATAACATATAAAATGTGAATAATAAAATCTTCACAGCAATATGCATATTAAATAACAGTCCCTTAACAAAAAAATAACCCCTGATGTTTCAGGGGTTAGAATTTATTTTGAAGTCTTTTCTATATAATGCTCATAATTTAAGTCTATATAATCAAAGGATTTTTGTATTTTTTTTGCCCATTTGAGGTTTAACGGATGCTCTATTCTTGAAGAAATAACTGTTTCAAGTCCTATATCTCTAATAACGTTTAAGTATTCTGCTGTTTTTAATAATCCCCCAAATTTTGTAATTTCAAAAACAAACCCTGTTGCATAATCCTTTAATTTAAATATATCCTGAAGCGTCTTAAATGATTCATCCCAGAATATATCGTAATTTCCTAATAAATCAACAACAGCACTTTCGTTTCCAACTGGCAACGGTTGTTCTAAAGCTACTATATTATCATTTTTAAATATTTTAAGTATCTGTTTAATTTCATAATGATTGTATAATCCTTTAAAGTCTAACCAGATTGGATATTTATCAACAAACTTCTTATATTTTTCAATTTCTTCAAAATTCATCTTTTCCAAAAACTCTATTTTTAAAATTTCTGGAAATTTTATTTCTCCAAAAACAGCATAACTCATATTTTTATGAAAGTATATTTTAAATATCTCTGTATTATTTTTATTTTTTGAGAACAGCACACTTGATAAATCTAATGATTTTGAATTTAATATATAATCAGCAATTGAAAGTTCCACTGCTGTTTTCGAGGACATATCAAATTTAACTATCTGATTCATTACCTTTTCAAAATCCGCATAATTATTTAAATCCTCCCATTCCTCGGTTAATTTTCTCATTTTTTCAATTATTGCCATTGTTGTTTTATATGTTTCACCAAAATCAGGATTAGGTGTTCCTGCTCCAATTCCTTCTACACCTTCAGATTCTATTTTAAATACTGCATGTTCTATCCATTCTTTGTTTAAGTATTTTAATATACTCCTTTCCTGCCAGTAATACACACTTCTTTTTCTATTCATTATTTCACCCCGTTTTAAAAATTTTTTGTGTATGCAACACTTATTGAAGGTTTTAATTTTTCAGATATATTAAATGAAAAATTAATTTTATTATACGTTTTTATGGCTTTTAATAGCGCTTTGTAATATTTCCCAAAATTATTATAATTAAAGATTATTTTACTGCTTTTTTCTATGTATTCAATGTATATAAATTCTGTTTTGTTTTTTTCACCATTGTCAATTATAATATTTTCATTCCCATATCCAAAATAGCTATATAATTTTGCATTTTTAATCTTTAAATCACCACTAAAATATAGAACCCATGTATCATCAAATAACCCTTTTTTAGATATATTGAAATTTATTTGAGGTATTTTTACTGAAAATAAACTTTCTTCTATTTGAGGTATATAATATTTTGTTGGAATTTTTAGGAAGATTATATAAATGCTTTCATTAAAAAACTGGATGTCTATATCGTTGTATTCATTTATAGATATTCTGGTATCAAATGAAATTTTCTGAAATGGATTAATATAGTTGTTCAGTTTTGTATATTTATCAGATATATTTTTTATTTTTAAATTGAGATATTTTAACTGTTTTAAATTAGCATTTATATTAAACTCTGGTAATTTTATATATTCAATTTTAAATCCCTGTATATTTATTGGGTAAATATATTCTTCAAAAAAAGAATATGATAAATCTTTAATTTCTATTTCTTTGACATACGAGAAAATATTAATTTGTAGTATTAGTATTATAAATATTAAAATCTTATTTCTCTTCATACTGTAATTATAACACATATAAAAATACTCCCTTTCTGAAACCAGAAAGGGAGTTTTATTATTTTATATTTTTATCTTTTTCTATTAATAACTCTACTGCTTTTATTGCTATTTGAATTGATTTTTCAAGACCATTTTCGTATTCTTCTCCTGCCTGTTTTTTATACTCTCCATCTTCACCCAGTTCTTCTCTAATTGTTATAATAGCACCTGTTCTTAAATTATAGATATTTCCAAGAACATATAATGCTGAAACTTCCATTTCTATAGCAAGAGTATTTGCTCTTACAAATAAATCCATATCTTCTGCTGCTTTTTTGGTATTAAAAAATCTTCCATAATACGAGTCTGTTGATAATACAACACCAAGATGATGTGGATTACCAATAATTCCAGCCGCCTCTTTAAGCGCTGAAATTACATCAAAATGCCCCACTGCTGGAAATGATTTTGGCAAATAATAATCCATAGTTCCATCGCCACGAATTGCTGCAGTTGGAATTATAGAGTCGCCTAATTTTAAATTTTTTTGTAAAGCACCTGTTGTGCCTATTCTAATAAATGTATGTACTCCCAGAGTTTTTAATTCTTCAACTCCTATTGAAATACATGGAGCACCCATTCCTGTAGACATTACAGATACCTTTTCGCCGTTTAAATATCCTGTCATTGTAAAATATTCTCTGTTATCTGCCACAACTTCTGCATTTTCAAGATATTTCGCAATTCTTTTTACCCTTCCTCTGTCTCCAGGAAGCAATACATATTTCCCTACCTTTTCCGGGTCATAAATTCTAATGTGATATCTAAGATCTTCTCCCATTTAATCAAGCCTCCTCAATGGTGTTTTCATTAACCTTTAATAATAATATAGCTCCAATTATAAATAATATAGCCACACTTAATACGCCAAACCTTGAACTTTTGGTAATTTGCGAAAAAAATCCTACAAGGAATGGTCCTATAATTGCTGCAAATTTCCCAAAAATATTATAAAATCCAAAGAATTCTGCAGATTTTTCCTTTGGAATTAATTTGCCATATAATGACCTACTAAGAGCCTGTATTCCTCCCTGAGATGTTGCAACAAGCATTGCAAGTACCCAGAAGTCAAAAGCTGAATCAAGAAAATATCCATAAACTGTGATAAATGTATATACTGCTATTCCAGTAAATAACATTGTTTTTACATTCCATTTTTGAGCTAATTTACCATATATCAATGCAAAAGGAAAGGCTACAACCTGTGTTGCAAATAATGCCATCAATAATTGTGTAGTATCAATTCCAACATCCTTACCATATACCGTCGCCATCTTTATAATTGTTCCAACACCGTCTATATAGAAGAAATATGCTAATAAGAACAAGAATATATTTCTATAGTTTTTAATTTCTTTAAATGTTTTTCCAAGTCTTTCAAAACTGTCTTTTATCGGTGTTGAGGATTTTTCGATATAATATTCCTGATGCACATTTTTTAATAATGGAATTGTGAAAATAGCCCACCATAATGCAGTAATAACAAAAGCCAATCTTGTTGCTGTCAATGTACTTGTAAGACCTATTAATCCAGGTTTCATTATTATTGCCATACTTATTATAAACGGTATTGTACTTCCTATATATCCCCATGCAAAACCACTGGAAGATACCCAATCCATTCTACCATCAGTTGTTACATCAATAAGCATTGAATCATAGAAGATATTAGCTCCTGCAAAACCTATAGCTGAAAATATATATATTATCAAACACTGCAACCAATCACCTTCACCAACAGTAGAAAGTAAAAATGTTGCTATTACACCTATGCTCCAGAAAAATACAAGAAAACGTTTCTTGAAATTTTTATAATCTGCAACGGTTCCAAGAATTGGAGCTAATAAAGCAATAATAATAGTTGCTATTGTATTTCCATACCCCCAATATGCAGTAGACAAATAGCCATCAAGATTTTTTGCCGCAACTTCTTTAAAAAATATCGGTAAAACTGCCGTTGTTACTATTAATGAATATGCAGAATTAGCCCAGTCATACATTACCCAGCTCTTCTCTTTTTTTGTCACACTATACTCCCCCTATCTTCCTTAATTAAAATAATTCCTCCATCTCTTTCTTTATTTTTTCATATTTTACCTGATTACCTTCTTCATATAATTCCAATAATTCATTATATATATTCTTTAATTTATCCATGTTTTTAAATCTATCCATTTCAAATAATTTCTTTCTTATAACCAATGCATCTTCAAAGAAATTAACAGCCTTTTCCTTTTCTCCAAGTTTTTTATAGAGCATACCAAGATTATATAATATCATACCTTTATCTTCTCTTGAGGTTTTAAATTCTTCTGTTAGCTGATATGCTTCTTCAAAATATTTTTTGGCATTTTCCAGATTTCCCGTTTCAAGCTCAAAGGCTCCAAGATTATTTAAAATTGAAAATAATGAAGGAATATATTTTTCTCTTGCTTTTTCTGTTAAAGCTCTTCTAATTTCCAGAGCTTTTTCAAAATGCTCTCTGGCTATATCAAATTTTCCAGAATCAACATACATATTTCCCAGACTATTATGCATTACAGATGCATTAAACTGCATATCTACAGATTTATTTTTTTCACAATAGTCAAGTGCTCTTAAATAATTCTTTTCAGCCTCGCTATATCTATGTATTTCCGCATATAAATTACCAATAATATAATATAATGCATAATGATTTTCTTCTCCAACCTTATCCATTAATTTTATTACAAGATTTGCGAGAGTGGTTATATTCCCTTCTGTTGGAGATATATACTTTTTAATTTCTAATATGGAATTTAATAAATCGTTAGTATCTCCAAAAGATAAAGATATTAGATTACTCAATAACAAAATAATTCCTTTTTCTGCATTTTCCAGTTTAATTTTTAATACATTTATTTCTTTCTTCAATATCTTATTCTGTTCTTCTAAAAACTCTATTTTTTCATCATATTTTTGAGCCTTTTCGTTTATTTTCATCTGAAGCTGCTCAAAATCTTTTTGCACATTCATTTGTTTGGGTGAAAATTCTGGCATTTCGAGTTTTTCATCCGTTTTTATTTCAACTTCACTTTCTTCACTTTCTTCACTTTCCTTTATTTCCTCTTTTTCATTTAATTCTTCTTCAATATGCTCAAGTTCTGTTATTTCATCAAGCGCATTATCTATTTCTTCTTTTTCACTCTCTTCAACTATCACATCGGCATTTTCTTCTGAACCTATTGTGTTTACATCTTCTTCATCAAGATCAAGTTCTGGCACAGATTCTTCTGATTCTACATTTTCAGTTATTTCCGCTTTTTCTTCTGTTTCCTCTTCAAGATTTAATTCTGGAATTTCTTCTTCAATTGTTTCATTTTCTTCGGTATTTTCCATTATACTTTCTTCATTTTCTGTTTCTACAATTTCTTCAGATTTATTTTCTTCAACTACTGTATCTTCATCTAAATCCAATTCTGGAATTTCTTCTTTCTCTTCGACATCTTCAACCTTCTTTTCTTCTGTAGCCTCTTCCATCATTACCTCTTCTGTTAAACTTTCTTCATTTTTTTCTTCTATATTTTCTTCAAGGTCTAATTCTGGAATATTTTCTTCAGGTTCAACTGATGGAATTTCTTCTTTTTCTTCTTCGAGATTTAATTCTGGCATCTCTTCAGGATTTTCTCCATCTGTTTTTTCTTCAGAAATAGTTTCCTGTACTTCTTCAACTACTTCTTCAGAATTCGGATTCTCTTCTATTAATTCTTCTGTTTCGTTTTCCAATTCATCGAGTTCAAGGTTAGGAATAACCTCTTCTAATTTAACTTCTTCCTCTTCAGGTTTTTGAGTGTCAAGATCATCTAAATTTAAATCATCTAAATTAATTTCTTCCTCTGTAATCTGTTTTTCCAATAATTCTTCTGATGAACTTTGCTCTGTTCCAATATCCATCAGTTTGTTAATTTCATCTGTGTTATCAAGTAATTCTGTCATTTCCTCCATGTTTCCCTGTTGGATTTCCTGATTTTCCTGAACTTCCTTTTTTTCTTCATTATTTTCTAACATAATGTATCCCCCCAATACTGTTTTATTGGATATCCCATTTTTTTAATTTTGAAAATAATGTCATCTTGGTAATTCCAAGAATCTTTGCTGCTCTGGATTTATTATTATTCACCCAGTTTAATGTTTTTAATGTATATCTTTTTTCAACTTCTTCAATGGTTAAACCAAGAGGCAATTCTATCTTTTCATCCACAAAACTCTCCAGCAATTTCTCTGGTAATAAACTTTTATTAAGAATATCCTCTGTAGCTATAGCAATCATTGAATATATTACGTTTTTTAACTCTCTAATATTCCCCGGCCAATAATATTTTTGAAAAATTTCTATTACATCTGGATTTACACCTTTAATATTAGTTCCAAATTCTTCATTTGCCATATCCACAAAATAATTAACCAATAGAGGTATATCCTCAATCCTTTCTCTTAAAGGTTTTGCTTCAATATTAAATACCGATAATCTAAAATATAAGTCTTCTCTAAATTGTCCTTCATTTACCAATGTTTTTAAATCTCGATTTGTGGCAGCAATTATTCTCACATCAACCTTTTTAGGTGTTGTACTGCCTATTCTTTCAACCTCTTTTGTCTCTAAAACCCTTAACAACTTTACCTGCATATTTTTAGGTAATTCGCCTATTTCATCCAAAAAAAGTGTTCCACCATCTGCAATTTCGAATTTCCCGGGTTTTCCTTTTTCCGCTCCAGTAAAGGCACCCTTTTCATATCCAAAAAGCTCACTTTCAAACAATTCCTGAGGAATAGCTCCACAATTAACTGCCACAAAATTTTTTCTATTACTTGCTTCATGAATAGCTCTTGCTATTACCTCTTTACCTGTTCCGCTTTCACCGGTAATTAATACAGGTATATTCTTTTCGGCAATCATCCCAATCTTTTCTTTTAATCTTTCTATAAATTTGGATTTTCCAATTAAAAGCCCGGATTTTTGTAATTGTTCTTTTAATTTTTTTATTTCTTTTTTTAAATTTACAGTTTCAAATGCTCTATTTAATTCACTTAATAATAATTTTAAATCAACAGGTTTTTCAAGAAAATTATATACTCCCAATTTTGTGGCCTTTACTGCATCAGATATATCTCCATGTGCTGTTATAATAATTATTTCTTCAACATATTTTTTTAATTCTTCAATTATTTCCATACCATTTGTATCAGGTAATCTTAAATCGAGAATAACTACATCCGGAAGTTTTTCTTTTGCAATATTTAAACCTTCACTTCCGGTATATGCACAAAAAATATTGTATTTAAAATTTTTCAAAAAATCGCACATTGTTTCATTTAATACTTTATCGTCTTCTATTATCAAAACTTCAGGCATTATTTACCTCTTTTTTCTTTTTTAAATTAGCAAAAATTCCTAAAATCAATCCGAGAACAAAACTCCATACTGCTGCTAAAGTAATCTGCCATTCTCCCGGCAATGAAAAGGTTATTGTATGTGCTGGTACCCAGAACCATAATAATGTCAGCATTGCACCTTTTAAGCCTTCTGTTGGAATCTTTAACTTTGGCAAATTATCAAGAAATCTATGAATTATAACCAACCATGGACCAAACATTGCATTGGTAAAAAATGATTTAAAAAATGCTTCGTATATTTTTCCAGATGGAAGATAATGATGATTAACCAATTCGTGCACAAAACCGTTAAATCCTATAAATGCATACTTTATTATTACTCCTAATATAGCCCAGGATATAGCCGAATGAATAATTTTAGTTATGGATATCTTACTCTTTGTAATAAGCTTTGCAACTACTTCACCTGCTGTACCAAGAATAGCAAATTTAACCATTGCTGCAACTAATGGATTCATATGTATAATTCCTCCTTTTTAAAAATTTATTAAATTCAACTATAATAATTATAACATAAACTCCCTATTTAATAAATACTACAGTATTCAAGATTTTAAAAAAATGAAAATCAGGAATTTCATTATAACTTTGTTTTTTGCTTTTTTTCATGTATAATATTATTAAGAAAAGGTAAAAATTATTTAGGAGGTTCCCATGAAAAAATATCTTTTAACAATGATGTTCCTGTTAACTTTTACTTTTTTATTTTCACAAATCCAATGGAATACATCACCTTCCAATTATGAAATAGTACCATATAACAAAACAATAACTTTAAATTTTAATCTTATAGAAAGAGATGTCCTTTTTTATATTGTGTATCTGGGTGAAAACAAAAATAACTTAAAAGATATATATAAAGGAAAAGAAAATTATGTTCATATTCAACTTACGCCAAATAAAAATTATTTCTGGAAGGTTATTGCATATACTAAAGACAAAATTTATTCCACAGAAACATTAAAATTCTTTTTAGAACTAAAATCACCGGTTATAACCAATTGTTCTCCTGCTAATTTATACAATGTTTTTCCAGAAAATATTGAATTTAAATGGAATGTAGATTTTAATGCGAATTACATACAAAACTTCATATTATATGAAAAAAACAAAAAAATACTTGAAAAAAGGGTGGAAAATAATTCATTAAAAATTACATATTTAAAACCTGGTTTACAATACAAATGGAAAATAATAATAACCGATGAGTTTGGAAAAAAATATTATTATGGACCATATATTTTCTATACAAAACCTTACGAATTCTATATTTCAAATGAATATTCAATATTTAAAGTTAAAACCTATGGAGAATTTTTAGAAAAAAAAGAAATTTTTAATTCAAAAGATCGTATAAAAAATTATATCCCTTTTCATCAATTTATTATAATAAATATAAAAAGCAAAATTGAAATTATACATAATCTTGGAAATAAAACCTCTGAAATTTTATTAAATAATGAAATAAGCGATTTTTATATTGAAGAATATAATAATCAGGTGCTATTATATATTACAACTGATAATCAATTATGTGTTTATGATATAACCAATCCCTATTATCCCTATATTTTGAAAAAATTAAAAGGCGACTATATCTCTGTGTCAACAAACTCAAAATATATATTTTTACTCTCAAAAAACACTATTACTGTTATGAATCATAATTTTAAAAAACTAAATATATCCAGAAACTTTAATAATGTAAAAATCATTTACAATGATAATGCTGGTTTGATTATATTAACAAATGATTCAATAAAAAAGATTTCATATAAAAACAATAAATTCAAAACAGAAAAAGAATTTTCCCTTAAACTTATAAACAATTATTTTATTTCAAAAAATATAATATCTTTCTCAACCAAAAATAAGGAATTATATATTTTTGACCACAATTTAAATTTGATAAATTATCTATATTTAAATGACGGAATAAAAAGTTATTCCATATATGGAAATGGCGTATATTATTTTAACAACAAAAATGAATTAAAGATTGCTTATTTGAAAGGAAGTGAGTAACGTTGATTGCTGTTATAGGGGGAGGAATTGTTGGCACATTAATTGCCAGAGAGTTAAACAAATATGAAAAAGATGTCTATCTATTTGAAGCAAAAACGAATTTTGGTATGGGGGTAACAAAATCAAATTCTGCAGTTTTACACGGCGGTTACGATGATCCGCCGGGAACAATGAGGGCTAAACTATGTTATATGGGAAATCAGCTTTATACAGAATTGCAAAAAGAATTAAACTTCGATATGAAAAGAGTTGGTTCACATGTTGTTGCTATTGAGGATGAAGAAACACATTATATATATGAACTGCTAAAAAAAGCTGAAAGAAATGGCGTAAAAGGCATTAGAATTGTTGAAAAACTTGAATTGCTGGAAATGGAGCCAAATATCAATCCACGAGCCAAACGTTCATTATATGCAGAATTTGCTGGAATATTTGATCCATGGATGGTTGCAATTCAGGCTGCCAAATCAGTAAGGGAAAATGGCGGTAAAACTTTTATAGGAAAAACATTAATCGATGTTGAAAAGAAAAATAACAAATTCCTTTTAAAATTTTCCGATAATACCACTTTTGAAGCAGATATTGTAATAAATGCCACAGGATTATATGCAGATGAAATTGCAAAGATGTTTGGCGATGAAGTTCCTGAAATATTTCCTGTAAAAGGTGAATATTTTTTATTATCAAAAGATTATAACTATGTCAATTCAATAATATTCCCTGTACCTACTGGAATATCAAAAGGTTGTCTCGTTTTACCTACTGTAGATGGTGGATTTTTAGTTGGACCAAATGCAAATAGAGTAATTTCCAAAAAGGATACAGCAACAACCAGAGAAGGATTAAATGAAGTAAAAGAAAAAGGTATGAAACTCGTTCCAAATCTTAATTTTAGAAGACATCTTGTGAAAACCTTTGCAGGATTACGTCCGGAAACTGAGAAAAAAGACTTTTATATAGACGTTGGAAAAAGTGGTGCTATCCACGTATCTGGAATTAGATCACCTGGTTTAACAGCAGCTCCTGCTATAGCAAAATATGTTGTTGATTATCTAATTCAGGAAAAATTGGGAATAAACCTTTCAAAAAGAAACGACTATAATCCTATCACTCAAAGAACACCTCATTTAGTTCACATTGATAGAAACGAATGGAATAAAATTATCCAGGAAGATCCAAATGCTGGAGAAATGATCTGTCATTGTAATAAAGTTACAAAAAAAGAAATCATCGATGCCATAAACAATGGTGCAAGAACCCTGGATGATATAAAATTTATGACACGTGCATCATTTGGAGAATGTCAGGGCGGATTCTGTACAGCAAAAATCCTTAAAATACTTGCTGAATATACAGGCCGAAAACCTGAAGAAATTACTCAAAATGAAAAAGGAACATGGATAGTGAATTCGAAGGTGAGAATATGAAATATAAAACAGATGTGGTAATTATAGGTGGCGGTGCTGCTGGAATGGCAGCTGCATATAGTGCAACAAGAGAAGGTGCAGATGTAATATTATTAGAACGAGATGAAGATACAGGTGGAGTATTAAATCAATGTATTCATAATGGTTTTGGTTTGCATTATTTCAAAAAAGACTTAACAGGTCCGGAATTTAAAGAGTTAGCTAAAGAAAGAATAAAAGACTTAAATATACTATATGGAACATATGTTCTGGAAGTTACAAAAGATAAAAGAATAATTTTTGTAGACAGAAGAGGTATACATGAAATTGAAACAAAAGCTCTTGTTATGGCAACAGGAGCAAGAGAACGACATTTCAATTCGTTACCAGTTCCAGGAAAGAGAATAACAGGAGTATTTACTGCAGGACTTGCACAAAGATTTATTAACTTAGAAAATTTAAAACCTGGAAATAAAGCTGTTATTCTTGGTTCTGGTGATATTGGTTTAATTATGGCAAGAAGGCTTACACTTGAAGGAATAAAGGTTGAAGCTGTACTTGAAATAATGCCTTATCCTGGTGGTCTTGAAAGAAATATCCAACAATGTTTAAGGGATTTTAATATTCCATTATATCTTTCGCACACAGTTACTGCTATAGAAGGTGAAAAAAGACTGGAAAAAGTAATAGCTTCACAGGTGGATTATAAATGGAATCCTATACCTGGAACAGAAAAAGTTTTTGATGTAGATATGTTAATTACATCTGTTGGATTAATTCCATCAACCAAACCTGTTGATTTTGTTGATGCTGATCCTGGATTTTTAGTATCAAATACTAACCAGACAAGTGAAGACTGGATATTTGCAGCAGGAAACTGTACTGTAATCTTTGATCTCGTAGATTTCGTTGCAAAAGAAGGAGAAAAAGCAGGTAAATATGCAGCATTATATGCTCAGGGAAAATATGAAAAAAAGAAATTAATTAAAGTTAGAAAAGGTGAAAACATTGGTATAGTGCATCCTGTTTATATAGATCCTACAGAAGAATCTACTTTATACATAAGGGTATCTACTGTATTTGAAAAGGCAAGTATAAAAATAAATCCTTTAGGAATTGAAAAAGTCGAAGAAGATGCTCGACCTCCAGAAATGATAGTTATTAAAATCAGACCATTTGATGGTGAAAATATTGATGAAATCGAGGTGACAGCTGATGAACTCATCTCAAAACTTGGCTAAGGATCTCGTATGTGTTAGATGTCCAATTGGTTGTAAAGTACATGTTGAATATACTCAAAATATGGAAATAATAAATATCTCAGGAAACAGGTGTCCTCGAGGTAAAGAATATGCTATTCAGGAAATAAAAGATCCTCATAGAATACTCGTAACAAGTATAAAAGTTAAAAATGGAAAATATCCTCTCGCTTCTGTAAAAACAACTGAAGCAATTCCTTTAAGATTATTTGAGGAGGCTATGAAAGAAATAAACAAAATTGAAGTTGAAGCTCCTGTAAAAAGAGGCGATATAGTAATAGAAGGCTTCATGAACACATCTGCAAATCTTATAATAACAAGAACTGTAGAAAAGGAGTAGGATATGGAACAAAAAGACTTAATTCTGGAAACATATTCCAAAATTTCTGATCTTGTAATGGAAATAAGTTCTCTAAAAGACCTTTCCCAAATTGAAAATTCCATTAATACACTGGTAAATAGAATATTAACAGTAAATAATGCATATTTCTTAAAACCGACAGAGAAAGGTTTTGAAGAAGTAAACAACAAAAACGTTCCGGAAGAAATTATGGATCTTGTATCCTGGGCTGCAAAATCATTAAAAATATCAGTATTCCCGCTTGAAGAAGGCGGGAGTGCTTTAATTATCCCATTTTCACGATCCCAAAAATTACTGCTGATATATGCATGTGAAACTGATACAGAAGAAATTTCAAATGAAGCAACTGTATTTTTAAATATAATGAGTTTCTTAACAGCAACAATAATTGAAAACCTTGAATTATATGAAGAAATACTAAAAACAAATGAAATAATTGAAAGCAATAGAAAATTCTTAAACCAAATCCTTGATTCAATGATTAGCGGTTTAGCAGTATATGATAATGAATACAAAGAATTATTTAGAAACAAAAATTTTGAAAAGTTTGAACAGGAATATGGAAAAAAGTTAATAGAATTCATAAAAGAAGAATTGGTAAAATTAGAAATATTTGGAGAAAAAATTACCAAAGAAAAAGAGTTTGATGAACACTTTCTTTCAATAGATTTGCTAAGAACCGAAGAAGATAATTATCTTGTTATTATATCGGATATAACTGGAACAAAGGAATTGGAACGTTTAAGAAAATTAGATCAGATGAAAACAGAATTCTTATCTACTGTATCTCACGAATTGCGAACACCTTTAGCAGCTATTAAAGCTTATTCTGAATCAATTGTAGAAAGTTTAGATTTCATGGATACAGAAACCTTGAAAGATTTTATGGAAACAATACTAAATGAGGCAAATCATCTACAAAACCTATTAGATGAAATCCTCGATTTCTCAAGACTTGAAATGAAGAGTATAAATATTAAAAAAGAAGAATTTTCATTAAATGAATTAATTGATGAAGTATATTCCTCAAATAAATCAAAAGCTGAAAGCAATGATGTTAAATTGTATAAAGTTTTACCAAAAGAAAATATAATTGTTAATCTCGATAGAACAAGAGTAAAACAAATACTGTCTAATTTAATAGATAACGCCATAAAATACAGTGATAAAAGAAAAGATTTAAAATTTGTAAAAATAACCCTACAGGACAGGGGAGATAAGGTATGGATACTCGTAGAAGATAATGGAATTGGAATTCCAAAAGAACATCACGAAAAAATCTTCGAAAAATTCTATAGAGTTGATTCATCATTGACATATGAAGTTTCTGGAACAGGAATAGGGTTATCTGTTGTAAAAGAACTTGTTGAAATGCAGGGCGGAAAAATCTGGCTAAAAAGCGTTGAAAATAAGGGAACCCGTTTTTATATAGAATTTGATAAAGGAAAGTGATAAAATGGCTAATCCTACAATGAAAGAAATTTTAAAAAAATTATCCGAACTCCCAACACCTGATTTTATAATTCAACGAATAATGGATATAGCTTCCAATCCAACCTCAAATACCAAAGAACTGGAAAAAGCTGTTTTACAATCGCCACCACTGGTGGCAAAAATTTTAAAATTATGTAATTCTGCGTATTATGCATTACCACGAAAAATTACCAAAATTTCTCAGGCTATAAATATTTTAGGATTCAAAACCGTTAGAAACCTTGCTATGGGAATATTTGTCGCTGATTCTTTTTTCAGACGCGACTTTGACTTTCTTGATTCAAAAAAATTCTGGCAGCACAGTATAGCAGTTGCCATAGCTTCTGAACAACTTGCTCAAATTGTAAATTATCCTGACAAAGAAGAAATATTTTTAAGTGGGATGTTACATGATCTTGGTAAAATAGCTATGGGTATAGTAACCCCTGAAACAGTAGAAATGATATTAAACGTATCTGAATACAAAAAAGTTTCTTTTTCAAGGGCAGAACAAATGTTAAACGTAATGTCTCATACTACCCTTGGAAAAACCTTATTTGAAAATTGGAATTTACCGGAAAATGTTGTATATACTGCAGAATTCCATAACGATCCAGAAAAACTTCAAATAGATTCATTTATTATGAACGTATATATTGTACATCTTGCCAATTCAACCATAAATACTATTTATTACGGATACTCTGGAAGTTACGACATACCTGTTCCATCAGATGTCGTCTGGAACAAATTCAACATGACAGCAACAAAATACCTTGAATTTCTAAAAAATCTCGAACAAAAACTTGAAGAATCAAATGACTTCATGAATCTTGATTCATTCCTTGAAAGCGATACAGAAACGGAGGAGGATAACAATGGCTAAAGAATTTAGAAGAGAAATGATAGAATCAGAAATAATGAAAATAATAAATACAAATGTTTCAAATTTACGAGACCCTAAAATACAGGGAAAATTAATTTCAGCCACAAGGGTGGAATTATCAAGAGACAAATCATATGCAGATATATATGTTTCTGTATTTGGTGGTGATGCCGATGAAATCATTGCTGTTCTTGAAAAAGCAAAAGGATTCTTTAAAAGCATAATTGGTAGAAACATTAGAATGTATAAAATTCCAGAATTAAGATTTCATAAAGACACCGGGATTGAAGAAAGCATAAAAATTCATAAATTACTAGATGAAATATCTCAAAATAAAGGTGAAGAAAATGAATAATGGATTTCTTTTGGTTGATAAACCAGAAGGAATAACATCACACGATGTTGTAAACGAAATACGAAAAATCTTTTCAACTAAAAAAGTTGGGCATTCTGGAACATTAGACCCTTTTGCAACTGGATTATTGATAATTGGAGTAAATAAAGGAACCAGACTTTTAGAATATTTACAACATCAGGACAAGGTTTATCATGTAAAAGCAAAATTAGGAATAATAACAGATACGTTTGATATCACCGGTAAAATCACAGAAAAAAATGAATTTACAAATTCTGAAATAGAAAAACTTGAGGATACAATAATATCATTTATTGGAAAATACAAACAGGTTCCACCAATGTATTCTGCACGAAAATACAAAGGAAAAAAATTATACGAATTAGCCAGAGAAGGTAAAATAATAAAAATGCCACCCAAAGAGGTGGAGATTTATGATATCTGGAACATATCCATAAAAGACCATGGAGAATTTGAATTTACCTGCAAAGTTTCATCAGGAACATATATCCGTTCATTAATAATGGATATAGGATATAAAATAGGATGTGGAGCAGTAACCACAGAGCTCAGAAGATTAAATGTGGGCAAATTCTCAATAGACAAAGCTGTTGAATTGGAAAAAATATCTTCAGAAAATTTAATTCCTTTATTAGATGTTTTAGATTTCCCAAAAGTTATTCTAAACAATGAGGGTATTGAAAACGTAAAACATGGTCGTCAAATTGTTGTAGATAATATTATAAAATTTGAAGATTTTAAAAAGGATACCCTTGTTTCGCTAATTGATAATAAAAATAATCTACTGGCCATAGCAAAAGCAGAAAGAAACTCTTCATTTATAAACACCCTTATTAATCAAAATAGAAATGAAAGGGTTTTCAAATTAAAAAAGGTATTTATTTAATAAATACCTAAATGGGGTGAAAACATGGAAGGAAAACATCCTTATGTAAAATGGGCTATAGAAGTTATTGAAAATTACATTAAATATGGGAAAAAAATCGAAATAAGAGATAACCTTCCAGATGACCTATTAAACAAAAGAGCTGCATGTTTTGTAACTCTTCATAAATTAAACGGAGATTTAAGGGGTTGTATAGGAACAATAGAACCAGTATATGACAATCTTGCAATAGAAATACGAGAAAATGCAATTGCTGCAGCTACAAGAGATTACAGGTTTAATCCTGTTACAGCTGATGAACTCGATGACATAATGGTAAGTGTTGACGTATTAAGCGAACCTGAATACGTTGAATCAGAAGAAGATTTAGACCCGGAAATATATGGTGTAATAGTTGTTAGCGGCTGGAAAAAAGGAGTTTTACTACCAGCACTTGATGGCGTAAACACTGTTGAAGAACAATTAAGAATTGCTAAATTAAAAGCTGGTATCTTCTCAGAGCCATACGAAATATATAGATTCACAGTGGAAAGATATTTCTAAAATGAAAGAAGCATTATATTATAAAACACTTGAAAATAATAAAGTTCAATGTACATTATGTCCTCACAATTGCATAATAAAAAACAGCTCTACAGGAATATGTAGAGTACGTAAGAATGTTGACGGAAAATTATACACATTAAACTATGGTGAAATAACAGCAATTGCAAACGATCCTATAGAAAAAAAACCCCTTTTTCATTTCCATCCAGGCGAAAACATAATATCAATAGGTACATGGGGATGTAATTTTAGATGTAAATTCTGTCAAAACTTTGAAATCTCCCAGGAACCCCCATGGAAAATCTATAAATTAACTCCACAGGATATTCTGAATCTTTTACTGGAAAACCATGCAAAAATGCTTGCATTTACATATTCAGAACCAAATATATGGTATGAATTTGTTCTCGATACTGCGAAATTAGTAAAAAAACACGGAATAAAAACCGTAATGGTAACCAACGGTTATATCTCAGAAAAACCTTTAATGGAATTATTACCCTATATAGATGCAATGAATATAGACTTAAAAGGATTCAATAATGAATTCTATGCCAAAATAATAGGCGGAAAAAAAGAACCTGTAATGAACACAATAAAATTAGCATATAATTTTATCTCAGATGTTGAAATAACAACACTTATAGTCACAGAAGGAAATGATGATGAAAGAGAATTCACAGAACTGGTAAAATGGATTTCCAGCATTTCAAAAAATATACCTTTACATATCAGCAGATATTATCCTGTGTATAAATACAACAAACCACCTACACCAATTGAAACACTTAAAAAATTCTATGAAATAGCCAGAAAACATTTAAATTTTGTATATCTTGGAAATGTCCGGGATAAACAATACGAATCAACATACTGTCCATATTGTAAAACCATGCTTATAAAACGCGAAGGATATAATATCGAAATACTAAATGTTGACGAAAAAGGAAGGTGCAAAAATTGCTTAAAAAAAATCCCTATAATTTTTTAAAAAACAAAGGTATATTATATTCCGTCATAGCAGGAATTGCAATTATCCTCACACTGTTTTTGATATTTCATAAACCTTTACCACAATATTATTCCAAAAAGGATTTTGCTCTGGGAACATGGGTTAATGTAAAGGTTGCAGGAAATAAGATTAATTCCGAAAAATTAGCCGATATCGCATTTGATGAAATGAAAAGAATAGAAAGAAAATTCAGCAAAAATATAAAAGGTAGTGTTATCTGGGAATTAAATGAAAAAAGAAGCATTATAGCAGATAAAGAAACATTATTTTTAATGAAAGCTGCTATAAATTATGCTGATTTAACAGGAGGGGCATTTGATCCAGCAATAGGTGCTCTTGTAAAATTATGGGGATTTGATGATATGAACAGTCCGAAAAGAGTTCCTTCAAAAGATGAAATAAACAATGCTTTAAAAGGTATCAGCTATAAATTTATAAAAATAGAAGGAAATAAAATTTCATTATTAAACGATGAAACAATGATTGATCTTGGCGGAATAGCAAAAGGATATGCTGTTGATATGGCAATAAACAAAATCAAAAGTCTCGATCCAAAAGCAACAGGTTTTATAGACGCCGGTGGAGACATTGGAATAATAGGTCCAAAATTTAACAGATTCCCATGGGTAATTGGAATAAGAGACCCTGATGGAAACCCTTACGATATAAAATTGCAGATATACTTAAAAGAAGGCGCAATAGTAACCTCAGGGAATTACGAACGATATTTTGAAAAAGATGGTGTAAGATATCATCATTTAATAGATCCAAAAACTGGATATCCCGCAAACTTCTATAAAAGCGTTTCAATAATATCCGACAGTGCAATGAAAGCTGATGCAATGTCAACTGCAATATTTATCCTTGGAGATAAATTACCCGATATAGACTCAATGATGCAATATGATATACAGATATACGGAATTACATCTGATAACAAAATAATTAAAACCACAGGTTTTGATTATTATTTAAAAAAGTAAATGAAATGGTGAAAAAATGAAAAAAGATATAATCTTTGTAGGAATTATAATACTAATATCAATAATCACAATATTTCTTCAAAACACATTAAAAAATACATTAAAAGGTGCCAAAGTATATATTTCCGGCAAAGAAGTAATGGAAATAACCAGACCGGGAACATATACAATTAAAGATGATAAAGGCGTCTATAAAATGAAAGTAATCTTTGATGGTTCAAAAATCAAAGCAATTGATTCAACCTGTGCCCTAAAAATTTGCGAACATACAGGGTGGGTTGACAACGCTTCACAGGAAATAATATGCATTCCAAATAAAATCGTGATAAAACCAATTGGAAAAGAAAAAAACACAGGAGTTGACGTAATTTCATGGTGAAAAACAACATACCAAAACAGGCTATACTAATTGCATTAGCATCCGCAGTATATTATGTTGAATCATTGGTTCCTTTTCCTATTCCTCTTCCTGGCGCTCGCTGGGGTTTTTCTAATTTTGCAGTATTATATTCAATAGTAGAAGATAAAAACTTAAAAAATGCTTTGTATATCGCCATTTTTAAATCCATACTTGGCTCATTGCTTTCTGGAAAATTCCTATCTCCAACATTCTTTATGGGATTTTCAGGAAGTGTTATTGCAACATTAATAATGTATTTAGCATTAAAAACAAAAAAATTTGGTATAATAGGAATAAGTGAAAGTGGTGCAATATTCAATAACATAACTCAGGTTACATTTGGATGGTTATTTATAATAAAATCTGCAGGAATATACTGGTATTTACCACAAATGATACTAATAGGAACATTCTCGGCAATTGCAAATGCAATAGTGGTAAAATCTGCACTTAGGAGTGTAAAACCGTGAAAAAAATAATATTAGGCTCTGCCTCTCCGAGAAGAAAGGAACTGCTTTCAAAACTTGGAATAGAATTTGAAATTAGAGTTTCAAATATAAAAGAAATAAGTCAAAAAAACACCCCTGTAGAATACGCAATAGATTTAAGCAAACAAAAAGCACAAAGTATTGAAATAAATGAAAATGAATTATTGATCACTGCAGACACAATTGTAGCATTTGAAAACAAAATCCTGGGAAAACCAAAAGATAAAAAAGATGCATTTAATATGCTAAGAATGCTTTCAGGAAAAAAACATGAAGTAATAACAGGTATTACATTCAAAGAAAATAATTCTATATACTCAATATATGATATAACCGAAGTATATTTTCACCATTTAAATGATAGCATTATACAATATTATATTGAAAACTACTCCCCGTTAGACAAAGCAGGAAGTTATGGTATTCAGGATTTTGCTGGTGTTTTTATAGAAAAAATAAATGGTGACTATTACAACGTTATGGGATTACCAATAAACAAAATTTTTTGGTACTTATATGAGAAAGGAGTTCTAAATGTCTGAACTACCAAGAGAAAAACTCTTAAAATATGGTCCAAAAAATTTGACTATTGACGAATTATTAGCTATAATAATAAGAAAGGGAACAAAAGATAAAAACGTATTTCAACTATCAAAAGAAATTACAGAAAAATATTCTTTAAAAGATTTATTTTATATGAATGTAAATCAATTGAGTCAAATAAAAGGAATTGGAAAAGTTACTGCAATTACCTTAAAAGCTGTTTTTGAGCTTGGAATAAGATTTCACAAAGAAGCCCTAAAAAAAGAAAATATAAAATTGGATTCTCCTGATAAAGTCTACGACTTAATATATGATAGATTTATATTTGAAGACAGGGAAAATGTACTATGCATATCATTAAATAGCAAACTAAATCCTATATCCATTGATACAATAAGTATAGGAACAGCAAATCATTCAATATTACATCCAAGGGATATATTTAAAACCGCAATAAAAAATAATGCAATTTCAATTATATTAATTCATAATCATCCTTCAGGAGATAGCACTCCAAGCATGCAGGATTATGATATTACTGAAAAAATAGAAAAAAGCGGTGAATTATTGGGAATAAAATTGTCGGATCATATAATTATAGGAAAATCAGAATACTACAGCTTCAAACTGGGAAGAAAGGTGATAAGAAATGGATAATATGCCTGATAACTTAAAAGCATTAATGCAATTAAAGAAAAAATTTGAAAAGGATTTAAAAAGAAAAGGAATAAACATTGAACAAAAAAAGAAAAAAACTGTTGAAAGAGCAAATATAGAGATAAAATACATCTCTATACCTATTGACGATGTTCAAACAATTGTTGATTTAAACTACTACGACTTTAAAAATAACAACCTTGAACTTGCAAAACATATAGAAAAACTATTAATAAACAAACCAAAAAGTTCATATGTCAACCAACAGGCAGTTGCACATATACTCAAAGGTGAATACGAGGAAGTAAAAGAACTTTTAGACAATCCTTCATTCCCGGAAGATTATTTCAATCTAGGAATGGCTAAATTTTTACTCAGGGAACCTGATGCATATGAATTTGCAGAAGATGCATTAAAAAGATTCCCAAACAACAAACACGTAAACCTTTTAATGGCAATGAACGCTGTATATAAAGGAGAATATTACAAAGCATATAAAGCTGTTGAAGAAGCTGCACGAAATTCAAATGATCCTTTATTATATTTCGTTGTAGCAATGTATGAAAAAGATTATGTAAAAGCCAAAGAGCATTTAAGTAGAGTATTCTTACAGGGAAAAGTAAAATACGTTGCCTCAATATACCAGGGATATCTTTACTATCTTTCTCAAGAAGGCGACAAATTATACCATATGAGAAAAAACTTTGAAAACAACATTCCATGCGCAAATTGTCTTTTAAGAAGATCAAAATTAAAAGCTGTAAATGTACCTCCAGATTATTGTAAATACTGGAAAATATTAGAAGCATTTGAATACGAAACCTCTGGAAGGTTTGAAACAGAAACAAATTTACCAGAACAGGCTATAATTTCATTCCTCGGATTCTACAATTACAACAATGAAGAAATGGCAAATAAAACATTTGATAAAATATTTGAAATGTTTGGAGAAGTTAGAGTAATATTCTTCCCAAATGACTCACATGTAAAAGGGTTAAAAACATTTACATTAGAACCTATAAAAAATGGAAAAGTTGCAAAATTATACGGACCTGGATATTATCAAAAAATAAAAAATATACTTCAAAGATTAGAAACAAAAGAAGGAGTAAGATACGATTTTGCAATTGATATTCCTTTCTATGAAGCAATAAGAATGCTGTTTGGCTGGAGAACATGTCAGATGTATTACGAGGGGGAAGAATAAATGACAAGAGATGAAGCCATACAGTTATTAAAAGAACAGGTAAAAAGCGATAATTTAATAAAGCACTGTTTAGCAGTTGGTGCAATAATGAAAGGTCTCGCAAAAGAATTAGAGGAAGATCCAGATCGATGGGAAATAATTGGTATATTACATGATCTTGATTATGAATTCACTAAAGATAATCCAGAAATACATGCAAAAAAAACAGTTGAAATGCTGGGAGACAAATTATCAGAAGAAGAAAAAAACGCTATACTCGCACACAATGATCATGCTCCATTAAACTCAAAAATGGATTTTGCATTATATGCAGCAGATCCAATTTCTGGACTGGTAACAGCTGCAGTTTTAGTAAGACCTGACAAAAAAATTGAAGGATTAAAAGTAAAATCTTTAAAGAAAAAATTTAAAGACAAATCATTTGCAGCTGGTGCCAATAGAGAAAATATCAGAAAAATCGAAGAAATAGGTATAGAATTAAACAGATTTTTTGAAATATCCATAGAATCTATGAAAGAAATAGCAGAAGAACTTGGATTATAACAAAAGTTGCGTTAAACGCAACTTTTGTTTTTAAAAATATACAGAAAGAGGTGGAAAAATGGACTTAAAAAATATCATACAAAAAGAAATTGAAAGGTATAACAAAGAATTCAAAATGCCTGAAAACGATATCTCATTAACTCCTGAGGATGTTGCTAAATATATAGACCATACAATACTAAAAGCAACAACTACACCAGAAGATATAAAAAGAATTTGTAAAGAAGCAAAAGATTATAATTTCTTCTCAGTTTGTGTAAATCCTGTATATGTTCCTTTAGCAAAAGAAGAACTAAAAGGTTCTGAGGTTAAAGTTGCAACTGTAATAGGATTCCCTTTAGGTGCAAATCCAATTGATGTAAAAGCATATGAAACAGATATTGCATTAAATGATGGTGCAGATGAATTCGACATGGTATTAAATGTTGGAATGCTTAAAGCCGGAGAATATGATTACATATATAATGAAATAAAAGCTGTTGTTGAAGCAGCACAGGGAAAAACTGTAAAAGTTATTATAGAAACATGCTACTTAACAACAGAAGAAAAAATTGCTGCATGTGTAATTTCCAAAGAAGCTGGAGCTCATTTTGTAAAAACATCTACAGGTTTTGGAACAGGTGGAGCAACAGCAGAAGATGTAGCTTTAATGAAATTTGTAGTTGGTGATGCATTAAAAGTAAAAGCATCTGGCGGAGTAAGAAGCTTTGAAGATGCATTAAAAATGATAAAAGCTGGTGCAGAAAGAATTGGAGCAAGTTCAGGAGTAAAAATAGTATCTGGCGAAAAAGCTGAAGGTACTGGATATTAATAATTAACAAAAATAACCTTCTCTTTATGAGAAGGTTATTTTTTATTATACCCAAAAGCAAGTTAATGTTAATTTTATAGTAATGAAAATACTTTAAAATAACAGGGATATTTTAAAATATTAGAGGAGGTATTAAAATGGAAAATAAAGTTACAACTGTATCTGAAAAATTGGCAAATCCTGCACCGCTCGGATTAATGGGTTTTGGTATGACAACTGTATTATTAAATCTTCACAACGCTGGTATATTTGAATTAAATGTTATGATAATGGCTATGGGAATATTCTACGGTGGATTAGCACAGGTTATTGCTGGTATATTTGAATTCAAGAAAAACAATACATTTGGTGCTACAGCATTCACATCTTACGGTCTTTTCTGGCTTTCACTTGTGGCAATATGGACAATGCCAAAAATGGGATTAGGTGAAGCTGCTTCAGCAACTGCAGTAGCATTCTATTTATTAATGTGGGGAATATTCACATTATATATGTTTGTAGGAACATTAAAAGGAAACAAATCACTTCAGGTTGTTTTTGGAACATTAACAATATTATTTTTCTTATTATCAATGGGAGATTTCCTGGGAAGTACAGCTATAAAACATTTAGCTGGTTGGGAAGGTATATTCTGTGGAGCTTCTGCAATTTATACAGCAATGGCTGAAGTATTAAATGAAGTATACGGCAAAAAAGTTTTACCTTTATAATATAATCGATAAATAAAAAAGCCCCTTAAAAGGGGCTATTGTTTTATTAGAGAGCTCTTACGTTTACAGCCTGTAAGCCTTTTTCATTTTCTTGAACTTCGTATTCTACTTCTTGACCTTCTTCTAAAGTCTTGAAGCCATCCATTGTGATAGCTGTGAAGTGTACAAATACGTCTTTTCCATCTTCACCAGAAATGAAACCATAACCTTTTTTTGCGTCAAACCATTTAACTTTACCTTTCATACTTTCCTCCATGTTCCTACCGTGTTACCCATTGCAACTACGGATGTGATTCTCAACCCTTAAGGGTCACACTAATTATATACCTTTTTTTATTAAAAGTCAACTAAAAAATAAAAAAGCCCCTTAAAAGGGGCTATTGATTGTTAGATAGCTCTTACGTTTACAGCCTGTAAACCTTTAGCGTTTTCTTGAATTTCGTATTCAACTTCCTGTTCTTCTTCTAAAGTTTTGAATCCGTCCATTGTAATAGCTGTGAAATGTACGAAAACGTCATTTCCATCTTCTCCAGAAATAAATCCGAATCCTTTTTTTGCATCAAACCATTTAACTTTTCCTCTCATGTTTTCCTCCATGTTTCTCCGTGTTACCCTTGTAACTACGTGTGATTTCTCTTATAGTATATACTTTTATTATTACATTCCACTACTTTATATATTACAATATCTGGATATATACAACAGATAAAATTTTTTACTGTTTTAATTCACTTTTGACGGACTTTCAAAGTTCGTTTTTATAAACCATACATTGATTTTTACTCCTTCTATTTCTTCTATTTCATGTTTGAAATCCTCTATTGCTTCTGAATATATCACAAGCCAACCTTCTTTTAAGCCACTTCTTTTTAAATATTCCATTAATTGCTTTTTTGATTTTTCATATTGATCTTCATCTATATTTGATTTTATTTCTATTAGATATTCTTTGTTATTTAAATTTATTAATAAATCAATTCTTCCTCCTCCTATTTGTGTTTCTGGATATACCTTTCCTTCTGCTGCCTCTACATATAAGCTTAAGAATTGGTCTAAGTTATATTGATATACTCCTTCATAATAATTCCTTCCTTTAAACATTATCGCTCCTCTATTTTTTATGTATCTTGTATATCTTTCGAGTAATTTATTTAAGTCTAAACTTCCATCTTTCCTCAAATATGTTTTTACACTTTCATTTAATGTTTTCATTTCACTTTTTTCTCCATTTACTTTTGGTCTGAATCTTGTATATAATGCTTTATAATATAATGGTACTTTTACACAACATTTTCCATCACAATTGTCTATTACTCCATTTAAATATAAATACTGTATGTTTTCATCGTATATGTTAAATTCTATTTTTTCCGGTTCAAATAGTATTTTCATTATTAACTCTTTTTCTTTTTTCGCTTTATTTATTATATTTGATATGTTTTTGTCTATATATACTCTCAGGTAATCATATAATGTTTTTTCAAAATGCTTTTCTGTTATTATCTTTTCTCCTTTTGCTTTTTTTGCTACTAAATCATATGCAAGACCATTGGTTAGTCCAGGTTGCCCTGCTGCGTTATGCCATATTAATTCTTTTACTTTTTCATCGAATATTTGCCCTGTTTCCTTTTCATGTTGTGAAAGTAAGTCATATACCTGTTCTTTTGTAAAGTATGGCACTTCCATATGTTCTGCTATATTAAATGGACTGGCGTTGTCTTCCAATATCCCGCTTAAATAACTTACGCTGATTAATATTACACTTCGAAGTTTGTACATCTCTTTTTTATGATATATTTTTCTTATTACATGCAATAATGTATTCATTATTTCTTCGTTATTTAATTTTTCAAATTCATCTATCATTAATACTACTTCTTTTCCGGTTTTTTTATATATCTCCTCAAATATACTTTTTATCATTCTTATTTTTTGAGGTTTTGTTTCAAGAGTTATATTGTATTTTTCTGCTTCTTCTATTATTTCTTCATAAAAGGTTTCTATAAACTCTTCTTCCGTTTTCATATTTTTATAATCTTCAAAGGATAAAAAAATGGTTATATATTTATCCTTTATTTTCTCAACTATATCATTTAATAACGTGGTTTTTCCACTCTGTCTTGGTGCAGATACTGTAAAGTATCTCCAGTTTTCTATATGATTAAGCGCTTCTTCCGTTATATCCGGTCTTTCCACATAATAACATGTTTTCTTATCAACTGGTCCTGATGTACAAAACATCCTCATCACTTCCACCTCCTACTCTTCAATTATACCATATCAAAACAAAATGATGCTTTCGCCTTATTTTGTAAATAGTAAAATAGGGGCGAAGACTAAGATTTTCCCGAAGCGGATACAATAAATATTATCAAGAAAACATGAATAAAAAGGTGAGTGAATGCTCGAAATTTGCCCGAAAAAATTGCGAATGAAGAGGTGTAAAAGAAAATAGAAATAATAATATGAGCGAAAACTTGAAAATTCCCAAGGAGAAACAATGATGATTGAAAAAAATAAAAGTGAATGAATACTCGCAGAGCACCCGAAAAAAACTGCGAATGAAGAGGACAAAAAAACAGGATGTTTTTTTGAGCGAAGCTTCCCCAGGGATGGGGAATCTGAGCGCCCCCACGTATATGAGCAGTTTTTGAGGATTAGTGCTCAAGTCGTATGAATGAACTTTTATTTTTTTCAATCTACAACAAAAAGGACGAACACGGACGTGAGTCTGCAACGACCGTATATACTACTAAAAAAAATCCCTCTGGCATAAAACCAGAGGGATACAATTAAAACTTATTATTTTTCAACAACTACTCTTGGTGCATTATCATAATTTTCTATTGTTCCTAAGTGCTGAATGTATTCTTTTACAACATCAGCAAGAACAAATCCTGTATCGAATCCTTTTAATCCTTTTAACATCTTATAACCGTCTCCACCACCAGCAATGTAGTTATTAGCTGCTACTTTATATGTAGCTTTTAAGTCTATTGGTTTTCCATTTACCATAACATCAACAGGTTTCTTATCTTTAATCTTGTATGTCATACCACCAACGTGCAACCATGCACCTTTACCAGCTGGTATTGTTGCTGCGTATTCTAATACTTTCATTAAATCTGCACCTGTCATTTCAAATACATATGTTGTATTTCCAAATGGTAATACAGTTAAAATATCTCTATATGTAATTGGTCCTGGTTGAATTGAAGCTCTAATTCCTCCACCATTCTGCAATGCAACATCTGCACCTGTTTTCCAGATTAATGCATCTGTAATTAAGTGGCCAAGATTTGTATCTCCACTTCTTACATGTGCCCTTTCACCATCTAATAATATCTTTGTTTCTCCAACAACTTTATTTAATTCTTCTGCACCTAATGAATAATAGTAATCAGCAATCATTTTGATAAATGGATCTTCTGGAATTGGTTCTGTTACGTATTCATATTTTGAATGTCCATTTTCGTCTTTTCCTAAATATTTCTTTAAGTTAATAGGAATTGCTGCCCATTCATAATCAACGATTTTTCCATTTTCTACCCATAAATCCAATCTTCCAAGATATTTACCCCATTCACCAGCCTGAACAACAATTGTTTTGTTGATATATGCTGCTTTATTCATTAATGTGTGTGAATGTCCGTCAATAATTATATCAATACCCTTAACATCTTTTGCTAATTGATCTGATGTTGTGTATTTTACACCAAGTGGTTGATCATCTTTACCATAACCAAGATGTCCTAATACAACAACAATATCAGCTTTTTTCTTTAATTCTGGTAAGTATTTCTTAACTGTTTCTTCTACATTTAAGAATTTTCCGCCATTTAAGTGAAGTGGTTCCAATACCTGTGTCTGTTCTGTTGTAACACCTAATATAGCAACCTTAACTCCACCAACATTTTTAATGATATATGGTTTGAATAACTGTCTTCCGTCTTTTGTAACAAAGTTAGCTGAAAGGAATGGGAATCCAGCATATCTCTGTTGCATAAATGTTGTGCTTAAAGGATTATCAAATTCGTGATTACCTAAAGCCATTGCATCTACACCCATATAATGTAATGCAACAAAGTCCGGAATTGCATCTAATTGATCTGATTCTGGAACACCTGTGTTTACGTCACCAGCATGTAAGAATAATACATTATCATTAACTGCTCTTTCCTGATTTACCAATGTTGCAATTCTTGCAAAACCACCAATGTCAGGATTGTGATACTCACCATATGGCCATACATGTCCATGTGTGTCGTTAATGTGGAAAATAACAAGATGTGTTGGTGCTGCAAAGATAGCAATAGACAACAATGCAACCAACAATACTAAAAGCTTCTTCATCATAATACCCCCTTAATATAAGATTTTAGGATTTATTTTACAAAAAGATTCTTTCTTGAAAAGATTATATCCCCAACATCTACCTTTAATTCTCGAGCAACAACAGGACATTTTGCCATTAATGCAAAGTATATCTTTTCAGATTCTCCATTAAGACCTTCAAAATTCCCCTGACCCTTTGAGATAATAATATCAGCCTGTTTATACGCAATTAAAAATTCCTGATTAACATCGCTTAATAATGTACCTGGAATCTTGCTTCCACTTTCAATTACCTCTGATGCCACTTCTTCTAATCCAACTTCCTTTGCATCTTCTAAAGTAACGTCATTTATTACAGGAGCACTTCTTACAGCAGAAATAATATGTACTTCAGGAAATTCTTCCTTTATCATTTTTATAAACAACTTATCAAGAACAATTTCTCCTGCATTATCATGAATATATAATAATATTTTTGCCTCCTGAAGCGTTTCATAAAAAGAATCAAAATCATCCAGAGAAAAATTCTTTAGTTTTAAACTATTTTCAAGTTCCCATTCTAACTCTCCAAAGGAATTTTTTATTCCATAATCTATAACATTTCCAAGAACAGATAACTTTGCTGCATTTTTCAACGGCTCATCAGAATCCTTTAAAAACTTATACAATTCATCATAAGCCTCTAAAAATAATGCATTTGACGCCTGTTTTTCTTCTCTATAAAAGTCATGTGTCTTAGTTTCAGACTTTTCTCCAAGCTTCTCATAAATAACCCTTGCCAATTCTATAGGTCTTTTTCCATATTCTGAATATTTTAAAAGATCCGTAGAAACAGACTTCATCAAATCAAATTTTTCCTTTTCATCGAGATAATCAAAGTTCTTTCCTATAATTGTTTTTATCTGAGAAACTATACAATCTATACACTCAAACTTCGCATACATATTATTACCCCCGTTTCTTTTATTTCTTTATTTAAATTATAGAAATAAAAGTTTACAGTTTTAAAGATTTAAATTGAATATACCTTTTAAATTTGATTAACCCTTTACAACTCCAACGGGGGTTAACTTTGCAATCTTTCTGGATATTCCAATTTTTTCTATAATATCAACAACAGAATCTACATCTTTATACACTTCTGGTGCTTCCTCAACAATGGTATTTTTTGATTTCGAAATTATCTTTATCTTTTTTTCTTTCATTGAATTTAAAACATTTTTATAATTTAATCTTCTTTTAGCCTGTCTTCTACCTAAAACTCTCCCTGCTCCATGAGCAGATGAGCCAAATGCAATACTCATAGATTTCTCTGTACCCAGCAAAATATATGAAGAACTTCCCATGCTTCCAGGAATCAACACTATTTGGTCCGGAAACGCTCTTGTAGCACCCTTTCTGTGAACAATTAACTCTTTCTCTTCACCATCAACATTATGCTTTTCCAATTTTGCTATATTATGCGTAATATCATATAACAATTTAGATTCAACATCAAATAAATCCTTAAAAATATTTCTTATTTTATGTCCCATTATCTGTCTATTAACAAAGGCAAAATTGGCAGCAGCATTCATTGCAGAAAAATATTCCTGACCATATTTGCTTTTAAAAGGAGCATTTATTAACTGTTTATCTGGAATTTTTTTATTCCAATCTTTTAAATTATCTCTGAAAATTTTTATATAATCTGTTGCAACCTGATGTCCAAGACCTCTTGAACCTGAATGAATCATATATACAATTTGACCTTCAAAAAGACCGTATCTTTCAGCGTTTTCTTTCTCGAAAACCTTTTCAACAATCTGGATTTCAATAAAATGATTTCCAGATCCAAGAGTCCCTAATTCATCTGCTCCTCTTTTTATCGCTTCATCACTAACAAAATCCGCATCTGCGTACTTAATTTTACCGCTATCTTCAATATTATACAAATCTTCTGCCAAACCGTAATTATTATTTATTGCCCAATATACACCATTGTTCAGGATTTTCTTCATTTCCTTTACAGACAATTTAAAATTCGTTCTGGAGCCGACGCCAACAGGAATTTCATTATAAACTCTGGTTAGTATCTCATCTATATAATCTTTTATCTCTGAAAATTCGAGAGAGGTAGTCATTATTCTAACACCACAATTAATATCAAATCCAACTCCGCCAGGAGAAATAATACCACTATCAGCATCAAATGCTGCGACACCACCTATTGGAAAACCATAACCCCAATGTATATCTGGCATACCAAAAGAACCTTTCACAATCCCTGGTAATGTAGCAACATTAACCAATTGCATAATAGCTTCATGATATTCCTGGCTACGAATAGTTTGGGAATCGGTTAAAACATAAACAGGAACTTTCATATTTTTAAATTTTTCAACTTTCCACATATATTTATTTTCTCTTATAATATCCATTATTTTCCCTCCATGATAATTATAACATAGCATTTTATTTTTATAAACATTTTTAGAAAAAAAATGGAGGAAGGTTATTTTAACCTTCCTCTATTTCTTCCAGCGCATTTTCAAGTGTATGCCAGGCAAGAGTAAAACACTTAACCCTTACCGGAAATTTTGATATCTCAGAATAAACTACAAGATTACCAACCAATTCTTCATCAAAATCCTCACCCTGTGCCATTTTTTCAACCTCTTCAAGGATTTTTTCAGCTTCATCTAAGCTTTTTCCGGTAATTGCTTCACACATTAAAGCAGCTGAAGATTGACTGACAATGCAACCATGTCCCTTAAATCTTGCCTCTTCTATTTTGCCATTTTTTACTTTTAAAAATAGCGTTATTTCATCACCACAGGATAAATTTTTTCCATCTTCAGAAATTGTTGCGTCATCAATTTCACCCTGAAATTGTGGATTTCTTGCATAATCAAGAATAATATCAGAATATAAATCCTCTAAACTCATCTCAACCACTCCCTGATATATTTTAATCCTTCTATTAACCTATCAACCTCTTCTTCTGTATTGTAAAAATAAAAGCTGGCTCTACACACAGATTTTGTTCCAAGCTGTTTTAATAAAGGCTGAGCACACAAATGACCACTTCTTACAGCTATACCAAACTTATCGCTTAAAATCTGTGCAACATCGTGTGGATGAATGTTATCCACGTTAAATGTAATAATTGATGTTTTATCTTCTGGACCATAAACAGTGACAAAATCCAATTCTTTAAATCGTTTATTAGCATACTCAGTTAATCTTTTATCATGTTCAATAATATTATCTATTCCAATTTTGTTTATATAATCAATAGCAGCCTTTAATCCAACAGCACCACCAACATTTGGTGTTCCAGCCTGAAACTTTTCTGGCAATTCAGCAAAATCTGTATTTTCAATACTAACCCAATTAATCATTTCTCCGCCATAATGAAAAGGTGGTAATTTCTTTAAAAGTTTTTTCTTGCCATAGAATATTCCAATTCCCATAGGTCCAAGCATCTTATGCCCTGAAAATGAAAGAAAATCAACATCGAGTTTCTTTACATCAATTCCAAAATGTGGAACCAATTGAGCACCGTCAACATGAACTAAGATTTCTTTCTCATGAGCAAATTTTATAATTTCCTCAATAGGAATTACCTGACCTGTGACATTTGATAATCCCGTTATTGAAATTAGTTTTGTGTTTTCATTCACATTTTTTAAAAATTCATCAAGGTTAAAGATTCCATTTTCTGGATTATAATATTGAACAGTAAAATCAAATGTATATGCTAACTGTTGCCATGGGACAAAATTAGAATGATGTTCTATAGTAGTAATAAGCACTTCTTTGGCTTTTAACCAACCGCTTTTGCCAATGGAATATGCAAAAAGGTTTATAGACTCTGTTGTTCCCCTTGTGAAAATCACTTCGCTTGTTTTAGCATTAATAAACTTTGCTACAGCTTTTCTTGAACTTTCATACATATCTGTGGCTTCATTTGAAAGCAAATGCGCACCACGGTGCACATTTGCGTTATGATAATCATAAAAACCCTTTATGGCATCAGTAACTTCAACAGGTGTCAAAGTTGTTGCACCATTATCAAAATATACCAATTTTTTTCCATTAATCTCTCTCTCAAGAATTGGAAAACTCCTTATCAAATCTTCTCTCAATAACATCTCTTAACGCCCCCGCATATTTAGAATTTATTTCTTCAATAACCTCTATTGCCGGTTCAAAATTCCCAAAGGCAATTTCCTTTTTAGCAGCATTTTTGGAGTATCCTCTTGTCATCATATAATAAAGCTTATCCTCTTCTATTGTTCCAACGCTTGCAGCATGTCCAGCATTAACTTCGTTTTCATCAACATATAATGAAGGAAAAGCCATTACTTTAGCCTTTTCAGATAAAACAAGATTAAAATCCTGTTCTTCAGCTTCAGCATTCTTTGCACCTTTTTTAATATCAAGATTCCCTCTAAATATAACCCTTGAAGAATCCATCAAAACGCCACGTCCTACAATATGACCAATGGTTTCTGGTGCATAATATCTTAAAAGATAGAACATATCTATTATTTCATTATCCTGTGTAAGATAATATGGATAAATATCAACCTTTCCATTTTCATTTGCTAACCGAGTTACAATATGTGGGGCAGTAACCTTTCCGCCAATGTTAATATCATAAACAGTTAATTGTGCATTTTTTCCTACATCAAAAAACATATTGTCTGTTGAAATGTCGTTATCAAAAAGATTTATATTTATTACAGTTAATTTTGAATTTTCTTCCAGCTTTCCTCTTAACGTTTTAATCTTTGTACCCTTTCCCTTTGATTCTATAAATCTAATTAAAGTAGCTTCACTATTTTCATCAATATATATTACTTCAAGACCATATAATGGAGATTTATCAATAACCTCTTTTATCCAATAAACCTCATTATTCTGGTTTTTGTTAGTTTTTAAATAGAAGCCTGTGTTAAAAAACACGTCGCTCATTAACAAAAATTTTCTGTGTGAACCATCAAAATCCATATTATTTAAGATTTCAATACCTTTATTATCTATATCATTAATTGATTTAAGATTATCTGACATTAAAGAATTAAACTTTGCAACATATGGCAAAGGATTAAAACCTTCCAATTTACTCCTTTTCCACTTTGGAAATCCTAAAGTTTTATATTCTTCAAATCTTTTTCTTCTAAAACTTTTTAATTCATTACTTGTGTAAAATTTCTCAGCTTCTTCTATTTCAATTATACCATAATCATTATCTGATTTTATCTCAGGAACCTTCCATTCTGTAGCCAAAAAATCATTATGATTTAAAACAAGCGCTTTTTCGTACATTTAAAAATTCACCTCCACTGAAGCTTATCCTATAGAGGATTCAACTTCAAGATTAATTAATTTATTTAATTCCAATGCGTATTCAAGTGGCAATTCCTTTACTAACGGTTCAATAAACCCTCTTACAATCATGCTCTTTGCGTCCGCTTCGCTAAGACCTCTTGACATTAAATAATATATCTGTTCTTCACTGATTCTTCCAATTTTAGCTTCATGTCCAACATCAGCATCATCTGTAAACACCTCAATTAAAGGTACAGTATCACTCTTTGATTTATTGTCAAGCATTAAAGCATTACATTCAACAGAAGATTTAGCTCCTTTTGCACTTTCGGCAATCTTCACCCAGCCTCTATAAAATGCCCAACCGCCACCAATACTAATACTTCTTGCATTAACAACAGAACTTGTATATGGTGCAAGGTGAAATACTTTTGAACCAGTATCAAGATGTTGATTTGGTCCGGCATATGTTAATGTAATACTGCTATTCTTTGCGCCTTTACCTTTTAAGATAGTCATAGGATAAAGCATAGTTTTAAAACTTCCAAGAGAACCGGAAACCCATTCCATAGAACCATCTTCGTCAACAATAGCCCTCTTGGTGTTGAGATTATATGTATTCTTACTCCAATTTTGAATAGTGGAATATTTCATCTTTGCGCCTTTTTTTACGTATATTTCAACCATACCAGCATGTAAATTGGTTACACTATAAAATGGTGCGGAACAACCTTCAATAAATTCAACTTCTGACCCTTCATCTGCAATAATCAAAGTATGTTCAAGCTGACTCATTCCAGGATTATTCATTCTAAAATATGCCTGTAATGGCAAAGGAACCTTTACACCTTTTGGAACATATAAAAACGAGCCGCCGCTCCATAATGCTCCATGTAAAGCTGCATATCTATGATTATATGAAGGCACGAGTTTCATAAAATATTCTTTTATTAAATCAGGATATTCCTTTACAGCAGTTTCCATATCAAGGAAAATAACCCCAAGTTCATCTAATTCCTTTTGAATATGCTGATAAACAACTTCCGAATCGTATTGTGCTCCAACTCCAGCTAAAGCCTTTTTTTCTGCTTCAGGAATTCCTAATTTTTCAAAAGTATCCTTAATTTCCTCAGGAACCTCTTCCCATGTTGCAGCCTTTTTGGCATCAGGTTTCATATATGCAACTATTTTACTTAAATCAAGATTTTTAATATCTACACCAAAATTCGGTTCATGGTAAGATTCGAAAATCTTAAAAGCTTCCAATCTATGTTCTAACATCCATTTAGGTTCATTCTTTGCTTCTGAAATCTCTCTAATAACCTTTTCATTTAACCCAGGAGGTGTTTTAAAAGCGTATTTAGCTTCATTTCTAAAATCGAACATCGATTGATTAACCATTATTTCATCATAGTTTATATCATTAATATCCTTCATATTACCACCCCTTTACAGTGTCAGCATCAACAAACTCATTTAAGATACTATAACCCTTTTCCTCAATTTCTTCAGCAAGTGATGCATCGCCTGTATGAACAATTCTTCCATTAACATATACATGAACAAAATCAGGATGCAAATATTTCAAAATTCTCTGATAATGTGTAATCATTAAAATACTCATATCCTCAGTCTTTAATTTATTAATAGCCTCAGCAACATCTCTTAATGCATCAACGTCTAATCCTGAATCTATTTCGTCAATAATTACGAGCTTAGGCTTTAAGAAAAACAATTGCAAAATTTCACTCTTTTTCTTTTCTCCACCGGAAAATCCAGAATTAACGTATCTTTCTAAAAATGATGGTGAAAGATTTATCTCTTCGCATAACTTATTCAATCTCTTGTTTAATTCAATAGGTGAAACCTTTTCATCAGGATGCATATGTCTGTATGCATTAATTAAAAACTGTCTCATTTTAACCCCCTCAATTTCCTGAGGGTGTTGAAAAGTCAGAAATATTCCTAACTTAGCCCTTTCATTTGTATCGAGGTTTAAAATATCCTTTCCTTCAAATAAAACTTCACCATCAGTTACTTCAAACTTTGGTGATCCCATAATAACATTTGAAAGTGTTGATTTACCAGAACCGTTTGGTCCCATTAATACATGTATTTCGCCAGGATTTATAGTTAAATTCACGCCTTTTAATATTTCTTTGTCATCTTCAATAACCTTAGCCTTTAAATTTCTGATAGATAATAACATTTTAATTCCTCCTTTTTTTGTCGTATTTTATTCTATTATCATTATACAAAATTAGACAAAAAAAGTCAAATTTAAAAATATAAATCATGTAAATAACTATTTAAAAATTTTTTTCTTTTACAATATATAAAAAAATAAAACGCCTGAAAATCAGGCGTTTTATTTCATTTCAAGAGAAAAATCTATATATTTTATTTCTGTGGTCAATTTTCCCATTGATATTATATCTATATTATCATCAACGTATTCCAGATAATTATCTTCACTTATTCCACCGGAAACTTCTATTATTATATGGGGATAATTTTCTTTTAATTTTCTTGCAGTTTCTTTGGCTTTTTCAGCAGAAAAATTATCAAGCATAATAATATCAACACCATTTTTTGCAGCAATAATAGCATCTTTTTCATTTTCAACTTCAATTTCCAATTTTTTTGTAAATGATTTATATTTCCTGGCTGTATTTATTGCATTTTCTATACCGCCATACATTTTTATATGATTATCCTTAAGCATTATACTTTCTGAAAGATTCCAGCGATGTGTATCGCCTCCACCATGCAATACAGCTAATTTTTCAAGATTTCCAAGACCTGGAAAAACCTTTCTCGTTGCTGCTAATCTGGTTTTACCATCTATTTTACTTACAAGATTATGAGTCTTAGTTGCAATTGCGCTCATCATAGAAAGAATATTCAACATTGTTCTTTCAACAATAAGAACATTATATGCATTTCCTTTAATTTCACCAATAATTCCTTTATCAACCTTTTCACCATCATTAAACTTAAAATTATAATCGATATTATATTCTTCAAATAATCTTTTTATAATCTCAATTCCAGACAACACAACTTCTGAATTTTTTAAAATTATTATCCCTGAAGCTTCTTTATCTCTCAATTCATATGAAGCTATATCAAAAAAAGAATTATCCCTTTCAATCCAATCCTTTAACAACTCAATCTCATATTTAAACATATTATCACTCCATAATTTTAAACATATTTAAAATAGGAATCTTTGCTTTTTCCATTATTTCTTCAGGAAGTTCTATTTCGTGTTCTTCATTTAATAAAGAGAGATATACATTCTTCAAATTATTCTTTTTCATATTATTACATATAGCAAGTTCTTTTAATGGATAAAACTTTTTATCTTTAAATGTATTTTCTAATTTATGAATCATTCCAACTTCAGTACCAATGATAAATTCTTTAGCATCATCTGTTTCAGGAAATTTCATCATCTGCCCTGTGCTTCCAATATAATCACATAAATCTCTTGCTTCCTTTGGTGATTCTGGATGTATTATAATCTTTGCATCTGGATGTTCTTCTCTTACTTTTTTAACATCCTCTGCTGAAAATCTATTGTGAACATAACAGTATCCGGTATCTCCTGGAATTGGAATAACCTTTTTACCTGTTTTTTCTGCAACATATGATCCCAAATTCTTATCTGGTCCAAATAATACTATATCTGAATCTATTTTACTAACTACATCAACAGCATTTGCTGAAGTACATGTATAATCTGCATATACCTTACATGCTGCAGTACTATTTACATACAACACAACAGGAGCTTCTGGATATTTTTCTTTAAATTCCTTTATTATTTCCGGAGTTAATGAGTTTGCCATAGGACATGTAGAACCCTTTGTTGGTACTATTATTTTCTTTGAAGGATTTAAAATCTTTAATGTTTCTGCCATAAAATCTACACCAAGAAAGAGTATCTTATCATTTTCAATTTCCGTTGCTAATCTGGCAAGCTGTAATGAATCACCTGTAATATCTGCTATATCCTGTAATTCTCCAATTTGATAATTATGAGCAAGAATTGTATAACCTTTCTCTTTCTTTAATTCTATAATTTTTTCAATAAAATCTCTTTCAATAGCTGTTTGGTTTATCATTTTCATCCTCCTATTTTGATTTTTGAATTTATATTTTTTAATAATCCAGCTACAGATAATGGGGCTAAATAACTCGTTTTAGGATTTTCAGAAGGGAAATTTTCAAATGTAAACTCGTAATTTCCCGCTATTGAATTAATTTTTATATTGTGAATATTTCTTTCAACCTTTGGATCGGCAATAATTCTAACCTTTACCTTATCAAAATCTCTTGCTGCAAGCGACAATGTCACAGCTACATTTACATTTTTAGGAAATCTCTTTATCGCTTCCGTTGAACTTCCTTCAAATATAACTTTTTCCTCATCAATTTCAAGTCCGAGGCTTCTTGGAGGTTTTCTTGTTGTTAATGTAATTGATTTTATCTTATCGTTTATTGCATTAATAAGGTCAATTCCACCAATAGCTCCAGAAACAACGTAAACTCTACTATTTGATTTTTTTAATGCTTCCTGAAAATCATTTAAAAAATCTCTATCAGCAAAAGCACCTGTGCTTAAAATAATAAAATTCTTATTATTTTCAATAACAAACTTTCCATATTCCACAACAGCCTTTGTTGATGCAACTTCTATAACATAATCTATATCTAAATTCGCAATATCCTTTATATCTGCATAAGAAATATTATAAAATTCCTTTAATTTTTCAATTTGGGATTTATCAACATCATACACATAAACCTTATCCAATTCTTCTTTTAATTCTTCCAAAATAATCTTTGCCGAATTCCCGGCACCAATCAAGAAAATTTTCATTACAATCCCTCCATTTTGAAAATAAAATCACAATATATTTTAAGACTTTTATGTTTAGAAATTTTGTCGATTTTATATAAAAGTAATTATAAAAGTGTTTTAAAATAATTTTAATTGCTCGCTTTTATTATTAATCCCTTCCATTTTTTCAATTTCATTCTTTACCTCTTTTATAATTTCACGATATTCAGAAAACTGTTTCAACGTAGATAAAACCTGCTTATCAAAAAGCGTATAATAATCTATCTCAAGCTCATTTGCCTTTACGAGTTTAACAAATTGTGGCAAATGTTCCCTTTCTATACACGCAGAAACAAGTGCAACATCCTTAAACTTCTTATTAAAAATCCTTTCAACAATTCTATAATTTCTCCTATTATTATATTTTATGTGAAAATATAACAACTTATCGTTTAATGTATATTTGAACTTATATATCTCTCTCATTAATTGAATTGCACGAACATGATTTGGAATTGTCTTATATTTATCAAAATCTATCTTTGTAACAGTCTTTGAAATGGCAATTTCTTCAAGAGGTGTTTGTTTTATAACATTATAATATCGAATTAAATCCTCTTTTTTCAACTCTCCATCTAAAGCTTTAATAAACAAATCCTTTAATATATCCTTTATTTTTCTTGGGGTATCAACCCTTACAATTTCAACTCCATGTGTAATAATATTTTTATCAAAATCATATCCAAAATAACGTTTCTTAACTCCAAAAAATCTAACAACCTTAAATATCTTATCAACTTCCACCTTTAAAGAATTTCTATTTATTATCTCTTCAGTATTGGAATATTTAACAACAAACTCTTTAGCAATATTATCATTTATATATGTTGCTATATATCTCCCAATTTGAACAACATCTTCCTTCGACAACTTTTCTTCACAATGTATCACATTAAATGAACTATCGGTATCAGAATATATAACCTCTGTTCTAAAAGATATCTTCCTGCCATTTATATCAACATCTTTAAATTCATGATTATTGAGTTTATTATTCATATATCTTAATGCACCGCGAGCACCACCAGTTATAGAAGCGGCCACACGTTTATCATGCAAAGGAAACCTTTCAGTACCTATTACACCATACATGGAATTCAACAGAATCTTATAATTACTCTGTTTAATATCATATTTTATATATTCAGGATTATCTGGAGGAGTAGATTTTTTTAATTGCTTAAATTTCAAACGTTCTTTTAAAAGATACCTAATTAAAGAAGGCAATACGCCTTCAATTTCAAGAGTATATTTTAACGGAATATAATCCTTTCCTTCATCCTGAATCATCAATCCAATATCAACATGTTTTCCGTTATAGTTAAAATCATATCTAAGGGTTTCTGGAGAAAGATTAAAAGTTTGAATTGCATTTGGATAAAGAGATGCATAATCAAGTACAATTACATTTTCATATTTTTTATCTGGTGGCTGTAAAACAATAGCTCCTTCAAAATCAACATTTTTTGAACTATATATATTATAATTTTCCTTAAATGATTTTTTCTCTGGCAATAAAAATTGTTGTAAGTAATGTTCTATTGATATAGAAGGTGCCAATAACATATTTATAGGTATTCTAATTACAGATTGTAACCCGCAAATCAAATTTAAAAGATTTAATTTATCTTCCAATTCAACCAATATCTCAACATCTCTAAAAATATATTCTACAAACTTTTCAAAATTTTTCTTATAATTCAAAAATCCCATGTATTCACTTTTTCCTTCAATATTATGAATTCTGGCAATCTCATCAAGCTTATATGATGGTGGTTTCTCAAAAATATACTTCTTGTATAACTCCATATAATCAAGCAAATTTACACCAGGAATAGAATTATTAAACCTATATCCAGAAGGTTGTTTCTTATATGAAGAATACGGCTTTAATCCATCAATAGCTGAAATGATTATGTGATATTTCTTTCCTCTATTTATAATATATGGAATATCATATCCATTTGAATACCATCCTGTAATAATATCAGGAACCTTTCTCTTCAAAAGATTATTAAACGTTTTTAATAACTCCTCTTCACTATCAACAAATCTTATTTTCTTATTAAACATATCAACTTTTTCTCTACTAACAATAATGGAATAATATTCTTTTTCATATGAATCATAATATGTAATAGAAATTATCATTCCTTTAGCTAAAATAGATGATGGAACTGAATCTTCAGTAATATCCTCATCGCCTTCAACCTCTATATCCAGAAACCAGATACGTTTATCCTCTATTCTTTCAGAAATATCATAAGGAAAAATATTTATAATATCCCTTCCATATATACCTATTCCTTTTTCTTTTAATTTTTTCAAAAAATTATTATATCTATAATACGAAATATTATTCTCAAAATTTACCTTTACTAAAGGTTTATTGAAAATATCCTTCCAATCTTCCTCAACATTTTTTATATCTGAATTTTTAAAATTATTCTCCCTTAACAACTGCACAATTTCTTTCTTCAAATGTCTTTCAAACAAAAAGGTTAGCGATTTATTTAATTTAATCCATTTTGAAAATGGCCTTTCTTTATAGTAAAATTGTTTATTATTCGGATTTTGCCATATAGCGGAAACATTCATAATATCAACTCCAATACTATTTTCATCAACTCCTATAATATTTATTATACTTTATTAAGAACTTTTTATCAACTTTTATTAACCAAATGAAAAAATAGATGAAAAGAAAATATTATATAAATAATTCTTGATTTTACAAATGATTAAAATAAATCTTTAAAAGGGGGGTAATTTGTGAAAATAAAAACAAAAATGTTATTATTAATGGTTGTTGGTGGGGTGATAGTTGGCATTGTTGGAGCACTTGTATTTTATGAAATATGCGTTTTACAATGTAAATGGAATGATTATATTGAATCAGTAACCATACGGCAAAAATTGGTCTCTGATATAAAAGAGGAATTTGGATATGGTGGAGCTATACATTCATTTAAAAATTATATCTTAAGAGGTGAAGAAAAATATCTTTCATTATTTGAAAAAAAGAAGAATGAAATTATGGAAAATATTGAAAAATATGAAAAACTACCTGATATATCTTCAGATGAATTAAAATCTTTAAATGTGATAAAAAACACATTACTAAAATACTATGAAAACATAAATCTTGTTAATTCTCTCAAAAGCAGAGGAAAATCAATAAATGAAATTGATACAATTATAAAAATAGACGATGAACCTGCTTTAAAAGCTTTTGACATACTTGATAAAATTATGGATAATTTAACAGAGGAAAAAACTAAAAAGTTTGAAGAAAATATTAAAAAACTAAAATACCTTGTAACTGCTGTTTCAATACTGGTAATTGCAATGATGGTTATAATTCAACTTTATCTGGTTAAAAGCATTAAACCGCTACATTTCGTAAAAGATAAATTAAAAGAACTCTCAAAAAGTGGTGGTGATCTGGTAACAAAATTAGAAGTAAAAACATATGATGAAGTTGGAGAAATATCGCGATTTTTTAATGATTTTACAGAAACATTTAGAAATTCATTATGTGGATTCTTTAACAGGTTTAGAAACAGTATCTCTAAATTCAATATAATAAACCATGAATTAAAAATATTTAAAGTAAATTTTGACGATATGGATAAATCGCTATTTAATACAAAAGAACTAATGGATAATATTACTTCATATATAGAGGAACAAAATATGAGCACTTTAGAAATCTCAAATAATATCCAAAAACTTGCAAACACATCTGTTGAACTCAGCAATATAGCTCACGAAATTAGTGAGGTTGCAGGTACAGGGAGAAAAAGTATTGGAATTGTAAATAAAACAATAAATAATATCTCTGATAATATGATACCAATAGTAGAAAAAGTAAAAAACGTCTCAAATAAAGCACAAATTATAAATGATGTTGTAGAAACAATTACAAGCATTTCAGAACAGACAAACCTTCTTGCATTAAATGCTGCAATTGAAGCTGCAAGAGCTGGAGAAGCTGGTAAAGGTTTCTCAATAGTAGCTGAAGAAATAAGAAAACTTGCTGAAGAAAGCAGAAGTGCTGCAGAAAGTATAAGAGAAAACCTTGGTGAAGTTATGCTTGGAGTTAAAGAAACCTCTGATATGGTTATTAACATGTCAGAAGATATAAAATCCGTAACCAAAATAAACGATAAAACATCTGATCAATTATATGAGCTTATAGATTCTGTAGAAAAAATTTCTATATCAGCTGATAATCTTGCAGCAAGTGTCCAGGAACAGGGTGCAGCTGTTGAAGAATTATCAGCTTCATCTCAAAGAATTACAGAACTAATAAATACCTTAAAAAATTACATGGAAAATATAGTTAAAGAAGAAAAATACATGAATACAAAAAACAAATATCTCTTTGATATAATAGAAAATGAAATTAAACAACTAACTAAAACTGTAGAAATCTTTTCCACCTTTAAAATGTTTAAAAAAGAAAATATTATTGCAGAACTGAAAAATGCAATAAAAAATCACGAAGAGTGGATATCAAAATTCGAAGATGCAATAAATAACAATACATATTTAATTGTAGAAGATGAATCTCAAAAATGTGAATTTGGTTTATTTATAAATGTAATTGGAAATAACATACCTGATGAAATAAACGATATATGGAAAGAAATTATAATCCTACATAACGAACTACACAATTATGCTAAAAAATACGAATATAAAAATCAGAATAAAAACGAAAAATTATTAAAAGATGCCAGGATAACATTATCAAAAATGAATGAATCTATAAATACCGCTATAAGAAAATTAAAAAATTAATTTATATACTCCAGGAGATTTTATTTTATAAACTCCTGGAGTATTTTTTTTGAAATATTTTATTTATTTTATGATATAATTATTAATAGAAAGAATTTCAATAATAAAATCAATACAAAACATATTCAAAGGGGTGATCCTATGAAGATTAAAACAAAGATGATGTTATTATTAGTTCTGGCAGTAGTTGTATTCACTATTATTGGATCATTTGTTTTTCTTGAAACAAGTAGTCTGGAAGATAAATGGATAGATTATATTGACTCGGTCACAACAAGACAGAAAATATTATCAGATATTAAAGCACAATTTGGATATGGTGGAGGTATCCATATATTCAAAAACTATGTTCTTAGAGGATATGACAAATACATTTCCGCCTTTGAAGAAAAAGAAAAGGCAATATTAAAAGATTTTGCTGAATACGAAAAATTACATGATGTAAGTCAGGAAGAATTAAAAAACCTTGAAATTATAAAAAATACATTTATGCAATATAGTCAAAATCTACAATTAGCAATAAAACTCAAAAAAGAAGGAAAATCAATAAGTGAAATAGATAAAATAATAAAAATAGATGATGGTCCAGCATTAAAAGCTTTTGGAGAACTTGAAAAAATAATGGACAAATTAACCAGAGAAAAAACAGACGAATTTGAAGGAAATATAAGACGTCTTCAATATCTAATAACAGCTGTATCAATAGCCTTAATCATTACTGTACTTGTAACCTTTATGTATATATTATACATGATGGTACCATTATATTCTGTAAGAAACAAACTTGAGGAACTTTCTAAAAGCGGTGGTGATCTGGTAAGCAAACTTGAAGTAAAAACATCAGATGAAATTGGAGAAATATCTAAATTCTTTAATCATTTTATAGATTCATTTAGAACATCTCTTCAGGGATTTTTCAATAGATTTAGAAACAACATCACACAATTTAATACAATTAATCATGAATTAAAAATATTCAAAACCAACTTTGATGATATAGATGATGCATTAACAAGAACAAAAAGTTCTCTGGATAATATTACCTCATATGTAGAAGAACAAAATGCAAGTACATTAGAAATATCTGACAACATTCAAAATCTTGCAAACACAGCTGTAGAATTAAGTAATATAGCTCATGAGATAAGTGATGTGGCAGAAAGTGGAAGAAAAAGTCTTAACAATGTAAACGAAACTATAAACAACATTTCTGAAAGTATGGTTCCAATAGTTGATAAAGTAAAAGCAGTATCCGATAAAGCCCAGATTATAAATGAAGTTGTGGAAACAATTACAAGTATTTCTGAACAAACAAATCTTCTTGCACTAAATGCTGCAATTGAAGCTGCAAGGGCTGGAGAAGCAGGAAAAGGATTTGCTGTAGTTGCTGATGAAATAAGAAAACTTGCAGAAGAAAGTAGAAATGCTGCAGAAAGTATAAGAGAAAATCTTGGTGAAGTTATGACAGGTGTCAACGAAGCATCGGATATGGTAATTGAAATGTCTGAAAATATAAAATCTGTATCTGAAATGAATGACAAAACATCAAATGAACTATATGAATTAATTGATTCAGTGGAAAAAATCTCAAATTATGCTGACAATTTAGCCGCAAGTGCTCAACAGCAAGGAGCAGCCGTTCAGGAATTATCAGCCTCATCTCAAAATATCACCGAACTTGTTAATAATCTAAAAGAAGAAATGGATGAAATTGTTGAAGAAGAAAAATACATGAACGATAGAAATATGGATTTATTAAAAATCGTTGAAGAAGAAGCAAATCAACTTATAAATACTGTGGAAACATTCTCAACATTTAAAATGTTTACACATAAGGATCTTATTAATGAACTAAATGGTGCCAAAGAAGCTCACAGAAGATGGGTAAAAAGATTTGAAGAATCTGTTCATAACAATACATGGCTGGCAGCAGAAGATAATCCTCACAGATGTGGATTTGGTGTATTTGTAAAAGTATTATCTAAAAATGTACCTGAAGAAATAAATGATATATGGTCTGAAATCTTAAAATATCATGAACAATTACACAATTACGCTAAAAACTTTGAATATAAAAATAGAGACAAAAATGAAAAATTATTATCAAATGTAAAAGAAACATCTACAAAACTCGAATCATTAATAGATCAGGCTATAAATAAACTAAGTTAAAAAAAATAACCCCAACCCTTTTTGGTTGGGGTTATTTTTATATTTCCTCAATTAACTCAGCAATTTTATAAACAGAAAACTTAACAGCTGGTGTTCTATACGGGATAGTTACAGAATCCAGTTTAACAAGCCATGAATTGGTCTTTTTATAAATAGCAACATAATACTGTTGAATAAAATCATCATCTGAAGAAACAACCTTTAACAAATATCTATCATTTATCATATCTTCATAAACATTATTTACAACAAACGTTTTATTACCTTCTTGAAACTTTTTATCCTTTAAATCCTTTAATTTATCAATATCTATAGAATTTATATTCTTATGAGGCATTTCACTCACTCCTTCCAGAATTCTCAAAACCTTATAATCTTTCACTTTCTTAGCAATAAATAAATACTTATTTCTTCCTTCTTTATCCCATTTTAACTCATACTTCGTTTTTATTGGTCTATTAAAATTCTCTATTATTTCCTGTGCCTCAAAAAATTCTGATTTACTAAAATTATCATAAACCTCCTGTGCATACCAGTCAACATCTGTAGCAAGTTCAATAGTTCCACCTTTTCTTAATACATCAGCAAGGGTTAAAATAAATGATTCAATAAAAATTCTTCTTTCCTTATGTCTTTTCTTTGGCCATGGACATGGAAAATTCACAATAAGCTTTGAAATAGAACCAGACGGAAACAATTCTCTGATTAACAACCTTGCATCACCTTGAATAACCCTGGCATTCTTAATATTATTCTTATAAAAATTAATTTGAGCCTTATATAAAGCTGTTAAAGAAGTTTCAAAGCCAACAAAATTAATATCTGGATTCTCTTTAGCAAGCGCTGCCATATACTCTCCACTTCCAAAACCTATTTCAACATATAATTTCTTCCTATTTCCAAAAATATCCTTCCAATTTACAGGATACTCATCAAAAGTCTGCGGTTTTAAAAAATATTTTAAAACTGCTATTTTATCATGCATATCAATTCCTCCCAATAATTAATCCTTAACGTATAAAACATTATACCATAACTGACTTAACATATATAAATTCTTCAAAATATATTAAATTATTCTTATAATAAAAAACCTCCGGAATAAATCCGGAGGCATTATTAAAATCAATATTTATTTAATACAAAGTGATCCAATATTACATTAACAGGGAAGAAACCGTCTTCTTTTTTCTTATCTGTTTGCTGTGCAACACCTTTTACAAGAACCTTAACCTGATTTCCATCAACAATAACTTCTACAAAATGATGAATTCCTGTTATATCCTTTGTTGTAAATGGATACTTTTCATTGTATGATCTTACTTTACTGTATAATGGAGCTCCTCCTCCACCAGTTACAATATATTCAATCTTATTATTTGTAAATCTTTCATACATATGATAATGACTGTTGAATACAATATCTACACCATATTTTTCAAATACAGGTTTCCAGTAGTCAATAGTTGGACTTACAGGGTCTTTACCATACTCTGTACAATTTGTCCAGAATGGTTCGTGGAAGAATACAAATTTCCATTTTGCATCTTTATGTTTTTCAAGATCGTTAATTAACCATTGTGTTTCTCTTTCCATTCCCTCTTTATCCTTCTGCATTAAAAGAATATCTGCATCAAGAACAACAAAATGTGCATTTCCATAATCAAACGAATAATACTGTTCATTATAATCTCCGCCACCCTGTGGGGTTACAAATGAACTGAAATAATATTTTGAATTATATTCATGGTTTCCAAGAACTGGATAGAATGGAGCTTTTGCAGCCATATTCTTAATTGCCCAGAAAAATCCATCCCAATCACTCATAATTCTTCCATCCATTACAAGGTCACCAACATGAATTACAAAATCTGGATTTTCTTCAGCAATTTTATCTGCAACCATTCTATGTCTCTTATTATATGTTCTTGTATCTGCATATACAACAAATTTGAACTTTTCTGGATGATCAGCAACTGTTCTAAATGTATAAGAATCTGTCGTAACTCCTTTTGCTGCTCCATCTTCTACAACAAGTGAATATGTATATTCTTCACCAGGTTTTAATCCTGTAATCTTGAAATGATGTAAATTAGATACTGTATTATCTTCTAAAATCTTTCCATTAATTAATATCTTTCCTTTTGCTGGAACTAAAGTTTTCCAGTTAATATATACGCTATCCTTTCCTAAATCTGAAAGATATGGTCCCCATAACACCTTATTTTCTTCTGCGTATTTACCAACAACAACATCGGCTTTTATTTCTTCTTCACCTTTAACAACAATTTCTGGTGCCTTTACTGTGTTTACACCCATAACATCAACTTTAGCTGTATATTTTCCAGGATTTGCCGGGAATTTATAATTACCGTTTTCATCTGTATAAGCTACAATATACAATATTCCTTTATCGTCAAAAATATTTACCTTTGAATTTGCTATTGGTTTTCCATTTGCAAATTCTGCTTTACCGCTCACCATTGTATAACCTTTACCTCTAATATCAAGAGATGTCTCCAATACTGAAGATAAATCCTTACCTACAACAAATATTCTCTGGAATGTAACCTTTTCTCCATTTTTAATAGCAACTGTTTTAATTTCTGGATCAGCAAAGATATAAGAAATATGAATATCTCTTAATTTTCCATTTTCATCTCTTTCTGTTGTAGTCACACCATAAGCAATTTTATCACCCTGAGCACCGATAAAATCTGTATCAATTCTGCTTACCTTATAACCTAAACCAAAAGTAAATGGTCTTGCATAACCAAAGAATGTAGCATCACCAAGAATCATCTTATCAATATCTTTTCCGCTATTATTTACAAGAGTAGTTTTAATAATAAGATAATTTGTTCCCGGGAATAATGTATAAGTTGTTGTAATTGCTATACCTGGAATATCTGAATGATGTCCTGTTAATTTTAATACTGCAGCTCCACCATTAGATCCATTCTTTTCAATATATATATTTTCATAAATAGCCTGTTTTGGCCAACCAAAATATGTGTGCATTTCATCAAACTGATCTTCTCCGCCACAATAAATAGCATCTAATATGTTTCCACCAGACTTCATATAACCATGATAATTATCCAATTGACCTATTAAGAAAGCAACCTTTTCATTCTTTAAAATATAGTCCCCAACCTTACCATCCGCTGCTGGACCTGGTAATAATTGTGATTTGTCAGTTACTTTAAATGCTTTTGCATTTGCAAATGCAAATACAGAAATCAACAATGAAAATGCCAATAACAATACCAGTGATTTCTTAAACATACTCTAACTCCCCCTTTTTTAAAGATAATATATTGCGATAATATATTGCAAACGTTTTCTCGCAAATATTAATGATACTCCTTTTGTTAAAAAAAGTCAAATATTATCACATCCCGTATAAATCCATTTTAGAATATTATCTTGAAATATTGATTAATATTAAAACTACATATAAAAAACATATTAAAAAATAATTACAAAAAAAAGGGCGAAAATGAACAGCCCTTTTTTATGAGAAATTATATATTATATATTTTCAACTTCCTGAAAATTTTTAAAATTAATTAAAAACACACTTGAAGCTAATGCCAAAACTGCAAGAACCATAGTAAACATATTTATTCCACCCATTGAAAAGAAAATAGAAAGATATGGTCCAAAAAAGTTTCCACTTAATCTAAATGCGGAAAAAACTGCCATACCCTTTTCTTCGAATCCAACAGAAAGAATTGAAGCATATTCGCTGCTCATTGTAATTGATAATCCAAGGAATATACCGGAAACTAAAACAAATATTAAAAATCCTACAAGTGAAAATGAATTTACAAACATTGCTATACTCAATGTTGCAAAAGTTCCAAGGGGAATCCATAGCTTTACACCATGAACCTTATGTTTAAACAAATTACCAAGCATCAATAACAAAGCAAATATAGAAGTATAAATTTTACCGTATAATGGATTATCTACAATGCCCTCAACAAATAAAGGCATAGTTACCTGGAATCCAACAACAATAGCTATAGTAATAATTCCAAAAAATGCTGCAAGGAAAATCCTTGGTGAAAACTTAGCAACCTGTTTCTTTGAATATTCTGAATGTATCTCAATAACAGGTAATTGCTTATAAATAATCAAAGTGAATATAAACAATAAAACACCTAAAGCAGTTAATGTGTGTTTTGGGATATAAATAAATCCAGAACCAATAACCAATGGCCCCATAACAGCACCAAAACTTGCCAAAAATTCTACCATACCAAAATACTTTGCTTTCTCCTGCTTTGAAAAATCACCTTTAGTTATAACTGTTAATGCATTTGCAAACAACGCAGAATCAGCAATTCCCTGAAAACCACGGAAAACGATTGCAAGAATTGGATAACTAAGAGATAATCCTGATAAATATAATGAAACACTCCAAATTACCATTGAAAACAAAAAGGTTTTACTTTCACCATGTTTTTCTAAAATCTTACCCCAAAATGAACCAAAAACTATAGATACAAGCGGTGTAATACCTATAAAAGTACTTGCCAACCATGCAGAACCAAACATCTCTGTTAATTGTGGAAATGATGATGCAATTCCAACCTGAACAAAAACCTGTAAAAATGGTAATGCAAGAATATATTTTAAATATCCTTTCAATCCAATCAACCTCCTTTTTTACCTTTGCCTTCAAGTTTATAATAAAAAATTTAAAATAACATGTGATACATTAAATGTGGATTAAAATAATGAAAATACTTCCAACTGTAAACCAAAAAATACCGATTATTAATTCATATGTAAACAAAAATCACTAATTGCAAAATAAAAAAATAGTTAGAATAATGTGAGCGAAGGCTTGAAATTTCCCGAAAAGAAATAAATATGATTGAGAAAAATAAAAACGAACGAAAACTCGCAGGTTGCCCGAGAAAATCATGAATGGAGGCTGTCAAAAAAACAGGATGTTTTTTTGAGCGCAGCTTCTGCAGGGATGCAGAATCTAAGCGACAGCCGAGAATGAGTGATTTTCGAGGATCAGCAACCAAGTCGTTTGAGGGAGTTTTTATTTTTCTCAATCAACAACACAAAAGGACAAACATGGATGTGAGTCTGCAACGACCGGCGGGAACGAGAATTTTTGAGGATTAGAATTTTCTACCTGTTTGAGCGATTATTATTATTTCTATTTTCCATAAAACTTTCTAAGATCAGCACTCAAGTCGTATGAATGAACTTTTATTTTTTCAATCTACAACAAAAAGGACGAACATGGACGTGAGTCTGCAACGACCCCTGAGAACGAACAATTTTCTAAGATCAGCACTCAAGTTGTATGAATGAACTTTTATTTTTTCCAACACAAAGAAACTTCAAATGGAGCAAGGATCAGAAATTCTTGCCGTCTGAGTGAATATTATTTTTCTACTTTCAAAAAAAATTTTCGAAGATTAGCACTCAAGTTGTCTGAAGGTGTTTTTATTTTTTTCAATCAACACCAAAAGGACGAATATGAACATAAATCTGCAACAATCATCAGATATGATATAATTAAATTAAATTTCCAACATAAATCTCCATTAAAAACTATTTTCGTTTATAATTTCCAACAAAGTTCAAAACATATAACTCGCTTAAAATATAAATTATAAAAGTTATCAACATAAAAAGTTGTTAACTCTAAATTTCGTTCATAACTTCTCAACCAATCTTCGTTCATAGAAAAAATTCACCAACATTAATATCAACAATCAACGTTCAAAGTTCAAAAATTATAAACCATCTAATAAAATTCAACATTTTTTATAGAACAAATATTCGCATGTACACTTATCAACATAAAAATTTTTTCATATCAACAAATATCAAAAAAATTATGAACAGTATAAAATTCTTTTATAATAATAATTACAATAACATATCAACAATAAACATCACTATACCACCAGCATCTATATAAATAATATAAGAGAGGGATAAAAATATGAAAAAAATAATGTTGTTAATTCCAATACTATTAGTTCTATTAATAATAATAGACATATCAATAATAAAAAACTCTTCAAAAACAACCATTGAAGTAAAAACAAAAAAAACTCAAGAAAGTTCCATAATAAAAGATATTATGAATTCAAAAAACTACTCACAAATCTACACAAAACAAAACACATGGCATAAATTTCTGGAAAACAACAACAACTTAATAATAAAAGACATCTTCAAATATAAAGAATATGTATATATAACTGCAGAATCAAAAGAAATAAAGAAAAAAATACATATATATAAAATAGACAAATATGGAAATATAAAAAAACACATAGAAATTACAGAAAGTATATACACAGAAATAAACTCATTTATACTTGCAGATAGCATATTTATATTATCAGGATACAAAAACTTTAAACCATATATTTTAGAAGTAGATATCAATGGAAACATATTAAGATCAAAAACACTCAATTTCTCTGGAAAAATAAAAAAAATAAAAATAGATAACTTTGACAGTATTTATATTGTAGGATATAAAATAGATAACAATAAAAAAATAGGATTCATGTATGAAATAAACCCATCACTAGAATTACTAAATGAATTTAACATTACATGGTATAATGATGAAATACTAGAAGATATAGAAACGGATAAAAATTATATATATCTTCTTGGAAATACAAATTCAACTGCAAACAACAATTGGGATATATTCATCATAAAACTAAACAAATTAAATTATAGTGATTACTCAATAAAAAAATTTGGTTCTGAAAATTTGGAAGATTATGCTTATTCATTTACAAAGGACAATAAATACTTTTATATTGCAGGATATAGTTCTCCATTAGAAAACTACCCATGGAAAACATTAATAATAAAGACAGATAACAATCTACAAAAAATATGGAGAACAGATTATTTAATGAAAAAATCATCCAGGGGATTATCCATAACTCAAACACTGGATAAAATTGCAGTTACCGGATATGCACTTGAAAAAAATAATGATTTTGACGGATACTCACTTTTTATAGAAAAACAAACTGGAATAGTATTATTTGAAAACTATTATGGAACATTATTAGATGAAAGACTAACAAAGGTGTATAATTATAATGATGGACTGATATTCTCTGGATACCAAAAAAACGGTGAAATAATAAAAGGACTTATAATATATACAGATATCAACGGAAAATCTAACTTTATAAAATAAAATTCTAAGAAACTTTTAAGCTTGAAAACATATAATAAAAATGCATTTCATATCAAGTGAGGTGATTAAATTGAGAAAAAGAGATAAGCAAATAACGCTTTATCATCTTATAATCAAAAATATAATGACTATAGTAATAATTGGAATAGGTTCAGTAATAATGATATTCAGCATGATTAGCCTATATAATCTTGGACGTGTAGAAAAAGAATTTGAAGCAAATGCAGTACAAATTGTTAATATGGCATTCACCTCATTATCAAATGCATTATATGATTTTGATGTTCGATATTATAAAGGGTTGGAGAGATTTATAGAAGCCTTAAAAACTTCTGAAAACAAAGAAGAAACAATAAAAAACATATCAAAATACGCGTTTTTTAATAGTGATACCAGTATAGAGAAAATTGATTACAACAAATTAAATTCAAAAATCAAAGAAAAATTAGATAAACTTGAAAATTACAAATACTATTTTGAACTTGAATTAACCTCAGAAAAACTATTAAAAGATATTTATTTAAAAATAGATAATGAATATTATCTAATAAGAGCATCATATTCCGTAGATAAAATAAAAAATACATTAGATAATTTTCATGCTCTTGAGGAAAAATACAATTTCATAGATGAAATTGATATATGCACGCATAATTTTGAAAATCTTTCAAGCAAAGAAAACGATTTAACAGACAAAGATGTTGAATATCTGAAAAAAGCATTTGACACTGGAAAAGAAATAATAATAAAAAAAGGAAACAAACTGATTTTTTATTATACCTGGAGCTATGAAGATGAAAAATCAACATTCAAACCAATTGGAATAGTATTAAAATTAGATGTTGGGATGCTCAGAAATGCTTTAATATACAACATAACAATATTTATATTAGCTTTAATTATAATAATGTATTTAGTTGCAATAAAAGCAAGAAAAGTTTCAAAACAAATTTCAAGACCATTTGAGTTAATGGTAGATAATATGAAAAAATTCAGAGAAACAAAATACTTAGAATTTGATAGAATGTTTGAAAAATGTGAAATAAAAGAAATAAACGAATTAATGGATGAATATCAAAAAATGGCAGAAGACATAATGTCATCATTTGAAGAAATCAACGCAATGAACGAAGAACTCGAACATTCATACAAAGAAATAGAAAAAGTCAATAATGAATTAGAAGAATCATACTTAAACTTTAGTACTCAACTTTCAATAATCGCTGAAGGTTATGATGAAAATACCGGAAATCATGTTAATAGAGTTGGAGAGCTTTCGGCATTTATAGCTGAAAAAATGGGTTTAGATCATCATACAGTGTATCAAATGAAGTATTATGCGCCATTACACGATATTGGAAAATTAATGATTCCAAAAGACATATTAATGAAAAAAGGAAAATTAACAAATGAAGAATGGAAAATAATGGAAAAACACACAATTTACGGTGGATTATTAATAGGTGACGCACCTATGTTTAAACTTGCTAAAAACATTGCATTATATCATCATGAAAAATATGACGGAAGCGGTTATCCATTTGGATTAGAAGGGGATAAAATCCCAATTGAAGCTGCTATAGTTTCTGTTGTAGATGTATATGATGCATTAAGGTCAGAAAGGCCATATAAACCAGCATTTTCACACGAAAAGGCGTTAAAAATAATTCTTGAAGGAGACGATAGAACACAACCAACACATTTCCATCCAGAAGTATTGAAAATATTCAAAGAGTATTCCGAAGACCTGAGAAAATTATGGGAAGAAGTAGACAAACAAAGCTCCAAATTATATGAACTAATGAAAAATATACAGGAAGATGATATAAAATAAAATAGAAATAATAATATGAGCGAAGACTAAGAATTTCCCGAAACGGAGATTATAGGGCAATTGAAAAAATAAAGACAATATATGAAGAAAATAGTACGAATAATGTTCGCTCAAATGGTAGAAAATTCTAATCCTCAAAAATTCTCGTTCCCGCCGGCCGTTGCAGACTCACATCCATGTTCGTCCTTTTATGTTGTTGATTGAGAAAAATAAAAACTCCCTCAAACGACTTGGTTGCTGATCCTCGAAAATCACTCATTCCCGGCTGTCGCTTAGATTCTGCATCCCTGCAGAAGCTGCGCTCAAAAAAACATCCTGTTTTTTTGACAGCCTCCATTCATGATTTTCTCGGGCAACCTGCGAGTTTTCGTTCGTTTTTATTTTTCTCAATCATAATTGTTTCTCTTCGGGAATTTTCAAGTTTTCGCTCACATTATTCTAGCTATTTTCTTAAATATAAATGAAAAGATGAAAGTAGAAAAATAATATGAATGAAGACTAAGAATTTCCCGAAACGGAGATATTGCGTGAGCCGGAACAACAAAAATATTGTGAAAAATAAAAACGAATGAAGACTCGAAGAACGCCCGAAAAAAACTGCGAATGGAGAGGGTCAAAAAAACAGGATGTTTTTTTGAGCGCAGCTTCTGCAGGGATGCAGAATCTAAGCGACCCCGCGAATATGAGCAGTTTTTAAGGATCAGCGTTCGAGTCGTCTGAATGAGTTTTTATTTTTCACAATTATAAGAAATTTCACCGCATGAAGGAATATTATTATTTCTATTTTCGAAAAGGAGAGACAAAGATGGAAATATCCAAATTACTCATCGTTGATCCTATTGATGGAGAATACACCGGAAAAATAATAATCAACAATGGAAAAATAGAAAAAATAATAAAAACAGAAGATTCATATTATGATTACATATTAATGCCCGGATTTATAGACACGCATACTCACGGTTATGGCGGAATAGACACAATGACCGCAACAGAAAAAGATTTCAAACAATGGGCAGAAATGAACTTCAAACACGGAGTTACCACATTCTTTCCAACAACAGTTTCAGCATCTAAAGAGCAAATAAAAAACGTTATTAAAAACACACCAATAGAAAAATCAATAAAAGGAATACACCTTGAAGGACCATATATAAACATAAATAAAAAAGGAGCACAAAATCCTGAATACATTAGAAATCCAGAAAAAAATGAAATAAAAGAAATACTAAATGAAAAAATAAAATTAATAACAATGGCACCTGAAATAAAAGGATTTTATGACGTAATAAATATAATTCATAAAAATAACACAGTAATATCCCTTGGTCACACAGAAGCAGATTATCAGGAATTCAAAAAAGCGTATGAGAAAGGAATAAACAGAATAACTCACTTTCCAAATGCAATAAAAGGACTACATCACCGTGAATTAGGTGGAGTTGGTGCAGGAATGCTTGAAGATTTTAAAATAGAAATGATAGTTGATGGAGTACACACATCACCGGATTTTGTTAAACTAATATATAAAATAAAAAATATCGATGATATTATACTAATAACAGACTCAATGAGCGCTGCGGGATTAAATGATGGAAAATATGATCTTGGCGGTCTTGAAGTTACAGTAAAAAATGGAAAAGCAACATTAAAAGACGGAACAATAGCAGGAAGTACATTAGTATTCGACAAAGCAATTAAAAACTTCAAAAAGTTTACCAATTGTACATTAACAGAACTTGCAAAAGTATCCTCATACAACGCAGCACAAAATCTGAAACTTCAAAACTTAGGAAGAATAAAAGAGGGCTACATCGCCAATCTTGTATTATTGGATAAAAATTTAAACCTCAAAAAAACAATATTTGAAGGGAATTACACCTAAAAAATTCGACAGGAAATCCTGTCGAATTTTTAATTTTTCTCGATTAACAAAACTTCATCAAATCATCATTGATTTTTAACCTACTATCATAGTATAATAGTACAGAGGTGATATAAATGTGGTTTTCCATAGACTTTCATTCGCACACTCCTGTTTACGAACAAATAAAAAACAAAATAAAAGAAAAAATCCTTACCAATGAACTCAAAAAAGATGAATTTATTCCTTCAATAAGAGTTCTTGCAAAAGAGCTTGGTGTAAATTTAAATACTGTATCAAGAGCATATAAAGAACTCGAATTTGAAGGAGTAATAAAATCAGTAAGAGGTTCAGGATATATAGTATTAGGAATTGATGAAAATCAGTTTATAGAAAAAAAATTAGAAAATTTTCAAAAAAGTGTTTTAGAATGTAAAAACGCAAAAATTCAAAAAGAAAAATTGATATCAATAATTAATAAGTTATATGATGATTGATAAAATCTGGAGGTGAATCCATGATATTAAAAGTTGATAACCTTGTAAAAAAATACGGAACTCTTACAGCAGTCAATAACGTTTCATTTGAAATTGAAAAAGGTGAAATCTTTGGACTTATTGGACCAAATGGTGCAGGAAAAACATCAATAATAAAATGTATTCTTGATTTAAGATGGCCAGATAGCGGAAAAATATATTTAAATGGAAAAGTTGCATATTTACCTGAAAAAAAGAATCTCTACAAATCATTAACAGTTAAAAAAATGATAGAAATCAACAACGAGCTTACAGAAAATTTTTCTATTGAAAAAGCATACGAATTGCTGGATAAATTTCAAATAGCTAAAAACACAAAAATCTCAAATCTATCCCATGGTATGCTTACTCAGGTGTATGTAATATTAACCTTTTCACAGGATGCTGATTTATATATTCTCGATGAACCAACATGGGGATTGGATCCATTAATGAGAAACACAGTACTTGAAATAATACGTGAAAGTTCATATCAGGAAAAAAGCATATTATATACCAGCCACATACTTTCTGAAGTTGAAAAAATTGCAGATAGAGTTGCAATAATGTCAAAAGGAAAGATTTTAGAATTGGATTATCTTGATAACATAAAAACAAAATATACAGCAATATCATTACCAAAAAATGAAAAAACAAAAGGATATTTATGGAAAAAATTGGAAAATGAAAATATCTGGATAGTAAAAAATCAAGATGGAGAACCTGTTACTATAGATGAAATCTTTGAAGCAGTGGTAAAGGGGGAATGGTAATGAAAAAAGAACTTTATGAAATGAAAACACGAACAATAATTTCAATAGTAATATTAATTTTATTATTTTTCAGCATAGCCCCTTTTCAAAAATTTTATGTTGATATGATAAAAGAAAATATGGCGGCAATAAAGCCATATGCAGAAAAATTTGGATTTTCAAATATATTGGATAACTTAAATGATTGGAATTATTATATGTATACGCAATGGTTCGGTAAAAACTTTGGTCAATTAATTCCAATTTTTGCAATTATTTTTGCCTTTCCGTTATTTTCCAGAGAATATGAAAATGGAACAATGGAATATTTATTGGTAAGAAAATCAAGAGATTATGTATTTATCACAAAAGTATATATCGGTTTGACAATGTTTATTATATGGATAACAATAGGAATAGTTCTACCAGCTGCATATTCATTAATTTCAGGGAAAGATTTGGCATATAGTCTATTATTCAAATATTTTATTCATATGTTTTTTGGTGGATTGTTCTGGTATGAAATAACAGTATTATTTTCTGTAATATTCAATGATCAGGTAAAACCAATATTAGTTTCAGTTGGGACATTGATTATCACCACAGCTGCAGGATTCATTAAACCTTTATCTTTCTTAAATACATATCCATATATATTAGGCTCAAAAATTATTTCAGAAGGAAAAATAGATTTATTATACACGCTTTCATTATTCTTAATAGGAGAAACGATAGTTAGTATAGCCTATTATCAATTTAGAAAAAAAGAAATTTAATAAGGAGGGGATTTCCATGATAGTAACTACATCTGAATTTGTTCCTGGAAGAGAAATAGAAGAAGTTTTAGGAATAGTTATAGGTAATGTTGTTCATTCAAAACATTTAGGAAGGGACATAGCAGCAGCATTTAAAACACTTGCAGGAGGAGAAATAAAAGGTTATACAGAAATGCTTACAGAAGCAAGAAATATAGCCTATAATCGTATGATAGACGAGGCAGAAAAATTAGGAGCAGATGCAGTAATTGGTTTGAGGTTTTCAAGTTCTGCAGTTATGGCTGGAGCAGCAGAAATGGTAGCTTATGGAACAGCAGTAAAATTAAAATAATAAAGAGGGCTTAAGCCCTCTTATTATTTTGTATGCAATTCAATATAATCCTTAATATCAGACATTGATAAATTGTATTTTTGAACAATATCCTTTAATTCCATTAAAGAACTTTCTTTTTCAGAAATTCCAAATTCTTTCAAAAATGCATTATAATCATCGATATTTTCTTTAATTTCCTTCAAAGTAGTTTTTCCTCTTATAATAAATTCTGAAGTATCATGTTCTTCTTTTTCAACAGTAGAATTACTAATATTTGCTTCTTGATTTTCTGAAACTTCACCAGGCAAATATCCACTAATTACATATGCAATAAATCCAGGTTTAGTCTTTTTTATAATATCCCTTACACTCATATTTTCAATACCTTCAATACTTTTTAATTCATCAAAATCATTTATAGTTTTTCCATATTCAGCAAGAAAATCAGAAACATTCATATCAATATACTCTACAAAACTTCTAATACCTTCCGGTGAAACTATTTCAAGTTCTTCATCAAATCCCATTAATTCAGATAAATCCTTTAACTTAGCAGTTGTTACAATATTTCGAGGAATATTAAATGCTCTATACAACTCTTCTTTTGAAACAGGATAATTATCTATTATTTCCTGTAAAGTAGAAGAACCTCTTATATCATTTATTGAATTGTATGTTCGTATTTTTTCTGTATTAAAATTACCTGAAACATTAGCTATTAAAATTACACCAAGAAATAAAGCAAGGGCTATAAATGCATAATTCCATAGACTTACAGTTTTTTTACTTTTTTCTGGTTTAGTTAAAATAGGTCTAATCTGAAGAGTTAATTTACTCGAATCATTTACCGGACATGCTTCAACACATTTCATACATCTAATACATTGAGGACTGTTTATAGCATTCTTTTCTGAAACAACAATTCCTACAGGACATGCTCTATCACACAATTTACAATTTATACATGTATCCTTTTTCCTTTTAATAGTTAAAAAACTAAAAGAATTAAACAAACCATTTATAGCCCCTAAAGGACATGCATATCTACAAAATGGTCTTTCTACAAATAACGACAATCCTAAAACGAGCAATACAGAAATATATCCAGTAATTGCAATTTCATCTGTCCATATATTAAACAGATTATAATACGGATCATATGGTTCAAAAACTAACTTACTTGTTCGTGCTGTTTGAATAATAATAATTGCAAGAACAATATACTTTAAATATCTTAGAACTCTATCAACCTTTACAGGAACTCTATTATATTTATCTTTAAAAATCTTTTTTCCAAGTTTTCCAACCCATTCCTGAACAGAACCTAAAGGACATATCCAACCACAAAAACTTGCACCGGTAAATAGCAAAAGTGCAAACAATGCAAATAGCATAATAAACACCGATTGATGTAGTTTACTTACATAATTTCCAGTGGTAAAAAATGTATAAAGATTTACAACTCCACCATATGGACATAATGTATGCAAACTTGCAACACCAAATAACTCAACACCAGGATTATTTTCTACAATATAATGTCCAATACTCACATACAACACAAACGCAACAAAAACAATCTGTACCGCCAGTCGAAACTTTTGTAAAGAACTACTTTTCTTCATATCACTCACCCCCACAATGATCTTTTTCATTTTTTTGCAAATATATATTAACATATTAACCTTAGAAAAAACTTAGAAATAAAAAAAGAGATGGAAAATTCCATCTCTTTCAATTGTGACTGTGTGACAACTGTAGAATCTCTGTAGACAACTGTGACAAATTATAAATTTTCTACATAATATTTTACTTTTGCTGGTAAAGATAATATTCCATCATCATTTTCTAAAATTAATCCTTCATTTTTCCAGCGGGTAATATAAGTATATATTGTTTGCCGTTTTATATTTTTTTTCTGTAATTTTTTAACTAATGATGTTCTATCTATGTTTTCTTTAATAATTTCCTTTAAGATAATTTTTTGTATTTCGGTAAAGGATTTTGTTTTAGAAAAAGTTCGTAAAAAAATACTTTTTATAGTTTCTTTGGCAGTTGTTTCATCAATTTTCTTTTTATCTGTATTATATAAAGCAATTTGTTGAGCAATCCATAAAGCATCTCTTGGATTCCCATCACTAAAAGAAGCAATTTCTTCAAGAGCATTAATATGAAAATAATCAGGATAATCTTTAATACGTTTTAATATTAATTTTTTTATATCTTCTTTTGTAAGTGGATCCAGAAAAATCATATCTTTAAAAATATTTTCTAAATTTCCACTCTCATTCCATCGCATTCTATCATTAGAGTATTCCCTATAAATTGAAAAAGGTAAAGAAACAATTGTAATAACATTTTCTTTTAAAAGTATATTTTTCAAAGAATCAAGAATATTCAGAACTTCATCTTTTTTTTCTTTATCTAATTCATCTATTACAATTAAAATTTTTCCATATTCTCTTATCAATAATTCAAGCAATTTTTCAATATACTCCTTAATAGTATATATATTAAATCTTTTTTTATTTGACAATCCTTTTTCATACGTTGCACTTGCAAAAGCATTTATTCCCCCGCTATAATTTGAGTTAAAACTTTTTTCTGTTAAAATAAAATCTTTTGCTTCCAGCGCTATTTTTTCTATATTTTTATTTTTTAAAGATAATGATAATTTTGATAATTTATAAAGAAAATCAGCTATAATAACCTCTTTAGAATCTTTTTCAGTAATTAATATATTGAATTTTGTGGAATCTGCTGTTTCTATAAAATTCAAAACAGTAGTTTTTCCTACACCAGTTTCACCACATACTCCAAAAATTCCCATGGGTTGAAAATATGCAAGATTATTTAAATGTTTTAATTCTTTTTCCCTATCTACAAGCAAATCTTTATTGCTAATGGGGACATCAAATAGCGAAGAAATTATATATTTCAATTTATCATTATCCATAATCATCACCCCCTATTAATTATTATAACATACAATTGTGACTGTGTGACAACTGTAGAATCCTTGTAGACGATTGTGACAATTCTTGTTATGGGCGAAGATTAAGAATTTCCCGCAGCAGGGATTACAGGATAGTTGGAAAAAATAAAAGCGAGTGAAGGCTCGCAGAGTGTCCAAGGTAAAATTACAAACGATTGAAAAAATAAAAGTGAATGAATACTCGCAGAGCACCCGAAAAAAACTGCGAATGGAGAGGGTCAAAAAAACAGGATGTTTTTTTGAGCGCAGCTTCTGCAGGGATGCAGAATCTAAGCGACCCCGCGAATATGAGCAGTTTTTGAGGATTAGTGCTCAAGTCGTATGAATGAACTTTTATTTTTTCAATCTACAACAAAAAGGACGAACATGGATGTGAGTCTGCAACGACCGGCGGGAACGAGAATTTTTGAGGATTAGAATTTTCTACCTGTTTGAGCGATTATTATTATTTCTATTTTTCATAAAACTTTCTAAGATCAGCTCTCAAGTCGTATGAATGAACTTTTATTTTTTTCAATCTACAACAAAAAGAACTAACATGAACATGAATTTTCACTAAAAAAAGACTTTCAGGAAAAATCCTGAAAGTCTTTTTTTTTAGATATTTACATATTTATTGATTATTGCAATAAGCTCATTATATTCAACATCAAGCGTATTTTCACCGCTAATATACTCAATATTCCTCTCAGGGAACCACTCTTTTAACTTCAAAAACCCTTCCCTTGCCTTTTCAAAAAATTCTCTTCCTTCACTTTCAATTCTATCCTTATTTTTATTCTTCATCCTTTCAAAAGATGTTTCAACATTCACATCAACAACAATCGTCAAATCTGGCATTATTCCATCTAACGCATGTTTATTAATCTCAAAAACCTCTTTCCAACCAAGCTCTCTTGCATATCCCTGATAAACAATTGAAGAGTCAACAAATCTATCAAGAATAATAATCTTATCTTTATTAGGTTTTATAATTTCCTCTATTAATTGAGCCCTACTGGCAGCAAATAATAAAGCTTCACTTACGTGACATATTTTATAATCACCCAGCAATAATTCCCTTATCTTCTCACCAAGTTCTGTTCCACCTGGTTCTCTATTCCAGATAACATCTTTATTCTTAATTTTAAAATATTCAACTAATTTTTTTGAAAGAGTAGATTTACCAGAACTTTCAATTCCTTCAAAAGTTATAAGCATATAATATATTTCCTCCTTTAGCACATTATAATCCAGAATTCTTAAAAAATACAGGTGGATGAATCTTTAGATTTTCGCCACCATTTTTTCGTAAAATTCCACCTATTAATTGACATTCACCGTTCTTTTTCCCATATCCTAAAAACATTTCCTGCAGTGAAAATTTATATTTCCAGGCAAGTTTCAAAAAACTTTCAAAATGAACAGGATGATAAACAAAAATCATTCTTTTCTTATTCTTTAATAAATAATTGGCTGCATAAAAAAACTTTTCAAGGTCGTTTATATCAAATGTTCTTGCAGTTTTTCTATCCTCATATGGGCTTATCAAAGATTTATCAGAATAATGTGGTGGATTTGTTATAACGCAATCTATTGATTCCCTTTTAAAGTATTTCTCTATATTTTTTATATCATCGTTAATAAAATCAACTCTATTTAAAAGATTATTTGATTTAATGTTTTCTAATGAACATTCAAAAGGTTCTTTTTGAATTTCAATTCCGGTAATTTTTATATCTTCATATATCTTTGCAAGAGCAATTGAAACATTACCAATTCCAGAACCAAGCTCAACTATATTTTTTTCATTTTTTAACAAATCTGAAATTTGAGCAAGAAAAGTGGAACCATGTGTTGGTAAATGATATTTTCCTGGTGAGCATAATTTCAAATTTCTAAAAATGTCTTCTATTATATCAAAATTTATCATTTTATCACCGTACTACCTTTATTTATAATATTTAAAATCTTTGAATTATCAATTACACTTCTTGAATAATTTTCAACATTCAAATCATTAATATTTGAATTTACAATTTTTGACCAGGAAAAATTCTTTTGAATCATTGTATTAATGCTCGAATTATCAATATATGCTTTACTAAGATTTTCTATTTCCACATTAGCAAAAACAGATTTAATACTTTCTAGCATATTTACATTATTCATAACTATATTTTTAAACGTACTTTCTTTTATAAAAATCTCCTCTGAATTGAATAAATTAATTTGGGTTTTATATCCTATAGTATTATATAAACAAATTCTAAAATCATTTGAAGATATTAAATCTGAGTTTTCCAGAAATTCAGAATCTTCAAGATATATGAGCTTTGCATTTTTACCTATAATTTTAACCTTATCAAAAATAGTTTTAGAAGCAATAAAAATTCCACCATCAACTATTATTTCTCCATTACCGTTTATTAAGGATTTTCCAGGTCCCGGCATAATAAAGAAAACACCTTTTATAACTAATTTAGAATTAGAGACAAATTTTAAAATACTTCCAGACTCAACCATAACAACACTATCTTTACCTAAAACAGTTTCTCCACCAATTAAAAATTCTGAATTAATCTGTGGCAAATAAAGGTTTTCATTTGAAGATTCAAGAATATTTCTCACCAGATGAACAAAAGTTCCAGAAAAACGAATTGTAGGTTGTGAAGGAAAACTTAAAGTTCCAAATTTACTTTTTTTCCTGATCATTGCAACATTTGCTTTTTCAAGTCTGGCATATGCCGCCTTTGTTTCCACTTCTTTTTTCCAACCATATTCATAAGGTGTTTCCACAATATATGATTCAATATCAGTTTCATAATCCCAGCCAAATGTATCAACAGAATAATCAATTAACTTTGGGTTTCCTGAAGGCATAGATGGAATAGAATATTCCACTTCTATTTTTATTTTCTTTGTGGTGATATTATTTCCATTATCAATAACAAGCAATGTTCCATCGTCGGTAGTATCATCCAGTATTTCGCTCATTGTATATGTTGAATAAATACCATCTTTTGTTTTTAAAAATACTTTTAAATCCTCATCTTTTGTCCAATCATCAAAAAGTTTAATATTTGTATCTCCAAATACAGAAATTTTAAGTGTATCGTTTAGAATTTTAGGTGGTTTATCTTCACCGGTATTAATGGTTATTATCTTTTCTTTAGAAATATTTCCATATTTATCAACTGCGTAAAGTTCAAAATTTTTAGTTCCAATATCCTTTTTTAGAGGAATTTTTATATTTATATTAAAATTGTAAGTATTGCTTGCATCTTTTAAAATAAATCTTGAAAGATCAGTAGCTGGAGAAGCAGCGGTAACATTTAATTCTCCAGATTTCAAATAAATATTTAAAAATCCAATTTCTGGCGCTGTTGTATCATAATAAAATGTAAAAGTTCTTTCTGAAACCTTATTTTTATTTTTGTAAATTTCCATTCTTAATGTATGTTTTCCTTCTTTTAAATCTTTAAAATAATATTCGCTTCCATTTTTTTCATATTTAATTTCATTTTCTCCTTCGAAGAATTTTACTTCATAATCTAAACTTTGAGGAATTTGAATTTTAATAGGGAAAGAAGGTGACGCAATGTCACCTTCGATTGTAATATTTATTTTGCTTTGTTGATCACATGAAATGAATATAAACAATATTAAAAACAAAAAAGGTATTAACAATTTTTTCATCAATATTACTTCTCCTCATATAAGAACTTTAAAATAGGTGAATCTGGTGATAGTAATAATATATTATTTTCCATAGAAGAATTATATATATCAGCTAATCTTCTTAATTCAAAGAATTCTGGACTTTGATTATATGCATCAGCATATATTGTAATTACACTTGCATCTGCAGTACCTTTTATAACCTCGGCATTTTTCTTGGCTTCGGAAATAATAATCTTAACTTTCTTATCAGCTTCAGCTTTTATAATTTCTGATTCTCTTTGACCTTCAGCCCTTATTTGGGCAGCAATACTATATCTTTCTGCCATCATTCTATTATATACAGCTTTTGAAATATCTGGTGGCAAATCAGTTCTTTTAACCCTAACATCTACAATTTCAATACCAAAATCCTTAAGGTTATGACTGCTTCTTTCAGTAATTTCTTTTAACATTTCTTCTCTTTTTTTAGATAAAACCTCTTCAAAAGTATATTTTGCAACTAAATCCCTGACATTTGAATATACAACATCATCAATTCTTGTCAAAGCAAGCTGTACAGAACGCATACTTTCCATAAATGTTTTTGGATCATTAATTCTCCAGATTGCGTATGTATCAACAACTATAGTCTTTTTATCTGCAGTTATTATTCTTTCTGGTTCAATATCATATAACATTAACCTTTTTTCAAATTTTACCACATTATCAACAAATGGTGTTTTAAAATTAATTCCCGGTTTCGTTACAACTTTTCGTATTTGACCAAATCTTAAAACTACTGCCTGTTGTTCCTGGTTAACAATGAACATAGAAGATAAAATCAACCAACCAACTAAAATTAATAATACAATTATAATTATTTTATTTTTGGTGAGCTTCATTTTGTACCACCACCTATTTCTGGCAAATTAAGCAATTTTAAAGTTTCAGAACTATCAACAATAATCTTTTCCTTTGAATTTTTAAGCAAACCTTCAATAGCTTCAAAAATAATACGTTTCTTTGTAATATCCTTTGTCATCTCATATTCTTTTAGCATAGCCTTAAACCTTTTAGCTTCACCTGTAGCAAGCGCAACCTTTTCATATGCATAAGCTTCAGCTTCTCTCATAATCTTTTGAGCTTCACCCTGAGCTTTTGGAATAACGTCATTTGCATATCTATTTGCTTCATTTATGAATTTTTCCTTATCCTGTTTGGCGCTATTAACATCATCAAAAGCCTTTACAACTTCAGCTGGTGGACTGACTTCCTGAAGATAAACATTTTCAATTTTTATACCTGCACCATAGCTATCAAGAATTTTCTGTACCTTTGCTGCAGTTTCCATAGCAATTCTATCCCTTTCAGTGGTCAAAACATTATCAATTGGATTAATAGCAACCATTTCTCTTAAAACACTTTCTGTAGCAAATTTTACCATTTCAAATCCATTGAGTATCCTGAATTCAAATTTTACAGGATCAGCAATTCTGTATTGTACAACAGCTTCGAGATTTACAATATTTTCATCACCTGTAATCATTAATGATTCTTCATCTACAGGTTGATACTCAATCTTTCCACGATAATTTACAGTCCTAAAACCAATTTCAATCTTTTTCAAAGTTCTTACATCCACAATTCTATGTGTTTGAAATGGATATGGCAAATGCCAGTGAATCCCTGGCCCTGTACTTGAAGTATACTTACCAAAAGTAAGTACCAATCCCATTTCAGATGGTCCAACCTGATATACGCTTGTTCCTGCGTAGGCTAAAACCAATAAAATTACAACAGCCCAGATAATCTTTCTAAAAATATGCTTATTTTTTCTGGGTTTTTCTTCTTCAACATCAAAAATTTCAAAGTTTTCTGACATCCTTCCACTCCCCTCGTTATAGGTTTTCCAGAATTTTTCTAACAGTGATTATATCCTCAGCATGTTCCTGATCATCGCCAGGTGTTTCTAAATGCATAGGAATTTTTAAAATTTCCTCAAAAGAGAAAAACGTTTTAAATCCTTCTATACCAATTTCGCCTTTTCCAATAAATTCATGTCTATCCTTTCCAGCTCCTAAAGGAAATTTTGAATCATTTAAATGAATCATTTTTAGTTTATCTAAACCTAAATATTTTTCAATTTCATCTAACAAAGCTCTTACTCCATCTTTACTTCTAATATCATAATTAGAATCAAAACCATGGCATGTATCATAAGTCATACCAATTCTATCTTTAAAGGATGTTCTATTAATAATTTCTCCCAATTGTTCTATCTTCCAGCCAATATTTCCGCCTTTTTTTGCAACATTTTCTAAAAGTATATAAATATCAAGATCCTTTACTTCATTGAAAATTATATCTAAAGCCTTTGCAATTCTATCATAACCATATTCATCACCTTTACCAAGATGAGAACCAGGATGAACATTAAAATATTTAATTCCTAATTTTGCTGTAACCTTTATTTCTTCAATCATAAGATTAATAGATTTTTGCCAATTTTCATCCTTATGAGAAGCAAGATTGATTAAATATCCAGAATGAACCAAAACATCTTCAAATGCTATGTTATTTTTAATCATTTCATATTTAAATTTTTCAACATCTTTTTCATCAGGTTGTTTAACCTTCCATGTTCTTGGACTGTGTGAAAAAATTTGAAATGTATTTCCGCCAATATTTATTGTATCTCCTGGTACTTTTCTAAATCCTTTTGAAGTACTCATATGAGCTCCAATTTTAACCATTAATTATACCTTCTTTCAATAACCATTTTGCAAATTTAATATCAAATTCAGTTGTTATTTTTATGTTATATTCCTCACCAGGAATTATTCTTACAGTATTTCCAGCTTTGTGGAATATACTTGCATCATCAGTAAAAGCCTTTAATTCATTCTCAAAATTTGTATATGCCTTATATAATTTCTTAAAATCAAAAGTTTGAGGTGTTTGATGAATATATATTTCATTTCTATCGAGAATTTTTTCCACATTATTGTCTAACACATATGAAACAGAGTTTTTTTCAGGTAATCCCAAAACAGCAGAACCACATTTTTCAGCGATTCTAATACTTTCATTTATTTTTTCTGTACTTACAAATGGTCTTGCTGCATCATGTATAGAGACGATTTTAGCATCATATTCAAATTCATTGTATATAAACTTTAAAGCATTAAAAACAGATTCCTGCCTTGACTCGCCACCATTAATTATACTATAAATTTTGTTAATTTCATAACATTCTTTTTTTGTTTCTTCAAGAAAATCTTTATTTGCGACAACGATAATTTTGTCTATTAATTCCGAATATTCATATTTTTCTAATGCAATTCTTAACAAACTTTTACCTAAAATCTGGTAAAATTGTTTAGGAAAGGTTAAATTTGTTCGAGAACCTTTTCCTGCAGCGACAATAATGCCGATATTCATAAAATCACCTCTTATCGAATCAATTTTATCCACTTTATTATATAATTATACTATAATATTATTAATATACAATATCAGTAGAATTTTGAATCAAAAAATTTTGAAAGGGGAGAGAAAATATGTATATAGTTGGAGTGGATTTAGGGGGAACAGAAATAAAAACAGGACTTGTTTCAAAAGATAAAGGAATAATAAAAAAAGTTGCATTACCAACAGAAGCACATCTTGGACAGGAAAAGGTTGTTGAAAATATAGTTGAAACAATAAAAATGGTAAGTGAAGGTGTAGAAAATAAAATAGAGGCAATAGGAATTGGTTCACCAGGTTCAATTGATAGGGATCACGGAATAGTTAGATATTCACCAAATCTTCCGTTCAACAATTTTGAACTTGCACATCATATTTCTGAGAAAGTGAAAGTTCCAACATTCGTGGAAAATGATGCAAATGCATTTACTCTTGGTGAATGGTATTTTGGTTCTGCTCAGGGGATGAAACATTTTGTAGCATTAACTCTTGGTACAGGTATTGGTGGCGGTGTAGTTTCTCATGGAATATTAATAACAGGAAGAGATGGTATAGGAGCAGAATTGGGACATGTAATAGTTGATCCAGATGGACCATTATGTGGTTGTGGTTCAAGAGGATGTATAGAAGCAATAGCTTCAGCGAGAAATACTGCAAGATGGGCAAAAGAATTCTCTGTAAAAATACCTGAAAACAAAGTAGTTGAACTTGCCGGTGGAATAGATAAAATAGAATCAAAACATGTTTTTGAAGCATTAAAAAGCGGTGATTACGTAGCAAAATTGGTAGTTGAAAAAGTAACAGATGCTTTGGCAAGAGCAATTGCAAATTATGTTCACATATTCAATCCAGAATTAATAGTAATAGGTGGTGGAATGAGCAAAGCAGGAAATGCATTAATAAAACCAATAGAAGAAAAAATAAGTCTATATATAATGCCATCATTTAGAGGAACATTTAAAATATTACCTTCAGCATTAGTTGAAGATGCGGGGATTCTTGGTGCATCTGCAGCTGCAATGTATCATACAAGATAGAAAGGAGTAAAAAATGGATTATATAAAAAGGATTTTCAGATTTAAAGATGTAACACAAAAGATTTTTACATTCAATATTGTAGTATTTGTCTTAATGTTTGTATTTGGAGGAGGATTTGGCGCGTTTTCAAATTCATACACTTTAATAGTTGCTGGAGCACAATATGGAAAATTAATAACCATATATCATCAATACTTTAGATTTATAACAGCTTTATTTGTTCATGGTGGAATATTACATATATCCTTCAACCTATACGCATTATATTATCTTGGAAATATAGTAGAAAGAGTATATGGTCCATATAAGTTTCTAACAATATATCTTGCATCAGGAATAGGTGGAGGAATACTTACACAAATATTCATTCCAAATTCATTTTCTGTAGGTGCAAGTGGAGCGATTTTTGGTTTAATTGGGTTATTATTTGGCGCAGGATTTAGAGATGATACACCACCAATGCTTAAACCAATGACAGGAACAGCATTATTACCGGTAATTTTAATAAACCTTTTTCTTGGATTTACATCATCTGGAATAAACAATTTTGCGCATATTGGAGGATTGCTTGTAGGATTTACATTTGGTTGGTTAACATCGGTAAGAGATACATATACATCATATAAAATATGGAAAATAGCAGGGTATATAAGTCTTGCATTAATATTAATATCATTTGCATGGCTTATATTCTTTGATATACAATTAATATTGGGGTGATAAAAAATGGAAAAATTATATTTTAAAGTTTCAAGAGATCCAATATATTCAGAAATATTCTTATATCCACTTGAAATTGTAATAGCTGATACACCTTTAGTACAGAGATTAAGATATTTAAGTCAATTAGCAGGAGCTGAATATGTATATCCAAGCGCAACACATACAAGATTTTCTCACTCGTTAGGAGTAATGCATATAGCAGGATTATATGCAAATAAATTATTTGAAGATAATCACCAGAAAATAAGAATAATAAGACTTGCAGGTCTTGTACATGACCTTGGTCACGGACCATACAGTCATCAATTTGATGACGTAATTTACAAAAGAATGGGATTAGATGATGGTCATGATGAATACAGAAAAAAGATATTAAACACAAAATTAATAGAGCAGGCATATAATGTATATAAAAAGCTCAACGATTCAAGAACCAAAAAAGATTTTCTAAAAGACTTATCTTTAACTGTAAAAAGAGAAATTTTAGATAATGAAAAAGAAATAAAAGAAGCATTAAAAGAAGTAATGAATATGATAAACGAATTATTTGAAGCAGAAAATACAGGTGGAAGTCCAGAATTTAACATTGTTCAGGGACCTTTAGGAGCAGATAGACTGGATTTTGTTTTAAGAGATTCATATTATGCAGGAACAAGAGATTTTGGAACTGGAGACCTTGACAGAATAATAAGAAATGCATCAATAAAAACTTCAAATGGAAAAGAAAAATTGTGTTATAACATAAAAATAATAGACAACATCTACACAGTTCTTTTTGCAAGGTTTATGATGTACAAAAATGTATATTTCCATAAAACCTCAAGAGCAGCAGATCAAATGATACAGGAAATATTACGATTAGCTGATGATATACTTGATATAAAATCAAGAGTAGAAGACCTTGATAAATTTGTATCGCTCACAGACCAGAGGATAATAAATGAAATAGAAATGGTATATGAAGAATTATACGAAAAGAAAAACAATGAATTGTTCAGCATAAGCCCTGAATTAATGCAAAAATCAGATAAAGTTGCCAAAGCATATGAACTGGTAAAAAGATTAAAATCAAGGGATTTATGGAAGTTATTAATAGAAATTCCATTTTCAACAACAGGATTAGATCCTTCAGTAATAAGCGTAAGCGTTGCAGAAAATGTGCTAAAACAATTAAAAACCAATATAGAAAAAACAATAAAAACAGATATTCCAAAAGAAGACAAACAGGAATTATCGTATATACTCGATAACTTTGAAAATCTATTTATAATCGATACGCCATATAAATTATCATTAATGCATCCAAAAGAATTCCTTTCAAGCGATGTATCAATTCTTGATTATAACGGTGATATACTTAGATTTGATGAAGTATTCGAAAGATATCCTGCATACAAGTTTATGGAAAGCAATTTAATACAGATATCAAGAATATATTTAACAGAAGATAAAAGGGAAATATTAAGAAAATACGATTTAGTACCAAAAATTGGAGGTATTAACCTAACCACAAGGTGGTGAGATTAAGTTATAAAGTAAGGGGGATGCAAATGGGATATTATGATCAACTATTTAAGGAGATATTTTCCGATAAAGAGATGTTAGTTGAATTTATAAACCTATTTGTAAAAAAGCTAAAAAATTACGACATACAACCTGAAAACATAACAATAGAAAAAACAAAATTCACAGATTTAAAGTATGGAGATAGAGAAAGCGATTTATTATTTAAAATAAAATATGAAGAAAATGAATTATTTCTATATTTAATAATAGAACATCAATCAAGTGTAGATTATTTAATGCAATTTAGAATACTTGAATATATGGTAAGAATATGGAAAAAATATATAAACGAAAATAAAGAACAATCTAAAAGGAAAAGTTTCAAGTTACCGCCAATAATACCAGTAGTATTCTATAACGGAAAAAGGCGATGGACAGCAGAAAATTGGTTTATGAGAAAAATAATTAACTGGGAAGAATTTAGCGTATATGTACCTCAATTTAAATATGAAATAATAGATTTAAGTCAAATAGAAGAAAAAGACTTATTAAAAGCAAAAAATGCATTAAGTTTATTATTAGCTGTAGAAAAATTGGATAAAGAGGAAATATCAAAATCCTTAAAAGAAATAAAAGAAGTACTTGAAAAACTACCAGAAAATGAAAAAGAGAAATTCGGTGAATACATAAACGGAATAATAAAAGTATTGGTAAAACGAGAAAAGATAATAGACACGGATATAGAATTTGAGGAAATTAAGGAGGTGAATTATATGTTTGAAAATTTTGTAAGAACTGTTGAGGAAGCAATAAAAGAAAGTAAAGAAAAAGCTAAAATAGAAGGTTTAGAAGAAGGTAGAAAAGAGGGATTACAGCAAGGATTACAACAAGGATTGCAGCGTGGAAAAGAAGAAGAAAGAAGAGAAATAGCTAAAAAATTATTATTGAAAAAATTCGGTAATAAAACGGAACCAATATTACCAAAAATCGAAAAATCAGATTCTAAAACAATAGAAAATATAATAGAAAATATATTCGAGCTTGATCTAAAGGATATAGAAAAAATTATCCAGAAAAAGCTTAATTAAAAGAGATGTAAAAGGAGGATTTCGATGAAAGAATTTAAATATGATGCAGAAAAAGCAAAAAAAATAAATGAAAAAATAAATGCAGTGTTAGAGTTTACAGAAATAGAAGGCAACAAAGAAGGAAAATATCACAACACACCGTTTATGGTAAAAGACAATATACAAGTATTAGGAACAAAAATGACCTCAGCATCAAAAATACTTGAAAACTATAATTCAACATATACCGCAACAGCAATACAAAAACTCTTAAATGAAGGTTTCAAAATCGTTGGAAAAACAAATCTCGATGAATTTGCAATGGGGGGTTCAAATGAAAATTCAGCATTTGGACCTGTAAAAAATCCATGGGATCTTGAAAGAATTCCTGGAGGTTCAAGTGGAGGTTCTGCAGCAGTTGTTGCTGCGGGAATAGTACCATTTGCAATAGGATCAGACACAGGAGGTTCAGTAAGACAACCAGCATCATTCTGTGGAATTGTTGGATATAAACCAACCTATGGTGCAATATCAAGATATGGCCTTTCAGCATTTGCTTCATCTCTTGATCAAATTGGAGTACTTGCAACAAACGTAAAAGATGCAGCAACAGTAGTAGAAGTAATGTCAGGAAAAGATGAAAAAGATTCAACAACACTGGATATAAATTGGGATTTAACCTCAGAAATAGAAAAAGAACCTGAAAAAATAAAAATAGCAATACCAAAAGAAGTATTTGAAGTTGAAGGAATAGACCCAAAAGTACTTGAAAAATTCAAAGAAAACATAGAAAGATTAAAAGAAAATGGTATCGAAATAGAAGAAGTGGAAATTCCACATTTAAAATACACCGTTTCAATATATTACATAATAGCACCATCAGAAGCAAGTTCAAACCTTTCAAGATATGATGGAATGAGATTTGCATTAAGAGAAGAAAAAGAATCATTAAAAGACACATACATGGAAACAAGAGATAAAGGTTTTGGAATAGAAGTAAAAAGACGTATATTCATGGGTGCATTTACATTAAGCTCAGCATATTATGATGCATACTTCTCAAAAGCAGCAAAAATAAGAAAACTATTAAACGATGACTTTGAAAAAGTATTTGAAAAATACGATGCAGTATTAACCCCAACAACAACGATGCTACCACCAAAAATTGGAGAATTAAAATCCCCACTTGAATACTATTTAATGGATTTATTTACAATATCAGCAAACATGATAGGAGCACCTGCAATTAGCATTCCTTCAGGATTAATAGACAATTTACCATTTGGAATACATCTAATATCAAAACCATTAGAAGATGCCAAAATGCTAAAAATAGCAAATAAATTTGAAAAAATATTCGGCAGGCTTGAATTACCGGAGGTGCAATTATGAGCAAATACAAAACCACAATAGGACTTGAAATACACGTACAATTACTAACAAAAACAAAAGCATTCTGTTCATGTTCCGCCAATGCATTTGAAAGCGAACCAAACACAAACATATGTCCGGTATGTACAGGACAACCAGGTGCTCTTCCTGTATTCAACGAAGAAGCATTAAAATTAGGAATAAAAGCAGCAATAGCATTAAATGCAAAAATAAATGAATACTCAAGATTTGATAGAAAAAATTATTTCTATCCAGACCTTCCTAAAGGTTATCAGATTACACAATATTTCTATCCATTGGCAAACGATGGATATATAGAAATAGAAGGCAAAAAAATCAGAATAGAAAGAATGCATCTTGAAGAAGATTCAGGAAAAATGTTCCATGAAGGTGAAAAACTTGAATCAGCATCATACAGTCTCGTTGATTACAACAGAAGCGGAATTCCTCTTATAGAAATAGTAACAAAACCAGATATAGAATCTCCAAAAGAAGCAAGACTATTCATGGAAAAACTCAGAAATATATTGAGATATGCAGAAATCTCAACAGGAGACATGGAAAAAGGTGCTTTAAGATGTGACGCAAACATATCAATAACAAATACAGAAACAGGATTCCAGAGTAATCGTGTTGAAGTAAAAAATATCAACTCATTTAAATTCGTTGAAAAAGCGCTTGAATATGAAAGAGAAAGAATAATTCAGCATTTAGAAGAAGGAAAAAACGTACCAATGGAAACCAGAGGTTGGAACTTTGCAACACGTTCCACATTCTCAATGAGATCAAAAGAAGAAGAAGCAGATTACAGATACTTTCCTGAACCGGATATTCCACCTGTAATAGTTACAGAAAAAGATATCGAAGAAGTTAAAAAAACAATGCCAGAAATGATAGACGAAAAGAAAGAAAGATTTATAAAAGAATATACAATAAAAGAATACGATGCAGAAATTCTCGCATCAGACAAAGAACTTGCAGATTACTTTGAAAAATGTGCTAAACTCGTTAAAAATCCACAATTTGTAAGTAATTTCATAATCACAGACCTTCTAAGAGAAATGAACAAAAACAACATAGAATTAAAAGACATAAAAGTATCGCCAGAACACTTCAAAGAATTAGAAGAATTAATAGATAGCGGAAAAATATCAACCAAAATAGCAAAAGAAATATTCATAGACGTATTTGAAACAGGAAAATCACCAGCAGATATAGTAAAAGAAAAGGGACTTGAACAAATAGATGATGACGAAACATTAAAAGAAATAATCAAAAAAATCATCGAAAACAACCCAAAACAGGTTCAACAATACAAAAATGGAAAAACAAAATTATTAGGTTTCTTCGTTGGACAATTAATGAAAGAAACAAAAGGAAAAGCAAACCCACAAAAAGCAAATAAACTTGTAAAAGAAATGTTGGAAGAATAACTTTTAATCATCACCACAGCAAATGCTGTGGTGATTTTATTTTAAATATTATATAACAAAAAAGTCCAGCTTTCGCTGGACTTTTGGTTATGGCTCCGGCGGAGGGATTCGAACCCCCAGCCTAGTGGTTAACAGCCACCCGCTCTACCGTTGAGCTACGCCGGAACAACTTCCGAGAATTATTATAACACAAAATATGCTACTTTGCAAGAAAAAATTTCGAGAATAAAATGTTAATTTTTATCGAACTCATCCCTGGTAATAGGCGTTCCACCAACTAATTCAAAATTAATAAGGCGATATGCACCATCAAATTCTGCATGCAAATAAATTCTTTCACTGCATTTAGAGCCAATATACTCCTTATTAATTTCATATCTTGCTCTACCTTCAAAAGCATTTGAAAAATCATATCCTTTTCTCAAATAGCTTCTAAAGGTCTCTCCACAATTATTGCATTTAAAATAAATAACAAGGGATTCTCCTTCATCATAAAAAGGATTTTTGGAAATATCCTTCACTTTATTCCTTTTCCTGAACCAGAACATTTAAATCACCTTCTAATTTCAATCCATTTTCAAGATAATGGGACAATTCAATAAGAAAATTATTAATATCTAAAATAGATTGATGGAATAAATATTCAATACCAATAAAATGAGAAATACCCATAAGCGTTAAAGCTATTGTTTCCTTATCCTCAAGTTTAACACTTGATAGATTTTTTAAATAACCCTTTCTAAAAGCATCATAATACTTAATAACCTCTTCCTTTGCCACAAATTCCGATTCTCTAACAATTTCATAATAATTTTTATTTCTTTCAAAAAATTTCAAAAATAAATAAGTTCCCTGTAATTCCTGTTCCAATCTATTCAAAGAAACAGAAAGATTTCTACTAATAAACTTTCTTGTCTCATGACTGATGTTTCTAACAATCTCTCGTAAAAAAGTTTCCTTGCTATCAAAATAAATATAAAAAGTACCAACTGCAAAACCAGCGAGTTTAGTAATATCATAAACATTTACATTGTGAAAACCATAAGTTCCAAATAATTCTATTCCAGCTTCAACAATTCTTTCCTTTGAGTCCAGTTTTTTCGAACGTTCATTTATAAACTTAACATTAAAAATTCTTTCCTTTCTATTAATTCGTTCATCAAAAATCCCATTAAAAACAATATCTTTAAATGACTCCTTATTAATATTAAACCAGTTATAAGCAGCCATAACGCTTAAAAATCTTAATCCACCAACAATAAAAATATATTCAACATCAGAAATATCCCTTTCCAAAATATTAGAAAGAGTATTAATATAAATATTCTTTAATTTTTTTTCATACTCAGGAAATTTATACTGTCCCTCACGGAAAATAGTAACCAATTCTGTATCCTTTGCAGAAAGTTTGAAAACGATGTCTATAAAAGAAGAAATCTTATCTTTTTTGGAATTACCACTAATCTGAGAAAGTTCAACCTCCATTTTTTCAATAAGCTCATTTAAAAAAAACTCAAAAAGTGTTTTCTTATCTCTAAAATAATTATAATATACCCCATTTGAAACCCGGGCATTTCTACAAATTTCAGCAACAGAGACAGTATCATACCATTTTTCAGAAAAAAGCTTCCTTGCAGATTTTATAATCTTTTCCTTTGTACTGGTTTTTCGTCGTCTTCTCAAAATTATTCAACTCCATTTCATTATTAAAAAGCCATTCTTAATACAGGAATTCTGGAATTATTATCCGGTTCTTCATTTAAAGAAGAAAAATACTCTGTATTCGAATTCCAATTTAAAGTTGTATCCAGTTTTTCGAGATTATCTGGATTTGAAATTTGTTCAGTATAATAAACAAAAACAACATTATTTAAAGTTTTAAAAGAAACATTTTCAGGCGAAGATTCAATATAATCATTATCAACCAGCGTATCTATATTATCAGGAAAAGAATCATTATCATAATAATATTGAATAATTGAGTTCTGAATCACCTTCATATCATTAATAATTTTAGTAAATTTTGCTTTGTTAATAATATTATTAACCATTGGAACAGAAAAAGCGCCAATAATAGCAATAACAGCAAGTACAATTAAAACCTCATAAAGACTAAAACCATCATGCTTCTTAAACGCCAAATCCATCTCCCCCTTTGTTACAAATTCAATTATAATTATACCATAATTTACCCGGGAAAAATAAAATTATGATATAATATATTGAAAAATTAAAAAGGAGAGTGAAAAAATGTCAATACTCATAACAGGCGGAACTGGATATATAGGAAGTCATGCATGTGTTGAATTCTTAAATGCCGGATATGAAATAATTGTACTGGATAATTTTTCAAATAGCAAACCTGCAGTTTTAAAAAGAATAAAAGAAATAACAGGAAAAGATTTCAAATTCTATGAAGCAGATTTATTGGACAAAAATAAAATAAAAGAAATTTTCGACGAAAATGAAATAGAAGCGGTTATACATTTTGCAGGTTTAAAAGCAGTTGGCGAATCAGTGGAAAAACCATTATTATATTATCACAATAACATCACAGGCACTCTTAATCTCTTAGAAGTAATGAAAGAAAAAAATGTAAAAAAAATAGTATTCAGCTCATCAGCAACAGTATATGGAAACCCGCATAAAGTTCCAATAACAGAAGATTTTCCAACTGGAGCAACAAATCCATATGGAAGAACAAAATTATTCATAGAAGAAATATTAAAAGATTTATATATCTCAGACAAAAATTGGAGCATATCATTATTAAGATACTTCAACCCAATAGGTGCACATGAAAGCGGAATGATTGGTGAAGATCCAAACGGAATACCAAACAATTTAATGCCATATATCACTCAAGTTGCCGTTGGAAAAAGAGAAAAATTATATGTATTTGGAAATGATTACGATACACATGACGGTACAGGCGTAAGAGATTATATCCATGTTGTGGATTTAGTAAAAGGACATATAAAAGCACTTGAAAAAATAATGGAAACCACAGGAGTAAAAATATATAACCTCGGAACAGGAACAGGATATAGCGTTTTAGATGTAGTAAAAGCATTTGAAAAAGCAAGTGGGGTTAAAATTCCATATGAAATAGTTGATAGAAGACCTGGAGATGTAGATAAAATATATGCAGACCCAACAAAAGCATTAAAAGAATTAGGCTGGAAAGCAGAAAAAGATTTATACGACATGTGTAAAGACTCATGGAATTGGCAAAAGAAAAATCCAAATGGATATGAAGATTAAAACAAAAGCTCCCAAAAAGGGAGCTTTTTTCATAATATAATAAATAATCCATATAATGAACCTAAACCATATGAAACATGTAAAGTCCAGAAAGAAAATAACGTTGGGAAAAACAACTTAAAATCCTTATTCTTTCTCGAAATATCAAAAGAAAAATACAAACTCAAAATCAAATAAAGCCCTAAAATTGAAAAATAAGGAATTCTCACAATAGGATAAAAAATAGAAAAAACACCACCTAAAACCAAAAATAACACAAAAAACAAAGGCACAAGATGTCTTAAAGAAAAAGCCTTTCTTGCATAATGAGTACTTAAAATTACCCATAACCCATTATTAAAATTATTCTTCCACAAATCCTTAAAATTATCTCTAGCATAATAATAAGCTTCTGCTTCAGGAATCAGCATTATCCTGAATCCTGCATTTTTAATTCTTAAATTCATCTCAATATCCTGATTTCTTCTGAGCTTTTCAACAAAACCTCCCAATTTTTCAAAAACTTCTCGCTTATAAACACCGTATGCAACAGTATCAACATATTCTTCTTTATCGCTTTCCAATCTATACTTTGCCCCTCCAATTCCAAACGGATGAGATAAAACTATAGAAATAGCTTTCGCTACAGGTGTATCTTTTCCCTGAATAGTTACCATCTTTCCTCCAGCAACATCACATTTATCTTCATCAAGTCGTCTAACACAGGCTGAAATATAATTTTTAGAATAAGTGGTATGTGCTCCGGCAATCATTATATAATCACCAGTTGCATTTTTCAAACCAATATTTAAAGCAATAGGAGTTGTCTTATCAGGATTATCAATAATCCTGATATTCTCATATTTTCTTAAAATATCACGAGTTCTATCCTCACTCATTCCATCAACAACAATAATTTCCTTATTTTCATAATCATTATTAATCAATGAATCAATACATTTTTCTATATGTTTTTCTTCGTTTAAAACAGGAATTATAATTGAAACTTTTTTTTCTTCCATAATTTCCCCCCCAATTAAGAAACCACAAAATCAATAAATGTTTTTTCCTTTTCCATATTCCATACAAATCCACTTTTATGTTTTTTGATATTTTCTATTAATTGATCGTATTTTTCATATGCAGATATTATTTTTTCAGTAGATTCTCTTAAATTATCTGGATTAATTACAATACCAACACCGAATTTATCCACAAAATTTTTCATTTCTAAAAATTCTTCCCGTATTATAACTGGAGTATTGGCTGCTATAGAATCGAAAAATTTATTTGGCATGGAATATACATAATTTTTTAATAGATTTCCTTTTTGATCATAAGGACTATAAGATACAATTGAAAATGCACTTTCAGAAAGTTTTTTTAACATATCTTCATATTGTAAAAATGGAATATAATTTATAAACTTCTCATTTAAATTAACTCCAATACTCTCAATTTCAAAACCTTGATTATTTAATTCTTTCAAAATTTCTAATTCTTTTTTCATTCTCTTAGCGTTACCACCAACAAAAACAATCTTTTTTTGTTTTTGAGAAAATGTATTTACACTATTTGTTGCATAATTTGGAATAATCTGTATTTTTAAATTTGATTTTATATTCTTTGCATGTTCAGCAATTCCGTTGCTTACGAAAATACCTTTATCTGAATATTCAATTATCTTTTTATCAATAAATTTACCGATAAGGGGTATAATCGGCAATTTATTCCTCAAGCTAAACATATATTCTTCAGCGACATATTCATGAAAATCTGTAATTACTTTTATATTCTTTGCTTTTGCGATTTTATATAGACAAAAAGGTTTAAAATATCCAAAATGATGTATATACAAATATTTTATATTATTCTTAGTGAAAATTCTCTTAACCGTTTTACAAATATTTTTTTCATATTCAATTCTATTAAAAATATCCTTTATTTGATTATTTTTATCATAATTATATTTTAGTGGATATAATTTAACATTTTTTATCTCTTCATATTTAAAAGGTTTATCCTCCCAAAAAACATAATGAACAAAAAATTCTTTAGACAATATTTCTACAGTTTTCCATACTCTTTTATCTTTAAACTTATGCATATATCCAACAACAATTATCTGATTCATTTCTTTTTCACCCATTTCCATAACATTGTACCAATTTTTGAATTAATAAATCTTCCTATTAATTTTAGCATATTTTCCTTAAAAAAATCCGTTATAGGATTCTCATAATTAGGATAATGTTTTTTTCTTCGATTATTATTAAAAAAAGTAATATAATCTTTTTTATCAATATTATCCAGATATGTCAGATCCTTTTTTTCAGATAATTTTATTAGATTTTCATTATATTGAGTATTTACATAATCAATTTTATTATCTTCGAATAATACAAGAATACTATCTCTTGTAAAATCAGGATAATAATACGTAATATTATTAAAAGGCATATAAAAATTACCAATAGAAAAAAAAGAATATTTGTTTCTATATTTCAAAACAGGATGTAGTACATGTGAATGATGACCAATAATAATTCCATTATATTTTTTGTGGAAACTCAAAGCAAATTCATATTGCCATGGTAAAGGAAGATTTTCAAGATCAATGCCCCAATGTGGAAAGAAAATAACAAATTTGTCCTCAGGAAAGGTTAAATTTAAAAATTCATTTTTTTTCAAGACATTTAAATGTTTATTATTTACACCTGTTTTCTCCCAAACAGCAGAATAAATAAAAACATCGTCTAATTCAATAAAAGGAGTTTCCTTTGTACCAAAAATCTTTACTTCACAATCATTTAAAACCTTAATTGTATATTTAAATCCTTCTTCTCCATTATCCATAGAGTGATTATTAGCTAAAGAAACATATTTTATATTCAATTTTTCTATTAACTCTTTTATTACTTCTTCCGGGATACAAAGAGTATTTTTTGTATCACAATTCTTTGAAATATAACCTTCAAGATTAATAACCATTCCATCGGAATTATTAGTCATTTCTATTATATTTCTATCAATATTAATTATATTTTGTGGGCAAAAATCTCCGCCAAAAACTAAATTCATATTTATTCTTCCCTTCTTAAAGAATTAATCAATAATTCTGTTATATGCCCAACTATTTCAATATATCTATTTTCACTATTTTCAATTTTTCCAAAATCAAAATTTCCGTATAAATTATGTTTATTCCCTTTATTCTTTAAAATGGCTTCAATTCTTTTTGCAAAAATAATCATTTCCGGGGAAACAAATTTTTTTAGTGTCTCTCTACTTTTTGACGTTCCTGTATCACTTGTTTTAATATCAATATCATATTTTGTGAAAAGCAAATTTAAAGATTCGCGATATAACTTTTCATGAAAGCGTTGTGAATTATCAAGAGAAGAAAAAAAATCAAATAAAGATTTTTCCCATAAAGGCAAAAACCAGTTTAAATCAAAAAATTCATAATTTCTAACAGAATTAGCAATATACTTTGATTGACGTTCTTGCCAGTCAAAAATCTCAAAAATATCTGAATAACCCATATCGAAATTTTTATGAATTTCATCAATTCGATTTTCCAGATGAATCTTTACATCTTTCTTTATTCTAAAAATCTGTACATGATAACCTAAAATCGCCTTTTTCAAAGAAGATAAACTATTAATATTCTTTGTATATACCAATCTACTTCCAGCTAAAAAATCTCCAGAATGTCCTGGAATAACTACATCACCGCTATTTAATAATCCATTATCTTTTAACCAGACAAGAGAGAAAAGATCCTGAATATGCGGAGTTACTCCAAAAGCTTTATAAAAGTCTATATATTTATTGAAAAGATCACTAAATATAATATCATTTATAAACTGTTCATTATATTCAATAAAATACCAGTCTAATCCCAATCTTTTTGCTACATTTTTACTTACATTAACCTCTTCAGCATTTTTTTGACCATAACAAAAAGCAAAAGCTCTATTTTCAAATCCAAATTCTTTTATCATAAAAGCAATTATTCTTGAATCAAAACCGCCACTGAGAGGAATCAGTATTTTCTTATCAGATTCAATTCTGTTAAAAAAACTTTCAAAGATTTTATATAATATCTCTATTAATTCTTTCGGAGTTTTTTTGACCTTATTTTCATTTCTAAAAACATAATCAGTAAATAATTCGTATTCACCTGATTTCCAGACTTTTAATACCTGACCTGGCAATAATTGATAAACATTATTCCAGATAGTATCATTTCCGAGAATATATTTAAAATGCCTTAATTCATCTAAAAAATCATTATTTAAAGAAACTTTATAATTTTTATTTATCCTATCAGTAAGTATAATCTTATCTGGCAAAACAATAAAAAATAACGGAACGCTTCTCACAGCATTCCCTTTAAAAATAATATAATCATCATATATCTCAACAATTGGTTCATCAAAAAAACCGTAATTATAAAATATTTTATTTTGAAGTCTGGAAAAAGATTTAGAAAACCTAAAACTAATATCTTTCATTTTCCACCATCCAGTTTTGTTAATTAAATTTTATTGCTATTTATATTTAATTATCAATAACACTTTTAATTTTAGCCGGAACACCAAAAGCCTTAGTATTATCAGGGATATTATTAACAACCACAGAACCAGCACCAATAAGAACATTTTTACCGATTTCAATATTTTGAATAATAGAAGTTCCAGTTCCTATATGGCTATTTTCTCCTATTTTAACTCCACCACTTAACGTAACACCAGGTGCAATATGAACATTATCTTCTATTATACAGTCGTGTTCAATTATTGCTCCTGTATTAATAATACAATTTCTTTCAATTTTAACTCCAGGATTTACAATAACTCCAGGCATAATTACAGTTCCCTCTCCTATACTTACATCTTTACTAATTATTGTATGTTTTGAAATAATAACAGGAAGATTAAAACCTATATCTTTCAATTTTTTGAATAATTTTATTCGCAAATCAGGATTTCCAACACTACCAACAGTAACAAATGCATTTTTAATTCCAGTTTTATACAGTTCTTCTAATTGTTCATCAATATAATTAATTTTTATTCCCATTATTTCTTTTCCAATTTCAGTTTTTAAATCTGAAATTCCTATTATTTCATATTCATTTTTTTCAAATATTATAGAAGCAACTACTTTACAATGACCTCCACCGCCAACAAGAATAATTTTTTCTTTAGATGACATTTTTCAATTCCTCCGCTACAAATTTTATCGAATCATAATCATTAACAGTAGAACTTGGTAAATTTAAACCTCTTTCATATATTTCATATGCATTTTTATAATTAGAAGTCTTAAATTTTTGATATGGTGGAAATTCAACAATAGGAACAAATATTCTTCTTGTTGGAATACCTTTTTCTTTTAATTCGCTTTGAATTTCAGATATAGATTTATCTGAATTTATTTTAATTGAAGTTAACCACCATGAACTTTCTGCATTTTCATATTCTTTTTGAAATTTTATTTCTTTTACATCTTGAAGATTTTCCATATAAATTTTAGCGAACCTTCTTTTTTTATTTAAGAATTCTTCTAATCTCTCTAATTGAGCTAAACCTAACGAAGCTTCTAAATTAGTCATTCTATAGTTAAATCCTATCTCTGGATGGTAATATCCTCTGCTCGCATCTCTTGCCTGATTTATTAAAAATTTTATATGTTCTGCTTTTTCTTCATCGTTTGTAGTTATCATTCCTCCACCACCGGTGGTCATTATTTTATTTCCATTAAAACTAAATGCATTTAATATTCCAAAGGTTCCTGTCATTTTTCCATTATATGTTGCACCTAAACTTTCTGTTGCATCTTCAATTATAGGAATTCCATATTTTTTTGATATATACATTAACCCATCCATATCACAAGGATTTCCATATAAATGAACAGGTATTATAGCTTTTGTATTTTTTGTTATAGCTTTTTCAACTTCTTTTGGATCTATATTCCAGGTTTCTGGATCAACGTCGACAAAAACAGGTGTTGCCCCTAAATACATTATTGGATTTACAGAGGCTATGAATGTAATTACAGGTACTATTACTTCATCTCCTGGACCAATACCAAGTTCATATAATGCCATATATAATGCGGCTGTTCCTGATTGAACAGAAACAGCTCTTTTTGTACCAACATATTTAGCAAACTTTTCTTCAAATTCTGGAATAAAAGGTCCTGCAGTTGAAACAAAGGTGCTATCTATACATTTTATCAAATATTCCTTTTCCAATTCTCCCAAATTAGGTGCATCTAATAATATTTCATTTTTCATTTTTTCGCCTCACACATTATATATATTAACTTTAAAATATTGAAGATTTTCTTTTATCCATTCTATGGTTTCTTTTAATCCTTCATCTAATGAATATTGTGGTTTCCAACCAGTTAATTTCATAGCTTTTTCCGGATTGGATAATAATCTTTCAACTTCTGATTTTTTTGGTCTTAATCTTTGTTTATCTGTTACTATTTCAACATCTTTTCCAGTTAATTCTATTATTTTTTTTGCTAAATCACCTATAGATATTTCCTTTCCTGTTCCGAGATTATATACATCACCAATTGTCTTTTCGTGCAATCCTACGGTTATAAAACCATTGGCTGTGTCTTTTACATAATTTAAATCTCTGGTAGGTGTAAGATTTCCTAATTTTATTTGTTTTTTACCTGCTAATATTTGAGATATTATTGTGGGTATTATAGCTCTTGCTGATTGCCTTGGACCATACGTATTAAATGGTCTTATTATAGTTATCGGTAATTCAAATGATCTATAATAACTTAAAGCTAAATGATCAGCTCCAGCTTTAGAAGCTGCATAAGGCGATTGTGGATTATATGGATGTTTTTCATCAATTGGTACATATTGCGCAGTTCCATATATTTCACTTGTTGATGTATGAATAACTCTTTGAATATCCAGTTTTCTTGCAGCTTCCAATACATTATATGTACCTTCTGTATTGGTTTTAATATATGCAAGAGGTGAAATATATGAATATGGAATTCCAATTAATGCCGCAAGATGAAATACAACATCAACATCCTTCATTGAATCATATACACTATCATAATCCCTTATGTCTCCTGTATATATTTCAATATCTTTTAAATATTTAGATTTTTCAAGCCAGCCCCATTCATTTTGAAAGTTATATCTTACAAAAGCCTTTACATTATATCCTTTTTCAACTAACATTTCTGTTAAATGCGATCCTATAAACCCTTCTGCTCCTGTTACCAATACTTTCATTTTTTCACCTCATAAATAACATTAATTATTTTTCATATTTTCATACAATTCTTTTGCTTTAGAATAATCTTCTACAACACCAATATCAATCCAATAATCATTGATTATATATTTGGTAACCTGAATATTTTTAGACAACAATTTTTTTATTAAAAGATCAATTCCAAAATATTCATTGTATGGAATATATTCAAAAATTTTTGGTTTCATTATATAAATACCTGCTAAAATTTCAAATTTTAATTCCGGTTTTTCTTCAATATCCTTTACAATATCTCCTTCAGAATAAATTTTTCCAAATCTAAAAGGTGTTGTTATGATTTTTGTTCCAAGAGTAAGTGGTGATTCTGGATAATTTAAGGAAAATTCATAAATTTTTCTTAAATCAAAATTTGTTAATATATCACCATTTATAACCAAAAATGGATCTAATAATTTTTTTTCTAATAATTTTAAAGGCCCTGCTGTTCCTAATGGTTTTTCTTCTTCACTATAATATATATTAACTCCATATTTTGATCCATCTCCAAAAAAAGCTTTTATATAGTCAGATTTATAATTTACAGCAATATATATATTATTAAATCCGCATTTTTTTAAATGTTCAATTTGAATTTCCATTAATGATTTTTCCCCAAGAGGTAATAAAGGTTTTGGTATAATATCTGTAAAAGGTTTAAGTCTTGTTCCAAGTCCTCCTGCTAAAATAACCGCATCCATATTTTCACCACCCCATATTATTGAACAATAAAATTATTTATTAAATAATTTATTATACATATATATCCAGTCTTTTATAGTATATTCCCATGAAGAAATTTTATAAATTTTTTCATTATCTTTTTCATACAAACTTTTTAAGCTATCAAAATTTTCAACGGCATAAATAAGTGCATCATTTATTTCATCTATATTTTTAATGTTTATAGTTTTAATACCATTTTCCCATAAAATATTATATGGTAACCATTCTCCTGTAATTACAATATTTCCAGCATATATATATTCCTGCATACTTCCGCTTAATTGATCTGTAATAGGAAGATTTATCATTATATCTGAAACCAACCGTAATTTAGCAATTTCATCGTAGTCCATAAAATCTTTAAAAATTCTAAAATTTAAATTTGAATTTAAAAGTATCTTTTCGATTTCGGATCTATATTGTGTATCTCCATATGTCATTGGAAAGATAAAGAAAAACTTATCTAAAAAATTGGGATCTAGCTTTTTCAAATTATTTAAAATCTTCAAATGTTGATGATTATTAGAAGAAGAATATCCAATAGTTAAAACAATTTTTTCTTTTGGAATATTAAAAAATTCTTTAAAAAAATCCTTTTTTAAAGAATTATGTTTATAACCTTTTATAATATCCAATACATATAATCCAAATTTATTTATATAAATTTTATCCAGAAAATTTTTTCCATAATAATTAATAAAATCATTCGCTACAATTGGGTTTGCAAAAGTTAAAGCATCACATTCATATATTATCTTTTTTAAAGAATTTCTTTCCTTATTATTTATTTTATAAAAATCGCTTCCCCAGATTGAAATAACAATTTTTTTCCCTGTATTTTTGATATCATTCCAGTAAAATTTTATAATCTTATCCAGATAATGAATATTTACAATATCATACTTATGAATATTTCTGAATAACCTTTTAAAATATATAAATTTTTGAAATCTATAAAAATAACCATTCACATCATTAAAAAAATATATATTATCAAAAGGAGTATCCTGGATTTTATTAATTTTATTAAAAGATAATACATCAACTTTTTCAAAAGCCTGTTTAGATTTTAATTTTTCAGCTAATTGATTTGTAAAAACAGAAGTTGTACTTCCGATAATTAATAAATCTTTCATAAAATATATCCCCTTGTAAATTTAAAAATTATTTATAATTTCCACAATCTTCTCTCCGCAATATCCATCGCCATAAACATTTTCAGGATATGCTGTGTTTATTACTTCAAAAGTCTTTTCGTAAAGATTATTTTCATCAGCTAAAATATTCCATTTTAATTTTATTAACTCTCTCCATCCTGTATCAGGCATTACCACGATAGCCTGTTTCTTTGCAAAATATGCTTCTTTTTGTAGTCCGCCGCTATCTGTTATCACTTTCCATGATTTTTTTACCAATCCCATTAAATTTAAATAATCTATTGGTTCAAGCAATATAACATTCTTTAGATACTTTTCAAAATTAAATTCTTTTACTCTTTTTCTTGTTCTTGGATGTATTGGAAAAACAATAGTTTTTTCATTTGATATTTTCTCTATCTGCATTAATATCTTTTCCAATTTTTCTTTCTTATCAACATTAAAATCTCTGTGCATTGTCATAAGAATATAATCATTCTCTTTCAATTTTAACTCTTTAAATATTTCATATTTAAAATCCTTTTCCATTATCTTATATAAATCATACATTATATCTCCTACAAAATAAACACCTGAAGTTATATTTTCCTTCTTTAAATTCTCAACAGCTAATTCACTTGGACAGAATAGATAATTTGAAATTCTATCTGTTAATACCCTGTTTATCTCTTCTGGCATATCCTTTGGTTCCTGCCTTATTCCAGCTTCTACATGAGCTACAGGTATCTTTAATTTACTTGCAACCAATGCGCCTGCAAGAGTTGTATTTGTATCTCCATATACTAAAATTATATCAGGCTTTTCTTTCAAAACAATCTTTTCAAATTCTATCATTATTTTTCCAGTCATTTCACCATGATTACCAGAACCAACATTTAAATAATAATCAGGATCTTTAATATTCAATGTTTGAAAAAATATATCAGACATATTCTTATCATAATGCTGTCCAGAATGAACAAGTATTTCATCAATTCCCCTTTTTTTCAATTCCTTATGCAAAACAGCTTCTTTTATAAACTGTGGTCTTGCTCCTATTAAGCTTATTATTTTCATTTTTTAAAATACCTCCATAGATATAATTCAGAAAGAAGTGAAGAAATAACAAATACTCCAACTGTAGCAACAGCGGCACCTGTGGAACCATAATAATAAATTAATATAATATCCAATATAATATTAGCACTTCCGGAAATTATGGAAACAATTAGATTAACTTTAAGCTTTTTTATTGCAGCAATAAAATTACCATTTGGAATTCTAAAACTTCCAGCTATGAAATATCCAAAAGATAATATCTGAAACGGTAAAACAGAATCTGTATAATCACTTCTAAACATTATTTTTATAATAAATGGTGCAAATAATATCAAAAATAAACTTATTAGTGAATTAAGTAAAAGCAGATATTTTTTTAATTTAAAATAATATTTCTTTAAATATGCTTTATCTTTATTATTTTGAACAATATAAGGATATGCAAATGTCATTACAGAAAGTGGAATAAAATTTAAAGCAAAAGGAATCAATGTTGCCGCTTTATATGAGGCAGTAATTTCAGCATTTTTAATAATTAATCCAACAAGAAAAGTATCTATTAAATATAATATAGAGGATATAGAATTCGTTAAAGAAGAAACAAAAGAGTATTTAAAAAAATCAACTCTTAAATTTTTTTGTGGATATTTAATATAAAAAATATCTCTTATCTCATCTTTTAAATACCATATAGAAAATAATATTGCAATAATATAAGCAAAATATCTCCCAAGAATAATACCATTAATCTTTAGATAATATGCTCCAATTATAGAAAGAATAAAATATAAAAATGTATTTAAAGAATATGTATAAGAATATATTTTATTTCTTAAGTTCACCCTATAATATGTTTGTATCAATTCATATATTATAGTTATTATTGGTATGAGAGACATGTATTTTAAAACAACAATACTGCCTTTAATTGGTAATGAAAAAAATTGTGAATATATAAAAATAGCAAAAGAGATAAGAAAATTAAAAAGTATTCCTACAGTTAAAGCATATTTAAAATATGATTTCTGCAAATTTTTATCTTTATACGATTCACTTCCAAATTGCAAAAAACCTGAAGTTACCCCTAAACCATTTAAAATTAAAAACAAGCTTAAAATATTCATCGCATATGAAAAAATACCATATTCTTCTTTGGTTAAAAACTTTACTATTACAATTGAAGTGAGAAACTGAATAATCTTATTAAAAACATTTGAGAAAAAAATATGAAAAAAACCTTTTTTAGAAAGTTTATTTATAAATGCTTTATTCATTTTGATATTCTCCCCAAAAATAATCATAAGCTTCTAATAAAGTTAATACCTGAGTTTTCTCAATAACTTTTCCACTTTCAAACATATTTTGAACATCTGTTTTTAATTCTTTTGAAATATCGAAGTTTTTAATTTTTTCATTAAATGTTTTTTCAAAAAAACTTTTTAACATATGATTATTTTTATACCAGTATTCCAGAGGATTCATATGATGTCTTGTCATTATAGTTTTTTTATTTAAGATTTTCCTTATAATTTTATGAGGAATTTGTGTAATAGCGATTTGTCTACCTAAAACCTTTATTTGAGGTATATTTATTTTTGCTCCAATAGCTTCCCACTTATATTTTGCAGCTTGTGGATGCTTTTTTAGTATCCATTTAAAATAAATTTTATGATTAACTCTTAAATCAAGAGGGATTTTTAAACAATAATCAATGAATTCTTTATATAAAAATGGAGAAATTACTTCAGTATATTCTTGAAAAGGAAGATTTCCCAGAAGGATACCATTAAAACCTCTATTATATAATTTAAAAATTTCTTCATTTGGATAATCAAATTTCAATTTTATATTTTTAATCTTTTCGCTTAATTTTTCAGAATAGGCACCGGTTACTATATTAAATTCTTTATTATAAACAGCTTTTTTCATATAACTTCCAATTATTACATCACCTAATTGCCCGGTATGAACAACACCAAAGTTAGAAAAATTAAAAATATCAGCAAATGATTTAGCATGAGCATTTCCAGCATACAACACATTTCCAGAATTAATTTCGATTTGTTTTCTTATTATATTATCTTTTATAAGATATAATCCGTTATCGAGAGATTTAAACAAAAACTCATTTTTTAAATCTCTTGCTATTTCCTTTGAAATAGTTTCATCTAGATAATCAGATTCCGAGAAAGTATAATTAAGCATATTATATCCCATTTTTGTTCCAATCCAGACTGTCATTCGCGAATCCAGACCACCACTTAAACTTGCAATGTGATTATAATTATATTCTTTATCCTTTTCAAATTCATATCTTATTGCAGTTTTGAATAAAGAGTCTATATTTTCTATTATCTCATTTTCTGATAAAGTTTTATCAGGAGTATTATCCAATTTATAATACTGTTTTATTTCAAAAATTCCATTCTCAATTTTAATATAATGTCCGGCAATTAATTTTTTTATTTCATTAATAAGAGTATGATCCTCTATCATAAAGCCATAAGTCAAAAGCATATATGCAGACTCAATGTCGGGATTATAGGAATAGTTTTTTTGTCTTAAATAATCAACAATATAATTAATCTCAGAACCTATAATAAATTCATTTTCATGTGTATAATAAAATATCTGTTTATCTCCAAAATGATTTGTAAAAATTAGATATCTATTATTCTTTTTATCATAAAAAAATCCGGAGAAACTACCGCGAAAATCATTAAAAAAAGTTTCTCCTAACCTTTTATACATTTCTATAATAGTTTTTTCAAAATTCTCTAAGTTATATTTATTAATTAACTCAACCTTATTTAAAATTACTCCTTCAATCAAAAAAGCATAATCTTCACCTTTATAAAAAGGTTTATCTCTTAAAAACTTATTTATAGTTTGTCTCTCAATATATAAATTTTCATTTTTATATATTTCTTTGAGAAAATCATTTCTTCTTTGCGTTATATTAATTTTATCTATAATTCTATTATTTGATATTAAACCAAAAAAACCAGGCATTTTAAAAAACCTCTTTTCAATTTAATGATATTTTTTATTATTAAGTAATTTTAAAATTCTTTTTGAAAAATCCTCATAATTTTTAAGAGCATTGACTTTTTCGTTCCATCTTTTTAATGCATTTTCTCGTTTGAAAAGTTTATCTTTTTCTGAAAGGTTTATAAATTGTTCGATATGGTCAGCTAATATATTAGCAGTTAAATCAGAGGGAAGTAATTTTCCAATATTTTCATCGACCAATTCTCTTGTTCCTCCAACATTTGTTGCCATAACCGGAATACCAAAACTCAAAGCTTCCATAATTGATACAGGCAATCCTTCAGATTCGCTAACATTGATAAATAAATCTATAGGATTATTAGCATAAAAGTTTAATACATCTTTATTTTTTAGATAACCTAAAAATTTATATTCGATATTGGTTTTAGATAATAATTTATTTGCAAGTTCTTCTATTTCTTCTTTTAAGGGACCTTTACCAATATGAGACCATAAAATCCTCTTATTAACTTTTTTACCAAGAATGCTTAATGCTTCAACAACAAGATGAACTCTTTTAAAAGGGACCAGATCAGAACAGGTAACTATTCTGAACATATCGTCTTTACTGCCTTTATTTAAATTAGTTTGAGGTAATACTCCTAAACGTGAAACTTCAAATTTATCTGAATATTCTGGATATTTTTTTGTTAAATAATTTTTTCCATCATCAGAAATACAAAAAACTTTATCAATATCTTTTAAAATTTCCTTTCTTAATGGCAAATAATGGTATATATTTGCGTCTTCATATAAGTCCCATCGATGAGTTCTGGAAATTACAATATGTTTATAATTTGAATTTTTATTTAATTGAGTTAAACCATATGCTTGAGAAGCCAGCCAATATGAGTAAAAAATAACAGTTGAATCGATAGAGTATTTTTTATACCATTTTTTTAATAAAAATTCCATTCCAAAATATTCTAAGCTTTTATATGAAATAATTTTTTTAGAATTGATGAATTCCTTTATAAACTTATGAAATCTGGTCAATCCTAATATGGAAATTTTTCGATTACTCAAATAGTCTATAAAAAAATTATCAATTTCAACATTTTCAGGAATAGGACGAATATTTCCAAGTGGATATCTTGGAACAATAATTATATCAAAATAATTGGCCAGAATAGGGATTTCTGTTTCTAAAAATTCCTCATCTTTATCATATGGAAATTTATTGGTAAATAAAAAAAGTTTTCTGCGATTCATTAAAATCCTCCTGTTTTATAATTTTGTAAAAATTTTAAGCAATTTATTATTGGTAGCAAATATTAAAAAATACCTCTTTTGAACAGCCCCAAAACTTCTAAAATATTTTTCTATAGGTTCTACCATACTTCCCTCAAAATCAAAATTCAAATTATTTTCAATAGCAAATTTTATTCCTTCATATATTACCAAATTCATTGCTCCAGAATCCTTTTTTTCGGGATTTATACCTCCTAATAAATAATAAACACTATCTTTATCATATACAAAAAAGCCAGCAGCATATATTTCATCATATTGATCAACAGCAAAGTAAAGTTTTAAAGAATTATGTTTTTTAGCCGCAAAAAAGATTTTTTCAACTAAATCTAATGAATGCTGAATTCTTTGATTTTTTCGCTCAAAAGTTCTTTTATTTATATCATAAAATGACTTATAATCATCACTTTCTATAACTTTCAAATTTAACTTTTCAGCTTTTTTCAATCTACGTTTTACTGAAGAATGAAAATTATTATAAATATCATCTATAGACTTTCCTTTTTTTATTACATAAGTATATAGTGTTGTTTGTTTAAATCCTTTCCAATAAAAAGGTAACCAATTTTGATATTTATAATCCCACTTTTGATAAAACTTATCAAATTTTGGTAATTTTGAAATTAATTCATTCATAATCTCTTTTTCCCATGAAAGTTTTTTATAATATCCCTGGTTTTTTGGGTATCTTATATAAGGACCTAATTTTTGTGTTAAAGGTGGCATAGAAAGAAGCGAAAAAAACAATTTTTTCTTTTTAAAAAAAGGCATACTTGCCCATATTTCTCCACCTTTTTCTACCAGAATAACATCCCAATTATTTTCTCCACAAACAGCATCTAACCACCAATATTGGCTAAATACAGGAATAGGTTCTTTTTCACAAAAAATTTTATATAAATCTTTATTACTCATCATTTTCACTCCATATATTTAAAATATCCTGAGCGTTAACGCTTAAAAAGCCTTTATTTAGTGCGTATTTAACGCTTTCTACATATATCCATTCCCAGTCTTTCCAATCAATGGTATAAAAAGACGAATTATGCCATAAAAAAGTAAAAATTCCGTTGTATTTTTCAATTTTATCAATCATCTTTTTTATTTTATTAAATCCATCATCGGGAGTTAAATTCATATAATTTTTATTTTGCAAAGTTCCTTCCATAACAATTAAAGGAACTTCGATTAAATTATATTCTCGTTTTTCATTAAAATTATAAGGTTTAAAAGGTTTCGATGTCCCAAATCTAAAACCAATATTTTCTGCATAACCACCTGTTGTATCTAATATAATTCCAGATTTTTCTAAAATATCAAAAGTTTTTGTTATATCAAAAATCAAATAATGTGCTCTTCCAGAAAAAATATTTACATTAAAAATACTTTTTATATCAGATATATCTTTTTTCATGTCTTTATTCATTAGATATTTAGCATCATAGTGTATACCGATATTTCCATTACTCTTAATTATTTCATTAAATATTCTTTTTAAGTATTCCTGATTTTTCAATAAATTATAGCCACCATCAATATTTTTTTCTTGCTTTTTAGGAAGAAAAAAAAAGGTACCTTTAGTATTTAATTTTTTATGTGTAAATAATAGATATTTTAAATCGTAAGGATCATTATTTTTAATTTTTCTTAAAATTTTATCCAGAGCATCTTTGAAATTTCTTCGTTTTATAATATCTCCAAATAACTTTCTATAAAAAATCTTTTGTTTTAAAAAAGATAAATGATCTACATCATGTGTCAAAAAAAGTAAAGATTTATTTGCTTTATATTCCAGGTTTAATTCTTCTTTTATGTTATCAACAAGAATATCAACAATAGGTACTTCGATAATATTCTTTTTATATTGAAAGCTTTCATTATAAATAAATCTTCCATATTGATCCTTTTTATCATTATGAATATATTCCCAATATCCAGATAAAAAGAAAAATATTGTTCCAATATAATCATTCTTAAAGGAACAATCTTCAAAGTCATTTAATAGTTCTTCATCGGATTTTTCCCAGAATTTATAAATTCTAAAATCTAATATATTATTTAATACATAATAATCGTTTACAACATTTATTTTTATTTCTCCTTTGAAAATGCTGTTTAAAAATCTTTCTACATAAATTTTAATATCCTGAATATTTAAATTCATAAAAAATCACCTATAGATAATTTTTCTATGATAGGTTTTAACTTCACTGCCCAGCTCAAATTCTTTTCTGCATATTTTCGTATCTCATTTATGTAATCTCTATCTTTAAATTTTTCGTAAAAATCAATAATCTCATTGATATGTATAATAGAACTATTATTTGGAACTTTAAATGCATATTTAAAACTATCAAAATCTGAATCATCATATCCATAAATAAAAGGCAAACCTCTTGAACAATATTCTCTTAATTTTAAAATAGCCCCTTTTTTTAATCCTATTCTATACATTCCTAGACTCCCAATTCCAACATCAGCTAAATTAAATAATTCATCTAAATCTTTTCCGGTTTTAAAACCGTGGAAAATAACAAATTTATCTAATTTTAAATTTTGAGTTAATAATTTTAGATTTTCCAATTCAGGCCCTTCACCAACGATATGAAAATAAACCTCTTTTTCATATTTGTTTTTATAATATTCTTCTAATCCTTTAATTAATCTATCGTAGCCATGCCATTTGCTAACATTTGCCACACCGATTAAATCAATTCTATTTTTATTTTTAGGTAGCGGGCTTCTAACGGGAATTTTATCAACATCTATTCCATTAACAATTTTTATAGTTTTTATTCCCAAAATTTCATCGTGTTCTGAATAAGTAACAATATAATCAACAAATTTCTTGAGGAAATTTCTATAAATTTTATCATTATATAATTTTAATTTTTGTTTAAAATTATGGATTTCATCATCATATGGAAAAGTTGGGATTTCAACAAAAACCTTTAAATTATAGCTTTTTATTTTTTTTAAAAAAGAGATGAAATCTTTAGTAGAAAAAGGATATCGTATATATAAAAAATCATAATTTGTTATATCTGTAAACTTTAATATATCAGAGAACATAGATAAATTCCTTTTGAATTTAGAAGAATAAGATTTTTTTGAATCATTGTTTATAACCATTTTACTACCTTTAAAATAAACAAAATCAATATTAATTTCTGATTTTTTAAATGCAGAAATTTGACCATAGATTTTTCTAAATACACCATTCATTTCAGGATTTAAAATATCCTCTTTAGTAATATAAAGTCCTTTCATTTTAATATACCTTTCTTAAAAAAGATAATAGAGTTTTCTGCAATATCAGTATTTTTAATAACAGAATATTTCTCTGAAACAATAGTAATAACAAAATCAATTTTGTTACTTAAAATAGCAAGATCATTCTTATCAAATTCTTTTAAGAAAACAATATTATTTTCGGAATTTATCTTTTTTTCTAATTCTTTAATTTTTGAAATATCAAGATTAGAAATAGAAATAAAATTATAGTCTAAAATTTTAAGTTCTTCATTCAACATATTTTCAATTTTTTCAAGTATATCTTTTTTAGTTATCGTATTTAAAATTAAAATATTATTTTTATTTAATCCATAAATATACTTAGAAATATCATGTATATCTTTTTGGCTATTTATTACAACTTCAGGACTTTTAAAATTATATTCAAAATCCTTTAGTGAATGAATTTTATTATCCTTCAATTCAAATCTTAAAGCAACAATGGACCCAATAAAAAATGCAAATAAAAATCCACCAACAAAAAACATTTTAAAAGATGGAAAAATGGCTCTTGTTGGAGTAAATGATGCATTTATGATTTTAATTTTTTCTGTATTTAAAAGGTTGTTAATAGTAATTTGTTCAATAGTATTTTTTATAATTTCATATTTTTCCTCTAAAATCTTTTGTTCTTTTTTTAATTTTAAATATTCATACATAACAGGAGATTGATCTATAATTTTTTTGCTCAAGTCTTTTTCAAGGTTTTTAAGCATCTGATATCTTGTATCCAATACCTCATATGAATACTTTAATTCCTTATACTGACTTAATAAATCGGGCGATATAGAACTAAGATAAATATCTTTATTATTAATAATCACATTTAATTTCTTTTCTAATTGTGCTTTTAACACATCTATCTTTGTTTTTAATTCAATAGCTTTTGGCGAATTTGGAGATAAAATTTTAACAGTTTCATATTCGTATTGTGTATTTTCTAATTCTAATTTTATGTTTTTAATTTGCTGATTTTTTTCTGTAAGATAAATTTCTTTCATTTGAGGATCGATATTCAAATACACATTTTCAAAGTTTTTAACTTTAATATCTAAAGTATTTTTTTCTTCTTCATACTGATATAATTCTTTCACTATTTCATAATACTTATCCATTAAAGGATTATTTTCTGTAATTTTATTTTTTAATTCAAAATCTAAAACCTTTTTGGAAATTTCATCTAAATCATTTTCAACTTTTTTCAGAATAGGATTTAAATATTCAAGTTTTTCAGCATTAACCTTTTTTTGATAATTTTCTCTATATAATTTATAATATTTAAACCATGAATCAATAAACCTTTTTGCATAGTCAGGAGAAGATTTTTGGATAGAGATTTTCAAAATATTTGTTCCTTCAACAGGCTCTATTTTCAATTGATCTTTAAGAATTTCTATTAAATCTCTTTCATAGTATATCTTGCCTCTTAACCTATCTATAATATGACGCGATTTGTTTTTTGATTCAACTAAATTAAAATCTCTAACAATATTTCTTAAAATTTCATCTGTTTTCATTTTTTCAATTTCGGCTTTTAATTCAGTATTAGAACCTCCTAAATTAAAAAGAGATTCAATCTGACTTGAAGAATTATTTTGATTTAAATTTAATTCAATTTCCATATATGATTCATATGATTTTGGGAGAATATTATAAATATACATAACTCCCCAAAAAACTAAAATAAAAACTATAATTAAAATATAAAATCGTCTTTTTAATGTATTAATAATATCTCGTAAAGTAATTTCAGTTCTCATCTATTTCATCCTCCGCATAAATTTGATTATAATATATATAAATGATTATCTCTAAAATAATGGTAAAAGGCATAACCTGAGCAGGAGTATATATTCTATGTTCAGTAAGTCCGGCTATCATTATAGCAAATATTGAATAATAAACATATTGAGAAAAGAATTTATCAGGTATTTTTTTTGCAATAAAAAACAGCTCTTTTAATAATAAGATTAAAAAAATAAAACCTATTATTCCTGTTTCAGCTAGTATATGTAAAAAAGAATTATGTGCATGTGCATCAGAGAAAAAGACTTTTGATGTATTAATCATAAAAATATGTTCAATACCGATAAAACGATAAGGCAAATCATTATAACGTGTAAATCCAATACCAAATAAAGGACTTCTTAAAAAATCATCTATAGCTCTTGGCCAGAGTACAAAAAGTCTGTCTGAAATATTAGCAGTTCGGTTAGGATTATTTAAATCAAAAACTTCAGCATTAGTAGGTTGTAAATTATAAACTCCATGTTCTTTTGACAAATAATAAGCTCCACTTATAATCAAAATAGAACCAATTATTGTTAAAATATAATAAGCTTTTTTAAGCTTTTTATTTTTAAATAAAAAGTCAATTATTAATAGTCCCATTACCCACAAAAAGGCCAATAATGAACCACGAGATTTGGTAAAATATAAAGCTACAGCATTAGAAACAAAAAGAAAACCATAAAAAAACGATTTTTTTTCAAAAAACAAAAACAAACCAAATAAAGAAATCATTAAATAATATCCACCAGCTGCATTATGTGCTTTAAATAGATAATGATATATTCCATCTGCGGAAATCCCTATAGGATGATTTAATAAAAAAGATAGAGTCAATAATAAAGTAATAAAACTAATAAAAACGTATATTTTTATTAGTAATTGTTTATAATTTATTTTTGATCTAAAATAACCATGTAAAAAAGGTAAAAAAAGCGGCATATAAGTAATATAAAAATTTCCATCATGTCTAAAATTATTATAAGAAAAAAATTCTGAAAGTTTAACACCTGAAATCAAAGCGCTAGAAAAGTAAAAAAATCCTATAATATAAAATAGTTTATTTGTTCTTGAAAAAACTAACTTTTCTGGGATGTATACATATAATATTAAAAAAACTATTCCTAGTACAATAAAAATAGGATATGCAGGAACAATATTAAAAAATGAAAAAAGAAATCCAAAATGAAAACTTAAAAGTACAATATCTTTTAGATTAAATATCATTTTTCCAAAAGCTCCTCTATTCCTTTTATATAATTATCATAAGAGAATTTTTTTTCAAAATCTTCCATATCTACGTTTAATTTATATTTTTCAGGATATTTATATATATTAAAAATAATATCTTTTGCTTCTTCAATTGAATCAACAAGATATCCATTTTTATTATTTAAAATTTCAGGAATTCCGCTAATGTTTCTTGCAACCACAGTTTTTCCGGATATAATACCTTCAATTAATACTGTTGGAAGAGAATCGGTTTCAGGAAAATGAATTAAAGTATCCATAATAGAATAATGACCGGAAATATCTTTAGTATGTCCCGTTAAAATAACATTGTTTTCCAGGTTATTTGAATTAATATAATTTTTAATACTCATATAATAATTTTTATTTGGTGGGGTATATCCCCCTACAATCATTAATTTTATATTATCTTTTAAAATTTCATGTAACCCTTGTAAAATCAGTAATTGATTCTTATTTGGATGGATCCATCCAACAGTTCCAATAATAAAATCATCTTCAGATATTTTATATAAATTTTTGTAAAAATCCATGCTTTTAAGAGATGGATTAAGTGTAATTCCGTTATATAAAACAGATAATTTATTTTTATTTATTCCAATTTCAATAAGGGAATTTTTCACAGCATTTGAAACACATGAAATATGATAAAAATCATTATTAAAAGTATTTTTTAAAAGTAGTTTTAAAGGTTTTATGAACTCATCATTTATATGATCATGTACTCTTGCAACAGCTTTAATACCTAGTTTTCTTGAAAGTTGCCCTCCATAAATATGAGCTTTCATAGAATTCGTAAAAATTAAATCTATTTTTTCTTTTTTTATGAATTTTTCTATAGATTTTATCATTTTTTTGTATTCAATATATTTTGGAAGTAATTTAGCAGATAATTTTGATCTGCTCATTTCAAGTACATCTCTACTTAGTGGAAAAACTTCATATTTAACGTTTGTTTCGTTTAATTTTTCTGTAAATTCACTTTCACATGTCACACCAACAGTTATATCATATTTATTTCTATTGTATCCTTTTAGAAATTCAACAAGAACTTTTTCTGCTCCACCATACCAATAAGCATGATCTAAGATCAGAATTTTTTTCATTATTACACCTCTAATATTTTTTTAATTTTTCTTTGAAACACTTTAATATCAAAATCTTTAGCTCTATTAATTATTATATCATTTTTTTTATTTTTCCAGTCCTGTGAAACAATTGTATTTACAGCGTTTGCAATTTCTTTTGAATTTTTTGGAGGAACATGAATACCTGTTTCTCCGTTTATATTATGATATGTAGTTCCTGTACCTAATTCTGTAGTTATTACAGGTATTCCACATGCCATTGCTTCAAGTGCGACTAATCCAAAAGCTTCACCTCTATCAATAGAAGGTAAAACAAAAACATCAGCCGCAGAATAATAAAACGGTAAATCCTGATACTTAACATGATTTAGAAAAATAACTCTATTATTAAAATTATACTTTTTTACTAAATCCTTTAATTCTTTTTCTTTCTTACCTTTACCAACTAAAAGTAATTTATAATTTTCAGGTAAAAATCTTAAAGATTCAATTAAATATTCAAGCCCTTTATATCTACCAAACCTTCCAACATACAAAATCAATTTTTCATCATTATTAATAAATTTATTTCTAACATTATCTTTTCTAGGATAAAAATGATTTGTATCAACAAATAAAGGAACAACTTCTATCTTGTCTTTAAAATCCCTTAAAACTGGAGAAGTCTTAATTATATTTGGAGAAGTTACTATTATTTTATCCATATTTTTAAGAAAAGTTTTGACTATTATATGATTATATAGATTTCCAAAAGTTCCTCTTCCTGCAATATCCATATGATAAAAACATATATTTGGTTTATTTTGGATTTTACCATTTATAAAAATATCTAATTCAGGCTGTCCTGAGGCAAAATGATATAGAATCATATCAACATCTTTTGATAATTTATCAAGAGCCTTTCTATAATTTAGAGAAATTCTTACAGAACCTTTCTCAAAAAAAATGGGAACTCTATACACGATCGTTCCCTCAATGTTGTCTACTTTATATATTTTTTCATTAGTATAGTTATATGTTAAAGCGATAGAATCAAAACATTTGTTTATTTCTTTTGCGACAATTTGAATTCCGCCAATTTCTGGAAAATAATTTCTGGATATAGATAATAATTTCAATTAATATGCTCCTTTCTTATCAATCACTATTTTTATAGTCTTCAAGAGAATTATAAAATCTAATTCCAGAGACCAATTTCTTAAATAATATAAATCAAGAGCAATTCTTTCACTGTAATCTTCGACATCACTTCTTCCGTTTGCCTGCCACATTCCAGTAATTCCAGGTTTTATAGAAAAAACTTCTTTGGCAACCTCTTCTCCATAATACAGTTCAACTTCTTTTCTTACTACAGGTCTTGGTCCAACTAAACTCATATCACCTTTCAAAACATTAAACAATTGAGGTAACTCATCAAGAGAAGTTTTTCTTAAAAATTTTCCTATTTTTGTAATTCTTGGATCATTCTTTAATTTAAAATGTTTAAACCATTCTTCTCTAATTTTTTCATCACTGGCTAATAATTCTTGAAGTCTTTTTTCAGCATCAGGATACATAGAACGGAATTTATACATTTCAAATTCTTTTAAATCCTTACCAATTCTTTTATGTTTAAAAAATATTGGCCCACCATCTTCTTTTTTAATCAAAAAAGCGATAATTAAAAAAATCGGAGAGGTTAATATAATGCCAATTATTGATAAAACAATATCAAAAATTCTTTTAATCATTAAATTTAAAGGATTTAATAATTCCTGAACTGCAGTAATTGCAAGAATTCCATCCAAATCTTGAATATGTGTTGAAAAACTCATTAAACCATATAAGTCAGGAATATATTTTATTTTTCTAACATTTCTCTCTAATTTGGCAACAATATTAGAAAGTTCTTTCTTTGATAAATTTGGAATAGCTATAAGTATTTCTTCAACTTCATTATTAAAAATTAAAGTATTTATTTCATCGATATAACCTAAAACTTTATTTTCATTTACAATGTTATTTTTATCAAAATCTGTTTTTAAGAATCCTAAAAAATTATACATGGTAAAAGGATGTTCTTTTATTTTGTCGTATACAATTTGAGCTAATTCTCCAGTACCTAAAATAATCACATTAGTTTTTAAAAGATTAAATTTTTTGAGAATTTTTCTATATATATATCTAATAACTGAATCTACAAGTACAAAAAATATTGAAATAGTAAATAAACTAAACAAGTCCATATAACTATTTTTTGCTATTGCTAATAGCAACATAATAAAAAAATATATAGTTACAGAATGGATAATATTAACAAGTTCATCCCAGAATAAATAACTCTCAAAATAATACATCTTTTTAAATATATATATTACAATCAATATTCCTGAAGAAATAAAAATAAGATAAGGATCTGTTCTGTCAAATATTGAAATTTTAGGAATAAAATGTAAAGAAGTTAGGATTAAAAAATCAATAACCATCAATATTAAACCATATATTGATTTTTTGAAGCCTCTTCTTACAGTTCTTTTTTGAATTATATTTATATTATCCATAAAGCCTCCTTTATATTAAGCGCTATTAACCAATTATTATCAAGTATAAACATTGCATTATAATTATAGCATAAAACCATTCTCCCAAAATTAAAATTAGCAATCAATATTTTGAAATTAAATGAAAAATTTCTTTTTTTACGCCGGATAATGTTACGCGTTAGTAACGAAATTTGCCAATAAATTGTTGAATATTCCCCTGCAAAAACAATGGGATATACTACAATCGTCAGCGCTGACAGAGAAAAAATAAAAACAAAAAAATGAAAGGAGATGAAAGTATGGCAACAAAATTAAGTGCAGGGGAAAAAGTTAGAATAGGGTTTGACTATGGATTAGACGCAAACGGAAAAAAGATTATTAAAAGAAATCATTTACCATAATGCCAGGAGCAACAGATGATCAGGTTTACACAGCATCAAACAACTTTGCATCATTATGTGAAAAACCATTACTTAAAATTGAAAAAATAGAAAATTACGAATTACAGGCTTAATGGAGGTGATGTGGCATGGCAAAAAAATTAAGAATGTCATTTGTAAATAGCACAGACGGAAAAAGAAAAACAATTTATCTCAATGATCCAAAAGCAGACTTAACAGATACAGAAGTACAAAATGCAATGGACTCATTTGTTGGAGTATTTATTCCTTCAGGATACGAAAAAGACAGCGCAACAATAGTTGATACAACAACCAATGAACTCTTTGATTTAATTCAATAACATACAACCGGGCATTAAAAGCCCGGTTGTTTTAAAAAATACCATGAAAGGGGATATGTTATGTGGGATTTTTTAAAAATATTACTCCTGAACATAATGGATCAATTTTTTAAAATGCTAACAGAAATATCAAAAGAAAAGGATAAAGAAAAAATTCAGGAATTAAAAGAATTACAGAAAAATTTCAACAAAGAGCTCGATAAACAGCTAAAATTACTATCTGCAGAACTTGACGAAAAATTAGAAGAAATAAAAGATGAAATAGAAGAAATTGAAAATTAAAATCATAAAAATTAAAAATAACATTCAAAAAATTGACTCAAAAAATTAAAAAAAACCTCTTTACATCAGCTCTATTTTGTAGTAAAATATATCTGTAAAAAAACAAAAAAGTAGAAAAAGGAGGATGGGGATAATGATAACCATACCCTATTTTTGTCAAAAATATAATTTTGATCCTGATCTACTTAGAAAGCTTGTAAAATACCTTAATGTTCAACCTATAACAGGAGACCTTCAAACACGCGGCATGCGCTTTTACAATGAAAAAGACCTATTCCATATTTACAACACATTTATAAACACATTCCCCAAAAACTCACAACAATAATCAAACAAATACAGGATGGGGATTAAAAAACCGTGGATTAGTTTCTAATTCTTATTAGAACAATCCACGGTGATTTTTTTATTTATTCAACAAAAACAATATAATTATTCTTCAAATAATCCTTATATTTTTCAATATTTTCTAAAGTTGATTTTTCTCTATAAATAAACACAAATGTATAATCAACATCATCTTCGTGAAGTATAAAATCTGGATTATCAATATCAGGTAAAATATTAATTCTTAAATCTCTTTTATTAACAAGTTGAGAAAGATCCAGTTTAACATCTTCAACTATATCAAGAAATTCATTATAATCAACAGCAGTAAATCCCAAAGTTTTATTATGATACCCTTTTACATAAATATAATTAGCGAGTTTTTTAATTTCATTTCGTCTATTTTTTCTGGTAATAATAAACTCAGGGCTTTTTAAAATACGTGAAAGTTCAGAACAATCCTTAATTCTCTTATCGTTATAATCCTTAATAAACACACCAAGTATTCCAAGGAAAAATCCCAGAACAATACCTATAGCCAGAGTTAATTTCTTATTAGGAGCAACAGGTTTATAAGGAATATAAACATCATTTATAATACTCAAACTTGGTTTATAAAAGCTTCTTTTTAATTCTTCAGTTTCTATTGAAGTTTTAAGCATTTCATATTTTTCCTGCAAAATCTTTGAATCCTTTTTCAACTGAAAGTATTCATATAATAATGGAGATTTTGCTTTAATATCAGCATCAATTTTATTAAGAACAGCAACAGTTGAAGCCTTCATTACATCAAGCAACTCAAGTTGAATTTTATTTGAAACATATTGCTTATATGCATCTGGATCAGTTGAAACCAGAAATTTCAGATTATTATTTAAAATATCATTCATCTGAGCCTTTAAATTTTCTTCAATAACCTTTATTTTTGATTCCAATTCCAATAATTTTGGATTTTGTGAAGAAGTGAGTTTTAAAGTTTCATATTCAATCTTTAAAGAAACAAGCTGATTTTTCAAGCTACCAATATTTCCATTATTTTCAAGAAAGAATTTTTTCATATCAGGATTTAAAGCGGAAATAGAATCCTCCACAGATTTTATAGAAGCTTCCAATTCCTTCTTTTTTGATTCAATATCAATTAAAGAAAAATACAATTTTGAATATTGCGAAACATAAGGATCTAAAGCCTGTTCATTAAAGATTTTGTTATCAACCTGGAAATCAAGCAATTTTTTCTGTATTTCCATATATTTTTTTTCAACAGGGCCAAATAATTTTTTTAAGTTAGAAAGGTAATATTCAGAATCATTGAGATATTCCTCTTTATCGTATTTAAGATATTCTGTATATATAGATTTTACAATAGATGCAGCGAGAGTTGGCTTTGTTGATTTATAAGAGATTTTAATAAAAGACGTATCCTTTTGTTGAGTAATAGAAACATTTTCTCTTAAATTATTAATAATATCTCTTAACTTAACTTCTCCACCTCTATTTAACAATTTATCAATAAAAGATGGATTTCTATTAGAATTATACAACTCCACCAGATTATTTTTTTCAATAACAGCTGTTAGGATCTTATCAGACTTCATCTTTTCAATGGTATTACTAATTGAATTTCCCTTACTTCCACCAAGGTTAATTCCAACCATTGAAGCCAGACTTCCATATTGTGAAAGTAAAGAGGAAGTTGAAGAAACATCCTTCATTTCAAAAGTAAGAGAAGCTTCATATGTTGCAGGTGTTTTTAACAAATATAAACCTGTTAATAAGATAGTCAGAATTAAAATTACAAAAAAAGTTATTTTTCTTCGTTTGAAAATCCTTAGAATATCAGATAACGTCAATTCATCTTCATACATTTCTGGTTCCATTTTCTTCCTCCATTCATATGTTTATTTTTTGTTATTATATAACAAAAAATGCCATACCAAAATGGCATACGCATTTTATATTTTACTATAATTTCATAAAATGTCAATACATTAAAAATGAAATATAACAACACTTAGTTTAATTTTTAGTAACAGAGTTATATATATTTCACAAGATTTTCCAGCTTTCTGGGATCAATTTTAGTAATTCCATTTTTCAATTTTTCAAGAATCTGCATATCAAACTTTAAAACAAAATGATCTCTTAATTTATAATCATAACTTCTATTATTTTCAGGTTTATACAATTTCAAAACAGATTGATCAACAGACAAAAGATATGAAGATATAACAGTAGATAAAGAATTTAGCTCAATATCTGGTATTTTAGCATTAAAATTATCAACAATAATAAATTCTGGATTTTCAATTCGAGAATCTAAAATCTGGAATAAAAATTCACTTGATTGATTAAAAAAATAAAACTTAAAGTTCTTAATTCTAAAAGTGCTTCCATTATCAAGCGGAGTAATAGTATTTTCTTTAAAATAATAACAATTTCCTTCATAACGCATAATCAATGGTATTCCAAAAATCTCTGCAATTTCAGAAATATATCGAATTCCGGTTTTTGAAATATTATTAACAGAAACAATCCCAATCTTATTATTAAACTTTTGAACATCTTTAAACTGTTCCATTAAATGAATATATCCGCCCAGTTTAAAAAAACCAAAATGAACAAACCCAAAGTTTATAACATAAAACTTCTTATTATCTGCATATCCTTTTTTTGAAGGAATAGAATAAAAAATACGTTTTAAACTTTCAAACAAAATCTTCTTTGAAATAAAGTCAAGAATCTTTTTCATTTAAAATCACCAACTTTTTTCAAAAAAGAAACCAGCTTATTCTTTACTTTATCTCTGTATTTTCCATGAAGCATAATAACATGCTCGTTTTTCTCAACCACATTAAAATACGCATAAGGTGAACCCTTGAAAATAACGTAATCCTTTTTATCAGGATAAAAATACGAAATCTCATGTGAATCATTATAAACCTTAAAAAATAACACGGGAATTTTCACCAGAAACATATTAGATAAAATGATATTTAATAAATAATCATAGGAAGATTTATTCAACAAATCAACTCGCAAAACAATTAAATCACTCTTTTGAATTTTGGCATAAAAATAATTTTCAAATTTAAAACCTTCCTGTTGAAGCATAAACATAATTCTGCTCTTATCTTCAATATTTATCATTCTTCTTTCAAAAGAAACAACAGTATCTTCCACCAGCCCATTATACATCGTTAAACTATCCTTATTCAAAATAACAGAAAAACCACTCTGGCCCAAAAAGGACCATGAGTGGGTTGTAATATTAATATTTATATTATCATTTTCAAATTCCATTAAATGTATAGGGCTACCGGCAAAAACCTTCAAATTTTCACTCCCTACATTTTATTCAAATACACCTTGTAAGCATAATATGTTTCATATAAATCGCCTTTTGAAGCAATTTCATATGGTGAATGCATTCCATATAATGCAACTCCGGCATCAATAACATTTAAACCTTTTTCGGCGAAGAACTTAGCAATAGTTCCTCCACCACCCTGGTCAACCTTACCCAATTCACCAGATTGCCAGATAACACCATTTTCATTAAATACCTTTCTTAATTTTCCAAAGAATTCAGCATTTGCATCATTTGTTGCAGCCTTACCTCTTGCACCAGTATATTTAGAAATAGCCACGCCATAACCTAATCTTGGAGCATTTGCTGGATCATGAACATCCTTAAAGTTTGGATCATATGCAGCTGAAACATCTGCTGACAATAATGTGGAATTTAATAATAAATCGTCTATATCAAGTTCAATATTAGTGCTTCCCTGTAATTTTAATAACTTCTTCATTACAGTAATCCAGAAATGATGTTTTGCGCCGGTATTTCCGTCACTACCGATCTCTTCCTTATCTGTTAATAACAAAGCAGCACTCTTATTTTCTGGTTCAGCTTCAATTAATGCAGTTAAACCTGTATATGAACAAATTCTATCATCATGGCCATATGCTGCTATCAATGATCTATCAAGACCAACATCTCTTGCTGGTAATGAAGGAACAACCTCAAGTTCAGCAGAAATAAAATCTTCTTCCACAATACCGTATTTTTCATATAATATATTAAGTACATTTAATTTTATAGAATCCTTTATTTCTTCATCATATGAAATAGAAATTGTTCCTAATAATAAGTTTAAAGCTTCTCCTTTAAATACTTCTGCAACATCACCTTTTCTCCTATCTAAGTGAGGTAAAAGGTCTGAAATAACAAAAACAGGATCATCTTCTGAATCTCCAATAGAAACATTAACTTTAGTTCCATCATTTTTAATAACAACACCATGTAATTCAAGAGGAATATTCAACCATTGGTATTTTTTAACTCCGCCATAGTAATGAGTTTTAGCCATAGCAACGCCGCTGTCTTCAACAATTGGCTCAGGTTTTAAATCCAATCTTGGAGCATCAACATGCGCTCCTACAATATTTATACCATTAGTCAAATCTCCTTTAATCTTTATGGCAAACAATGATTTAAAATTATTAACATAATAAACCTTATCGCCATCTTCTATTTTACCTTTTTCAAGATAATAAGAAAGAGGTTTAAATCCTTCTTTTTCAAGTTCCTTAACAGCATATTCAACAGCTCTTCTTTCTGTCTTTGCATAGTCTATAAACTTCTTATAACCCTTTGAATACTCATCTATAACCTTTCTATCCCTTTTTTCCCACACAGAAACCTTTTTTCTGGTTAATTTTTCCTTTAAATCCTTTAATTCCATCGCCGTCCACACCTCCGATATTATATTTTCTATTTAAATTTTATCATACCTATTGCAAAAAAGCAAAACCCAAACCAAATAGTTAGCAATGCTCATCAATTTTCCCGGGGGAATAACCCCAAAAATTATGAATAATTGTTTAGAATGGAAAAAATAAAAGAAAATAGAAATAATAATGTGAGCGAAGGCTTGAAAATTTCCAAGGAGAAACAATGATGATTGAAAAAATAAAAACTCATAAATTATCTGTTGTATAGAAGAAAGTAGAAAAATAATATGAACGAAGACTAAGAATTTCCCGCAGCGGAATGCAGAAAATTCGGGTTGGAGAAACAGGATGTTTCGAAAAGCGAAGCTTCCCCAGGGAAGGGGAATCTGAGTGTGCCCGAATTTTCAAATGGAGCAAGGATCAGAAATTCTTGCTGTCTGAGAGAATATTATTTTTCTACTTTCAAAGAAAATTTTTGAGGATTAGAATTTTCTACCTGTTGAGCGAATATTATTATTTCTATTTTCTAAGATAAAATTTAAATATCTTCGTATTGTATTACCTCACTGAATATACTCTCTTTTAATCAGTTTCACAATCGCTAAAAACAATTATTCAACAAATACAACAAATATTCAAAGTTTTAAAATTTTGCAAAATTTAGTATAATTAAAATAACAAAGAGAAAAGGGGGAATTGCGTTGCCAGAAAACAATTTCGACAGAGAAATAACACTAGACCTCGTAAGAGTAACAGAAGCAGCAGCATTAACCAGCAGTTTATACCTCGGTAGAGGAGACAAAAACGCCGTAGACCAGGCTGCAGTTGACGCAATGAGAGGAATGCTCGATTACATAGAAATAAAAGGAACCGTTATAATCGGAGAAGGTGAAAAAGACGAAGCTCCTATGCTTTACATTGGCGAAAAAGTTGGAACATGGAATGAAGACGATGAAGAATTTGATATAGCAGTAGACCCAATAGACGGAACACGACTTGTAGCATACGGTCTTCCAAATGCAATAAGTGTAATGCTTCTTGCTGAAAAGGGAAAATTAGCATATCTCCCAACATTCTATTCATACAAATTAGCAGTAGGGCCAGAATTAAAAGGAATTTTGGATATAAGAAGCTCAATAAGGGAAAACTTAAGAGTAGCAGCAGCAGCATTAAAAGTGCCTGTAAGCGAAATAACAGTAGTAGTCTTAAACAGAGACAGGCACAAAAAAATAATTGAAGAAATAAGGGAAGTTGGGGCAAGAATAAAATTAATAGGCGATGGCGATATTGCAGCAGCAATAGCAACAGCAATGCCAGAAAGCGGCGTTGATATCTATATCGGTATAGGTGGTTCCCCAGAAGCAGTACTTGCAGCAGGTGCATTAAGAACATTAGGCGGTGAATTGCAGGTACAACTCTGGCCACAAACAGAAGAAGAAAAAGAAAAATTAATAGAAGAAGGCTGGGATCTTGAAAAAGTCTACTTCACCGAAGACCTTGCAGGTGGAGAAAATGTAATATTCTCAGCAACAGGTGTTACAAATGGCGAATTCCTGAAAGGAGTAAAATTCCACAAAGGAAAAGCCATAACAGAAAGTATAGTAATGAGAACAAAAACAAGGACAATAAGAAGAATCACAACATTCCACGATTTACAACACAAAACAATAAGACTTAAATCAACAGAAGGGGATTCAAAATTATTAAGCATTGGAAATAGAAGGGAGTTTGGCTTAGGGGGAGGAATCTAATTATGATAGCCTTTTTTACAGATTGGGGGAACGACAGTTATTACGTAGGAGTATGCAAAGGCGTAATAAAAACAATAAACAGGAAAGCGGAAATAATAGATGTTTTGCACGATACAAAAAAGTTCGATCCAAAAGTAAATGCTCATATCTTACATAGATTTGCCGGAGATTTTCCTGAAGGAACAATATTTCTCTGTGTAATAGATGCTGGTGTTGGCGGCAGCAGAAAACCGGTAATCATGAAAACCAAAGAAAGAAATTATTATTTTGTAGCACCGGACAATGGATTACTCACATTAGTAGCTCAGGAATATGGAATAGACAAACTTGTGGAAATTAGCAACAAAAAATATTTCTTTAGAAAAAACTATTCCACAACATTCCACGGAAGAGACATATTCTCACCAGCAGCTGCATATCTATCAAAAGGTGTGCCAATAGAAGAATTTGGTCCAGAACTTGAAGACATCAATCTATTTAGATACAAAAAGCCAGAAATAAAAAATGATTATCTTGAAGGCGAAATAGTATTCTGGGACACATTTGGAAACGTTCAAACAAATATTCCAGCAGAAATGGGCGATACATTATTCAAAAAAGACGATAAAATAATAATACAGATAGAAGATCAGAAATTCGAAGCATATTATGAAAGAGTATTCTCAGATGTATTGCCAGGGGAATTATTAATACACCCGGAAAGCTCAGGTCATCTCGAAATAGCAATAAATCAGGGAAATGCTAAAGAATACATGAAACTTGACACAGAAGGGGTAGAAATAACATTAAAAAGAAAAGAAGAATAAAATACCGTAAACTGCTTGGCTGGGATATAGCCGAAAAAATCTCTGTTATTCATACAGTAATATTAATAATATTCATGTATATATTTAAATTAATGGCTTATTGGTATTTAATACCAATAAGCTTTTTTGCGTTATATGTGCTTATCGCAATATTCGTTGAAAAACGCCTGTTAAGAATACTTCACAAAGGAAATGCATATAATTACAAAAATTATAATCTCCAGTATTCAGGAATATTCAGAGAGCTTGATGAAATGGTTAGAACATATTCAATACTATTAACCAAAGAAAGAGAAGGGTTAAAAGAGTATTATGACAAATTCAATGCCATATTCGACACAATGGGGGCAGGAATTCTCGTATTTGATAACGAAGCAATTCTTCAAAAAACAAATCTAAAAGCCAGGGAAATATTTCATAGTGTAACCCTAAAATATGGAATGCCATTATCAAAAATATTAATAAAATCAGGAATAAAAATTCCAGCAATAACAGGAATATATGACGTATATTCAAAAAAGCTAAAGAAAAACCTTCAAATTATCGTCAGCAAAAAAAACAATTTTATAATCCTTGTAATTAATGACATAACAGATTACAAAAAAATGAAAAAAACCCTTGAAGACTCCAGACACTTTGCGAGACTTGGTGAAATATTAGCAGATGCTTCGCACGGCTTAAAAACACCTATAGCCAGACTAAAAATGGTCTTTCAAATGTATGAAATTACAAAAGACGAAAAATATCTAAAAAAACTCGAAAACGAAATAAACAACATACAAAACATCATAAAAGAAACGCTGGAATTATTTAAAATGGAAGAAGTTATAGAAGAAATAAACATAAACAAAATAATAAAAGATACCTTAAAAATCTTTCAGAATACCTATCCAGAAATAACTTTTACCATTAAAGAAAAAGCTGATATATATATACAGAGCGATATAGCCTTATTTAAATCAGCAGTAGCGAATATAATTCAAAACTCTGTTGATGCTGTTCTCATGAAAAAAAGCAAAAAAAATATAACCGTCGGCATTTACGAAAAAAAAGACGGTTATAAATTGTTGTTCTGTGATAATGGAATTGGCATGACAGAAGAAGAAAAAGCCAGATTCTTAAAACCATTCTTTACCACAAAAGAAAACGGCACAGGACTTGGAAGCATCTTCCTCGAAAGATTCATCATCTTCCAAAACGCCCAGCTCTCAGTCAACTCCATCAAAGGTCGCGGCACCATCATAAAGCTTTTTTTTCTAAAAAAATAAATTTTTATTAATATATCTCATCATGAGAACCTATATTTATTAAAATTATTTTTTCATTATCAATAATTAATTCAATGATTATTCTATAATTCATATTTATAGAAACTGAGTAAAAATGGGATAATTTACCTTCTAATTTGTGGAGTCTTAATGAAGGATGAAAAGGATTATACTCCATTAATCTTAGCACTTTTTCATATCGAGATATTAAATCCGAATGTTTTTTGAAAAATTTTTTTGCTCGTTTCACGTATGAATCTGTAAATACTATTTCATACATTTTCATCGTCCTCATGAAGAGCATTTTTAATTTCTTCAATGTGCTTATCTATTGATGTATGATATTTCTTGTTTTTTATATCATTATTTACTTCTAACAAAGCAGCTTCTAACTCACATTCTCTTAAATAATTATATGTTTCTATTGGCAGAACAACATACTTTCCTTTTCCTCTGACACTTATTACAGCTTCACCTGTTTTTTTTATTATCTTAGCTAAAATAGAAACTCCACTCTTTTTTATTTCTGTTGCACTAACCAGGTTATTATACATTAAAATCACCTCTTTTTAGTACTAATAATAGTACTTTTTGTTGTACCATTATTAGTATATCATGATAATAATTTAATGTCAATTAAACCGGGCTCACAACATTAATGCAACAACAGAGAAAAAAAAGCCCACCAATATAAACCTGAAAGTAATATTCTCCTCCGGCCACTTCTTCAACTCAAAATGATGATGAATCGGCGACATCAAAAACACCCTTTTTCCTCTCAATTTAAATGAGGAAACCTGAATAATAACACTCAACGTCTCAACAATAAACACAATTCCAGTAAAAATCAAAAACAACTCAATATGATAATAAGTTGCAATAGCACTTAAAATCCCTCCAAGCGCTAAAGAACCAGTATCTCCCATAAACACCTGCGCCGGTTTTGCATTAAAAAACAAAAAAACAACAACAGGCAAAACAACAGCAAAAATCAAATAAACAGGCGCATTAAACTTCAAAACAGCAATTAAAATAGTAAAAGCTGCAGAAACAATAAAATTCCCACCAGCAAGCCCATCAAGTCCATCGGTTAAATTAGTTGCATTTGAAAATCCTGTAAAAAGAAAAACATATACAAAAAAATAAAAATATCTATTAAATCTTAAAATAAAATCACTTCCCGGAACATACCAGAAAAAATTGCCATTAACAGCATTCTCAAAAAACAAAAGCAAAACCACAGAAAGCAACAACTGTAGCATAAACTTCCTCTTTGCAGTTAATCCCATAGCCTCCTTCTTCAAAATAGAGCTAAAATCATCAAAAAAACCTATTAAGCCAAAAAGCAAAGCAGCTATGGCAACATAAACAAAAACAAAATCCCTTAAAAACAGAAATCCCACTAAATTCAAAACAGCAATAGTGGGAACAAAAATAATACCCCCTGCAGTAGGGGTTCCTTGCTTATAACCATGCAAATCAGGACCTTCTGGTCTGATATACTGACCAAATTGTTTCCTTCTTGCCCAGCCTATAAAAATTGGAAATAAGAAAAACTCAATTCCAAGTATTAAAATTCCATAAAAAATCTCCATAACAACCTCCATTACTGCTTATTATTCTTTTCATTTAAAATCTTTTCCACAATAGCTCCTAAACCTGTGCCATTAGATGCTTTTACATAAATCAAACCGCTTTCTGCATTTAAAACATTTAACACATCATCGCTATTTCTCAAATATTCAATACCCTCAAAATCAAAAAACTCTTCAGGATCATAAAAATAAATCTTATCAAAAACCTTTTTAGCCTCATTAATAATTTCCATGTGATACTCAATTTCATCAGTAATTTCTAAAACCCTACCCATAATCAAAACCTTCCTATCAACATCCATCTTTTCAATACTCTCAAAAGCACTGAAAAAAGATTCCTTTGAAGCATTATAAGCATCATTAATAACAATTTTTCCATTATATTCCTTCAACTCAAATCGTTTTTCAGGTAATTTAAAAGAAAAAATATAAAATGGATCTAAAGGAATCTCAAAATAAAGGGAAACCAGTAAAGCTGCAAGTGCGTCAATTAATTGCCCTTTACTCCAGATGCCCTGTAATGTGAGCATCACATCTTCATTATAAATATTATAAAAAACGCGTGTATTACCGTTTAAATAATCAAAATCAATTAAAACACCATCATTATTTTCATTTTCCCCAAACCTAAAAACCTTTACATCTTCAGGATAATCAATATCAAGTAACTCCTCATCACCATTAATAAATACAATGCCAGGTTTCTCCATCTCAAAAACAATTTTCAACTTTTCAGAAGCAATTTTTTCTCGCTTTTCAAAAAATTGAAGATGTGCAGTGCCTATATTCAACAAAATAGAAACATTGGGCTTATACAATCTCGTCAAAAAGCCTATATCGTCTTCTTTTCTCAACCCCATCTCAACAATGGAAACAGGTTCGCCTGAGTAATTATTCAAAATACTTAAAGGAATTCCAATCTCTGTATTATAATTCTTCTCTGTTTTAAAAACCTTAAATCCATAGGCCAGCAAATGAGCAAGAAAATTCTTTGTGGTAGTCTTTCCATTTGAACCGGTAATACCTATACGAATCTTTGAATTATCAACGAGAATCTTAGAAGCCTCTCTATTTAAAAAATCAATTACATTATCAACAAGCAAAACCTCGCCATTATAATCCCTTTCTTCCTCAACAATAGCCTTAACGGCACCTTTTTTAAAAGCTTCATTAACAAAATCATGGCCATTATTCCTTTCGCCTTTAATAGCCACAAAAATATCCCCATCTTCAACCTGGCGAGAATCAAAAACAAATTTGCTCATCGCTTCATCACCTTTCTAAACTTTTGCACAATCTCATAAGCCACCTCATAATCGTTAAAAGGTATCTTTTTTCCATTTTCATACAACTGGAACTTCTCATGCCCTCTTCCGGCAATAATCACAATATCATCCCTTGAAGCAAAACTAACAGCAGCCTTAATAGCAGTGCGTCTATTCCTTATCACAATATACGGCTTACTCTTATCAATTCCTTCAAGAATATGTTCAATAATCTCATCAGGATCATCATTCTTGGGATCATCATCTGTAATAACAATTAAATCACTATATTTAGAGGCAATTTCACCCATAATCTTTCGTTTTCCAATATCCGCAGCGCCACCTGCACCAAATACCAGAATAATTCTTCCCTTTGTAATCTTCCTGGCACTTGTCAAAACCTTTTCAAGAGCATCAGGAGTGTGAGCAAAATCAATATAAACCTTATACTCCACATCGCGGGTATTCTCAACAAGCTGAAACCTTCCTGGAACACCGGGAAATTCAAGAAAACCATGACGAATTATTTCTCTATCTATTCCCATATTTCTCAAAGCAACAAAAGCTGCTGTAAGATTCTGAGCATTATATTCTCCTATTAAATGTGTGTGTATCTTATTCTCAGTTCCATCAGGCTCCTTAATGGTGAACACCATTTGCGAATTATTATATTCCACATCAGAAATAACATAATCTGCAACATTAGTAAACCCATATGTAACAATTCTGTCTCTTTCCAATGGAACTTCATCTACATTATTGCAGTCTAAATTAATGATTCCAATACCATCATCCTTAAGATGTCTGAATAAAGACATCTTAATTTCTTTGTACTCTTCAAAATCCTTATGATAATCCAGATGGTCCCTGGTAATATTGGTTAAAATAGCAATAGAAAACGGAATCTTATAAACCCTATTCTGTGCAAGAGCATGAGAAGAAACCTCAAGACAGATATTTTCAATATTCCGTTCCTTTGAAAGATTTAAGATTCTGGCAATCTCATCAACTCCTGGTGTAGTATTATACGGTTCATACAATAATTCATTATTCAATTTAATACCCACAGTGCTAATAAGAGAACTATTTTTTTCAGCTTGCGTCAGAACATAATGGATTAAAGAAATAACAGTAGTTTTTCCATTAGTTCCGGTAACGCCAATAAAGTTAAAATCATTAAAGTCTATGTTATAATATGCATAATTAAGCAGAGCATAAGCCTGTTTAGTATCGCTTACAAGAATATAAGGAAAATCAAATTGTGTTTTCTTAGCATCCTCAGAAATAATTAAAGATGCATTAAATTCAATAGCGGTCTTGATAAAATCATGCCCATCAAAAAAAGTACCTTTAATACAAACGAAAACCGATCCAGGCTTAATCTTGTTTGTATTGTTGGTAAAAAACGTATAGTTCTTATCAAGCGGAAAATTATACTCAATAATCAGGTCGTCTAAAATCTCAACAATCTCATGTCCCAGCATTTAACCACACCCCTTATATTATTTCATTTCTTAACTAATTTTACACTAATATTTAATTTTTTACAACCCTTTTTTTATGTTATCATATAATTAGCACTCAAAAAAAAGGAGTGATAAAATGCCCAGAGAACTGAGCAATAGGCAAAAAAAAGTACTTTTCTCAATCATAGAAAATTTTATAAAAGAAAAAAAACCGGTAAGTTCATCGGAAATTTTAAAAAAATCAAACCTGAATGTTAGCTCAGCAACCATTAGAAACGACATGCAAAAATTACAGCACCTAAAACTCATCTTCCAGCCACATTCCAGCGCCGGAAGAATTCCAACTGATATGGCTTTAAGATTATATTTTGAAGCCATAAAAGAAAGCTTTTCAGTAAAAAGCAAAAACATAGAATTACCTCATGAATATAAATTCTATGACATAAACATAATGTTCGACAAATTCTCAAAAATGCTCTCAGAAACAACAAACAGCCTTGTAATTCTGGAGCTCCCGGACTCAAAATACATATACATAACCAGGGCAGTTGTATCCGACCTGACAAATGATTTCTATCAAATCACATTAATGACAAATCTGGGATTATCAATAACAAGAACCGTTGAAAATTATGGATTTCCGTCCCCCAAAGAACTGGAAAAAATCCTGGAAACAGGACTTGTTGGAAAATCCATGCATGAAATAATAAACATCATAAAAACAAATAAAATCGAACAGGAAAGAGACATAAGGCTCATAAACCTATATAAACTCGTATATCTCCTGGTTGAAGAATTCTTTAGAAACAAATTCATAATCAGTGGTCTGGCAAAAATAATATCAACAGGATATCACACACCAGAAGAAATACTATATCTGTCAAAAATCGTAGAAGAAGACAAATTAAAAGTAGAATTGCTCTCAAAAAAACCATTCACATCAGAAATAAAAGCAACAATAGGAAGTGACTTTGAAATTCCAGAACTCAAAAATTTCATAATGTTCGAAACAGCATATAGCTACAACTCAAACCCACTTGGCAAAGTGGCATTGCTAACATTCAAATATTCGGATTACAAGCAAATCTACTCAATCCTCGGTGAATACACCTCCCGATTATCAGAAATTATATCCAAGAACTTATAAAAAAATAGTACGAATAATGTTCGCTCAAACGGTAGAAAATTCTAATCCTCAAAAATTCTCGTTCCCGCCGGTCGTTGCAGACTCACGTCCATGTTCGTCTTCACTCAAAATCACATCCGTGTGATTTTGACCGGCTCCACATCGAATTTTTTCGGGAATTTTCAAGTTTTCGCTCACATTATTCTAACTATTTTCTTCATAAATAAAAAGTTGAAAATAGAAAGTAAAAAAATAATAGGAGCGAAGACTAAGAATATAATATTAATCAAGAAAACATGAATAAAAAGGTGAGTGAATGCTCGAAGATTGCCCGAAAAAACTGCGAATGGAGAGGGTCAAAAAAACAGGATGTTTTTTTGAGCGCAGCTTCTGCAGGGATGCAGAATCTAAGCGACCCCGCGGATATGAGCAGTTTTTGAGGATTAGCAATCGAGCCGCATGAACGAACCTTTTTATGAATGTTTTCTCAATCAACAACAATAACAACAACAATAGCCTCAAGGAGGGATTAGCATGGCAGAAAAAAACACAAAAAAAACAACAACATCCAAGAAAAAAGAACAAAAAATCACCAAAGAAATGGAACAATTAAAAAATGAAATAGAACAACTCAAAAAAGACCTCGAAACCAAAGAATCCGAAAACAAAAAACTCATGGAAGAATACGACAAAATCAAATCCTACGCAATAAACCTCAAAGTCGATTTCGAAAACTACAAAGACTTAGTCCAAAAAGAAAAAAACAGAATCAAAAAAGAAGCAAAAGAAAGCGTCATCAAACAACTAATTCCATTATACAAAAACTTCTCAATAGTCATGGCAAATCAACAAAACCTTGAAAGCTTTGCCAAAGGAGTTGAAATGATATACAAATCATTCGTCTCAACAATAGAAAACGTAGGAGTAGAATTCATAAAACCAGAAAAAAATCAAAAATTCGACCCGTTTGAACACGACGCAATAGAAAGAGTAGAAACAGACGAAGTAGAAGAATATCACGTATACGAACTCGTATCACCAGGAATAAAACTCGAAGGAAAAATAATAGAACCCGCAAAAGTAAAAGTTGCAATAAAACCGGTAAAACAGGAAAAACCAGAAACAAAACAGGAAGACAAAACAGAAAACGAAGAAACAAATGGAGGTGAATAAACATGAACCAGAAAAAAGACTATTACGGCATACTAGGTGTCAGCAAAAACGCAACACCAGAAGAAATAAAAAAAGCATATAGAAAATTAGTAAAACAATGGCATCCAGATAGACATCAGGAAAACAAACAATACGCAGAAGAAAAATTCAAAGAAATCCAGGAAGCATATGAAGTGCTTAGCGATCCACAGAAAAAAGCACTTTACGATAAATTCGGCTTTGTTCCCGAAGGAGGAATGCCACCAAACGGCGGCCAGAGAGCAGGTGGAGGTTTCGAAGATTTATTTGAAGACCTCTTTGGCAACATAGGAGACTTTGGCGGAACATTCTCTGACATCTTTGACATGTTCATGGGTGGCGGAACAACATCAAGAAAAAAAACCAGAACATCAAGACCTCCTGTAAAAGGAGAAGACAAATACTTTGCAATAACAGTTGACCTCAAAGACATATTAAAAGACGTAAAAAAGCGAATAGAATACGATAGATATGTAACCTGTTATGCTTGTAACGGAACAGGAGCAAAAAATGGAACTAGCTTCACAACATGTCCTCGTTGTAACGGAACAGGAAAAGTTCAGGAAGAAGAAAGAACATTCTTTGGTGTATTCGTAAGAACATATCCATGTCCAACATGTAATGGCGAAGGAAGGATAATAAACGAAAGATGTGATGTTTGTCATGGCTCAGGAAAACAACTAAAAAGAGAAAGCATTGAAATCACAATTCCAGCTGGCGTTGAAGATGGCTACACATTTAAAATTCCTGGAAAAGGTAACGACGGTAAAAATGGCGGCCCGGCAGGAGACTTAATCATAAAAGTAAATGTAAGACCACACCCTAATTTTAAACGAAAAGGTAATCATCTTGAAACAACAGTAAAAATCGATTATATCCAGGCATTACTCGGCACAACAATAAACCTCGAACTCTTAAACGGTAGTACAACCCTGAAAATCCCAGAAGGAACAAACCCAGGCGCAATAATCGTCTTAAAAGGCCACGGACTTCCAGATTTCAGAACTGGAAAATATGGCGACCTATATGTTAAAATAGACGTAGAATTAAAAAAACCTGGACTCAGAGAAAAAAGATTGCTAAAACAAATAGCAAAACTTAAGGGATTGGAGGTATAGGGTTGAAAACAAAAATCGACATCAAAAAAGAAACAGTGAATTACATCATCATCACAGCAGGGACAACATTAACAGCATTGGGAATAGTATTATTCCTTGACCCATTTGCAATAGTTGCTGGTGGAGTTAGCGGTCTTGCCATTGTTCTCAAAAACCTATTTGGCTGGTGGCTCGGTCTTCAAATGTTCATTTACAACATATTCCTCTTTGCGCTTGGATTCTGGCTACTTGGAATTGGCTTTGGTTTCAAAAGCATATATGCAGCAACACTATTATCGTTTCAAATAGACTTCTTTGAACAGGCATTGCATTTAGACTCAATGATGAAAGAAATAATGCTCAATTCACAAATGGCAATAGATCCATACCTATTGAGTGCAATATACGGTGGGGTCCTATCAGGAATAGGATTGGGGCTTGTAATCTGGCGAAACGCATCAACAGGAGGAACAGATATACTTGCATTAATAATAAACAAATACTTCCATATATCAACAGGAAAAGGGCTATTAATAGTGGATACAATGGTTACCGCTTCAGCATTTTTAATAAACCCATTGGTTCCAATGTATGGTATAATCACCATCTTTGTAACCTCAAAAATGATAGATACAGTGGTAGAAGGTTTCGAATCAACCAGAACAGTATTTGTAATCAGCGAAAAATATGATAAAATAAAAGAAAGAGTATTAAAAGAACTCGACCGTGGAGTAACAATACTTCAGGGAAAAGGCGGATACACATATCAGGACAAAAACGTATTAATGATAGTTCTTTCACGTCGTGAAATTGGAGATTTCAGAAGAATAATCAGAGAAGAAGACAGCAATGCATTCATTTCCATACTCCAGAACTCCGAGGCATTAGGGTATGGATTCAAAAAAATAAGATAACAGAGGAGGAAAAAGCAAAGTGGACGACCCTACCAGTTATAAGAGCATCATAATAATGTTACTCGAGATTGTGGGATTATTATCACTGTCAGCGTTCTTTTCAGCATCAGAAACAGCATTAACATCCATGAGCAGGCTTAAAGTAAAAGACATGATAGAAAACGAAGAAGATGAACATGCAAGAGACAAATTACATCATTTCTTACAACATCCAAACCAATTGCTCACCACAATCCTTGTAATGAACAATCTGGTAAACATACTCGTATCATCTATTACCACTGCATTTGTAATTGAAATGATTCCAGGAAACACCGGAAAAGTTGTTGGAATAGTAACAGGAATACTCACATTGGCAATACTCATATTTGGTGAAATCACACCAAAAGTATACGCCAGAGAAAACACCGAAAAATTCTTTAATTTTGTATTTCCTGTGATTTCATTTCTCACATATATATTAAAACCAATAATATGGTTGCTTGTAAGCATTTCAAACTTTTTCATAAGACTTTTTGGTGGAGAAAAAATAAGCGAGGCTCCGTTTATCACCGAAGATGAACTCATAAATTACCTTGATATAGGGCATGAAGAAGGGGTAATAGAAAAAGACGAAAAATTCATAATGAAAAGAGGACTCGAACTAAAAGAAATATCAGTAAAAGAAATAATGACACCAAGAGTTGATATAATTGCAATATCAGAAGAAGAATCAATAAGAGACTTAATCACAATAATCAACGAAGAAGGATACTCAAGAATTCCCGTTTACAAAGACTCAATAGACAACATAATAGGCGTATGTTATGCCAAAGACGTATTTAAAATCATAGAAAAAGAAGGACTCAACGAAGAAACATTAGAACTAAACATAAAACACATAATGCATAAAGTGGAATTCATTCCATTGACAATGAAACTCAGAGACGTAATGAAACTATTCCTTGAAAAAAGAACACATCTTGCCGTGGTTGTGGACGAATACGGTGGAACAGCAGGAATAGTAACCCTCGAAGACGTACTTGAAGAATTAACAGGTGAAATACTCGATGAATACGATGTTGTTTCCGAAGAAATAAACATAGTAAAACTCGGCAAAAATAATTATCTCGTAAACGGAACAACACCAATAAACGACATAGAAAGAGAGCTCGACTTAGAACTTCCAGAAACAGATTTCGAAACAATAGGCGGGCTTTTACTCGAAGAATTCGAAAGATTCCCAAGAGCAGGTGAAAAATTAACCCTCGATGGAGTTACATTTGAAATAGTCTCAGTCTCGAAAAACAAAATAGACAAAGTAAAAATAACAGTTAAGGAGGATTTTAATGAAATTAGACCAAAAGAAGATTGACCTGTTATACCAAAAAGCAAAAGATGCAATGCAAAACTCATATTCACCATACTCAAACTTCAAAGTTGGTGCTGCATTGCTCACAAAAGACGGAAAAATATATACCGGTACAAACATTGAAAATGCGTCATATGGCCTTTCAATGTGTGCAGAAAGAACAGCAATATTCAAAGCTGTATCAGAAGGCGAAAAAAACTTTGAAGCATTAGTAGTAATAGGAGAAACCGATGAACCAATTAGCCCTTGTGGTGCATGCAGACAGGTAATTGCGGAATTTGGTGTTGAAAACATAATACTCACAAACCTCAAAAAAGACCTGAAAATAATGACAGTAGAGGAATTACTTCCATACGGTTTTTCAGGGAAAGATTTAAATGATCAAAATTCTGATAATCGATGACAATCAGGATCATGTATATTTCTTAAAACAAATATTCACAGAAAAAAGAAACATAATAAAAAAATTAAAATTCGATGAACCGTTTAAAATATACAAAGCTTCAACTGGTATCGAAGGAATAAAAATGGCTCAGTTACATGAGCCAGATGTTGTTATTTTAGAACAAAAATTAAAGGGAATGTCAGGACTTGAAATATGTAAAGCATTTAAAGCTTTAAAAGGACTTGAAAAAATCCCAATAATATTTCACACAGCAATACAGGATCCAGAACAAAAAGAAAAAGCATTTCAAATGGGGGCATCAGATTATCTGGAAAAACCTGTTCAACCATATGAATTACTAATGAAAATAAAAAGACACATAGAACTATATCATCTGCAATTAGAATTGCAAAGAACCTTTGAAATTCACGAAAAAGACCTGAACCTGGCAAGAAATCTACAAAAACGATTATTACCAACACCTGCACAATACAAAAACATAAAATTCGATTATCTATATATCCCATCCCATAGCACATCAGGTGACATGGCGGGAATAATCCCATTATCAGATAATGAAAACTTCGTATATATATACGACATCTCAGGCCACGGACTAACCTCATCATTACTATCAATAATAGTAAAAGAAGAACTTGAAAAAATAGTAGTAGAAAAAAAAGAAAAAAATCTAAAAAAAGTAATATTAGCCTTAGAAAAATCAGTAACAAATTACTTTGGTGACGATATGTATTTCACAGGCATATTTGCAATATTATCAAAAGAAAAAATCCAATATGCCAACTTTGCACATAGAGAAATAATATTTATAACAAACAATGAAATAACAACAGACGAATTCACCAACTTCCCATTGGGAATTGGACTGGTTACATCGCCAGAACAGATAACATTAAAAGAACAAAAAATCACTCCAGACACAAAAATAGCATTATACACAGACGGGCTGGTGGAATTCAGCGAAAAATTCACAACAGAAAAACTATACAAAATAATAACCCAAAACCTAAAAACACCGGAACAAATAATACCGGAAATAGAAAACGCAATAAAAACCAACCTCACTCCCCCCCGCCCCCCAGACGACATCACATTTCTAATACTATCCTGGAAACAATCCAGCTGAAAAGAGGTGCGCCTAATGTTTGAAAGATTTGCAAAAGCCTTAGATGAAAACATGAGAGAAAATTACGAAAAAGGGTTGTACGAAGGAGAAAAAAAAGTATTAAAAAATTTATTACTAAAAAAATTTGGAAAAAAAATAACGCCATATATAGATAAAATAGATAGTCTCAACATAGAAACAATAGAATACATAACAGAAAACATATTTGGAATTAATTACGAAGAAACAGTGGAAATATTAAACAGAAAGAAAAAAGAAAAATAATATGAGCGAAAACTAAGAATTTCCCGCAGCAGGGATTACAGGATAGTTGGAAAAAATAAAAGTGAGTGAAGGCTCGAAAAGTGTCCGAGGTAAAGTTACAAACGATTGAAAAAATAAGATTTGAAATTAAGAATAAAAAACACGAGTAAAAAGGTGAATGAAGGCTTGAAATTTCCCGAACGGAGATATTGCGTGAGCCGTAAAAATCACATGGATGTGATTTTTAGCGAAGCAGCGCAGGAGGCGATGTCTGAGCGGCGGCGGCAAGCAATATTGGAGTGAGGAATAAGAAATTTCACCCGCCTGAATGAACCTTTTTAGGAGTGTTTTTTACGAAGCAAAAACTTTTATTTTTTCCAATCATCCACCACCACTTTTATTCCCTTTTATCACTCAGCAGAGGAATATCTTCAGAATATTCCTCTGCTGAGTGATAAAGCAATAACAAACAACAATAAGGAGGTAACTACAATGAGTGTTAGAGTAAGATTCGCCCCAAGCCCCACAGGCTTCCTCCACGTAGGTGGAGCAAGAACAGCATTATACAACTACCTATACGCCAAAAAACACAATGGTGTATTCGTATTAAGAATAGAAGACACAGACGTGGAACGTTCCACAAAAGAATCAGAAAATCAGCTCATCGAAGCATTAACATGGTTAGGATTAGACTGGGACGAAGGCCCAGACGTAAAAGGTGAATACGGACCTTACAGACAAAGCGAAAGAACACACATCTACAAACAAATGGCAGAACAATTAATCAACGAAGGAAAAGCATATTACTCCTACGTATATCCAGAAGAAATGGAAGAAATCAAAGAAAAACTCGCAAAAGAAGGAAAACCACCACACTACTCATATGAACTCTTAGAACCATATAACACAGAAGAAAGAAAAAAAGAATTTCAAGAAAAAGGATTAAAACCAGTAGTATTCTTCAAAATGCCAAGAAAACCATTCTCAATAAACGACTTAATCAAAGGACCAGTAACCTTTGGCGAAGGAGCAATTGGTGACTTCATTATAATGAGAAGCAACGGTTTACCAACATACAACTTCGCAGTTGTAGTAGATGACATCACAATGGAAATAACACACGTAATCAGAGGAGACGATCACCTCTCAAACACATTAAGACAGGTAGCATTATACGAAGCATTCAACGCACCAATGCCACAATTTGCCCACGTATCAATGATACTTGGACCTGATGGCAAAAAACTCTCAAAAAGACACGGTGCAACATCGGTAGAAGAATTCAGAAACAAGGGTTACTTACCAGAAGCATTGGTAAACTACCTTGCATTACTTGGCTGGTCACATCCAGACGGAAAAGAAATAATCCCATTAAAAGAAATGATAGAAACATTTGACTTAAACAGAGTAAACTCAAGCCCTGCAATATTCGACAACGAAAAACTCAAATGGATGAATGGTGTTTACATTAGAGAAGCAAATCTCGACAGAATAGTAAAACTCTCAAAACCATTTATCCTCGAAGCAGGATTGCTTACAGAAGAACAATTTGAAAACAACAAAAAATGGGTAACAGAAGCAGTAGATATAGTAAGGGAATCAGTTGACGACCTATCACAGGTTCCAGAAAAACTCGAAATCTTCCTCAAAGAATTTGAGCTCGACGAAGCAGATGAAGAACTCAAAGAATTCTTAGAAGCAAAAGGCGTAAAAGAAACAATAAAAATAATACACGAAAAAATACTCAACGATCCAGACTGGAAAGTTGAAACAATACTCAAAAACATAAAAGAAGCAATGAAAGAAGCAAAACCAGCAAAAAAACCATTCTATATGTCATTAAGAAAAATACTCACAAACTCCTTTGAAGGACCAGACCTTGTAAAAACAATACACTTAATTGGAAGAACAAGAGTCCTTCAAAGATTGGAAAGAGTGGTGGCACAATGGTAAAAAAAATAAAAATCTTTGACACATTAAAAGGCGAATTAGTTGATTTTGAACCTATAGAAAAAAATCATGTAAGAATGTATGTCTGTGGTCCAACAATATACAATCTTATCCACATTGGTAACGCAAGACCAATGATTGTATTCGATGCATTCAGAAGATTCCTCGAATACATTGGATACAAAGTAACAATGGTACAAAACTTCACAGACATAGACGACAAAATCATCAACAAAGCAAATGAAGAAGGCGTTCCTTTTAAAGAAATAGCAGAAAGATATATAGTAGAATACTGGAAAGATTCATACAATCTCAGAATCAGAGCAGCAAACTTCCATCCAAAAACATCAAATTACGTTGATGAAATAATAGAATTCATTCAGGATTTAATAGACAAAGGCTTTGCATACGAATCAGACGGAGATGTATATTTCAACGTATCAAAATTCGAAAAATACGGCGAACTCTCACACAGAAACCCAGAAGATATGATTGCAGGATCAAGAATAGAAATCTCAGACAAAAAGCAAAATCCTCTGGATTTCACTCTCTGGAAAAAAGCAAAAGAAGGAGAACCATATTGGGAAAGCCCATGGGGAAAAGGAAGACCAGGATGGCACATTGAATGTTCAGTAATGTCAAACTGCCTCCTTGGAGAATCATTTGACATTCATGCTGGAGGAAACGATTTAATCTTCCCACATCACGAAAATGAAAAAGCACAATCAGAAGCAAGACACGGAAAAACATTTGCAAAATACTGGATGCACAACGGAATGATAAAATTCTCAGGCGAAAAAATGTCAAAATCTATTGGAAACATCTGGTTAGTAAGAGAACTTGTAAAAGCATATGATCCAGATACCATAAAAACATTTATACTCTCAAAACATTACAGAACACCATTAGACTTCACAGAAGAAGGATTAAACGCTCAGAAGAAATCAACAAAAAGAGTAAACGAAGCATTAAAAGCTGTAGAAGAAAAATACGAAGGCAATGTTCCATATATTCCAAAATCAGAATACATGAAAGAAAAAATAAATGAATTCATTGATTACCTCTCAACAGATTTCAACACACCAAAAGCAATAGCTTTAATCTTTGAAATAACCAACGAACTCAACAAAGCATTAACAGAAAACAACGAACAAAAAATCCTTGAAAACTATCATCTAATCAGAAACGAATTTGGTCCAGTACTTGGAATCTTTGAACTTCCAACAAAAGAAGAAAAATCAGCAAAAGCAGAAGAATTAATAAACGTCTTAATAGATGTAAGAAACATGCTCAGAAAAGAAAAAAACTTCCAGCTCAGCGATTATATCAGAGATACACTCAAAAACATTGGCATTACACTAAAAGACACACCAAATGGCACAACATTCACAATCGATTAAAATTAATCTATCACCTGATATATTAATAAGATATTAAAAAACAAAGAAAACCTTCTTCCAACTATTGAAAACTCAATAAATTAATGATAAAATAAAACACGGAGCAAAAAACTCCGTGTTTTATTTTAATATCCTCGTAAATCTTCACAAAGTCACCTTTGTGAATTTTTCTTTTACTGACTACTGAATATTCACTCAAATAAAAAAATATGATATAATATAAATAGACCTGAGTAAAGGTGGTTAATTCATGAGAAAATTACCTAAAATCATAGATATAATAATCATATTCGCAATAAATTTGCTATTGTTCAAATACAACTGGTATATATCTTCATTAATATCAATATCTCTCTTTCTTGGTTTCTATGCATTTAGAACCTACGATCTTGATACAATGAACTCACTCAATGAATCAGTTATAAGAATATTTGCAGGATTTATGCTGGGTTCTATAATCCTTCTTATGTTCTATCCTCTAATAGAAAAAGACATAAGCAGATACACATTTATCCATAATATGGCAATAGCTATAATAATCTTTCCTTTAATACATAAAACAGAATACAAACTTTTTGAAAAACATGCTCAGCCAAAAAGATATCTTGTTATCGGAAGAAAAAACGAAATAGGCCACATCTTAGACGAAATTCAACAAAAAACATTAAACAAATTACAGTTTGTAGATTATATAAATCCATCACCAATAAGACTTGAAGAATTGGTAAAAGATGGATTCTCAGAAAAAGAAAAAAACAGAATAAACAAAATAATAAACTTCACCTATAAACAAAACACATCAAAATACGATGCAATTCTCGTAACCGACCCAAAACTCGAAGAAATAGTGAAAGATAAATTAGAAGAATACAAAACTCTTGGAATTCCTATAGAACATTTGCCAAACATAGCAGAAAAATATTTGAAAAGAATTCCTTTGGAAGTGATAGAAAAGTTCAAAGAATATTATTCTATAATCTTTGAAAACGATCATGAATCGCCAGCTAAAAGAATCTTGGATATTATCGGTTCATCAATAGCTTTAATCATTTTTTCACCGTTCATGTTGTTGACTACAATATTAATATATCTAGAAGATGGGAAACCTATAGTTTTTAAACAGGAAAGAGTTGGAAAAAATGAACAACCGTTTACAATGCATAAATTTAGAAGTATGAAAAACGTAAAAACAGATGGTCCTAAATTTGCAGATGATGAGAAAGATAGAATATTAAAAGTAGGAAAAATAATAAGACCAATAAGAATTGATGAAACATTGCAATTCTTAAATATCTTAAAAGGTGATATGTCAATAGTCGGCCCAAGACCAGAACAAATCCCTTTTGTAAAACAATTTAACAAACAAATTCCTTATTATTATGCAAGACATAAAGTAAAACCAGGTCTCACAGGTTGGGCACAGATAATGTATAAATACGCTTCAACAGAAGAGGAAATTAGAAAAAAACTTAGTTATGATCTTTATTACGTAAAAAACAGATCAACACTTTTCGATTTAAGAATAATACTTCAAACAATTGAGACAGTATTATGGAAGAGGGGAGCTATGTAGTGAAGAAAATATGTATTATAAGTTTTTCAACAAAATATGGATTGCAAAAATATATGTATTCTTTATATGATGTCTTAAAATCAAATTCAAAAAATGTAAGTTTATTTACTTTCGGGAGTTCCGATATATCTTTTAAAAGAGTTTTAGATAAAAATAATTTAATTTTTGAAACTCCTGATACACCTGGATTTGAATTTAAAACTTTTAATATTATTGAAATAAAAAAAATTCTTTCTCAGTTAAAAAAAATAAAATGTGAATATATATATTTTTACTCTTCTCATGTTTGGAATATTCCTATTATCATGAAATTTAAGGGGAAAATTAAAATTTTGCATTCTATACATGATCCTTTTCCTCATGAAAATGAGAAAAATACTAGAAATGTTAGTTTTTATAATAAATTTATTTCTAAAAATGTTGATTATGTTATATTGCATAATGAAAAATTTAAAGATAAATTTTCTAAAAAGTATAATATAGACAAATCAAAAGTTCTTGTTTTAAAATTATGGCATGAATGGTTGCCATATAAAAGAGTTAAAAGTACAAATAAAGTTCTTTTTTTTGGGAGAATTCAGCCTTACAAAGGTATAGAGAAAGTTATAAAACTTGCAGAATTAAATCCTAATATAATTTTTAATATTGTTGGAAAAGTCTCTGAAGAAATGGAGTTCATAAAAAAACATATAAAAGAATGCAAAAATATAAATTTAATTGATAAATATGTCGATGAAGATGAAATGCATCAATTTTTTTATGAAAGTGAGATAGTTATTTTACCATATAATTCAGCAACGCAATCAGGAGTACTTTTAGAAGCATATAGACATTCGAGACCTATAATAGCTTTTGATGTTGGAGCTTTATCAGAACAGATGCCAGAACATTTAAAAAGTGAATTTCTTATAAAAAAAGATGATTTGAACGATTTTAATCGGGTTTTAAATAAATATTTGAAAAAAAATTTAGAAGAAAAAAATAAAATCTGTAAAGAATTTTATAATTATGGTTTTAGTAATTTTTCTGCTGAGAAAATAGGAGAGAAGTTTTTGGCTATGTACAGCAATATATAATTACAAAAATGAAGGGAGAATTAATAATGCAAATCCGATCCCGAGTACCATTAAGAATAAGTTTTGGTGGGGGTGGAACAGATGTTTCACCATATTGTGATAAATATGGAGGATATGTAATTAATACCACAATAAATAGATATGCAACAGTAACCTTAAAACCAACTGAAAATAAAGATATAATCATAAAAAGTATTGATTATGATAAAACAATAAAATTTGATATAGACCAATTTTTAGCATATGATGGTCAATTGGATTTAATAAAAGGTGTAATCAATTATATGAAAGAAAATTATAACATAAATCAAGGATTTGAATTATATATTCAAAATGATGCACCTCCAGGTTCTGGATTAGGATCATCATCAGCAATATGTGTTGCATTAATAGGCGCATTTCAAAAATGGTTGAATTTGCCATTAACTCCATATGATATAGCAGAATTAGCCTTTAAAATAGAAAGAATAGATTTAAAAATAAAAGGTGGAAGACAGGATCAATATGCAGCGGCATTTGGTGGATTTAATTTCATGGAATTTTATGATTCAAAAACAATAGTAAATCCATTAAAATTAAGAGAAGAAATAATAAATGAATTAAATCATAGTTTAGTAATTGCATATGTAGGTGGAAGTCATAATTCATCAGAAATACTCGAAAAACAAATAAAAAATGTAAAAAATAAAAATGAAAAATCAGTTGAAGCAATGCATGAAATAAAAGAAATAGCTGTTGAAATGAAAAATGCTTTGGTAATAGGAAAATTAGGTAAATTTGGATTATTAATGGACAAAGCATGGAATTATAAAAAGCAAATGGCAGATGGAATAACAAATGAAAAAATTGACAGAATATATGAAGAAGCAAAAAAATCCGGAGCATTAGGCGGAAAAATATCTGGAGCAGGCGGAGGAGGATTTATGTTCTTCTTTGCAGATATAGATAAAAGATATGAAGTAATAAAAGCATTAAAAAATGAAGGAGCAGAAATAATAAACTATACCTTTGAAGATAAAGGGTTACACACCTGGAAAGTAGAAAGGTAGGAAATAAAAATGGAAAATCTAATAAAAGAAAGAATCAAACAATCAGTAGAAATAAAAAATAAAATATTGGAAAATGAAAAATTATTAAAAAAAATAGAATCAGCAAGTAAAATAATAATAGATGCAATAAAAAAAGGAAACAAAGTAATTTTTTGCGGAAATGGCGGAAGTGCAGCAGATGCTCAGCATTTAGCAGCAGAATTAATGGGGAAATTTTATCTAAATAGAAAACCAATGCCAGCGATATCTTTAACAGTTAATACTTCAGTATTAACCGCAATCGGAAATGATTTTGGATATGATGAAGTATTTGTTAGACAGTTAGAGGGGATTGCAAAAAATGGTGATATAATAGTTGGAATAAGCACAAGTGGAAATTCAAAAAATATAATAAAAGCATTTAAATATGCAAAAGAAAATAATATAAAAATAATAGCCTTTACAGGAGAAACTGGTGGAAAAATAAAAGAATATGCAGATATACTAATAAATATTCCATCAAATGATACACCAAGAATACAAGAATCACATATAACAATAGGTCATATAATCTGTGAAATAGTAGAAAAAGAAATATTCGGAGAGGAAAAATAATGATAAAACAAGCTGTGATATTAGCTGGAGGATTAGGAACAAGATTAAAAAGTGTTGTAAGAGATATTCCTAAACCAATGGCATTAATTGGAGATAAACCTTTTTTAGAACATCAAGTAAACATATTAAAAGAAAATGGATTTGAGAAAGTATTATTACTAACAGGATATAAAAGTGAAATAATAGAAGATTATTTCAAAGATGGAAAAGAATTTGGAATAAAAATAGAATATTCAAAGGAACAAGAACCTTTAGGAACAGGTGGAGCGGTATTTAATGCGTGGAAAAAATTAGATGAAAAATTTATTTTATTAAATGGTGATACATTTTTCGATATACAATATGAAATTGTATTTGACTTCATAAATGAAAAAAAAGCAAATGCATTAATAGTTTTGAGATTTAGTGAAGATATATCAAGATATGGATTTGTTGAAATAGATGAAAACTATAAAATAACGAAGTTTATTGAAAAAGGTAAATTACCAGAAAATAGAATAGATGGATATATAAATGGAGGAATATATTATTTCAAAAAAGATATTTTAAAGAAATATTATGAACAATATAAAAATCAGAAAATCTCAATAGAAACCGATATATTTCCAAAATTAATAGAAGAAAATAAATTGTATGGATTACCAACAGGTGGAAAATTTATAGATATAGGAATACCAGAAGATTATCAAAAAGCACAAAAAATAATTCCAGAATGGATAAAAAAAGAAAGAAAACCAGGATTATTTATAGATAGAGATGGAACAATTATAGAGGATTCGGGATATGTTCACGGAACAAATCTAAAATTTATAGACAAAACATTTGACATAATAAAAAAAGCAAAAGAAGAAGGAAAATACGTAATAATAATAACAAATCAAGCTGGTATAGCTAAAGGAAAATTTACAGAAGAAGAATCAATAAAAACAACAGAATATATAATAGAATATTACAGAAAAAAAGGGATAACAATAGATAATTATTATTATTGTCCATATCATCCAGAAGGAACTATAGAAAAATACAAAAAATATTCATTAGCAAGAAAACCCAATTCTGGAATGATATTAAAAGCTTGTGAAGATTATAGGATTGATTTAAAGAATTCTATGATGGTTGGGGATAATGAGAAAGTTGATAATATAAAAATATATAATTTAACTTTTGTATTATTTTGAAGAGGTGAAAAATACAATAATGCGAAAAAATATGGTTATAGTATCAGATTATAAATATTACAGATATAAAGATGACTATTATTCAGAAATACCTTGGGACATTGATTTCTTTAGTCTATATTCTAAAAAAATTAATAAAATTTATTTATTAGGAAAGACAATAGAAGTAGATGAAATAGATGAAAATAAATTTAGAATTAATAATAAATATTATGAAGTTATTCCATCTGGAAATTATTCAAATTTCGTTGAGTTTTTGTTTTATTTAGGTAAAATCAATAAAATTTTAAAAAAACATAAATCAAAAATAGATTTATATTTTTTTAAGATGTTTTATCTAAATTCTATTTATGTTTATTTTATGAATAAAGTTTTCTATAAAAAAAAATTTGTTGTACAATTAGTTGGTGATTCTGAGGAAGCTTTTTATAAAAGAGAAGATATAGTTAAAAATAAGAGTTTAAAAAGATTTTTTGGTTATATTATTCGTAAAATAAATTCAAAACTTCTTAATGATGCCGATATTGCTTCAACAGTATCGTATGATTTGAAAATGAAATATATCCCTCAACGTAATGATATTGTAATATCAAACGAATCGTGGTTAAAAGAATGGATGTATTATAAAAAAGAAATTTCAGATGAATTTGAACCTAAAAATTTATTATTTGTAGGTAGATTAGTTAGCTCGAAAGGAATTAAAGAATTAATTAAAGTTTTTAAAAATTTGATATATGAAGGTTATGACTTACATCTAGACATTGTTGGAGATGGTCCATTAAAAAACGAATTGATGGAATATTCTGTTAAAAATAATCTAAATAAAAAAATAAAATTTTATGGTTGGATTAAGTTGGGGAGTAAAGAGCTTTTTGAGATCTATAGAAAAAATGATATACTGTGCTTACCTTCGTATGCTGAAGGATTACCTTTAGTATTGTTAGAAGGTATGGCTAATAGCAATGCCATAATCGCTTCAAATGTAAATGGAATACCAGAAATTGTTAAAAATGGTAAAAATGGTTTATTAATAAATGCTGGAAATGAAACACAACTAAAAAACGCAATTTTAAGTTTAATTAAAAACCCAGATATGTATCAAAATTTCATAAAAAATGGATATGAAACAGCTTTAAAAAATTCTTTTTTAAATCAAAGAGGAAAATTAGCTAAAGCAATTATAGAAAAAATATGAAAAGGTATAGATGTTTTAAAAAATATTTATTTTATGGAGGATGTTATGAAAAAATTTTTGGTTTTTTTATTTGTATTTTATTCAATTATGGTATTGTCTGCAAAATTTAATTTTGGAATAGATTTAGAATTTAATAATATAAAAGAATATCAAAAAGTTATATTTGAATTTGTTCATGATTATGAAGGTTTTAATTTTATAATAGAATTAAATGCTTTGAATGATGGAAAATATAAACCTTCGCAGCCAGATGTATATTATAAAGGTTTTTATTTTTATATGAAAAATGGTGGAGTATTAATTAATAAAAACAATTATGAGATTTCTTTTGGAAGATTACAACATTCGGATATTGTAGATTCACCATATTCTCTTTTTATTTCTTCTAAGAAGAATAGCGCTATTATTTTGGATTTTGAGTATGAAGATAAAAGTTTTTTTTATGAATCGAGATATATAGAATTGAATAGAGAATCAACTATAGGTTATCCTGATAGAGGAGCAAATTTTAAAAATTATGGTATTAAAATTGGAAATTTTAGATTAGGTTATGAAGAATCTATTGTATATGTGGGAACTTCTTTTGATATAGAATATTTTGTTAATCCAATACCAAATTTTTTTATTCAATATATAAATATATCTTCTGGAAAACCCTGGACTCATGGATATAATGCTAACAGTATACTTGGTTTTATGGTGGATTATTTAGACAAGAATAAATATTTGTATGGTCAAATCCTTGTTGATGATATAAATACAAATAGGATATTTGCACCTAATAGTTATCAAAATCCTGATAAAATTGCTTGGAGTTTAGGTGGAAAGATAAGTACTAAGTTTGGAAAGTTAGGTATTTATAATGCTGGTGCAACAAAATATACATTTGAACCATATGGAAATGAAAATACAAATACAAAATATGGTTATACTTATTATCCGGATGTTATATATAAATATGGTGGAGAAAAAACAATTCCTTTAGAAGAAAATTATATAGGTTATATAAATGGTGAAAATAATTTATCTTTTATGATTACTTATGAAAATATAATTAATAATATTAATCTGAAAAGTAATTTTGAATATAGTATTTCTGGAAGCAAATCTCCTGCAAATCCATGGCATGAATTACTTAATTGGGATGAGCTTGGGAAAAAGAGTGGAACAAAATTTTTAGATGGTGAAAGATTGGAACACAAATGTACGTTTAATCTTTTTGCCGATTATGAATTTTTAGGTATAAAATTTATGAATGAATTAACTTTAAAATATACGAAAAATAAACTTAAATTAGTTTCTCCAGAAAATTTAGTTGAATATAATGAGATAAAATATTTTGTTCCATCAGATAATTCTGAGATATCTTGGAATTTATTATTAGGATTTGAAGTTAGTTTTTAAAGTTATATTATCATATAAATTCGATTGAGAAAATGGATTTAATCACAAAAAGATAGTACTAAAAAGTTAACAAACATAATGTCACTTTTAAAAGTGAATAATTATAGACTTTTCGAAGAAATAAAAATCTTTAGATATATAAAATCATTCTATGTCGAAAAAATAAATAAACCAATAAAAGTGTTAGAAAAGAGTAGCAATATTCGGAAGACTACTTTTAGTTAAATTCAAACTGTCTTCTACTGATTTGAGGTAAGGGCAACTAATTTTTGGTGGGAAATAAAAATATGAAAATTGAAAATAATATAATAATATATGGAGAGAATGAATATGAAAATAAAAAAAATAATTATATGGATTATATATATTTTTATTATGGTTAATACACCATTATTAAAAATTATGCATTTAGGAAAGATTGCGTTTTCAAGTACTTTTCTTATTCAGTGGATACTTATCATATCTTTATTTGATCTATATTATATATTACCATTATTTTTCTTATTAATTGTACCTGATTTTTCATATTATTCATATAATCTTATCGCTGTAATTCTTTCTATAAACTTATTTAATATCGGATTAAGAAAGGGATTAAATATCATTCCGGAAAAATTATTATATTTTAACAAATATTTTTTTTTAATAACGATTTTATTAGGGTTTAGTCAATGGTTTTTAAGAGATATTTGGAATAATATAATTCCATTCCAAATAATTCCATATTTTCGTGGTTCAGCGTTTCAAATAGAACCATCATTTCTAGCTTTCCCGTTGTTAATTTATATATCATTCCAATTAGTTTTATTTGAAAAAAACAAAAAAAATAAACTGATTTATGAAACAATTATAGTAAGTATGTTAACAATAATTATGACAAAAAGTATAAGTGTTTTTTTAATATCAATATTCAGTTTTTCTCTTATAAAAAAGTTATCATTAAAACAATTTTTTATAATAATGTTTTTTATTGTTATTGTTTTTATAATTTTAACAATTAATTTTTATCCTAGGTTAGAAAAAATATTTGATATATTTCCAAATTTAAAGTCTTATAAATTTATAGAAATTTTACTTCTAATTTCTAAGTATACAAATTCTTGGAGAAATGTTCCTGATATAATAATTTTTTCCAATGCTAAATATTTTTTATTTCCAGGAAGTCCATATAATATAAGATATAAAATATCAGTATTAGGGGAAGAATATGGATATGGTTGGTTAGAAGCAACATTTAATATTTTTTCGAGTGCGATAATAATTTTTGGATTTTTGGGAATAATGTATATTTTTTTCTTTTTAATTTTGATGAATTATCGAATTTTTGATAAAATCATAATAAATAATAGATTATTTTTTATTATATATGGTATTTTAATTGTAACTTTTTACATTCCAAAAGGAGCTGTTTTTTCATGGTTTTTATTAGGAGGGATATTTAAAACTAATAGGTTAAAAAATTTTTCTAATGAAAAAATAAAATTGATCATAAAAAATGTATGACGAAAAATTAAGAAAGAAATACTATAATAAATTGTATTTGACTACAAGAATAAAAACGGAAAAAGAAGATGAAGCTCTAAAATTGCTAGGAAAAAGTAACATTGTTTAGAATGTTATTTTTTAGTTAAAATTAGGCTGTCCCCTACTTTGGGGTAAGTGCAATATTTAGTTTTTTCATAATAGCAGAGGGTGTTTTATCTAAGATTTTTTTATTTTAAATTAATAAAAATTATGGTGGTGAAAGTTGAAAATGAAAAGTAATGTTGATATAAGTGTTGTTACATGTGTTTATAATGAAAAAGAAAAACATTTACGCGAGGCCATAGAATCGATTTTAAATCAAACATATAAAAATTTTGAATTTATTATTATACTGGATAATCCAGATAATGAAGTTTTAAAAAATATAATTAATGAATATAAAAGTATGGATAATAGAATAATTTTTTTAATCAATGAAAAAAATATAGGTGCAGCTGAAAGTGCTAATAAAGGATTGAAAATAGCAAAAGGAAAATATATTGCCCGAATGGATGGAGATGATGTTTCCTTTCCTAAACGTTTAGAGAAACAAAAAGAATTTTTAGATAAAAATCCTGAATGTATTCTTGTATCAGGACTTACTGTTACAATTGATGAAAATAGTAATATATTATCATATCAAAAAAGGTATTTTAATACAAAAATTATATCAAAAGTTTTACCTTATAATAATCCAATTACACATTCTACTATTATGTTTCGAAAAGAGGCTGTTGATATTTTAAATGGATATCGGAATTTTGAAGCTTCATTAGATTATGATTTTTATTTAAGATTTTTAAGTAATAATTTAAAAATATGCGTATTACCTGAATATTTAGTAAAATACAGAGTTCGTAAAAATGGAATTAGTGAAACTAAAGCATATAAACAAACGGCATTTTCTTTCTATATAAGAGAATTATATAAAGAAAGAATAAAAAATAATAATGTTGATAGTTTTAGTGAAGAAGATATGAAAAAATATAAAGAAAAAATGAAATTAGATAATAAAATTATTGTTAATAAGCTAAATAAAAAAATTATGCTATATAGATTATATTTAAAGAAGGGTAAAATTTTCCGACTAATTTATTTAGTATTAACAGATAAATTTATTTTAAAAAAAGCTTTTAATACATTAAGATTTGCATTCTTTTATGTTATATATTCAGAAGGAGTTAAAAATAAAAATGCTGGAGAGAAGTAAGTTAAGAATTAATAAATTTAATTATTAAGGATGGTGATTTCAAAAAATGTCAAGAAAAATTACAGTAATAGGAACAGGATATGTAGGATTAGTAGTAGCGGTAGGATTGGCTGATTTTGGTAATCATGTAATAGGTGTTGACATAGATGAAAATAAAATAGAAAATCTAAAAAAAGGAATAAGTCCAATATATGAACCAGGAATAGAAGAATATCTAACAAGAAATCTAAACAGTGGAAGATTAAAATTTTCAACAGAAATAGATAAAGCAATACAGGAATCAGAAGTAATATTCATTGGTGTAGGAACTCCACCAAAAGAAAATGGAGAAGCTGATTTAAGCTATGTATTTGATGTAGCAGAAACAATAGCGAATAATTTGAATGATTATAAAGTAGTAGTAGTAAAATCAACAGTACCAGTAGGAACAAACAGAAAAATAAAAGAATTCATAAAAGAGAAATCAGGAACAGATAATTTTGATGTGGTAAGCAATCCTGAGTTTTTAAGAGAAGGAAAAGCAGTATATGATTTCTTTCATCCTGATAGAGTAGTAATAGGATATGAAAGTGAAAAATCAAAAGAAATAATGGAAGATATATATAGAAGTTTATACTTAATACAAACACCATTTGTATGGTGTAACTTAGAAACAGCAGAAATGATAAAATATGCATCAAATGCATTTCTTGCAACAAAAATAACATTTATAAACCAAATAGCAAATCTATGTGAAGCAGTAGGAGCAGATGTGCACAAAGTAGCAAAAGCAATGGGAATGGATGGAAGAATAAGTCCGAAATTCTTACATCCTGGACCAGGATATGGAGGAAGTTGTTTCCCAAAAGATACAAAAGCATTAGTGGAAATAGGAAGAAAAAATAATGTAGATATGAGCTTAGTAAAAGAAGTAATAAATGCAAATGAAAAACAAAAAGAAAGAATGGTAGAAAAATTGGAAAAATATATGGATTTAAAAGATAAAAAGATAGGAATATTAGGTTTAGCTTTCAAAGCAGAAACAGATGACATAAGAGAATCACCAGCAATAACAATAATAAACAAACTAATAGAAAAAGGAGCAAAAGTAATAGCTCATGATCCAAAAGCAATAGAAAATGCAAAAAAAATATTTGGAGACAAAATAGACTATGTAGATAACGAATACAAAGCAATGAACGATGCAGATGCATTAATGATAATAACCGAATGGAATGAATACAGAAACCTTGATTTAGAAATGGTAAAAAAACTAATGAAAGGAAACATAATCTTAGACACAAGAAATGTATTGGACAGAAAAAAGATAAAAGAAATGGGATTTGTTTATGAAGGAGTTGGGAGATAAAAATTGTTAATACGGAGGCTTTTGAATGGGAAAAAATTTTAAATTTTCATTTTTAATCTTACATTATCAAACAATAGAGGATACTATTGAGTGTGTGGAGTCAATTTTTAACAATATTGAATATGATAATTATAATATTGTTATTGTAGATAATGGATCTCCAAATAAAAGTGGGATTGAATTAAAACAAAAATATAAAAATAATAAAAAAATAATGGTTTTAATTAATGAAAAAAATTTAGGTTTTGCTAAGGGAAATAATATAGGATTTAAATATATTAAAAATAATGAAAATAGTGATTTTATTGTTATGATAAATAATGATACAATCATAAAACAAAAAGACTTTTTAAATAAAGTAATCTCAGTATATAAAAATGAAAGGTTTCATGTTTTAGGACCAAAAATAATATCATTGGTAGATAATAAGAATCAGAATCCCCAAAATGTATTATATAAAAACAAAAGCGATGTAATTAAAGCAATTAAGAAGTTTAAAATCTTATATTTTCTTAATTTAATTTTATTAGATAATTTTATTAGATTAGTTTATAAAAATTTTTTAAAAAAAAGTTTAAATAAAGAGAAAAAATTTTTGGGTGAAAAAAAAGATCAAAAGTTGCATGGAAGTTGCTTAATTTTCTCAAAAGATTATATTGAAAAATATGATGGACTTTACGATAAAACATTTATGTATGCAGAAGAAGATATATTATATTTTATAACCAAAAGAGATAATTTAAAGATGATTTATAATCCAGAAATAGTTATTTATCATAAAGAGGATTCTGCAACTAATTCAATTTTGAAAAAAGATTATCTAAAAAGAAGATTTATATATAAAAATCATATAAAATCATTAAAAGAATTATTGAAATTAATGGAGGAAGCTGAAAAATGAAATCAATAATCCTATCAGGCGGAAGTGGAACAAGATTATATCCAATAACAAAAGCTGTTAGTAAACAGCTTTTACCAGTATATGATAAACCAATGATATACTATCCATTATCAACAGTAATGCTTGCTGGAATAAGAGAAATATTGATAATAACAAACCCTGAGTATATTGAATTATATAAAAGATTATTTGGTGATGGATCACAACTAGGATTAAGAATTGAATACAAAATCCAGGAAAAACCAAGAGGATTGGCAGATGCATTTCTTGTAGGTGAAGAATTCATTGACGGCGATAAATGTATGCTAACGCTTGGAGATAATATATTCTATGGCCAGGGATTTAGCGCAATGCTAAAAAGAGCAGGTTCATTAGAAAAAGGAGCGGTAATCTTTGGATATTATGTAAAAGATCCAAGAAGTTATGGAGTAGTGGAATTTGATGAAAATGGAAAAGTAATAAGTTTAGAAGAAAAGCCTGAGAAACCAAAAAGCAATTATGCAATACCAGGATTATATTTCTATGATGAAAGAGTAGTAGAATTTGCAAAACAATTAAAACCATCAAAAAGAGGAGAATTAGAAATAACAGATTTAAATAGAATGTATTTAGAATTAGGAGAGCTACAAGTAGAATTATTTGGTCGTGGATTCGCATGGCTTGATATGGGAACATATAATGGCTTACTTGAAGCATCAAACTTCGTAGAAACCATTCAAAACAGGCAAGGATTTTATGTTGGATGTGTTGAAGAAATTGCATATAGAATGGGATATATCGATAGAGAACAATTATACAGACTCGGAAAAAAATTAGAAAAAACAGAATATGGAAGATACTTAATGGAAATAGCAGATGGAGTGAGAGAATGAGCAAATTCAAAAAAATAGAAACAGGAATAGAAGGATTATATATAATAGAACCTACTGTATTTGGTGATCATAGAGGTTGGTTCATGGAAAGCTATTCATATGAAGAATTCAAAAAAATAGGAATAGATATAGTTTTTGTTCAGGATAATCACTCATACACAGCAAACAAAGGAACAATAAGAGGAATCCATTTTCAAAACAATCCAAAAGCACAGACAAAATTAATAAGATGTACAAAAGGAAAAATATTAGATGTAGTAGTGGACTTAAGAAAAAACTCACCAACATACAAAAAATGGATAGCAATAGAATTAACAGAAGAAAACAAAAAAATGTTATTAATACCAAAAGGATTTGGACATGGATTTCTAACATTAACAGATAATGTAGAAGTACAATACAAAGTAGATGAATATTATTCAAAAGAACACGATAGAAGTATAATATACAATGATCAGGAAATAAATATAAACTGGGAATTAGAAAAATATGAAATAACAGAACCAATACTATCAGAAAAAGACAAAAATGCACCAACATTAAAAGATAGCGATATAAACTTTGAATAGGTGATAAAATGAAAATATTAATAACCGGAGCCAATGGACAACTAGGACAGGAATTTCAAAAACTATTTGAAAAAGAAAATATAGAATATATGCCAACTGACCATAATGAATTAGATATAACAAATCTAAAAAAAATAAGAGAATATGTAAAAAATAAAAAAGGAATAACCCATATAATAAACTGTGCAGCATATAATCTCGTAGATAAAGCGGAAGAAGATTGGAAAACTGCATACAATGTGAATGGATTAGCAGTAAGAAATCTATCAATAGTAGCAAATGAAATAAATGCAGAAATAATACATTACTCAACAGATTATGTATTTGATGGAAAAAAAACAAAACCATATACAATATATGATACTCCTAATCCTTTAAACAAATATGGTGAAAGTAAAGTATTAGGAGAAAGATTTATACAAGATATAGCAAATAAATATTATCTAATAAGAGTAAGCTGGGTATTTGGAATAGGAAATAATAACTTTGCAAAAAAAGTAATACAATGGTCAAGACAAAGTGAAATATTAAAAATAGCAGATGATGAAATAAGCGCACCAACATATGCGGTTGATTTAGCCTATGCAACATATAAGCTAATAAAAGAAAAAGCATATGGGCTATATCATATTACAAATGGAAAAGCATCAAGATATGAATGGGCAGAATATATATTAAAACAAATAAACTGGAATGGAAAACTAGAAAGAGCAAGTAAAAATGATTTTAATTTACCAGCAAAAAGACCTGGATATTCAGTACTTGATAACTATGGACTAAAAGAAACAATAAACCATGAAATGCCAGAATGGCAAAATGCAACAGACAGATTTTTAAAAGAATTAAAAGAAACGGGGGAAATATAACAATGAATATATTAGTAACAGGAGTAGCAGGATTCATAGGAAGCAATTTTGTATATTACTATCTTGAAAAATACAAAGACAGAAAAATAATAGGATTAGATAAACTAACATATGCAGGAAACTTAGAAAACCTTGAAAAACTAACCCCGGAACAAAAAGAAAGGTTTATATTCATAAAAGGGGATATAAATAACACAGAACTATTAGAATACATATTTGAAACATATAAAATAGAAGGAATAATAAACTTTGCAGCAGAAAGTCATGTAGACAGATCAATACATGATCCACAAATATTCTTAAAAACAAACGTACTTGGAACCCAAACACTATTAAACGTAGCAAAAAAATACTGGCAAAAAGATACACAAAAATTCAAAGAAGGAGTAAAATTCCTACAGGTATCGACAGATGAAGTATATGGATCATTGGGACCAACGGGATACTTCACAGAAAAAACACCATTAGATCCGCACAGTCCATACTCAGCAAGCAAAGCATCAGCTGATCTAATAGTAAAAGCATACCATGACACATACAAAATGCCAATAAACATAACAAGATGTTCAAACAACTATGGACCATATCAATTTCCAGAAAAACTAATACCGTTAATGATAAACAATGCATTAAATCATAAAGAATTACCAGTATATGGAGATGGAAAACAAATAAGGGATTGGTTATATGTAACAGACCATTGTAGAGCAATAGATCTAGTATTTGAAAAAGGAAAAAACGGAGAAGTATACAACATAGGTGGTCATAATGAAAAAGAAAACATATACATAGTAAAAAAAATAATAGAAATACTCAGAGAAAAAACAGGAGATAAGCAAATAAATGAAAAGCTCATAACGCATGTAAAAGACAGACTTGGACATGATAGAAGATATGGAATAGACCCAACAAAAATAAAAGAAGAATTAGGATGGGAACCAGAAATAATGTTTGATGAAGGAATAGAAAAAACAATAGAATGGTATTTAAACAACAAAGAATGGATGGAAAGAGTTATTTCTGGTGAATATTTGGAGTTTTATAAAAGAAATTATGGAGGGATATAATGAATTTTAAAATTAATAAAAATACTAAAATTTATGTTGCATGTCCGGCAAATGTTGCTACTGGTGGACCAGAATTATTACATCAATTAGTTCATAAAATGAATTTATTTGGAATAAATGCAAAAATGTTTTATTACCCAAATAATATAGAGAATCCTGTACATAAATTTTACAAAAAATACAATAATGCATTTGTTAGAGAAATAGAAGATGATGAAAATAATATTCTTATAGTTCCTGAAGTAAAAACTGATTTAATTTATAAATATAATAAAATTAAAAAAATTATATGGTGGTTAAGTGTAGATAACTTTACAGGTTATCCCAAAAATGTTAAAAAAACTATTAAAATAATATTGAAAAAAATTACAAAACCTAAAAGTTTTTATAATTTTGAAGATTTACCAAATTTGTATCATCTTGTTCAGTCATACTATGCAAAAAACTACCTATTAAAAAAAGGAATAAAAAAAGAAAAAATCGACTATCTTTCGGATTATCTTAATCCTCTTTTTATCGAAAAACAATTAAAAAACAAGAATAAATTACAAAAAGAAAATATCGTTGTTTATAATCCGAAAAAAGGTTATCAATTTACCAAAAAAATTATAAAAAATGCTCCTGATATAAAATTTGTTCCTATCATCAATATGACACCAGAAGAAGTTGCGGATTTATTGTTAAAAGCTAAAGTTTATATAGATTTCGGAAATCATCCTGGTAAAGATAGAATTCCTAGAGAAGCTGCTATATCAAATTGTTGTGTTATAGTTGGAAAAAGAGGTTCAGCTCAATTTAAAGAAGATGTCCCTATAGATGATGAATATAAATTCGATGTAAAAAGTAAAAATATATCAAATATAATTAACAAAATAAGGTATTTATTAGATAATTATGATTATGAAATAAAAAAATTTGAAAATTATAGGAATTTCATATTAGCTGAAGAGAAGAATTTTGAGCAAGATATAAAAAGAATTTTTGTTTCAGAGGAGCTGGAAAAATGAAATATGAAATAATAATAGTAGGAGCAGGATTGGCTGGAGCAACAGCAGCAAGATTATTAGCTGAAAAAGGCAAAAAAGTATTAGTAATAGAACAACATAAACATATAGCTGGACATTGTCATGATTATAAAAATGAGCATGGAATTACTGTACATACATACGGACCACACATCTTCCATACAAAAAATAAAAAAGTATGGAACTTTGTAAATAGATTTACAGAATTCCATTATTATCAACATAAAGTATTAAGTTACGCTGAAGGAAAGTTAATACCTTTTCCAATAAATAGAGATACGTTAAAAGAAGTATTTGGAATAGAAATAGGAACACATGAAGTAAAGGAATTTTTAGAAAAAGAAGTAAAAAAATCTAAATTTAATAATCCTCCTAAAAACTTTAGAGATGCGGTTGTATCACAGGTTGGAGAAAGGTTATATGAAATGTTCTTTAAAAATTATACAATAAAGCAATGGGAAAGAGATCCGGAAGAATTATCTGCCGAAATAGCAAAAAGAATACCTGTAAGGGAAAATAGAGATGACAGGTATTTTTCCGATCAATATCAGGGAATACCAAAACATGGATACACAAAAATGGTAGAAAACATGTTAGATCATGAAAATATATCCTTACTATTAGGAGCAGATTATTTTGAGGTAAATGATTTATTTGAGTCTGAATTAACAATATATACAGGAGAACTTGATAGATTTTTTGATTACAAATATGGAAAATTAGAATACAGATCGCTTGAATTGGAATTTAAAACATTTGATAAAGAATATTATCAGCCAGTTGCAACAGTAAATTATCCAAATGATTATGACTGGACAAGAATAACAGAATTTAAACATTTCTTAGATGAAAAATCTAATAAAACAACCGTATGTTTTGAATATCCAAAGGCAGAAGGGGAACCATATTACGTAGTAATGACAGAGGATAATATGGAAAAAAGAAAAAAATATATGGAAGAGGTAGAAAAATTAGAAAAAACAGGAAAATACATATTTGTTGGAAGACTTGCTGAATATAAATACTATAATATGGATCAGGTTATTGAAAAAAGTATTGAAAGAGTAGAGGAGTATTTAAAATAAATGAGTGTTGCAAAAAATTATGTTTATAATACTTTACTTCAAATTTCAAATATTTTAATTCCGTTTATAACAATTCCATATATAACAAGAGTTTTAGATCCTCAAGGAATAGGGATTGTTGCTTATACAAATTCAATAGTTCAATATTTTATATTATTAGCAACATTAGGAATGACATTATATGGCAATAGAACAATTGCATATGTAAGAAATGATAAGAAAGTATTAAATAAAACTTTTTGGGAATTGTTCTTTTTAAAATTATTCACCTCTATTATTTCTATCTTTGTATATGTATTTTTTGTTTTTACTATAAATAGTGATTATAAAATAGTATATTATATTCAATTAATAAATTTAATAGCTGTTGTTTTCGATATTTCATATTTTTTCATGGGAATAGAAGATTTTAAAAAAACTTCTATTCGAAGTATAACAATAAAAATTATTTCTACAATTTTAATTTTTATTATTATTAAGAAACCTGAGGATTATGTTTATTATGCTTTGATTTCTGCATCTGGAAATTTTGTAGGACAATTTATATTATGGAAGTATCTACCTGAATATATAAAATTAGAAAAGGTTTCTAAAGAAAAAATTTTGTATCATCTAAGAAATACAATAAAATTATTTATACCAATGATTGCAATTCAAATATATACAGTTTTAGATAAAACAATGATAGGAATACTTGCAAATGAATCCGAAGTAGCGTTTTATGATATGTCGCAAAGATTGGTAAAAATGACTTTAGCTTTAGTAACTTCAATTGGAATAGTTATGTTACCTAAAATTTCTAATTTAATTAGTTTGAACGATAATGCAAAAATTACATATTATGCAAGAAAAGTTTTTGATTATATAACTTATGCATCTGTTTTTATAATGCTAATGATGATTATTACAATGCCAACATTTGTTCCAATTTTTTTTGGAAGAGATTTTATTAAGGTAAAAGATATTATTATGATTATAAGTCCTATAATCTTATTTATAAGTTGGAGTAACTTTTTTGGAATTCAATTAATGGTTCCAATGAAATTAGAAAAATATTTAACTTTATCAGTTACCATTGGAGCAATAGTGAATTTTAGCTTAAATTACTTTTTAATACCAAAATATCAATCAATTGGAGCAGCAATTTCAACAATAATAGCAGAATTTTTGGTTACACTTGTTCAAATAGTTATAATAAGAAAATATATTAAAATATCTGAAATAACAAAAGGAATTTGGAAACATTTTATTAGTGGTATATTAGTTTATGGTATTCTTTATCAAGTGACGAAATTAAATATAGAATCGTTAGAAAAAATTATAATAGAAGTATTTTTAGGATTAATTTTATATTTAACATTTGAATTTATTTTAAAATCAGAGATAAATTCTTTAGTTGTTTCAAAAATGATTAGTTTTATGAAGATAAAAAAGAATTAATGATTTTCACTAAAAAATAGTTATCTAAAAATTTCGTAATGTTCTCAGTAGCTGAAAGAACCTCTAGAGTTTTAATCTTTGGAACTTTAGGAATTATTGTTATAGTTGATCTCTATAAAAAACTCAACCATAATTTAAAATAAAACCAATTGTTACATCAATTCTCCCACAGCTTCCGCTGTGGGGTTATCTGGAATTAATTTGTGAAAATATTCTTTAGCTATTAGAATTTTCATAATCAGAAGTTGTAGTCATTTCTTTAAAGTCCCTATCCTAATCCACCAACCCACTATAATCTCCTAAACCTCTACATACTTTATCTCGTTCCACAAAATCCTCATGTAATTTTCCAATCAATATTTGTGAATAATTTCTTTATTTTAATATATCATTGATTAATTAATTCCCTGCAACTAAAAAATTAAATTTTAAATTTAAGTAAATTTTTTATTGAATTTGGTGGTAGAATTGTAATGTTGCTAATATTGAATAAAATAAAAAATATTAAAATAGAATTTAAAAAAAATACAGAACTGGAGGAATGGTAAAATGGAGGATGACAAAATAAAATATATACCAGATAAAGAAATTAATCTTGAAAATAGAGATTTGCTTGGTACTAAAATTTATGTTGATATTTTATCAGAAATAATAGAAACTGCAGATACTCCATTTACAATCGGCCTTTTTGGAAGTTGGGGTGTTGGAAAATCTTCGATAATAAAAACGTTACAAGAAAAATTTGAAAAAGATAAAAATTCTGAAATTTCTATTTTTATTTATGATGCATGGAAATATTCAAACGATTCATTTAGAAGAACTTTTTTGCTTGAATTGAAAGAATACTTTCAATTGGAATCTACTGAAAAATTTGATAGTTTTTATGAAGATAAACATGAAGATATCGATCATAAATTAGAGATAAAAAAGAATTCTTGGTTATGGTGGTTAGCTTTTTCTCCTTTATTATTAATTTTAATATGGTTTTTTCCGACGACTACGGATTTAAAGATAACTACTTCTATTATTTCTTTAATTATAACAATGTTATCAATTTTATTAAAAGAAACTTTTGTCCAATATAAAATAACTATTTCAAAACCAAAGTTATTTGCTCCTGAACAATTTGAAGCTGTTTTTGATGAAATAATAGATAAATTAATTGACAATCGAAGAAATTGGTATGAGTGGATAAAAGGTATTTTAAACAAAGATAAAAAGAAAATATCTAAAATAGTTATTGTTATTGATAATATAGATAGATGCCATAAAGATTTGACGTTTGAATTATTATTAACTATAAAAAATTTTCTTGAAAAAAAAGGTGTTATTTTTATAATTCCAATTGATGATAAAGAATTAAAAAAACATATTCAAAAACAAGGTCATGATCCAAATGAATTTTTAAGGAAGATATTTAATACTACAATTCCTATAAAAGAAATATCTGAAGGAGATTTGTTTGATTTTGCTAAAAAATTAAATGGTGATTATGAATTAAATTTTCCTATTGAGGTTATATCAATAATAGCTCAACAGTTTTCAAAAAATCCCAGAAAAATTATTCATATCTTTAATATATTACAAACTGAAATTTGCTTAGCAAAATATCAGGAAGAAAACAAACATATCCCACAAGGAACTATAATAAGCAATGAAAACTTGCCGTTTCTTACAAAATTACTAATTATAAGAGAAGAATGGCCTGATTTATATGAAGTTATAAAAAACAATTCATATTTATTAATGGATTTAATGTCTGAAGTAAAGAAGAAGAATGAAAACTTTTATTTAGATAAATGCAAGTTGAATGAACAGCAAATAAATTTTTTAAGAAGGACGAATCATATAAAACCTACTCACAGTAATTTTGAATTATTTTTTGTTAATAAGGATCAATTTAAAGATGTTCCTGATAAAATTATTACTTTGGTAGAGTCTAATGGTTTAAATGGAATGAAAGAATTGATGAAGAACAAAGAGATAACTTTTGATAAGTTAATTGAATTTATAGATTATAGATTTGAATTAGGAATAAAGAGAGGAGAAATAAACACAACAATTATTAATTTGGTTGCTCTTATAATTAATATGGCTTTAGATAATGAAATTAAAGAAAATATCAGAGATTATTTATACAGTAAAAGCACATTTTTAGGTAATTTTAAAGATTTTATCAAAGAGATTAGTGTAAAAAATTGTCGAAATATTTTTTCACTTATTGAAGTAGAATCTGTATTGATATTTATAAAAGAAAATGAAGAGTTATCACATGGTTTATTAGATTCTATAATAAAAATAATAAATGAAGAGACTGATAGTAAAGAATTAATACAGGATTTTGTTAAAATTTTCAAAGAGGATTCTCAAAAATTAAAAACTATATCTACTAAGTTTTCGAATTTAGTGGCATCTGATAATGAGTTTTTAAAAGAAATGATTTTACTGTTAACCAATAATGATATTGCCATCAAAAGTTTAATTACCAGTGATTTGGTTGATAAGTTTATTGAACAAGTAACCAATAGTATAAATGATGATAATTCTATATCGAAATTAAAGTTGATTATTGAGTATAATTCAATTAATGGTTTATCAAATGATCAGATGACAAAATTGATCCAGAAATTAATTCAATTTATTAATAGTACAAATGATTTTGCTCAATTGGCATTCTGGTTAGAGAAATTGAATAAATTTATTCCGTATATTAAAAATATGAATTTGATAAATAATACAGTTGTTTCCTCTTTATCAACTAAGCAAAATTTGTTATGGCAACACTACAGCTCTCAATGGAAAAATAAACTATATCAGGATACGCTGTATAATTTTCTACTAACATTAAAAGAATTGTATTATATTATTAATGATAATAATAAGAAAAATCAATTGATTGCATGGTTAAATCAATATTATAGTAAAAATGAGTTGCCAGATTTGATAAAATTTATTAATAATTTGTTTTATGAAATGGTTGAAAAATCTAGCGTTTATAATTGGCATTTTTCACAATATGTTATAAATAGATTTGGTCAAATTGAAGATTGGGAAATCAAGGAAGATATTGCAAAAATTATAAATTTGATGCTTCATAAAACAGAAAAAATAAATAACCGGTTTAATGGACTTAATAAAAATCAAATTCAGACCATATTTAAGCTTTATATTAATACTATAAAAAATAATAATAGAGAGGAAATAATAAAATGGATAGTTGAATCTGTTGAAAAAAATAGTGCATTAGTAGAACTATTTGAAGAAGTTAACGCTTCTTTGATAAATAGTGAAAATTTGATTATAATTACAAAGATTTTAAAGGAATTAAATAATAAAAACCTTGCATCAAATATTATTGCTAAAATTGTATTGAATATTGATTGCGAGGAGGCCTATAATGCTTTTGAATATTTGTCTAATGAAGAAAAGGATATATTTGAAGAGGCTATTTATCAAATTATAAAAAATATAGAAAATAGTCAAGAGTATTTTAAATGTTTAATAGAAAAAATTTCTAATTACGAATTTTTGAATAAAGATATATATGATTTAATAGCAGAAAGAATTAAACCTTTGTTGGTAAGCAGTAATGCGGAAGATATATTGTTCGCATTTAAAGTCTTGGATAGTTTAAAAATCGATAAAATCACTAAAACAAAATTAGAAGCTATAAAAGTTTTAATTCAGGATATAGATGAGAAAAAGTTTCAAGGAGATGAAGCAGGTTTAATTAAAAAAGTTAAAAATAATTTGATTTATTTAGAATGAAGAAAGTAAGAGTGGTTGTATATGTCAAGAATTTAGCCCTTTTAATATAAAGAAAAAAAGTGGAAAATCTTATAAGATAGTTTTAAAAAAAATAGTTTGTTTTTGAAAAAATTATGACATTATTATATAAGGAGGAGTTTTATGCCAATATTTATTCCTATCATATTTGCCGGTATGGCAGTAGTCTCAGGGAGAATAGGTTATACTTCAATAAAAAAAGGCTATAAAAATAATAATAAAGCGAAGAAAATTAAAGAACAAGCAGAAAATATTTTAGAAAAAATTAATGGAGAGATAGAAAGAGAAAGAAATAAAGTTCAAAAAATTATAGAATCATTTGGTCATAAAAAGATAGAAATACTTTCTACCTCAGTAAATGAATTTATAATAAATTTTGAAAAAATAGAAGGTATTGATTTAGATAATATAAATAATATGAAAGAATTTGATATATCAAATGATTATTTTAATTCTCTAAAGAAAGAGTTTGAAGAATTAAAAATAGCTTCATTTAAAGCTAAAGATATAGCTGTAAATGGAATAATATCAATTGCTGGAGGTACATTATCTTCTTATGGATTATATAGTCTTGTTATGAGTGGTTTAGGAGGACTTGCTACTGCATCAACTGGAACTGCAATAGGAACTTTATCAGGTGCTGCTGCAACAAATGCAACGCTAGCATGGTTTGGAGGAGGTTCTTTAGCTAGTGGAGGTTTTGGAATGATAGGTGGAATGACTATTTTAGGTGGTTTAGGAACAGGAGTAGCTCTTGGAATCTGTGGAGTAGTAGTTGAGAAAAAAAGTGAAAAAACATTAAATGAAGCTGAAAAAAAATATAGAAAAGTAGAAGAATTTAAATTACAATCTAAAGAAATAATAAGAACGTTAAATAATATATATACTAAAACAAATCAAATTATTGAATTATTAGAAAAATTAAATTCTTATTTTATAAAATATATTAATAGTATGAAAGATATTCTTAATAAGAAAGGTGCAATTTGGAGTAATTATGATTTATCAGAACAAAATGATATATATGTATGTATTCAATTGGCGCATATTATAAAATCAATTTTAGATATTAATTTGTTAAAAGAAAATGGTGAATTAAATGAATCTATTGAAGAAATTATCAAAAATGGAAATGAATATTTAAAATTTATGAATAATATATAAATAATACGCCGTTTTTGTTTTGCATAATATAAAAAACAAAATATATTGTTTTTAAAAGCCCAACTTTTGGAAAAAATAATGTATGTGATAAAATAAGAGTAGAAAAAGTTTCTGGAGGGATAATTATGGAAGCTGGAGTTTATACGAAAGAAGAAATACGTAATTTTGCCAGGAAATTAAGAAAACTTTTAAAATTTAAAAATCCAGCAACAATAAATAAATTAGAAAATATTGTAAAAACATTAGGCGGAGAAATAATTTTTAGTGATGAGGATCTGGAAAATTATGCTGAGGCAAAAATTGTAAAAATTGATGATGAAGAAAAAAAATTCAGAATAATTGTAACAGATAAAGACTTTCTTCCAAAGGAAAGAAAGGTTTTTTCTATAGCACATGAATTAGGACATTTGTTTTTGCATATGGGTTATATTATTAATGAAGAAAAATGGAATAATATAAACGATTTTTTTGATTTTTATTATAGACGAGATAAAAATTATATAGAGTATGAAGCAAATGAATTTGCTGGAGAGTTTTTAATGCCGGAAGATGAATTTAAAAAAATTGCGTATGAAAATTTTGATGAAGATGAAAATGCATTTTATATTGAACCTATAGCTAATTATTTTGGAGTTTCTAAGAAAGCAGTTATAACTAGAGGCAAATTTTTAGGTTTATTTGAATGGTGAGAGTATGATTCATAATATAGAAGACCTATTAGAAGAAGTTAAAAAAGCAGCTCCTAAAAAAAATGAAGCTAAAAATATTGAAAAAAAAGATTCGATGGAAAAAGTTTATATGTTTATATCATATGATATGGTTAATTCGGTAGCATATAAAACAAGACATAAGAATTGGATTAATCAGATATGGAATTATTATACACAGTTAAATGATTTAATAAAGGCTAAAATTACTATGGCTAAAATATGGAAGACATTAGGCGATGAAATAATATTTTTTGTTCCAGTGTATAGTAAAGATGAAATAGAAAAATATACAAAATATGCATATGAGATATTAATTGAACAGAATGATGAGATGAGAAAAAAACTGAAATTAAGTTTTAAATCTACTGTATGGCTAGCAAGTGTATGTGAACAATCATTTGATGAAGAATTAAAAAATGAAAAATGCAATAACATTATTTTTGATAAATATGAGGAAGGAGACAAAAATGAAGTTTTAAGACCATATAATTTTGAAAAATCTGTGGATTTTATAGGCGAAGATATAGATATAGGGTTTAGAATTTCCAAGTTTTCTCGTAAGAGAAGAATGATAGTTGATGCTAATATTTCTTATTTTTTATCAGATGACAAAAGTAGTAATTTATATTTAATAGATTATAAAAAGATAAAAGGTGTTTGGAATGAAAGATACTATCCAATTATATGGTATTATGAAGAGGATTTTAAAAATAAAACTTTAAAAGAGTCTCTTTATTATGATGAACATTTTTTTTGCGAATTCTCAAATAAGATAAAAAAAGGTGAAGTAGTGAAAATTGATGAAAAAGAACAGATTGAGAAAATTTTAGAAGATGCCGATAAAATGGAAACTATAAAAAGAATAGAAGAATATTTTAAGAGAAATACAAAAAAAAGGGGAGATACTGTTCCAGGGAAAAGAAGTGAAATTGCCGAAGTTCATTGTGTGGCATTATGCTTAAAAAAGAATGATAATAGAATAGAAGCTTTTGTAGTAAAACGCTCTAAAGATAGATATAGATTTCCTAAAAAATGGGAATTTGGATGTGCTCAACTTAAAGGAAACGAAACATTTGAAGAAAGATTAGAAGAGGAATATAATAAAAGATTTGGATTAAAAATAAAAGTTTTAGAACCAATAAATTCTTATTTTTTCAAAGATAGAAATGGAAGAAAAATTCCAGGAATAATTTTTCTAGCAGAAATAAAAGATTCTAATAAAATTGATATAGATAAGGAAAAGTATGAAGAATATAGATTCATTTCAAAAGATGAGATAAATACGATTGATAACTGGATTGGCGAAGAAAATGAAAGTGTCAAAAATTTGGAAAAAGCATTTTGTATATTTGAAAAAATGGTGTCTGGTAAAGCTGAGAATTAAATGAAATATAGTATTCCCACAGTTTAATCTGTGGGGTTATCTGAAATCGGTTTGTGAAAATATTCTTTATCTATTAGAGTTTTCATAATCAGAAGTTGTAGCCATTTCTTTAAAGTCCCTCTCCTAATTCACCAATCCACTATAATCTCCTAAATCTCTACATACTTTATCTCATTCCACAAAATCTTCATGTAAATTTCTAATCAATATTTGTGAATTATTTCTTTAATTTAATATATCATTGATTAATTAATTCCCTGCAACTAAAAAATTAATTTTTAAATTTAGGTAAATTTTTTATTGAATTTGGTGGTAGAATTTATATGTATGAAAAATTTGTTTTGTGGAGACTAAATTAGCTTTAATTTGTGAATATTATAGGAGTGATTTTATGGGAAAGAAATTGCTTTTTTAAGTAAGGAAAAGAAAATCGAAGCTGAATCTGATAATAATATTTTAGATTTGTTTAGTGTGTTTAATGAAGAGAGGTTTCTAAAAAATGATAATAGGAAGTCTTTAAAATTATTTATAGATGATAATAAGATTGATTTATTGGAGGATAATATAAAAGGAATAAAGAAGGATTTAGAAACTTTGGTAAATAATGATTTTATTTATCAGTATGATGAAAATGTAGTAGTTTTAACAGGTGCCGGTAGTTCAATAATTGAATTAAGTGAAAAATCTGGAAAAACTATGAGGCAAATTGTTAATGCTTTAAATAAAAAAGAGGAAAGTAAAAAGGCCTTAGATTATTTAAAGAATATTGTAAAATATAAAAATAAAGATAATGATAAAGATGATGATAATGATAATGATAATGAAAATGAAAATGATAATGATAATGATAATATTAATCTTGAAGACTTGTTGAGCAAGGCAAAGATGTATGATGAATTAGGAATTGAAGATAATATTGGTGATAGTATCAAAAAGATAGAGGATAAAATAAGGGAATATTACACTTTGAAATACGATAAAGAATATTTTAAACATGGGGAGTTCCTCAGTAAATTTTTAAAAAGAAAAAATAATGATGAGAGATTGAAAATATTTACAACAAATTATGATACTCTTTTTGAACAAGCAGCATCTGATGAAAGAATAGTTGTTATTGATGGTTTTTCCTTTACAAATCCTTCAAAATTTGATGGTAGATATTTTGATTATGATATTGTTGAGAGACAATATGGTAGTTTTTCTGGTGAAAATTCATATATAGACAATGTAATTCATTTATATAAACTTCATGGTTCTATAGATTGGGTTGTTGAAAATAATGAAGTTGTGAAAAAATATAATGTAAATAATGATGAAAGAGACTTTGAGTATCTTATGATATATCCTGCAAGCACAAAATTTAAGCAAACATATGAAACACCATATTTTGAATTATTTTCAAGGTTTATATCTGAATTAAAAAAGAAGAACACTATTTTAATTATAATTGGTTTTAGTTTTGCGGATGAGCATTTGAAAACTATAGTAGAAAATGCGTTGAAAACCAATAGAAGTCTTAGGATTTTATATGTAGATGTTAATCTTGAAAATGAAAATATAAAATTTTTGAAAGATGCAGCTCAAAGTGTTGGAAATGTTATGTTGTTGAGTTCAACATTTTCAGATTTTGTTACTTTTATTAAGGATAAAAAAATTTATGGTAATAGTTATATTGGATATAAAGGTGATGTAAATGAGTGATTTTTATACGTCATTTTTTGATAGAAATTTGTTGATAGGTTATATTTCAAAGGTAAATATAAATTATATTATTTTAAATACACCATATGTGCAACAATTGACTAAATATTATTATAATGGTGAGGATTTTCATGGAGGATTATTAAATTCTTATGTTGTAATAGAAGGAGATAAATATGGTTTTTTAGGGCAAATATTTGAGATTGAGTTTTTAGAAAAGGAAAGAAAAAATATTACAGATAAAAATTTAGAAAATGTTGAAGGTGATTTTAATCCAAAAGTTAAAGTAAATATACTGTTTTCTTTTGATTATCTTGATTTAGAATTGAAAAAAACTATTTCAGATTTTCCTAATGTTGGAGCGAGAGTTTATCTTGCAAGTAAGAGTGTTTTAAAAGAACTTTTTAAAATACAGCAAAAAAATGAAAAATATGAATTTGCAAATTTTGTAAGTAATAATTTTTTAAAAATTGATGATTTAGGAGGGATTTTTTCGAGACATTGTGCTATTGTTGGAACTACCGGAAGTGGAAAAAGTTGGACTGCCGCAAAATTGATAGAATCATTGTTAAAAATGGAAGATAAAAAAATTATAATTCTTGATCCAACAGGTGAATATGCTGATGCATTTAAAGGTGAAGAATTTGCTTCTATATTTAAAATAGGGGAAGATTCTTATATAGATCCTCAAAATATGAAATTAGAAGATTTATATTTAATTTTAAATCCATCAGAAGGAGCTCAGATTCCAAAATTAAATGAAGCAATTAAGTCTTTAAAACTTGTTCAAGAAGTAAAGAAAAATAAAGAAGAGTATGAAAAATTTAAAGACTTTATTAAAGATGAAAACATAAAAAAGGAGGGCAATTCTCCTGAAGCATTTAACGAAATATATATGAAATTTTATGGTGAAATAATAAAAAATGATCTTAAAAATGTTGATTTACAAAAATTACCTTTACAAATTGAAAATGAGTGTGTTGTATCATATATGAATAGTAATAAAGAAAAATGGAAAAAAGATGAAAAAACCTTTGGATATTGTATTTCAATGATTGCACGATTAAATAATTTTCTAACAAGTGAATTTTATAATAGTATATTTAAATCAGATTCTAAAAAGAAACAAAATATAATATCAGTTATTGAAAATTTTATAAAAGAAAATAAAGAGAATGATATTCCCAATGATGAGGATAATAATAATTCACATAATAAAAGGTTGTTAATTTTAAATTTGGAAGATATAGTGTCAGAATATAATATGAAAGAAATAGTTGTTGAATTAATGGGAAGAAAAATTCTTGAAATGGCAAGAAATAATATTGTTAAAAATTCTAAAAATTCATTGATAGTGTTTCTTGATGAAGCGCATAATTTTTTAAATAAAAATGGCGATAATGAATTAAAAAAATATAAACGTAGTTCTTTTGAGTATATTGCTAAGGAAACTCGAAAGAAAAGAGTATTTTTATGTATTATTACACAAAGACCAGGAGATATTCCTGAGGGAATTTTAAGTCAATTTGGGACATTTATTATTCATAATTTAACTAATTCAAATGATCTAGAAAAATTAAAGTATGTTCTGCCAAAAGATAATAATGTTATAAATATAGTACCAAAACTTGGAAGTGGTGAGGCTATTTTAAGCAGTGTGAATTTTAATTATCCACCTATAAATATAAAAATTTTGGAACCAAAATATAAACCTAATTCAAAGACAGAATTTTAAGCTAAATATATTGAAAATAAATCATTAAAAATTCTGGAAATTATAAAAAATGTGAAGGAAGGTCTATTAATGATAAATTACCTGAAATATGGAAGATTTGGAAAAATGATTGAAAATGTATAAAAATAATTACTTACTATTGTAATGTGCAGAAATATAAAACTCCACAATAAAAACTGTGGGGTTATCTGAAATTGATTTGTGAAAATCACCGCTATCAATTAATATAGCATTGTTATATTAATAACGGTTAATTTTTGGTAACAGATATTTATTTTATTGAATGATATATTGGATTATGATATCATAAAGATGAGTTAATATTTGTTGCTAACTTGTGAAAGAAAAAAGATGAACTCTATAAAATTTATGTGCAAAGGAGTTGATAAACGTGATTTTTAAAGATTTAAGTAAAGGAGTAATTAAGCAAGAGTTTGTTTTAAAACAAAATGAAGATGATAAAATACATGTATTAACTATTTATCACAATTTAAAGAATTTTGATTATTATCAGGAAATGAGTAAAAGAAATATAAGTAAAGAAATAAATGTTGCAAAAGATTTAACTTTAATATTTACTGAAAAATATATATCTCGACAAGAAATTGAAGAAGAAAAGAATTCGATAAAAGTTTCAAAATTAAGAGTAGAAGGTTTTCTAGGAGATCAAATGACATTTAGCAAAAATCCATATATAAATAAAAGTACTTATTTCATGGAAATTTTAAAAATGAACAAAGATGAAATTTTTGATTTGATTCCAGAAAATAGTGAAGTTTTTAATGAAATTTGTAAATGGGTTTATGAACTATCAGGATTTAATTTAAAAGATAATCCATATTCCATAGGTAATGTTTTATTTTTTGAAGCAACGGGGGTAGAAGTTGATTTGGAAAGAGTTAAAAATAATCCCCAAAATATAAAACTTAGTATTAGATATAATTTAAATGAAATAGAAAAAATGACGGCAGTATTGACATTTAGATTTCATAAAGTTATTGTGGCTACTAAAAAACTTGAAATTACCGAACCTGGTAAATATCCTATAAAAATACCTGCATCTTATAATTTATGGAATAGTCTGGATGTTGAAGTATATAATCAAAACGATGAATTAGTTTATTTATACAATAATGCTCATTTTATTATGGAAATATCATTAAAAGTGGGAATAACAAATTCTCAGAAAGAAGAGTATGTAAAAACATTGGATAAAAATATTCTATTGAAAGATATTTTTTATGAAAATTTTGAAATTGCAGATAAAAGCGAATATATAAAGAACCTAAAATTATTAAATAAATATTATAATGATGAAAGATATTTTTTAAAAAGTTTAGAAAATAACTATGAGATTATTTTTTCTACCCCGAATGAGCAAAGAAAAATTTTTGAACATTTTCAAAGAATTTTTGAGAATGAAAACTTTGACAGGATATGGATATTTGATCCATATTTTGATTTAGATGAATTTAAAGATACTATGAAAGATTTTATAACTCTTATTAATCAAAATCTTCATACACAAAAGATTATAATATTTGAAAATAAGAAAAAGTATGAACAAAATGATTTGAATTCAAAAATAAAAAAGTGGAAAGAAGAATTAAGACAAAAATATAATACAACCATTGATTTTGTATGTTCAAATAAACATTTTCATGATAGATTTATTTTTTTGACTATAAATAAAAATGGAGAAGAAATTGTAAAAAGTGGTTTTTTGCTCGGAAGTTCTATTAACTCTATAGGGAAAAATTTTTCCACTATAGTAGAATTATCCGTACCAAAATCTCAGGAGATTTTTAAAATTTTATATAATGAGATTTATGTAAAATCAATTGCTGAGCAAAATGAGGTGTGAATATGTTTAAAAATATATATACATATAATGATTTTTTAAATTTTTTAAACAATGAATTTAAAAATAGTATTTCATATCCAAAATATAAATATAAATTTATAATTATTGATAATTATTTATTTGATAACAATGATAAAATCAATAAACGTACAGATAAAATAAAAAAATTTATAAATATTACAAAAAATTTCTTTTTTTATGTAGAGTATATATTTTTTAGTAGCCAATGTGATAATAATAAAGAGATAGCAAATTTTTTAACCCAAAAAGCAAATAAGAAAATTAATTTTTATCCCTTATATAGTGATATTGCGGAAAAAATGAATGTTCATGATAGGTATTGGTTATTATGGGTTGCTGAAGATATTAAAAATTATGATTCATTATGGCATATAGGAACTTCTATGACAGGTTTATTTAAAAAGAAAAATTATAGTACATTTGCTGTTTATCAAATAGGTTTAGATGAAATAGATGAAATTTCTTCTCTTATTTCATCGCTAAAAAATATTTATAATTGGGAGGAAGATTGATATGAAGGAAAAAGAGTTTTATAGAGAAAAACTTGATGAAATTGTATTATCAATAAATTCTGGTGATTATATAGATATAAACTTAATTGATGAACTTTTTGATGGGAAAGATATTAAAGAGAATTTTCAGATTGTTAAGACTATTATGACTGATTATGGAAGCAATGAATATTTGAAAAAAAAGAAAATATTTCCATCTTTTTTGTTGTTTGCTTTGTTATCTTATAAATTAATTATAGAGGATAATATGCAATTAATTATTTTAGAATTGGAAAAAGATGAAAATGATAAAATAAAAAAATATTGGGATTTATCTTTAAATGGGGCAAAAATATTTTTAAAAAGTAAATATAGTAATTTTTATTATGATGGAACTTTAAATATTGGAAAAATAAATTTTTTTGATTGGATGTATATGTTTAAAGATTCTTTAGTGTTTGATTTTCCTTATAACTTAAAGATTTTTTTACCTTACTTCGAAATTGTTTATCAAATGGATAAAAGCAAATTTAAAGAAATAATTTTTGAAGATGAAAACAATTTATTTTTTGCATATTTTCTATTTGAAGAGAATGAAAAATTATTTAAAGCTATAGGAGATAATATTGATTTTTCAAGTATAGAAGACGAGATGAAATTAAAATTAATTCTTTTTAAAATATATGAATCAAAAGGTGTAAATAAGTTATATACGTATATAGAGGATATAAAAGATAATAAAATATGTTTTGAAATTATTTCTCAAATTATATTATCTAAAAATATAAACATAGCTGAAAAGAAAGATTTAATAGAAAAATTAGATAATGAAGTTGAAAATATAGTTGATTGGACCCTTGAATATTATAAAGAAAAAGAATTTATAGGAACTGATTATTTACAACTGGCAATTACTTCATATAGTATTGCTAAAGAAACAAATAAAATAAAATTTTTGAGTTTAATGTTAGAGTTTTTAGAAAACGTTATAAAAGATAGAGATGGATATTATAATTGGGAAGGTAGAAAAGAAGAAATAAAAAAAGCTTTTGAGTTTATAAAAAACGAGTATCAAGATTATTTTGAAGATAATATAAGAGAAGAATTTTTAAAATTTTTAGAAGATGAAAAAAAGGAATTATTTATAACTGATTTTGATAAGAATATCAGACATATGAAATATCTTAAGGATACAAAGAGGAGTGTTATAATAAATAATATGATTTCTTTTATAAAGGACTTAAAATAAGAATTTTTGAATGTTACATAAATATAAATTTTGATGTGAGGTTTTAATATGATAAAAAAGGTTAAATCAATTAAAAATTTTGGTATTTTTAGAGATTTTGAATGAGATAATAATGTAAGGGATAAGGAAGGGAAAATTTTAACTTTAAAAAAAATCAATATTATATATGGTAGAAATTATTCAGGAAAGACCACAGCTTGAAATTTTGTTTTTTAGTTAAACTTGGGGTTGTCATTATTTTTGGAGAAGTGCATATTCTATAAACAAGAGGAGATAAGTTATGAATGAAAAAATTAAAAATATAGATAAAGCTATTTTAGATATTGATAAAGTAATTTCTAAAAATATTAGTAAGTTTGATGATAGTGATAGAGGTTTATTATCTCAAAATATATTGGCACATCTCAGAAATTTGGTTGAATATATTTTTTTAAAAATATATAGTAAGGGTAATGACATTGAAATAAATTATGATAATATTCAAAAAGCAAAAAAATATATTAAAGGAAAAAGTTCTTATAATTTTTTAAATAAGTTTTATAAATTATTAAAAATTTCTGTTTCACACTATACTCTTGATGAAGATAGTTCTGAAAGATTGATGCTTAAATATTACGAATATCTTCTTAAAATTAAATCTTTTTTAAAAGAAAAATATAATCTTGATGTTTTTATTAATATAGATAAATTTCCAATCGATTTGGATAGCACAACACAAGAATATTATGAAAAAATTGTTGAACAAATAGAAAAACCTTTAAAAGGAAAGCTACAAAATGACAGATATTATATTCAAAAAATAAAACCTTTTTTTGTAGATAATAAAGTTTATTACGAAGTAACTTTTACAAGATCTCATGATCGTGTTAGCAAATTTGATAGAGTTATTGCTTTTACAAAACATGAAATTTCTCCAAATTACGCTATTAAACTTTTTATTAGAAATTCTACGATAAAAATATTGAATAAAACGATGCCTATTAGTATTATTGAAGATTGGGAAGTATCAATAAGGCCTTGTGAATTGAACAATTTTGCTAAAATATTTGATTTTAAAATTAATATACAAAGTAGTCATCAGGAGTATAAAAGGTTAATGGCTTTTTTGACAAATTCAGGATTATCTTTAGATGAATTTATACAATTAGAAGATAGCTATTACAATGAGATAAAGTATAATATAATTAAAGATATAAAATCTCAATTTTTTGATGTATTAGATCAATGCAGATATTTAGTAAAAAATAATAATCCTGGAGAAAATGTAATAAAATATCTACTGTATAAAATGAATAATAAAGTTATAAAACAACAATATTATCATAAAAATTTTAATAAACATTTATCAAATTTAAAACTTAAATATGGGTGTATTCCTTTTGATCAAATTCCTTTTTCGACATCTCTAATAAACCATAATCCAAAATTTTATGATTTGTTAAATTGTTTAAATGTTGAAAATAGAGAAGACGAATTATTCGCTAGATATATTAAGAACAATACTGAAATTGAAGGGATTTTATTTACACCACAAGAAGAAATAAAGAATTTCGAAAATATAGATCAACTTATAAAAGCATACAATAGTAAACTTTATTATAGACATGAAAATCGTAGTTTGAATAAATACAAGGATTTCATTTATATAAAAGGATATAGAGATGATACAATTGAAATCATAAAATTATTAAAAGCTTTAGCTTTTTCGGGAATAAAGAATTATTCAAAATCTGTACATGATTGGTTGCAAAATTCAGGGTATCAAATAGATTGCAATGATAAAAAAGAAATATTAATAAATATGTTTGAAAAATCTAAAGTAGCTATGATTTATGGTTCTGCTGGCACTGGCAAATCAACTATGATTAATCATATTTCAAATTTTTTTAATAATAGTAAAAAACTTTATTTAGCTAATACTAATCCAGCAATTGATAATTTAAAAAGAAAAGTAAATGCTCAAAATTGCAAATTTATGACAATTACAAAATTTTTATCCTCAAAAAATTCAAACGTAAATTTTGATTTGTTATTTATAGATGAAAGTAGTACAGTTAGTAACGATGATATGTTAAACGTTTTAAGGAAAGCTTCTTTTAAACTTATAGTTTTAGTAGGAGATGTTTTTCAGATAGAGTCTATACGATTTGGCAATTGGTTTAATATTTCAAGAGAATTTTTGCCAAAAAATGTACTTTTTGAGTTGACAAAACCATATCGTACTACTAATAATGATTTATTAGAGTTATGGAATAAAGTAAGAAATTTAGATGATGACATTTCAGAGCATTTGGCGAAAAAAAACTATACAACCAAATTAGACGAATCTATTTTTAAAAAACACGAAGAAGATGAAATTATTCTTTGTTTAAATTATGATGGATTATATGGAATTAATAATATTAATAGATTTTTACAAGCTAATAATCCTAATACTGCTGTATATTGGGGAGAACTTGTTTATAAAGTTAATGATCCTATCTTGTTTAATGATACTAAAAGATTTGGTCCTTCGATTTATAATAATCTTAAAGGTAAAATAGTTTTTATTGAGAAAAAAGATGATTATATACAATTTGATATTCAAATTGATAAGGTATTAAATGAAACAGATATAATGGACTATAATGATATAGAACTTATCGAAGATGATGCTAATGGAAAGTCAACTATTAGATTTAAGGTAAATAAATATAGAAGTACTGATGAAGATGATGAATCTACGGACACAATAGTACCTTTTCAAATTGCTTATGCTGTTTCTATACATAAAGCACAGGGGCTTGAATATGATTCGGTTAAAATTGTTATTACGGATGAAGTAGAAGAAAGAATTACCCATAACATTTTTTATACGGCCATAACAAGGGCAAAAAAACAGTTAAAAATATACTGGTCTCCTGAAACAGAAAATAAAATATTGAGTAGATTAAAAAAAATAGATAATAAAAGAGATGCTTATTTATTAAAGAATGTTATAAATGAATAAGAAAATATCAATTTAATCCCTTATTGATAAAATAAATGTTTGTAGAATTCAGAATGTGATATGGCTGATTAAAAAAATTGTGTCTTCCAAAATTACTTGATATTTGCAGAAAAAATTTGAAAGATATTGAAGATATAGAATCATTTTACTATAAGAAAAAGAAGATAAACCATTGGAATTGTTGGAAAAAATAACGCAGCTTGAAATTTTGAAATATTACTTAGTGTAATTGCAAGTATGGTTGGATTTATTGTTCCGATATTTTTATTACTGATTGAAAAATTTTTGAATTTTCCTTTTTCTATTTTTAAATTGTTTGAAAAACAAATAAAACATTTTATAGGCTTTGTAACTTACTATTATGTCATGTCGATAATATTGGTTTTGTTGGATTTGAAAATGATAATTTTTTTAACTTACTTAATAGGTATATTCTTTATTTTAAATTTGGGATATGCAATATATGTAATTATAAAAGTTTTAATAGTACAAGAGAATATTGCTAAAGCTGTATTAGTTAATTATAAAAATTATATTTTAAGCAATGAGAGTGATGAAGATGAATGAGTATATAAATACCAATGAATTTGTAAGATATATGAGTTTATTAAACGAAAAAGGTGAAATTGAAATTTTGGAGAATTTAATAGAACAAATTTTTGAATTTTTTATAGATGAAATTGAAAACAAAAAAGTTAAGAAAGAAATGATTAATTTTGTTGAAGAAGTTTTGCGAATAATAGATCCGGAAAGTAGAATATTTTATAATATATTTTTTAACAATTTTTATGTTTTTTTAGATAGAATATTAAGTATAAATTTTGATTATACCATAGAATTAATTAGCATATTTAATAATAAAGAAAATGGTAAAATTATTGAACTTTATAAATTTAAAATGATAAAATATGGATTATTAATTGTAGAAAAAAAGGCTGATAAATTATCTCAAGATCACCAAAGAAGTTTTCTGCGATTAGTTGAATATATTGTAATCAATAACATAAAAAAATCCGAAAACAAAAAGATTAATTATATAGATTTTAAAGAAATTTATTCTGATTTTAAAAATTATAACAACCCAATAAGTGTAATATTTATTTTAGAAATATTAAAGGAATTAAATGAATTTTTAATTAATAATGAGGATTATACTATAACGTTTTATGAAAATCAAGAAAAGTTTATAGTTAAATTTTTTCAAATATTTAAATCATTAAATGATAAAAATATATATTATGAAATAATAAACAGATATCTTGCATATGTATTTGATTTTATAATTAATTTATATAAATATAAGAAAGACGAAGAAATTTTTTTTGAATATATTTTAGATGATGAAAATGAATTTAATTTATTTATAAAAATATATGAATTGTTTTCAGAATCAAAATTTAATTTTATAGATATAATTTATATAAAAAAAAGAATTTTTTTAATGATGGCAAAATTTTTAGAGTATATTATTAAAGATAAAGAAACTTCTATTGAGACAAAAAAGGAAATTATAGAAATTATAGTAAACTTTATATCTAAAATGTTTGAAAGAAAATATGATGATATATATCTTATGGAAACTTTTTTTGATTCTATAGAAGAAAATAGCAGTTTTTTTGATAATATAATAGAATTAAAAAAAATAGAGAAAAAAACTATAATAAATGCAAAAATTTATTTTGAAACTTCATATGATTATAGATTAGAATTGTTATTGTTGTTTATATATAAATCTAAATCATTAAACCTTTATTTGTTTAAAGATAAAATTATTGAATATTTTAAAGAAAAAAAATATGAATATGATTTTTTTAAAAAACATTTAGAACACTTAAAGGAAAATCTTTTTAAATTTAAAATTTTAGATGAAATTGAGAGAGAAAATTTTGAAATATTTTTGAAAGATTTCAGTGAAATAATCGATATATTAGAAACATATAAAAAATATAATTTAGAAGAAAAAATAAGCAAAGATGAAACAATTGATATATCAGAAGTAGATAATAAAGCTCATGCATTAAAAGAAGAAATAAGTAAGAAAGAAATATGGCAACTACTAGAAAATAAATTTAGTGAAGATAAAAAAGAATATTTAATCGGATTAAGAGAAAATTTTGTAATGTCAAATATGATGAGAAAGTTCGAAATTTCTGAAAAGAAATATCCTATTCTATTTCAAGTATATTCAGATAAAACATATTATGATTTTTTAGATTTTAGGAATATAAATTTTAGTTTGTCTAAAAGAGTAATTGAAGAATTTTATACCAAAACAAATATTGAAAAAATTGATTTTTGTTTTAAAAATAAAGAAAAAGATTATTTTGAAACGAAAAAGCAAATGTTAGAAAATTATAATTTTATAATTGGAAACGAATCTCTTTTTATGCTTTTAAAAATGAAAATAAATTTAGAAGATGAAAAAATTAATTTTTATAAAATTAATCTTGGAAAAAATTTGATTTTGACTAAAAAAGGTAATATAGTTTTTTCTTTTGATTATAGGATAATTTTTGAAAAAATAAAAAAGGAAGATATTAATGAGATTGATAAATTGAAACATGATTATAGTATGTTATTAGAGCAATATAGTCAAAATGAAGAAATGGTCATAGAAAAAATAAATGAAAAATATTTTAAAGCTGTTTTGGTATTAAAAGGTAATATTTATTATAATAATATTTCTGATATTAAAGTATTAGAATTTAAAAGTGATTGTGATATGTAAATAGTAAAATAGGAATGAAAAAAAGAGGGAAAATAGAAACTATATGATCACCGTGGATCCTTCTAACAAAGATTAGAATGTGGTCCACGGTATATATTTATATAATTCATTTTTCAAACCACCAGGGGTCAAATTTTTGCCCTGGTTTTTTGTTGGAAATGAAGGGAAACCATAATTGAATTGTGATATAATTCAATTGTGGAGGTGGAAATAATGAGAACGTTTTGTACATCGGGACCTGTTGATAAGAAAACATGCTATTATGTGGAAAGACCGGATATAATGGAAGAAGCGCTTGATCATATAGAAAACTGGAGATACTTTACAGTATCTGCACCAAGACAGAGTGGAAAAACCACATTATTAAGAGATATTGTAGAAAAAATAAAAGATAAGTATTTAACAATATTTATCTCATTTGAAAGTTATGAAGATAAAGATAAAGAGGATTTTCTTGAAACGTTAGTAATGGATATCAATCGCTCAAATAAAAAAATATATGGAAAAAAAATGGAATTGATAATACCTCAAAAGATTGATAAAATAAGAAACTTAATAGAAGAACTTAATGAAAAAAGCGGAAAAGAAATAGTGTTGATGATAGATGAATTTGAAAAGTTAGATGAGAAAATAATGAATGAATTTTTGCATGTAATAAGAAGTATGTATCACGATAAAGAAATATATGGATTGAGGAGTGTAGTACTTATTAGCGTAAGCTATTTAAGCGGGATATTAGAAGATAACGCAAGTCCATTTAACATAGCAGAACATATGGAAGTACCATACTTTACAAAAGAACAGGTATATGATTTATTAAGCCAACATGAAAAAGAAACAGGGCAAATATTCGATGAAAAAGTAAAAGAATTAATATGGCATAACGCAGCAGGGCAACCTGGACTAACCAATGGTCTTGCATATGATTTAGTTACTAAAAAAGCTCCTGGTGAAAAGATTATAACAGTGGAGCATTTTGAAAAGACACTTGAAGATTATATGTATGTCTATATTGATAAAAATATAGCCAATATATTGCATAAAGCAGAAAAAGAAAAGGAATTAATAATGAAAATACTATTTGAGCCTGGAAAAGTAAAATTTTCAATATACGATAAAAGAATAAATTTTCTATATCAACACGGAGTAATAGATAATTGTGGAGGTAAATGCTGTGTAAGAGTACCATTATACTACAAAGCGTTATATACAAGATTTATGCCGGAAATAAACGGAGAAAAAAACTATATGGCAACAATAAATGATACAATAAAGCCATACATAAAAAAAGACGGAAGTCTTGATTTAAATAAATTATTGGAAAGATATACAGAATATATCAAATTAAGAGGAGCGATAATGTTTAAAGGAAGGAATTATTATGAAGGAGTATATCAATATAACTTAGACCAATTCTTAAGCTTATATGTAGAGGCGGCAGAAGGAAAGGTATATCCAGAAACACAGGTAGGAGGAGGAAGGATAGACCTCTTAATAAATCTGAATAATAGGGAATATCTAATAGAAATAAAAACAAACCTAACAGGAAATGAATATGAAAAATCGAAAAAGCAATTAGTGGAATATTTAAAAAGAAGTGGATTAAAAGAAGGCTGGCTTGTGATATATTCGGATGCAATAGAAGATTTCAAACATGAAATAGAAGAAATAGAAGGAATAAAAATCAATGTGTGGTTTATAAAAACGAACTTTGAAAGCCCATCGAAAGTGAAATAAATAAAAAATAGAAATTATTATAACAATTGTTTTCTACAAAAAACTCAAACATAATTTAAAATAAAACCAATTGCCCATCAATTCACCCACAGCTTCTGCTGTGGGGTTATCTAGAATTAATTTTGTGAAAATGTTCTTTAGTCATTAGAATTTTCATAATCAGAAGTTGTAGCCATTTCTTTAAAGTCCCTCTCCTAATTCACCAATCCACTATAATCTCCTAAATCTCTACATACTTTATCTCATTCCACAAAATCTTCATGTAAATTTCTAATCAATATTTGTGAATTATTTCTTTAATATTTTTAATATATCATTGATTAATTAATTCCTTGCAACTAAAAAATTAAATTTTAAATTTAAGTAAAATTTTCATTGAATTTGGTGGTGGAATTTATAGGATGGAAATTTTGAAATAATAGGGGAATTAAGAGTGAGTAAAAAATTAATAGAAATGGTCATTGCTCTTGTGAAAGTAGAAAGAAATATAAAAAGTGTCATGGAATGTATGAATAAGTAGAATTATAAATTTTTAGAAGGTGTTAGAATGCAAGAAATTATAGAACACAGTATTTTTCTGGAAATAATTTTAATGTGGATACTCCCTGTAATTATAGTTGAATTTTCTTTTATACGAGATAAATATGAATATTTGAACTCATATTTAACCAAAGATTTTAAAAAATTGGGGAGAGAAATATTATTTGTAGAAATTGTTAATAATATAGTATTTAGAGCAATTATAGCAATTATTATAGCCTTTTTTAGCTTGTATATTTTAGAATTGAATATAATAAAGAATTTTAATTGGGAGATTTTTAAAGGATTTATTGTCAGCTTTGTTGTAGGATCGTTTACTTTAATAGCTCTTTTTATGTCTTTTTTTGAGTATAAAAAAGAATATTCTAGTAAATTAAAAATCAAGATACTATTAGATTTAGGAATATATGTATGGTTATCTTTATTATTAATTGTATTTCTTTCAATGGAATTTTCTAAATTAAATTTTTTTGTAATATCTTTTGTTTTGGTAGAAATAGTAATTATAGCGCTTTCAATAGTTGTAGATGTATATGCTTTTCCAGAACTTTATATATATTATAATATATTAAATTATATAGATAGGGAAAAAAATAAGTATGAAAAGGGACAAATATATAAATTAAACGATAATTTTATTACAGAAGTTATTTTAAGAGAAGATTATATGTATTTTCCTTTAATTACATTTATTATGGAGAAATACTGGAATTCATGGAAAATCTTAAGTAAAAATCTTCAATTTATTACAAATAAATTTGATGCAATTAGGGTTTTTGAATTCATAAAGTTATATACGGAGTATTTATTAAATGTATATAAAGAAATTAAAATTATACATGTTTGGCAATTTGAATTTATAAAGTCATATTTATTGTATTTAATATCTTATGATTTCAAAGATAAAGAAATAAAAGAAGTTCTATATATACGAATTTTGGATTTTTTTGGATATAAACTTTCAAGTGAGAAGATATTAAAAGAAAAGATACTGTATCCTATTTTAGAAGAAATAATTGTAGCTAAATTATCAGATAACCAGAGATATGAGTGTTTTGTAAAATTTATAATTGAAAAGGAAAAAGATACAGTTTGGTCAGATGCTGTAAGTAAAAATATTGAATTGAAAATATATAGATTTTTGTATAAATATGCTTATGGGTTTGAGGTAAAAAAAGAAATAAAATCAGTACTAGATGAATATTCTTCATCATATGCAAAAGGAAAAATTAAAGGTGTCTTAGAAAGACTCAAAGAAAAAACATATTTAAATGATACAAAATTACAAAGAAAAATAGATGTTTTTATAGATGAAATTATGCAAGAATTAGATAAATGAGATAATATAAATGGAACCACCAGGGTCAAATTTTTGCCCTGGTTTTTTTGTTGGAAATGAAGGGAAACCATAATTGAATTGTGATATAATTCAATTGTGGAGGTGGAAGTGATGAAAAAACTGCCGGTAGGGATAGCGGATTATAAGGAAATAATAGAAGAAAATTATATATATGTGGATAAAACCAAATATTTATATGATTTAATAAATAGTGGAAAATTTTATTTTATGTCAAGGCCTAGGAGATTCGGAAAAAGTTTAACAGTATCAACATTTTATTACTTATTCAAAGGAGAGAAGGAATTATTTAAGGGAACATATATATATGACAAATGGGATTTTAAGGAATATCCAATAATAAAACTGGATATGTCTGATAATACGCTTACAACATATGAAGAGTTTATAGAATCATTAAATAAAATGATAGAGGATATATATGAAGATTATGAAATACCAAAGATAGAAAATAATTTACCAACGAAATTTGGAAATTTAATAAGGGTATTAAATAAAAAATATGAAGAAAAAGTGGTAATCTTAATAGATGAATATGAATCACCAATATTAGAGCATATAAACGATAAGAAAAAAGCTGAAAAGTTTAGAGGATTTTTAAGGGAATTCTATAAAAAGATAAAAACAAAGGATGCATATGTAAAATTTGTATTCATAACCGGAATAACAAAATTCACAAAAACAGGAGTATTCTCAGCATTAAATAATTTAAGCGATATATCTTTAAACAGGAAATATGGACAGATGTTTGGATATACGCAGGAAGAATTGGAATATTATTTCAAAGATTACATAAAAGAATTATCAGAAGAAATGGGAATAACAGAAAAAGAATTGCTTGAAGAAATGAAGAGATATTATAATGGTTTTTCATTTGACGGAGAACATACAGTATATAATCCATATTCAATATTGAGATTTTTTTCAGAAAAAGAATTCCAAAACTTCTGGTTTGAAAGTGGCTCACCGAGTTTTTTGTATGAGTATATAAAAGGCAAAAAGATAGAATATGAGGATTTAGTAAAAACACCAGTAAGTGCAGAAGATTTCTCAACAAGAGAAATAGAAGATGCAAAAGCAAATATCTTCTTTACGCAGGCAGGATATTTAACCTTTAAGGGAATAAAAAAATATGGATTAAAGAAAAAATATATACTGGACTATCCAAATTTTGAAGTAAAAAACAGTTTTTCAACACTAATATTAGAAGCCAATTATGGATTTAATGATGAAGAAATAAACAGGGTAAGTGAGATATATTTAAAAATAGAAGAAAATGACATAAAAGGATTAATAGAAGAAATAAAAAAGATAATAAGCGCTGTTCCGTATAATCTACACAAAAAAGAAGAAAAATATTATCACTCATTGATATTTACAATAATAGCCTCAGCAGGAATAGATGTAAAAGCAGAAGAATTGACAAATTTAGGAAGAAGCGATTTAGTAATAGACTTTGAAGACAGAATATATTTATTTGAAATAAAACTGGATCAAAGTGCAGAAGAAGCATTAAAGCAGATAAAAGAAATGAAGTATTATGAAAAGTATGCAGGAAAAGAAATATATCTCATAGGAATGAATATAAATTCTGAAAAGAGGAATATTGAGAATTATATAATTGAGAAGTTGTAAAAAAAAATAGAAGTTATCATCGCAATCAATCTCTACCAAAAACTCAAACATAATTTGAATTAAAACCAATTGCCCCATCAATCCTCCCACAGCTTCTGCTGTGGGGTTATTTGAAATCAAAATTGTGAAAATATTCTTTAGTCATTAGAATTTTCATAATTAGAAGTTGTAGTTATTTAAAGTCCCTCTCCTAATCTACCAACCCATTATAATCTCCTAAATCTCTACATACTCTTTTTCAGCCTGCAATGTATATTGTATACTAAAAGCAAGACAAAGATGAAATTGAAAAATGGTCCATAAAGGGGAAATAAAAATGTACAAAAAAAAATTCAATTTTAATGGTTATAAAAAATAATTTTTGAAAGTGATGGAATAATCTATAATAAACCAGCAGAGCCAAAAATTGACTCTGCTGGTTTTGTTATAATTGGTGAGGTTGTTTTAGAGTATAAAGTGTACATGATATATATTTTAGATATCTAAATTGAATAAAAATTTCAAATTTGACTTTTAAAATTATATAATGTATAATTTTAATATAATGAATTGTTATAAATTCCATTTTGTGAGGTGTTGTAATATGTTAATAGATTTTAGTTTTTATAATTTTAAATCATTTGCAGAAAGAACAGAATTTTCAATGGTAGCAGATGATAAAGAAGCAAAGAGTTATTTTAATGCTGAAAAATTTAAACTTTTAAAAACAGCTGCAATATATGGACCAAATGCAGGAGGAAAAAGTAATTTATTTAAAGCCTTTAAATTTTATATATATCTTATTTTAAATTCTGCGAATTTTGGATTTGAAATTCCAGATGAGAAATTTAAATTGAATAAAAAATATATAGATGAACCTATGATTTTTGAAGGAAGGTTTATAATAGATAAAATTTATTATAGATATGGGTTTTCTATAAAAGATAGAAAGATTGAAAGCGAATGGCTTTATTATAGGCCAAAAGGTCGTGAAGCCAGGATTTTTGAAAGAGATTGGCAAGAATTTAAACGAGGGAAGTTTTCAGAAGGAAAAGGTGTTGAGGAAAAGACGAAAGCAAATACTCTTTTTCTTTCGTCTTTATCTCAATGGAATAGCAAAACTGCAATTAAAATAGTAGAATTTTTTCAAAAAATTAATTTTATTTCCACAGATTTTCCAGTTGTAATTACGTTAGATTTAATGGAAAAAGGAGTTGTTAATAAAGACGAAATTTTGAATATGTTGAAAAATGCAGATATGGGAATAAATGATTTTAGAAATGAGAGAATAGAAATAAGAACAGATGAAAAAGTTGCTTTAACCCCACAAAACATGGGGATTATATCTGTAAATAATGAAAAATTATATTCAAATAAGCTTATAACATATCATCCAGTTTTTGATGAAAAAAATAATTATATAGAAAATATTGAATTTGACTTTTTAAAAGAAGAATCTGATGGAACAAAAAAATATTTTGGAATTTTAGGTCCTGTATTAGCAACATTAAAAAATGGCTCTATTTTGTTTATAGATGAACTTGATACTAGAATTCATCCATTGTTGCTAAGGACAATAATAGAACTTTTTAATTCAGAAAAAAATGAAAAGAACGCACAATTAATTTTTACGACGCATAATACACTTATTTTAAATCCAGAGTTATTTAGTAGAGATCAAATTTGGTTTGTAAGTAAAGATAAATATGGAAAATCAGAATTATACTCACTTCTTGAAATAAAAGGAGTAAGAAAAAATGCTAATTTTGAAAAAGACTATTTAAAGGGAAAATATGGAGCAATCCCATATTTAAAAAAGATATTAAAAGGGTTTGATTTAAAATGAGTAGGAAGGGATATTTTAAAAATAAAGGTAAAAGAAAAAAGGATATAAGAGAAATATTACCTTCAATACTGATAGTTTGTGAAGGAGAAAAAACCGAAAAACTTTATTTTGAAGCATTTGAAGTTCCAAATGCACATGTTAGAGTAGAAGGCGAAGGAAGAGGAGCAAATGTTTTGCTAGAAGCAGCAAGAAAATACTTAAAAAATGATGAATATGATCAAATTTGGTTAGTATTTGATAAAGATGAAGTAAAAGATCAGGATTTTAATAATGCTATAAACAAAATTGAAAGTAAGGGGTATAACGCTATTTATTCTAATCCGTGTTTTGAATTATGGTATTTGTTGCACTTTAGTTTTCAGCAATCAACTTTAAGTAAGGAAGAGTGCTTAAAAAAATTAAAATCTAGAATTCCTAAATATGAAAAAAATATTGAAGATATGTATGAAAGATTAAAAGATAAAATAGAGGTTGCTATAAAAAATGCAAAAAAATTGGAAGAACAAAAGAAAGATATAAATAGTTATTCTAAAAAAAATCCATATACAAATGTTTATAAGTTAGTAGAAGAATTAAGAAAATATGAAAGAAAATAAAATTATATGATCTGTATATTGTATACTAAAAGTAAACCAAAGATGAAATTGAACTTTTGTGTTTGTAAAATATTCTAAAAATGAGAAGTGGAATATTGAAAAAGATTTTTATAAATGGATACGATTTAACTACCGAAATGGAATTCAGAGAATTAATAAAGAAATAGTATAAAAAGTGATTATAGAAGTAGATATAAGTATTTCTATTTATTTTTATATGGTATAATAAAAGTGAAGAATTAAGTGAGAGGGTGATTATATGCAAAAAATAGAAAATAAAAATTATGCAATTATACTTGAAGTTTTAAATGAGGCAAAGACTTTAACAAAGACTAAATTAGTAAAAATCCTTTTTTTGATAGATTTATACTATAATAAGATGAGAGGAAAAAAATTAAGTACTTTAGATTATACGTTATATTTTTATGGCCCATATCCAGCGGAAATAGAAAAAATATTAGGATATCTTAAAGCTTTTGATTATATAAATTTTGAAGAAAGGTTGAGTTATGAAGGAAAACGATATTATCTTATTTCTATTTCAAAAGAATTTAAAGAGAATAAATTATTAACAGATGAAGAAAAAGCGTTTATAAAAAATGTAGTTAATAGATATTCCAGAAAAGATTTAGATGAAATATTAAAAGAAGTATATGCAATGGACAAAGTAAAAAATGGGAAATTTGGAGAGGTTATAATGTAAAATTTGGGGTGGGGTTTGTGATAGAAATAGGTGAATGGAAAAAGATTATAAAAAACATCGAACTTTTTTTTGAAGAGTAATAAATTATTAGTAAAAATAGAAACTATATGATCACCGTGGATCCTTCTAAGAGAGATTAGAATGTGGTCCACGGTATATATTTTTATATAATTCATTTTTCAAACCACCAGGGTCAAATTTTTGCCCTGGTTTTTTTGTTGGAAAGGAGGGGGTCGTAATTGAATTGTGATATAATTCAATTGTGGAGGTGGGAGTGATGAAAAAACTGCCGGTAGGGATAGCGGATTATAAGGAAATAATAGAAGAAAATTATATATATGTGGATAAAACAAAGTATTTATATGATTTAATAAATAGTGGAAAATTTTATTTTATGTCTAGGCCACGAAGATTTGGGAAGAGTTTAACAGTATCAACATTTTATTACTTATTCAAAGGAGAGAAGGAATTATTTAAGGATACATATATATATGACAAATGGGATTTTAAGGAATATCCAATAATAAGATTAAATCTATTAAAGGCGAAATCAGAAAATACAGAAAAACTCAAAGAAAGTTTAACAAAGATAATAATACAAGAAGGAAAAAGGAACGGAATAAATATAGAAGAAACAGACTATGCGTTTGCATTCGATGAATTAATAATGAAGCTATCAGAAAAAGGAAAAGTAGTAATATTAGTTGATGAATACGAAAAACCAATATTGGACAATATAAATAAAAAAGAAAAAGCGGAAAGCAATAGAGAAATATTGAGAGATTTTTATACAACAATAAAAGCGAATGATGAACATATAAGATTTGTCTTCATAACCGGAATAACAAAATTTACCAAAACAGGAGTATTCTCAGCATTAAACAATTTAAACGATATATCATTAGATACAGCATATTCACAAATGTTTGGATATACCCAGGAAGAGTTAGAATATTATTTTAAAGAACATATAGAAAAAACGGCAAAAAAGTTTGGAATAACAAAAAAAGAATTATTAGAGGAAATGAAAAGATATTATAATGGATTCTCATTTGATGGAGAACATACAGTATATAATCCATATTCAATATTGAGATTTTTTTCAGAAAAAGAATTCCAAAACTTCTGGTTTGAAAGTGGCTCACCGAGTTTTTTGTATGAGTATATAAAAGGCAAAAAGATAGAATATGAGGATTTAGTAAAAACACCAGTAAGTGCAGAAGATTTCTCAACAAGAGAAATAGAAGATGCAAAAGCAAATATCTTCTTTACGCAGGCAGGATATTTAACCTTTAAGGGAATAAAAAAATATGGATTAAAGAAAAAATATATACTGGACTATCCAAATTTTGAAGTAAAAAACAGTTTTTCAACACTAATATTAGAAGCCAATTATGGATTTAATGATGAAGAAATAAACAGGGTAAGTGAGATATATTTAAAAATAGAAGAAAATGACATAAAAGGATTAATAGAAGAAATAAAAAAGATAATAAGCGCTGTTCCGTATAATCTACACAAAAAAGAAGAAAAATATTATCACTCATTGATATTTACAATAATAGCCTCAGCAGGAATAGATGTAAAAGCAGAAGAATTGACAAACTTAGGAAGAAGTGATTTAGTAATAGATTTTGACGACAGGATATATTTATTTGAGATAAAACTGGATCAAAGTAGCGACGAAGCATTAAAACAAATAAAAGAAATGAAATACTATGAAAAATACAGCGGAAAAGAAATATATCTCATAGGAATGAATATAAATTCAGAAAAAAGGAATATTGAGGAATATATAATTGAGAAGTTATAAAAAAATACCATGGATCCTTCTAAGAAAGATTAGAATGTGGTCCACGGTATATATTTTTATATAATTCATTTTTCAAACCACCAGGGTCAAATTTTTGCCCTGGTTTTTTGTTGAGGATGAAAAGGAAGTTACAATAATAAATACAGCCCCTTTAAGGGGCTGTATTTATTATTGTATTTACATTTGTGAAAAAGCCTGTTCTGCTGCTACTGAGAGTGGATATACAGTTGGAGCTGCTGTTAATAATGGGTGTGTACCTATTTGCATTGTCATAATGTCCTGAACAGTAACTTCTTTTTGAATTGCTAAACTGATAATATTTATCATTTCACCTATACTCTTTCCGCCAGCCATTTGAGCTCCTAATAATAATCCACTTTCTTTTGAGAATATTAATTTTAATACGATTTTTGAAGCATCTGCAAATTTACCAGGATGTCTGTCCATAACTTCCGCTTTTCCTACAACTATATCGAAACCTTCCTGTTTTGCAACTGCTTCTGTAATTCCTGCTGCAGCAAATGCTTTGCCTCCAATTACTGTTGAATATGCGTTTAATGAGCCTTTGTTTGTTCTTAATACTCTTAATTTGTAAAGGTTGGATGCTGCAATTCTTGCATCAAAAACAGCTGCTGATGCGAGCATAAGTCTTGATGGTTTTCCTGTGAAGTAATCTTTGTGTTGTACACAGTCTCCTGCTGCGTAAATGTCAGCTACTGATGTTCTCATGTAATCATCTGTTTCAATGTATCCAAGATCTGTAATTTTTAAACCCATTTTCTTTCCAATTTCAACATTTGGCTTATAACCTGTAGCGAGTATTACAACATCTGCAGGTATTTCTTCTCCACCATCAAGAACAACCTTTTCAACTTTTCCGTTTCCTGCGATTTCTTTTACTTTTGAATTCAATAATACTTTTACATTATCGCTTTCAATTTCTTCACGGGCAATTTCTCCAAAATCTTTGTCAAATGATGCTGGTAATAAATAATCTCTTGCTTCTATTAATGTAACGTTTTTACCGGCTTTTTTGATTTCATCTGCAACTTCAACACCGATAAATCCACCGCCGATAATTACCACATTTTTAGCATCTTTGAGTTTTTCGTGAACTGTTTCGAGATAAAAGTGATCCTTTGGAATTGTTAGTACATTTTCAAGTTCATTTCCAGGAATTGGAGCTCTAAATGGAGTTGAACCTGTTGCGATAATTAATTTTTCATATTCAAATGTTTTTCCGCTTTTTGTTGATATTGTTTTCTTTTCTGCATCACCGTCTATAACTTCATCAATTAATAAATCAATTCCCATAGCTTTGAATTTTTCTTCAATTCCCATATAGTCTTTTTCTACACCACCAAGTGTGTGAAAGATATATGGTATTCCACATGGAACTAATTCTTTGTCTAATTTTTTGATAACAAGTACCTTTTTGTCTTTGTAGATTTTTTTTGAAGTCATTGCTGCAACGAGTCCAGCTGCACTTCCACCAATAACAATAATGTCGTATTTCATAATATCCCTCCTAAAAAAGTTATAATTTTCACTTTATTTTTGGTATTTTTATCCTTTACATTATTAATTATATCACAAATCATATATCTATTGAAAAAATATATATGTATTTTCTTTTAAATTTAGATTAAAAGAGAATTAGAGAATTAGAAAATTAAAAAATTAGAACATTAGAAAGTTCTAATGTTCTAATTTCATCTGATTTAAGAAATATAAGCTTGAGTATATCATTATAGCTACAAAGATGAATACGTTAATAAAACCAACGTGTTTTATAATTGCGCCAATTATTAATGGGAGTAATGCTGTTACAAAGTTTAAAGCTCCTGAGATTCCAACGTATAATGCTCTGTTATGATGATCGCTGATTTCTATTAAAACACCTTCAAATGTCATTTGACGGGCACTTATTGCAATTCCCGTTAGCAGGAATAATGTTGAGTATAATAATGGTGATGTTTTGCTTAATATTAATGCAAGTATTGGGATTAAACCTCCAATTGCTATACAGTATTTCAATATTTTTTTGTAGCCTTTTTTATGTAATAATGGTCCCCAGACGAAACTTGATAAAACTATTCCTATCATTTGTAATAACAGGAAGTTTCCAACCATTTTGTCTGAAAGGGTAAATGTGTTTTTGGCAAGTAATACATAAAATGGTATTATTATTAAACCAAAACCTGTTAAATTGCTAAAGATAACGTAATTTAGGAGATTTTTATCCCTTGAAAGTATTGTAGGAATATTTTTTATTATTTCCATGAAAGAAGGGAATTCCCTTTTTACTTCAAATTTTTCTTCTTTGATTAGCCAGAATCCAAGTGAGGCTATGAACAGTGAAAATGAAGCTATGAGAAACATGTTTGAGTAATTGTGTGGATATTCGAATTTATTTAATATATACTTTGCTAAGAATGCGCTTAATAGTGCAAAGGAACTTCTGGATATTTGCCTGAAGCTCATGAATTTTCTTTGCAAGTCCTTTGGTATAGATTTTCCAAGTAAATCGGTGTAACTTACACCTGCAAATACACCGCTAAATGAGAATATAGAAATTATAATAATAATCAGGGTTAACAGTGTTTTTTCTGATAATGGAGAGATTAATAATAAACCTATTGCTAATAATGAAAAGATTCTAAGGTATATTCCTGTTAATAGATATGGTTTTTTTAGAGGTTTTGAAACGAGAAACCCTGCAAAGAATAATTGTGCTAAGAGTGGAATTCCAACAGAGATTGCTGTGACAAGACCGAGCAGGAATTCACCGCCTCCTGCTTGAAGGATTAATGAGGAGACTACGGTGTTTACTTCGATGAATGAGCTTGCTATTGCGAGGAATATTGCGTGCCAGATGAATGCGTAGAAGTTTCGTTTGACGTTTTGCATATAGATACCTCCGATATATAGTCTTTTTATATTATTATATCAAAAAAAGTTCGAAAAGAAAACTAAGTTGGGAATTTTCAAGGATCAGCAATTGAGTCGCATGAACGAACCTTTTTATGAATGTTTTCTTGATTTTTGATTTAATTTTTATTTGTTATTATTGCACAAAATTTTTATGATATAATAGTTTTAGTAATAAGTTAGGGGGCGAAGTGGTTGAAGTTACTTGAGTTGAGGATAAAAGGGTTTAAGAGTTTTGTAAAAAATACAACATTAAATCTTGATGCAAATATTGTTAGTATTGTTGGACCAAATGGTTCAGGAAAATCGAATATTGTGGATGCCATAAGATGGCTATTGGGCGAACAATCCTCAAAGCAAATGCGTATAGAGGAGAAGTTTGATGTTATTTTTAGTGGGACTGAAAAGTTGCCTCCTGCCAAAAAGGCTGAGGTGTTTATAAAGATAGAGGATGATGAGGGAAGGATAAGAACTCTTGGTAAGATTCTTTCTGCTGATGGGAAGATACAATATAAGATTGATAATAGAAATGCCCGATTGAAGGATTTAATTGAGGTAATGGGTGGTGCAGGTGTTGGTAAGTCCTTTTATTCTATTATTGGTCAGGATCAGGTTAAGGAATTAATAGCAGCTCCTTCTGAATTGTTAAGAGCGCTTATTGAGGATGCTGCTGGAATAAAGGTTTATCTTGATAAAAAGGAAATAGCTTTGAGAATGCTTGAACAGACAAAGGAGAATCTTGAAAGATTAAACGATATATTGTATGAGGTTGAGAAAAGGGTTAGATCATTGTCAAACAGAGCATCGAGAGCTAAGAAATATGTTGAGTATAATAAGGAATTAAAGGAAATAGGGGTTAAGTATTTTGGTGCCAAGAATATAAAGATAAGCGAGAAAATACAGGAGATTGAGAATAAGATTCTTGAGAATAAGTCAGAGGTTAAGGAATTGCTTGCTAAGAGTTTTGAGGTTGAGAGGTTATACAGGGAATTAAAGGCGGAGATAGAAGAGAAGGATGAAAAGCTTTCTGCATATGGAGAAAAACTGGAAAACTTCAAACAACGTCTTGATTCATATGAAAAGATGAAAACACATCTTGAGGATGAATTGAAACAATTAAATTCAGCCATTGTTGAAAATAGCTGGGAAAAGACGAAGTTTGAAGAGGATTATGCCAGAAATAAAAAGAGATTTGAAGAAATTAGGAATTTAATAGAAAAATATGAAAATGAATTGAGTAAATTAAATGAAGAGATTACAGAGGTTGAAAATGAAAAGAAAGAGATAGAGGCTTCTATTTCTGAAGAGATGAATAAGCTAACTTCTTTGAAAGAGAAATTAAAGCGATTAATTGAAGAAAGAAAAGAATATGAAAAAACTAAAAATGAGTTAATAAGCGAGCAGGGGAGTAAGGATGAGCGATTGAAGTTTTTGAAGACTGAAAAGGAAAATTATGCAAAGAAGATAGAGGAATTAGAGGAAAAATTAAAAGTTCTTGAAAAGGATCTTGAGCATTATTCTAAAAAAGAAAAGGAATTAATGGATCAGATTGAAGAAAAGAAAAGTGAAACAGAAGAGCTGCATAGGAGCGTTTCGGAAACATATGAATATCTTCAAAAGTTAAGACGTGAAGAGGATTTAACAAAAAGAAAGATAGAGAATTTAAAACTGCAGATTTCGGATTATGAAGGGTTTTCATATGCAATAAAAAAACTGTTTGAGGCGTTTCATAATGATGAAAATATTGTGGATGTGGTTTTGAATTTAATAGAGGTACCTGAAGAGTTGGAAACGGCTATTACCACAATTGCAGGTTTTAGACTTCAAAATGTGGTTATAAAACGCTCTTCACAGGTGTCTTCATATATAAAATATTTAAAAGCAGAAAGAGCTGGAAGAGTTACATTTTTGCCTCTTGATTTGATTAATTCAAATTTAAGAAGGGTAAAAGAGCTGGAATATGAACCAGGATTTTATGGCTATGCGGTAGATCTGGTAAGTTATGATCCAGAATATGAAAAGGTTATAAAATATGTGTTTGGTAATTCAATAATTGTTGATAGGCTTGAAACAGCACTGGAAATTAAAAATCGAATGAAGAATGTGTCGCTTACAATTGCAACTGTTTCTGGAGAGATAATAAACACATCTGGTGCAATTACAGGTGGTGCTTCAAAAAACAATAATCAAACACTTCTTCTTTCAAGAAAGAGAGAATTAGCTGAGCTTGAAGAGTCATTGAAGGAAATAGAAGAAGAAATTTCTTTAAATGAAAAAAATTTGGAAAAGGTGGAATATAATTATAAGCGTTCAACTGTGGAGCTTAAAAAATTGGAAGAGAAGTTAAATGAGATAAGATATAATCATTTAAATGGAAAGAATTCATATAAGGATTTTAAAAAGGAATATTCCAATGCAAAACATGGGTATGAAGAGGTGTTGAGCAGAATAGATACATTTGAAGATAGGATAAATGAAATAGAGGAAGAATTGAAGGAACTGGAAATAAAAATAAACGATAATGTTGATTTGCAAAAGAAAATAGAAATTGAAATAGAGGAAATAGAAAAGAGCAATAAGACAATAGATAATGAGCTCAGGAAGAAGATTGCAAGATTGGATGAATTGAATTTGCATAAGAATTCTGTATTGTCAAAGATTTCAGAATATGAAAAGGAAAGAAATGAAGTAAAGAATAATTTGAGAAGCATAGAAAATCATCTTGAATCACTTGAGAATAAGTTTAAGCAGTTAAAGAATGAGATGGAACAAAAAAGCAAAGAGTTAGAAGATTATGAAGAGGAAATTAAAAGAATTAATGAGGAAATGAATGAGGCATTTCAAATGCTTAAAAAGAGTAGAGAAGGTAAGAAAGAGAAGTTTGAGGAATTGGAACAATATGAAAAGCTTAGAAATGAAATAAAGGATAAGATAGATGATTTGAAGAATGCTGCGCATGAGCTGGATTTAGAGAAACAAAATCTTATTCATGAAAAGGACTTTTTATTTGAAAAGGCAAAGAATATGGGAATTGATACAGAAGAATTTGTTTTTGAAAATTTAAACGATATGGAAATTATGGCACTTGAAAGGCGTATTGAGGATATTAAAAAGGCTTTAAAACATATTGGAAGTGTTGATCTTGCTGTTTTAGATGAATATGAAATGGTGAAAAAGGATCTTGATGATAGATATAAGCAAAAAGAGGATATTTTAAAGTCTATTAAGACATTACAGGAAGGTATTGATAAGATAGATCAGGAAGCAGAGGAGAAATATTTAAAGACATTTAATTTTGTAAATGAAAAGTTTGGTGAGTTTATTAAAGAATTATTTGTTGGCGGCGATGGATTGTTGAAGATGTTTGGTGAAGGAAAGGCTTTTGAAAAAGGTGTGGAAATTTCCGTTAAAAAGCCAGGAAGGAATTTCCAGAAATTGCAATTGTTTTCTGGTGGAGAGAAAGCTTTGATAACTTCAGCTTTCCTTTTTGCACTTATGAATGTGAATCCTAGCCCATTTTATGTGCTTGATGAAATTGATGCGCCGCTTGATGATATAAATGCAGGAAAACTGGCGAAGTTAATAAGGAAACATGCTGATAAGACACAGTTTTTGGTTATTACACATAATAAATTGATGATGGAAATTGCCGATATTTTCCATGGAATTACTATGAGAGATGGCGTTACTCATGTTGTTCCAGTAGACTTTAAATTTATGGAGAATCTTAACTAAAAAAATTCCCCCATCCGGGGGAATTTTTTATGTAAAAAGTAATTTTAATTTTTCTACACCCTCTTTCTCTTTTTCAGGTGAGACTAAATTTTTATCAATTTTTATAGGTTTAGAAGTTTTTTCTAATATTTTAATAAAACTTTCTACTTCCTTTTTGCTTTTTAATATAAAATCTTTATTAAAGGATGATGTTGCCATATTATTCACCTCGCTTCACAAATGAAACCTTATATTAATTATACAGTAAATACAAATATTTTTCAAGCTATTTAGAATGTTCAACTCTAAAAAAAGTTCAAATATTTAATTATGGTAGCAAACTATAAAGAAAGAGTAAAAACTACTTTCTCATTATTTTCATTATAAATCTCAAATTTTATTCTTTTTAAGGAAGTTTCGAATTTTTCACTTTCATCTTTTTCAACTTCAAAGTCATATCCATTTTTATTCTTGATTACAGTAATCTTTATTTTTGCATAATTGCCTTCTTTAAATGCAAAGCTTTCTCCATCATCTTCAAAATAGATGAATTCCGCTTTGTCAGTTACAAAACCTATAACGATAATTTCTTCCGTTGCTTTTTCATCAACATAATTTAATTTTTCTTCGTTTAATACGATTAATGAATTTTCTTTTATAAACACAGGTATTTCATTTAATCCCGCTTTTATGTAATGTGTTCCTGGGTTTAAAACTTCTACATTTCTTTCTTTAAAATCAGAAAGTTTCCAGTATAACCATTTATTTTCAGGTAAATATACAAAACGACCTTTTGCATTAGGCTGTATTATTGGTGCAGCCATTAAGGATTTTCCAACCATGAATTGATCTTCTATTTCAAAGGAAGTTTCATCGTCGTTATAATGCAAGAATAGAGGTGAAATAAAAGGTGTTAATTCTTCAATTGAATTGAAGAATTCAGAATAAAGATATGGGATTAAGGCATATCTAAACTCTATGATTTTTTTCATTATATTTTCAATATTTTCGTCAAAAGCCCATGGTTCCTGGTGACGGGTTCCAAGAGCTGAGTGATTTCTGTATAATGGTGAGAAAACTCCAAGTTGCATCCATCTAATAACTAATTCCGGTGACGCATTGCTGCCAAATCCGCCTATATCAGCGCCGGTATAGAAGAATCCTGCCATGTTTAATGAGAGGAGCATTCTTATATTTACGAGCATATGTTCCCACCAGGACATATTATCGCCCATCCATATGGTGGCTATTCTATGATGTCCGGCATAGCTGCTTCTTGATAATAATAAATATCTTTTATCTGGAATAAGTTCATTAAATCCTTCAACTGTAGCTTTTGCCATATAATAACCATATAGATTATGTAATTCTTCATTTGAGAATTTTCCATAAGGGGTATTATGATAGAATTCGCTGTAATATTCCCTTTTGTTTGAAAGAGCGTTTATTCCGTCTTTTATTCCAAAGAACTCCAGACCTATTTCTTTGTTTAGCATTTCATTTATTTCTTTAAGATATTTTTTTAAAGCGTCTGGAACGAAGAAAATTGATGGTTCATTCATATCATTCCAGAATGAGTATATTCCAAGATCTGTGAATAATTTATATTTTCTTCCCCACCATTTTCTAACTTCTGGATTTAAAAAGTCTGGAAAATGTGTGAATCCAGGCCATACTGTTGCTACAAAGTCTTTTCCATCTTTGTCTTTACAAAAATATCCTTTTTCTTTTCCTTCTTCATAGACGTCATATCCTTTTTCGATTTTTACACCTGGGTCAACTATGGGAACGAGTTTAAATCCTTTTTCTTTCATTTCTTTCATAAATTTATCGAAGTCTGGAAATTTGTTTTCATCGATGGTAAAGACTTTAAAGTCTTTCATATAATCAATATCCATATATATTGCATCACATGGAATTTCTTTTTTTCTAAAGTTTTCAGCGACTTCTTTTATTGTTTTAGCATCAGGGTAACTCCATCGGCATTGTTGATATCCAAAAGCCCATTTTGGAGGAATATATGGTGTTCCCGTTAGCTTTAAATATTCTTTGATAATTTCAATATTGTTTTGTGAGTTGAATATGTATAAATCAAAATTGTTTGATGGGATTGTGATTTCCATTATGTCGTGTTTTGTAAATCCTATGTCAAATATTATTTCTGATGGATAATCAATAAAGAGTCCAAATTTGTTGTTGACTATTAAGAAAGGGTGAGAACCATATAATGACTCTTTTTCCGGTGTGTGTAAAGGGTCATCTGTTGCATATAGTTTATAGCGTTTTCCCCTTTTGTTTAATCCTCCAAGTGTTTGTCCTAAACCGTATATACGGTCTTCTTCATTGAGCTGGAATTTTAATGTGAAAATTGTGTCGTTTTTTTCAAAAGAAAAGAAGGGGAGTTGTTCTGTTTCGGTGAAATTAAGCGATTTTTTGTCGAGTGTTACAGCGTCTGTTTCAAATGGTGTTCCGAATCTATATAATGTTGTAAAATTTAAAAGATTGGCTTTTAGCATTTTTGTTCTCCTTTCAATGATGGTTTTTATTGTTGATTGAGAAAAATAAATGCTTGGATTTTATTAGATGTGCAAGAATGCCATGACGATTTCCAGGACAATTAGGACAACAATGAGAAATTCGAGAAAATTGGCTCTTGAGCCTTCGCTTATTTCGTTTAATACAGTGTAAGTTTCCAGTGCATAATCTAATTTATGCGAAAGGTTTTTATATCTTCTTTTTAACTCAAAAAATCTTGCAAGTGATTCATATAATTCGTCGTATAGATTCCATTCCCAGGTAATGGACGGTTTATCAAGAATCATAATATCAGATATTATTTCATGTCTTGTTTTTACAAGATTTAATGTTTTTCCTATTACAATATTCCTTATTATTGGCAAAAATGCTTTGAATTTTTTGTATCTATATATAGTTTTTTCTATTTCATCTTCAAGCTCGTCCGAAAGTTGTTCATATCGTTCTAATGCCACACTTTGGGATATGGTCAATGATATTAATGAAAGAACTTCCTGAGTAATGAATTCTTCTTTTATGAATAATGTTTCTATGTTGTAGTCAATATAAAAGTTTCCCTTTATATTATTATCGATTTTTATGATTAATTCATCTTCTAAAACCGTTTTATATTCTTCTTCTATTAATTTTTCCAGATAGACTATAAAATCCTTTATTTCCTTGTCGGTGAAATCAAAAAATACAAAGGTTCCAAATTGATAAACATGTACGTTTTTTTGATTATAGTTTAATATTAATGGCATTTCCCATTTTGTGATGACTGGCAATTGCAATTTTGCAGCTATAAGTGCAATGTCTATATTTTTTCCAGCATCAATAGCCTTTATTCTTATTTCATTTCCCATTTTATTCACCCCGATTATATATTAGTTTATACACGATAATTCTAAGTAAAACTATAATAATTCCTGCAATAACAAAAGCATTTATTGTTCTCAATACACCAAGGTATAGCGGTGTTTGAAAGTGTAAAAAGGTGTCTATTATTGAGACAAATACTATAGATTGCCCTATATTCCAGAATATTTTAAAGAATTCTGTTGGTGGTTTTGTGAAGATGAAAGTGTATCCCAGTAATTCTTTAAATCTCGGTCTGGCAATTAGATATTTTTCAAGCAAATCCCTTATTTTTCTTTCTGTCATTGTGGAAATGCCAAAATTTCCGCTTCTGAGGATATAATAGATAAATACTATCCCAAGGATTATTGAAGAGAGAATTATGTCTTTTTTCTTTAATTTAAAGTTTTTTATCTGGACTATAAATAGTATAAATGGAAGGGTAATGAGTAATAATTTAATACCTCTAATAACAGAAATTTTATAGATGTATAAATAACTGTATCCTGAAGAGTAGATTAATATACCAATTAGTATATTAAACAAAACAGCTTTTATATATGCTTTGTCTTTTTCAAAATGATTTTTCCATTTTATCCATGAAATAAAGGAAAAAAATATCGCTGCAAATACATACGACCAGGGGTTAAAGTAAAAATATAATATAGCATATATTATTGAAAACAACGGTATATATATTGCTCCAAAAGCTAAAAGAACTGCAGCTGAGATAATATCAAAGTATTCAGGAATATTTTCCAATGGCAATATATAATCTTTATGATTTTTCATTCTTTTTTCTATGGCATTTATTATTTCAGATCTGTTTTTATGTTCTGGAATATAGAAAAGGTTTATTCTTCTTTCATTAAACGCTCTCCAATACCGTTGAACAACCTGTTCTGTATCGTATTTATCCATTTCCTTTGGTTTTATATAATGAGCATATCTTATTTTTTTTAATTCGTCATCTGAAAGATAGATTTTATATCTGTCAAAGATGAAGCCGAAGTCTGAAAACTCGGCAACTATTATATTATTGAATCTATGGACTATATTTTTAAAGTCATCCAAAGTTATATTGGTGGAATTTTCGCTTATTAGGATATAATCCTGATATTTGTAATATTCCACAACCTTTTCCCCAATCTTTATTGATTGGGTTTTTAATCTGGAGTTATCAATGATATGATATCCTCTGGATAAGAATTTATAATCATTATATGAGATATAGATAAAGCTAAAAACTGCATAGAATATGGTTATATAGAATATAAGCGTTTTAAGATTTTTCAAAAGCTTATCGCTCCAATCTGTTTAAAACCTTTTTTAAATCGTCAGTTAGTTCCGCCATTAATGTATAACGTTTGTTTTTGTAATCAAATTCAAGGTAATATGAGTGCAGGAAGTATCTTTTTAGTCCTACAAATCTTTTTAATATCTTATTTTTTTCAAAATCACCATATATATTATCACCTGCAACAGGCGAGCCGATATTTGCAAATTGCCTTCTTATTTGATGTTTTCTTCCTGTTTTTAATTCAATGTCAACAAGGGATAACGGTATGTTTTTTATTCTGTATGTATTTAAGACATCATAATATAATACAGCTTTTTTATCGTCAAGTATGTCCTCTAATTTATTTTTTTCTCCTTTTAATTTTCCTAAAACTAATGCCTGATATTTCTTCAATATATTTCTTCCTCTGATTATTTCTGTTAATTCTCGTGCAATTTGTTTGTTTTTAGCTATTACAAGAACGCCAGATGTATGTTTGTCAAGTCTATGAACAAGATGTGGTTCAAATTCGCCATTTGCATAATGTAAAACACCTTCTATTATTGTAACCTTTTCTTCTCCTGTTCCAGGATGCACTGAAACTCCATTTGGTTTGTTTATTGCAAGGATATTTTTATCTTCAAATATTATTTCCAGGTCTAAAGGTCTTGGCAATATGCTTTTTTCCTTTTTTCTTTCTTCAAGAGGACCGTTATATCTAATTTCAACTTTGTCACCTATATTCAAAACGAAATCCTGTTTTTTTACCCTTTTTCCGTTTACATATACAAAACCTTTTCTGAGTAATTTGTATATAAACCCGAGTTTTAGATTTTCATAGTTATTTCTTAAGAATTTATCCAATCTTTTATAATAATTTCCTTCTTTTACAATTATAGATTTTTGCATATTTTACTCTCCTTTTTGGTATAATATATATTAAGTTATAAAATTATAAATGGGGTGATGATTTTGTATAAAGAAATACTTTCTACGTTATATACATTTCTTGGAAAAAATATAGTAGAAGAAGAAAAAAAGGTAAAGAGCGAGATTTTTGATAAATTAACAACAAAAGATGATTTTTATGAGATTCTTGAATATTTAAAGAGCGAAACCTTTCCTGAGGAAGTGGAAAGAAAATTCCTCTCATTATTTATTATATCATTATTTGAGCGATTAAGAATAGCAGCTGATATGGAAAATGAAGTTTTAATATATGGAAATGAGAAAATTAACATGAAAAACTTAAATCTTGATAAGAGTATTGTGGAGATAGAACCGTTTTTGTATGAGATGATAGAATTGATAGAATATGAAAATTTACCAACAGAAATATTATTTGGGATTTTGTCAAATGACCTTGCAATACGGATTAAATATTTTAAGGAATTGATAAAAGGGTCAAAGGTTATGGAAGAGAAATGGTCAGAGAATGAATTAAAAGGTCTTGTGAATTCGTTGACTGATTCTACCAGAGAATTTTTAAGATATATGGTTAAAGTTGGAAGTTCTTCGAAAGATGAGATTATAAAAGAGTTAAACTTGAAGGATTCGCGTTCCATTTCTGCATTTACGAGCGCTATTTCGAGAAATTCGCCTCATAATAAGGAGAAGATTATATATGGTGAGAAAGGAAAGATATATTTAAACGGAAAGTATAGGGAAATATTAAACAAAATACTTGCATAATAAAATACCCGGAATTAATTGAAATTCCGGGTATTTATTTTAATTAAAAATTATGCTTCAGCAATAGCTTCTATTTCTATATCTGCGCCCTTTGGTAATGCTGCAACCTGTATAGCTGCTCTTGCTGGTTTATGGCCGTTGAAGAAGTCGCCATAAGCTTTATTAAATTCATCGAATTTTGAAAGGTCTGTCATAAATACATTAACCTTCACAATTTTATTTACACTGCTTCCAGCGCTTTCGAGAATGTTTTTGATATTGTTTAAAATTGTTGTTGTTGCTTTTGCAATATCGCCTTTTATAAATTCTCCTGTTTCAACGTCTACAGGAAGCTGTCCTGAAACGAAGATGAAACCATTGCTTTTTACTGCTATTGAATATGGTCCTACTGCTTTTGGTGCATTTTCTGGATTTAATAATTCCATTTTAATTCCCCCTTCTAAGAAAAATTTTTCACGCTTTTATTATAACATATATTCTTAGTAAAGCAAACTATAATTTTTAGGAAGATTTTAATTTCGGTTTAACATTAAGAGGGATTTTTTGTAGTATACTATAATAAACTTTGTTAGTTTTACGAATTAATTTGGAGGTATAAGATGAAAAAGCTATTGTTTTATACAGTTTTAACAGGACTTGCTGAATCTATATATAGGGTAGTTTTTAATCTTTTTTTAAGGGATATTGGTTATACCAATTCATTTATAAGCCATATTACTTCACTTGAAATGATTGGTTCAGCAATTCTTGGATTGTTCATAGGAATTGCCGGAGATAAATTTGGAAAAAAGATTATGTTGTTAATTTCCTCATTGGTATTTACAACAATTTTATTATTCAGAGTATTTCATCCCTCTGAAAATATATTATTGCTTACGGCCTTTTTAAATGGTGGCTTTTTAACTTCAAGGATGATTTTATTAAATTCATTAATAGTTGATATTACCACACATGAAAACAGAGGGAAGTATTTTGGATATAATTTTGGTCTTGTAATGGGAAGTGGTCTTGTTGGTAATTTAATTGGCGGAACAATGGGCGAGTTTTTAGGGCTTGGAAATGCGTTAGTTTTTACAGCGATGCTTCATCTTTCTTCAAATATATTTTTGATTTTTATTCATGAAAGCGAACACAGACAGACTTTGCGTTTAAAGGATTTATTTAATTTAAAGGATTTTGATAAGTTGCAATATCATATAGTAAAGATACATTTAATAAGAACCTTTTTAATAGGATTTGGTGCGGGATTATTTGTGAATTTTGGGAATATTATATTTAAGGACCTGTTTAATTTACAACCTACTATGATAGGAGCAGCTCTTGCTTTTGCGCAGTTTGGCGCAGCGGTAGGATCGATATTTTCATCGAAAATATCGAGAAAAATCGGTGCTTATCAATTTTCGCTTATTATGAATATCCTTGTTATACCGTTGATTATCTCCTTTGCTTTTGTTAGGGATCCTTATGCATTTACGGTATTATATGCTTTGAGGTTTTCGTTTATGAATATGACTAATCCGGTATCGACCACTATTGTAATGAGTTATATTCCACAAAAAAAGGTTACTACTATTAGCAGTATAAGAAATTTTTTGAATTTTATTTCACGTTCTCTTGCAGCTGTTGTTTTTGGATTTATAACTTCATTGAGTAATGGATATACATATCTATTTCTTGTGAGTTCGGTGTTTTATATAATTTCTCTTTATTTCTTAATAGAATTATTTAGACCTATAAAAAAGGATAAAATATTCTTGAATTTGTATAAATAATAAAATCCCCTTTCGAAAAAGCGAAAGGGGATTTTTTAAATAAATTATTTCTTTTCTTTTAATGCTTTTAATACTTTTTCTGGTGTAATTGGCAGATCTTTTATTCTTACACCAACTGCATTATACACAGCGTTTGCAATTGCTGCTGGAGGTGTGTCAATTCCGATTTCACCTACACTTTTTGCACCATAAGGTCCTGTTGGTTCATAACTATCCACAAGTTCCACATCTAAGTTTTTAATGTCCGGTCTTGAAGGAATTTTGTAATTCATAAGATTGTTTGTTAACAATCTTCCGTTTTTATCGTAAATAACCTCTTCATACATTGCCATTCCAATTCCCTGTGCAAGACCGCCTTCTACCTGGACCTTGGCGAGGTTTGGATTTATTGGTGTCCCACAATCCACAACAGCTACATAATTTAGCAGATCTACTTTACCTGTTTCTGTATCAACTTCAACTTCTGCAAAACCAGCCATAAATGGTGGTGGAGACTCTTCACCAACATAAGAGGCAGTTACGCTTAATTGTTTTTGGTTTTCGTTGTAATATAGTATTTCAGCAAGTTTTTTAAGGCTTATTTTTTTATCTTTTGTTTTTATTTCTTTACCGTCAAATTCAACATCTTCTTCAGGTACTTCAAAATATTCTGCACCGGCTTTTATGATTTCATTTTTCATTTTTTCTGCTGCAAGTCTTACGGCATTACCTGAAACATATGTTGTACTTGATGCGTATGCACCTGTGTCAAATGGTGTGGTATCTGTATCTGATGAATATGGTATTATCATTTCAGTTGGAACATTTAATGCTTCTGCTGCTATTTGAGATAATATTGTGTCACTACCTGTTCCTATATCTGTTGCACCTATAAGCAAATTAAATGAACCATCATCATTTAATTTTAATGTGGCGGCTGCCATATCTATTTTTGCAATTCCTGATCCCTGCATGGCTATTGCCATACCCACACCTTTTACTTTTGTGCCCTTCTTTTCTGCTTTGAATTTTTCTTCCCAGTTGATTTTCTTTACGCCTTTTTCTATACATTCATCTAATTTACAGCTATTAACAATCATTTCAACGCCTTCGCGGCCTTCACCCATTATTTTGAATATAGGTGATGTTTCGCCTTCGCGAATCATATTTATTTCTCTTAATTTTACAGGATCCATGCCTAATTTTTCTGCAAGCATATCCATGGCAGATTCTATTGCAAAGTTTGCCTGTATAGCGCCATATCCCCTGTATGCACCTGCTGGTGGATGGTTTGTGTAAACTACATCTCCACCAAATCTTACAGCTTTTACTTTATTATACATAGGCAATACTTTTGAACCTGCAACCATAAATGTGGTTAATGCATGTTCACCATATGCACCTGTGTCTGAAAGTCCCCTTACGTCTATTACTCTTATTTTTCCATCTTTATCTGCACCGATAGTTACGTCAAATCTCATAGGATGTCTTGTATATGTTGATTCAAATACTTCTTTTCTTGTATAATAAACCTTTGCAGGTTTTCCGGTTTTTAAGGTAACCAATGCTGCATATGGTTCGCCGTGTATTCCCTGTTTTCCACCAAAACCGCCACCTACACGGGGTTTTATTACTCTAATTTTGCTAATTTCCATGCCTAATGCTCTTGCTAAGATTCTTCTGACGTGGAATGGGACCTGCGTTGAAGAAACAACTACAAGTCTTCCCTGCATATCAAGATATGTATATGCTGCATGTGGTTCCATCATTACATGTGCCTGTGCTTGTGTGTAGAATCTTTCTTTTACTACAATTTCCGATTTTTCAATTTCTTCTTCCACATCGCCCACACTCATTTCGTATGAGGCTGCAATATTATTTTTTGGATCAGAACTAATAAATCCTTCGCTTTTATAATCTGCTTCAGGGTGTATTATACTTTTTGACCCCTTGCTTTTTTCAAAATCCAACACAGGTTCAAGCACTTCATATTCAACTTTTATTAATTTTAAAGCTTTTTCTGCAGTTATTTCATCTCTTGCTGCTACAACTGCAACTTCATCGCCAACATATCTTACATATTCGTCAAGCACAAATTTGTCATATGGTGAAGGTTCAGGATATCCCTGACCTGCACGGGTAATGATATTTCTTGGAACGTTTTTATATGTTAATACACATTCAACGCCGTCCATTTTTTCTGCTTCTGACGTATCTATGTTTTTAATTTTTGCAAATGCATGAGGGCTTCTAAGAATTTTTACTATTAAAGCGTCTTTTGGCGCTAAATCATCTGTATATACAGGTTTTCCACTAACAAGTCCATAACCGTCTATTTTTTTGATAGTTCTTTTTACTTCTTTCATGCTTTCACCTCAAAAAATTGTTTTATTGCTCTCATTTGACTTGCGTATCCTGTACATCTACATAAGTTTCCAACAAGGTATTCTTTCATTTCCTCTTCTGTTGGATTTTTTAATTCTTTTTTCATTGCATATACGCTTAAAATTAATCCAGGGCTACAGAAACCACATTGATCAGCTCCCTGGGCAAGTAATGCCTCTGTAAATTTCTTGTATTCCGGATCATCTTTTAGCCCTTCTACTGTGGTAATTTCATGTCTGTCAGCAGATGCTGCGAGTACAGAACAGGAAAGGACAGGTTTTCCGTCCATGAGTACTGTACATACGCCACATGTTCCTGTGTCACAACCTTTTTTGACACTCATATAATTAAGTCTTCTTAATACATCGAGAAGAAACTCAGAAGGGTTTATTTCAACTTCATGTTTTGTATTATTAACTGTTAAGGTTATTTTCATTTTATTACCTCCTCTAAAGCCCTTCTAACAAGTACTGGCGCAATCATTTCTCTGTATTCCTTTGAACCTTTTATATTTGAACCATATTCAACTTCTGAAGCGGCTTTTTCTGATATTTCCTGTAATTTTTCTTCTATATTTTCAAGTGTTTTGAGTTCTTCCATTGTTTTCCTGGTTAATCTTGCAACGCCAGGTCTGGCACCTATAGCAATTTTAATGTCATTGTCCAATTTAGATGCAGCAGCATTTAATATTGAAAAATCATAGAATGAATTTCTCATATTCTGGAATGATAATTTTCTTCCGTTGTTTTTTATTATCAATTCAACCATAATGTCTTTTCTGATTTTTTCTTCGAGGAATTTTTCAAGTGGCATTCTGCCGTTTTTATGCAATACAATATCTGTATCTAAAACAAGTAATACTGTAAGCAAATCAGAGAATCCAAGTTTTGGAAATACCGTTCCACCAAGAGTGGCAATGTTTCTCAATTGAACGGACCAGATGTATTTCATAATTTCGGCTAATTTTCCGTCAAAAGCGTTTTTTATTATTTCGCTTTTTTCTATTTCGCCAAGAGGTGTAGCGCTTCCAATTTTTATTTCGCCATTTTCTTCTTTTATATAATTTACACCTGCATCTTGCAAATCAATGGCAAACTCTATCTTTCTCGAAGATAATCGCATAAAGGCACCGCTTCCTATTATTTCGGCACCGTCCACTGAAACCAATTTTTCATAGGCTTCTTCGATACTTTTTGGTCTGATATAATCCTTAATCTCAATCACCCTTATCACCCTTCCCTTGAAATAAGTTTATTTTATTAATTCATAATATGCTTTTATAAGCAGATTTTTTACCATTTTTTTTCTGTATTCCGCTGTAGCTCTAACATCGGTTATAGGGTTTATTACTTTCATATATTCTTCGCCCATTTCTTCAAATAATTCTTTTGATACTTTTTTGCCTTTCATTTTTTCTTCTATTTCTTCAAATCTTTCAACTATTGGTCCAACAGAGCCATATGCAACTTTTATATCTTCTATTTTTCCATCATTATCTGTTTTTAAAAGAACGCCTATGCTGATAATGGATATGTTCATTGCATTTCTTTTTCCAACTTTTTCATAGTAGTATTTGTATCCTTCCATTTCCTTTAATTCTATTGAATATATAAACTCATCGTTTTTAAGTTTTATTTTTCCCGGACCGGTAACAAAATGGGATATTTTCATAATTTTGTTTGAAGGTTTAATTTCCACATTTCCATCAAAGAGGTACATGCTTAATAGGAAATCGCCTGCTGGTGAAGCGTTTGCTATATTGCCTATTGGTGTAGCTCTGTTTCTAATTTGTGGAGAACCTATTTTTTTGATTATTTCCACTATCATAGGGAATCGTTTGTTGAATTCTTCATTTTTTATTAATTCATCATATGTTGTGTTTATAGGAATTCTTACTCTTCCATTATAGAATTTTACTTCTTCCTTCTCGAGACCTTTGGTGTCTATAATTACTTCTGGATTAAATATTTCTGCTCGCATTTTTACCATTAAATCTGTTCCGCCTGATAAAAGTCTGGCATCGTTTTCAGATTTTATTTTTGAAATTTCCTCTATTGTTTTTGGTTTGAAGTATTTTATGTTTTTCATCTGGACTCACCTCGTTTCTCTGCAGCGAGTTTTACCGCTTCTATTATCTTGGTGTATCCTGTGCATCTACATAGATTACCTTCAAGAGCTTCTTTTATTTCTTCTTCTTTTGGTGAAGGATTGTTATCAAGCAATACTTTTGTGGACATTATGAATCCAGGAGTACAGAATCCACATTGTATAGCTCCCTTTTCAATATATGATTCCTGAATTATGGTGTCGCCCTTTTCATTTAACCCTTCAAGGGTCCATACTTCCTGACCATCGAGTTCAACTGCTAAAACCATACAGGAATTGACGTTTTTGCCATTTAAGATAATTGTACATGCACCACATTCCCCTTCGCCGCAACCTTCTTTTACGGAGGTCATTCTCATATCATCTCTCAAAAAATCAAGAGCCCTTTTATGTTCAGCAACATCGTATTCAACATCTTTACCGTTTAACTTAAATTTTATTTTCATATTCCTTAATCACCTCTCTAACAGCATTTAAGTCTGGTTTTACTTTTTTTAGATTTACAAAGCTTTCTATTGCTTTTACATCTTTTAATCCGTTTCCTGTTACTACAATTGCAACAGTTGAATCTTTTCCAATTTTTTCTGAAATCCTTTTCAGACCAGCGTATGAAGTAGCTCCGGCGGGTTCGGCAAATATACCGGTCTTTGTTGATAATTCATATATAGCATTTAATATTTCTTCATCACTTACACTTACGAAATATCCGCCACTTGCTTTTACGTATTTGCAGGCTTTTACTACATCGCGCGGTTTTCCAACGCTTATGCTATCTGCAATTGTATGTGTTTCTATGTCGTCAGGCATAAATGGTTCACCTTTATCAAATACTCTTTTTATTGCAGCGGCACCTTCAGCCTGAACACCAATAATTCTTGGGATTTTATCTATTAATCCAAGTTTATAGAAATCGTAAAATCCTTTGTAGAATGAACTGATAACTGTACCATCGCCAACGCTTACAAGTACGTAATCTGGAACATCCCAATTGCTTTGAACAGCTATTTCAAGAGCTCCGGTTTTTTTGCCTTCAAGTAAATATGGATTAATTGCCGAGTTTCTGCAATACCATCCGTTTTCTTCACCAATTTTTAGTGAAATATCAAATGCTTCATCATATGTACCGTCTATTGGGATAACGTTTGCACCGTATATGAAAAGTTGTGATATTTTTGCAATTGGTGCTGAAGCGGGTAAAAATATATATGTTTTTAATTTTGTTGGTGCTGATAATCCTGCTAAAGAACTGGCTGCATTACCTGTTGAAGCACAATATATTGTTTCATATCCTTTTTCATATGCCTTGGCTATAGCTAAGGCTGATGCTCTATCTTTGTAAGATGCAGTTGGATTTGTTCCGTCGTATTTTATAAAAAGATTTTTAATTCCTAATTCTTCAGCGAGTTTTTTATGTTCGTAATACGGTGTTCCGCCAACATGCAAAGGCGTTTTGTAAGCTTTGTCGCTTATTGGTAAAATTTTCTCAAACTGCCATATATTATCGAATTTCCCAAACTCTTCCTTTTTAACCTTTATTTCATCATAATCATATATTACTTCAAGTGTTCCTAACCTATCTCCGCAAACTGGACATGTATATTCAACTTCATCAGGTTCATATACTTTTCCACAACTTATACAACGAAGTTTATACTTGTTCATTTCTCAACCTCCTGTTTTTTTCTCTTTTCAACTATATTAAATTTTACATTATTTTATAGTTTAATTAAATGTTGCTTAAAGGTTGTGGTAATTAATTAGTGTCAATAAAAGGTGATTATTGTTTTATAATTCTTTTATTCTTAAAAGTCTATGATATCTAACAATTAAAAACGCTTAAACATTGATTGTTAATTTCAAAAGAAGAAAAATAAAAGTTCATTCATACGACTTGAGAGCTGATCTTAGAAAGTTTTATGAAAAATAGAAATAATAATAATCGCTCAAACGGTAGAAAATTCTAATCCTCAAAAATTCTCGTTCCCGCCGGTCGCTACAGACTCACGTCCATGTTCGTCCTTTTTGTTGTAGATTGAAAAAATAAAAGTTCATTCATACGACTTGAGCACTAATCCTCAAAAACTGCTCATATTCGCGGGGTCGCTTAGATTCTGCATCCCTGCAGAAGCTGCGCTCAAAAAAACATCCTGTTTTTTTGACCCTCTCCATTCGCAGTTTTTTTCGGGTGCTCTGCGAGTATTCATTCACTTTTATTTTTTCAATCATTTGTAATTTTACCTTGGACACTCTGCGAGTATTCATTCACTTTTATTTTTTCAATCGTTTGTAATTTTACCTTGGACACTCTGCGAGCCTTCACTCGCTTTTATTTTTTCCAACTATCCTGTAATCCCCGCTGCGGGAAATTCTTAGTTTTCATTTACATCATTTTTCTTTTTTCAACTATATTGATATCTGCTGAAGGAAATTCCTAATTTTTTTTATTGTGATATAATTTTATTAACACATAAAAAATAGGGGGGATAGTTTTGAAAAGGAGATTTTATTTGAATAAGATGGATATTGAAGCGGGTGTTGAACTCTTTTTTAGTAAGCTGGAAGAGTATTTTAGGAATGATGAAAAAGAAGTTATCGATGTAAGGGAAAGCTTTGGCAGAGTTACTGCTGAGCCAATTTTTGCCAATGAGAATGTTCCGTCTTATAATAGCAGTGCTATGGATGGTGTGGCAGTTATCAGCAAACATACATATGGTGCAACAGAAAGCAGTCCAAAGATTCTGGAATTAAAGAAGGATTTTGAATATATAAATACTGGTTATCCTATTAATAAGCCATATGATGCAGTAATTATGATAGAGAATATAGAGATTATCGATGATACGAAGATTAAAATTAGAAATAGCGTTTTTCCCTATAAGGATGTTCGAAAGGTTGGAGAGGATATATGTAAAGGCGAAATGTTATTTCCAAGATATCATACACTTACAGAAAATGATATATCCTTTTTATTGATGGCTGGTGTATTTAAAATTCCTGTTTTAAGAGAATTAAGTGTGTTGTTAATTCCAACAGGAAATGAAATTGTTAAACCAGAAGAGAAAACGGAAGAATTCCAAATTCCAGAAACCAATTCTGCTATGATTAAGAATTTTATTGAGAAATACAATGCAAATGTTGATGTGCATAGTATATTGCCAGATGATCTGGAAGTTTTGAAAAAAACAATAGAAGAGAATATAGAAAAATATGATCTAATTCTTTTAAATGCTGGTTCTTCAGCTGGTTCAAAGGATTTTACCTTTCATGCGGTAAATGAGCTGGGTAAGGTTATTGTTCATGGATTGAATATAAAACCGGGAAAACCTGCTATTTTAGGTATTGTTAAGGATAAACCTGTTATTGGGTTGCCGGGATTTCCTGTTTCGTGCAATATAATACTTGAGGATATAGTGAAACCTTTGATATTGAATAAAACAAAGGAAGAAGTATATTATGACAATGAAATTATTGAAGGTGTATCTGGAAAGAGAATTCATTCTTCCATTACAGAAAAGGAATATTTAAGGGTTGGTGTTGGTAAGGTTGAAGATAGATATGTAGCTATTCCTTTAAAGAGAGGTGCCGCTAATATTTCAGCAGTATCGAAACAGGATGGTGTTGTGTATATAGAAAAGGGTATAGAGGTATTGGAAGATGGCGAAGAGATAAATATACATCTTAAGCGTTCTAAAGAAATAGTGGATAATAATATTCTTGTTATTGGAAGTCATGATTTGTTGATAGATTTACTTGCTGATTATATAAAGAGATATGATAAGAATATAAATATTGTTTCTGCTAATGTTGGAAGTATTGGTGGAATAATGGCTATAGCAAAAGGGTATGCTCATATGGCTGGAATGCACCTTCTTGATCCTGAAAGTGGTGAGTATAATATCAGTTATATTGAAGAGTATATTGATGAATATACATTGATGAATCTTTCGTATAGGGAACAGGGATTTATTGTTCAAAAAGGAAATCCTAAAGGTATAAAGACTTTTTCAGATCTTACAAAGGACGGAGTTAGATATATTAACAGGCAAAAAACTGCGGGAACAAGGATTTTATTGGATTATCATCTTGAGAAGGAAGGAATTTCTCCGGATAGGATTCATGGTTATTCTGATGAAGAGTATTCACATGTTAATCTTGCATTGAAAATAAAAAAAGATATGGCAGATGTGGGTCTTGGAATAAAAGCAGCTGCCAATATTTATGATCTTGATTTTGTGCCAGTGGCACATGAGAGATATGATCTTTTAATACATCCTTCTTTTATAGATGATCCGAGATTTAAGTTGATTCAGGAAATAATAGGTTCTGAGGAGTTTAAAAGAGATGCAGAGAAGCTGGGTGGATATCTCTTAAAAGATACAGGGAATTTTATAAAGGAATAAAAATTACCCCCCACCTGCTGGTGGAAAAATTGAAATAACGCCTTCTTCGATTTTTGTATCTAAACCATTTAGATGTAATATGTTTTTTCCGTTTATTAATATCATTGTTCCTTTTCTAATACCATTTTCATCGATAAGGTATTCTCGCACCTTTTCATCGTTGAAATGTTTTACAAGTATGTCTATTAATTCATTTACAGTTGTATTTTCATCTACATCTAAAGATAATGAAGCTACCCTGAGATGTAATCTCAGGGTAGCGAAAAATTTTATTTCAACCTTCATAGAATTCCTAACTCCTTGAGTTTTTCTTCTGTAGGAATACCTTCTTTGCTCCATCCTCTTACTTCGTAATATTTTGGAAGCAATTGATCAAGATGAACAACCTGACCTTTGTTTGGACCTTCTTTTACAGGTTCTTCGAGCAATCTCTTTGGAAGTGTATCCTGTGAAGGATCGATTCCTGCTTCTAAATTGAATTTTCTTTCAAGATTCCATATTCTTTCGCCAATTTTTAATATTTCTTCTGTTGATTTATTCCATCCCAATGCAGCGTTTATTAAATCAGCATAATCGTCAGCACCTAATGCGAATGAGGTGAATAAACATAATCCTCCAGCATCTATAACTGCTGTTAAATCCTGGAATGCTTTAACCCATTCTGCTTTTCCTTCAAGTGCTTGTGGATCTATTTTTTCAGGAGCACCGAGAATTTCAGGAGAAATCATATAACCTCTAACGTGACATCCGCCTCTGTTACTTGTTGCGTATTCAAGACCATGTCCCTGAGCACCCCTTGGATCGTATGCAGGAATTTCCTGTTTTTTAACAACCATGGCAAATTCAGGATGTCCATAACTTTCTGCAAATCTATAAGAACCTTCTGCTAATTTGTCGCCAATTCCTTCTCTTAATCCAATTTGTTTTGTATAGAATACTACAGCTTCTGAACTTCCAAATTTCAATTCAGGACCATTTCCTAATTCTTCTTTCTTTACAATGCCCTTTTCATACATTTCCATTGCACATGCAATTGTTGAACCTGCTGAAATTGTGTCTAAACCATATTTATTACATAGATGGTTTGCTTCAACTATAGCAATTAAGTCTGAAACGCCACAATCTGGCCCAAATGCCCAACCAGTTTCATATTCTGGACCTTCTGTTTCAATGCCGTTAGGAAGTGTTACTCTTCTTCCACAGGCTATAGGACAGCCAAAACATGGCATATTTTTAACGAGATATCCTTTTTCAACAAGCGCTTCGCCGGAAACTTCATCTGTAAATTCAAATACTGAATCCTGGAAGTTTCTTGTTGGATATAATCCGTTTTGATTAATAATATTATCGAGAACCTTGGTTCCCAGTTTAGGCAAACCTTCACCGGTAATTCCATTTTCTCTTAATTTTTTGATTTTTTCTTTTACAACTTCCATGAATTTTGCTGGATCTTTTACCTCAGGTCTCTTTGTTCCCCTTACAACGATACCTTTGAAGTTTTTACTCCCCATTACTGCACCAACACCGGTTCTACCTGCAGCTCTATGTTTATCGTTCATAATAGCTGCAAATTTTACCAATTTTTCTCCTGCTGGTCCAATACATGCAACTCTTGCTCTTGGATCTCCAATTTCTTCCATCATTATATCAGTGGTTTCAAATACGTCTTTTCCCCAGAGATGAGAAGCATCTTTAAGTTCTACATGATCATCTTTAATCATAAGGTATACAGGTTTTTCTGCTTTTCCTTCAATAATAATCATGTCATAACCTGCAAATTTCAATTCTGCACCAAAATAACCACCTGAGTTACTTGAAGCTATGGTGCCTGTCAACGGACCTTTAGTTACTACCATATATCTTCCACCTGTTGGTGCGGCAGTTCCTGTTAAAGGACCTGTTGCAAAGAATAATTTGTTTTCAGGTGAGAAGGGATCCACTTGAGGGCCTACTTCGTCGTAGAACATCTTTGTTGCAAGGCCTCTTCCACCAAGATAGAGCTCATAATCCTCTGGCAGTTTCTCAACCTTTACGCTTTTTTCGGTAAGATTTACTCTTAATACTTTTCCGTTAAATGACACTTTTACCCCCCCTTTAGAATTTTCCTTCCTTTCCAAACACGGGAGGCATAACCGTTTCCAGCTATACCCATTGGCCTTTTTCCATGACGCAGCTTGCGTTTTAGGAGAAAAGGCTCGGAAGGGGTATTTTGTCTATATATGTTCTATATATATTTTACCACATTATTTCTGAATTTTGTCAATTAATTTTTATTTTATTATTTATATACTATACTGAAATTATTTTCAATCTTTACTTTTTCTTAAAAATATTGTATAATTTTATAAATAATGGATTTTTATTATGATTATAATCTTCATATATATAATTAAAAATATTGTTGATTTTTTGTTGGGAGATGGTATAATATATGCGATAAAGATTTTAAATTTAATATAATTTTAAATATTCAGGGAGGAGAAAATATGAAAAAGAGCAGCTTATATGTTAAACTCGGAGTACCTATAGTTCTATTTATTCTGTTATCATTGTTTACTTACTTTTCAACGAGAACGATTACGAAAGCCCAGGCTTATGATGGACTTGTAATTAATCTTGCTGGAAGGCAGAGGATGCTTACACAAAGAATGACCAAAGAAGCATTGGCTTATCATATTTTGAAGGACGAAGCTTTGAATAAGAGTTTGGATAATACTATAAAGGTGTTTGATACAACGCTTAATGCTTTAAAAGACGGAGGAAAAGCCCCATTTGATCTTGCCTGGCAAAAAATGGTTGATGTTCCTGAAGCTCCTCCTACAGTAAAAAAGCAATTGGAAAAGGTAAAGTCAATGTGGGATGAATTTTATAAGCATATTGAAGATTTTAGAACCACACATAGTGAAGAATCAATGAAGTATATTGTAGAACACAATGTTCCACTCTTGGTTGAAATGAATACTGCAGTTACATTATTCCAGAAGGAATCTGAAAAAAAGGTTCTTTTAATGAGAAGGATTCAATTTATAATTTTTGTAATTAATTTATTAATAGGTATTTATGCATTCTATATGCTTAAAAAGTCATTGTCACCATTAAAAGAACTTGAAAAGATTGCAGAAGGTGATTTAACAGTATCTGCTAAGATTCATTCAGATGATGAAATAGGGGTTATTGCCAAAAAGATGTATGCTCTTGTTGGTGAAAAATTAAGACCAACATTTGAATTTATAAAGAAATCAATGGAAGGAATTAAGATATCAGCGGATAATGTTTCTTCAAGTGCTCAGGAATCAAATGCAATTATTGAAGAATTCAAAGCTTCATTTGATATGATGGCAGAAGAAGCTGAGATAATGAGAAGAGAAACAGATAATACCAATGATGCAATTGCTGAAATTTCACGTTCTACAGATGAAGTTGCAAATGCAGCAATTGAACTGGCTGATGTTGCAGGTGTTCTTGAAACAGCTACAAATACAAGTAAAGAGGTAATGAAATCACTTGAAGAAGCTGTAAATGCTGCAACAGAAGAAACAATGAAAACAATAAATGAAATTAAAGAACTTGAAAATTACGCAAGTAATATAACAGAAGTTATTGAACAGGTTTCTAATATTGCAGAACAGACAAACTTATTGGCATTAAATGCGGCAATTGAAGCTGCAAGAGCAGGAGAAGCAGGAAAAGGTTTTGCTGTTGTTGCTGATGAAATTAGAAAGCTTGCAGAAGAAACAAGAAAAGCTACAGATGAAATTGCTGGTATATTGGGGTCAATTAAGGCTAATGTTGACAAGTCTACAAAGCAAATATATACAGTAAAAGAAACAGTTGAAAAGGTTACTGAAAATTCAAAGGTATTAACTGGAGAATTGGATAATATTTTAAGTCAAACTGCTATAGTTTCTGAACGTTCACAATCATTGGCAGCATCAGCAGAAGAACAGAATGCTTCTTCACAGACAATTGCAGAATCTTTCTCAAATGTAAATGATTCATTGAACAGATACTTTGAAAATGTTCAGAATATGAAGGAATCAAGCAATGAAATTCAGAATATGGCAGATAATCTTGCAGAAATCGCAGAGGATTTACAGATGAGTGTAGACCTTTTAAATAATGCACTTGCTGAATTTAAATTTTAAATAATTATAATTAAAAAGGCTGTTCATTTGAACAGCCTTTTTTGATTATTCATTATAATAACTTTGATTTTCTAATAATTGTTCTTCAGGAACGTCTTTATATACTTTAGCAGGACTTCCAAGAACAATTTTTTTAGAAGGAACATCTTTTGTAACTACTGAACCTGCTGCTACAAGGGCATCTTCACCAATTGTAATTCCTGGTAATATTGTTGAGTTTGCACCGATTCTTGCACCTTTTTTCAATGTAGCTCCTTTAAAGTATTTTTTTCTTTCTTCGGTTCTACCGAGGAAGTTGTCGTTTGTAAAGGTTACTTCTGGAGCCACAAAACAATAATCTTCTATAGTTGATAATGCTGTTATATAAGCGTTTGTCTCTATTTTTACTCGTTTTCCTATTTTTGTTTGGTTTTCGACTGCAACGCCCCTTCCTATAATGGTATATTCACCGATTTCAACATCTTCTCTAATACTTGCAAGATCACCTACAAAAACAAAATTGGATAATTTTGCCCCTCTGTATATCACACAATTTGCACCAATAGTTACATATTCTCCAAGTTCAAGTGGAGGTAGTTCTTTTTCTACGGTTACAGCTGACGCAGAGGCTTTAAATGGCTTTTTTCCAAGAACTGTATTGTCTGCTATTACACATCCTTTTTTTATTATTGTGTCCTTTTTTATAACTACGTTATTACCTATTATAGCTCCTTCTTCTATGACGACATTTTCTTCAATTTCTATATTATGACCGAGTTTTACAGTATCGTGTATCTTTGCATATTCTGATATCATTTTTTCACCTCGCGATTTTTTTATTCACTGAGTGAATTATAGCATGGTATTTGTTGCAGTGTCAAGTGGATATAGAGAAATATATTTTTCTAATTTCAAAAAAAATTAATATATTAATATCCTTTTTAATGTATAATATTTAATTGACTTATATTTATCGGAGGGATTGAAATGAGGATATGCCTTGTAGGATACGGTGTTAGCAATAAAGCGTTGCTTGAAAATATATTATTAAAAGAGAACTATGAAGTTTTTGTTAGTAATAATAAGCCTTTGAAAAAAGAAGATAAGTATTTATTAGATTTACATAATATACAGTATGAAGAAGAGCATGGGAAGTTACTAAGAAATTGCGATCTTGCTATTTTAAGCCCTGGTGTAAAACCCGATAGCGAAGTTGTGAAGGTTTTAAAAACCTCAAATATTAAAATATCTACTGAAATAGAGTTTGCATGGAATTACATAAAGAAACATAATCCTGAGGCTGTTTTTGTGGGAATTACAGGAACAAATGGAAAGTCAACAACAACTCAGTTAACCGGTCATATTCTTAGCAGTACATATAATACATTTGTTTGTGGGAATATAGGGACACCGTTAAGTTCAGCACCGCTGGATAAAGAAATTTATGTTGTAGAGGTTTCAAGCTTTCAGCTTTTCTGGGGTTCAACCTTTACTCCAGAGATATCTGTTTTGCTAAATCTTATGCCTGATCATTTAAACTGGCATTCTTCTTTGGAAGAGTACTATAATACAAAAATCAATATGGTAAAGCGAACGGTTATGGGTAATGGAATGGCATTTGTAAATGCCAATTTAAGAGGTTATTTTGATAATTTACAAAGAATTGTTCTATTTGGGGAAAATGGTAATATTGTATGGAAAAATAACATGATAGAAGCAGGGAATATTGTAATTAATATAAACAATTTAAGTTTGCAATTTGAGCTATATCAGGAAGATGTTATGGCTGCTGTTGGAGTTGCGTTGAACCTGGATATTTCAAAGAATATTATAGAAGAGTTTATTTCAACTTTTAAGACACTTGAACATAGACTGGAATTTATAGAAGAGTATAACGGAATTAGATTTTTTAATGATTCAAAAGCGACAAATGCACATGCAGCATATTCTGCATATAAGTCATTTAGAAATAAAGGTTATATTGCTATGCTTTCTGGTATTCCAAAAAATGAGGATATGACTATGTTATTAGAAGAATTACAACAGTATGCAAAGAAAACAATAGTTTTTGGAAAGATGGTTGATGAGATTAAAAAGTATGAATTTTTTAATAATTATATTATTACAGATACTTTTGAAAAGGCTTTTGAACTTGCTCTGGAATGGTCAGAAAGAGGTGATAGCATAATTTTATCCCCTGCAGGGGCAAGTTTTGACCTTTTTGAGAATTATAAGGAACGTGGGAGAGTTTTCAAAGAGGCTGTAAAGAGTTTAAAATGGAGATGATAATGTGAAAATAAATGTATTAAAAAGCAGGGCTTTGTTGTTTATATTATATATTGGAATGGCATTAATATTGGGAACGTTTTTTGTATATAGTTCTTTAAATGCAATGGAATACACTTTTTCATCTGCACAGATAGATAGAATGTTTCAAAAACATGTTATGACAATAGGTATTTCTGCTGTGTTAGGAATATTTGCATTTCTGTTTTCCAGTTTTGTTACCAGAGGAAAACATCTAATGAATGCGTTGTTTTTGTTTTTTGTTGCATTACTGGTTCTTGCATTAACTCAAACTCCAATTAATGGAACTCGAAGATGGATAACTATTGCAGGTTTTCAGCTTCAACCGTCAGAATTTATGAAATTATATTTGCCTTTATATCTTTCATGGTATTTTTATAAGATAAAAGAGAAGAAGAATACATTTTTATATGGAATTGTTATTCCAATGGCTATAACCATATTAACTGTGGGTTTAATTTTTCTTGAACCTGATTTAAGTACGTCATTATTGATATTCTTTCTTGCTTTATTAACTATTTATATAAATGGAGTTAGAAATATACATTTTTATTTAACTATATTTTTGCTTTTGGTTATAGGGGTTTTGATTTTTTTAAATACTGATATTTTACATGGATATCAGCAGGAGCGTATAGAAAAGTTTAAGAATAAAGAGGAAAATTATCAGTTACAACAATCTCTTGATGCAATTAGCAATGGTGGTTTTTTTGGTTCAGGAACATTTATTGGAGAGGAAAAATATACCGTGCCATATTCTTATAGTGATTTTATTATTGCTGTTATTGGCGAAGAGTGGGGAAAATTTGGAATTATTATGATAATAACCCTTTATTTCTTAATTTCAAGGGAATTGATTTTAATGTCATATCATATAAAGAATCAGGCTGCAAAGAGTTTTATGGTTGTTTTTGCATTCTGGATATTTATTCAGAGTTTTGTAAATGTTGGTGTTTCAGTTGGTTTGTTGCCAACTACTGGAATAACCTTGCCGCTTATGAGCTATGGTAATTCTTCATTGTTGATTACTATTGTTTCCATTGGATATATTATGGGAATGGTTTTTTATGAAATTATTAGAAATAATCCTGAAAAACAGAATGAAACACAAACTAATCTTGAAAAGGTGGAAAAAATAGATGAAGTATAGAGTTGTCTTCTCTGGTGGCGGTACTGGTGGTCATTATTATCCGGCATTATCTTTAATAAATGAATTCAAAAAGATTGTTGATTTAGATTTAACATATTTTACTATATATAATAGACTTGATTATTATAAAGTTCCAGAAGATTTGCCAGAGGCTAATATGATACCTTTAAAGGTTTATGGGTTAAAAAGGCCTTTATATTCCTTAAAAAATATTTATGTATTAAGCAATACTTTTATTAATTATCTTAAAGTTAAAAGATATTTGAAGAGAATAAGACCACATTTTGTTGTTTTAACTGGAGGGTATGTTACAGTTCCAGTTGGGATGGCAGCTAAAGATTTGAATATTCCCATTTTTTTACTTGAACAGAATAGTATAATGGGGATTGCTAATAAAGTTTTAAGTAAGTATGCGTCAAAGATATTTTTATCTTATGAAAAGACTATAGGGAATAAATACCCTGAGAAAAGTATATATAGCGGAAATCCTATTCGAATTCCAGAAAATGTTGATAGAAAAAGACTTTTGGAAAACCTGGGTTTTAATCCGGAAGAAAAGTTTGGAGTTGTTTTTGGTGGAAGTTTGGGGTCTGAATTTATTGACAATATGATGATTAAGGTTTATAATGAAATAAAGGATATAAATTTCCTACATGTTTCAAAAAATATTAAAGAAAAATTTTCAAATGTGAGAATTTTTGAATATGTAGATAAATTGCATGAATACTTAGCTATAAGTGATTTTGTCATATGTAGAGGAGGAGCAACTTCATTATCAGAGATTGATTTTTTTGAATTATCTGCTATAATTATACCCTGGGGGCAGTCTGCAGAGAATCAGCAATATTTAAATGCGAAAAACCTTGAAAATCTCAAAAATGATATCCATGTTTTTAAAGAGGATGAGGTTGAACTTGATAAAATAAAAAATATAATACGTTTATTTAAAAAAAGAAATGATTATACAATAAATAAGGAAAACCCCGGTTCAATTATAGCTAAAAAAATTTTGAATGAAATTCAATAGGAGGAACCTGAAATGAAATACTTCTTTTCTGGAATTGGCGGTATAGGGATGAGTTCATTAGCTCTTTATACAAAATATAAGGGTTATGATGTAGCTGGTTCCAATAATGCAAATAGCGAAAGGACACAATATTTAAAGAATAAAGATATAGATATTTCTATAGGACATTCTGAAGAAAATGTAAAAGATGCAGATTTAGTAATAAAAAGTACCGCTATAAAATCTGATAACCCTGAAATTTTATATGCGCAAAAAAATAATATAACTATTCTAAATAGAATGGAATATTTGAATTATATATTAAAAACCAATTATAGTATTGGTATTACTGGAACTGATGGAAAGACAACAACTACTGCGATGATTTCCCATATTTTAAAGGAATCTGGATGTAATCCTACGGTATTTCTTGGTGGAATACATGATAATCTTGAAGATGGAAATTTTAGAATGGGAACAGGTCCTATTATCAGTGAAGTTGACGAAAGCGATGGTTTTATAAGAAATACCATTACAGATGTTTCTATAATTACCAATCTCAGACCTGATCATCTTGAACATTATAATAATTCATTTGAAAATCTTATTGATTCTATATATACCCACGCTTCACATGCAAAGGACTTTGTATTATTAAATGGCGATGATTCCATTTTGAATGTTTTTAATGATAATTTAGTGGTATCTTTTGGTTCGGACGATAAATCTGATTATTATTTCTTTAATAGACAACCACATGGGTATTATCAAACATTTGAGGTTAATTATAAAAATAAATATGTTGGAATGATAAAAATAAATCTTCCAGGAATACATTATGCATATGATGCAATAGCTGCAGTTGCATATGCCTTAGAACATGGAATTTCATTTGAAAAGATTCAAAAGGCGCTTGAAACATTTAATTCAGTAAATAGAAGGTTTAATGTATTATTTAAAAATAGCCATATATTTGTAGTTGATGATTATGCACATACACCAGAAGAGGTTGAATATACTATAAAAGCGGCAAAGGAGTATTTTCCAGATTTTCCAATAATAGCTATTTTTCAGCCCCATAGATATACAAGATTATTCAGGAATTATAAGAAATTCAGTCAGGTTCTTGAAAATGCGGATAAAGTTTTTGTATATAGGATTTATTCAGCTTTTGAAGATCCTATTGATGGTGTAGATGAAAGGAAAATGGCGAAGTTAATAACTGACTCTGAATTTGTAGATTCTGAAAATGAAATGATTGATAGGATACTTGATATTGAAAACGGTGTATTTTTATTCCTGGGTGCAGGGGATATTACCAACGTTGCAAAAAAGATAAGCAAAATATTTGAAAAAAAATATGAAAACGCAGTGTCATAAATAAAAAGAGGATTCCAATTCAGGAATCCTCTTTTTATGTTATATAGCATTTTCTTCAAAGAAAAACTGTGTAATTCTTTTTATTGTTTCAAGAATTTCTGTTTCTTCCTTTTCAAAAGGTGTGTCTCTTGAAATTACATAAATATATTTTAATTCTCCATGTTTTAAATATGGTAAAAGGCATTTTATGTTGAATACATCATAATATAGTTTTTGTTCTTCGGTGAAATTAAAGGTATAGTATCCGTCACCTTTTTCGAGATTCATACCTTCAAAGAGTTCTAATTCATCAGGAACAGTTAATTTTCCAACTTTTTTTATTAATTGTTTTTCTGGACTATATACAGCAACTGTAGAGAAGAACATTTCAGAAAGACTTCCAAGTATAGCTTCAACAAAATCCTCTTCCTTTATTTGTTTTGAAAGGTATTTAATTAGATTTTCAAGACCTGCCAGCTGATAGGATAATCTATCAATAATTGTTTCAAGTCTATACTTTTCGTATAGTTCAGCTTCTTTTTCAAATAGCATCATAAGAATTCTTAATATAGCCTTATCTTCAAATTGTCCGTCAAATAGTACATATGTGTTAAATGGGAATTTATGCATGTTTACATCTTCTAATTTTATCAATAGTTCTTCTAATGAATCATATGCTAGCTTTTCTGGTGCAAAACCTTTTGCGTCAAGAATTATCCATTTGTCTCTTTCTGCTCTTACAATAACAACCTTTTCGCTTTTTGATTCATCCTTTAATAAATCGCCAAGAAGATTATAGAATGATGGTGTTCCTAAATAAATTGCTAATTGATAAATTAAATTTTTGTTGTATTCCATATAATTTCCCCCTTAATTCCTATATATTAATACCTTCAAAGTTGTCATAAAGTATCTTTATGTAACCGCCGATTTTATCAACTTCTTCAAGTATCTCTTTGGTATTAAATAAGAAGTTTTGTATAGATGCGCTGATTTCCTGTGCTGTGGCTGCACTTTCTTCTGAAATAGCCAATAAACTTTCTATATTTTGAGTGGTATTTTCCAGTTTTTCTTCTTCCTGTTTTAAACGTGTAATGAGAACGGAAATTTCTTCGGCAATTTGAGATATCTCTTCACTTGCTGCTTTATTTTCATCAGAATTTTTCTTTAACTGTTCTGATTGTGATTTCATTTCTTCAAACTCACTTGTGAGTTTTGTCGTTAAATCGTTAATACCATTTGAAACTGAACCGAGGAATTCGGATATATTATTTGCGGATTTTTTAGATTCTTCTGCAAGTTTTCTAATTTCATCTGCAACAACTGCAAAGCCTTTTCCAGCTTCTCCTGCCCTTGCAGCCTCTATAGCAGCGTTTAACGCCAGTAAGTTTGTTTGTTCTGCAATATTCATAACTGTTGCTGCAATTTCTTTGATTTGTTCTGCTTCATTTTGAAGTGTATCGCCTAAATCAACAAGCTCTTTAAATCTTTTGCTCATTTCAAAAATACCTATGGAAGATTCTTCAACGTTTTTAGCTGAGTCCATAATAGAATTTACTGCTTCATTTAATGAACCAACCATATCGCTTTCTTTTACAACTATTTCTGATAATGTGTCAACGTTTGAATTAATAGCTTCTGAAACATATTCTGTATCAGAACTAATTTGGACGGATGTATCTGCTACCTGTTGTGCAAGGTCACGCATGGTATCTATTAAATCTTTTAGATTTTGTGCTGAGTTAGTAACGTTATCTACAGAGCCTTCGATTTCCTGCACATCACCGGTAACACCAAGTAAAATTTTTCTGAGTTCATCGGTTAATTCATAAAATTCATCGGTAATTTCTGATATTTCTTTTGCACCTTTTACAACAACAGGATAATCGAAATTCCTTTTTTTGTAATTTTCAAATATGTCTTTTATAATCTTTCTTCCTTTTTTATAATCAAAGACCCCTATATAGGAAAGTGCTCCTAAAATAACTGCTGTTACAATACCGGCTATAATATCGTTGCTTATAAACTTAAAAGAAAGATAAGAAACAATAAATGCAAATAATGGTATTAGTATTACAAATAAATTTTCAAATGTTTTTATTAATCCTAAAGAGATAGTGTTAAAAATAGACATTTTTTCAATTCGAACATAAGGTTTTTCACCTGTGATTTTCACCTTTAAAACATTCATACCATCTTCCTGTTTTTCTTCGATTTTTTCAACTTCAACTCGTTCGTTGAAATATTCTGAGACGCCATCGATTAAACCAAGAAAATATGGTTGAAAGTTTCTTCTGGATTTATATGTAAGATATGCACTATTTTCTTTTATTGGTTCAAATATAATTCTTGGTGGGACAAGACCTTTAAGCCTTCGTGTAAGTAATAAATGAACTGTGTCCATGGCTGCTAAAAAAGATAAAGCATTTGGTTTTTTAAAGAATAAAGGATACCATTTTGAGAATGTTTGTATATTGGCCTTTCCGGTTCTTTTCATCATTTCAAATCGACTAATGCCGGCAGAGTCTGCAATTTCCCTGATGATTTTTTCCAGTAAGTTTTCATCAAAATCTTCAAGCGGGGATCCTTTTTCATTGATATTAACATTATTTCTTTCGAGAATTTTTTTTACAGTATCTTCTCCAAAAAGCTTTTCCCATGTTTCAATCCATGTGAAAACCAACAATCTTTTCATGACTTTTCCTCCATTCATATTTATCTTTTTAAATTCACTTTCTCTTAATAATTATATCACATTTTTTGCTTTTTATGATATAATTTATATGCTAAAATTTTATTATAGTTCGGGGCGTAGCGCAGATGGTAGCGTGTCAAATTCGGGATTTGAAGGTCGCCGGTTCGACTCCGGTCGCCCCGACCAGATTAAATATAAAAGGTGAAGCCTTAAGGCCTCACCTTTTATATTTTGTTATATTTCTTAAGAATTCCCATCTTTTTTTCTTGTCTTCTTCTCCTTCAACTCCCAGAGGAGGCTGACCATCTACAACACCTATTACTCCTCTTCCTGAATTTGTTTCAGCAACTAATACCTGTAAAGGGTTAGCTGTTGCTGCAAAGATATTTACTATTTCCTGAACCTGTTTTAATCCAGGAAGTATGTTTATAGGATATCCATCTCTTAATACTATAATGAAAAAGTGTCCAGCGCCAACCTTTTTAGCGTTTTCAATGGCAACATTGATTAATTCTTCATCGTTGCCGTCAAATCTAATTAATCTTGGACCGCTTGCTTCATTAAAAGCAATACCAAATTTCATTCCCGGGTTTGTTGTTACTATTTTTTCATAAATATCTTCAACGGTTTTTATAAAATGAGATTGCCCAACAATAACATTACAATCTTCTGGAAATTTAATATCAACTGCTTCAATATTAATGCTCAAACCTCTTCACCTCCGCTGTTATTTATTTCATCCCATAATTTTTCTATTTCCTTTTCATTTTCGATAAATACTTTTAATACTTCTTTATGAAAGTCAGTTGGATTGGTTCTATTATCACCTTGAGTAATTATCTTCATAACTTCTTTATGTGAAAATGCACGTTTATATGGTCTTTTGGCACGAAGGGCATCATATACATCTACAACCTTTACTATTGCGGCTTCTATAGGAATCTCCTCACATTTTAATCCATATGGATATCCGCTTCCGTCGCAATTTTCATGATGATAAAGAGCTATATTAAGTGCAAATTTAAATTGTTTATCATCATCTAAAAGTTTTTTGGCATAAATGGTGTGTTTTTTCATTTCTTCAAATTCTTCGTCAGTTAATTTTCCTTCTTTATTTAATATTTCATGTGGAACGTATATTTTACCAATATCGTGTAAAGGAGCATACTTTTCAAATAATTCAACGGTTTTATCGTCAAAGCCCATTTTTTTAGCAATAAATGCGGAAATTTTACCAACTCTAAATATATGTTTTCCGGTAACGTCGTCATGCCCTTCTGCGATAGAAGCAAGTTTTTGAGCAAATTTAAAGTAAATTTTTTCGATTTTTTCAATTTCAAATTTTTGCTCTATAAATATTTTTGATAATACAATAAATGCTGTAAATATTTCTCTGCTTTCTGCTGAAAATCTGATCTTTTCTTCTTCAGGGATTTCTACGGAAATCATTAATTTACAACATTCAAGATTGCCTATATATGTCATAGCTTCTTTAAATGGTTTGGTAGCTTCTTTTAATTTTTTAAATTCTTCTTCGTTTAATATTTTTTTGTTATATTCAAACATTTCATTATATCTTATAATATTTACTTTTTCCTCAAAATGCAAATCAATAGAATTTTCGAGATTTAATTCATTTAATTTTTCAATATCATGCCCAACTGCAGCAATATATTTCCATTTATTTCCCTGTAAAATAGAGATGCTTCCATATTTTGCTTCTTTTATTTGAGATATTAATATTTCCAGAGTTGATTCAAAGAACTCTTCAATTGTTAAATCTTTCTTATCCAGTGAAATAATTATATCGATAAATTTAAAGAAGAATCTATTTACATCCTGTGTAACCTTATAAATTCGTTTAAGTTGGTCATTTAATAGATTCATATTTGTAGTTGTTGCTATAATTGTGCTGGAAAGTGTTCTAAAAGAAACGATTATATCATTAATTTCCTGTATATCTGTTTTTGGTAGTCTAAAACCACCAAATTTTTTCTTATTAATATCTTTAACAAATCCCTGCATTGTATTTGAAAGTGATTCTAAAGGTATAACAATATTTTTCTTTAAATGCTTCTGGATAAAATAAGAACCAATTAGTACAAAAGAAAGGAAAACTATAAAATACGCAACAGATTTTATTAAAGCATTTTTAATGATTGCAACGTTATCAAATACATATATTACAAAAAGTCTGTTTTTAATATTTGTATAGTACATTTTTTTTCCATTTGAATTTATTATTTTTGTATCATCTGGAAGTGTTTTAAAATCTATATCGAATTTAAGTTTTTTATCAACGTTATTAAATATTACATCTCCAGTTGTATTTATAATATAAAGATTTTCATCTTTGTATAGATCAAATTTTTGAAGAATTTTCTTCATTTTTTCAGAAGTCATATCAAGAGATATAATGCCTAAAAAATTGTTATTATCATCATAAATAGCTTTTGAGAGAGTTACAACCATTTTTGTTTTTTCAGGATCTTCAAAGGAGGTTGTGAGAGAAAAACCTTCTTTTAAAGCTGTCTGATACCATTTTGTTTTTTTAAAATCAAAATTTTCTGGTATTTTAATCTGTGGAGCCACTGTGAGATTACCTTTGTTATCTACAAAATATATTAATCGTAAATCTGGTGAATTAATTATATACGTTCCATTTAAAATGGTTTTTATATCAGAAGCTCCTTCTTTTATATTTTCGGCAAGATTGTCAATGATGGTCATCTTGCTTTCTAAAACAAGTTCTATTACACCTTTTAAATTGTTTATCTTTGTTTCTATCACTGTTGTTTTGAAGGATATATCTTTGTTATATGTATTAATTGATAAATACAAAGCTATTAATAAAAAAGGTATTAAATAGTATATGGTTACAAGTTTTATAAAGGATCTTTCAAGTGTTTTCATTATATCCACCTCGTAATTTTTCTTTATTTAATTATAACACAAAAAAAGGCTTCCTGTTACAGGAAGCCCAATGTTTCATTCTATTTAGGGGATGAATTACTGTAAAACGCTATTTGATTAATCTTCAAGTTTCTTATAAACAAACCACCAATCGTATCCTTCGTAATTCTTCAATCTTTCTTCAGCTGTTTTTACATCAGCTGCTGGTGGAATAATAACTTTATCGCCTATTAATTCATTTTCTGGCCAATTTGCTGGCATTGCTGCTTTTGATTTATCTGAAATTTGTAAAGCTTTAACTGCTCTAATAATTTCGTCAAGATTTCTTCCTAATTCTGGTGGATAATAAATAATTGCTCTTACAATTCCGTTAGGATCAACAATGAAAACAGCTCTTACTGTGTGACTACCTACAGCATGAATTAATCCTAACTGTTCAGCTACAATTCCTCTGTCGTCTGCAATAACAGGATATTTAATTTCAACACCTAATTTTTCTTTAATCCAGTTAATCCAGCTAATGTGTGAGAATACCTGGTCAATACTTAATCCTATTAATTCTGTGTTTAATTTTTTGAATTCATCATATCTTTTTTGAAAACCTACAAATTCTGTTGTACATACTGGTGTGAAATCTGCAGGGTGACTGAATAATACAAACCATTTGCCTTTAAATGCTTCAGGTAATTTCATTACTCCGTGTGTTGTAACAACTTCTAATTCTGGAAACTTTTCTCCTATTAATGGTATATTTGCCATTTTAAACACCTCCGTGTTAGTTTTTTAATTTTGTAATGATTACATTTTTATTATACATTTATTTTTTAGATTTGTCAATGATTTCAGGTAAAAAAAAGAATACATCTAAGTAACTTAAAAATTACATAGATGTATTCATTGGTTTAAATAACTATTTCCAATTTTTCTTTATTTCAAGAACTAATTTTTGTGCAGTTGGTGTTGCGGCAATTCCGCCATTTCCTGTTTCTCTTAAATCTTCATGCATCATCTTTCCTACCTTATACATTGCATCGACAACTTCATCAAATGGAATAACGCTTTCAATACCTGCTAATGCCATTTCTGCAGCAACAATAGCGACATTTGTAGCAGAGCCATTTCTTTTTACACATGGCACTTCAACAAATCCACCTACTGGATCACAAACAAGTCCCATTAATGATTTTAGAGCTAATGCTGCTGCATTGCCGCACTTTTCTGCATCTTTTGAAAAGTAATAAGTCAAAGCTGCTGATGCCATAGCTGCAGCGGTTCCAATTTCGGCCTGACAGCCACCGGCAGCACCGGAAATAGTGGCTTTTTTAGCGATGATACTGCCAATAGCTCCGGCAACTATAAAAGAGGATAACAGTTCATCCTCTGTGGCATTATAAACCTTTTTTAATGCATATAATGAGGCGGGAACTACACCACATGCACCAGCTGTTGGACAGGCTACAATTCTTCCCATTGCTGCATTATTTTCTGCTGTGGAAATTGCCGTAATAGTTGCGACATAATTAAATTCGCTTAGCATCTTTGGCGTGTGATTTAACAGTTTTGGAGCATTTTCACCTGTTAATCCCGTTAAACTTTCGTGTTTTTTACCATAATTCTTTTCTGCTTCTGTAATCATCACCTGAACTATTTTTCTCATGTTATTTTTTAAATCAACAGGATCAATTCCAGTTTCAACCATTTCTTCTGTGAGAACAATTTCATCAAAAGGGATATTTGTTTCTTTCCACATTTCAAGTATTTGTTTAAATGTCATTCCTTATCACTTCCAATATAAAAGTATCTTAAAACACAATCGAGATTATTTAGTTTTTCAAGGTTTGAAGGAATTTCATCTAATTCCAGAATGGTTAAAGCCTTTCCTTCTATAATATTTGTTCGTTTTAAGTATAAATTAGCTATATTTACTTCCAGCACGCCCAAAATATTTTCAAGAGCTCCTTTTTTATCTTTATTTACAATGATTAATGTATTATAATCTCCTGTTAATTCACATTCAACGCCATTAATTTTTGTGATTAAAATTGCACCACCACCAATTGAGGCACCCTGGACTTCATTTACCTTTCCTTCTTTTTCCATTCTTATTAAAACGGTATTTGGATGAACATCTCCAAGGTCTGTTTTTACGAAAGAATAATTAAGATTTTCTTTTTTAGCGAGATTATAAGCATCTTTGATTCTGTAATCATATTCTCTTAATCCTAAAATTCCTGCGATTAAAGCTCTGTCTGTACCATGTCCTAAATATGTCTGGGCAAATGACCCGTGAAGATAAAAAATAACCTTATCTGGTTTTTCACCAAATAATTTGTGAGCAAATCTTGCTATTTTTAATGCACCAAGTGTATGTGAGCTGGAAGGGCCAACCATTACAGGTCCAACTACGTCAAGCATTCCCATGCTATCACCTCGATTAATAATATATAATAATTATATCATAAAAAATACCGCCATTTTTAAATGGCGGTATTTTTATTCTAATTTTATTTTAATCTCTATCTCCCATTAAACCTGCGAGCATTAGCATTCTTAATAATTGCAAAATTGCCATTGCTGCTGAAGCAACATATGTCATAGCTGCTGCACCAAGAACCTTTTTTACGTGAACAACTTCAGATGTTGGCATTCCCATCATAGGTAAAATCTTTATTGCTCTTGCACTTGCATTGAACTCTACAGGTAATGTAATTATTGTAAACAATACAGCAAATGAAAATAAACTTATACCAGTTTGAACTAATGCAGGACTTGAAAATAAAAATCCAATTATAAATATAATCCATGATAAGTTAGAACCAATAGAGGCAAATGGAACAGAATAATTTCTTAATACTAAAGGTAAATAATTTTCCTGATGTTGTATTGCGTGACCAACTTCGTGGGCTACAACTCCCAATGCTGCAACAGAACGACTTGAATATGTTGCAGAAGATAATCTTAGAACCTTGTTTCTTGGATCATAATGATCGGTTAAAAATCCAGAAACAGCTTCAACACGAACATCATATAATCCAAGGTTGTTTAACATTCTCGTTGCAAATTCAGCGCCAGTTTCTCCTGTTGAAGATATTACTCTCGAATATTTTGAAAAAGTACTTTGAACAGCCATTTGAGCTATAATAGATAAAATTAGTCCTGGCAATAAAATTATAAAAGTAGGATCAAGCCAAAATGGATAGAACATCTATAAACCACCTCCGTTATTTTTTCCAGATAATTTAGACATAAAAATCGCTAATATGTTCAATATATTATATCATAATATTTCTGTTGATAAAAATAATATTTTAGTATATAATAAAAATGAAAAGAGAGGTGAGAAAATGGAATTAACAGGATTTCAAGTCTGGAGTTATGGTACAATTGCAAGTTTAATTGCGGGAGCGGCAACTTCTCTGGGAGCATTGCCAATATTTTTTATGAAAAAAACGCTAACAGAAAAGCAGCTGGACATGGCTTTGGGGTTTGCTGCTGGTGTTATGCTTGCAGCTACTATGTTTTCCTTGATTGTTCCGGCTATAGAGTTTGGAGGTATTACAATAACAGTAATTGGAATTATTATAGGTGCAATAATTCTTGAATTAATGGATACATATGCTCCACATGAACACTTTTTAAAAGGTCATGAAGGTCCAAATCTTGCTGTGGTAAAAAAGGTATGGTTATTTGTAATTGCTATTACATTACATAATTTTCCGGAAGGAATGGCTGTTGGTGTGAGTTTTGGTGGTGGAACCACAGAGATGATAAAAAATGGTATTGTAGTTGCAACAGCCATTGGAATTCAGAATATTCCCGAAGGAACAGCAACAGCTGTTTCGTTTATAAAAGCAGGCTATACTAAGAAACAGGCATTCTGGTATTCAGCTTTTTCTGGCTTTGTAGAACCAATAGGTGGAATAATTGGAGCAACATTTATTGTTTTAATGAAACCAGCTTTACCGTTCTTTTTGGCATTGGCTGCAGGAGCTATGCTTTATGTTATTAGCGATGAAATTATTCCTGAAACACATGCTCACAATAATGAAAGAGCTGCAACCTTTTCTCTTATATTTGGATTTCTTGTAATGATGATTTTAGATAATGCTTTAGGATAAGAAAAGGAGATAAATATGGTGTATTTATGGACTGCAATAAGGATTATATTATTGGGATATGAGAGAATAGCAGGAAAGCAGATAACAACAGATGATGATGCGCTCATTTCTTCATGGGCGTTTTTCTTTTTTTCATTTTTATCCTTTTTTCCGTTTTTTTATAAATTAACAATAGATTCTATAATTGCTGCGCTGATAAGTGGAAGTATTTATGCAATTTCTTTTTATTTATACGTTTATGCATTGGCTAATGAGGACGCTTCTGTTATAGCGCCACTTTATAATATGAACGTTATTTTTTTAATAATTACAACATTTATATTTTTAGGAGAGCCAATAACTATTCAAAAGATTTTTGGAAGCTTATTTATGCTCTATGGTGTTTCTTATTTAAAAAAGGATGTAAATATGAAGGAATCCTATAAAAATCTGCTAAAGAGTAAAGGCGCTGTTGCCATGTTGATTTCTTCCATGCTTATGGCAATTGGAAGGACTTTTGATGGTTATTTTGCAAAAGGTATAGATTCTATGAGTTATTCTATAAGCATATATTTAATTGTTAGCACGTATTTTTTAATTTTTACATTGATAAAGTTTAAATCAATAAAACCGCATATTTCTATTGTGAAAAGAAAGATATTTCCACTTATAAACGGCGGAATTTCTAATGCATATTCTTATGTGGCATTGTTGAATATGTTTAGATATATTGATATAAGTATTGCAGAACCTGTTTCTATGTTGTCGGCGTTGGTTACAGCGATAATGGCGAGGTTTGTTTTTGGGGAGAGGATTGCTATTAGAATTGTTGGAACGGTATTTTTGATATTGGGAGCATTTATAATTTACCTTTGAAGTTTCTTTGTGTTGGAAAAAATAAAAGCTCTTTCATGCGACTTGAGTGCTAATCTTCGAAAATTGCTCGTTCTCAGGGGTCGTTGCAGACTCACATCCATGTTCGTCTTTTTTGTTGTTGATTGAGAAAAATAAAAACTCCCTCAAACGACTTGGTTGCTGATCCTCGAAAATCACTCATTCCCGGCTGTCGCTTAGCTTCTGCATCCCTGCAGAAGCTGCGCTCAAAAAAACATCCTGTTTTTTTGACAGCCTCCATTCGTGATTTTCTCGGGCAACCTGCGAGTTTTCGTTCGTTTTTATTTTTCTCAATCATAATTGTTTCTCTTCGGGAATTTTCAAGCCTTCTCTCATATTATTATTTCTATTTTTTATATCTAATTTAAAATAAAAAAGAACTTTAATTTTTTTTCAATGATTTATAGTTTCGCTTCGTATCAAAACAGAACGATTTATTATAAAAATCGTTCTATATTAATACGATAAATAAAAATAATATCAAAAATAGTATTAAAATAATACGAATTGTGATATAATAAGTATTGAAGGAGAACGGAGGTGAGGAAATGGAAATAGAAGATGTTATTGAACAGCTTGAATTGAAAAAAGAAAGGCTTTTAAATGCATTGCCTGAAAAAAAAAGGTTGTATTTTCAAAAAATAGAAAAATATGATGATACAAGAGGGATGTTATTATATGGGCCGCGTGGTGTTGGAAAGACAACATATTTGCTTATGAAGGCTGCGGAAAATAATTTTTTTTATCTATCTGGTGATGATCCGAAAGTAGCGGCTATTCCATTGTTTGATCTTGGAGAAAAGGTTTTTCTGCAGGGATATAATGGAATAATAATAGATGAAGTGCATTATTTAAATAAATGGAGTATACATATAAAGGCATTGTATGATTCGTATCCTGATAAGAAAATATGGATAAGCGATAGTAGTTCTATTATTCTTAGAACAGGAATAGCTGACCTTTCAAGGAGATTTGTAAAGGTTAGAATACCGTTATTATCTTTTAGGGAGTATATACATTTTTTAACAAATAAAGAGATTATGGAGATTGAAAATCCATTTAATATTGAAAAAGACAGATTTATGAATCAAATAAGAGATATGGATATTTTAAAATTGTTTAAGGATTATGCTTCTTCTGGAACACGTCCGTTTTTTCTCGAAAATAATTATGTTGAAAAAATGGAAAATATTCTTGAAAAGACATTATATAGCGATATTCCTTTTTTCTTAAATACTATAAAAGAAAATCATTTAAAATTAATGAAAGCGATAATAGGATATTTAATATATTCTAAAATTCCTACAATAAATGTGGAAAGAATGGGAAAAGAATGGCAATTAAGCAAAAATAAACTGTATGAGTTGTTAAATGTGATGGAAGAGGCCGAATTAATAAATATAGTATTAAAGGAAAAGGATTTTAAAATAAATTCAAAAGGAGAAAAGATATTTCTGGCTGATCCTTCGTATTATTATATATATAATGGCGAAATTGGTAATTTCAGAGAAGCATTTACTGTTTTTGCTTTAAAAGAAAAAGGAAAAATATTTTCATCAAAGAATGAGCAGGACGGAGATTTTGTGTGGAATGGAATAAAAATAGAGGTTGGTGGGAAAAATAAAAAGATTAAAAATTCGGATTTTGTTATTCGTGATGATATAGATTTGCCATTAAAGAATAAGATACCTTTATGGTTATTGGGATTTTTATGGTAATTTTAGAATATTATAATAAAAATATCTTTTGAAAGCGAGGTGAAATTATTAAAAAGATAATATTATTTATTTTTGTAATTATAGGGATAATATCATACTCAAAAACCCTTCTTGTTTTAGGCGGTGGTGGTGCTGCTGGAGCGTATGAAATAGGTGTTTTAAGATATATTGTCGAAAAAAATATTAAAATAGATGGTGTATATGGCGTATCAGCTGGTGCTTTAAATGGAGCAGGATTTGTAATGGGAAGATTAGATGAAATAGAGGAACTATGGACTTCTATGAAAAAAGAGGATATATTTGATTTTGATCCATTTAACCATGCGCCAAATCTTAAACCATTTATTCTGGATCCAACACCGTTATATACATTTTTAAAGGGATATATATCAGAAGAAGAAATTCTCAAATCCCCTATAGACTATGGGATTTTAACCTTTAACCTTGATAAATTTAAGGTTGTTTTTTTAAAAAAAGAGGATATGAAAGAGCATATGGTGGATTATATCTTTGCAAGTGCAAGTTATCCGCTATTTGGAGCAATTGAAATTGATGGTAAAAAATATACAGATGGAGGCGTTTTTTCAAACGTATATCCGGCATTATTAGCAGAAAAATATGGATATGATAGAATGATAGCTGTATTTCCTGTTATTAATAGTCCGGCAGATTTGGTTTTTAAAATAATGCTTGATATGAAAAAATCTGAGAATATGGTTATTATAACACCTTCAGGAAATGTTCCCTCACCTATGAATTTTTCTCCTGAAGATGCAAAAAGATTGATAAAAATGGGATATATGGACGCAAAAAGAAATTTAAAAAATTGGTGAAATATTTTTGTTTTGATATATTAATTGATTTGTAATTTTTTGAAAATTATGTTATAATGAATATGGGGAGTAAATTAGTAAGTGATAAAAGAATTTTTTCACAACTAAAAACAGGGGGGACTTATATGGGTGAATTAGAAAAGTTACTTGAAAGAAAGAAATTTTTAGAATCAGAAAAAGAAGCTATTAAAAAGTATATGGGGCCTCATGAACATGATGAAAACCTTGATAAAAAATGGGAAGAAATCAACAAAGAATTAGAAGAAATTGAAAAGAAGATTGAAGAGTTAAAAAAGGCATGAGTTGAACTCATGCCTTTATTTTTTTCCTTTATAGAATCTTAACAAAAAATACTTCAAAGGATAAAATAAAATAGTAAAATAGAATGTAGTAAATGTTATAACAGGTGGTGTAAATAATGTTTTCTGAAAATATAGCTATAGGACGTTATGTGGAAAAAGAATCTTTGATGCATAGTCTTGATCCACGTTCAAAATTAATAGGTTTGTTTTTTCTTGCAGGATTTGCTTTTACCATAAATAGTTTTTATGATGTTGCAATAATGTCTTTTTATACCTTTCTTTTGATGTTACTATCTCGAATAGGTCTTAAAATGTATGGTAAATCCTTAAAATCAATGTGGATGCTTATTGTTTTTGCTTTTGTTATTCAACTTTTTAATTATGAAGGTAATGTGATTTATCAATTGTGGTTTATAAAAATTACAGATGTTGGTTTATCAAATGCGGCTATTATTACATTTAGATTATTTTTTGCCATAATGCTATCTTCTGTTTTGACCCTTACCACTTCTCCAACATCGCTGGCAAATGCAATGGAAGATGTTTTAATCTGGTTCAGGGTAAAAAAATCATTTGCACATGAATTATCCATGGTTATGACTATAGCAATTAGATTTATTCCGGTAATGGCAAGTGAAGCTGAAAGGATTTTTAAAGCTCAAATGAGCAGAGGTGCAGATTTTGATTCAAGGAAGTTTTCTGGAAGATTAAAAGGTATGGTGGCAATTATAATTCCATTGCTTGTATCTGCACTGAGAAGAGCTGATGAGTTGAGTATAGCTATGGAATCGAGATGTTATAATGGATGGGAAGGAAGAACACGATATAAACAGTTTAACTGGAAGTTTAAAGATACACTTTTTACATTATCATATATAACAATAGGAATTTTGGTAATTATTTTATAATTTTATAAAAATAGCCTCCTTTAAGTTTTAAAAGGAGGCTTAAATATTATTAATTTTAAGTGGTTAATATAAGCGTATAAATCTTAAATGGTTTATATATTAAAGGGAGGACTCCATTTTTAATTTTTAATTCTTTCTTTTTTTCTTCTAAAATATTTGCAAGATATACCTTTTTTATATTATGTGGAAAATAGAGTTCTGTTTTTCCCGACGAACCCATTACTTCTGCCAATCTTAAAACAAAAGTGTTTATATCTATTTTCTTTAAAGCATAAATTTTAAAGTTGCTATTTTTAATTTTTATAAAATTGTTATAAGATAAAGATCCTTTTATTTTTTTTAGAGGTTTATTAAAATTTTCAGATAATATTATAGTACTTTTTATATCATTAGATGGATATATTCCATATGAAAACTCATGTATTCCTTCATCAGCATAAAAATCAGGATAAGTTCCTGATTTTATGAGCGAAATACCAATTTCATTATTTTTTGCAGAATAACCATATTTTCCATTATTTATTATTGAAACTCCATTATCTATTTGCGAAATATTTATCCATCGTTGTGCCATAAATTCAAATCGAGCCTTTTCAAATTTTGTATTTTTATGTGTTGGACGTGTAATATAGCCATTGTCTATATCACATGTTAAATATCTGCTCAATATATTTGTTTGGAAAATAGCTTTTAATAATGTTCTTCGGTGATGCCAGTGTATTTTATTTTTTATTTCTATGAAATTTATATGTTTCCAGTGAATATAATATTGGATTATCTCTGTATTTTCAATTCTATATAATACTTTTATTACTTTTCTTATAGGACCATCTTCGATATTTTCAATTTTTTCTGCGTTTAATTTTATAGCTGATTTATGATAATTTGGATCTATATCCCAGTTTTCCCAATAGTAAGGAATGTCTTTGTACATATAAAGTATATTACCTTTTTCATTAAAAAGGTATTTTTCATTACTTTTATTATAAATATTTATTGTTCCATCATCAAAAATATCAATTCTTAAGGTTGTCTCGAAAAAAGTTTTATAACTTTCAATTTTTTGATTTTTTTCAACAGATAATTTTATTGAAGATAATGGATCAATTTTTTCATTAATATAATAGAGATATTTTCCATCAAAAGTTTTCTGTACAATATAATCTTTATTTTTAATCTTATATAGATTATCATCTTCAAACAGGATATATTGAGAAAATGAAGAAGGATTAAATATATAAATATCATTTTCCGAAGAAGTGTTTTTAAAGATATTATTTTTTATAGTTTCTAATGTTTCCAGTATATAGGAAAAATCATTTTCGGATTTTTTGTATACTTCATTTATTGCTGAACCGGGAAGTATATCGTGAAATTCGTTATAAAGGTGTATTTTCCAGAGATTATCTATCTCTTTCTGAAAATCATTATTTGTTAATGCATTGAAAATTTCTGTTTCTCTCAGTTTATCTTCACTTTTTTTATGAAGGATTTTTGTTCTTGATTGTGAAGTAAGAGTTCCTCTGTGAAGTTCGAGATATAATTCATCATCCCAGGTTTCCAGATTTTCAATATTTAAATTTTTTACAAATTCTTCGATCTTACTGTATGCAATTTCAGGAATTCCTGGAACGTCGTTTAATGCATAGTAGTTTTCACACATTTCTTCTGTTGGACCACCACCTCCATCACCATAACCAAAGGATAATAATATTGTATTATTTTTATCTTTTTCTCTAAAGTTTTTCCAGGTATTTATAATGGATTTAGCTGAAATCTTTCCATTATAACCTTCTTCCATATTTTTAAAATTGTAATATATAACTTCACTTCCATCAATCCCTCGCCATTTGCATAAATCATAAGGGAAGTTATTTGATTCATTCCAGTTTAATTTGGTTGTTATGAAATAATCTATACCGGCTTCTTTAAGAATTTGAGGTAAGGTCCATGAAAAACCAAATACATCTGGAAGCCAGCATACAGAGCTTTTTTTACCAAATTCAAGTTCAAAAAATTTTTGACCATAATAAAATTGTCTTATTAAAGATTCTACCGAAGGAATCATACAGTCTGATTCAACCCACATTCCTCCTATGGGTTCCCATTTATCTTTTTTTATAAGTTTTTTTATTTCATTATATAGTGAAGAATTCATTTCTTTTATATCTTTATACATAACTGCTGAAGATTGAGTGTAAATAAATTCTGGATATTTTTTTGCAAGGGTTACAGCGTTTGAGAAGGTTCTTAATATTTTTCTTTTTGTTTCTTCTATAGGCCATAACCATGCGTAATCAATATGTGCATGACCAATAAGGTTTACTTTTCCATTTTTGGGGAAATACAGTGATTTTATAGAATCTTTAAATTTTTTAAACTTATCCAGGAATTCATTTTTTAAGTTTGTATTATCCTTGGTACCAGTAAATGGAATAATTTCAGGTGGTTCCCATATATTCTTTATTTCATCAATAATGGCTTTATTGTCGTAAAGAGATTTTAGATATAATTGTGTATCACGAGGTACGTATATTGAAGACAAAAAATTATCTGTTAAATCTATTAATTTTTTAGCCAGATAGAAATCATCGGTTTCTTCAGCTATTTGAATTATGTTAAATACATATAATAAAGCTTTTTTAAAATTAATATCGTATTTTATAAGAAAAGATTCGTTGAATTCACTTGTTTCTTTTGTTCCAAATAGTCCCCGAGGAACTGTTTCTATTTTTATTTTATGTTTTTTTCCATCGGCAAACGGAGTCAGATCTATTTCTCTATGATATGGATTTATTTCTCCATGTGGTTTATTATCTATTAAAACAAGTGACTCCCCACCACACCATACCCGTAGATAGAAATTTTTTTCTGATATAGAAAAAAAATTTTCAAACGAGGCTATATTTCCTTTCCAGGTATAGGGAATTGTTATTTCTATATCATTATTTTTCCAACCTATATATTCTTTTCTTTCTATAATGCAATAAGGATAAAATTCAGAAAGTAATCGCTTTAAATGGCTTATTTCTTTATCTTTATCTCTATACATCTTCCGCCTCCTTGCAACCACAGGAATTTCTAATAATAAGTTCTGATTTTATTCTATGTATTTTATCTGTTTTTTCTCCTTTTATAAGATTTATTATAACTGATGCTGCCGTTTCGCCAATTAATATTAAATCTTGTTTTACAGTTGTAAGTTTTGGTGAAAGAATATGAGCAACATAATCATCATCATAACCTACAACCTTTATATCTTCAGGAATTTTAATTCCAAGTTTTAGAAGTGTCGAAATTCCACGTACAGCCATCATATCATTGCAGAAAAAAATAGTATCTGTATATTTTATATATTTTTTTAGTTGGGAGTAATCTCCATCTATTGAATGTAGTTTGAGAATTTCTGGTTCAAAGTTTAAACCTGCAGAAAGCCCCTTAAACCTTTCATTTACACTTGATATATACATATCTTCACTTATTACATATAATGCATTTTGAGTATTATGTATTTTTTTCATATGTTCACCTAATTTTTTCGCACCTGAATAATTATCATTTAAAATTACAGGAATATTATATCCGGTGTCAATATTTCTATCAACGAATACAACCGGGAAACCTTCTTTTAATAAATCTTTCAATATTTCATTCGCTAATGTTGTTGTAGCTGGTTCTATTATTAATCCATCAATATTCATAGAAAGTAATTGTTTTAATGCCTCACGTTCTTTTTCAAGAGTCGTAGGTCTTTCAATTACAAAACATTTGCTTCCAATTTTTGAGCAAAATTTTATAATACCATATATAATACTGGTATTTTGAACTACAATACCTATTTTTTTTCTTGAAACAATATTTATTTCTGTTACAAATGTCCCAACACCAGAAATTTTAGTTATTATTCCTTTTTTTTCCAGCTCACTTAGGGCTTTTCTAACTGTCATTCGTGTTGTGTTAAATTCTTCAGCTAGTTCATTTTCAGAGGGGATTTTATCTCCAGGGAGATATTTTCCTTTTAAAATAAGTGTTTCAAGGTAATTTGATATTTTCAAATAAAGTGGTATCATACTAAAAACTCCTCCATTAGTTTTCGAATTTTAACCAGTCGATTATTTCATTTATATATCCAAATGCCAAACAGATTACAGTATCAGCTGCTCCGTAATATATAGCGATTTTATTGTTATCTGTTAATGACGCAACAGGAAATACAACATTTGGTACATCTCCTATTAATTCATATTCCATTTGGGGTGAAAGTAAATATTTTTTTGAACGTTTTATTACTTTCCATGGTTTATAAAGATCTAAAAGCGCAACACCAAAACTATAAACATATCCATTGCAGGATAATAATACCCCATGATAAAATAATAACCAGCCTTCTTCTGTTTTTATTGGTACAGGTCCGGCGCCTATTTTCAATGATTGCCAGGGAGAATATCCGGATGACATTACATGTCTGTGTTTTCCCCAATGAATCATATCTGGACTTTCACTATAAAATATATCGCCGAAAGGTGTGTGTCCTGTATCAGATGGACGACTTAACATACAGTATTTTCCATTAATTTTTTCTGGGAATAATACACCATTTCTATTATATGGTAAAAAAGCATTTTCTATCTGAAAAAAATTTTTAAAATCATATGTATAACCAATACCAATTGTAGGACCATGATATCCATTACACCATGTAATCCAGTATCTGTCCTCTATATATGTAATTCTTGGATCATATTTATATTCACTTTTAATTTCATTATTTTCACATTTAAATATTATAGGAAAATCTTCTATTTTCCAATTTATCCCATCTTTACTATAGCCACATCGAATGTTCATGTTACGTTCAGTATCATCAACTCTAAAAACTCCTGCAAAACCATCTTTATATTTAATTACTGCGCTATTAAAAATACTATTTGAATTTTTTGCATCATGTCTTTTAATTATTGGATTTTTTGAATATCTCCACATAACAGAGTTACAATTTTTAGGACGTTCTTCCCAGGGTATCACTATTTTCACCTTCTTTTTTAAGATTTCATACCACTTAGTTTTATTCCTTCGATTAAATATTTTTGAGCGAGGAAAAAGAAAATTAAAGTAGGTATAAATGTTAAAGTTGCAGCTGCCATTGATTGATTCCAGTAACTTCCATATCTGCTCATAAACATTGGCATACCAAGAGCTAATGGAAATTTATCTTCACTTGTAATGTATATTAAAGGTCCCATATAATTATTCCAGCTACCAGTAAAAGTAAAAAGGGCTATTAATGCCAATACAGGTTTTGAAAGTGGGAGCATTATACTGAAAAATATTCTAAAGTCCCCTGCACCATCTATTTTGGCAGCTTCAATGATTTCATTTGGAATAGTATTAAAAAACTGTCGTATTAAAAAAACATTCATGGCTCCTCCACCAAGAAATGCAGGTACTATTAACGGATAAAATGTATCAAGCCAACCCAGATGTTTATAAATTAAAAAAACAGGAATCATTGTTACAGCTCCCGGTAGCATTACTGTACTCATCATAACTGCAAAAAAGAAACTACGTCCTTTCCAATTAATTTTTGAAAAACCATATGCAACAAATGGTGCAGTAAATACAACTCCTATAATATTACCTAATGTTATTAAAATACTATTTTTAAGATAGAGAAAAAATGGGAATTTTTCTATTGCTTTTATATAGTTTGACCATTCTATTTTTTGAGGAAAAATTCTTGGAGGAAATAAAAGTAATTCATTGTCAGGTTTAAGTGAGGTTCCTATCATCCATAAAAATGGTAAAATGTAAATAAATGAAATTAGAATTAATAATAATCTGCGTATAAGATATAATTTTTTTATTTTCATGACAATCACCTACTTTCCAAAGTAAAATACCCATCGTTTGGATGTAATAAAATAAATAATTGTTAATATAAGTGTTAATCCAAAAAGAATCCATGCAAGTGCAGAAGCATATCCCATATTTGTATATGTAAAGGCATGTTTATATATGTATATAGAAAGTGAAAGACTTGCATTTGCCGGCCCTCCACCTGTTAATAACATAGGCAAATCAAATATCTGAAGGGCGCCTATTGTGGATGTAATTAAATAATATAATATAGTAGGAGTTATTAAGGGTAGTGTTATTTTTCTAAACATTGTAAAACTTCCAGCACCATCAATTTTGGCGGATTCATAGAGTTCTTTGGGTATATCTTTTAATGCAGCTGAAAATATTAACATAGCACTTCCAACGCCCCATTGCGCGGCAATTATTATTGTAGGTTTTACCCATTTTTCACTACTTAACCATAAAGGACCTTCAATTCCTATTAAATCAAGAAGATTATTTACAAGTCCAAGATATGGTTGAAAAAACCAGGTTACAACTGCTGAAAAGGCAAATGCCGGAACAATAGATGGCATATAAATGGCCGCTCTGTAAAATGAAACCTCTTTTAAAGGTTTATTTAAAAGAAATGCCATCCCCAAGGCAACGATTAACCCCAGTGGTACTAATCCTATAGCATAAACTAAAGTATTTTTCAAACATTTCCAGAATATGGGATCTTTCATAATATTTATATAATTTTCAAAACCTATCCATTTCATATCTGTTGTTATACTAAAGCGTGTAAATGAATAAAAGAAAGAGGCTACAAAGGGAATTAAAGTAAAAACGATAAAACCTATTAACCATGGCGAAATAAATACAATCCCTTTAAGTAGTTCTTTTTTGGATTTTTTCATTTATAACCTCCTGAATATCCCCATGCAAATGCATGGGGATTTTTTTAAAATGATTCAAGACCATATACTTCAACTTCATAAATCCTTGCTGCTCTATCTCCTGTTTGAGTTGGAGTCTCAACAAGAAGTCTAAAATATCTTGTTTTAACAGGAGCAAATGCATGTTCTGAAATTCCTTTTATATTATTTCGAACAATTACAATATCTTTCCAATTTTTACCATCATCACTTATTTGCAATCTGAAATTCTTTGTATTCCAATCTGCGGTTTCATGACCACTTTCAGCGTGTTTTATAATGACTTTGTTTATAATGACTTCTTTTTCAAAGTCAATTACCAACCAATGAGGTAATTCGCCTACAGCACACCATTTACTATTATTTTCTACAGTTCCGTCGACAGCCATGGAAGGTTTTTCAGCAGGAACATTAGAACTTGCATATGTTTTTTTATTTAAAGCAAGATTTTTTATATCATTTGCCTTTTTTGTAACCACTATTAACGGGTTATATATTTTTACATCTTCACCTTCTGAATTAATAGCAACGAGAATTGCTGGATAAATTCCTTCTTTTTCATATTTTACTATAGGATTAAATTCGTGTGAAACAGAAGGTGTTGCACCTGGAAGGATCCATACAACCCTTTCTGTAACTTCTGAAGATTTGTTTTTAAAGGATACTTTTCCACCAGGAAATATTATTGTATTATCAACTTCAAATTCAGCTTTTGGTTTTGGATATGCTGGCCATTTAAAGGTAATTATACTTTTTTGACCTCGTGTTCCATAAAAAGTTATAGGAATAATTTCTAATGCGGTTATATTTTCTTTTCCGTAACGCTGTATATATGAAATATAAGTATATGGATTATATGTAACCCAGACGAATTCATGTTTTCCATCAGGCAATCTTCTATATATTTCATAATATTGAACATTTTCTATAGGTTCCCAATGTAATTTAAGAGTAGCATATAAACCATCTTTAAAGGTTATATCATCAATTATAATATTTTTAACCTTTGAAATAGTTGTTTTCTTTTCCGGAATAATTCCGATCATTCCAAGGTTAATTGTGTAAGAAGTATCTTTTTGACCAGTAATTAATAATGAGATATATTTTATATTTTTTCCTTTTTCAAGATTATAAGAGGTAACTTTCCAATCTTTATTAAGAATTAAAGGATATATTTTTTCCTTTCCACTTTTATACGTAAGCTTTATTCCTATGCTTACATCTCCTACTCCTTTAATTGCACTTTTTAAAACAGTAGAATAATTAATATTAAGATTAGTTAAATAAAGAGTAATTAAACTTTTTTCATTTTTCTTTAAATTGCCGGTAAACTTTAAAGATGAACCCCCGTAATATGCGGTAGAATAATCTATTGTGATTCTGGGTATTTTTCCTTCAACTTTCCATCTGTATGTTGGAAAAATATCCATCATACTTCTATTATTCCAATCAAATGGTGAAACTTTTGTACCATTTAAATAAAAACCATGACCATGTCCTGCATTAAAATAGGTTATAAAAGGTAATTGAGTAATAGGAGATTTTTCTATCACAAATTTTGCAGGAGATTGCCATTTATATTGTTCATAATCTTTATACCATTCTATTTCTTTAAATTTCTCTTTATTGTTAAATTGTAAAACTGGATGATCAGCAAGCCATAACATCTCTTCATTATTCCAGAATTTATTTATGTCCTTTGTGGAATAATATGCCCAACTAGGACAGTATAAACCCAATGAAACCTTTAACTTTCCATTATTATCAATAATTCTTGGCCAATTAGCGTATGTATAATATCCTTTAGCCTGTAAATCCATGCCAACATAAATATCATCTTTTTTCAGATTATATTTTTTCATTGTATTTAATGTGTTGGAAATTGTATTTTCTTTGCTTAATGATTGCCATCTAAAATCTATAAATATTGCATCTGAAATTTTTTTGTTATTGTTTTTTATAAATACAATATTTTTTTGATTTAATTCACCCTGCCAATTTATTTCTCCTGTATTATTCATAGCATCATACCATATGATTTTCATCCACGGAGCTTTTTCTTTTATATATTTTAAAAATCGTATCATTTTTTTTGCGTGTTCTTCATGACAACCTGCGGTTTCCTGATTAATAAACCACCCATCAAAACCATAATATTGAGTTATTTCTATTAATTTATCAGCTATTATGAATCTGTTATCTTTTTCCTTTAATAATTGGTCAACCCAATTTCGACGACCACCATATTTATTTGGAGGGAAGAATATAGTTCCGAGAATAGGAACCCCATTTTTATGAGCCACATCTATTATGTCTGCTGATGGTGGAACAATAATGCCTTCTCCTGCAGAACCAGCCCATGCAACCATGTAGTCTACATATTGCCACATTGAAAATGGATAAGTTTTAAATGAATTATTACTTCCCTGTGAGGGCATACCGCTGGTAGATGGATTTAATATTGATAGAGCCATTATTTTAATTTCTTTTGATGCATGTTTTGTTAAAGGTTCTCCATAAACTCTTTTTGCAAGAGGTATATGCGAAACATTATATACGGCATCTGGATCGTTTTGTGGTGACCAATCCACTATATCATTAGGATACCAATAAGATGATTCTGGTATATCAGCAAAAATATAAGAAATTAAGAGAAAAATAGATAATATAGTAATAATTTTTTTCATTTATTTCCCCCCTATTTTTCCATTATAAGATCATATTCTTTTTGAACTTCATTTTGAGCATCTAATAAGGCCTGTTCCACGCTTTTTCTTCCGGTGAGTATATAATCTCTTGCTTCTACAAGTTTATCCCACAATAATGCACCAACAGGAAGAGGTGGTCTTGTTTTGGCGTTTTTTAAGAGTTCTACAAAAACTTTTTGAGAGGGATCTTTCTCTAAGAATTTATTTATTGCGGGTTTATATGTTGGTAAGTGAAGTGTATCTACAGCATACTGAATCTGTCCTTTAGTTGCTATGAAATATGCAAGTTTTGCAGCAGCTTCTTTATGCTTAGCACCTCGTGGAATTGCCAAACTCCATCCTCCGGCCCAGGTTACCGGTTTTCCACTTTTTGTAGGGATACCACCGATTTTATATTTGAAATCTTTTGGAGCAAATAACCTTAATCCTGAGATAGTCCAATTTCCATCAACAACCATGGCTAATTTTCCAGCGGTAAAAGGGTTTAAATCACCTATTTGTAAAGAACCAAAAGCATTTAAGGCTTCATAACCAAATCTATCTGCCCATTCTTTTTGCCATTTGTACGCTTCTATTACTCCAGGATCTGTAGCAAATATAAATTTTTCAGTTTTTTTATCGAAAATTTTTCCTTCAAATGCAAATATCCACGTGTAAGGCCATCCCTGAGCATACCATGGAATAAATCCAACAGTTATATATTTTCCCCTTCTCCCTTCCACTGTTAATCTATCAGCAATATCTATCATATCGTATATGTTATTTGGTGGATCATCAAATCCAGCTTTTTTAAGTAATTCTTCATTATATAATAATATTCTTACATCAGTATCAAATGGAAGAGCCCACATTTTATTTTTAAACATACATTCTTCAATAGCAAAATCATAAAAATCTTTTTTCATTTTTTCAATGTTAATTCCTGCTTTTTTAAGATAATCTTCCATAGGTTCTAAAACATTTTTTGCAGCTCTTTGCGATACAGTAAATCTATCAATATATACAAGATCAGGTCCTGTACCGGCTGCAACAGCAGTTAGTAATTTTGTAGAATCCGTTTCGGCAGCAGGAACAATAACAACTTTTACCTTAATATCAGGATTTTCTTTTTCAAAATCCTTTATAATTTTGTCCATACTACTTTTATCAGGATCACGTGCCATACCATGCCAGAATACTACTTCAGTTTTTGCATAAAGTAATACAAATGTTAATAAAATCACGAGTAAAAAGAAAAATCTCTTCATTAACACACCCCCTATAAAATGAATTTTTACATATTAATTTTAATATATTTATAGATTTTTTAAAAATCCGGTTATATCTGAATGCGGCTGATTATACCTGTATATACAGGTATATATAAGAAAAAATAAAAAAATTGCAATTAAAAAAATAAAAAAAGAAGGGTTCTCCATTTGGAGAACCCTTTATTATTAATATTATTAATATTATTAAGCTTTAAGGTCTTTAGGATCTGTACTCTTACCGTAGAATTTAAGGATAGCCCAGATACCGGCAACACCAAGGATTAATGAAAGCCATACAGGCATTCCAAGTCCAACTGGTATGTATCCAACTACTGCTGCAAGACCTGCTGCTGTTAATGCATATGGTAACTGTGTTTTAACGTGATCTATATGGTCAGCTGATGATGCCATTGATGACATAATTGTTGTATCTGAAATAGGTGAACAGTGGTCTCCAAATGTTGAACCTGTTAATACAGCACCAAGTGTTGCATATACTAATGTTGAAGGTTCTCCGCCTGTATATGCTGCTGCAAGAGGTACTGCTAAAGGTAACATAATAGCCATTGTTCCCCAAGATGTTCCTGTTGCAAATGCAACTATTGCAGAAATTACAAATACCAATACTGGAATTGTCCATGATGGTAATGAGCTTGAAATTACCTGAACTAAGTATTCAGCTGTTCCTAAGTCAGAAGCTATTGATCCAATTGACCATGCGAGTATAAGGATTATTGTTGTTATTACCAATGATTTTGCTCCTTCTACCCATGCTTCTAAAGCTTCTTTTAATGTCATTATATTTTGAGAAATAGCCATTACTACTGCAACGATACTTGCTAATGCAGAAGCCCAGATTAATGCAGCTGATGCGTCAGCATTACCAAATGCATCCCTTATTCCATCCCATGTAAATGGTTGTTCTAATCCTCCACCTGAATACCATAATCCGATAAATGCAAAAATAACAAGTGTTAAAATAGGTACTAAAGCATTGGAAACTCTTAAAGGAATGTTTTTGCTTTCAAGATCTTTTTCAAAATCTGTTGAAAGCATTGGTTCTGCTCCGTCTGCCAATACTTTTCCTGTTAATCTTGCTCTTTTTTCTGCTTCATACATTGGTCCAAAATCTCTCATCATTGCACCAACCATGAATACCATTACAAGAGCAAATATACCATACATTCTGTAAGGAATTGATTGGAAGAATACTGAATATGGATTAACTTCTACGCCTAATGATTTAAATGCGTCTCCTATTAATCCCAATTCATAACCTATCCATGTTGATATTGCAGCCATTGTTGCTACTGGTGCTGCTGTTGAGTCAACAATATATGATAATTTTTCCCTTGAAACTCTTAATTTATCTGTTAAAGGTCTCATTGTAGGTCCAACTATCAATGTATTTGCATAATCATCAAAGAATACTACAACACCCATTAATGCTGTTGCAAGCTGTGCACTTCTTGCTGTTTGAGCTTTTTTAGCAAGTGCATTTGCTATAGCTCTTGTTCCGCCCATTTTTGCTATAACGCCAACCATACCACCAATTGTAAGTGTAAATACAATAATACCTGCATGCCAGCTGTCTGCTAATGCATTTACAGGATACTCAAATGTTTTTGTATAACTTTCTATGAGTTTCATAAAGAATCCTGAGTTAGATGTTGCAAAAACACTAATAAGAGCTCCCGAAAATACTCCCAACAATAATGATAAAATAACTTCTTTTGTCACAAATGCCAAAACAATGGCTAATAGAGGTGGAATAATTGACCAGAAACCATAATTTACAGCTTCTGCATCTCCCCCTGCTGCAAAGGCCATGGTAGCTAACATTATAAATGCTGCCATGATAAATAACGCTACCAACCGTCTTTTCCTCATAACTCTACCTCCCCTTAATAGATTTTTAATTATTATAACACATTTTAGACATTATTGTCAAAATTCTTTAATCTATATTACACATTATTATTATTAATAAATGAAAGATATTTGACTATAATTGTATTTTATTTTTTCTGCTAAGTAATAAATGCTTGCATTCCTTGATTTACTGCTATTTTTAATAATATTAATATTATGGTGAATCATCTTTCGGTTTATTAGCTAATTCTAGAAACAAGTCTAATAAAGTGAAATATTTCTTTATAAGTTATTTTTAGTGAATTGTTACTCAATTGTTACTTATATAATCAATAAAAATGGCAAGAATAAAAAATTCTTGCCATTTTTTGACTTTAAATTATATTACTCCGCTAATAGCCTTTACAGGACATCTGCTCTGACACAGGCTACAGCCAAAACATTTGCTTTCATCGACTATTACCTGTTTATTTTCTTTATCAACAGTAATTGCCCAATATGGACATACCATTTCACATAATTTACAGAAAGTACATTTGTTAAGATCAATTTGTGGATATTTTGGTTCAAAAACAACCTCTTTCTTTTTTAATCCAACTTTTTTAACTTCTTCAATAGAGGAAAAACCAAATTTTTCTAGAGCTTTTGGAAGTTGATCTACTATGGTTTTATATAATTGTTTTCCTCTGATTAATGCTGCAGATAGCATTTGAACAGCATCAGCACCGGCTAATAAATATTCTAATACGTCATCTGCTGAAGCCACACCGCCAACACCAATAACAGTAATTTCAGGAACTGCTTCTTTTATTGTATTTACCAGGGCAAGGCCAAGATTTTTAATTACCGGTCCTGAAATCCATACCTGTCCTTTATCATTACCTATTAAATTTGTTCTGTTTTTCAAATCAATAAGCATTGTGGGACCTAATGAATTTATTGCTACCACACCTGTTCCGCCATTTTTAAGAACCATTTTTGCAAATTCTACAGGATCAGGAATATGTGGGCTCATTTTCATAAATATAGGTTTATCTGTATGTTTTCTTATGGTTCTCACAGTTTCAGCTATTGTATCAAGATTCTTTCCAACATAATGTGTTGAAATTTCAAATGCATCTGCAAATTTATCGAGTTGAGGTATTAATACTTCCATATCTTCTTTGGTGTATCCTGCACTTACTATTAAAGGTAAATCCAATTCTTTTTTTAGATTTGGCAGGATTTCATTTATCCATTTTTCTGGTGGTAATTCTGACCATAGTTCTGCATTAACAATATAATTGTTTGTTCCATAAATACAGGGTCTTGGAACTTCTGCAGCTTTTGTTGAAATCGTTTTCGTAACCATTCCGCCAACACCAAGTCTTGCAAGATATAACATCTTTTCATCATCGCCAACTAAAGGTCCTGAAGCTGGCATTAAAGGATTTTTAAGTTTTATTCCGGCAAATTCTGTACTTAAATCCATAACTTCCCCCCCTTGAGTATTGTAGACTATCATTATTATATCATAAATTTAACCATATCTTTATAGTATGGTTGCACAAAATTTATCTTTTTATCATATATAATGTCAAGTATACTTGACATTATATCAAAAATATTATACAATAATAATGGGAGGGATTATATGAAAAATAAATTAAAGGTTTATAGAGCAATGTATGATTTAAGTCAGGAAAAACTTGCAAATCTTGTAGGAGTGTCAAGACAGACAATTAATTATATAGAAAAAGGTAAATATACGCCTTCAGTTGTACTCGCATTAAAACTTTCAAAGGTGTTTGAATGCTCTGTTGAAGACATTTTTTTCCTGGAAGAAGATGAATTGAAGGAAGTAATTTCAATTTCAAAGGGGAGTGAATAATATGAAGAGTTTATTCTTTAACAAATATTTTTATCTTTTTGAGCTTTTATTTATATATGCTGTTCTTTTAGCTACTGGTGAAAATAGAGTTTATGGTTTATTTTTAATTTTAGCTGTTGTTATTGAAATATACAAGGATATTTTTTCGAAAGAAATTGACGAAATGGAAAGATATTTGCGGTTTAAAATTTCAAATGTAGTTTTGTATTCAACAGTTGTATTTTCAATAATTCTTTATTCTTTTAATATAAAAATGCTTTCCGTTTATAATGTGCTGCTTTTTTATATGGCGTTTCCATTGGTTCTGAAGAGTATGCTATATGCAGGATATATTTTTGAAAGAGAAACTGTAATTAAACGTGTTGGGTATTCATTGAGTTTGTTGTTGCTGATTTTTACTATTTTATCTGAAGGATTTTCATTTGCGGGGTTAATAGAGGCGATGCCATGGATTTACTTAATAATTTCAACGTTTGTAGCAACTCGATACAGAAAAATAGGAAGTTTTATGTTTTTTGTTGCATTTGTTGTTGTAAGCTATTATTTCATCAGAGGAAGTATTAATGATATGAAAATAGTCGTTTATTCATTTATTGGTATTCCTTTATTGTTTTTATCTCTTCAATCATTAAGAAAGGAGGGTGATTAAAATGAAAAGAATGTTATTAATAACCTTTTTGGTCTTCAATCTTGTAATATTTGCAGGAAGTTTTTCTTACTCGTTGGGAATAGAGTTATCCGGGGCGATATTGCCATTTGTGGGAGTTAGTTATAATAATGAATCATATAATGTTGGTGCAACTCTGGGATTTGTTTTTGGTCCAGATGAAAAAAATCCTGAACAATTAGATTATATTTTTGCTCCTACAATAGAAGCAGGATATTCTTTGCCATATAATTTTACTATTGAGGCTAATTTAAAAGCATTAGTGGTTGTTCCATATCATTTTGAACAGTTGTATTTAATGGGAGGAGGAATAAAGTATAAAATTCCAATTAATAATCAATCATTTAATCTGGGTGTGTATGGTGAATTTATACTTCCTTTAAGTGCTGGAAAACGTGCATGGGAAAAAGGAATGGGAATTATACCGGTGCCTTTTATTAAAAGTGAATATGAATTTTAGAGAAAAGTATTGAAAAAAGTTTCAAATTTTGATATAATCACTCTGAAATTTAATTTTGGGAGGGAATAAAGTGACAAAAACCAAGAAAATGATTTTAAGCGCTTTATTCATTGTTTTAAGTATTATTTTAACAAGATTATTATCCTTTAGATTCAGTCTATTTGGTGTTGAAAGTATCAGAATTGGGTTTGGAACATTGCCAATATTCCTCTCAGCATTGATTCTTGGACCATGGTATGGTTTTATGGTAGGGGCTCTGGCTGATTTCTTTGGATATTGGATAAACCCAATGGGACCATTTATGCCACATTTCACTCTTACTTCTGGATTGCATGGGTTATTGCCTGGTCTTGTGTTCTGGTATGTATTTAAGAAAGAAACAAATTTCTGGAGTTTTGCATTTTCATATTTAGCAGGCGCTTTGGTTGGAGTTACATTAACACCGTATTTTATACATACTCTTTTTGGTGTTCCATATGGAGTTTTGATGCCTCCAAGAATAGTTTCGCTTTCAATTAAGTTTTTCTTATATCCAGCAATTATGGTAATTTTGTATAAACGAATACCTCAACTTGAAAAATTAACACATCCAAGTATATAAAATAAATCCAATCCCCGGAGTTGTCAATTTAACTCCGGGGATTTTGTTATTAAGAATATGATATAATATTTATATATTAAAAAAAGGAGAAAAGGCTTATGGATGTCTATTTAAAGCAATGTACCGATTATACAAATGCTGAAGAAGTTTTGCTTCCATTGTTGGAAAAATATAAAGACTTATTTTCAAAGAATGACAGAGTTCTTGTTAAACCAAATATGTTGTCTCCTAATCATGTTGGAAGCGGTATTACAACTAATCCGAAAATTGTAGAAATTGTTTTAAAGTTTTTATTATCTCTTGGAACAAAGCCTTTTGTTGGTGATAGCCCTGCTACAGGAAATGCAATATCTGTTGCAAAAGCTAATGGCGTCTACGAAATTTGCAAAGAACTTGATATTCCTATTGTAGAATTAGATGATCCTGTGGAGGTAGATGGAGAAAATTTCAGGGGATTTAAGGTTTCGAGAAAGGTTTTAGAGGCAGATAAAATAGTAAATATTGCTAAATTAAAGACACACGTTCAAATGATAATGACATTAGCAGTAAAAAATACATTTGGCTGTATTGTTGGCAAGGAAAAGTCTGCATGGCATTTCAGGGCAAAAACAAATACCAATTTTGCCAATGTTTTAATAGATATACATAATATAGTTAATCCTACATTAAATATAATAGATGGTATAGAAGGAATGGAAGGTAACGGACCGGCAAATGGTAAAAAGAAGAAATTTAATGTGATAGGCATTTCAGAAAATGCTTATGCACTTGATCATGCGATTATAAAATCATTAGGGATAAAAGAAAAATATGTTTATATTATAAAAGAAGCTGCAAGAAGAAAATTAATACCTGACTATAACCTTATATCTAATTGGAATGCGCCAGGAATAAAACTTCCTCTTACAACACCTATTTTTGAAACTGTAACCAATATAACAAGAGTTTTTGAAAGAGTTCCAAAAATCAATAAAGATAAATGTGTTGAATGTAAAATTTGTGAAAGCAGATGCCCTGCTGAGGCTATAAATATTGATAACGATAAGTATATAGATTATTCAAAGTGTATAAGATGTTATGTTTGTCATGAAGTATGCCCTCAAGATGCAATAAAATTAGTTAGAAAAATATTTTAAGATTTTTAGTCTTAGCCAGCTTTTGCTGGCTATTTTTTTAACAATTTATTTATAATAAAATTGTAAAAAAATTTTAATTGTATTGAGTATAAAATGTGATATCATAAATATGATAAAAAATGTCGGTATTAACTTGAAAGGTATAAAGTTCAAAAAATCACAATAAGGAGATGATTTGTATGAAAATTGTTATTATTGGGTGTACTCACGCAGGAACTGCAGCAGCAATAAATTCGGCAAAGTTGTATAAAGATGCAGAAATTACAATATATGAAAGAAATGATAATGTTTCATTTTTATCTTGTGGAATTGCATTGCATGTAGAAGGAGTAGTAAAAGATCCAAAAGGGCTATTTTATTCTTCGCCAGAAGAATTAGAAAATATTGGAGTTACTACAAAAATGAAACATTCGGTAGAGAAAGTAGATATAAAAAATAAAAAGTTAATTGTAAAAGATTTGAAAACTGGAAAAGAATTTGAAGATAATTATGATAAATTAATAATTACAACAGGTTCATGGCCTATTATACCGAATATTGAAGGTATTAATTTGGAAAATATATTATTATCTAAAAATTATTATCACGCACAAAATATTATAAATAAAATGAGAAATGTAAAAAAAATAGTAGTAGTTGGTGCTGGATATATAGGAATAGAACTTGTAGAAGCCTTTAGAAAAAATGGAAAAGATGTAGTTTTAATAGATGTAGAAGATAGGATTTTAAGTAAATATTTAGATAAAGAATTTACTGATATTGCAGAAAAATCCTTAAAAGAACATGGCATAAAACTCGCATTAGGTGAAAAGGTTATAAAATTTGAAGGTGAAGATAATAAAGTAAAAAAGGTTATAACTACTAAAAATGAGTATGAAACAGATCTTGTTATATTATCAATAGGATTTAAGCCAAGTACAGAACTATTTTCAAATCAATTGAAAATGCTGGAAAATGGAGCTATTATAGTAAATGAATATATGGAAACAAGTGAAACAGATGTTTTTGCTGCAGGAGATTGTTGTGCGGTTTATTATAATCCTACTAAAGAATATAGATATATTCCACTTGCAACAAATGCAATTAGAATGGGAACTATAGCCGCTCATAATTTAAAAGAAAAACGATTAAAACATTTAGGAACGCAAGGTACATCAGGAATAAAAATATATGAAAATAATATTGCTTCTACAGGTTTAACTGAATTTGCAGCAAAAATTCAGGGAATAAATGTTGATTCTATAACCATAACAGAAAATAATAGACCAGAATTTATGCCGTCATATGAAAATTTAAAACTCAAGGTTGTTTTTGAAAAAGATGATGGAAAAATATTAGGTGCTCAAATAATTTCTAAAGCAAATTTAACTCAAGCAATTAACACAATGTCTGTAATTATACAAAATAATATGAAAATGAATGAATTGGCTTTTATAGACTTTTTTTTCCAACCACATTATGGAAAACCTTGGAATTTTCTAAATGTTGCCGGGTTAGAATACATAAACAAAATGTAAATATTATATAAATATAAATAATTAAATATTGACATTTTTAATCCAATTTGATATACTAAGGAAAAAATATTGCCAATATAAAAAAGAAAATATTCACAAGAGGTGATTATATGAAAAAGAATAAGGAAATATACAATGAAATATTGGAATTAATGGGTGAAACACCTGTTATTCGTTTGAAGAATATAGAAGAGTATTTTAATGTAAAAAATGAATTATATGCAAAAGTGGAGTATTTTAATCCTGGAGGTAGCATAAAGGATAGAGTTGGAGCATATATGCTTCAAATGGCTGAAAAAGAAAATTTAATAACAACTGATACAGTTATTATTGAACCAACATCTGGAAATACAGGAATAGGGCTAGCTTTATATGCTGTAAAAAAAGGAAATTCTGTAATATTCATAATGCCCCAAAAAATAAGCATGGAAAAGGAATTATTGCTAAGAGCATATGGAGCATATATAATAAGAGTCCCAGGTAATGTTTCCCCATTTTCTGTAATGTCGCAATATAAAATCGCTGAAATTATTAGAAATATAATCTGGGAAAAGAGAAAGCCTTTATCAAAATCAGAAATAGAAGGAATAGTAAGCTATATCCAGATTTTAATAAATCAAAATAATGAAAAAGAATTAAAAAAGATTTTTGAAAAGGCTGTAGATCCAAACAATTATGCGTTTATCCCCAATCAATATTTTAATAAAAATAATCCAAAAGCTCATTATAGAACAACTGCACCAGAATTATGGAAACAATTTAATGGAGAGCTTGACTATATTTTTGCTGGATTGGGTACAGGCGGAACAATTTCTGGAATTGGTAAATATTTTAAAGAAAGAAAGGATATAAAATTAATAGGAGTAGATCCAGAGGGGTCAATATATCATCACGTAAAAGCTGGTCTTACAGTTGAGGAAGCATTGAAACATTCTCATTCATATTTAGTTGAAGGAATAGGAAAAAATATTATCCCAAAAACCATAAATTTAGACATTATAGATGATATAGTTGTGATTAATGATCAGGAAGCATTTTCAATGGCGAGATTTTTATCAAAAAGAGAAGGGATATTGGTCGGTGGCTCTTCTGGGGCAGCATTATTTGGAATGATAAAGTATTTAAAAGAAAATAATATAAAGAATAAAAAAGCTGTTGTAATTTTTCCTGATAGTGGAAGAAGCTATTTAACAAAATTTTTTAATGATGAATGGATGAAAGATAATAACTTGGAAGTTAATGATGAAATAATTTTGAGAAAGTTATTTGATGAGTGCAAGATATAATAAGCGGCCTGCAAAGGTCGTTTTATTTTATGATATAATACATTTGAAGATTATAGAAGGAGATTAAAAAATTATGTTGAGAATAAATAATATAAAATTACCTATTGATCATCAAGATGAAGATATAAAAAAAGAAATTGCAAAAAAGTTGAATATTTCATCAAAAGAAATTCAAGAAGTTAGAATTATAAAACGCTCTATTGATGCGCGTAAAAAGAATGATATGATTTATTTTGTGTATAATGTGGATTTTAAAGTGGAAGATGAAGATAAATTAAAAAATAATTCCCTTGTTATGATATCTCCAGAGAAAGAGTATATATTACCAGCTCAGGGAGAGGAACTTTTGACTACGAGACCGATAATAATAGGCTCCGGACCTTCCGGGTTATTTGCTGGATTAATACTTGCCGAAGCAGGGTTTGAGCCTATAATATTGGAAAGAGGAAAGGCGGTTGAAGAAAGAAAAAAAGACGTAAATCTTTTCTGGAAAAAGGGTGTTTTAAATATAGAAAGTAATGTTCAATTTGGTGAAGGTGGAGCTGGAACATTTTCTGATGGCAAGTTAAATACGCTTATAAAGGATAAGAATAATAGAATTAGGAAGATGCTTGAAGAATTTGTAAAGGCCGGTGCTCCAGAAGAGATACTATATGTCAACAAACCGCATATTGGTACTGATAAACTGGAAATAGCTGTGAAGAATATAAGAAAAAAAATAATTTCTCTTGGTGGGAGTGTTTTATTTGAAAGCAAGGTTACCGATATTATTATCAAAAATGGAAAGGTAAAAGGTGTTGTTGTAAACGGTAATGAAAAAATATATTCTGATGTAATAATTTTAGCTATTGGTCACAGTGCAAGAGATACTTTTGAATTGTTATTCAACAAAGGAATAACAATCAAACAAAAACCATTTTCTATTGGTGTAAGGATTGAACATTTAAAGGAATTAATTGATAAAAGTCAGTATGGTAAATTTTATAATCATCCGAGATTAAAGGCTGCAGATTATAAGCTTTCTCATAGGGCGAAAAATGGAAGAGCTGTCTATACTTTTTGTATGTGTCCGGGGGGATATGTTGTTGCATCGGCTTCAGAAGAGAATATGGTTGTTACAAATGGAATGAGTGAATTTGCAAGAGATAATGTCAATTCTAACAGTGCTATATTAGTAAGTGTCGAACCTTCAGATTATCCTTCAAATCATCCATTAGCAGGTGTTGAATTTCAAAGGAATTTTGAAAAAAAAGCATATGCCATTTCTAATTCTTATTATGCACCTGTTCAATTATTTGGTGATTTTTTAAGAAACAAAAAATCTGTAAAATTTAAAGCAGTTAAGCCTTCATATAAGCCGGGAACGATATTTTATGATATTAATAATATATATCCAGAATATATTACCGACGCTTTAAAAGAAGGTATTTTAGCAATGGGAAAAAAACTAAGAGGGTTTTCTTCATATGATTCATTGTTGACAGGTGTTGAAACAAGAAGTTCATCTCCTGTAAGAATTGAAAGAAATGAAAATTATGAAAGTATTTCAACTGAAGGGTTATATCCTATAGGAGAAGGTGCCGGATATGCAGGAGGAATTACATCTTCTGCAGTAGATGGCATTCGAGTTGCAGAAAGTATTATAAAAAGATATAAAAAGGGATGGTGATAATATCAAAAGCATATTTATTTTTATGGACTATCAAAATCAACCGGTTGATCCGGAGTTGATTATTGAAAAAATAAAGGAATTGGGGAAAATTGTTGGGGGAAAGGCTTATGCACATTGGTCAAAATATCCCGCAACAATGTTTTCATTTTCAAGACATGGTATTGAATTAATAGAAATGCCAGAAGACGGTTTTGAAAATAAAAAAGGCAATGATATAAAACTTGCAATAGATGCAATTGAAACAATGTTTTCTTTGCCTCATATTGATATGTTTGTTCTGGTAACGGGAGATGCTGATTTTGTTCCACTTGTAAAAAAACTTCGAATATATGGAAAAGAGGTTATTGTTGTAAGTAGAAGTAAAAATACTTCAAAAGAAATGGAATTATCTGCAGATATGTTTATTCCTTATGAGGATATAGTAAAATCTGAAAAGATTGAGGATAAGGATTCTATTGAAGATATTGTTGAAGAGGTTATAAGGATTATTGAAGAACATAATTATGAAGATGTAAATGAGCATATTATAAAAAGAATAGTAACCGGTATGAAGATCGATTATAGGGATTTTGGGTTTTTATCTTTTAGCGATTTTGTTGATAATTTAATAAAAAAGGTTCGTGATGAATTTTATTCTAATAATGGTGAATATAGCGAATATGAAGAAAATTATATGCGATATATAGAACGGTTTCTTGCTACCAGTGTTATGCCATTGAGATTGGATGATCTTGTAAAAAAAGCACAGGAAAAGAATCCGTGGATTACCAAAAATTCAAAATATTCATTAAAGGAATTAATTCAAAAAATGATAGAGGAAAAGAGATTATGGAAGAATTCTCGTGGATATATAATAGTTCCTATTCCAAGAAGATGGGAAATAAAACATGAAAAGATACTTCCTTATCCTGAGCACAGGGATAAGTTTGTTGAATTTGTGTATAACTTGTTTAAAGCTGGAAAAGCAAATTCTATAATTGAAGCTATACATACTGCAAAAAAGGAATTAAATCTTACCAATAAAGTAGTTGGTTCATTTGGTATAGCATTAAAGTTTTCCGGTAAATTTCTTGGTAAAGATGGAAGTGACTATGTAAGTATGAAAACACCTGTGTATCTAAATGCTGATTATGAAGATTTTAAAACAGCTGTTGAAGCTTTCTATTTAAAAAGCATATTAAAAGAGGAAGATATTCATGAAAAAAATCTTCCAATAGCTTCAAAGTACATATACAATACAGAAAATACCAAAAGATTAAATGAGATAATAGAACATCTAATGGATTTGCAGGAGGTATTTTATATAAAACCATATTATAAGTATTATAAAAATTTAAATAAATAATACCGATGTATTTTCTCAATTTATAATAAAAGACATTAAAACGCAAAGAGTGCGAAAAACAGTATTAATTTTCATTTTTTCTTTTTCACATAACATTTGATTCTTTTAAAAAAAAGTAGTATAATAAAGATACGGTAAAAAAACTTTAACACAAATTAATATTTCTTAATATTTCTTTTTATTCGTTTATTGTATATATGATATTTTCTATTAAGAAATCATCTTATCAAGGGGGGAAAGTATATGAAAAAACTGGCAGTATTATTGGTTGTTATTTTAAGTGTTTCTATGTTTGCACAGGTTACTATCGAATTCTGGCATGCTATGAGTGGGTGGAGAATTGAATTATTACAGGACATGGCAAACGATTTCATGAAAACTCATCCAGATATCAAGGTTAATGTACAATACACAGGTTCATATCTTGATACTTTCAACAAAACAATTGCAGCTGTAAAAGCAGGAAAAGCTCCACATATTGTACAAATATACGATATTGGAACACAGGCAATGATTGATGGTGGAATCGCTATTCCAATTGGTGATTTAATAGAACAAGATCCAACTATAGATAAAGGAGCATTTTTAGAACAGGTAGCTAATTACTATACAGTTAATGGAAAATTATATTCAATGCCATTTAACTCATCAACAGCTATTTTATTCTATAATAAAACAATGTTCAAGGAAGTTGGATTAGATCCTGATAAACCACCAAGAACATATGATGAATTAATAGAATATGCAAGAAAATTACAGAAGAAAGATGCAAATGGTAAGGTTATTAGATACGGTTTAACATGGCCAACACATTCATGGTTCTTTGAACAATTAATGGCTGTACAGAATGCTCCATTAGTAAATAATGGAAATGGTAGAGCAGGAGTAAGACCTACACAGGCAGTTTTCAATAGTCAAGCTGGTAAAAACATATTCAATTTATTCAAAAAGATGACAGACGAAGGTTTATTATTAAATACAAAAAGAGAAGACTGGAATGGCGCAAGTCAGATTTTCTTAGCTAAAAAGGCTGGTATGTTATTATACTCAACATCAGATGTTAAATTCTTTGATGAATCAGCAAAAGAAAATGGTTTTGAAGTTGGAACTGCATTCTTACCAAAACCAGATGAATCAGTACAGGGTGGATCAGTTATAGGTGGAGGATCATTATGGATTCTTAAGAATCATCCAAAAGAAGAAATTGATGCAGCTTGGGAATTTGTAAAATGGATGACAGAACCAGCACAGCAGATTAGATGGCACCTTGAAACAGGATACTTCCCAGTTAGAAAAGATGCTATAGAACAATTATTGTTCAGCGGATTCTATTCAGAACATCCAAATTACTTAACAGCTATAATGGAATTACTCTTATCAAAACAGACAGTTAATACAAATGGAGCAGTTATGGGTGTATTCCCAAAAACAAGAGAAGTTATCGAAACAGAATATGAAAATGTAATTAATGGAAAGAAATCTGTAGAACAAGCTCTTAATGATGCCGCAAGACAGGTTACATTAGAATTGAAGAGATACAACAGACTTTATAAATAATTTTTAAGTTATAATTATACCAGGGCGGTTTTCCGCCCTTTTTTTAAAGAAGGAGGAATCTTCATATGTCGTGGAAAAGTAAATTAACTCCATATTTATTACTTGTACCAACCTTTGTTATAATTATTTTATTTATTTATTGGCCAGCAACATATTCTTTTAAATTAAGTTTTTATCAGGAATCTTTTTTTGGAAATCGAAGTATTTTTGTTGGTCTGGAAAATTATACAGAGTTATTTACAGATCCTGCGTATTATAAGGCTCTGTTGACTTCTGCGATTTATTCGTTTTCCACTGTTTTTTTAACGATGTTTTTAGCATTTTTAATTTCACAATTATTAGTTCAAAATATTCCTGGAACACGATTTTTTAGGTTATTTATCTTTGCCCCGTATGCAATCTCTCCAGCAATTGCTGGTATATTATGGTCATTTTTATTAACTCCAACTGTTGGATATTTAAACTATATATTTATGAAGTTTTTTGGTATAGATACAGATTGGCTTACAACTACGCCGTATGCATTTATTGCTGTAATGCTTGCAACAATATGGAAGATGTTACCTTTTGATTTGATTTTTTATATAGCTGGACTACAATCGATTCCTGATTCTTTGTTGGAATCTTCTATGATAGATGGTGCAAATCTCTGGCAACGTATGTGGAAGATAAAATTTCCATTGTTATCACCTATAAGTTTTTATTTGTTTATAATGAATTTTACAACAACTATGTTTACTTCATTTGGTATTATTGATATTATGACAAAGGGTGGACCTTCAGGAACTACAACAACTTTGATATATAAATTATACTTAGATGCATTTACCTATACAAATAATGGTTCTGCCGCAGCTCAATCTGTTATAATGTTTGCTATTATGGGAGTTATCACAGTAATCTATTTCAAAGGCGTCGAAAAATCCGTCCACTATCAGTGAGGTGATCTTAATGGCTTCAAGTATTTCAAGGAGAAAAAAAGTTAATTTAATTTTATCTGAAATAATATTAATACTTATTTCATTAATAGTTATGGCTCCAATATTATTGGCATTTAGTATGAGTTTTATGACTTATACAGAGGTTTATACATTTCCACCTAAATTATTTCCAAGTACATTTCATTGGCAGAATTATGCAGAGGCTTTAAAATTAGTTGATTTAGGAAGGATGCTTATTAATTCGTCAATTATAGCATTCTTTATTACATTTGGTAAATTGATTACAGGAACGCTTGCAGGTTATGCCTTTGCGAACTTTCAATTTAGAGGAAAGAATTTGTCATTTATGTTATTATTCATAACCTTATTTTTGCCGGCAGAAACAGTTATGATTTTGCCATTATTCCTTATAATGAAGCAATTTGGCTGGATCAATACATATTATGCGCTTATTATACCTTTTACTGCAAGTGCCACAAATGCATTTTTAATGAGACAGCATTTTATGACAATACCAAAAGAATTAAGCGATGCTGCTAAGATAGATGGCGCAACGTCAATGCAATATTTCTGGAAGATTTTATTGCCATTATCCAAATCGATGCTTGGCGGTGCAGCGTTAATCAACTTTGTTTATGCATGGAATCTCTATTTGTGGCCATTGATAGTAACAATGGATGATAAAATGAAGACAGTTCAAATTGGTATAAAGATGTTAATTAGTTCTGATGCTGCTAACAACTGGGGAATAATAATGGCTGGTACAATGATAGCACTTGTTCCAACACTGATTATATTCTTTGCCATCCAGAACCTATTTGTTAAGAGTCTTGTTAGTTCAGGGCTTAAAGGATAAAAAAACCGGGTCTTTAAAAAGTCCCGGTTTTTATTATTTTATTTATTTTTTGTCGGTAAATGACACGAATTCAACAGTTCCTCTTTGTCTTACAGGTTGTGTATATAAATCCATTAACATATAAACTTCATCTGGAACATCTGTTTCTACATTTAATCCCAATTCTTTTGCTTCTTCAACTGTTATTGGGTAATCATGAGTCCATCTTCCTTCTGTTAAGGTTTCTGATAATTTTTTAGCTTTTTCTTCTCCGAATCTGTCCTTTAATAATTCATATATAAATTTCTGAACCTGATGAATGGATTTTTTTGCAACGTCTGCAAGTATTAATGTTTGATCATCGACTTTATCCACACCCTTTTGTTCAACTGCTCTAACGATACTTGGAGCGGGATTTTGGCCTAATTGTGGATCAACAGGACCTAAAACGGCATGGGGATCCATTATTATTTTGTCTGCTGACAATGAGATTAATGTTCCGCCGCTCATTGCATAATGAGGAACAATTACCCGTGTTTCTGCTGGATGATCGTGTAAAGCCTTGGCAATTTGTGTAGCAGCTAATACAAGGCCTCCAGGTGTGTGTATAATTAAATCTATAGGCTTATCTTTAGGTGCTTTTCTTATAGCTCTTAATATTTCTTCGCTATCTTCTATATTAATGAATTTATAGAATGGCATTCCTAAAAATCCCATACTTTCCTGTCTGTGTATAAGAGTAATAACTGTTGAATTCCTCTTTTTAGATAACGAGGACAAAAGACCTTTCCTTGAAGCAATTAACTGTGCAAATTTAAACTGTGGCCCGAGTAAAATATAGAACATAAATATGAGCCACAATAAAGAACCTAAACCTGTTGTCACTTATACCACCTCCTATGAAAAATTTTTCATTGTTATTAATAATAATGTTTTTTAATCTTTTTTAAATCTATTATACCATAATCAGGTATATTTAATTAATTTAAGTATATGAATATTTCATTTTTTCTGGTATACTACATTTGTGAAATATTATTTACGGGGTTATTATTATGGAGATTTTTGTAATTACAACCGAAGCTGGAAGTATTAAAGGATTTGTGAAAAATAATAAGATTATAGAAATAAAATTTTATAATGATTATCTTGAAGAATATTATGATAATCATACGGCTTTGTTTTATAAAACTATAAAAAAGTATTTTAAAGGATACGATGTTCTTGATGAATTGCCTTATGAAAAGTATTTTAAAACTGTTTTTGAGGAAAGAGTAATGAAGACTTTAAAAAATAAAGTATTATTTGGACATGTTGTATCTTATGGAGAGCTAGCAGTTATGGCAGGGTATCCGCGCGCAGCAAGAGCTGTTGGAACTGTTATGGCACATAATAATCTTCCATTGATATTTCCGTGTCATAGGGTTATTAAAAGCGATGGAAGGATTGGAAATTTTGGACCCGGGCAACACTGGAAAGAGTTTTTGTTAAAAATTGAAAAATATATTGTGTAACAAACTTTAACCTTTATAAAACATTCAAGAATAAATTGGAATATATAATATCTTTGAGGTGATAATAATGTCAAAACGCTTACATCCAAAAGTTTTTAAAGTCCCTATTGACAGGATTAGAATGGGTTATTATTCGGATAAGTATTTTACAAGATATGTTGAGGTGTTAAAAAAAGACAATAAGCATGTTAACGTGCTTTATCAGTATTTTCCCAGAAAGGATTGTGTTGTTGTAGGAATTGATGAAGCACTTGCTATTTTAAGATTTGGAACTGGTTATTATAGGGATGAAGAAAAAGCTAATGAATTGTTTAACAGTATTTTAGAATTGGAGAAAGCTTTACAAAATGCAGCTCATAAGATGGATAAAGAGGAATTGCTTGAAATAACGTCAAAAAAATGGGATTTAAGGATGATGTTAAATGATTTATGGGTTGATAAATGGAATGAAATAGAAGTTAAAGCACTATTTGATGGTGACGAAGCAAAGGATATGGAACCGGTTTTGACTATTGAAGGAGATCCGTCATATTTTGGATATCTTGAAACAATTTTATTGGGAGTATTGGCAAGGGCTACCTCAACTGCCACTGCTGTTAAAAAGGTTGTAGATGTTGCCAATGGAAAGCCTATATTATTTTTTAGTGCAAGATTTGACCATTTCTGGGTACAGGCAACCGATGGTTATGCGGCGTTAAAAGCAGGTGCTTTTGGTGTATCAACAGACGCTAATGCAGATTATTGGGGAATAGAATCATTGGGTACAATTCCGCACGCATTAATTGCTTCATATGATGGTGATACAACAGCAGCTGCAATAGCCTTTGATAAACATATTGAAGGAAATGTAAATAGAATAGTTCTTGTAGATTGGGATAATGATGTAATTGGAACGACGATGAAGCTTGTATCAAGGTTTTATGAATATGTAACAGGTGAAAAATTTATTCCAGGTAAAACAGATCCTTCTGTTATAATAGGACCGGGAAAAAACAAAATATGGGGTGTGCGTTTTGATACATCTGGAAGTTTAAGGGATAAGAGCGTTATTCCAAAGGACAAATCTTCTCTTGGGGTTAATCCTGAGCTCGTATGGCGTGCAAGACAGGTTTTTGATGAAAATGGTTTAAAGGATTTAAAGATTTTAGTTTCAGGCGGTTTTGATGCTGAGAAAATAAAATTATTTGAAACTTTAGATGTACCCGTTGATAGCTATGGTGTGGGTTCAAAATTGTTAAAAGAAAAGATAGATTTTACTGCAGATATTGTTGAAGTAAATGGAAAACATTGTGCCAAGGTGGGAAGAAAAAAAGGAGATTTATCAAGATTATCAGTGGTTTCAAAAAAATATTGGGAAGAATAAATTAAAATATAAAATTAAATTATTAAAGGAGGATTATAAAATGGAAAAAGGTACATGGGTTGTTAAAAAGGGTTTTGCTGAAATGTTCAAAAATGGAGTTATAATGGATGTTACAACTGCAGAACAGGCAAAGATTGCTGAAGAAGCTGGTGCAGTTGCAGTTATGGCTCTTGAAAGAGTTCCAGCAGATATTAGAAAAGCTGGTGGAGTTGCAAGAATGGCAAGTATTTCAAAGATAAAAGAAATCATGGAAGCAGTTTCTATTCCTGTAATGGCAAAGGTTAGAATTGGACATATTGCTGAAGCAAGAGTGTTGGAAGCTTTAGGTGTTGATTTTATAGATGAATCAGAAGTTTTAACTCCTGCTGATGATAAATATCATATAAATAAACACGATTACAAAGTTCCTTTTGTTTGTGGTGCAAGAAACCTTGGTGAAGCATTAAGAAGAATTGCAGAAGGTGCTGCAATGATTAGAACAAAAGGTGAAGCTGGAACAGGTAATATTGTTGAAGCAGTAAAACACATGAGACAGGTTATGGATGAAATAAGATTAGTTCAAAATATGCCAGAAGAAGAATTGGTAACATATGCAAAACAGATAGGAGCTCCTGTAGATTTAGTTGCAGAAGTTAAAAAATTAGGAAGATTACCTGTAGTTAACTTTGCAGCTGGTGGAGTAGCAACACCTGCTGATGCAGCATTAATGATGATGCTCGGTTCAGATGGTGTATTTGTTGGTTCAGGTATTTTCAAATCAAAAGATCCAAAGAGAATGGCAAAGGCTATAGTTGAAGCTGTATTGCATTATGACGATCCAGAAAAATTAGTAAAGATCAGTGAAGACGTTGGAGAAGCTATGGAAGGATTGGAAATTGATAAATTAGATGTACACTTACAGGAAAGAGGATGGTAATGTGAAAATAGGTGTATTGGCAGTTCAGGGAGATATCCGTGAACATGCAAATATGATTGAAAAGATAGGTCATACACCTATAAGAGTTAAGTCAATAGAAAAATTAAATGAAGTAGAAGGGCTTATTATTCCTGGCGGTGAAAGTACCACTATCACAAAGTTACTCAAGAAAACAGGATTATGGGATGAAATTATAAAGAAAGCAAAAGAAGGATTTCCTATTTTTGGCACATGCGCCGGGATGATAGTGCTTTCAAATGGAATAAAAAAGTATGAAAAACAGGATACAATGAAGCTTATTGATATAATTGTTGAAAGAAATGCTTACGGAAGACAGGTATTTTCATTTGAAGAAATATTAAAATTTAGAGGTAATGATATAAAGGTAACATTTATAAGAGCACCAAAAATTGTTGAATACGGTGAAAATGTTGAAAAATTAATAGAATATAAAGATGCACCTGTACTTGTAAGGCAAAATAATATCTTAGCAGCTTCATTTCACCCTGAAATAGAAGATGATCCATCTGTTCATGAATACTTTGTGGAAGAGATGGTTAAAAAGTCAAAATAAAAGAAGGTGAATTGTTTAATGATTCCATTAAATGGATTTCTTGCACATTTTATTGCAGATCATGCATTTACAAATGTATATTCTGATACATTAAAGGATAAAAATAAATTAATGACCCATATATTGTGGAGTTTCTTTGTAATATTGACATTTACATTTGAATCCTTAAAAAGCGTTGCGGGAATAATAGCATTTTTTGTGCTTGTATCTTATCATGTAGGTGTAGATATTTACAGATCAAAGAAAGGGACTGATTTTAAGAAAGAATTAGCATATTTAGCCGGGGCTTTTTTGATAAATGTAGTATTTTTTGAAGTATATATACATTCCTATATATCAAAGGAGTTTGTGTATTATTTAATAGGGATGATGTTTGCAACGAGTTTTGGCTCTTTTATTGAAAGGACATTTAATATAATAGATCCACAAATGAAGGATACAGCAGGTGCTTCAGAACGATTGGCTATATATATATTCTTAAGTAAATTTAAAGCGGAACTTGTACTGGTATCGATTTTTGCAGGACTTTTATATCGTTTTTTCTTTGTAAAAGAAAAATCAAAGGAATGGATTTTTTCTCCAATTTATGGTGTTATAGTATCTTCGATATGGATATTATTTATGAATGTGGTGTTATAAATGATATGGGCAATATCTGATATTCATGGAATGTATGATAATTTGATAAAGGTTTTAAATCAAATACCGGAAAATGATAAAATAATATTTCTTGGAGATTATGTGGATCGAGGGCCTGGTTCAAGACAGGTCCTTGATCTTTTATTTAAATTAAAAAATAGAGCGGTGTTTTTAAAAGGAAATCATGAAGATATGATGCTTGATTATTTTGAAAATACGGGTAAATATAAAGAGGGTGCATGGTTTAGAAATGGTGCCCAGGCAACACTTGATAGTTTTAATAATGATATTGAAGAAAAATATCTTGATTTTATTAGAAATTTAAAGCTTTATCATATTGAAAAAATTGGAACTCAAAAATATTTGTTTGTACATGGAGGTATTAGACCAGGAATTTCTCTTTCTGATCAAGCGGAGCGTGATTTGTTGTGGATAAGAGATGATTTTTATATGAGTGATCAGCCTTATGAAGATTACATTGTTATACATGGTCATACACCAACAAAATATATTACCGGTGAATACGAGGTATATTTTAGAAAGTTAGATGATAAAATTCTCAGCATAGATATAGATACCGGTTGTGTATATGGCGGTAAGTTATCGGCTCTTGGTATATCAAATGATAATAAGTATGATATAATATCAATATAGAGGTATTTTATTTATCGGAGGGATAAAAAATGGAAAGATTAGAATTTTTCACAATTACAGGCGAAGACGGAAATGAATATAATTTTATGTTTTTGGAAGAATTAAAGATTAATAATCAAAGGTATTGGATTTGTTATGAAGCTTTTAAGGAAGAAGATAGTGAAGATATAGTGTTAGGAGATACAGTTGCATTTAAGGTAAATTCAGAAAAGGGTGAATTGTTCTTAGATGCTGTTGAAGATGATGAAGAACTTGAATTGGTTGAAGAAGAATGGAAAAAGGTAATGGAAGATGTCGATATTGATGAAAATGAAGAATTTTTTTTGATAGAGGATGACGATTCAAAAGATAATAATTAATTATAAACAGGTGAAAGAATGATGGAAAATGCGGCGAAACTATTTGATATAAAGTTTATTCTGGATCGTTTTGATAAGCCTATTTTTAATAAAAATCTTGAATTGTTAGAGAAGAATAATATACATCCAAAATTGGTATGTATTCTAACTTCTGATGATCCTGGAAGTGTTTCTTATTCCAGGGGTATTAAGGGTATATGTAAAAGATATAATATAGAATTTGAAAGCGTTGTGGTACACAGCAGAGAAGAGCTGGAAGAAAAGATAGAATACTATAATAAAGATGTTCAAACACATGGTATTATTGTTATGTACCCTACACCCTTTGAGGTTAAAGATACGCATTTTATGAATATGATTTCCCCTGAAAAGGATATAGAAGGGCTGCATCATTCATATATGGGATATCTTGTTCAACATGAAGGTTATGAAGATCCAAAGCATTTAAGAAAATTAGTAATACCACCAACAGCAAAAGGAATATTATATGTATTAAAACGATATAGATTAATATTTGAGAATATAAAAAGAAAAACAGGAAATTATCCAGATAATTTTGATAGAAATCCATTTTCTTTAGAAGGCAAAAAAATAGTTGTAATTAATGATTCACTTGCTGTTGGAAGATCCCTGGCTTTAATGTTGTTAAATGAAAATGCCAGTGTAAGGGTTTGTCAGAAATATACAGATTATGAGGATATTTTAAAGTTTGTTTCTATTTCAGATATAATAGTTTCTGCAGTTCCATCGTCAAAATTTATTATTCCAACAGAAAAGGTGCCTCAAAATTCTATAGTATTTGATATTTCTTTTGAAGGAAATTTTGAGTATCCTTCTATATTTGATAAAGTATATAAGATTTCACCTAAATGGAATCTTGTTAAAAAAGGAAATCGTATTAATGATATGACATTGCACAGGCTTATTTCAAATATGTTTTATCTTGTAAATAGGAAACTTCCAGATACTGATTTATTGGAATTAAGAAAATTTGAAGATAATATACTTAGTCTATAATAAATAAAAATGGTTCGGCTTTTGCCGAACCATTTTTATTATTGCACTTCGCCAAGAAGTTCTTTTACTTTTCTGTGGATTCTTGCTTTCTTTCTTGCAGCGTTATTCTTGTGAATAACACCTTTTTTAGCTGCTTTATCAATTACAGAAAATGCATTGTTTAATAATTCTAATACTTCTTCTCTTTCTTTTTTAGCTTCTACTGCTGCTAATACTTTTTTAATTGAGTTTTTAACTCTTGTTTTGTATGATTTGTTTCTTAATCTTCTTTTTGCTGTTTGTCTAACTCTTTTTTTAGCTGATTTTACGTTTGGCACTTTGATTTTCCTCCTTTTATATTATTTTATTAATTATAATCCAAATGCAGCTTTTAATTCATTAACCTTATCTGTTCTTTCCCATGGGAATTCAACATCTGTTCTTCCAAAATGTCCATATGCTGCTGTTTTTCTGTAAATAGGTTTTAATAGGTCTAAGTTTTTAATTATTGCACCAGGTCTGAAATCAAACATTGTTGTTACTACTTCATATAATTTTTCTTCGTCAACCTTTGCTGTACCTTTTGTATCAATTAATATTGATACTGGTTCAGCTACACCAATAGCATATCCTAATTGAATCATTACTTCATCGGCTAATCCAGCAGCTACTATGTTCTTAGCAACGTAACGTGCCATGTAGTGTGCTGATCTGTCAACCTTTGTTGGATCCTTTCCGCTGAATGCTCCTCCACCGTGTGGAACCCAACCGCCGTATGTATCAACTATAATTTTTCTTCCTGTTAATCCTGTATCAGCGTGTGGTCCTCCAAGAACAAATCTTCCTGTTGGATTTACCAATATTTTTGTATTCTTTGTTAATAAATGTTCTGGAATTATTGGTTTAATTACGTGTTCAATTAAAGCTTCTCTAATTTCTTCAATTGTTACGTCTGGTTCGTGTTGAGTGGAAATTAATACTGTTTCAACTTCTATTGGTTTATTGTTTTCATCATATTCAACAGTAACCTGTGTTTTTCCATCAGGTCTTAAGAATTTTAATGTGCCATTTTTTCTAACTTCTGCAAGTCTGTATGCTAATTTGTGAGCAAGAACTATTGGTAAAGGCATCATTTCAGGTGTTTCATTTGTTGCGTAACCAAACATAATACCCTGGTCACCAGCGCCAAGCTTTTCGTAAGGATCCTCTTCTTTGATTTTTCCTTCTTTTACTTCTAAAGCTTTATCAACACCCATTGCAATATCAGGTGATTGTTCGTCTATTGACACTAAAACTGCTGAAGTTTCTCCATCAAAACCAAATTTTGCTCTTGTATATCCAATGTCTAATATTGTCTGTCTTACGATTTTTGGTATATCTACATAAGCTTTTGTTGAAATTTCTCCAGCTATTACAGCAACACCTGTTGTCACCAATGTTTCAACTGCAACCCTTGAGAATGGGTCTTTTTCCAATAAAGCATCTAAGATTGCGTCGGAAATTTGGTCTGCTACTTTATCTGGATGTCCTTCTGTTACACTTTCGCTTGTGAAAAGTCTTTTTTTCAATTCTCTTCCTCCTTTATGAAAATTTATTAATATCCGAATTATTATTATACCAAAAATATGAATCAATAGGCGTATAAAAAATTAACGTTAAAATAAAATCTATTGTATTTTGAGTTACATTTCTTTTACCAGTATTAATTTATATACCTTTATACTTCCCCAGATATCTTCAAGTATTAGTTCTGCAGGATTTTTATCTTTTAAAGTAAAGGCTATTTCATTCCATCTATTTACCTTTATTGGTGTAATAAATGATGAAGAATATAATTTAATCCAATACGTAAATAAATTTGAACCATAACCATAAATAGCATTTGGTGAATACATTTCGTCTTCTCTTATTGCATCGAATTCTATTTCATATACTAATTCATCATTAACCCTTAATGAAATCTTTCTTGGAATTATTGTTGTATTATCACCAACTTTTTCTGAAACTTTTACTTCGAGTTTTGGTAAAGTGGTAAATGGAACTTCAGTTACCTGATCATCTAATAATTTATATGTTCTATTATTTGATCTAATTTCAAATGCCTGTAATTTTCTTGGTCTCATTTCAACATAATCAACAAATTCAAGTGCATCTCTTACTATTTCTATTTCATTATTTCCCGATTTTTTAACTTCTCTAATTTCAAAGTGAACATGTGGAACTTCAGCTTCACCACTTTTTCCAGAATATCCAATTTCTTCACCTTTTGATACCCTTATTTCATCATCAGGAAATTTTATTTCTGCAAATGTATTTCCGAATTCGCTTACCACAGAATTTGCGATTTCTGCCATTAGTCCTTTGAAAGAATTTAAATGAGCGTATACGCTTATTAAATCATAGTCTGGATGATATATAAATATAGTATTTCCATAAACCTTATGATTTACCCATAATTTGCACACATATCCATCAGCTGCGGCATTTACAGGATAACCAATTCTTGAAAAAGATGAAAAATCTATTCCCAGATGGAAATGTGGTTTATCTCCAGTATCTCTATATTCTCCAAATGAAGATGTAAGATATGAATCCTTAACCGGCGGTAAAAACCTTTGAGAAAATACCGTTAAAACACTTAATAAAATTACGGTAAATACTAAAAATTTTTTCATAAAGCACCTCCATTGCGCGCATATATCTTTAATTTTATATCTGTATTATTGAATGCAATTTCCTCTATACCAATTTTACCACGTTTTTTAAACCAATTTTGAACATTTTTATATTCTTCTTCAATTTCAAAAGTTTTTATTATCTCTTCTTCAATTAATTTATCCTGTATAGCTTTTTTTAAATTTTCAATGTTCTCGCCGGTTTTACATGAAATGAAAATAGCGTTTTTATATATGTTTTTTAAAATTGAAAGTTGTTCATCATTAATTTTATCTATTTTATTAAAAACCAGTATACGTGGAATATCTAAAGCTTTAATATTCTCTAAAACATCATATGCGGTACTTATTCTTTCTTCAATATTTTGAGATGAAATATCTACGAGATGTATGATTAGATCGGAATATTTTATTTCTTCCAGCGTGGATTTAAATGCTTCTATTAATTCATGAGGAAGATTTCTAATAAATCCTACCGTGTCAGATAATATAACAAAGAGTCCAGAAGGAAGCATTACTCTCCTGGACTTTGGAGACAGAGTTGAAAACATTTTTTCAGAAATTTTTATCTTGTTTTCATGGCTTAATTCTTTTAATAAAGTTGATTTTCCAGCACTTGCGTATCCCACAATGGAAACTTTTATTATGTCTTTTTTGTTTTTTCTTGTAAGTTCTCTTTGGGATTTAATCTTTTTTAGTTTATTTTGAATTTTAGATATTTCATTTTTTATGGTTCTTTTTTTGTATTCTTTTTCCTGTTCACCTGGACCTCTTGTTCCAATACCCCCGCCGGTTCTGGACATTTCGCTTCCAAGACCATATATCCTTGGAAGTATGTGCTTGAGAGTAGCAAGTTTTATTTGTAACTTGCTTTCCTGAGTTTCGGCATGCTCCGAAAAAATCTTTAATATTACATCTGTTCTATCGTATACTTCAATATTAAGCTCTTTTGAAATATGAATATATTGTCTCGGAGATAATTCAGAATTTATAACGAGCACTTCTGCATCAACAAACGCAATAAGTTCTTTCAAATCTTCAAACTTTCCTTTTCCAATAAAAGTGAGAGGGTCTGGTTTATTTAAATTTTGATGTATGTATTCAACGATTTCTATATTTATATTTTTGGATAATTCTATTATCTCCTCAACATCTTCTCTTAAGTTTTTGCTGTTTATGAGAACTAATACACCTTTCTTAATTCTCATTACCTCCTGATTGATTTTCCTGATGTTGCTGCTGGAAAAGCTTTACGTATTTCATAGGAACAATCATTTTTACTGCATGTTTATAAACTAATGATTGTTGTCCTTTTTTCTCTAAAAGAATGGTGAAATTATCAAATGATTTTATGTATCCTGATGTCTGAAATCCACCTTCAAAATAGATTTTACATTCAATTTTATTTGTTCTCAATAAATTTAAAAAACGTTCTTGCAAATTAAATTTTTCTGCCATGGTCATACCCCCCTTAAATAATATTGAAAAAAGTAATATAAGTTTTTTTATTCATTAAAGCCATTCTTAATGATTTTTTTGATTTTTTCAACAGGATTTTTTTCTTCTGAAAGATTTATCCATATAGCGTTTTTATATCCTCTAAAATAAATAATCTGGCGTCGTGCATACCTTCTTGTATTTCTTTTTATTAAATGTATCATTTTATCATAATCAACTTTTCCCTCAATATATTCTAATACTTCTTTATATCCAATAGTATTCATTGAATTTAAGTTTTTGTTATAACCCATTCTTAATAGATTTTTTACTTCGTCAATTAAACCCATTTCTATCATTTTTTCAACACGTGTATTTATCCTTTCATGTAATTCTTTTCTATCTCTGTCTAAAATTATAATTTGAAATTCGTAAGGATTTTCTGTTTTCTGGCTTTTTATTAAGTCTGACATTCTTTTGCCGGAAAGTATATATATTTCCAACGCTCTAATGCTTCTTTTTAAATCATTGGGATGTATTCTTACATAACTTTCTGGATCCACATCTTTTAATATTTCTCTTATTATACCATGCTGAGAATATTCTAATTTTTTTAAATAGCTTCTTAAACTTAAAGAAGATGGTGCTTCAAAAAAACCTCGTGATACTGCATCAAAATATAATCCAGTTCCGCCTGAAATTATAGGAATCTTTCCTTTATTAAGGACTTCTTTTATTTTTTTTAATGCATCTACTCTATACATGTATGCATTATAATGTTCATCAGGTGAAACGAAATCAATTAAGTGATGTGGAATTTTTTCTCTTTCTTCTGGTGTTGGCTTTGCTGTACCTATATTCATATATTTATAAATTTGCCTTGAATCACAAGAAATAACCTCGAACTTTTCGCCGAGGTTAGTGAGTATATTTGTTTTTCCAACTGCAGTAGGACCTAATATTGCCGTTAGTTTCATTTTAAGTATATCACTCCATAATATACCCCTGAATTTTTGCTTCCATCTACTTTATCAAATTTATATTTATCCCATATAGAATCTTTAATGTGGGCTTTTATTACTACCTTATCTTTTGCTACTCGTTTCATTTCCTCAATATCTTCAATTTCAAGTGGGTCATATACTGCGAATTTTCTTAAAGGATTTAGAGCTGATGATTCAAAAACAGGATTTTCAAACATTGGATCACAATAAATTATATCATAACTTTTATCTTTTTGTTTTTTTAAGAATGATTTATAATTTGCGTGTATTATTTCTATTCTTTTTGAAGCCTCTTTTATCCATTTTATTTTAAAAGGATAATATGGCATACTTTCTTTTACAACAAGATATATAGGGAAAGATCCTTCTACACCTATTAATTTTCCATCTGTTAATTGAGAAGCTATTAATAATGCTTCACTACCAAGACCAAAGGTTAAATCCAGAACTGTTTCATTACCTTTTAATTCAAGATTATTTAATAAATAATCCTTTTTGTCGGCAACATAATTTTTCATTCTTATTTTTACAATAGAAGGATGAAAGAAAAATTCAAAATCACCTTTTTTTAATTTTAAAGTGAGGTTCTTTTCAACTACAAAGTATATATCTTTTGCTTTTAAATGCCTTCTGTTTTTATATACTCCATTATATTGTTCAGCGAGTTGCTTCGCCCGTTGTATTTGTTCCTTCGATGGTTTGTGGGATGTTGTTATAATTAATTTTTCCATTTTCAAGGGTCACACCTTTCTTTTCAAGGAATTCTTTTATCATATCCCTTTCTTTTTCAAGCTCTTTCAATTGTTCCTTTAGATTTTCGAATTCCGATTGAGTTTTTTTGTATTCCTCGGTTAAACTGGAATACACTATAAACATTCTTACCATTTGAATACTAAAATAAAGTATAACAAATATTACAGCTATGTATATTATTATAAAGCCTATATTTAATTTCTTTTTTTCTTTTTTCTTTTTTCCAACAACAAACTTTTTTCGTTGAGCCATAATTATCCCTTTAATCCGGAACGTGCAATTCCTGCAACAAAGTATTTTTGCATGAATATAAATAGTATAATAATTGGTATTACTGAGAATGTAGATGCAGCCATTAACAGGTTATACATGGTACCAGATTCTGTGGTAAATGTTTGCAATCCTACAGCCAATGTTCTCATTTCAGGTGACTTTGTAACTATTAATACCCATAAGAATGCATTCCAGCTACCAACAAATTTTAACAATGCACCTGTTATAATTGCAGGTTTACTTAATGGAACCATTACAGTCCATAAGAATCTCCAGCTACTGCTTCCATCAATTTTTGCAGCGTCCCATAAATCATTTGGTATGGTTAAGAATTGTTGTCTTAAAAGGAATATAGCAAATACGCTTACTATCCATGGAATTATCAGCGCATAGTATGTATCAAGCCATCTAAATTTACTTATTGTGATAAAGTTAGGAACGAGCATTACTTCTCCTGGAACCATCATAGTTGCAAGGAAGAGCGTGAATAATGCATTTTTACCCCAGAATTCCAGTTTGGCAAATGCAAAAGCTGCCATTGCTGCAATTAAGATTTCAAATATTGTAGTAGTAGTTGCCATAAATACAGTATTTATATAGTATTTTGAAAATGGTGCAGCATGCCATGCATCAACATAATTCTGGAAGACATTTGCAAATACCTGTGAAGGTGTAAATTTAGCTTTCATAGTAGGATTATCTTCAAGGAACCATATTGCATAAGTATCCTTAAAGTATATTTCTATATTTGAGTAATTTCTGTAATATACTTTTTCAACATTTTCCGGTTTTTGAATTAATTTTACTTCTGAGATAGAATCAGAATACAATTTATTAAATGTTTCAAGAATATTGTTGTAATCTTTTCTCATTTTTGCGAGTTTTATGAGGTCTTCAGCTTTAAAGTTTTGATTTTTTACAAATTCTTTATCAAAAGGATTTAAATATTGTTCAACATTATCAGGTTGAAGTTTATCAATGTATTTTGTAAGATTTCTTATGACCATTAAAGTTCTTGAAAGGTCTTCAGATTTTATTTTTAATATATTTAATGTATGTTCATTGAATTTATGTTCAAGTGCAAGAACAAATTCATCTTTTATTTCAAATATATCATCATTTTCATTTAAAGCTTTTTTAAATTCTTCAGGAATATTGGAATTATGAAAAGCTTTTAAGAAGTTTTCTTTCATATCTTCTTTAGTTGGGACGTTAAATTGGATTATATTAATCTTTGCTGCTTTTTTCTGAATATCAGAGTAATTCTTTTCAAAGAATACTTTAAATTCCAGAGAATTTTTACTGTTAATTATTGAGGAATAAATATTTTTTTCAAGAAGCCTATTCACCCTTCTTAAATACATGTCATTAAATGAAACAAATTTACTTTCGAGATTTGTTAAAAGGGCTAAAACCTTATTTATTTCATTATCACTTACAATTCCTGTTCCTTTGGACATTTCAACAACTACTGATGAAACATTTGATAATTCTGTTTTTAGAGAAAAAAGATACTCTTTTAATTCTTCTTTTTTTCTTGCTTTTTCTTCTTTGACCACTGAGGAATCTGTGCTTTTCACTTTTAAATATGGAAGTCTATCTAAGGATACCTTTGTAAATTTATCTATATAATTTATGGAATCTTTTATTTCTTTGTCTAAATATTTTAATAATTGAGATTTTTTAAATAATCCATTTGCTGTTGAATATAAGCTAAAATAGAATTTTTCAAAGGATTCAGGGCTATTATCCAATGTGTTGATTTCTGCAGAAAGATCAGGAACTAATGGATAATTAGCATTATACTCTTTTATTTTTTCTACTAAACTATTAAGTTCCTGATTATCAGCATAATCAAGTTTAGAAAAAGTTAAGGTTATTAACCCTCTTCTTACAGGGTCATCTTCGATAATTAATAATTTTTTATATGGATTATATGTATCTTCACTTTGTGCTGCTCTGAATTCTGCGAGACTGAGTCCGCTTTTAGAACTTCCAGAAGATGAGGTTCCTTTTACATTAACCATAATTTCTGATTTGAAGTTTTTAGATGTCCACCTTGGTGGCCATTGAGCAATTTCACTGCTGCTTTTAAATGATGTAACAACCATCCATGCAAATGGCATTGCCATTATTATTGCTCCACCTATAATTAAAAGATAAACTATTGTAATTCCCATTGTATTAAAGAATTTATTCCATGACATTTTTAAAGGCCTCCTTTATTATGAATCGTAATGTACACGTTTTTTACCGGCAACAAATTGTATAAATGTAAATATGAGTATTATACCAAATAATACATATGCCGCAGCACTTGCCTGACCCATACGCTGTTCGCCATAGAACTTTTCAAATACATAATAAACTACGGTTAAACCACTATTGTTATATGGTCCAGGAAGCCCTGAATACAATACGAATATTTCAGAGAAGACCTTAAATGCACCAATCATTGAAACTATTAGTATAAAGAATGTTGTTGGCGATAATAAAGGCCATGTTATATGAACAAATTTCTGCCATGAGCTTGCACCATCAACTTCTGCTGCTTCATAATAACTTTTATCGATATTCTGTAATCCAGCGAGGAAGATTATTGAATAATATCCAACAAGTTTCCAGATTGAGATTATAGCAATTGTTGGTATTGTCCATTTTTCATCTTTTAACCATAAAATCTTTTCCACACCAAAGAATGAAAGGATATAATTCAAAAGCCCGTTATCGTTAAATATCCATTGCCATACAAGAGATACAGCAACAACACTGGTAACAAAAGGAATAAAGTATATTGTTCTAAATACAACCTTTCCTTTTACTTCCTGATAGAATAACATGGCTATTACCAATGAAAGGAATATTGTTATTGGCATTGACAATAAAACGTAATAGCTTGTATTCCATATAGCTTTAAGAAAATCCGCTTCTTCTTTTGCCATACTAAGATAAGTAACAATTTCTGGTATATGAATTAATTTGATTCCTGCAACATATACTGTAATCAATATAATCATTCTTAATAATAATTTATCAGGAGTTCCTTCTATTTTTTTCATAGCAGCGATGGCTGTATAGGAAAAGGCTAACCATAAAAATATTATCCATTGAAGTTGATAAGATATAACATTCCATAAAATAAAGGTTATAGCACTTATAACAGCATTTAAAATAATAATATTTTTCACTTTTTTATCTGAAATCCTTTTCAAATCAAGCAATACTGTTAAGAAATATATTGTAGCAAATATGAGGAAAAATGTTCCTAAAAAAGCCACGTTAAAAGTCATTGAAACTGGGTGTTTTAATTTAAATAATTGAATGTAATTATCAAAGCCTATAAATTGTGGATTAGCCTGATTTTTAAAATCCCATTTAAAGAAACTCAAAACAAATGAATAAATAATAGGCCAGAATACAAAGATTGATAAAACAATCATTGAAGGTAAAAGATAAAGGTATGCAGTTATACTTTCTCTGGTTCTTCTCCAGGCATGTGGAGATAAGAAGTATTTAGAAACTTTCATAATCACGAATAATACTACAGCTATACTGACGCCAATTACGGGAATAAGAATCTCAGCTGGCATAAAACTTCCTCCTATCTCTATTTAATTATTTTAATTTTTTTGCTAAGTCAATAAGTTGATTTACAATTTGATTGAAATCTGGATTTTCATTTGTTCTTTGTCTGAGAAACTGATTTATATTATCTATTTCCCTTTTTGCTATATCTATCTTAGGGTTTGTTCCTTCTTTATAAGCACCAACCTCTATTAAATCCTTTGCATCATTATATGTTGCCATTATGTCTCTTACCCTATACGCAGCTTCAAGATGTTCTTCTTTTGCAACGGTAGACATTAACCTACTAATACTTGCAAGTACATCTATAGCCGGATAATGCGAAGATTCAGCCAATCGTCTTGAAAGAAGGATATGACCGTCAACAATACCTCTAACTGTATCTGAAATGGGTTCATTAAAATCATCACCTTCAACAAGTACAGTATATATTGCTGTAATACTTCCTTTATCAGAATTACCCGCTCTCTCTAAAATTTTTGGTAATTCAGCAAATACACTTGGTGTATATCCGCGTGTTGCTGGTGGTTCACCTATGGACAATCCTATTTCCCTTTGTGCCATAGCCCAACGGGTAAGTGAGTCAACCATAAGCATTACATTATATCCCTGATCTCTAAAATATTCAGCAATTGTTGTAGCGCTTAATAGAGCCTTTGTTCTCATTAAGGCTGGTTGATCTGAAGTTGAAACAACAACTACCGAACGTTTTAAACCTTCTTCGCCAAGATCGCGCTCTATAAACTCTCTTACTTCACGACCTCGTTCACCGATTAAAGAAATAACGTTTATATCAGCAGAGGTATTTCTTGCTATCATACCAAGTAATGTACTCTTTCCAACACCACTTCCAGCAAATATACCAATCCTTTGCCCTTTGCCAAGTGTAATTAAACCATCTATAGCTCTAATTCCAACAGGAAGAGGTTCCTCTATTTTATTTCTTATTAAAGGATTTGGTGGTGGTGAGTAAATGGAACGATATTTTTCTGCATATAGAGGTTTACCATCCATAGGCCTTCCCAATCCATCAAGAACACGACCAAGAAGATTATTAGAAACGCCAATGGACACCTTTCTATTTAATTTTTTTACTCTGGCACCAACATATAATCCGTGAACATCTTCAAATGGCATGAGCAAAACCTTGTTTCCAACGAAACCAACAACTTCACATAGAGCAGTACTTCCATCTTTTAAGGTTATAGAACACAAATCTCCCAGAGAAACATCAGGTCCTCTGGATTCTATAACCACACCGGTTATTCTATCCACTATTCCTTCAAGGGAAAATATATCCAGTTCGTTTAAACGTTGATTTATGTTTTCCAGTATATCGTTATGAGTTTTCATTTAATTCTTCCTCTATAATTTTACTTACAGTTTTTATTAATTCGTTCCTGTTAATTACAACTTTACCCATATTTGTATGTACTGCTATTGAAAAATCTGGCAGAGTAATATCTTCTATTATCTCAACCTTTTCGACTTTTTCTATTTTTTCTATTAATTCTGGATAGTCTTTTAAAATATTTGAACTTACATGTATTTTTATAAATTCCATTTCTATGTAATATTCCAGTATTTTATTTAAAGCATTTTCAACCCATTTTGGAGTAGAAAATATTTCAATATCAAGAAATTTATGAACCAGAGATTTCAAAATATTAAACATCAGTATCCTTGCATTATATATTTCTAAGTTGAGAGAATTGTTAAATCCTTCTAACATTTTGTTTAACTCAGTAGAATATTGCTCTATTAAAGCATTTATTTCTTCCTGGGCTTTTTGTTGCCCTTCTTTTCGTCCTTTTTCAACTTCTTCAGCATAAGCAAGGTGAGCATCATTTATGATGCTCTCCGCTTCCTGTTTTGCATTTTCAATTATTTCGCTTGCTTTTTTTTCGGCGTCTTCTATTATTCTTCTGGCAATTTCTTCTGCGCTTTCTTTTTCGTGTTCTAATTCCTCTTCCGGTGGTTCAAATATTACATATTGACCCTTTATTATGCGTTTATTATACAATTAATTCTTCTCCTCCTCCACCGGCAATTATGATTTCTCCAGATTCCTCGAGTTTTCTTATAATTGCAACAATTCTTTGCTGTGCTTCATCAACATCTTTTAATCTTACAGGACCCATAAATTCCAATTCTTCTTCTATCATCTGACGAGCTCTTTGTGACATATTTCCAAGTAATTTATCTTTGAGTTCTTCTGATGCACCTTTAAGTGAAAGAGTAAGATCACGGGTATCAACTTCTCTGAGTATTCTCTGAATAGTTCTGTCATCGAGTTTAAGTATATCTTCAAATACGAACATTTTCTTTCTGATTTCTTCTGAAAGTTTTGGATCTGTTTCGGATAATCTGTCAAATATGTTTTTGGATACAGTTCTGTCGATATTATTCATAATTTCAGCTGTTGTTTCTATTCCGCCAACCTGACTGAATGGTTGAGCGGCAAATGAAGATAATCTGTCTTTCATACGGGACTCCACCTCCTTAACAACATCAGGAGTTGCCCTATCCATAATAGAAATTCTTTTAATAACATCAACCTGTAAGTCTTCCGGTAATCCTGCAATAACCTGAGCAGCAGCTCCTGGTGGAAGATAACATAATACCAATGCTACTGTTTGAGGATGTTCATTTTGCAATACATTGGTAATTTGTGCAATATCGATTCTCTTTAAGAAATCGAAAGGTTTAACCTGTAAGTTTGTAACAAGGTTTTCTATAATTTTGATAGCCTGTTCAGGACCAAATGCTTCTTCAAGCAATTTCTTGGCGTAGTCTACACCGCCTTCTTTTATGAACTCTTTTACTTTCATCAGTTCGAAGAATTCTGACATTACAGCGTCTTTTTCTTCATCTGATATTTTTCCGAGGTTTGCAACCTCTAAAGTTAGCATTTCAACCTCTTCTTCATTTAATTCTTTTAATAATTTTGAAGCTCTGTCAGGTCCCATTAAAACTATCAAAATAGCTGCTTTCCTTAAGCCATTTACATCTTGTTTGGCAGCCATAAAATCACCTCTTATTGATTAATCCAGTATTTTACAATTTCTACAACATCATCGAGACTTTGATCAACGATTTTTGCAAGTTTTTCAAATGATTTTTGTTCTTCGGTAAGTTCCACTTCTTCCGGTTCAATTTCTTCAATAATTCTTGTTGCTGCTTCTTCAAGCTTTTTCTTTCTTTCAAGAATGGTTTTCCTTGCTTTCTGTTTCTTTCTAACATTGATTATTGCTATTACAAATAATGCAATAAATATCATGAATATTATAGAAGCAACCATGATAATGGTAAGTGTTTTTGCTCTTTTTGACTGTTCAACCATTTTCTGGTATTCTGCTTCTAAATCTTTATTAAATTTGGTAAATAAAACAGTAATATTAGAAGGAGTTGCTCCTGTTGCTGTTGAAATGGCTGTTTTTATTTGAGCTATTGTTGTTTCGTTTTTTGGAATAGGAGATTTGTCCTCGTCTATAAATATAGTAATAGATTTATTGGCAATTTCACCATTTTTGTCTTCGGTAACCTTTTTATATATTTCATTAAAATCGTAATTTATTATACTTTTTGAATTTTTATATGTATCGGCTCCCTGATTATCAGGCGTTTGTGTTGTATATGGAGGGACATTTGAATCAACGCCTGGAACATTTGATGTTCCAGAATAGGAGGTTTTTTCCTCCGTTTCTTTTTGCTCACTAACAACTATACCTGAAGTTTTATTTACAGGTTGAACATTTCGTGCTTCCTGTTCTATTTTTTGCCAGTTTAAATCTACTTCTGGCAATACAACAATTGCGCCCATTCCAAACACTACCTGAAGCTTGTCTTCTATTTTTTGTGTATAATACTCTTCTATTTTTCTCTTTAAATCAAACTTTGTAGCTGCATCTGCTATATTTCCTTCAGCTAAAACCTGCGCGCTGAGATTATGAGAATAATTGTCTACAACCTTTACATCTTTTGGATCAAGATTTTGAACAGCTCCTGCAACAAATTCCATAATAGCTCTTACCTGATTTGAATCTATAGATGCACCTGGTTCAAGAAATAATAAAACAGAAGCTTTTGGTTTAGATTGTTCTGCAGGTGTATAATATGTCCTTGCAGGCATTACAATATGAACTCTTGCATATTGTATTCCTTTCATTGTGGAAATTGAACGTGCAAGCTCTCCTTCTATTGCTATTTGATAATTTACCTGTTTATCATAACTTGTAGCGCCGAAACTCTGTTTTTGAAGCAATTCATATCCTGTAACCTGATTTCCAAGAACACCACCTAAAGCTAATTTCATCCATAATTCGTATTTATTGTATTTTTCTGGAACCATTATAGAACCGCCAGCACCAACTTTATATGGGATATTCATTTCCTCAAGTTTTGAAATGATTTTTCCACCCTGTTGTTCGTCAACACCACTTATTAAGACCTGATAATTAGGTCTTAAGTTTAATATTATGAAAAATATTATTATTATTAAAAAAACTGCGGCTAATATAGATAGCAATATCTTTTGATTTGTAGGGAAATTATCCCAATAATCCTTTATCTTTTCTAAAAAGTTCATAAAGCCACCTCATAAACTCATAAATATACCTATTCTATAGGAGGAATTAAATAAAATTCCAAGTTTTATGTCGTATATGGATATACCTGTTATAAAAAGAAAATCTTTATCTATATAAAATTTCATCCACATATTGTTTTTAAAATCATATGACATATAAATTTGTTTTAAAATTTTATTATTATTGTTAAATGATACTACATTTTGAGCCCATGGATAGCCAATTCTTGCAATTGTATCCATGTTTAAATTATAATCTGAAAATGCACCTATTGAGAAATTTGTTTTTGGAAAGTAAAAACCACCAAATTTAACTTCAAGATTATTGAATTCAAATTTATTTTCAGTTGTAACTTCGAAATGTTGGTTTGAATAAAATTCCCAATTTTTGTATGCAAAACCTTCATTTGCAATTAGATTCATATAATTTTTTTTCACATTTCCGCTAATGCTTATTAAATAAGGTGAATAGACAGAAGTGTTTTTATATTTTTTTTGTGCTTTTTTTACTTTATTATAATAATAGCTTCCCGCTGAATTTATGCCATTTTTCAATACTGACGTTGGTCCCTGATAATATCCTGCAATTTGCTTTTTTTCAGTACCAAGAGTTTTGTTTAGATAATCATGATATAAAGAGGCTGTTGTTATATTATCAATAGGGTTAAATAGATTATGAGCGCCAAAATCTTCAGCTACTATAGGTTTTAGTTGTAAAAGCCCTATTGCATGACTTGAAGAAATTGCATGCGTATAATAGTTTGATTCAACATACATCTGACCGCCTATTAATGTTTTATCCTGTGTCCATACATATCTTAGTAATTCATTGGAATCCATATAAGAATATTTTCCAATATATGTATATTCAAATGTCAAAAACATGGAGTCGGTATACAACTCCATGTGTAATCCTGGTTTATAGAATATTTTATTATATATGTCTGTTTTTTCTGAAAAACCAGATATAGTAATTAATATAGTAAAGAGGAAAAGTATAACCCTTTTCACCTTATAATTCACCCAATAATTCTAAAATTATATTGGCAATTTTTTCTCCAGTTTTATTAGCGATTTCAATTACTTCTTCGGCTGTTACAGGTTTTAATTCATCTGGAACTGCTTTGTCTGTTACTGCAGAGAAACCTAAAACTCTTATTCCAGCGTGATTAGCAACAATAACTTCTGGAACTGTTGACATTCCAACTAAGTCTGCACCAAAATTTCTCATCATTTTTAATTCAGCAGGTGTTTCAAATGTTGGTCCTGTGATTCCAAGATATACGCCTGTATAAACAGGAATTCCCAATTTTTTAGCAACGCTGATAGCTTTTTCTGTTAATTCTTTATCGTAAGCTTCACTCATATCAGGGAATCTTGGTCCCCATTCATCATAATTTGGACCTATTAATGGATTATCTCCAAAGAAGTTAATTTGATCTGTAATGATACATGGGTTTCCAACTTCAAAATTTGGATTCATTCCACCAGCAGCATTTGTCACAATAAGAATTTTAATACCCAATTCCTGCATTACTCTAATAGGGAATGTTACTTCTTTCATTGTATAACCTTCATAATAATGGAATCTTCCATTCATTAACATCACATTTTTTCCAGAAATTTTTCCAAACATTAATGAACCTTTGTGTCCAGGTGCTGTTGATACAGGGAAATTTGGAATTTCTGAGTAGCTTATTTCAAGGGCATCTTCAAGTTTATTTGCGATTCCATGAAGCCCTGAACCTAAAACAATTGCCACTTCAGGTTTTTCAGATACTTTACTTTTTATATATTCAGCTGCTTCTTTTACGTTTTTTACATATGCTTCAATGTCAAAATTCATATAAAACACCTCCAAAATATAATATATTTATTTTTCATTTATTATTATATCACATTATTCTACATATCCAATAAATGGCAGGTTTCTGTATTTTTCATCATAGTCAAGACCATAACCTATTACGAAGTAATTATCTATATAGAATCCAGGGAAGTCTACTTTTATACCGTGATCATGAGCATTTTTTATAAGAAGGGATGTTAATTTTAAAGAAGCAGGTTCCTCTTTTAATATTTCGGACATTAAAAATTTTATGGTATTTCCTGTATCGACTATATCTTCAATGAGCAGAACGTGTTTTCCTTTTAAGCTATAATTTAACCAGCTGTTTACTGTGATTTTTCCTGTTGATTGTGTTCCGCCGTGATAACTGGATATGCTTACAAACTGATATACCATATCATGTTCAATGTTTTTTACAAGATCAGCAAAAAAATGAACAGAACCTTTTAAAGCACAAACAGCAACTATTTCTTCATCTATATCCTTATAATATTCTGTAATTTCTTTACCAAGTTCTTTTGCTTTGTTTAAAATCTGTTCTTCTGTTAATAATACCTTTAAATTTTCAGGGGATATATTCATACCACACGCTCCTTTCTTAATGAGACCTCACCAGCATATACCTTTTCTATACCACTTTCAAATTCAACTTCAAGATAATCACCATGTATTGAAATAATTTTACCACGTTTTTCTTCATTTTGGAATATTATTTTTATAAAATCTCCATTTCGAATGTTAAGTTTTTTTATCCATTGTTTTGTGAAAGCGGATATTTTATCTCTTTTAAAATATTTTAAATAATATTTATAATATGCATGGGAATTAATTTGCTTTAGAAGTTTCTCAAGATGTAGTTTTTTGTTTTTTTCTTCAATATAACTTGTGGCTATATCTTTTAATTCTTCAGGAATTTTATTATTTACATTTAATCCAACGCCAACTATTATAGCTGAAGGTGTTACACCAGTGAATACAGCTTCGCCAAGAATACCACATATTTTTTTCTCATTTACAAGCAAATCATTTGGCCATTTTATTACTGTTTCTAATTTATATTTATCTTTTAAAATATCGTGTATGGCTAAACTGTATAATCGAACATAGTGCCAGGGATTATAGGGTCTTATATTTGTTGGTTTAAATAATACGGAGAACCATAATCCTCCTCTATCTGCAATCCACTGCCTTTTCATTCTTCCATATCCGCCTGTTTGTTTGTCAGCCCATACTACTGTTTCAGATGGCAAATCCTTCCAATGTTCTTTTAAAAAAATGTTTGTTGAGTTAATAGTATCAAAATGTATAATTTTATCTCCTATAATTTTTGGTCACTGCCTTCCTCTATAGGTTTATATGCATGTTTAGCTTCTGGAAATTTTCCATTTTTTACTTCTGATGAATAATTTTCAATAGCTTCTTTAAATAGTTCGAAACCATTTAAGTATTTTTTTAAAAATTTAGGTTCAAATTCGTTGTTTAAACCCAATAAATCATGCCATACCAGAACCTGACCATCACAAAATCTTCCAGAACCTATACCTATTGTGGGTATTGCCAATTCTTCTGAGATTTTTTTTGCCACAGGTTCTGTAACCATTTCCAACACAATTGAAAATGCTCCAGCATCTTCTAAAGCTTTTGCACTGTTTAATAAAACTTCTTCTTCAGTTTGAGTTTTGCCTTTTGAAGTTATACCTATTTGTTTATATGATTGTGGAGTAAAACCTATATGACCCATTACCGGTATCCCGAAATCCACCATTTTTTTTATTAATGGCACAACATTTAATCCACCTTCGAGTTTTATAGCATCAGCACCAGCTTTTAGTAATAAACCAGCATTTTTAATAGCTTCGCTATCGGAAACCTGATAGCTTAAAAATGGCATGTCTCCTATAATAAATGTGTTAGGAGCACCTTTTTTTACAGCTTTGACAAAGATTATCATTTCTTCCATGCCTATTTTTATAGTATCATTATTTCCAAGCATTACATTTGAAGCTGAATCACCAACAAGTATCATATCGACATTTGCAGCTTCAGCGATTTTGGCGGAGAAATAATCATATGCAGTAATCATTACTATTTTCTCCTGCTTTTTTTTCATTTTTAGAAATTTTCTTATACTCATTTCAAGTTTCCTCCTTTATCCTGTATAGCGTATCTATAAAAAAATCATAAATATTTTCATCGTTAAAATAGCTTTTGAATATTTTTTTTTCTTTTTGAATGGTTTTAATATCATTTCTTGCAACAGGGCCAGTTAAAGCTTCTTTTAAACCTACTTTTTTTATATTATTTAATGAATAGATTGCAAGGTCTATTAAATGCTCTATGTTGTTAAGATTCATATCTTTATATAAATCCATGGATAATTTCGCCAGAGCATATGAAAAATTTGAAAGTATAACAGCTGCAAGATGATATTGGATTTTTTTGTTTTGGGGAATAATGATATATTTTCCTTTTAAGTCTGTAACTAATTTTTTTGCATATTCCAGTCCCTTTTCATTGCCTTCAATTCCCCAGACTATATTTTGTATTTCTTCACATTTTTTTTCTGAGTTAAATGGAAAGTTAGGGTGCATGGAAAAATGTGGCACAGATTGTATAAAAGAAGAGTCCAATACTCCACTACAATGACCAATTGCGAGAACATTTTCGAGGTTATTATTTTTTAATTTATTCCATATTTTTTCAATAATATCATCGGGTGTTGTAATTATTATAATGCCATCAAATCTGTAATTTGATATATCAATATTCTTCCCTATTAATATTATATCAGAATATTTTTTTATTAAGCAATTATATAAAGTTTTTCCCACTTTTCCAGGTCCAATTATATAAATTTTCATGTATAAAAAACCTCCGCAAAGTTAAATATATTTAGTATAACGAATATTTCATAATGCATATTTTTTATGATATAATATTTATACGGGATTTATTTTGGATTTGCTGTTTATGATGATATAATCTAAATTTACTTATATTATAACATAAATTGAAAGGGAGTTATTATGAAGAGCAAGTTATTTATAATCTTTTTTTTGATAGTAGCTGTGCAATTTTATGCAGTGTTAAAGGTTGGGATTTCACTTACAGAGCCATATGCATATATGGAAGAAGTAGAAGATGGGTATATTTTAAAAGGAATTGATGTAGAAATTGTAAAAATGATATCTCAAGAGCTGCATGAAAATGTAGAAATTTATATTTTTTCGTTTCCATATCTGGTCGACAATGCGCTAAATGAAGGAAATGTGGATATGATAATAGGCGGAATACATATTACTCCCGAAAGACGAAAAAAATATTATTTTTCAATACCGTATTTAACTACAGGGTTGGTTTTAATAAAATTAAAAGATAATAAGAAAAAAATAACAAGTTTTGATAATATAGCTATTGGCGCAAAAAAAGATTCAACGGGGTATAAAAAAACGCTTGAATTAATTAATAGCGGCAAAATAGTACATTTACATGTATATTCTTCAAATGAAGAGTGTCTTGAAGGGGTTTTAGATGGAAATGTAGATGCTGCTTTCTTTGATCTGGTAAATGCTTTATATTTTTCAAAAAAATATCCTGTAGAAATTGTTGGAGAGCCATTTGAAAAATCAGATGTTGGTATTGCAACAAAAGATAAGATTTTACTGGAAAAGATAAATTATATAATTTTGAAGAATAAACAGAAAATAAATATTATACTGAAAAAATATGGAAAATAATAAAATAAAATTAGAACAATGGTTTAGAAGAAACACAAGAAAAAAGTTAATAGCTGCAACCACTGCCATATATTTAATAATGGCAATCTTTTTTGCTTTAAATACATATTTTTATATGAACAATGAAGTTGAAATCCAGTACAATAGGATATTAAAGATTATTGATACTCAAAAGAAGAGAATTATTACGAATATGGAAGTTATTGCAAATGTTTATTCTTTATCTGTTGATGCTGAAAAGATCCTAAAAAATGTTGTTAATAGCAACTCTGTTATCTCATGTATAGGAGACTATAAGCCGTCGTTAAAAACATTTACCTTTGTATATCCAGAAAAAGCCGGGTTTCAACAATTTGATATTGATAAACATATAGATGAATTGAAAAAAACAGAGTTTAAAGTTATTGTTGACAATGAAAATATATGTTATTTATTTCCGTACTTTTATGATTTTTACGGAGAAAGTCGTTTTTTCGAAGGGATTTTAGTTGTTAAATTAGATGTCAAAGCGGTAATTGATGAATTAAAGGTTTTTCTTGCAAAAAATGAGAAAATTTCTTTGACTAAAGAAAATAAGCCGTTTGCAATTTTTAAAACATTTGAACTTTATGGAAGAAAGGTTTATTTAATAATAGATTATAGTAAATATATATATAACTTCTTTTTAGTAACATTATTAAGTATGATTGTTGTTGTATTAATATCAATAATTATGAGAAAATTGGAAATAAAGCATTTAAATAATCAGATTATCAGGCCTATTAAATCATTGACAGAACATATGAGAAATGAATTACTGGAAGAGTTTGATCAGAATTTTGAAATAGAAGAATTTGAATCTCTGAAAAATTCATTTAATTCACTGATTAAACGAATTTATGCGCATAAATTGGAATTAGAAGGTTATTTGCAGGAAACTACGGCAATGAATGAAGAATTAAGTGATTTAAATAAGCGATTAGAGACGTATTTTGAAAAATTAGAAGAGTTAATAACGGTAATTGCCCGTCTTAGCCTTTCCGATATGGATGAAAAGGTCTTTTTTGACAAATTACTTGAAAGTGCTATAAAAATAGTTCCTGAAGCCGATTATGGAAGTATTTTTCTGTTTAATAAAGATAAAAATATATGGAAGATTATCAGTGCAATTGGGCATGATGAAAAACGGCTGAAACATGTTGTGTTTGATAATAAAACATTTATATATGCGAAACAGGTATCTGTTGTTGAAAATATTGTTGAAAAAAATAAAGGATTGCTTGATGATACAAAACTTCAGGAATTAGCCGATGCAACAAAACCAATTTCAAAATCGTTATTAGCGCCTTTAAAGATAAACAATTATGTTATTGGGCAAATTGCTCTGGATATAAGTGTAAAAAATGGCAGAAAGACTTTTTCAAATGAATCTATGAGACTTGTAGAGGCTCTTTCGCATCTTGCTTCTGCATTTGTTAGATTAAAGCAAATTTCAAAAGAAGAAGGAAGGTTCCATAAAAATGTTGTATTAACTCTTGTAAAAGCTCTTGAGTATTATGATAAATATACAAAAGGTCATTCAGAAAGAGTTGCATATTATGCAACAGAATTTGCAGAATATCTTAAACTGGATAAAGATATGATAAGAAAGGTTTATTGGTCCAGTTTATTGCATGATATAGGAAAATTCTTTATTCCCCAAACAGTTTTAAATAAGGAGACAAGATTAACAGATGAAGAATATGAAATAGTAAAAACACATTCCACTAAAAGTTATGAATTGCTTAAACAAAGTGGTTATATGGATGAATATGCAATTATTGCAAAGTATCATCATGAAAGATGGGATGGCAGAGGATATCCAGAAGGATTAAAAGGCGAAGAAATACCATTTATTTCAAGAATAATATCTCTTGCTGATAGTTTTGATGCAATGACAACAGACAGACCTTACAAAAAGGCACTTTCATTTGAAGAAAGCATAAAGGAAATTGAAAAAAATGCCGGAACACAATTTGATCCTGATTTAGCAATGAAATTTGTAGCTTTCTTAAAAGAAGAAAGTTGGAGGAAAAATTACAATGATAAGAAATAATCCTTTGTCAGGAATTTATACAGAACCTTTTGAAAGAATGAGAAAATTTGAGTATATAATTCCTTTAATATATTTTTTACTTTTGATAATAGGAGTTTTTGCAGTAAGAACAGCTACATATGGAGAGTATATAGAAGATAATTATTATAAACAAATAATATTTTCAACGTTAGGAATAATAGTATTTTTTACCGCATATTTTTTAAAAGAAAGTTTTTTAAAAAGAATTATCGGCTATTTATATTCTTTTACTATTTTTCTTTTAATATATGTTTTGGTATTTGAACGAGCACGCTATGGTGCAAGACGATGGATAAGAGTTGGTCCTGTTGGAATACAGCCCTCTCATTTGTTTTTGATCTTTACACTTATTATTTTTGCAAAATACCTTGCAGAAAAAAACAAAAAAGCATATTATATATTATCTCTAACAACGTTGTTAGGGCTTGGATTAATCTTTAAACAGCCGGATCTGGGTATGACGTTATTTACATTTGGTTTATGGTTTATGTTAACCTATGTTTCTGGTGAACATGAAAAAACATGGAAAACTTCAATGTTTTTAATGTTATTTTCCTCACCTTTTGCCTTTTATTTTATGAAAGATTATCAAAAAGCCAGAATTATAGGTTTTTTATTTCCTGAAAAAAATGCCGCTGGAGTTGCATATAATACTTTACAGGCAATGAGAGCAATAGGTTCTGGTGGTTTTTTTGGAAAAGGATATTTAAATGGTTTTATGAATCTTTCTGATTTTGTACCGGAAGACCATAATGATTTTATTATTTCTGTAATAGGTGAAGAATTTGGATTTTTGGGAATAACTGTAATCATATTGCTTTATGGAATATTAATTTATAGAATGTATATTTATGCACAAAAAACTTCCAGAAGATTCTGGAAATACATATATTTTGGAACAAGTTTGATTATATTTTTTCATGTCTTTGAAAATATAGGGATGAATTTGGGAATAATGCCGGTTACAGGAGTTCCGTTGCCTTTGATTTCATATGGAGGGAGTCAGATAATTATTTTTTCATTTTTGCTGGGTTTGGTAACTAAAGGTATTGCAACAACAGAATCATATGCAGAAGAAAATTATATAGATGATGAAACGAATTTTAAAGGAGAAATGAATTAATATGATAAAGGTTTATGTTATTGGAAAACCAAAGACGAAATTTATAAAAACAGGTCTTGAACAATATTTGAAATGGACTTCTAAATATGATAGAGTGGAATTAATTACTTTACCATTATCAGATGATTTAAATAAAATATCAGCAGAAGAGTATAAAAGAAAGGACATGGAGAGGATTTTAAAATATTTTACAGGAGATGTTTTCAGGGTTGTTCTTGATGAAAGAGGAAAGGAATTATCCTCAATAGATTTTGCAAAAAAAATAGATACATGGAGAATAGGTAAAAAAAACATATCTTTTTTTATTGGAGGACCGTTGGGACATCATGAATATATAAGAAACAATGCAGATTTTTTGCTTTCTATGTCTAAGATGACCTTTACGCATGAAATGATACTGCTATTTTTACTGGAACAAATATATAGAGCATTTAAAATAAATAATAACGAAAAATACCATTATTAAGAAGGTGAAAGTGTGCATCAGAGAATATTTAAGAGAATGAAAACATATGAAGATGTATATAAATTTTTAAGTTCTATGGATAATATATCTGAAAATGCATTAATTCCAGTGAGAAAGGTATTAGATGAAGAAAGCAATGAGGAATTTATTTTATTCGAGGAAAATGATAAAATAAATTATATAAAATTCTATCATATGGGAAGTTGCGAATTATGTTTTGAAAAATACTCTTCAGAGGATATTTCAAAGAAAGAATTATGGGCTGAAAATCCACCTACTTTTATGGACAAAGAATTAAAATTGGAGATAATATTTGAAGTTTCAAGTAAAAAATAACCCTGAAAATCAAATTTCAGGGTTATTTTTTATGTGTTAATTTAATAAAGAAAAAATCTTTGTAAATATTACCATTCCCAGTAATGCAAATGGATATGTTGCCCCATATCCAGAAGCAACCTCTTCAGATTCATTTGCATCAATTGCTGCACCAAGTCCCGGAGTACTTGTCATTCCTCCACAAATGGCGCCAGATAAAATTATCCAGTTAAGTTTAAAAATATATCTTCCTATAATATAACCTATTAGAATAGAAAAAAGAGCAATAATTAGTGCGAAAAACATTAAAATAAGCGTTTTTTCGTTAAGATTGTTAAAGGTGTTATATCCAGATTTCAATCCAACAGATGACAAAAACATAAGCAATCCTAATTCTTGAATACTTTTTAAGATTTTTTTGTTCATTTTAAAATTAATAGGTCCAACTTTACCTAATGAACCTAAAAATAAAGCCGAAATCAATATTCCACCGGTCATGCCAAGTGAAAATTGTATAATTCCAAGATTGATATTTATCTTGCCTAATAGAATACCTACAATTATTACAAAAGAAAATGCCATGAAGTCAAAATTGTTAATTTTATCTTCTTCAAAAGTTATTTCAGATGCCAGTTTTTCTTTTTCTTTTGAAATATCTATTTTAAATATTACAGGAATTAAGTACATAGAAAGAATTACCGCAAGAACACCAGGGATATATCCAACAGAATATCCAAAGGTTATTTCATCCTGGAAATCAGGAACAGTTTCAAGTGCTGTTGCAAGTCCTGGGGAACTGGTAAGGGCACCAGAATATACTCCAATAAAATTATAAATATTATATCCTGATATTTTTCCAAAAAAATAGGATAGAATGAAACCAGAAAGAGTTATAACAAATGCCATGGCTATAAATCTACTTCCAAATTTTTTTATGATAAATTTAATATCTCTGGAAGCTATTAATCCAACAGCTGAAATAAATAAAATCAAAGAAAAAAGAAAAAATTGGTGAAATGAAGCCTTTAATAATTGGATTGAAGAAAGATTATTATCTTTTAAAAGGAGGGTGGTAGCCAACCACCCCAAAAATAATCCGCTAAAAAGGGTTCCCGAACTCCCTAATTTAAATCTACCTATTTTAAACTTACCTATAAAGATACCTAAAAAAATTGATGAAAATAAAAGAAAATATGGATTTGAAAGCAACTTCTTCAACTCCTTTGTTATAATAATATAGTTATTTATATCATATCAAAATTTATTATCTTTATATTTACTTTTCTTATAAAAGATCTGGTATATTTTTAACCACATTTATTCCCATTTCAAGAAGTTGCTTTTCTTTATATTCAATACTACCTTCATAACCTTCTACAATAGCTCCGGCATGTCCCATTCTTTTTCCTTTTGGAGCTGTTCTTCCAGCAAAAAATACCTTTATATTCCCTTTATAACCTTTTTTAAGAGCATTTTTGATACCTGTAACTTCATCATTCCCCCCAACTTCACCTATTATAACAGCCTCTTTTATATTATTTTCAATTAAATAGTCAAAAGCTTCTTCAACAGATGTTCCGATAATTGGATCACCACCCAGACCAATTCCGATTTTTATGCCTTTTGAATATAAAGAAAGATAATTTGATATTTCATACATTAAAGTTCCGCTTCTTGATATTACAGCAATTTCTCCAGGCTTAAAAGCTTTTTCAGGCATAATCCCGATTTTTGAAATTCCAGGTAATATTACGCCAGGACAATTAGGTCCTATTACCCTTACATTATTATCCTTTGCAATATGATATACATCCAGCATATCCTGTTGAGGAATATGTTCTGTGATAATTATAATTTTTTTTATGCCAGCATTAATAGCTTCAAAAATAGCATCTTTTGCAAATGGAGCAGGTACAAATACAACAGATGTATCTGCATTATATTTTTCTACAGCATCTTTCATATTGGTTAATACAGGAATATTATATAAATCCTTTATTTTATTGTTTTTTGAAACACCACATACAATATTTGTTCCATAATCGAGCATCTTCTTTGTATGCAATTGTCCAGATTTTCCGGTAATACCCTGGACACAAACTCTTTCATTTCCGTAAATCATTTATACTCACCCACTTTCACTGCATCAAGAATCATGGAATACATATCTTCATAATAATTTAAATTGTGTTTTTTTAGAATTTCCTTTGCTTCGTTTTCATTTGTTCCCGTTAATCTTATAAATAATTGTATATCAGGATTTTCCTTATTAAATTCAACGAGTCCTCTGGCTATTTCATCGCATTTTGTAATTCCACCAAAAATATTTAGAATTACTTTTTTTATTCCAGAATTCTTTAATAAATTTAAAGCTTCAAGAGTAATATCCTTTTCAGCTCCTCCACCAAGATCAAGAAAATCTGCTGGTTCTCCACCATGTAATTTAACAGCATCCATTGTAGCCATAACTATTCCTGCGCCACAGCCGATAATTCCAATATCTCCTTTAAGTTTTACAAAGTGAAAAGGATACTTTTCATCAACAAATTCCTCTGCCCAGGTTTGTCTGAATATAGCGTTATCATCAAGATGCATTACAGCATCAAGAGCGATTATTTCTCCTCCTTCTGATTCGATTAATGGATTTATTTCAAGAAGGGTTAAATCCTTTTCTCTAAATAATTTTCTTAAATTAGGCAATATTTTCTGGATTTTTTCCGGAATTACTTCATGAAATTTTTCAAAATTTGTTTTTATAATTGAATCTTTGTTTTCTTCTATATCAATACCACCACTTTCGGAAAATAGTATACTTATTTCTTTTTCTTCTCTATTAAGTAGTAGAGATATATAGTATTCTTTTTTTATGGGAATCATTTCTTCAGCGAGAACCCCATAAGTTTTTTCGCCTTTTATTTCTTTTTTTAGCAGATATTTTGCTTTTTCAGAAAATTCTTCTTCTGTATGTGCAAATAATACACCGCCTGCTTTCATTCTTCCGCCCACTAACACCTGAGACTTTAATACTGCAGGCAGGAATGTTACTTTAATGTCTTTTTCAGAAGTAATTAGATACGATTGAGGCACTTTTATTCCATAATCTTGCAAAAAACCCTTACCAATAAATTCATGTACTTTCACTTAAATCCCTCCTATAAAATAAAAATTCCATCCTAATCTCCCGCGAGATCAGGATCGCTCTGGAATTAAAGGCAGGTCTCCCGACTTCCGGATCATCCTACTCCCAACGCCTTCCCAGGACAATTCCCAGTGGCCTTTTGTTGGTTTCGTACCCGGTTACGGTGGCGGGGCCGTGATGGATTCTCACCATCTTCCCTTTTAAGATTTCTCACCTTTAATTCCGGAGGTATTTACTTTTTTAATTTTCTATATGATTCTACCATATTAGATCTTTACATACAAACCTGAAAAGATAGTATATATTTTCTAATTTTGTAGAATTATGCCTGATAAAATTTTAAAATCTAATTAAAACTAAGAATTTTTATTTTTTTTTAATATCTTTTAAAACTTGAATCAATAATGGAATTATAGTAGAATTATAATTTAAGGATATTAAATACAAATTTTCAGGGAGGTGTTTATATGAAAAAGGTAACTCTTATACTTGTTTTATTAAGCATTGCTTTTCTTTTTGTAGGGTGTGTAAAACCAATTCAAAAAGAGGATTCTGAAATTTTTCAGAGTTATTTAAATGATTGGAAGAACATAACAGAGGAATCTTCGATGACCTTAATAGAAAAGTATTTCTACAATGTTGATGTTTCTTCTGAAGATTGGAAATGGGCAATTGAAGAGATTACCATGTGGGTTCCGATTTATGATTGGGAAAGCAAAAAAGTGACAGGTAAAGTGGAAAATATTGAAATTACAAATGAAAAAGAAGAAGCACCATCAGATGAATTGAAGAAAGTCTGTCCTGATGTATCAAAGGTTATAACAGCAGATCTTTCATTTGATCTTACAAAAGCAGGGACAACAACCTCTAAGCATTATAACTTAACCCGAAGTGCTTATTACATAAAAGACAGATGGTATGTAGGGATAGTATACAATAGAACAAATCCTGATTTTCCAGATCATAAAGATGTTGTAGTATATCCAGACTGGTATGTATGGATGTATTGGGAAAAATTTTTAGGAGAAGAAAGTGAATAATAAAAAAACAAAAGCCCCGACAATCGGGGCTTTTACGAAACCATATATGTATATGGAATCGGGGGATGGGGATTTCAAAATTATTATATCTTAGATATATTAATTAACAGTTACAAGAAACTGATAAATTTAAATCTTTTTTTACATTTTGAGAAAATATTTTCATTGCATCATGTTTTTTAAAGTTGTTTTTATTTCTTCTATAATCTTTTCTGACTGAGACTTTATTTCCGGGTTATCTGTTTTTTCCACAATTCCTTCAAAAGCTTTTAAAAGCTTTTCAAGCTCTGGTTGAATTACATCTTTTGGTTGTGATTGAATATATTGCTTGATATAGTTGTAATATGAATAATTATAATCAAATGCAATTTCGGGATCTTCTGGATTAAGCTGATATAATTCTACAAGTGTATTCATATCTTTGTTTTTCATATAAATTTCTTTTAAAATAATGAAATTTCTGTTATTGAGTTCTCTGGAATAATCTTCTTTTTCTTTTATATCTTCTTTTAATTCTGTATTTGTTTTGTTTATTAAGTAAGGATACATTATTTTTATGTAGTATAAATTTTCAAGGTTTGTTTTTAGCTGATCTTTTTCTTTCTTTTCAGGTGAGTCCTTTAATTTAGAGATTTCCTCTTCTATTTTATTTAATTCTTCGTCTAAAGCTTTTTCATCAAGGTTTTTGTATTTGTTATCGAGAACTAATAAGGATTTTTCAAGTTCTATAATTTCAGGGATTTGTTCTTTTATTTTTTTTGCTAAAGTAACATAACTGAGTTTCCATTCTTCTGGTACATCCTGATCTGTTTTTATTGCGTCGAATAATTTTTTTTCTATATCCATTAAATCGTCAATTGTTTTAGCTTTTTGGATTCTATCCTCATAGATTAGAGGTTTATAAACTATCGCAAAATCAAATTGTTTTGAATAGTCCATATACCATTTGTATAATTTCTCGTTTTTTAAGTCGGATTTAATTTTTTCCACAATTTCTGAATTGTTTTCCATATCTTCTGGAGAATTATAAATCTTTTTATCTTTAACCTTTATTAAATGATAACCATAATCTGTTTTTACAGGTCCTACAATACTACCGATTTTCGCATTCCAGGCTGCTAAGAAATAAGGTTCAACAACCTGTTTTTTTGTAACCCAGTTAATTTCTCCGCCGTTAACAGCAGAATTTTTATCAATAGAGTACTTTTTTGCAGCATCTTCAAATGAAATCTTACCGCTTTTTATTTCGTTTAATATTTTATTTGCGGTAGCTTCATCTGTAACGAGAATATGTTGTGTAAGTACTTTATCATTATCTTCTTTTAATTTTTCAAAGTTTTTTTCTATATATTCATTAACTTCATTTTCTGTAACTGTTCCTATTTTTGAGTCAATATATTTATAGTAATATGAAGCTAATAAATTGTTTTTTATATAATCTTTGAAACTATCTTCAGAGCCAAAGTAAGAAATAATCTGTTTTTTTGTATCTTCATTTGATAAGTATTGTGAAGCGAGTTCTTCAACTTTCCTGTCTATTTCTTCCATATTGGGTTTATAATTGTTTTCGTTTGCGTAGTATTCAAGAATTTTATAACTTAAAGCTGTTTTTATTGTAGAAACCATGTAAAAAGGTTCTTTCATAGGATCAAATTGCTGACCGTTTTGTTGCATTTGTTGAAGGGAATTTAAATATTCAATTTTAAAAGCCTTTTCTGTAAGATAATAATTACTTAAAATCTTTCCGTCTTTCATTAAATAACCAACAATTTCTTCAGAAAAACCTGCTAATACAAATACTACTAATGACAATAAAACTAATACCTTTTTCATTGGACACCTCCGACTAAATTTCTATTTTTGGCTTAAACTCATTTGTTTTTGCCTTTGAGATAGGAACTACATTTAGCAATCCTTCATTAAAGCTCATTTTCAGGTCTTTTTCAAGGCCAAGTTTTTTGAGTTTTTGAGCATGTAAAGAATACTGGAATATTCTGGTATGTGGAATATTAGCCATATTTAATGCTATATATGCTTCATCGTTGAAATAGCATATATCCTGTTTTGATAATATAGATAAAAATCTACCTGCTGTAAATACATCTTCAAGAGAAACATATCCATCTGTTCCAGAACATACAATTCCAATATCATCAATTTTTTTACTTAAAACATATTGAATAGCTGATTTAAGATTAATTAAAGACAATGAAATGGTAATTCCCATATCGTTTGCTTTTAAAAAAGCTTTTGAGCCATTTGTAGTACATAAAATAACCTTTTTATCCTTTACCTGATTAGCATTTCTTAAAATTTCTGTTGGAGAATTTGAAAAGTCAAAGCCTGTAATTTTTAATCCGCCTCTTTCTCCAACTAATACTACATTATTATCCATATTTTTTATTTGTATTGCTGTATCAGGATCATCGGTTATTGAAACGCTTTCTGCTCCAACAGAAATAAGAGTGGCCATTGTAGTTGATGCTCTTAAAGTATCAACTACAAAATAATATTTATGATTTTCCAATTTTACATCTGGTAGAAAATAAGCATATAATCTCATATTTCTTCCTCCACTGTTTTTGGATGTATAATTCTTTCAATATCAAGATGCCATGTTTCGTTGAGATTTATTAATCTATATCTATTATTTTCAAATTCTATAGTTGTTACTGACGCATTATCGAGCATAAAATTTCTATGCTGGTTTAAAGGAAGATTTAATACCCAACAAATTAAGCTTCTGATCAGAAGTGCATGTGAAACAATTACAACATTTTCATTATAGGTATTATTAACAATTTCTTTTAAGGCTTTTACTCCTCTTGCCTGAACTTCTGCCATAGATTCAACGCCCTTAATATATGCCCACGGATCATTTCCCCATAATTTAAATTCTTCCGGGAAATTTTCTTTTACTTCATCAATATGATATCCATTCCACAATTCAACGTGAGCTTCTTTTAAACCTTCATGAATTATAGGTTTTTTATTTATATTTTTAGATATTTCAAGAGCAGTATTATAAGCTCGAGATAAAGGTGAAGCATAAACCTTTGAATATTTCTCGCGTTTAAATCTTTTTCCAAGGTTTCTTGCCTGTTCTTTGCCTATATCGTTTAATTCTATATCCACAGTGCCCTGCCATTTTCTTTTTAGATTCCAATCTGTCATTCCATGCCTTATAAGAAATATTTTCAAAATTTATCACTCCAATATTATTTTATCACATTTCCAATATTTTATTATACATATCTTTAATCTTGTTGTAATTATATTCACCCGGTGTGTTTTTTACATGTGATGAATTTAAAACTTCATTTATAAATAAATCAAGTTCATCGTCTTTATATTCAAATTTAAAGTTATAAATACCAAGTTCTTTTAAGAAGGTTGTGAACTCATCAATTGAACCAAATATATCTTCAATTATTTTTACTTTTTCCGGTTCTGCTTTTTTTACTTCTTCAAGTACAAATGGAAGGAATATAGCTGTAGCCTGTCCATGCCTTATTCCTTTGTGAATGGTAATTCTATATCCAAGAGAATGTGGTAATATTGTTCCAGTTTGGGCTATAACTATTCCAGCTAATGTTGAAGCTAAAGCCAGTTTTTCTCTATATTCAACGTTTTCAAGATCATTTAATACTTTTGGAAGATATTCTTTTATTAATGAGATAGATTCTTTTGCAAGGATATCAGACATAAATGTAGCCTTTTTTGAAAGAACACCTTCAATGGAATGTGAAAGCGCATCAACAGCAGTGGTAAGAGTTAACTCCCTGCTCATTTTTGTCATGTATTTAGGATCTAAGTAAGAAACATCAGGGAATATTAGAACATCTTTAAAACCGGATTTTCTTCCGTTTGGTTTTGTTAAAACAGCGTATTCTGTAACTTCGCTTCCCGTTCCTGCAGTTGTTGGAACTGTTATAATTGGTACTGAAACTTCATATTTTGAAGAATCAAATAAATCATCTGGTGTTAACTCTGGATTCGCAATTAAGACAGAAATAGCCTTACCTGCATCCATAGGGCTTCCACCGCCTATGGCAATAACAAAATCACAATTTTCCTTTATACCGAGTTCTTTTCCTTTTATAACCATATCATATGTGGGATTTTCACCTATTTCATCATAATGCACATATGGGATTTTAAATTCATTAAGAACAGAAATCACATCATCAAGTGCTCCTGTAAGTTTTGCAGAATGTTTTCCTGTAACAATAAGAGCCTTTTCTCCTAAAATCATTTCATCTTTATGTTTAGAAATAATATCTTTTCCGTAATACAATTTTGTAGGCATATGGTATAGCATCTCAATCACCCCTTTTTTAAAATCTTCTTATCTATTATTATAATAAAAAAAAGAGGAAATAGCAAATTGCAATTTTAAAATAGAAAAATTGAAATTATCTTTTTTACTATAAGATGAAATTTTGATTTAATAAGATTTTTAGAATATCAGCATATTTAAGTTCAATATTGTTTAATAAAAATTTACTGCCATTATGAAATTCTATATTGCTGTGTTCCAAAAGCTCTTTATTGCTCTTTTTAAAGCCAATAAAATTTGCTTTATATTGCATAGGAACAATCAATTTATCTTTAGCAAAAGTTTCAATAATATCTCGAGCTATTTTACTTCTTACAAGATCACCAAAAGAATCATGATAAGGACCAGCTACAACATTTTCTCTTTCTTTACCGTATAAACATATACCAAGTCTTATTACCTTTTTATCATTAGCTTCTATAATTTCTGTCATTTTAGCTACTTTTTCAACAGCCTCATCAAGCGTTTCTGGAGTATATTCCTTGTTTTTATACATTTTTTCAAGTGTTGAATTTTTTAAAATAACTGTTGGATGTATCCTCACACTTTTAGCACCTATAAATGTTGCAATTACTGCAGAATTTAAGTCTTTATAATAAGAGCTTTTTGGCAAACCTGTCATTAAATGAATGCCATAGTCAAAGTCATATTTTTCCAATAATTCAATTGCATTCCAGACGTCATTTAAATCGTGTGGCCTGTTTGCTGCTTTTATTATATCTTCATAAAATGATTGAATACCAATTTCTATAAAATTAATTGTATAATTTTTTAGAACATTCATTTTTTTCTCTGTAATTTCTTCTGGTGATGTGGAAAATCTAATGCCATATGCCAAGCCATTTTTAATTTTTTCTTCTGCCCAGTTAAGGTAAAATTTCATTAATTCTATGTCCATTCCTGTAAATGTTGCTCCATAAAAGGCTATATAAGGATTTACGTTTTCAGGGAAATATTCAATATATCTATTGAATATATCATTTAAATTATTTTCATCAGGTTTTTTTCTTATTCCTGTTGCAGAATATTCATTGCAAAATACACATATTTTTTTACAACCCGCGTGTGGTATAAAAACAGGAATTATATATTCTCTTGACATTAAAATCACCTCTGTACGATTATATTAAATATATTAAAATCGGGCTAAAAGCCCGATTGTTTAATCTTTTAAATGATTTTTTATTAGTATATCCACCAATTCTTCAAAAGAAAGGCCATATGCTGCTGCTGATTGAGGTAAATCGCTTAATTCAGTCATTCCAGGAATTGTATTTATTTCCAGAATATAATATTTATCATTTTTTATTATTGCATCAATTCTACAAAAATCCCGTATATTCATCATTAAAAAAAGCTTTTTAAAATCTTTTATAATCTTTTCTTCTAAATCTTTTTCGAGTTTTGCAGGCACTTCAAAATCAGTATATCCTTCTGTATATTTTGCTTCATAATCATAAAATTCATTTTTAGGTTTTATTTCAAGAATAGGTAGAACTAAGGTTTCATCATTTTTCTGAATGATACTTACAGAGATTTCACGACCTTTTATATATTCCTGTATTATTATTTCGCCAAAATTTTGGAGTTCTTCTTTAAGAAATTTATTATATTCATCTAAATTATGGCATATATGAATCCCCAAGCTAGAGCCGCTTTTCCTTGGTTTAATAATTAAAGGAAAATCTAAAGGCGGTTCTATATATTTGTCTGTTAAAAAGGATTTTGGAACAGAGAAATCTTTTTTTATACTTTGAATAAACGCCCATTTATCAAAGGTCTTTTCAGAAGTATTGGAATCTGATCCAATATATTCAATTCCAAGTTTTTCAAGTTTTCTCTGTAAAGTTCCATCTTCACCTTCATAGCCATGAACAATGTTAAAAACCAGATCTGCAATTTTATATTCATTAACAAACCTTTCCCAATCTGTTTTTAAATCATACTTACATAAGCTATAGCCATTTTTTACAATGGCCATAGCTATATTTTTTGCACTTCTTATTGAAACTTCACGTTCATTTGAATTACCGCCATAAATAAGGGCTATTTTATAGTTCATTTATCTCACTTTCTTTAAAGTATTTCTTTTCTTCTGGACAATAGAGCATTTCTTCTCTGTTTTTTCTTTTATAGAATAAAGGTCCGTTACATGAAGGACATCTATAATCGGAAGGTTCATCCCAGAACATTTCACCACATTCTGAACATTTATAATATACTTTCCCCTTTTTGCTTTTCATTTTATGAACGGTACCGCCACATTTTGGACATTTACCTCTTGCCGGTAATGGTTCAGTATATTTGCATTCTGGATAATTTGAACAGGCTATAAACTTTCCAAATCTTCCGCTTTTTATTACCAATTCACCGCCACATTTTGGACATTGTCTGCCTATTCCTTCCTCTTTTCCTTTTTCTGTTTTTAAAAATGATTCATCTAAATATACCTTTTTATCAATGGTAACACCTAAGGCGCCTTTTTGAATGCCTTTGTTTTCACCGCATTTTGGACATTTTAAGTATAATCCGTAACGTCCAAATTGGAGCTGCATCTTTTCACCGCATTTTTCACATGAAATATCTGTATTATATGTAAAGTCCATAGAACGCTCTTTTAATTTTTTATCTGTATCATTAAGGAATTTTTCAAATTCTGCATAAAATTCCTTTAAAAGGGTTTTCCAATCCATTTCTCCAGATTCAACTTTATCCAGGTTCTCTTCCATATGGGCGGTAAATTTAACGTCAACAATTTCCGGAAAGTTCATTTCGAGTATATCTGAAACTACAAATCCAACAAGTGTTGGTATTAATGAATTTTTTTCTTTTATTACATATTTTCTATTTAATAATGTAGTGATTATAGTTGCATATGTAGAAGGCCTTCCAATTCCCTTGCTTTCCATTTCTTTTACCAATGAAGCTTCTGTATATCTTGAAGGTGGCTTGGTTTCATCTCTTTCTGCCTTTAATTCAATATTTTCTAATATACCCTTTTCCGGTATTTCATATTCTTTTTCAGTTGTGCTTGAACTCCAGAATTTTTCAAATCCATCAAATATTCTTTTTCTTCCAACAGCTTCAAATTCATATTTTTTATTGTTATCGCTTATTGTATATGTTTTTTCAATATATTTTGAAGGAGCTGATTGTGAAGCCATAAACCTATTCCAGATTAATGTATATAATTTTAAAGCATCGCCAGAGATAAGTTCTTTTGCTTTTTTAGGATCCATAAATACATCTGTTGGTCTTATAGCTTCGTGAGCATCCTGAATCTTTTTCTTTGACTTTTTAACCTTAAAATGACCTGTATACTCTTTTCCAAAATTTGATTCGAGATATTCGTGAGCTTTTTTCATAGCGTCTTCTGAGATTCTTGTTGAATCTGTTCTCATATATGTGATAAAGGCAATAGGGCCTTCTTTTGTTTCAATACCTTCGTATAGTTTTTGAGCTATTTGCATTGTTTTTTGTGATGACCAGCCATATTTTGAAATTGCGCTTTGTTGTAATGTACTGGTTATAAATGGTTGAGGGGGATTTTTCTTTGTTTCCTTTTCTGTAACCGCAGTAACAGAGTAAATAGCGTTTTCCAGTTCTTTGAATATTTCTTCTTTTTTCTTTTCTGAAATACTTTCTTTTTTAAATTTTTTTCCATCTATTTTTACCAGTGGTATATCCTGTTCCATATACTTTAAAAATATCTTATAAAATTCTTTTGGTTTAAACTTAAATATCTGTCTTTCTCTGTCAACAAGTATCTTTAAAGCGGCAGATTGTACTCTACCGGCACTGGTATTATAATCCTTTAAAATTCTCCATAAAATAGGACTTATTTTATAACCAACTATCCTATCAAGAATTCTCCTTGCTAATTGAGCACCAACTTTATTTTTATCTATTTTTCTTGGTGATTTTATGGCTTCCTGAATGGTGTTTTTGGTAATTTCTGAAAAGATTATTCTATTTTCTTCATTTTCATCAAGTCCGAGTAAATAACTCAAATGCCAGGCAATAGCTTCTCCTTCTCTATCCATATCAGGTGCAAGATAGACTGTTTTACCTTTTGCTATTTTTTTAAGATCCTCTACAACCTTTTCTTTACCAGGCATGAGTTCAAATTCCGGTTCGAAATCCTTTTCAATATCAACACCAAATTTTTTCTGTGGCAAATCTCTAATATGTCCTTTGGATGCCACTACTTTGTATTCTGAGCCAAGATATTTTTCTATTGTTTTTGCTTTGGCTGGTGATTCCACTATTACTATTTTTTTTGCAGTTTTAGGCATTTATTTGTCCTCCATTTTTGTTATTTTTATCTTTCGGCCAAGATTTTTGTTATAATCTGTCCAATCTTTGTTATTGGATTCTTCAATATGATTTCTAACCTGCTCTACTTTAGAACTTAAATTATCAGCAAAATGTAATATAAATGCTTCTATTGTTTTGGGAACTATTGGACTACCCCATTCGAGTTCTCCATGATGTGAAACAATCATATGTAGTATCTGTTCAAGTTTTTCAGAAGGCATATTGTTAACTTTTTTTGCAGCTTCTATAACCATATTTGTTCCCAGTGCAATATGTCCTATTAACTCGCCTTCATCTGTTTTCTCTATACCAGCAGGGGTTATTTTGTATTCTCTTATTTTTCCAATATCATGTAATAACGCTCCTGCAATAAGAATGTCCTTCTGGACAATATCTATATAATTTTCAGAGATTGAAATACATAATTTTGCGACATCTACTGTGTGTTCAAGTAATCCGTGTTTATACGCATGATGAACGCTAATAGCTGCAGGTGAATCAAAAAATTGCTTAATGAATTTTTTATCCTTGATAAACATATATGTCAGCAGGTTTTTGATATCTATATCCTTAATGGAATCAATAATTGCATATAATTCATTTTTTAGGTATTCCACATCTTTAGAGCTGCTCTTGATAAACTTTTCAGGGTCTATTTCGTCTTCTTTTAAGATTTTTATTTCACTGTCTTTATCAACATTTAATTGCAATCTACTATCAAATACAACTATTTTACCTCTTAATCTGATAATGTCTCCAATATTTATTTTTTCATTGTTTTTTGAGGCATTGAACCAATCAATAGCTCTTAATGTTCCTGTTTTATCTCCCAGAGTAAAAAGCAAAAATTCCTTTCCATCCTTTGTTGTTTGAAGGCGTTTGCTTAAAACCTTTCCTTCAACATCTTTTACATCATTAACCTTTAAATCTGAAATATATGAAGTGTTTATAATATCGTCTGATAATTGCCCTTTTTCTTTTAACATATCTCCTAAACTTATACCGCCAGTGTTTTTCATATTTTTCCTCCTAGTCTATATATACCCTTGGTACTCTCCAGGTTATTTTTGAAGTAATATCGTAATTTATAGTTTCAGCTAAGTTTCCCAGCTCTTCAGCTGTGATTTTGTTTCCGTTTTGTTCTCCTATTAAAATAACTTCATCGCCAAGGTTTATATTTTCTACATTTGTTGTTTCTACAACAAATTGATCCATACAGACTCTCCCTATTATATTACATTTTTTTCCATGAATCAATACATATCCCTTGTTTGAAAGTTGCCTAAAATATCCGTCAGCATATCCAACAGGTATTGTGGCTATTGGTATATCCTGTTTTGTAAAATATGTTCTGCCATAACTTACACTTTCTCCAGCTTTTAAAACACCTCTTTTTGCAACAACACTTTTCCAGGATAATACAGGTTTTAATCCCTCCTCTTTTTCTATATCTGAAGGTTGTAATCCGTATGTTGCAATTCCTGGTCTTACATAGTCATGTGCAAATTCCGGAAAGAATAGAGCTGCGGCTGAATTACATATATGTTTTATTGGCAATTCTATTCCATTATCTTCAATATAATCTACAGCGGAAATAAAATTATAATATTGTTCTTTTACAAATTCATCAAGCGCATCTGCTGTTGCAAAATGGGAATAAATCCCCTTTATATTCAAATCATATTTTTTAATTTGTTTAATGAGAAAGTCTATTTCTTCTCTTTTAAAACCCATTCTGTTCATGCCTGTATTTATATTTATATGAAAATCAATTTTTTTAATATCGCTTCCAAAATATTCAATAAGTCCATTGAGTTGTTCAATGGAGCCAAGTGTATAGATGAAATTTTCCATATTTTCTTTTATATATTCAGGTTTAACATAATTGAATACAAGTGTTGGTATATTAACACCACTTTTTCTAATTTCTATTCCTTCTCCTAAAAAGGCTACAGCTATCATATCAACTCCTCTTTTAACCAATGCCTTTGCAAGAGGAATAGCCCCGTGTCCGTAAGCGTTAGCTTTTAATACCGGTATTGCTTTTGTTCCAGCTTTTTTTTCAATTAAATCTATGTTGTACAAATAATTGGAAATATTAATCTCTGTGTATGTGCCTCTATCAAACATAATATTCCCCCAATCTTATATATATATTTTGTATAATATGAATTGCCTTTCAAATTGAATTATATCATACTTCTTTACCAACTTCTTCTATTCTTAAATAATTGATTTCACCTTTTTGGGATAATATAGAAACAATATCTTTTTCATATTCTTCTTCAATGGCTATTTCAAAAGATACTTTATCTGTAAATGTATTATTTATTATTTTCCAGCCATTTAATCTTTTTAATAATCTTTCTATTTCTGCGTATTTAGAATAATCAGTGATTACGTTATATATTTTCAAATCTATATATTTTGCTATTTTTGATTCAACTATAACCTTTTCAGCAGTTTCAGAATATGCATCTATTAATCCACGAACTCCTAATTTTACTCCACCAAAATATCTGGTCACAACAATAGCAACATTTGAAAGGTTAAATTTTTCTATTTTTCCAAATATTGGTTTTCCTGCTGTTCCAGATGGTTCTCCATCATCGGAATAATTGAATTTATTTTCAGAAATTTTGTATGCCCAGCAATTGTGTGTGGCATTTTTATATTTTGAAGATATTTCTTTTATAAATGCTTTTGCTTCTTCTTCGGAATTAACTTTTTTAATATTTCCAATAAATTCAGAACGTTTTATTTTAATGGATACTTCAACAGGTTTTAATATTGAATAGTAAATTTCAATCACCTCGCTATAAAAATTCGATTTTATTATATCATAAACCTATTATTAATTTTATAAAAAATTAAAAAAAGAGTGTTATAATCAAAACGTAGAAAATTCAGGAGATATGAGGTGTTATTATGGCAGAATGTAAAAATTATCATGAAGCAGCAATAGAAGGTGCAAAAGATGGAATATTTCATGGAGATCATATTCATCCTACAGTGATGTTATGGACATCATTAAATGAAGAAACAACTAAAAAGGTTATTGAGAAGGTTGGAGAATATGATTATGATTATGCAGAAGATTTAAAGGAAATGCTTGAAGATTATGATATTAATGCAATGGATGTTCCAATCCCATTTCCGTTTTCATTTGAAAGTGATCTGGAATTTGATAATGCTGTGAAATTATTGAAAGATATAGCAGAAATTACAGATGCAAACGCATATTCATTCATCGTTGAGGCAATGAGTGAAGAAGATGAAGAAGATACTTTACCTTCTGTATTTACAGAATGTAAAGAAGGGAAAATTTACTTTACTTTATTTGACTGGGAATATAAAAGAATAGAAGATGAGGAATTTGAAAGTACAGACGAAGATATTCAGGGATTTAGATTGAATATCTGGTAAAAAAATCGGGCAATAAAAATGCCCGATTTTTTTTATTTATATATAATTCTCCAACCTCGTTTTTTAGCAATCCATTTTAATCTAAGATCAGGATTAACACATATAGGATTTCCCACTGTTTCCAAAAGCGGTAAATCGGAAATGGAATCACTGTAGAAATATGCATCTTTAATATCAAAGCCGTTTTTTTCGCATAATTTTTTAGCTTCTATAACCTTATTTTTTTCATACATATATGTTCCTATTTCTCCGGTAATAATACCATTTTCAACAATAGTTTTTGTACAGATCATATCGTCAAATTTCAAATATTCTGCAAAAGGTGCCACAAGAGAGTCTGGTGAAGCAGAAATTAAAGAAAGATAAGCGCCATTTGATCTATGAAATTCTATTTCTTCTTTTATGCTTTCTCTTATGTGATATTTGCCATCTTCTTCAAACCATTGTCTTGCGAAACTAAAAGCTTCTTCGGCATTTTGTCCTTTATATTTCATAGCCATTTCCTTAACCATTGTTTCCATATCTTTTATTTCAATTCCCATTTTATAGAATATAGTATAAATTCCCATTTTATAGTATTTCCATAATGGGAATTTTCCATGCTTTATTTCATATTTATAATATAGTTTTGGACTGTAAGTATCAAGAATGGTTTTATCGAGATCAAAAAAAGCTACATACTTCTTCATATACGCCTCCTGAATGAAAATATTATAGTAGTATTATATCATAAAAAAAAACATATAACAATCGCTTTTTTGTAAAAAAAGACACCTTCATTTAACTTTAAATTAATATATCAAGTGATAAATTATTCGTATTTTATATAAAATTTGAAAAAAATTTGTTCGAATTGTAATATTATGATATAATTTAGACGATATTATTTCTGACATAAAAATATTCAAGGAGGGACCTGTATGAAGAAGATTTTTGTTTTAGCATTGCTTATGTTAAGTGTGTTGGTTTTAGCTGTGAATTCACCAAAACAACCACTTTTGTTTTTTAATATTGATGATTCAATAAAAGATTATCAAAATTTTGTAAGAGATGCTTTAAAAACGGTTATATACGAAAATATAGATTCTGAAACTAATTTTAAAATGCTTGATTCAAGATTTTCATATAATTTTTATCCTGAAGATGCCGTTAGAGAAGTTGAAGTTGCAGTGGTAGCAGCAAGAATTTTTGGCGTTGAAGATGAAATTTTAAAGGATTTTCCATTATCCTCTCCAACCTTTGAAGATGTAAAATCAAAATTGGAGAAATTATATGTTAATGATGGATACGATTTTTCAAGAGATTTTGGATATATGGAATATATGAATAATTATTTTATAAAAAAGCTTGGAGTACCATTATTTGATTCTATAAACCCATTAAATACTATAACAAAGTTGGATATGATAAAATATTTTGTTAAGATATTTACGTTAAAAGCCCTTGAAAATAATTGGAGCTTTGGTCCGTATATTCCCATGACTTCATCTAAAAATCTCGTGACATCCGCAGAAGAGTTAAATAGAAGATTAAGTGTATATACAGGAATACAATCACCGGCTGAAGCAGGATATTTAACAGTTTTTGAAAAATACTTCTTAACAAATGATAAAGGAAAAATAGTTCCTTTAATAAAATATTTTGATCAAACAACTAAGATAGATGCATATACCCTTGTTTCAAGAGCATATTTTTATACAATGGTTTCATATTTATTTACACAGGCTCCAGTTAAAATACCGGATAATGCAAAAATACCTGTAAGAACGTATAATAACATGATTTCTTATCTTCCTAAAAAATCATTAGAAGGGGAATATGCATTATTTGAACCATTAAAACCAAATAGCGGAAAAATTAAAATACTTGAGCCATATAATCTTTCAAATGATATAATAAAGTTTAATATAGATAATGGCAATGAAATAATTACATTGGATAATTCAAAGATTTATTTGCATAAAAAATTCTATGTTGAAAATATTGCAGAAAATACATATGTAAGCAAAAGGCTAAAATGGGATAAGAAAGAAATATTTGATGGAAAAGACTTTGCGCTAAGATATAAGTCTCTTGCTACTGTTGATAATAATAGTAAAAAATTTGAGTTTTCAAGTTTTGGTACAATTGAAAAAAATGGAAATGAAATATGGATTAAAAATATCTCTCATGTTTTTAAACCAACCAGAAAAAATGAAAAGCTTCCTGTGACTTTAAAATTGACAAATAAATTTAAAATTGCCAATCCAGATTCCTTCAAAATTAAATGGTATACAGTAAATGTTGATACAATAGAAATGATGAAAAAATTGGCAGAATATGGGTTTGAAGGTATTCCTGAAAAATATAAAGTATTGTTCAAAGAGGTTAATGCTTCAAAGGTTCCAGCTGGAATAGGTGTAATGTTTAATACAGAAGTTGATTATATTTATAGAAATAAAGTAATTAAAAATGATTATATAAATGGAAATATAGCATATTACTTTACTAAAGATAGATTAAACGTTAAACGCGATTATGCAACATTTAAATCACTTAAAGACTTTCTTGAATACTATCAATATGGTTATGAAAAGGTTGATTATACAGAAAATACAGATTTTCTGGATTATTGGAATGAAGTGAAAGATAAATTAAATGATATGAAAATTTCCGATAAAGCCTATTTTGTTCCAGATGCAAGAATAACTCTTGACATTGTAGAAGAAAAATTTATCCAAAGACCTGAAGATATGAATATTTTCTTCTGGACATTTTATGGTGGAAAGTTAGTTTCGTTTGAACCGGCAACACATAGATTATTTACCCAGAAATTTGTAGAACCATTTAAATATGCAGATGATGCAATTGTATATGTTAAATATAAAGACGGAACAATTAAAAGCGGAAAGATAAATGGCAAGGGTAAAGACTTATTCTTAAATGATTCAAAAGAATATTTAAGAGACTTATTGTTATGGTTCCAGGTTTCTGTAAAGAAGGATAAAAAAGGTGAAAAACAACTTGAAATTGTATATATAATTGCCGAAGAAATATAACTTTTAAATTTAAATTAAAGGAGCTTCGGCTCCTTTTTTTCCTGGAGGTAAAATATGAAAAAAACTATCATTATAGTTTTTTTGGTATTAATTTTAATAATAGGGCTTTTATTTAAGCCTTCAAAAGTTATTATATCCCTTGAATTTCCTGGATTTATTAATGTGGAAGATTTAAAGGTAAAAGTTAATGATAAATATTTAACTTCGTCAAAGAAGATGGAGATGAATTTATTGCCAGGAAAGTATAATGGGGAGATATATTTTAAGGGAAAGATTATTAAAAATTTTTATATAGAAATTCCTTATTTTAACTTCAAGCGTATTGAAAAAAATATTGTATTACCGAAATCGGATTTTCATATAGAATTATATCGAAGCGATGTTGACAGATTATCCCTGGAATTTTCATATAAATATTATCAACCGGATTTCTGGAAGATTTCATTTGATAATAAGGAATATACAACTACATTATCAAATTTTTCATTATATATTTCACCATATGCAAGTGGAATATTGAATGCTGAGGCGATTTTTTCAGGGAATTCAGCATATTCCAAAAATTTTAAGATTTCTGCGCCAATTTCAAAGATAATTTCTCATGAAATAAATATCGATAATTTTACAATAGTTTCATTTAATCTTGAATATAATGAATTAAAACCTATTAAATTTGAAATATACAAAAATGGAGATTTTTTTGAAACTATTGAAAATACAACATTTAAAGATATTACTACATCTAAAAGTATAAAATATACAATAATTCCTGTATTTTCTGGTGGATATAAAGGTGAGCAATATAATATAGTAAAGCCCGAATTACCAGAAATAAATAATTATATAAATACAAAAAAATTATCTTTTGATTTTCCGTATAAGAAAATATATATAAATGGCAAGGAATTTTCGCCAGATTTATTGAAGGAAGGGAAAAATAAACTAAAAATAGAGCTTTTAGAAAATGTATTCTGGATGGTAGAGGTTTATGTCGATACTGTACCTCCGAAAATTTCAGATTATAAGATAAAGTATGCAAATAATATATATGAACTTAATCTTGTAACTAATGAAGATGCTCATTATATGTTGTTTACAGATGAAAGTACATATACATTTAACACAAATAATTTTGAATTTGAAACAGAATCAACAGTTGCAACACTAATAGCTATAGATAAATTTAATAATAAATCAAAACCATTAAGTATTAATCTGGATTTGTACCCGGAATATAAGGTTATAGATGAAAATAATTTTATCCAGATAAAGGTTGAAAAAATTGGAATATCAGAAAATCCAAAATTAGTGATAAAGGATAATGAGAATAATATAATCTCTCTTTTTAATTTAAATAAAATAAGCAATATAACCTTTTCTAATTTTTCTCCTGAAAAAGAATATCATTTTGTTGTATATATAGATAAACAACATCAAAAAACAATATATTCAAAAACAATTCCACCATCAACGCCTATAATAAAATCAATAAAAAATATTGGAATAGGACAATTTGAAATAACTCTTAAAAATTATTCAAAAGATAATAATTATAAAATAATTACTCAAAACAATATATATACCGGAAAATTTGAAGGATATAAATATATTGTAAATATATCACCTCAAGAATTAACTAATTCTGCGACAATGATTATATGGAGGGAATTTAAAAACATCAAAACAAAAGAAATTTCTATAAAATTAAAAGATAAGTTTATGTATCACAAAAAAATATATACAACCGTTCCACAAACACTTTTAGAAAGTCAATCTCCATATATATTTAGAAATGATATTGAATTAAATAATACAATAATAGATGGCATTGTAAAAATATATTTATTTCCAGATAAAAAAGTCACTATAAAAAATCTTAATTTCAAAACCATAAAAAGTAAGGTGATATTTAACGCATTATCCAGTAAATTTGAAGGAGTGATACTGAAAAGCTCAGAATTAAAAAATGTAGATATATATAATGCAAATATTGGTATTTTTCCAACAACAGATAAATTTGAATTATATAATATTTCAATAAAAAATTGTATTACAGGAATATATTCAAAAGGTCTTTCAACAGGGTTATTATATAATATATTAATTTCAGAAAATAAAAAGGGTCTTGATATAATTAACACAAAAATAGAATTTAAAAATTCGCTGCTTTTTGATAATGAAGTTGGTTTTAATATATACAATTCAAATGTATATCTTTATAACTTATCTATTGCTGATTCCAAAAAAGCAGATATAGAAATTCATGATTCTCAATTATTGATTAAGTTTACAGATTTTATTAATAGCAAATATGCAATAAAATCATTTAATTCAAATATAAGTATTATACAATCTATGTTTAAGGATAATTTTAAATCAATAAAATCATATAAAGATATGAAAATCTCTGTGATAAATACAGATTTTATAAACAATATAGTTTCATTGGACATATATAAAACGCCTTTAAATATTGAAAATTCAGAATTTAGAAATTCAAAAAGAGCAGTTTTTGTATTTGACAATACATTAGAAGAAAAATTCTTCATATTAAATTCAACATTTTTGCAAAATGAATATGATATATATATTGAAGGGATAAATAATATATATTTAAAAAATACAGAAATAAAAAATGTATTTGATGGGAATAAAGAAAAAAGTTGGATAGATGAAAGAGGAAAAATATTCCAGAGGGGAAAAGTAATAATGGAGAAGGAGGCAAATCAGTGAAAGCAATAATTCTTGCAGGTGGTTCAGGAGAAAGATTCTGGCCATTAAGTACGTCTAAAAAACCAAAGCAATTTTTAAAAATATTTTCTGAAAAATCCTTAATTAGAGAAACATTTGAAAGATTACAATTTAAATTATCCCCAGAAGATATATTTGTTGTAACAGGTGAAAAGTATAAAGAACAGACAATAAAAGAATTACCTGAAATTCCAGAAAAAAATGTTATACTTGAACCAATTGCTAAAAATACAGCACCAGCATGTTTTTTAGGAACACTTGTTGCAGATGAAAATGAAGTTGTTTTTATACTTCCAGCAGATCATTATATTCCGGATAAAGAAAAGTTCTGGAAAACAGTGGGTTTAGCAGTGAAAGCAGCTGAAGAATATAATGGTCTAATAACCCTTGGAATAATGCCAACAAGACCAGAAACAGGATACGGATATATAGAGTCAGGAGAATTGCTGGAAGATAAAGTAATGAAGGTTTCATCTTTTAAAGAAAAACCTGATTTCAATACAGCTGTAGAATATCTCAAAAAAGGAAATTATTTCTGGAATAGTGGAATGTTTATCTGGAAGAAGAGTGTGTTTATAAAAGAAATGGAGTTGAACCATCACAAAACCTTTGAAGTCTTAAAGGATGTAAATCCGTATAATATAGATGAGATAAAAGAAAAATATCCGAAACTTGAAAAGATAAGTATAGATTATGCTCTAATGGAAAAATCAAAAAATGTATATACAGTAAAAGCAGAATTTGAATGGTCAGATGTGGGGAATTGGGTTTCAGTTCGTGAAATGGAAGGATATTCAGATAATAAGGATAATGTATATCTTGTAAATAGCAAAAATGTATTTGTAAAATCCAATAAAAATGTAGGTATTGTAGGTCTGGAAAATATAATAGTAATTGATACAGAAAATGGTTTGTTAATATCTAAAGAAACTGAAATAAATAAAATTAGAGATATAGTAAAACAGCTTAAAGAAAAGGACAGGTTTTAATCCTGTCCTTTTTATAACTAAAAGTATGATATAATATAAATATAAAATGTATATATGCTCAAAGGAGGGGATGAATTATGAAGTTGCGTTCAAAAATATGGTTACTGGTATTAATATTGTTATTCTCTCAATTTGTATTATTTATGGTGAGCAATTATTCATTTTCAGTAATTGATAGTAACGAAAAGAATCTTGCAGAAAATTATGTAAAGTCAATGAAGGAAATCGGGCATTATTCTACACAGTTTATGGAAGTAAGAAAATTACTTGCAGAATATCTGGCGTTTAATGACGAAACAGCTTTTAATACAGCTAAAAAAGAAATAAATTCATTAATTTCGCAATTAAAAAACATTAAAACAGATTCAACATTAAAGGAAAGTTTATTAAAAGAACTAAATGAATATGCATCATTTTTGAATTCTATTAATTCTAAAGAAGAATTACTTTCAAGAATTTCTGAATTTAAAGAGATTGGTAATAAAGTAATTGAAAGCTTTTCCAATTTTCAAAAAGCTATAGAAAGTGATGTAGATAAGATAACATCAGAGAATGCTAACTCTCTTAGCAAAGCCAAGCAAATAGGAATAACTTTAGTTGTATTGTCTTTGATTTTTGGAGCAGGATTGGCATTCATTATAATACAATCAATATTGACACCATTGAAAATATTAATGAATTATGCCGAAAAATTATCCAGAAAGGATTATACAGTTGAAATTCCAAAAATTAAAGATAAAGGTGAATTTGGAAGATTAATTGAAATATTTAGATCTATGCATGATCAATTGAAAAAAGACATGATACAGTTAAAACAGGAAAGTACATCACTTACAGAATCAATGAAAGAGATAGTAAATGCTATGAATTTATCAAGTGAAGCATTGCAGGAAATCACAATTGCTGTAAATAATATAGCTACAGAGATGGAAAATTCTACAGCGTCAATTCAGGAAACAACAGCTTCAGTTGAAGAAATTTCTTCTGCTACTAAGTTAATTGCAGATAGTGCCACAGAAGCAGCAAAATTTGGTCATGTATCAACAGAACGCGCAGAAAATGCGGGAAAAACTGTTAAACAAGCTATAGATAAAATGGCTGAAATAACAGAGATATCTAAAGAAATTGATAAAGTAGTAAGAGAATTTAATGACAGCGCTACGATGATTAATGATTTTGTAGACACCGTTTCAAATATTGCAGAACAAACAAATCTTCTTGCATTAAATGCCGCAATTGAAGCTGCAAGAGCTGGAGAAGCAGGAAAGGGTTTTGCAGTTGTTGCTGATGAAATTAGAGTATTGGCAGAAGAAAGTAGAAAGGCTGCAGATGAAATAAAAGAGGTTGTAAATGGAATAATCAATGTTTCAAATGATGCGTTAGATGTTTCAAAAACTGTAAATGAAAAGGTTGCAGAAGGTTCTCAATTATCAAATGAAGCAGGAGAAAATCTAAAAGAGATATTAAGTGCTATAAAAGAAATAACAGAAAAACTTGAAGGTATTGCAGCAGGTGTTCAGGAACAAACAGCTGCTGTTGATGAAATAGCTACAGCAATGACAGAATTGTCAGAAATGACAACAAATATAAATGCTTCTACTCAGGAAATAAATGCCTCAATTGAAGAACAAATGGCAAACATAGAAAATGTTACCTCAGAAGCAAATAGTATGACAAAGCTTGCTGATAGGTTAATGGACATAGTGAATCAATTTAAATTGAATTGATAAAATTACAATGAATTGGATGGTGAAGAATGAAGAGGCTTTTATTGTATATATTCCTATTAATAAATCTAATATCTTTTGGATTAACCATAGGGATTTATCATAATCCGCCAAAAATAATAGATAAAGAAACGGGGATATTTCCAGAGCTAATTGATTATATCCTTACTCAAAATAATGTTAAACATAATTATGAAATGGATACGTTTTCAAATCTTTTAAAAAAATTGAATAATGGTGAAATAGATGCTATAGCCTGTATTGCCTATTCGGCAGAACGGGCTAAGCATTTTTATTTTAATAAGGAATCCTTTATTTCGGATTGGGCTGTAGTTTATACAAATCATAATTCTAATATACATAATATGTTTGATTTAAAAAATAAAAAAATAGGCGTTTTAAAAGGTGATATCTTTTACGAAGATAAAGAAAAGGGATTAAAAGAGTTGCTTAAAAATTTTGATATAGATGTATCATATGTTGAATTTAATACATATGAGGATATTTTTAAGGCGTTATCAAAATCTCAGATAGATGCCGGAGTGGTTAACAGAGCTTTTGGATTAACAAATGCGGAAAAATACAATCTTTCGCCAACAGATATAATATTTTTCCCTGTAAAGGTAATGATAGCTTTTAGAAAGGATTATCCGGAAAAAGAATATATAGCCAATCTCATTGATACAGAATTAAAAAAATTAAAAGAAGATACAGATTCTAAATATTATGAAGTAATAAATAAATATCTATATGTGCAAGATGAACCGGTTGTTCCAAGATGGCTAAAAATATTTATTTTATTTTCAATGTTGATTATAGTATTTTTAATAATAAACCATTTAGTTCTTTTAAAACTGGTAGAAAGACGTACAATGTTACTGAGGAAGTTAAATCTTGAATTACAGAAAAAAAATGAAGAATTACAATCATTAAATGAGGAGATCTCATCGCAAAACGAAGAGCTGGAAGAACTTTATCTTCATAACGAAAAGCTACAAAACTCTTTAAAATTAATTATCAAAGCTATATCAGATCTTGGAAGAGAAGAATATACATCGGAGGATAATTATCTCAAAGAACTTTTTAAGATACTCGATTTTGTTTTTCCAGGAATAGTCCATGGAAGAATATTAAAAATAGAAAATGATGAAGAAAAAACAATATTTGAAAAAGGATTACAGATAAACAATATTAACAAAAATGAAGTTTATTCGTTGGATATACCAATTAATTTAAATATCAATCTTTCATATATAATAACCCTTTATTTCAAAAAAGATGAAATTAATACAGAAAGTCTCGATGAGTTAATAGAATCATTTAAAATTCTTGCAACTACATTCTTTAAGATAAAAAATGAAGCTGATATTGAAGAAAGATTTAGAGAAGATATTATTAAATCTCTTATTTCTTTCCTTGAATTGCATGATGAATATACGAAAAACCATTCAAAAAACGTAGCAGAATTATCCAAAAAAATTGCAGAAAAAATGGGATTTGGGAAACCGTTTATAAAAAAGATTTATTGGGCAGGATTGCTGCATGATATTGGGAAACTTTTAATACCTATTGAAATATTAAATAAAAAATCCCGATTAACAGAAGAAGAGTATGAATATATAAAGAAACATCCAGAATATGGATATAACGCTTTAATAAAATCAGAAAGCCTTAGCGAAATTGCAATAGCAATTAGACATCATCATGAAAGATGGGATGGTAAGGGATATCCTGATGGATTAAAGGGTGAAGCAATACCAATAATGTCTCAGATAATATCTGTTGCAGATGCATGGGATGCCATGCGTTCAAGGAGATCATATAGGAATCCTATTGATGCTGAAATTGCAATAAAAGAAATCGAAGAAAATGCAGGAAAACAGTTCTCACCAGAAATAGTAAAGGTATTTATACAATTATGGAAAGAAGGAGAAATTTAATTATTCAAAATCTATCATTTCATCTGCATCAAGAGCTACAGATGTAGCTTCGTGATAATAGATTTGTGTAGTAGAAATATTTTTATGACCGGCGATTTGTCTTGCTGCTTCTATTCCATAGTTAAGAGCAACCTTTGTAATAACAGTATGTCTAAAGGAATGGGCAGAAAGTTTTTTGTTTCCTCTAAATTCCTTTAAGCCCAATTCATCAAAATATCCATCTATAATCAGTTGTATAGCTCTTTCTGTAAGAGCTTTACCAAAGGAGTTTCTTGATAATGAAATAAAAAGAGGGTCAGAAGGTCTATACTTCTTGACCTTCTTTCTTTCTTTTAAATAGTCATTTATACTTTCATATACTTCCTTATGCAATGCAATAACAGAGTCTCTGCTAACGTGTCCTTTGGATTTATAATGCAATAACACTTTATTATTTCTCTTAACCATATCTTTAATTCGAATTTGCGTAAGAGAATAAACCCTCAACCCTGTGTATGCCATCATTTTTATAATAGCCATATCGCGTTTTCCTTTAAGCGTTGACGTATCTATAGCATCAAAGATTTCTCGTATCTCTTCATCGGTTAAGATATCCTTTTGATGCCCAAAAGGTCTTTTAGCCCCTTTTACATTTTTAGCAATATTTTTATATAACCCTTTATCTTCGAGAAATGCAAAAAAACGGCGTATACCAGAAAGATACAAATTTACAGTATAAGGACTTTTTTCCCTTAATAAATAAGCCTTCCAGGACTTTACAGTCCTGGGTGTAGGCTTTGGAATATTGTGTTTTCTCAAATAATCCAGAAAATATTTTATTGATTTTGTATATTGCTTTTTTGTATCCTCGGTAACATCATCGAGTTCTTCTAGGAATTCAAGCAATATCTCGTCAAATTTATTTATTTCCTTTCTCTCTATTTCCCCCATAGCCAGAACCTCTTCTTATGTGATTTTTCATCTTCTATCTTTCTCAATTCCTTTATCCTTTTTATAATATGCCAATTAAATGAATTTTCCTCAAATTCACCATTTTCATTTAATTTTCCTGCGGTATATTCTGTCATTATTTCAATAGCTTCATCAACATTTTTTACTGCATATATTCTAAATTTACCCTTTTTAATATCTTCTTCTATTTCATTGTTTAAAACAAGATTTTTAATATTTTGATGAGGAATAATAACCCCTTCATTACCTTTTAAACCCTTTAGTTTACAGGTGTAATAAAATCCTTCCACCTTTTCTATTATTCCACCTACAGGTTGTATATTCCCATGTTGGTCTATGGAACCTGTTACTGCAATATACTGTTTCAACGGGATTTTGGAAATCGCTGAAAGTAAAACGAGTATTTCAGCAAGTGATGCACTATCTCCTTCGAGCATGGAATATGTCTGTTCAAAACTAATAGAACCAGAAAACACCATATGTTCATCAAGATTATATTTAGAATAAAAATAATTTTCTATAATAAAAGTTGATTTTCTATGTATCTTACCACTTAAATCTGCATCTCTATGAATATCAATAACACCTACCTGTTTTGCAGAAGAAACATTACCTGTAATCTTTACAGGAACACCAAAAGAATACGTATCAAAATCAACAACAGTTAATCCATTTATTTGACCAATCTTTTCACCTTCTGTATCAATAATAAGCTGTCCATCTTTTATTGAATCGAAAATCTTGTCTCTATACAATGAAAACATATTTTCATGTTTTTGTATAGCTTTAATTACTGCATTTCTATCAACATACGGAATTGTATCGCTATATCTATCAGAAATATAATTTGCTTCAAGTATAATATTCTTTAAAACACCAAACTTTGCGGAAAATCTATCGTTTCTTTCATTTATCCTGCATGAATATTTTAGTAATTCTTCAACAGCGCCTTTTGTAAAATCCTTTAATTCATGTTGCTTCACAATATTTTTTACAAAACCTGCAAAATATTCTGCATTTTCTTTATTTAATTCGATTTCTGTGTCAAATGCAACCTTTACATTAAAAAGTTTCTTGAAATCTGGATCATACTGGTATAACACTTCATACATCCATTCTTCTCCAACGAGAATAACTTTTACATTAAGAGGAATAGGATCTGGTTCTAAAGTATGAACAACACTTAATCCCATTTTACCTTCAAGATTTTCTATTTTTATTTCATTATTCATCAAAGCATTTTTTAAAGCTTCCCAAACGTATGGACTTCTCATTACCTTTTCTGCATCTAAAATAAGATAACCTCCATTTGCCTTATGTAATAATCCAGGTTTTATCATTGTAAAATCCGTCTTTAACATTCCCATATGAGAAAAATACTCTATTTTTCCAATTAAAGAAGAATATGCTGGATCATTGGCTTCAATTACGGGAGCCCCTTTAATTGATGAATTATCTATTATGACATTTACTGAATATTTTTTCTTATAATAATTTGTTATAGACTCATCGCTTGATAAAATATCTTGAAAATTCTCTGCAATATCGTTTTTTATCTCATTAAGGAATTCTATAACATCCGAGTTTGTTGAGTATTCATTAATGAGATCTTCAAAAATACCTGAAATGGTAAATAATGCCCAATACTTTTCCAGATTCCTTAATTGTTCCCTATATTTCTTATCGTATTCGGTAATCTTAATCATAGCTTTTTCCATTAATTGCCTTAATATAGGTGTCTTTTCCTCAAAACTATTTCTTACATCTTCTGGAAGTTTGTCATATTCTTCGTCTGTAACTTCTTTCCCATCATAAACAGGTATAGTCATGGCTCCATTAGTTGTAAATTGTAGTTTAAATCCTAACTTTTCAACCTCTTTTTTCAAGTCATCCCATACACTTTTTCTTGCTTTCAAATATTCATCCTCAAGTTGGGTTCTTTTTTCAGAAAAATCCTCACCTTCTATTCCCTTTTTTAGAGCTTCGAAGGATATTTCTATGGTCTCTTTAAGTATCTTTTTAAAGATTATGGCCTCACCAGATTTAAGAGAAATAGCCTTTGGTTTCATAGGATCTTTAAAATTATATACATATATATAATCATTTGGTGTTTTCTTATTCAAGGAATATTTTGTAAGCACATTTCTTGCAAATGTTCTTCTTCCCGTATTTACAGGACCTGTAATAAATATATTATGCGTTTTTTCCTCTATTTCAATTCCAAGAACCATTGAATCATATGCTCTTTTTTGTCCAATATATTCTGTAATTGATTGGATATTTTCTGTATTTTCAAAGTTTAATTGAGGCATCTTAATTTTGAAATCATCATACTTTAATAACATTTTCACACCCCCATCACAGTATATATTAATTATATCATACATTGCAATGTTAAAAACTTGAATGTTTTTTTAAAAACATCTAAACTCATAAGATTTTTTTTAATATTTCCATTTAATCGCTCATGAAACAAAATGTGAAACAAGATGTATATTTTTCATGAAACAGGTTTCATGATATAGTAACATTACGACAATCTAAAAGGGGGTATTATCTATGAAGAACTGGCTTAAAAGAATGGGTATTATTGCAATTCTTCTGGTATTTGCAGTAAGTATGTTTGGTGAAACATTTAAAAGAGAAGAAACATTCTTCTTTGGTGGAGGATTATGGAGCGCACCTTCAAACTGGAATCCTTTAGTTCCATGGGCAGCTGTTCCAGGAACAATTGGTGGAATTTACGAAACATTATTCAATTATGATCCTATAAGCAATGAACTTGTTCCATGGTTAGCAGAAAAAGGATATTGGAAAAACGATAATCAGTATTATGTAAAGTTAAGAGAAAACATAAAATGGACAGATGGTGAAGCATTGACAGCTGATGATGTTGTATTTACATTTGAAATCACAAAAAAGAATAAAGGAATTCCATATGCATCAATCTGGAATTGGTTAGATAAGGTTGAAAAACTTAGCGATTACGAAGTATTATTTACATTTTCAGAACCAAGATATCATGAATGGGATTATCAGTTATATCAGATTGCAATAATCCCAGAACATATATGGAGTAAATATCCTGTTGATAGTTTAATGTCATTGGCAAATGAAAATCCTATTGGTTCAGGTATGTATATGGCAGAAAGTCATACAGATGACAGAATGATTTTTGTCAGAAACGATAATTGGTGGGGTAAAGATGTATTTGGACTTCCTGCACCAAAGAGATTGGTTGAATTGAAGATATTCTCAAATAATGTTGCTCTTGGTATGCTAATGAAAGGCGAACTTGATGTAAGTAATTTCTTCTTACCAGGTATTCCATCCATAAAAAGAATATATGGAATAAAAACATGGTTTAAAGATGCTCCTTATATGTTATCAGACAACACAGCATTATTATTCTTAAATACAAAGAAAAAGCCTATGGACGATCCAAAATTCAGGAAAGCTCTTGCTTATTCAATTAATGTAGCTCCTATAATTAGAAGAGTTTTTGAATATCAGGTTGAACCTGCAAATCCAGTTGGATTTTTACCTGTTGATTCATGGATGAAGTATTATGATAAAGATGTTGTTGAAAAATATGGATTTAAATACAGTCCTGCAGAAGCTAAAAAATTACTCGATGAAGCAGGATACAAAGATATAGATGGTGATGGTTTCAGAGAAATGCCAAACGGAGATAAAATCAGTTTAACAATTATAGTTCCTTTTGGTTGGACAGACTGGATGGAATCTATAAAATTAATTGCAGCTGATTTTGAAAAGATTGGAATAAAGACAGAACCAAAATTTCCTGATTACAGTAAATATGCAGAAGATATGTATTCAGATGGATTCGATATATTATTAAACAACTTTGGAAGTAATGTAACATCAACACCATGGACATATTTCAACTGGTTATTTGAATCTCAGCAGATAAAGAACGAAAAAGCCTATGGTGGAAACTGGGGAAGATATGAAAATGAAAAATTATTTAGTTTAGTAGCAGAATTTAACAAAACAAAGGATCTTGAAAAAGGCAAAAAAATTGCATCTGAAATAGAGAAAATAATGCTTGAAGAAATGCCAGTAATTCCTGTTTGGTATAACGGTATGTGGTTCCAGGCAAGTGAAAAATACTGGACAAATTATCCAGATGAAAATCAACCATATGCATGGCCATCATTATGGAGTGGAAGATGGCAAATAGGCGGAAGCATGATGATATTAAAACTTAAACCTGCAAAATAAAATTCTATACTATGCTCCAACTCTTTAATGGAGTTGGGGCATAATATTAAAATCAGGAGGAAATATAATGTGGAAATATTTAAGAAAAAAGGTTTTCATATATTTAATAACATTCTTTGTTGCTGTTTCCATAGATTGGGCTATTCCAAGGTTTATGCCTGGTGACCCTATATCCCTATTAATGTCAAGATTTGCTGGATTGCCTGAAGCAACAGAAAGACTAAATACATATTTTACAAAAGCATTTGGGTTAGATCAACCATTATGGAAGCAATATATAAATTTCTGGGTTGCATTATTTAAGGGTGATCTGGGTATTAGCGTTTTTCTTTATCCAAGAAAAGTAATGGATATAATACAGGGATCTATTATATATGACTTCTTTTTATTAGTTCCTGCCATAGTTTTAAGCTGGATAGCAGGTAATAAACTTGGTGCTCTGGCAGCTATTAATAAAAAGACTGACAATAGTATAATCCCTATATTCTTTTTTCTTACATCATCACCATATTTTTGGATGGCAATGTTAATGGCATGGTTTTTGGGATTTGTAGTACCAATATTTCCATTATCAGGAGCATATAGTTATACAATGACACCAAGCTTTTCATCTGAATTTATTCTTGATTTCTTATATCATCTTGCATTGCCGTTTTTATCGTTGTTTCTTGTTATGCTAGGCGGTTGGGCTATTGGTATGAGAAATATGATTATATATGAAATGGGATCAAATTATTCAAAATATATGGAAGCATTAGGCGCTTCCGATAAATTAATAAGAAAATATGCATACAGAAATGCAATACTCCCTCAGGTTACAGGGTTGGCGTTGCAACTTGGAACGATTATTCTGGGATCATTAACAACAGAAGCGGTTTTTTCATACCCAGGATTAGGATTTTTATTATTGCAGGCTATACAAAATCAGGATTATTTCCTTATTCAAGGTTGTTTCTTATTTATAGTCATAATGGTATTATTAGGAAACTTTATAGTTGATTTAATATATGTATTTATAGATCCAAGAATAAGGTTTTCATATACCGAGGAGGTTTGATATGACATTAAAAGAAAAAATTAAGAATAATGACTACTTATATTTTATGCTTAGAAATAAAAAGGTTTTATTTGGTTTTTTTGTATTTTTATTTTTTCTTCTGTTGGGGTTAGTAGGCCCTCATTTGTCAAAATATGGACCTTTAGAATATGCAGGTCCTGGATATATGCCACCAGGTAAGGAATATTGGCTTGGTACAGATATTTTTGGTCATGATGTATATACACAATTGGTATATGGTTTAAGGAGCTCATATTTTGTTGGATTTTTTGGTGGAACACTTGCTACAATAATTGGATTATTTGTTGGATTTCTTTCGGGCTATAAAGGTAAATGGGTAGATGAATTACTTATGATGCTTACAAATGTAATGCTTGTAATTCCGACACTTGCAATATTAATAATAATTTCTTCATACCTTTCATTTAGAGGAATGGTGTTTGAAAGTATCATTATTGGTATTACAAATTGGCCATGGACAGCAAGAGCCATAAGATCACTTACTATGTCAATAAAAAACAAGGAATTTGTCAATCTATCAAGAATTTCTTCATTACCAACAGGGAAAATCATAATTGAAGATATTGCCTCAAATATGTTTTCATATATATTTATGGTATTTATACTTCAATTTGCTGGCGCAGTATTATCAGCAGTTACATTAGACTTTATAGGTCTTGGACCGACAAAAGGCATTTCACTTGGTTTAATGATGCAAATTGCCAGAGATTGGAATGCAGTTCAACTTGGAATGTGGTGGTGGGCTATTATTCCAGGGCTTGTAATTACATTACTCGTATCGTCACTATACTTTATAAACACGGGATTAGATGAAGTATTTAATCCAAAATTACGGGAGATGTGATAATAATGGAAAAAGTACTTGAAGTAAATAATCTTAAAATATACTATAAAACCTTAAAAGGTTATGTAAAGGCTATAGATAATGTAAGTTTTTATATAAAATCCGGTGAAATTCTTGGAATAGCTGGTGAATCTGGGTGTGGAAAAAGTACGTTGGGGAATGGGTTAATTCTTTTAAAACCGCCTATGAACTATATTTCTGGTGAAGCAAAATTAAATGGGATAAATCTCATGACTTTATCAAAAAAAGAAATGAGAAGGATAAGGTTTAAAGATATTTCTATAATTCCACAATATGCAATGGATGCATTTAGCCCTACTAAGAAAATAAAAAAATTTATTTCAGATCTTGTAAAAGAACATGGGATTAATCCAGATAATAAATTTTTTGAAAAGGTGAAAGAGAGACTTAGACTTGTTAATCTGGATGAAAGTGTATTAAACAAATATTCTGTTGAGTTATCAGGTGGAATGAAACAAAGAATGATAATGGTTATATCAACATTACTTGATCCAGATCTTTTAATAGCAGATGAAGTAACATCAGCATTAGATGTAAGTTCCCAGAGATATGTCTGTGATATGCTTGTTAAATTTCGAGATTTGGGAATAATAAAATCTATGATATTTATTACACACGATGTTGCTGTGCTAAATCAAATTGCAGATAGAATAATGATTATGTATGCAGGGCAGGTTGCAGAAATTGGGGACACAGAAACAATATTACATAATCCAAAACATCCATATACACAAGCACTGGTAAATTCCATACCAAAAAGCAATATAAGATATAAGGAAAAGAAATTAACCAGTATAGAAGGGACACCACCAAATCTTTTAAATATCGGTGAAGGTTGTAGGTTTAGATTTAGATGTCCATATGCAACAGAAATATGTAAAACAAAAACGCCTAAAATAGAGGAATTATCTTCAGATCATCAAATAGCTTGCTGGAACTGGAAAAAAATTGAAGGTGAAAACAATGAATGAAATAATAATGAAAATAGAAAATCTTACGAAAGAATTTGATCTTGATTTTTTTTCAAAAAAGAGATTTAAAGCTGTAAACAATGTTTCTTTTGAAATAAATAAAGGTGAAATTATATCCCTTATTGGTGAAAGTGGAAGCGGAAAAACCACTGTTGGAAAGATGATTCTCAGATTATTAAAACCAACATCTGGAAAGATATTATTTGAAAATAAAGATATATGGGATTTAAAAAAGAATGAAGTGAAGGAATATTATAGAAATGTTCAGGCTATATTTCAAGATCCATTTTCATCATTTAATACTTTATTTAAAATAAATAGAGTATTTAATATGATATTTGATAACTTTTTTCCAGAGGAGAAAAACAGAAAGGAAAAAATAGAAAAGGTTATCTCACAAGTAGGAATGAATCCAACAAATATCCTTGGCAAATATCCGCATCAATTGAGCGGTGGTCAATTGCAAAGATTGTTAATAGCCAGGGCTTTGTTGATGAATGTAAAGGTGCTTGTTGCCGATGAATTAATCAGTATGCTCGATGCTTCAACAAGAATAGATGTACTTAATCTTCTTGCTGAAATTAGCGAAAAAACAGGTATGTCAATAATATTTATAACTCATGATCTTTCGCTTGGATATTATCTCAGTGATACAACATTAATAATGTACAAAGGCGAAATTGTGGAAAAAGGGGATACGGTAGAAGTATATAACAATCCTCAACATCCGTATACAAAAATGCTTCTTAATTCTGTTCCAGAAATAGACAGGAAATGGGATAAAAATGAAAAGTTTATACCGGAAACAATAATAAAAGAAATAGAATTGTATTATCAGGCAAACAAAGAAAAATCAACTATATATGAAGCTATTAGCAAAAATCATTATGTTAAAGTGAAAAAATAACCTGGAGGTGCAATTATGCTAAAATTCAATGAAGATTTTCTTTTTGGAATATCAATGTCAGGTTTTCAATTTGAAATGGGTGGAAAAACAGGAATCGATGAAAATAGCGATTGGTATGAATGGGTACACGATAAGAGAATAATTTCAGCTGGACTTGTAAGCGGTGATTTTCCTGAGAATGGTCCTAATTATTGGGAATTATATAAGAATGATCATAATTTAATGAAAGAATTAGGTGTAAAAATAGTAAGAGTGGGTATTGAGTGGTCAAGAATATTTCCAGATTCAACAGAAAGCATTCGAGTTAATGTGAATGAATATAATAACGATATTATTGATATTGAGATTACAGAAGATGCGCTTAAACAATTAAGAAATATTGCGAACTTGGAAAACCTCGAACATTATAAAGAAATGATACGCGATTTAAAAGATAGAGGCATAAAAGTAATGGTAAATCTTAACCATTTTACATTGCCACTTTGGATTCATGACCCGGTAAAGGTGAATCTTGAACATAACGGTCCTCTTGGCTGGGTAGAAAAACGCTCTGTTGTTGAATTTACAAAATACGCCGCGTTTATAGCCTCCGAACTTGATGATTATGTAGATTTTTGGTCTACTATGAATGAACCGCAAATAGTATCTTCATTAGGCTATACCCAGCCAAAGGCCGGATTCCCCCCTGCAATTATTAATGAAGAATTTTACAAAAAAAGCCAGAAACACCAGGCTGAAGCACATTGTAGGGCATATGACGCTATAAAAAGAATTAGCAACAAACCAGTGGGATTTATTTATTCATTCTCATGGGCTGATCCAGAAACAGAGAACGATAAAGAAGCAGCAGAAAAAGCCATGTATTTTTCTAATTTTCAATATACAGATATGATATTTAAGGGAATGGTGGATTTTAATATAAACAATAATCATGTATATAGAAAAGATATGGATGGGAAAACAGATTTTCTTGGAATTAATTATTATACAAGAATTGTGGTAAGAAAAGAAGGAAAATATGGCTGGAATGTTGTTCCAGGTTATGGATATGCATGTGTCCCTGGAAGTATAGCAAAATCAGGAAGACCTGTTTCAGATATGGGATGGGAGATATATCCTGAAGGTCTTGAGAAAATAATTCTGAAATTAAATGAACGTTATAATTCTCCTGAAATATTTATTACAGAAAATGGAATTGGAGAAAGTACAGGAAGATATATACCATATTATCTTGTTTCTCATCTTAATAGCGTGTATAATGCTATTAAAAAGGGTGCAAATGTAAGAGGATATATGTATTGGTCTTTTATGGATAATTATGAATGGCCACATGGGTTTTCAAAAAGATTTGGTCTTGTGCATGTTGATTTTGAAAGAAAAAAGAGGACAATAAAACCGGGATTTCTTGTATATCAGAAAATAATTCAGGAAAATGGAATTCCAGATTATATGGAGAATTATGTAAAATATCCGTATAAATTATTGTGATAAAAAAGAGGTGATAATATGGCAACTTTGAGGGAAATTTCAAAGAAAATAGGTATTTCAATTGCTACAATTTCCCGTGTCTTAAATGGAGCTGATAATGTTTCTGAAGAAACACGAAAAAAAGTGCTTAAAGCACTTAAAGAATATGATTATCAACCACCTCAAGTTGCCAAAAGAAAGTTGCATCATCTTATTGGAATTCTCGTTCCAACATTATGGGGAAATCATTATAATCTAATTGCAGAAGGAATAGAAACTGAATTAACGGCAAATGGTTATGATAGCTTTCTTAGTTCAACTTCTCAATTAATAAATAAAGAAAAGGAAATCCTTGAACAGTTTTTTTCAAGGAGAGTAGATGGAATAATAATTTGTACAACTAAAAATGATGATGAACATATAGAAAAGTTAATAAAGACAGCTATTCCTGTTGTAGCCGTTGATAGAAAAGATTCAAATATAAAAGTGGATTCCGTTGGAATTGATAATTATCAATCTGCTTATAATGGAATAAAATATTTGTATAAAATGGGTCATAGGAAGATACTATTTGTTCAGGCGAGTAGAAATACATATTCAACATATGAAAGAGAACAGGCTGTAAAAGATTTTGCAAAACGGAAAAACTTAGAGTTAACAGTTTTAGAAGGTAACTTTGAATTTGAAGGGGGATATTATCCTATAAAAGAGTATCTTGAAAAACATGGGAAAAACTTTACGGCAATATTCTTTTCCAATGATCAAAATGCGTTAGGTGGAATGAGAGCATTATATGAGAGTGGTTTAAGTATTCCTGATGATGTTTCTGTAATAGGATTTGATGATGACAGATACTCTAAATTTCTCTATCCGCCTTTAACAACGATTAAGCAACCAAGATTTGAAATGGGTGAAATGGCAGCAAAACTTATAATAGAACGGATTGAAGGAAAAGGAAGTAAAGTGAAACGCAGAATAATACTTCCTACTGAATTAATAAAAAGAAGTTCGGTAAAACAAATATAGCTCTTTTGGATTCCCAAAAGAGCTATATTTGTTTATTTTAGATTAAGTAATTGAGAGAAATTATTTATTTTATAATCATATTTTTTAATTTCATTTTCATGGCCAAAGCCAAAACTTATCCATGCAAAATCCACATTGTTTTCCCATGCAGCCTTTGCGTCACTTAAAGTGTCTCCGATCATTAATCCTTCTTTTAAAGGAATATTTTCTTCTATTATGAGATTTTTTAAACGTTCTGATTTTGGAGGGATTTTACCATCTAAAGGCACTCCACAGATTTTTTTGAAAAATCTTGACATATTAAATTTTTCAAGAATTTGAGATGCAAAGATTTCTGGTTTTGATGTAACTATGTATATTATTCTATTTTTGGAATATAATTTTTCCAGTGTATCCATTACTTCAGGATATAAATCCAGCATAAAAACGCCTTCTTTTGCATATGTCATTCTAAAATCTTCTCGTACTTTCATTTTTAATTCTGTATTTTCTTCACCAAATAATATGTTCATTATTTCATCAAGTGTAGGACCTATTAATTTTTTTATTTTGTCTTCAGGCAAAGGCGTTAGATTATTAATTTTATAAGCCTTTTGTAGTGAGTATATAATTCCTCTTGATGTTTCAAACAAAGTTCCATCCATATCAAAAAATAGATATTTGTATTTCATCATTTCACTTCCTCAACAAACTTAGCTTCTTTTCCAACAAAGATTGAATTTCAATAATATTTTTCACTAAATTTTAAAAATACATTTTTCATTGAATGATTTGGTATTTTTAAATACGTTTTTATTCCCTCTTTTTCAAGAGTCAGGAATCCTTCATAAAACAACAATGATTTTATTTCTTTTGCATTCGGCATATAATCAGAATATATTTTTGTTGCAAGCTCGTTTATAAAAATTTCTTCTTTTTCACATATTTCCTTTAACTTATCTCCTATTATTCTTCTCAATCCATATTCTTTTAATGGAATATTAGATTTTTCTTTTTTATCATCCGAAAATATTGCAAATTCAAAAAGATTTTTAATTCTTTCATAATATTTTTCTGTATCATCATCAATTATTTTTTCTGGTATTTTTCCTTTAGATAAATACTCCTTAATAGAATAAAATATCATGTTTGGATGATATACTGTTTCAGTTGCATCCCAGCTGAATTTATATCCACCATAATATTCTTTTATTATTTTAAAAAGTTTTTCTGAATATATCTCATAATATTCAAGTAATTGAATTACTTCTTCTTTTGTAAATCCAAGCATTTTATTGAAGTTTATATCTGTAGTCTTATTCTTTGTAATATTGAATCCACTGGTTAATGAATCCAGCATTATTGGACTTACTCCTGTCATGAATATTCTTTCTATAATTGTCTTGGTTCCTTTTTTTATTTCTTCGTAGAATTTTCTTACAAATCCATGTTTCGTTACACTATTTCTAAACAAGTCAAGATTAAAACTCAATAATTCATTTGCAAAATGGTCATATTCATCTATTAATAAGTATATTGGTTTGTCTAATACTTCAATTGCATTGTTTAAGAATGCTCTTATTATATCTGCTGGTTCACTGAATTCCTTTTCTATTTTTATTTTTAAATTATATCTACTATTAAAATTCTCAAGATATACAATTACATTGTTTTTAAAGCTCTTTATTAATATATCCTTGTTTTCTGTTTGTATTCCTGAGAAATCCATATATAATATGTAATATTCATTTTTTAATGGTGTTGGATTTTCGCCGATATATAAATCTCCAAATAATTCTTCAAATTTGTTTTTATAATTAATATCATAATATTTTCCAAGTGTATCTAAAAACAATGTTTTTCCAAATTTTCTTGGTCTTAAAAATACTATATATGTTTCATCTAATTTTTCCAATTTTTCTATATATTCTGTTCTATCAACATAATAATAATTTTGTTTTCTTATTACCTCAAAATTTTGCTTTCCATATGGTATTTTCTTTTTCATTTACTTCACCTCTTGGTTGTATAAATCGGTTTAATAATTCTCTATATTGATTATATCATAACAGATTAATATAAAAAACTTCTGGAATTTAAAAGGATAATTCCAGAAGTTTTTTGCTGATATTATATGAAACTTTAAAAGTAAATTTTATATAAGTTTGAAAATCTTTATAAGTTTTCTTTTTCACGATTTATCATTTTCATAGTATCTTCTCCTATTAAAAAAATACAAAAGTATATTTGCAAAAGATATATTTAGCAAATATATCTTTGTATTTTTTATAATCTCCCAACTCCTTCATAAACAAACCCCATTTCTTTTATCTTTTTTCTGTCTAATACATTTCTTGTGTCTAAGATTATGTTTCCTTTCATTAGTTTTTTTATCATTTCTAAATCAAGATTTCTATATATATTCCATTCGGTTATTATCATTAATGCATCTGCATTATTCATTGCTTTGTATTCATTATCTACATATTCTATTTTATCTCCAAATATTTTTTTTGCATTTTCTATTGCTTTGGGATCATGAGCTATTACTTTTGCTCCTTTTTCTATTAGTTTGTTTATTATTGTTATTGCTGGTGATTCTCTCATGTCATCTGTTTCTGCTTTGAAGGCTAAGCCTAATACCCCTATTTTTTTATCTTTTAAGTCCATATATTTTTCTAATTTTTCTACCATTCTTTCTTTTTGTTTTTCATTTGCATTTATTACTTCTTTTACTAAGCTCATATCTACATTGTTTTTTCTTCCTATTTCCACTAATGCCTTTGTATCTTTTGGGAAACAACTTCCGCCATATCCTGGTCCAGGATGTAAGAATTTTGGACTTATTCTTCCATCCATTCCCATTGCTTTTGCTACTTTATGTACATCTGCTCCTACTGCTTCACAGAGATTTGCTATCTGGTTTATAAATGTTATTTTTGTTGCAAGAAATGCATTTGATGCATATTTTATCATTTCTGCTGTTTCTAAGTTACACCATACAAATGGTGTTTGTATTAGGTATAAGCTTCTATATATATCTTCCATTATTTCTTTTGCTTTTTCGCTTTCATATCCTATTACTACTCTATCTGGATGGAAGAAATCATATACTGCTTTTCCTTCCCTTAGGAATTCAGGATTACTTACTACATCAAAATTATCTTTTCCTGATTTTTCTTTTATGAATTCTTTTATTTTTCTGTTTGTTCCTACTGGTACTGTTGATTTGATTACCACTACTTTATAATCATTTAAATTCTTTGCTATTGTTTCTGCTACATTAAATACATAGCTTAAATCTGCTTCTCCATTTTCTTTCGGAGGTGTTCCTACACCAATGAATATTACTTCTGATTCTTGAATTGCTTTGCCTATTTCTGTTGAGAATTTTAATCTTCCACTGTTTAGATTTCTTGTTAAGTATTCTTCTATTCCTGGTTCATATATTGGACTTATTCCTTTTTTAAGGTTTTCTATTTTATTTTCATCTATGTCAACACCTATTATTTTATTTCCAAAATCAGCTAATCCTACCGCTGCTACTAATCCTACATATCCTGTTCCTACTACACAGATTTTTTTGGACATTTTTTGAAATCACCATCCCTGATAGTAATATTATCTTAAATATCTAATCTGCTTAAATTTAAAAATGACCATAATAATAATCTTTTATTTTCTCCTAGAAAGTGATTATTTATTGTTTGTATTATAAAATCCTTATTAAGTATATTGTAAAAACATAGATTTTTAGGATTATTTAGATATTTTAATAAGTAATCCTTTCCTTTTACACGATACCATGAAGCATCAGGAGAGCTAAAACCCTGCTTTTTTCTTTGTATTATTTCATTAGGAATAAATTGTTTCATTATATTTCTTAAGATATTTTTTCCAATATTTGTTTCGAAAAATTTTTCTTTCTTTTTTATTTCATTTTCATCTATTTTCTGATATTTATTAAAATTTTTTAGTTTGAATTTTAAAGGTATTTTCATTGCAAAGTCTACAAGATCATTATCTAAAAATGGGACACGTGTCTCTAAAGAATGTGCCATACTAATTTTATCTTCAACAATAAGTAATCCGTGTAAAAAGGTTTTTAGTTCAAAATATAGAGAAGCATTTATTAAATCTGTATTATTTTTCATTGGGAAATCATAATCATTGAAGATGGATTTAAAAGCTTCATATGCATTATATTTGGGAATCTTTTTTCTTATTTCTTCATTATATAAAAATTGTTTTTCTTCATCTTTTACCAATCTTTGCCAGTAATTGTAATATGCATTTATAAAATCTTCTTTATTATATTTTCCAAGAACATGGTAATATCTCCATGGATATCCCGCAAACAATTCATCGCCACCAGATCCACTTAAAACAACTTTAACAAATTTAGATGCCAATCTGGAAATATAAAAATTTGAATAAGACATTCCTAATATAGGATAATCTAAATGATATACTAAATCATCTATTACTTCATAAAGATCTCCTTCATGAAGAACTACTTCGTATTGTTCGGTTTTATAGGTATTTGAAATCATTTCAGCGTATAATCTTTCATCAAATCCAACTTCAAATCCGGCAACAGAGGTCATATCAAAACCACATGTAAATGTTTTTAAACGATTTAAACTCCTTGAAGCTATTGCAACGATAGATGCAGAATCCATTCCTCCACTAAGATACGCGCCTAAAGGTACGTCACTCATTAATTGCCTTTTTACTGCCTGGACAAAAAGTCTTTTTAACTCATTTGAAGCTTCTTTTTCAGAGAGCTTTTCATCTGTAGAATGTAAATTATAATCCCAATATTTATATTGTTTAAAATAAATTTCGTTTTTATCAGATTTGATAATAGCATAATGTCCCGGTTTTAATATTTTTATTCCTTGATATAAAGTTCTATCAGTAAAAATATTTTGAAAAGTGAGATATTCATCTAAAGCTAAATAGTCTATTTCTTTTTTTATGAAATTCCATTTAAATATAGCTTTTATTTCAGATGCGAAAATTAATTTAGAATTGTCTAATTTATAGTATAAAGGTTTTATTCCATATCGATCTCTAGCGATAAATAATTTTTTTTCTTTTTTATCAAAAATAGCAAAAGCAAACATGCCATTTAGCATATTCAATATTTTTTCCTGATATTCTATATAACCATTTAATATTACTTCAGTATCAGTATTAGAATTGAAAATATAACCTTTAGATTGTAATATACCTCTTAATTCAAGGAAATTATATATTTCACCATTAAAAGAGATTATATATCTTCCATCTGAAGATATCATGGGTTGATGACCGTGTGAGGATAAATCAATAATTGCTAAACGTCTATGCCCCATACCAAAATTTTCGTGTGTATAAATTCCAAAATCATCAGGACCACGGTGAGCAATAGAATCTATCATTCGTTTTATATCGTGAGAAGAAACAGAATTATTATTTGTGACTATAGCCCCTGCAATTCCGCACATATTTTCACCTTTCTGTTCAATTAAAAATTTTTATAGTTTTTCTATAAAGGCTAAAAAATCCTCTTCAAATTTTTTAATACTTTCATTTAAGTTTCCTTCCCATAATTTAGAAATATCTTTATTATGGAGTCTTATATTGTTCTCTAATATTTTTTTGATTAGTTTAAAAGATTCAGTTTTATTGTATATATTAGAAGCTCTATATGAAAGACCGTTTTCAACTAAATATTTTTCGTATAGAGTTAATACAGGTTTTACGGAAATTACAGGTGTTCCAAAATATATAGCTTCAATATTTATAGTTCCTCCGCCACCAATGAATAAATCAGCATTTGCAGCAATACTTATACTATCAACCAGATTTTCATTAATTATTTTAATATTTTCAATATTTTGATATAACTGTAATTTTTCTTTGTATCTTGGATGTATGATTATAAAAATATCGTCGTTATATTCTTTTAAAATATTTTCTATTAATTCTAAAATTAAAGACTTTTTGTGATTTATACTCATGTAATAATTTGCATTTAAAGGTTCTAAACGTGCATAAATTAGTTTTTTATTTAAATATTTTTCTGGAATGTTTAAAGAAGAAAAAAGCTCTTCTTTTTTTGAAGGAATATAATCTTTTAACCACAAAACAGGATCTAAAAAAGGATATTTATATATTTTCTCTTTTGATATACAATAATTTTCAGAAATATACCTTTCTGAAATACAGAAAGGTATATATATATAGTCTGATAAAGTTAAAGATAATTTTCCAGGAATTATAGCATCTGGTAGGTCAGAAAAATTTATTAAAGGTTTAGATAATCCATAAGCAACTCTGGAGATTGAAGGATCCATAAGAGTTATAAAAGCTTTTATATTTAAATTATTTTTATTTATATAATCCAAAATAACATTAATATTATCAGCATAAACCTTTAACTTGGATTCTAAAGAATCCTTTCCCCATTGTAATATTAAATCATAATTAAGACCTTTGTTTTCAAGTAAATTAATAGTTTCGCCATAATCTCTGGCGATTCTTATTATTTTATATCCTGCATTTTGTAATAAATAATCAAGAGATTTAAAAAAATGAACTCTTTTGGGAGTCATATAATCTAAAATTATATGTTTTTCCATAGAAATATCTCCTTTTAGAATCAATTAGGATTAAATTCAATCCCTTTATTTCCATCAATAGATGCTTTTATTGCACAAGAGAATGAACATGGCTGACAGCGTTTTTCTTTTATATATTTCAAAACTTCCTGAGCTTTTGGAGATTGATATAAGGCTCTTAAATCACCATTAAAGTCTCTTAAATTACCCATATACAATTCCTTTTTCCATAAAAGACATGGATAAACATTTCCATATGGATCTATATCAACACTTCTAAAGCCCATATAACAATCGTATGTGAATTTTTCACCTCTCCACCATTTCATTTGCCAGATATATCTCCATTTATAAGGACCTTTGTCATAATCAATCTTTCTTAATAGTTCATCGATTTTATTTATTTGATCTATTGAGAAAGAAAATTCATCTGTATCTTTTTCTTCATCTTTTCCAAATCTAACACTTACTCTTCCAAAATTAATATAAAGTCCAACACCTAATTTTTCAGAAAAATTCTTGGCCCATTCTATATATTCATAATTTTCAGGATAAACGGTAAATTGCATTCTTAATCTTTTTAAATCAAGTTTTTTTAATAAGGATATAGTTTTAACAGCATTTTCAAACATGCCTTTTCCTCTCAATTTGTCGTTTATTTCTTCAGGGCCATCAATGGAAACGTCTATTAAATAATTTTTTGTAATTTTTAATACATATTTTGAAATAGCATAATGATGCATTGGATACATTCCAGAAATTGGAGAATGTATTCTTATTGAAGGATGATATTTCACCAAAAGTTCTATTAAGGGAATATATTTTGGAGAAATATGAGGTTCCCCGCCAGTAATATGAGCCTGAATTAAATTTTTTAAAAGTGAATTGGAAACAATATTTTCTATAATATCCAAATCTAATTCATCATTATAATTTATTCTTTTTTTCCATAAACCACAATGAACACATTTACCATCACATTTTTCTGTTAAAGTCCATATAACATCATCAATCTTTATCATACACTCACTCCTTTTCAATATAATAGTATATTAATTATTTTTAATAACTTTATTTTGTAAAAAATTTATTAGGTTATTTACAAAAGCAGAAAAAGATAAATCTTCAGATTTGTATTTTCTGTATTTATCTAAATATTCAGGATTCTTGTGTATTTTATCAAAAAGATTTATCAAACCATTTATATCTGGATATTCTGGAAATATTTTTTCAGCATTATTATAATATAAACCTATAAGAGATAATGAGTTAGAGATAGGATTTGGGTTTTTAAAATCTTTATTATAAAATGAAAGAATTGGTAGGCCAATATAATAAGCTTCTGCTAAAGAACTTCCTCCACCTTGAGGGAAGGTATTTAAAAATATATCAACAGAATTTAAAAATCTATAAGCATCTGGAATATAATCTATTAAAAAAATTCTATTTTTATATTTTTTATAGAGTTGTTTTAATTCGAAATGGTTTAATTCATCTATAATATCATTTCCACATCCAATAGCTACAAACACATATTCTTTATAATTTTCTAAAATTTTAAATATAAAATTCCAGAAATCCTGATTTAAAAATTTAATCTTTTTTCCCAAAGATAATATAATTTTTTTCTCCGAAGAAATTTTGAATAAAGTTCTTATATTTTCTTTTTTGGAGTTAATTAATTCAGTATTAACCGGCCATATGAAATCAAATATATTTTTATTTTTATTATGGTATTTTAAATAATCCCAATTGACAACAAAAGCTAATTTTTCATCAAAAAAATTTTCAGGTTGTTGGTGAACAAATCTTCCAGCGGGAATATTTAAAGTTTTTACGAGTGGATATAATAATATGGAAAATGGTGAAAAATAAAATGACGTAAATATAACTATATCATAATCATTATTATTAATATGTTGAGAAAGTTCAATATATTTTTTATATAAAAGTTTTTCTTGAGGAATGAAATATGAAATATTATCTTTTTCTAAGGCTTCTATAGATTGATCATAATTTGAAAAATCCGATTTTCCAAAAACGCTCATTAGTTCATATTCAATGTTAAATTTTTTAAATTCTTTAGCGATTAAGTAATGCATTTTTATTGGAGATTGATGCAAGTCCAATCCATTAAGGATACATAAGATTTTTTTAAGTTTTGAAGTTTTTTTCTTCTTATAATTTAAATCAATTTTTTCTAAAAGCTGGAAGCCTTTATTATAAATTTTATTGTATACTTCATCTGGCATATTTGAAAATCTTTCATATGAAGGCATTTTATAATACATAAGATAATAATAATACATAATTTTTTTAAAAAAATTCATTTTAGAATGATGAAACCATTTTGATAAAAGTGCCATATAATCATCTTCAAGGTAAGAATTTTTGAGATTGTTAATCAATTCAAGTTCTTTATTATAGATTAAAACATTTTTTTTTATTAGTGAAATTTGATTTTTCAAAGATAGCTTTTCAACAAATCTTCTATATTCTTCAGGATTATAATCAGCATTTAAAATCAAATTTACTGCTTCATCAACTGTGTTAAATATTAAATTTTCTGGCCATTGTTTTTTACTGCCATAATAATTATGAATAACAGGTTTAAGACCTCTCGCCATTCCTTCCATAATATTATAAGGATGACCTTCATGAACACTTGTGGAGAGTAAGTAATTTTTATCTTCCCACCATTCATCCATATCATCAACCCAACCATAAAAAATGACGTTATTTTCAAGATTCATTTCTTTTACCATATGTTTTAAGTATATTTCATATCTCATATCCTGAAAATCGCCAGCAATATGAAGCTTATATCTATTATCTTTCTCAACTAATTTTTTTATAATTTGAAGCATCATAGGAGGATTTTTTTTATGAGAAATGTGTGCAACCCAGGCAATATTAAATCCTTTTTGGCGTTTTTTAAAGTTTATTGTTTCAATATCTATCCCATTTGGAATTATTTCAATATCTACCATGTTTTCAATATCAGGCATATACATTTTTATAATATCTCTAATATGTTCAGCGACCAGAATTAATTTGTCAATATTATTCCAGTTTATTTTTGTTGGGTAATAACTTAAAGCTTCATAACTGTGTAAACGCAATATTACTGGTTTAATCTGTGTTTGAGAATAATTGCTGCCGATTATAGCAACTTCATTAGCCCATTCAAACCAGATAATATCTCCCCAGTCAATAGCAGAATAGATTTCTTTATCTGTGGTTACAACAAATTTTCTTACCCAATAATTTTCTGATAAACCTTCTATAATTTCATTAATAAAATTATCCAGCCCTTTAGCACAGATAAAGGCTAATTTAGGCAGTTTCTTAGCATTGGTTATTTTATTTTTAAAAAAAGATATTCTTGCTTCAAAATATTTTGTCATTTCTTTAGGAGCAGCTTTAAAAGCATTTTCTAAATATGTAATAGCTTTATCAAAATCTCCTTCAAATAGCCAGACCTCAGCCAATATATCATTAATAGCCCAATCATCTGGATCTTTTTCAAAGTATTTTAAACCAAATTCTTTAATCCTGTTCCAATTTTTCTTTTTATAGTATATAGTGGTTAAATTAAAAAGAGCATCTAAGTTATCAGGATTCTTTCTTAAAAGTTCTTTTAAGGTAGAAATAGCTTTGTTAACTTTATTCAAATTTAAAAAAGCTAAAGCTGCGATTATGTATTCTTCTTCTGTTCTATCTTTTTTCGAATAAAATAGATTAATAACCTTTTCGAATTTTTTATTCTCAAATAATTGCCTTAGGTTCATTATAGCCCTCCTGAAAAGTTAAAACTTTTTATATTAAAAGTAACATTCTTTATCTATTATACCATAACTTTAATCGTCTAAAATCAGGATAGGATAAATATGATATAATAAATATCGAGGTGATAAAATAAATGAAAAAATCAAAATCGGAAATAAAAAAGATATTAAAAATACTATCAGAAACCTATCCCGAATCGAAAACAGCGTTGAAATATAGTAATAATTTCGAATTGTTAATTGCTGTAATGCTTTCAGCACAAACTACAGATAATCAGGTAAATAAAGTTACACCAGAGTTGTTTAAAAGGTTTAAAACACCGTATGATTTTGCTAAATTCAATCCTGAGGAGCTTGAGGAATACATTAAAGGTGTTGGATTATACAAAACAAAAAGCAAGAATATTATAAAAACATGTCAGATTTTGGTTGAAAAGTACAATGGAGAAATTCCACAAACGAGAGAAGAGTTAATGGAATTGCCGGGAGTTGGAAGGAAAACAGCAAATGTGATTTTAAGCGTAGCTTTTGGAAAAGATGCAATTGCGGTTGATACACATGTCTTTAGAGTTGCAAATAGAATTGGACTGGCAAATGCAAAGGATGTTAAAAAAACCGAAGAGGATTTAATGAAGGAAATTCCAAAGAATTTGTGGGGACAGGCGCATCACTGGTTAATTTATCATGGAAGAAATATTTGTAAGGCGAGGAATCCGAAGTGCGATATTTGTCCAATAAAAGAGTTATGTGATTATAATCAAAAATAAGAACCCATAATTCGCTTTGCGAATTATGGGTTCTTATGTTATAATGATATCATAACAAAATATTCGGGGGTGAAATGGTGTTAAGTAAAGAGCTTGTACAGGATATTATAGGAACCGTTCTCAAACACGGCGGAGATTTTGCCGAAGTATTTGTTGAGAAAAGATATACAAATAACTTTACTATGAAGAATGGAAGTCTTGAAAGTGCAACAACAGGGAATCGATTTGGAGTTGGGGTTAGAGGATTTTTAGGAACAAAGGCAGTATATGCATATACCAATGATCTTTCAAGAGAGTCATTATTAAGTGTAGCCAAAAGAGTTGGAGAAGCTCTTGGTGAAATAAAGGTAGAAGACCTTGTTTTAAATTTAAACAAAACAGAATATGAAAATAAACATCCTGTATTTTTGTATCCTGAAGATATTTCAAAAAGAAAAAAGGTTGCTGTAATGAAGAGAGCATATAATGCAGCAAAAAATTACTCAGACTTAATATCTCAGGTAGTTGTATATTATTGGGAATATGATCAAAATGTATTAATAGCAAACTCAGAAGGTGTTTTTGTTGAAGATAATAGGGTAAGAACAAGATTAATGATAAATGCTGTTGCAGAACATAATGGCGTTATGGAATCAGGATTTTATGGCCCTGGAGCAGGAATGGGATTTGAATTTTTTAATGTTATAGATGTAGAAGAAGCTGGAAAGGTAGCTGCGAGAACAGCTGCAAGAATGGTTAAGGCAGAACCAGCACCAGCTGGGAAATATCCTGTTGTTATTTCAAATGAATTTGGTGGTGTTATTTTCCATGAAGCTGTTGGACATGCTTTAGAGGCAACAGCTGTAGCAAAAGGCGCATCTGTATTTGCAGGTAAATTGGGAGAAAAGGTTGCAGCAGAATGCGTTTCTGCAGTTGATGATGGAACAATTCCAAATGCATGGGGTTCTTTAAATGTAGATGATGAAGGAACGCCAACACAGAGGAATGTATTAATTGAAAATGGTATTTTAAAAGGATATATGATAGATAAGCTTGGTGCAAGAAAAATGGGTATGAAATCCACTGGTAGCGCAAGAAGGCAGGATTATACATTTGCACCAACTTCAAGAATGACAAATACATTTATTTTGCCAGGTGATTATCACCCAGAAGAAATAATAGCAAATACAGAATATGGATTATATGCAAAAAGACTTGGTGGAGGTTCTGTAAATCCATCAACAGGCGAATTTAATTTTGCAGTTAATGAAGGATATTTAATAGAAAACGGTAAAATAACAAAACCAGTTAGAGGTGCAACTTTAATAGGAAAAGGTTATGAAATAATTCAAAAGATAGATATGGTTGGAAACGATATAAAACGTGGTCAGGGAATGTGTGGTTCCATTTCAGGAAGCATTCCTGCTGATGTAGGACAGCCAACAATAAGGGTTTCTGAAATTATCGTTGGGGGGCGAAATAAATGACATTCAATGAATTTAAAGATAAAGCATTTAAATTAGCAAAAGAAAAAGGTTTTGAAGCACAGATTTCATATAATGGAACATATGAATTTTCTTTAAGATTGGGCAATGGAGAATTGGATGAGTATAAAGATGCAAATAGCAATTCAATTTCTTTAACGGTATTAAAGGATGGAAAGATAGGAACAGCTTCAACAACGATATTTGATACTCCTGAAAAGTTAGTGGAAGAAGCAATTACAAATTATGAAATAATAGATTCAGAAGAAGAAAATCTTTTTTATGACGGTTCTGGGAAGTATCCTGAATTTGAATCATATTATGGTGAATTTGAAAAGTTAAGCGTAAAGGAAAAATTGGATAGATTATATAAAATGTCAGAAGCAGCAGGTAAAGATGAAAGAATTGTGATGGTTCCAATGGCAATGTTTGCTCACCAAACATCTGAAATTATTATTGCAAATACATTAGGATTGGAAAAGAGTTATAAAGGCGATGGCGGATATGCATATGCTTCAGTTGTGGCAAAAGACGAATCACCAAGATCAGGATTCTGGTTTGGAATTGCTCCAAAACCTGAAAAATTAGACCTTGAGGCAATTGGAAAAAGAGCAGCTGAAGAGGCTATAGCCAAAATAGGTTCAAAATCGGTGAAAAGCGGGAAATATAGAGTTATTATTAGAAGTGACGAATTTACCAGTTTATTGGCAACTATGCTTATTCCTATGATTTCAGCTGAAAACGCACAGAAAAATATGTCACCATTGAAGGAAAAACTTGGTGAAAAGATTGGAAGCGATATTGTAAATATTAAAGATATTCCATATTATGAAGGTTCTTTAAACAATGCTCCATTTGACAGTGAAGGCGTTCCTACACAGGAAAAAACAATACTTGAAAATGGTGTATTTAAAACATTTTTATATAACTTAAAAACAGCTAAAAAAGAGGGTAAGGAATCTACAGGTAATGCTCTTGGAAGGGGTATTGCACCTGTTAATATGTATTTTGAACCTGGAAAGAAGAATTTTGATGAACTTGTTGAAACTCTGGGAGATGGTATTATAATTACTTCTCTTGAAGGCTTACATTCAGGTGCAAATCCTATTTCCGGTGAATTTTCACTTGGAGCACAGGGATTAAAGGTAGAAAACGGTAAAATAGTAAGTGGTGTGGAACAGATTACAATTTCCGGTAATTTCCTTGATGTATTATCAAAGATTGAAGAAGCAGGAAACGATATGTGGATTTCATTTAGCAGTACAATAGCACCATCAGTAATTATTTCTGAAATTGATATAGCAGGTAATGCATAATATAATAAATAGCTAATAATAAAAGGTCCGGTTTTATCCGGACCTTTTTCTTTATTCCCAGTATATTTGACTTGTTATAATTATTTCTTTCCACGGACCATCTGGAACGTCTTTTTCATCAACAAATTGCCAGTCTATTTTATCAATGTCTTTTAAGTTAAGATAATCCCTTACAGCAGGTGAAACATCCAATCCTGCATAATTGTTTATGGTATTTTTAGGTTTTGAATTTCCAAAAACATATTCTTTATCGTCTTCATTAAATGGGCCAACATCTTCCCATTGTGCATAAGCGACTTTATCGCCTTTTATTATCTTTATCCATCTGTTTTTGCACATAGATTCCAGATTTCCCCATTTCTTTTCTTTGGCCCATGGAATAATTTCATATGCTTCTTTTTTTCTATTTCCGTTTTCATCGAAATCATTATATGGTAAAGCAAAATAGAATGGATTTTCTTTTGGGATAAATCCTGCAGGATAATAACCGTTTCTGTTATCTGGATCGTCTATGCCGCCATAATGTTCTGTCCATTTTTCGTCCCATGCGCTTGGAGTGTTGGTGATATAGCCATTTTCTTCGCTGGCATCTTCTCCAACCCAGAATATTGTAACGGTGATATCCTTATGTAATATATAGTTGTTTTGCATATCTTTTTCTCCTTTTTCGCAGGATATTAGAATTAAGATGATAATAATTATCAATAGGAAATAAAATCCTTTTTTCATCTGTATCACCTATGATAAAAATTTTATATCCTTAAAATTCCAATTCCAACAAGATCCGGTCCTGTATGAACAGCCAATGTTGCAGAAACATCCCACATAAAAACCTTTAAAGAATTTTCAAGTGCTCTCATTTTTGAAAATAACATGTTCTGCAAAGATACAGCCTTTTCTGATTTTCCTGTAATACTAACAACAGCATAAAAATCCCTCTCCCCAACGAATTTCAAGAATTCCTCATACATGGCATTAACAGCTCTTCTAATGTTTCTTACTTTAGCCACTGTATAATAGATTCCCTCTTCGTTAACAGAAATTATAGGCTTAACATCGAGAAAGTTTCCAATAGCAGCAGAAACCTTTCCTATCCTTCCTCCTCTTGCAAGGTATTTTAATGTTGGGATAACATAAAATACGGTAGCGTTATTAATGTCTTTTTTCACTTTTTCCAGTATTTCATCATATGAAAAACCATGTTCTATATATTCTAAAGCTCTATATACTATAATACCTGAACCAATGGAAATATTTAGTGTATCGATATTTTCTATTCTTACATCTGGATATTTTTCCCTTAATTCCCTTGATACCATTGTAAATATATTATAAGAGCCGCTTAAACCATGTGAAATGTTAAATGTAAGAATTTTTTTATAACCTTCATTAATCATATTTTCCATAGTTTCTTTAATTTTTTCTGGTTTTGGCAGTGATGTTTTAACATCTTCATCTAAATGTTCGAAGAGAAATTCTTCACTAAATGTCCCGTCTTCATATTCTTCACCATTTATAAATGTTCGTAAAGGAAGAATTCTTACATTATGTTTTTCAGCTATATCTTTTGGAAGGTCACAACCTGAATCAATAACAACACCTATTTTTTCCATATAATCACCTCTCAATATTTTTTACAGATTCCCTTTCAACTATTTCAAGGGACATCATCATTTTTCTAACAACGCTATTTCTTTTTTCGGGATTTAGCCTATCAATTAACAATCTTGCAGCCATTTTTCCCATTTCTTTTCTTGGCTGCTTTACTGTTGTTAATGGTGGAATGCTAAATTGTGCCATATAACCATCATCAAATCCCATTACTGAAACATCATCGGGTACTTTAATTCCTTCATCGTATAATACCTTTAATGTTTCAAGAGCAATTAAATCGTCTGATGTGAATATTGCTGTAAAATCAACACCGTTTTTTCTTATATATTCTTTTAGTTTTTTATAAGTTGTTCCTGTTGTAAAGCTTGATTCAAGAACATTTACTCTTCCACCTGATTTTTCTATTTGATATTTGAAGCCGTCTCTTCTATATCTAATTGAGTATAAATCAATATCTCCGGTAATGTGTAAGAATTTTTTATGTCCTTTTGACAGTAAATATTTTGCAACCATTTTTCCACCAAGATAATTGTCTATGTTTACAGAGTCAAACCTGAAATCAGTATTTTCTCTGTCTACAGTAACCACTGGAATGGCTATATCGAGTAATCTTCTTAATTTTTCATCATCTTCTTCTGATGTGCAGACTATTACTCCATATACCCTTCTTGTAAAAAAGTATTCAATTGCAACCTCTTCTTCGAGAATACGACCATTAAATGTGGCAATTATAGAACCATAACCATTTTTTCTTAATGTTTCTGTAGCTCCTTCTATAATTTCACTATAATGATATGCAAAAAGATCCGGCACGAGGATCCCTATAATCTTGAGATCCTGTGCCAGTGGAATTGTGGAAGTTTTATAACCAAGCTTTTTAACAGCTTTTAATACCTGTTCTTTTGTTTTTTTATTAACCTTACCTGTTCCATTTAATACTCTGGATACCGTTGCAATGGAAACATTGGCTTCTCTTGCAACATCTTTTATGGTTATTTTCAAGGCAAAACGCCTCCTAACTTAAATCATTTCATATAGAAAACACTGTCAATTAAATGCTTTGTAGTTTTATTTTTTATAATATCTGCATATACCAATAAACTTGGTCTTGGTGTTCGTTTTTTAGTTTCATAATCAACCTTCATAAGTCCAAATCTCTTTGAGAATCCTTCAGCCCATTCGAAATTATCTATTAATGACCAGTGAAGATATCCTTCTATTTTTATTCCTTCTTCAGCGGCTTTTTCAATTTGATTTAAATGAGATAATACAAAGAAAGGTCTTACCCTATCTTCTGAATCCGCTGTTCCATTTTCCGTAACTATCATTCTTAAATTATATCTTTCATTGAGGAATTTTAAAACCTCGTATATTCCTTCTGGATATATTTCCCAGCCCATTTCGCTTGTTGGAAATCCGGCTTTTGATTTTGAATATGGTTCGCAATCGTAGCCATAGCCGCTTAATACAGTCCATCCTTCTTCTGAGTTTTCATCTTTTGCAATAACAGCTCTTGTATAATAGTTGACACCTATAAAGTCGATTTTGTTCTTCATATCTTCCCTTATTTCACCGTCTACATTTCCATATGTAATCATGTCCATAAACCAGAAGTTATAGAAATCAAGAGCTTTTGCCACACAGTCTCCAGCTTCATCACTTTCTGGATAAACAGGTGTAAATGAGTATACAAGTCCCATAGGTTTATCTGTGTATTTTTTTATAACGTCATATGCTCTTGCATGTGCCTGAGCCTGATTTATCATGCTTAATTTATATGCTTTTTCATCTGGATATGCTGGTGGGAATCCTGATTTTACCAGAAGATATCCAAGAGAGGAGACAATTTGTGGTTCATTCATGCTGCTCCATTCATCTACAAATTCATCAAAGTGTTTTACACAGAAACCTGCAAACTTAGCAAGTTCTGTTACAGATAATGTTGATACCCACCCCTGTTCCTTAACATTCCATAAACCTTTTCTTTGAACTTTTATAGGATCATGAAGCCATACAGGTAAACTGAAATGGGTTAAATCCAGTATAACATGAATTCCTTTATTTTTCAAATCCTTTAATATCTTTTTATAATGTTCAACGGCTTCCATATTAGCAACTTTTTCTAATTCAGAAATTGTTTCTTCTGTAACCTCTACATTATATATTTTATCACCATCGCGCTCAATCTTTGCAAATATATTTTCTGTGCTTTCAGGGAATATTCTTGACCATTCAACGCCAATTCTAATAGCATTCATTCCGTATTTCACCATATTTGAATGATCTTCTTCATATTGATTCCAGTAATTGGAGCCATTTTCAGCTCTATCTCCACTAACAATTCCCGCTATTATATTCATCTTATCTGTAGTCCATTTATACCAATCTGTTCTATCGTCTAAATCCTTTATTGAGCCCATTTCAAATTGCATTCCTGATAATGAAACACCAAATAAAAAATCATTTTTAAACATCTTATCACCTCTCAATTATTTTTGTTGGCAAATTTTATACAACTTACCTGATGATTTTTATTAACTGTATAGCTTTCCATATTATATGTTTTACATTTATCTGTTGCAAAAGGACATCTGTGTGCGAATTTACAACCTGTTTTCGGTGGTTCTTCACCTGTTTCTGTGCTTGTTTCTGAATCATCCCATTTTTTATCCAGAGTTGGTACTGAATCAAAAAGCATTTGTGTATATGGATGCAAAGGATTGGAAAATATTTCCTTTGTATCTCCCATTTCTACGATAGTTCCCCTATACATAATAAGCATCCAATCGCTTATGTAATATCCAAGGGATAAATCATGTGTAATAAATAAAATACTCATTTTATTTTTATATTTTAAATCTCCAAGAATATTTAAAACGTCAACCCTTGTTGATGCATCGAGCATACTGATAATCTCATCGGCAACGAGGAATTTGCTTTCAAGTATTAAAGCCCTTGCTATTAATAATCTTTGTAATTGTCCTCCAGATAATTGATGAGGATACTTTCCAATAATATGTTTTGGATTTAATCCCACATCTTTAAGTGATTTTTCAATTCTTCCAAGCCTTTCGCTTTTTGGAATTTCATTGTATAAGCTATTAAAGAGCATATCGAATATATTATCTATTTTATAAATGGGATTGAATGATGCAAATGGATCCTGAAAAACGCCCTGAACATTTCTATAATATTCAATGGGATTATAATCATATATATTTCTATCTTTATATAATATCTCGCCTTCAGTAGGTTTTACCAATTTTAATATTAACTTTCCAATTGTAGTTTTTCCGCTTCCTGATTCTCCTATAAGTGAAACAATTTTTCCATCTTCTATTTCAAATGTAGCATTATCCACCGCTTTTACATATTCTTTTTTTATAAATCCACTTGAAAAGGTTTTAGATAAATTTTTAATTTTAATCATTTAAATCATCTCCAGCATTCCAGCAATATATAGAATGATTTTCTCCAATTCTTTTTTCCTGAGGTACAGCCTTTCTACATTTATCAATTGCAACTGGACATCTATCTGCAAATCGGCATCCTGAAGGTGGATTCAATAACATTGGTGGATGTCCAGGAATGCTCTTAAGTCTTTGTTCTTCAAATTTTATATTCATCTTTGGTAATGAATCTATAAGTGCTTTTGTATATGGATGTTTTGGATTTTTTATTATTTCATCTGTGGGCCCTATTTCAGCGACATGCCCTGCGTATAGAATCATAATTCTGTTGGCAATTTGATATAATACTGAAATATCATGGGTTATAAACATTATTGATTTTACAATTCCCTCATGCATAAACTTTTCAAGCATTTGAATTACAAACTTTTGCGAGCTAACATCCAGAGCCGAGGTTACTTCATCTGCAATTAAAATATCTGGATCGAGTAAAGTTGAAATAACCATAACCACTCTTTGTTTCATCCCACCGGATAACTCTACAGGATATCTGTTTAAAACACTTTTGTCAAGATTCACCATTTCAAGACGTTCTTCTACTTTTTTTGCATCATATTGATAACCATGTTCAGCAAGGAAATCCGTGATTATACGTTTAATCTTTTTTGTTGGTGATAGTGCATCTAAAGCATATTGAGGAATTATGGAAATCTTTTTATAGAGAATCTTATTCATATCCTTATCTGCCAGATTTGTTAATTCCATTCCCCGTAATTTTACACTGCCTCCGGCGTAATGCATTGGCTCATATGGGAATACAAAGAAATTAACAAGTGTGGATTTTCCACAACCTGATTCTCCAGCTATTCCCAAAACTTCACCTTCATGTAGATTAAATGAAACACCGTCTATAGCCTTAACTTCACCTTTTAATGTACTATAATAAACTTTTAGATTATTTACCTCTAATAATGGGTTCATCATACCACCTCACTGTTTCCTGAGACGAGGGTTAAATGCTTCGTCTAATCCTGTATTTACATAGAACAATGTTCCTACAAAGATTGTTATTACCAATCCTGGTGGAACAACCCACCACCACATTTTTAATTGAATAGCACTCCATAATACAGCCTGTTGAAGCATGGTTCCAAGTGAAACGCCCCTTGTTGGACCAAGACCTATAAAATCAAGTCCAATTGCCGATAATATTGCTCCTCCAAATTGAAGGATAAATACCATAAACACATAAGACATCATATTTGGTGCTATTTCCTTAAAAACTATTTTCATGGGTTTTACCGCTGTAATTTTAGCCAGCTGTACAAATTCCCTTGATTTTAATGAAAGTGTTTGTGATCTTACAGCACGGGCTGTCCACGGCCAGCTGGTTAAACCAATTATTATACTTTCTATTGTAACGCCTCTATATGGTAAATAAGCTGCAATTATAATCAGTAATGCCATAGTAGGAATTACCATCATGATATTTGTAATCATCATTAAGAATTCATCTGAAAATCCCCCTAAATAGCCGGATATAAATCCAATTATAAGTCCCACTATTGTAGCAATTCCACCGCCTATTATTCCAAGGTATAATGAACTTCTTAAACCATAGACAAGTTGTGAAAATATATCATGACCAAAGGTTGTTGTTCCAAGCCAGTTGGTGGAATTTGGCGGAGAATATGGCATGCTTGAGGTATCAAGCGGATCAAATTTTGCAATCATTGGTCCAATTATTGCAAGCAAAACAAAAAATATCAATACAATGCTCCCAAAAATTACACGTCTATTTGTAAAGGTATAATATAACCCTTCATGATTTTTCAACCATTCTTTCATTTCCTCACGCCCCTTCTACAAATGAAGCTTTTACACGTGGATCGATTAATACATAAACTATATCAACAATAAAATTAGCTATTAATACACCAAGAACTATAAATAAGAAACAACCCTGGATAAGGAAATAATCCTGATGTAAAATTGCCTGTAATAATAAATAACCAATTCCAGGATATGAAAAAACAACCTCTGTTGTTAAGGCTCCTGCAACTATTGTTCCCAATTGTAAAGCAAGACCTGTAATTTGTGGAAGCAAAGCATTTTTGTATGCATAATTTAATCTCAAACGCTGAGATAATCCTAAACTTCTCATATATCTTGAGTAATTTGATTCAACTTCATAAATAATCATATTTCTCATACCTATAGCCCAACCGCCAAGCATTACCATAAATAATGATAAAAATGGCAATATCCAGTGTGAAAGAAAGTCAAGGATAAAATCTACAGACCATTCAGGATTTATTGAATAACTATAAGCACCTGAAATTGGAAATATAGGATTTACAACACCTAAAAACCAGGCTAAAATAATAGCAAACCAGAAGTATGGCATTGCTGTAAAAAAGTAAGAAAGAGGAATAATAACCTTTTCCACGAATTTATTCTTTATGGCATAAGCACCGAGTTTATTCCCAACAATCCAGCTTAATAATATTGATGGCAATAATAACATTAAATCATATGGAATAGCCTCTTTTATTACTTCCATAACAGGTTTTGGATAAAGATATAAACTTACGCCAAGATCACCGTGAAAGAAGGCTTTCCAGAAATCTATATATTGAGTTAAAAGCGGTTTGTTTAATCCAAATGCTTCAGTAAAGTAAGACATCATTAATTGTCTTGAACCTGGCATTGCTGCAAATCTGCCCATAAGCAATGCAACAGGATTACCTGGCATAAATCTGGGTATTGCCCAGTCAATTGTTATTGCTACAAAAAAGGTTAAAAAGTATATTGAAAACTTTTTCTTTAAATAACTATTCATTAATGGCACCTCCAAACGAAGTAAAAAAACAGGGTAATCAGGAAAGGCTGCCAGGTGGCCTGACAGCCGAAATATTGAGGACAAAGTATATGAAGAAACTTATAATTACTTAGCTTTTAAGTTTAATAAGATTTTTACTGCTCCAAACTGCCATTGTCCTGGCCAGCTACATGGATAACCATAAGGATTATTTTCATCTGGCCAATTTTCCCATGCATAAGTACTTGCCTGGAACCACAATCCGTTGTGCCATACAGGAATTGCTGGCATTTCTTTTAATAAAATTTCTTCTGCTTCTGAGAATAATTCCTTTAATTTTGCTTCTTCAGAGAAAGGTGTTTTGTTTATTTCTTTTATAAGTGAGAACAATTTTTCATTTTCATATCTTCCAAAGTTTCCATCCCACATTTCATCCATAATCAATGGATTTGCTACAAAATTTAATAATGTCCATGGTGAAACAGAACTTGTTGAACCGTAATCATTAATGAGCATATCAAAGTTTCCTGTTGACATATCTTCTTCATATTTACCCTGATCAGGGAATTTTGCTTCAGCTTTAATTCCAACCTTTCTTAAATCTTCAGCAATTGATTTTACTGATTCCATCCAGTCTGTCCAGCCATATGGAACAACTATTAATAAATCAATTGTGCTACCATCTGGCAAATCTCTCCAGCCATCACCGTTTCTATCTACATATCCTGCTTCATCCAATAATTTCTTTGCTGTTGCTGGTGAATAATTAAATCCATATTTTTCTAAAACCTTTTTGTCTTCGTATTTTTTCCATGCAGGTGTTGGCAAGAAACCAAGTGAATCTGCTGCAATAACCTGATTTTCATAAACTTTATTAACTATATTCTGCTTATCAATTGCATAAGCTACGGCTTTTCTGAATTGTGCATTGTCCATAGGTGGTTTCTTTGTGTTCATGAATAAATATGCTGTACTTGAAGATAACATATATGGAGATTCTTTATACCATGTTTTAATATTTTCATAAATTTTTGCAAGTCTTGGTATTCCAGGAAGGAAGAAGTTACTCCAATCAAGAGTTCCCTGTAATAACATACCAAGTGCAACGTTGTTACTTGAAATAACAATTTCAATTACCCTTTTTGGAACGGGTTTTCCAAATACTTCATTACCCCACCAATCGTCATTTCTAACAAAGATACATCTATCCTGACTCCAGCCTTCGACCTTATACATACCAGAACCAACAGGATATTCATTTGCACCTTCTATGATTTCATTTTTTGATTTGTTTTTCCATATGTGTTCTGGCAAAATAGGAATACTGTATAAATTTACTTCCCATGAATGATAAGATGGTTCTTTAAAAATGAATCTTACTTTATTGTTGCTTCCGAGCTCAATTCTGTCAAGACTTTCCCAGAGATTGTGATAATAAACATCTTCATATTTCTTACCAAGCTCAAATGTAAATTTCACATCCTGAGTTGTAAATTTTTTCCCATCGCTCCATTTTAAATTATCTCTTAATGTTATTTCATATGTGTTTTTATCTACCCATTTTCCATCTTTTACAAGCCATGGTTCCATTTGACCTGTAATTGGATCATAGTTGAAAAGTGTTTCATAAACTAACCCTATCGTCCCTGAGACTGAACCCCATGGAAGGAATGGATTCCAGTTACTTGGTGGTTCCCATAATCCTCCCCCAACGTACAAAGTTTCATTCCTTGCATATCTTGCACCAAAAAAAGTACTTACTAACAATACCAATATTCCCAAGGTTACCATAACTTTTTTCATAAGATTCCCCCCTTATAAAATTTCAACGTTTTCATTCTCTCATGAAAATATTTACATTCCAAACAAGAAAAAATGAAAAAATTTTCCATTTTATATAGAAAAAAGACAATAAAAAAACTTAAATGTGTTTCTTTGAAATTTTTAAAATATTTGTTTAAATTAGAATAAGCATATTGTGATATAATATTTATGCCTATTTACTGTGTGGAGGTGGAAATGATGAGGACGTTTTGTACATCAGGACCTGTTGATAAGAAAACATGTTATTATGTTGAAAGACCGGATATAATGGCAGAAGCGCTTAATCATATAGAAAATTGGAGATACTTTACAGTATCTGCACCAAGACAGAGTGGGAAAACCACGTTATTAAATGATATAGTTGAGAAGATAAAGGATAAATATATAACCATTTTTTTATCCTTTGAAGATTATAAAAATATGAAAACGGAAGAAGAGTTTATAGAAACCTTTTATGAAGAAATAATAGAAGAAGCAGAAAAATACAATATAACTCTTGAAACAAAATCTCAAAAAATAAGAATGATAAAAAATATATTTGAGGAGATATATAAAAAAACTGGAAAAGAAGTAGTATTAATGATAGATGAATTTGAAAAATTAAATAACGAAGAAATAATGAATACATTATTGCATGTAATAAGAAAAATATATCATAAAAAAGAGATGTACAAACTTCGAAGTGTAATATTAATCAGCGTAAGTTATTTAAGCGGAGTATTGGAAGACAATGCCAGTCCGTTTAATATAGCAGAACATATGGAAGTACCATACTTTACAAAAGAACAGGTATATGACTTACTCTCACAACATGAAAAAGAAACAGGGCAAATATTCGATGAAAAGGTAAAAGAATTAATATGGCATAACGCAGCAGGGCAACCTGGACTAACCAATGGTCTTGCATATGATTTAGTGGTAAAAAAAGCAAAAGGAGAAAAGATAATAACAGAAAAGCATTTTGAAAAAACATTATATGACTATATAAAAAAATACATAGACAAAAATATGGAAAATATAATATCAAAAGCACACGAAGAAAAAGAAATAGTAATGCAGATACTATTTGAACCAGAAAGCGTTGAATTTGATATAAGTGATGAAAGAATAAAATTTCTGTATTTACATGGAGTAATAGATGATTGTGAAGGGAAATGTTGTGTAAAAGTACCGTTATACTACAAAAAATTATATAATCATTTCAAACCAAAAATAAATGGAGAAAGAAAAAAAATATTAGAATATGAAGATAACCTGAAAAAATATATAGATAAAGACGGAAACTTAAAACTCAATGAGTTATTCAAAAGATATATAGAGTATATAAAAAGCAGAGGAGCTGTAATGTTCAAAGGCAGAAATTATTATGAAGGAGTATATCAATACAATTTGGATCAATTTTTAAGTACATACATGGGATTGCTTGATGGGAAAGTATATCCAGAAACACAAATAGGTGGAGGAAGAATAGATTTAATGGTAATGTATAAAGAAAAAGAATATCTAATAGAAGTAAAGGCAAATATAATAAAATACGAATATGAAATAGCAAAAAAACAATTAGTAGAATATTTAAAAAGAAGTGGTTTAAAAGAAGGCTGGCTTGTGATATATTCAGAAGCAATAGAAGATTTCAAACATGAAATAGAAGAAATAGATGGAGTAAAAATCAATGTGTGGTTTATAAAAACAAATTTTGAAAATCCATCGAAAATTTAGCATGTTATAAATTAGGAGAAGATATTTTTATGAAAAAAAAATATATATTATTATTAATTTTTATTTTTTCTATAACCATAGGTTTTTGTATTGAACTAGATAAAAAAAAAGTAAATTCGGTATATAAATATGCTAACAAAAATTATGCGAAATATACTACTAAAAATCTGGAATTTTACTTTGAAAAGAATACCAGTTTTGCTCCTTACATTATTGAAATCGCATCATATTATCAAAAAGAAATAGAAAATTTAGCAGAGATTTTTAAATCAAAGATGTTCAATAAAAAAATTCAGGTAATTTTGTTTGATACAAGAAAAGAAGTAATAGGATTATCTGATTATCAAATAGGTGGTTTTTGGAATAATAAAGTAATTTTTGGAACACCGGTTAATTTAAAACATGAAATTGTACATGCAATTGATTCATATCTTCTGAATGGCGGGAATTCCTTTTTTAAAGAAGGTTTTGCAAATTGGTTTAAATATATTAATGATGGTTTTGATTTAGGATCAAAATATCACTTTTATGCTAAATATATGATTAAATATTCTTCAGAATATAGAAATCTGACTTATGATGAGTTATATAAAAAAATATTTTTAAATTGGAAAAACGGATATACATTTGGTGCATCATTTATAGGTTTTTTTATTAAACATTATGGAATAGATAGATTTAAAAAATTTTATATAAACATACAAAAATGGAATAAAAAACAATTAAAAGATAATATAATGCCATATATGATTAGCTGGATACAATGGCTAGAATCTGAAAATAATAACTTTAATTACATGAAAGAATTTTTTACATATTATAACGAAAAAAATAATATAAATGTAAATTTGAAAAAATTTATAAAGATAAAAGACATATACTCAAATCGGTTTTATGTTGATTCAAATAATAGAATGGTATTAAATAAAAATACAAATGAGAACATATATTCATATACGGCAATATATGATTTAAAGGAGAAGAAATTAGAATTATTTAAAGGAAATTTTATAACAATTTCGAAAAATTATTTATTAACAGCAAATGGTTTAATAAGTTTAAATTTATATAATTTACAAAAAAAATCAGAATTATTTAAAATTGATAATAAACTGAGGAATATAAATATTGGTTTTATTTCTGAAAGTAGAAACAAATTGCTATTAATCACTGGAAAAGAAATAAAAGAATATAGTCTTGAAAACGGAGAATATATAAAAACTATAAATTATGACAAATATATATCTACAGTAAATGAAACAGATGGAAAAATTATACTTGGAACAACAGATGGGAATATAATAGTGGAAAGTAAAATTGTAAAAATATCAAATGAACCTATAAGAAAAATACTGGGAACAAATAAATATATAATAATCTTATCTGGTATTGATAAAGTAAGCGTACTAAACAAAAAAACATTAAAGGTAATAAAGAATTTTAGTGACAATAAATATATATATGACATATCAACAAACAAAAAAATAAATGCGTTATACGTATTATACGGAAAAGGGATAATTCAAAAAATAAATTTAAAAGATTTCAAAATTGAATATGAAAAAGATGCAGGATTTAATCCTGCAAAAAATAAGGTGATATTAACAGATGAATATTTTATAAAAAGCGATGAAGATTATATAACTTTCTATCTTTTAGAAGATAATGCGAAGATTCAAGGAAAAGATATTGTATATAAACATATGAATTTAGAAAAATACAAAACCTACGACGAAAATATAAAATATTACGATATTCAAAATGGTTATGAAATAATAGAAAATGAATATGCAGAACTAACAATAAAAAAAGAAGGGCAAATAATTTTAAAAAAAGAGCTAGAAGATTATCTATCGAAAATAAAAATAATAAAAGATAAATTATTTATTTCATGTGAAAATGGAACAATTGAATTATATAATTTAAAAACAGGAAATTTGTTATATAAAGATAAAAAAGTACAAAAAACAGCAGAATTTGATGGAGAGTATATATATTATGGAAATAGAGAATATGAAATAGTAAAATATGATTATAAAAATAAAAAAGAAGTGAAAAAATTCAAAGGGCATTTTGGGTTAATACAGGAAATATATCTTTCTTATAATAATAAGTATATAATATCGTATTATGGATTAAGTGGAAGCATAAACACAAAACCAGGAAATAGAATTTTAATCCATAACTGGCAAAAAGAACCATATATAAAATCAATAACGATCTTAAATCCAATAAAAAAGACTATCCCCATAAAAGATGAATATAAAATACTGGTAGAAGACATAAAATCGAATATATTTATATACAACATATTTACAGGTGATATAGAAAATATTATCATGCACCCATTTAAAGAAATCAAAACAATAAACATAAATAAAAATGAGTTAATAATAACAGATGGGAATAAAGTAATAATTTTTAATCTGAAAAATGGAAAAATAATAAAATCATTTATTACAGAACATATAATAAATAGTATAAAATATATATCAAAAGATAAAATAGCAATTATCAGTGATAATATGATGAGTATTTCAAAATAAAGTTGGAAAATATGATCTTGTATTTATTATAAACATGGTTATGTTTTTTTACTGTCCAATTTTTCTCCAGACTTAAAATTGTGGAAATGTATTAATGATTTAAATTTTGATAATGTCTGTATGGAAGAAATAAGTTTAGATGGGGAAATGAATTTAATTCCTGAAAAAATGATAAGATGGTTTGAGGTTGCAAATTGTTTTGATGACGAAAAATGTAAGAACTGTTCTCTATTTCCAGATTGTTATTGTATATGAAATGATGATAAAAATAACCCTTCCAGAATTTCTGGAAGGGTTATTTTAATTGATATTCGAAATATAATTTTACCTGGCAATTTTATAAAGACCATAATAAGTCAAAATATAGATATTGTCATTGATAATATTGAAATCAAGAGCACCGTCATTTAATTCAAGAAGATCCTCTATTTTGTTATTATTAATATCAAAAGTTAGTAGTTTTCCATTATATTTATTTTGAGAAAGAATGTAAATCTTATCATTTCTTATCTTCATTTTGTATTGATAAGCGGAATAATTTAAATTAATTGTCTTTTTTAATTTTCCATTTATGTTGAGAATAATTAAATCATTATAACTTGTAGTGAAAAATATTTCTTTATTATACACAATAATATTTGAATTTATATATGGCTTGAAATCTTTAAAGTTATTATAAACATCGAAAATATTGAATATGAAATTGGTATGATTGTTTCCAAGTTTTTTTGAATACAGTTTTTCATCAATAGCAAATATAACATTATTTTCATAGAAAGCAGGGAATCCGAAACTTAAATGTTCGTTTTTTATACTGGCACTTTCCATTAATTCATGAGAAAGTGCATTATTTTTATAAATAGCTTTATGAATTCCAAAATTATCTTTAATTGCCAAATATAAATTATCATCTATGATTTTGGAAGAGGTATTATACGGCAATTTGGATAAGAAATTTTTAGACAGAACATTTAATATAATTTGCCTTTTTTCCAGTCTTACTGAGTATATTAAATTATTCATAAGCATTAATAGAGTGCCATTATTTAATTTTGAAAACAAAATAGGTGGAGTTTTTAAATTAAATTTTTTCATAGTATAAAGCGTTCCATCAGCATTGAGAAATATTAATTTGTTATCCATTGTTGTAAATGCAATTTTGTTGTTTACAGGATATATCTGTAAAATTTGGTTCGTGGAATTATAAATCCATTCAATCTCGCTTTTCATGTTGATTTTTATAATTTCATTTTGAAGATTTCCAAGATATATATTATTAAAATCATCTACTATTATATTATGAAAGTTAGAAAATTTATCAAATTTATATATGTAGCCTTTTGCCAATAATACCTGAAAAGTTAGAACTATCAAAATAATAACAAAAAAAGTTTTTTTCATTTTTCCACTCCTTTCATTAATTTAAATTAAAGATGAAACTATATTTATTATAATAAAAAATATTAAAAAAAGTCAATGGTTCTTAAAAAAATCCATTTATTTTGAAATATTGGAAAAATGCTATTATTAATGTTATTTGAAATTTTTTTATAATTATGTTATATTTAAGTTGGTTGGTTGCATCAAGCAACTAACTAAAAATAAAACAACTAAAAAAGAATTGAAATTCGATTAGAAAATTATAAAATACATGGAGTGATTTAGATGATAAGAATTACCGATTCATTAATAAAAACATTGAATTTTATATGGAAAAAGGAAAAGACATATTTAATGGAAATTTCAAAAGAAACAGGTTTGGAAAAATCCACAGTTTCTCGTTCTTTGAATAAATTAAAAGATTTGAATTTAATAAAAAAGGTTGATGAATTATCTTCTACACCTCAAGGAGGAAGAAAAACAACTGTATTTCAATTTGCTTATTCAATAGGGCATATCCTTGGAATATCTGTTGAACAGGATGGTATTGAAGTTGCTTTGACTGATCTTGCAGGAAAGGTTATTTCTTCAAAAAGGATAAGCGTAATGATTAATGAAGAAAATATCATTTCTCAATTAAATAACGTTATTGAAAGTTACAGCGAACTGGATATATATGGCATTGGAATATCTCTTCCGGGTATTATTGATTCTAAAAATGGAAAGATTATATATTCCAAGGCTTTGAATATTAGAAACTTTAATCTTGTTTCAAAGATTGAGAGAAAGGATAATATCCCTGTTTATATTGAAAATGACAGTAATTGTGGGGCCTTATACTTTAATTTATGTAACAGGGAAAAATCGAAAAACATTTTATATTTTCATATTTCAATTCCATATTATGTTAACGACGGAACCGGTATAGGTGTTGGAATAATCATTAAAAACAGATTATATCATGGAAGTAATAATTATGCCGGTGAAGTTGAAATAAAAAAGGCCATGATTAATGATGAAAAGAGAATATCTTTTGAAGAGTTAAGAAACTATCCAATTGAAAAATTATTGGATAATTCCAGAGAATTTCTTGATTATTATTCAGAAAAGATTTCCAATTTTATCAGTGTATTTGATCCAGATACTGTATTAATAGGTGGAAATATCGTTTTGCTTGATAATGAATTTCTTGATGTGTTTATAAGTCAAATAAAAGAAAAAGTATTTATGTTTGAAAATAGAAATATTTATCTTAATCATACATCTTCTAAAGACTTTTTAACTTCGCGTGGAGCGGCTTCTTTGATATTACACAAGATGTTTTCCACTAAAAATGGTGCAGAAAAGTTCCTTGAAATATACTATAACATGAAAAAGAGGCGATAGGAATGAATTATGGGAAATTGTTCTTTTTAGGTTTTCCAGATGGATTGGATGACGAAGCAATTGAGATTATAAAAGAATATAAACCTGCTGGAGTAATATTATATCCAGGAAATATGAGAAGTATAGAAGAATTGCAGATTTCCATGGACAAATTATATTCACTTGATTTTCCGTTATTAATTACCTCCGACCATGAAGGCGGCCAGCTTGAGACAGTTCCGGGAATACTTTCTTCCCCTGGAAATTATTCTATTGGAAAGGTTAACGCCCCGGAATATGCATATGAGTATGGAAAATATTCCGGGGATAAATTAAAAGAATATGGTTTTAATATGGTTTTTTCTCCAGTTTTAGATGTTTTGCACAGAGATTCAAGTGCGGTTACTGGCTTTAGAATTTTTTCCGATGATCCGAGAAAGGTTGCAGAATTTGGTAAAGAATATATCAGGGGATTGTTAGATTCAGGTATTTTACCAACAGCAAAGCATTTTCCCGGTCATGGAAAGGCCATTCAGGATTCACATGAAGAAACTCCTGTAATCGATGATTTTTCATTTGAAGATGAAGATATTTTTCCATTTGAAGAAGCAATAAATACTGGAATTGAAATGATTATGACAGCCCATATTATCTATAAATCCCTGGACAAAGAGCTGGCTACAGTTTCAAAAAAAATATTGACGGATTTATTGCGTGAAAAGCTTAAATATAATGGTCTTGTAATTAGCGATGCCATTGAAATGAAAGCGTATTATAATAATTATTTTCCTGAAAAAGGCGTAAAGATGTTCTTTAATAATGGCGGAGATATCTTATTAATAGCAGAAGCAAGGGAAAACTTTAAACCTATATATAATGCCTTTATAAATGCAGTTGAGAATGGAGAAATTGATAAAAAACTTCTTAAAAACAAAATAGAAAAGATTGAGAAATTGCAAAAAAAGTATTATACATCGGAGTATAAGGGAAGTTTTTTGAATAAAATAGCAAGAAAGGCATTAAAGGTAAGTTTAAACGAGAAGTTTGAGTTAAAAAATCCTGCGATTTTTATTCCAAAACCAAAAAATCTCAGTCAGGCAGATACAACGGCAAATGACTTAAAGATTCTTGAAGAACTGGTAAAATTTGAATTTAAAGATGCAAATGTATATTCATATGATCCTGTTACAGGTGAAACGGAAGAAGAAAAATTTGAAGGTAATATTGCAATTTCTTTTGTGCTTGATTCATTTAGATTTTCAGAACAATTGCGATTGCAAAAAGGATTGAAGAGACAATTTAAAAAGGTTATTTATGTAATTATCAGAAATGATCAGGATGAAGAATTATATGAAAGCGATAATCATATAGTTACCTATTCAACGAAATTAATATCCATTTATCAGGCAATACGCGTAATTAAGGAACATCAAATATAAAATCACCAAATTTAAAGGGGAGGTATTTGTATGAAAAAGTTGTTTTTGGTATTGGTATTGAGTTTATTGGTAGTTTTCTCATTTGGTAAAACCAAGATAACATTCTGGGGGTTTATGCTTGATGATGAATCATCAGCAAAGATTCTTGGTCAATTTATGAAGGAAAATCCTGATATTGAAGTGGAGTATGTACAGTTATCATGGTCAAACGGTTTTGATAAAATTGTTACAGCTATTGCAGCAAATAATGCACCAGATGTTGTTGAACTTGGAAACACATGGGTTGCAAACTTTGCAAGTCAAAAAACTATTATGAATATGGACGATTATGCAGCAAAAGAAAAGGATCATTATTTTGGCTGGACTTCAGTTGAATATGATGGCCATTATTGGGCAATGCCATGGTTATTGGGAACAAGAGCTTTATTCTTTAATTTAGACTTATTTGAAAGAGCAGGACTTGATCCAAATAATCCACCAGAAACATGGGAAGAATTATATGTTGCAGCACAGAAAATCGATGCTTTAGGTGATGATATTTATGGATTTGGTATGCCAGCTGGTGAAAATTTCAGTCCATGGCAGCAATGGTTCTTACCAGCAGTATGGGGAAATGAAGCATCAATTCTCTCAAAGGATATGAAAAAATCATTATTATATTCAACAAAGGTTATAGAAACTGCAAAATTCTATAAAGCATTATCAAAATATTCATTAAAGACAAAACAGGCAGATTTAGCAAAAGCATTTGGAGAAGGAAAATTAGGTATGTATGTAAGTGGAGCATGGGATATTTCAGGAATTGAAAACAATTATCCAAATATATTATTTGATGTAACATTAATACCAAAACCAAACAAATGGAGCGGTTATCATGCATCATTTGCCGGAGCAGAAGTATTGGCAATTACAGAACAGTCAAAGCATAAAGAAGCAGCTATGAAATTAGTAAAATACTTATTAAAGTCAGACGTTGCAATGCAGATTACAAAATTAGTACCTTCAGTATTCCCTTCAGTAGTTGGAGCAGATAAGGATCCATGGTTTGAAGACCATCCAATGCATCAGGTATTCTATGAACAAAACAAATATGCAAGACCAGCACCTTCACATCCACAATGGTTCAAGATTCAGCAATATTTAACAGAAGCTATAGAAAAAATGATTTTAGAAGATCAGGATGTAGAAAGCACATTAAGATATTATAACCTCAAGATACAGCAAGTATTGAATCATTAAGAAAATTGCCTGCGTAGAGCCACCTACGCAGGCCTTTTAAGGAGTTGAAAAAATGAAAAAGAAAACACGATATAATTTAGAAACTCTTATATTGCTTTCGCCATTTTTAATAATATTTATGGTTTTTGGAATATTTCCAATAGGATATTCCTTTTTTATGAGTTTTACCAATTATACAGGATTAAATCCACATTTTGATTTTGTTGGATTTTCAAATTATACACGTGCATTTAGCGATGAAGTCTTTTTAAAGGCTTTAAAAAACACGTTTATATTTGTAATTGGAACTATTCCATTTACCACAACATTTTCTCTTATACTTGCTGTATTAATCAACAGTAAGTCATTGCCTTTAAAAGATTTATTTAAGGCTGGATTTTTTCTGCCTTCAGTAATATCCATGGTTGTTATATCAACAATATGGATATATCTATACAGCGCAAATGGATTTTTCAATCAAATGTTGCCGTTAATAGGAATAAAACCTCTTGGGACAAGCTGGCTTGCATCTACAAAAACAGCATTGCTCGCAATAATGATTATGGATATATGGGCAGCTATAGGTTATTATACCATATTATTCCTTGCAGGATTGCAAAGTATTCCTGGGGAGGTTTATGAAGCAGCATCAATAGACGGTGCTTCAAAAATACAGACATTTTTTTCTATAACATTACCTTTATTAAAACCAACCATGTTTTTCATTATATCCTTGAATACAATTAGATCATTTCAGATATTTGCAGAAATCTTCACCATGACAGGTGGAGGACCATCAAATGCCACACAGACAGTGGTACATTATCTCTATCAAACTTCGTTTAGGCAATTTGATATGGGTTATGCTTCTGCAATAGCATATATCTTAATGACGATAATTCTTATATTCACCATTATACAGAAGCGCCTGCTTAGGAGTGATATATAATGAAGAGATTTACATTTCTTTTGATTATGTTTGTTTTACTTGGAATCTCCCTATTTCCATTATTAACAATGTTTTTTACTGCGATAATTCCGCAGGGAAATTTAACACATGTGATTACTGAGAAATATCTTAATGATTTTGAGATTAAGTATATTCGTTATGTAAAAAGAAAAGTAAAAACATATAATGGCGCTAAAATAGGATTAGTAAAGGATTCTCCAGAAAGCACACAGAGTTTAAAGGTTTTAATCACAGGTGAAAACCAAAAAATAGCTCTTCTTACAAATGATATGGATTTAAGAGTTATGAAAACACTGGATTTTTATATAAAATCAGATAATGTAAAAGCTTTTGATATGCAGTTTTATGATATTGATGGCAATTATTCTGATATTAAGGTTGAAATTAATAATGATTCAAATAAATGGCAGAAAGTTTCAATTAGTTCAAAAAATATTAGCAAAAATGGTGTAAACTTGAAACACATAACCAAAATAGCATTTTTATTTAACACTAAAAATGCCACTGTTTATCTTGATGATTTTAAGATAAAATACAAATTCCCAACGATGCTAAATTTTGTAAACGTCTGGAAAGAAAATATGTTTGGGCGATATATGTTTAATAGTTTTATAATAGCTATTTTTGCAGTTGTTGGAAATATAATATTCTCTACAATGGTGGCATATGCATTTGCTCGAAGAGAATTTTTTGGAAAAAATGTGTTATTTTTAATAGTATTGGCAACTATGATGATTCCCCCTCAGGTTACCATAATACCAATATTTATCCTTATGAAAAACTTTGGATGGATTGATACCTATTATTCCCTAATCGTCCCGTTTCTTGTAACCCCATTTGGAATATTCTTATTAAAACAGTACATAGAACAACTCCCTATAGAGCTTGAACAGGCAGCATATGTGGATGGCGCAAATACCTTTCAGGTATTGTTCCATGTAATATTCCCATTGTCAAAACCAGCGCTTGCGGTTATGGGAATAAATACCTTTATCAGTTCATGGAATATGCTGTTTTATCCATTGGTAATGACTACTTCAAAGGAAATGAGAACTGTTCAGGTTGGTCTTGCATTATTCCAGAAGTTCAATCAGGTTGAATGGCCAACATTAATGGCAGCATCATCGATTATAGGAATACCGGTTATAATTGCATTTTTGATTTTCCAGAAACACATTATAGCCGGAATAACACAAGGGGCGGTGAAAGGATGAAAGGTGAAAAAACTTTAAGGGAAATAGAAAGAATACCGGAATTATTAAAACATACAAAGGAATTTGATTTTTCATTTGAAAAAGATAAAAAATATACCTTTGTAGGATGCGGTTCTTCATATAATCTTGGATACATTACAACAGAAATGCTAAGAAAAAATGGATATAATGCCGAAATAATTTCAGGTGGAAATGTAATAGTATTTGATAAGGTTCCAGAAAGCGATGTTGCAATATTCCTATCAAGAACAGGAGAATCAACAGAAACAGTGAAGGCTGTAGAGCATTTTAAAAAAAGAAAGATAAAGACCATAGGTATTACATGTGAAAAGAATTCAACACTTACAAAGGTATGTGATGAAAGTTTTGTTTTTGATTTTGCCAATGAAGAAAGCGTGGTAATGACAGGTTCTTTTGTGTTTATATTAAACTTTTTATTAAATGGTATAGAAAAGCATGAGCTTTCAAATGAATCAATTGAAGTGGTAAAGAATGTGGAAAGCATAATAGACAAAATAGACTTAAAAAAATTCAGCCATTTTGTATTTTTAGGTTTTGAAGAACAATATGGAATTTCTAAAGAAGGCGCTTTAAAGATTCAAGAAATGGCTATACAAAATGTGGAATTTCATGAGCCATTGGAATATAGACATGGACCAAAATCATTGGTTACGGATAAAACGCTTGTTATAATAAATTCAAAGGATACAAAAGAAGAAAGAATACTTGCAGAAGAATTAAGGGTAATGGAAGCCGAAGTGATTTTTGTAGGAGAAAATGGTGATTTAAAGATACCATATAAGAATGGATTTGAAAGTCCCCTCAAAATGATACTTCCACAGTATCTTGGATACAAAAAAGCTTTAGCAGAAGGTCATAATCCAGATAAACCAAGAAATCTCAGCAAATCTGTTATTTTAGAATAAAAATGCCCGGAGAAAACCTCCGGGTATTTTTATTATATTGCCCATTTTCCATTTTTCATAATTAATTCTTCTTTTCCGTCTTTTATTCCATAAACATCTAATTCTTCATTTCCAATCATAAAGTCAACATGTGTAATGCTGGTATTTAAACCATGTTCTTTTAATTCTTCCTCAGACATTTTTGTTCCATCTTTAATACATATTGGATAAGCCTTTCCAAATGCAAAGTGTGAAGCGGCATTTTCATCAAAAAGTGTATTATAGAAAATGGTATTGAGTTGATAAATTGGTGAATCTACAGGGACAAGAGCCACTTCGCCAAGGTAGCTTGCGCCTTCATCAAGTGAAATTGCCTGTTTTAATACGTCTTCACCTTTTTCAGCAGTTACCTTTACGATTTTTCCGTCCTTAAATTCCATTGTAAACCCATCTATAATATTTCCGCCATAAACTAAAGGTTTGCTGTTTCTAACATATCCATTTATCTTATCTTTATGTGGAGCACTAAAAACCTCTTCCGTTGGAATGTTTGGTAAAAATACAGTTCCATCTACATTTTTTTGTGTTCCTGCAACCCAAATATGATTTTCCGGCATTCCAACCATTAAATCTGTTCCTGGACCTTTGTATCTTAAATATTCATACTGTCTATTATTTAAAAATTCTGTTCTTTTATTAAGGTTTTCTATGTGTTTATTCCATAATTCCACAGGATCATCATTTTCATTAACCCTTATAGTTTTTAATATAGCATCCCATAAATCTTCAACGGGATTTGTGGATTCAGGGAAAACCTTTTTAGCCCATTTTTCATTAGGAACTGCCACAACAGACCAACTTACCTTTCCTGACATAATTTCTTTTGATACCTCTTTCATTGCCATTTGATTTGCTTTGGAGAATTTTCCTATAATTTCTGGAGGTATTTCTTTAAAAAGATCTGGATCTGAGCTAATTACACTGAGGAAAGCCCCTTTTTCGTCACAGAAAAATTTTGCTGCTTCAACTTCCCAACTGTGAACCTCCTCAATAATTTCTTCAGGTGCATTTTTTAATTTTAAAAAGGTTATATATTCATCACTATATCTAACATATACCTCTTTTGCCCCGGCTTCATAAGCCTTTTCAGCGATTAATCTTGAAAATTCAACAGCGTCTACAGAGGTTCTTAACAATAATCTCTGTCCTTTTTGAATATTTACGCCAACCTTCACAGCAAGTTCAGCATATTTTTCCAATAATTTTCTATCCATAATACACCTCTTTCTTTATAATATGAAATTACTTTTATTATAACATATAACTTCTGCCATTAATATAATCAGAATAAGTGGAAAAATGCACAATATTAAACTTTTATTGTTTTTTATTACTTCTCAATGCAAATAAATGAATATAATCACAATAGTATTTTTTTTAATAAAGTGCTAATATTGAATTAAGGGGGTGAAAAAACATGGAAAAATTCTATGAAAAACCGCTTCTTGATGAGTTGCATGAAATTCAAAACACATATGGGTATATTCCAGAAGAACAGATTATCAGAATTGCAAAAAAAAGAGGTATGCCAAAATCTGAATTATATGGTGTAATAACTTTTTATTCAATGTTTCACACTAAACCACGTGGTCGTTATATAATTCGTGTATGTAATAGTCTATCCTGCCATTTAAATAACAGTAAAAATGTAGTTGAAATGATTAAAGAATATTTAGGGATTGACTCGGGAGAAACAACAAAGGATAGAAAATTTACACTTGAAATTGTTGAATGCTTGGGACATTGTGGTGAGGGACCTGTAATGATGATAAACAACAAAATATATACCAAAGTTACACCACAACAGGCAGTTTCATTATTAAAAGACTGTATATAAAGGTGGTGAGAATATATGATAGAAGAAAAGATTTTTTTAAAAACTGACTTGAAAAAAACACCAGAAGAATATGAATACTTAGGGTTGAAAAACTCTTTGAAATTAATGCCAGAAGAAATTGTGAAAAAAATAACCGAATCTGGGTTGCGTGGAAGAGGTGGAGCAGGATTTCCAACAGGAAGAAAATGGCAATACGCCCTTGCTCAGGAAAATGATGTGAAATTTTTAATTTGTAATGCTGATGAGGGAGAACCAGGTACATTTAAAGACAGATTTTTATTGGAAAATATGCCATTTAAGGTACTTGAAGGAATCATTATAGCTGCTTATGCTGTAAAAGCAAATTACGGATATATTTATATTAGAGGTGAGTATTCAAAGGCTATAGAAATATTTGAAAAAACTATTAAAGATGCATATCATAGTGGGTTATTAGGAAAAGATATTTTGGGAAGCGGATTTGACTTTGAATTGAAACTGGTAAAGGGTGCAGGTGCATATGTTTGTGGTGACGAAACATCATTAATAAATTCAATAGAGGGTAAAAGAGGATTTTCAAGAATTAAACCTCCATATCCAGTTCAAGAAGGGTTATTTGGAAAACCAACTGTGGTAAATAATGTTGAAACATTAGCAACAGTTGCGGAGATTATGAAATATGAAGATAATGTATATGCCAGATTAGGAACTGAAAAAAGTAGAGGAACAAAACTTATATCAATAAATGGAGATGTTAAAGTTCCAGATGTGTATGAAATTGAATTTGGTAGTTGTACAATAAGGGAAATAGTGGAATTAGCAGGAGGACCTATTGAAGAATTAAACTTTGTAGTTCCAGGAGGTATAGCTACTTCAATATTAAAGGATAATGAGATTAATGTTAGATATACCTATGAAGATCTCGAAGCAGCTGGAAGTTCTATTGGCTCTGGCGGAATGATAGTAGTATCCAAAAATCATGATTTAATTGAAATATTGCTGAATGTATCGGAATTTTTTGTAAAAGAGACATGTGGAACTTGTTTCCCCTGCCGTGAAGGAAATAGGAATATCAAAGAGATATTATTGAAATTAAAAAGAAATGGCTATAATGATGAATATAAAAAGATAATAGGTGAATTAAAAGAATCTATTATGCTCGCTGCGAGATGTGGATTTGGACAATCTTCAGTTAATTTTATCTATTCTGTTCTTGATAAATTTTTTAAAGAAGAGGTGATTTAAATGAGAATCACTATAAATAATAGAGAATATGATATGCCAGAAGGAATTACTATTCTTGAAGCTGTAAAAAAAGCAAATATAAAAATACCAACATTGTGCTATATAGAAGGTATGGAGCCATATGGCGGATGTAGATTGTGCGTTGTTGAGGTTGAGGGTTCAAAAACATTAGTTCCATCATGTGCCGTGAAGATTTCTGAAGGGATGAAGATAAAAACACATTCTGAAAAGGTAAGAAGAGTTAGAAGAACGATAATGCAGTTGATAATAGCTTCTCATGGTATTAGTTGTGAATTGAATTGTTTGACATGTTCAAAAGCTACATCATGTGAATTAAAGGAAATTGCTGAAGAAATAGGAGTTACAAAGGTTAATATTCCACCAGTTGAGAAAAACCTTGTTTCTGATTATTCCAGTTATGCAATTGTTAGAGAACCCACAAAATGTATAGTTTGCGGAAGATGTATAAGAGCTTGCTCTAATATACAAAGTGTTAATATTTTCACATTCGCTGATAGAGGTCCAAATACAATAGTAACTACATTTATGGATGAAGGTATGGGAAATGTAGATTGTACAAATTGTGGTCAATGTGTAATGAATTGTCCTACGGGTGCATTACATGAGGTTTATCATATAGATGGTGTTTGGAATGCATTAAATGATCCGGAAAAAGTAACCATAGTTCAAACTGCACCCGCAGTTAGAGTAGCTATAGGAGAACCATTTGGTATGGAACCTGGAACAATTTCAACAGGTAAACTCGTAGCAGCTTTAAGATTGTTGGGATTTGATAAGGTATTTGATACTAATTTTACTGCAGATTTGACTATTGTTGAGGAAGGAACTGAATTTATACATAGATTTAAAGAAGGGGGAAAGCTTCCGTTATTTACTTCATGTAGTCCTGGCTGGATTAAGTTTATAGAACACAATTATCCTGAATATCTTCCTCATCTGTCTTCAGCAAAATCTCCACAACAGATGTTTGGTGCTGTTGCCAAACATTATTATGCAAAAAAATTGGGTATTCCAAAAGAAAAATTAGTAGTGGTATCGATAATGCCATGTACAGCGAAAAAATATGAAATGAACAGACCAGAACATGCTGGAGATGTAGATTTTGTATTGACGACAAGAGAATTAGCCAAGATGATAAAAGAATCAGGAATAGACTTTAAAAATCTACCTGAAGAGGAATATGATAATCCATTTGGCATATCAACAGGTGCTGGAGCAATATTCGGCGCATCAGGTGGTGTTATGGAAGCCGCTTTAAGAACAGCATATGAAATATTAACAGGAAAAGAGCTTGAAAAGCTTGATTTTACTGCTGTTAGAGGTTTGGATATGGTAAAAGAAGCCGAGGTTGAAATAAATGGAAAGATTATAAAAGTAGCTGTTGTAAATACCTTGGGTGCAGCAAGAAAATTGCTTGAAAGAATGAAAAATGGCGAAGTGGAATATCATTTTGTAGAATTTATGGCATGTCCGGGTGGATGTATAGGTGGTGGCGGACAACCAATTCCTACAACAGAGGAAATTTTATTAAAGAGAATGGAAGCAATTTATGAAATTGATTATGGTTCAAAATTAAGAAAATCACACGAAAATCCTGCTGTAAAAGAATTGTATAAAGAATTTTTAGGTGAACCAAATAGTGAAATAGCCCATCATCTCCTTCATACTCATTATGTTGCCAGAAATTAATAAAATCCCCGATTGATATTCATCAATCGGGGATTTTTATATAATGTTTATTCGATTAAATTTCCGTCTTTGTTAAATTTAAATTTTTGATCATTTAAAGCAATTCCAATAGAACTTATTATTACATTATTATAAGTTTCTCCATTATATTCATATGTTCCAACAAATGCGCCATTGGCAAAATGACCTTTAAATGTGCCACCGTTTTTAAGTTTTATTACAAGTTCATTATCCACAATCTGGAAACTTTCTATATTGGAATCTTCGCTTGAAGCATCTCCTTTAGTAATTGATTTATCTGTAGCTTCAAACCATTGCCAGCCTATACTAAAGACATAATTATCATTTGAATCCTTTTTCAAAGAGACATAATATCCATTTCCAGTATCATTACCATTCCAGAACTTTTTAATAGTTCCTTCATATTCTGCAGTATTTTCTCCTGTTTCTTCTAATTCAATAATTTCCTTATATGAGAAATTATTTTCGCTTATATTTTCTGGTGAATCCCACCATTCCATAAATACTTTCTTATAATGCGTAAGATTATTTTCTGAACCAGTGGCATCTATAGTTACATCATCACTTGCAGAATACCAGATTACGCCTATATTTCCAGTTGCTGTAAAGGATTTTGTTGTTTGATCCTTTCCAACCGTTTTGAACCTAACAACAGTTTTTGTGTCGGTATCCCAGAGAAAATCCTTTTCTGTTTTGATATATGTGATACCTGAATTCATAAATATATCTTCTCCATTAATTTCTGTTGAAGATTCGGTATAAAATTCTTCTGCTGTAATTCTATTCCAGAAAGAATCAATTTCAGAAATAGTATGTGAATACCAATCTATACCTGTTGTTGTGGCAGGTTGTGGGATATTATCCGGATATAGATATTCATTTAGATTTTGCAAAATATCAGGTGCTTCAAACATTGCATATCCTACAGTAGAATCCCAATCTTCTTTTTGTTCAATAATATTTCTATTAACAACGCTACCATCTGATAATACTGTTTTATATTCTAAGAGATTTTTCAATTTGAATTCCCAGGAATTAAATGCAACCTTATATTTTTCATAATCATATTTTACAGAAAGATCAAGATAAGGATCCATATATACTTCTAAGATATATCCTGTACTTTCATCTGTTAATGTTGTAGGAGTCATATAAAATGCAGCTCTAATATGAGAATCTTTACCGTAAAAGTTATCAAAATACCCTGTATTAGGAACTCTTACGGTGTTAGAACCTGTACCTCCGTATTCAATATAAACCTGTTCAGGAGTTTTGCCAATTAAATCGGGGATATGTTCTATATTTACTGTTTTTTCTGGAATAACATCCTCTTTTTTCCCCTGAGCAAGACCAATTATTGTTTCAGCAGTTGAAATATATTCCCTTAACGGTGCGAGTGTTTCAGCAACAGGTTTTAGTGAAACTTCTTCTTTATTAAAAATACATCCTGAAAACAGAATGCTTAAAGCAAAAATAAATAATAATACTTTTTTCATAAAAATCACCTCTGATAATTTTTGTATTGATTATATTTTTAAAATTGTTCAATATTATTATACTCTTTTAATGTTAATTGAAAATTACATAAAAAGTTTTGTAAGTGGTATAATAATATAGATGAAATTAATAAAAAGATTTTGAGGGGGGATAACATTGAAGAGCTTAGTGTTATATGGTTTTGGTATAGGAGTTATAGACGTTAGAAGTATAAATAAGATAAAAGATAAGTATGAAAAAATTTATGTATTTGTATCAAAGGCGCCTCAGGGGAAGGCAAAAGAAATGCTTGATGAAATGGATTTTGTAGAAATCATTGAAACATTGAATTTTTATAAAGAAGCTAAAAGAAAGAACAAAGAACTTACTGATTCAGAAATTAAAGATCTTGGAGATTTTGGAGATAGAGCAATGATGAGGGATCCATGTTGAAGGATAGCATAAGTTTTTTACTGCTTGAAAGGGTTTCACTTATTCTTGTTATTACCTATATTATAATGCAGACATATTTTATAAAAAAGATTTTTGGCAATACTCTTGTTGTCAAAAATAAGCTTATTCTTGGAATAATTGGAGGATTTTTAGGGATTCTTGGAACAATTTTTGGAATTCCGTATAATGGTGCAATTGTAAATTATAGAGATATAGGCGTTATTCTTTCTGGAATGATTGGTGGAATGCCAGGAGGATTGGTAGCTGGCATAATTGCAGCGACGTTTAGATTGTTTTTAGGCGGAATTACCGCTGTTCCATGTTTTTTTGGAACAATATCAGCAGGTTTAATTAGTGGTTTTATATCTCAATATTATGGAAGAAAACATTTTACCTTTTTTAGAACTTTGTTTTATACAGCGGTAATAGAGATTATACATTTAACCTATGTGTTATTAATGGTAAAACCTTTCGAGGTAGCTTATAATATAACCTTTAATATATTATTCCCAATGGTTATCACCAATGCTTTAGGTGTTTCATTCCTTAATTTCATGATAATTAATATGGAAGAAAAGCTGGAATATACAACGGAAAATGCTATAAACTCAATTTTTGTAATAATGGAAAGGTCTTTGAATACAATAAAAGACGGATTCACTGAACGAAGCGCAAGAGAGATTGCAAAGACAATACTTGATAATACTTCTTTTGAAGCTGTTGCATTAACAGATAAAAAGAAAATATTAGCTCATGTTGGGATAGGTGATGACCATCATTATTCTGGAATACCAATAAAGACAGAGGCTACAAAAAAAGTAATAAAAAGCGGTCAGGGATTAAAGATAGTTGGGAAAAAGGGAATTAATTGCCCATATCCTAATTGTCCGTTATATTCGGCGATTATAGTTCCTCTTGAAAATGTAGAAGGGAAACTAATAGGGACATTGAAGCTGTATTATTCCAGAAATAATACAATAAAAAATTCAGATATAGTCTTTGGTAAAAAACTGGCACAGACACTTTCATTAATAATATCAACTGCCAAAATCAATGAAGAATTAAAAATGGCAACAGAGGAGAAATTGCGTGAATTAATGGCGAATTTAAGTCCGCATTTCTTATTTAATACATTAAATGCTATAAAATATATTTCAAAGAAAGAACCTGAAAAGGTAAATAAATTTATAGACGATTTGTCAGAACTTTTGAGATATACTTTATATGAAAATAGCACGTATGTTACTCTTAATAAGGAATTGACATTTACTAAAAATTATCTTTCATTAATGAAATTAAGATTTAAGGATAAAATAAATTATAATGTTGAAGATTATGAAAAATACAGTGAAATACTTGTTCCACCTTTTATACTTCAACCTATTGTAGAAAACTCAATAAAACATGGAATGAAGGATACTATTCTAAATATAAATATACGATTTTTAGAAAAAGAAAATAGTTTTTATATTTATGTGGAAGATGATGGAAAGGGTATGTTGAATTCGAGAAAAAAGGGTAAGGGGTTGACATTAATAGAAAATAGACTAAAATCCCTGTATAATGATGATTATAATTTCTCAATAAAAAGTGGATTGTTTGGTGGGACTACTGTGGAAATAAAGATACCTAAAAAAGTAGGTGAGACAATTGATTAATGTGGCTATAATAGATGATGAATATTACGCAAGGGAATCATTAAAGGATTTAATACATGAAATGAGTGATTTTAATATTGTTGGTTGTTATGAAAGCATTGAAGAGTTTATGAAAAAATCAAAGAATAATGAAATTCACGTTATATTTTTAGACATAGAACTTCCAAAAATGAACGGAATAAAGGCAGCGAAATACTTAAATCAGCATAAAATAGTTTTTGTAACAGCATATTCGGAATATGCTGTAGATGCATTTGAGGTTAATGCTCTTGACTATATAACAAAGCCTGTCTCAGAAGAACGTTTTATTGAGACAATAAATAGAATAAAACAATTATTTACCAACACAGAAAACAAAACTACAAAATTGGCTGTTGAAGATGAAAAAGAAATAATATTTCTTGATTTTAAAGATATATATTATTTTGAATTTTTTGACAAAACCATACATGTATTTACATTTGATAATGAATATATACTTAAGCATTTTAGAAAATTTTCAGAACTATCAAAAAATTTGCCAAAAAATTTTGTAAGGATTCATAAATCGTATATTGTGAATCTTGATTATATAGAAAAATATATAAAAGAACTATCTTCTCTGGAATTGAAAAATAAAAAAATATTACCAATAGGTAAAACATATTTAAGGCATGTCAAGAAAATTTTAAATCTTTGAGTTTAGAAATTTGCCCGTTTGGGGCATTTTTTTTTACTTTTGTCGAAAAAGATGAATATTGTATGATATTTTTATAATGGTATAGTTTAAAAATTGAAAGGGGGTATTTTTAGTGAATTCGTTATTGTTGGCTATTTTAGCATTTGTAGGTTATTGGTTGGCCTATAACACATATGGCAAATGGATAGCAAAAAAGATTTTCGGTCTTAACGACAACAACCCGGTACCTTCAAAGGAATTTGAAGATGGTGTTGACTATGTTCCTACTAAAAAGCATATTTTATTGGGACACCACTTTACAACTATTGCAGGAACAGGTCCAATAGTTGGTCCAGCAATAGGTGTTATCTGGGGTTGGGTACCTGCATTTATCTGGGTATTCTTTGGTTCTATATTTATGGGTGCAGTACATGATTTTACATCACTTGTAGTTTCAGCAAGAAATCAGGGTAAAACTATAGGTGAATTAACAGGTAATTTAATTAACGAAAGAACAGCAAAGATATTCTTGATTTTAATCCAGTTCTTATTATGGATAGTTCTGGCAGTATTTGGACTTATTGTTGCATTGTTGTTTAATATGTATCCACAGTCAGTATTTCCAGTATGGATGGAAATACCTATTGCCATGTGGTTAAGTTATATGATTTATAACAAAGGTAAAAACGATACACTTTATTCAATAATTGCTGTTATTTTAATGTATGTAACTATTGGCATAGGTGTTGTTATGCCTATAAAACTTGGTGGAAATGCAATAATTACATGGATTTATATATTGATGGCATATGTTTTCATCGCTTCAACTATGCCTGTTCATAAGTTATTGCAGCCAAGGGATTATATAAATTCACATGAATTATTAATTGCTATGGGATTATTGGTTCTTGGAGTAATTATTGGACATCCAAAAATCGTTGCTCCTGCATTTCAAACAGTTCCAGATGCACCACCTATATTCCCAATTCTTTTCATAACAATAGCCTGTGGTGCAATATCAGGGTTCCATAGTTTAGCTGCTTCAGGAACTACAGTTAAACAATTGGAAAAAGAAACAGATGCTCAGATGATTGGTTACGGCGGAATGATTTTAGAAGGAGTTCTTGCAACAATTGTTATTATTGCAGTAACTGCAGGTCTTGGTATGAATGGTGGAGGCGTTGAAGCATTTACATCACATTATTCATCATGGGCAGCAGCAAGCGGTCTTGGTGCAAAATTATCAGCAGTTATCAATGGTTCAGCAAATCTTATGAACTCTTATGGTATTCCTCTTGACCTTGCAAAAACAATAATGGCTGTATTTATTGTTTCATTTGCTGGTACAACAATGGATTCATCAACAAGAATTCAAAGATTTGCATTGCAGGAATTATTCTCAAATAAAGAAGGAAAAATCATAGTTAAACCTCTTGAAAATAGATATGTTGCAACAGCAATAGTGATTCTTGCAGCAATGGGATTAGCATTGTCAACTGGAGACGGTAAAGGTGCTTTAATTCTCTGGCCAGTATTTGGTGCTTTAAATCAGTTACTTGCCAGTCTAGCATTGCTTATTGGTACTGTATATCTTGCACAGAAGAAAAAGCCAATATGGATTACAGGATTACCAATGTTATTTATGATGGTTATGACATTATATGCAACAGTATTAAACTTAAAGAAATTTATAGCAAGTAATAATAGCTTATTAATATTCATTACAGTTGCTACTCTCATTATAGCTCTCTGGATTTTTGTAGAAGGATTTATAGCTATCGCCCGTGCAGGTAAAAAAGATCTGGAAGAAGTAGAAGAAGAAATTTAATGTTATAAAGTATTTTAGGCAACCTTAAATGGTTGCCTTTTTTATTTGTTATTATTTTTGGGGGATAATCGATATATAATATAGAATAATAATTTAGAGATAGTATAGAAAATTGGAGGAATTGAAATGAAGAAAATTTTAAATCTTATAATTATATTACTGATGCTTTTTCTCTTTCAGGGATGTATATTTAAAAACAATCCCCCGAAAATATTGGAGATGACTCCACAAAATGGCGAATCTTTAACTGATAAAGAAGTTAAATTTTCCTGGAAGGCAGAAGATCCTGATAACGATCTTCTGTATTATAATTTTTATTTATTTTCCAATACTGATAAAAAGGTAATAAAAGATATTAAGGAATATACAGAAACAGAAATTAATTTATCCCTTGATGAAGATAAAACATATTCATGGAAACTTGAAGCAGTAGATAAAAAAGGGAATTTAGATAGAAAAATTATTGAATTTAGAATTGAAAAAATCAATAAAAATCCTCCAACTAAAACTTTTTTAATAAATCCAAGAGATGGTGCAGAAGAAGTTTTTCCATATGAAATAAAGTTTCAATGGATTAAAAGTGTGGATTTTGATGGAGATAATGTTTATTACAATCTTTATCTTGATGAATCTACATCGCTTATAACACCGATTGCAACATATCTTACAAAAACAGAATATACCGTAAAAGATTTAAAGTTAAATACAAAATATTATTGGAAAGTAGTAGTTTTTGATTCAATGGGTGCAAGTGAAACATCAGATATATGGACATTCAAAACAGATGACAATACACCTCCTGTTGTTGACTTTCCCGCTAAAACATTTGTGATAAAAGAAAATGAAAAATTTGAATTGGATTTGAAAAATTTTGTATACGATAGAGAAAACGATCCAATAGAATACCATATATTAACAAATAATAAAGGTGCAATGATTGAAAGAAGTAAGTATATATTCAAACCAGATTATGATTTTGTAAAACATCCAGATTTAACAAAACAAATTCAGGAACAGATAGTGGTATCGGATACAAAAGAAAATTCACTGGGAGTTTTAAATATAATAGTTCAGGATGTAAATCAAACACCTGAAAATCCGGAATTTATATATCCAAAAAACAATTCAATAATTCCGGATAATATCAGATTAAATTGGAATGGAGTGGATAAAGATAATGATAAATTGAAATTCTCACTTTATATGGGTAATAATCCAATGTACTTATCTCCAATTGCCACAAATCTTGAATATACATACTATGATATATCTCTTGAAAAGAATAAGGTATATTATCTAAAAGTAATGTCAGAAGATCCTTATGGTGAGAAAAGCTGGAGTGAAGTGTATAAAATAAAAACAACAAAAGAGCCCGTTTCCCTTGAATGGCAAAAAGAAATAGAAGATATAAAAGATATGTTTATCTATGATGAAAAAATTTATGTTATAACAAATGATAAAATATATAAATTAAATACAGATTCTTCAGAAAATAATATCATAGAAGTTGAAGGCCTTTTACCTGGTGGTATTATTTATAACGGAATTTTATATATTCCTTCTGAAAATGGTGAAATAAAGGTAATTGATTTAAGTAAATTCATTATTCAAAAAACAATATCTCTGGAAATATCAGATACTATTATAGGTTTAACAGCAGGTCAAAATACACTTTATATTACAGTTAAAAATGGTAATATAGTAGCTTATGATCTTTCTAGAGATACAGTAAAATTTAATAAAATATATGAAATTGAACCAATAGCCCCATTAACGATAATTGAAAATGGTAAAATGGTAATTTCGGGTAATTATGAAAATAGTGGGAAAATTATAATTACAAAACCACTTGGCAAGGTACTTTGTGAAATTGATTTATCAAATAAATTGACAGGTTCTATTATTTCTGATGAAAATTATAATTTGTATTTTGCAACAGGTGAGAAATTATATAGTTATACACAGGAAGGAGATGAAAATTGGGAAATAACTTTAAGTGATAATATATATGGTGAAGGAATTTATGATGGAGAGTATGTTTATGTTTCCGGAAATTCTAAAATATTTAAAATTTCAAAATCCGGAAAACTTAAAGCAAGTTATTCTATTGCTAATTTGTACAATAAGAGCAAAATAATTCATGGAAATAATATATATATTTTTACGAAAAACGGAATATACAAAAACTTTGAATCTACAAATAATAAAGATGAATTTGGAGAAATATTATCCTCATCTTTTAATGATGGATTGCTATTGGGAATTTCTCAGAATAATTTATATGCATTATCTATAATTCCCTCAGAAGAGGCTACAGATAATATATGGTGTCAAGACGGAAAAAATTCAGAGCATAATAGAAATCTATATAGTAGAAATAATCACCAACCTGAGAAACCTGTGTTAATTTATCCTGAGAATCAAAGAACAGAGGTTCCTATAAAAGTAACACTCTCCTGGAAAGGCGAAGATCCAGAAGATGATCCTTTGAAATATACTATATATCTTGCTCAGGAAAATGAAGAATTACAGGCTATTGGTACAACCGAAGCTACATATTTTAACATTACACTTGAAAATAATAAAAGATATTATTGGAAAATTATAGCTTCTGATGGAGAATTTGAAACAGAAAGCGATATATATTCTTTTAAAACAATTTTAAAGCCCGCAGATTTAAAATTTAAAAAATATATAGGTAGTGCAATTCAATCGCCTGCAATTTCTGAAGATAATACAATTTATTTTTCAACATCAGACGGAGCAATATATGCATTGGATACCTATGGGAATATAATATGGAAATATAATACAGAAGGCTTTATAAAAGCTCCTGTGGTGTTGAATCCAATTAATCAAATAATTATAGGTGATGAATTAGGTGAGTTATATATAATAAATCCAGATGGAACGTTATATGAAAAAACAGAGCTGGAAGGTCCTATATCAAAGCCTGTGTCTATTGGAGTGAATGGAGAAATATTCGTAGTAACGGATACAGGTATATTGTATAAATTTGGAGCGTTTGGCAACGAAATATGGAAAAAAGAATTATTTGGTAATGCAACTACAAATATAGTAGTTAATGGAAATAACCTGTATTTAGGTATTGGACAATTTCTGTATGGATTATCCAGCAATACAGGAGAAGAATTGTTTAAAATATCCTTTGCTCAACAGATTTCAACAGATTTATCCATGGATAAAAATGGAAACATATATTTTGGAACAAAAGAGAAAAAAATATATGGATATGATTTGTATGGAAATAAAATATTTGAAAAAGAATTAGATGAAGTAATTACAGGAAGTATAGTAGTTGATACAGATAATTCAATAGTATTTGTAGGCGAAAGTGGATATCTTTATAAATATTACTATATAACTGATATTCTGGAAAAAGATTTATATAATGAACAATTATATAATGTTACTCTTACAGGAGAATATAAATATTTAGGCGGTAAAAAAAGTTTTAGGGTAATAAACTCTACTGAAGAGTGGACGTATCAGGATACGGAGGAAACGCAGTTAAAATTAAAATCATCACCAAATATAGATGAAAATGGTGTTATAGTTTTTGGAACGTTAAATGGGTTCATTTATGGAGTATATGGCGATTCAATAGAGCTGAAAGATTCAGGATGGCCAATATATCTTGGAGATAGAAAACATACCGGAAATATTCATGCAAACTTAATCACAATGCCGGATAATAGACCTCCAATAAAGCCATATAATCCATACCCGGCAGATAAAAGTACATTAAGTTTAAAGACACTTACTTTGAAATGGGAATCATATGATCCAGATGGAGACAGCGTAACTTATGACTTGTATTTTGGAAATGTACAGGAGCCTGGATTAAAAGCAAAAAATATAACTGCTAAAAATTATGAAATTACAAATTTGGTTCCAGGAACATATTATTGGAAAGTAATAGCAAAAGATAGCGAAGGAAATATAACCTCAGGGCCATTGTGGGTATTTACAATAACAGAATCATCCAATGAAAATAATCCACCATTAGAACCAGAGTTGCTTGAACCAGCAGATAAAGCAGAAAATATTCCTACAACAGTAACATTAAAATGGCAGGGAAACGATCCGGATGGAGATACGTTAAAATATGATATATACATCTCAGATTCGCAGCAATTTACAACACCAAAAGAAAGCGACTATACAAATACCGATTATACAGTAACTCTTGATTCAGGTAAAACATATTACTGGAAAGTAGTTGCAAAAGACGGAAAAGGTGGAGAGACATCAAGTAAAACATATTCATTTACAACTGCTTTACAACAAAATACGCCGCCTGATAAGCCTGTATTGCTTTCGCCACAGAACAATGCAACAGATATTGAACCGGATATAACCTTACAGTGGAGTTGTAGTGATCCTGATGGCGATTCACTAACATATGATGTATATTTATCAACAGATCCAAATCTTTCAACACCATATAAAACAAATTTGGCCAATACATCATTAAGTGTATCCAATCTTCAAACTGGAGCAACATATTACTGGAAAGTAGTTGCGAAGGATGGAAAGGGTGGAGAAACATCAAGCGATACCTATTCATTCACAATAAAAGAAGATACAGGACCATTAGTTCCAAAACTTTATTTTAAAGATACAACGATACAATCAGGGTCTAAAGGTAATGTGATAATACACGGGCAGGTTATAGAAAATATTCAAGCATGTGATATAGAAATTACATATGATCCGGCTAAACTATCCATTACAGAAAACGATATAAAAGGTATAGGAGAATTAACTGGTAAAGGATTACTTATAAGCATTTCAAATGGAAAAATAAGCATATCTATTTTATCCTTAGGAGGAACCTTTAGTATAAATAATAGTGATATATTACAACTTACCTTTAAAGCAATTGGAACTCCTGGAGAAACAGAACTTAGATTTACAGATAACACAAAGTTTGCATCGGGAATAGATAACTATTTGGATATTGATATATCTGATGTAGGTAAGGTTTTAATACAATAACAGCGCCTTAAAGAGGCGTTGTTATTTTTTTATTGAACCAAAAAAGATAATTTTAAGTCTAATATAATATCATATTAATAAAAAATAACATTAAAGATATTCAAAAAAAAGGACGATAATCAGATTGGATGGAATATAAACCACATGGAGGTGAAATTATGAATATTAAACGGAAAGGATTTGTAATCCTGTTGGGGATAATGATAATTATCCTGTTGAGTAGTTGTTTTAAAAGAATTCCTGTTTCATCGTTGAATACCGATGAAGTCAGCGTAACTCTGGCATCAAATTACAATTTTTATTCTAATGTAAATGCTTCAGCTATTGAAATAGTGATCAATAAAAAAATACCAGAAGATGCATTTTTATATGATAAAGATAATTCAATAGCTATAATTAAACCAATGGATAATAAAACAATTGTATTATTTTCTAAAGCTCAAAGAGATATAACCAAAGGTGAAAAGCTATTTACATTAAAAAGAAAATATCTAAACCTTGAAACAGACAAGTTGGAAACAGAAGCTGCATTTTATGATGAAAAAAGTAAACGCGTTATCACAAAAGCTTCAGATCCATTTGAAGATGGCATATCGGTTACAGATAACCTTGCAATAAAATCAGGTGATCCAGCAACTGTTGCTATTCACATGAAAGGAGTTTCCGATACTCTTGCTCTGGAATTTGATGTTATGTTACCTTCAAATAATATTGTAAAATTCGATGATACAACAAATGCAACAGTGGAATATATAGGCAGTGAAAGTGCTCCTCAAATGATAGTTAAAGAAATTCCAAATGGATTAAGAATTTCACTTGTAAAAACAGATGGAATGAATTTTGAAGATGAAGATGTGTTGGAATTAAAATTAGTGGGTCAGGGAGATTCTCCAAAGACTCCAGGACAGATTACAATAACAAATTTAAGTGCAAAGGATTTAAACAATGCAGATATTAGTTATAGTGTATATGCTGGAGATATAGTTGTTTATAATCCTGTTCTTTTAGGTGATTTTGATAATGAAGATACGAGTGATGATGAGAGAGATAATAAAGTTGATTTAAATGACTTCCTTATTTTTGTAAAACATTATGGAACACAGCAGGGAGATACATTGTACTCAACACAATGTGATATATATCCTGCAGAAATTGCACCTGTTAAGGATTGGGTTGATGAAAATATTTATAGTGTGGCTTTTAAAGATGGGAAAATAGGAATAGAAGATTTTATTATCTTTGCAAGAAATTATAAAAAGAGTGTTCCTGTTGAAAATTCAATTCCAGAATTTCCATCAGATGCTGATTCAAATGTAACACCTTCAGATGAAGCGCAAAATGTGAATATTGGTACGGAAAATGTAACTTTCCCAGATGCCAGTGATGAAAATGGTGATGAGCTAAAATACACTGTATACATAGGAGTTGATAAAAATAATCTTAAGAGTGATACTTCATCATCGACAACGGTGAATATTCTTAAAATCTTAGGAGTGGATAAATTAGATAGAGGTAGAACCTATTATTGGAGAGTAAAGGTATCAGACGGAAAAGGCGGAGAAGATTGGATACCTTCTAAAGATGATTTCTATGAATTTACCACTTCAGGTCTGGATACATTGTTTGTAGCAGGAGGATATGAAGGAATATTTGTAATTGATATTTCTGATACTTCTGCTTCAACCCCAGCAACTGTTGCAAATTCAGTAAATACAGAAGGTTATGTATATAATTTATCTAAATTTGAATTTGATAGTAAAGAATATATAGCTGTTTCAGATGGAAATAACGGAGTAGCAGTTTATGAATATACACCATCAAGTTCAGCTTTAACAAAGAAAACAGATTCTTATTATTTTGGAAGTACTGCATATGATGTTCTTGAAACAACTGTAACAAGTCCATCTACAAAGGCATATATTCTGGTTGCAGCATCAACAGAAGGATTACAGATATTGCATTTTGATAATAGTGCAGGAGAATTATCTTACGTTTCAAGTATTTTAGGTTCTTCAGATGTAAGAGGATTGTACCAATCTGGAGATTATGTATATGTTGCTGCAAATGATGGATTGCATATTGTAGATATTAGCAATATTAATAGCCCAACAGAAATTGGTAGTTATGAAATAAGTGGTGCATTAAATGTATATGTTGACGGAAATTATGCATATGTTGCAGCGGGAAGCGGAGGAGTATATAAGATAGATATTTCAGATCCAGCAAATCCTTCAGAGGTTGCAAATGCAAGTATGGAAGCATATGATGTTAGTTACAAAGACGGTTATGTATATATAGCTGCAGGAACAAATGGAGTTATAAAATTAGATGGAAATACATTAAGCGAAGATTCAAAATATGATAGCGGTATTTATTATGTAGGTAATATACTTATCGATGGTGGAACTTTATTTGCTGGAAATAAGAGATATGGATTATTAATCTTAAATATTGATACTATGGAAAAAATTAATACATTGGATAATGGGGCTGTAGCAAAAGCCACAAAAACATTGGAAAATTATATTATTGTAGCTGATTCAGAAAATGGAGTAAATATTTTAGACGCAACAACATTATCCTTTACAACTGCAAAATCAACAGCATCAATACAGCTTGATGGAATTGCAAAGAGTGTTGAAGCTACACAATTAACAAATATTTTTGTATCCAAAGGGAGTTATGGAGTAGATGTATTAAAATTTGATACTTCAAATGGAAATCTTACTAAATTAAAGAGTTTACCTATTTTAGGAGAAGCTTATAATGTAACTATAGTTTCAACAGTTGTTTATGTAAGTTCCGGTAGTGGAGGATTAAATGTTTATGAAAATAGCGGAAATTATGATTTTGTAAACAGAGTTCAGCTTTCTGGAAAAATAGTAACTGATTCAGCAACAACTGATGATAATAGATTAATAGTTTCTACAACTGATTCTATTGAAATATATGATATTTCAAATCTTGGTGCCCCAACAACAAGTTCAGATTATAGTGGATATAATTTAAGTAATGGTAGTATTTTTGATATTGAAACAGCAACAATTGGTGCAACAAAAACGTATATATATGCAGCAGCTGGATCCGAAGGTGTAATAATTTTGAAATATGAAGGAGATACCAGTAGCGCAACGTTAACTAAATTAGGAAGTTCAAGATTTGATGATGCATTTATTACAGATATAACCTTAGATGGCACAGATACGCTTATATTATCTGCAGGAAATAAAGGTGTAATAATTATGAAGGTTTCTGATCCAACAGAACTTGGTGATGCAGATGCAAGAAATATAGGTGCAAGCAATGATTCAGACAGTGATGGAAATTACGTAGAAAATTCTTATGATACTCAGGGAAATACAACGTTTGTGGAAAAGGTAAATGATGGAACTAATGATCATTATGTTGTATCTGATGGCGAAAACGGCCTTGTAATATTAGATAGCAATCTTGATTTAGAAAAGGATTATAACTGGTTAAACTTTGAAGGTTTAGCTGCAAATTGATCTGTTATACCCCCGGGAATTTTCCCGGGGTTTTTTATGGTTCTTTATATTCATGAAATTATATGATATAATATACTCGAAAAATAAAAAGTAAATAAAAATTCCTTTAAAGTGTAAGGGAAAGCGGTGAAAATCCGCTGCGGGCGCGCCACCGTGAGTGGGGACGAAACTGGCAAAGTAACGCCACTGGAATTGTTTATATTCCGGGAAGGCGCCAGGAGTAGGAAGATCCACAAGCCGGGAGACCTGCTTTAAAGGGATTTGTTCCATCTTCTCGCGAAAAGAAGATGGAAAATAGATTTTATATAGGAGGGATTATAGATGAAGAAGGTATTTTTGGCAACGCTGTTGTTATTATCTTTTATGGCATTTGCTTTTCAATCTGTGACACTTGTAGATGATCTTGGAAGGGTTGTTGTATTTGATAAAGAGGTAGAAAGGATTGTTGTAGCTGCACCAGCTATTTCTGATTTTATTGTAAAGCTTGGTGCTAAGGATAAAGTTGTTGGAGTTACTGATTTTGATTCCTATATTACAGATGTTGAGAAAATAGGAAATATGGTTCCGCTAAATGTTGAAAAAATTGTATCTTTAAATCCTGATGTTGTATTATTAACCGGGGGATTTCAGGAAGGGGAAGTTTCAAAGCTTGAAAAATTTGGAATAAAGGCTTTTGTTATAAATCCAACTACTTTAAATGAAATGTTCAGGGATTTATCTCTTGTAGGTGTAATTCTTGGGAAGGAAAAAACTGCACAGGATTATTCATTTAAGTTAAGACAGAGAATGTTGAATATAGCCAAAAATACATTTACATGGAAAGAGAAACCAAGAGTTATATATCTTTCTGCATATGGTAGTGTTTCACAGATGTGGACATGTGGAACTGGAGCATATTTAAATGAATTAATTGCATATGCTGGTGGTATTAATGTAACTGCTCCATATACAGGAAATAATGGATGGTTTGCAGTGGGTCCGGAATTTGTAATTAAGGAAGATCCTGATATAATTCTTGTTCCTTCATATTATCCTGGGGATAAAGGAGCATATGATTTAATTATGAATGCTGAACAATTTAAAGATATAAAAGCTGTAAAAAACAAGAAAGTATTTATCATAGACGGAAATAAGGCTTCTTTACCAAATACAGGATTAATAGACTTATTGGGAGAGCTAAATAAACTCTTCAGTGAAAATAGATGAAATTAATTAAATCGGGGAAAACTTCCCCGATTTTTTACCTGATTTCTGGAATTGTTTTAGTGTTTTTTTCTATAATTCTTTTTGTTTCACTTGGAACTATAAATATTCCATTTGTTGAGGTAATAAAAGGATTTTTTAATTTATCTGAAAATACATTGTACAATAGAATAATATTTAATTTAAGATTGCCTCGTGTTTTAGGAACATTGCTTATAGGGGCAATACTTGCCGTTGCAGGGAATGATTTTCAAATGATAATAAAAAATCCACTTGCAGATCCGTTTATTATTGGTATTTCTTCAGGGGCAAGTTTTGGAGCTATATTATACACCGCTTTAAAAAGTGTATATGGTCTTGAATTACCTTTTGGAATAGAGATGTTTTCGTTTATTTCAGCGATTATAGCAACATTTATTACCTTTTTATTAGCAAAAGAAGGGAAAAAAATTCCTGTTATATCTTTAATTTTAAGTGGTGTGATTGTTGGATTTACATTTAATTCAGTTTCGACATTATTGACAGTTTTATTCTGGCAAAATTTATTGCATATAAACTTCTGGCTAATGGGAAGTACAGGAAATATAGTCTGGGGAGATTTATATCTTCTATTGTTTTTTTTGATTTTACAAATTACTGTGAATTTTGTATTTCATAAAAAAATTGAAGTGGTAGCAATGGGAGACGATATTTCGGTTTATTCTGGAGTTAATCCCGAGAAAATAAAAATTTTAGTACTTTTAATTAATGTTTTTGCAGTTGCTGTTGTTGTTTCCAAAGCAGGGATTATAGGTTTTGTAGGTTTGATAATTCCACATCTGGTGAGGAAATTAACAGGTCCTGGAATTAGATATTCAACATTGGGATCTATTATTTATGGAGGAATATTTCTCGGGTTTGCCGATTTGTTTTCAAGATACCTTTTTAGACCTACAGAGCTTCCAATTGGTGTAACTACTTCTATAGTAGGGGCTCCTATATTCATAATTATCATGAAAAGAGGAAGAAAGATATGAGTATTTTAAAGATAAAAGATCTTATCTTTTCATATAACAATCATTTTAAATTGAATATTTCTGAAATGTATCTTGAAAAAGGTGAATTTGTTTCTATAATAGGGCCAAATGGTTCAGGGAAAACAACTATATTAAAACTTTTAACTGGTTTAGAAAAACCAATGAAAGGGAATATATATGTTGAAAATAAATCTATTTATGAATATTCCAAAAAAGAATTGTTTAAAAAGATTGCTGTTGTTCCACAGGAATTCTTTACATCATTTGATTTTAAAGTGGAAGATATTATTTCTTCTGGAAGAATTCCATATGCGGGTTTAGTATCAGTTGAGGAAAATAACAAAGTAATGGAAGAAACAATGAAAAAAACAAATACATATGTTTTTAAGAATAGAGTATATAATTATTTAAGTGGTGGTGAAAAGCAACGCGTGATGTTAACGCGTGCTCTGGTTCAACAGACCGATATTTTATTACTTGATGAATTTGTTTCTCAAATAGATCCAGGATTTACCCAGCAATTAATAAGAATGGTGAAAAATGAAGTTGTAGAAAATAATAAAGGAATACTGGCAATATTCCACGATATTAATATTGCATCATTGTATTCTGATAGAATATATATTTTAAAAAATGGTGAAATAAAGTATTCAGGAACGCCTGAAAAAGTAATTACCAGGAAAATAATGAAAGAAATTTTTGATATAGAATGTTTTATTGTGGAGCATCCTTTCAAAAATAAGCCACAGGTGATTTTTGAGTATTAATTTGATAAAAATTGTGAAATTTGATATAATAGAATTGAGTTATATTTATACAAAAAGAACGAAAGGAGGAGGATGAATTGAGTAAGGTAAAGTATTTAGTAAAAATTGATCAGGTGGAACAATTATCACAGGAAGAGAAAGAACAGTTAAAAAAAGTAACTGAAAAATACAAATTTAGAGCAAATGATTATTATCTTGGATTAATTAATTGGGAGGATCCCAATGATCCTATAAGGAATTTGATAATTCCGCAAATGGGTGAATTGGAAGAATGGGGAAGATTAGATGCATCCAATGAGAAGTCATATACCATAAGCAAAGGATTGCAGCATAAATATAGAGATACAGCTTTGCTTTTGGTAAATGATGTATGTGGAGGTTTTTGTAGATTCTGTTTTAGAAAAAGATTGTTTATAAATGTTGGTGCAGAGGTTGTTAGAGATGTAAGTGAAGACCTTGAATATATAAGACAACATAAGGAAATAACAAATGTATTATTAACAGGTGGAGATCCATTATTGCTTGCAACTGAAAAGCTGGAAAATATTATAAAACAGATTAGAGAAATTGAACATGTTCAGATTATAAGAATTGGATCAAAGATGGTTGCATTTAATCCACATAGAATTATTGACGATCCAAAATTAATTGAAATGATTAAAAAATATTCAACTGATGAAAAGAAGATATATATTATGACACAGTTTAATCATCCAAATGAAATAACTGATGTAGCAATTAAAGCTGTAAATATGTTATTAAAAGCAGGAGCAATTTTAGCCAACCAGACACCGTTAATTAAAGGTGTAAATGCTGATTATAAGACATTGGAAGCATTGTTTAAAAAGCTTTCATTTATAGGTGTTCCACCATATTATGTATTTCAGGGAAGACCTGTTGCTGGTAATAAACCATTTGCAGTGCCTGTTGAAGAAGGATATCAAATTTTCTTAAAGGCTATTATGAATGTTTCTGGACTTGCTAAGAGAGCTAAATTTGCTATGTCTCATGAAACAGGTAAGATTGAAGTTGCAGGACTTACAAAAGAGCATATTATCTTTAGATATCAAAGGGCACATGATCCTAATAATGCAGGTAAGTTTATGGTATATAAAAGAAATCCAAATGCATATTGGCTTGATGATTATAAGGAACTTGTTGAAGAATTCGTTGTTGAAAATCCACAACCATAATAAAATCCCCGGTTATTTTTTATAACCGGGGATTTTATTATATAAGTAAAACATAAAAGAAAACATGAATAAAAAGGTGAATGAAGGCTTGAAATTTCCCTAACGGAAATATTGTGTGAGCCGGAACAGCAAAAGTATTGTGAAAAATAAAAACGAATGAAGACTCGAAGAACGCCCGAAAAAACTGCGAATGAAGAGGGACAAAAAAACAGGATGTTTTTTTGAGCGCAGCTTCTGCAGGGATGCAGAATCTAAGCGACCCCGCGAATATGAGCAGTTTTTGAGGATCAGCGTTCGAGTTGTCTGAAAGAGTTTTTATTTTTCACAATTATAAGAAATTTCACCGCCTGAAGAAACCTTTTTAGGAGTGTTTTTTATAGAACAAGGATTAGAAATTCTTGCCGTCTGAGTGAATATTATTTTTCTACTTGAGGGAGTTTTTATTTTTCTCAATCAACACCACAAAAAGATTTTTGTTTATTGTAAAAATAGTGTATAATTTTAGTAAGGGATAAGATGAAAAACAGGAGGGGAAGAATATGGATTTAGTAGAATCAGGAAGAAAGAAGATTGAATGGGTTAAACAGCACATGAAGGTTTTAAATACTTTAAAAGAAATGTATATGGATGAACAACCTTTTAAAGGAATTAATGTGGCAATGAGTATTCATTTAGAGGCAAAAACAGCATATACAGCTGTTGTTTTACATGAGCTTGGTGCAAATGTTGCTATTACAAGTAGTAATCCTTTGTCCACGCAAGATGATGTTGCTGAAGCGTTGAAGACATATGGTGTAAATGTATATGCAAAAAGATCAACAGATGAAGAATTATATTGGAAAAATATAGATAAAGTTCTTGAAATTAAACCTAATATTGTTATAGATGATGGTGCAGATCTTGGAATTAGAATAGTTGAAAAATTTCCAGAATTGCTTGAGAATATTTGGGGGATTAATGAAGAAACGACTACAGGGATAAAGCGATATAAGGCGCTTTTAAATGATGGGAAATTGCCAGTTCCTGTAATAGATATAAATGATTCATATATGAAATATCTTTTTGATAATAGGTATGGAACAGGGCAATCAACATGGGATGGAATAATAAGATCAACCAATCTTACAGTAGCGGGTAAAAATGTTGTTGTAGCTGGATATGGCTGGTGTGGTAAAGGTGTTGCAATGAGAGCCAAAGGGTTAGGAGCAAGGGTAATAGTAACAGAAGTTGATCCAATAAAGGCAATAGAAGCTGTAATGGATGGATTTTCTGTAATGCCAATGGATGAAGCAGCAAAAATTGGAGATTTCTTTGTTACTGTAACAGGAGATATTGATGTAATAACTGAAAAACACTTTATGATGATGAAAGATGGAGTTGTTTTAGCTAATGCAGGACATTTCGATATTGAAGTAAAGGTTGCAGATCTTGAAAGAATAAATACAGAAAAGAAAGAGGTAAGACCGGGTGTAACTCAATATACAATGCCAAATGGAAATAAATTGTATTTACTTGGAATGGGGAGACTTGTAAATCTTGTAAATGGCGATGGACATCCAGTAGAAATAATGGACTTATCTTTCTCTTTACAATTAGAAGGTGCAAAATATATTAAAGAACATAGAGGTGAAATAGAAGTTTCTGTAAGGCCTGTTCCTTATGAAGTGGATTTAAATATTGCGAAAATAAAATTAAAGACAATGGGAATTGAAATTGATGAGTTAACTCCTGAACAAATTGAATACTTAAATAGTTGGAAATAATAATAAATAATAAAACAACGCCAATCATTAAAGGTTGGCGTTGTTTTTTAAGTTAACGTCTATTTGAGTAAATGGGATTTCAATATTATGTTCTTTAAGTAATTTATGTATTTCTGCTGCAATTTTATTTGGATTTTCGAAATAAACTTCTTTTTTAAGCCAGAATTTTAAAGAAAAGTCAATTGATGATGAATTAAATCCAGAAAATAAAACCCATGGTTTATGATTTTCATCTCTATATATTAAAGAGGAAGAATTTAAATATTCATCTATAATATTAAGGAATTTATTCAGGTCTGTATCATAAGAAACTCCAATATTTATCTCGTTTCTTCGTATGTCTTCAGGCCAGAAATTTGTTATTGAACTGTTCCAGATTGTTTTGTTTGGAATTCTTATAAGTTTTCCATCAAAGGTTTTTAGTATTGTATGATTCAAGTCTATTTGATCTATTATTCCAGATATTCCATTAACTTCAACAATATCTTTTTCTTTTATTGTTTTTGAAAACATTAATAATATTCCACAAATAAAATTAGATAAAGGTTCTTGAATTGCAAATGCCACAATAACTCCGGAAACTCCAAGTCCTGTAAGAAAGGGCATAAAATCTTTAAATATGAGGGATAATATTATGAATCCACCAAGAGTATATGAAACTATATTTGTTAATACTTTTAAAGTATTTTTGTATTCAAGTTCTTTTCCAGTTTTTTCTGTTACCGCTATAATGGTTTTATATACAATTTTAGAAAAGTATTTTGAAAGAAATAAAACTATAATACTTATTCCTATTCGTATTGCATAATCTATCATCAAATTAACGTCAATATTCATATTATATCCCCCAGTTAATTATTATCTCTTAAGTGTTCCCACCGTTCTTAAGAAATCATCTGCTGTTTGAACAGCTTTTGCGTTTAAATCATATGTTCTTTGAGCTACAATCATATTTACCATTTCTTTTACTACATCTACATTTGATTTTTCAAGAGAACCCTGTTCAATTGAACCGTAGCCGTCCTGATTTGGTATACCTTCAGTTGCTACACCTGAAGCGTCTGTTGCAAGATAAAGATTATTTCCAATAGCTTTTAATCCAGCTGGATTTACAAATTTTACCAATGTTATATTTCCAACGTTTTGAGTTGTTCCATCTGGTAATTTTGCACTTACAATTCCATCAGGTGATATATTTACACCTGTTGCGTTTGCTGGTATTGTAATATTTGGAACCATCAAAAGACCGTTTGAATTAACAAGCCTTCCATTTGCATCGATTTTAAATGCACCGTCTCTTGTATATGCAATTCTTCCGTCCTGCATTTGTACCTGAAAGAAACCGTCTCCGAAAATGGCTAAATCAAATGTTCCACCAGTTTGTTCAATGTTTCCCTGTGTGAATATTCTATTTGTTGCTGCTATTCTAACACCATGACCAACATATTCTCCAGTTGGTAGCATTGAGTTTTGTGCTGTAGGTGTTCCAGCTTCTTTTATAGGTGTGTATAACAAGTCCTGAAACTCAATCCTTTGAGCTTTATAACCTGTTGTGTCAACGTTAGCAAGATTGTTTGATACAGTATCAAGTCTTCTCTGTTGAGCAATCATTCCTGTTGATGCAGAATATAATGATACTAACATAATATCTTCCTCCTTGAATTATCTTAAATAGGTTATTTTATATTATTTTAAATTCTTTGAGCGCTTTCTATTACCTTACCTGTCATTGTGTCCTGGGTAGTTACAGATTTTTCTAATATATTAAATGCTCTATTAGCATTTATAAGATTTATCATTTCTTTTAAGGTATTCACATTTGATTTTTCTATACTTCCCTGAATAATCCTGAAATTATCAGCTTTTATTTCATTTCCTGTAAAGAGATTTATTCCAAATTTTGAAGGGTTTTCAAGATTTACTATTGCTATTTTTTGACCTGTTAATTGATTACCATTGTAAATATTTCCTTTTTCATCAACATTGAAATTTTGTGGGATTTGTATAGGTTTATTATTTTCGTCTAAAACATAATCGCCTTCAGAAGTAACTAAAAATCCTTTATCATTTCTATTGAATTCTCCATTTCTTGAATAATAAATGTTGTTATTTCTCATAACTTTAAAAAAGCCATCTCCAAAAATTGCAAAATCTAAAGGATTATTTGTTGTTGTTATCTGTCCTTGCTCCAATATGGGTTTTGTTTCATCGGCAATTAAAGCAGTTTCCATATAACCAACATGTTTTCCGCGGTTTATATCGGTAGAATCATAATTTCTAAATTCTTTTTCAAGATAGGCTTTAAACATTATTTCATCTTTTTTATATCCTGCAGTATCAGCATTTGCAAGATTATTTGAAATATTATCCAGTTGAGCCATGTTGGCAAGCATTCCCATTGTTGAGAAATATAAACCTCTTGTCATATATAAAATCGCCTCCTGCGAATATACTCATTAATATATTTCTATTGTTGAGGTAATATTCCCTAAAAAATTAAGGCTTTCCATATTGGAAAGCCTTAAAAGGACGATATCTTTGACATCTCTGATACTAAATTGATAGTACATGTGTATTTGGAGTTTTCGAAATTATTTGAAACATATGTGTTGTCATCTTTTTTGATGAAGTTATTTAAATCTTTCATGGAAAATTCTCCATTGTGTTTTAGAATTACAAAAACTTCATTTGGTATTTCAAATATAATGTTACTTAGATATGATTTTATATAAATTTCACTGTCGTTCTTTGAAGATGGGATTATATGGATTTTTGAAGCTTTTGCGTCAATTTTTGTTATTTTGTTGTTTATTCCAAATAAATCCAGTAATAGATTTCCTGTGTTTGAATTTATTTCAATATGTGTTTCATAATTTTCCGGGATTTTTATTATATTTGCCATCTTTTCCATGGATTTTATTGAGTCAAAACGTAATTTGTTTTTAAGCTTTAATTCGTTATTTTCAAAAAGAATATAATTTTTAAATAAGGAATTTTTATAGGATTCGATAACTTTAATTTTATTTTTTTCGTCTTCGTTTAGTGTTACGCTATTATCACTCCAGCTGGTATCAATATAAACTTTTAATTCAGAATTTTTTTCAGGCGTAAAAACTTTTTCTTCCTGTGTTTTATCGTTTTTTTTCATGGATATAGAAACTTTAAATGAAAAGATTCCAATTAATCCGGCGGAAAATAATAAACTTCCAATATAGAGCATAAATACATCACCAAAGGAAAGAGGATTTTTAAATCCGATTGTGATATCAATTACAAGTAAGAGGCCAAATATAACTGAAGCAAGGGCTTCTTCTGTTTTTTTCTTAAAATTTGAAATACCAAATACAATACTTGCTGCGGCTAAAAAACCTTTTATAATGATTCCTATTGTTATAATATTTCCTGAAAGTGATAATAATATTAAAGCTCCTAAAATTATAAATAATATGCCGTATATCATTGTCCCACCCCGCTTATCGTTTTAAGATTTTTGTTATTCCATAGGATATTAACCATGCGCCGACTATCACAAAAAAAATATCTTTATATCCAAAATTAAAGTTATATATATCAAATGCATCGAGTAGTAATATAGGTCCTGTTAATAAACCAAAAATCAAATCTGATACAAACTTTATTTTTCGATTTTTTGAGGTTAAAAAACGTTTATTCCATAGATTTTCTGTTATATCATCTATTATTTCTTCGGCTTCTTCACCCCTTAATGTTACCTTTTCGCCATCTGTTGAAAGTTCAAGTACAGTATTTTTGTTTCCAAGAAATGGAAATATTAATGCAAAAATTCCAAAGAGTATTTCAAAGATTATCAAAAAAGATGTAGGCCAGCTTATTGTAATTGAAGTAATAATAAATAATCCTAAAGCCATAAAAAATACAGGAATAAATTTCATAAAACCCCTCCTTAAAAATATTAAGTATTTGATTTATAATCATTAATATTATATACTATTTTTTTATAAAAATCAAGTTATCTATTTAAATTTATTTATTCGAATAAAATTATCTTTTTTTAAATGTTTTTGAATCTGAAAAAAAATATGGTATAATATCGTTGAGATATCTTAATAGTACATGATTATGGAGGTGGAATAATGGATTTCACAGTTGATTTCTCAGAAAAGGACTCCTATTATTTAATAAAGGTTGAAGGTGAAATTGATGCTTATCATTCCGCAACGTTTAAACAAAAGGTAAAAGAGAAATTTGCTGAACCTAAATTTACTAAGTTTGTGATTGATATGTCAGCGGTTTCATATATTGACAGTGCTGGATTAGGGGCAGTTGTAAGTTTATTAAAAGAAGCAAGAAATCTTAATAAAGAACTTGTTTTAGCAGGATTACAATCACAGGTTAGAAAGATTTTTGAAATGACAAAGCTCGATAAAATCGTTAAAATTGTAGATACTGTTGAAGAAGCTTAAATAATAAAAAGCTGGTTCGAAAATGAACCAGCTTTTTTATTTATAGGAGTATTATTTCATAACAAAATTAATTTCAACTACAGGATTTCCTTCAACATCCTTTGTTAATATAGCAGATGCCAATCCGCCATAATTTTTTTCTGTTAATCCTGAAATCCCAAGATAATCTTCTGCAAATTTTATTATATTTTTTAAATCAAAGAACATTATGCTAAATTGTGGATTTGGAACCTTGTTTTTTAATTCATTGTATACTTTGTTTTGAGATAATTTTTCTTTTGATTTCTGGAATTTATAAACTTCTTCTTTTTCTTTGTTTGAAACGTATAATAAATCTCCATCCTTCCATATATATATGCTTAATTCTTTGTCTTCTACATTTTCTTCGATTTTTATATAATTATCTGATATTACTTTGTATGTGGTATCATTTTTTGAAAGAATATCTTCAACTTCTTTAATTGTTAATCCAGTGTTGGCAACCAAAGAGAAGATAAGATCTATATTTATTTCTCCAGTTTCTTCATCGCTATTTATATTCATATTCATGTTTTGCTCAACCCAATTTGATTTGTTTAATATATCTTTTATTGTATCGCCGGAGATATTTAAACCTGGAATATTTGTATCAAAATCTTTTGGAATATAATTTGTTTTTGAATAATATAATCCATAGAAATTATCTGTTTCGTAATTAAATGAGTCTTTTATATTTTCAGGTATATTATCCAGGATATAGAATTTTCCATATAAGATAGAATCTTTTATATATGAGAATCCATAACCGTTTAAGCTGCTTGTTTGAATTTCTTCATAAATACCTGTATCATTAAATCGTTTTTTAGGCGTATAACCAATTTTTGTATTGTTGTAAAAATCACCATTTGATGTAATGATTAAATAATCCTGTAAATCGCTTTTTTTAACTATATAGCTGAGGTTAAGATTTACATCGTCTGTAGGGATTAATGTATCTGCTAATTTTTTGAATACTTCAACAAACTTTTCGCCATCGTTTAAAGGACCGAGTATAATACCGAAATCGTAATTGTTATCTTCAGGTTCAACTACAAAAAAAGCAATGTTATTTTTAAATGCATCGTATATATCAGAGCTTTCCATTTCCAGAGATTGAGCTATAGCATCGATATATGCGACAGCATATGTTTCTGCATATAGCGGATCGTCCAATACAGTTCCAAATGAATTAACTGTTTTTAAGTCTTCATATACTTTTTGTGCATTGTGAAAAACAAAAACTGTTTTGGAATTTTCCGGAATTAATTGATAAATATCAGCAAAAATACTCAATGAAATGATAAGAATGGTAAATACAAGTAAAACCTTTTTCATGCTCCACCTCCATAATTTTAATAATTAATAAAATCAATTTAATTATATCATAAAATAAAAATTTAAAGTGATGATTATGAAAAAATTAACATATAAATTAAATTTTTGAAAAATAAATTTATAATATAAATGAGGAAACCATTATGGTTTCCTCAAGGTTTTTGATAAGCTTTTAGGATGTCGTTTATAAGAGGTTTCATGTTGTTTTTTGCTATTAGTACTGAATATTGATCGATAATCATATCATTAAACCATTTCTCTGTATTAGATTTTGGAAGTAAGGTGTTTTCAAATGCCTTTGAGTTATACATATCTTTAAATACTTTTGAGAATACTGAACTTACCAATTCTGCAGCAACTTCTTCTTTTTTTAGATTATGATAATCCTTTGGAGCGCCATTTAATGTTATTGATGAAATATTCATTATATCACCACCAGTTCAGCATATAAATATCCGGCAGATGAAAGATTTTGTATAATAGCGATTATATCTTGGGGAGTTGCACCTGCTGCTTTTAATGCATTGACCAAATTATATATAGTTGCATCACTATCTCCCACTTTTCCATTATTAACAGTAATAACAAAATTACCATAACTTATAGTAAAATCTGCTATTTTTACATTTCCGCCAAATACTATAGTTCCTGTTTTTTCGTTTATAACAATTTTTGCTTTTGAATCTGGATCAATTTCAACATCTTCTATTAATGCGAGGAATGAAATTAAATCGTCTGAGAAAACATCAGGTATTTTTACACGTATAGCAGAAGGATCCATAGCCTTAGCTAATTTTTGACCAAATTGAGCATTAATTGATAATGCTGTTCTTGCTGCTGTTGTTATATCGGGGTTTCTGAGTAGCACTGTTACAGTATCATTTGAAACGATATTTGCAGGTATTTCATTTTCTACTATTGCTCCCTGGGGAATTGTACCGTTTACCTTGTTTCTCTTTTGAAGGTTTGCAGTATTGCTAACTTCTACACCACCTGTAATTACACTTCCCTGAGCAACAGCATACACCTGACCGTCTGCACCGTATAAAGGAGTTTGTATTAAATATCCTCCTTCAAGGCTTTTTGAATCTCCTGCAGCTGTTACAACAACATCCAGTTTCATACCTTCTTTATAAAAAGCCGGTATATCAGCAAAAACAAAAACAATAGCCGAATTTTTTGTTGTGAATGAATTTTGAATATTGATGTTAAGATTTTTCATCATATTTGATAGTAATTCTGATGTAACCTTCCCTGAATCTCCTGTGCCATTTAATCCTGTTACCACACCAATTCCAAATAACTGATTATCTCTTGCACCTCTAAAATAGGCAATATCTTTTAATCTTACAGCTGAAAAAGATATAGAATAAAGCATTATAATTAAGCTAAATATAATAAAAGTTTTTTTCACCATAGTCACCCCTTAAAAGAATAGATTTGATATTCCAGAAAGCATCCATGCCAACCATGTTTTTTTGTTGGGATTTTTTTGTAAATCAGTATCTCCCTGATACCATATTTTTGCTTCAGCAAGATTTTTAGAGTCTATAACGCCATCTTTAATATATTGCGGATCAACATAACCTTCTATTATCATTATCTTTTTCTGTGAATCTACCTTAAATTCCTTTTCTCCGTATATTTTTACAATGCCATTATCTAAGACCTCAACTACTTTTGCAGAAACATATAAACTAACCTTTGCCTGACTTTGAGAAGAGGTTTTTTTATTTGAAACGCTAACCTTATCTGGAGAATTTGCGCCAAGAGGTAAAAATTTAGTTAGATCAAGATTTCCTATTGTATTAAATATTGCGCCAACTGTTCCCATTACACCAGAAAAAGGATCAGGGTTGTTATCTGATAAACTTAAAGATGGTGCTTCAGAAACAGCTACTGTTATAATATCTCCCAGGGAATATACCTTTTCTGGATTTGAGTATAAATTTTTTGTATGGGCTTTTTTCCATAATGAATCCGAAAATGAAAATGTTGATAATAAGATTATCATGATAATAAACGAAATCCTTTTCATCTTAGTTACCTCCTATGTCAATAATTACTTTTGGTCCTTTGTATAACTTTCCTGTTATTAATACTCCTGTTTTTTCATTTCTTCCTGAAACAATTTCACCAATTATTGCATCATTTAAAACGCGCATCCACGATAATATTTTTACACCATAAGCATAAACTTCGACAGGAATTATCTGGCCGGCTTTTACATCAGGTATCTTTTTTACTGAATTTTCGTAAATAATTTCATTTTTTCTTATTTTTCTATTAGCTTGAAATTTTATTAAATCTTTTTTTTCAACTATAAGTGGTGAAAAATTAAGAGAATATATATCAACGGTTTTTGTTGCTAAAAGTGAATCATTTAAAGGAGTTTTATAATCTATATTGTTTTTTGCTATAAATACATTTTTATAATTTGAAACATTTGCTTTGAAGGATATATATTTTTTATTATTAAAATCATCAAGTATTAAAAAATTACCAAATACATTGTTCATAGTTCTTCGATAATTTATATCAAGTACAGTTGAGACTTTTGTGTCTGTATAAAACTTGCTTATTTCAAAGGAATTGATAGTTGCTGTTTTTGAATCTTCAAGGAATATATTTTTAAAATAATCTTCCAATATATATTTTGTATCATTTTTGTTTAAATTAGAATTATTTTTTGTTTTAGTTGGCATATAAAATATTGTTATTATGGTTGACTCAAAGGTTATATTTTCATAATTTGTAAGAGACTCAATCATATTTTTAAGTTTTGAAGCGTCATAAGTTATAGTTTCGCCTGTAAAGAAAGCAAGTGTTCTGTCATTTTTTATTTCAGGAAAAATATCTTTTAAAGAAAAGATATTATCAATAGAAATTATGCTTGCTGGTAATGTAATCTGGTTATTTGCAAATATGAAAGTAGATAAATATATTAAAAATACTATTGAAAGAAATTTTAGATGTTTCATCTAATCACCACGCTTTTTAATCTAATTAATTTTTCAATAGACGGATAGGAAAATCCTTAAAGAATAAATAATAAAAAGGCAGGTTTTGCACCTGCCTTTAAATATGAATTATTTAATTTTTCTTTTCTTCTTTTGGTTTTATTTCGCCGTTGCTGGTTCTGATTAATAATTTATCATCTTTTAAGTCAATAATTACTTTACTTTTTGGAGGAATTTCGCCAGCAATTATTTTATTTGCCAATTCCATTTCGATTTCTCTTTCTATAACTCTTCTTAATGGACGAGCACCAAAGATTCTATCATAACCTTTTTTAGCAATATATTCTTTTGCGTCTTCTGTAATCATTAATTCTATATCTTTTTCTTTTAATCTTTCTTCTGTGCGTTTTAATAATATTCCAACAATTTCTTTTACTTCTTCTATGGTTAATGGTTTAAATACCACTATTTCATCTAAACGGTTAAGGAATTCCGGTCTAAAGAATTTCTTTAATTCTTCTTTTATCAATTTTTCCAGTTCTTCTTCTGTAGAAGCCTTTTCTTCTTCGCTTACAAATCCAAGGTGCCCTTTGTGTTCTAATGTTTTTAAAATCCCTTCAGAACCGATGTTGCTTGTCATTATAATAATGGTATTTCTGAAGTCTACGGTATTACCTTTTCCGTCGGTTAATCTTCCGTCGTCTAATACCTGTAATAATACATTGAATACATCTGGATGTGCTTTTTCTACTTCATCGATTAGTATTACTGAATACGGTTTTCTTCTAACAGCTTCTGTTAATTGACCTCCTCTTTCATATCCTACATATCCTGGAGGTGAACCAATTAATCTTGAAACTGCATGCTTTTCCATGTATTCAGACATGTCAATTCTGATTAGTGCGTCTTCTGTATCAAATAATACTTCAGCTAATGCTTTTGCTAATTCTGTTTTACCAACTCCAGTTGGACCAAGGAATAAGAATGAACCTATAGGTCTTGTTGGATCTTTTAAACCAGCCCTTGCTTTTCTTATATGTTGAGCAACTTTAACAATAGCATCTTCCTGCCCTACAACTCTTTTGTGTATTTCTTTTTCAAGGTTAAGTAATTTTTCTCTTTCTTCTTCGAGCATTTTTTTAGCTGGAATTCCTGTCCATTTTTCAATAATTTCTGCAATTTTGTCTTCATCTACAATTACTTCTTCCTCTTCTTTGTCTTTTTCCTTTTCGTATTCTTCTTTTAGTCTCTCAATTTCTTTTTCCAATTCAAATAATTTTTGTTTCTTTAAAGCAGCTTCTTCATATTTTCCTTTTACTGTTAAGTCGTTAATTTCTTCTTCTAATTCCTTTGCTTCGTATTCCAATTTCTTAATATTGGATAATTTAGAGCTCTTTTCAAGTCTTGCTTTTGCTGCAGCTTCGTCGATTAAATCTATAGCTTTATCTGGTAAGAATCTATCTGTTATATATCTATGTGATAACTTCACTGCTGCAACTACTGCTTCATCTGAAATTTTAACATTGTGATGTTTTTCAAATGTTTCTTTTATACCTCTCAAGATTTCTATTGCGTCTTCTAATGAAGGTTCATCAACCTGAACAGGTTGGAATCTTCTTGCAAGAGCTTTATCTTTTTCAATATACTGTCTATATTCATCAAGTGTTGTTGCACCTATAACTCTTAATTCTCCTCGTGCAAGATCAGGTTTTAACATATTTGCAGCATCCATCGAATTTCCTTCTGCTTTTCCTGCGCCGATAATTGTATGCAATTCATCAATGAATAATATAATTTTATCACCCTGTTTTTTTACTTCATCGATTACATTTTTTAGACGTTCTTCAAATTCTCCTCTGAATTTTGCGCCTGCCAGTAATCTACCCATATCTAGCTGTAAAATTCTTTTGTCTATTAATGCATCTGGAACAGCACCTTTTACTATTCTCTGTGCTAATCCTTCTACTATAGCTGTTTTACCTACACCTGGATCACCAACGAGAACAGGATTGTTTTTTGTTTTTCTGCTTAATATCTCAATAGTTCTTTGGATTTCAATATCTCTTCCAATAACAGGCATTAATTTCTTTTCTTCTGCCATTTTTGTCAAATCAATGGTAAACTGTTCTAAAACATCTCCAACTTTTTCTTCTGTTCCTTCTTTGGTTACTTTTATGTTTTTTAATTCTTCATAAACTTCTGTGGTTGTTAATCCGTATTTTGAGAATAATTTTGCTGAATAAGATGTTCCATCGAGCATTATTCCAAGTAATAAATGCAATGTTGTAATAAGTTTATGTTTGGTTTTTCTTGCTTCTGTTTTTGCAATTTCAAAGATTCTTTCTAATGTGCTGGAAATATATACCCTATTATCAGTAAGGTTTCCGTATGAATATTGTGCGTTTTCTGCCAATTCACTTTCTATATTATCCTTTATAGCGTCTACGTTTATTGTTTCAAATAATTTTTTTACATGTTCATCATCGCTATCAAGAATGGCAAGTGTAATATGTTCAGGTGTTAACACATTGGTGCCATATCCATTGGCAATTGTTCTGGCGTTTTCTATTATTTCCAGCGATTTTTCTGTAAAGTTTTTTGGGTTTAGCATACCCATCACCTCCTGAGACATCTATTTTTAATTTTTATTTTTAGCAATCGTAATAATTATTTGCTAAGAATATTTCAAAAAATAAAGGATAGATTTGCTATCCGACATATTAGACTGTTTTTTGAATAGAATGTTCAAAAAAATAATTTCTTTTTGGTAACATAATAATTAAAATTAAATAAACCCGGGATTTTATTGCATCCCGGGTTTGAATTAATTTAGAATATTAAATCAATCCCAGCTTTTATATAAGGTGCATTGTTAGCTGGATAATTACCACCTATTGAGCTTTCAAAAGTATAACCGCTTTCTATGATAATTCCAAAATTCTTATGTGGTTTTAGTTCTAATCCTATTATAGGAGTTATACCAATACCAACATCAGCAATATAGTCTTCATTGTAATCAATTTCGGTATTGTAATAACTTGAGATATACAAATCGGCCCCCAGATTTAAATTTCCAAATGTATATTCAGGTGTGTATCTTATATTTAATCCTGTAGAAGTGTAAAATGTATTTATATCATCTGAAAATTCTACAAAAACACCATATGTGAAGTTTTTATAATTGTCAATAAGAAAATCCATTCTTAATGAATAAATATCCGGGAGTTTTGTTGTCATTGATAAAGAAAAATGTGCTCTAAATGGAGAAATATCCGGATTTTCTATTACACTGACTGTATTATCTAGAGCGAATTCAGGTTCTTCTAAAATCTCTAAGATTGCGGAATTGGAGGAAACTTCTTTTGTGACTAATTTTCCGCTTGTTTTTCTATATACATCACCATTTATTTCGTAATTTTTTGCGAATGAGAACATCATTCCTTTATATACTCCATTATTTCTTCCAATATTTACTAAAACACGTGAATTTGCTTCAATACCTATAATTTTACCGCTAATTAAAAATAATTTATTCATTCTATATACAAGGGTATTTACCAGACTTGATATGGCTTCCTCTCTTGCCATTTCTTTTGCTTCGTATTCTGAAACATATTGTGAAACGTAATGAGTTCCAACAGCATCTATAGTTTTTATTTCCAGAATCTGACTTGTTTCAATATCTATTAATCTATATGCCCCTTCAATGTGGTATTCATACCAGATATTATCATATTCATCGGTTTTTCTATATGATTCTGCATCTATAACTTCTATATAAACAATATAATCTGCTGCTAATTGATTTAAATTAAAATTATCTTTTGATGTGAGACCGTGTAAGATTCTTTCTATTTCATTCATTACGTTTATATCTCTTTCTACAAGTCTATACTTTCCCTGGTTAATTAATGCTTCTTTAAGTTTGTGTTCTACTTTTGTTGATAAAAATGAATAACCTCTTGAATAAATTAAAAGGGTTTTTCTTGAATCTTTGTTGTTTACAGCGAAAATAGAAATAAATAAAGAAAACATTAATAAAATTAATAGAATCTTTTTATTATTCATATAAATTCACCTCCAATAAGATTTCTTTTTTATTATATCACAATATACAAAATTTGAAATAAATATGAAATAAGAAATGAATTAACGTTAAATTAAAATTAATGGAATATATCTCTAATGATTTTGGTACTATAAATTTTGTATAATTATAACAAAATAAAAAAAATAAATAAGAGAGGAGAGAATATTTTGAAAAAGAATTGGAGGGTCTTTTGGGACTCGGCTAATCCTTTATTTGAGGAGAATTTAAAGCTTGCAAGGCACATCTCCTCAGAATTAGGATTATCCGAATTTCTGGTTAAACTGCTTATTGCACGTGGAATTACCGATATAGAGCAGATAAAAGAATTTTTATATCCCGATGAATCAACGGTTATAGATCCATATCTTTTGAAGGATATGGATAAAACTGTTGATATTTTATTTGATATAAGGGATAAAGGAGAAAAATTAGTTGTATATGGAGATTATGATGCAGATGGGGTTACAGCGGCTGCTGTAATTTACCAGGGATTTAAAGCATTGGGATGGGATATAGAAGCATATATTCCAAATAGAATAGATGAAGGATATAGTTTAAATATTGAAGCTATAGATGAGCTATATAATAAGGGATATAAAAATATTATTACTGTAGATTGTGGAACAACGTCACTTAAAGAAATAGCTCATGCAAAAGAAAAAGGAATGAGAATTATAATTACTGATCATCATGAAATGCAGGAGGTTTTACCGGAAGCAGATGCTATTGTAAACCCTAAAAGGCATGATGATGAATATCCGTTTAAAGGATTATCGGGAGTAGGTGTTGCTTTTAAGGTATTACTTGCAGTTTATGAGAAAATAAATGATATAAAATTTGATCCGTTTTCTCTTGTGGATCTTGTTGCTCTTGGAACTATTGCTGATATAGTTCCTTTAAGATCCGAGAATAGGTATTTTGTAAAGAGAGGGCTTGAAAAGTTAAGAACTGATCCCAGTCCTGCATTAAGGCATTTGATGAGGGAAATTGGTGTGATGCCAGAAGATGTAAAATCTTATGTTATAGCATATAAAATTGCACCTAAAATAAATGCAGCTGGAAGAATGGCTGATGCCATGAAAGCATTTGAGTTATTGCTTACGGAAGAAGAAAAAAATATAGAAAAGAAAGTTAAACAATTATTAGACTTAAATACCGAAAGGCAAAAACATGAAAGGCGTATATATAAATCAGCATTAAGTTTAATGGATATTAATCCGGATTTTCATGATAAAAAGGTTCTTGTTTTAAGCGGCCAGGATTGGCATCTAGGGGTTCTTGGAATTGTGGCTTCTAAGCTTTCAAATAAATTTAACAAGCCTGTTCTTCTTGTCTCAACTACTTCTGAAGATAATCTTGGAAAAGGGTCTGCCCGAAGTCCGCAGGGAGTTAGTCTTATTGAATTAATGAAAAATATTACTAAAGAAAATGAAGATTTCTTTAAGGAATATGGTGGTCATGAATTGGCTGCCGGATTTACAATTGATTCTGAAAAAATAGAAATGCTTAGAGAAAAGATTAATGAAGTATACTCAAATATTTATGGCGATAAAGAACCGGAATCTGAAATAGAAATAGACATGGAAATTGAGAATTTATGGGGTAATTTCTTTGACGATATATCTCTTTTAGAACCATTTGGTTATCAAAATCCAGAGCCGACATTTTTAATAAAGGATGTAGTACTTGAAAAAGTAAAACTTTTTGGTGCTGAAGAAGAGAATATAGCAGCAATAGCAAAAACACCTAAGGGTATGATATTTGAAATTGTTGGTTATGGTGTATTAGCAAATAAAAGGGAAAATATTACGGGGAATATAAAATGTAATATAGTTGGTAATTTCAGAGTTGAGAGAACATTTTATAACAATCAAAAGGTATTGAAATTTTATGTAAAAGATATAGAATTTGTCGGTGATTCTTTAACTGAAAAAGAAAATCATGGAAATTTATTAATATCATTACATGCTAAAGATAATGTTCATCATCTTACAAATTATAAGTATAAAATATTGCTCGATATTATAGAACAAAATAGAACTGCAATATTTGCACCTCTTAAGATAAAAAATACATTATTAATTGAAAAGATTAAAAATACTGTATCAAAGGGAGAAAAACTCATTATCATAGGTGCATCGCACTTGTTGCTTGAATATACTTATAAAATTATTAATCAATATATTTCTTCCGATAAAATTTATTATAATAAAAAATCTCATATAGAAAATAGTGTATTAAAAAGTAAAAGAGTTATTCTTTTAACAGTACCGGCGTATATGCAAAATATACACAAGCTCAATGAGTTTTCTAAAAACCTTTTAATTGATGAACCAATCTATTCATTCTCGCATCAGGCTATAGCAAATATTCCAGAGTATATTCAGTTTAGAAAAGTGGTTAGAACTAAAATATATAATATAAACATTTTAGGGACATTTTATGATGAAACCATAAAAGAATTTTTGAAACTTAGTGGATATAGAGTTGCAAATGTTAACTCCAATGTTCCTTCTTTTGAAGTTGTAAAGGAAATAAATTCCAACAAGCTAAAACTTATAAAGGATTATTTATATAATTCCAAAAATCTCAATATTATAGTTGATAATGTCACACCATATAAAAATTTAAAGAATTATATTTCTCAAACATATGAATATTCCGAAGATTATATATTGTATTATTCGCACATGCATACATTTTTTGAAAAAATAAATATTAGAGAGATTAATAAAAAAGGACCTTCGAGAATATTAATTTCAGAATTTGCAAATGATGGGTTAGCTTTAGAACAGAAGGATAGAAATTCTATAATTATGTTATATGATGTTCCTAAGACGCGTATTGAATTATTGGATCTTGTATCATCATGGCCACATAATAAAAAAGAAAATATAATATTTGTTATGGCATATAATACAGATTTTTCAACAAAATTAATGTATGATTTTTCAAGAAATTATCCTTCACCAGAAGTATTAAAGAAAGTATATGAAATGATAGAAGAAAATACAAACATTACCATAAATGCATTATCGGAAAAATACTTTAATAATGACACAGAACTTGTAAAGACTATAACAGACGAACTGATAAATTCCGGTATAGTTGTAAATACATCAAATGGACTTAAAGCAGTAGACGACTTTAAGCTTGATTTAATACATAAAAATGTAAAAGCTAAAGAAAGTATTCTTGATAAATGGTTATTAAAGAGTTCTATAAATTTCTTTATGAATTTCAAATCAAGACAGTTTATTTCTCTGTTAAATAACCAATTTGCGGAGGTTAAGTAAAAATGTTCAAAACTACAAGGGATTTAAATATGTATATAAAATTAGAGCAAAAACATATAATACATATTTTAGATAAATTAAGAGAAAATAATGTTTTTTCAAAATTATTTGCACTTGGTGCTAATCCTGTAATTGCATTTTCCGAAGAAGATAAGGAAAAAGTTGTAAAGATATTGAAAAATGAAGAAATTGAATATAATATTATAAAAACTCAAAAGGATATTATAGAGGAGATGTTAACGTTTTGAAATTTATAGCGCTTGACTATGGATTAAAAAAAACAGGTATAGCTACTGCAGAGGCTGCTTTGAAAATTCCAACAATAAAAAACAGTGTTGGAAGCGATAAATTATTAAAGGTGCTTGAAAATGAAATTTTTAAAGATGGAGATATATTTATAGTAGGTCTTCCAATATCAATGTCCGGGAGATATTCCACACAAACATTTAAAACAATAGATTTTGCAATAAAACTAAAAAATAAATTTAATTCTGAAGTGTATTTGGTAGATGAAAGACTTACAACACAAAATAGCTATTTAATGACAAAGGATTTTTTAAATTCTAAAAAGGCAAAAAAGAAAAAAGATGAAAATAGTGCATTGATTATATTACAACGTTATCTGGCTAATCCAGCTAATTCTATAAAATTAGCATCTCAAAAAGAATATAAAATAGAATATGATGAATCATATAATGATAAAAAAATATTAATAGATAATGTAATAATAAAAAATTCAAAGATATATTCGATAGCAGATGTCTATGCAACAGACCCATATATCTTCTGGTGGTATTTTAAAAGAAATGTTCATTCCACAACTCTGGAATCAGATCTTGAACCTCCATATGATATAATATTTAATTCTAAGGAGGTAGAATAATGAAAAAAAGCTTTTGGTTTATAATGATGTATTTAATAGTGTTTATGATATCATTAAAAATTTTCTCTACAATAGTTGGAAGTTTAGTAATAGCCATGTTCTTTACTATTTTAATAGATGTAATTGCATCATATCTTGAAAAAATAAAAATACCGAGAAAACTTACTGTTCCTATAGCTTCATTGATATTTTATGGAGCAATAGTATATGCTTTTTATAGTATAATTCCTATTACAATAGAAGAGAGTAAAAAGGTTTTTGATTCAATAGCTGAATTTGATTTTCAGGGAATTCCCGGAACAACTGGTGAAGTTGTAAATACATTATTGGATACTGCAGGAGATTATTTAAGAAATATGATAGTTCAATTTGCAAGTTATTTAGCTTCTAATATATCCAATTTTCTAACTATTGCATTATTATTAATAGTGGCATCAGGATATATGGCAATAGCAAGTAAAAGAATGTGGAATCTTATTGATATGTTTTTTCCAAATTCCGAAATAGATAGCACAAAGGATTTTTTAATAAAAACATATAATGATTTGAGAAAATTTGTTTCAGGGCAGATAATAACAGCATTATCAGTTGGTGTGATAACCTGGATAATGGCATTGGTATTTGGTTTCCCTTATGCTTTGTTCTTAGGAATACTTGCGGGTATTACAGATTTTATTCCATATTTAGGAATATTTATAACAGCAATTCCAATATTGTTATTAGGATTTACTAACTTTGGTTTAATGGGATTATTAAAGGGATTGATAATAATAACCTTTGCCAATCAACTTGAGATGTGGGTGCTTGCGCCAAGAATTTCAGGTGGTCAGGTAAATATAAATTGGTTCCTGATATTGACTTCGATGTTGATTTTTGCCCAATTATACGGTGTAGTTGGTGTATTAATAACAATTCCTTTGCTGATAATATTTAAAAATATCTGGAAAATGTATGTTGTTGATTATTTAAAGAAAATATAATGTATAAAAAAAAGCAGCCCGATTTTCGGGCTGCTAAAGAGTTAAACAGGGGGAATTACTACAAGTTGTTTACCTTTGATATTGGCATTTATTTGGGTTTATTGGCAGTTATTTTCTTTTTTTGATATTATACAACAAAAACTATACTTTGTCAAGTATATATATTTACATGCGAGGCGAGAAGAATGAAGACATCAGACTGGTTAAAAAAATATAATATACAACTAAAAAAAAGTCTTGGACAGAATTTTTTGTCTACATCTGAATATGCTAAAAAAATAGTAAAAAAAGGTTCTGTAACAGAGGAGGATACAGTTATAGAAATAGGACCTGGTGCAGGCACACTAACAGAGGAAATTGCTAAAACCGGGGCAAAACTATATGCATTTGAAATAGATGAACGACTTAAACCATTATTATTAGAACGATTTAAAGAATATCAAAATGTAGAAATTCAATTTATAGATTTTTTAAAAGCGAATATATCAGAAATTCAGAAACCAAAGTATATCGCCAATATTCCGTATTATATAACCTCACCAATACTAGAAAAGATTTTTTTTGAGACGCCAGATTTTCAATTAGCGTTATTAATGGTTCAAAAAGAATATGGCGAAAGAATGATGGCAAAAAGCGGGAAAAATTATAGCCCTTTGAGTATATTTGTCCAATTTTTTTGTAAGGTGGAAAAAGTATTAAATGTTCCACCTCATGCATTTATTCCAAATCCAAAAGTTGATTCTGTTGTATTAAAATTAACTCCAAAAGAAGATATTCCTGATATTAACAAAAAAGGATTTTTCAAATTTGTTCATGTTGCGTTTTCGCAGAGGAGAAAAACAATACGGAATAATTTAAAGGGATTAATAAAGGATAGGCTTGATGAATTACTTGAAAAATCAGATATAGATCCAAAAACAAGGCCGGAAAATATTTCTATAGAAAAATTTATAATCTTATACAATAATTATATGAAATTAAAAAATGATTATTGAAATCACAGGATAATTATGATATAATACATGTGTATTTTTGTATGGAGGAAAAGAAAATGCGGAAATATACAATATTACAATTACATAAAAATACTAAAAGAAGCCCTTTATAGGGCTTCTTTTACTTTGTTGGAAGGAGGAAGCAAAAGTATGGAAAGAGTTGCTATTGTTGGTGCTCAATGGGGTGATGAAGGAAAAGGAAAGGTGGTAAATTATTTTTCTGGAAATTACGAATGGATAGTAAGGTTTTCTGGTGGTGCCAATGCCGGTCATACAATATATTATAAAGGGAAAAAATATGTAAATCATTTGCTTCCGTCTATAATTCCTGAGGGGGATTCAAAGGCATTTTTAGGTGCTGGAATGGTTATAGATATTGAACAATTAATAAAAGAACTGGAAATATTAGAAGCAGATTTTCCAGGAGTTTCATCAAAAATATACATAGATTTAGAAGCCTTTCTTGTTCTTCCGTATCATAAAGAAGAGGATGGAATCCTTGAAGAATTAAGAAAAAATCCAATAGGTACAACAAGAAAAGGAATAGGTCCAGCATATACAGATAAAGTATCAAGAGAAGGATTTAAAATATATCATTTATTTGATGAAAAACTTTTAAGAGAACGATTAGAAGAAGTAATGTATTTAAAGAAAAATATATACAAAGAAAGATTTAATTTTACATCTGAAGAAATTTTTAATTATTTAATGGAACAAAAAAGAAAGCTTGAAAAATTAAATGTCAAATTCACATCAGCAATAGATATGGCGCAGGTATTCAGAAATACTTCTGTTCTCTTTGAAGGTGCTCAGGGTGTATTGCTTGACCTTGATTTTGGGACATATCCATTTGTAACCTCTGGTGCAACAATGGCTCATGGTGTATCTTCTGTAGGGTTTTCAACATTTGAATTAGATGAGGTATTGGGAGTATTGAAAGCGTATACCACAAGGGTTGGTGAAGGGCCATTTCCAACAGAGGAATTTGGTGAAATTGGAGAAAAAATAAGAAAATTTGGAAATGAATTTGGTGCAACAACTGGAAGGCCAAGAAGGGTTGGCTGGCTTGATTTACCAGCTTTGAGATATGCAAAATTGAGATCAGGTTTGACAAAATTTGTTATTACCAAAGCCGATGTTTTAAATGGTTTTGATGAAATTAAAGTGTGTGTTGCATATGATGTAAATGGTGAAATAAAAGAAATTCCATCTTCTTCATATGATTTTTTTGTTGGAAAACCTGTATATGAGACATTAAAAGGCTGGCCAGATACAAATCATGTTAATTTCTTAAAGTATATGGCGTTTATTGAAGAAAAAACAGGAATAGAAATATCTCATATTTCATATGGTCCTAAAACAGAGGAAATGTGCACAAAAAATGATTTAATAAAAAATATTTAATTAAATGAAATAACCGATCACCGTCTGAAGTAATGCTATTCAGACGGTGATATTTTTTATATGTTTATTGAGGAATTTTCATTGATGTGAAAAAATTTTTTTACAATGTTTACTTGACATATATATGTATTAGGTATATAATAAAAATGGATATATGCAAAAAACATATATAATTTATCCGGAGGTGAGGATATGAGATACGGAAATGGTGGATATGGTTTTGGAAGAGGCATGGGTAGAGGATATGGAAGAGGATTCGGTAGAGGAGCAGGATTTGGACGTGGTTATGGAAGAGGTTTTGGTGGATACGGAAGATATTACGATGAACCATATGATGATTACTATGGATATTCAGTAGAAGAAGAAAAAGCTATGCTTTTGGATTATAAAAGATATCTTGAAGAGGAGTTGCATTTTGTAGAAGAAAGATTAAGAGAACTCGATAGATATAATCAGGGAGGTGAAAGATGATGCCAGGATTTGATGGTACAGGCCCAATGGGTACAGGTCCAATAGGTTTAAGAAGGGGACCATGCAGCAATCCAGGGTATTATACAACACCAGTAAGGAGAGGTTGGTTTGGAGGATTTGCAGGATTCTTTGGATATGGTAGAGGATACGGAAGAGGATTCGGTAGGGGATATGGTTACGGTAGAGGAACATACGGAGCAGGTTATGGATATGGAAGAGGATTTGGCAGAGGTCGTGGGTTTGGTAGAGGCTGGTGGTAAAAAATAATTGTTTAAAAAGGGGGTTGCCATAATGACAACCCTCTTTGAAATTTAAAAATAAAGTGGTATGATATATATGAATTGTATATATAGTCCTAATATATAGAATGGAGGTTATGAAATGAGAATAACCGTTTTAAGTGGTAAAGGTGGAACAGGAAAAACTACAGTTTCAACAAATTTAGCTTATGCATTATCAAAAAAATATAAAATTCAATTATTAGATGTTGATGTTGAAGAACCAAATGATCATCTTTTTTTCAATATAGACTTTTATAAAGAAGAAAGTGTAGATATGTTATTACCAGTAGTTGATAATAATGCATGTATTAGATGTGGTGAATGTGCAAAAGCCTGTCAATTCGGAGCAATTTCAGTATTTCCAACGGGAACGTTGGTTTTTGAAAGTTTATGTCATGGTTGTGGGGCATGTGCAATGGTATGTCCTGTTGATGCAATTACAGAGAAACCAAAAAGCCTCGGTAAAATCAAGTTAGGTAAAATCAATGAAAATCTCGAATTTGGAATGGGATTATTAAATATTGGAGAACCTTCAGGAGTAAGGATTATAAGGGAATTAAAAAAACATATAGATGATAATGCCGATGTTGTTTTAATAGATTCACAACCAGGAACTTCTTGTCCTGTTGTTGAAAGTTTGAGAAATGCAGATTTTGCTATTCTTGTAACTGAACCAACTACATTTGGATTGCATGATTTAAGCCTTGCTGTAGATCTGGTGAAAGAAATGGGAATCCCGTCAGGTATTATTGTAAATAGAGATAGTGATGATACAACAATTATAGATGATTATGCCAGAGAAGCAAATGTACCAATATTATTGAAGATACCTTTTGATAGAGAAATTGCTAAATTATATTCAGAAGGAAAAATCTTTTCTGAGTATTTACCAGAATGGGAAGAAAAATTCTTAAATGTGTTTGATGAAATAAAGGGGTTGGTTAAATGAGACAACTTGCAATAGTTAGTGGAAAAGGTGGAACAGGAAAAACCACATTGAGTTCATCATTTGGTGCTTTGTTGAAAAATGCAGTATTAGCAGATTGTGATGTTGATGCAGCAAATTTAAACTTAATGTTTAATGGTGATTTAAAAGAAAAATATGAATATTATGGTGGAAAAAAGGCTATAATAGATCAAAATAAATGCGATAAATGCGGTATTTGTAAAAATGTTTGTAGATTTGAAGCTATTACATTTGAAAATGGAATATATGATGTTGATCCATATGCATGTGAAGGATGTAATGCCTGTGTTATTGCATGTCCTCAAAATGCAATAAGATTAGAAACAGCTTTATCGGGAGAATATTATTATTCTGTAGTATCTGATGGAAAAGAAATTGTTCATGCTAATCTAAATCCTGGTGAAGAAACATCAGGAGGTTTAGTAGCAGAAGTTAGAAAACTCGCTTTGAAAAAGGCAGAAGAAAATAACAAAGATATTGTTTTAATAGATGGAGCACCTGGTATAGGTTGTCCTGCAACATCTTCAATTACAGCAACAGATTATGTTGTAATTGTAACAGAACCAACCTCATCAGGACTTCATGATTTAAAGAGAATAGTAGAAACAGTAAGATACTTTAAAAGGGATTTTGGTGTAGTTATTAATAAATACGACTTAAATCCAGATGTAAGTAAAGAAATAATCAATTATTGTATAAGCGATGGCATAGAAGTATTGGGAGAAATACCTTTTGATGAAATAGTATTAAAAGCAGTATTAGAAATTAATCCTGTAGTGAATTATGAAAACAGTAAAGCGGCTGAAGCAATAAAAGAAATCTTTGAAAAAGTAATGGAAAAATTAAAATAAACGGAGGTGTTAGTGATGAAATTAGCTATACCATCACAGGGAAGAGACTTAGAATCATTAAGTAATGACAGATTTGCGAGGGCAGAGTTATTTGTAATTTATGACCTCGATAATGATGAAATTGTAGAAGTTGTTGAAAATAATGCAAGCGAAGCACATGGAATGGGACCAAAGGTTTCACAAATGCTTGCTGAAAAAGGCGTTAATGTATTAATACTTGAAAGTGTTGGTAAAAATGCATTTGAAGTGTTAAATGCTGCAGGTATTGAAGTATATTTAACAAAAAAGGATAAACTTTCAAATATCATAGAAAATTATAAGAATGGAAAATTAGAAAAAGTAGAACACGCTACACATTAATTAGGGGTGAAATGATGAAAATAGCATTTGGTACAAAAGACGGAGTACACTTGAACGATGAACATTTTGGTCACTCAGAATTATATGTAGTATATGAATATGATGGAGAAAATTTTAAAAAAGTAGAAGAGATAAAAAATCCATATGCAGAAACGCATATGCACGCAAAAGTTGAAGAAATATTGGAGTTTTTGGGTCACTGTAAGGTATGGGTAGGATTAAGCATGGGAAAAGGTTCAATGATAAAACTTGATAAACTTGGTTATAAACCTATTATAGTGGAAAGTGAAACAGTTGAAGACGCTATGGAAGAATTGAGATTTATTCTTGCAGGAGAAGTGGAAGAGTAAAGGAGGGGATATTATATGCCCTGGGTAAAAGAAAGCGAATGTATAAAATGTAAGATATGTGTAAATGTATGTCCTGTGGAAGGCGCAATTGAATTAAAAGATGATGGATATCCATATATACATAATGATATATGTACAAGATGTGGTATTTGTATGGAAAAATGTCCTAAAGATGCTATAAGACCAAATTCTGAAAATCCAGCAATGAGAGGTATGGGTAGAGGTGCTGGAATGGGAAGAGGAATGGGTCGCGGCATGGGACATGGAATGGGAAGAGGTGCAGGATTAGGTAGAAGGGGATATTAAAATATAAAAGGGGTGATTTCTTTGAAATTCAGGGATTTTGAAGCAAAAAACCATATTTTTATGTCACCTGTAAAAACAGCATTAGCTACACCAAAGACAGGTTTTATTACAGAAGAATTGATTAAATATTATGAAAGAAAAGCAAAAGGTGGAGTCGGAGCAATTATTCTTGAGCCTATATCAGTGTTAAAATCAGGAAAAGAACATCCAAAACAGGTAATGTTGGATACTGATGAACACATTGAAGGATTAAAGAAACTTGTTGACACATTACACAAATACGACACCAAATTAATTGTACATCTTAATCATGCTGGAAGGGCAGCAAATCCAAAAGCATCTGAAGTTGTAAAATCATCTTCTGCTGTAAAATGCCCATCTACAGGAGTAACTCCTGAAGAATTAACTCTTGATGAAATAAAGGAATTAATACAGGCATTTAAAGAAAATGCTGAAAGAGCACAAAAAGCAGGTGCTGATGGAATAGAAATCCAGTTTGGTCATGGTTATATTGTTCATCAATTCTATTCTGAAAGATTGAATAAAAGAGATGACGAATATGGAAAAGATAAATTTAAATTTGCCAGGGAAGTTTTATCAGCTGTAAAGGAAGTTACAAATATACCTTTAATTTTAAGAATCTCAGGAAGCGAATTTGTTGAAGGTGGAATTACAGATGAACATTTAACAAAGATATTTGCTTTAGCAGAAGAGTTTGGTGTATCAATTATTCACGTTGGTTGGGGTAACGCATGTGATTCAGCACCATGGTATTATAATCACATGTCATTACCAACAGATATAATGGATAATAGATTGAAAGAAATTAGAAAATTAACAAAAATTCCTATTATTGCAGTAGGAAGAATGCAAATTGATGAAAGATATAAGAAACTTGTAGATGACGGAACAATTGATGGAGTTGTATTTGGAAGACAATTAATAATAGATCCAGATTTTCCTAATAAAATTTTATCTAACTCAGATGATTTTGTAAGATGTGGAGGTTGTTTGCAGGGCTGTCTTGCAAATGTTAAAGCAGGAAAACCAATTAATTGTATTGCAAATCCAGAAGTTCATAGTGAATTTGTTGTTGAAAAGATTCCTGAAAAGAAAAAGGTTGCTATTATTGGTGCAGGACCTGCAGGTTTATTTGCAGGAACATATTTATCTAAGAAAGGTTATGAAGTAACTATTTACGAAAAGAATGATTATGCTGGTGGTCAATGGGTATTAGCTTACAGAGCTCCAGGAAAGATTTATATGAAAGATACACTTGAAGATATTATAAGAAAAACAGAAAAATCAGTTGAAATAAAATATAATACAGAAGTAACGCCAGAAATGCTCAAAAAAGAAAATTATGATATTATAATCGTTGCTACTGGTGCAAAGCCATTTGTTCCACCAATTCCTGGTTTAACAGATTACATTACAGGATTTGACTTCTTTGACGGTAAAAAGGTTGAAGGTAAAAATGTATTGGTAATTGGCGGTGGATTAATTGGGTTAGAAGCAGCAGAAGCACTTGTTAATGAAGGTAAAAATGTAACTGTTGTTGAATTAATGGAAGAAGTTGGAAGAGGAATGGAAGTAGTTGCAAGTAAATTGTTCCAGAAAAATTATGCTCCAAAGATAAATATTTATACTAAAACAATGGTAAAAGAAATAAAAGGTAAAGAAGTTATTGTTGAAAAAATAGGAGAAGGAATAACTTCTTTAGGCGAATTTGATGATATTGTAGTTACAGCAGGAACAAAACCTGTAAATGAATTATATGAAAAACTCAAAGAAGAATTTAATAATGTATATGTAATAGGTGATGCAAACAAAGTTGGCCAAATAGTAGATGCAATATCTTCAGCGAAAGAACTTGCAGAACAATTGTAATTTTTAAACAATCCCCATCCTGATTCAGGATGGGGATTTTGGTTCTATGTATATGGTTTTGAAGTTTTTATATAAGACCATTCCTGGTTTTGCCCCTTTTGGTTTCCATACATGCTTTTTTTGAGTATAATCTACAGAAACCTTTGAAGACATTCGCCCTTTTGAATAATATGCAGCAAGAGATGCAGCATATTCAATAACTTCTTGTGGAATATCTTTTTTTCTTTCTGTTTTTATAATTACATGAGCTCCGGGAATCCCCTGTACATGAAGCCATATGTCTTCCTTATCAGCTTCTCTTGTAATCTGGTCATTTTGAATATTATTTTTTCCAACGAGAATTTTAAAGCCGTTATAATTAAATTCAAGTGGTTTTGAAATGATTTTTTTTCTTTTCTTCTTTTTATTATTTTCATTAATAAATCTTTCTTGAATCATTTCTTCCCTGATTTCCATTAATGTTTCAATATCTTCTGCCATTTCTATGCTCTGCCATAGTTGATACAAATAGTCAATCATTTCAGATGTGATTTTTAGTCTTTCTTTTAAGTGAATTTCCTTTGATTTAAGTTTATGAACCTTTTTAAATATGGTTTGTAAATTTTCATTTGGTGTTTTTAATGGATTAAGCTTGATTCTCATTTTTTCACCAGTTTCCCAATCTTCTACTTCAACAAAATCAGTTTTCTGATTAAACATATACAGATAAGCCTGCAATAATCGTCCCTGTTTTTCAAGTTCGGGAATTTTTTGTATTTCTTTTTCTTCTAATTTTAGCTTTTTATGAAGTTTTTCATATTTTTCGATTTCTTTTATTACTATCTTTTCCAATCTTCTCTTCAATTCAGAAAACCTTGAATTTATACTTTGCTTTTCAAAGAAATTTAATAAGCCTTCTGAAGGCGATTTAAATTCATTATATTCATAATTTACAGGTCTAAAAGCGAGGATCTCCTTTTTATTTTCATAATCAAAGGTATAAACATTTAAATTATCCATGAATTCAGAAACAAAGGATATATAATCATATTTTTCAATATACTCAAAAAAGAATTTTTTGCTTAACTTTGAAAAACCCATTAATTGCCTGTCTATATCAAAATCAATTTTATCGTGTTTTAATATGTTGATATATTCTTCTTTATAAAATGGAATATATTCTGCGCCAGGCATTATACTTCTTGAAGGTGTAATCCCTTTTTTTAATGCATCTAAGATTTTATTATTTTCATCTACCAATAATATATTTGAATTTCTTCCCATTAATTCAAAATACAATTTGTAATTTCTCATTTCAAAGGTTTCATCTATTACTGAAAGTTCAATATATCCAACTCTATCAAGTCCAAGTTGCTCTATTTTCATAATTTTAGCATTCTTAATTCTTTTTCTTAGGAACATTGAAAAATTTTGTGGTGTATCAGGCATATTTGGTTTTGTTTCAAGTGAGATTATATACGAGGGATTCTTTAATACAAACAACAAAAAACCGTTTTGAAGTTGCAAAAGCACTTCATCATTTACCGGTTGATATATATTTCGGATTTTTTGACCTTCAAATTTTTTGGCTTCCCTTATTAATTTATTTAACAAAAGTCCATCTATGGGCATATTAACATTCCTCCATTGTTATGTAGAAATTTTCTAAACCAATTATATCATAGTTTTAAAGAGATTGATGATGTGAAAATAAAAATTATGATATAATAAAATATGAAAAAGTTAACAAGGGGTGAAACAATGGGGATATATGATCAACTATTTAAAGAGATATTATCCGATAAGGAAATGATCGTTGAGTTTATAGATATCTTTATTCCTAAATTAAAAAGTTATGGGATTTCAGCAGAAGATATAACAATAGAACATACAAAATTTACAGATATAAAATATGGAGATAAGGAAAGTGATTTACTATTTAAAGTAAAATATTTTGAAAATGAGGTATATCTATATTTATTGATAGAACATCAATCAACTGTAGATTATTTAATGCAATTTAGAATACTCGAATATATGGTGCGAATATGGAAAAATTATATAAATGAACATAAAAAAGAATCGAGAACAAAAGGATTTAAATTAATACCAATAATGCCAATAGTGTTTTATACAGGAAAAAGAAAATGGACGGCTGAAAATTGGTTTATGAAAAAAGTAGAAAATTGGGAAATGTTTGATGAATATACACCAAAGTTCAAATATGAGGTGATTGATTTAACTCAAATACCTGAAGAACAATTAATAAAAATAAAAAAGGCATTAGGGTTATTACTGGCATTAAATAAGGCAGAAAACAAAACAGTAACCAGAATAATAGAGGAAATAAAAATAGAATTAGAAAAATTACCTGAAAAAGAAAAGGAAAAATTTGGAAATTACGTGAACGGAGTGATAAAAACTCTCGTCAAAAGAAATAGAGATTTGAATTTAGATGAAGAGATATTTGAAGAGGAGGAGGTGGAAGAAATGTTTGAAAATTTTGTAAAAGCTGTAAATGGTGCATATAAAGATGCTATAGAGCAAGGAATGAAACAAGGGATAGAGCAGGGAATAGAACAGGGAATAGAACAGGGATTTAAAAGTGGAATGTTAGCTGGAGAAAGAAAACTAACGCGTTCATTATTAAGAAAAAAATTTGGTGAAAAAATAGAACCATATATTGATGCTCTTGATTATATGACTTTAAAAGAATTAACTGAAATTGCTGAAAATATATTAGATCTTTCTTTTGAAGAAACGATAGAGTTGTTAAAAAAGGTATCCAATTAATATAATGAGGTGAAGCTATTTGAAAAAATTTTTAGGACCTGTAGTCACATCAAAAAGTATAGGTAAATCTCTAATACAAATAAATGACCTTTTTCCTATGGCCAAGAGATTTGGATATGATTCAATTATTTTATGCGAATCACATCCGAAATCCTGGCCAACATTTATTAATTTAGCTAAAAAATATAAAATAGTACCATATATTTTATTTGAAATGAAGGGAAAAATTTATTTTCCTGTAAATTCAAAAGAGTTGTTGGAAATTATACAATTTTACAACGGAAAAAAAGAAAATATAAATGTAAGATATTTTGAAAAAAATGAGATAAAAGAGAAGATACTTTTCCCCACACAGACGGTTAAAGAATTATTGGATTCTGAAAATATTTCTGGTGGATGTTTAAAAGGAAATCTTAAAATAGAAGATTATTTGGGAAGTAATATATTAAAATATATAAACTCAACAACTCTCTCTTATAATGTAAAAGATTTTTATGTAAATTTGCCTCAAATGGGAGGATTTAAAAGATTATATGAATCGCTATTGCCCTATATGGCAAAATTGCCAGATGAATATATGCAAAGATTAAAAAAAGAATTATTGGTTATAAAGGATATGGAAGTTTCAGATTATATATTAACTGTAAAAAAAATAGTTGAAACAGCTAGAAATACAGGGGCATATGTTGGTCCAGGAAGAGGTTCTGCTGTTGGTTCGCTAATAGTTTATATGTTGGGAATAACGCTAATAGACCCTATAAAATATAATTTATATTTTGAAAGATTTCTTAATCCGTCTAGAAAAGAATTGCCAGATATAGATCTGGATATAGATTCTGAAAATAGAGATAATGTCATAAAAAAATTAAATGAAATTTTTAGTATTGCTCAGGTTAGAACATATGTAAGAATGAAAGAAAAAAGCGCTGTAAAAAAAGCAAAAGAAATTTTAGGATATGATATGTCTCAAAAGTTAAAATTTCCAATTAGGTCTTTAGAAAATATGAAAAGATATCCTAATATGGATGAAAAATTAAAAAAGTTTTATACTCTTGCATTTTATTTTGAAGGATTGGAAATAGCTGAATCTGTACATGCGGCTGGTGTGATATTATCAAAAGAAGATATGGGATTAAAAATCCCTCTTGATTATAGGCAAAACAATATTCCAATTACATTATGGGAAATGGATGAATTAAAGCTTTCAGGTATAGAAAAATTTGATATATTGTCTTTAGATACACTTGCCCTGTTAAAACGTTTTAATTTTAAATATGCTAAAGATAAATTTGTAAATTTAGAAGATAAAGAAGTATATAAGTTAATTTCTGCTGGTTTAACAGAAGGGATATTCCAGCTTGAATCCAGATTGGGTAAAAAACTATCCAGAAAATTAGCGCCTAAAAATTTTATGGAGTTAACAATTTTACTTGCAATGAATAGACCGGGACCTTTGAATTCTGGAATGTTTGATGAGTATCTTGAGGGTAGTTCCAGGGAATATCTAAAAAAACTCTTGCCTGAGACTAAGGGAGTTATTATTTTTCAGGAACAGGTGATGTATATTGCACAAAAATTGGGAGGATTATCCCCAGAAGAGTCAGACGATTTTAGAAAAGCAATGTCAAAAAAGGATATAGAAAAATTAAAAAAGTTGAAAGAAAAGTTTATTTTTAATGCAGCTAAAAAGATTGGAAATAAAGAATCACAGGAGCTCTACTCTAAAATAGAAAAATTTGCAGAATATGCGTTTAATAAATCACATAGTGTTGCATATGCTCATCTTAGTTATTGGCTGGCTGAAATAAAAACAAGAGAAAGATGTAAATTCTTTTTGGAATATATAAAGTTTAAAGGTTTGTCAGAAACTCTTTTTGAAGAAAGTAAGTATATGAATATTCAAATTAAAAATGCAAGTATTCTTTATCCACAAGGTATGTGCAAAGATAATGCATTATATTTACCTTTAAGGGTTATAAAAGGAGTAGGTATATTTGCAGAAGAGGTTTTAACTAAAGATATAAAAGAAAAAGGGAATTATAAGGATTTTGAAGATTTTATAAAGCGAACAAAGGAAAAACGCATAACAAGAAATATAATTGAACAGATGATAAAAGGTGGAGTTTTTGATATTTTTACAAAAAATCGAAGACAATTATTGAGAATGATTTCTGAAATTGAACATAATACAAGTAGAAAAGCAAAAAAAATATTAAGTGATGTTTTTGGAGAAAATATATCAACTGACAAAGAGGTTATTACAGATAAAGAAGATATAATTAAATTTGAAAAAGAAGTATACGGATTTAAAATCAACTAATTTAAACTACTTGATTTTACCTATATTTTATGGTATAATCAATTGCAGATATAGAAATAATCGTTCGAGGGCAGTAGCCCTCGAATTCTGTTTTATTATAAAAGGAGGTGCAAAATGAAAGATTTAAAAGACCTGATTTTAAAAGAATCGCAAGAAATTGCCAGGAATATGGATTTAGAAATTTTCGACGTATCGATTAAAAAAATTAGAAAAAAAGTAAAGCTTGAAATTATTATTGATAAAGAAGATGGATATGTTGGAATTGATGATTGTGAAAGATTTTCAAGAACAATAGAATCATATCTTGACGAAAAAGATCTTATAGATACATCATATGATTTAATAGTAAGTTCTCCGGGATTAGATAGACCTTTAAGAAGTTTAAAGGATTTTATTAGATTTAAAGGGAAGTTAGTAAAAGTAATTCTAAAAGAAAGGGTACAAAACAGAACAGCTATAAAGGGATATATTGAAGATATAAATGACGAAACTATTTATATAAAAGAAAAAGATGGTGGTAAAATAATAGAATTCCCGTATGATATAGTATTAAAAGCAAACTTAGAAATAGATTTGTAAATGGAGGTGATTATAATGAATCTTGCATTAAGAGAAGCATTAACAGAATTAGAAAGAGAAAAGGGAATAAAAAAAGAAGTATTACTTGAAATAATTGAAAAGGCTATAGAAAAGGCATATAAAAACAATTATGAAATGGAAAACGTGGAGGTTATTGTTGATAAAAATCATGGGGAAATCACAATATATCAGCTGTTGAAGGTTGTTGAAGAAGTAGAAAATGAAGGAGAAGAAATTACATTAGAAGAAGCTAAAAAGATATCTTCTAAAGCCCAAATTGGAGATATTATCAAGAAAAAAATAAACCCTAAAAAAGAATTTAAAAGAATAGCTGCACAAACCGCTAAACAGGTAATTAAACAAAGTATAAGGGAAATAGAAAAAGAAAAGTTATATCAGACATATTCTACATTAGAGGGAAAAATAACAACAGCTGAGGTGTTAAAAGTAACTCCAGAATATGCAGATATTAGAATAGGAAAACTTGAAACAAAGTTACCAGCAAAAGAATGGATTCCGGGAGAAAAAATGTACAATGGAGACATAATAAAAGTTTATATAAAAAGTGTTCAAAAAACAACTAAAGGTCCAAAAATTCTTGTTTCAAGAAGTGTTCCTGAATTTGTAGAAGAGTTATTTAAAATGAATATCCCAGAGATAGAAGATGGAATAGTAAAAATAAAAAAAATATATAGAGAACCAGGAGTTAGAAGTAAGGTTGCAGTATATTCAGAAGATCCTAAAGTTGATGCTATTGGGGCATGTATTGGAGAAAATGGCATGAGAATTGCGCAAATATTGGAAGATTTAAAAAATCTTGAAAAAATAGACGTAATAAAATGGTCTGATGATATTGAAGAACTAATAAGAAATGCACTTGCACCAGCTCAGGTAGTAGAAATAAAATTAGACAAAAAAGAAAAATTTGCATTAGTGCATGTTCCGGAAAATCAATTATCTCTTGCTATAGGTAAGGGTGGGCAAAATGCTCGTGCTGCCGCTAAAATAACAGGCTGGAAAATAGATATACATACTGTATAATTTAATTAAAAATGCACACAATTTTAATAGTGTTTAAATGAAATATTTTTCTTTCTGATGTAAAATTTAGTCGAACTAAAGAATGAGGAGGCGGATTTAATACTATGTCCCAACAAATGCTTAAAAAAGTTCTCAGAGAAAAAAAACAAAGAATGACAGCCCAAAGGGAATTAATTCTTAAGGTTTTTCTCGAATCCAATGGAAAATTAATGAGTCTTGATGATGTGTATATGCAAATTAGAAGAAGAAAAAATCACAAAACCAGTAAAATGACTATAAAACGTGGAATAGAACTTTTGGAAGAACTTGGAATAATAAGAAAAATAGATTTTGATGATGGTGTTGTTAGGTATGAATTAATTGATGATGTAACAGATGAAGTAAATGCAATTTTCATATGTGAAAATTGTGGGAAAGCAGTAAAAATGGAAGTAAGTAAAGAAGCAATAAAAAATCTTTTACCTAAAAAAGATATTGAAATCAAAGATTTTGAATTAAAGATTTATGGTATTTGTACAGAATGTCAGGTATAAAATAAAAGGAGGCCCGCGAAGGGCCTTTTATTTTTATGTTATTAATTAAGCGGATTTACGCATTTTTGCTCTAATTACACAATCATCTATTGTAACTTCGCCTTTTATAACTCCCTCTGCAAATAACTTACAATTTGCATAACCACAAGCACCACAATTCATATTTGGTAAATCATTTAATACTTCTTTTTCATTCCTATATACAATTTCTGTATTTTCAATTTCATTTAATATATCTTCACGTTTTACAAGTTTTTCCATTATATATCCCATAATAAATATTGCAGGAATTGTTAAAGCATATCTTGTTAAAGCGAAAGGCAATCCAAGGAAGCTTGATTCAACCATGAACATAACAACCTTAACTACTGCCCATGAACTAATAATTATAACTAAATTAGCAATACTTGCTCCTTTTAAGAATAAAGCCTGTGCAACTGGAAATGCTGCATATATAGGACCGGCTGAAATTGCACCTGTAAACATTGATAACAACTTTCCTTTAAATCCAGATTCTTCACCGAAATGTCTCATTATAACTTCTGATGGTACCCATACAGTAATCAATGAGGAGATTATAAGAATAGGTGGCATAACCTCAACCATTTCAATTAGAAATCCTTTTGTCATTTCTAACCCTTTAAAGAAAATTTCTGGTTTTACAAAAAATGCAATTCCATACAAAACGATACTTACAAAGATTAATTTATTATTTTTAATTAAATCCAATATCTTCTTCATAATATCACCGCCATTCCTGTAGCAATTAATATAGCAGCAACAAAACTAAGCCATAATCTATGCAATGTAAATTTCTTTCCAAAATATTTAATTTCAATTGGCATAGTAGCGAATCCAACCATAGTTAATGTTGTGATAAATGCTGCAATTGCTGTTAAATTTGCTCCACTTTGGTAGAGAGATTTAGAAAGCGGGAATGCAATAAATGCTGGTATTATAGTTAAAGCACCTATAACTGCACCATATATTGTGCTTAAAAACTCGTTTGAATTTCCCAATAACTGTTTAATTAATTCCGGTGGCAATATAGCCAATACTAAACCTACTAAAGCCATAACTCCAATAATTTCAATAAAAGTTTTTACCAACAAATTTTTTGATAATACTAAACTTTCCTTTGTTTTATCTTTACTCTTAAAAATAGACCAACCTAAAAATGAAACGGCTATTCCATATAATACAATGGTATTCACTGTATCAACCTCCTACTTCTTTGTTTTTTTTATTCATACCCTATTATAGACAATATAAAAAAATAAAACCGTGATTTTAAACACGGTTTTATTTTAGAGATTTAATATTCAACAACTTGACATGATTTCTATCAATAATTTTAATATAACCTTCATTTTCTAATTCTTTTATCTTTTTTGATACCACTTCACGAACACTGCCGATATCATTTGCTATTTGCTGCTTTGATTTAAAATAAATAATATCAGATTTTTGCTGTTTATGTAATAATAGGAAATATCGAATTAAACGCTCCTTTATTGATTTTATAATTAGAATATCCACAATATTAGAAAGATTTAATAATTTCTTGGAGATTTCATTTAAATACAATATAAGAAAAGTCTCATTTTCTTTAAATAACTTCAAAACACCTTCTTTTGATATTTCAAAGACTTCAGAATCCTTTTCCGCAACAATATATGAAGGATAATTTTCATCAGAAAAAATTAGTCCCTCACCAAAACTTTCATTCTCTTTCAAGTATTTTAAAACCTGTTCATTACCGTCTGGAGCATATTTTACAACTTTCAATTTACCGGATAATATAATACTAATTTGTTCTAATTTTTCATTTGGTGAATGTAAAACGTGATTTTTTTTGATTTTAAGAGTACGACCGTACTTTTTTAATATCTCACTGTTTTCACCAAAAACATTTTGAAAAAATTCACTTCTCACTTTTTTCCTCCTATATAAAAATTTTATGCTTTAGAATCAAGAATTTTTCCCCAGGTTACACCACCGGTATAAACCAGATGTCCATTTGGATCATATGAAGTAAAATAGCGAACATACACCTGAGCCATCTTTCCTTTAAACATAGCTTCCTTAATAATTTCTCGTGCATGTTCTGATTCATGAGATTTTATAAATAAAAAAGAAGCATTTTCACTAACCGGTGTTGGATATTGAAATGAAACAGCTGAATCAGGCGAATCATCCTGAAGATAAACAACAGATTCCGAAGTTTCTGGAAAATTATTTTTTGATATTTTATTATTAATATTCCTATTAACAACATGCTCATTTGAATTGGAAATACCCTTTTTATTTTTTTGAGATTTTATACCCTGCTCATTGATATTTCTGTCTATGCGTTCCAATTCTTTTTCGGCTTCTGAAATATTACCTATTTTTATCATTGAACTGATTTTTCCAAGTTTAAACAACAAAGCATTATCCTTATTGTTTATAGCTTCAATAAGGATTTTTCTTAACTTACTCTCAAGATATTTCTCTTTAAATTCAGTAGGAGAATAATAATTATTAACATTAATACGCATAAAATCACCTACATATTCATTATACACCTTTTTAAATTATTGAAAATTCTATCATTATATTTTTCCATTAGAATAATAATTTTCCTACCAAACTAAATTCTTATATTCTTAACCCTTTTTTAAAAAAATAATGTTTTAATTTATAGTGGAGGTGAAACTATGACAAAATTTGTTGATACCACATTACGTGACGGCCAGCAATCAATAATTGCGACTCGAATGAAAACCTCTGAATTTGAGCCTGTTTTAAAAGATTTTGATACAGTAGGTTTTCATTCAATGGAGGTATGGGGCGGTGCAACATACGACTCATGTATAAGATATCTAAACGAAGATCCATGGGAAAGACTAAAAACAATAAGAAAAAAGTTAAAAAACACGCAAATACAGATGTTATTAAGAGGACAAAATATTGTTGGATATAGAAATTATGCTGATGATGTAGTTGAATTATTTATAAACAAAGTAGCGGATTATGGTATGGACATAATAAGAGTATTTGATGCTTTAAATGATATAAGAAACTTAAAAAAGAGTATAGAAGTTGCTAAAAAGAGGAATATACATGTTCAGGGTGCAATATCTTATACAATAAGTCCTGTTCATAATCTTGAATTTTATTTAAACTATGCAAAAGAATTAATAGATCACGGTGTTGATTCAATAGTTATAAAAGATATGGCTGGATTATTAACTCCTAAAATGGCGTATGATTTAGTAAAAGAATTAAAGAGAAAATACAATGTACCAATAGAATTGCATTCTCATAATACGGCAGGTATGGCTTCTATTGCATATCAAGCAGCAATTGATGCTGGCGTTGATTTAATAGATACAGCATTAAGCCCATTTGCAAATGCAAGTTCTCAACCGGCAGTTGAACCATTTAACTTTGCATTAGGAGAACCGCTTGATTCCGATAAACTTTATGATCTCGCGCATTATTTCTGGAAAGTAAGGGAAAATCATATAGAAGACGATATGCGAATGGTATCAATTGACTCAAGAATATTAAAGGCACAAATTCCAGGCGGAATGTTTTCAAACCTTGTATCCCAATTAAAAGCTCAAAAAATGTTGCATTTATTAGATGAAGTATTAGAAGAAGTTCCAAGAGTGCGAAAAGATCTTGGATATCCACCACTTGTAACTCCTACAAGTCAAATAGTTGGTGTTCAGGCAGTTTTAAATGTTATGTATAAAGAACGATATAAGTCAATTACAAAAGAGGTTAAAAATTACCTAAAAGGAATGTATGGAAGACCACCTGCACCAGTAGATGAAGAACTTTTAAAGAAAGCACTTGGAAACGAAAAACCAATAGACTGCAGACCAGCAGATTTATTAAAACCTGAAATAGAAAAAGCAAGAAATGAAATATGTGTTTTAGCTGAAACAGATGAAGATTTATTGACATATATCCTATTTGGTGAAGTAGGGAAAAAATATCTAAAAGACAAATATGAAAAAGAAATACAGGTTGATTTCGAACTTGTTGAAGAAACAGAAGATTTTGTTGAAGATGAAAGTATATATCCAGTATAATAATAAAAAAATGCTCTGGTTAAAACCAGAGCATTTTTTTAATGTATTCTTTTTTCCATTTCTACCTGTTTTAAAAATACATTGAAGTTGAATTTTTTTAGTATTTTGTTTAAAGGATCATCTTCTGGAAGAGATACCATAGTTACGTCTTTGAATTTTAAATCAGCGAATCTATTTAAAAGGTCTTTTACAATATCCTCATATTTTGTTTCATCAACCAAAGGTGCAACATCTACAATAAACGCCCCTTTTGATGTCATTCCCCAAACAACATAACCAATTGAAAAGCCTTTTGAAGTGATTTTTTCCATTTGGTATCTATCATAGGAAAGATCTAAAGTTTTAGGCTCTCTTTGCCAATTTGGTTTTCTTCCAATATAATGCAAAGCTTCAACTGCCCTATCATGAATCCATTTATGATCAACAATAGAATATCCAAATTTAATCTCATCAGTTTTTTCTAAATAACGTATGAAGCTTTCCAAAACGCGTTTTTCTTTAAAACCATGTTTAGCATAAAACTTTTTTGCGCTTGTTTCAGTATCTACAACCTCAAGTGTAACTTTAGAAATGCCTTTCCATTTCATTTTTTCAAGTGTATAGTATAATAGCTCAGAACCGTAGCCTTTTAATCTGTATTCCTTTAAAAAACCAAAAGCATCGATTCTTCCCCTCGCTCCTCTAATTGAAACCAATGAAAATCCAATGGGTTTTTCGTCTTCAAATACTATATAAGAGTCATCAAGAGAAATTGAATTTTCTCTTATATCAAGCTCAAATGAGGTTAATGTCCAATTGACAGGTACTTCATAATCTGCAAAAGTTTTATTTACAAGATCGACAATTATTCCTTTTGAAACTTCACTGGCTTTTTTGAAATCCATAAAGATCCCTCCTTCCCCTACATTATAATTATAGCACAATTTTTTAATCTAAAAAAGTAAAGGTATTTTATTTTAAAAAAGGTATTTAAATTATGATATAATACAATGTTATTAAAACTAACTAATTTAAGGAAAGGGTGAGATAATTGAAAAAACTGTTTTTGTTTATTTTCATTTTAATGATAGTATCTTTGTTTTCTTTTCCACAAAAATATATATTACTTTTTGGTAATCCACATTCGCATACTGCATTTTCTGATGGTGCAGTAAACACTACACCAGCAGATGCATATAAATATGCAAGAGATATTGCCAAACTTGATTTTCATGCTGTTACAGACCATGCTTATTATTTTGAAGCATTATATAATGGTGAAGATAAATTTTTAGTAATGAAAAGAATGGCAAAAGAAAATACGACAAAAAATTTTATTGCACTTGCTGGATTTGAGTGGACTGCTGGTAGTGGGCATATTAATGTATATGGGTCAAAAGAGTGGACAAGTAGAAATATTGATACCACAATAGAAGAATTTTATAAGTGGCTAATAAATGAAAAAGCTTTGGCCCAATTTAATCACCCAATATCGATGTTTGGTACATTTAAAAATTTTGAATATTATCCTGAAGCAGATAATTATTTAAATCTTGTTGAAGTTGGAAATGGAAATTGGTCAAAAAACGATACAATTACACCTGAAATGTTTTCAAATTATATTGTAGCCTTGAAAAAAGGCTGGCATCTTGGCGCTACAATTGGACAGGACAATCATAAAGCAAATTGGGGAACTGCTAATGATTCAAGAACAGGAGTATGGGTATTATCCAGAAGTAAAGACGGTTTATTAAAAGCAATGTGGAATAGGAAAACATATGGAACTGAAGATAAGAATGCAAAAATATGGGTAGAAACAGATAATGCTGAAATGGGAGATATATATTATTATGATAAAATGCCCGGGGAAATATCCTTGAAAATTGAATATGAAGATGAAAATTCTCTTTCAGAATTAAAGGTATATACTCCAGATAAAATTTATGAGTTATCACCTAATGGAAATAAGATTAATGAAGTTGTAAAAATAAAGGTAACCTCACCATATTTCTGGCTTTTTGTATACTTTAAACAGATGGATGGTGATGAAATAGTATCATCGCCAATATGGTACGAACCAGAAAATAGAATTAGAATTTTCAATGTTCCTGATATAAAATTATATAGAAATTCGGAAAATACATTGAATCTTTATTTTTATAATACAGGAAATAATGTAGAAAATTCTCCGGTAAAAATAAAAATTAATGATAATATAGTTTTTGAAAAAGATTTAATTTTGAAACCATATGAAAAATCTTTGATTCCATTGTCTTTTAAAACACCTGATATATCAAACGCAAAAATGGAGATCTATATAAATAATTTATTATGGTACAGCAAGGAGGTAAATTTATTAAATCAAGATACAATTTCTGTAATAAATGTCGAGATAAGTAAGTTAGAAAATTCATATAAAGTAATAAACGAGATTAACGATACATCGAAAGCAATAATTATAAACGCTAAAAGTATAAATAGCGAAGAAATATTGAAAAGATTGTTAGAAATCGCTAAAAAGAAACGAATAGGTATTATTCTTGATGAAAAGAATAAATATGTTCTTTCATTAATTCCATCTCGTTTTACTGTAACTGATGAAAAAATAGAAAATATAAAGGTTAATTATATTTATTATAATGAAGCATGGAGAATTTTATATAAAAATAAAGAAAGAGGTTTTGTATTAAATAAAAATTTTGTGATATTTCCTGGTAATCCATTTTTAAATGATGAAAATCTAACTTTTGTAAAAAAGCTATTGAGAATCCAATAAAGAAAAACAACCCCGTTGTAAGGGGTTGTTTTTCTTTTATAATCGATATTTTAGAAACTTTTATATTATAATATTTTTATCCTGGACAAATCAATATAATAAAAAGAATATTTTTCTATATTCTCGAATAAAACGGATTTAACGACGTTATGTTTATTTAAGTTTAAAAAAGAAACTTTTTCTTTTTAAAACGAGTTATTAAAATAAGCCTAAAATAAGGTAAAATTTAATCTAGAGTTAAAAAATAATTCAATAGTATTTCGGGGGGATAATATATGAAAATAGTTGGAAAGGTTGCGAAAAGAATAGAAGCTCATGAAAAAGCATATGGCGAAGCCAAATATACACCTGATTTATATTTAGATAGAATGATTTATGCAGGTGTTGTTTATTCAAATGTTCCTCATGGTATCTTAAAAAGTATTGATATATCTGAGGCTGAAAACGTTTCCGGGATAATAAAAGTGGCAACATATAAAGATGTACCGGGAACAAACAAATTTGGAGTTTTAATAAAGGATATGTGGTTTTTGGTTCCTGTTGGGGAGAAAATACGTTTTGAACATGATGCTATTGCATTAATTGCAGGTGAGACAAAAGAAGCTGTAGAAGAAGCTATTAAAAAAGTAAAGTTTGAAATTGAAGAATTACAGCCGGTACTTACTATAGAAGAATCCATAAAAGATGAAATAAAAGTACATGATCCTGAATCCAATATAGCATTTCATAAGAAAATAAGACGTGGAGAAATAGATAAAGCATTTGAAAATGCTGATCTTGTAATTGAAAGAGAATTCAGAACAGATTATCAGGAACAGGCATATCTTGAAACACAGGGAGCGGTAGCATATTATGATGGTGAAATAATGAAAATATATGCCTCGATGCAATGTCCTTTCTATGTTCAGGAAGACGTTTCTGAAATACTCGACATTCCATTTAATAAAGTAGATGTAATTCAAATGGAAACTGGCGGCGGTTTTGGTGGAAAAGAAGATGTTCCATCATATATTGCTTCGAAGGCAGCTTTGCTTTCATATTTAACAAAAAGGCCTGTGAAGTTAATATATTCCAGAGAACACGATATAAAAGAAACAAGTAAAAGACATCCATCAAAATCTCATTATAAAGTAGCGTTTAAGAAAGATGGAACTTTACTTGGAGTAAAGGTTGAATCTTATCTTGATATGGGAGCATATTCAACATTATCGCCAATAGTAATGTATCGAACGCTTACACATGCAGCTGGAGCATACAAAGTTCCAAATGTACATGTAGATGTTTATGGTGTATATACAAATAAAGTTCCATGTGGTGCATTTAGAGGATTTGGTTCACCACAGGTATTATTTGCTATAGAAAGAGTAATGGATGAAGCAGCGGAAAAATTAAATATAGATCCGTGGGAAATACGTTATAAAAATGCTCTTGAAGTTGGTGCGGAAACATCAACAGGTCATAAATTAGAATTTTCTGTTGGAGCTAAAAAAACACTGGAAAATATTAAAAAACTATCAAATTATGAAGAGCTAAAAAAGGAAGTTGAAGAATTTAATAAAACAAATAAAATAAAAAAACGTGGGTTGGGATGGTCTCATATTATATACGGGGTTAGTCTTGGTGCTGGCGGGCAACATCTTGATGCATCAAATTCAGAAGTTCATGTATTTCCAGACGGAACAATAAACATAATGTTTGGGGGTACTGAAATTGGTCAGGGTTCTAAAACGGCAATATCAATGATTGTTTCTGAGATATTAGGGCAAAAACTTGAAAAAATAAAAGTATTGCAGACAGATACATTTATTGTTCAGGATAGTGGTCCAACAGTTGCTTCAAGAACAACAATATTTAGTGGTAATGCAGCAAAAGATGCTGCAGAAAAGATTAAAAACAACATACTTGAGTTTTTATCTGATAAATTTGATGTTGAAAAATCTGATATAGAAATTAATCTTGGGTATTATAAAATAAAGGATAAAAACTTTACCTTTGATGAAATTGCTAAAATGGCCAATGATGCCAATGTAAAGCTCAATGAATCGGGCTGGTTTAAGTCACCTAAACTTCATTTTGATATGGAAAATGGAGTTGGCGAGGCATATGTTACTTATACGTATTCTACACAATTATCCCTTGTTGAAGTTGATACATTAACAGGAAAGATTGATGTAAAAAAGATGTGGATTTCCCACGATATAGGAAAAGCAATAAATTATGACGGAGTAATTGGACAGATTCAAGGCGGAGCTGTTCAGGGTATGGGGCATGCTATTATGGAAGAAATAAAGCAAAAAGAAGGAAAAATTATAACAGATAACTTTAATAATTATATAATTCCAACAATAAAGGATATACCTGAAATTGTTGCTGATGTTGTAGAAGAAGAATTTCCATATGGGCCGTTTGGGGCTAAAGGTATAGGAGAGCCTTCATTGATGACAGCACCACCTTCAATAGCAAATGCGGTTGCGCATGCAACAGGTAAAAAAATAACAAAAATTCCAATATCTATGGAAGATATAATATAAAACTCAGGGGGGTAATAGTATGAAAAAAGTGCCTATAGTAGGACCTACATATGAAGAAATGCTACATCCAGAAAAAATCGATCCAGAGATTAGACAGAGAGCTATTGAAATGAAAGAAAAGGATCCGCTTCATCCAATTAATCTTTTTAATATATCCTGGAAGGATGAAAACAATGAAATTAGATATTTTGTTATGCCAAAAGAATTAACAGGTGTTGAAGCAAATATTATAGTGCTATATGCAAAAGATTTTCCATCAGGAAGTCATAAGGTTGGAGCAACATATTCTGTATTGATGGAAAAAACAATTACACATGAAGTTGATCCATCAATACATAAATTGGTATGGCCATCAACAGGAAATTATGGAATAGGTGGAGCATTTGTAAGTTCAAGAATGAACTATGATTCTCTTGTATTATTGCCTGAAGAAATGAGTCAGGAAAGATTTGATATTATTAGAAAGTATGGTTCAGACGTTATTCCAACACCAGGTTGTGAATCAAACGTTAAAGAGATATATGATAAATCCAAAGAACTATACGAACAGGATCCAGAACATATTAGAATATTGAACCAGTTTGAAGCATTTGGGAACTACAGATTTCATTACTATGTAACAGGTAATACAATGATAGAAACAGTTAGAAGATATCATATAGGTAATGAAAGAATTGCAGCAATTGTATTGGGAGTAGGTTCTGCGGGAACAATTGCCAGTGGAGATAGAGTAAAACAGGAATTTCCTGAAGTTAAGGTTGTAGCTATGGAGCCAGTACAATGTCCAACAATTTCATTAAATGGATACGGCGGGCATGATATTCAGGGAATTGGGGATAAACACGTTACATGGATTCATAATGTAATGAATAATGATGCTGTTGTACTTGTTGATGATATAGACAGTAAAAAGATGCTTCAGGTATTAACAGACGAAGAGGGTAAAAAATTCCTTAAGGAATTTGTAGATCCAGAAATGGTTGAATATATTTCAGATAAATTTGGTATATCAGGTGTTGCTAATGTTATCGGTGCAATAAAAATGGCTAAATTCTATAATTTAAAATCAGATGATAATATTTTTGTTGTTGCAACAGATAATATAGATAGATATCATTCAGTTATGGAACAGATGACAAAAACATATGGAAAATTGGATAGAGCTGAGGCAAAATCAAGAGTGGAAAGAATATTCCTTTATCAGGAAACATCAGGTATCTTCGAAGGAGACAAGTATAACAGAGAAAGATGGCATAATCTAAAATACTATACATGGATAGAACAACAGGGAAAAACGCTTGAAGAATTAAATGCACAAAAGGAACAGGCATATTGGGAAGAACATCAGAGAAAAGTAAAAGAAATGGATAAAATGCTTGAACAATATAGGGAAGAACATAAAGCAACTTTAAGAAAGGTGTGGCTTGACGAATGAGAAAGTTATTCAAAAATATTTCATATCTTGCCACTTTTGATAATAAAGATACTGAAATTGAAAACGCCTATATTCTTGTTGAAGATAATGTGATAAAAGATATAGGTAGCGGGAACTTCGATGAGGAAGTTGATGAAATTATTGATTGTAAAGATATGCTTATAATGCCAGGTTTTGTAAATACGCATCATCACTTATATCAAACATTAACAAGAAATGTAAAAGGAGCACAAAATGCAAAACTTTTTGACTGGCTTGTATTTTTATATGAACGCTGGAAAAATATAGATAGAGAAGGATTCTACATCAGCTCAATAATTGGTAATTATGAAATGATGAAAACAGGTGTAACAACCACTACAGACCATTTATATCTTTATCCATATGGATTAAATGAGGCATTTGATGCTGAAGTGGAAGGGGCTATAAAAACTGGTATTAGGTTCCATCCTACAAGAGGAAGTATGTCAATGAGTAAAAAAGATGGTGGACTGCCACCTGATAGTGTTGTTCAAACAGAAAAAGAAATCATAAAAGAAAGCATTAGGGTAATAGAAAAATATCATGATTCATCAAAATACTCAATGTTACGAGTAGCACTTGCTCCATGTTCTCCATTTTCAGTAACAGCAGATTTAATGAGAGAAACAGTAAAAATTGCCGATGAATATGACGTATTAATCCATACACATGTTGCAGAAACACTTGATGAAGAGAATTATTGTATAGAACGTTTTGGTAAAAGACCAGTAGATTACATGGAAGAACTTGGATGGTTAAATCCAAGAGCATGGTTTGCACATCTTGTATGGTTAAACGAAAGCGATATAGATAAATTGGCAAAAAATGATGTTGGAATGGCTCATTGTCCATCATCAAATATGAGATTGGGCTCAGGTATTGCACCAGTTACAGAAATGAAAGATAAAATACGCATAGGGATTGCAGTAGACGGAAGCGCAAGTAATGATACAAATAATATGATAGCAGAGGTTAGAAATGCATTGTTGCTTCAAAGAGTAAAATATGGTGCGGATGCTTTAACAGTAAGAGAAGCGTTAAAGATGGGAACAATGGGCGGAGCAAGAGTGTTAAGAATGGATGATTATATAGGAAGTCTTGAAATCGGAAAAGCTGCCGACTTTATAGGTTTTAACCTTAATAGACTTGAGTTTGCAGGAGGCCTTGATGATCCACTTGGTGCAGTGTTAATGTGTGATGGAAAACAGGTAGATCTTTCAGTAATCAATGGTAAAATTAGAATAAAAGATGGAGAAATATTAGATGAAGAACTTCCGAAAATTATAGAAAAACATAACGAAATATCTAAAAGAGTTATAAATAGTCTTTGATAAAGAAAACCCCCGTTAGACGGGGGTTTTTCAATAATTTTTCATTTCTTTTAATACGTTAAGAAGAAATTCCCATACCCTTTGTGTTGAAGAAATACTCAATTTTTCTTCAGGTGTATGAGCACCATAAATATTTGGTCCAAATGAAATCATGTCCACATCTTTCATTTTTCCGGATAAAATACCACATTCAAGTCCAGCATGAATAGCTGTTATTTCCGGTTCTTTTCCGTACATATCTTTATAAACCTTTTTCATTAATTCTCTAATTTTAGAATCTTTTTTATATTCCCATGCAGGATATGGAGCATTTGTTGTAATTTTAGCGCCATTTAACTTTGCTATAATTTCAGCTTTATTATGAATAAGATCTCTTAATGTCTCAACAGAACTTCTTGTGGCGCTTGTAAATTCAATTCTATTATCAAAAGTTTTAACAACGCCAAGATTACTTGAGCTTTCTACAAGACCTTCTATTGCTTTACTCATTGTTTGAATTCCGTCATGAACAAGCATTAAAATATTTATAGCTTTCTCAAACGAATCTTTTGTCATAACTTTATTATAATGCTCAATTTCATTTACAGATAATTCAACATCAGGATCTGTAATAGAAAATTCATTTTTAAATACATTTTTCCAATAATCTATAATTTCAATTAATTTTGTTTTATCTTTTGCAAGAATTTTTGCAGTAGCTTCCCTTGGGATGGCATTGCTCTTATCTCCACCATCAATTGAAATACCATAAACTTCTATTTTTTTATTTAAATCATATAAAACTCTTCCAAGAAGTTTATTTGCATTTCCTCTTTGTTTTATTATTTCCATTCCTGAATGGCCACCCTGAAGACCAAAAACTTTTATTTCATATGATTTAAAACCTGATGGTGCATCCATAAATTCAATAGGTAATGTAATTATATCCCTTAAACCACCAGCACAGCTTACGTAAAAGATTCCTTCTTCTTCAGAATCGATATTTAATAATACCTTTCCTTTTAATAATTCTGGATCTAAAGCATTAGCTCCGCCCATTCCTGTTTCTTCTTCAGTTGTCATCAACACTTCAATATACGGATGTTCAATGTCGTCAGAATCAAGTATTGCAAGCGCATAAGCTACAGCAATTCCATTATCAGCACCTAAAGTGGTATTTGTAGCTTTTATGAAATCACCATCTATTTGAAGTTTTAAAGGATCCTTTGAGAAATCATGATTACTATCAGAAGTTTTTTCACATACCATATCTATATGTCCCTGTATAATAACTCCAGGAACATTTTCATAGCCAGGGGTTGCAGGTTTTTTTATAATTACATTTAATGCATCATCCTGAATATATTCAAGATTTCTTTCTTTTGCAAATTTAACAAGATAATCGCTAATGGCTTTTTCATTACCAGAACATCTTGGAATCATACTTATTTCTTCAAAAAATTTAAAAACTTTTTCAGGTTTTAATCCGTCTAAAACGCCCATTGTAATTCCCTCCTGTTTAAAAATTTGCCATTAAATATGCATAGATTTTTGTATCTGCAATTAGATGTTCTATCTTTATATATTCATTTGGTTGATGTGCAGTGTGATCCATGGTTCCCCATACAAGAGCAGGTAATCCTGCTTCTCTTAAAATGGCAGCACATGTTCCGCCACCGATTCCGCCAACTGTTGCATCAATATTTCTTAATTCTTTAATAGCTTCTTTTAATTTCAATACAGATGGATGATCCGCTGGAGTTGGATCAGGAGCCTTTTCCATTTGTGGTGTTTCAATATGAATCTTTACACCGAATTTTTCTTCGTATTTTTTCTTTATATTTTCCACATCTGCAAGTATTTCATTTAAATCGTATTGAGGTAAAATTCTGCAATCAAAATACATTATATCTGTTCCTGGAATAGTATTTATATTATCCACATTATGTTCTTTTTTGGTAGGTTCAAATGTTGAAAACGGAATATTAAATAAAGGATCTTTTGCGACATATTTTTCATGTAAAAATTCATCTAATTCTTTTGCAAAGTATATTGCAGCTCTATGAGCGTTTTTAGCAACAGTTGGTGCAGAAGCATGAGCCTGTTTTCCTTCTGTAACTATTTTTAACCATAATATGGATTTTTCTGCAATTTCTATAAAAGAACCTTCAGGATTACCTGAATCGGGTACGTAATACCAGTCATTTTTATCAAAAATTCCCTGTTTGACAAGATATTTTATACCATAATCGCTACCTGTTTCTTCATCTGAAACAAAAACAAGAGCAATATTGTTTTTAGGTCTAATATTTAAATCCATTAATGTTTTTAAACCGTGAAGAGTTGCAACAAGTGAGCTTCCGTTATCTTCTGCACCTCTTCCGTATATTTTTCCATCTTTAATTACTGGATCAAATGGATCATGATCCCACAATGAAAGATCCCCTTCAGGCACTTTATCCATATGTGTAATAAACCATATAGTTCTTTCTGGTGAAGTTCCCTTATAAATAGCTACAATATTAGGTCTGAAACCATATTCCACAATATCATCTGGTGCGTCATAACGTTTTATTTCATCAAATTTCATTGTTTTTAAATATGATTCAAGCCATTCAGCAACTTCTTTTTCCCCGGGGCCACCTGCACGGGGATTTACGGAATTTATAGATATAAAACGTTTTGAAGTTTCAATAATTTCATCTTTATTTTTTTCTACATGTTCAAGAATTTTCTCTTTCATAATGCTAACCTCCTTTAAGGATATATATGATAATTAAATTATATCATAAAAAATCAGGAAGTTAGCACACCGAATTTTATTATCTACTTGCACCAAAAAACATTCCACTTAAAAAGGGGATTAACCATATTAACCACACAAATAAGCTAAATTTATGAAAGTTTTTAATCCATTTTTCGTCCTTTTTGAAATAAACAAGACTTCCCCAAAGTGCATGTATTAACATTAAAATTATTGCAGCCATTCCTGTTATTTTATGAAATGGTTGAGGATTTGTTGAAATCATTGACATTAATGTTGTTCCAGTTGTATCAAAGACAAAACCTATCCAGAAAAGAGATAAAAATTTTCCTGTTAATTTACCTTTTATTTTTTCACCAAATACTCCCCATGTATAAAAAACAAATGCCAATACAATAGTAATAATAGCACCTAATAACATTTTTATCCCATCCTTTCTAATAGTATTTTTTTAACTTCTTCATATTTTATAAAATCCCAAACAGCTGTTGCCATAAGATTTTGAATTATAAATTCAGGATTGTCCAGTGTGCTTTTTTCTAAAATTATCTTTTTTAATTCGTTTATCATATGAAATCTTTTTTGAGGAATTTTTAGTAATTCATGGTTTTTCCAGAAATCTTTGAAAAGAAATTGATATTTATAAATCTTTGAATATAATATGTCTAAAAAATCCTCATTATTGTTGAAATTTCGATTTTTTAAATCGGTGATAGCTTTTTTCCAGTAAATTTCTATACAACGTAAAATTATTTCATCTTTATTTTTAAAATAATTATATGTTGTTCCTAAACCTATTCCAGCAATTTTTGAGATGTATCTAATATTTAGTTTCTCAATACCTTCATTTTCAATAACTCTCATAGATGCATCTAAAATTTTTCTTTCAACATCTTTTAAAATTTTTGGCATAAAGGTCACCTCCTTATATGAACAATGTTCATATAATGTTATACTATTTTTGTTAAAATAATATTACATAATTAATATGATTACTGGATTTAGAAAATTATTCGGATTTTGGAATGTGTTTTTATTATATTGTCATTTATAAAAGTAATATTTATGTTATAATTCTTAGTGAGCTCATAATTAAGGAGGGAAAAATATAAACAAAGAATTACTTGGTGGATTATTTGAAAAATTTTTAAATAAAAGTGATGTTGGAATTGCAATTTTAAAAGATAAAAAGTACATATATGTAAATGAAAAAATGACGGAATTAGCAAAAAGATTCCAGGTAGATTTGCAGCAAATCCCTCCCATTTGCTCTCAAAATGCGTTTGATATGTTTATAGAAAAATTTCCTAATTTCAAAAAATTTATGCCGATTTTTCAGGTTTTAACATATTTTAAGGATAATAAGAACGAAATGGATTTTTCATATCTTGAAGAGATAGAGAATACTTTATATGAAATAGGTTTTCGTGGAATTATATATAATAATGAGGCCTATTCTGTTATATATGTTGCTGATATTACACGTGATATCATTTTGTATAATAAAAAATATCTTGAAGTTGCTGAGAAATTAAGACGAGAAACTTTATCGCTTTTTTCTCCACAAAGTTTTGATAGTATGAAATTATACAATAAGATTTTTGAAACATTAAGAGAAGAAGGAATTATTGATTCTCTTGTAATTGCAACATTAAAAGATAATAAAATATATATTGATTTTGGTTATATTGAAAATATTGAATATAGCAATAAAATATTTCCACGAGATAATAAGAGTTTGACTAATTTTGTAATTGATAAAGCCCAGAAGATATACATACCAAATTCTGTGAAATTTAAACTTCCTGAAGGATATGAAATTTATCATGTAACAGACCCAAAGGTATATAGCGTATATGGGGTTCCATTAAAAAAAGAAAATAAGGTTTTTGGAGCTATATTGTATGAAAAAGTGGGTGAAGATTCATTTACAAAAAATGAAATTCGTTTAATGGATGAAATAACTAATATAATAGATGCTATTATAATCTTTAAAGATTTATACAATCAATTAAATGAAGAGAGAAAAAAATATTATGAGGCATCTATCAGGGATTACTTAACAGGAGCATATAATAGAGCATTTTTTGAAGGGTATTTTAAAAAACTTTGTGAAAAATCAAAAAGATATAATGAAATATTTTCTATAGCATTTATTGATATAAATGATTTTAAATTGATTAATGATAGATATGGGCATAATGTTGGAGATTTAATATTAAAAGAATTTGCCAGAATTGTTCATGAAACCATTAGAGGATCTGATATTTTTGCAAGATATGGTGGTGATGAATTTGTAATAATATTTCCAAATACAAATAAAAAAGATGCCACTTTAATTATGAAAAGAATCGAAATGAAAACGTTAAAAATAAAAGAAAATATAAGTTTTTCGTATGGAATAATTGAAGTATCACATGAATTAAGTCCTGAGGAAAATTTGAAGCTGGTTGATGATTTAATGTATAAAATGAAAAGAAATAAAAAATCCTGCGATTAATTCGCAGGATTCATTTTTTCAATATATCTTTTGAATGTTTCTTCTAATTTTTCATGTGAAACACTTTCGACAATTTCACCGTTCACAAAAATTGCTCCACCTGTTTTTGTTCCGGCAATTCCTATATCAGCGTGTTTAGCTTCTCCCGGGCCATTTACTACACATCCCATTACAGCTATATTTATTTCTTTGTCTATATCTTTGGTCCATTCTTTAACTTTCAAAGCAAGTTCTTCAACGTTGATTTCTGTTCTTGCACATGTTGGACATGCAATTACTCTTGGTCCTTTTTTAAATCCCAATAATGTTAATAATTTTCTTGCAACACCGACTTCTTTTTCCGGATCGCCTGCAATTGAAATTCTTATTGTATCGCCAATATAATTTAATAACAAAGCACCAAGTCCAGCTGAAGAAAGAATTACAGCATCCTCATAAATTCCAGCTTCTGTAATACCTATATGAATAGGATATTGAACCTTTTCAGCAAGACATTTATTTGCTAAGAAATTTTCTTTTGCATCAGTAGATTTGATGGAAATAACAATATCATCAAAACCTATTTTTTCCAGTATTCTTACTTCTTCAAGAGCACTTTCTGCTAATGCCCTATATCTTGGGACAAGGTTTTCATATTTTTTCTTTATAGAACCTGAATTTGCACCAACTCTTATAGGAATTCCATATTCTTTTGCAACTTTTGCAACCTCTTTTACTTTCCATTCTGCGCCAATATTACCCGGGTTAATCCTTACTTTTGAAGCACCAGCTTTTATAGCTTCAATTGCTACTTTGTAATCGAAGTGAATATCTGCTACCAGAGGTACATTGGAATTTTCGCATAATTTTTTAAATGAAGGTATATCATCAAGTGTTCTTACAGAAACTCTTACTATTTCAGCTCCTGCATTTGATAATCTAATTATTTGTCTTAATGTGGATTCGAAATCTAAAGTGTCTGTATTTGTCATTGATTGTATAACAATGGGATTATCTCCACCTATTTTAACATTTCCAACAGTTACTACTTTTTTTGAAAACATAAAAACACCTCTCGTATTCAAAGATTCTTGTTTAATTTCACCATATTATGGCTAAAAATTAATTTATAAGTTTATTTGAAAAATCTTGATATGTCATTAAAAGTAATAAAAATAAATAATATCATTAAGAGTATAAAACCAATAGTGTGAATTGTAGCTTCCACCTTTGGATTTGTTCTTTTTCCGGTAATCATTTCATATATAGAAAATACTATCCTTCCGCCATCTAAGGCAGGTATAGGCAATAAATTAACAATACCAAGGTTCAAGGTGATTAATGCAATTAGAGAAATCAAAGCTTCAGGACCGGCTTTGGCAGCTTGACCAACAACTCCAGCTATTCCGACAGGCCCCATAACTTCACTGGTTTTAACCTTGCCAGTAAATAATTGTCCAATCATATCAACCATAGCCTTTAACAATGTATTTGCCCATTGAATTGAAGTAGTAATAACCTCAAAACCTTTTGGTCTCCATTTATCAAAATCAAATTTTAAAACCATTGGCTCCTGTAAAATCTGTATAAATGCATCTTTAGAAATTTTTATATTTGTTTTTTGATTGTTTCTTAATACAGTTATATTCAGGTCTTTATTTTCTTTTCCTGTGTAATTTTCTACTATTTTCCCATTTTTTATTCTGATTAATTCAGTTCCAGGTTCAAGAGTTATTTTAGAAAGTGCATCTATAAGATTAATACCATTTTTTATTTCAATGCCGTTTATACTTGTAATTCTATCTCCTGCTCTAAAAGGTTCAATATCTTTATTTATTTCATTTGAAAATGAGGCAAAGTATACACCTATAGCATATCTTTCAGGAATAATAGAATAAGTTACTATTTTTCCTTCTATAGTATTTCCATCATCTAATTTCAAAATTAAACGGTCATTTTTTTCCAGATTAGGCAAAATGTCCTTTATTTCATTTGCAGAATGTGTATTGAATTCCAGAATTTTTTTATTAGTTAATTCGATATTGTTTGTATCAGGTTTAAATGCGATAACATATTCAGGTATTGTTTTTTCAGGTTTTACAGTAATTTCTACAGGTATATTATTTCTCAAAACTTCAAGTTTTACAGGTTTTCCTTCTTTTATGGTAAAGCTTAAAATAGAACTGTCAAAAACAAGATTTCCATTTACTTTATGAATTACATCACCAGCTTCAAGACCGCTATAAAATGCCGGAGAATCAGGTATTACTTCTGCAATTTTAACTTCGTTAAATCCATATATCATTCCAGAAAAGGCTAAGATTATATATCCAAGTAATATTGAAAATGCCGGGCCAGCAAAAGCAATGAGAAATTTCTGCCATGGTTTTTTATTATAAAATAAAGATGGATCGTCAGAAATTTTATCAGTATCTTCCATTTCTTCACCGGCAATTTTTACATATCCGCCAAGAGGAATTAGATTAAATTTAAATTCTGTTTCTTTACCTTTTATACTAAATAACTTTGGTCCCATTCCTATTGCAAATTCTTCTACTTTGGTTTTGAACAATTTTGCAAATAAAAAATGTCCTAATTCATGAAAAAAGACTACAATTGTTATTACCACTAAAAACCAGAAAATAGTTGCCATTGAAACACCTCCGTCAATAAATCCTTTTATAAATATTTTACCATATGTATGTGTTAAATTATGAAGGTATATTGTTTCTAATATGTTATATTGTTTTTTTATAATTTTTGTCAATAATTATATATTTTTTGTATATCATAATATGATATAATAATAAAAGCGAAGTTTTTTGGAGGGAATATATGGACGAAAGAATTTTTGACCCACAGGAAAAGCCAGAAGAAAGTACAATAATAAATTTAAGACCACAATTTTTAAATGAATATATTGGTCAGGAAAAAGTAAAAGAAAAATTAAAAATAACCATTGATGCGGCTAAAGAAAGAAAAGAGCCGTTAGATCATATTTTACTTGCAGGGCCACCTGGTCTTGGTAAAACAACTCTTGCAAATGTAATAGCAAATGAAATGGGAGCTAATATACAGATAACAAGTGGTCCTGTTCTTGAACGCGCTGGCGATTTAGCAGCTATTTTAACCAATTTACAAAATGGAGATGTGTTATTTATAGATGAAATTCATAGAATAAACAGATCAGTTGAAGAAATCTTATATTCTGCTATGGAAGATTTTCAGCTTGATATTGTTATAGGCAAAGGACCAGGTGCCAGGTCAATAAGAATAGATTTAAATCATTTCACACTTATTGGTGCAACAACTCGAACAGGATTAATTGCTGCGCCATTAAGAAGTAGATTTGGAATAATTATGGAAATGAATTTTTATCCACCGCATGAATTAAAGGAAATAATCATAAGAAGTGCGAATTTATTAAATGTAAAGATTACCGATGATGCCGCCTTATTAATTGCGGAACGTTCGAGAGGAACACCAAGGATTGCAAATAGATTATTAAAGCGTGTTAGAGATTATGCTCAAATTAATAATGGTGGATTAATAGATGTCGATACTGCAGAAAAAACAATGACACTTCTTGAAATTGACAAAGAAGGTCTTGACGAAATGGATAGAAAGATATTAAATACCATTATTGATTTTTATAATGGTGGTCCGGTTGGATTGAAGGCGCTTGCAGCCTCGTTAGGAATAGAAGCTGATAGTATCAGTGAGGTATATGAGCCATATTTATTACAAAAAGGATTTTTGGTAAGAACACATAGAGGCAGGATGATAACAGAAAAAGCTTTAAAACATTTAGGAATTGAAAAGTCAAATAAAAATTTATATTCGTTATGGGGGAATTAATATGGAATTTATAAAATCAAATCTTGATTTTGTAAATGAAAAGATAAAAGAATCAGCTGAAAGATCAAATAGACAATTTGACGAAATTAGATTGGTGGCAGTTTCTAAAACATTTCCAGTTGATTATATTAAAGCAGCATATGAATATGGAATAAAGAATTTTGGAGAAAACAAAGCTCAGGAATTAAGAGCAAAACATCAGGAATTAGAGGGTTATGATATAACATGGCATTTTATAGGAAGAATTCAAACAAATAAAGTTAAATATATAGTTCCAATTGCTGAATATATACATTCTGTGTATCGTGAGAAGGAATTAAAGGAAATTGATAAAATAGCTAAAAAACACAATAAAATTCAAAAGATATTGATAGAGGTAAACGTTTCTGGAGAAGAAACAAAAGGTGGTATTGTTCCAGAAGAAGTTGAAGAATTTATAAAAATGGCGATGCATTATGAAAATTTAGAAGTTGTGGGTTTAATGACAATGGCACCATATACAGATGATAAAGGGCTCATAAAAAATATCTTCGATAAATTGAGAGAATTAAGAGATAAATTAAATGTAAAATATAAAAAAATTACTGAATTATCAATGGGTATGAGCAATGATTATGAAATTGCTGTAGAAAGTGGCACAACAATGGTGAGAATTGGATCTCTTATATTTGGAAAACGAAATTATACAACAGGAGGTTGATAAAATGTTCATATTAGGGAATCTTTTTTATGGTATAGCAAATGTTTTAAGAATAGTAATAAACTTTTTTGAAATATCTATAGTTATATCTTCTATTTTTTCATTTATATCCTTTAATTATCATAATCCTATTAGAAATTTTTTCGATCAGGTTTCTGAACTTATAAATAGACCTGTAAGAAGGTTATTTGGTGGGAGATTGGTTGTTGGAATGTTTGATTTTACACCATTTGTGTCAATATTAATTTTAATATTACTCGATAGCTTTTTGGTTAATACGCTTTTTGACCTTGCTCGAGTTTTGAGGTGATAATCTTGAAAGGAATTTTATTTTTTAATCCTATAAAAGCAAAAAAACAGGAAATAATAGACAATTATCTTCATGTTTTTGAAGAAAATGATATTGAAATTTTAAAGGTAATGCCAGCAGGTTCTGCACTTCCTGATAATACTCTTTATCAGGAATCTGATGTTTTTATTGTCTTGGGAGGAGATGGAACTGTTTTAAGAGTTGCAGAATTATCTGCTGAATATTCTGTACCTATAGTTGGGATAAATCTTGGAACATTGGGATTTTTAACTGCATATGATAGCACAGAAATGGAACAGGCTGCTAAAGACATAGCTTCTAACAATTTGCATTATTCAGATAGATTTTTGCTTGAATGCTATGTTGGAGGAAAGAAAATATTATCTTTAAACGATATAACCATTCAGAAAAGTCAGCCTATTGGAACAGTTGATCTTGAAATATTAATAAAAGGAGAAAGCGTTTTAAATTATTCTGGAGATGGAGTTATTATTTCAACTCCAACAGGTTCTACGGGTTATGCTTTGTCCATGGGCGGACCGGTAATTGAGCACTCATTAAATCTTATAACTATAAATCCTTTAGCTTCACATTCTTTAAATATAAGACCGTTGGTAATTTCTCCTGATAATTATGTTGAAATAATGATTCATCATATTGATGCGGGTAATGCATATGTAACTGTTGATGGCGATATAGTTCATAGAATTGAAAGTGGAATGGCTGTATTAGTTTCATCATCTGATAAGAAAGTAACTCTTGCACAGAAAAATGATTATTCATTTTTTAAAGTATTAATAAATAAATTAGGCTTTGGTAGGAGATTGATATGATAGATTTATTACCAGAAGAAACAAAGAATATAATAATTTCATATCATAACGAAATTTTAAAAATGGGCAGAATTGTCCAGGGAATGTTTTTAAAGTTCAAAGATGCTTTTTTTGAAAAAAATATGAAGTTATCAAAAGAAATTATAGAACAGGATGCGCGTGTTGATTTTGTAGAAGCACGCCTTGAATATAAGGCTATGGAGATTATAGCAACCAATAATCTTTATGGAAAATCATTAAAAATTGTTTTTTTAGGCAATAAAATAATAGGAATCCTTGAAAGCATGGCAGATATGTGTGAAACAATGGCTAAAAATAATGTGGATCTTTTAAAATTACCGAATTCTATAAATCCATATCAATTTGAAGATCTCTTTGAAATTTCTCAGGGAATGTTAGGTGATGCGTTAAAATTATTTTCAAATGTTATAGAAGACGGGAATGTTCTTGGAGAGTCATTTGAACTTGCTAAAGAAATTTGTAATACCGATAATGAAATAGATAGTTTGTATGAAGCGTTTAAAAGAAATTTAATGTTGAAAGTTTCAAAAGATAATTTTAGATCTATTATGGCACATATTGAAATACTTTCAAATATAGAAAAGTTTTCTGATTTAAGTGCTAACATTGCAGAGTATACAATATTTATATTGACCGGGGATAGATATAAATGTACAAAAGAAGGATTTGATATATTTTATTCAATGGGGGAATAGATAAATGACAAAATTGCTGAAATACATATCCAAAGAGTTTATATCCCCTTTTTTAATGGGACTTGTTGGATTTATCGTATTTGTAAGTGTTGAATTATTGTATCAATTATCAGATATAATTGTAAGAAATAAAGTTGGAATTGATAAATTATTTATATTAATCTCTTTCCATATTCCATATTTTCTTGTGATGGGTATTCCCGTGGGAATACTTTTTTCTATATTCTGGGTTTTATCAAGGTTATCTAATGATAATGAAATTATAGCTTTACAGTCCTTGGGTATCCCATCAAAAAAGATAATATTACCTTTTCTGGTGTTATCGTTTATTCTTTCAATTTTTACTTTTGCGTTATACGATACAATAGTTCCAAAATCAAATATGAAAGCAAAAGAAGCTATTTCAAAGTATGTGTATAAAAGTGCTCAAGCAAACATAGAGATGAATAAATTCGTTGAGGTTGAAAGAAATAAAAAGTATTTATACGTAAGGAAAATAGATAAAGATAAGGGTATTTTGTATGGAATATTATTATATGAGGTGGATTATTCTAAAACAACGGTTTTTCATGCAGAAAAGGCATTTAAGGATAAAGATACCTGGTATATGGAAAATGGAAGAATTTTTAGATTAACAGATGATGGACTTTTAAAACTTGATATTACATTTAAAAAATTAAAATTGGATATATCAAAGGATGTTGAAGAATATCTGAGATTTTCAAAAAGTCCAAATGATATGACAACAAAAGAATTAAAGCACAAAATTGAAATAACCCAAAGACTTGGTGGAGATCCATCAGCTTTAATTGTTGGTTATCAGGAAAAATTTTCTAATTCAGTTGCGCCAATGGTTATAGCGCTTCTTGGAGTAGCGCTTTCATTATTTATAAACCTGAAAAGTAAATCGTGGAGTGTTATTTCAACATTTATACTTGTTGTATTATATCAGGGGTCTGGTGCATGGTTAAGTGCTTTGGGAAAGGAGAAGATTATAAATCCATATCTTGCACCGTGGCTGCCTAATATATTTTTTGGTATAGTTGGAATTGTATTATTTATATTACTTGATACAAGAGCAGCATATAAATTAATTGAACCTTTAAAAAGAATAATTGGTGTTGGTATTGTAGTGGTATTTCTTGCAAATTACGGATATTCTGAAAAGGTATTTATTGATTCCGAGAATATCACTATAGATGGAACAAAGATTACATTTGAAGGAAGTACAACTATAAAATACAAAGATTCAATTATTAAAGCTCCAAGAGGATATGGGTTTCTTAATGATAAAAATCAAATTCAAAACGCATATTTATTGGATAATGTTACATATATTCAGGGCAAAAGAACCATAGAAGCGTCTCAAATGGAAGTTAATTTTGAAAGTAAAGATGTAATTTTAAATCATACATATTCAATAGAATCATTTAAAAATGAAAAAAAAAAGAATGTAAAAATACGCGTATGGTCTGAAATTTCAAAAAAGAAAACAGATGATGATGTTGTATTTTCCGAAAGAGTAAAGATGACAACATGTAAGGAATGTATTACATATTACTTTAAATCTTCTCATGTAACAATCTATCCTGATCAATTTCTTATTGCGCGTGACGTTACACTTGAATTTTTTGGTATTCCAGTTTTTTATTTTCCTTTCTATTTTCAAAGTTTAGCTGAAGAACAGAAAGCTCCATTTTTGGCTGCTTTTGCATTTAAAAATGATTCAATTACTATTACAGTAAAAATTAATCACACATTTCCAGACAAATCTATACTATCTTATTCACAGGAATATTCAAGAAATACAAAAGAAAATACAGTTTCACAAAAAATGAGTTATACATATTCAATTCCTATGATTCTTGGAACACTTGCGTTTTCAAATAGTATTTCAAATTCAAGCATTTCAGATTTGAAATTTTCATTAACAAAAAAATTGGAAAACCTTACTTATTCTGCACAGGTTATTCATAGTTTTTCAAACAATTCAGATGCATTTTCTCTGTCTTTAAAGGATATAAAAACAGATTTAGGTAAGTTTTCATTATATTCAGCGTATTCATGGAGAAATAGAAATTTAAGTTCTGTAACTTTTTTAAAACTTACAACACCTTCACTGGAAAAAAAATATAAAAAAAGTTATTTTAAGTTAAATTCTACTCGTCTATATATTACTGGACCTGCAACTAAATTATCGGATTCGTGGGATAAAAAGAAAATAAGTATAAATACATCTACAAATTCAAAAATATACAATGGTTCTCTAAAAAATGAAATAAAAACATCTTTTTCAGCTCTATATGAAAGAGATAATTTAAGAAGTTTGAATTTATATTTAAAAGATGCAATATACAATAAAATTACACCTATAAAATATTCAAATGATTTTTTTTATAATAATTGGTTTTCAATAGACTCATCTCTTTCTCCTGAGATGAGAATGTCATTTAAACATATATATCCTGATAGAATATACAATTATTTTACCTATGGGACAAAAGGTAACTTTAAAATTAGAGCTTTTGTTTTTCAATATGGTGTTTCAGATTATCAATATTATAGAGTTTTAGTTAATGAACCGAAATGGATTTCCACTCCCGCTACGCATACAAACAAATTAACCGATTTTGTTGGTATCGATGCATCGTGGGATATATTAGATGTAAAAAACTCTTTTGATGGAAGATATAATAGAACTTTTGATTTTATGAAAGAAAATAGAGAAGATAGATTTATTGCGCATTTTTTTACAACAAAATATAATTTAAAATATAGTATTTTAGAATTTGAAAATAATACAAAAACATCTCTGGAAAAAGAAAATTTTGAATTTATTACGACAAATTTCAATGGTTTTTTAAAGATTGCAATTTTAAAGCATAAATATGAATTTGAATACAATCACAAAGATGAAGAATTACCTATAATAAAGATAGAAAATAACGATATAATAACCTTTGGTAAAAATAAAATAGAAATATTTTATGATTATTATTTTAAAAAAGAAGATTGGAAAGAAACAATTCCTCAAATAAAATCAAAATATCTTTTTTACGATAAATATGGTGGAAAATATAAAGGGAATTTAAATTTATTTAATGATTATAACAATATTCATTACGATTTGAGCTACAAAGCCAAAGATGCGTCTAAAAGTCTTACGACTTCAATAGATTATGATATTGAAAATCAATATTTAAAAACTGGAATAGGTTATGATACAGCGACTAAATATGATTGGGCGAAGATTTCGTTTACATATGATATAAAAAATAACGAATGGACATTTTCGCAGTTTGAAATTAATAAAAAGATCATATGTTGGTCAATATACTTAAAGGGAGATTTACAATTATTGCCAGAATTTTCATTTAAACAATTTGAATTAAAGTTCTTTATTGCAGATATACCTGAGAAATCATTTGGATATACCGAAGAAAAAGGTGTAGATATAAATATGTTCTAATTCTGGAGGGAAAACAATGGGAAAAATGGAAGATATGGATATAATTAGCGAAAAAATAAAAAAATGTAAAGGGTGTTCTTTAAGTTTATCAAGAAATAATGTAGTAGTAGGTGAAGGGAGTTTAGATACACCTATAATGTTTGTTGGTGAAGGTCCTGGTGCAAATGAAGATTTACAGGGAAGACCATTTGTAGGAAGAGCAGGGAATTTACTTGATAAATTGTTAAAAGAAGTGGCAAAGATAAATAGAGAAGATTTATATATTACCAATGTGGTAAAATGTAGGCCACCTAAAAACAGAGTGCCCACAGGCGAAGAAATGGAAAAATGCAGTCATTTTCTCCTTGCGCAGGTTATGACAATAAAACCAAAAATTATAGTTGCGTTAGGTTCTACAGCATTAAATTATTTTTTGAAGCAAACAGTTCCCATTACAAAACATAGAGGAAGATTCAAAGAATGGTATGGCGATATATATATATTCCCAACATTTCACCCAAGCTATCTTCTTAGAAATAGGAGTGAAAAAGAAGGATCTCCATTGTTTTATGCAAAAATTGATATGCAGGCGATAGGTTATATGTACAAACAGTTGAAAAATAATCCAGATTTAGATATAAAAAAGCTGGTAACAACGGTTGAAAAAGGCGTAATTGCAGCAGAAAATAAAATAAACAAAGGATGATAAAATGTATAAAAAACCAATAGGTTTTGTAGAAACACCTGAATTAATAGCAGAATTAATGGTTAAATTAACCGGCAAAAATAAAAACTCCCTTACCCTGGATACTGGATGCGGAAGGGGAGTTTTTTTAAAAAAATTACAGGAGTATGGATTTAATAATGTATATGGAATAGAGATGAATAAAGAATTTTATAAATTATGCAAAGAAAAATATCCACAATATGAAATATTAGCAGAAAATTTTCTTACAAAAAACTTTAAAGAAAGATTTGATCTTATTATGGGTAATCCACCTTATGTACATTATAGTGATTTACCAAAGAGATTATCCAAACAAATAAAAAAGATTGCAAAAAATGCTGAAGCGGATATTTATTATGCATTTATTATAAAATCAATAGAGTTATTAAAAGAAGAAGGAGAACTTATATATATAGTTCCATACCATTTCTTTTTTAACACACATGCGGCATATTTAAGAAATTTTATGATAAAAAACGGATCTTTTGAGATTATAATAGATCTTGGAGAAATAAGGTTATTTTCAAAAAATCCTGAAACAATTATATTTAAGTATAAAAAAGGAATATTTGAAAAAAAAATAAAAGTATTAAATATCAAAAACCAGCAAATAAATGATATAAATAAAATTAGATCAGATATTGAAAAAGTTCTGGAAGAAAAAAAAAGCAGTGAGCTTTTTGAATATTATGAATTACCGCCATTTAAAAAAAATACTGTATGGTCAACATCAGAAATGCGAAAATGGGATATTCAAGAATATAAATTATTAAAAGATATAGCAAAAATAGGTGTAGGATTTGTATCTGGATATAAAAAAGCTTTCTATATTTCTGAAAATGAGTATCAAAAAATGGATAACTCATCAAAAGAACTCATAAAACCGTTTATAAAAGCTAAAAATTGCGATAGATATATAGTAAATGGTTTTCATAGATATATATTTATAGATAAAAGCATTGAAGAAAAAATTTTGAAAGAAAAGTATCCAGAAATATACATAAGATTATTAAAACACAAAAAAGAAATGTCAGAAAGGTTTTTGCCAGGGAGAACAAAATGGTATCAATGGCAGGCGGCAAGAAACTATAAATTTTTAATGGAAAATCCAGGTAAAAGAATATATGTTCCAGCATTAGATAGAAAACCATATAATCGTTTTAGTTTTTCAGAAGAAAGTTATTTCCCTTCAGGAGATGTATTGTTTATTCAACCGTATTTAGAAAAAGATATATATTTTCTTTTAGGATATTTAAATTCGCTATTTTTTAGAGAGTATTATATATCCTATGGCGGGAAGCGTGGCGGAAGAATGTCTTTTACACAAAAATTGCTTGAAAATATAAAAATACCTGAATTTGATTTAACAATACAAGATGAAATTTCTCATATTACTAAAGAAATAATAAGATTGAAAAAACAGAAAAAGGAAACAAAAATATATGAAGAACAAATAGAAGAAGTTATAAAGAAGAATATAAAAAAGATATATGTATAAAAAAAATCCGGATCATAAGATCCGGATTTTTTGGCGGGGACGACGGGACTCGAACCCGCGGCCACCGGTGTGACAGACCGGCATGCTAACCAACTGCACCACGTCCCCAAGCTTTCCGGATATATTATACCGAAAGAAATATTACAAATCCAGTCCTGATTGGTTTCTAAATAGTGACATGTTTTTTAGTAATATTTTAATGATGAAAACCTTGAAAATAAATAATATTCATATAATAAGAAGAGAACTTTTAAAAATAAAGTCTTTTGTAATGTTTAAAATTAACATAGATGCTTGATTTTAACAAAAAAATGTGGTAAAATTGCCTTGAAATACGTTTATATCAATACATAGGGGGTGCATGTATGAACAAAAAGGAACTCGTTAGTGCATTAGCTGAAAAATTATCCGTTACAAAGAAAGAAGCAGCTTTATTTGTTGATTCATTTGTAGACGTTGTGTCAGAAGCTTTATCAAAAGGCGACAACGTAAAAATCGTTGGATTCGGTACTTTTGAAGTTGTAGAAAGAAAACCAAGAAAAGGTGTTAACCCACAAACAAAGGAAACTATTGAAATTCCTGGTGGAAAAGTACCTAAATTCAAAGCTGGTAAAGAATTAAAAGCAAAAGTAAAATAATTTAAACGGAGCCCATTCTGGCTCCGTTTAAATTTATGATAATAATCCATATTTATAAAATTAAGATACTGGAGGAATTGTATGAACTTGATTTATATTGGTATTGGAGGATTTTTAGGAGCAATATCGAGGTATCTTGTATCAAAATATGTAAATACAGCATTTCCATTTTCAAATATGCCTTATGGAACATTAATGGTAAATTTAATAGGTGCATTTGTTTTGAGTTTTTTAATGTCGCTGAGTATATACAGACTTGAACTACCTAAAAATTTTATGTTATTTTTCACCACAGGGTTTATAGGCTCTTTTACCACATTCTCAACATTTATGTATGAAACAATAGTTTTAAGTGAAGAAGGGTTTAATGTATATTCATTATTGTATCTATCAATAAGCGTGTTTTTAGGTCTTTTATTTGCATTTCTTGGCTATGCATTGGGGAGGTTGGGAACATGAAATTTTTAAGAATTTATCTTGGTGAAGGTGATCATTGCGATGGAACCCCTGTATATAAACATATAGTAAAATTATGTTATGACCATGGAATTAAAGGAGTTACTGTTTTAAAAGGGATAATGGGTTTTGGAGAAAAACATCATGTACATAGAGTTGATTTTTTTACATTAAGTGAAGATTTGCCAATAGTAGTTGAAATAGTAGATTCCAGCGATAAAATAGAAAAGATAATTGAAGAAGTAAAAAAATGTAATTTTGATGGGTTAGTTGTATATTGGGATGTTGAAAGCATAAGAATAGAAAAAAACAAGTAATAATATAAAATCAAAGCAGGAAGGGGATTTTAAATGTTAGCAGAAAAACTAACTAATAAAATAATATCAAATGTGAATGAAGTAATAAAAGGAAAAGATGAAAAAATAAAATATGTATTAGCAACGTTTTTTAGTGAAGGACATGTTTTATTAGAAGATGTTCCAGGAACAGGAAAAACAATACTTGCAAGAGCAATTGCAAAATCATTTAATCTTGATTTTAAAAGGGTTCAATTTACACCGGACTTACTTCCAAACGATTTAATAGGTTTATATATATTCGATAAAAATAAAAATGAATTTGTCTTAAAAAAAGGTCCTATTTTTACCAATATATTACTTGGTGATGAAATAAACAGAGCAACGCCAAGAACACAATCAGCATTGCTTGAATCACTTGCTGAAAATCAGGTGTCTATAGATGGAATAACCCACAAACTTGAAAAACATTTTTTTGTAATTGCCACGCAAAACCCAATTGAGTTCGAAGGAACATTTCCATTACCAGAAGCACAGGTAGATAGATTTATGATTAGATTATCCTTAGGATATCCTGATCCTCAATATGAAGTTGAAATGTTAAATTCGCAGGAAAAAGAACATCCTATAAATCATATAGAAAGTGTATCTTCTGCTGAAGAATTATCAGAAGTGAAAAAAGAAGTAAATAATGTACTTGTTTCCGATGAAATAAAAGAATATATTATTGAAATAGTTAATAGAACAAGAAATCACAAAGATATAAAGGTAGGTGCCAGTCCAAGAGGTTCTATTGCTTTAATGAAATTATCAAAAAGCGTTGCTGCAATAGAAGGAAGGGATTTTGTTATTCCAGATGATGTAAAAAACATAGCAAAATATGTTTTGGCACATAGAATAATTCTCAAAGCAGAAGCAAAAATAAAAAAAGTATCACCATATGACTTAATAAGCGATATATTAGAAGAAGTAAGAGTTATAAGGTGATATAAGTGAGATATAAAATAAAAGGTCTCGTCTGGTACTCTGTTATAGGGGTAACAATAAATATATTTTATTTTAGCAATTATACATTGCTATTATTGGCATTATTGGGATATATCTGGTATGATTTTTTTAGAAAAAAAGCAATTATTGAGAATATAGAAATAGAATATAAATTAGAATATGAAAAGGCATTTATTGATGAAATCTTTGAATACAGAATATATTTAAAAAACAATTCTAATGATGGTATTTTATTACTTGTCTCACCATCGAACTTACTTCAGAGAATTCGACCATTAAATCAAAAGGTTTATCTTGAACCAGGTGAAAGAAAAAAACTGATTTTTAATATATCCTTTGGGACAAGAGGAATTAAAGATATAGGAAGAATTAGCATTAAATACAATACTTCATTGGGTTTTGAATTCTGGAAAACAAAAATCGTTGAAAAAAAGGTTGAAGTTTTGCCGGAATTTATATATTCTGAGTTTAACAAAGAAAGTTTGAAAAAGTTATTGCCAGCTCAAAAATCTAATATAAGAGTATTGGAAGACGTTACTTATGTTGAAAATATTGATGAATACAATAATGAACCATTAAACAGAATAAATTGGAAAATTTCAGCGAAATATGACAGGTTAATGGTAAAAAAATATGCACATACTTCAACAGGGCAGGTATATATGTTTGTTGACTTAAATTTGCCAGATGGTATTCCGAAAGAAAATATCTTCTGGAAAAATGAAAGAAAAGTATATGAAGAATATGCGTTAAAGGCGACCGCAAGTATTGTAAAATATCAAAAAGAAAAATATCAGGATCTTAACCTTGTTATATTGGGAAAAGAAATAAAAAAAATATCTTCAAACGATTGGGTTGAATATTTTGATACAATAGCTTCAGCATATGGGGATAATAATAGTGATATAAACCTTGAAAAAGTACTTGAATCAGAAATTCCGTATCTCACATTTGAAGATACAGTAATAATAATATCAATACATTTAACCGATGAAATAATTCCATATTTAATAAAAATGCGTTCAAAAGTTTCAAAAGTCATTGTGCTGGTTATGCCATATGGTTTTAGAGTTGAAACCGAAGGGAAACTGGATGTAAATAATCAGGAGATTTTCAGGGTTGAAGCTATTGAATTGGAGAAAAAAGCAGTATTACTTGAAGAAAATCATATAATTGTTAGGTTAGTTTCGCCAGATGATTCATTAACAGAAGTCTTTTCAAGTATTTGAGGTGATGGGGTTGGATAAAAAAGTTCGCAATTTATTTGAGCAATTAGTTATAATTTCTCTTTTGCCGCTTAATGTAATAGACTTTATAGCCCTTTTTATAGTTACTCAAATTTATACATTATTATTTAAAAAGTTTAAAAAGATGAATATGCCGTATTACATAGCCTTTCTCGCATTATTTCTGGTATTTGGAACTGCATTTTCCATTGAAATGGCTTTAGATAGGAGCCCTTTTTTTGCATATAATGTTACATTGATAATTATAGTGAATTATTTTCTTCCAGAAGAAAGAAAGGATTTATTTAGATATATTTATGTATACATAATAGCAGCAGTAATTCTAAGAAATACAATTAATCATATTCTTGTGGGAGCTGTATTGTTGTATTTCTTATATGAACTATTAAAAGAAGAAAAAAACAAGAAATTATATATAACACTTTTTGCTATATTTTTTGTATTTTCATTTGTGTCCTTTCAAACAAGTATAAATCCATTTAAAGATTTTAGTCTCTTTATGGATAAAAAATATTATAAAACATATGAAAATGAGAATAATATAGAAAATAATAAAATAAATGTTGAAGATGAAAATACTGAAAAAAAAGAAAGGGTCAAAAGATTATTTAAAGAATCAGAAACAAATCCAATATACACAAGGGTATATAAACCACAGGAAACCATGACACAAAAGGAAAAATTATTTTTAGGAGTATTAGTGTTAGGGGTAATATCAAGTTTGGTAATTGCATATTATTCTTATAAATATATGACAAAAAAAGATAAAAAACGTTTATACATTTCTCTTGCTTTATTTTTTATTATTACATTTATGGGATTAAATACAATAGCGCATCTTAAACCTTTACAATATAAATTAGAAACACCAGAATTCTTTACATCAAATATTGAAAAACAAATTTCAAAAGAACCAACTGCAATAAATCGTGAAGATAATGCGATAGCAGCAAATTCAACACAAACTACATATAATGGAAAAGCAGAAATTTTAATACTAAAAATTGCATACCTAATAATAAAATTCTCAAGATATGTTTATTTAATAAATATATTAATACTGGCGTATTTTATTTATAAAATACTTAAAAAAGATAAAAATAATAAAAAAGAAAATCTTGAATCTAAAGAATTAAAACATGAAAAATTTGAAGAAAATAAATTTAATGAAAAGGATATACCCTATTTAATTGATAAAGGATATATATACATAAGAAAAAGATTCTTCGAAAAATTTCAACATCTTACTCCATATGAATTGCTAAGAAAAGTAGATTCACCAGAAGAGTTCAAAAAATTAACAGATTTATTTATATTAAAAGAATATGGTAACAAAGATTATAATCTGTCTAAAAAAGAAATTATAAATCTTATAAATAGCTCTATAGAACACTTTAAAACCCAGGAGATTTAATCCTGGGTTTTAATTTATCATAATGCAATATAATATTACAATAACATAATAGTTCGGAAACCGAATTGCATAGATTTAGGAATAGAATAAAATTGAAAATATATTTAATACATTCTTTTTAAAGGAGAGGGAGAGTATGAAAATTATAAAAGGATATCTTGACAGAAGATTAAACAACATGTTTGAAAGAATTTCTGAAAACAACGTTGATAACTTAGTAGAAAACTTTAAAGAAGAAGCATTAGAGGTTTATACAAGAAACAATTATATTCTTTAAAAAAGAAGCCCGGAATTTCCGGGCTTCTTTTTTAAATTTAGATAGAGTGCTTTCCAGGAATTTTTGCAAAAAGTCTGGTTTTTTCAACATGATCAAGCGCTAAAATCCATCTTGTAAATCTTTCTATTCCAATTCCACATCCGGCAGAATGTTTTAACAAACCAGCTTTTGCAACTTCCAGATAATCCTGGAAAGCCTCTGGTGGAGTTCCCTTTAACTCCATTCTTTTTAGAATCTGTTTGTATTCATGCTCCCTCTCCCCACCGGATATAGCTTCTTCATAACCTTCAGGGTAAATCAAATCAAAATCCAATAAAACATCAGGTCTTTCAGGATCCTGTTTATCATAGAATTCTCTTTCTAAAAGTGGAATATCGATCATCCAGAATGGTTCAGTTGCTTCAAGAGAAGCTCTTTTCTCATAGTCCTCGCCATATTTTTCCTTTAATTCCTTTACGGTATAACGTTTAAAAGGTTTTTCAGGAACTTTCAAAGAAGGATGATACTTTTCAATAATTTCAGGATATTTTTCTTTTATTGTTTTTATTGTATGGATAATGGCATCTTCCATTACATCAAATACAACTTCTCTTGGTGTTTCTAACATTTCCATATCTATTTGTACAAAATCAAATAGATGCCTTCCCGAATCCATTTTGTCCTCTGTTTCCAATCTAACGTTTGGTGAAACAATATAAATCTTTTTGTGAACAAGAACAGCAACCTGCTTGTGTAAAATCATAGATTTTGTAACTGAATACTTTTGTCCATAATATTCAAATTCAGCTTCAAAATGTGGATGGTTTAGCGGATCGGTAATAGGTGAAACAGTTACAGGTAATAATTCCACAAAGCCTTTTTCATCCAATACATGTCTAATTCCTTTTAAAATTTCGCTTTGAATAAGTGTAGCGTCTTTAAATACAGGATTTTCCATATATTCCTTTACCAATGATACCGTGTCAACCTTTCTTTCCATACTTTCTTTCATCATAATACCCTCTCCCTTCAAATGTAATTTTATAAAAATCTCTCCCTCTCATTAAATTTAAATAGATAATAAAAAACCGGCGCTGGTAAAATCCAGCGCCGGTGAATTGATAGTAAACGACAGCTTACCTCGCGTTCCACCAACGCTGGTTGATATTATTATTATTGAAATTATTAACTTTTATTATTATTGTTCTTATCGTCATACCTAACACCACCTGAAAAAAATATATATATTAAATTTTTTCTTATTATACTACATTTTTTTTACAATGTCAACTACCTGGTTAATAAATGTATTCGGATTGTTCTTTTAAATAACGAGCAATTATATCTACTTCATAATTAACAAAATCATTCGTGTTTAAAAATTTCAAATTTGTATTTTGATATGTATGTTCTATTATTTGTATTTCAAAGGTATCTAATTCTTTTTTTGCAATTGTCAAACTTATTCCATTTATTGTAATAGCCCCTTTTGTTGCAATAGCCCATTTTTCTTGAGGAATTTTAAATTTCATCCAAAATGTATTTGAAGATTTTCTTAAACCTAAAAATTTTGTTATTCCATCAACGTGACCGGTAACAATATGTCCCCCAACAAAATCAGATAATCTTAAAGCTCTTTCAAGATTGACAATTTTATTATTATAATATCTTAGATTTGTTTTTCTATATGTTTCTTCCCCAATTGAAAAATAAAGCCTGTTATCATCTGTTTTTTCAACAGTTAAACATACACCGTTAATTGAAATGCTTTCCCCTAATTGAATATCTTTGAAAGGATTATTTATAATAAGTTTATTATTTATAATTTTCATTTTTGCTAAATGCTGTATTATTCCTGTAAACATGGTATCAGCTCCCAATAAAGGTTATTCTCAAAAATTTTATTTTCTACAGGTTTAAACCTGATGGAATTTTCTATTTTATCAATTTTTAAATTATTAAAAGGAGATATACCATTTCCAATAATTTTAGGTGCATAAAAAACATGAATTTTATCAACAAGATTATATTTTAGAAATAAAGATAAAATTGTTGCACCGCCTTCAACTAAAATACTATCAATTTTTCTTTCAAATAATATTTTTAAAATTTGATGTATGTTTGTTTCATTTATTATTTCTGTATTTTTGTATTTTATTTCTTTTTTTAGATTTGAGAATATTATATTTTGCCCTTTTTCCATAAAAATATTTAATTTTTTACCATAAAATTTTCCCTCTTTATCCAGAATAATTCTTATGGGGTTTCTTCCATTTTTTATTCTACAGGTTAATTTTGGATTATCCTTTATTAAAGTATTAGCTCCAATTAAAATTGATGAATAGTAATTTCTTAATTTATGTACAAAATTTCTTGACATATTATTTGATATCCATTTTGAATCAAATTTTTCTGAAGCAATGAAACCATCCATTGTCATAGCAAATTTTAAAGCAATAAAAGGTCTTTTTTTAGTTATATATGTAATAAAAATTTCATTTAATTTTTTGATTTCACTTTCTAAAATGTTGTATTTTACTTTTATGCCGTGTTCTTTTAATATTTTTATTCCATTTCCATTTACCATTGGATTTGGATCAAGCATACCTATATAAACCTCTTTAAATCCTTCCTTTACCAGTCTGTTTGCACATGGAGGAGTTTTTCCAAAATGAGAACATGGTTCAAGAGTTACATACATTGTAGCTCCTTTTAAATCTATATTTCTTTTTTTGGCATTTTCAATAGCTACAACTTCTGCATGTCTCCCACCATAATATTCATGATAACCTTTCGATATAATTTTTCCATTTTTTACTATAATAGCCCCTACCAAAGGGTTTGGATTTACCTTTCCTATACCTTTTTTTGCTTCATTTATAGCAAGTTGCATAAAATATTCATGATTCATGTTTTTACACCTTCAATTGCTTATTGAGATTTGCCATTTCTAAAGCGGCCATTGCAGCTTCAAAACCTTTATTTCCAGCTTTTGCACCTGATCTATCCATACTCTGTTCCAGAGTTTCTGAAGTTATTATTCCAAAGGTAATTGGTATATCTGATATTAAATTTAAATGAGCAATTCCTTTTGAAACTTCATTGGCAACAACTTCGAAATGATATGTTTCTCCTCTAATTACAACCCCTAAAGCTATAATAGCATCATAATTTTTGTTTGTTAGTTTTTTTGCAATAAATGGAATTTCAAAAGAACCCGGGGCTTTGAAAATATCTATATTGCTTTCTTTTACATTATGCCTTTTTAATGCGTCCAGAGCCCCCTCTAATAATCTTTCAGAAAAAAATGAGTTAAACCTTGAAATTACAATAGCAATTTTTAAATCTTTTCCATCAAAAATACCTTCAAAAATTTTCATAGTTATATTACCTCCTCAATTGAAAGATTATGATTCATTTTTATTTTCTTGATTTTTAAATAGAATTTATTTTCTGGCGTTACTTCGCCTAAATGTTGTATTGTATTTATCACATTGATACCATATTTTTTTAATTGATTGACTTTATCAGGATTATTTGTCATTAAAATAATGTTTTTAATGTTTAATGATTTTAAAATTTGTGCTGCTATTGCATAATCTCTATTATCTGCTGGCATACCAATTTTTTCATTTGCTTCTACTGTATCCATACCCTTATCCTGTAATTCATAAGCTTTTATTTTATTTGTGATTCCTATATCTCTACCTTCCTGTCTTAAATAAATTATTAAACCAGAGCCGTTTTCCTGTATTTTTTTCATTGCAAGATGCAATTGACTTCCACAATCGCATTTTCTTGAAGTTAACACATCACCAGTAACGCATTCGGAATGTATTCTGACTAATAAAGGTGTGTTTTTTAAATTACCTGTATATATTGCAAAATGTTCTTTTTCATCAAAATTATTTTTAAAACCTATAATTTTAAAAGAGCCAAATTGTGTAGGAAGATTTGCTTCAGAAATTGGAGTTACATATAAATTGCTTTTAAATACTTCAACGGCTATATCTTCTACAGAAATTATGGGGATTTTAAACTTTTGAGATAATGATTTTATATAATTAAAATTATGGGAATTTCCATTTTCATCTAAAATTTCAATTAATATAGAAAAAGGTTTAAAACCCAATAATTTCATTAATTCAATAGAACTTTCTGTATGTCCTTTTCTCTTATTTAATCCGATACTTCCTAATAACTGAATATGACCTGGATATTTATAATCGTTTATTGTGGTATTTTCAGAGATAGATTTTATAGTTTTTGCACGTTCTTTTGAAGAAATACCGGTTATTGTTTTTTTATGATCAATACTAATAAAATAATTGGTATTAAGTATATCAGCATTATTAGAAGGAAGTTTAAAAAAACCTCTTTGTAAAAGCTCTTTTTCTTCAGCTGCTAAACATAATAATCCTCTACCATTGGATATTAAAAAATTAATAATATCCTTGTTTGCCATTTCTGCTGGAAATACAAAATCAGCTTCATTTTCCTTTTTTTTATCCCAGAGGATTATAGGTTTGTTTGAAAAAAATGTTTTTGTAAGAATTTCCTTATCCATGTAAAAACCTCCTTATAATAAAATAAAAGCCCTGGATATCTCCAGGGCCTGATTTTATATATATTACATATATAAACATAAACGCAAATTTATGCATTTATGTCTATATAAATATATTGTTCTCTCCTCCCATCCAGACTTTCACTGTCGGCTCCGGAATTTCACCGGATCAGTCCGAAGACTCGCGGGCTTTAACCGCCGGTCGGGAATTTCACCCTGCCCCGGAGAGTATTAACTTTTCTTAATTATATCACATTTTTATAAAAAAATAACAAAAAAATAAAAACGTATTCCCAACAAATGAATCATTGATAATAAAAGCAATATATTTTGCAGCAATGAGAATAACAGAAAAATGAACTACTAATAGCTTATAACCAACTATAATTATTTTAAGCTCAGTGATGAGGAAACGAGACTTTTTGATGTGTTTTTAAGAAATTGCGTTCAATCGATATTAATTAATATATTTTCTTTAGGGGACTAAAACTATTTTTCCACCAATTGGACTACAAAATTTACAAAACTTACAGAAGTTTGGTTCTTCAATATTATAACTACCGATTTCTAATATTTTAATTTTTTTATTCTTATTTTTCATCAATTTCACCTCCTTATCAAAATATTTTTTCTAAAATATATATATCTTTTAATTTTTTATTTATATAAAATATTAGCCATAATGAAATAATAATTATTATTCCATAAGAATACTTTGAGGAGAAAATTATATAGCTTTCATTTAATCCCACTCTTAATATATTCAATATATGAGTAATTGGATTCAAAAATAGTAAACTTTTTACTATTATATTTTGAGTTTTTATTTGGTAATAAATAGGGGAAATTATTATTAAAATATAACTCACAAGAGGCATTATCCCCATTAATGTATAATAATTTCTCACTTTTAATCCAATTGTTATGGAGATTAGAATTAAAAAGATATTTCCTATTAATAACGGTACCAAGGTACTTAAAAATTTTTCTGTATTATTTGATATCATGAAAATATAAGATATTCCAAAAATTGGTAGCGTTAACAAAAAATATGTTATCCCCATCGATATTACTATTACAGTCTTTGAAACAGAAAAAATTGTATATAATTCAATAACTTCAGTTTGCATTAAGTTTGAAACTCTCAAAGAAAGTATTCCAAAATATGTTCCTATCATCATTGAAACCATAAATCCGCTAATTAAATAATCTATATTTGAATTCTTATTTAATAAAACAATTATTAAATAAGAAAAAGGTATTAATATCATACTTACAAATATTTGAAATTTAAACATTCTCATTCCTTTAAATTCTAATTCTATTCCTGTTTTTATTTGATTAAATATTTTTAACAAGTTCATACACTCCTTTTTCAAAGGATGGGTATTCAATTTTTAAATATTTTATATAATTATCTTTTTTTATTTTTTCAAGAAAACTCAAAGCTTCTGATAACTCAGAAAAGAATAAAGAATAATTATGTTCATTTGAATTATATACAATATTTTCTCTTCTAATAAGATTTTCTATTTTTTCTATATTTTTAACTGATATATTTAATTCAACAGGTGTTTTTACTTTTGTATTTATTTCTTCAATCTTACCTTTATATATAATTTCACCATTTGTGATTATAATTACTTTATCAGCCAAATTTTTTATTTCATTCATATCATGACTTGCTAGTAATATTCCTTTTCCCTTTCTGTATTTTTTTATTAAATCCCATATTTTTTCTTTGTTTATTATATCAACCATTGAAGTGGGTTCATCCAATATTACCACATCAGGTTCCTGTGAAAAAGCTAATGCAATCATAATTAGTTTTTTTTGACCACCTGAAAGTGTATAATTGTATTCTTTTTTTATTTTATCTAATCCTGTTTCATAAAGTATTTTTTCTACTTTATAACTTACTTCATGCGAATTTAACCCTTCTAATTTTAAAGGTATTTTTATACTTTCTTCAACTGTAAGTGATGGAAAGAAAATCGGTAATTGCGGTACATATGCAATTTTTTTCACTCTATCATTTATAATAATGTTTCCTGAAGTTGGTTTCAATAATTTTAAAATCTGTCTTATTAATGTTGTTTTTCCTGCTCCATTTGGACCAATTAATCCAATAATTTCATTTGTTTTTAAACTAAAATTTATATTATTATTTGCTCTTACTCCATTTGGATATGTTTTGCTTATTTTTTCTACTTTTAATAATTCTTCCATTTGTTATACCTCCAGAGGATAATTGCTTATAACATAAGCTTTTATCAGCGTTTGAATATTTTTATCTAGATAGGCTTTTTTACAAACACCTTTTTTATTATTTCCACCCATCCATCTACATCCTCCATAACAAATTGGTGCATAATTGCAATTTTCTATGCATTCAGGTTCATAACTTATATTTTCATACCACTTAGAATTATTAATTTTTAAATTACTATTTTCATCTATATATCCTTCTTTAACTTCGTAAAAAGTTCCAGGACATGAATATATATTTAAATTTTCATCAACAGCGAAAGATAAATCAAGAGACACAGAACATGGGCCTCCAACAAATTCTTTATCTATTTTAAAGCCGAATTTTGCCGCTTGAAGATATAAATTCGCAATTTTGCTTTCTAATTCTAAATTTATTTTTCTTTCATGTCCATACCTTCTTATTTCTTTTTGGGATGAAAATATAGGTGAAAATGATAAACTTGATATTTTTTTATTGATTTTTTCTTTTTTTAAATATTTTAAAAATTCTTTTGCATTATTTATATTATTTTCATTTATATTCATTCTAAGAGTTATTTCACCTTCAAAGTATTTAGTTAATAATACAAAATTATTAAAAACAATATCAAAACTTCCCGTATCATTTAATAATCTCAACTTATCATGAGATTTTTTGTTGCCATAGAAATCAAATTTCTTGTTAATGTATTAAAAATGACTATATTATCATTTATTGGAGTATATATATTATAAAATGATGTGTAATATTTTATTATAATCACCTCCTAATATTTTTATCTTTTTTAAACAATTAAAATCTATATATTTTGGGGATATCTTTTAAACCTGGATCCAGGTAAAAGAAATTATTTAGTTAATACTTTTTTACCCCATATTGGACTACAAAATGAACAAAATCCACAAAAATTAGGTTCTTCAACATTGTATGTTCCTATTTCTAAAATTTTAAATTTTTTAATGGTTTTCATTTTATAACCTCCTTGCTCTTTTATATTTAATAAGTTATAATAGTAATTAAGTTTCTGGCACCAGAATAATCCAGCCGGCTGAAAAGATTTAAAGTTTTGATATAATATCTATGCAGATATAAAAAGAGAAAAATAGATTGTTTATTATTTAAAAAATTCAATTTGAGGATTTAAAGAACGAGTTGAATATTTTTTATCCACCTCATCTCCAGAAAAGATTATTGAATTTAAAATTATCATTATGCCTATTATTAAAATGATTTTTTTCACTATTTCACCTCCGGTGAAAAATTATACCAGTTTCCATTTGACTTTCAAGTGTTTTTTTTTAAAATAAAAATCCGCTATTTATCAGTGTTTCAGAAGTTGATTTTCGTTACAGTTTAATTAATTCATGTAACACACGATTTTCTCACAAACTTACCAAATTTTTTTAAAATTTTTTATATTCAGGATTCTGGCGATTTTTTATTTATGTGTTTATGTTACAAACAAATGTTAAGAACAAAGTCCCCGGGTTTTAAAAATTCGATAGTAACAACATAATTAAAACACAGTGTCCTGGAGGTTAAAAATGGATTTTTCTATAAAAGATATTCTGAATATAGTTGAATATGGTTATTTTTCAAGAACGGTTATTAATTACATTTATCCATATATTATTGATGAATCTTTGAAATTCTATCTGCTATTATTAAAATCAATATGGAATGAAGATTTAGACAAAGCTTTATTTTATGCAAATAAAGTTATTTCAACAACAACAACAACAATGTTAAAAGAATTAGCAAGATTTGAAAAAATAGATATATTATTAAAACAAAATAAATTTGAGGAATCAAAAAAAGAATATATGAAATTAAAAAAAGGTATTAAAAATCTTTCTGAAAATGCAAGAAATATAATTTTTCCAGGATTAAAATATCTTGTTTCAATATATGAAGAAAATTATGATTGTATACGATTATGGAGTAAAAATTACGAAGAAAGTTACGTTGAAAAATCAATAATAAAATATTCAAAAGCGCGAAAAGAAATAAAAAAAGAAAATTATAATAAAGCATATAAATTATTTATAGAAGGATATAATCTTGCAAAGAAATTTCCACATCCAACTATGATATGTTCTGGTTTAAATAATGCTGCATGGTGGATAATGAATGAAGGTAAAGAGAAAGATTTGATTGCAGCTAATTTACTTGAATATTATATTGGCTATTATTTCGAAGATTTAAATTATACCTATAACTGGTTTGATACTATTTTTGAAGTAAAAAAGATTAATAATGATATGCGTATTTCTGAAATATGTAATATAGTAAATGAACTAAAAAAGATTTTTCCTGAAGTAAATCTCGATAAGAAATTTAATAGAAGCTTTTATTCAAAAGAATTTGAAAAAGAAATAAAGAAGAATTTTAAAGAAAATACTATTAAATTTAGAAAACAAAAAGAAGTAAATATTCCAATATTATTCTTTTCAACATATACAGCATTAATAGAAAAACCATTTTTTACAAAGAGTCATATTTTAAAATTGATTTTTGAAGGTAATAAAGATAAAATCATTAAATTCTTCTCTGCTAATTATGAAAAGATGTATTTCTTTAACGTCATGATGAGTGATTTTGATTTGAAGAAAGCTGAAAGAAGATTATTGAATTCTGAAGATGTTGAAGATTCGGAATATAATATTTCACCATTTTATTTAGCAAGAAAAAAACTCATCACTGAGCTTTTTAAGAAACCAAAGAACTTTAAGGAATTTGTTTTTAATTATTTTAAGCTCAGAGATGAGGAAATGAAAGTTTTTGATGTGTTTTTAAGAAATTGCGTTCGATACGATATTAAATGGCCCGTTACTCCTTATCCAAAAGGTAAAGTTCGTGATTTTGCTCTTAAATATGGTTTAGGTTATAAGCGTGTTGCTCTTGGTTATTACTCTTTTGAAGATGATGAAAGAGTTTTGATTGATGATATTATTGAGGGATTTTTAAAATAGTTCTTCCAGAATTTCTGGAAGAACTATTTTAATAGAATTATCTTAATTCACTTTCGATGGACTTTCAAAATTCGTTTTTATAAACCATACATTGATTTTTACTCCATCTATTTCTTCTATTTCATGTTTGAAATCCTCTATTGCTTCTGAATATATCACAAGCCAGCCTTCTTTTAAGCCACTTCTTTTTAAATATTCTACTAATTGTTTTTTTGCCAGTTGAAATTTTCTCGGACCAGGATTCCTTTTTATTTCTATTAAATATTTTTCTTCTTTATATCTTACCAATAAGTCTATTCTTCCTCCTCCTACTTCTACCTCCGTTAATACTTCTCCTCCCAATTCTTCCATATATGTGCTCAAGAATATATCAAGATTATATTGATATACTCCTTCATATAGTTTCTTTCCTTTGAACATTACCGCTCCTCTTTTGTTTATGTATTCTATGTATTTTTTCATTAATTCGTTTATTTTTAATTTTCCTTCTTTTGTAAAGTATTTTGATAGATTTTCATATATGTTTATTATGTAATCTTTTTCTCCGTTTATTTTTGGCTTAAAATGATTATATAATTTTTTGTAGTATAACGGTACTTTTACACAACATTTCCCTTCACAATCATCTATTACTCCATGTAAATACAGAAATTTTATTCTTTCATCACTTATATCAAATTCAACGCTTTCTGGTTCAAATAGTATCTGCATTACTATTTCTTTTTCTTCGTGTGCTTTTGATATTATATTTTCCATATTTTTGTCTATGTATTTTTTTATATAGTCATATAATGTTTTTTCAAAATGCTTTTCTGTTATTATCTTTTTTCCTTTTGCTTTTTTTGCTACTAAATCATATGCAAGACCATTGGTTAGTCCAGGTTGCCCTGCTGCGTTATGCCATATTAATTCTTTTACTTTTTCATCGAATAATTGTCCTGTTTCTTTTTCGTGTTGTGAGAGTAAGTCATATACCTGTTCTTTTGTAAAGTATGGTACTTCCATATGTTCTGCTATATTAAATGGACTTGCGTTGTCTTCTAATATCCCGCTTAAATAGCTTACACTGATTAATACTACACTTCGGAGTTTATATATTTCCTTTTTATGATATACACTTCTTATTACATGTAAAAATTCATTTATTATCTCCTCATTTAATCTTTCAAATTCATCTATCATTAAAATTATCTCTCTTCCAAATTTTTTATATAATTCTTTTAGTAATATTCTTATATTATCTATATTTTTGGGGATTTGTAATTCTATTTTTTCATTATATCTATATTCAATATCATCAATTATATCCATCACTAATGTTTCAATAAAATCTTCTTTATCTTTTTCTCCATAACTTTCAAATGAGATAAATATTGTTAAATACTTATCTTTTATTTTTTCTACAATATCTCTTAATAATGTGGTTTTCCCGCTCTGTCTCGGTGCAGACACTGTAAAATATCTCCAGTTTTCTATATGATCAAGCGCTTCTTCCATTATATCCGGTCTTTCCACATAATAACATGTTTTCTTATCAACAGGTCCTGATGTACAAAACATTCTCATCACTTCCACCTCCTATTCTTCAATTATACCATATCAAAAAAAATGAGGCTTTCGCCTCATTTGATTAATTCCAGCAATTTTCTTTACTTATTCAAACATAGAAACTTCTTCAATGTTTTTTAATTTTATTATTTTATCTCCTATCTCATCAAAACTATCTTCGTGAGTTATTATAAAACATATTTTATCTTTTAATTCCTCTTTTATTATCCTTTTTATTGTTTCTTTTGTTTCTTTATCTATATGCACTGTTGCTTCATCGAATATGAATATATCTGCTCCTTTTGCCAGTGCTCGAGCTATTGCAATTAATTGTTTCTGTCCTCCTGATAAATTTTGCCCATTATTTGTTATCATATGATTATCCTTCAATGGAAATTTTTCTATTAATTTTTCCAAATTGCTTTTCTTCAATATTTCTTTGTATTTTTCTTCTTTTATCTCTTTTGATGAATACATTATGTTATTCTTTATTGTATCGTTAAATAGGAATATTTTCTGCGATACTATTCCAAACCTTTCTCTCAATGATTTTATATCTATTTCTTTTTGATTTTTTTCATTTATTATTATTCTTCCTTTATATCCATCATATATCCCCAATAGCAATTTCATCAATGTTGTTTTTCCTGACCCATTTGGTCCTTTTATTATTATTTTTTCCCCTTTTTTTACTTCCAGATTTATACCTTTCAATACTTTTGTTTTTCCATCATATGAAAATTCTATATCTTCCATCTTTATTTTTTTTATCTCTTCTGTCAATTCTTCACCATTTATATTTTTTTCTTCTTCTGTTAATTCCTCCATTATTTCCTTTACTCTTTTTAATGAATTCACTGCTGGCTGTATTGTTAATGTTGTTGTTCCTAGCTGTATTACAGGTGCATATAATTTTCCTATATAGTTTGCAAAGGCTATATATCCTCCTATTGTAAATCCTGAAAAAATTATGTCTTTTCCAGCATATAATAGTACTATTACACCTGCTATTGCACTTATTAATGTTAACAATTCCATTCCTATTGAGTATAATATTCCCTGTTTTATCGCTGTTTTTACAAATTCTTTGTTATAATCTATATTCTTTTTGGTTTCTTTCTCTTCTATATTTAAATTTTTAACTTCTTCTATTCCACTTATACTTTCCTCTAATTTCCCACTCATTTTTGCGCCTTTTTCCATCAATTCCATTGAAATTTTTGATATATTTCCCATAAATTTACTTGTTACTATATAATATAACGGCATTATTGCCAGCGCGATTAATGTCAGTTTTATATTATATTTCATCAATATATATAACACTATTATAAATTCTATTATACTTATCAATATTTTAAATGTTTGTTGTGAAAATAATATCTGTAATTTATCAGTTTCTCCAACTCTTGCCATTATATATCCCGTTTCTTTTCCTTCAAAAAAAGTCATTGGTAATTTTAATACCCTTTTTAATAGATCCTTTTTTATTTCAAATATTATACTCTGACTGCTGATTATAAATATTTTTGAGGTTATATAATTCAATATACTTTTTAATACGTATATCACTATTAATGTCATACAAACCTTTTTTAAATATTCATAATCACCTGTCAGTATCCCATTATCCATCGCTTCTTTGTAGTATTTTGCTGGCATTATTGATACATACGATAATATTATCATCATTATCATCGATATCGTCAATCTTCCTCTATGTCCTTTTGTGTATTTATAGAGAAATTTTATGTTTTCCATTTCTTTCCTCCTGATTATCAAATTCATTTCTAAATTTTTTCTTTGTTAAGAATAAGTGGTGTTAAGTATATTATTCCTATTATTAGTAATATTCCCAATAGTATGTAATACCATTCAGACATTATAAGTACTTCTTTTATTTTTTCGCCTTTAAAAGCAAAAAAATAAATTAATAAAAATAGTACTATTCTTATTATAAATGGATTATCCAGAATCATAAGACTAATTCCCATAATGGCACTTATTACTGTCATTCCTACAGGTATTGTAAGAATTAATGTAATTAAATCAGAAACTGTTGGATATATCCCTGCAGCAAATGGATTTATTATCATCCCTATTGCTATAAGTAAAATTTCTATACCTATTGTAAATATAAATAAAGCTATGATTTTACCTGCAAACACCTCTTTTATATCAAGTGGGGAAGATAATAAATATAAAAGATTCTTATTCTTTTTTTCCTCATTAAAAGCTATCCATCCAAATATATATGGAATAAAAAAAGAAACTAATACACATACAGTAAAATATGGATTGTATATATGTTTTTTTCCTGAATGTATTGTTACTGCCCATATTATCATTGCTATAAAAAATAAATTTCTTTCTTTCTTTTTACGAAAAAATGTTTTTAATTCTTTTTCAATTATAGCCCACATTTTCTTCATCCTCCCTGACAATTGAGATATACATGTCTTCAAGTGTTGTTTTTTCGTCTTCTATTCTTTTTACATCAATTCCTTCTTTTCTGAATATTTCCAATATTTTATCAAGCTTTTCTTCTGGTATAATTGTTGTTTTTTCATCAGATAGATTTATGTTGTTTTCTCTTATTATTCTTTCAGGTATTTTTTGACTAACTATAATTTTTACTTTATCTTCTATTTTTAATGCTTTTTTCATTTCTTTTAATGTTCCATCAACTATTACTTTCCCTTTCCTGAGAAATATTATTCTCGTACAGATCCTTTCTATATCAAATAAATCATGTGATGTTATTATCAATGATTTATCAGTTCCTTTAAAACCTTTCAAAAAATCCACTATATCTCTCCTGGCTTCAGGATCAAGGTTTGATGTGGGTTCATCCATTATTACTAATTCAGGATCATGCGATAATGAATTTAATATTGCAACCTTTTGCCTCATTCCTGCCGAAAGATTTTTTATCAATGTTTTTTTCTTTTCTGTTAATTTCCATCTATCAATTAAATTCCAAATTTCATTATTGTTCTTCTTATATACTTTTTGCCAGAATTTTATGTTCTCTTCTATTGTTAAATCATCATATAATCCCGGTGTATCAAGCACCATACCTATTTTATTCCTTTCTAATTTTTTTATGTTTTTTATGTTTTTTCCAAAGATTTCTATTTCGCCTTCTGTCGGTTTTAATAATCCAAGTATTAATTTTATTAATGTGGTTTTCCCGGCGCCATTGGGACCTATTATACCTATTATTTCTCCTCTTTTTACTGAAAAATGTATGTCTTTTAATGCCTCTGTCCCGCTATAATATCTCTTCTTTACTCCTTTGAATTTTATTATTTCCATATATATCCTCTCCTCTTATTTTAGTATTATCCAGAATAATGTTAATATAATTATAATAACTATAAAATGTTTCAACTGACTTTTTAAATAATATTTCAGTGTCCCTTCTTCATATTCCATTTTTATTCTGAAAATATAATATATTATCACAGCAGTAATAATGATAAGAAATACACTTAACTCCATTTAATCACCTTCTTTACATAATATTTTTCCATTTAATTTTTTAGTTATTTTTGTTTCTATTGCTCTACATTCAAAACAACCAAATCTATATATACATTCTTTACATTTATCTATTTTTCCAAGATGTAATTCCCAATATTTATCTATTTTGTTTTCTAAAAATATTTCTTTAAGAATATTTTCATTTTCTGTAATATCTCCAATTATTTCATTTTCCATTGATGGGCAGGGCAATATTTTTCCTTCTGCATTCAAGGTTATGGTTCCATTCAAACACGGATGATAATAATAATTATTCCAGAAAATTTCGGGAGTTATTCTCATAAATGAATGATTCATAAAACTCTTATTATTTTCATCTAAAAGTTCTGAAATATATATTTTTGTTTTATACTTATTTATTATAATTTCCAGCGTATCTTTAATTTCAAATTCGGGTATTTCATCACTATCCTGTACAAAAGTTAATTCAAAATTTTTCGTATATTTTTTTATATAATTTAACGTTTCCATAAATGAAGAAATATTTTTTTCGTTTTCTTTATCAAAGATATCACTTGTAGAAAATATGATATAGAAATTTATTTTTTTGTATATTTCTTTTTCTAATTCTAATATTTTATTATCTCTAATATGCATCCAATGAAGTAAAATCCAGATTTCTGGTCTTTTTTCATTATTTAAACATATATCTAATAAGTCTTCTGTATTTATATAAGGAAGAGGATTCCCTCCATAAAATATTATGTTATGAACATTTAAATTTAACAATTTATTTAGAAATGTTTTATATATTTTTGAATCAATAGAATTTATATTTGAACTTTTGGTACATACAAAACACGGATAACTTTTCAAGGAAAAACAAAATTTGCAATTTAAATCACAATCTGATGGTATTTGGATATAGCATTTTTGAATTATAGGTGGTAATTTCTGCATACCTTGTGGAGGTAAAATCGTACCTTTACGATTTTTCTCTTCATATATAAAATTATCATAAAATTCTCCCATTGTTTCTTCTTTGATTTTTTCTATGACTTCATATGTATAGGATGATTTTACATTTTCAACTTTAGTGCCATTTTCTAGCTGTACTAAAACGTCAGTCCAAGTTTTCTCTAATTCTATCATATTTCCATCTTTTAAGTCGTAAATTAAACCTTTATTTTCTTTTCCGACAACTAAAATATAATCTTTGTTTAATTTAAAATATTTATTCTTCATATATACACCCCACATTGTTTATATTTTGAAAACTTTATTAAATCAAATATATTAACTCCTTCCTCCAGTAAATTCCAAATCTCTTCGAAAGATTTTTTTATTCCTTCTTTGACATTTTCACAAATATCCGGTGGATCTTTTTTAAATTCTCCATTTCCAGCTAATAGTGCAAAACAAAGAGGACATAATCTTGACACAGGACATATTAAACATTCTGATTTTAACTTTTTATTGTATTTTTTCACGATTTCTTCTATTTTTGAATAATCCAACCAGTTTTCAACATTGCCAATAGGGAAATCATAATTAATTTTTTCACAGCAATGTAAATCTCCAGAAGGTGAAATTGCTATTTTTTCTCCTGGAACACATGTTCCTGTAAACGGAAGAAAAGAAGGTCTAATTTCATATAAATTTACATTTATATTTCTATTGAGTATCGCAAAATACGATAACCCAAATAATAAAGATAAAAATTTATCATTTTCATTTTTTTTAATTTTATGGAAGTATAAATTTTTGAGTTTTCTCATTTGAGAAAAGAATTTTTCTTTTTTTTCTTTTGAGTATTGGTTATACCAATTAGTATAAGAACTTCCTATCATATTAAGTCTGATAAGTCTTTCTGATAAATTACTATTGTCAAAAAAATCCTTCATTTTAAATAAATCTGTTCCATAATCATAACAGGCAATTATAGAACAATATTTTTTATAATAGAAAGGATACTTTTCTTTTATTTTTAATAAATTATTATACACAATTTCAAATGTTCCATTTTGATTTGAAAATACTCGTAATCTATCATGTTCTTCTTTAAAACCATTAAGACTAAAAGCAAGAGAAACTTCATTTTCAGCAAGAAACTTTATTATTTCATCGTTTAATATAGTTCCATTTGTTGTGATAGTAAAATGACATTTGTATTTTTTATTTTTTATATACATTATTGTTTTTTTTATCAAATCAAAATTAATTAAAGGTTCTCCACCATAAAAACCAATAGCTGGAATAAAATATGGGTTTATTTTTTGTGTATTCGAAATATCAGAAAAATATTTATCAATAGCTTTTTTAGCAATATTATAATCCATATATACATTATTATGTGTCCTCATGTTAGAATATTCTCCAGAATATGCACAATATTTACATCTAAGATTACAATCTTCAGTAACAATAAAAAATAATTCTTTACTTCCTTTGTTTTTGATATAATTTTTAATGTTTTTAACATTAATTTTTTTATTATCATAAAAATACTTTTTTCGATAATTACTTTGTAATTTTTTAATATCATTTTTTGACTTTACAAATATAACATTTCCTGTAATATCATCATAAAAATATTCATTTCCTTTTTTTGTTTTAAAAAAAAATCCTTTCATTATTTCACCTCTCGTGTATATTGTTTTCATATTATATGAATAATCAAATTGTTTTTTAAAAAGCCCCCAGGCAATATAAAATATTATTAAAATTTAGTATCTTAATCCATAGCAGCAATATTCCCAGAAATTCCCGCAGCTGCATCCATTACAGGAATTATTGGGGAATCAGTTTGGCATCCTATGCTGCAAATTACTCCACATCCTATAATACATAATAACCCTTCATCTTTGTTATTATCATTAATTATTTTCATAGAAATCAACTCCTCTTTTATAATGATGTTTGTTCTGCTTTAGCATATGTTGCTACACCCATCGCATCTAAAAGCGGTGTAAGAGTATCCAAAGTGCAAATAACAATACATGTACCAGAACAAACAACGAAACATTTTAAACTTTCATTTTTTTCATCATTAACTATTTTCATTATATCTCCTCCAATAAATTATTATTTAGCCCGGGGGATAAATAAAAAGATATACATAATTTATTAGATATGTAATATCAATTCATTCGATTTACTATTAACCTCAAACCTTTTCACTTAAAAATCTCAATTTGGATACGAAGATTGGTTAAATCTATTTTATATTCATCATATTTCCAGCAAAAACAATGTTAGCTGACATTAGTAGTAAAATAACAAATAAGGTTATTATTTTTTTGTTTCCTTACATGATTTTTTCTTATTTTTCTTTCCATTTTTTCTATTTTCTTCTTCTTTTTTCGGTTTTACTTCCTGTAATATTTTTATTTAATCTTTACTTTATTTTCTCTCTATTTTTGAAGAGATTAATAAAAATTATAGTGTCAATTATATAAATGTTTTGTTTACAGGATTTTCACAACATCTTATAAGTATTTTTCAATGTTTATTGATTTTATAATTTTTATAAAATCTGGCACGAGAAAAATTCAGCCGGCTGAGAAATGAAAATTTTTTGATTATAGAACTTGCTCAGTTATATTTAAATAATATTTCTAACTATCCACAAGTGTAATTCAAAATTATTTTTGAAATTTATTTAGGTATTATGTGATTTATTTAATAATACTAGAGATAATATTGTGAATTTTATAACTTAATAATTCAAGATAAAACCCAATAAATGGATAATTTTTATATTATATTATTGTATAATTAAAAGATATTATTTTCACTTATTTAATTCACAATAATTTTAGCAAAAAAAAAAAAAGATGTCAATATAAAATGTAAAATTCGAGTAAAATTACAATTAATTTTTATTTTGATAAATTCGATAAATTTACATAATTATTATATCATCTGATATATTTTTATTGTTATTTTTTTGTTTAATTCAAAGGACAATAATCATTAATTTATTTTATGATTTTTATAAAAAATGACCTGATTATTAGAAAATAAATTTTTTTCCGGGGTTCATTTCAAATTCCATTCTTTCACCTTATTTTTTTATTTTATCCTTTCTAACACGACTTGCAAGTGTTTTTTTAAAAATAAAATTCGCTATTTATCAATATTTTAGAAGGTTTATTTTATGCAAATAAAGTTATTTCGACAACAACAATGTTAAGAGAATTAGCAAGGGAGGATAAGATTATTAAATTCTTCTCTGCTAATTATGAGAAGATGTATTTTTTTTAATGTTATGATAAGTGATTTTGATTTGAAGAAAGCTGAAAGAAGATTATTGAATTCTGAAGATGTTGAAGATTCGGAATATAATATTTCACCATTTTATTTAGCAAGAAAAAACTCATCACTGAGCTTTTTAAGAAAACAAAGAACTTTAAGGAGTTTGTTTTTAATTATTTTAAGCTCAGTGATGAGGAAATGAGAATATTTGATGTGTTTTTAAGAAATTGCGTTCGATACGATATTAAATGGCCCATTACTCCTTATCCAAAAGGTAAGGTTCGTGATTTTGCAATTAAATATGGTCTCGGTCAAAAATGTGTTGCTCTTGGTTATTACTCTTTTGAAGATGATGAAAGAGTTTTGATTGATGATATTATTGAAAGGTTTTTAAAATAACCCTTTCAGAAATCTGGAAGAACTATTTTAATAGAATTATCTTAATTCACTTTCGATGGACTTTCAAAGTTCGTTTTTATAAACCATACATTGATTTTTACTCCTTCTATTTCTTCTATTTCATGTTTGAAATCCTCTATTGCTTCTGAATATATCACAAGCCAGCCTTCTTTTAAGCCACTTCTTTTTAAATATTCTACTAATTGTTTTTTTGCCAGTTGAAATTTTCTCGGACCAGGATTCCTTTTTATTTCTATTAAATATTTTTCTTCTTTATATCTTACCAATAAGTCTATTCTTCCTCCTCCTACTTCTACCTCCGTTAATACTTCTCCTCCCAATTCTTCCATATATGTGCTCAAGAATATATCAAGATTATATTGATATACTCCTTCATATAGTTTCTTTCCTTTGAACATTACCGCTCCTCTTTTGTTTATGTATTCTATGTATTTTTTCATTAATTCGTTTATTTTTAATTTTCCTTCTTTTGTAAAGTATTTTGATAGATTTTCATATATGTTTATTATGTAATCTTTTTCTCCGTTTATTTTTGGCTTAAAATGATTATATAATTTTTTGTAGTATAACGGTACTTTTACACAACATTTCCCTTCACAATCATCTATTACTCCATGTAAATACAGAAATTTTATTCTTTCATCACTTATATCAAATTCAACGCTTTCTGGTTCAAATAGTATCTGCATTACTATTTCTTTTTCTTCGTGTGCTTTTGATATTATATTTTCCATATTTTTGTCTATGTATTTTTTTATATAGTCATATAATGTTTTTTCAAAATGCTTTTCTGTTATTATCTTTTTTCCTTTTGCTTTTTTTGCTACTAAATCATATGCAAGACCATTGGTTAGTCCAGGTTGCCCTGCTGCGTTATGCCATATTAATTCTTTTACTTTTTCATCGAATAATTGTCCTGTTTCTTTTTCGTGTTGTGAGAGTAAGTCATATACCTGTTCTTTTGTAAAGTATGGTACTTCCATATGTTCTGCTATATTAAATGGACTTGCGTTGTCTTCTAATATCCCGCTTAAATAGCTTACACTGATTAATACTACACTTCGGAGTTTATATATTTCCTTTTTATGATATACACTTCTTATTACATGTAAAAATTCATTTATTATCTCCTCATTTAATCTTTCAAATTCATCTATCATTAAAATTATCTCTCTTCCAAATTTTTTATATAATTCTTTTAGTAATATTCTTATATTATCTATATTTTTGGGGATTTGTAATTCTATTTTTTCATTATATCTATATTCAATATCATCAACTATATCCATCACTAATGTTTCAAGAAAATCTTCTTTATCTTTTTCTCCATAACTTTCAAATGAAATAAATATCGTTAGGTATTTATCTTTTATCTTTTCTACAATATCCCTCAACAACGTGGTTTTCCCACTCTGTCTTGGTGCAGATACTGTAAAGTATCTCCAGTTTTCTATATGATTAAGCGCTTCTTCCATTATATCCGGTCTTTCCACATAATAGCATGTTTTCTTATCAACTGGTCCTGATGTACAAAACATCCTCATCACTTCCACCTCCTACCCTTCAATTATACCATATCAAAAAAAATGAGGCTTTCGCCTCATTTGATTATTTTATGAAATTATTATTCTATAAAATTTTACAACTCTATTATTTTATCAAAAAAATTCGCTATACTTTTTCTGTGCGTTATCATTAATATTGTCATATCAGGATATGCTTTTATTATTTCCTGAAGTATTTCTTTTTCCATTTCTTCATCAACGGAAGAGAGAGTTTCGTCTAAAAGTAATATTTCTGGTTTTCTTAACAAAACCTGGGCAAGATTTATCCTTGTTTTTTCCCCACCTGATATCTTATCCTTATTTATTATTCCATTTTTTTCTTTTTCCAATTTTTCTAATTTCAATATTTTCAAAATCTTCTTATATTCATCTTCAGAAATATTATTCAATTCCATTAAAATATTTTCTTTTAACGTTCCATTAAATACATATCCTTCTTGATGAACAAGTTTTACCTTTTTTCTCAAATCCTCTATATCAATGTTTTTAATATCTTTATTTCCTATTTTTATCGTTCCATTATAATCTTTTAATATTCCAATTATTGCATTAAACATTGTGCTTTTCCCTCTTCCACTTTCACCAAGAATTAAAATCTTTTCTCCTTTATTTACTTTTATATCAGGGATTTTTACCTTTTTATTTCCATAATTATATTCAAAGTTATGAATTTCTAAATTTCCCTTATTTAACTTATTTTCACCGAGTTTTTCATCTTCCAAACTCAAATGTTCTTCAATTGTTTTTATATATGGCTTTACGCCATAGAAATCGAGAAATTTTTTGTATATTTTCTTGTATGAATTAAAGAATAATGGAGAGAAAATATATATTACAATTAATTCACCCTGAGTAAGCTTAAACGAAGACATATGTGTATTTCCATAATATATTATAATTAATGGTGATAATGCGGTTACTATTAATATTATATTTTCCCATAATGTAGTCAAAACATTGGTGCTTATTGCTGCGTTATTCATATCTTCATGATTCTTTTTAAATATATTTAAAAAATAATCGTCGTTATTATTGGTCTTTATTATTTTAGCCATTGATAATATATCCATTGCATTTCCCATCATCGCTCTATATGAATCAAGCATCTTCTGTTCGTATTTTCTTATTTTCTTTCCTGTATAATAACTTATCAAAATTAAAAAAGGAATAAATAATGAAAGTATTATACCACCGACAATACTTGCTTTATAGATTATATATGTATATACAAATGCTTCTACAATGTCAGCTGGTAAAAAAATTAATGATGTATAAAATATACCAACTCTATTAGGCGGTGTATAAATTTCTCCCCATATTTTTCCTGTTGGATTATTTACAAAATAATTATAATCGGTTTTCAAAACTTTCTTAAATATTTCCTTTCTTATTGCAAGCATTCCGTTATATAGAAATTTGACTGATTCATAGTTCTGTATCAAATTCAGGAAAAATAATCCTATATATAATCCCATAAGGAGAAAAATACTTTCTTTTATTATTGAAATATTGTTATTCACAAATCCTTCATCAAAGAAGATTTTTGTGTATTTTGAAACATACAGTGATACAAAAACCATCAACATTGTAATTACTGTTAGAATAATTATATTCCACTTGTTGTTTTTTACAAAAATTTTAAATCCTTTCATTATATCACCTTTTCCATTGGAGGTAAATATACTTTTTCTGAAATGAATTCTAAAAATGGAGCTTTATTCATAGTTTTATATTTGTATAAAAAATCCTCTTCAAAATTTGTATAAATTCCTTGATTTATATAATTATTTAATTTCTCACCTTTTAATTTAATAATACGATTTTTAAATCGATTAATTTCTTCTAGACAACGCTTTTTATTTTCTTCATTGTATTCAAATACAAACTCATATATTATTTTATCATTTGCTATATTATAATCAAAAAATATTCCAGAAAAATTCTCTTTAAATTCATTTAAATTATATATATTAGCCAAAAGATTATATATTCCATTATATATATCTCCTTGAAAAAATAACACACTAATAAATTTTTCAGAATAGTAATTTTGTTCTTTGATTTCAAACTTATTTATTGTAAATAAATTCTTTAATTCCTGGTATTGATCAAAAACATTATCTTTATAATAATAAGCTAGTTTTATATTGTTTTTTATTGCATAATATTTTACAATAAAATTTTCAAATGGAAAATTGGAAATAATCCTTTCTCTTTTCATTAAATACATATTTTTTATTTCATCTGGCACATCATTGTCAAACATTCTCTTTATTTCAAGAGGTATTTTATAAAAACATTCCATGTGTGAAATTTCTCTATATATATTTTCTGAAATATATATAGAATTATTTTTATATATAAACTCGATATTTTTTTTAGCTAAATAATTAATAATAGCTAAATCCAGAGATTGATTACCGCTATATAGTAATTTATAATTCATTTTTTATCCCTACTTTCTCAAATGATTCATAGATAATTTTTTTTATACAAATATTATTTTTATTATTTTTTTGTCCTTTTCTATATTTATATCTAGCATAAAAACACTGATTTTTATTATGGTAGTATATCCTATTGGCACAAAGATAATAATACTTACATTTATCACAACCTTTTTTTACTAATTCATTCATACTAATATTCAATATTTCTTTTTCAGAAAAATAGTCAAAATCATTATTTTTTGAAAAATAATCTCTTGTAAATGACTCTATTTCTTCAATTTGATTAAAATTATAGATATTAATCTTTTTAAAATCCTGTTTATCATCGGTTTCTGAAAAAAAATGACATGGTGTAATGTTACCTTCCGAAGAAATTGCTATAGCCATATTCTCTTTATCATAGCATGAATCTCTTGAAGCATATACAATTTTTTTTCCTGATTTCAAATGTTTTAAAAATTCATATTCACTCTTTATAATCCAAAAATTTATATTATTTTCTTTTTCACTAATTATATCTTCAACTATTATCTCTATTTCTTTTTTTAATATATCAAGATTAATTATAGAGAAATCAATATTCATATCAACATTCACTTCAACATCTAATCCTAATTTTTTAAAGTAAAAATAATCTCTTGATAAATATATGTAATTATTGATATCAAGAGTTTTTGCTATTTTAAGATTATTTTTATTAACTTTATTTAATAAATTTTTTAAATTTTTTTCTACAATCTCAAAAGTTGGATTATCAAATTTATCCTTTCTATTAATATCATGGGATTCTTTAATCCCATCTAAGCTTATCAAAAGGCTAAATTCATATTTGTTCAAAAAATTTATCATTTCACTATTTAATATTGTTAAATTAGTTGTTAATGAATACTTCTTAACACTATCTTTAGTATTAGAAACTATCTTTTTAATATTATCAAAATTTATTAAAGGTTCTCCCCCAAAAAATTGTACTACATCAGGTTTACTCAAATTTATCATTTCAATAACCCTTTGTGCAGTATATTTATTTAAATTTATACGTGTTTTATTAAAAGACTGATAACAATATCTACAATTTAAATTACAATTTTCAGTAATAGATATCCAAAAAATCTTCATACTATGTCCTCCTAAATGAAATGGGGAATATTTCATTCCCCATTTTTTTATCTGTTACATTGTGCAGTGAATGTTCCATGTTCTTCTATCATTATATAACATGCATCTGGAGTTATAATGACAACTTCCTTTGCTTCATTTTTGTTTTCATCAAAATACATTAAATTCACCTCTTTTTTTCATTTTTTATCAGCCGGCTGAAAAAATTTAAATTTTTGATATAATATCTACGTAGATATAAAATATAAAATAGATTTTAGTTGATTACTCAGAAAATTCAGTTTGAATTTGAGGATTGATTGAATCAGTAGAGTAAACATCATCATTATTTTCATCACTAAAAATACTTATAGAAAACAAAAATATTATTAATATTAATAATATAATTTTTTTCATCTGTTTCACCTCCACAATTTTCATTTTAGCAATAAAATTTTGTGATTTTATTAAGTAAATCCTGAAACCAAAATCCGTTGTTTATCAATATTTGAGATACTGCAAAAATCTTATTTTTAATTAATTTGTTTTTATTTACAAATGTGTAATATTTCTTGTATTGGGCTTATATTAATAATTTAAGTAATTTTATTTTGAATTTTTTACTTTCTATTTTTCTTTGATTTTTAGTTCCTACTTATTTTGAATTTTTATGAAACATTTATATTAAAATTTTTATACGTGGTGATTAAAATGAATGGAATTTCTTTAAAAAAAATTATTAATGTTGTTGAATTTGGTAGCTATTCTATTCCTATTCTTAATTATGTTAAAAAAAATATAGATAAAAATAGTATTTTAAACTTGTATATTAATTTGTTAAAAGCTAAATGGAAAAAGAAATACAATCTTGCTCTTGAATATGCAAATATTATTATTTCAACAACAACAACAACTCTAAAGGAGCTTGCAAGATTTGAAAAGATAAAAATTCTTATTATTCTGGACAAAAAGGATTGTGCAAAAAAAGAGTATTTTCATTTGAAAAAAATTTTTTCTCTTATTTCGGATTATGCCAGAAAGATTATCCTTCCTAGCTTAAAACATTTGAGTTCTATTTATAATGACAATTTAGAAGATATCAATATCTCCAGTAATAAATATAATGAAAGTTATGTTCAAATGTCTTTACTAAAATATTTCAAAGCAAGAAAGTTTTTAAATGAAAAGAAATATAATGAAACATATAAGAAAACTATTGAAGGATATATTTTAGCAAAAAAATTTCCTCATCCAACTATGATCTGTGCAGGTTTAAATAATGCTGCATGGTGGATGAGAAAAAAGGATAAAAATAAAAGTGTATATGCCGCTAATTTACTTGAATATTATCTTGGTTATTATTTTGAAGATTTACCAAAAATGTACAATCAATTTGATACTATTTTTGAGGTTTATTTTATGAATAATGATTCCAGAATTTTTGAAATTTCTGAGATCGTTTCTAAACTACATAATAAATATCTTGATTTTAATATTGATAATAAATTTAACAATTTTCTTTTTAATGATAATATAAAAAATTACGAATTAACAAAAAAATTAAATAATTTTATAGCAAAAAAATCCAAAAAGAAAATTATCATCCATCAAAAAAATCTTCCGAATTAAAAAAAATTATTAATGATTATAATCTTTCATTTAATTCTGATTATCCTTTTGCCATAAATAATGAAATTTATAAGATTCATATTAAAAATACTTTCAATAGTAATATTGAAAAATTCAAAAATATTGCAAAAAATAATATTCCTATATTATTTTTTTCCACATATACATCGTTAATTGAAAAACTGTTTTTTTCAAAAAATTATTTATTAAAGCTGATATTTAGCAAAGACAGAGATAAAATTATAACTTTTTTTTCAAGAGATTATAAGAAGATGTATTTTTTTAATGTTATGATGAGTGATTTTGATTTGAAGAAAGCTGAAAGAAGATTATTGAATTCTGAAGATGTTGAAGATGCGGAATATAATATTTCACCATTTTATTTAGCAAGAAAAAAACTCATCACTGAGCTTTTTAAGAAAACAAAGAACTTTAAGGAGTTTGTTTTTAATTATTTTAAGCTCAGTGATGAGGAAATGAGAATATTTGATGGTTTTTTAAGAAATTGTGTTCGATACGATATTAAATGGCCCATTACTCCTTATCCAAAAGGAAAGGTTAGGGATTTTGCTCTTAAATATGGTTTAGGCTATAAGCGTGTTGCTTTAGGATATTACTCTTTTGAAGATGATGAAAGAGTTTTGATTGATGATATTATTGAGGGATTTTTAAAATAGTTCTTCCAGAATTTCTGGAAGAACTATTTTAATTTATTTTCTATAAATTATATATTAAATTTACATAATTTCTGTTTTTAAATAGAATAATATAATTATAAATTATGATATAATGAAGATGCATAAAATTATGAGAGGAGACTGATAATGCAAGAGTTTGAAGGGCTTGAAAGTTTATTTCAAAATAATATTAGAGATTTAAAAGAAGTACCTGTTGATACATTTGCATATATTGGAGATGCTGTTTTAAATCTATATTTTATTAATTATATAATAGATAATGGAAGAAAAAAAGCAGGGCGTTTGCATAATGAAACTAAAAATTATATAAGCGCTTCTGCTCAATCAAAAATTGTAGATCAATTAAAAGACGTTTTTACTGAAGAAGAATTTGATATATATAAAAGAGGATTAAATTCAAAGGGTGCAAAAAAGAGAGGAAATGATCCTGAATACAGAAAAGCAACGGCTTTTGAAACCGTAATAGGCTATCTGTTCTTGAAAAAGGATTATATTAGATTAAACGATATACTTGAAAAATCAAAAAAATTATTAAAGGAGAGAGAATAAAATGTATGTTTATGGAAGAAATGTATTGAAGGAAATAATAAAAGCAAAGTATCCCGTTAAGAATATATTTTTTACTGATAGCAAAAAAGTGGATAAAACACTAAACGATTTAATTAATCTTGCAGAAAAAAACAAGTATCCTTATTCTTTTGCGCCTGATAAGGTATTGCAGAAAATGTCAGGAATATCAAAACATCAGGGCGTTGTTATAGATATTGGAAAAGAATTTAGATATGCGGATGAGGAGATACTTGAAACATTAAGAGAAGATGCCACAATAGTTATACTTGATCAATTACAGGATCCACACAATTTTGGAGCAATAATTAGATCTTCAATAGCGGCAGATGCTGATTTAATAGTAATTCCAAAGGATAATTCCGTTGAAGTTACTCCGACAGTTATAAAAGTATCTGTGGGATTGGCTTTTAGGATTCCAATATTGAAAGTAACCAATTTATCAAGGTTTATTGAGGAAATAAAAAAGCAGGGATATTGGGTTTATGGTGCAGATATGAGTAATAATGTATATTATAAAACCGATTTAACAGGAAAGGTTGCTCTTGTTATGGGAAATGAAGGAAGTGGAATAAGGGAAAAGGTAAAATCAAAATGTGATGCATTAATTTCAATTCCAATGGCAAATGATGTAGATTCCCTAAATGTTTCAGTAAGTGCTGGAATATTATTGTTTGAAATATATAAACAAAAGAGGGGCGAGTAATATGGCAATAATTAAATTGCCACAATCGGTAATAATGAAAATAGCTGCTGGAGAAGTAGTAACAGGTACCTTTGCAGTTGTAAAGGAATTATTTGAAAATTCAATTGATGCACATGCAGATGAAATTACTGTTGAAATACAGGATGGAGGAAAAACATATATAAAAATTTCAGATAATGGAATAGGAATGTCGGAAGATGAGATATTATTGGCAGTTCAACCACATACCACAAGCAAAATAAAGGATGTTGAAGATTTATATTCAATACATACATATGGGTTTAGAGGAGAAGCTCTGGCAGCAATATCAAGGGTTTCCAGAATGAAAATAACTTCAAGAAGAAAAAGTGATGAAATAGCTACAGCAGTAGAATTTGTTGGTTCTGAGCCTATTAATGTAAAAAAAGTAATGGCACCGTATGGTACAACAATAGAAGTAAAAGATCTCTTTTTTAATCTTCCAGCACGAAGAAAATTTTTAAAATCTTCTGCTGTTGAAGGAAGAATGGTAACTGAAATAATAGAAAAATTTATATTTGCCACAAATGTAGGAATTAAGTTTATAAAAGACAAAAAGAACATTTATAATATACAGAAAGATACACCGCTTATACAAAAAATAAATACTGTTTTTCCGGAAACAAAAGAGGAAGATTTTTTTGAATTAAATTTTGAAGAAAACTGGTATAAAATAAAAGGATATATATCACATCCAAGGGTTACAAGGAACAACAGAAGCGCACAAATATTCTTTGTCAATAATAGATATATACGTTCAGGAGAGTTGTTCGCAGTTTTTGAAGCAGGATATGGCGAAATGCTCGAATCAAGAAGACATCCATATGGAATTGTGTTTTTTGAGATTGATCCATCTGAAGTTGATGTCAATGTTCATCCTCAAAAATTAGAAGTAAAGATTTCAGAATCAAAGATATTATATAATGCATTTAAGCGGCTTGTAAGGCAAACACTTCTTAATGAAACAAAATTTAAAATGCAGATTTCTATTGAAAAGCATGAAGAAAATAACCTAAATTCAGATATTGAAAATAATCAAATAAATTTAAATCAGAATATAATTAATTATGAGAAGGAAAACAAAAATGAATACGCTTTAAAAGAAGAAACAATTGAATATAAGACATTTAATATAAAACGGGAAAATACCGAAAAACCAGGATTAAATATGAATTATGAAAGAACTAATCCAATTAAAAATTTAATATCACCTGAAAGGATAAAAAAAGAAAGCATAATTGAGCATAGCTCAAAAAATAATATTTCAGAAAATAGGAATTATGTAGAAGAAACAAAGGATTTTTCTCAGTATAGGATATTAGGATTGCTTGCTAATAGATATATTCTTTTGGAGGTTAAGGATGCCTTATATTTTATAGATTTTCATGCAGCACATGAAAGGGTTATTTATGAGGATTTAAAAAAAGAGTTTATTGAAAATGGAAATATAACAACGCAATTTATGATGATACCTATAAAATTGAATTTAGATGCTGTGAGAAAGGACATATTGGAAAATAATATTGAAAGGGTTAGAAAGCTTGGTTTTGAAATTTCAAAAATTAATGAAGATTACTATATAAAAGGAATGCCTTCTAACATTAAAATAAACGAGCCAGAAAAAACAGTTATAGAAATTCTTGATGAGTTAAGACTTGAAGGTATAGAAAATGAAAAAAAGATTTTTGATAATGTTATAGCAACTATGTCATGTAGAGCAGCAGTAAAAACGGGTGATGATCCTGTGGGTTTGGAAACATTAATTTCTAAAATAATAGAATACAACATTTTAACCTGTCCTCACGGAAGACCAATTGCAATGGAATTGAAAATAAAAAAAATAGACGATTTTTTTGAAAGAACATAATAAAAAAACAAATCTGCCTCAAATGGCAGATTTGTTTTTTATTAAGAATGAAATTTTTCTTTTTGCAGTATCATCTATTTCCAATTTTGAAATATCTGTAATAGGTTTAGAAAGAACGATTTTTTCTGCAGTTTTTTTCCCTATTCCAGGAATTGCAGATAATTCATTTATATTTGCATTATTAATATCAAAAGGATACTTTAATGCTGTAATAGAACGCGCACCATGGTCTATTACAATGGCATCAGTTTTTTCGAAAATATTGAAGTTCCCAATAATACCTGTTTTAATAGGATAAGTTCCAATTTGCCTTCCAAATGAAATCTTTCCTCTTATTTCCTCTATAATTACATTTTTTAAAATACTACCCATAGGGAAAACCTTTTTCAACATCTCATGATTATATGATTCCATATATTCCTTGAATTTTCTAAATTCCTTTTTATGTTGTTTCGGTTTTTCTTTAAATAGTAAAGTGCCTGGAAAAGCCATTGCCTGGCGAACGTTGATTCTTCGTACAAGCAAATCTTCTTTCATTATGCGTTCAAGATATCTTTTATTTATTTCAAAGGTTTCTTTTGTCTCACCAATTAAACCAAATAACAGATTAATGCCCGGGAGAAGTTTAGGAATACCGTTTTCATCTCTAATTCCGCCCACTTCGTTAACAATTCTTATGGCTTCAATAGATTCCTCTGGAAAAATATCCACTCTATTTTTTCTTACCACATTTTCATCAAAAGATTCAACGCCAAAAGAAAGAATATCACCAGCAGTATTGTATTTAACTATAATCTCCAACAATTTTTTAATATCGTTTTTGTGTTTTATTATATAAGCGGGATTTGCATTATCTGTATGCAATATCTCAGCAAACTTAACAGCTTCGCTATATAATTCCTGGAATAATGGTATATTTGGTTTTCCATTATTAAGTTTTGAACCATATGCAAGAAAGTTTGCAGCCCTTCCAAACCTGAAGTTTTTAACACCAACATCTGCAATAGCCTTCATTTCAATTAATAAATCTTCAAGAGGCCTTTCCCTATATTTACCACTAATTAAAGGTTCTGTACAAAAAGAACAAAAACCATTAGTTCTTTCGCAACCACGTGAAAGATCCATTTCTGCAATAATGTCAGGATATCTTGGATGTTGTTTTAAAATTTGTGCCCCTAAAGGAGCTATTTTCGAGATTAAATCATAATCTGATTTATCGTTTAAATTATAATCATCGGAAACAGGATAAACATATAAAAACTTTTCTATATCACCATTTACAATAAAGTCAACATTATCAGGATTAACCGGGATAGCTGCTTTTCCGCCTTTTAATGTATAGCCTTTTACAATAGAGCCACCTAAAACCTTTAAAGGTTCTCTATTTTTCGAAAAAAGTTTGTCTATTTCAGTTAATGAAATGGGGGTTCCGCCCATATAATGTCCAGGAACAGTAACACCGCCTATTATTATTAAGTATTCATAGTGATTAAAAGATTGCCATAAATCTTTATCTCTTACCTGATCAATTGTGTAATAATCAACATCAATTTCGTGATAATATAATGCTCCAGCTGCATATCTAACATATGGAGAAACATATGGCGGAACACCTAAAATTGCTGGTTCATCAACATAACCGTCAATAATTACAGCTTTCAATTTAATTCCCCTTTCATAATCTTTGTGATTTTATTATACCAAAAATTATCTATAATTTTTAGTTAACATATCGAACCTTTTTATTTAACATATAAATGTTAATATTATTTCGTACAAAAATATTTCGCGTACGAAATAAATTGTTTTTTATAAATAGTGAGGTGATGAAATGGATGAAAGAAGCTCTGCTATAGAGGTAATAAAGCTTATCAAAGAAATAAAGGAGTTGCTGAGAAAAGCTATGACTACACAATTTGAAAACATGGAAATAACATCTTCCCAATGGATGATATTAGGGATACTAATGAAGAACGGGAGAATGAAAATAGGTGATTTGAGCAAAGAAGTTGGATTATCAAATAGTACGGTAACCGGTATTATAGACAGGTTGGAAAAACGAAATTTTGTCAAAAGAGTGAGGGATTCAAAGGATCGGCGGGTTATATATATTGAATTAACGGAAGAATTTGAAAAAAATAAAAAAGGATTAAATCTAAGTATGGATAATAAACTCAATGAATTTTTGGAAAATGTATCAGAAACTGAATTAAAAAAGGTTATAGACGGGCTTGGAATATTAAAAGATGTTTTAACAAAAAATTTGAAAGGAGATGATGAAAATAATTAAACTAATGAAATTTATGAAACCATATACTGTGTTATTAATATTATCTATAGGCTTGCTCTTTATTCAAGCTACAAGCGATCTTTCATTGCCTGATTATATGTCAAATATAGTTAATGTTGGTATTCAAAAAAGCGGCATTACAGAAACTATACCGGAAGTTATAAGAGCTACTGAAATGAAAAGATTATTTTTGTTTATGAATAAAGATGAGAAAAAAAGCATATTAAATGGTTATGAATATATAAAAACAGGCAGTGAAGAGGCAAAAAATTATATAGATGAATATCCAATACTTGAAAAAGAATCAGTTTATATTTTAAAGGAGAATGAAAATACAGAAGGATTTGAAAAAATATTTTCAAGGGCTTTTTTTGCAGTTCAGGCAATAGAAAAAGGTGAAACAGAAGGCCTTAAAATAAATAAAAATAGCAAAGTAGATATATTTAAATTACTTATATTTTTACCAGAAAAACAAAGAATAGATTTTGCTGATAATATATATGAAAAATTCAGTAAATTAGGGGATTCAATGATAAGTCAGTCATTGGCAATGGCCATAAAAAATGAATATGAAAAAGTTGGAATAGATTTATATCAGAGACAAAAAAGCTATATTTTAACAACAGGAAGCATAATGCTTTTAATAGCTTTGATAAGTGTAACAAGTGCAGTAATAGTTGGTTTTTTTGCATCTAAAACGGCAGCAGGAATGGCAAGGGATTTAAGAAAAGCCATATTTTCAAAGGTAGAAAACTTTGCAGGAGAGGAATTTGACAAGTTTTCCACTGCATCATTAATAACAAGGACAACAAATGATATAACACAAATACAAAATTTAATGGTTATTTTAATAAGAATAGTGTTTTACGCGCCTATACTTGGTATTGGTGGAGTATTTAGAGCACTTGATAAAAGTCCTTCCATGTCATGGATAATTGGTGTAGCAGTAGCCGGAATACTTACATTGATTATATCAATATTCAGCGTAGCATTTCCAAAATTCAAATTAATACAGAAATTAGTTGATAAAATAAATTTAATTGCCAGAGAAAACCTTTCAGGTATTATGGTTATAAGAGCATTTAACACACAGGAACATGAGAAAAAGAGATTTGATAAAGCAAATGTTGAACTTACAAAGACTTCATTATTTGTAAATAGATTAATGGCTGTAATGATGCCAGCAATGATGCTTGTTATGAATATTACAATGATACTTATAGTTTGGGTAGGAGCACATCAAATAGACAATTTCAATCTTCAAGTTGGAGATATGATGGCATTTATGCAGTATTCAATGCAGATAATCTTTTCATTCATAATGATGTCTATGATATTCATATTATTCCCAAGAGCTTCTGTATCCGCAAATAGAATAGCAGAAGTACTTGCAATGGAACCATCAATAACAGATCCAGAAAAACCAAAACACTTTAAAAAGCCATTTAAAGGAGTTGTTGAATTCAAAAATGTATTCTTTAAATATCCTGGTGGTGAAGATTATGCTTTAAAGGAGATATCTTTTAAAGCAGAACCTGGAAAGACAACTGCTATAATTGGTTCAACAGGTTCCGGTAAATCTACGCTGGTAAATTTAATTCCACGAATATATGATGTAACAGAGGGTGAAGTATTAATAGATGGAATAAACGTAAAAGAAGTTACACAAAAAGAATTACGAGAACACATAGGATATGTCCCACAAAAAACAACGTTATTTAGCGGCACCATAGAATCCAATATAAAATATGGAAATGAAAACCTTACTGATGAAGAAATGAAAAAGGTTGCCGATATAGCAGAAGCATTGGAGTTTATAGAAAAACTTCCAGAAGGTTTTAAAACAGATGTGTCACAGGCAGGTAAAAACTTTTCTGGCGGTCAGAAACAACGTTTATCCATTGCAAGGGCACTTGCAAAAAAGCCTGAAATATTTATATTTGACGATAGTTTTTCAGCGCTTGACTTTAAAACAGATTTATCAATAAGGAGAAAATTAAGAGAATACACCAAGGATAGTACAATAATCATAGTTGCCCAGAGAATTTCCACAATAATAAATGCTGATCAAATTATAGTTATAGATGAAGGAAAGATTGTTGGAATAGGAACTCATAATGAATTAATGAAGAGCTGTGAAACATATAGAGAAATAGCCTATTCACAGCTATCAGAGGAGGAATTGGCATGAGCGCACGAAGAGGAGGCCCAATGGGCGGTGGTCCTGGAATGAAAGGACCTGTTGAAAAAGCCAAGGACTTTAAAGGTACAATGAAGAGATTAATGCAATATTTAAAAGTATATAAATGGTCATTTATAACAGTTATTGTATTTGCAATGGCAAGTGCAACGTTTTCAATAGTTGGTCCTAAAATTCTTGGTAAAGCTACAACAAAGATATTTGAAGGTATAATTGGAAAAATAATGGGAAAAACAGAAGGAATAGATTTTGCATATATATCCAATATAATATTAATTTTAGGTGGATTGTATATTTTAAGTGCAATTTTTGGATATATTCAGGGTTGGATAATGTCCGGTATTTCAATGAAGGTTAGCTACAATTTAAGAAAAGAAATAATGGAAAAAATACACAGAATGCCATTAAAATACTTTGACGGGACAAATCACGGTGAAGTGCTTTCAAGAATAACCAATGACGTTGATACAGTAAGTAGAACATTAAATCAAAGTATTTCACAATTAATTATATCTTCCACCATGATAATTGGTGTTATTGTAATGATGCTTTCAATAAGCTGGATGATGACTTTAATTGCTTTATTTATACTTCCATTATCAGGATTTTTAATGATGACAGTAATAAAACATTCTCAGAAATTTTTCAAAAAAAGACAGGAATATCTTGGACATGTTAATGGACATGTTGAAGAAATGTATGGCGGTCATACAATAGTAAGGGTGTTTAATGGAGAAGAAAAAAGCATAAAAAAGTTTGAAAATTTAAGCGATCAATTATACGATTCTGACTGGAAATCCCAATTCCTCTCCAGTATGATGATGCCAATAATGAATTTTATAGGAAATCTTGGATATGTTGTAGTTGCAGTGGTTGGTGGATGGTTTGCTGCAAAAAGATTAATAGAAGTTGGGGATATACAGGCATTTATACAATATATGAGATCATTTACACAACCTATTGCACAATTGGCAAATATATCAAACATTTTCCAGCAAACTGCAGCAGCTGCAGAACGTGTATTTGAATTTTTAGATGAAGAAGAGGAAATAGAAGACGTTGAAAATCCTGTTGATGTTTCGCAGATAAAAGGTAAGGTTGAATTTAGAAATGTGCGTTTTGGATATAATCCAGATAAAATAATTATTAAAAACTTCTCCGAAATAATTCAACCTGGACAAACAATAGCCATTGTTGGTCCAACTGGTGCAGGTAAAACAACGCTTGTAAAATTGTTAATGAGATTTTATGATGTAAATGACGGTGCAATATTAATAGATGATATAGATATAAGAAAATTTAAAAGAAATGATTTAAGATCATTATTTGGAATGGTATTACAGGACACATGGCTTTCAAATACAACTATAATGGAAAATATAAGATACGGAAGACTTGACGCAACAGATGAAGAAGTAATAGAAGCCGCAAAAATGGCACATGTGGATTCGTTTGTTCATGCATTGCCTGGTGGATATAACATGGTTATAAACGAAGAAATAAATAATATATCTCAAGGTGAAAAACAATTAATTACCATAGCAAGAGCCTTTTTAGCAAATCCTAAAATACTTATACTTGATGAAGCGACAAGTTCTGTTGATACAAGAACGGAATTAAAGGTTCAGCAGGCAATGGAAAAATTAATGAAAGGAAGAACGAGTTTTGTTATTGCGCATAGATTATCAACAATAAAAAATGCAGATCTTATAATAGTAATGAATGAAGGTGACGTTGTAGAACAGGGAACACATGAAGAATTACTAAAGAAAAATGGATTTTATGCAAATCTTTATAACTCTCAGTTTGAAGTTGTGGAAAATTAATAAAATCTAGAAAATCCCGGAATCTTACAAAGTAGGATTCCGGGATTTTGATTAATTATTTTTAATCTGAAATGGGTAAATTAACCATCTTCCTCGGGGTTTCCAAGCAATTAGTTTTTTTCTTGAAATCATTTTTCGAATATTTTCCTGTGTTTTTCCTGATAAATTTGAATATTCTTCAACAGTAACCAATTTTTCTTTATTTTCAGAACATATTAACTTATCATATGTTTCTATTATAGCATCTCTTATAATTTTTGAAAGTTTTTTGGTGTCCTCCTTTTTAAAATGATTATCAATTTGTTCAGGAGTAAAAGATGTGGGTGAACTTTTAAAAATTTCTCTTATTCCTTTTTCTGCAGATTCAAGAGCTAAAATATAATTATTTCTGTCCTTTTCCTTTTCACCTTTTAAAACAATATTTAAATATCCATTTGCTATAAGTAAAAAATTTAAAAGGATTCTGCCAATACGACCATTACCATCTTCAAAAGGATGTATAGATTCAAAAAAAACATGTACTCTTGCAGAGGCTTCTGCAATAGGATGATTAGAAAATGCATATTTTGAGTAATTACACCATAACCTTATCCAATCGGCTATATCATACATAGGAGGATTGATTTTTGCGCCGGTAATTTTTATAGGACCATTTCTAAAATTTCCCAGTTTATCATAATTTTTAATAATATTTTCAAATAACATTCTATGTGTGTTTTTTACGAAGGTTAAACATGGAATTTCTTCATTTGTTCGAGACAATTCAATAGCCATGTTGTAATAATATCTTGCTGTTCTAAAATAATTTGAAACTTCACTACCAGATTTGTATTTTCCTGAAATTGCTGAATCAAGTTCATCTTCGTCTACAAATATTCCTTCAATCATTATTGAATTTCTGGTTTCAGAACCAAGCATATATAACCATTCATTGTTTGGGATTTTAATTACTTGAAGTGAAAAAAGTTTTTTTCTAAATTCAATTAAGTTATCTTTTGCCATGTTACACCTCTGTTTTGTCCTGTTTTAAAAAGGGAGTTATTTTTATTATACACTATAATCTGCTTTTTTTCAATATTATAATGAAAAAAGAAAGTTGTCCTGTTTGATCAAAAAAATAAAAACAGGACAACTTTGATTTTTTTCAATTAACAAAGAGTTTTTTAACTTAAGTATGATATAATTCTTTGAGAATAATAACGAAGATAGGAGAAGGTTTTATGTCAGAAATAACAAAACGAGCATTAGCCGCATCATTAAAGAAATTAATGAAAGAAAAACCATTATCTAAAATTACAGTCAATGATATTGTAAAAGATTGTGGAGTAAACAGAAGAACTTTATATTATTATTTCCATGATATTTATGAATTACTTGAATGGATGTTTATTACAGAAGTAGGCGAAGCAATAGGAGAAAATAAAACTTATGAAACATGGCAAAAAGGATATTTAAGTATTTTAAACTATTTAAAGGAAAATAAGAAAATAGTATTAAATGCATATAATTCTATAGATAGAAATCGCCTTGAAGACCATCTTTATGATTATGTGGCGAAATTAATATATGATGTGGTAGAAGAGCTTTCAAAGGATATAAATGTTCCTGAAAATCTAAAAAAAGACATAGTAAAATTCTATGAAATAGCATTAACAGGTATTATTATAGACTGGATAAAAAACAAAATGGAAGAAGATCCACAAATTCTAACAGATAAAGTAAGCAAGATAATTGAAGGAGATATATCAAGATCGCTAAGAAAATTTGAAAAAAAAGCCCCTTAAAAGGGGCCATTATTTTATATCAATCCTTCTAAAGAGGTATCTTTAAGAAGTTTCTTTACAAAAAATTCTCCAGGTAATGGTTTATTTCCATAGAGAGTTTTTGTTGCGTTTATTACATGTCTAATATCGTATTTACTTGGATAAATTTCTGGAACTTCCTTATCAAGATTTAATAATTTATATACTGCAATAACAGCTGAACGAACTGAATATTCCACGGTAAATACACAGTCGTCTTTGATTTCAACAAATTGTCCGAGGAATGCAAGGTTAACACTACCTTCTGGAACAACTTCTGGTCTGTCACCTTTTACCCTTGGCATGAACTGACTTGTAATATGTGGCATCATTGCAGGAATAACAATAGCGCTGTCAACAATTTCTTCCATTAATTCTCCTTCTACACCAATGTGATACAACAATTCTCTTAATAATTCTTCACCTGTACATTCACTCATCTTTTTCTTTATATAATCTCCTTCATTATCTGCAAATAAACCATATGCCCACATTACCAATACATCGTCTGGCTGATTTGCAAAATGAGGTTGTCTACTAAATGTGAAACTCATACCCCAGTTTGAATCTTTTATAGTAATAATTCCTCCGGTTACAACCCTTCCTGAATAAGGATCTCTATTTGTAATTTCTTTAATTACATCAGCCATTTTTGAGTCTTTGAAAGTAACTGTAAATGATTCCCATTTTGTTTTATCTATATTTTCATAGAACACTTCTGGTCTTCCAAATGCAGGATCCTTTGCTGCGATATTTTTCCATAAACTCCAAACAGGTCCTAATTCTCTGTTTAGTTCAGGTGCTTTATCCATGCTACCCAAAGTGGAATTTTCTGTCATGGAACCGTTAATTACAAATACAAGATCATCTCTTGTTGTTTTTATAACCTGTTCTTTTCCATCTTTTACAATATGAATACCTGTAACAACCTTTTCCTTTTCATTGATTTCAATATCGAGGTCTGTAACTAAAGTATTGTTTTCAAATTTTACACCATGATCCTTTAACCATTTTACCAATGGTAAAACGAATGAATCATATTGATTGTATCTTGAGAATAAGATATTTCTTAATTCTGTCATTCCAGGTAATAAATGAATAAATCTTTCCATGTATCTTTTCATTTCAACAACGCTGTGCCATGGTTGGAATGCGAACATTGAACGCCATAATAACCACATATTTGTTTCAAGATAATCTGGTGTAAAGAATTGTTCAACAGTTAAATCTCCTAAATCTTCTTCTTTTGCTAAAAATAATTTTGTTAATTGTTTTATATGATGTTCCTTTAATCCAAGTGTGGAAGTATCAACTTTTTCACCGCGATTTTGAATAACTCTTTTAGCTGCTACGTTAGGATCCCAATCGTTGATTTCTTTCATATCATCAAGTACTGTTCTTTCAGGATCTTCAAGTGTTGGAATATCTCCAAATAAATCCCATGTACATTCGTAATGTTCTTCCATTTCTCTACCGCCACGAATAATATAACCGTCTTCGAAGTTTCCAGCTCCGTCTAATGCACCACCATTTACATTTTTTCTTTCAAAAATAGTAATATTCTTTCCATCCATATGTCCATCTCTTATTAAATAAAATGCTGCTGCTAAAGTTGCAATTCCTGAACCAACTAAATATGCTTTTTTGTTTTCAATACCTTCTGGTTTTTTAGGATGATACTTTAAATGATAACTGCCCATTTTACTCACTCCCTTTATCTAAAAATTCGATGCAATAAAAGTATATAACTTTTTATTTGATTTGTAAATTATCAAAATTCGCTATTTGTGCAAATTTGCAACAAATTTGGTGATTTGTGAAAAAACAAAATTATAAAAAACATAATAATTAATATTGTACATATATTAGACATAAAATATCATAATTATTAAAACTTTAAAAATAAAAAGTGTGTTTTTTACAAAGATGTAATTATTTATCAATAAATATGGATATATAAATGTAATATAATAATCTGCGAATATGAGAATGAGTTCATAATAAAATTTTAGAGTTAATTTTTGAGAGGTGAAATTCATGAATGGAAATATAATCTATACTGAACCAGAAAAATGTACGTTATGTTATAACTGCATTAGAGTGTGTCCAGTTCATGCAAATAAAGTATATGATGACTATGTAGAACCAGATTCCGATTTATGTATAAAATGTGGACAATGTATATTATCTTGTGAATCACAAGCACGTAGATATAGAAAGGATATTGATATATTTGAAGATTTTAAGAATAAAAACGAATATCTTGTTGCGATAATTGCACCTGCATATGTTGGTGATTTGGAAAATACCACACCTAATCAATATGCAGCAGCATTAAAAAAATTGGGTTTTAATGAAGTTCATGAAGTAGCGTTTGGTGCAGAATTAACAACATTGGAAGTGTTAAAAGAAATGGAAGAAAAGAAACCAGAATATGTTATTATGAGCCCATGTCCATCTTTAATAAATTATCTTGAGAAATGGCAACCAGATTTATTACAATATTTTTCAGAATCATATAGTCCAATGTTGAGTACCGCAGCATTTGTGAAAAAAGAAAAACCAAATGCTAAGGTTGTATTTATTAGTCCATGTACAGCTAAAAAAAGTGAAATTGAACATGAAAGCATAAAGGGATTAGTTGATATTGTATTAACTTTTGAAGAAATAAATGAATTATTTGAAAAAAACAATATAAAACCTTCAGTGTTAGAAGAAGAATTATTTGATGGATATCAACCAAATTATGCAACTTTATTCCCTGTAAGTGGTGGTTTGACAAAAACAGCTGCAAGTTATTTAAAAAACAAAAAAATTGATGATATAATGCTTGAAGAAGATGTTCTTGTAATTGAAGGAAAAGAACGTTCGATTCCGTTTTTTAAGGATTTTGAAAAGAATATAAAAGCCGGTAAAAAAGATGTAACGCCAAAATTTATCGATATACTTTTTTGCGAAGGATGTATAGACGGTCCAGCAACAAGAAAAGATATACCTTTATTTGAAAAAAGAGCGAAGATTATAAAATATACAAAAGACAGATTGGTGAAAAATAAGTTTTTAACCAAAGATGGAAAGCAAGTAGCTCAGAAAACAATTTCTTTAAAAGATACAAAGAAAATATATGAAGAAATGAATTTAAAAAGATATTTCAAAGCAAAACCTGTGAATTATAAAGAACCGCCAGAATCATTTATTGTGAAAATATTAGAAAAAACAAATAGACTTAATGATGAGAGAAATTGTACGGCTTGTGGATATGAAACATGTCGTGAAAGAGCAAAGGCAGTTTATAATGGATTAATGCCAGAAGATTTATGTATTATATACATAATGGAAGAAGCCGAAGAGTTATTAGATAAAATTAGAAAACAAAGAGCAAAAAGCAATGAAATGCTGGAAAGTGTATCTTCTATTTTAAGTGAAGTAAGTGTAGTTGTTGATGAAGTGACTGAACAAGCTGTTTCCTTAAATACAAAAGCTGAAGAAATTACAGAAATTAGTATTAAAGGAAAAGACGTTGTTTCAGAATTAGAAGGGAAAAATAATATTATAGAAAATAATATAGGAGATATAACCGAAAAACTTAATAGACTAACTGATAAAACAAAACAGCTTGTACCAATCCTTGATATGATAAATAAAATAGCAAATCAAACAGGTTTGTTGGCATTAAATGCATCAATAGAGGCTGCAAGAGTAGGTGAGGCTGGAAAAGGATTTTCGGTTATCGCTGTTGAAATAAGTGAGCTTGCAAATACTACAAAAGAATATTCCAATAATATTAATGAAACAATTAATGAAATGAAAGAAGTTGTAGAAATGGTAAATCAAGGAATTGGAAATATGATTGAACAAATAAAAGATGAAAGTTCTATGGTTCAAAATACAACAGACCAATTTGAAAAAATAAATGAAAAAATCAATATATTATCTGAAGATATACAAAAGGTATCAGCTTCTGCCGAGGAAATGAATGCAAGTGTAAATGAAATGGAAACGACTATAAAGAAAATCTTAAAATCTTCTGTGGAAGAATAAATATATAACAAATAAAGGGGCTGTTCATTCAAAAGCCCCTTTATTTGTTATAATTGAAGTGTATGTGATTTAAAGTTATATGGGGTGAAAATATGAAAGTAGGGATAATGGGAATAGGGACGTATATTCCTGAAAATTATATGACAGCAGAAGAAATAGCAGAAAAAAGTGGAATACCGGTTGATGTAATAAAAGAAAAATTTGGAGTGATAAAGAAACCAATACCAGGTCCAGAAGATACAACAAGTTATATGGGAATACAGGCAGCATTAAAAGCAATTAAAGATGCTGAGATTTCTCCAGAAGAAATAGACCTGGTAATCTGGAATGGAGGACAACATAAGGATTATCCAAATTGGTTAGCAGGACTAAAAGTAGCAAATGATATAGGGGCAGTTAATGCATGGTCATTTGATATGGAAGCAATGTGTGGTTCGATGATGGCAGGAATGGAAGTTGCGAAATCAATGATGATAGCAAATGAGGATATAAATACAGTACTTTTGGTGAGCGGATATAGAAATGGAGATTTAATAGATTATAGAGTAAAAGAGACATCATTCATGTTTGACCTTGGAGCCGGCGGAGCAGCAATGGTATTAAGGAAAGATTATAATCGCAATATAATACTCAGTACAGCATTTAAAGGTGATGGTTCATTTGCAGAGGATTGTGTAATAGAAGTCGGGGGAAGCAAAAAATGGCCAATGGAAAAAGAAGATGTAAAAAGAATGCATTTTGTAGTGAGAGATATAGAGAATTTTAAGGAAAAACTAAAAGAAAAAACAATGCCAAATTTTTATTATGTAATAGACAGATCGCTTGAAAAGGCAGAATTAACAAGAAAAGATATAAATTACCTTGCAATACTACATTTTAAAAGATCAGCACATTTAGGAGTATTGGAAGAATTAGGATTAAAAGAAGAACAGAGTACATATTTAGAAGAGTATGGACATATGGGGCAAAATGATCAGATATTATCAATAGAATTGGGATTGAAAACAGGAAAGATAAAGGAAGGGGATAATATAGTAATGGTAGGAGCTGGGCTTGGATTTGTCTGGGCTGCTGCTGTTGTGAAATGGGGAGAAGCTAATAAATAAAAAGTAGGCTGTAAAAATTTTTACAGCCTACTTTTTATTTATTATTTCTTTTTTAACTTTTTTCCTCTAAAAATCTTTAAGTATATAGGTAATGAGATTTCTCTACGTTTAAATAAAGATGGGTTAGATAGCAACCAGCTTTTATAACGTATAGGTTTTTCATATGCTTCAACATTTGTCAAATGCAGTAAAGCATAGATTCTCAATAAAAATCCGGCAAATATTAATAATTGTATTCCATGATATTTGTCGCCAAGTATATAAAATGTTTTATCCTTTAAAATATTTCCAAAAAAACCACCTATATTTGAAGCTATAATTGCTGTAACTCCTGAAGTTAAAGCATATGCAGCAACATAATTTTCAGCAGGTTCTGAAATGGTTTCAAGTAATAGATTGAAAAATGTAAGGTTTATAGCAGCCCACGCAAATGCTGAAAACACACTATCAAGCAATAATAAACTTCTATAATTATAATCTGTCATAACAAAATATAATAATGGTGCAATAGTTGCAAGAGAAATTCCAATCATAAGTATGCTCTTATTCCCATATCTATCGCTTAATTTTCCATAAAATGGATATAATACTAATGAAATTATTCCGGTTATAACACTCATTTTACCGAGAAATGTTGTATTAATGTGTAATATAGCAACCTGGAAATATGAAAAATATGGTCTTGTTAATTCTATTGCAAATGTCCATATTCCAACAAATACAAGAAACGTTTGAAATTTTTTATCCTGAAAGGCTTTTTTTATTTTTAATTCATTTTGTGAAGTTTCGCAGATTTCTGGAATCTTATGAAAGGCAAGGAGGATTATTGTTATTACAGCAAATAAGGCCATAATAGAGGTTACCAGCAAAATTCCCATTTTTTCATTTGGAAAATCAAGAAATTGGGAATAAAGGTAAGTGGCTAAGATACCTATTGCTGAGGCAAAAACATTTCGCATTCCAAAATATTTTCCTCTATCTTCGAAAGGTACTAACTCCCGCATAGCTGCTGTCCATATATTACTGATAAACGTTCCAAAAAAAGCATATAATATCATGATCATTACAAATATATGAGAATTTCTTATATTTAATAAAACTATTATAGGCAGCAATACAAGAGATCCTCTTCCTATTATGGAAACTATAATTAAACTCTTTTTTCGAGTTCCAAATAATTTATAGATTAAAGGTGTAAAAACCTGAAACATTTGTGCAAATACAGGGAAAGAAGATATTATCGAAATTTGAAAAGGTGAAGCGTTAAAATAAAGAGCTATGGAGATTATAATGAACGTTTGTGTTGCTACAAAGAAGGCATTAAATGCCATAGCCTCTAATACGGATAATTTCAAGGTTGTAGAAAGTTTTTTCATCCCCATCACCACCATGTATTATTTCTTATCTTGATTATAACATGATATTTCTTAAAGAAATATGTATTTCTTTGCAAAATGAAAACGAGAAAAATATATTTTTATTATAAGAAAATCTCCCGAATTTAATCGGGAGATTTAAAAAGATTTTATATTACCAGAAAAGGTTATTTTTTTATATAAATTTTTATAGAGTTAGGAGGATCATCTTGATTTTTTATAAATAAGTATGATTTGTTATTATATCTTTTTAAGAGATATTGTGTAGTTGGAAATGTTGAATTTAAAGGTGGAAGAATGTTATATGATTTTTCTTTTTTTGTATTTAAATTAATTTCAAAAAGTTTATATTCATTTGAATCTTTTAAAATTCCAAGAATATACATTTTATTGTCTAAAACAGAAATGAATTTTAAACTAAACCAATGATATTTTTTATCAGAATCGTTGGATTTGAACCAACCACTAGAATTAAATCTTTTTCCATCAATTGAATAAATCTTTTTTAAAGAATCGTTTTTTATTTGGTATAAATTATATTTTTCTGAATATATATCATGGCAAAAAATATAAACTTCATCATTATTTTTAATTATGTTTAAAGGTACATCTTCGATTTTTATTGTTTTTTCAGATATAAGAACATCATTTTTTTTGGTATATTTATAGATACCATATTTTTTACCTATACGATAAATTGGTTTGCTAATTATCCAGAAAGAATTTTTGAAATATACAAAACCACCATTTGCATAGTCAAATTCAATTTTGTTTAAGAAAGGTAAAAATTCAACTTTATTATTTTCTATTTTCCAAATTCCTTTGCTACCTTTATAGTATAAAATATTATTATCAAAAGTTAGTGATCCAAGGATAATTCCATGGTTTTCTGTAGTTTCAAAAGTTTTAGTATCTAAATATATATAATCAATATTTTTTGATAGAATATTTAATTTTGAGACTAGCAATTGTTCCTTATTTTTTTCTGAATTAAAGATTGGTGTGACATAATATAAATAACCATTTTCATCAGCGGTAAAATTGCCTTTGTTTAAGTAAACAATATTTTTATTTTCAGGGTAAATAGGGAATTGAACATCAATTTTTTTATAGGTATTATTTAATGGTGTTTTGAATATAAAGTAAAAAAATAATATTCCAACTAAAACCAATCCTACTAAAAAAAGAAAAGTTTTTTTCATATTTATACCCCCTTATATTTGAATTACTTATTATAATATTCTTTAAACTTCATGCTATACCATTTGTCATCTTCAATTACATTATCATTTAAACCAAGTTTGCTATATTCTTTCATTTTCTGTTTATTATCAATGATTTCATATGCCAATATTAAATTTAATAATGAATTATTATAATGGTCCCTTAAAAGAAAAGTTTCCGGTGAATTTATTTTTTCAGCTGGAAGATTAAATAAAGCATTTTTGTCTTTTTCAAAAATTGATTTTAATTTTTCAATAAGTGAAGATGTTTCATTTTTAAGGTCAAGTTCTTTATAGAATTTTATAAGATCTATTATATCCCAACCTGATAATTTTCTATTTTTAATAAATGATTTTATATATGAAATGGCTTTTTGGTTTGACCATTCTTTGTTTTTGTATTTGTCAATAAATAAATTTTTTGTTATCCATAAATAGTCTGGAGAATAATCAATATAATCAATATATTGTATGATTTTCTTATCATATTTAAAGTGAAAAAATCTTCCGGCGGAAGCATATATTCCGTCATTGGCTGCAACGTAAAATTCAGAACTAATTGGAAGAAATACTATACTATGAACAGCTTCATATTTACATATAGGTTCATCATTTTCATTATTTGCTATAAGGTCTCTTAATATTTCAATAATATTTTTTACTGTGAGATAATTATAAGATTTTATGTAATTTTCTGCTTTATTTTTTCTTGAAATTGATCCTTTGTAAATTCCATTTTTGTTTTTTAGTAAAACAAAATGATTTGTAGAAACAATATAATTATCATTTTTTCTTACTTTTAAGTTATTGCTATCAAATTCAAAAACTACAGCTTCTTTGTCATGTTTACTTCCTATCATCAAATTGTTTCCAATAGTTCGTTTATTGTTTTTTAATATGACTTCAACATCTTTGATATCTTTTGCATTTTCCATAATCATTCTATATAATATACCAGTAGGTATTCCGGAGGAACTTTGATATTTTGATTCTGATGTCATTGAACCAAGTGAAATCCCTCTTTCGTTCATTCCGGATAATACACCAATTAGTCCTGGCCACGTGAGAGAAATAAAATTATATCCGTTTTGTGGCTGATATACAAATAAAACATTTTTATCCCATAGTTTATCTGATAAAAAATAATCCAGGTTTCTTCCATGCAATATTTCCCCATTTTTTGTTTTTTTGCCAAAAACAGCAATATTTGTGCATCCATATAGATTAAAAAGTTCATCATATATATTCATTAAGAATATTGAATCCAGTGAAGTATTACTTCCTTTTGCAATTGCAGCCATTTCTGTTTTATATTCTTTTGGTATCTTTCTAAAATAATTTTTCATTGTATATCGTATAATAAGTTTTTCAAATATCGTTTTATTTTTCAATTCATTTTCAAGAAGCTTTTCCATATTATTAATTTCATTTCGTAGAGCTAAACCATGTTGGTAACCAATATCTTGAGGTTCTCCTGATAAATATAAAATTTTCAAATTTCCAATTTTTTCTGTTTTATACTCTGCAGTAGTTATATTTTTTATTGGATATTTCAAAGGTGTGAAAATATACACAATATATAGCAAAGTAATAAAAAATACAATAAATAATGAATACAAAAATTTTTTCATATAAAAACTCCTCCAAACAAAAAGTTTATGTTCAGATTAATTATATCATTATTTTATTTTTTTCAAAAATAAAATTTTTATTAATATAAGCCTCCTAATATGACTTATTAGGAGGCTTATAATACATATCACAAAACAATATCTTTTACTTTTTTTATAACCTCTGTTGGCGTTCTACCAAAAACCCTTATCATAGCTTCTTTTCCGAAAAATCCATCATCCCATACAAAATCTATAGGAGAATTAGTTTCATTATATATATTTGATAAACCATAAGGTATAGAATGTCCTTCTTTTGACTGTATTTCAACAGGTTCATTATTTCTATCAAGGTAATAAGTTTTATATCCAAGTTCTTTTGCTTTTTCTATATATATTTTTTCATAGCGTATATTCATGGCAGATCTTATCCATGGGAAGTATTTCATTGTTGCAATTACTGCCCTTGCCATATGGCTTTTTCCAAAAAAAGCAGGTTCATGAATGAAATTAATCTCATTTTCCAGTTTGTGTATTCTTCCAGGAAATTTCCCAACTTCATTTTCATTTGAAGCAAATGGAAGTGCATAAACAATATTTTGACCTACTTCTGGAATAGTATACTTTCCAAGTTCTATTATTTGTGGTTTTATCTTCCATAATTCCTCTATTATATATCCTTTATGTGCTTCGTATAATAAATTTTCCGTTTGAACAAATTTGATTGAATTTAAAACAAGTTTATCCATATAATTTAAAGAAGCAATAATGGCTTCTTCAACACTATATTTCATATATATATGAGCGGAAATTAATGATGAGAAAACACAGCCTGTTCCATGTAAGGATTTTTCATATCTTTTTGAAAAGAAAGTTTTATTTTTATAAATAACCTCGATTTTCTCAGAATTTTTATGTCCGCCTGTTATAATTGTTTCGCATAATGGATTTGTTAATTGAAATTCTTCTGAATTCATAATTATTAAATCCACATATTTTGAACCTTCATTTACTTCTTCTGGAGAAATGATGTTGAAGTTTGTAGAGGTTTTGATTATGGGATTCCATATAATTTTAGCTTCTGGATATTTTTCTCTTAGTAATTTTATTTGTTCTGCATTTGCCATTCCTGCTTTAATTATAGAAATATTTTTGAATAATTCAAATTCTTCAAAAGAACTTCTAAATTCGATTTTTTTAAATATCTCTGTGTTTTGGATTGTATAAGCGGATATAACAGAAATAGGATTTATCTTAAATAATTTCATTATAGATATATCTTGAGTTATTCCGGCACCACCTGATGGATCGAAAGCTGAGAAAATAAGCATTATAACGCCTCCTATTCTATAAAAATACTTTCTTCTTTTTCTAAAAACTCTTCTGTAATTCTCATTGCACATAGCGGACCACACATTGAACACATATTATTTTCCATTCCCTTTCTTGAACTATAGAAATTCAAAGCTTTTTCCTTATCAATTGCTATTTCAAATTGCTTTTCCCAGTTAAATTCTTTTCTTGCATGACTCATTTGATTATCTATGTTCATATGTTTTCTATTTTTTGCTATATCAGCGGAATGTGCAGCGATTTTTGTTGCAATAACACCTTCTTTTATATCTTCAAGAGTGGGGAGTCTTAAATGTTCAGCTGGAGTTACAGCGCAGAGAAAATCTGCGCCTTTAGCTGCAGCAATAGCGCCGCCAATTGCAGAGGTTATATGATCATATCCAGGTGCAATATCTGTAGTAATTGGGCCAAGAACATAAAAAGGTGCTCTATCACAAATCTTTTTTTGAAGAATAACATTTGCTTCAATTTCATCAATAGGCATATGCCCCGGTCCTTCAACCATTACCTGTACCCCGGCATTTCGAGCTCTTTTTACCAGTTCTCCAAGTCTTAATAATTCTTCAAATTGCAAATCATCAGTAGCATCATGAAGAGAACCCGGCCTCATTCCATCGCCGAGACTAATAGTAACATCATATTCCCTACATATCTCAAGTACTTCATCAAAATACTCATAAAATGGATTTTCTTTGTGATTTTTAATCATCCAGCCAACTATTATTGAACCGCCACGCGATACTATTTTTGTTATTCTTCTGGAGTTTCTCAACTTTTCTATGGTAGTTCTTGTAATACCGGCATGAATAGTCATAAAATCAACACCGGCTTTTGCGTGATCTCGAACCATCTGTATAAAATCATCTGCATCAAAATCTATTACACGTTTTTTATTCTGGACAGCTTTTGTTGCTGCGTCATAAACAGGAACAGTTCCAACCATAATATTTGAATTACGTATTATTTCATCACGAATATATGAAAGATTACCCCATGTAGACAGATCCATTATAGAATCTGCGCCAAATTTCTCAGCAATTTTCAATTTTTCAATTTCTTCTTTGACGCTTGAATATCCCTGAGAAGTTCCGAGGTTAATATTAACCTTGGTTTTTAAACCTTCTCCTATAGCTCTAATATTATCAAATTTATGATTCTTATTAACCGGTAAAACCGCATATCCTTTTTCAATTTTATTTCGTAATTCTTCTGGTGAAATTCCTTCATATTCTGCCGCGATAACCATTTCTTCTGTAATAATTCCAGCTTTTGCAAATTCCAATTGTGTCATTTAAATTCCTCCTTAAAACCAATTTACCGTTGTTGGATTATAATTTCTTGTTTTGATATAATTCATAAATTCTTTTACTGTTCTGGTATCTTCAATTTCAAATTGTTTTGTTGAATCTTTGTATAATGTATATCCTCCAACATTTGTTGTTGATCCTGCTGACATTTTTGTGGCAATGCCCAGTATTGCATTTCTAAATTTTATGCTTTCTCGAGTGGAGATATTTATATGTACTCGAGGGAAAATTAATTTTAAAGCAAGAATATAATGGATAAGTTTTTTATCAGAAATACTATAAAATTTATCTTTTACATTAAAAGCTGTTCTAATTCTTGGAAAAGATATCGAATATTCTACATTAGGATAATTCTTTAAAAGATAATCCATATGGTATGCCATCATTATAATTTCAAACTCCGGTTCATAAAGCCCTAATAAAGCTCCTATATTTATTTCTCTTACCCCAGCTTTTATGGCTTCTTCAACAGTATTAAGCCTTTTTTTGAAATCTTTTTTTGGACCAAATAAATGAACTTCTCTATATTTTTCCGGAGAATAGGTTTCCTGATACAATGTAACCCCTACAAGACCTGCTGTGACTAATTTCTCGTATTTTTCCCGGGTTAAAGAATATGTTTCTATAGAAATTTCTTTGAAAAAGTTTTTCAATATTTTTATGGTATTATATAAATACTCAAAATTAGAATTTACAGGATCTTCTCCAGTTAATATTAGAACGTGGTCAATTCCCTCGTGGTTTAAGTATAAGGCTTCCTGTTCTATTTCTTTATATGATAATTTCAATCGATGTATTTTATTAGAAGCCTTAAATCCACAATATGTGCAACCATTTATACAATAATTTGAAATGTAAAGTGGAGCATATAAAAATATAACATCACCAAAGAATTTTCTATTATTTTTTATTACTTTCTTCGCCATTGTTCGAAGATCATTATTTTGAAGCAATCCATATATGTCATTTACAGAAAAAAATTCTTTATTTAGATTAATATTATATTTGTTCTTTCTGGCTGAATTAACATAAGCAATGATTTTTTCTATGTTTTCTGAAAACATAGTTAATCTCTTCCTATATAATCGAACAATGGCGAAGATGCTTCTGCCACTTCTTTTTCTTCTGGAATTCCGGCCAGATAAGCCAGTCTTCCAGCCTGAGCTGCTAAAGAAAAGGCTTTTACCATTTTTACAGGATCTTCCGCAATTGAAACAGCAGTATTTGCAAGTACAGCATGACATCCAATTTCCATTGCTTCAGAAACATGAGATGGTTTTCCAATTCCAGCGTCAATAATAATTTTCGCATCAAATTCATTTAGAAGAATTTTTACAAGTTCTTTTGTAGTAAAGCCTTTATTTGTTCCTATAGGAGAACCAAGAGGCATTAAAACCTCAGCGCCATTTTCAATCATTTTTCTTGCATCATATAAATCAGGACACATATAAGGGAAAACCTTAAAACCTTTTTCTGTTAATAATTTACAGGCTTTTATAGTTTCCTGATTATCAGGCATTAAATACTTTGAATCATTTATAATTTCAATCTTTATCCAGTCTGTATTCATTAATTCTTTACCAGCCTGTGCAATTAAAAGAGCTTCTTCAGCGTTCCTTGCACCTGAAGTGTTTACCATAATTTTTTTTGCACTAATATAATCCAGAATACTTTCATTTAAACTTCCGTATGATGCTCTTCTCATTGCAACAGTGACAACCTCAATTTTTGCTTCTTCAATAGCTTTTTTCATAATAGAATAATCCTTAAATTTTCCTGTGCCCATAAAAAATAGATTATTTATTTCCTCATTATAAAATTTAATATCAACCACCTCCTACAACAGTAATAATTTCAATTTTATCCTTTTCCGAAATTTGAGAATCAGGATAACTTTTTTTTGAAACAATGGCTCCGTTTTTAATTACGACAATTGGTTTGTTATGAAGGGATAATTCTTCAACTAAATCTTTTATATTGGTGCTTTTACAGACCTTTTCTTTTCCATTTATAAATACCTTCAAAAAATCACCTCCTGATATAAAAAAATCTCCTGCACGAAGCAGGAGATTGATTTTTTATACTCTCTGCTCCGCTCCTTTCGCCGGTATTATCCGGATCAAGTTATGAGGGTCAGAGGTTTCCACCTCACTCTCAGCTGCGGTATCAGCAGCTCCCCTGCGGATCATAAATATTCACTTTTCATTTTGATTATATCATTAATTTTTTTAATTTTCAAGAATTTATTCAGTATAATCATAATTATGTTTAATGAGAGCAATATGAATATGATATAATAAATAAAACCAATTTTGAGGTGATTATATGTCAATAGAAATTGAAAGAAAATATATTATTTCTAATGATGAAAGTGAAGAATTAATAAAAAAGGCTATAAAGAAAATAGGTATTGTTCAATGGTATATTCGTGATGATATTAATGAAATAGAAAGATATAGGCTTTCAATAATAAAAAATAATAAAGATTATGATTACAAATGGACATACGCATATAAAGCAAATACAAAAATTGCACATGAAAAAATAGAAAAAGAAAGAGTAGAAAAACCACAGGAATTGGAAAATCTGATAAAATATAAAATGGTAGCAAAAATAAGATATATGATAAATGATAATCCAGAAATTGTTGTTGATGAATTTGTTGATTTTAATAAAATAAGGTATAATATAGAGGAAAAATTTTTACTTGAAATAGAAATGAAAGAAGAAAAAAAATATAAAAAAGAAGATTTTGAAGAAGTACTAAAAAAATTTGATATTGAAACGATAAAAGATGTTACTGAGGACTTTAAATATTATAATAATAGAATAGCAGTAGTTGCAAAAAATATTATCCTCAATGAGATTATTGAAAAAATAAAAGAAAAGTTATAATGTTATCGTACACACAAAACCGTGGATAGTACTGTAACAAAATACATAAAACTTTTTAGTTTTTGTAACTTCACAAAAAAATCACAACATTTTAATTGAAAATTAAAAAGACCTGAGGTAAAATACACTTGGTATTTTTAAAAATTCTGAAAGGAGGAATACAAATTATATGCCAACGATAAATCAACTTGTTAGACATGGAAGAAAACAACTAAAGAAAAAGTCAAAATCTCCAGCATTACAGAGCAATCCTCAAAAAAGAGGTGTATGTGTAAGGGTTTCAACAATGACACCTAAGAAACCTAACTCAGCTTTGAGAAAAATTGCAAGGGTTAGACTTTCAAACGGAATTGAAGTTACAGCATATATTCCAGGTGAAGGTCATAACTTACAGGAACACTCCAATGTATTAATAAGAGGCGGAAGGGTTAAAGACTTGCCAGGTGTTAGATATAAGATTATCAGAGGTACATTGGATGCAGCTGGTGTTGAAGGAAGAAAACAGAGCAGAAGTAAATACGGCGCAAAAAGACCTAAGAAGTAAGGAGGTAAGTAAATGAGAAGAAGAAGAGCACCAAAGAGACCGGTTACACCAGATCCAATATATAATGATGTATTGGTATCAAAATTGGTTGTTAGGGTAATGAAAGATGGTAAAAAAACAGTTGCACAGTCTATAGTATACGGTGCATTTGATATAATAAAAGAAAAATTGGAAAAAGATCCTTTAGAAGTATATCATCAAGCAGTACAAAATGTAAGACCATTAATTGAAGTAAGACCAAGAAGGGTTGGAGGAGCTACATATCAAGTTCCATTTGAAGTACCAGAGGAAAGGGCTATCTCTTTAGCTTTAAGATGGATTGTTAAAGCTGCAAGAGATAAATCAGGAAGACCAATGAAAGAAAAATTAGCTCAAGAATTAATAGATGCTTATAATGGTGTTGGAGCAGCAGTTAAGAAGAGAGACGACGTACACAAAATGGCTGAAGCTAATAAAGCATTTGCTCATTACCGCTGGTAATTTATTGAGGAGGGATTGTTTTGAAAGAGCGGTTATATGCCTTAAATAAAACAAGAAATATTGGAATTATTGCACATATTGATGCTGGTAAAACAACAACAACAGAAAGAATATTGTTTTATACAGGTAAAAAACATAAAATAGGGTCCGTTGATGACGGTACAGCAACAATGGACTGGATGGAACAGGAAAAAGAAAGAGGTATCACAATTACCTCAGCAGCTACAACATGTTTCTGGAGAGATCACAGGATTAACATCATTGATACACCCGGACACGTGGACTTTACAGTTGAAGTTGAAAGGGCATTAAGGGTATTAGATGGTGCTGTTGTTATATTTGACGCACAGGTTGGTGTTGAACCTCAGTCAGAAACAGTTTGGAGACAGGCTGATAGATATAATGTTCCAAGGGTTGCATACATGAACAAAATGGATAAACTTGGGGCAGATTTTTATAATGCAGTTCAAACAATGATTGACAAATTAGGAACAAACCCATTACCTTTACAGATTCCTATAGGAGCAGAATCTGATTTTGAAGGTGTTGTTGATCTTGTAAAAATGAAAGCAATATATTGGGTTAGTGAAGATGGATCAAAATTTGAATACAGAGATATTCCAGAGGATTTAGTTGCTAAAGCAGATCAATACAGAGAAGATTTAATAACAGCTATTTCAGAATATGATGAAGAAATAATGGAATTATTCTTTGAAGGAGAAGATATTCCAGAAGATAAAATAAAAGCTGCAATAAGAAAAGGAACAATTGAAGGTGCATTTGTTCCAGTAGTATGTGGAACATCATTTAAAAACAAAGGTGTTCAACCTGTATTAGATGCAATTGTTGATTACTTACCTTCACCGCTTGATTTACCGCCTGTAAAAGCATATGATGCAAGAACAGGTGAATTTGTAAGAGAACTTGAACCAGATGAAAATGGACCATTTGTTGCTCTTGCATTTAAAATCATGGTGGATCCATATGTTGGTAAGCTCACATTTGCAAGGGTATATTCAGGAAAATTACAAAAAGGAAGCTATGTTTTAAATACAACAAAGGGTAAGAAAGAAAGAGTTTCAAGATTAATGTTCATGCATTCAGATCAAAGAGAAGAAGTAGATTACATCAGAGCTGGTGATATTGTAGCTATAATAGGTTTAAAGAATACAATTACAGGTGATACATTAACAGAAGAAGGACAGGATATTGTATTGGAAAAATTGGAATTCCCAGAACCAGTTATCTCATTGGCAATTGAACCAGAAACAAAAAATGATGAAGCTAAATTAACTAAAGCATTACAAGCATTAACAGAAGAAGATCCAAGTTTAAATGTTAAACTTGATCACGAAACAGGTGAAACAATACTTTCAGGTATGGGTGAATTACACCTTGAAATTATAGTAGATAGGTTAAAGAGAGAATTTAAAGTTGGAGTTAAAGTTGGTCAACCACAGGTTGCATATAGAGAAACAATTAGAGGAACAGCTGATGTTGAAACTAAATACATCAGACAATCTGGTGGTAGAGGTCAATACGGTCACGTTAAAATTAAAATTGAACCTATTGAAAATACAAAAGTATTGGAATTTGAAGATAAAATCGTTGGAGGTATTATTCCAAAAGAATATATTCCAGCAGTTGAAGCGGGTATAAAAGAAGCTATGCAATCAGGTGTGTTAGCTGGATACCCAATGGTTGGTATAAAGGCTACATTGTACGATGGTTCATACCACGAAGTTGACTCTTCAGAAATGGCATTTAAGATTGCAGGTTCTATGGCATTAAAAGATGCTGCTAAAAAAGCAAATCCTGTATTATTAGAACCAATCATGAAAGTTGATATTACAACACCTGAAGAATACATGGGTGACATTATAGCTGACTTAAACTCAAGAAGAGGAAGAATTGAAGGTTTTGAAAATGTGGGAAATACAAGCACAAGATTAATTCACGCTTTAGTTCCACTTTCAGAATTATTCGGTTATGCAACAGTATTGAGATCATTGTCTCAGGGAAGAGCAACACAATCAATTCAATTCTCACATTATGATGAAGTTCCAGCTTCAGTAGCTGAAAAAATAATGAATAAATAATCTTATTAAATAGCATCACAAAACATAGAGGAGGGACAAAAAATGGCAAAAGAAAAGTTCGTCAGAAGCAAACCACATATGAATATTGGTACAATCGGACATATCGACCACGGTAAAACAACATTAACAGCAGCTATTACAAAATCATTAGCTTTAAAAGGATACGCAGACTTCACACCATTTGAACAAATCGATAAAGCTCCAGAAGAAAAACAGAGAGGTATTACAATCAATATTGCACACGTTGAATACGAAACAGATCACAGACACTATGCACATATCGACTGTCCAGGTCACGCTGACTACATCAAAAATATGATCACAGGTGCTGCACAGATGGATGGTGCTATCTTAGTTGTAGCAGCAACAGACGGTGTTATGCCACAAACAAGAGAACACGTTCTCTTATCAAGACAGGTTAACGTTCCAGCTATCGTTGTATTCATCAACAAAACAGATATGGTTGATGACGAAGAAATCATCGAATTAGTTGAAATGGAAGTAAGAGAATTATTAAATCAGTACGAATTCCCAGGAGACGAAGTTCCTGTAATCAAAGGTTCAGCTTTAAAAGCATTAGAAGCAGATTCACAGGACGATCCATGGGTACAGAAAATCTACGAATTAATGGATGCAGTAGACAGCTACTTCCCAGAACCACAGAGACCAGTAGATCAGCCATTCCTTATGCCTGTTGAAGACGTATTCTCAATCACAGGTAGGGGTACAGTTGTTACAGGAAGAATCGAAAGAGGAGCTATTCACCCAGGTGACGAAGTAGAAATCGTTGGTATGACAGATGAAATTAAGAAAACAGTTGTAACTGGTGTTGAAATGTTCAGAAAATTATTAGACGAAGGTATCGCTGGTGACAACGTAGGATGTTTGTTAAGAGGTATTGACAAAGACGAAGTATGGAGAGGTCAGGTATTAGCAAAACCAGGTTCAATCACACCTCATAAGAAATTCAAAGCACAAATCTACGTATTAAAGAAAGAAGAAGGAGGAAGACACACTCCATTCAAGAAAGGTTACAGACCACAATTCTACATCAGAACAGCTGACGTTACAGGTACATTGTTAGAATTCGAAGGCGGAGCAGAAATGGTTATGCCAGGAGATAACATTGTAACAACAGTAGAATTAATCTACCCTGTAGCATTAGAAAAGAACATGAGATTTGCTGTTCGTGAAGGTGGAAGAACAGTTGGAGCAGGTGTTGTTACAGAAATAGTAGAATAATAAAATCTTTTTGCAAAGTTTTTATTATAAAATATAAAATCGGGGAGCTTCCACGCTCCCTTTGCTAAATGCTTAAAGGAGGGTCAGTATGGCAAAAAAGTTGATTAAAATAAGATTAAAATCATATGATCATAGATTATTAGATGAATCAGCACAAAAAATAATAGATGCAGTTAAAAATAGCAGTGCAAAGGTTTCAGGACCTATTCCACTACCAACAGAAAAAACAATTTACAGTGTTATAAGATCACCACATAAATACAACTATTCAAGAGAACAATTTGAAAAAAGAGTACATAAAAGAGTTATTTACATCTACGATGCAACACAGGAAACAGTAACAGAATTATTAAAAATTCAGTTACCATCAGGTGTATCAGTAGATATGAAGGCTTAATTTTAATGATCGGGCTCTGGAGGTGAAGTTAGCATGAAAGGTATTTTAGGAAGAAAAGTAGGTATGACAAGAGTTTATAAAGATGGTAAAGCCATCCCGGTCACAGTTATAAAAGCTGGACCATGTGTAGTAGTGCAGAAAAAAACAGAAGAAAAAGATGGTTATAAAGCTATTCAGGTTGGTTTTGAAGAAGTAAAAGAATACAAAGTAAACAAACCAAAGCTTGGAATCTTCAAAAAAGCAGGCGTAAAACCAATGAGAGTTCTTAAAGAATTCAAAGTTGATGACGTAGATGCATATGAAATTGGTCAGACAATTGATGTATCAATTTTTGAAGAAGGAGAAAAAGTAGATGTAACAGGTTGGTCAAAAGGTAGAGGTTACGCTGGTGTAATTAAAAGATGGAATTTTGGTGGAGGAAGAAAAACACACGGTTCTAAATTCCATAGAGCTTTAGGTTCAACAGGTAACCACACAGAACCAGCAAAAGTATTCAAAGGTAAAAAGATGTTCGGACATTACGGAAATGAAAGAATTACAGTATTAAACTCAGAAGTCGTAAAAATAGATAAAGAAAACAACCTTATAGCAGTTAAAGGTGGAGTTCCAGGTGCGAGGGGTGGATTGTTAATAATCAGAGAAGCAATCAAAAAGTAAGCCCCGAAAATGAAGAACGAGGAGGTAAGAAGAAATGGCTCAGTTAGACCTTTATTCAGTTAAAGGTGAAAAGATAGGTACAATTGATGTAAAAGATTCAATATTTGCAATTGAACCAAACACAGACTTGTTATACAGATATGTAGATATGCAGTTAGCAAATAGAAGAAGAGGAACCGCTTCAACAAAAACAAGAGCAGAAGTTAGAGGTGGCGGAAGAAAACCTTGGTCACAGAAACATACAGGAAGAGCAAGGGCAGGATCAATAAGGTCACCATTATGGAGACACGGTGGAGTTACATTTGGACCAAAACCAAGAGATTGGTCAAAAAAATTAACAAAGAAAATGAAAAGATTAGCATTAAAATCAGCATTAAGTGTAAGGGTAAAAGAAAATAATCTTATTGTAATAGATGACTTGACATTTGAAAAACCAAGAACAAAATCTATGAAAGAAGTATTAAAGAACTTCGGATTTGAAAACACAAAAACATTAGTAGTATTACCTTGGAAAAAAGATGGATATATTAATGTAAAATTATCAGCAAAAAATATTCCAACAGTAAAGGTTATAATTGCTGATAATCCAAATCAGGGTAAAGATGGTAAAAAAGTGAATGTAGATGGATTAAATGTATTCGACATAATAAACAACGAAAAAGTAATCCTTACAAAAGATACAGTAGCAAAGATCGAGGAGGTGCTCGGCTGATGGTTAAAAAAGAATTTAATTATGACGTTGTTATAAGGCCGGTCCTCACAGAAAAAACATACTTATTAATGGGCGAGGGCAAATATACATTTGAAGTAGCTAAAGATGCAACAAAGCCTGAAATAAAAAAAGCTGTTGAGGAATTATTTAATGTAAAGGTTGAAAAGGTTTATACAATGAATGTAAAACCAAAACCAAAGAGATTGGGAAGATTTGAAGGTAAAACAAGATCATGGAAAAAAGCTATTGTTAAGTTAGCTGAAGGATATGTAATAAAAGAGCTTCAAGGTAATTTATAAGGAGAGGTGAGCTGAAATGGGTCTTAAAAAGTTTAAGCCAATAACTCCTTCCAGGAGATTTATGATAATCACAGATTTCTCAGAAATTACAAAGGATACCCCAGAAAAATCATTGATAAAGCCTCTCAAAAAAACTGGTGGTAGAAACTCTTATGGAAGAGTTACCATGAGACATAGAGGTGGCGGACACAAAAGAAGATACAGGGTTATTGACTTCAAAAGAGATAAATTTGGGGTACCTGCAAAAGTTGTATCTATAGAATACGATCCAAACAGAAGCGCAAGAATTGCATTATTAGTATATGCAGATGGTGAAAAGAGATATATTCTTGCTCCAAAAGGAGTTAAGGTTGGAGAAACATTAGTTTCAGGACCAGATGCAGAAATTAAGCCAGGTAATGCATTGCCATTAGAAAATATTCCTGTGGGTACAATAGTTCATAATATAGAATTTGAACCTGGAAAAGGTGCAAAGATTGCAAGATCAGCAGGAACATATGCACAATTAATGGCAAAAGAAGGAAAATACGCATTATTAAGAATGCCTTCAAGTGAATTAAGAAAAGTTCACATTAAAGGTATGGCAACAATAGGTATGGTTGGAAATGAAGATCATATAAACGAAGTATTCGGTAAAGCAGGTAGAACAAGATGGTTAGGAAGAAGACCACACGTTAGAGGTATGGCTATGAACCCAGTTGATCACCCAATGGGTGGTGGTGAAGGTGCAAGTAAAGGTCATATTCCAAGAAGTCCTTGGGGAACACCTGCAAAAGGATACAAAACAAGACGTGGAAAGAGAAAATCAGATAAATTTATTGTAAGAAGAAGAAAAAAGTAACCTAGGGGGTGCTGTTAGTGAGTAGATCTTTAAAGAAAGGGCCTTATGTACACCCAAGTCTGTTGAAAAAGATAAGAGAAATGAATGAAAAAGGAGAAAAGAAAGTAATAAAGACTTGGAGCAGAGCTTCAATGATATTACCAGAAATGATAGGACATACAATTGCTGTACATAATGGAATGAAACATATACCTGTTTATATAACAGAACACATGATTGGACATAGATTAGGTGAATTTGCACCAACAAGAAGATTTGGTGGTCACGCTGATAAAAAGGCTAAAAAAGGCAAGGTGAAATGAGGAGGGACGTAATCATGGCTGTATCAAGAGTTCAAGATGGTAAAAGGTTAAAAAGGTCAGTTTATCATAGATTAAGAAAAGAAGCTGAAGCAGCACAGCCAAAAATTGAAGCAAAAGCAACAGCAAAATACTTAAGAATATCTCCTAAAAAAGCAAGATCAGTAATAAATGCAATAAGAGGAAAAAATGTTGATGAAGCATTACAGATATTAATGTTCAGCCCTAAAAAAGCTGCAAGATTAACATATAAAGTATTAGTATCTGCTATTGCTAATGCAGAAAACAATTTTGGCTTAAATGCAGACGATTTATATGTTGCAGAAGTATATGTAAATGATGGTCCAAGAATGAAAAGACTTTGGCCAAGAGGAAGAGGAAGAGCTGATATTCTTTTAAAGAGAATGTCACACATTACCGTTGTTGTTAGAGACAGACAAAAAGAAAAAGAGTTAAAATCTCAGAAGTGAGGTGGAATATCCGTGGGTCAAAAAGTACATCCATATGGTTTCAGGTTAGGAATATCAAAACCATGGAAAGCAAACTGGTTTAGTGAAGATAATTATGCAGAATATTTAAAAGAAGATTTAAAAATAAGAGATTACATAAAACAAAAATATTATGAAGCAGGAATTGGAGATATATTAATTGAAAGACCTTCTTCAACACAAATAAACATAACAATAAAAGCAGTAAGAGTTGGAATAATTATTGGAAGAAAAGGTGCAGAAATTCAGGCATTGAAAAAAGAAATTGAAGGCATGGTAAATGATAGAAACGTAAGAATTAACATAGACGAAATTAGAAATCCTCAAACAAACGCTGTATTAATTGCAGAAAACATTGCTGGCCAGATTGTTAAAAGGGCATCATATAAGAGAGCAATGAAAAGAGCAATTTCAGCAGCATTAAAAAGAGGAGCAAAAGGAATTAAAATAATGGTTTCAGGAAGATTAAACGGTGCTGAAATCGCAAGAACTGAATGGTATATGGAAGGAAGATTACCTTTACAAACATTGAGATCAGACATTGATTACGGAACTGCTGAAGCACAAACATTATCTGGAACTATCGGAATAAAAGTTTGGGTTTATAAAGGCGACACTCAGTTATGAACTAAAGGAGGGCGTGATGTAAATGTTAATGCCAAAAAGATATAAATATAGAAAAATACAAAGAGGTACAATGAAAGGTAAAGCCAAAGGCGGAACATTAGTTGACTTTGGCGAATGGGGTTTAAAAGCATTAGAACCAGCAATGATTACTTCACAACAAATAGAAGCATGTAGGTTAGCAATGGTTAGAACATTAAAAAGAAACGGTAAAATATGGATTAAAATATTCCCTGATAAACCAATTACATCAAAAGGAATTGGAACAAGAATGGGAAAAGGTAAAGGTGACGTAGAAGGATGGGTAGCAGTAGTAAAACCAGGAAAGGTTTTATTTGAAATTGCTGGAACATCTGAAGAATTAGCAAAAGAAGCATTAGAATACGCAGCAACAAAATTACCAATCAAGACAAAAATAGTACCCAGGTACCATATAAGGGGGGAAGCAAAATGAAGAAACAAGTAGCTGAATTAATCAACTTAACAGATGAAGAATTAAAAACAAAATTAGAAGAAGCAAAGAAAAAATTATTTGAAATGAGATTCCAACACGAATTAGGTCAGATAAAAAATACTGCTTCCATAAAAATGGTAAGAAGAGACATAGCAAGAATAAAAACAATTCTCAGACAAAGGGAATTGGGTATAAGGAGGTAATGAGTAATGCCTAAAAAAACATTAATAGGCGAAGTTGTTAGCGACAAAATGGATAAAACAGTTGTTGTTAAAGTTGAAAGAAGAATAAAACATCCTATATATAAAAAGTTCGTTAAGAAATCAAAGAAATTCCATGCTCATGATGAAAACAATGAATGTGGTATTGGAGATATAGTAGAAATAGAAGAATCAAGACCATATTCAAAAACAAAAACATGGAAAGTTGTAAGAATTGTTGAAAAGAACATTTTTGCGGAAAAAAATAATGAAACACCCGAAACAGTGGAAGAAGTTGGGGGTGACGCATAATGATACAGACTGAGTCATATTTAAGAGCTGCAGATAATTCTGGAGCAAAAGTATTAAGAGTAATAAGAGTATTAGGTGGATTTCATAAATCAGTAGGAACAGTAGGCGACGTTGTAGTATGTTCAGTAAGAGAAGCTATTCCTCACACAGACATAAAAAAAGGTCAGGTTGTAAAAGCTGTAATAGTTAGAACAAAAAAAGAAATCAGAAGAAAAGATGGTTCACATATTAGATTCGATGAAAATGCAGCTGTTTTAATAGATAAAAACAATATGCCTGTTGGAACACGTGTGTTTGGACCAATTGCTAGAGAAGTAAGAGAAGCAGGTTACACAAAAATAGCATCTCTTGCACAAGAAGTATGGTGAGGTGAGAGCATGAAAGTAAAAAAAGGCGATTTAGTAAGAGTAATATCTGGTAAAGATAAAGGTAAAGAAGGTAAAGTTTTAAGAGTAATGCCTAAATTAAATAAAATTATTGTAGAAAATGTAAATATTGTAAAGAAACATCAGAGACCAACACAGCAGTTAAGAGAAGGTGGAATTATCGAACAACCAGCACCAATATATGCAAATAAAGTAATGGTTGTTTGTCCAAACTGCGGAAAACCAACAAGAGTTGGTTACAGGGTTCTCGAAGAAGGCAAAAAGGTTAGAGTTTGCAGAAAATGTAACGAAATCATAGATAAGGTTTAATGAGGGAGGAATAGATAATGAGATACGAATTTATACCTTTAAAAGATAAATATGAAAAAGAAGTAGTTCCAGCCCTCATGAAAGAATTTGGATACAAAAACATTCATGAAGTACCAAAAATCGTAAAAATTGTTGTGAATATGGGTATTGGTGAGGGCTCAAGAAACGCTGATGTAGTTGAAAAACACGCTCAGGAATTATCAATAATTACAGGCCAAAAAGCTGTAGTTACAAGAGCAAAAAAGAGTGTTGCTAACTTCAAATTAAGAGAAGGAATGCCTATTGGTGCAAAAGTAACATTAAGAAGCATGAAAATGTACAACTTCCTCTACAAATTAATTAATATAATTTTCCCAAAATTAAGGGACTTCAGAGGTATGAATCCAAATAGCTTTGATGGAAGAGGAAATTACACATTTGGGTTAACAGAACAATTAGTTTTCCCAGAATTAAAACCAGACCAGGTAAAAAGAGTACAGGGTATGGATATTACTATTGTTACAACTGCAAAGACAGATGAGGAAGCAAGAAAACTCCTTCAATTAATGGGCTTCCCTTTCAAGAGAGATTAAGGAGGAGGTAAATAATGGCAAAAAAATCAATGGTTGCAAGATGGAAAAAACCAAAAAAATATAAGACAAGAGAATATTCAAGATGTATAGTTTGTGGAAGACCAAGAGCTGTATATAGAGAATTCGGTTTATGTAGAGTATGTTTCAGAAAATTAGCCTTGGAAGGAAAATTACCAGGCGTTAAAAAGGCAAGTTGGTAAGGAGGGAATCTTAATGTGGAGTGATCCCGTAGCAGATATGCTTACAAGAATAAGAAATGCAAACCTTGTTATGAAAGAAAGTGTAGAAGTTCCAGCATCAAACTTAAAGAGAAATATAGCTGAAATATTAAAAAGAGAAGGTTATATTGCAGATTATAAATTTATCGAAGATGGAAAACAGGGTATATTAAAAATACAGTTAAAATACAAAGGTGACAGAAAGAACAGACAAAGAGTAATTCAGAGCATAATAAGAGTATCAAAACCAGGTAGAAGAGTATATGTATCAAAAGATAAAATTCCAGTTGTAAAAGGTGGAATGGGAATATCAATAATCTCAACTTCAAAAGGTGTTCTTACCGACAAAGAAGCAAGAGAACTTGGAGTCGGTGGAGAATTAATTTGTTACGTTTGGTAGGAGGTGCTGAATAAATGTCACGTATATCAAAAAATCCAATAGATATACCAAATGGGGTAGAAGTGACAGTAAACGAAAAAGAAATTAAAGTAAAAGGCCCTAAAGGTGAATTAACACAGGAATATTTACCATATGTAAAATTCGTAATTGAAGATAATAAAATAAAAGTAGAAGGTAATGAATCAGCAATGAAAAGAAAAAGTGATGCAAAGAAAATCAATATGTTCCAGGGTACATATGCATCACTTGTTAAAAATATGATTAAAGGTGTAACAGAAGGATTCACAAAAGAATTAGAAATTATTGGTATTGGATACAGAGCAAAATTACAGGGTTCAACATTAGTATTAGAACTTGGTTACTCACATCCAATAGAATATATTCCACCAGAAGGAATAACAATTGAAGTACCAGCACCAAATAAAGTAATTGTAAAAGGAATTGACAAATACTTAGTTGGTGAAGTTGCAGCAAAAATTAAGAGATTTAGAAAACCAAATGTATACTCTGGAAAAGGTATCAAATATGTTGGCGAGGTAATCATTAGAAAACAAGGTAAGAAAGTTTAAGGGAGGCTGACCAGATGATTAAACCCACACCAAGAAAAAAATTAAGAAGAAAAAGACATTTAAGGGTTAGAAGAAAAGTTTTTGGAACTCCTGAAAGACCAAGAATGGTAGTTTTCAAAAGCAATAAACATATTTATGTTCAAATTATAGATGATACAAAAGGACATACATTGGCAGCTGCTTCTACTTTAGATAAAGAATTAAATCTTGAAAAGACATGGAACATTGATGCAGCAAAAGAAGTAGGAAAATTAGTTGCTAAAAGAGCAAAAGAAAAAGGTATTGCTAAAGTAGCATTTGACAGAGGCGGCTTCAAATATCACGGAAAAGTAAAAGCATTAGCAGATGCTGCACGTGAAGCAGGTCTCGAGTTTTAAGGAGGTGTTGACAGATAATGGCCTTAGATAAAAATTTAATGGCTTCAGCAGCTGCTGAAGAATTTGAAGAAAGAATAATAGAAATTAGAAGAGTTACAAAAGTTACAACTGGTGGTAAAAATATATCATTCAGGGTTGTAGCTGTAGTAGGTAACAGAAATGGTAAAGTTGGAGTAGGAAGTGGAAATGCAAGAGAAGTTCCACAAGCAATAAGAAAAGCAATTCAAAATGCAAAGAAAAATATGATAGAAGTTCCTGTAAAAAATGGAACAATCCCACATGAAGTATTTGGAAGACAGGATGCTTCAAAAGTGCTTTTAAAACCAGCTGGACCTGGTACAGGTATTATTGCTTCTGCAGCAGTTCGTGCAGTTGTTGAATTAGCAGGAGTACACAATATCCTTTCAAAAGCATTGGGTTCAACAACATCAATTAATTTAGCAAAAGCTACATTAAACGGATTGAAAGAATTAAAATCACCAAAAGAATATGCAGAACTCAGAGATTTGAGTGTAACAAAGGTATTCCAGGGTGCCCATAAGGAGGGATAATAAATGGCTAAGTTAAAAATAAAATTAGTAAGAGGAAGAGCGGGTAAGAATTACAGACAACTCGCCACCTTAGATGCCTTAGGATTGAGAAAGACAAATCAGGTAGTAGTAAAAGAAGATAGACCAGAAATAAGAGGAATGATAAGAAAAGTTCAACATCTTGTAACAGTTGAAGAAATTGAAGAATGAGGGGGTAGCAAAGATGTCTCTTAAAATATCTGATTTAAGACCCGCCGAAGGATCAAGAAAAGTAGCAAAGAGAACCGGAAGAGGATGGAGCTCTGGGTTAGGAAAAACTGGAGGTAAAGGACACAAAGGTCAAAAATCAAGAGGTAAAGGTAAAGTAAGACCAAGTTTTGAAGGTGGTCAAACACCATTATTCAGAAGAATTCCAAAATACGGATTTACAAATGCACCTTTCAAAAAGGTATATGCAATAGTAAATGTATCAGTTTTAGAAAACAGATTTGAAGCAAATGAAGAAGTTACACCAGAAAAATTACTTGAAAAAGGAATATTAAAGAAGTTAAATGATGGTGTAAAAATTCTCGGAAATGGAGAATTAACAAAACCATTAACAGTAAAAGCACATGCATTTAGTAAAAAAGCACAGGAAAAAATAGTATCAGCCGGCGGTAAGGTCGAGGTGATCGAATAATGAAAGATGCATTTAAAAATATGTGGAAGATCCCGGAACTCCGGGATCGTATTATATTTACATTGTTAGCACTTATTGCATTCAGGGTTGGTATTTATATACCTATTCCTGGAATAGATTTAGCAAGATGGGAAAGCTTTTTAGCTGGACTTGGAACATCATCACAGGGATTAATAAGTTTTTTTGATATATTTGCTGGTGGTGCTTTAAAACAATTTTCTATATTTGTTTTAAGTGTTACACCATATATTAATGCATCGATTATATTACAGTTATTGTCATCTGTAATACCAAGTTTGAAAGAAATGTTGAAAGAAGGGGAAGAGGGAAGGAAAAAGTTTGGAAAGTTAACAAGACAGGTAACATTAGGTCTTGCTATCCTTCAAGGTTTATTCCTCTCTATGGGTGTTTCTGCTTATAGAGCAGCAAATTTAAATTATTTTGTATTCTTAATTGTTTCAACAATTTCTATTGTTGCAGGTACAATGTTCTTATTATGGTTAGGTGAAATGATAACAGAAAAAGGTATAGGTAATGGTATTTCTGTATTGATCTTTGCAGGTATTGTTGCAAGATATCCACAGTACATAGCAAGTGGTTTTGTTGGAAGATTAAGCGTATTTGAATGGATAGTACTTATAATTATTGCAATTGCAGTTGTAATTGGTACAATTTACTTACAGACATCAGAAAGAAGAATAAACGTTCAATATGCAAAAAGAGTTGTAGGAAACAAGATTTATGGTGGAGCATCAACATACATACCAATAAAGGTTAATGGTGGAGGAGTTTTACCAATTATCTTTGCTTCAGCAATTATGACATTACCATCAATGCTTGCAACAGCAACAGGTGCAGGTTGGGTAAGCAAATGGTTTGGTTATGGAACACCATTATATCTTGTATTATATGCAATTTTAATATTCTTCTTTGCATATTTCTATAATTCAGTTGTTATTGATCCAAACGACATTTCAGAAAACATCAAAAAATATGGTGGATTTATACCAGGAATTAGACCTGGAAAACCAACATCAGATTACATAACAAAAACAATGATGAGAGTTACATTTATTGGTGCAGTATTCCTTGTAATTATCTCATTATTACCATACTTAATCAGAAGTGCAGCAGGTGTAAATATCTGGATTGGTGGAACTTCAGCACTTATTTCAGTTGGGGTTGCCCTTGATATAATGCAGCAGATTGAAGCACACATGATCACAAGACAGTATGAAGGATTTATGAAGAAGGGGAAACTCCGCGGGAGGAGATAATAATGTCTAAATTAAACCTTTTATTCTTTGGACCTCCGGGAGCTGGAAAAGGAACCATAGCTAAAGAGGTTTCAAAAAAATATGGAATTCCCCACATATCCACTGGAGATATGTTAAGAGCAGAAGTTGCTTCTGGTAGCGAGCTTGGTAATAAAGTAAAAGAAATTCTTGAAAAAGGCCAGCTTGTATCAGATGAAATAATGCTCGAAGTAATTAAAAACAGATTACAGCAAAAAGATGTAGAAAAGGGATTTATTCTTGATGGATTTCCGCGAACATTACCGCAGGCAGAAGGATTGGAAAAATTACTTGAAGAAATAAAAAATCCAATTACTGCATCATTATATTTCGAAGTAGATGTAGAAACAGTTGTAAAAAGGATTACAAACAGAAGAATCTGTCCAAAATGCGGTAAAATCTACAATCTTATCACATTAAAACCTAAAGTTGATAATATCTGTGATGAATGTGGAACGCAGTTAATCCAGAGAGATGATGATAAAGAAGATGTAGTAAGAGATAGATACAAAGTTTATATGGAAAAAACATATCCTGTAATACAATTTTATATGAAAAATAACAATTTCTTTACGATTGACGGCAGTGGTACGGTAGAAATAGTTACAAAAAAAGTGTTTAATATATTGGAAGGGATAGTATGATATTAATAAAAACTAATTCAGAAGTAGATAAAATGAGGCGAGCTGGAAGGCAGCTCGCTATCCTCTTTGAGAAAATAAAGGATTTAGTTGTTGAGGGATCCAGCGCATATGAGGTAGAAAAATTTGTAAATAGCTATATGAAAGAAAAAGGATTTATTCCTACATTTAAAGGTTATGCAGGTTTTCCATATGCAACATGTATTTCTGTAAATGAAGAAATCGTTCACGGATTCCCTACAAAAGAAAAAGTATTTAAAAATGGAGATATAGTTTCAATTGATATGGGACTTACATTAGACGGATACATAGCAGATGCCGCAAGAACGTTTATAATCGGAGAAGTTCCAGAAGAAGTGAGAAAGCTCGTTGAAGTTACAGAAAAATCATTCTGGCTTGGAATTGAGCAGGCAAGACCTGGAAACAGGATAGGCGATATAGGTAACGCGATACAAACATATGTAGAGTCTCAGGGATTTTCAATAATAAAAGAGTATGTAGGACATGGTGTAGGTCGAAAATTACATGAAGATCCACAAATTCCTAATTATGGTGTAAAAGGAAAAGGACCATTAATTAGAAAAAACATGACATTTGCTATTGAACCTATGGTTTCTATGGGAGATTGGCGAGTAAAAGTGCTTGATGATGGTTGGACAGCAGTAACAGCAGATGGCTCATTATCTGCACATTATGAAAACAGTCTTGTAGTAACAGAAAATGGTCCTGAAGTATTAACAAAATTAGATTAAGGCCCGAGAGGTGATTATCGTGGCAAAAAAAGATGATGTTATTGTAATGGAAGGTCATATTGTTGAGTCATTACCAAATGCTACTTTTAGAGTGGAATTGGATAATGGTCATAAAATATTGGCACATATTTCTGGAAAAATGAGAAAAAACTTTATAAGATTAGTTCCAGGAGATAGAGTGATAGTTGAAGTATCAATATATGATTTAAACAGAGGAAGAATAATAAGAAGAGAAAGAATAAAGAAAAATCCAAGCAGCGAGGAGGAATGAGCAAATGAAGGTAAGAGCCTCAGTTAAAAAAAGATGTGAACACTGTAGAGTTATCAGAAGAAAAGGAAGAGTTTGGGTAATTTGTTCAAAGAATCCTAAACACAACCAAAGACAGGGATAATTTTTAAAGGAGGGAAAGTTGAATGCCACGTATTTTGGGTGTTGAAGTACCAAACAACAAGAAGTTATTCATTGCTCTTACATATATTTATGGTATAGGAAGACACAGAGCAATGGAAATATTAGAATCAACAGGAATTGATCCTGACAAAAGAGCAAAAGAATTAACAGATGATGAAATCAGTAAAATTACACATTTCATCAACGAACATTACCTTGTTGAAGGTGAATTAAGACAGGAAATTCAGAAAAATATTTCAAGATTAATTGAAATCGGATCATACAGAGGTTACAGACATAAGAATGGATTACCAGTAAGAGGACAAAAAACACATTCAAATGCAAGAACCAGAAAAGGTCCAAGACCTTCAAAAATCGGTAAGAAAAAGTAATAAGGAGGTTTAGCAATGGCTAGAAGATCAGCACAAAAGAAAAAGAAGATATCTCTTGAAAAAGCAGTTGTGCATATTCAATCAACATTCAATAACACAATTATCACTTTAACAGATCCAGCAGGAAATACATTATTCTGGGCAAGTGGAGGAACAGCTGGTTTTTCAGGAACAAAGAAAGGAACACCATATGCATCACAGTTAGCAGCAGATAAAGTTGCAAAAGAAGCTTTAAAATATGGTGTAAAAAGACTTGATGTATATGTAAAAGGACCAGGAGCTGGAAGAGAATCAGCAATAAGAACCTTACAAGCAGCAGGATTGGCAATTGAAAATATAAAAGATAAAACTCCAATACCTCATAACGGTTGTAGACCAAAGAAAAGAAAAAGAATGTAAGGCCAAAGAGGAGGGAATGTAATGGCAAGATATATAGGATCTCTTTGTAAACTTTGTAGAAGAGAAGGATTTAAATTATACTTAAAAGGCGAAAGATGTTATACAGATAAATGTGCAATTGCAAAAAGACCATACGCACCAGGTCAGCACGGAAAACAGGCTAAAAAACCAACACAATATGGAATGCAATTAAGATCAAAGCAGGCTTTAAAAAGAATTTATGGTGTATTAGAAAGACAATTCAGAAGATACTTTGAGGAAGCATCAAGAAAAGAAGGTAACACAGGAGAAAACTTAATGAGAGTTTTAGAAACAAGACTTGACAATGTTGTATATCAAATGGGTTTTGCAGTAAACAGAAGAACAGCAAGACAATTAGTAAGACATGGTCACTTCCTTGTAAATGGTAAAAAAGTTGATATACCATCATACAGAGTTAGACCAGGAGATGTAATTGAAGTAAAAGAAAAGAGCAGATCAGCATTACCAATTAAACAGGGAATCGAATTAGCTCAAAAGGCAAACAGAAAGTTAGACTGGATAGAAGTAGATTACAATGCATTTAAAGGAACATTCTTAAGATTACCAACATTAGACGAAATGGATGTACCAGTAGACTTACAGGCTATTATCGAGCTTTACTCAAAATAATAGTTGTTTGTATGATGATCGCAACAACGCGCCTAACAAAAAGAAAGGGGGTGCACTCCAATTTAGGAAAGCTAAATTGGGGGTAATGAATGGAATTTGTAAAACCGGAAAAGATGATATTAGAAACATTAGAAGAATCAGAAGAATTAGAATACAAATATGGAAGATTTGTCCTGTCGCCTCTTGAAAGAGGATATGCGGTTACCATAGGTAACGCATTAAGAAGAGTATTATTATCCTCAATACCAGGGCTTGCAATAACAAGCATAAGAATTCCTGGTAAATTACACGAATTTGATGTAATTGAAGGCGTACAGGAAGATATACTTGAAATAACAGTTAACCTTAAAAAAGTTGAATTAAAAGTTGTAGATTTTGATAACATTGGAAATTTAAAAGAACCAATAGTTTTAAGAATAGAAAAAATGGGACCAGCAGAAATTAAAGCAGGAGACATAATTACACCACCAGGTATTGAAATTGCAAATCCTGATTTTAAAATTGCAACAATGAATGCAAACAAAAAATTTGAAATGGAATTATATGCAACAGTAGGAAAAGGATTTGTATCAACATCAGAAATGGATCTTTCAAAGGACATTGAAATGATTTATATAGATGGTGTATATAGTCCTGTAATTAGAGTTAATTATCTCACAGAAAAAGTTCGTGTTGGAAAAAGAACAGACTATGATAAATTAATACTTGAAGTATGGACAAAAAAATCTATAGATCCGAAAGAAGCATTGGTAAAAGCCACAAAAATATTAATTGAACACTTTAATATAATCTACTCATCATGGAGAGAAGAGATAGATTTAACAGAAGCTGAAGCTATTCCAGAATCAATGGAAACAAATGTTTCAGAAGAAATTGCTGGTCAGGAAGTAGAAGAAGAATTTAAAAATGTAAGTCTTGAAGTTCTTGAAACAAGAATAGACGAGCTCGATTTAAGCAAAAGAGCAAAAAATTGTTTAAAGAGAGAAAAAATCAATACAGTAAGAGACATATTAAAGAAGGATCCAGATGAATTAATGAAAATCAAAAACTTCGGTAAAAAATCTTTAGATGAAATTAGAAAGGAATTAAAAGAGAAATTCCAGTTGGATTATGACGAGATCCAGAAGGGAGGAGCCTAATAACCATGAGACATAGAGTAAAGGTAAATAAATTAAGCAGATACGCTTCACATAGGAAAGCATTATTAAAAAACTTAGCAAGAGAAGTATTTGAACACGGTAGCATCATTACTACAACAGCAAAAGCAAAGGCAGTAAGACCATTAGTAGAAAAAATCTTAACAAAAGCAAAAGAAGCAAAAACAACAGATAACAAAGATAGAAGTGTTGCATTAAGAAGACAGATTAACAGATACTTCAACGACAGAAGATTCACAAACAAAGTTGTTGATGAAATCGCTCCAAAATTCGAAAATAGAAATGGCGGATACACAAGAATCTTAAAGATTGGATACAGAAGAGGAGATGCAGCAGAATTATCATTATTACAATTAGTAGAAAGCATTGAAAATAAAGAAGAAGAAAAAGCAGAATAATATAAAAAATACCGGGCAGTTACTGCCCGGTATTTTTTATTAAATTATAGTTTTCTTACCATTATTGAAAAGATAAAAACTATTAGAAGACCGGTAATAGGAATTAAGTAACTATATAAAATAGAAAAATCTCCCACGAAACCCATAAGAGTTGTAATAATAGACGCACCAATTCCTATACTTAAAGAAACAATTCCGGAAACAAGGCCGACTTCCCTATGAGATAAGTGAGAATTCAAAAATTTTTGTGTAACAGGAAAAATTGGTCCAAGCATAATTCCTAATATTGAAAAAGCATATGGAGAAAAAGACTTTATTGAAATCATAATAATTAAAGTAATTGCTGAAAACAATGAAAAAATAGTTGTAAGAGTAAAATTAAATTTCTTATACAATGTATCAGTTAGTAATCTTCCAATTGTAAAAAATACCCAGAATAAGCTAATAAAAATCGAAGCTGAATCCTTTGGGATATTAAATTGATCAGTAAAAAGATTACCAGCCCATGTGACAGCTCCAATTTCCACACCGGAATACATAATAAAAATTACCAGGATATATATGATAAATTTATTTTTTAAGACTGAAAGAGCTTCAGTAAATTTAAAAGCTTTATATTTTACGTTTTCTGGAACCTTTTTCAAAATAATAAAAAAGAAAATAAATAGAAATACAAATTCATAAATATAAAAAGGAAATTTATAATTAATATTATTTCTTAAAATAAAAGATATAATCAAAGGACCTGTTATTCCGCCGAAACCAAAAAAAGCATGTAACAATCCATATTTTTGAAATTCTTCAGGCAAATGATCAAACATAGAAATTAAAGATAAAATAGTTTGTCCCATAGAAGCACCTATAAAAAACATAGAAAAAATCAATGTATAAATATCTTTTGAAATAATAAATAAAAAAACACCGAGAATTTCAAAAATAATGCCTAAAAGGAGACTATTTCTTAAACCTAATATTGCTATTATAAAAGCTCCTATAATAGAAACACTCATATTTCCTATAGTTCTCGCCAGAGGTAAAAAAGAAGAAAACCCTATTGTTAAAGAATAATTATCCTGCAAAGTAGTCATTAATGGGGGTATGGAATTTACAATAATAGCAAGAAAAAATATATTAAAAAAAATAAAAAATTGTAGTTTTTTATCTGACATAAAATCCTCCTTTGAAATTGTTGATATTTTAAGGTATAATTAAACAGGATAAGGTTTTATAATAGAAACCAATATTAATTATATCAAAAAACGGAGGAAAAGTATGAAAAAAACATATAGTATATTAATTATAATAATACTTGTGATGTTATCAGGTTGTTCTCTTTTTGATTTTAATAAAGAAAAAGCGCAACAAGATAAAATTGCAAAAATAATAGAAAAAGAACAAAAACTCAATATAATTATAGAAAAGAATAAATATATAGCTTTTAAAGAAAAACAAATTCCGATAAATCTAGAAATAAAGGATTTAAAGAATTTAAATCCTGAAAATTACGTTGATAAAATTGAAATAAATTCTGATTCTACTAATGCAACAGCAACATTGGAAGGTAGTTTATTGCATCTAAAAAATTTTACAAAGGCTGGAACATATACATTAACCTTTTATCATAGTGATATATCAACAGATTTAAATATAGAAATACTTCCAGCAACACCCATAAATTTAAAAGTAGAATTGGATAAAAAAATATTTATTGCCAATAAAAAAGTTGAAATACCATTAAAAATTTATTTTATAGATAAATATGGAAATAGCATAGTAAAAAAAATAAAGGAAATAAAATTATATCCAGTAGTAAAATACGATATTGAACATATCTCTGAGGGATCTTATATGTTAAATTTGTATAATTTAACCAGACCAGGAAAATATATATTTTCCATGTTCATTAATGGGAATAAAAAGGACATAGAATTTTCCGTAATTCCAGATATAATAAAACAAATTAGCTTTGACAATAGCATCGTTAAAGTTGCCACATATTCAGAAAATAAAAAAGATTTTATAATACAAAAAATAAAATATAAGTTATACGACAGATACGGAAATTTAATACCTGGAATAAAAAATTTAGGATATAAAATAATTTCTGACAATATATATACTCCAAAAATAAAAATAAATTACGATGAAAATTATATAGAAGTAATAGGTGGTGTATATCCTGGAATATATAAAGTAGAATTTTACAATGGTAATTACAAATTAAACGGTGAATTAAAAATAGAAGTAAAACCATTTCCGAGAAAAATTATAATATTAAATAAAAAAATAGGAAAAAATTTCTCGGTGGAATTTTCTGTATACGATGGAAATTCAAATTTTGCACAAAATATAAAAATTGAAAAAATAAAAGTATTTTATTCAAATACTATAAAAGAAAAAGAATTTTCCAGTAGTGAACTAAAAAAACACCTGCGGTTAAAAGGGAATATATATACTTTTAATACTATACTTGATGATTATCCAACAAAAATTGAATTATACATAAAATCCAAAGATTTTAATACTATAAATATATTCACAATTTCTTTAAAATAAGGAGGGATTCTTTTATGAAAAAAGGTTTAATAACGGGAATGATTTTATTATTGATGATTTCAGTTTTCTCAGCAACGTTTTATAACCCATTGGGGCCAACATTATTACCAGCAGCAGGATTGTATATAGATGGAGTACCGGGTTTAAAAACAGATTATTGGAGAACAATAGATCAAGCTCAAACATTAATGTTAAAGCAACAGGCAGATTTCATCATATTACCTGTTGCACTTGGAATTGAGATGGTGAATAAAGGCGCAAAATATAAACTTGCAGGAGTATCGTTATGGAAAACATTTTATCTAATTTCCTCAGAAAAGATTACAAATGTTGATGAATTAAAAGGAAAAAGAATAGTTACATTGCATGGCCCAGGCCAAACAGCAGATGTGATATTGAAAATATTAAAAAAAAGCAAAAACATGGACTTTGAAATTGTATATGTTACAAGTGGTCCGGAAATAATACAAATGCTTGCAGCTGGAAAAGAAAAGATAGCTGTTCTTCCAGAACCATTTGTATCACTTGCAGAAATAAAAACAAAAGGCAAGGTTAAGGCGCAGCTTGACTTTCAAAAAGTATATGCTGACATATTCAATTTAAAAGAAGAAAAATTACCAATAGCGGGAATATTTGTATCCGAAAAAATAATAAATAACGATATGAAGATGGTAAAAAAAGTATTAAATGAATACGAATGTTCAGCAAATGTATTCTATAAAAACAGCTTTGATGAAGCAATAAAATTCGTTTTTGATACAATGAAAACAATGCCGGAACCAGTATTAAGAAAAGCAGCAACAAGATCAGAAATATATTACTCAAAAAATATAAAAGAAATAACAGACTTATACATGAAAAATCTCTTTGAATATGGGGCAATATCAAAAATACCAGAAGACTTATATTTAATATATTAGGTGAAATATATGGATAAAAAATTTCTGGAAGAATTTAAAAAATTATATGACATTGTTCAAAGAAATATAGAAAAATGTCCATGGATAAGTTCTATAAATACAGAATATATGCTTAACGAAACGGAATCTGAAATTAATGAAATAAGAGAAGCCATAAAAAATGAAGATATTGAAAATCTTGAAGAAGAAATTGGAGATCTCATATATGATGCATTTCTCGTTTTAAAAATTGCAGAACGTGATTATAATGTTTCATCTGAAAAAATCATAAATGGAGTAGTAAATAAAATATCCAATAGAAAACCCTGGTTATTCTGGGATAAACCAATAACAAAAGAAGAAGCGTCAAAAATCTGGAAAGAACGAAAAGAAGCAGAAAAAAGAGAAAAAAATAAAAAACTTTAACACCAGATTGTTACAAAAGTTATGATATAATATTTATTGAAAACGTTATATAAACGGAGGAAAAGAATGAAAATAGGAATAATTGGTTCAGGAAGTTGGGGAACAGCTATTTCTAAAGTATTATTAAACAATGGACATGAAGTTTTAATATGGACAAGAGAAGAAAACGTCTTTAATGCTTTAAAAAACGGAGAAAATCCTTATTATCTTCCAGGAATTTCAATACCAAAAAACATAAAGCCTTCTATGGATTTAAAAGAAGTTATAGAAAATTCGGAAATTATTGTAATGGCAGTGCCAACGCAGGCAGTAAGAGAAGTAGCAAATAACTTCAAAAGTTATTATAACGGACAAATCATAGTAAATCTTGCAAAGGGATTAGAAATAAAAACACAGGAAAGAATAAGCGAAATTTTAAAGGATATACTTACAGATTTAAAATACGTAGTTTTAAGTGGCCCAAGTCATGCTGAAGAAGTAGCAAGAGATGTTCCAACAAGCGTTGTAGCTGCTTCTGAAAATCTGGAATATGCTGAAAAGGTTCAAGAAATATTTAGCAATGCATCATTCAGAGTATATTCTCAAACAGATGTAATAGGTGTTGAACTTGGTGGTTCTATAAAAAACGTAATAGCAATAGCAGCAGGGGTTATTGATGGCATAGGTGGTTGGGATAATGCAAAAGCTGCATTAATAACAAGAGGGCTTACAGAAATAATCCGTTATGGTGAAAAAAAAGGTGCTAAAAAAGAAACCTTTATGGGACTTGCTGGCCTTGGAGATTTGATAGTTACATGTAATAGTCAGCATAGTAGAAATAGATATGTCGGCGAAATGATAGGAAGAGGCAAAAAATTAAATGAAATCATTGAAAACATGAATATGGTTGCTGAAGGTGTATATACCTGTAAAGCGTTATATGAAGAAATAAAAGAATTACAAATAGAAATGCCAATAGTGGAAAAAACATATGAAGTATTATATCTAAACAAAAATCCACAAAAGGCAATACATGAATTAATGAGAAGGGAATTAAAAAGAGAAGAATTCTGATTTTGAATTTTTCGTAAATTTTCTTTCGATAAGGAGGGAGAAACACATGGAAAAGATGGTATATTTTTACGGTGGAGGAATTGCAGAAGGTAGCGCAAAAATGAAAAACTTACTTGGAGGTAAAGGTGCTAACCTTGCTGAAATGGCAAGATTAGGATTACCAGTACCTGCAGGTTTTACAATTACAACAGAAGTTTGTGACTATTACTGGAAACACGATAGAAAATTCCCTGAAACACTTGAAGCAGAAGTAGATAAAGCAATGAAAAAATTAGAAGAAGTTTCAGGAAAGAAATTTGGTGACAAAGATAATCCATTATTAGTATCTGTTAGATCAGGTGCTGCAGTTTCAATGCCAGGTATGATGGATACAATCTTAAATTTAGGTTTAAACGATGAAACAGTAGAAGCATTAGCAAAAAATACAGGTAACCCAAGATTTGCATATGATGCATACAGAAGATTCATGCAAATGTTTGGTGATGTTGCTTTAGGAATTCCACATCACGATTTTGAAGAAGCATTAAACAAAGTAAAAGAAGAAAAAGGTGTAAAATTAGACATCGAATTAGAAGCAGAAGACTTCAAAAAAGTTGTAGAATTATACAAAGAAATCTATAGAAAAGCAGGAAAAGAATTCCCACAAGATCCTAAAAAACAATTATGGATTGCTATAGAAGCTGTATTTGGTAGCTGGATGAATGAAAGGGCAATAAAATATAGAGCTATCAATGGAATTAAAGAAGGAGAATTATTAGGAACAGCTGTTAACGTTGTTATGATGGTATTTGGTAACATGGGTGAAGATAGTGGAACAGGAGTATGTTTCACAAGAGATCCTAACACAGGTGAAAAAGTAAAATACGGTGAATACTTGCCAAATGCACAGGGTGAAGACGTTGTTGCTGGTATCAGAACACCATACCCACTTGAAAAATTAAACGAAATGATGCCTGATGTATATAAACAATTAACAGAAATAATGGACAAATTAGAACTTCACTATAAAGACATGCAGGATATCGAATTTACAGTAGAAAAAGGAAAATTATACTTCTTACAGACAAGAACTGGTAAAAGAACAGCTAAAGCAGCAGTAAAAATCGCTGTTGACTTAGTAAAAGAAGGATTAATTGATAAAGCTACAGCAGTTATGAGAGTAGCTCCTGATCAAATCGACAAATTATTACATCCTGCATTTGATGAAGAAGAAATCAAAAAAGCACAGGAAATTGGAGAAGGATTACCAGCATCACCAGGAGCAGCAACAGGTAAAGTTGTATTCAGCGCTGATGATGCAGAAAAATTAGCAAAAGAAGGAACACCAGTTATCCTTGTAAGACCTGAAACAAGTCCAGAAGATGTTGGAGGTATGAACGCAGCTGAAGGTATCTTAACAGCAACAGGTGGTATGACATCACACGCAGCAGTTGTTGCAAGAGGTATGGGTAAACCAGCTATCGTTGGTGCTGGAGAAATTGTAATCGATGAAGAAGCAAAAGAATTTGAAGCAAGAGGAGTTAAAGTAAAAGAAGGAGACTGGATCTCAATTGATGGTACAACAGGTAAAGTTTACCTCGGTAAAGTAAAAACAATAAAACCAAAAGGATTAGAAGGAGAAGTTGCTGAATTATTAGAATTCGCAGATGAAATAAGAGTATTAGGAGTAAGAGCTAATGCTGATATTCCAAGAGATGCAACAGTTGCAAGAAACTTCGGAGCGGAAGGTATTGGATTATGTAGAACAGAACACATGTTCTTTGAAGGCGACAGAATCCAGAAAATGAGAAGAATGATCGTATCAAAAACAGTAGAACAAAGAGAAGCAGCATTAGAAGAATTATTACCATTACAGAAAGAAGACTTCAAGGGATTATTTGAAGCTATGGAAGGATTCCCTGTTACAATCAGATTATTGGATCCACCACTTCACGAATTCCTTCCAAACGACGAAGAACAGATGAAAGAATTAGCTCCACAATTAGGAGTAAGTGTAGAAGAATTAAAAGAAATCGTAGAAAACTTACACGAATTCAACCCAATGATGGGACACAGAGGTGTAAGATTAGCTATAACATATCCTGAAATTGCAGTAATGCAAACAAAAGCTATAATCCTTGCTGCAATTGAAATGGTAAAAGAAGGTAAAAAAGTTAAACCAGAAATCATGATTCCATTAGTAGGAACAGTAAAAGAATTAGAATACCTTGACAAAATCGTAAGAGAAACAGCAGACAAATTAATCGAAGAAGCAGGAGTAGATCTTGAATACAAAGTTGGTACAATGATCGAAGTTCCAAGAGGAGCTGTAACAGCAGACGAAATTGCTAAAGTTGCTGAATTCTTCAGCTTTGGTACAAACGACTTAACACAGATGACATTAGGTTTCTCAAGAGACGATTACGGAAAATACATCAACGATTACATCGAAAAAGGAATCTACGAAAAAGATCCATTCAAACACGTTGATCAAACAGGTGTAGGTAGAATGGTTAAAATTGCAAAAGATTACGGTAGATCAGTAAATCCAGAATTAAAATTAGGTGTTTGTGGTGAACACGGAGGAGATCCAGAATCAATCGAATTCTTCCACAAAACACAGCTTGACTATGTAAGTTGTTCACCATACAGAGTTCCAATTGCAAGATTAGCAGCAGCACAGGCAGCTGTTAAATTCAAGAGAGGAAAATTCGTAAACTACGCTGACTAATAAAAAATCAACACCGGGAGAGATTAAATTCTCCCGGTGTTTTTTAATTTTTATCCAACAAATTCTTCCAATTGTTTTGCAGCTATCATACCCTCTCTTATAGCATGCCAGGCCCCCATTGCATTATAAAGTTGCATTCTTATCATAATAAATATAGTTGTCATAGAATACAATTTTCCTACATCATTTAATTTAATTCCTCTATAAACAATATAAAAATAAAACAATGTTGAAATAAAACGTCTTGAAGTATTTGAATATAATAAATCGATTATATATAGCTTTCTTAATCTTTTCCAGTAATCTTTTACATAATTATTATAAGAAACCATTTCATGATCTATAGCATTAAAAAGAGCACTTTCAAATTTTCCTGCAAACATATCTGAAACATATTCCTTTACTTCCAATTCCAGATCATTTAATTTTTTGCTTCTTGGATAATAATAGGCATTTGAACCCAATAATAATAAAATTAATATTATAGAAAATAAAATGGAAGCCAGACCCGAATAATAATCAAGAACAAAAATAGTGCTCATATAAATAAACAACTTGAAAAAATAAACAAGGCCACCCATAGTTGCATAATTAGAAAGTGTATTTGCAACCTTTTCTACTGTTCTTAACGAAAGTTCTGCATATTGTGCAGGCGTTTTTTTAATAAAATCCTGAAAATTCTTATTAATAATAGTTTTATACGTATATATTCCTGCATCGTGCATATATCCTCCCTTAAAATACGAAACATATGCTTTGCTTATACCAAATGTAATATGTCCTATAATAACCAGAAAGAAAAATATAATTGAATAAAAATAAAATTTATCATTCTTTTCAATGGCAAAATTTATAATATCCTTACTGATTACAGCAGAATAAGAAATTGCAATTGAAGATAAAATACCGCAAATATTAAGTATAGTTATTTCCACATAACGTTTTTTATTGGACTTCATAATCCATTTTATCAGCGTTCCCATTCTCCTTCCCCCTTCTGAATTTTTCAGTAAGCTCATTTTCCGCCTTGAAAAATTTCTTTAAAAGACTATTTTCAGAAAAATTATGGAATTTATCCTTTTCCACAATCTTACCATCCTGTAAAACAGCAAATTCTTCAGTTAAGGATAAAATGCTGAATCTATGAGAAATTAAAAGCAAAGTCTTATCTTTTATAAAATTCCTGATATTTTCTATAACCTCTTTTTCCACTAATTTATCAACACCTTCAAGCGGTTCATCGAGAATAAGAAATTCTGGATCTTTTAATAACAATCGTGTAAGCGCTATTCTTGTTCTTTCTCCTCCTGAAATGGCAACACCTTTACTGCCAAGTTGCGTTTCAAGACCATTTCTTTTTTCAAGAAACTTCTTTAAGCCTGATCTTTCAAGTGCTTCTAATAATTCTTTATCAGTTGCTGATGGTTTTGCTATTAAAAGATTTTCCCTTAATGTTCTGTTGAAAATATGCGCATTCTGACTCAATACACCAATTCTTCTATACCATTCCTCATCTGGAATATCTTTTAAATCATTATTCTCTATTAATATTCTCCCTTTTTGTGGTGTTAAAAATTTCAACAACAATCGTATAATAGTAGTTTTTCCTTCACCACTTGAACCTACAAGAGCAATTTTTTCTCCTTTATTTATTTGAATATTAAAATTATCAAGAATCACTGTCTCATTATATTTATATTCAACATTTTCAAAAGATATAAACATATTATGCAACCTCCTTTAAATATTTATTATAAGCAGTTTTTGCCTTTTCAACCATCCAGGATATATAATCCATATCATCTAAATAAAGAGAAAAATAATCATTAAAATAGTCGATATACATCATTATAGCTAAAGCATTTCCTGCCTGCATATTTCCTGAAAAAATCATAAAACCTAAATATAATAACGAAATGGGTTTTAATAAAACACTTATTATTTCATAGGTAACAGCATATTTTAATTCCACATTTCCATATGCAATATAAGAACGTTTTAAATTTTTATAAGCATCAATTACCCATTTTAAAGGTATTTCAAAACTTCTAAAACTCTTTATCTCCTGATATCCATTTAAAACATCTTCCACAACAGCGGCAACATTATATTCACTATCATTCATAAATTTAGAAGCCTTTGACGCTTCTTTCATCTTCTTATTTGCACTGAAAGTTAAAAAAATTGCGCCTATAATCGTTAAAACTCCTATAACTATATTTTGAACGAAAATAATAACAGTAAATGCTACAAGCAACAAAGGCAATAATGCAAATAAAAGAGTGAATGAATCATAAAAAAACCTATATGCATATCTAAAATCAAAAATCTTATCCATCTCTTTTGCAGGAGAAATATTATCTTTTTTCTTAAGAACATTTTTAATAGAAACCTGATAAAAATAAGCAGGTATAGAAACATCATTTAAAGATGTTCGGAACAATCCTTCTCCTTCACCTATTAAATCCCTTAGTATATAAACAATTATAAACAATTTCAGGTTAATCCATACTGTTTCACTTCCAAGAGAATTTACCAATTTACCAAAAATCATCGGTATAAAAAGATTTATAATTTCTCTTGAAACATATAAAAGATCAAGAAATACTTTTTGATAAAAAAGCTTTTTTGGTAATAATCTGTGAAAATCAAAAAAATACTTATAAAATTCTTTCATAAACTTATCACCCCCGAAAGTTAAATTGGCAACAAAAAAAACCCCGACAACGCGGGGTTAAAAATTGACAAAAAAATCACATACCTTTTTTCAAAAACAAAGGCAAAGTTCTCCCGTTGTCGTATTTATTTTTATTAACTTTTAAATTGATAATATCTCTCTTCTTCTCATCTGTGGATACCTCCTGTAAAAAAGTTTTCTAAAATATTCACATAAATGAATTAACCTGAAATTAACAAATAGAATATACCAGAAAAAAATGAAGATTTTTTTTCTGGATTGTAAAAAATCATCTCAAGCGCTGTCTTAAAATCAATAAATCAATTCTTCTGTATAGATGTCTTAGTCTATCAAGATCATTTTTGTATTTTTCATCTAATTCTTTTTCTTTTGTTTTCAAGGTTGCAATATCTATTATACCTTTTTCAAATTCCTCTTTTAATTTCATCTTTTCTGCTTCGGTGTTTGATTTTAATTTTTGTATATCTTTTAATATGTCTTTATCTCCTTCTGAGATTGGATAGAATCTTTCAGGATTATAGTAATAATCAGGATCAAATTTCCCGGCTTTTACTTCTGCCAATCTTTCAAGTGTTCTTTTCTTTTTCATTTCTTCTGTAAAGAATTTTGCCACACTTGCTGCACGCGCGGCTCCTAAATGCCAGTTTGATGGATATATTAATTGTTCTTTTGGCGGTCTGTCATCTGTAAATCCATATATTTCTATTGCATTGTTTGAATGTTCTATTAGAATTATACCCAATTTATATAACAACTCTTTTGCATCTTTGGTTAATTGAGCGCTACCAGGCTCGAAAAATGCCATGTCCTGCATTTTTATTATTGTTCCTTTGTCATTTTCTTCTATTGTTATTCTTCCTTTATACTTTGGATTGTCCTGTAGTCTGAAAAGTTCAACTCTAATTCCAGGATTTGATGTAATTAAGCTTTCTTCTGATAGACTTTTTCCACCCGTCAAAACACTTGGTGGCGTTCCGCTAAAGGGACTTCTAAAACTTACTGCTGCCTGCTGGAATTTACCGGGTGAAATTGTTGCCATGGAGAACAACATAACAAAGAATGTCATAAGCAACGAATTTAAATCACTGAATGTTGCCAGCCAACCAGGTGGTGGTGGTGGCCCTTCATCTTTTTTACATTTATCTGCCATTTATATCACCCTTCTTTTTCTGATTCATATTTTTTCTTTTCATCAGGGCTTAAAAATGCTTTTAGTTTTTCTTCCATTAATCTTGGGTTTTCACCTGAAACTATTGATAATATTCCTTCAGTTATCATCCTTAAAAGATTTACCTGTATTGATGTTCTTCTTCCTATTTTTTCGGCTATCGGTAAGGTGAATATATTTGCAACAAGAGCACCGTATAACGTTGTAATAAGAGCAATAGCCATATTAGGACCTATAGTAGATGGATCGTTCAAACTACCAAGCATCAAAACGAGACCTATCAGCGTTCCAATCATTCCGTATGCCGGAGCTAATGTGCCCCAGGTATTTAAAAGACCTGACCATTTTCCCTGTTCTGCTTCAAATAACTCCATTTTTATTTCAAGGATTTTCCTTATTTCTTCTGGATCAGTACCATCAACTGCAGCCCTTAAACCTTCTTTCATAAATTCGTTATCAAGGCCTTCAAGATCTGCTTCAAGGGATATTAAACCTTCTCTTCTTGCTTTTTCTGCAAATGAATATAATGTTTTTAAAATTTCGACCGAATCAATTTTAGGTTCTTTTATTCCCATCATTATTGCTGTTACAAATTTAAAAGATATATCTTTTGGCGCAGCAATCATCATACCACCAACTGAACCTAAAACAGTAATAAAGAAGGAGTTTGTATCCCATAATTGTCCTAATCCTGAATATCCACCAATTAATATAGCAACAAAAGCCAAACCCAATCCTATTAAAGTAGAAAGATCCAACTTTATACCTCCTCCTCGATATTTTTTAGTTCAAAAATTCACAAAAAATTTTATATTCAATATCATTTAATACAATGGCACCAGCTTTTTCTGGAGAAAGAAGCAAAACTTTATCTTTTTTTCTATATTGTAAAATATCCTCAGGTAATTTAATTATTTGAGGAATTTTCATAAAATACCTCCTTTAATTATGTTGATAATATATTTTGGAAATTCTATGCAAATAGAAATGAACATAAATATTAAACAACTTAAAACGAAATTAGTGAAAATAATAACTTTTAATAAAAAAGAACTTTGTTCTATTAAGAATTTTATATAAAAATAAAAAAATTGTCAACAAAATAAGTAAAATGAATGTAAAAATAATTTTATTAATGGATTAATAAAAAAATAAAAGTGAATTGGGAATTATTATGATATAATCATAATATAGGGAGGTGGAAAGCAGTGAAGAAGTTACCAGTAGGGATAGAAGATTATAAGGAAATAATAACAGGAGATTATATATATGTAGATAAAACAAAATATATATTGGAAATGGTATATTCAGGAATACCAACATTCTTATCAAGGCCACGAAGATTTGGAAAAAGTTTAACAGTATCAACATTATATTATTTATTCAAAATTATATTATTTATTCAAAGGAGAAAAAGAGTTATTCAAAGGGACATATATATATGACAAATGGGATTTCAAAGAGTATCCAATAATAAGATTAAACCTGTTTAAATCATCAACGGAGAGCGAAGAAAAATTCAAAAAAAGTCTGGTAAAGATGATAGAGCAGGAAGGTGAAAGAAACGGAATAGAGATAACTGAAACAGATTATACATTTGCATTTGATGAATTAATAATGAAACTTTCAAAAAAAGAAAAAGTGGTAATTTTAATAGACGAATATATAACAGAAAAAGAATTGCTTGAAGAAATGAAGAGATATTATAATGGATTTTCATTTGACGGAGAACATACAGTATATAATCCATATTCAATATTGAGATTTTTTTCAGAAAAAGAATTCCAAAACTTCTGGTTTGAAAGTGGCTCACCAAGTTTTTTGTATGAATATATAAAAGGCAAAAAGATAGAGTATGAAGATTTAGTAAAAACACCAGTAAGTGCAGAAGATTTCTCAACAAGAGAAATAGAAGATGCAAAAGCAAATATCTTCTTTACGCAGGCAGGGTATTTAACCTTTAAAGGAATAAAAAAATATGGATTAAAGAAAAAATATATACTGGACTATCCAAATTTTGAAGTGAAAGAAAGTCTTCTTAAAATACTTGAAGAGATAAATAAAAATAATAATAAAGCGAGGGAGTTTGCCCTCGCTTTTATTTCAACCATTTGGTTTCATATGGCTTAAGAATAATATGAAGTTTATTATCGGAAATATCAACAGAAGTGTTATTTAAAAAGTCATAAGGATTTTTAGAAAGCGGATTATCAATATCAAGAGTAATTTCTCTATTAGCAACATTGGTTAAAACAAGAACTCTTTCATCTTTAAATTCTCGCATAAATGCAAAAACAGAATCATCATAAAACATAACCATTTGTTTTCCTTTTGGATTAAATGCTTTGTGTTTCTTCCTAATATCCAGCATATGTTTGAAGGTATTAAATATCTTAAACCTTAAAGAACTTTTATCGTTTAATTCTGAAATTAAGGTATCATAATTCAATTTTTCTCTATTAATAGTTCTGTTCATTCCGGTGATTTTAACACCTTCAAGATAATTTCGTGATCCCAATAAACTGTGAATATAAATACCTGGAATACCTTTCATTGCAGCAGCAATTGCATAAGCGGAAATAAATTTTCTTATATTCAATTCCATTGATTCGTTTTCATCGTACAAAGCATCAAAATAATTAATATTCAACTCATACGGTGATTTTGTCCCATCAGGATTGCTTTTATAAGAAACAAGTCCGTTATTTCTTAAAGTATGTTCAACAAGAAAATCAATATCTTCATCTTTTAAAATTCCTTTTGCTGGCATTAATCCAATGCCGTCATGTGAAGCGAGAAAATTGAAAAAAGTAGTCTTATCAGATGGTGTTTCTAATGTATAAGCCCATTTTGATATAACAGTCGCATCATGAAATAAAAAAGAATATAAAACAAGGGGAGGAAGTGAAAAATTATAAACCATTTGAGCTTCATTATATCCATTTCCAAAATAAGAAATATTTTCATGATGCGGGACATTTGTTTCTGTAATCAGAATAACGTCTTTGGCTGTGAGATTTAAAATATCTCTAAACAACTGAATCATTACATGTGTTTGTTTTAAGTGGATACATGATGTTCCAATTTCTTTCCATAAATATCCAATAGCATCAAGTCTTATTAATTTAGCTCCCATTTTTGCGTAGAAAAGCAATATTTCAACAATTTCAAGGAACAAATCTGTAGATTTATAATTTAAATCAATTTGATCTTCACTAAATGTAGTCCAGATATGTTTTTCTTCGCCTGAAGCAGTTTTATATACATGTAATAAAGGTAGTGCCCTTGGACGAGTTACATTCTTTAATTCCTCCACAGGCTCCTGTTCAATAAAATAATTTTTGTATTTTTTATTTCCCTTTAAATATTCCTGAAACCATTTGCTTTCTTTGGAAATATGATTTATAACTGCATCAAACATTAGTTTGTAATCTTTTGAGAGCGATTGAATATCTTCCCAACTGCCCAATTCTGGATTAACCTGTTTATAATCAATTACAGAAAAGCCATCATCAGATGAATAAGGGAAAAATGGAAGTATATGTACAGTATTAATACTATCCTTTACATATTCATTTAAGAAATGATGTAAAGTATTTAAAGGCTTTTCATTATTTTTCTTTATAGAATCACCATAAGTAATTAAAATAACGTCCTTTTCCGAAAAATCAAAATCCTTATCAGAAATTTTATATTTTTCAATAATATTCATAAGTTTTTGATATACACCTTTTGCTTCATCGCCATATAAAAATTCTAATTTATCGTATATATTCTTATGCATAAAATACACCTCTTTTACTGGAACTTTTTTGGCTCAATAACATTTTTCAACTTATTAAAATGTTTATCTGTAAATTTCTTTGAAACCACGAGGTTATAAAGTATTTCTATCATATACATTTCGCCTATTCTATCATGGGTAAACTCATTCTCAGAAGGATCGCTTGGTGTAGTATATATAACAATATCTGAAATCTTACTTAAAGGTGAATTTACACCTGATGTAATAGCAATGGTAAAAGCTCCAGCGTCCTTTGCAACTTGAGTTGATTTAAACACATCACGTATAAATCCTGAATGGCTTATTGAAATAACAGTATCTTCAGAGGTTAATCCAGCGCCAACAATAACCTGCATATGAGGATCGCTGTATGCCATTGCAGAAAAACCTAAAGCAGCAAATTTTAGTGAACTATCAAGAGCAACAGGAAAAGATCTTCCAACACCAAAAAATATAAGTTTTTTAGATGCAAGAATTCTTTCAGCTACTCTATTCAACAAATCTTTATCGAGATTCTGGTTTATAAGACTTAAACTTTTACAAATCTTATTATATAGATTTGAAAAAATATCCTGCTCAGTTTCAACTGTTTCAAAAACAGGCTCGGATAATTCTTTGGCAAGAGAAATTTTAAAATCCTGATAACCGTTAAATCCCAGTTTCTTAATCACTCTATAAACAGTTGTTTCACTTACTTCAGCCCAATTTGCCAATTCAGTAATACTATAATGAATTACATCATCAGCCCTTTCAATAATATAATCAGCTACTTTTTTTTCTCTTTTTGTAAGAGAGTTATATATACCTTTTATTTGGTTTATAATCATAAATGGTCACCTCTTTTATTCTTTTACACCACCGGCAGTTAATCCACCTGTTAAATATTTTTCCATCATCATAAACATAATAACAACAGGTACTGCAGTAACAACAGATGCTGCCATCATTTTTGCCCATATTGCATGTTCAGAATTAAATATTTCATTTAAACCAAGAGGTAGAGTATAAAATTCCGGGAATGGTCTTACAAAAATTGAAGCAAATAAGAACTCATTCCAGGCTATCATAAACGCATATATATATACAGTAATTATAGCAGGTAAAGATAAAGGAATTATTATCTTTGTGATAACGCCCATTCTTGAAGAACCATCAATAATAGCAGCTTCTTCAATAGATCTTGGAATTGTTCTAAAATAATTACCAAGCATATACAAAGAAACAGGTATAGTTTGAACAATATATATAATGAATAAAGCGATAGCGGAAGAAATCCCTGATGATGTCAATCCAATTTTTACAAAAATTTGATATAGAGGTACTGCAAGTATAGTGCCTCCAAAGAGATAAACTACAAGAACACCTCTTTGAATAGTTCCTCGCCCCTTAAACTCAATCCTACTAAATGCATATGCTCCGAAAACCGATAAAATTAAACTTACCAGAGCACTCAAACCTGCAAGAAGCAAAGAATTTCTAAAAAATCTTAAAAATGGGAATGACTCCTTTTTTCTTTGTGCATTTATTTGAGCAAGAACAGCTTCTTGCTGGTCTTTAGGCAAAGTTTTTATAAGATCCAACAATTGTTGTTGCTCATTACTCAATTCCTCTCTTATGGACTTTTTAAATCCAAGTAATATAGCATAAGTATCAAGTGTAGGGCGTTTAGGTATTATACCAGGATCAAAAGCATCTGTATCATATCTAAAAGATACAGAAAGCATCCATGCAAATGGATAAGTAATAAATATTACCAATAATATAATCAAAGTCCAGAAACCAATTATTTTCAAAGGGCTTTTTCTTTTTACCATTTTAACACCTTCTTTACGTATATACCGATTAATGCAATCATTATTACAAATAATATAGTTGCAATTGCAGCTGCGACACCCTGTTCCGGTAATCCAGCAAATGCTTTTTCATAAATATAAATAGGTAAAGTATTAGCGAATTTTGACATAAGATAAACTTCATCAAACTTGTAAAAATTCCAGATACCTCTTAGCAAGGCAACAGAACCTATAACAAAATACAATTCTGGTAATGTAATATGAACAAACTTCTGCCAATCGCTTGCACCATCTATTTCAGCTGCTTCATAATAATCTGTAGGAATAGATTGAAGCCTTGATAAAATCATCAAATAAACAAATGGGAAATTTCTCCATATATTAAAAATCGAAACAACCCAGAAAGCATTATTGGGATTATTTAAAAAGTCATTTCCTGGATTCATGCCAAAATTAGCAAGGAATTTCATTAAAGGTCCATCAATAGGTAAAAATATATATTTCCAGGCAAAAACGATTGCAATTAATGGAGTTACATAAGGCAATAACAATAAAGCTCTAACAACATTCCTTCCAGGAAACTCCCTGTTTAGCAATAATGCCACTCCAAGTCCCAACAAAATACTTCCTACAACAGTTGTAACAGTAAACAGAACAGTAATTCCAAATGATTTCCAGAACGAGGAATCAGATAAGATTTCTCTATAATTCTGCAACCCAACAAACTTATTTGGGGCATCTGAAATTGACACCTCAAAAAAACTAAGATAAATATTATAAAATACAGGATATAAAATCAACAAAGCAATTAAAATTACAGTTGGCATAACCAATTTCCAGCCAAATCTCGCTTCACGTTCCTTTAACGACATCACAGCCATATTTCAAACCTCCTTTTTAAAAAAAGGGGGACAGAATTCCCCCTTTTTCATGAAAAAGAATTATTTTCCAAGAATCTTTTCTGCTTCTTTTTGTGCCCACATTGCAGTTTGCTGTGGTGTCCAATCATTTGCAAACATATAATTAATAGCCTTACCTATAACAAAATTAGCGCTTAATTTACTCATATCTGTAATAACCTTACCGTTAATAAATTCAAATCTTTCTACAGAATCAAGTGCTGCAACAATTTCTGCGATTTTAGCTTTTCCATATCTTTCAAGAACAGGATTATCAAGGAATTCATCACTTTCAGCTACAGATTTTCTTGTTGGATTCATTCCGCCTGGTGCCATATGTACCCAGTAAACATAGTTTTTATCTGTCATAAGGAATTTAACAAATTTTTCTACTTCGCTTGCGTTTGCATTCTTTGTAATACCAAGGGCTACAACCTGTCCATAAGATGTTGGTCTTACATTAATCATTTTATTTGCAAAACCAGTATTAACAACTAATTGAGGATTAAAGTTATCAATTCTTCCTCTTTGTACCTCTTCAACAGCAATATCGTCCATAATATAAGTTGAATAGAAAATCATTGCTGTTTCGCCTCTTAAATAACCCTTTAAAGCGTCAAGAACATCTGTAAAACCAGGTTTTGAATATTTACCCAATTCCTTATAGAATCTGAAAGCTTCAATCATTTCTGGTGTATTAAAGGTTACATTTCCATTTTCGTCTATAGGTCTTGCACCATTTGCAAGAGCAATTTCTGTAAATACCTGTTCTGCATAAGCATTTGCCTTTTTAGGTAAAATAATACCGTAAACACCTTTCTTTGGATTATTTAATACCTTTGCAGCTAAAGCGATATTATACCATGTTATTGGATCGCCAAGATCCTGTGCTTTAAACCAATCTTTTCTATACCATATACCCTGTACCCATGCGTGGAAAGGAATTGCATAATATTTACCTTCGCCATTACTTAATAATCTTGCTGCACCATTATAAACATCACCAAAATCATTTATAATCTTTGTTGCAAGGTCAACATTCATGAAATTTTCTGAACCTAACAACAACATTGGTTCAATACCACTTTCAATTAGATCAGGTAATGTTCCAGCATTTTTTGCAATAGGAATCTGTTTCAATAAATCATTTTCTTCAACAGGAACAACTTCAACATCAATACCTGTTTGAGCTTTAAAAATTGTTGCAAGAGCTCTAATTCTCTGCATTCTGTTAGATTCAACCTCTGTTGTCCAGAAAGTAATCTTTGCGAATACAGCAGATACCAATAAAACTACCATTATCAAAACCAATAATCTCTTCATCACAATACCCCCTTTAATAGAATTTCTTTTTTATTTCAAAAATAAAAAAGAAAATTTTCATTTTAATTATACAATAAAAAATTTTTTTTCAAAAATCCATTATTGACAATTAAAAAGGATGATATGAAAATATAGCATATTAAAAGATAAAAACAAATGAAATCGAAATTATGTTAATAAAAGGTTAAAAATGATAATTAAGCATATACGCAAAACAAAAATTATTAAATTCCAAAAATAGAATATATTGACTATCATAAACTTTTTAGTTGTTTGAAGTTACCTTTTTTTAACAAAAACGCAAAAAAAAAAAAAAAAAAAAAAATAAACAAAAGAGTTATAATTTTAATGATTTAGCGTTAAATTATAGCTCTATTTTGCAAATAACGTGTAAATGAAATAATATATAAATGCTGTAATTTATTTAAGTAAGTGGAGGAACAGGAATGAGAAAGAAACTAATAATATTAATACTTTTTTTATCTATTTTTGTTATTACAAATTTAGGGGAAATATTTTCAGTTGGTGTTTATGATAATCCGCCTTTAGTGTATTTTGAAAATAATAAAGCTAAAGGCGTTTTTGTTGATATATTAAATGAAATTGCATTATCTGAAAATTGGAATATTATTTATAAATATGGTACGTTTAGTGATCTGATTGAAAAATTGAAAGAAGGAAATATTGATATGATGTTAGATGTTGCCTATTCAAAAGAACGGGCAAAATTTTTTTACTATAATAAAGAGCCAGTTTTTACAAATTGGGGAATGGTATATACACGAGATGAAAATATAGAGTCTCTACTTGATTTTGAAGATAAAAAAATTGCTGTTATTAAAAATGATATTTATTATGTTGGAAAAGAAGGAATTAAAAATATTTTAAATAAATTGCACATAAAAGCGTCTTTTATTGAAGTTTCTTCTTATGATGAATGTTTAAAATATGTATATGAAAAAAAAGCAGATATCGCAATAATTAGTAGATCATATAATGGAAATAATTATGGGCTAAAAAAAACGCCTATAATTTTTTCTCCGGTAGATGTATATATAGTTTTTTCCCATTCTATTAATGAAAATATTATAAATACAATAGATGCATATTTGCAAAAATGGAAAAATCAAAATAATTCAATTTATTATATGATAATAAATAAATATTTTTTTAATGAAACAATACATTTTCCCAGGTGGTTTTTTATAACAATAGGGGTTATTTTATTGTTATTATTAATTGTTTTAACTTTATTATATATATACAGGAAACTACTAATAAGAGCTACATCTGATCTTAAAATAAAAAATAAAAAACTTGAAGCATTTAACGAAGAACTTGTAGCTATGAGCGAAGAACTTGAAGATCTTTATAATAAAAATAATGAATTTTCTAATAATTTATTTAGAATGACGGAAGTTCTTTCTCATATGATACCAGGTAATTCGTTTGAAAAATTTTATAAAGAAGTTCTTGAATTAGTTATAGAAATAGTGCCGGAAGCAGATTATGGAAGCATTGTGTTAATTGATGTAGAAAAAAAGACAACAAAATTTATAGCCTCTTATGGTCATAGTTTCGAAGACTTAAAAAAGATAAAATCTTTAATTGGAAAAATTCCAAAACGTGAGAATACCCGAATTGTAAAAGATGTATTGGATGAAGAAAGGAATAAAGAATTAAATGAAAAGGATTATAAAACTTTAAAAAATGCAGTTAAACCGATAAAAGAAACATTAATTCGAGAAATACAATTAAATCCAAATATATGGATAAAAATAGCTGTTGATATTGCTGAAAATTCAAAGAAAAATTTTTCGGAAAATTCAATGAAATTAATAGAAGGTTTTGGTAATCTTATAAAAGCCTTTTGGTTAGAAAAATTATCTGTTCAGGAAGTTAAAAATGCATATTTGAATTTTGCCACAAAGCTTGCTATTATAGCTGAAGCACATGATGATATTACTGGCGCTCATATATATAGAGTTGGAAAGATATCAGGTTTTATTGCAAAGAAAATGGGACTAAATGAGGAAAAAGTAAAAGAAATAGAAACCTTTGCACCACTTCATGATATAGGTAAGATATTTATTAATCGAGATCTTTTAACGAAATCGGACGAATTAACTGAGGAAGAATTTGATTTAATAAAGCAACATACAATATTTTCATTAAAATTATTAAATGATCCATACTTTATTACTGCTAAAAATATAGCTTTATATCATCATGAGAGATATGATGGAAGTGGATATCCATTTGGTTTAAGTGGAGATGAAATTCCAATAGAAGCACAAATTGTAGCTCTAGCAGATGTTTATGATGCTTTACGCTCTGTGAGAACATATAAAATAGCATTTAGTCATGAAGAAGTTGTAAAGATTATAACTGAAGGAGATGGCAGAACGAAACCGGAACATTTTCATCCGGAAATATTGTCATTATTTAAAAAATATCATAATGAAATAAGGAAGATTTATGATGAAATAACAAAAGAACATTTTTAGATTGGGGGGGTATTATGAAATTAAAAACGAAGATAGGTTTTACAGTAGTTATTTTATTGCTTATGCAAGTTGTAGTTTTTATTTTAAATAACAACTCCATAGCAACAATTTTAAATAATGAACACATATTGTCTGAAAAATATGTGGAAAATATGAAAGAATTTGGAAAGTATTCTGTTGAATTCATGGAAGCAAGAAAATTTGTTGCAGAATATATAGCATTTAATGATAAAAAAATAAAATTAGAAGCAGAAAAAAAACTTGATTATCTAATAAAAAAAATAGAAGATCTTAAAGTAAATGAGGATTTGATACCTTTAAAAAAGCAAACAATAAGTGCAATAGAAGATTATAAAGAATTATTACAATCATATAATTCTGTTGAAGATATAAAAAATGATGCAGAAAATTTTAGAAAAATAGGCAAAAATGCGGTTGAAACATTTCAAAAATTTCAAGAAAGTATAGATAATAAAGTATTGGAAATGACAGATTATAATTTTAAAAATGGGAAAAAAGCTAAAACTTTTGGAATAATAGTTATAGTATTTTCATTAATTATAGGAGGTATAATTTCAATATATTTAATTAGAACAATTACAAAGCCACTAAATATATTGATGGAATATGCAAGAAAATTATCTAACAAAGATTATACAGTTAAAATTCCTCAAATAAAAGATAATAGTGAATTAGGAGAATTAATAAACGTGTTTAAGATTATGCACGAACACTTAAAAAAAGATATGGTTCAATTAAAAGAAGAAAGTATTATCCTTATAAGCTCAATGAAGGAAATAACTGATTCGTTGGATGTTTCATCTGTAGCTGTTCAGGAAATAGCTACATCTGTTAGTAATATATCCACTGAAATGGAAGATGTAACAGCATCAATTCAGGAAACTACAGCATCAATAGAAGAAATTTCATCTGCTACAAAACTCATCGCAGATGATGCATCCCAGGCAGCACAATTTGGACATGATTCAACAGAAATGGCAGAAAAAGCCGGAAAAATAGTAGAAAGTTCTATAAAAAAAATGGATGAAATTACAGAAGTAACTTTTGAAATTGATAAGGTAGTAAAGGAATTTAATGATAGTGCAGCTAAAATTAATGAATTCGTTGATACAGTTTCTAATATAGCAGAGCAAACCAATCTTCTTGCATTAAATGCTGCGATTGAAGCTGCGAGAGCTGGAGAGGCTGGAAAAGGTTTTGCTGTTGTTGCTGATGAAATAAGAGTTTTGGCTGAAGAAAGCAGAAAAGCAGCGAATGAAATAAGAGAAGTAGTTGATGGTGTAATGAATGTATCTAAAGAAGCTTTAAATGTTTCAACAGAAATAAATAAAAAGGTTGAAGAAGGTTCGGAGCTTTCAAATAAAGCAGGTGAAAATTTAGATGAAATATTAAAAGCCATGAAAGAAATAACAAATAAACTTGAAGGTATTGCAGCAGGAGTTGAAGAACAAACGGCTGGTGTTGATGAAATAGCAACTGCTATGACAGAGCTTTCAGATAATTCTATGAAAATAAATGCTGCTGTTCAGGAGATAAATGCATCTGTTGAAGAACAAACAGCAAATATAGAAAATATAGCTTCTGAAGCCGATAATTCAAAAGAATTGGCAATAAGGCTTGAAGAGATTGTAAAACAGTTTAAATTAAATTAAAATAATTAAATATGCAGTTATCTCAAATTGATGGCGGTCTAAGTTTGGTTAAAAACAGTATTTTAATATGTTACGTTAATTTAGATCAAATAAGAAAATGCCTGATTTTGAACAGGCATTTTCTTATTTATTACACAACTTCTCTGCAAGTTCCAATATCATGTCTTTTTTTGAAAGCTTTAAAAGCCAAACCTTTGGAATATTCTCTAATCCATAAAGAGCACCAGACATTTGTCCAACAATAGCACCTAATGTATCTGTATCTCCGCCAAATCTAACAGCTGTTAGAACAGCATCTTTAAATGAATTAGTATTATGAATAGTCCATAATGCTATTTCAAGTGAATTTATGGCTTTTCCGTCGTTTATTAAATCATTTATATCTTTATATGTAACATCAACAATTTTAAGTTTTACATCATAAATTAAGTCCATATGTCTATGAACTTCTTCTAATAAAACGCGTTTTGTAGCGCCATTAATTGCCTGTTGTATAAATCCACCGATGAATTTGCATGAATGAATTGAATAGATATTATTATGAGTGGTATATGCGCTTTGTCCTGAATAAAAAACAGCATCATTAAAAGAATTTTTAAAGTACATAGGAATTGGAGCAAGTCTTGCTAAAGGTTTATGTGAATCTTTATCTATTATCTTTGGCAAAGAAGCGTCTTTTTCATATTGAATTAATGCATCCATTGTTTGGTTATCAATTCCAAAAGCCGTTTTTTTACAGGAATAGAGACCTTCATCAATCCATTTTAAATATTTTTTCATTTGACTATCAAAATCAAAACCGTCTTCTATTAAACTTTCTGCAAGGCAAAGAGCCATAGAAACATCATCTGTCCATTCGCCGGCATTTAAATTATATATTCCACCGCTATGAAAATCATTTATTTCAGGAAGCTTTTCCATATCTATATATTCAAAAGGTGCTCCTAATGCATTTCCAATTGCTAATCCAATTAAAGCACCTAAACATCTATTTTTTGTTTCTTTCATTGTACCATCCCCTTGACTGATTTTTATATTTTAATTATATCATAGATTTTGACACAATTGTATTAGCGTGTTATAATATAAAAAATAGAGATAAATAAAATATTGTGATTTGGGAGGGAAAAGTATGGAATGGATATATATAAAAGATATGAAAAAACATATAGGTGAAAAAGTTGAATTTAGAGGCTGGCTCTGGAATAAAAGAGTTAGTGGTAAAATAGGATTTTTACAATTAAGAGATGGAACAGGTTTTGTTCAGGGAGTTGTTGAAAAATCAACACTTGGTGAAGAAAAATACAAAGAAGTAAAAAAATTAAAAATGGAAAGCTCATTAATTGTTAGAGGAACAGTTGTTGAAGATCAAAGATCACCAGTTGGATTTGAATTACACATTGATGAAGTTGAAATAGTACATAATCCATCAGAAGATTATCCTATTTCAAAGAAAGAACACGGAATTGATTTCTTAATGGAACACAGACATTTATGGTTAAGATCAAGAAGACAATTCCATATATTAAAGGTAAGACATGAAATAATAAAAGCTATAAGAGAATTTTATAACAACGAAGGTTTTGTATTAATTGATACTCCAATATTTACAGGTTCAATTGGTGAAAGTGCAGGAAATACATTTGAAATAGACTATTTTGATTATGGAAAAGTATATCTTGCACAGACAGGTCAGTTATATCTTGAAGCAGCAGCTATGGCTTTAGGTAAAGTATACAATCTTGGTCCAACATTCAGGGCTGAAAAGTCAAAAACGAGAAGACATCTTATAGAATTCTGGATGAATGAGGCAGAAGTTGCTTATTATACACATGAAGACAATATGAGATTACAGGAAAATCTTGTATCATATGTGGTTAAGAAAGTCCTTGAAAATGCTTCTGAAAATTTAGTTGCTCTTGGAAGGGATATAAGTAAACTCGAAAAAATAGAAGCGCCATTCCCAAGAATTACATATACAGAAGCAATAAAATTATTAAATAAAAAGGGTTCGGATATACAATGGGGTGAAGACCTCGGAGCAGATGATGAAACATTAATCTCTGAAGAATTTGATAAACCTGTTATTATAGAAAAATATCCAAAATCAGTAAAGGCATTCTATATGCAACCAGATCCAGAAAATCCAGATGTAGTATTATGTGATGATATGATTGCACCTGAAGGATATGGTGAAATAATTGGTGCATCTGAAAGAATCTGGCAGGAAGATGTATTAATTGAAAGATTAAAAGAAAACAACTTACCAGTAGAAGAATATCAATGGTATCTTGATTTAAGAAAATTTGGTTCAGTTCCTCACAGTGGATTTGGTCTTGGAATTGAAAGAACAGTAGCCTGGATATGCGGCCTTAAACATATAAGAGAAGCAATACCATTTGCAAGAACATTATATAGAGTGTATCCATAATAATAAAACCCGCTCGATTTGAGCGGGTTTTTTATTTATTCTGAGTCACATATAAATTAAAGGTAGCATAATCATTTTCATCATCATTATCTGGTTGTTCATCACCGCCACGTGCATTATCAATAACAAAAACATAACTTCCTTCTGGAATTTCTCCGGAGAATGTATAATTATTTTCAGTATAAAAAATCTTATGAAGTACATAGTTAAAACTTTTATCATAATATAAATTATCGAAATCATCTTCTGTAAGAACATAAAATTCAAGGCCATAATCGCCATCCCAATGAGTAAGTTCAAAATTGAAATTTAAAATAGCTGTGGAATCAAAGGTAAAAACCTTTAAAGGAGATAAGTAATGTCCTTCTGCAACAGACCAATCCTTCCAATCCAATAAAACGATATCATCAGTATTAGTGTCATTTTCATTATTCAAGATTTGAGTTCTATCGAGACAGGAAGAAAAAATAAATAATAAAGATAAAATAAAAATACTAAAAAAACCTATTTTTTTCATAAAAACACCTCCGAATTAAAAAGTTTTAAACTTAATTATAACATATTTTTTAAAAAATAAAAAATCGTATCCATGTCAAGCAAAAAAATCAGAAAAAATAAATAAAAATAAAAAATCTAAAAACATTATAAATAAAGGTTTATAGAAGATAAAAAGAATGAATTCACGTACGTTTAACGAAATTAACGAAACTGTAAGTTGACAAAAGAGGAAGAAGGTGGTAATATATATACTCGGACGCGGGTGAGAGCGTCTGGAAGAAAAAGAGAGAAGGAAGAGAAGCTCCTTGACAAGTGAACAGAGACACCCAGCGGAAGTAGATTCAAAGAGTTAAGATCGAACTCGAAATCTTGGATGGAGGGTTTGATCCTGGCTCAGGGCGAACGCTGGCGGCGTGCTTAACACATGCAAGTCGAACGAGGAGGCAGCCTTCGGGCTGTAGTACTAGTGGCGAACGGGTGAGTAACGCGTAGGAAGGTGTCCTCCAGACCGGGACAACCACTGGAAACGGTGGCTAATACCGGATGAGCCCGAGAGGGGAAAGCGAGCTAAGGCTTGGCTGGAGGAGCTGCCTGCGACCCATCAGGTAGTTGGTAGGGTAAAGGCCTACCAAGCCGACGACGGGTAGCCGGCGTGAGAGCGTGGCCGGCCACAGGGGCACTGAGACACGGGTCCCACTCCTACGGGAGGCAGCAGTGGGGAATATTGGACAATGGGGGGAACCCTGATCCAGCGACGCCGCGTGGAGGAAGAAGTCCTTCGGGACGTAAACTCCTGAACTTACCGAACAATAAGGATGGTAGGGAATGGCCATCTGATGAGGGTAGGTAAGGAAAAGCCCCGGCTAACTACGTGCCAGCAGCCGCGGTAATACGTAGGGGGCGAGCGTTGCCCGGAATCACTGGGCGTAAAGGGGTGTAGGCGGTCTAATAAGTCAGATGTAAAAGGCCCTGGCTCAACCAGGGAAATGCGTCTGAAACTGTTAGACTTGAGGTTGCTAGAGGGAGACGGAATTACCTGTGTAGCGGTGAAATGCGTAGATACAGGTAAGAAGGCCGGTGGTGAAGACGGTCTCCTGGGGCAAACCTGACGCTGAGGCCCGAAAGCTAGGGGAGCAAACCGGATTAGATACCCGGGTAGTCCTAGCCGTAAACGATGCCCACTAGGTGTGAGCGGTAGTACCGTTCGTGCTGAAGCTAAGGCGATAAGTGGGCCGCCTGGGGAGTACGTCCGCAAGGATGAAACTCAAAGGAATTGACGGGGACCCGCACAAGCGGTGGAGCGTGTGGTTTAATTCGAAGCTAAGCGAAGGACCTTACCAGGGCTTGACATATAGGTGGTACTCTGCAGAGATGCAGGGGACCCGGTACTTCGGTACCGGGAGCCTATACAGGTGGTGCACGGCCGTCGTCAGCTCGTGCCGTGAGGTGTTGGGTTAAGTCCCGCAACGAGCGCAACCCTTGCCGTTAGTTGCCAGCACTTAGGGTGGGAACGCTAACGGGACAGCCGCCGACGAGGCGGAGGAAGGAGGGGATGACGTCAGGTAATCGTGCCCCTTATGTCCTGGGCGACACACGCGCTACAATGGTAGGGACAGAGGGCAGCGAGGCCGAGAGGTGGAGCGAATCCCAGAAACCCTACCCCAGTTCAGATTGCAGTCTGAAACCCGACTGCATGAAGCCGGAATCGCTAGTAATCGCAGGTCAGCCACACTGCGGTGAATACGTTCCCGGGTCTTGTACACACCGCCCGTCAAGCCACCCGAGTTGGAAACGCCCGAAGATGGTGAGGCTAACCGAAAGGAGGCCAGCTATCGAGGGTGGAGTCAGCGAGGGGGGCTAAGTCGTAACAAGGTAGGTGTACCGGAAGGTGCGCCTGGATCACCTCCTTTCTAAGGAGAAAAAAGGAATGGGTGTCTCTGTTCAGTAGTGAAGGAGTAGGGGTAGTAGCTCAACTGGGAGAGCGTCTGCCTTGCACGCAGAAGGTTAGGGGTTCAAGTCCCCTCTACTCCACCAGCTCATTGACAAGTGCATAGTGAAAGATAAGGTCAAGGTAAAAAGGGCTTACGGCGGATGCCTAGGCGACGGGAGGCGAAGAAGGACGTGGCAAGCTGCGAAAAGCCACGGGGAGCTGCAAGCGAGCGTAGATCCGTGGATGTCCGAATGGGGGAACCCAAAAGATCCCGAAAGGGAGGCGAACCCGGGGAAGGGAAACATCTTAGTACCCGGAGGAAAAGAAATCAAGAGAGATTCCCTGAGTAGTGGCGAGCGAAAGGGGAGGAGCCCAAACCATACTGGTGTAAAAGGGTGCTGCCGTTGCCAGTATGGGGTAGCGGGACATAATCGGAGCCGACAGCACGAGGCTCGGTCACGAAGCATGTATAGCCGAAATACCTGGGAAGGTATGCCGGAGAGGGTGAAAGCCCCGTAGGCGAAATACATGTGAGTGGCTGGATTATGATCCCAAGTAGCGTGGGACACGAGGAATCCTGCGTGAATCAGGGTGGACCACCATCCAAGGCTAAATACTACCCGTCGACCGATAGCGTAGAAGTACCGTGAGGGAAAGGTGAAAAGGACCCCGGGAGGGGAGTGAAAGAGAACCTGAAACCGTAAGCCTACAAGAAGTGGGAGCTCGAGAGAGTGACCGCGTGCCTTTTGATTAATGTGCCCACGAATTGCATGTACTGGCGAGGTTAAGCCGGGAGAGGCGAAGCCGAAGTGAAAGCGAGCCTGAAGAGGGCGGATAGTCAGTATATGCAGACCCGAAGCCAGGTGAGCTATCCATGGGCAGGGTGAAGTTGCGGTGAAACGCAATGGAGGCCCGAACCGGTATGCAGTGAAACGCATTCGGATGACCTGTGGATAGGGGTGAAAAGCCAACCGAACCTGGTGATAGCTGGATCTCCCCGAAACGTGTGTAGGCACGGCCTCGTACAAGACTAACGGGGGTAGAGCACTGATAGGCGTAGGGGGGTAACCTCCGAAACTTGTCAAACTCCGAATACCGTTAGTTGATGTACGGGAGACAGACTGTGGGGGAAAAGCTCCATGGTCGAGAGGGAAACAGCCCAGACCGCCAGCTAAGGTCTCGAAGAGACGGCTAAGTGTGAAAGGTAGTGGACTGCCAGAGACAGCCGGGATGTTGGCTTAGAAGCAGCCATCATTAAAAGAGTGCGTAACAGCTCACCGGTTGAGGCGGACTGCGCCGAAAATGTAAGGAGGCTGAAGCCGTACGCCGAAGCTGCGGAATCTGCGGATTGGTAGGGGAGCATTGTGCAGTAGGGAGAAGGTAATTCGTGAGGATTACTGGACGAAGCACAAGAGCGGATGTGGGCATGAGTAACGAGAGGAGGGTGAGAATCCCTCCCCCCGAAAGCCCAAGGGTACCTGGGGAAGGGTCGTCCGCCCAGGGTAAGCCGGGACCTAAGGTGAATCCGAAAGGAGTAACCGATGGGAAACTGGTAAAGAATCCAGTGCCATGTATATACGAGATAAGAGGGGGGACGCAGAAGGCGAAGCCTCGTGAGCAAGTGGCACGCTCATCCAAGCGCAAAGGACAGAGAAGGTAGTAGGTAAATCCGCTACTGGAGTCTGAAGCGTGAAGGGGAGGACATAAGTCCAACGAGGTGGTAGCCCGGCTGCCAAGAAAAGCCTCGCTTATCGTTGAGTATATACATGCCCGTTCCGAAAACCGACACAGGTGGGTGAGCTGAGAAGGCTAAGGGGAGCAGGCTAACCTCCGCTAAGGAACTCGGCAAAATAGCCCCGTAACTTCGGGAGAAGGGGTGCTCCTTGGTGTGGGCAACTGCACCGGGGAGTCGCAGTGACAAGGCCCAGGCGACTGTTTACCAAAAACACAGGACTCTGCGAACTCGGAAAGAGGAAGTATAGGGTCTGACGCCTGCCCAGTGCCGGAAGGTTAAGGGGAGTTGTGAGAGCAACGAACCGAAGCCCCGGTAAACGGCGGCCGTAACTATAACGGTCCTAAGGTAGCGAAATTCCTTGTCGGGTAAGTTCCGACCTGCATGAATGGCGTAACGATTTGGGCACTGTCTCAGCGGAGGGCCTGGTGAAATTACAGACTGGGTGAAGATGCCCAGTACCCGCAGTTAGACGGAAAGACCCCGTGGAGTTTTACTGTAGCCTGACATTGTAACTTGTCATGTTGTGTACAGGATAGGTGGGAGGCAGAGAAACCTGCTCGCCAGGGTAGGTGGAGCCGCCGGTGGGATACCACCCTCAGCATGATGGGTTACTAACCATTGAGTGTGAAGAGCACTGATGGGACAGTGTTAGGTGGGCAGTTTGACTGGGGCGGTCGCCTCCTAAAGAGTAACGGAGGTGCGCGAAGGTAGGCTCATGTGGGTTGGAAATCCACAGGAGAGTGTAAAGGCAAAAGCCTGCCTGACTGCGAGACTGACAGGTCGAGCAGGGTGGAAACACGGTCTTAGTGACCCGGCGGATCCGAGTGGAAGGGCCGTCGATCAACGGATAAAAGTTACCCCGGGGATAACAGGCTTATCGCGCTCAAGAGTTCATATCGACGGCGCGGATTGGCACCTCGATGTCGACTCATCGCATCCTGGGGCTGAAGTAGGTCCCAAGGGTTGGGCTGTTCGCCCATTAAAGCGGTACGTGAGTTGGGTTCAGAACGTCGTGAGACAGTTCGGTCCCTATCTGCTGCGGGCGTAGGAAACTTGAGGGGGGTCACACCTAGTACGAGAGGACCGGTGTGAGGGTACCACTGGTAAATCAGCTGTTCCGCCAGGAGCAGGAGCTGAGTAGCCACGTACCTGACCGATAACCGCTGAAAGCATCTAAGCGGGAAACGGGCCCCGAGATGAGGTTTCCCACTCCATATGGAGGTAAGGGCAGTTCGAGACTAGGACGTAGATAGGCCGGAGGTGTAAGTACAGTGATGTATTGAGCCGACCGGTACTAATAGCCCGAGGCCTTGACCTTATTGAGTAACTATGCACATGTGAATGAGAGATTGAGGGGTGCAGATACCGGATATGGGAACACGCGGACCCATCCCGAACCCGACCGTTAAGCATATCCGGGCCGATGGTAGTATGGCTTGTCCATGCGAGAGTAGGTAGCGCCCCTCTTTTTATTTTTCCCCCAGTCAAAAGACTGGGGGTTTTTGTTTATGTTATTAATAATTTATTATTAATAAATAGTTTATACAAAATTAAATATATTTTTTTATATTTTTTGATATAATTATTTTTGATATATTTAATTTGGAGGGATTAAAATGAAAAAATTTATAATTAATTATATTATTTTTATTTTTTTGATCTTTGTTTTAAGTTCATGCTCTTCTAATTATTTTAATGGATTATTTAATTTTGATATTTCCAGTATCTTTAAAAATCCTTTTATTGCGTCTTCTTCGAATACTACTTCAAAATCCAATAACGCTGCATTAAGTAGTCAGACTTTTAATATAAAGACTATTGATATTAATACCAAAATTAGAGGTTCTTTCATTACATATAAAGATTATATTGCTTTTCATGATCTTGATACTTTATATGTTTTTAAAGATTTTAAGATGATTTTTTCTAAAAAATTTGAATCTTCTTTGTTTAGCAACTTTCTCATTTCCAATAAATCTGAGCTTGTTTTTTCTAACGGCAATACACTTTATTTTTATAATTTTTCCAATAATAATCTCTTTAATTTTAAATTTGAGGATAATATTAAATCCATTGCTTTAACTCCATTTGATGAATATTATATTTTAACTGTGAATGGTAATATTATTAAATTTGTTGATTTTAAAAAGGTCTGGATAAATAGTTTAAATACTTCAGTTACTTCAAAATTGCTTGTTACCTATAATAATAATGTTGTTTTTGGAGATATTCAGGGGAATATTTATATTTTTAATTCTTTAGGTGATAAAATTGCTACTTCTAAGGTTAATGGAAGTGTTATTGGTAATTTTGCATCAGATAATTTGGGGAATATATATGTTATTACAAGTACAAAATGGCTATATGTTATTTCTACTAATGGAAAAACTATTTGGAAAAAGCATTTTGATAACGATAGAATATTATTAAATATATTAGTCGATAAAAATAGAAATATTTATCTTACCACTACAGGCAATATTTATATGTACAATTCTAATTTTAAACTTGTTAAAAAAGTATCTGTAAACAATTTAATTGCTAAATCTATTCTTACTAATAAAGGAATTGTTACCGGAGCAATTGATGGAACTATTTTTATTTTTGATTTTAATAAAAAGAATTTATCAAGATATGAAATTAAGAAAAAAATTACCAATACCAATATCTTTTTAGATGATGGAAAAATTTATTTTGTATCTGAAAATAGTATTGTTTCTATTGATATTGAGAATCTAAGAAAAGAAGAATTGTATTGGACATATTCATATGGTTTATTAAATAGGCAATATGTTAATTTGCCACCTGTAAATGTTCGAATTATCTATCCAGCTAATAATTCAAATACTTTAATTAAAGATAAAATCAAAGTTGTCTGGGATTCTAAAGATTTAAATGGAGAGAATTTAAAATATGATTTATATTTTGGAACATCAAAGAATAATTTAAAATTAATTGCTGGGAATTTATCAGCAAAGAGCTATTATTTAGAAAATTTAGACGGAAATGTATCATATTTCCTAAAATTAGCAGCAAAAGATAGCAATTTTTCTATTTTTAGTAATACAATTCAATTTAAGGTAAATTATGCACCGGATAAACCTGTTGAAAAAAATCCGGTTAATCATTATACCAATGTCTCATTATCTCCTGTATTAAAATGGATTGCGAGAGATAAAGATAGTAAAAAGCTATTATTTAATCTTTATTTTGGACAATCTATTGATAGTCTGGAAAAAATAGCTGAAGGATTAGATGTACCGGAATTTTCTTTAAATCAAAAACTTGAACCTGGAAAGCAATATTACTGGAAAGTTGAGGTTTTTGATGAGCTTGGAAATAGAAATGAAAGCGATGTTTTTGATTTTGTTACATCACATGCTCCGGAGAAGCCTGAAATTATTTTTCCAGATATAAGTGAGGCTATTTCAAAAGATTCAACAATTGTTTTTGCTTCAAAAGATATTGATAATGATCCTCTGTTATATGATATTTATTTTGGAAATAATATAGATTCTTTAAAGAAAGTAGTAGAAAATTATAGTGAAAATAAAATAAGAATTTCAGAATTTTCTCCTGGTAAAAGATATAAATTAAAAATAGCAGTAAAAGATGGAAAAGGAAATTATGTCGAAAGTAAGATATATGATATAAAGATTAAATATGAACCAAAATTAAATTGGAAATATTATACCAGAAATAGAATTAAAGGTAATGGGGTACTGGATGATGAAGGTAATATTTACATTGGAAATGATAGTGGATATTTTTATAAATTGGATTCAAAAGGATCTATAATCTGGAGGTTTAAAACAGAAAATAAAATATGGTCAACGCCATTATATGCTGATAATCTTATTTATTTCGGAAATAATGAAGGATACTTATATGCTTTAAATAAAAATGGAGATTTAAAGTGGAAATTTAAAAGTGAAGATATTATAACTGCTTCACCTGTAATTGATAATAAAGGAATAATATATATAGGAAGCTGGGATGGTTATCTATATGCAGTTAATCCAGATGGAACATTAAAGTGGAAGTTTAAGACTAATAATTCAATTAGCGGAAGTCCAGTTATCGGAAGAAGCGGAACATTGTATATAGGAAGTTGGGATGGCTATTTATATGCAATTAATAGAGATGGAACGTTAAGATGGAAGTATAAAACTGAAAATAGAATTTCTCAAACTCCAGCTTTGGATAACAATGAAAATATATATATAGGCAGTGAAGATGGATATGTATATTCTCTTGATTATAACGGCAATTTAAGATGGAGTTTTAAAACAGAAAGTTATATTAAATCATCTCCAGTAGTTGATGAAAATGGCACAATATATATAGGTGGTTGGGATAATTATTTATACGCAATAAATTCTGATGGAACCTTGAAGTGGAAGTTTAAAACTCAATATATAATAACTGGATCAGCTGTATTGGGAGATAAAGGAAATATATATATTTCCAGTTATGACCACAATATATATTGTCTCGATACAAGAGGAAGATTAAATTGGAAATTTAAAGTAGAAGATATAATAGATTCTAATCTACTTTTAGATAATAATAATTTGATTTTTAGCGATGTTAGTGGAAATTTATATTCTATTATCGTAGAAGATAAGGGTTTAAATGAAAAGGCTCAATGGCCAGCATTTAAAAAGAATAATTATAATGTTGGAAAGATAAAAATAGTTAAGAATTTGTTGCCTCTTGGTCCGGATAATCCTGAACCATCCAATGGAGAGGTAAATGTTCCTACGGATATAACTTTAAGCTGGATGGCTTATGATATGGATGGAGATAAACTGGAGTATACAGTCTTTTTTGGAGAAGATAAAGATAATTTAAAAGTAGTATTGAGAAATGTTGACACATTAACCTATACTCCTGAAAAATTAAAACCAAAAACTACATATTATTGGAAGGTTATAGTTAAAGATTCCAGAAACGCTGTAAAAGAAGGGCCTATATGGAGTTTTAAAACTGTAAATCCATATGGTAAGATTAAATGGAATTATAAAACTAAAGGATGGATAGAAAATACACCTTTAGTATTAAATAGTGGAATATATTTTGGTAGCTACGATAGATATTTCTATGCAGTATCTTTTGAAGGTGTTTTAAAATGGAGATTTTTAACAAATTCTGAAATTATTGCGTCTCCAAATACCGATGATGGAAGAAATATATATTTTGGAGACAGCTCAGGAAGGTTGTATTCAATAACAAATGATGGTACTTTAAACTGGAAATTGAATTTGAGAGGTAAAATACTTTCAACTCCATTAATAGCAAATAACAGAATTTATGTTGGCACATCAAAAGGTGTATTATATTCAATAGATTTAAATGGAAATATTTTATGGACCTTTAAAACAAATGATTATATATTATCAATGCCTGCATTTTATAATGGAAATATAATTTTTGGTGGTTCAGATTCATATGTTTATTCTCTTAATGAAAGAGGTGAATTAAACTGGAAATTTAAAACTGGAGGATCTGTAAAATCATCTCCAGCTATAGATAAAGAAGGAAATATTTATATAGGCAGCGATGATAATTATTTGTATAAAATATCAAAATTTGGAAAGTTAATATTTAAATTTAGAACCAATAGTTCTATACAAACAAAGGTTAGCATAGATGAAAATGGAAATATATATTTTGGAAGTCTCGATTATTATCTTTATGTTTTAAATCCAAAAGGAGAATTAATAAATAAATTTAAAACTGATGGTGAAATTTATTCGACACCTACCTTTGATGATAAAGGTTATATATACTTTGCAAGTTTAGATTCTAAAGTTTATGCATTAAATAAAGATTATAGCATCGATTGGATATTTAATAGTGGATATGGTATTGTTTCAAGTCCAATTATAAAAGATGGAATTTTATATATTACAAGCAGGGATGGAAATTTATATGCTATAAAAATTGAAGGACATAACACACCTGAAAAATCCATAATAAAAAATTATTATAATAAATGAGGAGGTTGTGGTTGATGAAAAAAGTCTATTTATTTATTGCAATTTTAGTGGTTTCTACAATGATGTTTTCAGGAAATCTTTTCTTTGAATTTGGATTATATAATCCAGGAAATAATGCTATATCAGTTTTAAATAATAATTTTGTTGCTGGATATAATATGGGAATGTTTGAAACATATATAACATTATCAGGAGTTTCAGGAAGTTTAAATGCTAAAATGGAAACTACTAAACTTGGAGCAGAAAAAGATGTTAATTTTTCAATTGGAGTAAATTTAGGTTATGGTGGAATTGGAGGAGCATTTTATTTAATTAAAGAACCAAAAACCGAGTTAGCTCTTTATGGTGGATATAATATGGTTTTTTATAAAAAGTTTAATATTAAGGGAAGCGGAGATATAGGTATTGGTGAAGGAAATACAACTTCTGAAGATAATAATACTTCTTCCGCTGATGAAACAAATTTTATAGATAGTTTAAATGAACAATTGAAAAAGATAAATATAAATATAATAGATGCAGGACTTAAAATAAAATACAGGTATGATAATAATCTTTCATTATTTGCAAAATATGGATTATCATTAAACATTTTTGCATATAAAGATGAAATGGATTTTGAAGATGTAAAATTACCATATACAATAAGTTTAAATTTTGGTACTATATCATTTATAACATTTGGTGTTGAATTTGATTTTGGAAAAGAAGAAGTAGATTGGGACTTATAAATATAAATTATTATTAATGAAAAAGAGAAATTCAGAAAGAATACTGTAACGAAAAAAGTATTGACAAAAAAGGAAAAAGATGGTAGAATAATCATGGTTTTTCAACCAGAAAGGTTGCCGAGGTGGCGGAATTGGCAGACGCTGCGGACTTAAAATCCGTTGGGTGGAGACACCCGTGAGGGTTCAAGTCCCTCCCTCGGCACCATTTTATTTATAGAGAAGGAAATTACGTGGTGCGGGGTGGAGCAGCCTGGTAGCTCGTCGGGCTCATAACCCGAAGGTCGTAGGTTCAAATCCTACCCCCGCTACCATTTTTTATATGGCGGCGTAGCTCAGTTGGCTAGAGCATGCGGTTCATACCCGCAGTGTCAAGAGTTCGAGTCTCTTCGCCGCCACCAGAAAAAGCGCAGGATTAAAATCCTGCGCTTTTTTGTTGTATAATAGAAGTAATAAAACTAACCAGAACGAAGATTTTTTACAACAGGCATTATAGGACAGTTGTAAAAAATAATACGAACAAAGACTAAGAATTTTCCGCAGCGGGAATTAAAGATAGTTGAAAAAAATAAAAGCGAGTGAAGGCTCGAAGAGTTCCTGAATTGAAACTACAAATGATTAAGAAATAAAAGTTACGTTTAAGGATTAAAAAACACGAATAAAAAGGTGAATGAAGGCTTGAAATTTCCCGAACGGAGATATTGCGTGAGCCGTAAAAATCACACGGATGTGATTTTTAGCGAAGCAGCGCAGGAGGCGATGTTTGAGTGAATATTATTTTTCTACTTTCAAAGATAAATTTCGAGGATTAGCAACCAAGTCTTTTGAGGGAATTTTTATTTTTCTCAATCAACAACAAAAGGATAAACAAAATTTTTATTATTTAATGAAAAAAGGCGTATTTTACCTTTTATTCCATTTAATTTGTTATATTGAATTCTTATTACCTTTCAACAGGTTTTTATTTTAAAACAATAATGACTATAATTATAGTCAAGGAGGAATCTTTGTGGATATAGAAAATTTAAAATTTTATAGTGTCGCTGAAGCAAAATCAAAATTTTCCCGAGTTACTGAAGAATCCAAAAAAAACTTTATCGTTATAACAAAAAATGGAAAACCTGAATTTGTTGTAATTGGTTTTGATAAGTTTAAAAAACTTATGAATTTTATAGATGAAATAAGGGATCTTTATTTGCTTGAAATAGGAGATCCTTCGAAATATGAAGATATAAAGGATATTTTTAAAGAAATAGAAGATATTGAATAAATCGGAGGTGTTTTAAATGGCACAGGTTGTATTGGAAAATATTGATAAGATTTACCCTAATGGATTTCATGCTGTTAAACAGGCAAATTTTACTATTGAAGACAAGGAATTTTGCGTTTTATTAGGTCCATCAGGTTGTGGTAAAACAACAACATTGAGAATGATTGCAGGACTTGAAGAAATTTCAGGTGGAAGATTATTAATAGATGGTAAGGTTGTTAATGATGTTGAACCTAAGGATAGAGATATTGCATTTGTTTTCCAGAATTATGCTTTGTATCCACATATGACAGTATATGATAATATGGCATTTGGATTAAAATTAAGAAAATTTCCAAAAGATGAAATTGATAGAAGAGTTAAAGATGCAGCAAAAATTTTGGATATTGCACATCTTTTAGATAGAAAGCCAAAACAATTATCAGGTGGTCAAAGACAAAGGGTTGCTGTTGGTAGAGCTATTGTTAGAGATCCAAAGGTATTCTTATTTGACGAACCTTTATCAAACCTTGATGCTAAATTAAGGGTACAGATGAGAAGTGAATTGAAAAAATTACATCATAGATTAAATGCTACTATAGTTTATGTTACACATGATCAGGTTGAAGCTATGACAATGGCTGATAAGATTGTTATCATGAAAGACGGTGTTATTCAGCAAATAGGTTCACCACATGAAGTATACTTTAAACCAGCAAATAAATTTGTTGCAGGATTTATTGGAACACCACCTATGAACTTTATTGAATCAAAGATTATAAGAGGCGATGGAGGATTATGGGTAACTGCAGAAGGATTTAAGGTTAAGGTTCCAAAAGATTATGAAGATATGCTCGCTGATTATATTGATAAGGATGTTGTATTTGGTATTAGACCAGAAAATATTCACGATAAAGAATTATTTAAAGGTGAAATTGAAGGTGATGCAATAATTAAAGGTATTGTTGATGTTGTAGAACCTCTTGGTAGTGAAACATTATTACATGTAAATGTTGGAGGACAATCACTTGTTGCAAAAGTTGATCCAATAACAAAAGCAAAAGAAGGACAGGAAATAGAATTGCTTCTTGAAATGCATACTATGCACGCATTTGATAAGGAAACAGAAAAAGCAATTTTAAAAAAATAATATAAATTAATCCCCCGTTTTCGGGGGATTTTTCAACATATATGGAAAAATAAAATGATAAAATAAAAAGATGGAGGGATAGAAATGGCAAATGTTTTTGAGATAGAAAAATATTTAAATGAATTATTAGAAGTTGAAAAATTTAATGATTTTTGTTTTAATGGAATTCAAATTGAAGGAAAAAGTGAAGTAAAAAAGGTTGCAATAGGTGTTTCGTTTAATCTTGAATTTATAGAAAAAGCTATTGAAGAAAATGCGGATATGATGTTTGTACATCATGGTATATTTGGAAAAAACTTTTTTAAGTTAAGAGGATATTTGAAAAAACGTGTTGAATTGGTTATAAAAAACGATATGACTTTAATGGGATATCATTTACCTCTTGATTCGCATATTGAATATGGAAATAATGGACAAATTGCTAAAAGATTGAATTTGAAAAATATAATTCCATTTGATTATGGAGTTATAGGCGAGTATGAAAAAGAAATACCATTTTCAGAATTCAAAGAAAAAATGGAGGAAGTATTTCAAAGAAAAGATTTATTTATTTATAAAAATAAGGAATATGTAAGAAAAATAGCTATTATTTCCGGTGGAGCATCATATATTATAGATGCACTTGAAAACACAGAGGTTGATACATTTATTACAGGAGAGGTAAAAGAACATATCAGAGATATAGCAAAAGAAATAGGGATAAACTATATAAATGCCGGTCATTATACAACAGAAACATTTGGTGTAAAAGCAATTGGAGAAATTTTAGAAAAAAAATTCGGATTAGAAACAATTTTTATTGATGTATATAATGAAATTTAATTTTATTATGATATAATATAATTCGAAATAGTATGTTTATGGGAGGCAATTAAATGAGAAGGTATGTTATTTTAATAATAATGATAATTTTTTCTATACTCTCTTTTTCGATTACCTTTATGAAAAGTAATGAAGGGTATTATGAACTTCCGTCGTATAAAAATTTTTATAATATAACCTTTAATGAAAACCTTTTTGATTATAATATGCCATTGTTAGTGGCTAATTTGATATATAAAGATAAAGAATATTATATGCCATACACTAAATATCTCTATAATAATAATGAGGTATTTGTTATGGGGATAATAAATACAGAACGTGAAATACAAAAGGATGGTTTTGTAATACAGAAAACAGATGACGTTTTGAAAAAATATTCGAAAGAAATAAGAAATTCCAATATTTCCATATTGATTTTATATGAAAATATTTCTGTACATGGAGAAATAATTTCTTCAGAAAGTACAGATATGTCAGGATTTAATGATTTTTCATTTATAATAAGAGACACAAATCCAAGGGATTTTTATGCTATAGATGAAAATGTTTTTGAAAAATACTATCAAAAACCAATTTTAAAAGATGATTATATATACTATAAAATTAAAGAAGGAGATACGTTATATAAAATTTCAAGAATTTTTGGAGTTTCTGTAGATTATTTGTTGAAAGTAAATAATCTAAAAAAACCAGAACTTATTAAAAAGGATATGTATATAATTGTGGGGAATGCCAATAATATAAAATTAAAAGGGGAATAGTTATGATTGAGAATGTATTAAAAGAGTTAAATCAGATTATTGCCAAAATAACCTTAAAAGATTTTAGATTTATTCTCGGAATCAAATTATCTGATAATTTATTTAAAATTATCTCATATTATGATTCTAAATTAAAGAATTATGATATTGCAATGGAAAATATGTATTTTTCGGTTGAGGATAAATTTAAAGAATCGCATTTTAATATAGTAAAGTATGAGGAGAGTATTAATAAACACTTTTTTGAAGGAATTGAAAATTATTTTGCTATTGGAGAATTAATAAAGTTTAGAAATAAAGATCTGGGCTTTATTTATTTTATAGTTGATCAGGCAGAAGGCAAAAATGCCATTATGAATGTAAAAAAAATAATAAATGAAAATGCAAAACAGATTTTATCTATATTATTGGATATTAAAGATGATTATTTAAAAGAATATGCTGTTGAACAAAATATAAATTCTTTATTGTATATTTTAAAAGCGCATGATGCATATACATATTATCATTCTTTGAGGATTTCTGAATTATCCCTGTTAATAGCTGAAAATTTAAAGCTTGATCAAAAAGATGTTGAAAAATTATTTTATGCATCTTTAATACATGATTTTGGTGAAATCTGGATACCTAAAAGCATATTACAAAAATCCGGGAAATTAACTCCATCTGAAATTGAAGAGGTAAAAAAACATACATATAAACTTGATTTTCTTTTTGCTGGTAATGACTATTTTTCTGAATATGTTGAGATAGCCAAATTTCACCACGAATTTCTTGATGGAAGTGGTTATAATAAAAGAATGAATAATGAAATTCCATTTTTGTCAAGAATTCTTGCTGTGGCAGAGGTTACAGATGCTTTGTTATCAAATAGGCCGTGGCGTAAAGCGCTAAGTATGGAAGAAGCAATAAAGGTATTAAGTAATATGGCGAAAATAGGAAAACTTGATAAAGACGTTGTTGATATAGTTATAAAAATAATACCGGAGTTTTATGGAGGATTATATCAAACACATACATTAAAATATAAAGATATTTATTTAAGTCTTGATGTAAATAATCAAAAAACTCTTGTAGAAGCAAAGGTAATAGATGCAAAAAAAGATTATATTACTTTATATGTTGCAACAGAAGAAGTAGAAGTTAACGGTAATATAATAAATATCTCCAATGAATATTTAACAATAGACAAATACTTTGATCTTGAGTATTATGTAAATAATATGCCTATAAATACAAAGTGTAAGGTTGTTGGAAGAAATAAATTGGGGTATGTAGCTAAAATAGATAGAAGTGTTAAAGATGATGAAAATGTTTCTATAAAATGGAATTTAACAGGTATTGGAATACCTTTAAAGAAAGTAATATTTGTAAATAAATATGTCTGGAGACTTGATAATGAAAAAGCTTTTAAAGCCCATATAGAGACAATTTCAAATAAAAATATAGTTTTTTATGCATTAAAAGAAAAGATAGACTCAATGGCTGAAACAAAAATGGTAATTAATTTTGAGGCTTTTAGCGTAAAAGTAAATTTAATAGGAGAAATTATAAATAAACAGGAAATTTTTACAGGATATTATCATTGTGATTTTAGAGTTGGAGAAATCACCGATGAAGAATATTATAAATTACTTCAGGTAATTGAATTAAGGATGCAACAGATAAAAAGTATTAAATAAAACACAAAATTATTATATGATTTAGAATTTTTTCTTAAAAAAAAAGGAATTGTAACTTTGTTTATTGACATAAAAAGCATTTAAAAGGTATAATAATTGAAGGTATAATATCAAAAAAATATATAAGGAGGCATGAAGATGAAAAGAACATATCAACCTTCCAGAAGAAAAAGAAAGAACACACATGGATTTCTCGTAAGATCAAGAACTCCAGGTGGAAGAGCTGTATTAAGAAGAAGAAGAGCTAAAGGAAGAAAAAGATTAGCTGTTTAATATGGGAGAGACATTTAAGAAATTTGAAAGAATCTATCTCAGAAGAGACTTTGACAAACTTTTTTCTTGTGGAAAGAGACATGTAAACAAATATTTTGTGGTTGTTTATTTAAAAAATGAATTGGGTTATTCCAGAATTGGAATAACGATAAAAAGGAAATTTGGAAAAGCACATAAAAGAAATAAATTAAAAAGATATATCAGAGAGATATATCGCAGAAATAAAAGTCTCTTTCCACAAGAATTTGATATTATATTCCTTCCACGAAAGACACTTTCAAAAGAATTTGATAATTTAACATTTGAGGAGATAAAAAATATTTTATTAGATATAGCGGAGAATTTAAAATGAAAAGAATATTTTTAGGGCTGATTAAAATATATAAAAAATATATCTCGCCTTATAAACCGGCAAAATGTATATATTACCCAACATGTTCAACATATACATATGAAGCAATTGAGAGGTTTGGAGTATTAAAAGGATTATATCTTGGAATATTGAGAATATTGAGGTGTAATCCTTTTCACCAGGGCGGGATAGATCCAGTTCCTGAAAAATTTGTATTTATACCACATAATAAAAATAAACAAAGGGGTGCAAAAAATTGAAAAAAGCATTATTAATTATAGGACTCTTGGTCCTAAGTATTTTTGCATTTACACAAATGCCAGAATATACAATAACAACAAAAGCTACAGAGATTTCACTGCAAATGAGATTATATGAAGTAAATTTTGATTTAAACGGACATATGAAGGATTTTAGTATTTTACAGAATAGAAGCAATACAATTTTTTTAAATATCTATAAATATTATAATGACAGTTTTGATATTTTAGATGAAAATGGTAATGAAATATTACCGGAGTCATATAAAATTACAGAAGGAAAAGACAAAGAATATGTTGAAATTACATTTTTATTTAAAAATGGTGGAGAAAAAAGTTATAAGTTCTATAATTCACCATATTATGATTTTGATGTATCGTTTAAAAATATAAATGGAAAGGTTATAATTCCTACTATCTCTTATCCAAATACAGTGGCTGTAGATAATGAATTATTAATTTCATATCTTGCGAAACCAATAAAATCCATTTTCATTTTTGATTCAAAGGATATACCAATAGAAAATAATTCCATAATGATTTCTGGTTCCAAAACATTTAAAGCATATATGGGACCAAGGAAATATGTATTTATAAAACAGGTATTTCCTGAAAAATACGATAGAATAAAGGAATTATCAAAACAGGTTGGAGCAATTAACTGGTTATGGTATATAAATTATGGTTTTGTTACATTCTTATGGTGGCTATACAAATTTACAGGAAACTTTGGTTGGGCTATAATGATCTTTACATTTGTTATAAGATTATTGTTATACCCGCTTTATCATAGACAGACAAAATCTATGATAGAAATGAGAAGATTACAACCAGAAGTTGAAAAGATAAAGAAAAAATATAAAGATCCTCAAAGACAGCAACAGGCTTTGATGGAATTGTATAAAGAGCACAAAATTAATCCAGCAGATGGTTGTTTAACAGCGTTTATACAATTACCAATATTCTGGATATTATACGGTGCTATTAATTATTATCAGGGGACATTTGCATATAATCCACAGTTCTTAATATGGTCAGATCTTTCTCAGGGTGGATTTAAACAAAATATTTTGCTTGTTTTAATTAGTGTTGCAGCATACTTCTTTAATGCATTGCAATCAGCTACAGATAGAAAAACAGCCTGGAACACAGCATTTATGATGATAATATTCCCATTCTTATTTATAGGATTGCCAACAGGAATATTCATTTACTGGGTAACAAATGCTATATTACAGGTATTCATTACATATTACGTAAATAAAAAGAACAATATAAAAGGCTTAACCGTAAGGGAATTTTTTGGGCTTGGGCCAAAGCCATATAAAGCAAAATAGTTTTAGCATTAGGAGGTGCTCTTTAAAAATGAATATTAAGATTCGAGAAAAGGACTTTGAGGGGAAAAGTATCGATGCAGCATTTGAAGAAGCGGTAAAATTTTTTGGTGTTACACCTGAAGAAATTAACTTTGAAGTGATTCAACAACCAAAAAAAGGTTTTCTTGGGATAGGAAACAAACCAGCTATTATTAACGCTTTTTTGAATGAAAAGTATATGATTAATAGGTTAAACGAGTTTTTGGGTGATATTCTCGAAAACTTTGACGGCGATTTTGATTATTCAATTAACTTTCAGGGAAAAAACATTCTTGTAAGGCTTGAAGGAGATGGACTCGGTAAATTAATTGGAAAGTATGGAAGAACTATAGGAGCTATGCAACATATATTATCTATTTTTGTGAATAGATTATCCTCAACCAAGATAGATGTAAATCTTGATGTTGGTGAATATAGGAGAAAAAAGAAAGAGAAAATATATGAAATAGTTGATAATGCAGTAAAAAGATTAAATGAAACAAATGACAAAATAGAATTAGCTCCGATGTTTTCATATGAAAGAAGAATTGTTCATGAATATGTAAGAAGTAAATATCCTCATTTAGAAACAGAATCTATTGGATTGGAGCCATATAGAAAAGTAATAATAAAAAGCGTTAAGTCAAAAATAAAAGCATAATAAAGTTATGAAATTCAATAAAGGGGGCGTTGTCCCCCTTTATTGAATTATTATTAGTTTTTAAATTAATCTTTTTACTTATTAGACAACTTAATATGGTATAATAATGTGTAAAGGGGGAGGTGGCTGTTATGTTTATAAACCCCATGTCAGGAAGTTCTGCTCAAAAATCCGAAAATAGCAAGGTAAAAAATAAAAAATCATCTAAAAAAAGTAAAGCGTCTCGAAAAAGAAAGACAACTTTTTCTGAAATTCTTGATTTAAATGAAGCGGATATAATAAAAAAGGATCTTGAAAAATTGCTTGAAAAAATAGAAGAATATGGTGCAGAGTTTAAAAGGTCTCCAGTTGAAAGGAATCTTGAAAAATATAAAAAAAGCGTCAAAGACTTTTTGAAAAAGATAGAAAAAAATTTATATAAATTAGAATCGAAGTTGAATTTTAGAGAGAAAAATTTTTATGTTGTTGCGGATCAGGTAAATAAGGAATTAAAGGAATTAACAGATAAAATTTTAAAAAATGAGAGTGGAGCTTTTGTATATGCTAAAAAAATAGATGCCATTAATGGATTATTACTTGATTTATATAAATGAGGTGATACACATTAAAATAAAGTCACTTAATACATTTTCAGGAAGTTCTTTGTGTTTTGTCAATGGTGATATTAATTACTTATATGAAATAGTAAATGAAGTAAAAAAAGAGATTAACATAAACGATGTATATGAAATATTTCCTGAAAAAGGAAATATAAAGATTGATGATATAAGGAAAATGCAGGAATTTCTTGAATATAAACCAAATTTTTCTTCATATAAATTAGTTGTTATACATGAAATTGACAAAATGAATCAACAGGCAGCAAATGCGATATTAAAAATTCTCGAAGAACCGCCAACATTTGCAGTGATGCTTTCAACAACAACAAAATGGTATAATTTATTACCAACAATTAGAAGTAGATTATATAAAATACTCATTCCAAATTCAGATATAGGAAAAAAAATAAAAGAAAAAAATGAAAAAATATATATAGAATTTTCTTATTCTATAAATAGTAATTATAAATTGGCGAAATATATTTTTGATAATATAGATAATGAAAGTAAATTAATTGAAATGATAAACTCTTTGAAGGGATTAAAAAATCTTGAACTTGTTGAAATAATTCTTAGTGAAGATGAAGATACAGAAAAGGAATTATTAAAATACGAAGCTTTTTTTGAATTGATAAAAAGATTTGAAAATCTGGACTTAATAGAAATTCAAAGTGTAATTGATAAAATAATATCAAAAAAGAATTCTATAGCAAATAAATTAGATACAATAAAACTATTTGCCAGATTATTTCTTTCACTATATCATGATGCATATGTATATAGACTTTCCAGCTATTGGAAAGAATTTTCTTCGTTAAAAATGTATGAGTTTTTTGGATTTTCAAATTTCAAACTAAACTTTGAAAACATATATGAAAACATTAAATGGTGTGATAACCTTACTCGTTTAAATATATCAAATTTAAACTTTGATTTAGTTATAACAACGATGTTTTTCAGGTTTTTGCATGCTTTCTTTTCAGATAAGGAGGAATAGATAATGATAAATTTAAAGGCTTTAGTATATGGGGTTGAAATAACAAAATTATCACCTATTTTATATTATGCAAGTAACGGAGAAGATATAAAAATAGGTGATTTAGTATTGGTAAATACTTCAATGGGGCTTGATGTTGGAAAGGTAATTTTAGGTCCTAAAGAATTAACCTTTGAAGAAATTGGATATGAAGTTACCACTATTTTAAGAAAATTAAATGATGAAGATATGGAAATATATGAAGAAAATAAAAAACTTGCAAGAAAGGTAAAAGAGGTTACTGAAATAAAGGTAAAAGAATTGCAGCTCCCAATGAGGGTATTATCTGCGAGATATATATTTGACCGTTCAAAAGTAATTGTATATTTTGGTTCAGATACGAGAGTGGATTTTAGAGAATTGGTAAAAGAACTTGCAAAGGAATTTAGGGCAAGGATAGAGTTAAGGCAGATAGGTATAAGAGATGAAGTAAAAATGGTTGGATCAATGGGTTTATGTGGTCAAATGACATGTTGTTCGAGGTTTTTAAGGAAATTCGATTCAATAAAAATGGAAATGGCAAAGACCCAGCAGATGTTAATAAACACAGCAAAAATTTCCGGACGATGCGGAAGATTAATGTGCTGTCTTGCATATGAAAATGATTTTTATGAAGAATCATTAAAATGTATTCCTAATGAAGGAACAACAATTGAATATGACAATGTTCCTGCAAGGGTAATTACAGTAAATATATTCTTGAAACAGGTAACCCTCCAGATTATTGAAAATAATCAGCCGGTAATGGTAAAACTTCCATTTGATTATTTTAAGAAAAACTGCAATACGGAGGAATAAAATGAAAATAATTGGCAATATATTTATTGAAATGGGTATATTGCTTATAGTTATAGGTATTATAATTATTGTTATTGGAAAATCTGGTATAAAATTAGGGCATTTGCCCGGGGATATTATCATAAAAAAAGAAAATTTTGTATTTTATTTTCCCATAACTACAATGTTGGTTATAAGTGCAGTATTAAATATAATATTTATCCTGATAAGGAGATTAAAATAAGTTAAGGAGGAAGATAAGATGAAAAAATCATTGAAAGAATTAAAAGAACTTGCAAAAATATGTAGAGCAGATATTTTGAAAATGACAACAGTTGCAAAATCAGGACATCCAGGAGGTTCAATGTCCTCTATAGATCTATATTTAAGCGTATTTAACGTTGCAAATATAGATCCAGAAAATCCATATGATCCAAAAAGAGATAGAGTTGTAATCAGTCACGGTCATACATCACCAGGTGTATATTCAGCACTTGCAAGACTTGGATTCTTTAATCCAGATGATGTATTAGCAGGGTTCAGACATCCAGGTTCAATATTTGAAGGCCATATAACAAGAGGTATCCCTGGAGTAGAATGGACAACAGGAAACCTTGGACAGGGATTATCTGCAGGAGTAGGTATGGCTTTAGCATCAAAGATAACAGGTGCAGATTATAGAGTATTTGTATTACACAGTGATGGTGAATCACCAAAGGGGCAGATAGCAGAAGCAAGAAGAACGGCTGTAAAGGAAAAATTAAGCAATCTTACAGTATTGGTTGATTATAACGATATACAGATCTCTGGAAGAGCAAGAGACGTATTATTTGTTGATATTGCAAAGGAATATGAAGCTGACGGTTGGAAAGTATTGGAAGTTGATGGGCATGATTTTGAGCAGATATTAAATGCTATTGAAGAAGCAAAAAATTATAAACTCGGTCCAACAGTAATTATTGCCAAAACAATAATTGGTAAAGGCGTTTCCTTTATGGAAAACAGACATGAATATCATGGAGCACCATTAAAAGAAGATGCTCTCGAAAAAGCATTAAAAGAACTTGGTGTTGAAAATGATATAGAAAAATATAAAGAAATGAGAAGCAAATTACCATTAATTAGAGAAAAATTAGAATTTGAAGATAATACAGTAGTAGCAGAACCTGGAACACCTATTGTTTATACAAAAGAAGATAAGATTGATAACAGAGGAGCCTTTGGTAATGCAATAGCAGATCTTGCAAAAGCAAATAAAGGTAAAGTACCTGTTGTTGCAGTAGATTGTGATTTAAAACCATCAGTAAAACTTGAAAAGTTTGAAAAGGTTGCACCAGAAAACTATGTTCAAATAGGTATTCAGGAACATAACGCAGCAACAATTGCAGGTGCAATGTCAGTTTGTGGAGTAGTTCCATTCTTTGTAGACTTCGGTGTATTTGGTCTTGATGAAACATTTAACCAACAAAGATTAAACGATATAAACCATACAAACTTAAAAACAGCAGTAACTCACTGTGGTATTGATATAGGTGAAGATGGAAAAACACATCATGAAATTAATTATGTAGGTATAGTAAGAAGTTTCTTTGATACAAAATTAATTGTTCCAGCTGATCCTAACCAGACAGATAAAGCTGTAAGATACGCAGCTTCAACACCTGGTAATGTAGTAATTGCAATGGGTAGATCAAAGATTCCTGTAATCTTAAATGAAGCTGGAGAACCATTCTTTGGTGAAGGTTATACATTTGAATATGGTAAAATGGATATCTTAAGAAAAGGTGAAAAAGTAACAATATTAACTCATGGAAGTGTTGCACATAAGGCTGTTAATGTAGCAGATAAATTAAAAGAAGAAGGAATAAAGATTACAGTAATAAACGTGTCAGCACCACTTGAATTTGATGCAGCAAAAATAAAAGAATATATTGAAAATACAGAAGTAATAATCTACGAAGACCATAATAAATACAACGGATTATTTGTAGAATTTTCAAAATCTGTAGTGGAAAATGGAATAAAACCAGCTGGTATAGAGGTATTAGGTGTAGATGATTATTCACCATCAGGAAGCAATGCATTATTATTCAAGATCTTTAAATTAGATGAAGAATCCCTTTATGAAATAGTAAAGGAGAAAATAAGTAAATGATAATTAATGATCATGAGAAAAAGATAGTAAAAGCAGTAAAAAAGATAATTGGTATTGAAAATATAGACGAAGAGCTTCTATTTGAGGCTCTTTGTCATTCTTCTTATGCTAATGATTATAAATCAAGAGGGAGAGATATCAATTCAAATGAAAGAATGGAATTTCTTGGGGATTCTGTATTAAATCTTATAATAGCAGAGCATTTATTCAAAAATTACAATCTCAATGAAGGAGATATGGCAAGAGTTAGAGCCACAGTAGGGAGTGAATTAATACTTTTTGAAGCAGCTAAGAAACTCAATCTTGGCGATTATATATTACTCAGCAAAAATGAGGCAAAGTTTGGTGGAAGAGAAAAACATTCCATTGTTTCAGACCTATTTGAGGCTATAATTGCTGCGATATATCTTTCATTGGGTTTTGAAAAAGCAAAGGAATTTGCATTAAAGAACCTAAACGAATATATTCAACAGTCAATTGAGGGGAAACTCTTTCTTGATTATAAAACAAGATTGCAGGAATTAACCCAGAAAGATTTAAAAATAAGGCCAGAATATAATCTAGTTAGACAGGATGGCCCACCCCACAATAGAACATTTGTTGTTGAGGTTAAGATAAACGGCAAAGTATATGGCAAGGGGATTGGAAAATCTAAAAAAGTTGCAGAACAACTTGCGGCAAAAGAAGCATGTGAAAGATTTAAAGGAGATCAGGAATGAAAAAGATACATTTTGTAAAAATGCAGAATACAAAATCCATATCTCTAACTGGAAATTATTGTTATCTCAATTGCAAACATTGTAATAAGCATTATTTAGAACATATGGCAACAATTAACGAAATAGATAATTTTTCAAATATGACATCTTTATTATTAAGTGGAGGGATGAATTCAGAGATAAAGGTGCCTGTATATAATTTTGTGGAACGTTTAAAAGAATACAAAGAAAAGTATGGATTTAAATACAATTTACATACAGGATTTATGGATAAAAAAGAATTGAAAAAAATAAAAGAAATTAGCGATGCAATATCCTTTGATCTTGTTGGAAATGCTGAAACAATGTTGGAAGTATATGGCGTTGATAAATTTGAAGATATGTGGGATACATTTGATAACCTTATAAATATGAAATTTAACGTAAAACCACATATAACAATAGGTCTTAACGGTGGAAAAACAACCCATGAGATTGAAGCTATAGACAGATTATCAAAGTATAATGTTTCAGATATAGTATTCCTTGTTTTTATACCAACTCCGGGATCATATTTTGAAGATAGAGAACCGCCAGAAATAGAAGAAGTAATTAAAATTTTTGAGTATGCTAAAGAAAAAATTTCAGGAATTAAATTAACCTTAGGGTGTATGCATCCAAAAGGAAGGTACAGGAGGGAATTACAGGAAAAATTGCTATATATTGCAGACAAAATAGTGCAACCTGTTCAAAATACCATAAAGATTGCCCAGGAAGAGAACTTTGAAATTACGTGGAGCTATGAATGCTGCGTATTTTAAAATAGGAGGAGTATGAAATGGTGAAGAAAAATATTTTAGACTATAGTTATGAGAAATTAATAGAAGAATTTAAAAAGATAAATTTGCAAAAGTTTAGAGTGGATCAGGTATTGGATTGGATATTTAAAAAACATGTTTTTGATTTCTATGAAATGACAAATCTTTCTAAAGAAATGAGAAAGCAATTGGACGATTATTTTTATATATACATTCCAGAACCTGTAGATATACAGAGATCTAAAAAGGATAAAACAACAAAATTCCTATGGAAATTGGAAGATGGCAGAACAATTGAATCTGTTTTACTTTTTTATCCTAACAGGGTGTCAGCATGTATATCCTCACAGGTTGGTTGTGCATTAAAATGTAAGTTCTGCTCAACTGGAGCAAGCGGATTTGAAAGAGATTTATCCACAGGTGAAATTATAGCTCAGGTACTTGCAATAGAAAAATTGGAAAATGTAAATATAAACAATATAGTTTTAATGGGCATGGGAGAACCATTATTAAATTATGATAATGTAATAAAAGCCATTAGAAATTGGAATAATAAAAAAATGAAAAATCTTGGCGCAAGACATATCACTATATCAACAGCAGGAATTGCCGATAAAATAGAAGAACTTGCAGATTTTGAGCTTGATATAAGACTTTCAATATCTTTACATGCAGTATCAAATTATCAGAGAGATCAGATTATGCCAATTAATTCAAAATATCCTATAGAACAGGTATTACAGGCAGCTAAGATATATCAGCAAAAGACGAAAAATAGGGTAACTATAGAATATATAGCCATAAAAGGATTTAACGATACAGAAGAAGATGCGATAAAACTTGCAGAAATATTAAAAGGATTAAAGGTAATGGTAAATATAATTCCAGTTAATCCAAATCCGGCAGGGTTTGAAAGACCTTCAAAAAAATTCCTTACAAATTTTGTGAAAAAACTCAAGGAAAATGGTATAGAGGCAACATTAAGAATTGAAAAAGGAACAGATATTGACGCTGCATGTGGCCAATTAAAAATGAGAAAAAAGGGTATTAATTTAAAATGAAAAATGTCTTTAGATATATAAAAAAAGGTATAAAAAATTTAATACTTTTTATTCTTGGATTAATAACAGGTGGAACAATATTTTTCCTGTTAATATTTGCTTTTGTTAATGCAAATACATATGTGAGTATTCCTTCATTAATGGGTGAAGACAAAGAAACAGCAATAAATGCTCTAAAAGAAAAAGGACTTATTCCAATTGTAAAAGGTGTTGGAGATAGCGTATTATATACAGATCCTCCAGCCAATACAAAAGTAAAAAAAGGAAGACATGTATTTATTCAATTAGGGCGTATTGAAAAATTAAAAGTGCCTGATTTAATAGGAATTCCTGTTGAGGTTGCCGAAGAATTTTTGACTGAATATAAATTAAAATATAAGATTATTAAAATTTATTATCCAGACGAAAAAATTGAGACGGTAATTGATATGACGCCGAAACCAAATACACCTGTAATGGAAGGCGATACGATAATTTTAAAGGTAGCATCTTCGGAGGTGAATAAGTGAAAATAAAAAAAGGAATAGTGACTCGATTTCATTCCAATACATTGGAACTTTTAGATCTTGAAACAAATGAAAAGATAACAGCATATTTAAGGGGAAAATTCAAACTTCAAAAAATAAAACCTATTGTAGGGGATTATGTTGAATACTCAATTGATGGGGTTGGCGGTGCAAAAATAGAGAATATATTGCCAAGAAAAAATATGCTGTATAGACCTAAAATAGCAAATGTTGATCAAACAATATTGGTAACCTGTTTAAAAAGCCCAAAAGTTGATTATTTGATAATAGATAAGTTTCTTGTACAGGTTGAAAAAAATAATCTTGATTGTGTTATTGTATTAAATAAAGTAGATCTGCTTGAACAAAACGAAATAGATGAATTTATGAAAATATATTCACCATTATATCCTGTAGTTCTTGCAAGTGCAAAAAAGAATATAGGTATAGATGAAATAAAAGAATATTTAAAAGATAAGGTTTCTACATTTGCAGGAATGTCTGGAGTTGGAAAATCCTCATTATTAAATGCTATAAATCCAGGATTACAATTGAGAGTTGGAGAGATTTCAGAAAAACTTCAACGCGGAAAACACACAACTACATATACAGAACTGTTAAGCTTTGATTTTGGAGGATTTGTTGCTGATACTCCGGGTTTTGCAGCACTTGAAGTATATGATTTTGAACCGGAAAAACTAAAAGAATTCTTTATAGAATTTGATGAACATTCAATGTATTGTGGTTTTAATGACTGTGTTCATATAAATGAACCAAATTGCGGTGTAAAAGATGCTGTTAAAAATGGAGAAATCTCTGAAATAAGATACAAAAATTATTTGAAAATATATAACGAAGTGGAAGAATATAACAGAAGAATAAGGAGGAAAAGATGGAAATGAAGATATACCCTTCAATATTAGCTGCTGATTTTTTAAAATTGGGAGAGGAAATAAAAAAAGTAGAAAACAATGTTGATGGTATTCATATTGATGTTATGGATGGAATGTTTGTTCCTAATATATCCTTTGGAACCCCTATCGTTAAAGCAGTAAAAAAAGTAACAGATCTATATCTTGATGCACATTTAATGATAGTGGATCCAGATAGATATATTGAAGATTATGCGAAAATGGGAGTTCATGGTATTACCGTACATTATGAAGCAACAACACATTTACATAGAACAGTATCAAAAATAAAAGAATTGGGTTGTGATGCAGGTGTTTCATTAAACCCACATACTCCTGTATTTCTCCTCGAAGAAATATTGCCATATTTAGATAGAGTACTTATAATGAGTGTAAATCCAGGTTTTACAGGGCAGAAGTTTATTCCTTCATCTTTAGAGAAAATAAGAAAATTAAAATCTATGATAGATGAAAAGAACCTTAATGTTACCATAGAGGTTGATGGTGGTGTTGGATTGAAAAATATAAGAGACTTATATCTTGCAGGAGTTAGAGAATTTGTTGTTGGTGCTGGAGTGTTTCATCAGGAAGATTCTGCAAAAGCAGCAGAAGAATTGAAGAAGGTTGGTTTGGGAGAATGACGATATATCTTGCCACTGGAAATAAACATAAAGTAAAAGAAATAAATGAGATAAAGCCAAAAAATATTGAGTTAAGAGGAATTTTTGAAATAATAAAGGGGTTTTCTGTTAATGAAGACGGAAAAACCTTTATAGAAAATTCAATAAAAAAAGCAATAGAGGCAGCAACACTTTTAAGAATGCCAGTAATTGCTGATGATTCGGGATTGGAAATAGATATATTAAATGGATTTCCTGGCATATATTCTGCAAGGTTTATGGAAGGGAAAAGCTATAATGAAAAAATGAAATATATACTAAAAAAATTAAATAACGTTCCATACGAAAGAAGAACAGCACGATTTGTTTGTGTTGCTACATATTATGATCCAAAAAAGAACCTGTTATTCTCTGTTGAAGGAGAGGTAAAAGGTAAGATTGGTTATTCCATTTCAGGAAAGGAAGGATTTGGATACGATCCAATATTTATTCCAGATGGTTATACAATATCCTTTGGAGAATTGGGACAGGAAGTAAAGAATAAAATAAGTCATAGAAAAAGAGCATTTGAAAAGTTATTTAGGATATTGAATAATATTACAACAATAGAAAAGAACTCTTAAACTTTTTAACTTATTGTTTTCTTGACTTTTTTTGATATTTCTGGTATTATATACTCGGTTGTGAAAGAGATTGCCCCCATCGTCTAGCGGCCTAGGACATTGGCCTTTCACGCCAAAGACACGGGTTCAAATCCCGTTGGGGGCGCCAGATAAAACATGAGTGGGTGCTTAGCTCAGCTGGGAGAGCGTCTGCCTTACAAGCAGAAGGTCGTAGGTTCGATCCCTGCAGCACCCACCATTTTTAAATAGTGGCCAGGTAGCTCAGTTGGTAGAGCACTGGACTGAAAATCCAGGTGTCGACAGTTCGATTCTGTCCCTGGCCACCAAAAAATCCCCGAACTAAGTTCGGGGATTTTTTTATTCTTCATGAAACCCGCCAATTGAACGTATAGAAGCTTGTCTCCTGAATATAAGTCTATAAATTGCAGCCTGCATTCTTTCAGGTAATTCAAAAAATTTCGAAGTATATTCATTGCAATGTAACCCGGTCTTTTTTTCTATTAAAGTTGCCGGAATATATAAACTTTCGCCAAATTCTGTTATGTGAAATATCACAACATCTCCAACCTTGAATACATCATTTTCACTATTAATAGTGAAAATAATCCCTTCTGCTCCAAAAATCTTGCATTTTGCTCTTTTAAATTTTGATTTTAAAATATTTTTCATAACAGGAGTTAACTTTTCCTTTAAAAGAGGAGTTATATCGTTTTTAAACCCTATATAAAAATCAAATCCCCAGAAAACCTTTAATTTTGATTTTTTACTTATTTTTGTTTCTATAATTTTTAAAACATAACCATATGGAGTTTTTAAAATTACTCTTGCTTTTGCATATTCTGGAAAATCTTTTGTGGTAATCTTTAATTTTAATATACTATCTTTTGATATTTCGTCAAATGTTTTTGAATTAATGTGGATAATATCTCCAAATTTTTTTTCTATTATTCCGGAAAATTCTATAACTTCTCCGCCGGGTGCCTCATAAAAGAGATTAAGTGTTTTTGATTTTAAAATTAGATCACTGAATGATTCTGTATGAAATTCCGTATAATAAATCTTTATTGCTTCTGCAGCAACATTTACAACATCTTTATTAAAAATTTTTCCAGCTTTTTTCTCTATATCTTTAATAACAAAAGTTATGTCTTCATTTTCCGTTAAAACAATCTGTTCGTCTATATAATTTGAAATAATAAGAATGTTATCTTCTATTGAAAGGTTACTCTTTCCAAAATATCCTTTTCCATCAAGTCTCTCATGATGATTTATAGCAATATTTACATATGGTGTCATTAATACATTGCCTAAAAACATTTCTTCTAATCTATTTAAATGTATTCCAATTAAATTGTTATCAAATTCAGGATTTTTAATGTATTCAGAAATAGCTTTTTGTGAAACCCAGATATATCCAATGTCGTGAATTAATGATGCAATTTGAAGTTTAAAAATACTTTCTTCATCAAGATTAAGTAATGAAGCTATTATACTTGAAAGATCAGAAACTCTTAAAGAATGTTCATAAATTATTCTGGAATGGTTTCTTAAAATTGTGAGATAATTCTTTACAAAAGCATTTATAGAATATTTGCTGTATTTATCAAAATAAATTGTATCCACATTATTTTCAAAAACAGAAATAAACTTTCTAAAAATATTCTTTTTTTCTTCATCGAAAGAAAATTTTTCTTTTGAAATAATATATAAAAATCCATAATTTTTCTCTTTTGAAGGTAATCCGTATAATTTCAGATAGAATTCATTAAGTTGATTATTAATTAAAAACGAAAATTCATTTGAATAAGAAATCCTGAAATTTGACTCTTTTTTCTCAAAAAAAGAGTCAAATATTTTTTCCGGTATTTTAAACACAATATCTTCTGATTGTTTAAAGTAGAATTTTTTTAAATTGTTATATGTAAATATATTTAAATAATTATGATTTTCAAGTCTTAAAGCAAAACCAATATATATTTCATTATTAGAAAATAATGATCTTGAATATATGTTTAAAGCGTTTTTTAAAACATCTAATTGTAAAATAACTATCACCTTCTTTATTTATAAGGTGCAAATATTTTTAATCCTTTAATCCACCTTGAGTCAATCCGGCTATTATGTATTTTTGAGCAATAGCAAAAACAATAATAGTTGGTAAAAGTGCAATAACAATTCCAGCAGCCAGTACATTCCATTGAACTCCTGCTTTTGAAACAATAGAATATAAACCAACTGGAACGGTATATTTATCCGATGTATTTAAAAACATAACAGCGGTAAATAATTCATTCCAGTTATTTACAAAAGAAAAGCTTAAAATAGCAGATAATCCTGGCAACATTAAAGGAATTGTTATTTTAAATAATGCTTCTAATTCGTTGCAGCCATCAATTAAAGCGGCTTCTTCAAGGCTTTTTGGAATTCTATCAAAAAAACCTTTTGCCATAATTGTACTAAATGCTGCACCAAAACCACTATATACAATTGTTATACTAATTAATTTATTAATCAGATGAAGATTGGAAAACATAACATATTGAGGAACCATAATCAGATATGTTGGTATCATTTGCGAAAAGAATAAAAATAAGGTTATTGCATTTCTAAATTTAAATTCCTTTCTTGAAAGTATATATCCGCTCAGCATGGCAAAAACAGTTGAAATGGAAGATGCAGCCAATGCAACAATAATGCTATTTGAAAAATACTGTTTGAAATTAACAAATTGAAATAACTTTTTATATCCATACAATGATGGATTATTTGTCCAGTATTTTATTGGAAATGTATATAACTCGCTAACAGGTTTAAAAGAGGTTAAAATAATCCAATATAGTGGAAATAATGCAAAAACAGCAAACAACAATAATAATATAAAACGTAAAATCTTAACCTGCTTTTTCTTTTTCATAGGCTAAACTCCTTTTTAGAGGTTAATTTTAAATACATCATTGTATATATGAATAATACAAGAACGATAATTACACCATGTGCAGCAGCTTTGCTGTAATTTGATTCATAAAATACTACATTAATCATTTTTACAGAAAGGATTTCCGTACTTCCAGCAGGTCCACCTCTTGTCATACCGTAAATAACATCCGGAAAATTCATAACCCATATTATTCTCAACAACACGGTATTTACAATAGTTGGTTTTATGTATGGAATTGTAATATGAAAAAGTTTTGAAAAATAACCTGCTCCATCTATTTCAGCAGCTTCATATAAAGATTGTGGGATTGATTGTAAAGCTGCAAGTAGCATAATTGCAAAAAAGGGTATTCCATACCATACATTTACTAATATAACAGAAAACATTGCAAGTGACGGATCAGAAAGAAAATTAAGCCCTTCTTCAAGAATGCCGGTTCTAATTAAAATATCGTTTATTACACCAAACTGTCCATTAAGAAGCCATGACCATATTAAACCTATTGCAAATCCAGAGATAGCCCATGGGTAAAATACAAGTCCGGCGTATATTCCTCTACCTTTAAATGGTTCTTTCATTAAAAGGGCCAGTATAAAGCCAAAGATCAATTGAAAGAATACAGAAAAGAAAATCCATTTTATGGTATTTATCACTATGTCCATGTAAAAGAAATCGGAAAATATTTCCCGATAATTTTCAAATCCAACCCATTGAATATTTCCAAAATTAAAAAGAGAATAATTTTTAAAAGAAAGCAAAACCCCACTTATAGTGGGGTAAAGAATTATAAATGAAATTAAGGTAATTGTTGGCAACAACATAAGAATAATAAATCTTTTACTATGTCTTTTCATATAATCACCATCATATTTAAATTATTTTAAACCAGCCTTTTTCCAGAAATCTGTCCACATTTTTAAACATCTAACAACTGATAATTTTCCAAGCAATACCTGTTGCATAGTTTTTTCCTGATATTCATTCCATTTTCCCCAGCTTTCGTTATCAAGTGGGTATTGTGTAAATTGATAATGTTCAGAATCTTTAAACATTTCTGTCCAGCCTTCAAATACATCTGAACTGAAGTAAGAATCATATTTATATACTGATTTTAATATTGGTAATGCACCATAACTCTTGCTCCAGTATCCGTTCATCTCTGCGGAACTTACAAATTTTATAAATTTCCAAGCTAAATCCTTATGTTTGGAATATGTTGGAATTCCCCAACCAACAAAACCAAATGTAGGATAAGCTTTTCCATATTTTCCAACAGGTAGTGGAGCTGTTTTATATTGTCCAGGTTTTAACATTTCGTTGAGCATACCTGTTGTATCTGGATCCTGGAACAATAATGGAGTGATACCTGAAACAAATGAATTAACTTGTTCATCCCAACCCCAGTTAATAGCATCTTTAGGAGCTGTATCCTTATATAAACTTATATAGAAATTCAAACCTTCAATAGCTCTTGGATCTTCAAAAATAATTTTTCCACTTTTTGTCAGATACATATTATCTGGATCAATATCATCAAAGAATGATGTAACCACAAGATCTATAAATGATGTTGGGTATCCTTTACCCCTAAAATCAAAACCATATTGATTCTTTGAAGCTTCTGTCAATTTTTTTGCCATATCATACATTTCTTGCATAGTTTTTGGATAAGTGTTAAAACCGTATTTTTTAAGTATATCTGGTCTATAGAATAAAGTTTTTACATAAATACCATGAGGTAATAGATAAGGGGTATTTTTATATATGCTTGCTGCTTTTAAAACACCATCTATTAAATCACCTTTCTCAGGCCATTCATTGATATATGGAGTTAAATCTTCCAATTTGCCCATTGCAGCAAGAGTACTTAAATTCCAGTCTCCTATTTCAACAATATCAAGTGGCTGTTCTGTACTTACCATTAAATTAATTTTCTGATAAGCAGTTTCATATGGTGGGGATATTACGTTAATTTTTACACCAGGATTTAATGTTTCAAACATTTCTATAATTTTATTTAGAGTGGGTGTTCTCCAAGGACTTGAAAATGCTTCGATTAAATTTAAAACAACGGTATCTTCAGCAATTAAAAAAACGGAAGTAATTAATAATACCAATACCAAAAACAACTTTTTCATCAAAACTCCCCCTTTATGTAAAATTAGTTTCACTAATATTATACCATAACTTTACAAAAATTATAATAAAATCTAAAAACTATAAATTCATTAAAATATATAGATATAATGAGGATATTAAAAGTCCAAAAACAGCAACCTTCATTCCAATTTTCATAAAATCGAAAAACTTAATCTTTCTATCAAAGTTACTTTCAATCATCCCTACGATAACCATATTTGAAGCAGCACCACTAATAGTTCCATTTCCTCCAAAACTTGCTCCTAATGCCAATGCCCACCATAACAATTCGCTATGTGGAAATGTACCAATTAAAGAACGGATTATAGGAATAAATATTGTCACAATAGGAACTGCCCCCATAAATGCTGCCAAAAATCCGGAACTCCATAATACTATTAAGAGCAATAAATATGGATGTGAAATAAAGTTATATATTAGATTCGTTATATCCTCTATAACATGAACATCTTCTAAGGCCTTTACAATGGCAAATAGTCCAACAAAGAAAAACAACGTATCCCATTCTATTTCATGCGATATTTCGTCAAAGTCCATTTTTGATATTAATAACATAATTGCACCGCCGGTTAAAGCAATTAAGGCTGCTTCGTAATCGAGATATTCATGTATAAAGAATCCAACAATTACCAGAGCAAAAACGATTAAACCTTTCTTTAAAAGAGGATAATTTACAATAGCCTTATTAGGATCTGCTTTCATAAGATTATCCAGCTTGCTTTTTTCAACATCTTTAAGTTCTTTATGAATATTCAAAAAGTATATTATAGATAAAAAGAGAACAATAAAAGAAGGAATGGACATTACAATTAAAAATTCCAGAAAGCTTTTTCCTGAAGCGCTTCCTACGAGGATATTTGGTGGGTCACCTATCATTGTGGCTGTACCGCCAATATTTGCAGAAAATATCATAGGAAAGAGAAAGGTTTCTGGTTTAACTTCAATTTCCTGACAGATATAAATAATTACAGGAGAAAAAAGAATTAAAGTCGTTACGTTATCAAGAAAACTTGAAAGTATAGCAACTGCAAGCATTGTAAAAATAAAGATAGAAATAACATTTCCGTTGGATTTTTTGACGATGTATATAGCGATAGCCTGAAACAAACCTGTTGTTTTTAAAATTCCCACAATAATCATCATTCCAAGCAAAATTCCCAGAGTGTTAAAATCGATAAAATCACCGGCATTTGAAACCCTGAGAGTATCAGAAACCTTTACAAGTGAAATTAATAATCCCATACTAAATGCAACAACAGCTTTATTTCCCTTTCCAAAGATAATTAGATAGTAAGTAAAAAAGAAAATAATCAAAGCAATAACTTTTGGTAGCATAAAATTCCCCCTAATTTTGTGAGTTGGATTAATTTTTCCATAATTAAATTATAGGAAAATATTAACACTAAGTCAAGGGGAGGTGAATTTAAAAATTAAAATAGTTAGATATACGAATATTTGTAAAATAGAGAAAAAAATAGTATAATTTATATGTATTTCATATTTATATTCTATATAAATAAAAGGAGGATGTTGCCATGAAGATGTTTCATAGATATCTACTTTATTTTTTGATTATTGGTCTTTTACCTATTCTTGCGCTTTTTCTTGTTGTATTAAATGGAAATAAGAAAGTAATGCATTTTAATTCCCAATCACGTTATGAACTCATTGAAAGTTCAGTTTCAAGGTTTTTTCAAAATGAATTTGAACAATTATCGGATATTGCAAAGAAATATGCACTGGATATTGAATTAAAAGAAGCACTAAAAAACGAAGATAGAGAAAAGGCAAAAGAAATTCTAGTAACAGCATTTGAAACTCTGAAACCTATTGGAATAAAGGTTCTTGAAGTTGAGGATAAAAATGGAGTGGTATTTTATAGAGGACATCATCCTGGAAAATTTGGAGATAACAAAAGTGAAGTTGTAGGTGTAAAACTGGCATTACAGGGAAAAGCAAACTATGGATTTGATTTTGGAAAAAGTGGATTTGGATTAAGAACTTTTGTACCAATAATGGATAATGGAAATGTTATAGGTGTTGTTCAAACTGGAATTCCATTTTCAAAAGAATCATTGGATTTATTTAAAAAGATGCTAACAACAGATATGGCAGTTTATACAAAAGATGGGTTATATGCAACAACAAGTGATGAATTTACGCTTAATAAGGATAAAATTCTACCGATATTCAATGAAATTGGTGATAAAAAATATGAATTAATACATAGCGATAAAAAAGGAATTTCATATTTAGTATTACCTTTAAGGGAACCAAATGGTAATTTAATAGGTGTTTTAAGTGTATTAGTAGATACAAGAAAAATAGATACATTAAATTCTAAAATAAGAGGAACAATTCTATTAACCATTTTTATAACTCTAATTCTTGTAGTAATTTTTGCTTATATAGTTACAAAGGTATTGCTTAAACGAATACATCATCTCATTGAAGGCCTTGAAAGAATGTCTGAAGGCGATTTAACAGTAGAATTAATTGATCATGGTAAAGATGAAATGAGCCATGTATTTAAAAGATTGGAACAGATGATGGATAACTTTAAAAGTATGCTAAAAACAGTAATTGAAACAGGATATGAGCTTGATAGCTCTTCAGGGAAATTAATAGAAGTTGCACAAAAAACAGAGAAAAATGCTGTATTTTTCCATGATGAATCAGCAGAAATAGAAAAAAATACAAATGATGTAGCTTCAGCAATGGAAGAAATAACCTCTGGTGTTGAAGAGATAGCATCTTCTGCACAAATGGTATCAGAAAATGCTCAGGAGTTATCAGCAATTGCCAGTGAGACAATACAAAATGCAGAAGAAGGCACAAAGAGCTTAAAAGAAATAGCAGAAATTATAGAAGAAGCTGTAAATCAGTCAAAAGTTACAGAAAATAAGGTTGAAGAACTGTTGAAATTAGCGGAGAATATAGGTGAAATTGTAGAAACAATTAATACAATAACAGAGCAAACAAACCTGTTGGCATTAAATGCAGCAATTGAAGCTGCAAGGGCAGGAGAAGCAGGAAAAGGTTTTGCTGTTGTTGCTGATGAAATTAGAAAATTAGCTGAAGAAAGTAAAAAAGCAACTGAAGAGATAGCCCAGATATTATCTCATGTACAAAATGGGGTAAAGGATGTTAATGGAGCCACATTAAAAACAGTAGATATAATAAATCAAATAGAATCTGGAACTCAAAAAGTTAATGAAAACTTTGATGTAATACTTGAAAAGATCGAAATAATTAATCAAAGAGTTGAAAGCTTAACAGCAAGTTCTGAAGAGCAAAGTGCATCAACAGAAGAAATGGCTGCAGCAATGGATAAAAGTATGAAAACAATACTTGAAATATCCAATAAAATAAGTGAAATAACAAGATTCTCACTTGAACAAAAAGATGATGCAAAGGTATTAAATTCAGTCTCTCAGGAATTAAAACAGCATTCAGAAGCATTAAAAGAAAACATAAAGAAATTTAAAATATAAAAATTAAAGGCGCGGTGAATTTCACCGCGCCTTTAATCATCTAAATTAATTTCGAACTTATCAACGAGTTTTTTGGTTAATTCAATCTCAGAAGGAGATAACTCTCCAAGTACAACTTCTTCTTCAAAAACATCTTCAAACCCTTTTTTGAATGCATTTGCCATTTCTTCGCAATCTACAGTTCTTCCAATAAGCGTATTAATATCAATAACCCTTTTTTCAAGATGTTTATAAAGTTTTTCCTTTTTATCTTCAGGCATTTTAAATAGATTAACATAATCCCTTAAAGGAAAGATTTGTGGAATTGAACCATGTTGCAATACATAACTTTCATTTCTATATTGAGCACTTCCAATGAATTTCTTTTTATCTACGGTAATTTCATAAATAGATGGTGCATCATAACATGCAGGAGTGTTGTTATGATTATTCTTATTCTTTTCCATATCGCATTTTATTCCTAATTCTTCCATACTTTTAATTAATGCCTCGGCTATTACTTTATAACTACCCACAACGCTTTTTGGCAATTTGGGATGATCTATATTTGCCGCAAAGAGATAGGTTATTTCTTTGTGATGCAAAACAGCACGTCCTCCGGTGGGTCTTCTAACAAGATCGATATATTTTTTCTTTAAATAGTCAATGTCAATATCTTCTATTTTTTGAAACCTTCCAATTGAAAGCGTTGCTAAATTCCAGCTGTATAGTCTAATAGTTGTTGGCTGTACTTTTTTGCCAACGTGTTTTGCAATAGCTAAATCACAAGCCATATTCCAGGAACCCATATGATAAGTATCAATAATAAGCCTGATCATAAAATACCTCCCAAAGGTTTTCTTACAGCCATACCAACTTTTCGTGGATATTTTTTAGGCGTCTCTATTTCTTTTTTCAATATGATAAAGTATCTTTCCTTATCAAACAATTGATAATTAATTTCTTTTTCTATTTTAAATCCTATTTTTTCTGCTGCAATTTCAAGATATTTTTTTTCTTCAGTAATATATGTTGGACCTTTATATAGGAATAACATTCCACCTATCTTTAAAAGAGGCGCTGCATACTCAAGAAGTATATCGCTTCTTGAAACAGCCTTGGCAGTTGCATAATCATATTCTTCTCTATGTTCTTTGGAAAATAACTCTACACGAGAATTAACAGAATTTGCATTATTGATATTGAGAGTTTTTATAAAATATTTCACGGCATTTATTTTCTTTTCAATGCTATCGAGCAAAGTAAAATCAACATTGTTATATATAATGCTTAAAGGAATTCCAGGGATGCCACCACCTGTGCCAATATCAATCATTTTCATATTATCTTTTAATTGATAATATTTTTCAAAAGGAAAAATACTATCAATTATCAAATGTTTTGAAGCCTCTTCTTTATCTTTTATTGCTGTAAGATTAACGGGGTAATTTATTATTAACTCAATAAAGGATTCCAGCTTTTTATATGAATTTTCATTCAAGAAAATTTCATATTTTTCAAGAACTCTCAACATAAAATTCATTGACTAATACCTCCTGATGTGGTATAATAATTCTCGGAGACGTAGCCTAATTGGCTAAGGCGTCGGTCTTGAAAACCGATGGGGTTGACGCCCCGTGTGGGTTCGAGTCCCACCGTCTCCGCCAATAATAAACCGCCCTTAATGGGCGGTTTTTGGTTTATTTTACGGAGCCAAATCTGCTTAATGGCCATATTCTTAAAAAAGGTCTTCCAATGATATTTTTTCCTGGTACTATACCAAAATATCTGCTATCAAAACTTTCTGTTGTATTATCTCCCATAAAGAAATAGAATCCTTCTGGAAGTATAATCTTAACATGGCCGTTTTCTTCAATGAAATATTTATTATAGTCTATTTTTGCAAGATATTTTTCATAATATGCAGTGTAATCTAACGTTTTATTGTAATATCTAAAAGCACCAAGATCAAACATAGGCTTTCTTAATTCAGTGAACTCACGATATATATCGCTGCTATATCTTTCAGGATATGCCATATATTTATAATAATTCTTTGAGGCAAAAATACCGTCTATATAATAATATCTGTTTTCAAATCCTTCTGGAATCTTTCCATTAACATATAATCTTGCCACTGAATCTTTTACACTTTTTGGAACTTTGTCGGCACCGCCATAATAATTTATAATCTTTTCCAGCCAATATGGGAGTTGAAAATCTTTATCATTTTTTATTTTTTCCCATATTTCAGTATCAGGAATTAATTCTAATGTATCTCCTGGAGTACCTACAAGCCTTTTTACATATTTTACATGACCATTAAATTCCTTTGGAGCAAATGAATCCATAAATTTATCAAATGGACCAAGTTTTTTTTCTGCACTTTTATCAACAAAAGGTGTCCAGAAAACTATTATATCTCCTTTTTGAGGTTCTTTATAATCATATGTAATTTTTTCAATGAATAAACGGTCCAACTCCTTTATGGTAGGCACCATAGAAGGAGTTGGAACCATCATTGTTTCAAATACAAATAAACGTATAATTGTTCCGAATATTACCGCATATATGAGTGCATTAATCCACTCATAGGTTTCCTTTTTTATTTTTTTCTTTAAATCGTCGTTAGGCAAGATCAGTCCCTTCTCTCCTTGATCTTAATCTTACCTCTGATATTTCTTAAGTAGTAAAGTTTTGCTCTTCTTACTTTACCTTTTCTTACAACCTGAATCTTTTCAATTGCTGGTGAGTGCATTGGGAATATTCTTTCAACACCTATACCGTTAGCTCCAATTCTTCTAACAGTGAATGTTTTTCCCATTCCGCCACCTTTGATTTTTATAACAATGCCTTCATAAGCCTGTACTCTTTCTCTTCCGCCTTCAACAACTTTAACATAAACTCTTACTGTATCTCCTGGTCTGAATTCTGGAATGTCTTCTCTTATATATTCTTTTTCAATGGCTCTGATATACTGATCCATGTTAAACCCTCCTTGAGTATATTTTTATTCTTATTTTTCACCAAATAATCTATCAAGGGTTATAGCTACAGCTGCTCTAACAGATAAATGATTAAATTCTGCATTTCCCCTGATAGGTTCAAGTTCGTAGTCACAAATTAACCTGATTTCCTCTGGCATGCCCCAACCAGTTCCAAATAGTATTAAATGCGGTTCATCATTATTAAATATTATCTCACTAATTTCTTTAAAACTCTTTGTTCTTTCTCTGATCTTTGCTGAAGTAAATATAAGCTTTGGCTTTTTACCTTCTATTTTTTCTATATCTTCTATTACATCTTCGAGATATCCTTTTAGCTTTACAATAGATAAAGCGTCATGTCTGTTAGGATTATATTGTTTTCCAAAACCCTCTGTCCAATATTTTAGAACATTTTTTACTATTTGTTGTTGAGCTGGTAGGTTTGAAACTACATAATAATTTTTAATATTATATGTTCTTGAAGACCTTGCTATATCGTGGATATCAAGGTTTGTAATAGCTGTTGAGATGATCTGGCCTTCACGTCCTAATATAGGATAATGAATTAAAGCTACATAAACATTATTTCTCATTAGAAATCAGCTCCCTGATTATATTAACAAGAACCCTTTTTTCAAATTCATCAAGGTCATGTTTTATAAATAAATCCGGTCTTTTTAAAATTGTTCTTAATAGACTTTCCTTTTTTCTATATTCGTCAATCTTTTTGTGATTTCCGCTTAATAAAACTTCGGGAACTTCCATGCCTCTATAATTACGGGGTTTTGTATAATGGGGATGATCGAGTAAAGTATTGTAGAAAGAATCATTCTTAACGCTTTCTATATCCCCAACAACACCCGGTACAAAACGCAATAATGCATCAATCATCAACATTGCTGGAAGCTCTCCACCAGTTACGACGAAATCGCCTATTGAAAGTTCTTCATCAACTATATTCATAACTCTTTCATCAATACCTTCATATCTTCCACAAAAAAACACTAAATTCTTTTTTTGTGCTAATCTTTCTGCATCACCAGTATCAAAATGTTTTCCTTGCGGTGAAGTTAAAATGACATATGGTTTTGTTCCTTTTTCTTCGATGTATTTATCGTAAAATTCAAAGAATGGTTCTGGTTTCATTACCATTCCAGGACCGCCACCATATGCATATAAATCAGTTACTTTATGTTTATCTTTTGTATAGTCCCTTAAATTATGTGCCTTGAAATGTACTATCTCATCCCTTATAGCCCTTGAAATAACTCCAAAGTCAGTTAGTGCTTTAAACATATCAGGGAAGATAGTAACAACATCAATCTCTATCTTCGGTATCATCTTCATACCATTCCAATCTCTTTACTGTAATATCATCTTTTTCTTTATTAAAAGAAATGAGATTTTCTTTTAATAAAGGATATAAGGTTTCGTCTTTTTCATATTTGTTTATTTGATTTTCAATGATCAAAACCTCATTGGCACCTGTTTCGAGAATATCCTTTATTTTTCCAATATATTCTCCATCTTCATAATAAACATTCTTGCCAAGAAGTTCAAAATAATAGAATTCATCATCATTTAATTCCGGTAATTCGTTTTTATTTATATATATTACAAAATCCTTATATCTTTGTGCGCTGGCTATATTTTCCACACCAGCAATCCTGATAATATACAGTTTATTTGCTTTTTTTATTTCGGTTATCTTTGCATACAGAAATTTTCTTGTTTTAGGATTGTATAATAATACATCTGTTAAATTTTCAAACAAACTTTCCTCATTTGATAGAGGAAATAATTTCATTCTTCCATCTAATCCATGAGTATTGGATATTTCACCAATAGCTATTCTATCCTTCAAGAGGTCTTCTAACCTCTTCATCTTATCACCTGATTACCTTTAAAAGGAATTTAGTGTTTTCGTCCTTTTTAGCAGCTGTTAATAATGTATTTATTGATTTAATAGTTCTTCCGTCTTTACCTATAATTTGTCCAACATCTGCTGGATCTGTATGTATTTCAAATATTATTTCATCACCGTTTTTTGATTCAGTAATCTTAACAGCGTCAGGATTTTTTACTATTCCTTTAATTATGGTTTCTAATAATTCTTTCATTTATATGCCTCCTGTGGCATTAAGCTTTCTTTTCAAATTTTATTTCGTGTACCTTTTTCATTACTCCAGCTTTTGATAATATTGATCTTGCTGTTTCTGTTGGTTGTGCACCTTTTAAAATCCATTCTACAGCTTTATCAACATCAACTTTGAAAGTGTCGTTTTCTCTTAGTGGATCATAAAATCCTAATGATTCAATATACTTTCCACTTCTTTTTTCCCTTGAATCAACTACTACAATTCTGTAAAAAGGTCTATGTCTTCTTCCCATCCTGTTCAATCTTATCTTTACCATGCTAAAAATACACCTCCTGAGTTTTTTAGTTTTTTATTTTAATTTTCTAATTAAAATCCAAATGGCATTTTTCCAAATAAAGACTTTTTATTTTTCATCTTTTTTACCTGCTTCATCATCTTTTTCATCTGTTCATAAGATTTAAGAAGCTTATTTATGTCCTGTAAAGTAGTTCCGCTACCTTTTGCAATTCTCTGTTTTCTTGAATAATTTATAATTCTTGGCTTTCTTCTTTCCTCTTTTGTCATAGAATTTATTATAGCTTCAATCTTTTTCAATTCTTCTTCACCTTTGTTAAAATCTATACCTTCTTTTGGAATTCCTGGTATCATTTCAAGAATTTTTGAAAGAGGACCTAATTTTCTTATTTGTTGAATCTGTTCAAGAAAATCATTTAAATCAAATTTTCCTTCAAGAAACTTATTAGCAGCCTCTTCAGCCTTTTCTTTATCAATTTCAGTTTCAACCTTTTCAATTAATGAAAGAACATCACCCATTCCAAGAATTCTACTTGCATATCTATCTGGATAGAAGAGTTCAAGGTCATCAACCTTTTCACCAACACCAACAAATTTAATAGGTTTGTTAGTTATCTGTCTAATGGAAATGATAACCCCGCCTCTTGCGTCACCGTCAAGTTTAGTGACAATAAATCCATCTAATTCAAGCCTATCATTGAATTCTTTTGCGGAATTAACAGCATCCTGACCAATCATTGCATCTACAACCATTAAGATTTCATCAGGTTCAACGAGTTTTTTTATTTCAACTAATTCATTCATCATTTCCTCGTCTATATGTAATCGACCGGCAGTATCAAGTATTACAATATCATGCAACAATTTTTCTGCATAGTCCATAGCTTCTTTAACTATATTTACAGCATTCTTTCTATCGCCGGTAAATACAGGAACACCAATGCTTTCGCCTAACTGTACTAATTGATCAATAGCTGCGGGTCTGTAAGTATCAGCAGCAACAAGTAAAGGGGACTTTCCCTGTTTTTTAAAATATTTAGCAAGTTTTGCTGCATGTGTAGTTTTACCGCTTCCCTGAAGCCCTACAAGCATTATATAACCAGGTCTTTTTGAAATATTTAACTTTGGTTTTTCATTTCCACCCATTAATTCGATTAATTCATCTCTAACAATTCTTATAAATTCCTGGTCAGGGGTTAAACTTTCAAGAACTTCTTTACCAAGAGCTTTTTCTTTTACTCTTTCGACAAAGTCCTTTACAACCTTATAATTAACATCCGCCTCAAGAAGAGACATTTTTACTTCTCTAACAGCATCTTTTATATTTTTTTCTGATAATTTTCCCTGTCCTTTTAAGTTTTTAAAAGCTTTTGATAATTTTTTTTGTATGCTATCAAACAAAACAGACACCTCCGGCGGATTACTTATAAATCTATAAAAAATAAAAAAATATCGTAGATTATAGCTCCATCCCCTTTTTGCTATAATCTTTTATTAGTTTAGATATAATCCTTGTTTAATGAATTAACATAAAAAATACATGTCTAGTATACTATAAAAATTCTTTTTTTTCATGAATTCTATTGAACAAAATGTGAGAACCTGGAAAATTTAATGTTACAATTTGATTTCTATAATAGAAAGAAAAATTTAATTCATTCTCAATGAAGTATTTACATTTAAAAGAGGTATAATTAAAAAAATCCATCTCCCTAACCTCTGAGAGATGGATACTTGAAATTTTAAGAACTATTATTGACTCTCTGGAAGGAATTTCCATAACATTATTGATATTTTTTATTTTTGCTTTAATAGCTTTTGTAATTACGAAAGCTTTTGAAAATAAAAAATCAGAAAATTAGCACATATAAAAGATGAGTAATAAACCCGGCAAGTATACCGGCGATTGTATGAGAAAGAATAGCTTTACTTGCAAGTTTTCTTGCTTTTAAAGAATCCATCATTGCAATATGTGTTGAAAGATAGCCGCTCCATGTCATTCCTATTGAGGTTAAAACCGCAATATCATTTGCGGTTATGGAGTTTGATTCAATAAATCTTGGCACTAAAGCCAATGCGGCACCTGTTGAACCAAGAGATGTCAAAGGAAATGCGATTAACTTTGGTGATTTAAATCCAAAAAGGAAATTTAGTATAAATTCCAATCTTTCGCCAATCCACTGTAAAACAGGAACACCTTCATAAGGCAAACCTTGATATCCAATTGAAGGATCTTTTGGACCGTTTGTGAACATCATAACCATTGTACTTATAATTAAAACGCCAGGTATTATAGAAAGTCCAAGATCAACCCCAACTTTTCCACCTTCAAGCAAAGCATCTATTAAACGTGAAACATAACCACCTTTTGTTGCATTCCAGTAATTTACATTTTCCGTTCCGCTAAAACTTTCACTATTTTTATAATATTTTTTAGTATAAATTGAAAAAATTCTTACACTTATAATACTTCCAATTACAGCGCCCAAATTCCCTAATAATACAGGACCTACAAGATTTGTTCCCATATTAGAAGATTGAGCAATCATAAATGTAGTAACTATTAAACCCATTCCAAAAGAAGTCCCTAAATTACATAATAAGGGAATCTGCCATTTTTCAAAATACTTTACAAATTGCTTATCCTGGGCAAGGGATAAAATAGCTGGATTGTCAGATAGATATGTTGTTAAAATTCCAAGTGAAGCTGCACCTGGAAGGTTGTAAAGAGGGCGCATTAATTTTGATAATAATTTATTCAATAGATATACAACGCCAAATTCTGAAAGGATGTTACCAAAAGCGCTTGTTAAAACAGCAACTGCCATAATAAAGAAAACAGTATTCAACAATAGATCATGTGCTGTAGACATTAGAGTTTTAAAAAAGTTGCTAACCCCCATAATATTCATTACAGGAATAAAAATGATAAGGGAAATAATAACAAAAAGTATGGGTTCTAAAAGATTGGTTTTTTGAACAATTTCTTTTTCTTCCATTTTATTCCTCCATATCTATTGAATTATTAAACAAATTATATTATAATAAATATGAAGTTTTTTTCAAACATTAAAAAAGGCAATTTTAAGTTTTCGATGCTAATTATTTATGATATAAGGCAATTAACATTTTAAATTTAATTATACCTTCAAATATAAATAACTTATTTCTGATATAATATAAATGTAACGGAGGCGTGTTCCGAATTGGCTAAGGAGCCGGTCTCGAAAACCGGTGAGGATAATATCCTCGTGTGGGTTCGAGTCCCACCGCCTCCGCCATTTTTTTATATATTCAAATTTTTATTGGGAGGGTTTATGATGAAAAATTTAAAGAATCTTTATCTTTTTTTAAAGGAAAAAATAGATTCGGGAAAGACAAATTATGCCATACCAAAAAGATGGATGCCTGATGATTATGAAGGAATTGTGAAAATCAGGGGGAGAAAGTTTGTAGTAAATCCTTATGAATATTTTTCAAGAGTAATTGAAAAAATTATGAAAAATGCAGATGAGAATATTGATTATTCAAAACCATTATCTTTAGTAACAGGAGAAAAATCCAGCGAATGGATAAAAAAAGCCATAGTATATAGTGCTCATGTAAGAATGACAACAGCATATCAACATAATGCAGATGCCCCATTTTTTATGCCTGTTGATGATTTAGGATTTAAAGAAAGTGGAACATTTTTAAAGATGATAGCGCTGCTGCCATATTTAAAACAATACAATGTAGATGCCATATATTTATTGCCAATTACACAATCAAGCAATAAATTTAAAAAAGGTGAAGTAGGTTCTCCATATGCAGTAAAGAGTTTTCATCACGTTGAAAAGGATTATCATGATCCTATTCTTGAAAAATTCAATGCAGATGAGGAATTTGCAGCCTTTGTTGAAGCAGCGCATATGTATGGCATGAGAGTTATACTTGACTTTATTCCAAGAACAGCTGCGAGGGATAATGATTTAATACTTGAACATCCAGATTGGTTCTATTGGATTGATATAAAGGAATTATCCTCATACGGACCACCAAAAATCGAAGGATTGGATTTTGAACAACCGTCAGCTGAAAATTTGCCTGTATTATATTCAAATGAAGAAGTAAAAAGGCATTTAAAGAAATTTAGATGGGCACCGAATATTACAGACCCGCAAAAATGGGAAAATTTTGTAAAGAAAAACAAAAATAATCCAGATTTTCTTGAAGAAATAGTAAGAGAATTTAAGGTTATTACAGTTCCAGGTTTTTCTGACTGGATAAATGATCCACAACCAACATGGGATGATGTTACATTCTTAAGATTATTTATGAGTCATCCAGAAGAATCAGAAAAATATCTTGAAAATCCGCAGGAACAACCACCATATGTGTTATATGACGTTGTGAAATCCAGCAAATTTCCTGGAAAAGAAATAAATTCGGGATTATGGGAAATGATTTCCAATATAATGCCATATTTCCAGAAAAATTTTGGTATAGATGGCGCAAGACTTGATATGGGACATGCACTTCCAAAAGAATTAGAACATCAGATTATATCAAATGCGAAAAATTATGATCCTTCATTTGCAATAATAGCAGAAGAATTATCAATGGATAATCATATAAAGGCAAAAAATAGCGGATATGATGCGATTCTTGGGAATACATGGTGGGCAGAGCCAAGACATAAAGAAAGCTGGTTTATAAAAACAACAAGAGATATAATGCCAGCATTATCTGTTCCATCATTTGCAACAGCGGAAACACCTGATTCTCCAAGGGCAGTAACAAGAGATGGCGGAGAATTATTCTCAAAACTTTCTGCAGTTGTTAATACATTTATGCCAAATGGAATAACATTTATAAATTCAGGAAGCGAAATTTTTGAAAAACAGCCAATGAATTTAGGGCTTGACTTTGAGAAACCAGAAGAAGAAAGATTTAAATACTTAGAACCTACAGATCAATTCTATGGAAAACTTGCGTTCTTTGATTATTATGCACTTCACTGGGATACAGACAGGCATATGGTAAGATTGCTTGTGGCATTGGGAAAAATAAAGAAAGAACATGCAGATTTAATTGCAAATATATCCAACTTCAGATATACCGATCATATGGATAAAGTATTTTCAATATTCTATTGGGATGGAAATAAAGGATTATTAATACCTGTAAACCTTAATTTTGATAAGTCTGTAAATTTTGCATATGATTTAGGGTATCATACATGGCGAGGACATCATAAAATAAGCCTTTTACTGGAAAATTATAGGCGCTGTGAATTCAAATGGGATGAAGGGGCATGGTTGAATATAACATTAAATCCAGGAGAAGCTAAAATATATCTTGTTGAATAACAATAAAAACGGACCAGCAACGGTCCGTTTTTATTACAATTTCAGAATCTATATTTATCTTGACTTTTTTATTTGTATGTGATATACTTTATGTGTAATTACACATCATACACAATAGAGGTGATTTATATGAGTTTAGAACGTCACAATATAATGATCGATCCGGAAACATGGAAGATTCTTCAAGAATTGAAACGTATACAAAACAAAAGTATAAGTGCTATTTTACGTGAAGCTGTTAACAGTTTTCTCGAAACTAATAAGTACAATAAAGTATATTTTAAAATGATGGCTAATGTGCCAGCATGTGATGATCAAGAAAATAAAGAGCTAACTGAAATGTTAGAAACATTGACCGAAGATGATCTAAAGGTTGTTGAAAGTTATGAAATACACCGTTAAATTAACAAAACGAGCTCAAAAAGTATTCAAAAAACTTGATACCAGAATGAAAAATCGTATATTTGATGCCATAGGAGATATGATAGATTATTATGATGGAAAAAGAAATGTAGCTATGCCCGATGTGAAAACTCTCCGTGGAAAATTTGAAGGATTATTGAGATTAAGAGTTGGAGATTATCGTGTGATTTTTAGTATGCATAACGATGAATTGATTATACTGGTTGTTGATATTGCGCCACGTGGTGGAGCATATAAGTAAGTTGAATAACAATAAAAACGGACCGTTGCTGGTCCGTTATTTTATTGTTATTTCATAGCTATATGATCTTTTGTCGTATTTGAGAGTAATTATATACTTTGATTCTGTTAATTTTCCAATTTTTTGAAAAACATAGCTTTTTCCACTTAAAATCTTAAATTCTGGATATGTCAATATATTCATTTTTCCATTGTTTATATTAATAATAGCCTTATTTGTGAATTGTGGATTACCGGCAAAAAGTAAATATACTTCCTCATTTTTTTCAAAGTTTTTAACAGGTATGTATTTATCTTCGGAAACCTTTTTATAAAAATAAAAAGTGTGGATTTTTATATCTTTTAATATCTCTGATAAGCTTTTTGCATCTGGAAATGCATAATATTTTTCTAAAGGAATATCATTTAAATAGATTTTAGCTTTTGATGGCATTATAATCAATTGCGGAGACAATTTTAATGATTTTTTATCTGTTCTATCAGGATATAATATTTTTTCATAAATTTCATTATCGATTATAATTTTCAATTTAAATACAAATTTATAATCTGGATCAAAAGAAATTTTATCAGCTCTTATTAAAAAAGCTTTGGAATTATTATCTTCGTATAATTTAATTATTTCAATATGAAAATTGTCATTATTTATAACATTAAAACCATTCTCTGGAAAGAAAGAGCTTTCATGAATGAGTATATTGGCAAATAAATTAATACTTAAAAGAGTAAATAATAATGCAATAATAATTTTTTTCATTTAAATCCCTCCAATAGAATATTCCGGGGCGAAAGGCCCCGGAATTAATGATTATTATTCTTTAGATTTATTGTAAAGATAAATCCATGTTGAAACATCGTCGCCTGTTATTTTACCATCTTTTGGATATCCAATATCACATTTTGAAATATCATCAGCATCTGTTGAGCCGACTTTGTTAACTAAAGCCTTAAAGTCGTCAAAATTAACCGTTCCGTCACCATTGATATCGAGGTTAACTCCTTCATGCTTTGCTTCTGAATCAAATACTAAAGCGTACATATTTCTTGAATTGATATTCCATTTTTGTACAACGCCATTATCGTATGCATCTTTTGTTATAGCTGGAATTACAAAGTATCCTCCGTCACCCCAGTCATATCCCCATGAATTCTTTACAATCCAGAATAAATTTGCTGTATATGTTGCATCAACTGTTGGGTCATAATATGTAATACTTGAAACTTCTGTGTCAAGAATTGGTGTTGCATTGGCGCTAATTTTACCTGCGAGAACTACATCATCAAGATCTTCAGCAGCAACCCAACCAACTAAAGTTACAGCATGTCCTCCAGATGGTGAAACAGTTGGTGTATAAATTCCTTTTGTGTAATAATAGAAATCGCCAGGGACAAGGTATGCAACTGACAATGAACCGTAATTTTTTAAGGCTGTTTTTATCATATTTATATAATCATCATAAGTATATCCTAATTCTTTTGAAGAAGCTGCGTCAGGAATTAGTATAGTTTTATTTGCTTTATATCTTGGAGCACCATATGCCTGTGGCGGAAGCGGGATTTGTTCTTCATCGGTTAAGAATATATCTGAATATGGTGCATTTTCTTCTTTTATCATACCGTATCTAATCATGTTATATGATGAAAAATAAACATTTCCACCTTCCAAAGAATTTCTATCCTGGATAACGTCACCACCTGAATATATTAAAACCTCCCAATCAATGTTATGATATGCTGCCCATCTTTCTGAAAAATCTATCAAATTATCCTTGTTTCCGTCTATTGTTTCTCCTAAAACCTGAACTGCATAATCACTTTCCATCATAGCTGCTGTAGAAAATGCCCAACAACTGCCATGATATTTTTGATCTCTTATTGGTTCTAATCTATAAAATGTTTTATCTATAATATTTTCTGGTTTAATCATTATAAAAGAAGACATTATTAAATCATCTGTTGTAACCATTTCATCTGGTGAGACTTTTCCACCGGGGAAATTGTTTAAGGATTTGAAATGGTTTAAAAGTTTTTCTTTAATGGCGTCTGGTAATTCCTTATAAGCGGCTAATTTTTTATTTACATCTTCTAATGTAACTCCGTCAAATCTTTCAAAGAATGAATAAAAGTCTTCATTTGTTCCTGGAGTCCATTTGAGATTTAATTTTTCTACATTGTTTTTAATTTCTGGAACTTTGCTTTTCATTTCATCTACAATATTTCCTGCAAAAAGATTTATTATCATTAATAATGAGATTGTGAGAATAATTAATTTTTTCATTCTTCATCACCTCCGCTTACAGCAACGGAAAGATCTGTATGATCTACAATAAATCCATCCACATTTGCATTATCCTTGTCTTTGAATATAGGATTTGGAACATCAATATATGTATCATAATCATCAAGATAGCCTTCATAAGCAAGATTAATTTTCAGCGTTCCAGTTGCGTCATTGCTTACTTTAAAGGTTAATACAGCGAAGTTTTCGCTTGCTGGTTCTGTTTCATCTGTATCAAGTGTGAAGCCTTTATAAAGGATTACAGATGTTGCACCACTTGAAATCTTATAAGATGAAAAATCTGCATAACCATCCATAAATTCAGGGAATTCAACATTTTCTAAGGTTAAGTATTTGCTGTATTTTACAGCTAATTGCATATATCTAACATCGTATAATTTAGCAAAATCAGCAACATTTTTAGCGTTTATTGTTACTTTTAATTCTGAATCTGTAGCAACCTCGCTAATATCTGATTTTAATGAAAATACAGGTTTATCATCTGAATTGTATCTTTCTCTTAGAATAAATTGTTTATCGATTTTTGTTGGTGATTTATAAATGTCATCTCCTAAATAGAGGTAGTATCTATAATATGTATTTAGTTCAAATCCTTTATAAACTAATGTTTGGGTGAAATAATATCCTTTATAATCACCATCTATACCTAAATAATAAACTTTAACATTATCTTCGGATAAAAATAATTTATCTGCTCGCCAAGTAGTATTTGTCTCCGTATCCTCTATATAAGATACAAAACTTATTGTTGCAGGTGCAGTTTCTAATGGAATTTCATTCCAATTATCATATATTTTATCATTGTTGGTATCAATAGGATTTAATCTTACCTGTTTACTAATTACTTCATTTGTTCCTTCGAGTTTTTCTTCGACATATTTATAAAATCTTAAATGTATTGTAGTTGGTTCTATAGTAGAGTAATATAAAAATTCTGAAGAGAAAGTCTCAATATGCCATGTTCCGCCATCCTGATATACTTCTTTTTCAAGATTTGTGACCTTAAATTCAAAGGTTTTTGTAACTGCAGAATCAGATGAAATTAAATTAACAGAATAAAAACCTTCATCAACTACTGTGATAAAGTGTTCAAAAGCTTTTTCTTCTTTTATAATCTTACCGTCCTTGTACAGCTTCAATGTACTTTCAACTATTTGGTTGTTGTTGTCTGTTAATTTAAATACAACTACTGAATTTGGAATAACCGTTGATCCGTTTTCAATGTTTGAGTGAATAGTGTATAACGGCAAAACTTCTTCATCTAATTTTTCAGAGTCAGGCTTTGTTAAACAACCTGTGAAAATAAACAAACTTAAAATAAGGATCAAAAATAACCCTATGTACTTTTTCACCACAACCCCTCCTTGATATAATATTTCACAACAATAAATTATATACTAATTTTAAATTCTTTTCAAGTTAAAAAAATGTAAATTTAAATATGAATGAAAAATTTTTCATTCACAAATTTTGAAAAAATTAATATAATTAAATGTAATCGGTTACATAGATAAGGATATAAATGCGACTGGTTGTAATTTGATTTTAATATTATTTGTTGAGGAAGAAACTATTTTGGAAATTTAAGAAATTTGTTATGTAATGTAGAATGATATATTGACGAATATAATAATAAGGGGTGATTTATATATGGGTAAAATATTTAAGAAAAAAATTCTTTATATATTTTTAATAGTAGTAATTTTATTTTTGCTAAATGGCTGTTTTTTTGTTAAACCGCCTAAAGCCATTCTGGATTATCCTTCACAACGGGATAATTTGCCGACGAGTTTTTTGTTGTCGTGGCATCTTGAAGGTAATGCGTCATCAGATGAATTTACATTTGAAGTTTATTATGGTAAATCAAAAGATAATTTTACAGGGACTATTTCAACACAGAATACATCTATAAATATTGAAGGTCTTGAGGATAATTCAACCTATTATTTTAAGATTAGAACGGTAAAGAAAGGTCAATTTACAGATTCTGATATATATGAGCTTAAAACTTCTGATATTCCAAAAATTGAATTTTTAATGGAAGATAATGTTATTGAAACAACGGAGTATGAAGTGAAATGGAAGGTTAGTGATAATAACGGTATAAAAAAAATTATGTTGTATTTTTCAGAGGATCCAGATTTTCCAGAAGATAAAACACAGATTAATGAATTTAATGCATCTGTTAATAGTTTTTTATTAAAAAATCTCGATTATGGGAAAACATATTATTTAAAGCTTGTTGCCTATGATACCAATGATATTTGGTCATATAAAACATATGAATTTTCTGTAAAGTCATATGTTTTTCAAATTATTTCCCCAGCTCCAGGAAGTAAAAGCGTTAATATTAACAATATAAAGTTACAGTGGAAATATTCAAAGCCTTCAAAGTTTGAAGTTGTTTATTCTCCAAATAATTCTATTGATAATAATGATGTTGTAAGAGTTTCAACATCAAATTCGTACTATATAATAGATAATCTTCCGCCGGGGTTAGAATTTTCATGGTATGTTATTGATACAGTGAAAAATGTTGAGAGTCCAATAGCAACATTTACAACATCGTATAAACCTGAAATAGAAATTACATATCCAGAAAATAATGAAGTAGGTGTTCCAGAAGGATTTTCAATAACCTGGAAGGCTACAGATGTGGATAATGATTCTCTTTCGTTTAATATAAAAATAAAGAAGATAAATGAAAGCGATATTTTAAAATATGTTGATTTTGATAATGGATGTATATATGAGACAACAACAAATCAAAAATCATTGGATACATCTAACATTCCTCTGGAAAAAGGAATGTGGTATGGTATTTTGTTAAAAGCAAATGATGGTAAAGGAAATGAGGTTGAAGAGAGAATAAAATTTAGAATGAATGTTGATCCGCAGGAACCGTATGATTTAAAACCAGAATCTGGAACAATAGATTATCCAACTAAAAATGCAACGTTATCCTGGAAAACATATGATCCAGACGGTAATTTAACCTTTATTGTTCATCCGTTTGAGAAATCAGCATCTTCAAAGGATTATGATGAAAATAAAGGTGTGTATTATTATGTTTTGAATATTCTTGAATATAATAAGGAATATTCATGGTGGGTTGAAGCAGTTGATAATACAGGAGCATCTACTATAAGTTCTGTAGCAACATTTATGACAAATGCAAAACCTGTTTTTAAGGATGCAACTCCTGTAAATAATGAAAATAATATTTCTTTATTACCTGAGCTTGAATGGGAATTTGAAGATTCCAATCTTTCATATTACCAGGTATATCTGGCTAAAAGTTCGGAAGATTTTACATTAATAGCTACTGTTACAGATACAAAATATAAAATAGAAGATTTATTGGATTCTGATTCTAAATATAAATGGAAAGTAATAGCCTATGACACATGTGGTGATTTTACTGATTCAGGGGAATTGTATTTTGAAACAACTAAAAAGCCTGATATTTCCCAAATGTCTCCTGCCGATGGAGCTCATAACATTTCTTTAAAACCAATATTGTCATGGTCTGCAGAAGATCCTGATAATAATGATGAAGATATGAGTTATAAGGTTGTTGTAAAGGATTCAGAGGAAAATGTTGTATTAACCGAAGAAACTACAGATACAAATATATCTGTAAACTTGTTATTGCAACCTGATAGTGAATATAAATGGTATATTGAGGTGGAGGATAGCAAATTTGCAACAAATGTTTCTGATGAGTTTTCATTTACCACATCTCAAGAACCAACAGTATCAAATCTTGATCCATCTGGAGTTGAAGGTGTAGCCGCATCAGAAAATTTAAGCTGGAATGCTTCTGATCCTGATGGTGATTCTTTGTTATATTATGTGTATCTTAATGACACTCTGGAAGGTACCACAACTGAAAAAGAGTATAGTCTTGAAGAGGTTAAGGATCTTGAACCAGATACAGAATATTCCTGGTATGTTGTGGCTGAGGATAGTAAATTTGCTACAGCAGTTTCTGATGTAGCAACATTTATAACAGCTCAGGCTCCAGAAAACTCTCCTGATATTATAGATATTTATGATTATTATGAACCAGATAAAAAATATACATTTAATGAAAGTAAATATCCATCAAAATTAAAGTTGATATGGAATCCAAGTAGCGATCCATATAATGGTTCTATTAAATACAGAATAGTGGGTGAATATTTAGATGAAAAAGAAATATTAGCAGATAATTTAACATCAAATAGCGCAATTGTTGAGTTTAAAGATGGAAAAACATATACAGTTTATGTGGAAGCAATTAATGATAAAGGAATGGTATTAAAAGGTAAGAGTATTAATTTAAAAATAAATGCTAATCCTAAAGTTATGGATTATTCTCCGCGATCGGATGATAATAATGTTAAGTTGAATCCAACAATAATGTGGATAGCTGAAGATAATGATTCTTCGTATGTTGATGTTTATATTTATTATGGAAAAGATGAAAATAATCTCAATAATTCTGTGAAGATAGAGAGACAATCAATGAATGGAGAATATACAATAACAGAAGATTTAGATCCAGGTGAAAAATATTACTGGAAATTAAAACTTGAAGATGAAATGTATGGTGTAACAGAAACTGATATTAGAAGTTTTACCACCACACATGCTCCTGTATTTAAGAGTATAACAGGAATTACAGATGGTTCAACAAATGAGGCTGTTAATGATGTTGAAATAAGCTGGGATTTTGAGGATCCAGACGGGGATTTGCTTGAATATCAAATTGAGGTATATAAGAATGGCGAAGGAACGCCTTATTATACAAAAGATCTTGGAACGTTAAATTATATAAAACTGGATTTTGAAGTGAATACCGAATATAAATTTGTAATTACAGCAGAGGACAATAAATCAGCAAAAACCACTAAGGAGATTTCATTTAAAACTACAAGAAGTCCTGTTATTTATAATGATTCATTATATCCTGATAGCACAGTTAATCATTTTACAAATGGTAGCAAATTTACATGGACTGCTTTTGATCCAGATGATGATGATTTAACATATAAAATTTATCTCGGCGAAAGTTCAAATTCTTTAAAGTATTTTGGCGAAACGGAAAATAATGAGTTAGTTGTTAATAATCTTGATTCCAATAAAACATATTATTGGAAAGTTAAGGCAATAGATTCAAAAGGAGCAGAGGTTGAATCTAATGTTGTTTCATTTAAAACTAATGCATTGCCTCAATTTGATAAAACAGCATTTAGTCCTCAGAATAATGAGGTTGGAATTAATAAAAATGTAACATTAAAATGGAAATGTAGTGATAGTGATGCTGTTTCTGGAGAATTGACATATGAAATATGGTTTGGTGATGCAATAGATTCTCTATTAAAGTTAGCAGATCAAAGTTTAGCATATTATAATCATTCTAATCTTGAAAACGGAAAGACATATTACTGGAAGATAATTGCAAAGGATAAATATGGTGGAGAAACATCATCAGAAATTTTGAAATTTACGGTAAATCGTCCTCCAGTAACACCGGAAATCGAAAATATAGATGAAGATTTACTGGAATTTAATTTAAAATGGTCTTCAAGAGATCCTGAAAATCAAAGTATAACATATGATGTATTGAAAAAGGAAGAGGGAGCAAGTGATTATAGCACAGTTGCATATAATATTAGCGATACTGAATATTTTATGGAAAGATTAACTCCAGCTAAGACTTATAGTTTCAAAGTTAGAGCTATAGATGATAAAGGAGATATAAGTGAAAGTACATATGAGTATAATACACCAACTGTTGATACAAATATATACACAAAAGAATCTGGTGATTCAGATAAAGTAGAAGAAATACTTGATATGATTGAATTAAGCGATGGAAATTTCGTTTATTTAGAGAAAATAGATTCCTCGTATGAATTAAAGAAAGTAGATTCTAATGGTAATAGTATAGATACTTATAATGTGAATTTATCAGAGCCGTGTAAGTTATTTGAAAATACTTCAAATCATATAGTTGTTGTTGGTAAAGATAGTAATGATAAAATAAGTTTTGAAGAGGTTGCATCAGATCTTTCAGGAACTACAAATCCGCCAGCAACTAATCCATATTCCACAACTGTGGATATTTCAGAAGTTCAGAGTATTTATATTAATTCTGATAATAAAATAGATATCGTAGGAACATATAATTCTGACTCTATATTGGTGGAATTCAACGAAGATTATTCAATATCTATTGCTGCTACAACAATTAGCGATACAACATTATATGATGTTATTAAAATTACCGATGAAGATGGTAATGAAAGATATATAGTAGCTGGAAGTAAAAGCAGCAAAGGATATATAGCAAAGTTAGATAATGCGTTTAGTGAGATAATATTTGAAAAAGAATTTGATGATATGGATAAAATAGTATCTATTGTGGATACAGATCCAGATTTCTGGATTTTTGGGTATAAGGATACGAATATTGTTCTTAAACAGATAAGTTATAGGGGAAATGAGTTGTACAGTCCAATTATAGAAAATAGTTATGGTTCTGAGAATGGAAATCTTTTAAAGAGTAATAATGGTTTTGTTATATTGTTAAATACAACAGATGGTGATATAGAAGTACTAAAAACAGACGATTCAATGAATATAGAAAAACAGGTTATTTTTGGAAGAACAGGAGAAGATGTGGCTAATGGAATTATAGAATCTTCTGATGACGGATATATTATATTTGGAAAAACGAAGTCTTTTGATGATAAGACTAACGGAAATTCATATATTATAAAGACAGATTCCAATTTGTTAGGTTGGAGCACTCCCGAATAAAAAGTTAAAATAAGGAGGATAAAATGAAAAGAATAGCAATTGCGGCATTTTTGATATTAGGAATAGTAATTTTTGGAAGATTGAGTAATATTTATACAGAATATGATTACACTTTTTATTCAAAAGATATTGTTAATCCCAATATGCATTTATTGCATATTGGGTTTGATGGTGGTAATATTCCTTTAAATATTGGAGGAGGATTTTTGTACGATAATAATTTTTATCCTCAAATTACTGTTGGGAGTATGATGGTATTAAAAAGCGTATATCTTGAACCTTATTTTAGATATATTTTTAATAAAGGGGTATATACAGGGATTAATTTAAGATATAAGAATTTATTGTTTTTTTCGGATATTTATAAAGAAGATAAAATTAATGTTTCCTTTGGTTTTGGATTGAAATTTTCCTTGATAAAGTTTGGAAATGAGAATTTCACATATATTGATACTCCGGATAATATAAGTGTAATTGCTGGAAGAAAGATATCTTTTTATGTAAAAGCGTATAATAAAACGGTTCCAGCTGAAGGGATTCATGTATTTTATAGTATTAATAATAATGAGAAGGTGTATTCAGGTAAGACAGATGAGAATGGAATGTTAAAAATATGGATACCTCCGGTATTTAAATCAGGAGAATATACTATTAATATATTTGCTGAAGATAAAGAAGTTAGAATGAAGGAAATAATTTTAAGAGTTTTTCCAGATAGAGTATATAGTTTAAAAATAGAATTTGATAAGGATATAATATATACAGAAATTCCTGAAATTTTGCACATAAAGTCTTTAAAAATGTATGATAAATATGGTAATTTAATTGAAATGCCAGAGTTAGATTTTTTAAGTTTTAAGGTACTGGGAGATTATAGGGAAATAAAATATTCTTATCTTGATAATACAGTATTTTTAAATGAATTTAAAAATTCCGGTGAATATACAATTGTGTATAGCGCTGAGATTGAAGGAAAAGAGATTGCCGGAAGTTCAAAAATTAAAGTAATTGATAATCCAAAAAATATATCAAATACATCTGTAGAAATAGAGTTTCTTGGTTATAATAACGATTATGCAGAGTTTTTATTGAAAAATCCAAGGATATATTTCTGGAATTCTGAAAGTGTTCAACCTGAGAGTGTATCAGTTTTTTATAATGGAAAAAAGGTTTATATTAAAAATAACAGATTTAGGGTTTTTTTAAAGGATAATTTAAAGAAGAAAGTTCAGTTTGATGTGGAATTTTTTTACTGTAATTTTTATAATACAATTTCAATTGATGTAGATCTTGAAAAAAATTAGGTTGTTCGTATGAACAACCTAATTATATATTTCATTATCTATGGAAATATTATGTTTCTTTTCAAAGTTTTCAACAGCTAAGGGTTTTTGTAAGTATAAAACCTTTAGTTCTGAAGGGGAAACAGATTTTTCATTGTTTTCAATTATTTGTTCAATAAGGCTTTCAGGATTATATTTAGCATATTCTAAGATATTTGGCAATTTTAATTTTTCTTTGAAATATTCAGCTTCTTCACCTAAAAGAATTGCACCATCGGTTATTTCAGGGATTTTTGAAATTTCAACTAATTCAGGACCAAATTCTGAGATACCGTTATTAAAAATATGTATATAAGCAGCGTCAACACGAGCTCTTTTTAATATGGCGATTTTTTGGTGAGTTAAATGAGAAGAGCTTTTGAATAAAATTTCAGTTGAAATAATTGGCACCACTTTTTTGTTTCTATTAAATAATAATCCCTGGATAGCGGCAATTGCGATTCGTATTCCGGTAAATGAACCCGGTCCTATTGTGCATCCGTAAAGATTTATATCATCTATTGTCAAATTATTTTCTTTTAAAATTTCATTTATCAGGGTTATAATATATGTACCGGAATTTTTTTCATATGATTCTTTCACAAAAATTTTGTTGTCTTTTTTTAATGCTATAATTATTCCTTTGTTTGAAGCATCTATTCCTAAAATATTCATTTTAATCACCACCATAGAAAGGAGTTTTTATATTGCCAAATTTTAGAACGCATGTTATTACAGGAATAATATTATATCCTCTATATTTCTTGCTTTTTTCTTTAATTGCTGATTTTTTTAGTATTGATTTTATTTCTTCATTAAAGGTTATTTTATCAGGATTTTTTATTTTTGTTTTAGGGAGCGATCTTCCTGATGTGGATCATAATTTTTCTTTGATAAATAAATTTTTTAGAATTTTACTCGTAGGCATAGGAATACAAATTGTTTTTAAGATCTCATATTATTATGATTTTCTCTCTTTTTTACATATGAGATTATATGTTCTGAAGACAATATATATTATTCTGGGAATTTTAGCAGGCGGAATTATGGGTATTTTGTTTAATAAAATAACAAAGCATCGTGGGAAATGGCATAGCCCCATAACCGGAATATTTTTGGGAATAATACTTTATGCATTAATAACCAAAAATTATTATAGCATAGATATTGAAAGTGTATATATTTCTACAGCTTTAGTATTTGGATTTTTTGTTCATTTATTTTTAGATGCTCATTTTAAGGAATCTTGAGATTGTCTTTTTTTATGAGCCATTTTATATGCCATCATTGCCTGATCAACTTCATTTAATTCTTCCAATATGCGTGCCATTAATATATAAGCTTTATAATCATCAGGATTTTTTATGACGAGCTTTTCAGCAAGTTTTAGAGCTGTTTTAAACATTTTTAATTTCATATAGAATTCTATACTTTTATGAGATACGAAGAAATATGGAATTGTTAATATTGATACTATAACGAGAATTGCAATTAAAATAATATAAGTTATTAAGCTATGCTTTTTTGTTGAGTTAGTATTATTATCGTTTTTGGATACGACGGTTGATTTGTTTTCATTTCCTTTTTGAGATGTAGTAGATTCTGTTGTGTTATTATTTTGACTTTTAGCCTTGCTACTTGCTGATGCTGCAACAATTACTTCTTTTAACTTTAATAATTCGCTTTTTAATGGATCAGAAGAACTGTCAATTAATTTATCGAGATTTTCTGGAACAGTATCGAAAATGATTTTATTTGAGCTTTCAATACGTATTCTAATAGTCTTTATAACACCATTTAATAGGGTGTATAAAGACTCTTTTTTTATATCGAGATTAATAACTTTATTGGTTAAATCAAGTACATTTATTGTAAAATCTTTTAGTTTATCGATATCTACAAGATATATGTTTGAAGCTAATTGCCCTATTTCTTTTTTTAAATCGAAATATTGTTTTAGCAAAGAATAAGTTTTTAATTCTTTTGAATCGATTATACCTTCTCTTTTTAAGAAATCCAGAAGTTTAAAACCACCAAGATAATTGTTTTCATCGAGAAAATAAGTGGAATTATTTAATATACTGTTTATATCCTGTAATTTTGAATGAGGTACAAATTTTGATACAAATTTTTCCATATCTTTATCCAAAAATACCGGTGATGTAATGGATTTATCAACAAAAAGTTGTAAAAAACCAGTATAAGAAAATGGCATTACATATTTTTCAAGGCCATTTAATTTGTAGAGGTATTTATATGCGTTTGATTCCATAATTCCTGTTTCCAGTGTTCTTTTGACAACCAATGGAATTTGTGGAAATATTTTTAGTATTAAATTTGTTTCATCTTCCGAGAATGTTGAGTTATAAAGTCCAAGAGAACTGCAAAATTTGTTAAACCTCTCTTCAATTAAAGGTTCTATAAAAGGAGCATTTTTATATTTGTTATAAAAATACTGTTTTGCAGATATTACTTCTCCAATAATTCCAATAGAAGGATCACCTGGATTTTCTGCCAGGTATTTTACAAATTCAGCCCATGCATCATCTAATGTAGAAGGCATTTTTGATAGATTTTTTATATCCTCAATCGATGTTGAAAAGGATAAGATAATAAATAATAATAAATAAATAATAATAAATAATTTCCCCCGCATTTTAGCTCCTTTCGAGTTCAGGTTTTATATAAACATCCCAGAATACACGGATTATCATTGCAGTTGGAACTGCAATTAAAGCTCCAGTTAAACTGATTATAGAACCTAAAATTAATAATGAAAATATTGTAATAACAGGATTAACCCTCCCATAATCTTTCATTATGCTAATAAATATAATAAATGCAATTCCGTGTATTATGGACATTGTTAGTAAAAATATTAGCATTGTAGTAAGTCCGCTGGATACCCCAACAATAATCATAGGGATAAATTCAAGAATAACCCCAATAACAGGAATAAAATTTGTTACTGCTGCCCAGAAACTTAAAAGTAATTGATATTTTATTCCAAGTATAGACATTGCAAAAAATGCAGATATTCCAACAAAAGCCGATGCTAATAAAGTAGCAACAACGTAGTGTTCAATTTGATTAAAGGTTTCATTGTAAAATTTACTGGCTGTGTCTCTTAATGATTTTGGATAAAGATATTGCAATTTTGCTTTAAATGATTCAAAGTAGAAAGTGAAATAAATGGTTCCAATGGTTAAAAAGAACAGGAATGTAAACGCTTTTTGACCGTATGTTGGAATAACTTCTATAAATCTCGATAGCATTTCTATAGCTTTGGGTTGAAGTGAATTCATAAATTCTTCTACATTATTCACAATGGATTCCGGTTGATTTTGTAAAAGTATTTTCCATTGAGCATTCTGGAAAAAGTCATTTAGAAATACGATAAAATTGCTTATTTCTCTTGTTACCGTTGGTATTAATAATACCAACAATAAATATAAAAAGAATAATGAAGCGATTAAGGAAATTATATTTGCCAATTTCATGGGGACTTTGATCCTGTGCAAAGCTTTTGCCATAAGGTTTATGGCAAGAACAAATCCTATGGTGAATATAATAATTGTAAAGACATCTTTTGAAATAAAGGCTATGCTTATAAACAGAGAAAAGTAAAATGCTGAAAATAAAGCCCCTTTTAAATTGGCACTTAGTTTCATGTTAATCATCTCCATTGAATTCAAAGTATTTTCTTAATTCCTCTATGTTATCTGTAATTCCAAGAGCAACTGTTAATTTTATTCGCGCTTTTTGACCGGATACTTCATTTCCAAAAATTGCACCCTTGTTTTTCAAATCTGCTCCACCGCCGTGATAGCCATAAACTCCTAAAACCCTTCCTTTAAAACATCTTGATACAACAATAACAGGGATGTTCTTTTCCTTTATTATCCATTCTATATTATCAGCCACCTTTGGTGGGACATTTCCTCTTCCAAAGCCTTCAATTACCACGCCTTTATATCCCAATTCAGGTAATACCCTTAATATTGAACCGTCATCACCTGTATATGTTTTTATAAGTGCAACCTTTTCTTCAACCCTTTCTGTGTCAAGATGCATTCTTAATAAAGATGTCCTATAAAAAATTACAGCATCTTCATCTACAATTCCTAAAGGACCATATCCAGGTGAATCAAATGTTGCAACATTGCTTGTATATGTTTTTGTTACTTCTCTTGCAGAATGTATTTCATCATTTAAACATACAAGAACACCTTTGTTTCTTGCATTTTTTGATTTTGCAACTCTTACAGAAGAGATTAAATTTGCAGGTCCGTCTGTACTTGGTTCATTCCAGTTTCTCATAGCTGCTGTTAGAACTATAGGTTTTTCTTCATTCATTACAAGGTCTAAGAAATATGCAGTTTCTTCAAGTGTATCTGTTCCATGTGTAATAACAACACCTGTAATATCATCACGTTTTATTATTTCTTTTATGAATTTTGACAATTCAAACATTACTGTTGGAGTCATGTGAGGACTTGGTATGTTGGTAAATTCAATTAGCTCTGTTTCTGCAATTTCTTTAAGTTGTGGGATTTCATTTAGGTGTTTATTTCTTTCATCTGAAGGAATCACGCCAAGTAATGGATCGTGAACCATTGCTATAGTACCGCCAGTTGTAATAATTGCCACTTTGCTCATAGTAATTCCCCTTTCTTTTATAATATCAAGTCCTCTCCCGTGTTTAATAATTAAGTTAAATGGAAATTGGTTATTTTTAATTAGTTTTTACAATTTTACACACATAGAAAGGAATTAATGTTTCATCAGGATAAAAATAATATCCATAGCCATCATAATAGCCCTTTATATTATACAACGATAAATCTATTTTTTCAAAGGTTATATTATTATATTTTTCAAATAAGTATTTCATGTTTTGTGTATTTTCTTCATTTGAAATTGTACATGTTGAATATACCAATGTTCCTCCAGGTTTTAAAAGATTTTCAATGGCATTTTCCAGTAATTTTTTCTGTATATTGGAATAATTAACAAAATCATCAATATTTATCCTGTGCAAAACTTCAGGATGTATTGACGAAGTGCCAGCCGATGAACATGGCGCATCTAAAAGGATTTTATCATATTTTTCAGCAATATATTCATCACCTGAGATAAGTTTTGTATTAATTATTTTAATTCCCAATCTTTCTGCGTTTTTTTCGACAAGCTCAAGACGGTCAATATCTATATCCAATGCATCTATTATTCCTGAATTATTCACAATTTGAGCTAATTCTGTGGTTTTTCCGCCAGGTGCGGAACACATATCTAAAATTCTTTCATTAGATTTTGGATTAAGTATTAAGGGTATTATTTGAGAACTTTCATGTTGTATATAAAAATATCCATTTTTATATAAGTCAGTTTTTTCAATGGCCATTCCCGCTTTATCTATTGTTATTCCGTATGGTGAATGTTTTGATTCTGTACTGTTTATATTAATCCCTTTTAATAATGAGATTAATTCTTCTCTGTTAGTTTTTAATGTGTTGGTTCTTAATGTAGTAGGATTTACAGAATAACTTTTTTTCATAAATTCCATAACATAATCTTCCGGGAAATATTTTTTTAGATAATTATAAAGCCATTCTGGAATAGAGTATTTTACCCATATTGGTTCTTTAAGAGCTAATTCAGCTTTTTTTCTTATGAGATTTTTCAGAGTGGCATTTACAAATCCCCTTATTCTCTTATTTTTTGCAATTTTTACCGTTTCATTTACAGCAACATATTCCTTGAAACCGTTTAAAATCTGATATGCACCCAACCTTAACATCCATTTTGAAGCTGGGGGTGTTTTTTTTAGATTTTTTACTAAAAAGCTTAAATACCAATCAATTTTTATTAAATTTCTAATGGTTCCCCATACGAGATTTTTTAATAATGCCATATCTTCATTTGAATATATTTTATTGAAGTATTCAAATGATGTTTGAGGAATATAATGTTTTTTTTCAAATTCTCGCAAGAGTATGTAAGCGTCTTTTCTAACCATATATTTCACCTATTCATATTATTTTGTCTTATTATTTTATCAATTCTTTTAATTCATCAATTGTATAAACCTTTGGTGGTTCTATACCGTTGAATGAAGAACCATACTCAACGGTGTATGCACCAGCGTTTATAAAATAAACAATATCTTCATAATCTATATCAGCAGGTAATAAAATATCTTCGTAAATTGTATCTACACTGTCACAGGTTGGCCCTGCAAGAGTGAATACTCCAGTTTTGTCATAACTTTTTCCTTCAACTTGAATTTCGTATTGAAAGTTTTCTATTGTTTCCATTAATCCGTGGAAAACGCCAACATCAAGGTATACCCATTGTTTTGCACCTTTTCTGCTTTTTAAAATAACTTTTGAGACAAGTATACCTGCATCGCCAACCATTGAACGTCCCGGTTCTGTAATAATCATCAAATCTTTATGTTTCCATAGATACTCCTGTATTGATTCGTCCACAACCTCTCCTATTTCCTCAACTGTTGGAATTGGTTTTGTATGTTTTACAGGAATGCCTCCACCTAAATTAAGCATTTTTAATTCAATTCCATTTTTCATTAATTTATTAAATACAACACTTGCTTCAAGAATAGCTTCCTGCCATTTATATTTGTTATATGATTGAGAACCAACGTGAAAGCTTATTCCATATGGAACAAGTCCATTTCTATTTGCCCACTTTAATATTGATATTACATGATCGATATCTGTTCCAAATTTTCCAGATAAAGGCCAATCACTGTCGTTTGAACTTGTTGCTATTCGTGCATATACTTTAGCTCCTGGAGCTCTACGTGCAACCTTTTCAACTTCCATTTCGCTATCAACGGAGAAATATTCAATGCCTAATTTCCAGGCGTATTCAATGTCTTTTTCTTTTTTTATTGGATTACCAAAACTCATTCTTTTTGGACTAACTCCAATGGATAATAATTTATCTATCTCTCCCACAGAAGCTACATCAAATGATGAACCAAGATCCCTTAATGCCTTTAAGATTTCAATGTGTGAGTTTGCTTTAACGGCGTAAAAGATATCAACCTTTTTCATGGAATTTTTTAATCTAATATAATTCTTTTTTACCTGCTCAATATCAAGAACCAAAAATGGTGTTTCAAGTTTTTTAGCAGCCTCTCTTATCAATTCGTTAACTTCCATAATTTTCCCTCCCACAAAAAATAATGTACATAAATGATAAAATATAAATGTTACTATTACTAACGCTTTTGTTTAACAATATATTCGAGTTATGAAAAAGGTCCCGAACGGGACCTTTAAGTTATATATAACTTTCTATTTTATTAAATTCGGAGCTTCCTTCGATAGCCACAACTTCTCCATATAATGGACCAGCTGAAATTTTATTGATTTTAACCTTTACAAACTTTCCGGAAAGCTCAGGATTGCTTTGGAATATTACAACTTTATTATTTATCGTTCTTCCTAAGTATGCTCCCGATTTTGTTTTATTTTCCTGTATAACGGTTAAAACTTTATCGAGATATTTTTCATTTTCTTCGTGGTTAATTTGTTTTTGAATATTCATAAGATATTGAAATCTTTTATTTTTAATCCTTTTTGGAATATTGTCTTCATAGTATTTTGCTGAAATTGTACCTTCGCGTGGTGAATATTCAGCAAGGTTTAATCGTTCATAACGTGCTTTTTTTACAAGTTCTACAGTTTCTTCGAAATCTTCATCTGTTTCGCCAGGGAATCCAACTATTATATCACTTGAGATGGTAACCTTAGGAACTGTTTTTTTAATTTTTTCCAATAATTCAAGATAATATTCTCTTGTGTATTTTCTGTTCATTGCTCTTAAGATATTGTTGCTTCCAGCCTGTACAGGTAAATGGAAATTTTTTGCAGCTTTTGGATTATTTGCAACTTCTTCGATTAAATCGTCTGTAATGTCTGATGGATATGAAGTTAAAAACCATATTCTTTCTATGGAATCGTATTTTGCAGCTTCTTTTATTAATATATTTAATTTTGGTTTTCCGTCTCCAAAATCTTTTCCGTAAGAATCAACGTTTTGACCTAAAAAGGTAATTTCTCTGTATCCATTATCGTTATAGTATTTTACTTCTTTTATAATATCTTCAACGGGTCTACTTTTTTCAAGATGTCTTGTATATGGAACAATACAGTATGTACAGTATTTATTACAACCGTATATTATATTAATCCAGCCATGATGTTTGCTGTATGGATGTTTTGGTAAATCAGCTGATATTTTATCAATTTCATCGCTTAAATCAACAAAGCGTTTTTTTGAGCGTTTTGCTCTATCTATGAATTTTTTGATATTCATGTAATTTCTTGTTCCAAAGACGAAATTTACTTCATGAAATCTCTGAATAATGTTTTCCTTTTCTTTTTCAGCAACACAACCTCCTACAGCAATAATAAGGTCTTCTTTTTTCTTTTTTAACTTTCCGTAACTTCCAATGGCGCCATATAATTTATTTTCTGCTTTTTCACGTACAGCACAGCTGTTTAAGATAATAACATCGGCTTCTTGTGGATTTTCTGTCCATTCGAAGCCTTCTTTTTCCAGGATACCAGTCATAATTTCTGATTCATTTACATTCATCTGGCATCCAAATGTCTTAATATAGAATTTCACTGTTTCACCTCCGTTTGAATTTTCTATTAATAATACCTTATTATTATTACCACTAATATTATCTGATTTTAAATTTATATAAAGGTTATGAAGTTGTTTATGTGATATAATAAAAGTATAGAAAATAATATTTGTGGAGGGAGATTATGCAAATAGTTATAGTTAAGAGGAATAAATTGGTTACAGCAAAGCTTATTGGTGAATTTACCCTTTATGATATTCATGACTTTAATAATGAAATGAATGAATTTGTGAATAAGAAAGATATAAACAGGGTTATAATAGATTTTTCAAATCTTATGACTATTGATAGCACTGGAATAGGACAATTGATTTCCTATCAAAAACGTTTGGAAGAACATGGTAAGGAATTGCTATTGATAAATATGGATGATAAAATTCAAAAACTTTTTGGGTTATTAAAACTTCAGGAAGTTTTTAATATTCAAAAATAGGGGGAGATTTTATGAGGTTATTATGGGTTGTAATTGCTTTGGTAATATCGTTAATAGGTGTTTTTTTCGCTACAATTCCAATATTGCCAATTATCATAGAAGCTCTTGCTGTTATTGCTTTTTCTATGGTTTTTGAAAAAGGTAAATGGTTGTATCTTGCTTTGTTTTTTATTATGATTTTGCTAATAATTACCAATTTTATGCCACCATTTGAGTTTATGCTAATATTAAAAAAATGAGGTGATTTAAATGTATAGAACATTGCGTTTTGTTTTTGAAAAAGAATTAAGGCAAAAACCATATATAATAATAATTATTTCTGCATTGTTATTTCTACCGGGAGATCTTGGTAATTTGTTTGCTGTTATTTTCGCATCAACAATTTTAACCAGGGAATTAGAAACAAAAAATTATGCTCTCATTTCAACTTTGCCAGTATCAAAGTATGAGATATACCTTTCTTATTATATTTTTGGAGCCAGTATATTTTTATTATCTAAGGGAATATATTTTGGAATTACCAAAAATAACGATTTAAAAACACTGATGCTTTCTTTGCTTTTTTTTGCTTTTTTTTATGGGTTAAGCGTTTTATCTTCAATAAAAGGACTGGGAGGAATATATGTTCCAATTGTAATATGGGTTATAGATCTCTTCTTGAAATCAAATAGTGTTATAAGCGATTATAGTGTAGTTATGCAAAAAAATATTTTTATAAATATAATTTCAGTATTTTTGTTTTTTGCGTCTATGTTTATTTTTCATTTTACCGATTCTTCAAATTATACAAGAAGTAAGAATAAAATTTTTACACTGCTGGGTATAGGGATAATATTAATAATTGTAGCGTGGTTTTTATTTAATACCTTAAAATAATAGAGGTGAAATTATGATAGAGGTTATAAATTTAGAGAAATCATATGGACCAAAACCGGCATTAATAGATGTGAATTTAACAGTAAATTCAGGAGATATATATGTTTTAGTTGGTCCAAACGGTGCTGGAAAAACTACAACATTAAAATGTATATATGGTGATTTAAAACCTGATAATGGAAAGGTTTTAATTGATGGAAAGACATTAAATAAATTTAGAAAAAGAAATATTTCTGTTTTGTTAGAAGACAGAGTGGTGTTTAAGGGGTTATACCCCTATGATTATGCAGAATTGTGGAAAATCCTTTATCCTAAATGGAATGATAAAAGATATAAGGAATTGATGATGGAGTTTAATTTGCCTATTACAAAGCCGCTCAATGCCTATTCTTCTGGGATGAAAACATTATTTTATATAATTCTCATGCTTGCATCAAATACAAAAATAATGATATTGGACGAGCCAACACAGAATATAGACCCTGTAAAAAAAGACAAAATACTTAAATTGCTGAAAGAATTTGTTTCTAATGGCGAGAATATAGTAATAATGTCAACCCATCATATAGAAGAAGTGGAACTTATTTCAAGTAGATTTGCAATTATAAACTCCGGAAAAACTACATTTGAGGGTGATATACAGGAGGCATTAAATGCGCATAAAATAGTTAAGCAAAGCGAAATGACAGAAGAAATGGAAATAATTATGCCACTTGATGATGGTATTCTGGTAAAAACCAATGAAGATATTGGAAGAACTCCTGATTTTAGAGAAGTCGTTCTTGGATATTTAAAAAAATAAGGCCCACTTTTAAAAAGTGGGCTTTTTGTTTGAGGATTCCAGAATGGTTAATTTATTAAACAGCTTTTTTTGATAATATTTCTACAATATCTCCCACTGTTTTTATATTTTCTAATTCTGAATCATCAATTGATATCCCCAATTCTGATTCAAAGTCCATTGTTAAATCAACCAATTCCAATGAATCAAGTTCAAGATCATCTGTTAATACAGCATCTTCTGTGATTTTTTCTCTGTCAATACTTAAACTTTCTGATATAATTTCTGCTACTTTTTCAAATAATTCTTTTCTGTCCATTTTTTATACCTCCTTGAAGTTATTCAAATAATTCTTTAATAATATTTTCAACTTTTTCTATTTTTGTTATTTTTTCAACCGATGCGCCTGTGAATACAAAACCATTTTCAAGATCACCAATTGCTGCATTATATAAAGCTTTTGCTATACAGTAAGGCGTTGTTTTGAAATCACAGGTTTTTATACAATGATATCTGCATTCAAAGGGTTTCTTTTCACCATTTTCAACAGCAACAATAAAATTATTTTTAATAGCTCTTCCAGGCATTCCTACAGGACTTTTTATTATTGTTATATCATCGGATTTTGCATTGATAATGGCCTTTTTGAAATTTTCATGTGCATCGCATTCTTCTGTTGCAATAAATCTTGTAGCCATTTGAACGCCATCTGCTCCAAGATCTAAAATTTTTTTTACATCGTCTTTTGAAAATAAACCTCCACCGGCAATTAATGGAATTTTTTTTCCGTATTTCTTTTCAATAGAAATCAAAAACTCTTTTAATTGTGGAACAATATTTTCAAGCGAATTTTTTTCTGAAAAGATTTCCTCTTTGTTTTTAAAACCGAGATGTCCTCCTGCCTTTGGACCTTCAAGGACTATTGCATCGGGAATATAATTATACTTTGAAACCCATCTTTTTATAATTACCTGTGCAGCTTTTACAGAAGATACTATAGGAACCAATTTTGTTTTTTCTGTTAAATATGAAGGTAAAGATAATGGTAATCCTGCTCCAGAAAATATAATGTCGATTCCTTCATCTATAGCTGTTTTTACCATGTCAGAATAATTAGTTAGTGCCACCATAATATTAACCCCAACTACTCCACCATTAGCTTTTTCTTTAGCACTTCTAATAAATTTCTTTAAAGCAATTTTACTTGCTTCTTTATAATTTTTCATATTTTCAAATAATCCTATTCCTGCTGTACCTATTACACCTATTCCTCCAGCTTTAGCTACTGCTCCTGCAAGATTATCCAGTGAAATTCCTACAGCCATTCCTCCCTGTACAAGCGGATATTTTGTTGTTAATTCTCCTATTTTTAAACCTTTGAAAATATTCTCACCCCTTTTTGATGACCGGTGGTCATTTATTTTTTAAAGAAAAAAGGGATTAATCCCTTGGTTCTAATGTTTTTTTCATAAAATCAATATAAAAATCCAGTATTGATTCTGCTACAAATTCATTCCAGTTTTCATATAATTTTTTTCTTAATTCATATTGTTGGACTATACCTATTGTTTGTAGCCATAGTAATGCAGCTAATTTATCTTTATCTATATCTTTTCTAATAGAGCCATCTTCAAGGCCTTTTAAAATAAGTAGTTTTAATATGTCATATATTTTTTCGCTTTTTTCATAAGTGGATACAACTTTTGGTTCTTCAGGGTCGAGATCTGCTTTTTCAGATTCATATTTTATTACAAAGCTATAATAGTCTGGATATTCTCTATAAAATTGAATGTATGCTCTACCCATGGATAAAATTTTATTTAGTGCATTTTTTTCTTTTTGAATATATGAAATTATTAATTTTTCAAGTATTTCAAGGCCTTCATATACAAGAGAAAAGTATAAGTCCTTTTTATTTGAAAAATACAAATAAATAGTACCTTTTGCCATTTTGGAAGCTTTAGCAATTTCAGACATCGATGTATTTTCAAAACCTTTTTCAAAGAAAAGTTTCTTTGCTTCATTCATTATTATTCTTTTTTTTCTTTGTATTTCTTCTTCGCTTAAATTTCTTCTTGGCATATTTTCACCTGACCATCAGTCATTTTTCTCGAAAATTATATCATGTTTTTTTAAAAGTGTCAAGTTTAGTTAATGGAGATGAGGTTGATAAATTCAATAAATATGATATAATAACTATATAAATAATATTTGTGGAGGTTGGTATTGATGGAATTGAAAAAGTTATTAAATGAAGATTTAAAAAAATATATGAAAGAGAAAAATACAAAAGCATTAAACGCTATAAAAATTTTAAAAACAGAAATAAAAAAGGCAGAGGTTGATAAAGGAGAAGAATTAACAGATGAAGAAATTCTTTCATTAATCAGAAAACAAATAAAAATGAGGCAGGATTCTATTGAACAGTATAAAAATGCTGGTAGAGAAGATTTAGTTGACGATGAAGTATATGAAATAGAGATACTGAAAAAATATTTACCACCAGAAATGTCAGATGAAGAAATTGAAAAGGTTGTTAAAAAGGTTATAGAAGAACTTGGCGAAGGAGCAAAGTTTGGTCAGGTAATGGGAAAGGCTATGGCAGAATTAAAAGGAAAAGCTGATGGTAAAAAGGTTAATCAAATTGTTAAAAAATTATTGGGATAATATATGAAGAAATTTTTATTAATTGTATTTTTTAGTCTGGTAGTTTTAGGATTTTCACAGATTTCATTTAAAAAAGAAATAGCAATTTTAGAGAGCAATTCAGATTCCTGGATTGCTTCTCGTGTTTTTGATTTGTTGAAGGATAAGTTATCGTATACATATAGGGTTTATACAAAGTCTATTGAAAAAGATACAAATAATATGACTTTGGATAATGTGGCATTAAAAATAGGTATTTCAGATGATGCATCTCAAAATATTATAAGAATAGTTGCGAATTTTGAAGATGAAGAAATTGATTTATCTGAAAGAATAAAGGATAACGATAAATGGTTGAATAATTTTGTTGTAAGGGTTTTAGAGAAAATTTCATTTGCACGTTATAAGAAAGATAAACGATGGCATATTTTACAATTAACTTATTGGGACGGAATAGACGAATATCCTAAGATGTCAAAAGATGGAAATAAACTGATTTTTATTTCAGATAGATATATTGGAAATAGAAATATCTGGGGATATGATTTTGAAAAAGAGAAATATTTTAATGTTTCACTTGATTTTTCTTCAGAGTATTTTCCGAATATTACTGAAGATGGAACTTTTATTTTTCAAACTTCTCTTTATGGAAAATGGGATGTTGTTATGTATAATCCGGATACAGAAGAAATTAAAAGAATTTCAAATGAATCTTTTAATGCATATAGTCCATATTACGAAAATGGAAATGTGTATTTTTCAATTGAAGAATTAAATGGTAAAATCTGGACGGAAATATATAAATATTCTATAAAAAGCAATGAGTTAGAAAAAATTACAAACCTGGAAGGTACAACAAAATATATTCCAGGAATATTGAATAATAAACTTATTTTTCAAATGGAAGATCCAAAAAGCGGGCAATTTGGAATATATGAAAAGAGAAAAGAAGGTATTTATCCATTAATTGATACAGATTTAAATGAAGTTGACCCTTTTGGAAATAAAGATAATCTGGTTTTTTCAAGATTGTATAAAGGTTACTATACTATAATTTTATATAACAATAAAACCAAAAAAGAGATTCCAATAACTCTTGGAATCTCTGATGACGCATTTTATCCGTCAATTTATAATGATATAGTTTTATTTTCTCTGTATTATAAAAATGGAGAACCGGATATCTTTGCAGTTAGAATAAAATAATTATTTTATTGCTTTTTCTATTTCGATTTTTTCTTCTTCTGTAAGTATTTTTTCAACATCGATTAAGAAAATCATACTGTCTTTTGTTTTTATAATACCTGTTATATAATTTGCTTTTGTTCCTCCAACTTCTGGTGCTTCTTCAATTTGTTCCTGAGTTATTGTCATAACTTCTTTTACTTCATCGACCATTAAACCATATTTTTTATCTTCAATTTTAACTACCAGAACTTTGGCTTTCAATTTATCTTCAAATTGTGGATAATTAAATTTAACCCTTAAGTTAATTATAGGAATTACTCCATCCCTGAAATTAACAATTCCTTCAATAAAATCTGAGGATTCAGGAATTTTTGTTGTTTTTTGATATTCGATAACTGTGTCGATGTGATTAATATCAATAGCAAATTTTTCATCATCAACACTAAAACTTACAGCTTTTAATTCAACAGACATAATTCTCCCTCCTTATATCCATGTTAGTTTCTATATTCATATTATATCATAATTTTACTGTATTTCATATATACCAATATAATTTTTATATCGTTTTATTTTTGTTGCATTTATATAACTTTTTCATAAATTAGTTTGGTAATCGAATTGTTTGAAAAAATATATTTTCTCTTAAAAAATAGTTATCATTAGGTTAACTTAGAAAGGCGGTTTTTTTTGTATAATGCGTAATGTAGAATAAAAAATTCAGGAAGGGTGTGATGTAATTGAATTTAAAGTATAAATTACTTTTGATTTTTCTTCTGGGAATATTGGTTCCTTTATTTATTCTGGGATACTTTTCCATAAAAAATTCTCAGGATATGATGACACAACAGATAGAAACAAATTTTGTTAATATTTTGGAATCGAGAAATTTTGAAATTTCCATGCTTATTGATAAATATAAAAATGCAATTAAGAGCATCGAAAATTTCCAGTATCTTCCAATTATGATTAAAAGTATGAATTCATATTTTAAAGGGTTTGAAGATATAAAAAATTTAAAAGATGTTTATGCAACATCCAATCCATATAAAATTGAAGAAAGATATAAATTGACTTCTGTTGATGAAGATAATCTTGAAAAATATGGCGATGATGAATTTTCAATTTCTGATTATAATCTTTTGCATAGAAAATATCATCCAAATTTAGTTCAATTTGCTTTTTCACAGTATATCACAGATATTTATTTAATAAACAAAGAAGGAGATATAATTTATTCCTTAAAAAAAGGTGAAGAATTTACAGAGAATCTCGAAAAGAATAACGAACTTTCAAATACTGCTCTTGGAAAGTTATATAAAGAATTAAAAAAGCAAAATGATGAAAAGACTTATATAGATTTTTCCAATATAGAAATTTATAAGTATAAACAAAATAAGCCTATTTTATTTATTGGTAAGCCATTTATTTATAGATATGCAAGGTATGGTTATATTGTTATAGCTGTGAATTTTGAAAAAGTTGTAAAGGATATTTTTGCACAATTAAATAATTCTCAGGACTTAAATATCTATATTGTAAATGCAAACAATATGCTTATAACTTCAATTGATGGATTGAAAACAGGAAGTATTATAGATAATAAATTGCTTCCAGGCCAGGAAAAGAAATTGGTTACATATAAGAATTTTGAGAATAAATCTGTGGTTGGTGTAAAAGGTGAGATTAAACTTAAAAATGAAAAATTGTATTTAATTATTGAAGAAAGCGAATCTGAGGCATTTCATATTGTAAATAAATTAAAGAGTATCTTAATTTCAATTATTTTAGTTACTATAGTATTTGCGGTTATTATTTCAATTGTTGTTTCAAATTCATTGACTAAACCAATAAAGAAAATAGAAACTAATGTTAAAAAGGTTACTACGGGCGATTTAAGAGATGAGTTGCATATTAAGCGTAAGGATGAAATAGGTCTTATAGCTAACTTATTTAATCAGTTAAAAGCTACAATAAAAAATATACTTGAATCATTTAATAAATATGCAAAAACATTAAGAGGCGTAGAGGATAATCTTGATGCTTCAGCAGGTGAGTTAAGCAAGATTTCAGAAGAAACATTTACATCGTTTAATAGAATTAAAGAAAATCTCGAAGTTGTTGCATCATCTGCAGAAGAAACAACTGCAAATATTGAAGAGATTACATCTGGAGCAGATATGGTTTCAAATGCTGCTCAGGATTTAAATAATAAAACACTTGAAATATCAAATAATGCGTTAAACAGTAAAAAAGATATACAGGTTATGATAAATGATATTGTAAGTATTGAAAAATTAATTGAAAAAAGTAATTCTATGATTATAAAGCTATTTGACAAGAGTAAAGAAATTGAAGATATTGTTGGTAAGATTACAGAGATATCAAAGCAAACTAATTTATTAGCATTAAATGCTGCAATAGAAGCTGCAAGAGCAGGAGAAGCCGGAAAAGGTTTTGCTGTTGTTGCTGATGAAATAAGAAAATTGGCAGATGAATCAAACCTTTCGGCAAATAGTATAACAGAAAATTTAAAAGAGTTAGTTGATGATGCAAGTGAAGCACTTGAAGAAAGTTCAAATATAACTAAAACAGTAAATACCATAGTTGAATCTGTAAAGAATATAGGTATGCAAATGGAAAATATTTTGACAGAGATTAATTCTATTTCTGAAATGGTTGAACACACTGCAAATATTTCAAATCAACAGAAAGTTTCTACTTCTGAAATAACAAAAGCAATAGAGGCAATTTCAGTTTCAATACAGAATATAACTGAAGAGGTTGAAGAAGTTTCTGGAATGATGGAAAAACAGAAGGTTAAAATAAAAGATTTTGATGCTTTAATTGATAATCTCGAAGATATGATAGATGAAATGAATTCTTTTGTTCAAAGATTTAAATACTAAAAAGTGCGCATTTATGCGCACTTTTTTATAATACCTAACATAATATATAAAGTTTTAAGTAAAATTTATGTTAATATTGAACTTTTTTTGGTATAATTAGTCTAAGGGTATAGGAAGAAATTAAAGGGAGGGATCCCATATGAGAATTGGTAATAATTATTTAAATCAAACAAATCAATTATCGACACTATCTAATTTGTTATTAAAAAAGTCACAACAATTAGCAAGCGGTAATAGATTGATTAATGCTGGAGTGGATCCAGCAGGTATGGCTATTGCTCAGAAAATGGATAATCAGATTAGATCAGGTTATCAAGCAGCAAGAAATATTTATGATGGTATTGGTGCAATGAATGTTGCAGATCAGGGAATTGGTTCGATTCAGGAAACTGTTGGAAGAATGAGAGAATTGGCTGTGAGAGCAGGAAATGGGACGTTAACTGCTGAAGAAAAGGATGCCATTCAGCAGGAATTTGAGCAGTTAAAAATGCAAATTAGAGATACCGTAAGAAATACACAATTTAATAATAAACAACTGCTAAATGGTGAGTTTAATGTTAATATTACTCTTTATCAGAATGGAAGTAATAATTTAAATGCACAGATTGCAGATTTAAGGCCTGAAGCACTTAATTTAAATGATTTGAAATTGGATACAACAGATGATATCAATACTACAATTAAAACGTTGGATCAGGCTCTGGAACAGTTGAATGGAACCAGAACTCAGGTTGGAACATATACAAGAAGATTAGAAGCAGCTGCAAATAATGTTTTAAGAAATGTAGAAGATACAACAGCTGCTAATAGCAGAATAGCTGATACGGAAATGGCAAGAAGTATGGCAGAATACATGAAAACTCAAAATTTACAACAGATGAGTACAATGTTGTTAGGTCAAACAGGTCAGATGAATGCAGCATCAGTATTAAACATATTGCAATCTCCTTAAATATAATGTAAAGCAAAAAGGGCAGATTTTCTGCCCTTTTTTGTTATTTATAATAAAGTTGTAGGAGGATTTACGTATATATAGCATTTCTTACCATATTCTTTTATTATTTCCATTAATTTTTCTTGATCATTAATATTATCTTTAATAATAACCTGATATCTATATAATCCTCTCAATTTAGGAATTAACGGTTCTGTTGGTTCAAGAATTTCAATTGAGTTGTCAAATAAGTCATTTATTTCTTCATAAAAATCAAAGGCCTCTTTATAAGCTTTATTTTTATCTTCATTTGAAAAGAGAAAGATAATTAATTGAGAAAAAGGTGGATAATTGAATTTTTTTCTATTGCTTAGTTCTAAATCTATGATTTTATCATAATCATGATTTTTGACAGCATCAAAAAAATCTTCTCCAGATTTAAAGGTTTGAATTATAACCTTTCCTTTTTCTCTTCTTCCAGAACGACCGGCAACCTGAATTAATAATGATGCGGTATGTTCAAATGATGTATATTCTGGAAAGCTCAAGTATCTGTCGCTGTCTAAAACTATTACCAATTTTATGTCACTAATATCCAATCCTTTTGTTATCATTTTTGTTCCAACTATAATCATAGGTTCTTCTTTTTTTATTTCGTTAAAAGCGTTTTCTAAGTCTTCGTGAGTTTTTATAATTTCTCTATCAATTCTAACTACTTTTCTTGAAGGGAAAAATCTCAATATTTCATTTACCACGCGTTCTGTTCCATATCCTCGTGATTGAAGAGTTGGAGAACCACATTTTGGACATACTGGTGGTACATTTGTTTCATATCCACAATAATGACATTTAAGCTTTTTGGTATGTTTATGATAGGTTAGTGAAATATCACAATGTTTACATTTAATTATTTCACCACAATTTGTGCAGATCAAATAGTTTGCATATCCCTTGGTGGGAGAAAAGATAAGCACTTTTTTGTTATTGCTTAGCGTTTTACTAATTTCTTTTATAACCTTTTTTGTAAAAATCCAGCTAACCTTTTCTTCTTTTTTTATGTCAATAATTTCTATGTCCGGCATTTGCGTAAATACACGTTCTTGAAGTTTGTGTAGATTTATCTTACCTTCAAAAGCGTTTTTCATTTCACGTATTGTTGGAGTTGCTGAAGATAATATAACCTTTATATCTTCTATTTTTGATCTTAAATATATTACTTCTATGGCGTCATAGGATAATTGATCAAATTGATAAAATGATTGATCATGTTCTTCATCGGCAATAACAAGTCCCAGATTTTTCAGGGGAATCCATACAGCACTTCTTGCTCCAACAAGTATATCAATTTCACCATTTACAGCTTCATACCATGTTTTGATTTTTTCTGCAGGAGAAATACCAGAATGATAAACTCCTATTTTTTTATCAGGGAATCTATTATTTATTCTTGAGATTAATTGTGGGGTTAAAGAAATTTCTGGTAATAATATCATGACTTTTTTTTCGTTTTTAAAGTATGATTCCATAGCTTCAAAGAATATTTCTGTTTTACCACTTCCGGTAACTCCATATAATAACTCTATATTTTTATTTGAATATAGTATTTTTTCAAGTATTTCCTTTTGTTTTTCAGTAAGTGAAACCTTAAAAGGTGTTTCCTTTTTATAATCTGTATAAGAAATAATTCCTTTTTTTATTAATGTTTTTAATGCGGTAGACCCAGGTTTTATTATATTATTTTGATATAATTCTTTTTCTATTACACAACCGTTGTTTTCCTGAAGAAAATTTATTATATTCATTCCAGCCTGAGAAACTTTTTGTTCAAGTAATTGATTTAAGTCTAAGTTTAAGGATATATACCTATCTTTTTTTTCGATTTTTCTTTTATAGTACAATTCAAGAGAAACTATATGATTTTCAAGCAATTGTTTTAATTTTTTGTTTGCTTCCTTTTTTGTTTTGAATTTTTTATAAAATTCGTTTATAAAAATAGGTTTTTCAATAGGAGCTAAAGGCGATTTTGGTATTATTTTAATGCGAGTTCTATCAGAAGAAATTGGCGGAAAAACAATTTTTGCAATCTCGCTTATTGGCATTAAAAATTTTATAGAAGCTTCTTTTATTAATTCAATATGTTTTTGCGAGATTAAAGGTTTTTCATCGAGTAATAATTCTATTTCTTTTACATTATAAGGTTTTTCAGAGGTTTCTGAAAGTATAACGCCTATTTTTTGCTGATTTCTAAAATCAACTAACACCCGTTGGCCGGGTGTTAGTTGATTTGTTGATTTATATGTATATGTGTTATATGTATATGTTCCAAATACGGCTATTTCATAATAGTGATACATATTTTCACTGCCTTATTAAGATTTTTATTTCCAATCCATTTACTTTATTGATTTTGGTAATTTTTTCTTTTGTAAAGTAATCTATATATTCATTATTAAGTTCTAGATTTATTTTTGCAGGTGTTTTTCTCGAATTGGTAATAACGATTACCTCGTTATTATTATAAACTCGTTTATAAATTAAAGTGCCTAATTTTTTCTTTAATATAATATAATCACCGTATCGCAAAGCAGGATTTTCTTTTCTTAATTTTATTAATGATTTATAGTAGTTTAAAATATCTTTGTTCCATTTGCTTTTATCCCATGGGAAAGGCTTTCTACACCAGGGGTCTCCACCACCATCAAGTCCAATTTCATCTCCATAATATATTAAAGGTGCTCCAATAAATGTCATTTGTAAGGCTACAGCTATTTTAAAGCGTTGCACATCGCCGTTTAATTCATGCAAAATTCTTGGTGTATCATGGCTATCAAGAAGATTCCATAATATATGCCATACCTGAGGTGGATATTTTTTTAAATAGTCATTGGTATTTTTTATAAAATTTGATGCGCTTCCACCTTTTGCATATAATATAGCAGCATCTCTAAACAGATAATTCATTACTGTATCAAATGCGGGTTTTTCAAAATAATGTGTGGAATCTTTCCAGTATTCACCGCTTATAAGTGCATTATCATTAATTCCTTTTACTAAAGGCCTAAAAAAATCTTCCCAGAATGAGTCTTTAATTTGTTCTACAGCATCAAGTCTCCAACCGTCAATATCAAATTCCATCCATTTGCCAATTATTCTTGAAAAATAAGCTTTTACTTCTGGATTGTCTATGTTTAATTTTGGTAAATCTGGATATCCCCACCAGCATTCATAACTTTCAGGTGATTTTATTACAGGAAATTTCTTTATATAATACCAATTGAGATATTTTGAATTATCCTGTTTTTTGAAAATATCTTCCATGGCAAAGAATTCATCACCCGAATGATTGAAAACACCGTCAAGAATAATTTTAATATCTTTTTCGTGAAGTTTATTTACAAGTTTTGCAAATAAATTATCATCGCCAAAATGCGGATCAATTTTTAAATAATCTTTTGTATCATATTTATGACTTGAAACTGACTCAAAAATAGGATTGAAATATATTCCTTCGATACCAAGTTCTGTAAGATAATCAATAGAATCTATAACTCCCTGTAAATCCCCGCCATAAAAACCATGTGAACCAAGTGATTCCTGAGTATATGGTCCATTCCAGTTATTTGTATATATCGGGTCATTATCTTTGTTGCCGTTTCTAAACCTTTCAGGAAATATTTGATAGAATATTCTTCCTTTTGCCCATTCTGGCACGTCAAAATATTTAATAGCAGGATTTTCAAAATCAAAGAAAAAATTATTTTCGGGAATTTGGATGGTTGTTTCTCCGTCTTTTATGAGAAAATGGTATTTTAATATATCTGAAGGGGTTTTTATGTGAAATCTATATAATAATGTATCTGAAAAATCTATTATTTCTTTATTTAAAATCTCTCCGTTGCCAACGAATATTACATCTTCAACATCATTTTTTTTAACTTCAACAGCTAAATATATTTCGCCTTTTTTTACAGGATTAATATATTTCCTTTTTAATTCATGTTTTGCCAGATTTATTATTCCATCACCAACTGCCACTATTTTTTCACCCTCTCTTTTTATAATCAATAATGAATAAATTTTTCCATTAAAATATTTTGTATTGATATTCTTATAATCCAGAGTTTCTTTTCCATCTATTATATAAAGATATTTATAAATGCCTTCTGATAAATTAAATGTAGTTTTCCATAAGCCTGTTTGGGTTTTATTTAAAGGAACAGGTGAAAAATTCGTAAAATCACCTGTTATATACACATTTGATGCATCTTGAGTATAATAAAAAGAAATTTTTATAGGAAAGACTATTAATGAAAGTAATAAAACTAAAATTATAAGAATATATTTTTTCACGTATTATCTCCTTTCAAATATAGTGCTCCAAATTTCATATCATTTTCAAAAGTAGAATATTCCTTATTTTTATAGTATAAAGAATAAACGTTAGTAGCCTTAAAATCGTATTTTATCATCTCAAAATATAATTTTTTGTCTATATTCCACATTCTTTTATTATTCGATGTATCTCTTTCGATTTTTTTTATTATAGAAATATAATTTGAAGGTGTTGTAATAATAGGGTATTTTACCTTTTTTTTCATAATTGAAAGTAATTTTCTTCCTTTTTCAGTAAATCCAAGAACTCTTAGATATTGTGGCCCTTTTTTATTTGCTTCTGTAATTAATTTCTCTTCTATTCCAAAATAAATATTTAATATGCTTCTTTTGATTCTTGTATAGGTGAATCTTTTTGCTTTTACATCTTCAAATAATCCTTTAATAGTATAATTATGTTTTGCTGCTTCGATGATTCTTTGCTCTAACCCTTCTTTTATACCATAGTATTTTTTTAATTTGTCCCTATCAAGTGTTCTAAGATGCGAAATAAAAGAGATTTCCATATCTTCAAGAAAAATAGGTGCCCTTCCATTTTTCTCTTCTTCCAATATTTTTTGAAAAGTAATATCTGGAACTGCATCTTTTATAAGATCATATTTTTTTTCATTCCATAATTTTCTTATAGCTGTAGCACTTGAAAACTTTCCTTTGAATTTATCTTCATTGTAATCTGCACCCTGTCTTTTTATTGTATGGGGAATGATTTTTGAATTATATTCTTTTAAAGCTCTTAAATATTCAACACCTAAAATATCATTGGATTTTTCTATTATAAGTATTTTTTCTTCTGATAATAAACTGTTTTTTATACAATAATCAATAAGTGCGTATTTTCTTGCATTTGGAAATGAATATCCTTCTTTTAATTTTATTTTTAAAAGTTTTTGATACTCTTCAGGTTGATTATGTAGTATATCAGCTATAACATTTAAAGTTTCTACATCAGAGGATTCACTTCCAAAAACAATATCTGTTACAACCTCTGTTCTATTAAGAGTTCCAATGGAGCCAAGAGCAAATCCGCCAGCATCCTGAATTGAATATAAAAATGGAAGTTCAAATACAATATCTATTCCCATTTTTAAGGCTATTTCTGCTCTTGAAAATTTATTCAAAATAGCAGGTTCCCCCCGTTGCACAAAATTTCCACTCATTACAGCAACGGTAAAATCGGGATTTATTAATTTTTTTGCCTGTTCCAGATGATAAAAATGCCCATTATGGAATGGGTTATATTCTACAATTATGCCAAGTACTTTCATTTATTTATTAACACTCCGTTTTTGGTTCTTCGTGATCCTTTAAAATTTTTGGATTATTATTATCATCAACAACAACGATTTTTGGTTTTGAATTCTCTCCTTTTTCATATAAACCATAAGCCATTATAATTACTTTATCCCCTAACTCAACCATTCTTGCAGCTGCCCCATTTAAACCAATGATTCTTGAACCTCTTTCTCCTTTAATAACATATGTTTCAAATCGAGCGCCGTTGTTTATATCAACTATTTGAACCAATTCGTTTTCTTCAATATCTGCTAATTCCATTAATTCTTCATCGATTGTTACACTGCCTTCGTAATGAATATTTTTTTCTGTAACTGTAGCTCTGTGAATCTTACCCTTTAAAAGAATTCTAAACATTCACAAGACCTCCTATCAATAATTTCTATTATATATTCTACCACTATTTCTTGTATTTAAAATTAAAATTACTATTGCAGAATAATTAATTGTGGTATAATATAAATAATAATCCAGAAAAAGGGGGAGATTTTATGCCAAGAACAGTTTTAATTGACGGTAGTGTATCATATTCGTCTAATGCTCAGATTGTTCATAGTAAAATTTTGAAAGAACTGCTTATTGAATATCTCGAAGATCTTGAAGAAAGAAACGAAAGTTTATTGACCTTTTTTATGTCTTTTTTGAAAAATGAAGATGCTGTAGATATTGAAGAAAGATATGATTTAGACCAAATTATAAAAATGCTATTTGCTCTTTCCGCTGAAAAAATTGATGAAATTGATTCATCGCCATTTTATAGCTTCCCAAAACTAAGCGATAAAAAGGATCAGATTATAAAATTTGTAGAAAGTATTTATAATCTCTGGAGAAATAAACACAGGTTTATGATTCAAAAAACTGCCTATGTATCAAATGGAATTCAAAAAATATATAAAGAAATGATACTTGTGAAGAATAATACAGATTTCAAAAGCCTTGTTACTAACTTTTATAGACAGATTTTGATAAACGTATCTGATGAAAGGTTAAAAGTTTTAAGACAATTGCCAAGTGGTGCTCAGGTAGCCTTTTCTGTTGATTATCCGCAATTTAAATCTGAAGTATTAAACGGTTCTAAATCATTATATAAAACACCATTTGTCTGGGGAGTTGTCTTTGAACCGCCTGTGATTTTTTATACTAAGTCAAATAAGCGTAAAGGATTATTTAAAGTCTTTGATAAACCAATTTTGAAAAATATAGAATTTGATAATCCTGAGGATTGGTTTGCATTTCCAATTCATGTGGGTAAGAAATATATTCTTGTATATGTATATAAAGAATTTCTTGCTATGGCTGCAGGATTAACAAATCTTTTTGAATTAGCTGGATATGGAATAGTTCAAAGAAGAAAACCCGATGGAATTTATTTTTATGGACTTGAAGATAAATATTTTGAAAAAGATGAATATAGAAATGGCATTATTTTTAAAGAAGAAGATGGAACATATGTTGGAATGGTTGGCCGAGATGATTATATAGATTATTTTGGATATATGAAAAAGATGATACTTACAATTCATAATTTAATAGTAATAGATTCAGGAAATCTTCCTATTCACGGAGCACTTGCAGAAATTGTATTGAGAAACGGTAAAAAAGCAAATGTAATGTTAATGGGAGATAGCGGTGCTGGAAAATCTGAAACGCTTGATGCGTTAAATAGATTATCTAAATATGTTTCAGAGGTTAATATATTAATTGATGATATGGGATCACTGGAAATAGATGATAACGGAAATGTGGTCGCATATGGAACTGAAACAGGGGCTTTTGTAAGATTGGATGATTTACAGCCCGGATATGCATATTCTGCAATTGATAGAAGTATATTTATGAATCCAAATGAAACAAATGCAAGAGTTATAGTGCCATATTCAAATTATAAGGAAATTATTATGCCAACAAAGATAGACTATTTCTTATATGCAAATAATTATACTAAAGTTGAAAATGATGAATACATTTCATTCTTTGAGGATTGCGATTCAGCGTATGAGGTACTTTCAAAAGGTGCAAGAATGGCAAAAGGAACAACAGCAGAAGTAGGATTAACCTATAGTTATTTTGCCAATCCATTTGGAGCAATACAAAGAAAAGAAGTACATGAAAAAATAGCCCAAAAATTCATAGAACAAATGATAAAAACAGGAGTAAAGGTTGGGGAAATAAAAACACAGTTAGGTGTTTCAGGTTTTGAGGATGATGGGCCAGTATATGCAGCAAAGGCTCTTTTGAAACTTATTGAAGAACAATAATGAATTTATCTTGCTATAACTAATAGGAGGGTATTAAAATGGATTTAACTGAAATACCAATAAATGAAGAAAAAGTATTTACAGGAAGATTACTCGATGTTAGAAAATATACGGTAAAACTTCCAAACGGTAAAGAATCAACAAGAGAAATAGTTGTACATCCAGGGGCTGTTGCAATGCTTCCGGTGGAAGATGATTATGTATATCTTGTGGAACAATATAGATTTCCAATAAGCCAAACATTGCTTGAAGTGCCAGCTGGAAAGTTTGATGAACCTGGGGAAGAACCTCTTGAATGCGGAAAAAGAGAACTCGAAGAAGAAATAGGAAAAACAGCAGAAAAATGGATATATCTTGGATATATTCATACAACTCCGGGTTTTTCAAATGAAGTAATACATTTATATCTTGTAAAAGATTTAAAAACGACACAAACAAATCCTGATGAAGATGAATTCCTTGAAATAAAAAAGATAAAGATAAAAGAGTTTGAAAAAATGATACTTGAAAATAAAATTACCGATGCAAAAACTATAGCCTGTTATAGTCGAGCTAAACTTTTAGGAGAAATATAATATAATAATAAAATAACCAGTGCTTAATTGCACTGGTTATTTTATTACGACAAATTCAAATTCGGCGCGTGCAAGGATTTCAAATTTTCCATATTTATCTTTCCAGACTTCTCCATAAACCTTTATTTTTTTATCTTTTAAATCATAAATATTTAAACTATCAAAAAAAGCATTGTATTCATTTCTTCTTATAGTTACATAAAAACTACTATCCTGGGATTCTATTTTTAAGAAACTTCCTGAACTACTTACATTTTTTACATTAAATATTACCCATCTAATTTTTCCAATGTCATCTTTTGATAACTGTGTGTCTAAAACCTCTCTATCTTTTGAATCATAAAAAGAAAAAATACCTTTTCTATTTTCAAAAGCACTTTTGTATGCTTTGATGAAATCTTCTTTATGTTTTGAGGTGTCGTCATAAAAGAGAGGTCTTGCATAGCCATTTTCCATTATTTCCTTATTTAAAAAATGCAAATTCCCTTCTTTATCTTTATAATACACATAAGCTAATAATCTTCCATAATATCCAGATTTATCAGAATCAAATTCAAGAAAAACACGTGATTTATTAAGGTTTTCAGTATTGATTTTATTTCTTGTAAACCAATAAGCCTTTTCACCTAATTCGCCAAGCGGTTTATCGCCACTGTGTGTTTCTGGTGTATCAATACCTATGAATCTAACAGATACTTCATCACCTTCATAAAATACTCTTATAGTATCTCCATCAATAATTCTTGAGACGTAATAACTTTTTTCAAAAGAAATATTTACTAAATTCGAAGAATTGCTGAAAGAAAGTATAAATAACAGTAATGAGAATAATATAAATATTCTTTTTTTAAAATTCAAGATAAATCACTCCCTTTTTATAAAGATATGTGGTAATATTTAGTGTACCATAAAAAGTAAAAAAGCTCAATATTAAAAAAATTAAATGTCAAAATAAATTTGGAGGTGATTCATGTGAAACAAAAAAAATGGATATATATTTTGTTTGTTATTATGTATACAACAATATTTGGAATGTTTGATGGTACTAAATTTTCTGTTTTTTCAAAATATACAATAAATTTTAATAGCACAGATAATTTTATTTCAATATTTCCAATAACATACTTAGATATAGGAATTACAAATAATATTTCTTTAAATTTTAATGATTATCCAACCATAGATTCTACAGCTATTTTTATAAAACTTAGAGATGATGAAGTGGTGAATTTTAAAGTTCCACAACATTATTATTTAAATTATCATAGCAATAATATATCATTACTATTTGGAAGATTTCAATTTAAAGATTATCCTTACGATATGAGAAGATATTATTCTTTTAGAATTGGAGGGTTTAGAGACGATTTAGGAGATAGTAAATATGATTTAGATCCTATGAAAATGGCAATTGGGGGATATATAAAACCGATAGGCGATTTGAAATTTGGAGGAGCATATAGTTTAGAAGATAAATCAATTTATGCATATTTGGGGTTAGATGAAAGATATAAAAAATATATGTTCTATCTTTCTCAGGATAATAAGCACGACAAACTTTCAGTATCATTAGCTGGATACAACTCAATTAGATGGAATAGAAAATTAATAACACAATTATTTTATAGTGCTGGATATGCTGTAAATTCAAGTGTTGAAAAATTTTCAGAAATTGTAAGCAACTTTGATAAAATAATTGAAATTTTACCAATACCAAAAGTTGTTGTAGGGGGTAAGGTAAATTATTATCCATATTATTTAAAGGGAATAGTATATTACAATATGGATGAAAATGGTGATAATCAATATTATTTAGATGTTGATGCAGCAACTAATAATCCTATAGGAAAAACATGGTTATATGAAGTAAGATTTGGATATTATTTACCAAAGCCATGGAAAATGGAAGTCTTTGCGCAGGGAAATTCATTAGATGAAGGAATACTTACAGATTATATAGTAAATTATGGTGTTCAAATTGAAGGGAAAAACATTTTGATAGAGTTTTATAAAAAAGATATAGATAAAATATCTGAAAATAATCAAAAGATATTTATAAAATTTATTTTGGAAAAAGACTTTAAATTGTTGGATAAAGCGATATTCGAATATTTTTAGATAAAATAAAGGAATAAATAAAAAAAGAAAAAATATAATCAAATGGTTAATTGATTAAAGAGGCAATAAAAAAGTATTTTAGAAAATAAGATAAGTTATTATAAACTAAAAAATGGTATTGATTCACTGATGCTTAACGAAATTAACGAAACTGTAAGTTGACAAAAGAGGAAGAAGGTGGTAATATATATACTCGGACGCGGGTGAGAGCGTCTGGAAGAAAAAGAGAGAAGGAAGAGAAGCTCCTTGACAAGTGAACAGAGACACCCAGCGGAAGTAGATTCAAAGAGTTAAGATCGAACTCGAAATCTTGGATGGAGGGTTTGATCCTGGCTCAGGGCGAACGCTGGCGGCGTGCTTAACACATGCAAGTCGAACGAGGAGGCAGCCTTCGGGCTGTAGTACTAGTGGCGAACGGGTGAGTAACGCGTAGGAAGGTGTCCTCCAGACCGGGACAACCACTGGAAACGGTGGCTAATACCGGATGAGCCCGAGAGGGGAAAGCGAGCTAAGGCTTGGCTGGAGGAGCTGCCTGCGACCCATCAGGTAGTTGGTAGGGTAAAGGCCTACCAAGCCGACGACGGGTAGCCGGCGTGAGAGCGTGGCCGGCCACAGGGGCACTGAGACACGGGTCCCACTCCTACGGGAGGCAGCAGTGGGGAATATTGGACAATGGGGGGAACCCTGATCCAGCGACGCCGCGTGGAGGAAGAAGTCCTTCGGGACGTAAACTCCTGAACTTACCGAACAATAAGGATGGTAGGGAATGGCCATCTGATGAGGGTAGGTAAGGAAAAGCCCCGGCTAACTACGTGCCAGCAGCCGCGGTAATACGTAGGGGGCGAGCGTTGCCCGGAATCACTGGGCGTAAAGGGGGTGTAGGCGGTCTAATAAGTCAGATGTAAAAGGCCCTGGCTCAACCAGGGAAATGCGTCTGAAACTGTTAGACTTGAGGTTGCTAGAGGGAGACGGAATTACCTGTGTAGCGGTGAAATGCGTAGATACAGGTAAGAAGGCCGGTGGTGAAGACGGTCTCCTGGGGCAAACCTGACGCTGAGGCCCGAAAGCTAGGGGAGCAAACCGGATTAGATACCCGGGTAGTCCTAGCCGTAAACGATGCCCACTAGGTGTGAGCGGTAGTACCGTTCGTGCTGAAGCTAAGGCGATAAGTGGGCCGCCTGGGGAGTACGTCCGCAAGGATGAAACTCAAAGGAATTGACGGGGACCCGCACAAGCGGTGGAGCGTGTGGTTTAATTCGAAGCTAAGCGAAGGACCTTACCAGGGCTTGACATATAGGTGGTACTCTGCAGAGATGCAGGGGACCCGGTACTTCGGTACCGGGAGCCTATACAGGTGGTGCACGGCCGTCGTCAGCTCGTGCCGTGAGGTGTTGGGTTAAGTCCCGCAACGAGCGCAACCCTTGCCGTTAGTTGCCAGCACTTAGGGTGGGAACGCTAACGGGACAGCCGCCGACGAGGCGGAGGAAGGAGGGGATGACGTCAGGTAATCGTGCCCCTTATGTCCTGGGCGACACACGCGCTACAATGGTAGGGACAGAGGGCAGCGAGGCCGAGAGGTGGAGCGAATCCCAGAAACCCTACCCCAGTTCAGATTGCAGTCTGAAACCCGACTGCATGAAGCCGGAATCGCTAGTAATCGCAGGTCAGCCACACTGCGGTGAATACGTTCCCGGGTCTTGTACACACCGCCCGTCAAGCCACCCGAGTTGGAAACGCCCGAAGATGGTGAGGCTAACCGAAAGGAGGCCAGCTATCGAGGGTGGAGTCAGCGAGGGGGGCTAAGTCGTAACAAGGTAGGTGTACCGGAAGGTGCGCCTGGATCACCTCCTTTCTAAGGAGAAAAAAGGAATGGGTGTCTCTGTTCAGTAGTGAAGGAGTAGGGGTAGTAGCTCAACTGGGAGAGCGTCTGCCTTGCACGCAGAAGGTTAGGGGTTCAAGTCCCCTCTACTCCACCAGCTCATTGACAAGTGCATAGTGAAAGATAAGGTCAAGGTAAAAAGGGCTTACGGCGGATGCCTAGGCGACGGGAGGCGAAGAAGGACGTGGCAAGCTGCGAAAAGCCACGGGGAGCTGCAAGCGAGCGTAGATCCGTGGATGTCCGAATGGGGGAACCCAAAAGATCCCGAAAGGGAGGCGAACCCGGGGAAGGGAAACATCTTAGTACCCGGAGGAAAAGAAATCAAGAGAGATTCCCTGAGTAGTGGCGAGCGAAAGGGGAGGAGCCCAAACCATACTGGTGTAAAAGGGTGCTGCCGTTGCCAGTATGGGGTAGCGGGACATAATCGGAGCCGACAGCACGAGGCTCGGTCACGAAGCATGTATAGCCGAAATACCTGGGAAGGTATGCCGGAGAGGGTGAAAGCCCCGTAGGCGAAATACATGTGAGTGGCTGGATTATGATCCCAAGTAGCGTGGGACACGAGGAATCCTGCGTGAATCAGGGTGGACCACCATCCAAGGCTAAATACTACCCGTCGACCGATAGCGTAGAAGTACCGTGAGGGAAAGGTGAAAAGGACCCCGGGAGGGGAGTGAAAGAGAACCTGAAACCGTAAGCCTACAAGAAGTGGGAGCTCGAGAGAGTGACCGCGTGCCTTTTGATTAATGTGCCCACGAATTGCATGTACTGGCGAGGTTAAGCCGGGAGAGGCGAAGCCGAAGTGAAAGCGAGCCTGAAGAGGGCGGATAGTCAGTATATGCAGACCCGAAGCCAGGTGAGCTATCCATGGGCAGGGTGAAGTTGCGGTGAAACGCAATGGAGGCCCGAACCGGTATGCAGTGAAACGCATTCGGATGACCTGTGGATAGGGGTGAAAAGCCAACCGAACCTGGTGATAGCTGGATCTCCCCGAAACGTGTGTAGGCACGGCCTCGTACAAGACTAACGGGGGTAGAGCACTGATAGGCGTAGGGGGGTAACCTCCGAAACTTGTCAAACTCCGAATACCGTTAGTTGATGTACGGGAGACAGACTGTGGGGGAAAAGCTCCATGGTCGAGAGGGAAACAGCCCAGACCGCCAGCTAAGGTCTCGAAGAGACGGCTAAGTGTGAAAGGTAGTGGACTGCCAGAGACAGCCGGGATGTTGGCTTAGAAGCAGCCATCATTAAAAGAGTGCGTAACAGCTCACCGGTTGAGGCGGACTGCGCCGAAAATGTAAGGAGGCTGAAGCCGTACGCCGAAGCTGCGGAATCTGCGGATTGGTAGGGGAGCATTGTGCAGTAGGGAGAAGGTAATTCGTGAGGATTACTGGACGAAGCACAAGAGCGGATGTGGGCATGAGTAACGAGAGGAGGGTGAGAATCCCTCCCCCCGAAAGCCCAAGGGTACCTGGGGAAGGGTCGTCCGCCCAGGGTAAGCCGGGACCTAAGGTGAATCCGAAAGGAGTAACCGATGGGAAACTGGTAAAGAATCCAGTGCCATGTATATACGAGATAAGAGGGGGGACGCAGAAGGCGAAGCCTCGTGAGCAAGTGGCACGCTCATCCAAGCGCAAAGGACAGAGAAGGTAGTAGGTAAATCCGCTACTGGAGTCTGAAGCGTGAAGGGGAGGACATAAGTCCAACGAGGTGGTAGCCCGGCTGCCAAGAAAAGCCTCGCTTATCGTTGAGTATATACATGCCCGTTCCGAAAACCGACACAGGTGGGTGAGCTGAGAAGGCTAAGGGGAGCAGGCTAACCTCCGCTAAGGAACTCGGCAAAATAGCCCCGTAACTTCGGGAGAAGGGGTGCTCCTTGGTGTGGGCAACTGCACCGGGGAGTCGCAGTGACAAGGCCCAGGCGACTGTTTACCAAAAACACAGGACTCTGCGAACTCGGAAAGAGGAAGTATAGGGTCTGACGCCTGCCCAGTGCCGGAAGGTTAAGGGGAGTTGTGAGAGCAACGAACCGAAGCCCCGGTAAACGGCGGCCGTAACTATAACGGTCCTAAGGTAGCGAAATTCCTTGTCGGGTAAGTTCCGACCTGCATGAATGGCGTAACGATTTGGGCACTGTCTCAGCGGAGGGCCTGGTGAAATTACAGACTGGGTGAAGATGCCCAGTACCCGCAGTTAGACGGAAAGACCCCGTGGAGTTTTACTGTAGCCTGACATTGTAACTTGTCATGTTGTGTACAGGATAGGTGGGAGGCAGAGAAACCTGCTCGCCAGGGTAGGTGGAGCCGCCGGTGGGATACCACCCTCAGCATGATGGGTTACTAACCATTGAGTGTGAAGAGCACTGATGGGACAGTGTTAGGTGGGCAGTTTGACTGGGGCGGTCGCCTCCTAAAGAGTAACGGAGGTGCGCGAAGGTAGGCTCATGTGGGTTGGAAATCCACAGGAGAGTGTAAAGGCAAAAGCCTGCCTGACTGCGAGACTGACAGGTCGAGCAGGGTGGAAACACGGTCTTAGTGACCCGGCGGATCCGAGTGGAAGGGCCGTCGATCAACGGATAAAAGTTACCCCGGGGATAACAGGCTTATCGCGCTCAAGAGTTCATATCGACGGCGCGGATTGGCACCTCGATGTCGACTCATCGCATCCTGGGGCTGAAGTAGGTCCCAAGGGTTGGGCTGTTCGCCCATTAAAGCGGTACGTGAGTTGGGTTCAGAACGTCGTGAGACAGTTCGGTCCCTATCTGCTGCGGGCGTAGGAAACTTGAGGGGGGTCACACCTAGTACGAGAGGACCGGTGTGAGGGTACCACTGGTAAATCAGCTGTTCCGCCAGGAGCAGGAGCTGAGTAGCCACGTACCTGACCGATAACCGCTGAAAGCATCTAAGCGGGAAACGGGCCCCGAGATGAGGTTTCCCACTCCATATGGAGGTAAGGGCAGTTCGAGACTAGGACGTAGATAGGCCGGAGGTGTAAGTACAGTGATGTATTGAGCCGACCGGTACTAATAGCCCGAGGCCTTGACCTTATTGAGTAACTATGCACATGTGAATGAGAGATTGAGGGGTGCAGATACCGGATATGGGAACACGCGGACCCATCCCGAACCCGACCGTTAAGCATATCCGGGCCGATGGTAGTATGGCTTGTCCATGCGAGAGTAGGTAGCGCCCCTCTTTTTATTTTTCCCCCAGTCAAAAGACTGGGGGTTTTTGTTTATGTTATTCAAATATTTTAAATAACGATTCTTCTGGATTTTTTGTATATATTACTAATTCTTTTTTGTTTTCAAAATGATTGAAGTGGTGTGAGTATTTTTTGAGTTTTAATATATCTATATCTAAATATTTTGAGTATTTTATTATAGCTGTATTGTCATATATTTCTATTTCTTTTGCGCCTTTTTTATATGCGTTTATTCTTAATATACTATATTTTATTAGATTGTTAAGTTCTTCAGGTATTTTTCCAAATTTATCTTCTATTTCTTCTTTTATTTTTTCAAAGTTTTCTATTTTTGTTTCATTTGCAATTGTTCTGTAGATTCTCATTCTTTCTATTGGGTTTTCTATATAATTTTCTGGAATTGTAATGGGCATGGTTATCCCTTTTATGTCAAGGTCTATTTTTTCTTTGATATTTTCTTTGTTTATTATTTTCTCTTTTGAATATATTTCTATTATGGCTTTATTTAGAATTTCTTTGTACATGTTTAAACCAATGTTGTTTATATGTCCTTTTTGTTCTATTCCAAGTAAATCTCCAAATCCTCTTATTTCTAAATCCTGTAATGCAAGTTTTAAACCGCTTCCAGGACCTACTATTTTTTTTATTGCTTCTAATCTTTTTTCTGTTTCTGGTTTTAATTTGTTTTTGTAAAGGAAATATGCAAATGCACGTTTTGAGGAACGACCTACCCTTCCTCGTAATTGGTATAATTGGGATATTCCGTACCGCTCCGCATCGTCAACTATTAATGTGTTCGCGTTTGGTATGTCTATTCCATTTTCTATTATTGTTGTTGCAATTAATACGTCTATTTCGCCATTATAATACATTTTTATTATTTTTGAAAGATAACGTTTTTGCATTTGACCATGTGCTGATACTACAGAAACTTCGGGAATTAATTCTGATAATTCTTTTTCTACCTCTTCAATATCATTAACTCTATTATGAATATATAATACCTGACCGCCTCTTGATTTTTCCCTTAATATAGCTGTTCTAATTATTTTTTTTGAGTATTTTGATACAAAGGTTTCTACTGGTAATCGTCCAATTGGCGGTGTGGATATTACAGACATATCTCTTAAACCGGAGATTGAGAAGTATAATGTTCTTGGAATTGGGGTTGCACTCATTGTTAATACGTTTATTCCATGAGATAATTCTTTTATTTTTTCTTTTTGGAATACTCCAAATCGTTGTTCTTCATCTATGACAAGTAATCCAAGTTTTTTGAATTTTATATTTTTGTTTAATAGTGCATGAGTACCTATTATTACATCTAATTTTCCGGAGTTTATTTTTTCTGTTATTATGTTTTTTTCTTTTTGAGTTTTGAATCTGTCGATTAATTCTACTGTTATTCCAATTTCATCAAATCTATATTTTACATTATCATAGTATTGTTGAGCAAGTATTGTTGTTGGAACGAGTATTGCTGCCTGATATCCAGAACTTACAGTTCTTACTACAGCTCTTAATGCAACTTCTGTTTTTCCAAATCCAGCATCTCCAGCAATTAGACGGTCCATTGGTTTTGTTGAAGCTAAATCGTTTAATACTTCTTCAATAGCTTTTTCCTGATCTGCTGTTTCTATGTATGGGAATGTTTTTTTGAATTTTTCTTCTATTTCTTCATCACCCTGTAATGATATACCTGTTGTATGTTCTCTTAAAGCATATAGTTTTATTAGTTCTTGGATTTTTGAACGTATATTTTCTTCTACTTTCTTTTTTCGTCTTTCCCATGATGATGAGCCGATTTTATCAAGTTTTACTATGTCTTTATCTCCAACGTATTTTGAAATTTTATCTATTCTTTCTATTGGAAGATATACTTTTGCATTGTTGGCATATTCAAGCATTATTAGTTCTTTTTTTCCGTATTGAGTTTCTATTTTTTTTAATCCTTTATATATACCTATTCCATAGTTTTCATGAACTATTAAATCTCCAATTTCTAAGTCTTCCCATTCTAATAATGGAATTTCTTTACTTTTCTTTTTTGAGGATATTTTTTTTATTATGAAATTTTGTTTATTTATTTCTATGTTTTTATAATTTATTTTTGAGATAAAATTTTCAAGAGAATCTCCAGAATAATTTTTGTACAATTTTTTTAGATTATCAGAATAAATGAATTCAAGGTTTTCTCTTTCTCGGGTAAATGATGAGGATATACTTTCTTTTTCATTTATTATGAATATTTCACTGTTTTTTATGTCTATATAATCTAATAATGTTTCTTTTTTTTCATAATATATTGCTGGTATTGTATCTATTATTTCTAATGTATTATTTGTGTTTGGATATTTTGAAAGTATTTTTTCTGCATTTTCCTGATATTTCATTAATATTTCTGAACCAGGTATAAATGTGAATGAGTTTAATGATTCTATACTTTTTTGAGTGTTTATATCGAAATAATTTATTCTTACAATTTCATCATCAAATAGTTCTATTCTTATTGGATTTTCATATATTGGAATGTACATGTCCAATACAAAACCTTTTTTGGAATATTCGCCATATTCATATACATTCCATTTTTTTTCATAGCCATAATAGAATGGATTTATGTTGAAGGTTGAATCTATGTTAAATGAAAATATATTTTTTTTCAGTATAGAATAAGGTATGGTGTATCTACTTAAAGAATGTAATGTGGTTAATATGATTATATCTTTATTTTTTAATAGATTATATAATGTTTGAATTCTTCTTGATAGGATTTTTTTAGAGGGTTTTATTGATTCAAATGGAAATACATCATAATCTGGATAGATAGATATATTTTTATCAAATAGGAAATTTTCCAGGTTCCATGTTTCTGGAAATATTATGATTTTTGTCTGTTTTTTTGATTTTTTTATTATGTTTAAGAGTTCGTTGTTGTTTATTTTTATCACCCCATATACAAAAAAATTACGGACTTAAAGTCCGTTTAAATTCTAATATCAAGGGTATGACCACGATATTCATCAACTACTATATGATGCTCTTCATTTGAAGAGTTTCCTTTTTTGTTTTTTTCTCTTTTTTGTGATTCCTGATGGAAGTTGTTTTTGTTCTGGTCTTTTATTTCTTTACTTTGAGCATATTCGTTTGCTGTGTTAACCTGTGATTGAGCTTCTTCATTTTTTCTTACCTGTTCTTCAAGATCTGTACTTTTTGCTGCAACCAATGCACTATTTAGATGTTGTATGTTGTTAGAAACATCTACATTTGCAATATAGGATATACCTAAATTGATTGGCTGTGGCATTTTAATCACCACCTAATTTTTTCTTTAATTTTGCGATTATTGCCGAATGAATTTGTGAGACCCTGGATTCAGATATTTCAAGAATTTTTCCAATTTCTTTAAAGGTTAGTTCTTTTTCATAGTATAATGATAGTATTAGTTGTTCTTTTTCGTTTAGACTTAAAATAGCTTTTTTTAGTTCTTGTTTTAACATATCTTTATACGCAAGAATTTCCGGGTCGTTTTCTTCATTATCTGATTCTACATTTAGTTCATTGTTTCCTATTAAGTATGAATCGAGACTTAAAATCTGACTTCTGTGTAATTCCGCTTTTAATTTTTTTACGTCTTTTACAGAGATTTCAAGTTGTTCTGCCAGTTCTTCATCACTAATATAATCGTCTATATTTTGTTCTGCTAAAATTTCTTCGAGTTTTTTTATTTTATGTCTTAAATCTTTTGGAAGCCAATCTATTTTTCTTAGATAGTCTAACATAGCCCCTCTAATTCTTTTTACTGCAAATGAATAGAAGGTTACTCCTTTATTTGGATTGTATTTGTCAAGTGATTGAAGCAGACCAATAATCCCTTCCTGTATTAAATCATCAAGTTCTACGTTTTTGGGAAGGGTTGATAATAGGTTTAATGCTATATATTTTATTTTAGGAAGAAAATTTTTTATTATATCTTCTCTGTTGAGATTTTTCATGATTTATTAATCACTACCTTCACTATGGTGTTGAGTATTATTATGACAGCAGTGCTTATTATTGAGCGTAAAACAGAGGTTATGAAAAAGTTTTTTGAGATAAAAAGGTTTATAAATAGGAATATGAAAAATAAAGAAGTATAAAATATAAGTTCAGTATTTGAAAATTTCAACTTTTTCACCGCCACCTACCTTTTTAACGAGTACTTCTCCAGTTTCAAGGTTAAATTCTATACTTCTTGCTCTGTTTCCGCCTGTGTCTTCTGCAATTATTCTAATGCCATTTTTCTTTAGATGTTCTTTTACAGCTGCAACATTTTTGCTTCCAATGTCCATTGAAGAGCCTTTGAACATTGCAGAACCACCAAATATTTTTGCTGTTAGACTCCCTTTTGCGCCGAGTTTTTTTATATCTTCTAATAATAGTGGGATACCTAAGTCAGCATATTTTCCAGGTTTAGGTGCATTTGGAGAATTTGATTGAGGTAGCATAACATGAATTAATCCACCAACTTTTGTGGTTTTATCCCAGATACAAACCCCCACACATGAACCTAATCCTAAAGTTACAAGAACATCAGGTGTTTTTGAGGCTTTATATTCTCCAATTCCGATTATTTTTTTCATATGATTAACCTCCATAGAAAATCTTTTTTACGAATTCAAACAATTTGTTTCTGTTTTCTTCATTCATTAAGAATACGATTTTTCCTTTAATAATATTTTCCCAATCTTCAACCTGTATTTCTGTTTCTGTAAGTATAACTTCATCTTCAAATGTAATACTCATTACTATTGATTCTGCAATGAGAGCAGCAAATGTGTCAACTGCAACCTGTGGAGGGGTAACCTGAAGATTAAGTTGTAAAAATTGTGATATAGCACTGGTATATGAACCAAACATAATATTTCCCAATTCACCAATCATTGAGGTGGATAATTCGTCGAGATCCGTAATATCAGGAATTTCCATTCCAACACTTTCTTTTATAAGACGTTTTACAGAGTCTTTTTCAATTAAAAATACCAGTGATGAGTTTAATTCACCCTCCATTTTTACATATGAACATGCATAGATCTCGTCTGGATCTTCCATGTTTAAGAATATGTCCGATAATTTTATAACTTCAAGATTAGGGACCGATATATCAACCTTTTTATTTAACATCATTGAGAGTGAACTAACGGCATTTCCCATTCCAATATTTGTAATTTCTCTAAAAGCAGACATAAAAAATTCTAAGTTTTCTTCATTCATTGTTCAGCACCTCCGCTATTTTCCTCTTCTTCTATTTCTTTATTATGAAATACATTTTCTCCTATAATTTGATTTAAATATTGACCAAATAGTCCTGTAGGATCCTGCATAATTTTTATTTCAAAGATAAATTTACTTAGATTAAAGAATTCCTGTCTTATTTTTATTATTGTTCCGTGAAAGGTTATATTGAAATCAGGTATGGATAATTTAACGCTTACGTTTTTTTGAATTTCGTATATGTATTCATTTAAGGTTACTATGCCCAAAAACATTTCATTAAAATCCCATATTACGCCGTTGTATTTGTCTTCTATTAGTATTGGTATTGAAACATAATGTCTTTCCATTGAACGCTTGGTTTTTATTCTAAAATTACTTTTTAGATTTAGAATAATAAGGTTTTCAGTTTCACTAAAATCTCGTATGTCACTTATTTGAAAATCCGCCTGATAGTATGCCCCTTCAAATAATGATTCGAGCATTACTTCATCTCCGAGTTTCATATCTTCAAATTTCGGAGAAATAAGTGTTATTTCCTTTCCCTTGAAGGATTTTATTTTTGCTTTTAGGATGTTGTCTTTATGAAAGATTCTTATACCATTTCCCGGAAAAAAAACAAGGAATATTCTTTTTATAAAGTTTTTTTTATTCATTTTTTTCACCTGTTGTAAAATCCAAATAGTAACAATAATTTTTTTAATAGATTATCATTACTTTTAGAGGGTTCAGTATCACTCATGTTTTCAAGTTTTTCAGCTATTGAGAATAGATCATTTGCAACGTTTGAGGAAGGTTTAAAACTTGAAATTGGTACCTGTGATTTTACACTGTCGTGAACTACATGATCGAAATTTATATAAAATACATTTCTTATGTCAGTATATAAATATTCTTTTATGGTTTTTCTTAGAACCTGTTCTGCTGTATTTGCTTCAGATTTTTTTCTGATCATGTTTATTACCACATCAATTATACCATCTACTTCTAAAAGAGATAAAGCTTTTATAACTGTATATGCGTTTACAATTGCAGTTGGTTCAGGGGTTGTAACTAATAGTATATTGTCTGCAGCTATGTAAAATGGTTTTAAGTTTTCATTATAACCAGCACTTACATCAATTATAACATAATCATGTTCTTTTGCAATTTGAAAAAATTCTTCTATGGCTTTTCTGGTAAAATTTTTCTGGAATGAAAGCCAGTCTTTTATGTCCATACCTGTGCTTAATAGTTTAATGCCATAGGGAGTTTTTATTATACATTCTTCAAGGGTTAATTTTTTGTCAAAGTAGTCTTTTATACTAACAGCTGGAGTAACTCCTAAAAGTATGGATGCATTTGCAAAGCCAGCATCTGTATCAAATATTAAAACTTTTTTGTTTAGTTTGGCAAGATTTACTGCGGTATTAACAGCAACTATTGATTTTCCAACTCCACCTTTTCCACCGGTTACAAGAACTATTTTTGTTTTGTTTTTGGAAAAGGTTTTTCTTAAGTTTTCTGCCTGATCTTTTATTACGCTCATGATATCAACTCCTCGTAGAAGAGGGAGAATATTTTATTTACGTTTGGAATTTCAATATCATTTGGAACTGTTTGACCTGTTGTAATATATATTAAAGGTAATTTTGATGCGTTTAATATAGAGGGTATTTGCCCATATGAAGATGTTTCATCTAATTTTGAAATAATAAGATGAGTTGGATTGCATACAGAGAATTTATTGTATACGTCAATCATATCTTTTAATCGCATGTTAGCAGAGATTACAAGGAATATGTATTGCGGTTTTATTGAGTCTATATACATTTTTAATTCGCCAATTTGCATGTCATCTTTATGGCTTCTTCCAGCAGTATCAATTAATATTAAATTATTGTTTTTAAGGGTTTCTACAGTAGCTTTTAATTCAGTTGGTGTATAACATACAGAAGCAGGGATATCCATTATTTCTGCGTATGTTTTTAGTTGTTCTGTTGCAGCGATTCTATATAGGTCTATAGTGGCAATTGCAACACTTTTATTGCTGTGCAATTTATTTAAAGCAGCAATTTTAGCTAAAGTAGTGGTTTTCCCCACTCCTGTTGGTCCAATGAACATTATTGTGCCAGTGAGATCTGGAATATCTAAATTGAAATTGTTTTTAAATATATTGAAAAGTTGATTTTTAAATTTTTGATTGAATTTCCAGTTGTCTTTGTTTAAATCATTTGGGATGTTATTAATTATGTCTTCTATTAAGTCATCAGATAGATCCTGATGTTTTAAGGTTTCAACCAATTCGGAAATCAAAGGATTTGCACCATTTAAGATAACTCGTTTTGAGAGTTTTTCAATTAATGTTTTTATTTCATCTAATTCATTTTTTGTTGAACCAGAAGAAGTGGTTTTGGAATGAGATATGTGTTGTTTCCTGTTTTGCTGTAATGGATTTTGATTAAGATTGCGTTGATTTAATTGAGGGTTAGGAATGTTTGAATAGGTTATTTTTTTATAGTTTAAAGGTTCAAATGGTTCTTCATGTTCCATTCCTTTTTGTGAATAAAATCTATCGGCATCTTCATCTATAAGTCTTGATACTTCTCTTTGTTCTTCTATTAATTTTAATATTTCATTTTGCGCTGATTTAACAAATTTGTCTTTTCCAGGAGTTAATATTTCATCAATTGAGTCCATTTTTTTCATTTTGTTTATACGCTGTTCTAATCGTTTATTTCTTTCTACCAGTTCATTTATTTCTTTTACTTTTCCTTTTGTATTTCCACCAATTCCTGGTAGATCAGGTTTTTTCATGGTTTTTATTATATTTTGTGGTTCATCTTCATCGTCGAGAACAGCGGTTACTTCTAAATATTTTTTTCCTCCTATTCCCAGAAATCCGCCTTTACTAATTCTTTTTGTGTCAAGTATATAAGCATTATCGCCAAGTTCCTGGCGTATTTTTTCCATAGCTTCTGTAATTGTTGACACTACATATTTTTTTACTTTCATTTAACCACCTCTACGCTGTTATATTACCATCAGCGGAAATAGGAATTTCCTGGATGATTTCGTTATATGATATAACGCTAACATTTGGTATATTAGGCAAAAGCCATCGCGCAAAATAGAATCTTAAAGGAGAACTACATAATATTACAGGATTATATCCCTGCATAATCTGTGATTCTAATTGCTGACTTATATTGTTTAATAAATTATTTGACATTTGTGGAGATAGAGCCAATGTATAGTTTCCACCATATTCAATTGTATAATTGTTTAGATTGTTTTCAAGGTTTTTATCGAGAACTAATACGTGTAAAACACCATCTCCAGATTTTAAGTTTTCACAAATCTGTCTTCCTAATGCACTTCTTACACCTTCAACTAAAGAGACTAAATCTTTTATTTCATTGTTTCCAAGTTCTGTAAGTTTTTCAAATATAATAGGAAGATTTCTTATTGAAATTCTTTCATATAGTAATTCTTTTAATACATTTCTAATTTCAAATGTTTTAAATACAAGAGGTGTAAGCTCTTCAACAAGAGAAGGTTCTTTTATTCTTAGACCTTCAATGAGCATTTCTGTTTCTTTGTTTCCAAGAATTTCGTGTGCATATTTCTTGATTATTTCTGATAAATGAGTTGCAAATACACTTGGTGAATCAACAACGGTATAACCTGCATTAACAGCATCTTCTTTTTGTTCTTCATCTATCCAGTAAGCATCGAGATTAAATGATGGTTCTTTAGTATGAATTCCTGCTATTTCTTCAGTGGCCATACCAGAATTTATCGCTAAAAGCTTGTCAGGGAATAATTCAAACCTTCCTACTTCAACGCCTTTTAGTTTTATTACATATTCATTTGCACTTAATAATACACTATCTCTAACCCTAATAGGGCTTATTACAATACCAAGTTCGTAAGCGATTTGTTTTCTCACCATTGTTATTCTTTCTAATAGATCTCCACCCTGAGATGGATCGGCCAAAGGTATTAATCCATATCCAATATCTATTTCAAGCACGTCGCTTTGTATTATTTCGGACACTTCTTCTGGTGAAGTTAAAGGTGGTCCTGATGGTTTTGGGCCACCACCGCTACCGCCAGATGTTCCACCACCCGGTTCTCCGCCAGAAGGTGTAGCACCACTGCTTTCAAATGTTTCTCCAGATGGACCACCAGCGGTAACCGGTTGTTTGATATAGCCTTTGGTTGTTAAATAAGCAAGTAATAAAATACCTCCGCCAAGTATTAATGAAGGCGCAACAGGTAAAGGTGTTGCAATTCCTAATAACAGAATAACTCCACCGGTTAAATATAATACGCGTTTTTCTGAAGACAATTCTCTCATTAAATCTTTTCCAAGATTTTCTTTTGAAGCCGCTCTTGAAACTACTATACCTGTTGCTGTAGAGATTAATAAAGCAGGAATTTGTGCAACGAGTCCGTCACCTACGGTGAATAAGGTATATAATTGTGCGGCTTCTCCCATGCTCAATCCCTGTTGTAAAACACCTATTGTTAAACCACCGAGGATATTTATTATGGTTATAATAATGCCAGCTACTGCATCACCTCTAACGAATTTTGAAGCACCATCCATTGCACCGTAGAAATCTGCTTCACGTCTTATATCTTCCCTTTTTTGCTTTGCTTCTTCTTCGGTAATGATTCCAGCGCTTAAATCAGCATCTATACTCATTTGTTTACCAGGCATAGCATCAAGTGTAAATCTTGCTGCTACTTCTGCAATTCTTTCTGCACCACGTGTAATAACAACAAATTGAATTACTACGAGTATAAGGAATATAACAATACCAACAACATAATTACCTCCAACAACAAAATCACCAAAAGCTCTTATAACTTTACCTTCGAAATTTTTTCCTTGAAGAAGAATTAATCTTGTTGAGGTAACATTTAGAGATAATCTGAATAATGTTGTTATAAGCAATAAAGTTGGAAAAGCAGATATTTCAAGAGGATTTTTAATGTACATTGTAACTAATAACAGGATAATGGCTAAGGTGATATTAGCCATTTGCAAAAAGTCCAGCATAAATGCTGGTATAGGAATAACCATTAATATAACAATTCCAACTATTAATAATGGAACAGCTAAATCTATATTTTTAAGGAAATTACCCAATTTATTTCACCTTCTAAACATTTTTTAGAACAGCAGTTAGTATTTTTGCTACAATTGCGTACATTTCTTCAGGGATTTCATCACCTATCTCCACAGTTGCATATAATTGTCTTGCTACAGGAGGATTCCTGATAATAGGTACTTTACTTTTTATAGCTATATCTTTTATTCTAAACGCAATTTCATCAACACCTTTTGCAACTACAACTGGAGCTGAATGAGTTTCTTCATCATATTTTAATGCAACTGCGTAATGAGTAGGATTTGTAACAACTACAGTGGCTTTTGGAACTTCTTTCATCATGTTTTCGTTGATAATCTGTCTTAACATTCTCATACGCTGTCCTTTGATTAAAGGATCACCTTCGACGTCTTTCATTTCTTCTTTTACTTCCTGTTTTGTCATTCTTAAATTTTTTATGTAATCTCTTTTTTGGTACCAGTAGTCAAATCCACCAAGTATTAACATTAGAAATCCCAGTTTAAAAAATACTTCAAGTATAATGGAAACCAGTGTATTTAATGCAGTGGTTGTATCTGAAAAAGGTAATCCTATTAATACATTCCATTTACTTTTAATAATGCTATAGGAAACGTAAGCAACTAATGAGATCTTTACTATAGACTTTAAAAGTTCAAATAAAGTTTTCATTGAGAAAATACGTTTAAAACCGCTAATAGGGTTTAATTTGTTAATATCGAATTTTAAAGCACCAGGTGCAATTAAAAATTTTGTCTGCAACATACCGAGTATCAAACTTGTTAATGCAGCAGAAAAAAGGAATGTGGAAACTTTGAAAAATAGATCTTTTTGTTGAAGTATTAATGTAAGTAAAGCATTTTCATCCAAAAATGATGTATCAAGAGTTAAATATCTTTGAAAAGCTGCTTTTAGTCCAATATATAGTGATTTCGACATTACAAAAAATACGCTTGCCACAGCTAAAAATGAAAAAGCAGTAAGCAATTCCCTCGAAACAGGGACGTTCCCTTCTTTTCGAGCTTCCTGTAATCGCCTTGGTGTAGGCTCTTCTGTTTTACTTGGATCAGCGAATAATTGAAGATTTATTTCAAAATCATATTCATTAAGGAGTTTATCCATTTTACTATCTCCACCATGTTATTATTGAATATTTCAACCCATACGTCTATTATTGTTATTAATAGAATTGTTCCTACAATTATATTTAAAGGAATTCCAACTATAAATACATTTACCTGTGGAATCATTCTTGAAACTATTCCAAGACTTAAATTTACAAATAACATAAATGCACTCATTGGAATTGATAGTTGTAATCCAATTTCAAAAACTTTTCCAAACATGGATATTATTTCAGGGAAAAAATGTGTATTTATAGAAAAAACTAAAGGGATATTTGAAAAGGAATTTATTATTGTCTGGAATAATACAATATGCATTTTAAATGATAAGAAGGCAAATATTCCAATTAAAAAAGATAATTGCCCTATAATAGGAGATTCTTCTCCACTTATTGGATCAAATATACCAGCCATTGCAAATCCCATTTGAAATGCAAAGAATTGACCGGCGAATTGCAAAGCCGCAATGGGAATATATGAAATTAATCCTATTAATATTCCCAGTAACATATTGATTAATAATATTGTTATTAGATAGAATACAGGTAAATCTGTAATTGTTTCATTTACTAAAGGTAATGTAATCCAGGATAGAAATAAAGCTGAGAAAACCTTTAACTTTGCTGGTATAGTTCTTGATCCTATAACTGGAGCCGAAATTGTCATTCCGGCAATTCTAAAAAATATTATAGCCCATACCCAGAAACGGGTTTCTAAAAAGGTTACCACATCCATTTTAAATCATCCCAAAGTATGTTGTTAATATTCTAAATGTAAAATCCATGATTTTTTGAGCGATCCATCCAAATAAGAGGCCAACAACTAAGAAAGTAATAATAATTTTAGGAGCAAATGTCAGAGTTTGCTCATTTATAGAGGTTATTGTTTGAAATATACTTATAATTAACCCTACAGCAAGACTAACCAATAATATTGGAGTTATAACTGTTAAAAAAACAGATATACCATCTCTGAAAATGTCAATAAAAACTTCTATAGTCAAGATTATAGACCTCCTGATGTCTGGAAGCTTCTTATTAATCCGCCAATTAATAAGTCCCATCCATTTACAAGTATAAATAGTAATAGTTTAAATGGCATTGATATCATTATTGGAGGTATCATCATCATACCCATGGATAAAAGAATACTTGCAACTACCATATCAACTATTATGAAAGGTATATAAATTAAAACCCCCATTTTAAAGGAGATTTCCAATTCACTTAAAGTAAATGCGGGGATTAATATTTCAGGTGGTGTATCGTTTATATTTTCAACTTTTTTATTTACGCTTGAAGCTAACATAAATATGTTATCCTGATTATGGTGAGCAACTATTTCATTGATCATAAATTTTTTTACTGGTTCCCAGGTTTTTTCAAAAAATTCTGTATATGAAATTTTTTCTTCGGTATATGGAATAACAGCATTTTGATATATGTCATTAAACACAGGTGTCATTATTAAAAATGTAAGTATTAAAGAGATCCCTATTAATACCTGATTTGGTGGTGCCTGACGACTTCCCATGGCTGTTCGTAAAAATGAGAGCACTATTACAATTCTCATAAATGATGTAAACATCATTATTAAAGATGGAGCAAGAGTTAATATTGATAATAATAACAAAATTTCCAGTGTTGGAATTAATGTGTCAGGGCCAGGAGTTCCGCCACCAATATCAATATTTATTTCAGGTATAGGAACTGGTTCTTGAGCAATACCTGTTACAAAAATTAGTAAAAATATAGCTATTATGAATTTTTTAGAAAGAAGTTTTCTCATTTTCTTTTTTCTCCCTTTTTAATGCTCCAACAAATGAATCCAGAAAATCTCTTTTTCCTTTTAGTATTTCAGAAAGTTTTTCATAATCTATTTTATCCAGATAAGCTATAGAATTATGATTGGATAATACTAAATAATAATCATCCAACACTTTTATAATATTAAGTGTCATATTATGGTCTATATAAAATTTTTTAACAACCCTAACCTTTGGTGTTGTGATTACCCCTTTGTTAATCAATTTTTTCTGGATGAATATTAATAGGAATATAAATATAACAAAAAAGAATAATAATAAAAAAGCCCAGATTGTCCAGTTGGTAAGATTAGTAGTTGTTGTTGCAGTAGATGAAAAAGTAAGGGGCGTTTTAATCACCCCCTAACAACTTTTTGTATTGCTTCTATAACCCTATTTGCCTGGAATGGTTTAACAATAAAATCCTTTGCACCAGCCTGTATAGCTTCTATAACCATTGCCTGTTGTCCCATAGCACTACATACAATTATTTTTGCAGCAGGGTCCTGTTTTTTTATTTCTTTTATTGCCTGAATTCCATCCATTACAGGCATTGTAATATCCATTGTAACTACGTCAGGTTTTAATTCCATGTATTTGGTTACTGCATCCTGACCATTTGCAGCTTCTCCTACAACTTCCATCCCCGCTTTAGTAACGATGTCTTTTAACAACATTCTCATAAATGCAGCATCATCTACAATTAAAACTTTAATAGCCATTTATAAAGCACCTCCACAATATGTTTAAATTTTATTTTGTTTCCAATGATTCAAATAACTTTTCAAGATTTAAATATACAATAAGTCGATTGTTTATTTTTAAAACACCATTTACTTTCCCAACGAATTTACCGCTTTTTGCAGGTAAAACATCAAGTTCCTCATCATCAAAAGAGATAACATTATTTACTTTGTTTACCAAAATACCAATTTCTTCTTTTTCGTGTTTCATTATTATAATACTATCAAAAACAATATCTTCTGGTACTTCTAAATCTAATATTTTTGTTAAGTCAAATACAGGAACTATACGCCCCCTTAAATTAACCACACCTTCAATAAAGACTCTTGAGTTAGGAACAGGTGTAATTTCTTCTTTTTCTATTACCATTTCAACATAATCTACGTCAATTCCAAATTCCTGATTAACAACTTCAAAAGAAAGTATTTCCTTTTGCATTATATCACCCCATTATTGTTCGTTTAAATTGGTTATATCGAGTATCAAAGCGATTCTACCGTCACCAAGTATAGCGCCACCACTGAATTCTTTTACACTATTAAGATATTTTCCAAGTGATTTTATAACAATGTCATCCTGTCCAAGTAAATTATCAACTACAACACCATATTTTCTATTTGCTGTTTTTACAATAACAATTTTTTCAACAAAATCTTCTTCTTTTGGAGGCATTTTGAATAATTCTCTTAATCTAATAAGAGGAATTATTTCGCCTCTTAATACAAATACTTCGTTACCCTGAACAATTCTTATTTCTCCATCTGTAATTTTTTGTGTTGTATCAATGTTTGCAATTGGAATTGCATATACATAATCGTCAAGTGTAACTAATAATACCTGAATAATAGATAATGTAAGAGGTAATCTTATGGTGATTTTTGTTCCAACATCTTTTTTGGATGATATTGTAACAGAACCATTTAATGATTCTACTACTGTTTTTACAACATCCATTCCAACGCCACGACCTGATAAATCAGTGGCCTGTTTTTTGGTTGAAAATCCTGGAAGGAATATAAATGAGAATACTTCTTCATCGCTCATTGTTGGTACCATTGCAGGGTCAACAAGTCCTTTTTCAATGGCTTTGTTTGCAATAAGGTCTCTGTCTAAACCTCTACCATCATCTTCAACGCTTATTACAACACCATCGCCTTCATGCCATGCTGAAAGTTTAATAGTTCCAACTTTAGGCTTTCCTTTTTTAATTCTTTCTTCTACAGGTTCTATACCATGGTCTATTGAGTTTCTTATTAAGTGTACTAATGGATCGCCAATTTCATCAACAACTGTTCTATCTAATTCTGTATCTTCACCTTCTATAATTAATTCAACATCTTTTCCTAATTTTTTAGATGTGTCTCTAACAAGTCTTGGGAATCTGTTGAATACAAATGCAATAGGTATCATTCTTATTTTCATAACAATGTTTTGTAAATCAAGGGTGATTCGGCTTAAATTAGCTAAACTTTCATCTACTTCTTTGATTTCGTATTTTCTTAAAGTTTCAGTAATTCTACTTCTTGAAATAACCAATTCAGCCATTAAGTTCATTAATTGGTCAAGTTTTTCTATGTCAACACGTACTGATTGTAATTGAATTTTCTTCTTTTCGTGTGTGGTTGAAGATGTTTTTTGAGCAGAAGAACCTGAATTTTTTGCCTGTTTGCTGTCTTCTTTTTTATCCTCACTTTTTACCTGTTTTTCAAAATCGGAGTCTTCAAATTCATTTACGGCAACGCTGGCAATTTCAGAGATTTGCATTATGCTTTCTCTTATTTCGTCAGCTGTTTTATTTACAATAATTCCAAGTTGAATTTCAAGATCGAATTTTTCATCTTCAATATCCTGAGATGAAGGATGTGTATAGACAACTTCTCCACCAAGATCATCAATTTTATGCAATACCATAAATGCTCTTGCTGATTTTAACTGAACATCTTTATCAAATACAACAGTAATGAGATAGAATTTTAAACCTTTTTCTTTAGCATTTTCATATAGATGTTTAAGTGATTCTCTTGTAATATCATCTAAATGAGATAATTTTGATTCTGAATCTTCAGAATCCTCAGAAGTGGAAGTTGTTTCACTAACTTCTTCTGATTTTGTTTCAGAGCTTTCTCCACCACCAATTTCTGCTTTTTCTGCATATTCTGTTAATGCATTTATAAGTTCGTCAAGAGAAGAGAGATCACCTTTACCGCCATTTGATATGTCGGCAATACTTTCTGTTAATGCATCTAATGTTTTAAATAGTAAATCAATTAAATCTTCAGATACTTTTGTTTTTCCTTTTCTTATTTCGTCAAGAAGGTTTTCCATTTTATGAGAAACCTTTGCAATCTTATCAAAGCCCATAGTTCCAGCCATACCTTTAAAGGTATGCATAACTCTAAAGATTTCATTGATTTTTTCCATATCTTCAGGGTTGTTTTCTAAGTCTAACAATTCGTCATTAAGACGTTGTAAGTTTTCATTCGCTTCATCAATAAATACGCTTAAATAAACGTCCATATCTCCCATAATAAAACCTCCTAAAGGAATATTTTAATAAATCTTATTATCGAGTAGTATACAGCTTTTTCGCGGATAGTTTCTCTATCTCCTGAGAAAAAATGTTTTTCAGATAGGATCAGATCTTTATTCTTTGAATAAAAACCAAACCACACTGTACCTACTGGCTTTTCTGGCGTTCCGCCGCCTGGCCCTGCAATTCCGCTAATTGATATAGCGTAATCGGTGTTAAATTTAGAGCTAACATTTTTTGCCATTTGTTCCACTGTTTCTTTACTTACAGCACCATATTTTTCAAGTGAATTTATATCAAGAATATTTTCTTTAATTTCATTTGAATATGCGATAATAGCACCTTTAAAAACCATAGATGATCCTGGAATATCGGTAATTATTTTGGATAAAAGACCACCTGTACATGATTCAGCAAAAGATATAGTCTGTTTCAATTCTTTTAGTTTATTATATAAATGTAGAACAGGATTTTCGGGTATAATATAATCCTTAATTTTTTTGTTTTTATGAATTTTATTTATAATCGTTTCATTATCTTCTTTTATTATAACAGAAGGTCCTATTGATAAATTTAGTTTTGTAGAATATTTTATATCTTTTAGTTCTTTTTCGAGAATAGACATTAAATTTGATTCGGTAATTCCGTGAAATTGGATTTTGGTAAAATTTCTGGGTGTTGTCTTAAATTGTAAAAAAAAGTTTATTAGATGATTGTTAAATATATTAATAGCTTCTTTTGGAGGACCTGGTAATATTATATAATATATATCTTTTTCTTTAATCAATTGCCCTGGGGCACTTCCTAATTCATTAGGTAAAATTTTTGCATTATCAATTATATAGGCCTGTTTTTTTAGTAAAGGATTAATAGATTTCCCTGCTTTTTTATATCTTTCCTGAATTGTTGTACAGAGTTTTTCATCATATTTTAAATCTTTATTTAAAAATTTTGCAACAGCTTCCCTGGTTAAATCGTCTTCAGTGGAACCTAAGCCACCAGTAATGATAATGATATTGTTTTTTTGTTGAACAAGGAATTTAAGGCCATTTATAATATTTTCAATATTATCTGCAACATTTATATGGTAAGTTATATTATATCCTAACTGATTGAGTTTTTGAGATAGTTCTTTAACGGTAATATTGGTAATATCACCTTCTATTAGTTCATCGCCTGTACTTAAAAAGCCTATTTTAATATATATCACTCCCATATAATTCTTACTTATATTTTACCACAAAAATCGAAAAAATTGACAATAAAATTTAATTGGAATATGTAAATAGGTATGATTTTGTTATATGTGAAAAGTATCGGTAATTTTTAAAAGAAAAAACTCAGATTAATCTTTTTGTGAAATTAATACAATTATGCTTTTTGGTGAAACTGGATAAAACTGTTCGTTGTAAATTTCCGGTATTTCTAAAAAGTCATCAGGACTATTCAGGTTTGTATCGATTATTCTATACCACTGTTTATTTTGAAGTTTTGGAAGTTCAAAGTTTAATGTATCGGTGTAAAAATTCATGGCTACATATATATCATTGTCTTCAGGGGTATCTGGATCATTATAATCAGAACCGCTAATCATAAAAGCAAGACTTCTGGAAAAGTATGAAAAGTCAGGATTAAATAATTTTACACCATGCCATGTTATATCTGGAATTCCATCACCTGTATAATCTCTACCTGTGAAGAAATGTTCTCTTCTAAGTGTATGATGTTTTTTTCTAAAAGTTATTAATAATTTTAGAAATCGATATATATCATTAAATTTTTCTTTTCTACTCCAATCAACCCAGTTTTTTATTGTATCCTGACAATAGGCATTATTATTTCCGTATTGAGTTCTACAGAATTCATCACCCATATATATCATAGGTGTTCCCTGAGAGAGCATTAATATGGTGAAAAAATTTTTAATTTGCTTTTTTCGTAAATTTATGATATTGATATCATCTGTTTCGCCTTCTACACCATAATTATAACTATAATTGTCGTTGGCTCCATCTCTGTTATTTTCGCCATTTTCTTCATTGTGTTTTTCATTATAAGAAACAAGATCCCATAATGTAAAACCGTCATGTGATGTAATGAAATTAACACTTACTACAGGGGATTTGTTTCCATATAAATCCTCACTTCCTGCAATTCTACAGGCTATTTCTCCGACCTGGCCTTCATCACCTCGCACAAATTTTCTTACTACATCTCTGAATTTTCCATTCCATTCAGCCCAGCCTTCAGGAAATGCGCCTAAAAAGTATCCTCCTGCGGCATCCCAGCCTTCTGCAATAAGTTTTGTTCCTGAAATAATCGGATCTTCTGCAATATCTTTTAATAATGAGAGATCACCAATCCAATTGCCGTTTTGGTCTCTTCCCAATATTGCAGCCAGGTCAAATCTAAATCCGTCTATATGCATTTCTGTAACCCAATATCTTAAACTATCTATAATTAGATTTTTTACAGCTGGATGATTGCAATTTAATGTGTTTCCACAACCGGAATAATTTTCATAATACCTTTTATTATTTTTATTTAGAACATAATATATTTCATTATCAATTCCACGAAATGAAAGAGTTGGTCCCTGTTCATTTCCTTCTCCTGTGTGATTATAAACAACATCAAGAATAATTTCAAAGCCTTCTTTATGAAGTTTTTTTACAAAATCTTTGAATTCAAAAACCTGTTCTCCTATTTTTATTCCTGTGGAATAATTTCCAGTTACTGCAAAAAAAGCAAGAGGATTATATCCCCACACATCTTTTAATCTTTCACCAGTTATTGGATTGGTTCTGGCGATGGAATCTGGATTAAATTCAAAAACAGGCATTAATTCAATAGCATTAACTCCCAATTCTTTTAAATGATCTAATTTTTCAAGAATACCTTTAAATGTTCCTGGGTTTTTAACTTTTGAATTTGGATTCATTGTAAATAATCTAACGTTCATTTCGTATATTATTAAATCTTTAAAGGGTATATTTGGGCGTATATCATCATCCCAATTATATTTTGTATCGTCTATAACAATTGATTTTGTAGGACTTACAGCAGAATCTAAAGTGGAAAAAGAAAGATCGAGTAATGGAGAAATTCTATCGTATCCGTATACACTTTCTTCATCCCAGTTATATGAACTTGAAATGGCTTTTGCATAGGGATCAGATAAAAGTTTATATTTATTGAAGCGTTTTCCATTTTTAGGATCATATATGCCATCAATTCTCCAACCATAGAATTGACCATGTTTTATTCCATGTATATAAATATGCCATGTATTTCCTGTTTTGTTTTTTTGTGGATCAAGAATGAAGATGTGAGAAGGTTTTTCATCATAAAAATTTTGATATAATTCTAAAGTTACAGATTCTCCATTTTTTGAAAAAATAGCAAAATTAACTCCTCCTGGATCAACTGTTGCACCAGGTTTTGGATATCCTCTTGAAGTTTTTAATTTTACAGAAGAATCTGGATTGTCGTAATAAAAATCATTGTTTTTCATGTTTTATTATTTTTATCCTCCATAGCTTTTTTTAAGGCTTTTTTTACTTCAATATCCTCGTTTTTTAATTCTTTGATTAAATCACCTATTGTCCAGTTAACATTTACCTTTGTTGTTGTTGCAAAGATTATTCTTGGTAATCCTTCAGTGTTTTTTATTGCTTTCATTATTTTATTTATTTCCTCGCTGGAAAAACCATTTAATATTATAGTTGGCGTGTCTTTTATTTCATCATACATTTTATATTCCTCCTGTTCAATCTTGATAACATTATAATTATATCATAAATACAACATAAAGATAAATTTTTATTAAATTTCAAGTTCTTTGAAAAATTTAAGGTTTACCTTTTTAGGTAAAAATCCGGATTTTTTATCGTTTTTTTCTATTTTGCTTTCGTTGATTTTGAGAACTTCTGCCATTATTTTCTTTATTCTTTGAGTACAAAATTCACCCTGACAAAAACCCATAGTTGCTCTTGTTCGACGTTTAACAGCATCGACAGTTTTTATAGGGATTTCCCGTGTTAATGCATCTATAATTTCTTTTTTGCTTACCATTTCACATCTACAAATTATTTGATCAGGAGAATCAATATTAAGCATATTATTTACTTCTTTATATGAAAGGTTCTTTTTTATTATAATAGGAGGTCTATATGGATCAAAATCATTTTTCTTTAATAATTTTAGACCAGAATTTTTCAATATATTTATCACCATTTTTGCAATAGCTGGTGAGGATGTCAAGCCAGGTGATTCTATTCCAGCAACGTTTATAAAACGTTCTTTTGTTTCTTCTATAATAAAGTCTCCAGTTGAAGGTGTAGGCCTTATTCCGGAAAAAGAAGTTAAAACTTTTCGTAAATCTATTTCAGGAACAGATTTTCTTGCGGTTTTTATTATATATTTTAATGTTTCAATATCTGTACCTGTATCGTCTTTATCGGTATTTTCATCAGCATTTGGCCCAATTAGAAGATTTCCATGATATGTTGGTGTAACAAGAATTCCTTTTCCTTTTTCTGTAGGGGTTTGAAAAATAACTCTATTTACTATTTTTCCATATCCTTTATGAAAAAGTATATATTGACCTTTTCGAGGTTTTATATAAAAATTTAGAATGCCAACCATATAAGCGATTTTATCGCTATACACTCCTGCTGCATTTATAATATATTTTGCTTTATAAGAATCTTTAGAGGTTTTTATGTAAAAGTGATCTGTGCTTTCTGATATATCCAGAACTTCGTTTTCCAGTTTTAATTCAACACCATTTTTTATTGCGTTTTCAGCTAATGCTATTGTAAACTCATATGGTGAGGTTATACCAACATCTTCAGCTAATAAGGCGATTTTTGCATTTCCGTTTATGTTTGGTTCTAAAGATAAAATTTCATCTGTATAGATAATTTTCATGTCATTAACTCCGTTTTTTAATCCATTTTCGTATAATTTTTGAATATTTTTTTCATCGTTTTCATCAAATCCTAATACTAAAGCTCCAGTTTTTTTATAACCGAAATTTAATTCGTCATTTAATTTTTCATATAATTTATTTCCTTCAACGCATAATTTTCCTTTTAATGTTCCGTGTTTTGCAGCATATCCTCCATGAATAATACCGCTATTCGCTTTTGAAGCACCATTGCTTACATCGTCGCTTTTTTCGAGTAATAAGATTTTTAAGTGGTATTTTGATAACTCTCTTGCAATAGCGCAACCTACTACTCCTGCACCAATAATGGCTATATCATACATAATTATCCCCCCGTAAATATATATTCAATTTGAAGTTTCTTTGTATTGGAAAAAATAAAAGCTTGTTCAAGCAACTTGAGTGCTAATCTTCAAAAATTCTCTTTGAAAGTAGAAAAATAATATTCTCTCATACGGCAAGAATTTTTGATCCTTGTTCTATAAAAAACACTCCTAAAAAGGTTCCTTCAGGCGGTGAAATTTCTTATAATTGTGAAAAATAAAAACTCATTCAGACAACTCGAACGCTGATCCTCAAAAACTGCTCATATACGCGGTGGCGCTTAGATTCTGCATCCCTGCAGAAGCTGCGCTCAAAAAAACATCCTGTTTTTTTGACCCTCTCCATTCGCAGTTTTTTCGGGCGTTCTTCGAGTCTTCATTCGTTTTTATTTTTCACAATATTTTTGTTGTTCCGGCTCAAGCAATATCTTCGTTTGGGAAATTCTTAGTCTTTGTTCGTATTATTCGTACTATTTTCTTCACCAGTTATTTTTATTTTTTACAACTGTCCTATAATGCCTGTTGTAAAAAATCTTCGTTCTGGTTAGTTTTATTACTTCTATTATACAACAAAAAAGCGCAGGATTTTAATCCTGCGCTTTTTCTGGTGGCGGCGAAGAGACTCGAACTCTTGACACTGCGGGTATGAACCGCATGCTCTAGCCAACTGAGCTACGCCGCCATATAAAAAATGGTAGCGGGGGTAGGATTTGAACCTACGACCTTCGGGTTATGAGCCCGACGAGCTACCAGGCTGCTCCACCCCGCACCACGTAATTTCCTTCTCTATAAATAAAATGGTGCCGAGGGAGGGACTTGAACCCTCACGGGTGTCTCCACCCAACGGATTTTAAGTCCGCAGCGTCTGCCAATTCCGCCACCTCGGCAACCTTTCTGGTTGAAAAACCATGATTATTCTACCATCTTTTTCCCTTTTTGTCAATACTTTTTTCGTTACAAGTTTTTGAATTTGTTTTTTTCGAAGTTTATTATTAATTCGTTTGGGGTGGTATCTGCAACTATTTTTCCATTATTTAAGATAATAACTCTGTTGCATATGTCTAAATATCTAAAGAGATTTCTTGTTGCAAATATTAGAATTCTATTTTGTTTTATTTCATTAATCACATCTTTTATACGTTTTAATAACGAATCATCTATATGATCTAAAATTGAATCAAACATGAAAACATTTGGATTTCTTGCAAGTGAGATAAATAAAAGCAAAGATAATTTATCCGCTGATGACCAATTTGATAGATTATCATAATATTTTAAATTACTTAAATCGAGGAATTTATCAACAAGATCCAATCTTTTTAATAAAGAAATGTGTTCATAGGATAAATTTTGTGGACTTACTCCTAAAGATAACTTCAGGAGTTCTTTTAAAGTTATGTAATTTAGATTTTGTAAATATTGCGGTTCAACATATGTAATATTACTTCTTAAATATTTTTTATCCTGTTCTCTAACGTCTTTTTCACCAAATTTTATTTCACCTTTTCCGTAAACGTTTTCAAATAATTCCTCGTTTAAATGTACAAAAGCTCTTAAAAGAGAGGATTTTCCAGAATTTCTCTCGCCATATATTAAAACAGAATCATTTGGATATAATTCAATATCTATAGCTTTTAGCACTTCTTTATTATTCATATATAATGAAAAGTTTTTTGCGGTTATTAATGGGGTATCTATATCATAAATCACGTTTTCACCCTTTTGATTTTATTTTATCTGATTCTGACTCCTTATTTGCATTTTCTATGGAATTAAAGAATCTTTTTTTAGTAAAATCCTTTAAAACTTCTTCATTTTCAATATCTTTTAATGTTTTAAGAAAATCGTATTGAGATAAGATGTTTATGTTCTTCTTCTGATAGTCCATATATACACCTCCCATTAGTAGGTCTATATATATAATAATACAAAAATATATACATTATTTTGAAGTTATATTTATTTTACAAATACAAAATGTAAAAATTTCTTTTTATGCTTCTATGTAAAATATAATACAGGCGTAATTTATCAATAGTAATTTACTTTTGAATAAGTAGAATAATGTTAGGTTAATAAACCAATACTAAATTATTAATTTCGAAAAATAGGTGTTTGAAAGAATAAGGTAAAAGAATTTTAATAAAAAAGTGCTTGACAAATTCTATAAGTTATTGTATAATCTATACGGTTTTGCTGACGCCTGCCGAGGTGGTGGAATCGGCAGACACGCATGGTTGAGGGCCATGTGGGAGTTTATCCCGTGCGGGTTCAAGTCCCGCCCTCGGCACCAAAAAACCGGCTGATTACTCAGCCGGTTTTTTTATTTTTTTCATTATGCTGTTTTTGTGATTTAATAGAACGACTATTCCACCAATTAATAAAACGAAATAATAAATACTAAATCGCCATAATACAATTGTGGCATTTAATTTATGAATATTAAGTATATCTTTGAATAATAATAAGAATATTCCTTCTGCACCACCAGCGGTTCCCGGTGTTGGGATTATTGATGAACTAATCTGTGTGATAATAGAACGCGAGATTGTATTTAAAGAGATGTTTATTCCGTATCCTTGGAGTATAATTGGTAAAACCATGAAAGAACAGGAAAATTGGAGAATACTTAAGAATACAATTAAAGTTATTTTTTTGAAGTTTTTAGCTTCTTCTTTGAATATTAGTATGAATGTTTTAACCTTTTCTATTATTGTATCTATATATTTTTCTGGATTTTTTAATAAACCAATTTTTTTAAGAAGGTTTGCAAAGTATAGTGTTGTTTTTATTGAAGCGTTTTGGTTAATTATATAAAATATTATTAAAAATACAGCCAGTAAATTTAATAACGTCCCAATTATAGAGGCAATTATAACATCTATATTTAAATAGAGTATGGAGTATATGGTTGAAAAAACTCCAAAAGAGGCCAGAATAATTTGAAATAAAAATGTTTTGAATAATATAATAGCTGTAGCTCTTGCAGGATCTATTCCGAATCTTGAGATGTATAAAATTTGAATAGGTTGGCCTCCAGTATAAAATGGAGTTAAATAGCTATAAAATTGACCTATCAATGTAAAATTTAAAGCATGTTTTATTGAAATATCTTTTAATAATATTTTTATTATAAAGCTTTCAATAAACCATTTTAATATAATAACTAACAATGCGATTAATAAAAATTTCCAGTTAAAAAAAGCAAAGGCTTTTATATTTTCATAAAAGCCTGTAAAACCTGAGATTAATATATATAATGTAATAGATGTAATGAAAGCAAATAAAAATCCATATAAATACTTTTTCATGATTAACAGCTTATTTTAATATTTTAGTTCGAAACCTTTTGTTTTTAATTTTTGGCTGATTTGCTCTCTTGTAACAATTTCATCATCATATGTGAGTTCAACTGCTCCAAATGCAGGTTCAATTTTGAATTTCTTTATTCCATCAATACTTTCGAGAATTTCCTTTATAACTTCTGCATCTTTTTCATTTCTAAAACCTTTTATCATGTACATGTTAAATGTTTCTGCCATGTTATCACTCTCCTTTTGTTATATTTTTTAGTGTATCCCCTATATTTATTTTTCTTCCATTATATGCATCATAGAAATTTATGGGTTTTTTTCCGGGAAATTGAATTTTTTTTACATAAATTGTTCCTGAACCGGTAGCAATTTCAGCACCGTTTTTGTCGATGTTAAGAATTTTTCCGGGTAAATCATTTTTGTTGTTATTATGTGGTAATACATTAAATAATTTTATTATTTCATCATTAAATAAAGTTTTTGCTCCTGGAATGGGATCATACGCTCTTATTTTGTTGAAAACAATCATATTATTTTCATACCAATTTATATATGTATCTTCATTGGTGATTTTATGTGCATATGTCGCTTCTGCATCGTTTTGAGGTGTAAGGTTTTGTGTATAATTTTCGAAATTATTTAAAAAATCAATTAAAGCATCAATACCAAGCTTTTCCAATTTTTCATAAACACTTTCAAGATTATCTTCAAGTAATATAGGTATTTCTCTCATTAGAGCAATTGGTCCAGCATCTAAAGCTTCTACAATTTTGAATATTGTAATGCCTGTTTTTGTTTCTCCGTTTTCTATAGCTCTTTGAATAGGTGCCGCACCTCTATATTTTGGTAATAAAGAAGCATGAACGTTCCAGCAACCATATTCTGGCAATTCAATTACATTGCTTTTTAATATTTTGCCAAATGCAACTGTAATAATTATATCAGGTTTTAATGATTTTAATGCTTCAAATCCCTTGCCTTTATTAACACTTTTTGGTTGAAAGATAGGAATATTATATTTTTCTGCGACTTTTTTTACAGGTGTTGGCTGAAGTTTTTTGCCACGTCCTTTTGGTTTATCCGGTTGTGAAAAAACTCCAACAACATTAAAATTGTTTTTTATTAATCCTTCTAAATGTGATGCTGCAAAATCAGGTGTTCCCATAAATACTATTCTCATGGCAGATCAACTTCCCCTAATTCTTTAGCAATTTTTCTTCCTTCTTTCATTAATTCGTTTATTTTTGACTTAACTTTTGCTTTTGCAGCTAACCCAACTCTGTCGATAAACAGTTTCCCTTCAAGATGATCATATTCGTGTTGGAAAATTCTTGCTGTATATTCATGCAATTCTTCTTCAACTATTTCGCCATTTTCATTTGTATATTTTACAATAATACCTTCTGGTCTTTTTACATTTAAAAATATTTTTGGAATACTTAAACAGCCTTCTTCAAATGAAACTTCTTCACCAAGAAATTTTATTATTTCAGGATTAATAACTTTTCTTAATTTATTTCCATCATCCATCACGAAAAATCTTCTACTAATACCTATTTGTGGTGCTGCAAGGCCAACACCATCTTCTCTGTACATCATTTCTGCCATTTCTTCAAGAAATTCTCTAAATTTATCATCTATTTTTTCCACTGGTTTTGCTTTTTTTCTTAAAACAGGGTCTCCAATTAATCTAACCTTGAAATCCATTATTCTCCTCCTTCAAATTTTTCTTTTAAAGAATTTAAAAATTCAAAATCTGTTAAGAAAGATTTTATAGGTGTGATTGACACATAATTTTCTTTTAAAACATAATAATCAGAATCGGGTTCATTGTCATCTTCAATTATTTCTCCAAGCATCCAGTAATATGTATTTCCAAAAGGATCTTTTCGTGCTTCAAAATAGTCTTTATATCTTCTTCTACTCTGTCGCGTTATTTTAAAACCCTTTAATTCTGAATATTCTACGCTTGGAACATTAATGTTAAGTGCTGTGAATTCGGGAATATCAAGAGAACATTTGTCAAGAAAGTCAAGGATAAATTTAGCTGCTGTTTCATAATTTGGATTTTGATAGTCTGATGTGGAAATTGCAATAGAAGGAATTTCATTCATAGCTCCTTCTAAAGCACCTGAGACTGTTCCTGAATAGAGTAAATCAGTTCCAAGATTAGGTCCTTTATTTATACCACTAATTACCATATCAATTTTTACATCTTTAAATATAGCATCTAAACCTAATTTTACACAATCTGCTGGTGTTCCGTTTACAGCATATCCTAAGAATTCATCATTGGAATATATTTTTTTTGCCCATAGAGGGTTTCTTATAGTGATAGCGTGTCCTGTGGCACTTCTTTCAACGTCAGGTGCAACAACATATACGTTATGTTTTTTTTCAAGATGTTTTTTTAATATATATATTCCCGGTGCCATTATACCATCATCATTTGTTACAAGAATATTCATTATATCACCTCAAAATTACAATTTTTATAAAACTTCATTCACAAACTACTGTAATAATGATTATACCATGTGTACTTTAAAAAAAATGGATTAGTTGCTTTAAACTTTAAAGAAGTCTGTTCAGGTTAAATTAAAATAATATATTTAATAAAAACGCTTTAGTATAGTTCTTGAAATAAAAAGAAAAATATGATAATATGCATGTGCAATTTTCTAAGGATTGTGATATAATTATGTTGAAAATGAAAATTCTTGAGGAGGTGCTTTCGTGAAAAAATATATCTGGCTAATTATTTTTTCAATACTTGTTGTTAACGTTTTCTCGTTGAATTTAAATGAGATAAAGACCTATTATGTGGAATATATAGATAAGTATAACAGCCATTCTGAGGATTTAAACTGGTTTTTTACTGAAATGAAAAATATGGGGCTTTATAAATTCTATAAATCCCAGATGGTAGGAAGTGCTGAGTATACAGATAGACCTTCATATATTTCAAAACATCTTTCTTCAATTGCAAGTCAGCACAAATTTGATTCTTTAGAGCAGGAAATAGCATTTTCAGGATTTTTAAGTTATGTTCAAAATGTTCTTGCAGGAAAGGATATGTCTGAAGAAAGTATTAGATCATTACCTGCATTTTATCTTGCAATGGAAGAATATTCTTCATATTTACAGGATACAGGATTTTTGTATATAAAGAATACAATTGCATATTCATTAGGACTTGTAAAAGATTCGCCAAATAAAACGTTGACTAAAAGAAGAATGAAAAATAGAAATGCAGAATTAGAATTTCCTGAATATTATACATATGAAGGAAAACCTGATGCATTTTTTGATAAAATTATTGAAGAAAATAAAGATGTACTAAATGAAGGAATTTTAGAGATATCCAAAACAAGATTAACAGGAGAAGATCTTGAAATAGAAATAGATGATCTTGCCTCAAAGGTTTTATCTTTTGTTCCAGAAACAATAAAAAATGATACAAAAGCTGTTATAGATATATTCCTCGATAATGCAAAGATTGAAAGAAGCAATGATTGGATAAGGTTTGCTGTTTATGCTGGGTTAATTATATTAATTTTATTGCTTAAAAAGAAGGATCTTTTCCAGTGGTTATTCCTCGGTATAGTTCTTGTTGAAAGTGTATATATAATAAAATATTTTGATTTTACAAAAGATATAACAACTGCATTTATTTATGGTTCATTCTTCGTGGTATTCTTTGCCATGATTTTAATTACAATGTTCTTCCAGGCTTTTGGAAGAAATATGCACTGGTTAAGGAGAGTTATAAATGTATCTTTACTTGTGTTAATATTGCTTATTGTTAATGTTCCTCTTGTAAAAGATGTAAAAGAGGTAAGAATGGATGAAAACCCAGATTTTCATAATTCTATTATGCAGAAGGCTTTATTAAATGATGTTTTATTATTCCCTCATGCTTTTGTTAATAAAGATATAGCATTTATTGGCTCACAATTGTCCGCAGAGTATTCTGAAGCAAGAAATATATATACAATATCTTTAAAGAAATTTTTAGTGGATTCAGGAAAAAAGAAGATTTTAGATTATGTTAATTTTGAAGATGGAAAGGCTTCTATTGATATTTTAAAACAGGGATTGTATTATGATAATAAAGATGTATATAATGAAATATTCAGTAATTATAAAAAAGCATTAGAAGAATTTGAGAGAAATTCAAAAATTCGACAAAAAGATATAGATTCAAGATTAAAAGAGTATAATGCACATATGAAAAATATTTTGATTTATTCTGATGATGTTTTTGCCAATACTTTAAAATCAAACATTGAAAGTAAAATGATAAAAACCAATGTTTTAAAGGACTATAAAGCTAACCTGTTAAATGTATTTTCGGAAGAAAAGGCAATTCCAATTGATTTAAAAGCTTTGATTTCAGACTGGGGAACAAAGGTAATGTTATTGTTGATACTTGGTTTTATATACTTCTTTGTAAATGAAAAGATAATGTTTAAGTTAGTAGGATTGGGTATTATGACAGTTGCTTCAATTCTTGCATTTATAAAACCTGGTACAATTGAAGTATTATCAGAATTTAAATATCCAGTTTTAAATGCCACAATGTTTAGTGTTAATACTACATTTGGTATGTTAATGTTATTATTCACCGCACTTAGCGGATTATTAATCCTAAATTTTCATAAAGGGAGGTAAGGTATATGAAGAAAGCAGTTCTTTTCTTATTGGTATTGGCATTTGTAGTTTCTTCATTTGCATTTAAGGTTATTATGGTAACAGACGTTGGGGGATTAGGTGACAAGTCATTTAATGATGGTGCTTGGGCAGGAGTTTTAAGAGCAAGAGATAAATACGGAATTGATGTTCAGGTAATTCAGTCAAAGGAACAGAGTGACTATGTAGATAACCTTTCAAACGCTGCAAAAGAAGCAGATGTTGTTATTGCTGTAGGATTTATGATGAGTAATGCATTATTTGACGTTGCTCCACAATACCCAGCAACAAAGTTCATAGGTATTGATATTGCTCCACCAGAAGGAGGAAATGTTCCAAAGAACATTCAATTATACTTATTTAAAGAACAGGAATCAGCATTCTTTGTAGGTTACTTAGCAGCTGCTATGACAAAAACAGGAAAAGTAGGATTTATTGGTGGTATCGCTATTCCACCAGTTGAAAGATTTAGATATGGTTATGTAGCAGGTGTTAAAGCATACAACGATATTTATGGAGAAAATGTAGAAGTTATTGTTGGTTATACAGATTCATTTACAGATGCTGCAAAAGGTAAATCAATGGCATTAGCACAATTTGACCAGGGTGCAGATATCATCTTCGCAGCAGCAGGTGCTTGTGGAAATGGTGTTATTGATGCTGCAAAAGAAAAATCATTAAAAGTATACGGTTTAGATGCAAATGCTGATTTAGCAAAAATTGTTGATGCTTACTATGAAAAAGGCGAAGGATACTTTGCAATTGGTGTTGACTCAGACCAGGATTACATGGCACCAGGTTATGTTTTAGCAAGTGCTTTAAAGAGAGTTGACAATGCATCATATTATGGTGTAAGAGATGCATACAGAAACAGATTTAAAGGTGGATTAGAAGTATTAGGTGCACAGGAAGATGGTGTTGGATTATCACCAATGAAATACACAAAAGGTATGGTTCCTTCAAGAATCTTAGCAGAAGTTGAATACTTAAATTATGCAATTAAAACAGGTATGTTAGTAGTTCCTGATAATGAAAATGATTTAAACAACTTCACAACAGATATCGAATTTCCATTTTAATTGAATTTTATTGATAGTAATACAGGGGGCGGGTTATTCCCGCCTCATTTATAAATTTAATTGTTAATACTTTATGAATATTGTGAGATATTCATAAAGTATTAACAATAACTAATAGCAGCTTGTTCAGGAGGTGTAAAAGTTGAGTATAGATCTTTCTTCTATTAATAAAAAGGAATACGCTGTAATAATGAAAGATATTGTTAAGCGTTTCCCTAAAGTTCTCGCAAACGATCATGTTAATTTTTTAGTGAAAAAGGGAGAGGTTCATTCTATAATCGGTGAAAACGGTGCAGGAAAATCAACATTGATGAACCAGCTTTATGGACTTTATACACCAACATCCGGAGATATTTATATTTTTGGTGAAAAAAAGGTGTTTAAAGGTCCAGGTGATGCCATAAAAGCTGGTATTGGTATGGTTCACCAGCATTTTATGCTTGTGGATACATTAACAGTTGCAGAAAATATAGTTCTTGGTTCTGAACCAAAAAGAGGAATGACATTTGATTTAAAAAAGGCCAGAAAGGAAGTTAAAGAACTTTCAGAAAAATACGGTTTGTTTGTAGATGTTGATGCAAAAATCGAGGATATACCAGTAGGTATGCAACAGAGAGTTGAGATTTTAAAAACCATTTATAGAGGTGCTGAAATCTTAATTCTTGATGAACCTACAGCAGTTTTGACTCCACAGGAAACAAAAGAATTATTTGAAATTATCAATAAACTTCGTGAAGATGGAAAAACAATTATTTTTATTTCTCATAAATTACACGAAGTTATGGAAATTAGTGATAATATTACTGTTATGAGATTGGGTAAAGTTACAGGGCATGTTGCAGCTAAAGATACAAATGCAAGAGAACTTGCTAATATGATGGTTGGTAGAGAAGTTGTTTTAAGAGTAGAAAAATCTGAAAAGGAACCTGGAGACACCATTGTTGAAGTTGAAGATTTATGGATAAAGGATAATAGAGGTTTAGATGCAGTTAGAGGTGTATCATTTAAAATAAGAAAAGGTGAAGTTCTTGGAGTTGCTGGTGTTGCAGGTAATGGTCAAACAGAGCTTGTAGAAGCTTTAACAGGGCTTAGAAAAATAGAAAATGGAAAATACTTATATAAAGGTGAGGATGTTTCAAAGAAAACCGTTAGAGAATTAAGAGAAAGAAATATTGGTCATATTCCAGAAGATAGATTTAAATATGCTATGGTTAAGGAATTTCCAAATTATTACAATATGATTCTTGGGAAGCATTATAAAGAACCATTTGCAAAGAATGGATTTTTAAACCATGATGTAATTTATAAGAATGCAGATATTCTTGTAAAAAGATTTGACGTAAGGCCACCAGATAGAACAATACCAACAGGAAATCTTTCAGGAGGTAATCAGCAAAAGGTTGTTATTGCAAGAGAGGTTAGCTTTAATCCGGAATTTATAGTTATTGCTCAACCTACAAGAGGTCTTGATGTTGGAGCTATTGAATATGTTCATAAAGAAATCTTGAATCTCAGAGAAAAAGATGTTGCTGTATTACTTGTTTCAATGGAACTTGAAGAAGTATTATCTCTTTCTGATAGAATAATTGTTATGTATGAAGGAGAAATAATGGGTGAAGTTAAACCAGATGAGGTAACAATAGAAGAAATAGGGTTAATGATGGCTGGTCATAAATTAGAAGATATAAAGCTTGAAGAAAAGCTGTCACATGGAGGGGATTCAAATTGAAAAATAAAATCTCTAAAAATGCAATGAGTATTCTCGTTCCAGTAGTATCTGTTATAATTGCGTTATTTATAGCAGCAATTGTTATTTTATTAATAGGTAAAAATCCTATAAGTGCATATTGGGTTATGTTGAAAGGGGCATTTGGAGATAAGGCAGCATGGGCAGCAAATATCTCAAAAATGATGTCGCTTGTATTAACAGGTCTTGCTGTAGGATTTGGTTTTAAAGCAGGTATATTTAATATAGGTGCTGAAGGACAAATGATGATGGGAGCTATAACGGCTACTTTTGTTGGAATAAATTTAGGTAATGTTTCACCTGTATTTGCTATTCCGATAACAATGCTTGCAGGAATTTTAGGTGGCGCATTCTGGGCATCAATAGCGGGTTACTTAAAGGCAGCAACAGGTGCACATGAAGTTATTACAACAATAATGCTTAACTGGATAGCTGTGTATTTAACAAATTACTTTGTTGTTGGTCCTTTAGCTGTTGGTCAGGGAGTTCCAAAGTCACCTGAAATTGCTCAAAGTGCTCAACTTCCACCTTTAATGACAGTTCAGGCGAATACATTACCATCAGGTATAATTATTTCAATAGTAATGGCATTTCTGGTTTATATATTACTTGAAAAAACAACAACAGGTTATGAAGTAAAAGCGGTAGGTTATAATCTTTATGCAGCAGAAGCAGGAGCAATTTCTTTAAAGAAAAATATAGTGTTAACAATGGCTATTAGTGGTGCTTTAGCAGGATTAGCAGGTGCTTTGGAAGTAATGGCTATTCATCATAGGATTTTTGCTGATTTCAGTGGTGGTAAAGGTTTTGATGGTATATCAATTGCATTGATTGGTCAGAATAATCCAATTGGAATCATCTTTGCAGCATTCCTTATATCTTCATTAAGAACGGGTTCAAATGCCATGCAATTTGCAAGGGTTCCAGATGATATAGTTACAATAATTCAAGGTATTATTATATTCTTTGTTGCAGCAGATAGAATTGTTAGAACATGGATTTTGAAATTTTCATCCCCAAAAGGTGGTGAATCTAAATGAATGTATTTGAAGCTATAATTGCAAGTTTAACAAGTCCGGTATTTTATAAATTGATGTTAATGAGTGCAACTCCTTTAATATTTGCAGCTTTAGGTGGTGTTTTTAGTGAAGTTACCGGGGTTACAAATATTGCTCTTGAAGGTATTATGAAATTAGGAGCATTTACAGCTGTTGTTTTTACATTTTACACAGGTAACCCATGGATAGGATTAGCAGGAGCTTTAATTGCTGGAGTTCTATTTTCATGGCTTCATGCATATGTTTCAATTAGATGGAGTGCAGATCAGATTGTTAGTGCTACAGCTTTAATCCTTATTGCTACAGGTTTAACAGCATTTTTAATGGAACCAATATTTGGACATTCAGGACAAACAGACTTTGTTGCAAAGATTCCAAAAGTAAAATTTGAAGCTATACAAAATGTACCTTTTATCGGTGAAATATTCGATGAAATGAGTATTTTTGTATATCTCGCATTTATAGCAGTTGCTTTAAGCTGGTTCTTAATTTATAAAACACCTTTGGGATTAAGAATGAGAGCAGTTGGTGAAAATCCAAAAGCAGCAGATACATTGGGTGTAAATGTATTTGGAATTAGATATTTTGGTGTTTTAATGAGTGGATTGTTAGCTGCATTTGGTGGAGCATATTTAAGTATAGGTGAATTAGGACAATTCCAGGAAAATATGCCAAGTGGTAAAGGGTTTATTGCATTAGCAGCTATGATTCTTGGTAACTGGAATCCTGTTGGTGCAATGTGGGCAGCGTTGCTTTTCGGAGCTTCTGATGCTTTAAATATTCAATTGCAATCTATTCTTGATATACCACCAGAAATGAAAGCTTTACTTAATTTATTACCATTCTTGGTAACAATAATTGTTGTTAGCGGATTTGTTGGAAAGACAAGACCACCAGCAGCAGATGGTATCCCATACGAAAAGGAATAATTTTAATATAATAAAAGCGGAATCCAGATTTGGATTCCGCTTTTATTATTGGTTATAATACTTTTTTCCCTTCAATATAAACACTTTCAGCTTTAGCTCTAATATCAAATGGATGATAATTCCAGATTGCAATATCGGCATCTTTTCCAGGTTCTAATGAACCAACTCTATCATCGATTTTTAAAATTTTTGCACCATTTATGGTAAGCATTTTTAATAAATCCTCTTCTTTAGCTCCGTATCTCATCCCGAGAGCAGCCTGAACATTCGCATGTTCTAAATGCAATACAGGATGATCACACATTAAACCTGCTAAAATACCTTTTTCATTTACTATTCTTAATAAGTCGAAAGACATATCTTTTAATTCTAATTTTGTTCTAAAGCCAAATAATGGTCCTACAACAAGAGGAATATTCTTTTCTTTTATATAATCTGCTATCTTATATGCTTCAGTTGCATGTTCAATTACCACGTCAAATCCAAATTCTTCAGATAATCTAATAGCTGTTAATATATCATCAGCCCTATGAGCGTGAATTCTTGCAGGAATTTCTCTTTTTAACACTTTTTCACCAATTTCCATCTTTAAATCATATTCATTAAAATCTTCTTTTTCTTTCTTTTTCATATAGTTTTTAACTTTTAAAAAGAATTCCCTTATTACAGCAACGCTTCCAAGTCTTGTTGCTGGCATTTTGTTTTGATTTCCATAAACTCTTTTAGGATTTTCCCCCATTGCCATTTTTAATCCTGCAGGTTCTTTTACTATCATTTCATCTACTATATTTGATCTAAACTTTAAAATTGCTCCCTGTCCTCCGATTGGATTTGCACTTCCAGGTAAAACCATTACTGTAGTTACACCGCCTTCTAAAGCCCTTTTAATAGCAGCATCTTCTGGATAGAAAGCGTCAATTACCCTTACCTGTGCGGTGTTTGGATCTGTCATTTCATTTCCGTCCTGATATGACATTCCCACACCTTCCTCGAATACACCAATATGTGAATGAGCATCTACAAATCCTGGAAACAAAAATTTTCCAGAAACATCTACAATTTCATCTGCTTTTTCATCTATTTTTTCTGCAATTTTTTTGATTTTTCCATTTTCAACAAGTAAATCACCTTTAAGTGGTTTTGAAGTAATAGGATAGATAGTTGCACCTTTAAATAAAATCTTCATAAAAATCCCTCCTGTTTGAATAAGATATTTATATTGATTATATCATATTTTAATTCGTAAAGCAAATTAATTTCTTACAAAAAATTAACATTCACACCTAATATATATCTATATTGATTTTGAATTTTTTCTACCCGAATTATCGGAAATGCATACATATTGTATTTTAACATATAATATGATACAATATATCGTGCTATAGAGAAAAATGGAGGTGGGGAAATGAATTTGATTTATGATTATCTTGAAAACAGGGATTGGAAGGTTAGGGAAAATTCCAATATGCAGTATTCGCTTCAAGGATTGAATAATCATATACATCAGGAAATAACAAAGGAATTCTGGCTTAATGAAGTATATGATAAATACAACAAAAAAATTAGTGAGTATCATAAAAGGGGATTTATGCATATACATGATTTAGGTGCTTTATCCGCATATTGTGTTGGATGGGATTTGGAAGACTTATTGAGGCGAGGATTTAATGGGGTTCCTGGCAAAGTTGCATCAGGGCCAGCAAGACATTTTAGAACAGCATTGGGACAGATAGTTAATTTTTTATATACAATGCAGGGTGAAGCTGCTGGAGCAGTCGCCTTCTCGAATTTTGATACCTTATTGGCACCATTTATAAAATACGATAATCTTTCATATGAACAGGTAAAACAGGCAATGCAGGAATTTATATTTAACATGAATGTGCCTACAAGGGTTGGATTTCAATCTCCATTTAGCAATATAACAATGGATTTAACAGTTCCGTCTACTCATAAGGATAAACATGTAATTATTGGTGGAAAGGAAAGAGAAGAAACATATAGCGAGTTCCAGATTGAAATGGATATGATAAATAAAGCTTTTATAGAGGTAATGCTTGAGGGAGATTATGATGGAAGACCATTTTCATTTCCTATTCCAACATATAATATCACAAAGGATTTTAATTGGGATAGTGAAGTTGCAACAATGATAATGACAATGACAATGAAATATGGAACGCCATATTTCGCCAATTATATTAATTCCGACATGAATCCAGAAGACGCGCGTTCAATGTGCTGTAGGTTAAAACTTGATAATAGACAGGTAATCAATCATATGAAAGAATTGTCTTTTGGTTTTGTTAATGCAGATAAAGGAGAAAAAGAAGAAACAGAGGTTAAGAGAAGAGGAGGGTTATTTGGTTCTAATCCATTAACAGGTTCTATAGGTGTTGTTACTGTAAACATGCCAAGGTTGATGTATTTGTCTAACGGAAATAAAGAAAAATTTTATTCATTACTTGATGATGTAATGAATATAGCAAAGGAAAGTCTGGAAATAAAGAGGCAATATGTTGAAGAATGGACGAAACAGGGATTGTATCCATATACAAAGGTTTATCTTGATAATGTATATCAATTGACAGGTCAATATTGGGCAAATCACTTTTCCACAATAGGGTTTGTTGGTATGCATGAAGGATTGCTTAATTTTGGAATAGAAGATGGCATAGTAAATCCAGAAGGAAAGAAATTTGCTGAAGAGATAATGAATTACATGCTTGATAGATTAAATGAATTTAATAAAGAGACAGGTAATTTGTATAATCTTGAAGCTTCACCAGCTGAAGGAACAACATATAGACTTGCAAAAATAGATTTAAATGAATTTAAGGATATAAAACATGCCGGAACTGAAGAAAATCCATATTATACAAATTCTGTGCATCCTCCTGTGAATTATTTTGAAGATCCATTTGACTTACTTGAACATCAGGAAGGGTTGCAAAACAAGTGGACTGGTGGAACGGTAATACATATATTTGTTGGGGAAAAAATTACAGATGGCGAAGCATTGAAGGAATTTATAAGGATAGCTTTTGAAAACCATTCATTGCCATATATGAGTATTACGCCAACATTTTCAATATGTCCTGATCACGGATATATTGCAGGAGAACATTTTGAATGTCCATATTGTGGAAAGAAAACAGAGGTATATTCACGTGTAGTGGGATATTATAGACCAGTGCAAAATTGGAATGACGGTAAACAACAGGAATATATGGAAAGAATACAGTTCAGATTGAATAAAGAGATTATCAGGGGATGATAAAATGATTATTGCCGGTATTAGAACGTTTAGTTTTGTGGATTATCCGGGAAAGATTTCAGCTGTTTTATATACAGGTGGTTGCAATTTCAGATGTTCATGGTGCCATAATTGGAAAATAGCATATGCCGATGATTATAAAAAATTAAACGGGGAAGAAGTATTAAATAAATTAAAGGGTTTGAGAAAAAGATTAAACGCAATATGTATTACAGGTGGTGAACCTACAATACATAAGGATTTGCCAGATTTAATACGTAAAATAAAAAATCTTGGATATAGTGTTAAATTGGATACTAATGGGACCAATCCAGAAATGTTAAGAGAACTTGTAGAAAGTAATTTAATTGATTATGTGGCAATGGATATAAAAGCAGATTTTAAGAATTATACAAAGTTAATTAGTAGGAATTATTCATTTGAAAAAGAAATAAAAGAAAGTATAGATATTTTAAGAAATTTAAATATAAATTATGAATTCAGGATGACATATGTTCCTGGTTTATCGAAGGAAGAAGATGTTGAATTTTTTGAAGAATTTTTATTGCCAGATGAAAAAGGATATATAACAATAGCCAATTCAACAGAGATATTTGAAATAAATAAAAAAGGAATAGATCTTAATGTAAAAAAATTAATTTTAAGGTAATCCGTTGTGGGTTACCTTATTTTTTTATGATATAATATAATGTGAATAAAATTTCGTAGGAGGAAAATATGAAGAAATATTATATAATAGTAAATCCACATTCTTCTGGCGGAAAAGCAAAAGAAAAATGGAAAGTAATTGAAAAAAAATTAAAAGAATTAAAGATAGATTTTGAGAAAGTTTTTACCAGTAGAAGAATGCATGCATATTCTTTAACAATTGAAGCAATAAAAGATGGATATAAACGCTTTTTAATAGTAGGTGGAGATGGGACGGTAAATGAAGTTGTTAACGGTTTTTTTTCTCAAGAATTTGAAAAAACAGAAAATTTATTAATAGGTTTAATTCCAACGGGAACTGGAAATGATTGGGGGAAAACAGTAGGAATTCCAGTGGATATATATGAAGCAATAGATGTTTTAAAACATGAAAAGGTATATACGCAGGATGTTGGGTTTGTAAAATATTATAATGATGAAAAGGAAGAAAAAAGATTTTTTGTGAATATTGCCGGCATGTTTTTTGATGCTGAAGTTACCAGAAGAACCAATAATTCTAAGGATAAAAATAAAAGTTCTTCCTTTTCATATCTTTTAAATTTATTATCTTCTTTATTTAAATATACATCGCAAAATGCAATTATTTCATATGAAAATAAAAGTTTAAATAAAAAGATTTTTTCAATGGCGGTTGGTATATGTAAATATAGTGGCGGGGGAATGAAAATGGTTCCAGAAGCAATTCCGGATGACGGTAAGTTAGATGTAACAATAGTAAATGATTTACCAAAATGGGTAGTCGTTCAAAAAATTAAAAAATTATTTGATGGAAGTTTTATAAAGGAACCATGGGTGGATTATTTTAGAACGGAAAAATTATCAATAAATTCTCAGGAAAAAATATATCTTGAAGTTGATGGCGAAAGCCTGGGGCATTCGCCATTTGAATTTGGGATTATAAAGAAAGCATTAAATGTTTTGGTAAAATAAAAAAGATAGGGGTGGAAATGTTATGATACCAACATTGGTAAATGCTATAGCCGTTGTTATAGGAAGCTTAATTGGATTATTCGCAAAAAAGAATATTCCTGATAGATTAAAGACTATTCTCTTTTATGGTGTTGGTTTGACTACTCTTGGAATTGGTATTAAAATGACAATGGAAGTAAATAATTTTCTTATAGTGTTGGGTTCAATGGCAATAGGAGGGTTAATAGGCGAAATTTTAGATATAGAAGGTTGGTTGAAAAGAATAGGAGATTCTATGCATGAAGGAGATTTTTCAACTGGATTTGTAATGTCCTCTATATTATTTTTAGTTGGACCTTTAACAATTATAGGTTCTATAACAGCAGGCTTAACTGGAGATGGAACGTTAATCTATACCAAATCTTTATTAGACGGAATCTCGTCAATGGTATTGGCATCAATTTATGGTTTAGGGGTTATGATTTCTGCCGGCTCTGTTTTAGTAGTTCAGGGAAGTATAGTGTTATTAGCCTCTACTTTATCTTTTTTAACAAATGAAATATATTTAAATGATCTTGTAGCAGTTGGTGGATTAATGGTATTAGGGCTTGGATTTAAAATATTGGAAATAAAAGATGCCAGAATAGGTAATTTTTTACCGGCATTAATTGTTTCGCCAATTCTTGTGTGGATTGTAACCTTATTTAAATGAGTGAGGTGTAATAATGAAATTAGTTGAGGATATTAAAAATATATATGATGAAGCAAAACCACTTGTGGAAAAACGATGGAGTGAATTTGTTGAACTTGGGAAAAATGGAAGTGAAGAAGAATTATTTTCTGAATTATGTTTTTGTATTCTTACAGCCAATTGGAGCGCCAAAGGAGGTATAAAAGCTCAAAAAGAAATAGGAATAAATGGTTTTATAGAACTTCCTCTTGATGAATTGGAATTAGCTTTAAGAAAGGTTGGACATAGATTTCCAAGAGCGAGGGCCCAATATATTGTTTCTAATAGATGGATTATTGGAAAGATAAAACCTTTGTTTTTCCTTCCTTATTATCATTTTAGAGAATTTATAGTTAATAATATAAAAGGAATAGGTTGGAAGGAAGCAAGTCATTTTTTAAGAAATATTGGGTATGGAGATGTTGCTATTTTAGATAAGCATATTATGAGATTAATGCTTGAAAATCAATTAATTGATGAAATTCCAAAAGGTGGATGGACTAAGAAAAGATATCTGGAATACGAAAAACGCTTAAAGGTTTTAGAAGAATATTTTAACGAACCAATAGGGAAATTAGATCTATATTTATGGTATCTTGTAAAAAAGGATGTAGATAAATAAACGAGAGGTAGGGGGATTAACCATGAATATTCTCGTTGTAGAAGATTCAAAGCTTGAAAGACTTTATTTAAAGGATTTCTTTAATAAATTTAATTATAATGTGTTGGTGGCATCAGATGGATACGAGGCACTGGAAATACATAATAACCAGAATATCGATTTAATGGTGCTGGATTTAATTATGCCAGGCATTAGCGGGTTTGAAGTGTGTGAAGAAATAAGGAAAAAAGAAAATAATTCAGATCATTATACATATATAATCATGCTAACAGGAAGAACCGATAAAGAAGATATAATAAAAGGACTGGAAATAGGTGCAGATGATTATGTAATTAAACCTTTTGATGAAAATGAATTAAGAGTACGTATTTCTGTTGGTGAGAGAATAGTATCAATGTATAAAAAAATATTGGAATTAAATAAAAAACTTGAATATGAATCTACTCATGATGATTTAACAAAAATCTATAATAGAAAAGAGATTTATTCCAGATTGAAAAACGAATTATCAAATAATCCAATTATTGCAATTCTTGATCTCGATTTTTTTAAAAAAATAAATGATACATATGGACATTTAGCCGGTAATTATGTATTAAGTGAATTTGCGAAAATTGTAAAAGAGATTGTAGGTGATTTTGGAGAATTTGGAAGATTTGGTGGAGAAGAGTTTTTAATATTTTTTAAAGGAAATATTTTAGAATCACAGGCTCTTGAAATATTGGAAAAAATTAGAAATATAATATATATGTATGATTTTAACTTTGAAGGACAATCAATAAAAGTTACTGTAAGTATAGGAGCAACCAGAAATAATGGTCAATATAACATAGATCAGATTCTTGCAATTGCAGATGATAATTTATATGAAGCTAAAAAAGAAGGAAGAAATAGAATTATATATAAATAATTCTATATATAAGAAAGGTGGGAATTATGGAATTTCATAAAATAACGGAAAATGTATATTACATTAGCGATACAACAAATATTGGTGTAATAAGGATAAACGATAATAATGATGTGTTAATTGTAGATAGTGGTAGTGATGATTCAAAAGGAAGACGAATAGTAAAAATATTAAAGGAAAATGGTTTTCAGGTAAAATACATTATTAATACACATATGCACGCGGATCACATAGGTGGTAATCACTTTATACAAAAGCACAATCCAGAAGTAAGAATAATTTCAACAAGAGCTGAAATGAGCATAATAGAAAATCCAATATTTTTGCCTTATTTTCTCTATTCGGGAGCATATCCTGTAAGAGATTTAAGAAATAAATTCTTATTGGCAAAACCATCTAAAATAACGGATATTATTGGAATGGATGATAATACTGTGAAAGTAGAAGATGCTGAAATAGGAATAATTCGTCTTGATGGTCATACGGAATTTCAAAAGGGAATAGTTTATGAAGATGTATTATTCTGTGGAGATGCATTAATTTCAGAAGAATTATTGGAAAAACATAAAATACCCGTTAATGTAAATATAGAAAATGCAAAAAAAACATTATTAAAACTGAAAGAAACAAATTATAAATATTATCTTCCGGCTCATGGAACTTTAATAGAAGATATAAAATCATTAGCAGAGAAAAATTATGAAAGAATAAAAGAAATAGAAAATAAAATCCTTGAATTTGTGGATACAGAAAAGAGCACAGAAAAAATAGTATCTTACTTATTATATAGTTATGATTTAAATATAACAAATGCAACATTATATTATTTATATAATACTACAATAATGGGGTATCTTGGACATTTAAGAGATAATAAAAAAATAGACTTAATAGTAAAAAATAATACAGTTTACTGGAAAATAAAATAGCTACGGTTAAACCGTAGCTATTTTATTTATTGCATTATTGTTTAAAACTTTTAAGAGAAATAGCATTAACAGGACAAACAGATTGACATTGAAAACACATTAAACATTCTCTTGCTTCTATTTTCCTTTTTTTACTATCAAGGGTTATAATTGTATTTGTTGGACAAACCTGCTGACACAATCCACAGCCAATACATTTTTCTTCATCGATTTTCAATTTTGTGAAGGATTTTTGGGATAAGAAGCTAAGCATTGTTCCATAAGGACAGAGGTGTTTATGCCATAATTCTTCTTCAAAGAATAAAGTAATTAATGTAGCTGTCCCTATAATATACAATAAAATATTTACTTTGATTTTAAGCATTTTTGTAACCGCAAAAGCGCCTATAAACAATGCTAACATAAAATACCTTATAATCTTTGATTTTAAAAATGCAGGAGCTTTAAAACGTTTAATTTTAAGTTTTTTAAATATAAAATCTATAGGTTTAAATACAGTATTTATAGGACATACCCACCCACAATAAAAGCGACCAAAAAATGGAGAAATTAATAAACCAGCTACAAATACAAACATCCATTTTACAAGCTTATGATTCTTTAAAAGCATAAAAAATAATATAAAAAACGCAATTTGTGAAATATACATCAAAATAATTGTTAAACTAAGCTTTTTTTTCATAAAAAACGCTCCTTTCTGCATATTATAAATTTTCCTATATATATTATATATGTTCACATATATATAAATGTGTGATTAAAATCACGGTTAGAATGAATATAATCAGATATTTTTTGTCTAAATTAAAACATAAAATTAACGATTACTTATACACAACTATCTTAAATATATGATATAATTTCTATAGAATATGTTTAAATTTAAAATCAATTCAATTAGGAGGGGTTATTATGGATACAATTCTAAAAATAACAGATGGAATTTATTATGTAGGTGTAAATGATAGAGACACACATTTATTTGAAAATATGTGGCCATTGCCAAAAGGTGTAACTTATAACTCATATATAATAAAAGATGAAAAAAATGTATTAATTGATACTGTAAAAATTTCAAAGGTAAATGCATTTATTGAAAAGATTTATGATATTCTTGATGGTGGAAAACTTGATTATCTTGTTATTAATCATATGGAGCCTGACCATTCAGGAGCAATTGAAACAATAATGCATGAATTTCCTGAAATGAAAATAGTTGGTAACAAAAAAACATTTGAATTTTTAAAGGCATTATATGATATTGAAGATAATCTATATGAAATTAAAGATGGAGATGAAATAGATTTAGGAAAACATAAATTGAAATTCTTTTTAACTCCTATGGTACACTGGCCAGAAACAATGATGACATATGAAATAACAGATAAAATAATATTTACAGGTGACGCATTTGGAGGTTTTGGTTCACTTGATGGTGGGGTATTTGATGATGAAGTTGATATTGAATATTATGAAAATGAAATAAGAAGATATTATTCTAATATAGTTGGAAAATTTGGTCCAATGGTTCAAAGAGCAATGAAAAAGGTTGGAGGACTTGATATTGAAATAGTTGCACCAACACATGGTCCTGTATGGAGAAGTAACCCTGGCCGAATATTGGAATTATACGACAAATGGAGTAAATATGAAACAGAAGAAGGTGTTGTAATAGTATATGGAACTATGTATGGAAATACAGAAAAAATGGCAGACTATATTGCACGTTGCCTTGCTGATGAAGGAATTAAAAATATCAGAGTTATGAATTCGTCAAATACTCATGAATCATATATTATAAATGAAATATGGAGATTTAAAGGTGTAATCTTAGGAACAAATACATATAATAATGATATCTTTCCACCAATGGAAAAGGTAATTATAAATTTAGCCCATAAAGGTATTAAAAACAGGGTATTTGGAGTATTTGGAACATATGGATGGAGTGGCGGTGGAGTAAAAGGTATTGTAGAATATATTAATAAAAACAAATGGGAAATGGTTGCAGATCCAGTTGAAGTCCAATTTTCAGCTAAAGAAGAAAGTTATGAAAAATTAAGAGAATTGGCTAAAGCAATGGCAAAAAGAATAAAAGAAAATTGAATAAGTTGAATTTAAATCCTCTGCAAAAAATGCAGAGGATTTTTTTTAAGTTTTTTCTAAGTAAGTTCTAAGTTTTCTTTAAGGTTTATAAGGTATTATAATGGTGTCGAAAATAAATAAAATAAAGAACCAAAATTATGGAGGTGAATTACTATGAAAAAGTTTTTAACAACATTATTGATTGGCGGATTGATGGCAGGTTCAATCTTTGCATTTGGAGGTGCAGCATTGCCAGGAGCATATCAACCACTAAATGCTCCAGTTTATCAACGTTACCAGCAGGTGAAAGGTGGATATTGGCTTAATGATGAAAATCTTATTGAAGTAAAAGGAACAGTTGAAAGTATTTCAACAGAAGAAGATTTTCCAGGAATATTGTTTGTAACTGTAAAAACAGAAGATGGAAATAGCTACATAGTACATGTAAATGCAAGATATGCTGTAGATCTAAAAGAAGGTGACAGTGTAGAATTAAAAGGTTGGATTGCAGAATTTAAAGATGAAAAAATATTCAGACCTGTTGAAGCAAAGGTAAATGGAGAAGAAGTATATAATAGAAATCAGTTTTTCAGAAGAACTGCTGTAAGGGCAAATGTTAGACCATATGCAGGAAAACCATTTGGATATAATCCAATACCAAATAAACCACCAGTTAGAAGACCTGGTAGCAGAATACCTATGAATTATTATGGAAGAACACCTATGGGTGCATGGGAAAGACCCATGATGAATTATAATTATCCAGGTTCAGGATATTACAATGAAATACCAGGATATACACCAAAATACCCTCACGATGATTGGAACTATTATGGACCAAGAGCTCCAAGATGGTGAAGGAAGTCCCGGGAAACCGGGACTTTTTTATGTTATAATTAAGATAGTTGGATTTTACGATTATAAAACAATAATAGATATACTAAAAAAATATAAAAACAGGTGATAATAATGTTTATAGATTTTTTATATGATTTTGACTTAACAAAAGACCAGAGTTTTGTTGCAGAAGAATTGGATAAATTTTTATATAATCAAAAGGATTTTCTTATTGTTCAGGGAAGTGCCGGAACAGGTAAGACATTTTTAATCTCTCAATTTGCACGATATTTAAAAAGAAAGAATAAAGATTTTGTTTTTTTGGCGCCAACTGGAAGGGCTGCTGATATATTATCGAATAAATCAGGCTTTCAATCATATACTATTCATAGTGTTATATATGATTTTAGTCATGAAAGAATTAATTTTGAAGAAGATATATTTCAGGTGTTTTTTAATTTAAAGGAAGATTGGAAAGAAGATATGATTTTTATAGTAGATGAAAGTTCTATGATTTCTGATTCAAAAGGAATAGATGATGGGCATTTAGTTTTTGGAAGCGGAAAATTATTAACAGACTTAATATCTTATGTGTTTAATTACGGTTCAAATAACAAAATTATTTTTTTAGGTGATGAAAATCAACTACCTCCAGTCAATTCATCATTTTCTCCAGCTTTAAATAGAGTATATTTAGAAAAACAATTTAATTTGAAAGGAAATAAGGTATTCCTTGAAGATGTTGTTAGGCAGGAAAAAGAGAGTGGAATTTTAAAGAATTCAAATATATTAAAGGAAAAAATAAAAAGAAAAAACTATTATTTTTTAGATTTTGTATTTGAAAATGACTTTCTTAGAGAAGATAATATAATAGAAAATTATATGGAAAATAATGGAAATTTAAAGGATAAAATTATCTTATGTTCAACTAATAAAATAGCGCTTGAATATAATAAAATAATTAGAAAAAAATTGGGATATTTCAGAGATATTGAAATTGGTGATATTCTATTAAATACAAAGAATTCAAAATTTTTTGGCAAGGTTTTTAATGGCGAGTTTTTTGAAGTTGTTAAGATATATGATTATATTTCTGAGAATGTGGAGATAAAGAATAAATTTGTGATACCAATTGAATTGTATAAGCTTTCTCTAAAAAAAATAAACTCAAAAGAAAAAACATATGATGTCTGGATTTTAGGAAATGCATTAAAAGCAAAAGAATTAAGCGTTGATAATTTAACGTATTATGCATTATATAAATATATATTGGGTGATGATGTAAAGAATATTAATTTTGATATCATTGAAAAATTGAAAAGCAATCCTTACTTTAATGCCCTGCATATGAAGTATGGATATGCTGTTACAGTTCATAAAGCTCAGGGAGGAGAATGGGATACAGTATATGTAGATTGCCGCTATTATAATAATTATAAAACTGAAGAATACTTTAGATGGTTATATACTTCAATAACGCGTTCAAAAAAGAAGGTATATTTAAAGAATATCCCTGCATTTAGAAGTGGATACTGGAATAAAATAAAGGTTTTAACGGATTATAAAATTTCGAAAAATATAAAAATTGAATATACTTTATATTTTAAAGACGAAGGAACAAAGCATATATACGAAGAATTTAGAAATATGATATCAAATGAGGGATTTCAGATAATTGGGGTAAAACATTTTCAATATCAGGAAGTCTATTATTTAAAAAAGGAAAATGACTTTTTAATTGTTCAATTATATTACAACAAAAAATATGAAGCAACCACTTTGAAAATAATTGAAAGCACCAATGAAAATGTTGCAAATGAATTTCTTAATTTGTTCAATAAAGGTGAAATACAAATAAAAGAGATAAATAACGAAATTAAAAGTAACAATAAATGTATTAAAGCATATGTTGATGGAAGTTATGATAATAAAATTAAAAGATATGGTTCAGGAATTGTGATTATAGACGATAATAACATAGGTGAATATTATTGTTATGGTGAAAATGAAGAATTATTAAAATATAGAAATATTTCCGGAGAGATTATAGCAACATTAATAGCTCTGGAATATGCTAAACAAAATCATGTTGAATGTATGGAAATATATTATGATTATTCCGGGATTGAAAATTGGGCTTTGGGATATTGGAAGACAAATAATTATTTAACAAAAAGATATAAGGAATTATTTGATAAATATATAAATGATTATACTTTAAAAGTTATATTTAGGAAGGTTAAAGCACATAGCGGGAACAACTATAATGAAATTGCTGATAAACTTGCAAAAAAAGCACTATTTGAAAGAAAATGCAACGTTGAAAAGTTTTTTGTAAATGTTTAGCAATGGAAAAGTATTTAAATTCTATTATAATTAAAAAAAATAAGTGGAGTGATTTTATGTTTTTTGATGATTTTGAAATTTTTGATGATTTTGATGATTTTGAGGAAGTATTTGACAAAATGCAGCATACAGAAGTATGTCCCCCCTGTGTACAATGTGGATACTGTTGTAAACACACACCATGTTTTTATGGAGAGTGGGATGAAGAAAAACAACAATGCAAATTTTTAACAGAAGATAATAAATGTAGTAAATATGATGAAATTGTAAAATACGAAGAAAGTATAAATGCAGAGGTTAGAATGTTTGGTTCTGGTTGCTGTTTAAATTATCTTAATCCAGATAGAATAGCGAAAATAAGAAAAATTAATAATCATAAGTCTGAATAATCCCTCTATAAAGAGGGATTATTTTGTTTCTTTATTTTGAGGTTTTATGATATAATAAAATTCTGTGGATAGAAAATTTATGGAGGTTTGTATATGAAGAAAATTCTGTTTTTATTTATTGTTTCAGTAAACATTATAATTTATGGATTAAACATAGTTACATCGATAAAACCACTCGAATTAATTACAAAAGAACTGGCTCCTGATTCAACTATTACCAGTTTATTTAAAACCAATTCTGATTTTTCTAAAAAATATAGTATAACAGATAATGTTGATCTCGTAATACTTTTAAACGATGAAATAAAAACGCCTGAAAATATTCAAAAAGTGGTATTATCAGAAGGTGTATTATTTTATCCATATAATGAAAACCCTTTTTTATGGACAGATCCATTATATTCTGTTGTAATTGCGTATAAGATAGAAAAGAAATTAGAAAAAATAGATCCGGAAAATGCGATGAATTATAGAAATAACCTTCTTGAAATGACACAGAAATTAATATCGATGTCAGATAATTTTGCCAAAATAGTCGATAAAAAACAATTGAAGGTTATAGATCTTAACGGATTGTTGATACATTTCTACAAGAGATATAAAATTCAATATGAAACTCCTAAGGAAGATTATATAATAACCGCTTCAGATACACTGGTGACAAATGTTGATTACCATAATTTAAATTTAAAAGCATTGCCTAATTTAAAGATAAAAATAGATGTATTTGCAACGAATTACTCCACATTAATTGATTTTTATGAATCAATATTTAAAGAATTTGAAAAATAAAAATTGGACAGTCAAATGACTGTCCAATTTTTAAAAATATGGAGGTAATTATAAATGGAAATATATGATGTAATCATTATTGGAGCAGGACCCGCTGGATTATTTGCAGGAATAAATTTAAAAAATAAAAAAGTACTTATATTAGAAAAAAAGGATAAACCTGGAAGAAAATTATTAATTTCAGGTGGAGGAAAATGTAATATAACAAATACAGGTAAAATTACAGAATTTATTACACATTACGGTGAGAAAAAGAATTTTGTAAAAAAAGCCATATATGCCTTTTCAAATGATGATTTAATTAATTTTTTTGAAATAAATTTTTATATTGACGATTCTGGAAAGGTATTTCCAGAATCAATGAGAGCAAAAGAAATTTTAAATTATCTTTTAGATGAATATCTTGAAGATAAAAAACATGAAATTATATATAACTCAAAGGTTGAAAAGGTTATTAAATCTGATGAATATTTTAAGGTATATACAGAATCCGGGATATTCAATGCAAAAAATTTAATAGTAGCCACAGGTGGAAAATCCTTCCCAATGACTGGAAGTACGGGAGATGGATATAAAATTGCAAAGAGTTTTGGGCATACAATAATTTCTCCCAGACCAGCGTTAACCCCGATTGAGATAGAGAATTATCCATTTGTAGATCTTGCGGGAATTTCTATTAATGTATGGATAAAAAAAGCAAAAAATAAGATGTATGGCAGTTTATTATTTACTCATAAAGGTTTTTCAGGTCCGGTAGTATTGAATTTTTCCAGATATTTAAATGATGGAGATAAAATTCAGATTTCCTTTGTTGATTTTGATAATGAAGAAAAGTTTCGTAAATATTTTGTTGAAAAATCCAATCAAAATAAAAATATGTTATTATACGATTTTTTGAAAAAAGAGTTTCGTTTTCCCAGAAGATTTATTGCTGTGATGTTTAGAATATTAAATATCGATAAAAATAAAAGATTAAATAATCTCTCTAGACATGAAAGGAATAATGTGATACAATATCTTGTTAATCATGAATTTAAAGTGAAAAAAATAGGTGATTTTAACATTGCAATGGTAACTAAAGGGGGAATTGACACCAGAGAGATTAATTCAAAAAGTATGGAATCAAAATTGGTAGAAAATTTATATTTTATAGGAGAGGTTGTTGATGTTGATGGCTACACAGGAGGATATAACCTGCAATGGGCATTTTCATCAGCATATATTGCAGCTAAGAATATTATTGAAAAGGGAGGCTGAAAAAATTGAGAAAATTAAAGTTTTTAATTATGTTATTGTTAATTATTTCGGTAAGTATATTTGCCAGAGTTAATATTTATGTGATTTCAGATATTAATATCTATGATTTACCGTTTTTCTCAAAAGCAAAAACAGGTGATTATATAATAGCAAATGATTATATATCTGTTGTAATTGGTTCAAAGGATAGAGATGATGGATTGGCTGGAAAGATTATAGAAGCTTATGACAATGAAACAAAAAGAACATTAATAGATGAATATAAGATATTTATTCAAAATAAAATATCCTCTCCATTAAAAATAAAATTATATAAAACAAACAAATATGCAAAAATAGAATTTGAAATGAATGATGGAAATATTCAGGAATACTACCTTGGAGATAATAAAAAGTATATAGAGATAAAAAATTATATATACAATAAATCTTCTAAGAAAATAAAAATAATGTTAAAGGACATAGTCTCTTTTAAAGAATTATTCCCAATAATAATTAAAACAAATGAAAATGGAAAAAAGGTATTGGAAATTCAGGAAAATTTTATATCTTATAGTATATCTTCGGAAAATACGAAAATATTTAGAACATTATTTACTAAAAATTTCGGAGCAGTTATATATAAGCCAGTATATATAAATCCAGATGAAGAAAAGGTATTTTCAAGAAGATTATATATCAGTAAAAATATAGAAGATACAAGAAAAGAAAATTTAAATGCTGAGGAAACATTTAAAGGAAAAATCATTCCATTTGAGAAGATAAGTACATTAGCAAATTTGCCAGTTGTATTATATGACTCAGATGAAAATATGATTTCATTGACTTATACAAATTCCAAAGGCGAATTTTCATTTAGCAATGTAGAGTCAGGATATTATATTTCCATTCAAAATTCCGGTTTTTCAAATAAAAAGATCAAAATAGAAAATCCTGAAAAATTTCTTGAATTGAAAACGTCCCCAATTTATAATAAAAACATATATATATGGCCAGTTTATTTGACAAATCACACAGAAAATTCTGTAATTCTAAACTGGAAAACTATGATTGCAGCAACGGCAGATATTAAAGTTTATAATCGTGGCGAATTAATAAAAACCATTTATGTGAAAAATCCAATGACAATACAACATGTTCCAATAACAGGATTAGTTCCAGGGGAAAAATATGTTTATGAGGTGAATATTAATAATTATTTTGTACCTGCAAATATAAAAACCGTTGGTGAATTTAAAACAAAATCATTAAATGAAGATAATTTAATCTTTGCAGTTTATGGAGATACCAGAACATATCATGAACTACATAAAATGGTGTGTGATGAAATAGCTAAAGAAAATCCAGAATTTGTAATAAATGTTGGAGATCTTGTTGAAAAAGGAGATTACTTACCTGATTGGGATCATTTCTTTAATGAAATATCTAATCTGGCTGAAAAATCAGTATATTATCCACTATTGGGAAATCATGAGAGAAATTCAACATATTATTATGAAGCATTTTATCTTCCACAAGGCAGTGGAGATTATGATAAAAGATGGTATTCTTTTAAATATGGAAAATTATTATTTGTATTTCTTGATTCAAATGCAATTGGTACAAAGCAACTGGAAGACGCCCAATTAAAATGGTTAAAAGAACTTTTTGAAAAGAATAAAAATACGACAAAGTTGGTGTTTTTCCATCATCCATTCTGGAATAATGCAGTAGATTATTATAGCACTTCAGAAAGACATTTAGAAGAAATATGGAGAACGTTGTTTGAAAAATATGATGTTAAAGCTGTATTTAACGGTCATGTTCACAGTTATGAAAGACATGAAAAGAATGGAATAATATATGTTATTACCGGTGGTGGGGGAGCTCCTTTGGAGGTTGAACATAAAAAAGATATAGAGCCAACAACGGTAAAACTTGATTATGGAGAATATCATTATATAATTGCAAAAGTGGAAAAGGATAAAATTATATTTAAAGTTATTGGTGTTGGCCATATTGTCGATAAACTCAATACTGAAAAAATTACAAAACACCATAAAATTATCGATACTTTTGAAATAAAAATAAAATAAAAAACCGGCAAGCTTTGAGCTTGCCGGATATTGTTTTAAAAGGGCCTGGATTGTGGGGAGAGGGAGAGATTCACAATCCAGACAATGGTTTTAGTTTATATCTCTCGCTTTTTTATTATGGTACAATTTTTGTTCCTGTTTTTCCTTCAAGAGCTTCTTTTAATTTTTCCATATCTGTAATTAATGCAGGTTTTCCTGTGTCCTTTACAAAGGAAATACATGATTCTACTTTTGGTAACATGCTTCCTTTAGCAAAGTGCCCTTCTTCAATATATTTTTCAGCTTCTGCAATTGTTAATGTGTCTAATGCTTTTTGATCAGGTTTGTTGAAGTTAATATATACCTTTTCAACAGCTGTTAAGATAATAAATTCATCAGCTCCTAATTCCTTTGCCAATAATGCAGATGCTCTATCTTTATCAATAACAGCTTCAACACCTTTTAATTCACCATTTTCATCATAAATTACAGGAATTCCTCCACCGCCACCAGCTACAACAATAACATCTTTTTCTATTAATTCTTTTATCGTGTTCTTTTCAACAGCGTCAAGAGGAATTGGTGATGGAACAACTCTTCTCCATCCTCTTCCTGCATCTTCTTTAAAGATCCAGCCTTTTTCTTCCATCATTTTTTTAGCTTCTTCTTCACTATAGAATGGACCAACTGGTTTTGAAGGATTCTGGAATCCAGGATCATTTTTATCTACAACAATTTGAGTAACAACTGCTGCAACATCTCTTTCAACGTTTCTTTCCTTTAATATGTTTTTCAATTCCTGTACAATCATATAACCGAGATATCCCTGTGTCATAGCCCCCAATACATCCATAGGAAATGGTGGGATAGTATCTTTAGCAATATCCTGTTGTAATAACAAATTTCCAACCTGTGGACCATTTCCATGTGTAATTACCAGGTCATAACCCATTTCAATCATGTCTGCCAGATAGGATGCAGTTGTTCTGATGTTTTTAAACATGTTTTCTGCTGTTGGCTTTTCACCAGGTCTGTTAACTGCATTACCTCCTATGGCTACAACTGCGAGTCTTTTCATGTAAATTCCCCCTTTTGCGGTGTTTTATAATGTAGCTACCATAATAGCCTTTATTGTGTGCATTCTGTTTTCTGCCTGATCGAATACCTTTGAATGTCTGCTTCTAAATACTTCATCTGTAACTTCTCTAATATCAAGACCTCTTTCTTTAGCTTCTCTTGCAACCTTTGTTTCAAAATCGTGGAATGAAGGGAGACAGTGTAAGAAAATTACATTTGGATTTTCTGTTCTCTTAATTAAGTCCATGTCAACTCTATATGGAGTTAATAATTCAACTCTTTCAGGCATTTTATCTTCTTCACCCATTGATACCCAAACATCTGTGTAAATTACATCTGCTCCTTTTACTCCATCAAGATCTGAAGTATATTCAATAACAGCTCCTGTTTCTTTTGCTGTTTCTAAAGCTTCATTCATCATTTCATTAGATGGTTTTAAAGCTTCAGGTCCTACTGCTACATAATGCATTCCCATTTTCGCAGAAATTCTCATTAATGTATTTGCAACATTATTTCTTGTATCTCCAATAAATACAACTTTCATTTCATTTAATGGTTTGTGGATGAATTCCATCATTGTCATAACATCTGCCAATCCCTGTGTTGGATGTGCTTCATCAGTTAAACCATTCCATACAGGAACACCTGAATATTTAGCTAAATCTTCAACAACCTTTTGTTCAAATCCTCTGTATTCAATACCATCATACATTCTTCCTAAAACCTTTGCAGTGTCTTCGATAGATTCTTTTTTACCCATTTGACTGTTTGTAAGGAATGTAACGTGTGCTCCTTCGTCTAATGCAGCTACTTCAAAAGCTGTTCTTGTTCTTGTTGATGTTTTATCAAAAATTAAAACAATGTTTTTTCCTTTTAATGTTTCTGTTCTAATACCTGCTCTTTTTTTTGATTTTAAATCAAAAGCTAAATTTAATAAATATTTTATTTCTTCTGGTGTATAATCCTTTAATGATAATAAGCTTCTTCCTTTTAAATTTACTGGCATTTTAAATCTCCTCCTTTATGTTTAAAAGTATTTAACCTTTCAGATGTATTATACATCTTGAAGAGATTTTCTCAAAACGAAAAATCTTTTTAAATTTAACCAGTATGAAGAAAATTTCATGATTATAATTTATTATTTTGAGTATGCGTAAGTATGATTGAGTATGCGTGAGTATGCGTGAGTATGCTTAATTTCGAAAAAATATATGATATAATAAAATAGAAAAAGTGAGGTGTAAAGCTATGTGGAAAAATTATATCATAATATTACTGATTTTTGTATTATTTTTTTCATCTTGTATAAAAAAAGCTGAACCGATTGTTGACACCAATTTTTCTGATTTGTCTGATAATCAAAAAGAAATCCTGATAAGAGTAATGGCTGCAGCATATAATGCTGGGGAAAATAGGGATTTTAAAGATATTTTAAATAATTATGTTTATAGTACTTCATATACTTATGATGAAAATATATGGGGCAATTATAAATATTTCACTGGATTAAGCAATATTATGCCAACGAAGAATTTAACCTTAAAAGATATAGATTCAGAAGATAAAAGGATAGAAATTTATGTTGGAAATATTATGAATAATTATATAAATAACAGTAATTCTGTTAAACTTATAGATGCATTTGATGAAAAGATTCCTGTAAATCCTCAAAAAACAGATAGGGATTTTTCCAATTTAAATCCAGAATTATTATCCAGTTATGAGAAAAGAGATTTTCTTGTTGAAAGAGTCTATAATCTTATTTCAAGAGATTATAATGATAAATATTTATTCAGAACATGGTATGATAAATATTTTAGTGAAGAATTAACCAACGAAGAAATACGAAAATATGCAGAATATATTGTTGATGTTGCATATACATATACGCATTCAAATATAATTCTGGAAAACAAAACATCTTATGACCCTCCAAAAGTATATCTAAACCATATACCTGTTGAATTGGCTCTTGCAATAATATATCAGGAGTCAAAATTCTTTCCAGGAACATTTAGGGCAGAAATTAGGGATAATAAAATATATGCCATTTCATTTGGATTAAGCCATATATTAATAGACGCAGACTTTTTATATATCGCTTCATCTAATGATGATATTGGTGATGGAATAATAAAACAATATAAATTTAATCAAATTTCAAGTTATTATCTTGGCAATAATTTAAATGAAGAAACATATTTTTCAGATTGGGATTTAATTACAATTCGTGGGTCGATATTATATGAATTAATATTTTTAGACTCGCTTTATCAAAAATTTATAGTAGATGTGAAGGAGGCTATAAAATGATAGGAGTTATAGGTAGTTCAAATATGGATATTGTTTTAACTGTAGAACATTTCACCAATCCCGGGGAAACTCAAAAAGCAAAAGAATTGGAATACTTTCCAGGAGGAAAAGGAGCAAATCAGGCTGTTGCTGCAGCAAAACTTTCAAATAAAGAAGTATACTTTTTTACAGCGCTTGGAAATGATGAATTTGGGAAAAAGCTTGCCAGGAATTTTGACGAATTAAATATAAAAGGATATGTTTATACAGATTTGCCAACAGGAAGAGCATATATCGAAGTAACAAAAAAAGGAGAAAATAGAATAGTTATATTTGAAGGAGCAAATGGTTTTATTACGCCTGAAATTGTTGAAAAAAAGATAGGGATTTTGCAGGAATATAAATATTTTTTGTTGCAAAATGAAATACCTTTTGAAACAACATTGCATGTAGCAAAAATATTAAAATCTAAAAAGAAGATAGTTATATTTGATCCGGCACCAGCTCCCAACATAACAGATGAAATTTTTAAGTATGTTGATTATTTTACACCAAATGAGGAAGAATTTAAGTATCTTTCAAATAAATTTTTTAACCTTGATCCAGAAAAAAATTTAAAAGAGATATTAAGAAAGTTCTTTAATCTCGGAATAAAAAATATTATATTAAAACGCGGGCCAGAAGACGTAATATTATATAATAGAAATTATATATTGAAAATTCCTGCATTTAAGTTTGAAAATGTAATTGATACCACAGCGGCTGGAGATGTTTTTAATGGGGCATTGGCTACTGCATTAGAAGAGGGTAAAAATATTAAAGAGGCAATAGTTTTTGCATGTGCAGCAGCAGGATTGTCTGTTACAAGAAAGGGTGCTCAATCATCAATACCTGCTCGTAAAGAGGTTGATGAATTTCTGGAAACAATAGATAGATAAAAAAAGCCAGAGTTTTTAAAAACTCTGGCTTTTAAAATTATTGTTTCTTCCATTTAAAATATATTCCTGCAAGAGGAGGTAAGGTAATATTAATTGAGTATTCTCTTCCGTGGAATGGAATATGCTCTGCATATATTCCGCCCTGGTTTCCTACATTACTTCCCCAATATATTTCAGAATCTGTATTTAATATTTCTTTATAAAATCCGGGTTTTGGAACACCTATTCTATAATCATATCTTACAACAGGTGTGAAATTAAATACTGCAACAATAAATTCATCAGGATTTTTACCCTTTCTAATAAATGAAATAACACTATTTTCAGCATCATTATAATCTATCCATTCAAATCCTTCAGGCGAATAATCAACTTCATATAATTCGGGGTTTTCTTTATACAACCTATTAAGATCATCGATTAATTTTAACATCTTTTTATGAGAATCAAATTCTAACAAATTCCAATCAAGTGCTTTTTTACAATTCCATTCATTAAATTGAGCTATATCATTGCCCATAAACAATAATTTTTTTCCTGGATGTGCGAACATATAAGAATAGAATAACCTTAAATTAGCAAATTTTTGCCAGTAATCCCCGGGCATTTTATTTATCATAGAACCTTTTCCGTGAACAACTTCATCATGAGATAAAACGAGTATATAATTTTCCGAAAATGCATATACCAGTGAAAAAGTCAATTCATTTTGATGATGTTTTCTAAATAATGGATCTCTGGCCATATATCTCAATGAATCATTCATCCATCCCATATTCCATTTCATGGAAAAACCGAGACCGCCAAGATCTACAGGTTTAGATACTCCTGGCCATGCAGTTGATTCTTCAGCGATAGTCAATATTCCAGGGAAGTATTTATGAGTAATTGAATTAAAGTATTTTAAAAATTCTATAGCTTCAAGGTTTTCTCTACCGCCATAAATATTTGGTATCCATTCTCCTTCTTTTCTACTAAAATCAAGATATAACATAGAAGCCACAGCGTCAACTCTTAAGCCATCTATATGAAATTTATCGAGCCAATAAAGTGCATTGGATATAAGGAAATTCTTAACTTCATTTCTTCCATAATTGAATATATATGTTCCCCAATCTGGATGTTCTCCTAATCGAGGATCCATATGTTCATATAAGGCTGTTCCATCAAATTTTCCTAAGCCATGTGCGTCTTTTGGAAAATGCCCTGGAACCCAATCAAGTATAACTCCAATATTATGTTGATGCATATAATCAACAAAGTACATAAAATCTTCAGGTGTTCCATAACGACTTGTTGGTGAAAAGTAACCTGTTACCTGATATCCCCACGATTCATCAAGAGGGTGTTCTAAAACTGGCATAATTTCAATATGAGTGTATCCATGTTTTTTTACGTATTCAACCAACTGATGTGCCAGTTCTCTATAATTTAAGAATTCATCATTATTTTTTTTCTTCCATGAACCAAGATGAACTTCGTAAATAGAAATAGGTTTTTCAAACCAATTTGTTTCTCTTCTTTTATCCATCCATTTTTTGTCATTCCATCTGTGTTTATTATTTAAATCATAAACAATGGAAGCATTTTTAGGACGCAATTCAGTATATGTTGCATATGGATCGGCCTTTAATAATAATTCCCCGGTTTGTGTTTTTATTTCAAATTTATAAATATCTCCTTCTTGAACCAATGGAATAAAAATTTCCCAGACTCCAGAACTTCCGAGAACTCTCATTTGATGAACTCTGCCATCCCAATTATTAAAATTACCAACTACGCTTACTCTCTTAGCATTTGGTGCCCATACTGCAAAATATGTTCCTTTTGCACCATCTATTTCCATTGGATGAGCACCAAGCTTTTCATAAATCTTATGATTATTTCCTTCATTAAAAAGATACAGATCATAGTCTGTAAGAACAGGTAGAAAACTGTATGGATCCCGTGACTTCCAGCTATTTCCAATTGAATCAGTGTATAAAAATTCATATTTAAAGAATGTTTTTCTTTTTAAAACTTTTTCAAATAATCCATCTGGATGTATTTTTTCCATTTTGTATTTTCTTTTTGTTTTTGTATCTAAATTGATTATTTCTATTTTTTCAGCAAAAGGGTGAAATGTTCTTATAACAATTTCCTTTTCATTTAATTTATGAATTCCTAAAACTGAAAACGGGTCATGATGCTCAGCATTTACTATTTTTAACATTTCATCATTAAGCATGCTTCCCATATTAATACCCCCTTACACGGTTAGCTTTTGAGAAAATCAAAGAAAAAAGAAGATTTTTCCTTTTACTTGTCTTTCTTTAATTATAACACATTTTTTTGCGCTGTCAATAGAAAGTATAAAAAATATTAAAAAAAATATAAAATCCTCTGAAAATAATATTTGAATGTCCAATAATTAAAAACGCTCAAACCTTGATTGCAAATCTTCAAAAATAGCTCATTCCCACCGGTCGTTGCAGACTCACGTCCATGTTCGTCTTCACTCAAAATCACATCCATGTGATTTTGACCGGTTCCATTCGCTATTTTTTCAGGCAATCTGCGAGTTTTCGCTTTTTTAAATTATTGGACACTGTAAAAATAATATATTCTTCAGAGGATTTTATATTTTTAATCAACAAGTAATATCATTATATCATTGACATTGGTTCCAGTGGGTCCGGTTTTTAAAAGAGCCTCACCTTCACTTAACCCATTATAGGTGTCATTATTTTCTAAATAAATTTCAGGATCAAGCCCTTTTTTTCGAATTTTAGTTATTGTTTTTCCGTTTACAATTCCTCCTGCTGCATCTGTTGGACCATCTGTTCCATCTGTTCCAAAGGAAGAAAAATAAACATTTTCAAAACCTTCTATATCAATAGCAAAAGAATATGATAATTCTTGATTTCTTCCACCATAACCAGTTCCTTTAACATAAACTATGGTTTCTCCTCCAGCGATTATTGCAGCAGGAGGTTTTAAGGGATTTCCCGTTGTAATTATTTCCTTGGCAATTCCAGCAAAGATTTTTCCAGCTTCCTTTGCTTCGGCATTTAATATGGAAGTAAGCAATAATGTATTATATCCCAATTCTTTAGCTTTTTTTATAGCTTCTTCACAGGCAAGTCTTACACTTCCAATTATTATATGTTTGGCATTTTGAATATTTTTTGGTGTTTCTTTTTTCAGGAGTGAAAGTATTTTATCATTAATATTTAACTCATATTTTTTTATTACATTTAACACGTCATTGTATGTATATTTATCAGGATAGGCTGGACCGGAAGCAATACTTTCAAGATTATCGCCAAGTACATCGGACAATACAAGAGCATATATATTTTTTGGATAAATTAAATTAGCAAATTTTCCACCTTTTACCCTGGAAAGTCTTTTTCTTATCATGTTTATTTCATTAATTTCAGCACCAGATTTTAAAAGTTGATCGGTAATATTCTGTATGTCATGTAATGTAATATTATCTTCTGGCATTTCAAATAACGCTGAACCACCACCGGATATTAAAAATAAAATAATATAATCATCTGGTAACTTTTTAATTCTTTCAATTGCGATTTTTGTGGCATTTAAACTGTTTTCATCTGGTATTGGGTGTCCTGCTTCAAAGATTTCAAGTGAATCGATTTTTCCCAGGCTATGCTTATATTTTGTAATAACTATACCAGCTTTTATTTTATCTTTTAATATTTCTTTAGCAGCATTAGCCATTCTCCATGCAGCCTTTCCAATTGATAATAAGAATATTTTATTATTGTTTTGAATTTCTGAAAATTTACTTATATGTTTTTTTACGGCATTTTCGGGTAATACAGAATTAATGGTATGGGAAATAATTTCTCTTAGTTCTTTCTCGGCCATAGCAATTCCCCCTTTCATCTTTATTATAACATAATAATAAAAAACCCTGCATTTTTGCAGGGTTTTGTTTAAATAATTGGATATTCTATTGTAATTTGTGCAATTTTAAATACTACCTTTTCTAAGTAATAGGAATTACCTCCGCCATTATACCATCCTACAGCATGGGTTATATCACCGTGTATTTCCTGTAAATAAGATAAATAAGCAGTTCCTACAAGAATATTATATTTAGGATCAAATAATAATCTATCCTTTATCCATTTTAAATCTGTGGATTTGTAGCCGTATTTTTCAAATCTGTCATAATACATTTCAATAATATATTTAGCTGTTTCAGCACGAATTTGCATGTATCCAATCTCTCCATATTTTCCTATAACGTTTCTAAAACTCGTTTCAATATCGATAATAGAGGCTATGAGAATTGGTGAAATGTTAAATTCCTTTGATGCTAATAAAATGCCTTCTGCTAATGCTACTTTTCTTTCTGGTTTTAATTCTTTTCCTGTAGTAAGTTTGTATTCTCGGTTCATAAAGTCCATTAAAAAGATTTTTAAATTTGTTTCGTTTGTAAGGTTATAATTCTTATCATTTCCAAAATTGAGAATACTTACTACAAGTATTAAGATGATAATAAGATGTTTTTTTATAAACATCACCTCCGTTTAATTTTTTATATTTTTTATAATTATTGTAGAATGTCCATTGAGTTTTATAATGTTTTTGTTTTTTACAAAAGAACCATTTAATAGCTGTATTTCGGTATTTTTGATGTTTATATTTATAGGTTGATTTTTAAAATTATGATAAACATCAAATTTGTTGTTTTTACCTATTAATGAATACGAAATAAAGTATCTGTTGTTTCTTATATTATCTATTCTGGCATTAGAAAGCCAGATATTGTCTTTTCTAAATTTAATTAATGTTTTTATATAATTGAGAAGACTGTCTATATCATTTCTTTCTGATTCGTATGAAATATTTGAATATGGCGGGTTATATTTACAACCTTTCCATTCCGTTTGACCGGGTCCAAATCCGTTTTCATACCATTGAAATGGTTCTTGAGAATCTTCTGTAAAGTTTACATCTAAGTTTAATCCTTTCATTCCTAGCTCTTCGCCATAGTATATAAATTGATATCCTGGAAGCGTGAATAATATTGAATAAGCTAATTTAACTTTATTGATGTCGTTATTTAATTCTGAAACAAGGCGATTCATATCATGATTTGTTAAAAAGTTGCCTGAAACAGATTCAACATTCCCCTTTATATAATGGGATAATGTATTTTTAATGCCTTTTACCAATAAATGGGGATCTTGAAACTTTACAGCATCTTTTATTTCATAGGATAATGGAAAATTAAATTCGATATCAAATAGTCCATGATATTTTTTAACCACCTCTGGTGAATCCCAGATTTCACTAACAATAATGGAATTTTCATTTATAGATTTTATATAATCCACCATTTCCTTCCAGAATTTAATGGTTTTTTCATGTTGATATTCAAATTTTCCTTTTTCTATATTGTAATCAAAGATATGTTTTGCTGCATCCAGTCTGAATCCATCAATTCCAAGATCTAACCAGAATTTAAAAATACCTTTCATTTCTTCCCATAACTCAGGATTTTCGAAATTTAAATCTGGTGAGGAAGAGCCAAATAAACCATAGAAATATTTATCTTTGTATTTAAACCATATTGGACTGTTGTCCCAATGTCTCTTTTCGTTTATATCTGTTTTTTCATTTTGCCATACATAATAGTCGACATATTTTTTATCTCCATTAATAGCTTTTTGAAACCACTGGCATTTTACAGAAGTGTGATTAATTGGGATATCTAAAATAATTTTTATATTTTTTTCATGTGCTATTTTTATTAATTTTTTTAAATCATCAAAATTACCGTATAAAGGATTTATCGAATAGAAGTCAATAATAGTATAGCCATGAAAAGAAGCTGATTTCATAATTGGTAATAACCATATTCCATCTATTCCCAGTGTTTGTAAATAATCCAATTTTTGAGTTATACCATTTAAATCTCCAATTCCGTCATCATTTGAATCAAAAAATGAACGAACAAATAATTCATAGAAAATCATTTAAATCCCCTTTCATAATTTATGATATAATACATATTGAGACTATTATGAGGTGATAATATGAAACAAAAATTGACCATGTATAAAATAACGATTATATATATTCTCGCATTATTAATTTTAATTTTCTCCTCTTTCCTTATCATATCATCTTTTTTGAAACAAAAGGAGCAAATAGATAAATTTTATGAAAATATCAAATTAACAATAGAAGTGGTAGATTCCATAATTATAAATGATTTTGAAAATGAAATAATTGATTTTGTTTATTCACAAGAGAATACAAATATTATTGAAGAAGTGGAAAAACCAGAAAGAATAGAAAAAACAAAATTCCTTAAAAATATATATGATGTTAATTTATATTATATAGTTTCTGAAAACCCTAAACCTATATTTCTTTTAATATATAAAAATACATATAAGTATATTAGTTTAAATTTTGAAACGTTATTTGATAACAGATTTCTCAATATAAATCTGTTTTTTGATTATTATATAGTTGATAATTATGGAAATTTTATATATGGAAACAGAGATTTATATGAAAAAAATAAAAAAGAAATTTGTGTAAAAAAAATTTGTAGAAGAGATGGAACTTATTTGAGTGATTTTGAATTTTTTAATTTAAAAAATGAAAATTTATTAAAGATTTATACGTTTTATAAACCGAATATTTTTGGGTTTATAAGAGATTATGCACAAACTATTTTGTATACTTTTATTCTGGTATTTTTATTTGCACTTGTGTTTCATTATATTATTTATAAATATATTACAGGAGTTTTTAAGGATAATGTAAAAAAAATAAGTGAGATACATATAAATTATAATACGGGTAAAATTTTAAAAAATGAATTTGAACCATCAAAAGTAAAAGAATTTGATGAAATATTTAATTTATTTAACGAGAAGATTTATTTGCTTGAGAAACCTATTGAAAATCTTTTAAAAGAGAATAAGTATTTAAGAAATGAAAATGAAAAATTATATAAAGAAAATGCAGGGATAATAAACTTTTTATCGGCATTTAAAAAATTTTCATATGGAAAGATTACATATCAAAATTTTAAATTTGAAGTAAAAAAGATAATTGAAGATATGACATTTGAATCTGAACCTTTAAAAGAATCATTAAATTTTCTTTTTAATGATTTAAGTATAAAAACAATTGAAAATGAAAATTTAAAAAGAAATTATTTTGAACAACTGGAAATTTTGTTTAGCGTTCTTGGTGTTTTGGCTGAAATAAAAGAATATAATTATAAGCATGTGGAATTAATGGGAGAAATTTCTATTTTAATAGGAAAAAAAATAAAAATGAAAGAGCCACAATTAAAAAATCTGTATTTAGGTGCAAAAATACATGATCTTGGAAAAAGCTATATTCCAGATAGCATTTTATTAAAAAAAGAAAAACTAACAGATGAAGAATGGGAAATAATAAAAAAACATCCTAAAATAGGATTTTTATTGATAAAAGAAATTTCTTTAAAGCCTTTTTCAACAGCTGCAATGATTATTATTTCTCATCATGAAAGATGGGATGGAAAGGGATATCCATATGGAATAGAAGGAGAGAGTATTCCAATAGAAAGTAGAATAGTGAGTATAATAGATACATTTGTTGCGTTAATTACAGAAAAACCGTATAGAAAAGCATATACATATTCTGAAGCATTTAAAATAATAGAGTATGAAAAAGGAAAGAAATTTGATCCGGAATTGGTTGATGTGTTTCTTGAATCAAAAGAAGAAATAATAAATATAATCCAGGAAATAAAAAATAAAAAAGCCGTGTTGTGAAACACGGCTTTTTTATTTTTTTATTACAATGTAAAAGCGATAACAACAGCTCCAATTGAAATTAATACAGAGATAATTCCTAATGTCTTGGCAAATCCAGCGTCTTTCTTTAATTGATCATTATTGCTTGTGCTATCTGAAATATCTGCTTTTAATTCTTCGATTTTTTCGTTAAATGTTTTTGCAGTTACATAATTTGATAATTTTGTATCTAAAGCAGAAACTTCAAGATATCTTGTTAAATCTGTTTTTAATGCATAATCTTTTAAGTCTCCTAAAGTTGCATATTTTTTAAGATCAGAAAGCATAGCATAATCTTTCAATGTATCTTTAGTAACATAATTATCCAATTTTGTATTAAATGCATTTATTGAATTAGCATTTTCATCAACTTTTGATTTTAAAGAAGATAATTCCATTTCTAAAGCTTTGAAATCTTCTGATTTTACAAATCTGGTTTCTAAATCAGAAATTTTTGCGTAATCGGAAAGATATTCTTTTACTGTTGCTTCAACATCATCTTTTGTTGCAAATTTGTCATTTAAATTCATTATTTCATTATTATATTTTTCTTCTAAAGCAGCAACTTTATTAGCGAGAACTCCTAAAGTTTCCATTGCTGACTTATTTGCTGATAAATCTTTTTTAACGCTTTCAACTGAAGAATAAAGAGCTTTTAATTCTGCAACCTGTGATTCTAAAGATTTAATTCTTGCATCGTAAGTTGAAACTTCTTTTTCTACAGCATCTGTTTTTGAACTTAAAAAGCTTAATACGTCATACGCACTTTTTAATTCATTTACGGAATTTTCGAGTTGTGTAATTTTTGAGTTGAATTCTTTTGTATCCATATTTAACAATTGAGCTTTTATCATTGCATTGATTTCATCTTTTGATAATCCCTGTTGTTTTGATAATTCGTTAACCTTTTTATCTAATTCAACAACCTTTTCAGCAAGAGTTGCAAATAACTGTTGTTCAACATACTTTAATGCTCTATCTAAAGCAACAGTTAACTGATATCTGTTTACCTGAGATAATCCCTGATATGTTCCATCTGGAAAGCCTTCTATAATTCCAAGTGAAGATAACCTTTCAATTGAATCGTATGCCCAGTGATTTACAGGGACATCTTTATATGTTGTTGCAGCAAATGATGCTACTGCCAATGCTAACGCCATAAGAATGATTAATAGTTTTTTCATCCTATACACCTCCAAAAAATTTTATTATTTTCTTAAGTCTCATATCTTATTTTACCACAAAAATCAAAAAAAATGGTAAAATAAATTGGTATTTTTAGACATATTTTTATGATATACTTATAAAGAAAAATTTCTTCACTGTTATTTTCCCTGTAAATATAAGAAAAATCCTAAATTTATTATATAAAAATCTATCTGGAGGTGTTTAAATGAAATTAAAAAGAACACATAAGTGTGGGAATTTAAATTCATCAAATATAGGTCAGGAAGTTATCCTGAATGGTTGGGTTGAAAGAATAAGGGATCTTGGAGGAATTAAATTTGGATTGTTGAGAGATATTTCTGGAAAGGTTCAATTTGTTATAGATCCTGAAAATAAAGAAATTTATGAAATTGCAAAAACAATAGGAAATGAATATGTAATAGCTATAAAAGGTGTTGTAAGAAAAAGACCTGACGATGCGATTAATAAAAATATGCCAACTGGTGAAATTGAAATTGACGTAAATGATATGGAAGTATTATCAGAATCAGAAACTCCGCCTATTTATGTAAATAAAGATGAGGAAATTTCAGAAAATCTAAGATTAAAATATAGATATCTTGATTTAAGAAAGGATAGAATGAAAAAAAATCTTGTAATGAGGCATAAGGCTTTACAAATTGTAAGGCAATACCTTTCTGAAAATGACTTTTTGGAAATAGAAACACCATATTTAACTAAAAGTACCCCTGAAGGTGCAAGAGACTTTTTAGTGCCATCAAGATTAAAACCAGGTAATTTCTATGCATTACCTCAGTCACCACAATTGTTTAAACAATTGTTAATGGTTTCTGGATTTGATAGATACTTCCAGATTGCACGATGTTTTAGAGATGAAGACTTTAGAGCAGATAGACAGCCTGAATTTTCACAAATAGACTTTGAAATGTCATTTGTTGAAATGGATGATATTTTAACACTTACAGAAGGGTTATTAAAAAAATTATTTAAAGAATTATTAGATTATGATCTTGAAACACCTTTAAGAAGATTTACATACGATGAAGTGATGAATAAATATGGTAGTGATAAACCAGACACAAGATATGGCCTTGAAATTAATGATTTTAGCGAAGACTTTAAAGAAACAAAAGCAGATTTCATAAGAAAAGTGATAGAAAATGGTGGAAAAATCAAAGGAATAGTTTTATCTGAAAAAGCAGATAAATTCTCAAGAAAAAGAATAGATGAATATACAGAATTTGCAAAATCAGTTGGTGCAGGTGGACTTATCTGGATAAAAAATGAAAAAGGAGAAGTAAAATCTTCAATTAAGAAAATAGCTGAAAATGAAATCAAAAATATATTTGATAAAGGTCTTATAAAAGATAACGATATAGCTTTCTTAATTGTTGGAGAAAATGAAGAAGTGAATAAGATTTTAGGTCATATAAGGGTTAAATTAATAAAAGAAGAGATGGAAAAGAAAGATGGATTTGATGTATTATGGGTTGTAGACTTTCCAATGTTTGCATGGGATGAAGAAGAAAACAGACTTGTTGCGGAGCATCATCCTTTCACAATGCCAAAACTTGATGATTTTGAAAAATATGCAGATTCAGATCCATTGAAAATAAGAGCTCAATGTTATGATCTTGTTATAAATGGGTATGAAATGGCAAGTGGTAGTATAAGAATTCACAGAAAAGATCTTCAGAATAAAATCTTTGAAATGATAGGTTTAAGTGATGAAGAAATAAATGAAAAATTCGGATTCTTGATTGAAGCATTTAAATATGGTCCTCCACCACATGGAGGAGCCGCAATAGGATTTGATAGATTAATTGCTGTAATGGCAGGAGAGGATTCAATAAAAGAGGTTATAGCCTTCCCGAAAACAGCAAGTGGTTCAGATCCTATGACAGAAGCTCCATCGGAAGTTTCTGAAAAACAATTAAACGAATTAAAGATAAAATTAGATTTATGAGGTGACATGGAATGAGCAAAACATTCAAAGTGGCAATTGATGGACCAGCGGGTTCAGGAAAAAGTACTATAGCAAAGGAAATAGCAAAGATATTTAATTTATATTATCTTGATAGCGGTGCATTATATAGAGCTTTTGGGTATTTCGTAAAAAAAATGAATTTTGATTTATTTAATGAAGATGATATAATAAAAGCATTGAAAGACTTTGATATAAAAATAATTGATGGTGAATATTATCTTGGTGACGAAAAGCTTGGAATGCAGATTCGAACGCCTGAAATTGGAAAAGCAGCTTCTATAGTAGCTAAAAATGAAAAAGTAAGAAATAAGGTTAATGAAATATTAAAATCACTTTCGAAAATACATAATGTTGTTATTGATGGAAGAGATATTGGAACAGTGGTATTACCTGATGCTGACGTGAAAATCTTTCTTACAGCATCAATTGAAGAAAGAGCCAGAAGAAGATATAAAGAATTACTTGAAAAAGGGAAAAATGTAAATTATGAGGAAATTTATAAAGAAATAGAAAAAAGAGATATTGCTGATTCCACAAGAGATATAGCTCCATTAAAACCTGCTGAAGATGCAATAACCGTTGATACTACTGGGAAAGATATTAAAACCGTAGTTGATGAAATTAGTAAAATAATAAATAAAAAAATAAATCAGGAGTGAATTTTGTGGAAATAAAATTAGCCTCAAAAATAGGTTTTTGTTATGGTGTTCAAAGAGCATACGAAAAAGCAGTAGAGCTTTCAAAAAGTGGTGAAAAGGTATATTTATATGGAGATCTTGTTCATAATAATGAAGTAAAAAAAGATTTGTTAAATAGGGGAATTTTATCTTTTGAATCTTTGGATGTTTTACCGGAAGATTCCGGAGAAGCAATTTGTATTATCAGGGCTCATGGTGTTCCCAAAAAAGATAAAGAATATTTAGAAAAGAATTTTAAAAAAATAGTTGATTTAACCTGCCCTATTGTTGAAAATGTTTTTAAATATGCATATGAAATGCAGAAAAAAGGATATTTTATAGTTGCATATGGCAAAAAAGAACATGCTGAAATGATAGGATTAAAAGGAAACATAGATGAAGAAAAAGTTATTATTTTAAGAGAACCTACATATGTTAAAAGCGATAAAATATGTATAATTACTCAAACAACCATGGATTATAATAATTTCAAAAATTTTTCCTCAGAAATGGTAAAATTATGCGATTATAATGAGATTTTAATTAAAGATACAATTTGTTATGAAACGAAAATCAGAGAAAATGAAGCAAAAGATATTGCAATTTGGGCAGAATTTGTTATAATAATAGGCGGAAAGCATAGTTCCAATACGCGAAAGTTATATGAAATTTCAAAAAAATATAATGAAAATACGGTTCATATTGATTCGGTTAATGAGTTAAAAGAAATGCAGATTACAAAACAATATAATAGGGTGGGAATTCTTACAGGGACTTCCACACCAAATAAATCATTAGAAGAAGTCATTGAATATCTAAGGAGGGGTTTTGATGGTTGAAGACAAAAACGAGTTTGAGAAGATGCTTGATGAAGTAAGTGAATTTCATATAAAAAAGGGGGAAACATTAACTGGTGAGATTATTTCCATTAGTTCTGATGGAGTATACGTTTCTGCGCCAGGGAAAGCATTTGATGTTTATGTGGGAAAGGATTATTTATTAAAAAATATTGATGAATATAAAAAAGGTGAAAAAATAAAGGTAAAGCTTTTAAAAATTAATGATGCAGAAGGACAGGCTTTTGGTTCTGAAAAAGCTGCAAAGAAAGACGAAATAATTGATGAAATTGTAGAAGGTAAAGTAGTAAAGGGAAAAATCAAAGAAAGAGTTGAAAAAGGATATATAGTAGAACTTGAAAATGTTGTAAGAGCATTTTTGCCAGGCTCTCTTGCAATGTTAAATCCAAATGAACCATTTCCAAGAGAAGAAATGGATTTTCTTGTAATTAAAAGAGAAGAGAGAAGAAGAAGATTAAATATTGTAGTTTCAAGAAAAGGATTGGTAGATAAATATATCGAGGAATTTTTCAATACACATAATTTAAATACACTTGTTGAAGGTGTAGTTACGGGAATAAAAGAATTTGGATTATTTATAAGTTTAAATCCATACATTACAGCATTGGTTCCAAAAAGCGAAATTTCCTGGGATAAAAAAGTTGATATAAATGAAATGTATAAAATAGGAGACAAAGTAAAAGGTATAATTATAAAACTTGATAAAGAAAATAGAAAAATTTCTGTATCAGTAAAAAGATTAAAAGACGATCCATGGGAAACAGTAGAAAAAGATTATCCAGTTGATTCAATTGTAGAAGGGGAAGTTATAGAAATATTTCCATTTGGATTTGCTGTAAAATTAGGTGAAGGTATTGAAGGATTGGTACATGAATCAGAAATTTTCTGGTCAGGTAAAAGGAAAATTGAGGATGTTGTATCAGTTGGAGATAAAGTGAAAGTAAAAGTTCTCTCAATTGATAAAGACAAAAAGAAAATCACATTAAGCTATAAACAGGTTTTAGGAGATCCATGGAAAGATATTGATGAAAAATTGCATGAAGGCGATATTGTAGATGGAGTGGTAGAAAAAATATTACCAAATGGTTTGATAATAAAACTCGATAATGAATTAACAGGATTTTCCCATGTTTCAGAATTATCCTGGAATTTTGTAGATAATGTTGAAGATTTATTTAAAGAAGGAGATAAAGTAAAAGTAAAGGTTTTACATGTAGATAAAGAAAATAGGAAAATAAAATTAAGTGTAAAACAGGCAAAAGAAAATCCATGGAAAAAGGTATCAAATGAATTAAAAAATGGTGATGAAATTTCAGGTAAAGTGGTAAAATATGTTGGAAAAGGTGCTGTAATTATCGTTGATGAATATGAAGTAGAAGCATTTATTCCAAAATCAAAGATAAATCTTGAAGAAAATCAGGATATAAAAGATGTATTGGAAATTGGAAGTACAGTAAATGGTAAAATAATTAAAATAGAATTTGAAGCTGAAGATCAAAAAGGAAGTATGGTTGTTAGCTTATTAGAAGAATAAGAGGTGATTAAATAAATGAAACCAGTTGTACTAATCATTGGGAAACCAAATGTAGGCAAATCAACTTTATTTAACAGGTTGATAAAAGAAAAAAAAGCAATAGTAATGGATATGCCAGGTGTAACAAGAGATCAAATATTTAGTGAGGCACGCTACGATGGGCGTGCCTTCACCTTAGTTGATACATGTGGTATTTTTGAAGAGCCTACCAATGAATTAGAAGCTATTGCAAAAGAAAAAGTTATGAATTCGCTTGAAGAAGCGGATTCAATAATATTTGTAATTGATGGAAGAAATGGATTAACCGCAGAAGACTATTATCTTGCAAACACACTTAGAAAAATAAAGGATAAAGTAATTCTTGTTGCAAATAAGGTTGAATCATATGAAAAGTTTGAATTAAACGTATTGCCAGAAATTTATAAATTAGGATTTGGAGAGCCAATTCCAATATCTGCTGAACATAATAAAAATCTGGATGAATTAATAGAAAAATTATTTGAAAAAATTCCAGAGCATATGGAAGAGTTAGAAGAAAATGATGAAGATATTATAAAGGTTGCTCTAATTGGGAGAGCAAATGCCGGTAAATCCTCATTATTTAATGCAATTACAGGTATTGAAAGAGCAATAGTTTCAAATGTTCCGGGGACAACAAGGGATACAATAGATGAATTAGTGGAAATAAATGGACAGAAATATCTTTTTGTTGACACAGCAGGATTAAAGAGAAAATCAAAAACCAAATACGGCAGTGTGGAAATGTATAGTACTGTTAGGACTATACGTGCAATTGAAAACTCAGATGTGGTGGTTCTTTTAATTGATGCAACAGAGGGAATTACTCAACAGGATAAAAAAGTAATAGGAACTGCTGAAAATAGAGGTAAGGCTACAGTTATAGCATTTAATAAATGGGATTTAGTAAAGTATCACGATAAAAGAGTGGAAGAATATTTAAAAATGTTTGAAAAAGAATTATATTTTGTAAATTATAGTCCTGTTGTATTCACTTCTACAGTAAAACATTGGGGAATAGAAAAACTTATGGATGCAATTAACACCGCATATGAATCATATACAAGAAGAATACCAACAAGCGCTTTAAATGCGGCATTGGAAAGATTTATGATGGTTTCTCCACCACCAGTTAGAAAAGGAAAAAGAATAAAGATATATTATGGAACTCAGGTTGATGTAAAACCACCGGTATTTACATTTTTCAGCAATATGCCTCATGAAATACCAAAATCATATCAAAGAGCTATTCAAAATATGATACGTAGATATATAGATCCATTTATTGGATCCCCTGTATTTATAAAATTTAAAAACCGTAAGAAATAATGAGGTGATTAAATTGTCTTTGATATTATGGATAATTTTTGGATATTTATGTGGTTCTATACCTTTTAGTTATATTATGGCAAAAATAAAAGGTATAGATATCACCAAAGTTGGAAGTGGAAATGTTGGAGGAACAAATGTTTTAAGAAGTGCAGGGGCTTTGCCTGGAATATTAAGCATGGTTCTTGATGCAGCTAAGGCATTTTGTCCAACATTTTTAGCCTTTAAATTTTCTGGAAGTATAGCTTATTTAGTGGCATTAGCTGCTGTATTAGGGCATTTGTTTCCGATATGGTTAAGATTTAAAGGTGGTAAAGGAGTGGCTTCCACTGTTGGTACGTATTTTGCATTAAATCCTACAATTGGATGGTTGTTTTTTATGATATGGCTTCCTATAACGTTAATTACAAAATATGTATCGCTGGCCTCTATAGTTACATTAACAATACTTGGATTTGTTAGTTTCCTTTTTTCAAAAGAATTGGGAATATTAAATCTTACCCTTGCAGGGTTAAGTGTATATATGCATAAAGCTAATATTCAGAGATTAATTAATGGAAATGAAAGAAAAACAGATATCATAGAGATAATTAAGAAATCGGTAAGATAATGAAAAATAAGTTTATTATTCTGATATTTCTTATTGTACTAACTATTTTTGCATATTCTCAAAATTTAACAGAAAGCGAAAAAATGGCTCGAAAATTATTTTCCGAGAGCCTCCAGGCTTTTTTTTCTGGTAATAGATATGAAGCAAGATTAAAGTTATCTGAAGCAATGACCAATGAAATTTATTTAAATGATGTTCCATATTTCTGGTATTACGCAGCAAAATTAGATTTATTGCTTGGACAGATTGATAAAGCACAGGAAGATTTAAACAATATTTTGTTTTTTGCTCCTTCCAATAGCGAAACAATATCGCTTAACAAATTTATATCGTCTCTTAAAACATTTGGCGTAGCAGAGCATCCTGAATTAAAAGTAAAAGAATTATTTAAGGTAAAAAATATAATTAATTCGAACGAAAAGTTTTATATTATAAACGATTTTGAAATAATAAATGAGTATATATATCTTCTTGATGTTCAAAATAAATTGATATATTATACAAATGCTAATAATACAGTTGAAGGCTGGATAAAATTAAATGAAATAATTTCCGATGATTTTGAAGCGATAAATATATATTATGATGATAGAACAGATTATTTTTATATTTCAGGAAATACAGGATTATATTTAATGAAGAATTTTTCCAAATCGAATAAATATGTGTTTACAAAAATTAGTTCCTTAAAGAATCTATTATTGTTTGGAATTGATAAAGTGGGAAGGTTCTGGGTATTTTCAAATGAGAAAAATAGTGTTTTAGAGTTAGATTATACTGGAAAAGTTATTGAAGAGTTCAAAATGTCTCATGATGAATTTATTACTTCAGGTTCATTATTTGATGGTGAGATTAAGCTTTTAGATATAAAAAACAAAAAATTGCTATATTTTTCTATTTTTGAAAAAAAGATTGTAAAACAATATATTTTAAAAAACAAGCACCTTCCATATAGTATAGCCTCTTTGCCGTTTAATATAACTTTGATATCTTTTATGAATGATAAGACATATTTATTTGAAGATGGAAAATTAAAAGAATTCTATAAATTTCCATATCTATTAAAATATAAAAATGGTGTAATAACCAAATTTGACTATACCAAATTTCAGGCTTCGCTTGATATGGTGGATTTTGAAAGTGAAACATTACCGTTTTACATATTTATATATAGCATAGCATTTAATACAGAAAAAATGAAAATAGACTTAAAAATTAATACTGTTTATCCAGGAAATAACTTTATAGAATTTATAAGTAAAAAGATTTATATTACCGATTCAGAGGGAAGGTATGCGTTTAATTACAATAAAAGTTTAGAGAAACCGAATTTTTATTATTTTGATAATACAGAACATCTATTTCTTGAAATGTTACCAAAAATAAAAAATGATTCTGTGGTAATTTTAAATGATGAAGAAAATTCAGACATAAATAAATATGTTAATATAACAAGTATAATACCGTTTATATTTACAAATACATCGTTATATATAGTAAAAAATCAATATATAACAGAACAAACTCAAAATTTGGTAAAATTAACAGGTGGAGCAATTATTCCTAAAGAAGATTTTGGTTTATTTGAAAAATACATAAAAGACTCAAAAAAGATTATTCAAAAAATAAATTATAAAATATTCCCTCCAATTGCACCGGGTATTAGACCGGTAAGAATCTTTTTACATATTGGGAATAAAGTGATAACAGATACTATGTATTATTATTCGGAAGGTGTTGGAATTGCAGAATAAAAAAGAAATCAATTATTATATCAGTATAGCCAATATGGCATTAAAAGAAAGTAATGTGGATTTTGCCATTGAAAATTATGAAATGGTGTTAAAAGATGAACCGAATAATATAATAGCCTTACATAATCTGGGTGTATGTTATTTAATGAAAAATGAATATTCCAAAGCGGCCGATTTTTTTAGAAAAGCTATAAATAATGGTTTTAACTCTGAAGAGACAAATTTTTATTTAATGAAAGCATTATTTGAATCTGGAAAATATGAAGAATGCATTAAAATAAAGGTTAATGAAATGTATTTTATGGAAATGAACATGTTATTATTAAGATCATATTTAAAATTAAAGGAATTTTCTAAAGCCAGTGAAATATTGAATTTGTTAAAATTAAATGGTTTTTCCAATCAGGAATTAAATCTTATAGAGCAAATAATTAAAATAAAAAAATAAATATAGCGGGAGGTTTTTTTATGAAGAAGAAACTCGTTCTTTTATTGACTGTATTATTGGTTATAGTTGCATTTTCAGAATATACTATCAGAAAAGGAGATGTTCTTGGAATATGGGTTTTTGGATATCCAGAATATTCCAATCAACAAATACTTGTTGGTCCTGATGGCATGATAACAGTTCCACCAATAGGAAGAATGAAAGCAGAAGGTAAAGATATATCACAGCTCGAAAATGAAATTAAAGAAAAAATGGCCATTTATATAAAATCACCTAATATAACTTTGGGTATTACCAATTACGCTCCATTTAGAGTTCAAATAATTGGTAATGTAAAAGAACAGGGAATTGTTGAAATGCCTTTACCTCAGTTAAGTCTTTCAAAGGTATTGGCGTTAGCTGGTGGATTTGCAGTAGAATGGAAAAGTTCTAAAGTTATTGTAAAATATCCTGATGGAAAGATAGAAAAATATGATATAACAAATTTATTCAAAGGTTTATTACTTGAGGACGATCCAATGATTCCAGAGAATTCTACAATTCTTGTTCCTTTTGAATATAATAACGATATAACTGTTTATACAGATTTTGGAATAAAAACATTGCAATTTTATGATGGAATAACTTTAAATGATATTATTTCTGAAGCAATATCTGTAACAGAAGTAAATTTACAAATGCTTGATAATAATATAATGATTTTAAGAGGAAATAATATCTTAAACATAACATTTGATGAGCTAAAAACGAAAAAAATAATGCTTGAAAAAGGCGATACAGTTGTTATAAAAAAGCTTGATAAATATGTATATGTTTTTGGAATTGATGAAAAAGGTGGAAAAGTATTATTTGAAAAAGATGAAAGTTTTGATTTGAAAACATTAATGGCAAAATTAGGAATAGATCCAAAAAAGGTTTTATATAAAGTTTATGATAAAAAAACCGGAAAACCAATAGAAGTTACAGAAAATTATGAATTTGCACCTGGACAATTTGTAGAATTTACTCCTATTGAAAATTATGTTTTTGTAAATGGAAGAGGAAAAATAATATTTGAACCAAATGAATCATTTGATTTAAATACATTAATTGGAAAATTAGGTATTGATAAAGATACAACAAAGGTTAAAATATACGATCCAGAAACAAAAGAAACCTTTGAAGCTACAACAAATATAAATTTAAAAAATAATATGTCCATAGAATTTATTTCTCAGGAAAAATATATTTATATGACTGGAAGAGGAAAAATAGTATTTAGAAAAAATGAAAAATTTGATTTAGATACATTAATAGGTAAATATGGAATAGATAAAGATTCAGCTATAATAAAAATATTTGACCCTGAAACAAAAGAAACTATTGAAGCTACAAAAAATATAGATTTTAAACCAGGAATGTTTGTGGATGTAACAACAATAGATAAAGTTGTATATATAACAGGTGATATTGCAAGAACAATGAGATTTTCAAAAAACGAAAAAATAGATAAACAAACAATCTTAGCAAAACTTGGTATTTTAGAGGATAACGTAAAAACATTTGAAGTTGAAAATGGAGAATTAAAAGCAGGAGCAATTATAAAAATAAAGATAAAAAAGAATTATGTATATTTATTTGGTGCATTTAATTATAATGGAAAATTGGATTTCAACCTTTCAGAGCCAATGACTTTATCAGCTATTATAGCAAGGGCAAGGGGTTTTAGAAGCGATTTTAGCGGAAGAATAATAGTATTGGGAGATAATTATTCTAAAACATATTATATTGAAGAAAATAAAGTATATAACGATATTATAGATTCTGGAATGACCTTATTAGCTGAAACTTCTAAGAGAAATGTATATATATTAGGTGAAGGTGTAGTTCCAGGAACATATGTTGCAAAATACAGTGAATCAATATGGGATATCTTGTTAAAATCAGGATTTATTCCATCTAAAAAATATGAAATTGTGATAAAGGATGAAAATGGTGTATACAAATTAAATGGAGCAGAAGCTCAAGAAAAGTTAAGTATAATTCCTGTTGTTAAACCTATTTATATAAACGTGGTAAAAACACAAAACGATAACATAATTGTATATAAAAATGGTATGATAAAAACATTAACCCCTAAGAATCAAGATTATGTAACGCTAATTAATTTATATAGTGCTATAGATGGGTTCTCACCTTCAAGAACTGGTACTATAACAATATATCAAAACAATGAAAAAATAGCTGAATATACAAATTCTGATGTAATTAACAATCCAATGGCAAAAATTCCAATGGGAACATATGTAACTGTTGAAACAGATGTTAATCTAAATTATATAACTATTCTTGGTAATACATCACCAAGAAGTATAAAAACAGAGGTCTCAATACCTTTAACAGAATTATTGGGTCAAATTTCTATTGATTGGAGAAGTCAAGAAGTCATTAAATTGTATTTGAAATCTGGAGAAGTTAAAGAAATTAATTTAGATTCCGTAGAAAATTTAAATAAAATATTAGTGGAACCAGGAACAGTAGTATATATTCCAAGTACACACAATCAGGTAGTATATATCTTTGGTGAGGTTCTAAAACCTGGAATGATACCATATACAAAAGGATTAAATGTTATAGAAGCTTTATTTAAAGCTGGGGTTAATAAACAAACAGCAGAACTTTCAAATGTATATTTATTTACAGATGGTCCAGATCAACCACCGATTGTATTAAATCTTAAAGATTTTTATAATGGATCAAACGTTCCAGAAGAAATGAATAAATTATTAGAACCAGGAGACATCATCTTTGTTCCAAAAAATGCAATGACAAATGTTTTAGGTGTAATGAGTATAGTAAACAACTTTATGAGCTTCTTTAATAATGGTTATGCAACATATTCAAATATCAATAATATAATCCAAGGAAAGTAAAAATGATTTTAATGCCCGCGTTTTGCGGGCATTTTTTTCATCCACTTTCATATTTTCTTTACCATTAATACAATATATTTATGGTATAATTATCTTGATTAATTTTAATTTAAGGAAAGAGGTGGATTAAATGGCAGTTGAATTAACCCCAAAACAAATTGTAAAAGAATTAGATAAATATATTATAGGGCAAAATGAAGCGAAAAAATCAGTAGCTATTGCTTTAAGAAACAGATATAGAAGATTAAAATTAGAAGAAAATATGAGAAAAGAAATTATGCCTAAAAATATACTTATGATAGGTCCAACAGGTGTTGGTAAAACAGAAATAGCCAGAAGATTAGCTCAAATAGCAAATGCGCCATTTATAAAAGTTGAAGCCACAAGATTTACAGAAGTTGGATATGTAGGAAAAAATGTTGAATCAATGATAAGGGAACTTGTTGATGTTTCAATAAATATGGTCAGAAATGAAATGATGGAAAATGTTCAGGATAAAGCAGAAAAAATGGTTGAAGAAATTATTCTTGACTCTATTATGGGTGTAAAAAAGAAGAAAAATATGAATGCAGGTAATTTTATGGACTTACTTAATATGTTTGGTCAAAATCAGCCAAGAAGAGAAGATCCAGAAGAACCAGTAGATAATTTTGAAAGAAGGGAAGCATTAAGACAAAAATTAAGAAATGGTGAATTAGAAGATATAGAAATAGAAATAGAGGTTGAAGAAGCTCCAGCTCCTATGTTTGCTGGATTGGGGCCTGAATTTGAAGATATGGGAATTCAAATTGGCGAAATGTTCTCAAATATGATGCCTAAAAAAATCAAAAGAAAAAAAGTAAAAATAAGAGACGCAAGAAAATTATTATTACCTCTTGAAGCAGAAAAATTAATAGATAAAGAAAAAATGATTCAGGAAGCAATAGATAGAGCTCAAAATAGAGGTATAATATTTATTGATGAAATGGATAAAATAGCGGCAAGATCAGGTGGATCAGGACCCGATGTTTCAAGAGAAGGCGTTCAAAGAGATTTATTGCCTATAGTAGAAGGTACTACAGTTATTACAAAACATGGCCCAATAAAAACAGATTATATGTTATTTATAGCAGCAGGTGCTTTCCATGTTGCAAAACCATCTGATTTAATACCGGAAATACAGGGAAGATTTCCAATAAGAGTAGAACTTGAAGCTTTAACAGAAAAAGACTTTATAAGAATATTAGTAGAACCGGAAAATGCAATTACAAAACAGTACAAAGCATTGCTTGAAACAGATGGAGTGAACCTTGTATTTACAGAAGAAGGAATTGAAGAAATTGCAAAAATTGCCTTTGATTTAAACGAAAGAATTGAAAATATTGGTGCGAGAAGACTATATACAGTAGTTGAAAAAGTGCTTGAAGAAGTATCATTTGAAGCTCCACTTGAAACAGAAGTTGAAATTCAGATAACCAAAGAATATGTAAGGCAGAGAATAGGAGAATTAGCAGATAACAAGGATTTAAGCGAATTTGTTTTATAGTTTTATGATTCCAGAGGAGGAATATTATGCATAAAATTCTTATTATTGACGACTCGCCAGAAATTGTTATGTTGTATGAAAAAATGATACATAGCTTCTTAAGCGATGATGAATATATTAATACGATAATTTACACCACAGAAGAATTAAACAAATTTATTAATGAAGAAGAAAATTTCAAAGAAAGATTTTCACTTATAATTAGCGAAATAGAATTACACGGTGAAAATATTGTCAATTCCCTTGAAATATTAAGGGCATATCAACCTAAAACGCCATTATATGTTGTAAGTAATAAAATGAATCTTAATTATATTAAATCGGCATTTAAAATAGGGGTTGTTGATTGGATAGAAAAGCCTATAGTACCTGAGGAATTTTCAATAATGCTGGCAGAATCTATCTTTCAAGGAGAAACATTTGAATCGAAATACAGAAAATTAAGAGGAGAAATAATGAAGTTTTCTCCAGAAAACAGCAATCTTGAATTTTTTATCCTTGAAGATAAAATAAGTAAATTAATGGGAGATAATCCCAATAGATATGAAAGTCATATGTTATTGGGTTTTTTGTACTGGAAGAAATTGAAAAACATAACTCTTTTAAGAAAACATTATAAAGCAGCATTGGCATTATCAGATGGGGTTATTAAGGATAAAGATTTGCAAAATACTATAGAAAGTGTTTTGGAGGATTTTGAAAATGAAAAATAAAATGAAATATATAATAATAATAGGCTGTGGAAGATTGGGATCCGAATTAGCGAGAAAGTTTTCTAAAGAACACAATGTAATAGTTGTTGACAAAGATCCAGAAGCATTGGAAAGATTAAAAAAATACAACTTTACAGGATTTTCAATGGTTGTAGATAGTTCTGATATAGTTATTTTAGAACAGGTAAAAGCAGAAAAAGCAGATTTGATATATATAGTAACTCCTGATGATAATTTAAACTTTATGCTTGCCAATGCATGTAATACATTATACAAATCAAAAAATGCAAATCTTCAAATAATAGCAAGGGTTAATGATCCGCAGAAAAAAAATCTTTTTGAAAAAGCAGGACTCAATATATTCTGTCCTATAGAACATGCTGTTGATGAATTAATAGGAAATGAAGGTGTTGCATTATGAAAAACAAAATCTTTTATATAATTGAAGGAAATACGATAGCCTATTCTATTGTTAGAAATCTTTTATATCAGGGACATAACGTTTATTATATATCCTCAAAACCTCAAAATGTTAATAGAATATTATCTTTAAAAGCCTATTATGCCAATCTTGAAGGTATTTTGCACGATCCAACAGAAGTTAGCTTTCTGGAAAGCCTTGATATGGCGCCAAATAGGGTTGGAGGCGTAATATCCTTATCTGATGATGATGCGCTTAATTTTGTTGTTTCGTGGGTAATAAAAAACCTATATGAAGATATCAGAGTAATATCTCTTGTAAATTATCCAGAAAATGAAAAACTATTTTTAAATAATCATATTGAAACGGTAAGTATTACAAATTGGATTGAAAAATTAATAGAGGCATCAATTGAGTATCAAACAAATTTAAGCTTCTTCAATCCATATGCAGATAAACTGGCAATAATAGAAGTTAGAATAAAAAAGCAGGATTATATAGCCAATAAAAAATTAAAAGATGTTCATTTGCCAGAGAACTCAATTGTAAGTATGCTAATAAGAAATGAAGAAATATTCGTTCCTCAGGGAAATACAGAAATATTACCTGGAGATAAGCTTGTTATATTCTCATTAAAACACAAAGTTCCAGAAGTAAAATTAAAACTCTTGAAGGGATGAAAGTAAATGCCAAAATACCTTTCAAATCTAAAACATAGATATAAATTAATATTTAAAAACACAGGCACTATGCTAATATACTTTGGGATAGCCTTGATGTTATTTGGAACATTAGCGATAATCTTATATAAAGATCTTCCATCATTTTATAGTTTTTTTGAAACAGGGTTAATAACTGTTTTTACAGGTGCATTCTTTATATTGCTTAGCTGGGGAACAGAAAACGCACCAATAAACATTCAGGATGCAATAGTAATAATATTTCTTGTGTGGACATTATCAATATTCTTTTCAGCATTGCCATTTGTATTTTCTGGAATATTAAATATACATCATGCAATATTTGAATCTACGAGCGGATGGACCACAACAGGTTTAACCCTTGTAGATGTGACAAAAATTCCCAAAATATTTCTTATCTGGCGAAGTTTAATGCAATATTTTGGTGGTGCTGGCTTTGCGTTAATAATGGTTATAGCAACTGGAGCACTTGGCGTCGGTTTATACCAGGCGGAAGGAAGAACGGATAACGTTGTTCCGAATTTGCGAGATTCAGCAAAGATAATTTTTGGAATTTATCTTTCATGGGCTGGAATAGGAATAATATTATTAACAATTTTAGCTCATATGAGTTTCTTTGATGCATTTAATCATACATTAACAGCTTTAGCAACAGGAGGATTTTCGACAAAAATAGATAGTGTAGGAGAGTTTAATAATCCTGTTGCAGAAATAATAATAATGGTATTAATGATAGCTGGTGGAACAGGCTTTGGTGTTCATTATGCAGCATTAAGAAGAGGAGATTTATTTAAAAAGAATCCGGAACCCAAAACAATGTTTTTTATTTTATTATTTTCAATTCCCATGATAGCCTATTTTACAACAGATAAATTATACGGCCCTTTAAATGGTATAAGACATTCTGCGTTTCAGGCTATTTCGGCATTAACGGGAACAGGTTTTTCAACTGTGACCTTTAATAACTGGAATAATATGGGATTATTGATTATGACAATATTAATGATACTTGGTGGTATGATGGATTCAACTTCAGGTGGATTGAAATTATTCAGGGTATTTGTTATATGGAAGATAATAGTACATCAAATTAAAACATACTTTAAACCTGAAGGAAGCATATTTCATATAGAAGTTTACAAAGGAATATCCAAAAAAAGAATCTCCTATGACACATTAAAAGATGTTATAGCGGTTGTATTTATGTATTTTATTGTTTATACAATAGGTGTAATGGTATTATTGGGATACGGCTATTCAATGGAAGATTCTCTTTTTGAATATGCATCAGCATTATCAGCAGTTGGACTATCAATTGGAATAACAACTCCAGATTCTCCGCTTGGAGTTATCTGGATTGAGACAATAGGTATGTATTTAGGTAGACTTGAGTTCTTTGTAATATATTTTGCAATTATAAAAATGATAAGAGATATTAAAGATATAATAGAAATAAAGATACAGGAATTTCGAGGAGGTGAATCCTTTTAAAGGGTAGTTTATGGCGAAGTATAAGCGGTTTAAAGGAACACAGGATATATTTGGTGATGAAACAAAGTACTGGTATTATATAGAAAAGATTGCAAGGGATACATTTATAAAGTATGGATTTAAAGAAATTAGAACACCTATAATAGAGCCAACAGAATTATTTACAAGGAGTGTAGGTGAAACTTCAGATATAGTAAAAAAAGAAATGTATACATTTGAAGATAAAGGAAAAAGGTCAGTTACATTAAGGCCAGAAGGCACAGCTTCTGTTGTAAGAGCATATATAGAAAATTCCATGATAAATCTTGGTTCACCGATAAAACTATATTATATGGGGCCAATGTTTAGATATGAAAAACCTCAAGCAGGACGTCAAAGACAATTTCATCAAATAGGGGTAGAAATTTTTGGTACAGACACACCAATTTCTGATGCGGAAACAATAATATTGGCTGATGAATTGTTAAAAGCATTTGGGTTGAAAAATTATAAAATAAAAATAAACAGTATAGGATGTCCAAAATGCCGTCCAAAATATAGGGAAGCATTAAAAAAATATTTTAAACCACATCTTGAAAATATGTGTAAGGATTGTCAGACTAGATACGATACCAATATAATGAGGTTGTTAGATTGTAAAGTAGATAGAGAAATATCAAAAGATGCCCCATCTATTTTAGATTATCTATGCGATGAATGTAAATCACATTTTGAAAGTGTAGTAAAATACCTTGATGAAATGGGAATTAGTTATGAAATAGATCCAAAAATCGTTAGAGGATTGGATTATTATTCAAGAACAGCATTTGAAATTGTTCATTATGGATTAGGAGCTCAATCTGCTATACTTGGTGGTGGAAGATACAATTCTCTTGTTGAAGAATTAGGAGGAAAAGAAACTCCAGCAATAGGATTTGCCCTGGGAGTTGAAAGAATAATACTTGCATTAAAAAGCGAAGAAGTTGAAGTCGAAAATCCAGAAGAAATCGATGTATATGTTGCATATTCTGGAGAAAATACAGATATTGAAGCATTGAAACTTTCAAGAAACTTAAAAAAAGAAGGCTTGAGGGTTTTCCTTAATATTTCAGATAGAAGTTTAAGAAATCAATTAAAACATGCAAATAAGATGGGAGCAACATTTGTAGCAATAATAGGAGAAAAAGAAAGAGATGAAGAAACAGTTTCAATAAAAAATATGAAAACCGGGGAACAATTTGAAGTTGAAAGGTATTGGGTTCCTCAAATATTAAAAGAAAAAAATACTATGGAGTGATTCAATGATACTTTTAAACCCAATGATAGTTTTTTTAGGGATGATAATGTATATCATTCCATACTTATGGCCATTAAGCTTTGCCATAACAATGTTTATATATCATATACTTTTAAAAAACAGGGATGTACATGTAAAAAGAATAAAAGCATATTTTAAAAACTCAAATATAGATAATGAAGATATAAAAAGAATAAAAACAAACAATTCTATATCTTATCTAATTGCATATCTACTGTCTTATCTTGGATTTACACTGATCTTTATAAAAATATCAAATAGGTTTGAGAAATTGTATGCAAGCGTTCATAATATTGAAGAGTTAAAAAATATAGATGTATATATTCCTGATAGCGAAATATTTTTATTTGTTTTATTTCTGTTATTATTATGGCTAACCTATATAAAAATAATTAACAGATTAATAAGAGATCAGTTTATATTGCAGAACTTTGAGATTCAGCATAACTTAATTGATAAAGCTCCATTAAAATATAGAGATGCCAATGCCGTTGTAATATTAAGAATAGTAACCTTTAATCTTTATGAATGGTTTTTATTATTGTCCTTAATAAAAGAAACAAACACATTATATATATTAAGTGAAACATATAAAAAAGAATCATTTGAAAATAAAACAATTGAAGATAATAATTATGAAAAAACAACAGGTAAAAAAGAGGATATAGTTTCAGAAATAAAGAAGATTAAATTTGAAAATAAAAATGAATTATTAAGCTATATCTTTTCAAAAATCTCAAAACTTGATATAACAGAGAAATTTAAAATATTATCAGAATTAAAAAATCAGGATATTATAGATGATGAAGATATTAAAAAGATAAAAAAATTATTTTAAAATTATATTTACAAAAAATTTACTTGACATGTTTTGAAATTATTAATATAATAATACCGATTTAGTCTTAAAAAAATGGCTGTCTTGTGAAAACAATCAAGGAGGTATAAAAATGACAAGAGATGAACTTTTTGAAAAGGTAAAAGAAATTATAGTTGAAACACTTAATGTTGATGAAGAAGACGTAACTCTCGATGCATCTTTTACAGACGACTTAGATACAGATTCATTAGAACTTGTTGACTTAACAATGGCATTTGAATCTGAACTTGGAGTATCTATCGAAGACGAAGAACTTGAAAATATAAGAACTGTAGAAGATGTTGTTAACTCACTTGCAGAAAAATTAAATATAGACGAAGAATAATACCTCACAGGGGAAGCAGTCGCTTCCCCTGTTCTTTTTTGTAAAAGAAAATTTAAATTAATATAAAATTTTGAAGGAGGTTTAAAATGGCGAAAAAGTATATTGTAGTAACAGGTGGAGTTCTTAGTGGAATAGGTAAAGGAATTGTTTCGGCATCCATAGGAAGAATTTTAAAAGATGCTGGAATAAAGGTTAATTCCTTAAAAATTGATCCATATTTAAACGTTGATGCTGGAACAATGAATCCAAATCAGCACGGAGAAGTTTTTGTAACTGAAGATGGATATGAAGCAGATCTTGATCTTGGACATTATGAAAGATTTTTAGGAATTGATATGAAACGTTTTAATAACATTACAGCAGGACAGATATTTAAATCAATAATAGAAAAAGAGCGTGAAGGTAAATATCTTGGTGCAACAGTACAAATGGTACCTCACGTAACTGAAGAAATAAAAAATAGAATAAAAAGCATAGATGCTGATTTGTTAATGATAGAGATAGGCGGAACAGTTGGGGATATTGAAGGAGAAATATTCCTTGAATCAGTGAGAGAATTATCTCTTGAAGAAGGAATAGAAAACTTTTTCTTTATTCATGTAACCTTTGTACCATATTTGAGAGTTACCAATGAATTTAAAACGAAGCCAACACAACAATCAGTTCAATTATTAAGAAAAATAGGTATTCATCCAAACATGCTAATAATCAGAACTGAAAAAACAATAGATTCACCGAGTTTAGATAAAATAGCATTATTTGCTGGAATAGATAGAAAGTATGTTATAAACCTTCCAGATGCAGATAACGTATATGAAGTACCGGAAAAATTATATTACATGGGAATTCAAAAAATAATAGCAGAGAAATTAAATTTAAAAATAAAAGACACATTAAACTGGAATTATCCAAAAACATTTGCACCAATAAAAATAGCCATGGTTGGTAAGTATCTTGGTACAGATGATGCATATAAAAGCATAATAGAAAGTATATTCTTAAGCGGAGCAGAAAAACCTGAACTTATAGATTCACAAATACTCGAAGAATTATCAGAAGAAGAAGCAAAGGAATTATTATTAAAATATGATGGTATAATAATACCGGGTGGATTTGGAAAAAGAGGAATAGAAGGAAAGATAAAAGCGGTAAAAATTGCAAGAGAAAACAAAATACCATTATTCGGAATATGTCTTGGAATGCAGATTATTGTAATTGAGTTTGCAAGAAATGTGGGAAATTTAGAAAACGCAAATTCTTCTGAATTTAATCCTGAAACCCCATATCCTGTAATAGACATAATGGAAGAACAGAAAAAAGTATTAAAATTAGGCGGGACAATGAGATTGGGAGCTCAGGATACAAAAGTATTTAAAAATACCAGATTATATGAAATTTATAAAAAAGAAAATATCAGCGAAAGACATAGACATAGATATGAAGTTAATTTAGAAAAATTCAAAGAATTATTTGCATATCCAGACGAAGAAAACAAAGAAAACAAATTAATAATATCCTCAAAATCTGAATTTGTTGAAGCTGTTGAAATAGAAAATCATCCATTCTTTATAGGCGTTCAATATCATCCAGAATTAAAATCAAAAGTTGGGGTGCCTCACCCAATATTTAAATCATTTGTTGAAACAATAATAAAATTGAAGGAGAAATAATTCATACATGCAAATACTAATTCTTGCAATAATATTAGCAGCATACTTTTTATTTATATACTTAATAGAAAAAAAGTATCCGTTAGAAAGAGCTTCGACTATAAAAATAATATTTTCATTAATTTTAATTCCTATTGCGGGATTAAAATTATATACTTTTAATCTGCAATATTTAAAATTGCTTAGTGTGTTCGTGGTTTATGGAATAGCGATTATAACTTTGCCAGAAAAAATAATAAAAAGTGATGGACTTAGAATATATTTAAACAAAAATCTTGTCTTTTTAATTCCTTTATCAGCAGCCATTACAGAAGAGGTTTTATTTAGAGGAATATTAAATACATATTTAATAAAAATATTAAATATGGAATTTTATAGCGTCTTAATCTCTTCTTTCTTATTTGCAATGGTTCATATATTTAATGTAATAAATGGTATGGAAAAGAAAAAATATTTTTTTATTTCTTTTCCTTTGCGTTTTGGTTTTGGATTGTTTTTTTCCTATATTTATTTTGAATACGGAATTATAAATGCTATATTATTACATTTTTTAATAGATTTTCCGGCATTATACAGAATATATAATAAAAGGCATCAGAGATTTTTCTGATGCCTTTTTCTCTTTGAAAAATAAAAGCAATAAACTTTCAAAAATTATATGTTATTATCTTGTTGTAAAAGAACTATGAAAGAAGGGTAAAAATGGACAGAATACTGCTTATATTGGGAATATTATTAATAATAGGCTTTTTCTCTGTAATTTCAATTTTTTTCAAACTTTTCATATCAATTCTTGTATTAATACTGAGAAATCCTATATTATTGCTTTTTGTTGTTTTGGGGATCTATATTTTATCAAAAAATGTAAGAGTTAGATACTATAGATATGGGCCGTATAGGAGAAATACATATGGCGGAAATTACAGGCAATATAGACAAACCAGCAATTCTTCTGATTCAGGACAATATTATGGTTCTCAAAATTATTATGAATTAAGACAAAAATTTGATTATTATAGAAATATATTTGGATTATCGGAAAACTTCACAAAAGATGAATTGAAAAAAAGATTCAGGGATTTAACAAAGCAATATCATCCGGATAGATGTAAAGATGGAAAAGAAATATGCGAAGAAAAGTTTAAACAGATTAACGAAGCATATGAATTCCTGTCTAAATATGCAAGAGATAATTAATCATACAGGAGGTGATTCCCATTACTATCTGGGGAAAGGTATTTCAACGTTTTAATCCTATTGATGAGATCATAAAACATGCCCGTATTGTAGAAGAGGCATCGGATTATCTTCCTGAACTTTTTAAAAGATATTTAAATCAGGAAAATATCGAAGATCTCGTCGAAAAAATTGATAAACTTGAGGACGATGCAGACGACATTAAAAGAAATTTCAGGCAATTATTAAAAAAAGGGCATCTTTACAGATTTGAACGTATTGAACTCCTGGAATTTATAGATTTACAGGATTCAATAATCGATCTCATTGAAGATGTAGCGAAAAAAATGACATTTAATCAAATAGAATTAGAAGAAGAACATAAAGAAATTATTTTTTCTGTTGTAAATGAAATAGAAAAAATGCTTGATCATTTCAAAAAAACCATAAAATATCTAAAAATAATCTTAAGTTCTGACTTTTCTAAAGAAACAGTTTCAATAGAAGAGCAGGATATAAAAGAAATGAAATGGTTTGAAAAAGATGTAGATAATAAATTATTTAAATTTGGGAAATGGCTTTATTCCCAGAAAAATACAATGAATCCTATTGATTTCCTTTACTTAAGGGAATTAATATTATTACTTGCTCGTATAGCTGATGTTACTCAAAACGTATGTGATAGAGTACATATATTAATAAATGAGTAAAGGAGGATAAATCCGTGACTACAATATTAATTATAGGATTATTAATAGGATTTGGAATGGCACTTGCAATTGGTGCCAATGATGTTGCTAATTCGATGGCTACTGCTGTTGGTGCAAAGGCTATTACACCAAAACAGGCTGTATTAATTGCAGGGGTTTTAGAATTTGTTGGCGCTACATTTTTTGGGAAACAGGTTACTGAAACAATAAGAAAGGGAATATTGCACCTTGATTTACTTGCTGATCCAAAAGTGGTTATCTGGGGGTCAATGGCTGCTTTAATAGGGGCTACAATATGGTTAATGATAGCAACCTATTTCTCATGGCCAGTTTCAACCACTCATTCCATTGTTGGAGGTATGGTGGGTTATGGAATTGCCGCAGGTGGTCTAGCAGTTGTAAATTGGGGTAAAATAGTAACCATTACATTGAGCTGGATTATCTCACCTCTTGTTGGTTTGCTGGTTTCCTTCTTTATGTTTAAAGCTATCTCTGCAACTATTCTCCACAGTAAAGACATAAAAAGAAATTCGAAAATCTGGATACCTTTCTTTCTTGGCCTTGCCGCATTTATAATAGGACTTTCATTTATTGTAAAAACCCTTCATATGTCAATTACTTTAAAAACTATAATATGGGCCGCATTATTTGGTGCATTTATTTCTGTAATAATAATGATTTATATAATAGCCAAAATGAAAAACGTTACAGATGATCCATATCAGTATGTCGAAGAAATATTTAGAAAATCTCAGGTTGTAACTTCATGTTATGTTGCTTTAGCTCATGGCGCAAATGATGTTGCAAATGCAATAGGGCCAGTAGCTGCAATATATGCAGCTGTTGTAACAGGAACAGTAGGTGCAAAAGCAGAAATTCCAAGATATATACTTGCAATGGGAGGGCTTGGTATAGCAATTGGTGTTGCAATCTGGGGCCAGAGGGTTATGAAAACAGTAGGTACAGAAATTACAGAATTAAATAATTCAAGAGGGTTTACAATAGACTTTTCTACAGCAACAACAGTATTAATAGCGTCAAACATGGGAATGCCAATTTCCACAACACATACTGTAGTTGGTTCTGTTATAGGTAATGGACTTGCAAGGGGTGTTGGTTCAATAAATCTTGGAGTTATAAAAGATATATTTGTTTCATGGTTCCTTACAGTTCCAGCGGCAGCAGTAGTTTCATTTTTGATGTATAAATTATTTGCGATGTTTATGTAAATACATAATAAATATGACGTCAAATTTTAATACTGTTTAAAAATTTTGAATTATTGATGTGATAAAATAGGCTTACCATTAAAGGTGAGCCTATTATTTTTATTGACATAGAGAGGGAGGTTTTAGTATGAAAAATGCTATATATGCACAATCAGGAGGAGTTACCAGTGTAATAAATGCATCAGCATATGGTGTAATAAAAGCTGCATTAAATGCAGAAGAAATTGATAATATCTATGTTGCAATCAATGGAATTAATGGTGTGTTTAATGAAGAGTTAGCAGATATGGGGAAAGAAGATCCAGAACAAATAGAATTATTAAAATTTACACCATCAAGTGCTTTTGGTTCATGTAGAAGAAAATTAAAAGAAGAAAGTGAATTTGAGGAAATATTTAGAATATTTGACAGGTATAACATAAAGTACTTCTTTTATAATGGTGGAAATGATTCAATGGATACAGCAAATAAAATCCATCAATACGCACAGAAAATAGGATATGATATCAAAGTAATGGGAGTACCAAAAACGGTAGATAATGATTTACCTGAAACAGATCATACACCAGGATTTGGTTCTATTGCAAAATATCTTTCTGTTGCTATTTTAGAAGGAACATTAGATGTAAAAAGCATGGCTGCAGATTCCACAAAAGTATTTATTTTAGAAACAATGGGAAGGCATGCAGGATGGGTTGCGGCTTCTACAGCGCTTGCCAAAAGGCATGAAAGTGACGGACCACACATTATATTATTGCCAGAAGTTCCTTTTAATAAAGAAAAGTTTTTTGAAAAAGTGGAAAAAACAATTGAAAAATACGGCTATTGTTCAATTGCAGCTTCAGAAGGAATAAAATATGCAGATGGAACATTCGTTGCAGCTCGAGGATATAAAGATAATTTTGGAAATGTTCAATTAGGTGGAATTGGTTCAACGCTTGCTAATCTTATAAGAAGCGAATTGGGTATTAAAACACATTATGCAGTGCCTGATTATTTACAGAGAAGTGGAAGACATATTTCAAGTCAGGTAGATGTAAATGAAGCAATTGAAGTTGGAGCAATGGCAGTTAAATATGCTTTAGAAGGAAAAAGTGGATATATGGTTGGAATTGAAAGATTAATGAATTCTCCATATATGAGTACAACAAAATTAATTCCATTAGGAAACGTGGCAAATGAAACGAAACTCGTTCCACAGGAATTTATAACAGAAGATGGAATGTTTGTAAATGAAAAATTCATTGAATATGCGTTACCTTTAATAGAAGGAGAATATTATCCACCATATTTAAATGGTATTCCATTATATGCACGATTAAAATTAAATAGGATTTAAAAAATAATAAATAAAAAATGGTCGATTATAAAAAATCGACCATTTTTTTAATTTTGTGATATAATTGAATTAAAGATGTATTAATAATTTTTAGGGGGCGGTATTATGAAACGATTGTATAAAATTGTATGGCTGGGTATGATATTGATATTATTAGCAGGATGTTTTTTAAGAAATACAGCACCGTTAAAACCGTATGAACCATTTCCTGCAAATAATTCAACAAATGTTGCAACGGAAATAACATTAAAATGGAATTGCCAGGATTCAGATAACGATAAATTACTATATAACGTATATCTGTCAGAATCCAATGGAAATTTAACTCCAGTAGAAGTGGATTATCCAAAAACTGAAATAAAATACACAAATTTACATCCAGATACATTATATAAATGGAAAGTTGTTGCAAAGGATAATAGAGGAGGGATTACAGAAGGACCAATATGGTATTTTAAAACAATAAGCGAAAAGGAAAAAGAAAATGATGTTTATAAAAACTTAGAAATCGTTTTCTTGACGCCAGAAAATGGTCAAACAATATCTCAAACAGATGAAGCAACCTTGGAATGGAAAATGAATAAAGATGATTTTAAGGTTAAAGAATATAGCATATATTTTGGAGATAATCCCATTCCACCGTTAGTAAAAGAACATTATAAAGAAAAATATTTTTATTTAAGTCATTTAAAATCTGGAAAGAGATATTATTGGAAAATAATATCTTATGGTGAAGATGGTGGATTTGTGGAATCAAAAACGCAATATTTTTATACAAAACAGGTAGAAATTCCGGGTAATCATTCACCAGCTATAGACTTAATATCTCCGGAAAATAATATAACATTAGAAAGTACAAATACAGTAAAAATAATCTGGGACAGTAAAGATCCGGATAATGATAAATTAACATATAATGTATATTTTGGAGATTTTCCTTTACCCTCTTTAATAAAAGTGGATTATGATTCAACAAGCTTAATAATATCAGATCTTAAAGAAAATAAAAAATACTATTGGAGAATTCAGGTAAAAGATTCCAGAGGTGCATTAACAGAGTCTGACACTTACTATTTTATTATAGAACATAGTGGGGATAATCCGGAAAATACTGATCCAGCTATAGATATAATAAGTCCTTTAAACAGTGAAACATTGATTAGCACTGATACAGTAGTACTGGAATGGAAAGGATCAGATATAGATGGTGACCAGATTAAATATGATGTATATTTTGGAGATATATCAAGCCCTCCATTAATAGAAAGTGGATATGAAAAAACAACAATTACAATACCAAATTTAGAAGAAGATAAAATATATTATTGGAGAGTAATAGCAAAGGATAATAATGATGGTGAAACAGATAGTGGAGTATATAAATTTAAAACCAATAAAGAAATGGAAGAAAATAATCATATTCCGGTAGTAACAAAGGAAAGTCCTGATGATGGGGAAGAATATAGTTATGAAACAACAGAAATAGAATTAAAATGGGAAATAAGTGATGAAGATGGAGATGAAGTAAAATCAGATATATATTATGGAGAACAAAAGAATCCACCGTTAGTACAGGTGAGCAGTGAAAGTACAGGTTACATAATTCCAGTAGAAAGAGGTAAAACATATTATTGGAAAATAAGAGTGAATGATGGACGAGGCGGCATAAGCGAAACAGGAATAAGTTCAGTAACAGTTGCCGAAAAACCAAACAATGTACCATCAATAAGTATAGTAAATCCAATGAATAATGAAACAGTAGAAAGTACTGATACAGTAGTATTGGTATGGAATGGATTGGATATAGATGGAGATCAGATAAAATATGATATATATTTTGGAGATATATCAAGTCCACCATTGGTAGAAAGTAGTTATGAAAGCACAACAATAACTATATCAAATTTAGAAGAAGATAAAACATATTACTGGAAAGTAATAGCAAATGATGGAAATCGTGGAGAAACAGAAAGTGAGATTTATAAATTTAAAACAAATTCACCACCAGAAGATCCTGTATTAACTTCTCCTGATAACCTGGAAAAAGTATATGAAAATTCTGTTATTTTAAACTGGAATGAAGTAGTAGATAAAGACAACGATACTGTAGTTTATGATTTATATACAAGTACTGTATCTACAAATACTCTTGCAATTACTGCATCGGATTTAACAACAAATTCCTATACTATTTCATTGACTACAGATGTTCTATACTGGCAAATAGTTGCAAAAGACGAACACGGAGCTAAAAGCTTCAGTGAAATATATACTATAAGACATATAGTTCCAGGAACATTAAAGTTCAAAATAGATACAGGTGGGAATTATATTGCAGCAAATCCTGTAATAGACGATGAAGGAAATATATATATAACCTATTCATCCTCAAGTACAGAAAATACAAAAACATATGTTTCAAAGTATAATTCAAATGGTAATTTGGAATGGAATACAATGCTTGTTTATTTTGTAGTACAAGGGAGTATGATAGACGATTTTCTGGCGGGGTATAGTTTAATGAAAGGTTATGATGGGAATATTTATACTACATTACGAGGAAACGGTTCCTCTATGGTTGCAATTGATTCAGATTTGGGATTTGTGAAATGGTCTATTCCAGATATTGCCTCTAATTTATTCCCATATTTTACAAGTATAGAAGATGGTAATTTGTATTTTATAGGCAAAGATGAAACAGCAGGGAATCTTATTGATGCAACATTATTTGTAACATATGAAAGTGGTTCCTGTTCTACTACAACTATTAATGCCAATACATCGGATGTTTCAGGGATAATCTCAGCTAAAATAGAAGGAGTAGATTATTTGTTTATACCATTTGGAGGTTCTAACCCAGGTGTAATAAAGTTGGATGCTTATTTTGGTGAAAAAACAACTGAAGGATTTAAAGCAGCATATGGAGTGATATATAGTAATTATAACAATGAAAACTATCTTATAACTAGTTTTACTACTGGAGATGATTATTCGATTGCTTATTATAATATAGATACAGAATTTTCTACTAATACAATTATGTCTGATCCGCCATCATCAGTTGGATTTAATCCGGGAATGCCAGTTGTAGGAAGTGATGGAACAATTTATGCAGTTTATTATGATAAATTATATGCAGTAAATCCGGATCTTACTGAAAAATGGTCAATAACCTTACCAAATGGTGATCATATATTTTCACGTTCTCCAGCAGTAGGAAGTGATGGAACAATTTATGTTTTAACTGACACAAAATTATATGCATTTAATCCAGGAGATGGAAGTGAAAAATGGGTATTTACACTTGATTCTGGAGACTATACATATTTTCAAAGTCCAATAATATCAAATGATGGAACAATTTATTTTTCTACTTATAATGGTTATATTTATGCAATATATGATAATATAACAGGACCGGATTCGTCAAGCTGGCCAATGATAGGCAAAAATTCAATGGGTGTTTATTGAAAATAACAGGGACTTTTCAGGTCCCTGTTATTTTTTCATGTTATAATAATAATATAAGTAAAATTTTAAAATAAAAAGGTGATATAATGCCAGACTTTAAATTATATTCAAAATATAAACCTCAGGGTGATCAACCAGAAGCAATAGATAAATTAGTTAAAGGAATAAAAAAAGGATATAGATTTCAAACGTTATTAGGGGTCACCGGTTCAGGCAAAACATTTACCATGGCCAATGTAATAGAGAGATTAAACAGGCCTACTTTAATATTATCCCCAAATAAAATACTTGCTGTTCAATTATACAGAGAATTTAAGGAGTTTTTCCCTGAAAATAAAGTTGAATTCTTTATAAGTTATTACGATTATTATCAGCCAGAAGCATATATACCAACAAGAGACATGTATATAGAAAAAGATGCAAGTATAAATGAAATTCTTCAAAAAATGCGATTATCCACATTAAAATCTGTATTAACCAGAAGGGATGTTATAGTGGTATCCAGTGTTTCGGCTATATATGCATCTGGAAATCCTGAAGATTTTGCCAATATAAATTTAAAAATAAAAGTAGGAGAAGAATATAATAGACGATTTATTTTAGAATCACTTGCAAAAATGCTTTATAATCGCTCAGAAGATAAACATACAGGCGGTAATTTTAGATTTAAAGGGGATATACTCGAAATATATCCACCATATGAAGATTTTGGAATTAGAATAGAATTTTTTGATGATGAAGTTGAAAAAATATACTCATTTGATATATTAAACAGAACTAAGATTGAAAGTTTTGATAAAATTACCATTTATCCTGCAAGCGAATTTGTTACCACTGAAGAAAAGATAATGAGAGCAACTCAGTCTATTCGCGAAGAACTGGAAGAAAGACTGAAAGAATTACAAAAAGCAGGTAAATTACTTGAAGCACAAAGATTAAAACAAAGAACATTAATGGATATAGAATTACTGGAAACATTGGGGCATTGTAAAGGAATAGAAAATTATTCAAGGCATTTTGATATGAGGAAACCTGGAGAACCGCCCTGGACATTACTTGATTACTTTGACGATGATTTTATTACATTTATAGATGAAACGCATATAGCTATTCCTCAGCTTAGAGCAATGTGGGCAGGAGATCATTCCAGAAAAAGAAATCTTATAGAATACGGTTTTAGACTTCCGTCAGCATTTGACAATAGACCGCTGAAATTTGATGAATTTATATCGAAAATTCGCCAGACAATTTTTGTTTCTGCAACACCGGGATCATTTGAATTTGAGCATTCTGAACAAGTAGTAGAACAAATAATCAGGCCTACAGGCCTTATTGATCCAGAAGTAATTGTTCGTCCTACAATGGGTCAGGTGGACGATTTTATTGCAGAATTAAAGAAAATAATATCTCGAAATGAAAGAGCAATAGCTGTTGTATTAACCAAAAAAGATGCAGAAATGCTTTCTGATCATTTAAATTTGCTTGGAATAAAAGCTACCTACCTTCATTCTGAATTAGATGCAATAGAAAGAGCTGAAGTTATTAGAAAACTAAGAAGTGGTGAAATTGATGCGGTAATAGGTGTTAATCTTTTAAGAGAAGGTCTTGACTTACCAGAAGTTTCGCTAGTTGCTATAATGGATTCTGATAGAGAAGGTTTTTTACGTTCAGAAACTACATTAATTCAGACTATAGGACGTGCAGCAAGAAATATAAATGGAAAGGTAATATTATATGCAGATAAAATTACTGAAGCAATGCAAAAGGCAATATATGAAACAAATAGAAGAAGAAAGATTCAGATGTATTATAATGAAAAAAATAATATAATTCCTAAAAGTATTATTAAGGAATTACCTAAAAATATTTTTGAACAATTCATGGAAAAAACAGAAAAACCGGAATTTATCTTTGAAGTAGCAGAAGGAACAACACCGGAAGAATATATTCAATTATTAGAAGCAGAAATGTTTAAAGCGGCTTCAGAATTAAGATATGAAGATGCTGCAAAATATAGAGATGAAATAAAAAGGGTAAAGAAAAAATATAGAATAAAATAAAAGATAGGAGGTTAAAGATGGATAAAAAGTACAAGGATTTACAGTTTTATAAGTTTTGTGCTTATGGATTTTTGAAAAATTTGCGATTTTTTGAGCCTTTTCTTGTTTTGTTTTTTCTTGAAAAAGGGCTTAACTTCTTTCAAATAGGTACGCTTTATTCAATAATGAAAATTGCGACAAATATTCTTGAAATTCCAACTGGGATTATTGCTGATTCTGTTGGTAGAAGGCGATCTATGGTATTTTCTTTTTCAAGTTATATAATTTCTTTCATTATTTTTTATTTTTCTAAAAGTTATACTATTTTTGCATTTGCGATGATTCTTTATGCTTTTGGTGAGGCATTTAGAACAGGAACGCATAAAGCTATGATTTTTGAATATTTAAAAATCAAAGGCTGGGAAAATATGAAGGTTCATTATTATGGTAATACAAGATCATGTTCACAGCTGGGATCTGCTATTTCATCTTTAATAGCTGGTGGTATTGTATTTTATTCTGGAAAGTATCAAACTATATTTTTATTTACGATAATTCCGTATATTTTCGATTTAATTCTAATGCTCACTTATCCAAAGGAATTAGATGGAACGCTTGAAAGATTTGATTTTAAAGAGTTTACCAATTCATTTAAAAAGGTAATTAAAGAATTTGCTGTGGCATTTAAAAGTGCAAGATTATTTGGAAGCATTTTAATAAGTTCATCATATACAGGTTATTATTCTGCAGTAAAAGACTTTTTGCAACCTATGTTGAAATCATTTGCAATATCTTTACCAATATTTATGAGTTTAAGTGAAGATAAACGCTCTTCGCTGGTAATTGGTATAGTATATTCGGTAATATATTTTCTTACATCTTTTGTATCAAGACGTTCTGGTAAGTTTGCTGAAAAGTTTAAAACATATTTGAAGCCGCTGGTATTAACAATGAGTCTTGGGTTTGTTTTTGGAATATTAAGTGGAATAACCTATGAATTTAAATTATTTACAATTTCTATTATCTTTTACCTTGGAATATATTTAATAGAAAATTTAAGGAAGCCTATAAGCGTAGCCTATATTTCAAATAATATAGATAATAATATTCTTGCTTCTGTACTTTCAGTTGAATCGCAATTTAAAACTCTTTTAACAGCGATATTAACTCCTGTTATAGGATATTTAGCAGATTTGATAGGAATAGGTTATGCATTAAGTATAGTCTCTATTGGTTTAATAGTTTTGACTCTTATTTCTTTAAAATTTGCAGCTCATAATGAGATTTAATAATAAAATAGCGAGCTTGAATAAACAAGCTCGCTATTTTATTATACCAACAGATAAATTGATATTATTTCTTTTTGGAAGTATTTCAATAACTTTTGGTTGATATTTCTTTTTAAAGACGGTTCTATCAAGATAGGCAATTACTCCATATGAAATTGATATTCCAATTATCCCTGATACAAAAGCATAAGTATCGCTTTTTGTAATAAAATATGCAATAACTAAAAATAGAATAAACATTATAAGAGGAAAGCCATATATAATGAATGAAATTTTGGATACAGAAAATTCCGGTAATTCTATTACAACATAATCTCCAATTGAAGGCATTTTTTCAAATTGAGATTTATTAATTTTCATGGTTCTTTGTGAACTTCCAGCACTACATGCTCCATTTAGAGTACATGTTTCACATGCGGAACTCATGTTGCTAATAAGATATACATTATTGTCTTCTATGTTTCCAACCATAAATACTTCTCGCATATTATTCCTCCGCGTCAATGCTTACTATTATTTTTGAAATAATAGTACTTTTATATTTTTCTGTAATAATATAACTTTCCTGAGTTAAAAAATAAGCTCTTACATATGATTTGTATTTTGCAATATCCTCTTCTAAGTTTTCATCAAAGTCCACATTTTCTCCATCTAATATCATATTAATTAATTCTAATTTCTTTTCGTCTATCATAAGAGGCCTTCCTCCTTGAGAAGTTTTTGGAATTTCTTCCTTGCATAATGCAAACGGCTCTTTACACTTCCAAGCGGTTTATTTAATTTCTTGGCAATTTCATCATAACTAAGACCGTCAATATCTCTTAATTTAATAAGGGTTTTATCTTCCTCAGATAATTTATCCATAATTTTAATGATTTTGTCCATTTCCATTTCATCAAATACTTCATTTGAGACGTTTACATCAGAATGTGGTTGGATTCCAACGCCTTCTGTATAATTTTCAGTAAGATCAATATTTTCCACAGGGTTTTTAATTTTCTTTCTTATGAAATCCTTTCCAACATTAATAGTGATTTGATAAATCCATGTCGAAAGCTTTGAATCCCCTCTAAATGTATGGATTCCTTTAAATATCTTGTAAAATACCTCTTGAAGAGCATCTTCAATCTCATTTGGTCCAACATAATTTTTGAGGGTTACATATATTTTGGGTGCATATTGATTGTATAACTCTTCAAAAGCTTCTTTATCTTTAGCTTTTAATCTTTCAATTAATTTTTTTTCTGTCAAAAAAGATCACCTCTTTGTGGTTTTTAAATATTATACCACAAAAGAGGTTTATTCCTTATTATTAGACTTTTAATTTTTTATTTTGTTCAAAAAGTTTAATATAATTTATTTTCTGATTTCCAATATTACGTTTTGAAGATATAAATTACCAAGATGAGATAAAAATACAGGTTTTTCAGGATCTGAAATATCATAAATTAATAATCCATTTTCTCCGTCTGCAACGTATAAATAATTTTTATAAATATATCCTCCATAGCAGAATCCTTTTGTGTCTATTTGAGATAATAATACAGGTTTTTCAGGATTGGATACATCTATTAAAGCAAACCCTTTTTCTCCTTTGGCATAGAATACAATGTTATTATCATAAAATACTCTTCCCCATTCTGATTTTATAGTTAGTTTTGAAATTAATTTTGGATGTATTTTATCTTTTACATTTATAATCTTTAACCCGTGATCGCCATCAGCAAGATAAGCTATGTTATTATGAACTACAATATTATATGCAAAACCATCAGCGTCAAAGAAGCTTACTAATTTTGGGATTCTTGGATCAGAAACATCAACAATTACAAATCCATCATATCCCATTGAAATATATGCATAATTATCCTCTACAAAAATTCTTCCAGAAGTTCCTTTTAAATCGAGATAACTTAATGATTCTAAAGAATAATCTTTATTTATTTTTACAACTTCCATTCCAGAGTTTCCTTCAAGAATATATGCAATATCTCCTTTTACAAATATTGAATATACCTTTCCAAAGGTTTTTAGTTTAGCAACTTTTTTCGGATGTTTTAAATCGGTGATATCTGCAACAACAAAACCATTTATCCAATCTGCTATATATGCATGTGTTTCTTTTACATAAAGTCCTACAGCCCAGCCTTCTGTATAAACATGATTTATAATTTTTGGATTTTTAGGATCTGTTACATCTATAATAAACATTCCCATTCCGCTACCTGTTGTATGAATATATTTCTTTTCAATTATTTCTTTTTGTATTTCTTTTTGTGGAATAGTTTCTAATTTTTCTGTTGCTTCTGTTGTTTCTATTACTTCTAATGTAGAGGTGGGTTCATTGGTTATAATAGTGGTGCTTTCAATGGTAATATCTTCTTCACTTTGTGTTTCTGTAGCGTTTTCGGTAATTATTTCAGAGTTTTCCAGAGGTTTGGTTGTAAAATTCCAGATAGAGCTTTCTTTTTCTTCATTATCAGATTTTGCAATAACTTTCCAGTAATATGTTTTTCCTGGATCTAAAGATAATTCATAGAATTGGTATCCTAAGTTTTGAGCTACTGGTGTAAAATCGTCTGGGTTTAATCCCATATAAACGTCAAATAAAGCTTCTTTACCTGCGTATTGCCATTCTAATTTTACATTTGTTTCTATATTAGTTGCGTTATTTGTTGGTTTTGGGTTGAAAGGTGTTCCTAATTCTTTTAAAGATTTTGTCTGGAAAGCCCATACTTCCCCATAGGTAATTCCGCCATGTTCATCTTTGGCGACAACCTTCCAGTAATATCTTGCATCTTCTTTTAAGTTAACTTCTAAAGAATTTTCTGTAGTGTTTGAAGCTAAAAGTTTTAAAGTATCAATTGATCTGCCAAGATATACGTCATAATATATTTTATCCCCATCAAGATCTTCGCATTGCCAGGATAAAGTGGTAATCACAGGAACATTAGAACTTCCATCTTTTGGTGTGGGATTATATGGTTTTAAAGGAATAGAATTTTCTGTTGAAAAAAACCATATATCACTTTCTGTGGAATCTTTTTTATCTTTTGCAACAACTTTCCAATAATATGTTTTGTTATAATTTAATACTCTGGAGAATGAAGTTTCAACTAAATCTGTTGCAATGGGTGTGAGATTATCCTTTTCTGTTGATAAATATAAATCATATTTTAAGGAATCACCATCAGGATCATTCCCGGCCCATGAAAAAACAATATTTACAGGCAGATCAATGGATCCGTTTTTTGGTGTGAATAATTCAGGTATAGATGGTGGTTCGTTTTTCATTATTATAGGAATAACAACAATTGCGGTCATCAATATTACAAATGCTGAAGCGGCAGCTATAATCAATTTTAGTTTCAAGTTCCTCACCCCTGGATTTTAATTTTTTTTCAATGAATTATTCTATAAACAACTGATTATTCCCTAAAAAATAAGAACTCCGGCAGTATTTACTACCGGAGTTCTATGGTCGGGGCGACTGGACTTGAACCAGCGACCTTTTGCGCCCCATGCAAACGCGCTCCCATCTGCGCCACGCCCCGAAATCCGCACATAATTATAACATATTTTATTAAATGAGTCAATAATAGAAGGTTTAAAAGATTTAAAATTCTGGTATAATTATTCAAAAGGAGGAGGTAAAATGGAAAATAAGAATATATTTTTGAATTCTAAATTAAATATATCTCTGGCTTTTATATTTTTTTCTATGCTATATATATCTTATAGTCTAGTATTGCCTAACTTCATATCTTTTGAGATCCTTGGTGAGTATAATATTGAAATGAAAAAATTTTATGTAATTAATTTTACTACTTTTTTTGGTTTTAATTTTGGAATTTTGCTGTTTAGAATTATTTTAAATATGAATAAAGTAGTTAGAAGGTTCTTTTTTACACTGGTTGTGTTATTAAATGCATTTTCTTTTTTAGCTCCTGATTACGATTATTTTCTATTTTTAAGATTTTTAGCAGGTATGGGATTGGGAGTTTACTGGATTTATGTCAGAATAAAAACATCATTTTTATCTGAGTATTCAAAAATAAAATTTTATTTTGGAACACTTGGACTTGTTCTTGGATATGTATTTGCTGCAATGATAAACTTAATTGTTGTTCCGCAACTGGGTTGGAGCGCAGGATTTTTAGTTCTTTTTTCTGGTTTTTTGTTATTTCCATTTAATAAGTATCTTGATACAAATATTAGCTATTTTGATAACAATAAAGAATGTAAAATATGTTTAAATTTCTTTTTCTTTTTGTCCGGCTTTGATTTTTATATATTAATTTCCAATATAAAATTAATATATTTTAATGTGTTTTCTGATTTGTATCTAACAAATCTTCATATTTTTATATTGACAGTATTATTATTAATAGGTATAAAACTTTCAAAGTATATATTTCGTTTTTTTAGCGTCTTTAAGATTATTATTACGTTGAATCTTTTGCTTATCTTTTTTTCTATTATAGGATTTTATACATCTGATAAATTGCTTATAATACTTGTAACCTTTTTGATTTTTGTTTTTCAGAGTATCTCATGGAGTTTTATTTCTCAATTTGAAAGTATAAAAGACGATGTGGAAAATTATTTGTATGCCTTTCATATGAGTATTTTTGGTGGATTATTTGCTTCATTTGTTTCATATCTTTTATATCCTCAAATAGAAAGATATATGTTTGTTTTTATTATGATTATTTCTATGGTTTTTATAATAGCTTTTAAATTCAGTTTAAAAAGCAATTAGAGGAACTATCATTTCTCTATACGATAAACCACCGTGTTTCCCTTTTAGATGAACAAAAGAATTTCCATATTTAAAAACAAAGCTATAATTATCTTTAGCAATCATTGTAAAATCGCCAATTCTTTTTTTAAAATCATTATTAAGAGAACCGCCAAAAAGATTAATTTTTTCGCTTTCTTCAATAGATAAAAGATTTCCATAATCTTTATAATTTGAATTAAAATATTCCATAAATTCTTTTTTGCTTTTGGTATAAAAATACATCATTCGCATTTCTCCACCAGGTGGAGCCCATAAATAATTGGAAATTTCATCTTCGTTGGAGAATCTTATTTCTTTTTGTAAGGGAGATTCTAGCATTCCATGATCTGCAGTTATTAATATAACAGTATCCTCTCTTATTTCTGGAGATAATTTTTTTAGCAACTCTTCTTGAAGCATTTTCAAAAACCAGAAAATTTGTGATTTATATTTATGATCTCTTGCTCCATATTTATGTCCAATACTATCCACATATGCATAATATGCAAATTGAAACGAAGTATCGTTGTTTTTTCTGTATTCCTGTAACTTATCATATATCATCCCAAATAATTCAATAGGCGATTTATATCCTTTTATGTTGCTTCCTTTATTATGAATTTTACTTAATCCACTACCGACTATATCTGAATGTGTATGTGTAAAGGTTTTAACGCCTAATTTATTTAACTCTTCATATATAGTTGAAACATTAAGCAAATTGTTTATGAAATATGGTTCATATACGCTATTTCCACCATATAAAGGAGAAAAATCAATCATATTTACCAAAGAACCCAATTCTTTAAAGTATAAAATATATCCTAAAATACCGTGTTCAGCAGGTGTTTTGCCTGTGACAATGGAGGTTATGGCGTTTGCTGTTGTTGATGGAAAAACAGAAGTTGCAGGAAAAAAATGGCTTTTATTAATTAAAGAAAGTTCATGCTTTTTTTCTTTTAATACCAGTTTAAAGGTATCATAACTCATAGCGTCAATTAAAATTAAAATTACGTGTTTTTTTGGTGAAATTGGTATAGGATAAGGTTTGTGAAAAGGTTTTCCGTCAAAATTTTTAATAATCCAATTTGAAATATTAACTATTGAATAATTATTATAATGAGGCAAAATGCCTAAACCTTCTATTTTATTATTGTATATTTCCTTTAAAATATCTCTCCACATAATAGTCTCCTTTTTAATATTTTATTGAAAAATCAGGGTAATTTTCAACAGGAATGTTTTCTTCTTCTATATCTTCTACATCGGAAAAGCCGTTTCCTTTAATTATATAGTCTTTGAAGGTTTCTAATGATTCTTCTGAAGTTCCTTCAGCAATAATTTCAACGCTTCCATCTGGCATGTTCATTACATAGCCTTTTATGCCTAACGATTCTGCTGTGTGATTTACAAACCATCGAAATCCAACACCCTGCACTCTTCCATATACTTTGAATTTTTTAGCTATCACTTTAATACCTCCTTGGAATTTAAATAAAATAAGCTATGGTTCCCAGAGCGATGGTACTAAAAACAGCATAAAGAGGTTTGTTTAATTTAATAATAAAGATTATAGACGATATTAATATTAAAATAGAAAATATATTTAAAGGTAATATCATAGAATATTTTACTATAAGCCTCAATAAAATTGCAACTAAAGCAGGATTAACTCCTTTTACAAATCCAACAAACCATTTTTTATCACGGATTTTTGATTGATATTTGCTTAAAACAAACGCCAATGTCATGGGAGTTAGAAAAATTCCTAATGTTCCATATAACGCTCCAAGAAAGCCTTTTAAATAATAACTGACAAAAGTTGCTGTAATCATTACAGGTCCTGGAGTTATTTGTCCAACAATTAGAGCTGTTGTGAATTCCTTTACATTTAGCCATTGTAATTTCCTAACAATTAATTCGTCCATGACAGCTATTACAGAGTAACCACTTCCAAATCCTGTTGCACCTAAAAGGAAAAAATTATAGAACATTTTAAATATAAATGGATTTTTATAAAATACATATATGCTTATTAATGCAATGGAAATTAAAAACAAAGTCACATATAGTTTATTGCTTTTTGGGACACGTCTTAAATGAATATCTTCTACATGTCCTTCTTCTTTATTTAAAATCATACCCAATAATCCAAATAATAAGATTACGTATATAACATTTATCTTTAAAAACAATAACATTAAAAATGCTGAGATGGTGAAAACATATGAGATTTTTTCTTTAAAAACACCTTTAGAGATTTTAAAAAGTGCATTGGTAATAAATACAAGAATTAAAGGAATAAACATATTTGTTAGAAATTCAATATATGGCGTATTTCCGTATTTGATATACCATTTTGCAAGTAAAATCATTAAAAGAAATGAGGGGGTTATAAAGGTTATTACACCAAGTATTGCGCCCCAGAAACCGTATAACTCAGCTCCAACAAAAGTTATCATGTTCACGGCCATAGCTCCTGGTAAAGGAGAGATAGAAGCAACTGCATTTAAATAAAATTTTTGTGTGATATATTTTTTTTCTTCAACAAGAAGTTTTTTTACATAAGCTAAAACAGAAAAACCACCAAAACCAATTATTCCAAGATATAATGTGATTTTCATCCATTCTAAAATCTCTTTGTGATGTTTTTTCATAAATACCTCCTGAAATTAATATATATTTTGCCATAGTATTTTACCATTTTTAAAATAAAATCGTCAAATTTTAGCTTTTTTCTGGTATACTATATAATAAGAAATAAAAATTTTGAAAGGGGGAAGTTTAGTGAAAATAAAAAAACTAACATTCTCAATGGCGTTAATGCTATTATTATCTATACTGGTAATAGCAAATCCAACAAAACCGCTGTTTATAAACAGTTTTGAAGAAGGGGTAAGTGTAATAAACTTTGAAAATCCAATGGCTCCACAATTAATAGCTTCATACCCAAGTATTATAAAATCAAAAAATATTCCTGTTTTCTTTGATTCTAAAGTAACTACGTTTTATAAAAATGACGAATATATAATCATTGGGTTAAAATCCGGAAAAGTTTATTTTATTAATTTAACCAATGGAAATTCAGAAGTATTTTCTTTAAAGGATTATCCAACACAAATTAAGGAGTATAATGGAAAAATATATGTTTCTGTATATAAAAATGAGATTATACCTTTTGAAATAAAAGAAAATAAAGTGGTTAAGGAATTAAGAATAAATTCAATTGGTGAAACATATGATTTTGCATTTGCAGGAAATTATTTATATGTTGCTGATGGAATAAAAGGGTTGGCAATATATTCAAAGAGTAATGGTATATATAAATATATGAGGCATTTAAAAACAGGTGGAGATGTTCAAAAGATCTATATAGATGGTGAGCACTTGTATACTCTTGATGGTGCAAGTGGTATTTCAATATTTGATATATCCTTTAAATTGTTACCATTTTTAGTAAAGAGTGTTGATACAGGTGGAGGAGCTAATGCAATATTAAAACATGGAAATTATTTATACGTTACTGACAGATGGTATGGTCTTGAAGTATACAATCTAAACGATATAAACAGTCCAGCAGTTAATAAAAATAAGAAAGATAAAATTCAACCTATATATAGGCATTATACACTTGATACACCTATAGATCTTAAAATTGTTGATAATGACTTTTTAGTAGTTACAGATAACTGGGGTGGTCTTGAAGTATATAGCCTTTCCAATCCTGCAAAGCCTGAACTTGTGAAGATATATAATAATCATACAGACCTTCAAGGGCTTTATGTATCAGGTAATTATCTTTATGCATCAGATAAAAAAGATGGTTTGATTATCTTTGATATAAGCAATCCTGAAAATCCTGTTGAAATTTCATCGAAGAAGACGTTAAACCTTAAATTTTTGCCTCGACGTCTTGAAAAAACATTAAATGATGCAGTAAATGTATTTTCAAAATATAATTATGCTTATATTGCAGATAGACAAAATGGTTTTACAATTTTTGACATTTCAAATTTAAAGGAACCTAAAGTATTATCCAATTATATAGACGTTAAAGAAAATAACAATGTAATTCTTGGCTATACAAATAATTTTATCATTGAAGGAAATAAAGCATTTATAGCAGATGGATATAAAGATCTTGTAATTCTTGATATAACAAATAAAGAGAAACCTCAGATTTTATCAATTAACAGAGTAACAGGAAGAAGCATGGATGTTGCTAAAGTAAATGATTATATATTCCTTGCAACAGATGATGTTGGATTTGAAGTATTTAAGTTTGATGGTAAAGCAGCTGAAAGAGTAAAACCAAAATTTAGAATAAATGGTTTTGCAAAAGATATAGAAGTTTCAGGAGATTATGCATATGTGGCTGTTGACTGGAAATATAAATTGTCAAATTCAACAGTTATTCCAGCTGGTAATCCAGGCGTTTATAAAATAAACATTTCAAATCCTGAAAATGTATCAATTGAGAAGGTATTTTCTTTTAATAATCAGGGTGTGAATAAAGTTAGAATCTTTAATAATATAGGGTTTGCAGCATTAGGTGAAAATGGATTTGTTATTTTTGATACAGTAAATGGTAATATAATTTCCAGAGTTAATACACCTGGAATAGTAAAGGATTTATTTGTAAAGGATGATTACCTATATGTAGCAGATGGGAAAAATGGTTTAATGATATTTAATATTACAAATCCTGGTAATCCTGTATTTGTAAAAAAGATTTTCTGGATGACATTTGGTAATATAAATTAATAATTAGTTTGAGGGGGTATAACAATGGATAACTCAAAAGCTATAGTGTTATTTGAAAATGATGACCACAAATATATATATCTTGGAGTAGAAAAGAATAACCTTGAAGGGATATTTACAAATCAGTTTTTAATAATTCACAAGGGAAAAGGTGTTTTGCTTGATCCTGGAGGAGTTCATGTTTTTCCAAGGGTGCTGGCAAATGTATCAGAATATATTGATACAGATGATATTATAGGTGTATTTTATTCACATCAGGATCCAGATGTATCCTCTGGTATAGCGTTGTGGAGCTCTACATTAAATAATGCAAGATTTTATGTTTCAGCATTGTGGGAAAGATTTTTACCTCATTTTGGTGTTTTTGATTCATCGTCTCTGGTGCCTTTAGAAGATAAAGGGGGTAAAATTGAATTTCCAGATGGTGCTTATCTTGATATAATCCCTGCACATTTCTTGCATTCTCTTGGTAATTTTATAGTATATGATCCTATTGCAAAAATATTATTTTCTGGAGATATTGGTGTTGGAGTTGTTCAGCCATCTGAAAGTAAGTATTTTGTAGAGAATTTTGATGACTACTCAAAACATATGGTAGGCTTCCATCAAAGATACATGGCTTCAAATATTGCAGCAAAAAAATGGGTGTCCATTGTATCAAAACTTGATGTAGAAATGATGACACCTCAACATGGATTATTGTTTAAAAAGAGGGAATATGAGCAATTCCTTGATTGGTTTAAGAATTTAAAATGTGGAGTAGATTTAATAGATGATATATACGGGATGTGATAGTTATGTCGGATAACAATAGATCCTTAAAAAATACAATTGAAAAATTAGCCCAGGGAATATATCATGAAAATGTTTTAACATCATTTATAGAAAACCTTGACGAGGTATTGGGAGACAGATTTGAAACAGCAAAGGACGTAACTGAACAGGTTGGTAATAAGATTATAGAAACAATTGAAAATACCAATCATATTGCTCATGAGATTGAAGAAATGTCTAAACGCAGTTTCGATGAAAAAGAGGAAATATCTAAACTGAATCAGAGTATAATAGAAAAGTTAAAGAATATAGGTGGAAACCTTGAACAGGTAAAAACAGATGTAAATGAATCTATAAATATGGTATCAGAGGCATTAAGCAGTTTTGATGAAGTAATGGAAATAACAAAGAATATAAATAAAATTGCCAGAAAAACAAATATGTTATCTATTAATGCCTCAATTGAAGCTGCAAAGGCAAAAGAACATGGAAGAGGTTTTGCAGTGGTTGCAGAAGAAATTCAGAAATTATCGCAGGAAACAAATGAAAGTGCCAAACAGATAAATGAGAAGATTAATTATCTTTCTCAGGAGATAAAGAATGTTTTGGAAAAGATTAATTATATTGCAGAATTGTTTGGTGTGGTAGCAGGGGTTACCGAAGGTTCTCTTGAAATTCTTGAAAAAAATGAGAGATTTTTAGAAGAGCTGGTTAATAATCTTCAATCCAATACATTAATATTGGAGGATAATATAGGAAATCTTAATATGTCAAAAGAAGATATTATGGATCTTATAAATACTATCTCTATGCTAAACTCAGTTATAAAAAATGTTTTAATGATGCAAAAAAAGATAAAAGATATAAAAATATAGTGGCTCTCTTAGAGAGCCACTTTGTTTTTCAATATATAATAATTATTTATCCAGTTTATTGTATCTTTCAGTGAAGTATATATACTTCGAGGATTATAATGTAGAATTTTTTTTGCTTTTTCACTGGAAAATTTATAATATCCAGTTAATGTATGAACTGTATAAGGGCTAAAAATGAGGTTTTTATTGGAAAATAGATGATGCAAAACACTTCCGTATGAAATAATGTAAGAATTCACAGGGGAGATAAATTTAATTTTTTCATTTTTCTCCGTAATAGAGTTTAGATATTTAAAAAATCTTCTCATGCTTATATTTTCACCACTTAGAATAAATTTTTCATTTTTTTTATTGAGCTTTGATGCAGCAATAATCCCATCAACTACATCCCTAACATCTACAAAGTCAAATACTCCATCAACACAATATCTAATTTTTCCATCTAAAAAGTCTTTTATTACTTTTCCTATTTCTGAAAGCTTATAATCATATGGTCCAATAACGCCACTTGGGAATAATATTTTATAATTAATTTCTCCTTTTTCACCTGCTTCAATAACCTTTTGCGTAGCGATAGCCTTTGACTTTCCATATGCTCCTGTGGTTAATTTAGGCGAAATGGGAGTTTCTTCGTCTATCGTAGCTCCACGTTCTATTTCTGCAAATGCATGAACAGAACTTACATAAATCAGGTCTTTGATATTATGAAATTTCATAGCATTTAAAATATTTTCCACACCGCCTATATTTACTGAGTATACCTTTTCATTTTTCCAGGGTAAAATGGAAATTATTGCAGCAAGATGAAATATTTTGTTGACTCCTTCTGTTGCTTTTAGCACATCATCTTTATTTCTAATATCTCCATAGACAATGTCCATATCCATGTTATTAAAAATACTTATATCTTCATCCGGTAAAACGAAGATACGTATTTTTTCTCCCGTTTCATATAATTTTTTTACCAGTACATTTCCAATATGCCCGGTGGCTCCTGTAATTAAAATCATAAAATCCCCCTCCATAAGTTTAAAAACTATCTGTATAAACTTATTATTTTTTCAAATCCTTTTTCAATGATTTCAAAATCTTCTTTAGATACTTTTTTCATAAAATCTTCGAAAATTAATTTGAAATTTTCTGTTGTTTCATTAAAAACATTTTTCCCTTTTTCTGTTAATTCTATTAGTATAACCCTTCTGTCGTCTTTTGATCTGTTTCTTATAACATATTCCCTTTCTTCAAGACTGTCTATAATATTTGTAACGTTGCTTTTGGTTGTGCTGAATATTTCAGCTATCTTTGCCATTTTTTGAGGTCCTTTTAGTCCAAGAAAAACAATTATATAAAATTCTATAGTTCTTAATTTTTCTGCTTCTGAAAAATTTGATATTATTTTTGTGAAATTGGACATAAGATCAAATAACATATTTAAAATATCCTTTTCTGAAAGTTGCATATTAATCACCTCTATAGTTGTAATTTTTTATAATCAATTATTTAGACTATTAAATTTTAAAATAGTTCAAAAATTTAATAATTTAAAAATAAAAAATAGGGCATTTTACAAATGCCCTATAAAATCTTTTATTTTATATCTTTTGTTTTCCAGCGAATATATATTAGGATTCCATTGCTATATGTAATTTCAATTTTTTCATTTTCTGTTATATTGCTTATTCCTATGGGATTATTAAAGTATAATATTCCATTTTCTAAAGGATATTTAAAACCTTTTAAAGTAATATTATTGCTTTTTTCAGTAAGTGAAAGAATAGACCATGTTTCTCCAATAGAAACTGTTTTTGAGAATTTTTTGGATATTCTGGATATTTCGATAAATTCTTCTTCAAAAATAATACCAATATCCCTGTATTTTGATAATAAGAATAAAGCTCCTAATATATGGTCAAGACGTTCACCGAGAAACGCTGAAACAAAAATATTATCAGCACCTTTTTCAATAGCAAATTTAAAAGCGAGATCAATATCAGTAAAATCCTTTTCTGGCAAATATTTTATTATTTCAACACCATTTGATTCAGCCCATTCTATGCTTTCCTGAGATGCAGAATCAAGATCTCCGATTAAATAATCAGGTTCAATATGGAGTTTTTGAAATATTTCAATGCCTTTATCTACAGCTATTAATATATCCGAATTGTCTATTAATCTTTTATAATAACTTAAATCACTTTTTTGTTCTCCACCTGAAATTATAAATGCGTTAATTATCTTCACCTCTTTTTATTAGATTTTTGTATTTATTTATTGTTCTTCTTGAAACTTTTATATTTAATTCCGAATTTAATAATGATGATATTTTGCTATCAGAAAGATTCATATGTTTTTTTATAAAATCGAATATAATTTTTCTGGTGTTTTTCTGGGAGTCTTTTGTATTAAATATAACAGAAAAAGGGAATATAATATTATTTGTATTCATAAAATATTTCGTTGAAACAATTCTACTCATTGTGGAAGGTGAAATATTTAGATGATTTGCAACTTCACGTATTCCAAATTTCCTGGGATTAATATTTTTTAATAAAAATTCATTATTTGTATCAATAATAAATTGTGCCAGTATTTCCATGTATTCTTTTCTTTTTTTCAATGAGCTTTTTAATAAAGAAAGTTTTTCCATTTCTTTTTCAATATATTTTTGGGTTTTTCTGTCATTTAATTTTTTTAGATTATTTAAATATATTTCGTCAACTTCTGGAAGTTCAGGTATATTTATTTCCCAGATTATTTTATTTCCCTTCTTATAGAAAATAATATCTGGAGATGAATTAATATATGAAATATTGTCCAGATTTTCCAGAGAAGATAACGGCAATCCCATTTCACCGCTTTTTTTTCGTAATTCAATGGCTTTTTCCAATGATTCTTCTGCAAAACCTGTTGGACCTAATTCCTTTAGTGTATACAATAATAAATTTAAATCTTTTTTAGATATTTTAAGTTTTTTAAAAAGTTCTTTTTTCGTAACGGATAAAATGCCTTTGTTGTCTATATAATTAAGAATTTCTTCTCCAGCCTTTTCTAAATGATCTGGTATAATTGCAAGAAATATAGGTTTAATTTTTTCAATATAACTTATTTTTTCGCTTATTTGTTCTGTTATATATTCCATACGATCGAGACTATATAATTCCATATCGTTTTTTTCAATTTTTAAAAATACATTTTCAAGAATCAGATTATTTACCTCTTCTTCTAATTTTGATAAAGGCATCTGTATTATGTGTAAAGCTTGAATTTGTTTTTGAGTTAATAATTGTTTTTGGCCAAGTTTTTGCAATAATTTGCTTTTATACATTCAGTACCTCCGATATAGCTTTATATAGATTTTTTGCAATATCAAGAGGTGTTGCATAATATTCAGTAATCTCATCGCTTATAATTTCTGCTGTTCTTCCAGAAAGATAAGAAGCAACAATACTTGCCTCCATTACATCAAGTCCTTGAGAAACCAAACCTGCAATAATACCCGTTAAGAGATCACCACTTCCGCCTTTTGCTAAAGCTGTATTACCTGTAATGTTGAAATATGTTCGTTCGCCGTTAGTAATAATTGTTGTAGCATCTTTAAATACTATAGTGGCTCTTTTATGTTTTGCAAACTTTTCTGTGTATTCGTAATTCTGTCTTATATTAATTTCATCTGTTCTTACAATTCTTTTCATTTCACCAACATGAGGAGTTAATACTATATTTTTTCTTAAACTTAATGAATCAACTGCATATAATGCATCAGCATCAACGACAATAGGTACTCTTGAATATTCAACTACATTTCTTACAAATTGCATGGTTTCATCAGAGCGTCCAAGACCAGGTCCTATAACAATAACAGAAGCTTTTTTGAGTTCTTTAGAGATTAAGTCAAAATCTTTTAAAGAGAATTTGTCTTTCATTAATGATTTATATATAATTCCCGGTTCATGATTTAATACATATGAAGATAATGGTGTAGGAGTAATTAATTTAACAAGTCCAGCTCCAACTTTTTGAGCTCCAATTGCAGATAAAATAGATGCACCAGGAAATTCAGAAGAACCGGCTAAAATTAATACATTTCCATAGTCATATTTTTGAGAAAATTTAGGTCTTTTGGGAAGTAATTTTTTTACCATTTCTGGTGTTACTAATTCCCTATGGGAAATATTGAATAAACTTTTTGGAAAAGAAAGCGGAGCTACTTTTATAGTTCCGGAATATTCTCTGCCTGGGAAGAATATATGTCCCAATTTAACACTGCCAAAAGTAATAGTTTTATCGGCTAAAATAGCGTTTCCCATTATTTCTCCAGTATTTGCATTAATCCCGGAAGGAATATCCACAGATAATACCTTTCCACGTTTAAATGTGTTTATTATATCAATAACGCCTTTAATTAAATCATTTGTATTTCCATTTAAACCAATACCAATTAAACCGTCAATTATACAATCTGCAGTGCTAACATGATTTTTGAAATCAACATTAAATTCAAAAAAGTCTAAGAATCCAAATTGTTTTAAAGTGTTTAATTGCTTTTTAAATAATCTACTACCTTTATTTTCATCACCTATAATACATACCTCTATGTTTTCATATCCTTCATTGTGTAGAATCCTTGCTGCAGCTAAAGCATCTCCACCGTTATTTCCAGTTCCAACCATAAATAATAAATGGGAATTTTTATTAAAGTCTTTTTGAATTTCACCAACAATGGCCATGGCAGCCTGTTCCATTAATACTTCTTCTGTGATTCCAAAATCTGTTGAAGTTTTTTTATCAATTTCTTTCATTTCAGTTGAGGTTAAAACATGCATTACAAAATGCCTCCTTTTTTTGGATGGTATAATTTAAGTCTCAATTTAATTTTACCACACAATGGAGTATTAAAAAAAACCCGAGAATTTAAATTCTCGGGTTTTTTAAAACAAATATTGTTATTGTTCTTTTTTGTCTTTATTATAACCAGTTAGGTAGAAATCTATACCTTGAGCTGCAGCATGACCGTCGGCTATACCGTGGATAATATCAGGTCCGTGTACAATGTCTCCACCAGCAAATAACCATGGAACACCAACTACTTGATTGTATTCATCTGTTTTAATTCTTCCTCTTACTATTTCAATTTTTTCTTTGATTTCTTCTGGTAAATAGGAATAATCAGGCATCTGACCTATTGATTCTACTACAAGATCTGCTTCTAATTCAAGAATTTGTGATTCATCATATTTTGGATTAAATCTTCTATTTTCATCAAATATAGATAATACTTTCTTAAATCTTGCTTTTTTAATCTTATCTCCATCTGTTACTATTTCAATTGGACCCCAACCTGGATGGAAGATTATGCCTTCTTCTCCACCTTCATGTTTTTCGTCCCAATCAGCTGGCATTTCATCCAAAGTTCTTTCTAAACTTACTACATGTACTTCTGATTTTCCATATTCTATGTTCTGTAATCTTACCATTGTTCTGGCAACGTCCATTGCAACGTTACCTCCACCGATTACTACAAGCTTCTTTGGAATATATGGTTTTGGTCCGTCACCAATAAGATAATATTTCATTTCTTTTAGTACAACCATAGCCTGTTTTACCATTGGATGTTCTGTTCCAGGTACTCCTGTTGTCCTTCCAAGAACAAAACCTGATGAAAGGAATACGGCGTCATAATTATCTTTTAATTCTTCAAGAGTTACATCTACTCCAACTTTTGTATTTAATCTAAATTCTACTCCTAATGATTCAATGTATTTCCAGTCTTTTTCAAATGATTCAAGAGGTAATCTGTAGATAGGTGCACCGTAATTTAAAACACCACCAGGTCTTTTTTCTGCTTCAAATACTGTAACTTCGTATCCCATAAGTACAAGATAATAAGCTGCTGACAAACCTGCAGGTCCTCCACCAACTACAGCTACCTTTTTATTAACTTTTTTGATTATCTGTTGTTTGTGTTGTAATACTCTATCATATTCTTCAGCAGGAATCTGATCTACAATGTATCTCTTTAACCATCTTATTGAAACAGCTTCACCTCTATGACCAATAGTACATGCAGTTTCACATCTGTGAGTACACATTTTACCACAAACTAAAGGTAATGGATTTGTTTTATATAACCATCTCATACCTTCTTCTACATTGTCATCATATACTGTTCTTATATAATCTGGAATATCCATATGTGCAGGACATGTTTTTGTACATATACCACAATCCACACATCTTGCAGCTTCTTCTATAGCCTGTTGCTTTGAGAAACCTTTTACTACTTCTAAGAATGATTTTTTTCTTGTATCTGCGTCGAGTATTTCCATAGGAACTCTTTCAAGATCAAGAAGTTCAGATTCTTCTGTTCTTTGATATGCTTTATCGAATTTAATTTTATGTATACCATCTTCTTTTGGTAAAAAGAAGAATGAATTTGGATCTTTTGAAAGATGAACATATTCTTTTGACATATTTAAAGAACCTGTAGTACAGATATCAACACACAAACCACAGAAAGTACATCTTCCGTAGTCAAATGCTGGTCTTTCAGGTTTTGATCCTTCTTCATCTGGTAATTCTGGTATTCTAACCATAGTTATAGCTTCAGCAGGACATATTCTTGAACAAGTTCCACAACCTATACATGTTTGCCAATCATTTGTATGAAAACCTCTATAATTGTCTGCAGCTTCTCTTGGATTATCAATAATATTTTCTAAAGGAATTGATATTGGTTTTTTTGTTAAATATTTCCAAGCTTTTGCTGGTGAAAAGAAACTTTTATTTATTTCAGCCATTTTCTCACCTCACCTACCTATCAATTTCTGGAGCACATACGCCCATAGTGTCTAACCATATTGCAACGTCATCAATTCTTGTTCCTGGTAAATATTTTTCTACTCCAAGTAGTCCCTGTGGATATGATGCTCCTCTAACTGCAATTCTATATGGCATATTTGAGCCATCTGATACTATATAATAACCATACTCTCCACGAGCACATTCAATATGGCTGAATACCTGTCCTTTTGGAACTCTCCATCTTAATGCACTACCTCTTGAGAAACTAACTCTAACAGGACCTTCTTTTGGCATTTTATCCAATACCTGTCTTAAAATTCTTATACTCTGTTGTATTTCTTTATATTTTATTGTTAACCTTGTATATGCATCAGAATATGTTGCTGTTGGAACGTCAAATTCAACTTCATCATATCTTGCATATGGATCAACTTTTCTTATATCATATGGTTTTCCTGATGAAGATCTTAATCCAATACCAGTTACACCAAGTTCCCAACATACTTCTTCTGGAAGGATTATATTATCTTTTGTTCTTGCCTGAACCATAGGATTTTTAAGAATTAAATCTTCATATTCTGGCAATCTCTTTTCTAAGTAATCTAAATATTTTTCTAATTTCATTTCAAGACCTTTTGGAAGATCTTTTCTAACACCACCAGGGACAATATACATATGATATATTCTTGCACCTGTAATTTCTTCAAACATATCAAGAATTAAATCCCTATCTGAAATAGCCCAGTTTGGACCTGTGTATAATCCAGTTGGACCACCAATTCCACCTAAAGCCATTAAGTGATTGGCAATTCTTGCAAGTTCGAGGATAATCATTCTTATCCAATGAGCTCTTTCTGGAATTTCGATATTTGCAAGAGCTTCTACACCTTGGGCATATACCATTTCATTGATATCTGGTTCTGGAACACATATTCTTGGTATTAAAGCAAGATTATTCATCCATAATCTTCTTTCCATTAATTTTTCAAATCCACGATGAAGCATTCCAGGTAATGGTCTTGCTTTTTCAACTATATCACCATCTACGTATAAATGAACACTAAAGTTACCATGCATACCTGGATGGTTAGGACCTAAGAATAACTTTACCTGTCTTTTCATTCTGCTTCACCTTCTTTCGGAATAAAATCAACTTTATATTCTCTAACATCGAATTTTTTCTTTGAATAAGCAAGTGGATCAAAATCTTTTCTCATTGGCGGTATATCATCCCATAATTCTAAGAATAAAGGTTTATTTGCCTTTTCATTTCCTTCAAATACTACACCAAAGAATTCATGTACATCTCTTTCATAATATTCTGCTCCAGGGAAGATGTCTATTATAGTTCTGAAATTTGGTTTGTCCCTATCTATTTTTGTTCTAACCTGTATAGTAATACCTTCATCCCAGTTAAAAAGAAGGTATACTAACTGGAATTTGTTTTCTTTTATCCAGTCTACACATGTAAGCATTGTTAATTGTTTCCAACCTTTTGATTTTAAATATGCCAATACTGAATGTATTTGATCGCTTTTAAAATCAAAGGATATTTGATTTTTCTTTGGTATTTCATGAAATTCTGGATTAAACTTTGCTTTTATATCTTCAATTATATTATTCATGGAATTCATCTTTTACATACACCTCCCCAAGGGCACGAATCTGATTCTTTTTATACCAATCATAGTACTTTTGATATCTTTTCCAGCCTAATGCTTCACCCTTTTTAATCATATCCATTAATTTTTTGAAACCGCTCATTACTGCTTCTGGTCTTGGCATACATCCAGCTATATATAAATCTACTGGCAAATAATAATCAAGTCTTGATATAACAGCATATGAGTCATAATATACTCCACCATTTAATGTACATGAACCAAAACCAACAACATATTTTGGATTTTGCATTTGTTCATATGTGTAAATAACCCTTCTTAATGTTTTAACACTTAAGTATCCTGTGATTAAAAGGACATCAGCCTGTCTTGGTGTTGCCATTGGTGCCATACCAATTCTTTCCATATCAAATCTTGAAGTCATTGTTGGAGGCAATTCCATAGCTCCACATCCTGTACAGTAGTGAAGCATCCAGATTGATTTACTTCTAAATATATTTCCAAATTTTTCCCAGAATGTAAGTGTATCTCTACAATCCATTTCATTAACATCTATTTCATTTATTTTTTCATTTTCATTTAAAGCCATATGCTCACCCCCAAACCGGTGAAGATTATAATTGCTGTTTGAATAAAGGCTAATGCAAGAGGTACTTTATAGTAAAATGCAACTAATTGATCAATTTTAAACCTTGCTACTACTGAAGAAATCATTGTTGCAAAAATATATACTACAAAATATTTGATTAAAAATTCTACAATTGTTCCACCACCAAGGAATAAATTTACAAATAATCCAACTTCAACAAATGTTGCAAAGTCGTGTTGAAGCATAAGCATACCAAGATGTTTTCCACCATATTCTACCAATGGACCTGAAGCAATTTCTGCAGGTGCAACAGGTGTATCATATGGTTTTTTACCAAGCATACCCATTAATGATATAAATCCAACTATTGTTCCTAAAGGCATTCTAAATAAATTCCAACCTAAAATGCCCATACCTTGTTGTGCTGCTGCAATAGCAGAAATAGATGCAGTTTTATTTGCAAAAATAATTCCAAATACTGTCATTATATATGGTAATTCATAACCGAGCATCTGAGTTAAAGCTCTCATAACACCTATTGAAGCCCATGGGTTTCCAGAACCAACAGCACTCATAGCCATACCCAATGAACCAACTGCTAAAAGATATACAATAACAAAGAAATTATCGAGATTTTTAAATACAACGATATTTCCCGCTGGAACGAAAATTAAAGTTGCTATTGTTCCTCCCAAAGCCATTAAAACACCGAAATCATATATAAAACCGTGTGAAATTGAACTTTTACTGAAAGCTTTGAATAAATCAATAAAGTTCTGGTACCATGGAGAACCAACTCTCATGTGTATTTTAGCAACTACTTTTCTTTGAATACCTGAAAGGGTTACCTGCCAGAAGAAGGCTAATAATACTAACCCTGTGGCCATAAAGAATGTTGTCATATTTTATCACCCCACATAAATATTGCAGTTATTACAATTGAAATCCAGAAAACAGTAAATGCTGGATTTTCATTGAAGAACCATGTTCTTACCAACTGTCCAAGTTCTTTTACCCTTAATGCAATTGCATCATAGAACTTTTCAACAGAAGGATGATTTGCATATAATCTTTCAAATGGGGCATAGTAATTTGCTGAATAGTGATATAAATCTGGATCATGAATAAATTCTGCTGATGTATAAGTATCCATTAATCCTACAGATTTTGATTTTGGTAATACGAAATAAAGTATTGTAGCTACAATAAATCCTGCACCAAATACCAATGTAACTATCCATGAATCCCACATACCATTTGGTGTCATAACTTTGAAACCATCAACTACTATAGGCTTAATTCCTACAACTTCCTGAATTTTAGCAATATATCTTAACATTAATCCTGGATATACACCATATAACAATGTTAAACCAGAAATAATTAACATTGGTAATTGCATCAAGAAAGGAACTTCTTTTACATCTTCATGTTTTGGAGATAATTGACCTAAAAATGCTCCTGCTAATGGTCTAAATACATACATAAATGATCCAACACTTCCAAAGAATGCAGCAAATGCAATGAACATATTTCCTTTTCTAATTAATCCCTGGAAGATTAACCATTTTGATGCAAATCCACTCATAGGTGGTATACCTGCTAAAGAAATAATTGCAATAAGATATGCTGTGAATGTTACAGGCATTTTTTTAATTAATCCACCAAGTTCTGAAATTTTTGTTGTTCCAGTTCTGTAAGCTACTGCTGCAAAAGCAAGGAACATTGCTGCTGAAGCCATAGCGTGATTAAATACGTGCATCATACCTCCAGCAAATGCTGTTTGATCTGTTAATGCAAGACCTATTAATATATAACCACTATTACTTACTGTTGAGTAAGCAATTAATCTCTTTGCATCGTCCTGTTTTATAGCCATTAATGTTCCAATTATTATACTAATTCCACCGAGTAACATTAAAATATAATTTTCAAATGGATGTCCCATAATCTGGAAATGATTTGAGAATACTTTAAATGTTGGGAATACAGCTGTCATTAAAAATGCAACAAAACCACCCATTTTTACAAGACCACCTGACAATACAGGTGAGAATGTATGTGGAGCATTACCGTGTGCAATTGGTAACCATGTATGGAATGGGAAAATACCCAATTTTGTTAAACCAGCCATTACAATTAAGAAGAAGAATAAAACTGCAAAGTTTGGATCTTCAGCCATTTTTGATACTGTTGTTGAGATATCAAATGTTCCGTATTTTGAATTTAATAATAATATTGCATATAACATTGAGAATGAACCTATTGTACTAATTCCATAATATACAACTGAAGCTCTTCTGGATTTACCTAAAGGAATAATAAACATTGATGACCAAACTACTAATTCCCAGAAGATGAATAAAGTTAAAAAGTCTTTTGAATAAAATACACCTATAGTTCCACCTAAAGATAATACATAGAAAAGATTATATGCTGCTGGATGTATTACCTTTTCCATCCAGTATGGATTAAAGAATGAAACCATTGCATATACAATAACCATTACAATTGAGAAGAACCATGCATATGATGAAGTTACAAGATCAAGTGAATAATTCCCGTATGTAAATACATTAAGTACTTCACCTGCTGAATCCTTTAATGTATATACAACAAATAATGCAACAACTGAGATTAATATTGTTAAATAAGCTCCTGCTTTATCATTGAACTTTGAAACTGCATATGTAACCAATCCGCCGAGTAATATAAATAAGATTAATGTATTTAAAGCCACGTCACATCCCTCCCGCTATGTTGGAAAGGTAATTGCTTATGCCTTGAGTAATAAATTCAGGATTAAAACTTACATAAATGATAAATGCTGCAACTACAACAGCTAAAAGTGCATAAGCAAATGTGTTTTCCAAGGATAATTTTGTTGTGTATTCGTCTTTTGATTCTTTTCCTTCTTCACCAGGATTCCAGAGTTTTACCAACATTCTGATGTAATAAATACCTTCAATTAAACTTGCAAATAAGATAAATGCAGGAATCCAGAAACTTTTTAATGTAAATAATGTTGATAAAGCAAATATCTTTACGTAGAAACCGTAGAATAGAGGTAATCCTACCAATGATAATGCTGCAACACTAAATCCAAAACCAATTAATTTATGTTTTTTAAATAATCCCTGTAATTTTTCTACATTATCTGTTCCAGTATATACAAACATTGCACCGGCTATTGTAAACATTATTAATTTTGCTAATGCATTATTAGCAACCTGCATCATTGCCCCGCCAGTTACACCTGATAAGAACAATGTTGCAATTAAACCAGCCTGTCCAACACTTGAAAATGCAAGAATACCTCTTACATTTCTTTGAGCAAATGCTGCAATTTCTCCAAACACAAATGTCAATACTGCAATTGTTAAGAATATTGTTTTAAGTGTTCCATCGACAACAAGGATTTGTGTAAATAATCTACCAAATACCATTATTGCCGTTGTTGCATATGCTGAAGCAAAAATAGCGCCATTTAAGTCATTTGTGTTTCCATAAACCATTTTTACCCAACCGTTAAATGGTAATAATTTAGATTCTACTGCAAAACCAGCAAAGATAAATGTAAGTGCTAATAATAATACATCGCTATTTATTCCAGAGAGTTTTGCGTGCATGTCAGCCATATTTAATGTTCCTGCAGTGGCATAAAGGATAATTATACCTAAAAGGTATAAATTTGAACCCAAGGCACCGAGGATAATGTAATTAAATGTTCCTTTGTAATTTTTTGTCATTGTAGAAAGAATATATGCTGAAATTGATGCAATTTCAAGGAAAACGAATAAATTGAATAAGTCACCTGTCATGAGCAAACCGTTTAATGAAGTTAATGAAACCAATAATACAGTTGAATATTTTTTAATTGATGACATTGAAGTTAATACTGCAAGTGCAAATACAACATTTACTATCATCAATCCATAAGCTGCATATTGATCAACAACAAGATTAATACCGAAAGGAGGCTTCCAACCACCTACGATAATAGTTCCCTGTTGTAAAGCAAATGAAGCAAATGCATTAAATAAAACAGCAATTATTAATAATGTTTTATCTAAAGTTTTAAACATTACAGATAAAAATGCGAATAGTAATGGTATCGCGATTAATAAGATAGGATTAATCATTGCTTTCACTCCCCATCTCGTCCAATTCTAATGTGCCGTATTTTGCGTATAATTTTCTTACAACTGTTAATGCCAATGCTGTTACACCAACACCAATAACAATAGCTGTAAGTACCAATGCTTGAGGTAATGGATCAACAAAAAGACTGTTTGTTGTTTTTACACCGTTGAATAATATAGGAGCAACACCATCATTTACATAACCAACTGAGATTATGAAAAGATTAACTCCTACTTCCAAAACATTTAAAGCTACAACAAGCTTTATTAGATTTTTTTGAGTTAAAAGACCATATATACCAATTAATATTAAAATTATAAATATGTATTGTATCATTTATTTCCCCTCCTCTGAGAGAAAATCTGAGATCAAGTTTGAAAGCTCAGATCCTACTTTTAAACCAACAAAGATGTAAATAATTGGAACAATACCTGCACTGAACAATTCACCAACAGTTCCTGTTGGAAGGAAGTTATAAAGGAAGTATCCTCCATATGCTAATCCTAATAAACCGAATATAAGATATAAACTTCCAGCAGTTCCTTCTAATAATTTAAATGATTTCATCTTTGTTTTAAATTCATCATCTGATAAATAGAATAATAATACTGCTGAAGCGATCATAGAACCGCCAGGAAAACCTCCACCAGGGGTAAGATGCCCATGAATGAAAATGTAAACACCTGTAATTAATATTACTCCAGCAATAACCCTAACTGCAGATTTTAAAATGAAATTAGGCGGTGTTTTAAATTTCATTCTTGATTTTCCGCTTAATAATAATCCAACACCAAGAGCAGAAACAAATAATACAGTAACTTCTCCTAAAGTATCAAAAGACCTGTAATTTACGACAATAGAAGTAACCATATTTGCTGAACCACTTTCTGGGTCTTTTGTTTCTTTATAAACAACTTCACCGTTATCACCGGTTACATTCTTTTTTACAAATTTGTCTGAAACCCTTTCACTTAAATTTGCCTTTCCAAATTCTGGAAAGAATTTTCCTTCACTGCTTTTTGGAGCATAAAGGCTTGTGAAGATAAATATTCCTAAAACTATTACAATTAAACCTGCAATAACTCTTTTCATCATTCTTTATCACCAGCCTTTTTCATGGAAAAGAGTGTAAAGATAAATACAGCGGTTACAAGACCTGAACCAATTACTGCTTCTGTAATTGCAACATCAGGAGCCTTCATAAAGATAAATGAAACAACAGAAAGCATACTTAATATTGATAAATAAATAACTGAAGTAATAATCTTTTTTGATTCAATTGCCAATATTGCGAATACTATTAATGTAATACCTACTAATAACTCAATTATCTGCATTTTCATCACCTCTACTTTTGTTGTAGAGTTCGTCTAACTCATTTTTTACTAATTTAAAAGGTTTTGCGCCGTAAATATATGAAGCCTTAGCTAATACAGAACTTCCAACAGGGTTGGTAATTGTAAGAAATACAACAATTAACAAAGTTTTAATAAACCATGCTGGTTGAACTATACCTACACCTAAAACCAATGAAAATGTTCCAAGGGTTGTAGCTTTTGTTGCTGCCTGAAGTCTATTGTAAACATCAGGCATTCTGTATAAACCCAAACCACCTAAAACATAAAAGAGCGCACCTATTATCATTAATATATATCCTATAGCACTCATTTTTTCCCCTCCAAATAACGAGCAATTACCACTGTTTCAAGGAATGATAATGCTCCATAAACTAATGCAATATCAAGATATAACTCACTTTTGAATAAGAAAGCAAGGAAAACTATTGATCCTGTGATAATAACGTTTAAAGTGTCGATAGCAACAACTCTATCAGGTGTCGTTGGACCTTGAATTAATCTGATAATAGAGAAAAAAGCTCCAATTGCGATTAATAAGCCTATTAATGTATTCATTCATAAATCCCTCCCAAAATCTTTTCAAATTTTCCAGAAACATACTTCTGATATTCTTCGGGAGTTTCACCTTTTACATCAATCCAGTGGATGTAAATATAATCGTCATCAGCATCAATAGATAATGTACCTGGAGTTAATGTAATGGAATTTGCAAGAGTTAATTTTCCAACGTTTCCTTTTAATTTTGTTGGAACCTTAACAAATCCAGGGTTTAATGGTAATGCTGGATTTAAAACCCTTGCTGCAACGTCGAAATTCGCCTTTACCATTTCAACAATAAACACAGGAACATAGATGAAAACAAACTTTAAAACCTTTGGAATTACAGAAAAACCAAATTCATAATCTACAGTTTTAGCTATAATTCCAGCTAAAACTAAAGATACAACTAGCCCTGTAAGTAATTCTGGAGTGCTGAAATTTGTTAGAGCAATCCAGATAACCCATAGGGTCAAAAATGTGGAAATAAATTTTTTCAATGTACTCCCTCCTTTAGGAAAAATTTGTGAAAAATATCTTTATTTTTGATAAAACCACTTTTTATTTCACAAAAAGCAATCAGGAATTCTTTATGATATCATGAGCTTCATTCAATTCTTGTGAAATTATTCTTTTTCCGTGGGATAAAAGTTCCAGTACACATTGATATTTTAGAATACAATATACAGAATTTCCTCGTTTCTTTTTTACAATGATACCGTTTTCTTCAAGGATTTTAAGATGTTGTGAGATACTTGATTGACTTGTTCCTAACCTTTCAACAATTTCATATACAGATAGTTCTTTTTCACTTAATAATTTTACGATTCTTAAACGAATAGGATGTGCGAGACTTTTGAAAACGTTTGATATTAATTTGCATTCATCCAAAATATCATCCCCTTATAGAAAATAAAAGAATATTAGAAAATTCTAATATTATTATATTACAAAAACACCAGATATTAAAACTATGATTTTAAACTGTTATTATCTATAATTACCTATAATACATTTTAATCTGCTATATTCATAAGAAATGCTAAAAAATAAAAAAAGAGCGCAAAATGCGCTCTTTAATCATATTTTTACAGGTATTTAATCTAAGACCAGTTATATCCTAATTACTGATTTTCTTTCTCTCTTTCTCTTTCCTGAATTATTTTTTGTTGTATATCAGGTGTTACTTCCTGATAAGTTGAAAATTTCATTGTAAAGTATCCTTTTCCACTTGTAATTGAGCTTAATCTTGGCGAGAAATCAAGCATTTCTGCAAGAGGAATTTCTGCTTCAATTTTATCAGTTCCTCTACCTAATGATTGCATTCCCATTGGCCTTCCGCGTTTTGAGGAGATTTCACCCATTACATCACCGGTATATTCTGTTGGTGTGTAAATTTCAACTTTCATTACTGGTTCAAGAATAACAGGATTTGCATTCTTCATACCATCTTTAAATGCCTGTCTTGCTGCAATCTGGAATGCTATATCTGATGAGTCAACTTCATGATAAGAACCGTCATATAGTGTAACCTTAATATCAACAACTGGATATTCAGCAACAACACCTTTTTTCATAGCTTCTTTTATTCCTTTATCTACTGAAGGAATAAAGTTCTTTGGAATTACACCACCAACGATTTTATCAACAAATTCATATCCTTCTCCTCTTGGAAGTGGTTCTAATTCAATTTTTACGTGACCGTATTGCCCATGACCACCAGTTTGCTTTTTATGTTTATATTCTGCTTTAACCTTTCTTCTAATTGTTTCTCTGTAAGCAATCTTAGGTTTTCCAACTTCTACATTTACCTTAAATGTTTTCTTTAATCTTTCTATCATAATTTCAAGATGTGTAGTTCCAAGACCAGAAACAATTGTTTCACCTGTTTCTGGATCAAATTCCCATGAGAATGTAGGATCTGATTCCTGTAATTTGGAAAGTGCATTATTAACTTTGTCAATTTCATTTTTGGAAGTTGGTTTTACTGATTTAGAAATCATTGGTTCAGGGAATTCAGGTACATCAACTTTTACCTGTCTGGAATTATGAGCTACAGTATCATTGATTTTACTCTTTTTAAGTTTTGGAACAACGATTATATCACCAACTCCAGCTTCTGATACTTCTTCATTTTTATCAAATCTAGGTATATATATATGAGATACTTTTTCATTGGAATCTTCCTGAACTTCAACAAATGAATCACCTGATTTTACCGTTCCAGCAAGTATTCTAATGTATGTAAGTTTTCCCACAAATGGATCAACGGCATTTTTTACAACAAGACCTACAAATGGCTCATCTTCTTTTCCTTCTATTACCAATTCTTTATCTTCATATTTTGCATTAAATGTTCTTTCATCTGGATGCATACCAACAAGATAAATCATTTCCATAAATCTATCTAAACCAATATTCTTTTCTGCTGAAGCAACAACTATTGGTACAACTTCATCATCTTCAAATGCTACGTGTAAAGCTTTAAAAACATTTTCAGGATTTAAAGCTTCTTCTCCCTCTTCTAAATATTTTTCCATTAATGCTTCATTTGTTTCAACAACATCTTCCATTAATTCCTGATGATATGCTTCATAATATTCTTTTGCTTCGGCTGGTATTTCATCTAATTTTTTATCTTTTCCACTTTGATCGGTTTCATAAACAAATGCTTCATGTGTTAAAAGATTTACAAGTCCTTTAAATTCAGGTCCTTCGCCAATTGGAACCTGTAAAGGAACAACCTTTACACCATCTTCAAATAATTCCTTTAATTCAGAAACTACATTACCAAAATTTACGCCTTCTTTATCCATCTGGTTTATTAAAATAAAGATTGGCTTTTTATTTTCCCTTGCAATTTTCCATATTCTTTCTGTTGTAACTTCAACACCTGATGAAGCATTTACAACAAGAACAACGTTGTCAACAGCATTTACTGCAACATCAATGTCTCCGAGAAAATCTGCCATTCCTGGAGTATCAAAGAAATAAAATCTTGAATCTTTATAATCTACTGACACAATATGATTTGAAAATGTTGAACCTTTGTCTTTTTCTACTTCTTCAATGTCTAAATAGCGCTGTCCAATCCTATCTGCGCTATCAAAGTTTTTTAATATGGCATCCATTAATGTGGTTTTTCCACATCCATGATGTCCAAATAACCCCACTATCCTTTTTTTATCTGACTTGATCATTCCCATATCAATGCACCCCCACTGTAGTAATCTTTATCTATCTTTTTTAAATACCCCTAAAAAAGCAGGTATTTTACTTCTCCAGTTTTCTGATCGATAATTTAAGATGGACCCGTTGTAATAGAATATAGAAGAACTTCCCCCATCAAGCATCATAGCCTGTTTTATATTTCCTATTTTTTCAAGGAGCAATATTGCTTCGTCATAATTTATTCCAGGATTTGATTCCATGTATCCATCTACTACAATAAATAATACCATATCATCGTTATTAATTGCAACTATCGTTCGAGGTGTTTTTCGGTTAATAATGCTCCATGAATAGGCTAATTTCTCTTCTTTCATCGCTTCTGGCATTATATCATTACTTTTAAGTAACGGTCCGCTTTCAATTAACTCTTTTATAGCAATATTTTGATTTATATCTATATCAAATATTACTTCATCTCCTTCTGCGACATCTTTTATGTACTTCAGGTATTTTCTTTCAATTAATAATAATTTTTGATTATTTATGGGTCTTTTTTTACCAATATATACAATATAATCATTTTCTATTAAAAGGAATAAATAATCATCTTCACTTTCTTTTATTTTTCCTTTATATGCACTGGTATATAGCTTTACATCCCCTTTCCATGCTGTATTTATAGCTTTTATCCAGAATGGGACACCTCTTATGTATATTGTGTATTCCATATTTACCTTTTTTATATACGGAACTCCATATTCATCAACAATAAAGCATGGTCTATAATATGAAGAAATGTGCTGAATTTTTCCATCTGTAATTATTTTTCCTATTGGTTCCAGAGTTGAAACATCAAAATATCCAGCATTAATTGCAACTAATGGATTTTCTTCATTTAAATATTTTTCAGCGTCTTCAGGATTTCCAAGATTGTTGAACATAACCTTTATTTCTAATTCTTTTGGATTAATTGTGGCGATATGCACAGGAACAATTCGACCGTTTAAGTCTATCATTTTATTTTCCACTTTTAAAAGTTTTGTATCAATTTGCAATTTTTTAGAGTTTTTTTCCTCACTTGCGTTATTATTGTTTGCTTTTTTATTTTCATTTATGGTGTTAGAATTATTTACTAAATCATTTTCTTTGGTTTCAATATCATTTTTATTTTCAGTTTTTTCGTTGATATTGTTTTCGATATTTTTTTTCTCAACTACATTATTACTTGAATTGACAGTTTTAATATTTTCAGGAGAATTATTGTTCTTCTGATTTAAAGTTAAGATTATACTTCTTCCTGAAATTTGAATATCATAATTATTAAAATCTTTTATTTCATATTCAACAACATTATCTCCCAGCATTTTAAAGTTAATATCTGATGGAACAGAATATTCATTAATAGCTGGAACTATTACTATACCGTTTTTATTTTTTATTACCATTTCTTTATGTACTATATGACTCACTGAGAAGATAATTTTATTTACCGAATAGTCTATCTTTATTATTCGAGGAATAGAAGCATAAATATAAGTATTTCCATTATAATCGAATTTTTGATATCCCATAAATTTCACAAAAGCATCAACAAGAAGATAATATTGATCATTGTTTTTTAACACTGCAGATGCAAAAGAATCATTAATATTAAAATTGATTCTAACAGTTCCGTTTATTAAATTTAGTTCAAGAACATCCATTTTACTTCCAATATGTCTGATGAGATAGATAATGTTTTTAGAAGGACTTTTCTTGAGGTTGAAGATTTTGGAAATCTCTTCAACCTCAAGATATTTGTTATTGGAAAATGTAATATAATTTAATTCTGTAGATTCTTTTGTTAAATCAACATAAATTATTTTTCCATATGAAATAATAGCAAATAATAAAATGCTTAATATAAAAAGCAATTTTTTAGGCATTATTTACCTCCTGAAATTTTTTCATATATTAATTTCATTTTATGTTCTGTTGGAGGATTGTCTGTAATTTCGTATGCTTCTTTCATTAATTCAAGCGATTCTTCTACATTACTTTTATCTGATACATATAATAAAGCAATAGTATCTCCTTTTTCAACCTTTGCACCTAATTTCTTCATAACCTTTATTCCAACTGAATAATCTATTTCATCTTCTTTTTTCTTTCTTCCAGCACCTAACACCATTGAAGCAATTCCAACTTTTTCTGCATCTATATGTGATACATATCCAGATTTTTCTGCTTTGAATTCAACGATATTTTTTGAAATAGGCAATATTTCTTCTGGATTGTCAACTACTCTTTCGTCTCCACCTTGAGCTTTTATCCATTTTCTCATAATTTCTAAAGCTTTTCCATTTTTGATGTTTTCTTCTAATATTTTTCTTGCTTCTTTATATTCATATATACCTGCAAGGTCAATCATGCTTGCGGCAAGTTCAAGACATAATTCAGTGAAATCTTCAGGACCATTTCCTTTTAATGTTTCTATTGCTTCCCATACTTCAAGGGAATTACCAACCATTTCACCAAGTGGTTGATCCATATTTGTTACAACAGCAACTATTTTTCTATTATTGAGCTCAGCAATTTCAACCATTGATTTTGCAAGAGCAACGGCATCATCAAGATTTTTCATGAAAGCTCCACTTCCAGTTTTTACATCTAAAACAATCCCATCAGAATTTACAGCAAGTTTTTTACTCATTATACTTGCAGAAATCAATGAAATTTCATCTACAGTATCTGTAACGTCTCTTAATGCATATAATTTTTTATCTGCTGGTGCAATATTTCCTGTCTGGCCAGCAACAACCATTCCTACTTCATTGGCAATTTTAAAGAATTCATCTTTTGAGATAGCTGTTTTAAATCCAGGTATGGATTCTAACTTATCTATAGTTCCACCAGTATGACCAAGCCCTCTTCCTGAAAGTTTTGATACCTTTAATCCAGCAGAAGCTACAAGCGGTCCTACAGCAAGAGTTGTTTTATCTCCTACACCACCGGTAGAATGTTTATCAATTTTAATTCCTTCAATTCCTGATAAGTCTATTATATCCCCGCTATTTCTCATGGTCATGGTAAGATAATATCTTTCTTCCTTATTCATTCCATTAAAATATATTGCCATTAGCCATGCAGAAATCTGATAATCTGGAATGCTTCCATCTACATATCCATTTACCATAAATTCTATTTCTTCTTTTGTATTAATTCCACCATTTCTTTTTTTATGAATTATGTCTACTGGTCTCATTTAAACTCCTCCCTTTAAATATAATCTTTATTAACGTACCCTGTTGTTCTTCACTATCTACTTCAATATATGCTCTATGTTTTTCAAGTATTTGTTTTACAATATACAATCCTATACCGGTTCCTGGAATTTGTCTTGATCTTGATTTATCAACTCTATAGAATAGATTAAATATTTTATTCCTTTCTCTTTCTGGAATTCCAATACCTGTATCTTCAACTTCGAATATTATTTCATCTTCTTTTCCAGAATACAATCTAATAAATATTTCTTTTGGACCATTTTCTTTTATATAGGTAAATTTCACAGCATTATCGAGAATATTGTAGGCAACTTGCATAAGCCTGTCTTCATCACCGGTAATAATTAATTCCTTTTCTATATCAAGATAAAGTTTTACATCCATATCTTTTACCAGAGATTCAAATATCATATATACCTTTTTTATTAAATTGGAAATATTTAATTCTTTGAAATGATATTCATAGTCCTTTCTTTCAAGACGACTTATATCCTGTAAATCATTAATTAATCTTGTTAGTCTTGAAGATTCATCTTCAATTATTCTCAAAAATCTAATTGCCTGTGGAGACATATTTTCATCGCTCATAAGCAATGTTTCTGCATATCCATGTATAGCAGTAAGTGGTGTTTTTAATTCGTGTGACATAACGGTGAGAAATTCTCTTCTCATTAAATCGAGTTCCTTTTCTTTCGTGATATCTCGTAAAATAACTATTCTATAGTTTTGTTCATGTTCTGTATCTAAAGTTACTTTTTTTATCTCGCAATTAAAGAAAGATTTTTTAGGGCTATATATAATGATCTCTTCCTTTAAGTTCTCATTTTTTCTATAACTTTTTAAAATTAAGTCTATAAGTGTATGATCTTCAAGGATTTCTGATAACGTTTTCCCTAAAAAATCAGAAGTTATGAAAAGATTTTGAGCTCCTTTGTTGGCATAATCAAGTATTAATCTATCAGAACTTTCATTATAAAAGACGAGCATTATAGCTTCAGAGATATTATTCAAAATAGAATAGATATTTTTTCTTTTTCTTTTTTCTATATCCATTTTTTTATTTAAGTCTTTTATCTTTTCTTCAAGAGAATGTACCAAAAATTCAGTGGCAGGATCGCTGGCACTGATTGATAATACTCTTGATATAGATGATTTTAATTTCGAAGTTTCTTTTTTTAAAGACATATATGCGGTTACAACATAATATAGTACAACCAAAAAAATGGATATTAATAAAAAGTATGTCACCATTTTATCACCTATTTCAAAAAAGCGACAGAAATCCTTCTGCCGCTTTTAGTTTTTTATTAGTCTAATTTTTCCTTTCCAGGATCTCTGAATTTATAACCTTTTCCTCTAACTGTAATTATGTATTTTGGATTTGAAGGATCTTCTTCGATTTTTGTTCTTAATCTTCTTATATGTACGTCAACTGTTCTTGTGTCTCCAAAATAGTCATAACCCCATAATTTATCCAATAATACATCTCTGCTGAATACTTTTCCTTCGTTTTTAGCGAGGAAGGTCAATAATTCAAATTCAAGAGGTGTTAATTCAACAGGGTTACCTCTAATAAGAACTTCATATCTTTCTGTATCAATTTCAAGATCCTTTGCAATAATCTTCTTTGGACCTTCTTCTTTTATTTGCATTGCCTGTTGTTGTCTTCTGAAAATTGATTTAATTCTTGCAATTAATTCTCTTACGTTAAAAGGTTTTGTTACGTAGTCATCACTTCCGAGTTCAAGTCCAGCAACTTTATCAGCTGGATCATCTTTTGCACTTAAAATAAGAACAGGTGCATTTTTGAATTTTTCATTGCTCTTTATTGTTCTTATGAAATCAAATCCATCCATTGAACCAGGTAACATAATATCAACTATGAAAAAGTCTACATCCTTTTCTTCTATTACCTTTACTGCTTCATCTGCATCTGAAGCTAATACAACATCATAACCTTCCTTTGTTAAATTAAAATTCAGCATTTCGGAAATTGCTGGATCATCTTCAATGATCATAATAACCTTTTTACCCATTTTAATTTCCTCCCTTCGAATATTGAAAATTTACATTAATTTTGTTGATTTGTCGTTTGTTCTTCTTTTTAAAGCTTTGCTGTTGACTATTACACGTTTAAATTCTACTTCTGCAATTTTTTCCATTTCATCAAAAACTTCTACAAAGAATTTTATCTTATTTCCCTTTACATATACAATCTTTATTTTCATATATACTTTAAAACCATATGGTGTTGGAGCGATATGATTTATTTTAGCCGAGGATACAACCATTACATGTTCAGGAATTAAAGGACTGACTATTTCTGTAGAAGCCCTAAAAACCTCTTCTAATAATGCTGTTGTTGATAATAGATGAAAATCTTTAAACTCTTCTTTTTCAGACCATAAGAAGCTTTCATCATTAACGGAAAAAGAGTAGTTAAATTCTTTCCCCTCTAATTCCTTAACTTCTTTCCAGATCACCTCCATCGTTTTCCACCCCCTCGGAATCTTCAATAGGTGAATCTTCATTTTTGGAATTTGATACACCCAATAACTCGTTTAATTCTTCACCGCTTAATGTTTCCTTTTCAAGCAATATTGCAGCAATAGAATCAAGTTTATCTCTATTGTCAGATAAAATCTTTTTTGCTTTTTCATAAGACTCTATAATAATTCTTTTTACTTCATTGTCTATTTCGCTAGCGGTTTCTTCACTGTAGTTTTTCATTTTTGCTAATTCTTTACCAAGGAATACTTCTTCTTCTTCAGCACCCCAGGCTACTGGACCAAGTCTTTCACTCATTCCAAATTTTAAAACCATAATTCTTGCATATTCTGTAGCTTTCTGGAGATCATTTGCTGCTCCGCTTGTTATTTGATTAAATACAAGTTCTTCTGCAGCTCTTCCGCCTAAAATACCTGTTATTCTATCCAATATCTCTTCTTTTGTCATTAAATATCTATCTTCAAGAGGTAATTGCAATGTAAAACCTAAAGCCTGATGACCTCTTGGAACTATTGTAACCTTATGGACTGGATCTGCATTTGGCAATAATGCACCAACTATAGCATGACCTAATTCATGATAGGCAATAATCTTTCTGGTTTTTTCAGATATTACCCTGCTTTTTCTTGCTGGACCTGCAATTATTCTATCAATAGCCTCTTCCATTTCTTCCATTTCAATAATCTTTTTACCCTTTCTTGCAGAAAGTAATGCCGCTTCATTAATAAGATTTTCAAGATCTGCACCTGAAAATCCTGGAGTTCTTCTTGCAAGTACATCAACATCAATATCTGGAGAAATAGGTTTTCCTCTCATATGTATTTTTAATATTTGAGCTCTTCCTTTTACATCAGGCATATCAAGGACAACTTTTTTATCAAATCTTCCAGGTCTTAATAATGCCTTATCTAAAATATCCGGTCTGTTTGTAGCAGCCATTATAATTATACCTGATCTTGGATCAAAACCGTCCATTTCAACAAGTAATTGGTTAAGTGTCTGTTCTCTTTCATCGTGGCCGCCACCAAGTCCTGCGCCTCTTTGACGACCGACGGCATCTATTTCATCAATAAATATAATTGCTGGAGCATTAGCTTTAGCCTGAGAGAATAAATCCCTAACTCTTGCAGCACCAACACCAACAAATAATTCAACAAAATCGGAACCACTTATATAAAAGAAAGGTACTCTGGCTTCTCCTGCCACAGCTCTTGCAACCAATGTTTTACCTGTACCAGGAGGTCCAACAAGTAAAATTCCCTTTGGCATTCTTGCTCCAAGTTTGTTAAATGATTGTGGATTTTTTAAAAACTTTACTATATCCTGTAATTCTTCTTTTGCTTCGTCAACACCAGCAACATCATCAAATGTAACTCTTTCCTTTTCTGGATCATATTTTCTTGCAGGACTTTTTGTAAAGTTCATTCCCTGTGGTCCTCTACCGGTAAGAGGTCTTAACATTATCATCCACAGGAATATTAGTATTACAAATGGAACTACATAGCTTAAAATTCCATATATCCATCCAGAAGTTACATCCTGTTTGAAATCAACTTCCACTTTATTTTGAATGAGTTTATCAATAAAGTCGTTATCTTTTAAAACAACTGGAGCAAAAAGTTCATAATTCTGACCATCAATAGTTTTTATTTTTACTTTACCTGTATCTTCAACAATTACCTTTGAAACTTTATGGTTATCAACGAGATCTAAAAACTGTGTGTAACTAATAGTAAGATTTGTTGTATCAACTGACATACCTTTTATAATAAAGAATATAATCAGACCAATTACTAAATATACAGAAATAATTCCTATATGCTTTTTGAAATTTTTTCCATCATTATTCTTATTTTCCGCCAAGAGAATTTACCTCCTTTGATATCTCTAACTTATCTTTATTCTTTATTATTATTAATCCGTTGATTTTTCTTTTTCCTTTTGATTTCATTTTTAATAATTTTTCTGTTTCTTCTTTTGAAGGTGGTAACTTGTTTAATTTTAAAAAAATAAGCCTTAGAATTTCATTGTCAATAAAGTCATTTTCTAAAGAAAGAATGTAAATGTTTTCTTTTATTTCAACTCGCGAATTAAAGATATTTTCTACGAAATTCCTGTATTCCCATGTTATTTCAGCAAATCTAAATATTGCATTTTCGTATTCTTCATTTATTTCTTTGAAATAAGGAAGGATTTTATGCCTTATTTTATTTCGGGTATATTTTGTATCAAAATTCGACTGATCAATTACATAGTTAACATTGTTAATTGTAACATATTTTTCGAGATTTTCAAAATTTAAAATTAATATCGGGCGTGTAACATTTTCGTTTATGGGAAGCAATCCTCCAATGCCATATATTCCTGTACCTTTTATCAGTCTATAAACTACAGTTTCGCTTAAATCTCTGGAATAATGAGCTATAGCTATTTTATTATATTTTTCTTTTTTTAAAATTTCCCTAAAATAATTATATCTTAAAGTTCTTGCAGCCTCTTCAATGCCAATTTTATGCGTTTTTGCATAGTTTTTAACATCTTCTTTTTTAGAATAAAATGTAATTTTTCTTTTTAATACTTCACTTTTTACAAAATCTTCTTCAGAATCTGCTTCTTTTCTGAGCGAATGATTAAAGTGCGCAACTCCTATCTCTATTTTCAAAATATCTTTTAATTTATCCATTATATCAAGCATTACCATTGAATCACGTCCGCCGGAAACCCCTAATAATACCCTATCTCCCGGAGAATACATATTATATTTTCTAATAAATTTTAATACTTTAAATTCAATTTTCATAAAATCACTCCATTTCAAAATTAATTATAACATAAAATTAACTCAGGAAAATGATATACAAAAAAGAATTATTATAATGAAAAAAACAAAAAAATCTCCTGTTTTAATACAGGAGATTCTGGAGCCGGTGAAGGGAATCGAACCCCCAACCTACTCATTACGAATGAGCCGCTCTACCGTTGAGCTACACCGGCAAGAATATTGACGAAATAATTATATATTTTAAAGATGATTTTGTCAAGTATTTATGCTTAAAAAACATAAATATGGTATAATTATATAGAAATAACATTTTTTTTGAATGGAGGCATGAAGATGGGATTCGAAAAACATAAAATCTACGATCCTACAGGATTAAGTAGAAAGGTTTTAAATAAATTTTTATTTGAATATGTAGATACCCCTAAAAATACGGTTATAAGAATTTCCGATAAGCAGATGGAATGTGAGATGCCCTACATTTTGATAAAAGATAAAGAAATACAGTTAATTAATGATGAAAGGTTTCCGAAATCAATTCCAAATTCTGAAAAGGCATTTCAACTTCTCTTATTGAGTATGTTATCTGATTCATTTGAGGAAGCTCCATTTGAACTTTTATATTTGCTTGAAGAAAAAAGAAAAGAGGTTGCAGAGTTTATAAAAAATTTAATAGTACTTCTTGAAGTTGAAGATAAAAAGACAAGTATGAGTCATACACAACGTGTAGCATTTTATTCAAAAAAATGGGCGGAATATATGAAAAAAGATCCTGAAGAAATTGAATTAATATATGATGTAGCTATGTTACACGATGTAGGAAGAATTGGTATTGAACAATTAATGCTATTTTCAAAAACAAGGGTTTTTGATTTAGAACAATGGGATTTAGAACATACAGTAGCAGGTTCTGTATTTTTAGGAAATAGAAAAGAACTCTGGTATGCCATGGATGTAGTAAGATCTCACCATGAGTTCTGGAATGGAACAGGATTTCCAGATCACCTAAAAGGTGAAGAAATTCCATATCATGCACGTTTAATAGGAATTGTTGATTGGTTTGATTGGGCCACTCACACAGCGACTTCTGAACATTTTGGAATTTTATCTCCGGAAGAAGCTTTAAATTATATTGAGTTTAATCTTGGAAAGAAGTTTGATCCAAATCTTGGACAATCATTTATAGATTTTATGAAAGATTTTCTTAAGACAGAAAAATTTATTTAAGTATTAAATATCCCCCATTTTCAAAAAGATGGGGGATATTTTTGTTAAAAAATGGGGGGATATAATGAAAATACTTATAATTGAAGATGAAAAAAGCATTCTTGATCTTATTAAAATGAATCTTATTTTAGAAGATTTTGAAGTTATTTCCTCAGAAAGAGGAGAAGATGGGATAAATTTGTTTAAAAGCGAAATGCCAGATCTTGTTATATTGGATTTAATGCTTCCTGATATTGATGGATTTGAGGTTTTAAAAGAGTTGCAAAATATGGATTATAATATTCCAATTATTATTTTAACTGCTAAAAATAATCAAAATGATAAATTATTAGGTCTGGAATTAGGGGCGGATGATTATATTACAAAACCATTTGACAGCAAAGAATTGATATTAAGAATAAGAAATATATTAAAAAGAATAAAAAAATCAAGATTTTCTAATGATGATAAAACAGCTCTTAATGTGAGGAATAAAATTTTAATTTATCCTGATGAAAGAAAGGTATTAATAGATTCAAAGGAAATATATTTTACAAAGAAAGAATTTGAATTATTCTATTTGCTTGTAAAAAATACAAACAAAGTTTTATCAAGAAATGCTATATTGGAAAAAATCTGGGGGTTTGATTCATCTATAGACACAAGAGCTGTAGATATGACTGTTCAAAGAATAAGAAAGAAGATAGGCATATGTGGATATTTAATAAAATCTTTATATGGAGTTGGTTATAAATTTGAAATTTCAAATGAAGAATAGCATTAGAAATGAGATATTATTTTTGAATATTTCTCTCACATTTACCATATTATTAATTATATTTTTTGTTATTCTGAATATTTTTCAGAATAACATTCTGGATAATGTAATAAAAAAAATGATAAAAAATAGTCAGGAATCACAGATATATATAATGGATACATTAAAAAATTTCAGTTTTGAAGATGTATATTTTCAACTTGAAGAACTCTCGCCATTTCTTGCCGATTATATCTCTAATAAATACAATCTTCGGGTTCAATTGTATAATAACAAAAAAAGACTGTTATTTGATACTGCTTTTTCAAATAAAAAGTATTTTGTTTATCAGGATATACATTATGCATCAAATAATATGAAAAATTATATAATAAAAAAATATGGAAAAGAAAAAATTCTTTTCTTTTCCTCACCCATATTATTTAAAAATGAGGTAATAGGGGTTATCAGATTTATATATCCAATGAATAATGAATTTAGAATAATAAATTCTATAGCTAGAAAGCTTATATTTCTTGATTTCATAGCTATAATTTTTGTTATATTATTGAATTATTATTTTTCTAACAGTATAGTAAGGCCAATAAAAAAATTAAAGTTAGAAACAGAAAAAATAGCAAATGGTAATTTTGACTCAAGAATATATATAAAAAGCAATGATGAAATAAATTCACTTGTTAATTCATTTAATAAAATGGCAGAAAACCTTGAAAAATATATATATTCTTTGAAAGAAGAAAAAGAAAAACAAAAAATGTTTATAGATAACGTAACTCATGAATTAAAAACACCCATAACCTCTATATTAGGACATGCTGAATTAGTAAAAAGATTAAAAAACAAAGAAGATATAAATAAATCCTTAGATTATATCCTTTCAGAAGGACATAGACTTTTAGATATGGTAGAAGAAGTATTATATCTTTCTAAAATAAACAAAAATTCATTTGATTTTGAATTTTCATTTATAAGAATCGAGGAACTTATAAATGATGTTATCTCTTTATTGAATCCAAGATTTAAAAAGTTTGGTATTAAAATAATAAAAAATTTTAAAGAAGAATTATTATGTATAGATTATCTCAAGATAAAAGAGGTTTTATTAAATATTCTGGATAATTCAATTAAACATAGTAAATGTACAGAAATATTTATCTCATCTTATAAAGAGTTAAATTATTATTGTCTGGTAATATCAGATAATGGAATTGGTATCGATGAAAAAATAAAAAAAGAAATTTTTCAGCCATTTATTTCGTCAAAAGGGAAAAACAGCTTTGGTCTTGGACTGACAATTTCAAAAGAGATTATGGCAAAGCATAATGGTGAAATTCAAATGGAGTCTTCGAATACCGGAACAAAAATAGTATTAAAGTTTCCGCTTGATAAAAAGAGGTGCAAAGATAATGAATAAAACCATAAAAAAATATATAATAATATTTTTATTTATAACGATTTTTATAGGTTTTTGGGGCGTTATTTCATTAAATAGAGTATTTGATAAAGTTTATTTTATAAATGATTCAAATGAAGTATTAAAAAAATATATGTCTTCAACACCAATAAAAATAACGTTTAAGATTGATTATTTGCCTCAATGTGAGATTACAGAGCCGGAGATTATTTTAAATGTATGGCGAAGAATTTCAGAACTTCCTGTATATAAATATATAGAAAGTTCTAATAATCCTAATTTGACAATAATTGGAAGTATCTTTTTTCTCGATGGTTCAAAAAAAGATTTTTTGGTTAATAAAGACCTTAAAATTGGAAAATATATATATGGTTCAGATGAAGATATAGAATTCTTTAAGGAGATATTGAAAGAAAAATTATTCAACATTTCAAATATTTCAAAATTACTTTTTGACAATAGGGCTAAAATAATTTTTTTTGATAAATTAAATGGTGCTTTAATAAATGATGAGAAGCTAATAATGGAAATATATAATACAATAAATACATCGCTTCAAATATATTCTTCAGAAAAGATAGGGAAAATTCTTCAAAATAAAAAAAATTCCATATATAAAGTAAAAGTTATTTTTGACAATATAGATGTTATAACCTTTGAAATATTTGATGCAGAGACTTTTGCTGTATATTATATGGACAAATTTTTGTATCTCAGAAAAGGAAACATATTAAAGGTATTGGAATTTGGGAGTAAAGAATAGTATGATATAATAAAATGTTAAAAAGAAATAATTAGAGGTGATAGTCTTGAAAATAGCTATAACAGGAGTTACTGGTTCTATTGGCACTCAAACGCTTGAAGTTTTGGAATTTCTTAAAAATAAAGGGTTTGATTTTGAAATTGTTGGAGTAAGTGCAGGTTCAAACGATAAAAAATTAATAGAAATTATAAAAAAATGGAATCCTGGATATGCAGCAATAGAAAATAAAGAATTACCTGAAAAAATAAACAATACAAAAATATTTTCTGGCAGTGGAGCAACATTGAAAATGCTTAAAAATTCAAAACCTGATTTTACTCTTGTTGCAACTGGTGGTGCAGCCGGGATACGCCATACATTAAAAGCAATTGAAGTTTCAAAAAGAATAGGCCTTGCAAATAAAGAATCAATAGTATGTGGTGGAAATATGCTCTTAAATTATGCAAAAGAGCATAATACTGAAATAATACCTGTTGACAGTGAACATAGCGCGCTTTTTCAATTAAAAAACGGTGATGATATTCCATATAAATTAATAATAACAGCATCAGGTGGTGCATTAAGGGATGTTCCACTGGAAGAATTAGAGAACGTAACAGTTGAAGATGTGTTAAATCATCCTGTATGGTCAATGGGAAAAAGGATTACAATTGATTCAGCAACAATGGTTAATAAGGGATTAGAAGTAATAGAAGCATATTATCTTTTTGGAATAAAGAATATAGATGTTGTAATAAATAGAAATAGTCACATTCATAGCATAATTGCATATAAAGATGGGGTTATGAAATTTCATTACGGTCTTCCAGATATGAAAATACCTATTGCATATTCAATTACATATCCAAAAAGAATATTTGAATATAAATTGCCAGATATAACCTTAGAACCTGTAAAGTTTGAAAAGGTGGATTATAATAGATATCCGGCATTAAAACTTGCTTTTGAAATTTTAGGGAATCAAAAGCTTCAGATAACTTTTAATGCAGCCGATGAAATTGCAGTTAAATTATTTCTCGAAAGAAAGATTAAATATACAGACATCTATAAAATTGTAAAGAACAGTGTTGATTATTTTGAAAAGCAAAATATAGTTTTAAATGACTTTGAGGATATTATTAATCTTGATAGAGAAGTTAGGATATACGCTGAAAAAATATTTTCTTAATTTGTGGAGGGGATTTAAATGACCCGATATGATTTTATTTCAAAACATTATGATACATTTTTAAGAAGCCTTGAAAGAAATACATTGGATATGTTCAGACAAAGATTTGTACCGATGATAAAAGGATATACACTCGATCTTGCAGTTGGAACCGGGAATAATATAAAATATTATCCTGAAAATTCAAAAGTTGTTTTAATAGATAAAAGTGTTAAAATGCTGGAAATTGCAAAACAAAAGTCTTTAGATAGAAAAGATCTGGATCTGAAATTTATAAACACATCTGTTGAAAATATGCCTTTTGAAGATGAGACATTTGATACTATATTATCTATAGACGTATTTTGTTCGGTAAAAAATCCATTTAATTCTATGTTGGAGGTTAAACGAGTTTTGAAAAACGGTGGAACCGGGATATTTGTTGAACATGGATTAACAGGAAATATTTTAAAGGATTTTATGTTATATCTTACAACGCTTATTACCTATCCGCTTGCAGGTTCTTCGATGGTTAGAAAACCTCTTGACTATATTAAGCATGCTGAAATTCAAATAAAGGAATATGGATATCTTAAAGGTTCTTTTTATTATTTTATTGTAAGGAAGGAGTTTTAAAATGAAATATGAAATAGTATATTTTGATTTAGATCATACGTTATTGGATTTTCCAAAATCTGAAAGATACGCATTATTTGAAGTGTTAAAATCTTTAAATGTTGAACCTAAAGAAGAATTTATAGAAATATATGTACCTATAAATGAAAAATGGTGGAAATTATTTTCTGAAGGGAAATATCCTAAAGAAGTGATTATAGTAGAAAGATTTAAAGAATTTTTTAAAGAAGCGGGCATAAATAAAGATGTGGATTTTCAAAAAATTTCTAATTTATATCTTGAAAAGCTTTCAAAAGCCGGTTTTTTCTTTGATGGAGCTGAGGAATTTCTATTTAAGTTAAGAGAAATGGGACAAAGAATGGCAGCAATTACAAATGGTGTTGAAAAGGTTCAACAGGGAAGAAGCAAAATTTTAAAATTAGATCGTTTTTTTGAATTTGTCTTAACTTCTGAAAAAGCTGGAAAACCAAAACCTGACCCCATTATTTTTTATAAAGCTGCAGAAATTTCTGGTGTTCCAATTGAAAAATCAATATATATTGGTGATAATCCTGATTCTGATTATCTGGGAGCCAAAAACGCCGGAATGGATTTTATACTATATGATCCAGAAGATATTCATCAGGATTTACAATGCAAAAGAGTAAGAAATTATGAAGAAATATTAAGGGAGTTATTATAAAAAATCCTGCACATAGAAGTGCAGGATTTTTTATAATAATATCCAACACTCTCGCAAATTTCATCAGGATTTATTTTTTTAATATTTGACACACCTGCATCAATAATGTATAGAACTATGCTGAGACACTAGTTTGAACCTACTGACCTGTATTTTTCAGTAAAGATTTGAAATAATATTATTCCTGTTAAAAATAAAATTATAGCCAGTAGTGTTGAAATACATAAATAATTTATTTTCACATTTTTATTCAGTATGAAAGAAATTGGTAAATAGGATATATAAGCATATGGAATAAAATAGGTTAGCAATATCTGAATGAACTTATCAAAAAAGCTTAATGGATACTTTGCAAATCCTGTTATAAGCGTTAAAAATGATGCTGGTGATTGCCTTGTTTTCATCACAAAACTAAATGAAGTTAGAATTATTGTCAATCCAAAAAGTATTAAAAATCCTGTTATTATATTCCAAAACATTAAAAATAAAGATAATATATTTAATTTTACATGTATCATTATCCCAAATATTATTGTAAGCGCTATATTGAAAATTAATGGAATTAATCTATAGAGAGATATATTTTCAAATATTAAAAGGCTTAATGTATTAAATGGATATGCAAGTAATTTATCAAATTTTCCGCGATGAATATACATATATGGCAATGTGAATAATCCACCGCTGAATATATAATATATATCCAGTATTATACTGGTATAAGAAAACAAAAACAATAATTCATACTGACTCCAGCCATTAATGATTATATCGTTTTTATATACAGTAAATATCAAAATTAAATTCATTAATTGAAATACAAGCGTTTGCAGGGAAGATATATATACCATATTTTTAGCTCTTTTTAACTTCCTAAATTTTATTTTTATATATTCCATAAATATTGTTGTATAATATCTTATTTCGCTATCCATTTATATACAACCTCTCTCCTATATGATTATGTATCCACTTTACAATAATATATAAGATTACTATCCAGAATATTTGAATTCCTATAATCCTGAAAAATATATTTTTATTAAAAGATATAAAAAGTATTATTGGTTCATATGCCATATATCTAAATGGTAAAATACTGGCTATTTTTTGCAACCATAAAGGAAAGAAATTTAACGGTATTAAAAAACCGGAGAATATTGAATATATCATTGTATATATATGCTTTACCATAGTTCCATATGTATTTGAAAAGCTTATAATGCCTATTATATAATATATAAAAAAATTCATTGTATATATTATTATTATCTCTATATACAATAATAAAAGCAGTTTTATCGATAATGAAAAATGAAAGATAAATGCCATTATTAAAATTGTAGGAATTCCCATTAAAATTGTATTTCCTATAACGTTTGAAAATGCTCGCGAGAAATAGTGTAAAATATAATTCATTGGTTTTGAATGAATTAATACCATTTTTCCATTATAATAATCATTTTTAATTGAGGCATGTACTTCTGTAAAGGTCAATTGTGAAATCAGAAAATTTATAATAAAGTATTGTAAAAGATTTTCTTTTGTAAAACCATTTATTATTTGTTTTTTGGCATAAAAAAGATTGGAAAATAAAGCGTACTGAATAAAGACCATTGTTACATTCATTATTAACATCATTATATATTCCTGTGTATATAAAAAATATCGCTTTAATTCTATTTTGAAATTTTCAAAATAATAATTAAAATTGGCCATATTTTTCACTTTCCTTTTTTGTGATTGAAATTATTATATCTTCAAGTTTTTTATTTGTCATTTCATTTATTCTCACCACATTATAATTCTTAAAGCAATAATTTATAAATTCAATATGGACATTATGATTATTTGATACAAAAGATATTTTATTATCGCTTGTTTTAAACTCAAGGAATTTATCTTTAAAATCTAAAAAGTTATTTATATCAATCTTCTTATCAAATTCAATCATAAATGATTCCGGTATTTTATAATTTTGTTTTAATTTTTCAACCTCACCTGAATATATTTTCTTTCCTTTATCTATTAAAATTAATTTTGTATTTACCTTTTCCACCCAGCTTATATCATGCGTGGTTATAAAGAATGTGGTTTTATTTTTCTCATTATGTTCCTTTATAAATTCGAATATTATCTCTTTTGATAATATATCAACCCCTATTGTTGGCTCATCAAGATATACAATTTCAGGTTCATGAATTAAAGCACATATCATATCAGATTTTACTCTCTCACCAAGAGATAAAAACTTTGCAGGTTTATTCAGTACATGTGTGATATTTAACTTTTCGGCCATATATTTTATCCGTTCATCTGATACTTTTTCAGGGACTTTATATAATTTCCCCACCAATTTAAGCGATTCTATAACTGGAATGTCCCATATTAAATGGGACTTGTTACCTATACTTATTCCGATTCTTTTCAAATATTCTTTTTTATATTTTTTCTTTAATTCATTATTGTTTATTAATATTTTTCCATCATCTGGTTTTAATATTCCAAGCAATAATTTTATTGTTGTTGATTTCCCAGCTCCATTTGGCTCGAGATAAAAACAGATATCTCCCTTTTCTATTTCAAATGAAATTCCTTTAAGTGCTGTTACCGCCTTATCTTTTTTTAACTTATATTCTTTTACAACATTTTCAAATTTTATCATTTTCTTCACTCCTGTTTACTAATATTATATATTAATTATACATTTTTCATTTTCACAAAGTTTTTATGTATTTTGCTATAAAGCTTTTGATTTTGAATTAATTCATCGTGTGTTCCTTTTTCAATTATTTTTCCTTTATCTATAACTATTATCTCATCTGCTAATTCTTTTATAATATTTATCTTATGAGATATTATTATTCCATTTTTGTTTTTTATATATTCTTTTAATATTTTGAGATTTTTTTCTTCAGATATCGCATCAAGACTTGTAAATGGTTCATCTATTATAAATGGCCCATTATGTTCTGGCAACAAAAATCTTGCCATACATACTCTATTTTTTTCACCACCGGATATTTTTTTACCTCTTTGCCCTAATTTTCTATTTCCCAATTTCTCAAGTTCCAATTCTTTTATTATATTTTCATATTTTTCCAGTATGTAGTAATCACGCGAGAATAATATTTCAGCCACAAATGAGACATTAATTTTGTTATCTTTTATTTTTTCAATTATTTCATATAGAAGATTTTCTTTCTCTACATAACAATCATTAATATTAAAGATTTCATATATCATATTTATATATTCATAATCAAGATTTTTTAAATTTAAAGGCTCTTTCATTGTCTTTATTTTTTTTATAAGTTTAAATAATTGTGCTTCATAATTTTTTAATTTTTCCATATATTCATTTTTAGATAGTCCAATTTTTCCAAGGGTTACATTAAAATTTAAATCTTCATCGAATATTTCCATTTCCTGTGAATAATATCTTATACTGGAATAAACAAAAGGTTTATGTATATTTCTTACATCTTTATTTCCAAATTCCACATATCCTCTAAGCGGTGAAATTTCTCCAAAAATCATTTTTAATATTGTGCTCTTTCCCTCTCCTGATAATCCAACAAGCCCTATTTTTTTATTTATCTCTAAATTAAGATTTTCTATTATTTCTGTATTAGAATATGAAAATGAACAATTGCTTATTTTTATTTTATTGTTCTCAGGTAAATCCAATTTAGGTTTCTTTAAAAGATTGTCTTCTATACGTTTGTAAAACATTTCGAATTTATTTATATTGGAATATATTTCCTGAATTGAATCTATGGGTTTAAACACTATAGGGAAATATGATAATATTGCTATAAATGCTGATAATTCAAGATTTCCTTTCTGTATTTGAAACATTGAAAGTATAAAAAATATTGTCAATACTATATTTTTTATTGCTACTATTGATGAATTACCAAATATTGATGCATATGATGCTTTTTTAAAATAATTATCTCTTTCTTCAAATAATTTATATATCCTATTTTCAAGCTTTAATATATTTCCATATCCGCTTATACTCCTTTTGTTTTCAATAAATTCCAGTACTTTTGGATTTGTTTCAAATACCAATTCTCTTGCTTTATTGAAATTACTTATATGAATTTTGTTTGTTATCTTTATTATTGAAAAAATCAATATATAAGAACCTACAATTAATAATGGAAAAGTTAATGTCCATTTTGCCGAAATTATCAATGCAAATAAACTTACTATAATACCTATAATCATAGAAAAATAATTCTTTTTTAATAGCATAGATATCTGTTCTGAATTACCAAAAAGACCTGTCATATATGCGCCAGGTCCTCTTTGGTCAATAATTTTATTATTTTGTCTTGTTATGGAAGTCAATAATTCATATTGTACGCGTCCCTTCAAATTTCTAAATAGTTTTTCTAATAATAATGATTCAATTATATATATCAACGAAATGGTTAATCCTGATATAAGAAAAATAAATATTAATCCATTTTCTAAATTACTCTTAACAATAGCGTCTATTATATTTTTTTGGAACAATGGCAAAATAATGGCAAGAATATTTGCAATTAGTGAGACTATTATTATTAAAAATACGTTCCTTTTTATTTTATTTCCTAATCTTGAATATATGAAATTTATAATATTTTTTATCTTTTTCATATTCAACTCCTTTCAAGAGAATATAAAAAACAAAAACGTGTATTTGTCAGTTAATATTTAAATTTTTGTAATTTTTTTATTTCTCTTCCATTTTTTAGAGGTCAGGCCGATTTATATATTTAAAGAAATATAAAGCATTTATTTAATGAAATTTATTTAGATAATTTAAATTTCACCTCTTATTTTGAATTTTACCATTTCTAACATGACTTGCAAGTGTTTTTTCAAAAATAAAAATCCGCTTTTTATCAGTATTTCAGAAGTTGATTTTTATTACATTTTAATTAACTCATGTAACATCGAAAAATCCGGGATTTTATTTCGTTTTTTAAAATACTTTTATATTCATTATTTTGTCTTTTTCTTAATTTTTTATTATGTTACAAGAGAATGTTAATTTTAAAGTTTCTTACTTTCAAAAAAGATTAGTAAAAATAGTTTTAACTTTTTGTAAGTTGGAGATTAAAAGAGTATTTGAAGAAAACTGAAAGGAAATTATTGAATTCTGAAGATGTTGAAGATACAGAATATAATATTTCAGCATTTTATTTAGCAAGAAAAAATTGAGAAATTTAAGGAATTTGTTTTTAATTATTTTAAGCTCAGCGATGAGGAAATGAAAGTTTTTGATGTGTTTTTAAGAAATTGTGTTCGATACGATATTAAATGGCCCATTACTCCTTATCCAAAAGGTAAGGTTAGGGATTTTGCCCTTAAATATGGTTTAGGTTATAAGCGTGTTGCTCTTGGTTATTACTCTTTTGAAGATGATGAAAGAGTTTTGATTGATGAGATCATTGATAGATTTTTAAAATAACCCTTCCAGAAATCTGGAAGGGTTATCAGATTGAAGAATCCTGCACTTCTATGTGCAGGATTCAATTTTTTGGTATGGAGTAGGTATATCAAGTACTTTTTCAACAGCGGTTATAGCATTATATACAGAGTTTTCAATATCGAAATTTTTAATATAATTATCGATAAAAAAAGCATCAAAAATATCTCCAAGTCCGGTGGTGTATTTTGCCTTTTTACCATTTGAAGGATATAATTTATTATTATAATAAACGCCGCGTATTCCTGCTTTTATAATATCAATTTTTTTATTAAATAATTTAGCTTCATTTTCATTTCCTAAAATAAAGACATTTTCAGAAAAGGAAATATCATTAATTAAAAAAGGTCTTGGTCCTATATCTATAAATATATAATCATAGTTTAAAGCTAATATTTTTTCAATATTTTTTATAGATATTTCACTTGTTATTACAGCAACTTCGCCATGTTTTTCAAAATCAGAAAATTCAATATCATTTATTTTTCTTTTTACTGCCAGTGGAATATCGTTTTTGGAAATGAAAACAGCTGTTTCCTGATTTTTAATTTCCTTTATATTCTTAAAAGGTGTTTTTTCTTTTAAAAAGTTTCCCTTAAAGTCATTTCCTATAACTCCATTGAAATAAACCTCATTTCCTAATTTATATAAAGTATAGGCAATATTAAAACCGGAACCTCCAGGAAATTCTAAAATCTCACTTTTATGTGGTTCTTCTCCGTAAATATAAATGTCATAAAATATAGCGCCATATACATCTATTTTCATAATTATACCTCAATTAATTCATAATTTCTTGATCCAAGTCCTATTTTCTCTCCGTGAATTAAACCAGCTTCCCAATCGGTATTTGGGTGAACAAATTTAAATTTATCCTCGCCTACAAATTCTTGTTGATGTTCGTGTGAATAAATTTTACTTCCAGGAAGTACCGGAGCACTTTTTACAAGATCAACACTGGCCATGTCAAGAGCAATTGGATCAAAAGATGCAGCAATTCCAATATCAGGAACAAGTGGATAATCATTATGTGACCAGCAATCACAATCTGGAGAGACGTTCATAATAAAATTAATATAAAATGCAGGTTTATCCTTTACAATAGCATAAGTATATTCAGCAATTTTTTTATTCATAATTTCTGAAGCCTCATCCCATACTACCTGAGCTGCATTATATTGGCAAACAGCCACACATTGACCGCATCCCACGCATTTGTCATAATCAATTACAGCAACTTTATTTTCGTTTAAATGAATAGCGTCATAAGCACAGCTATTTACACAAATACCGCAACCCACACAATTTTTGGTTTTTATAACAGGTTTTGAAGTAGAATGTAATTCGAGTTTTCCACCACGTGATGCACAACCCATTCCAAGATTTTTTAATGTTCCACCAAAACCAGCCTGTTCATGTCCTTTGAAATGGGCCATGGAAATTATTACATCACTTTCTGCAATTTCAGTTCCAATCTTTGCGGTTTTACAATATTCAAGATTTATTGGAATCTCTTTATAATTTGTCCCTTTTAAACCATCTGCAATTACAACATGACAACCAAGAGTATGTGGGTTAAAACCATTTTCATAGGCACTTTCTAAGTGGTCTAAAGCATTTGAACGTCTTCCAGTATATAGCGTGTTTGCATCAGTTAAAAAAGGCTTTCCGCCCAATGACTTTATAATTTTTACCAATCTTGCAGCGTAATTAGGTCGTATATAAGCAAGGTTTCCAGGTTCTCCAAAATGAATTTTTATTGCTACAAACTTATTTTTAAAATCTATATTTTCAATTCCAGCTTTTTTCACCAATCTTTCGAGTTTATCAAGCAAATTCATTCCAGGTCTTGTTCTTAAATTAGTAAAATAAACCTTTGATGACATATTAACACCTCCAGTATTTAAATCCATTCAATATCAATTATAACATAAAATATGTGTTGAATATTATGGATAATATACCTTGATTTTTTGTGAAATTATATTTATGATATAATATTAAATATAAAATATATTCAAATATTTGAGGTGAGTTATGAAAAAGAGTATTTTAAATACTATGGCTATAATCCTTGTTTTTTTAGGTATTTTAGCAATTTCAGGTAACTTTTTTTTACAAATCCAAAAGGAACAAAAAAGCCTGGTTATTTTAAAAAAATCAATAGAAGTTATTAAAAATACATCTAATGCGATATTTCATCTTCAAAAGGAAAGAGGATATATGAATATGCATATATGTGGAGATGAAAATATTATTGAAAAAATAAAACATGAGCAAAAAGAAGTTGATTTTTATCTCAATAATATAGAAAAAGCTTTTGTGGACGATAGTTGTTGTACAAATATTGAAAAAATCAAATACTCTATTGAAAATATTAGAAAGGAGAATTTTCAGAAAAAGAGTAATATAGATATATTTGTTGAATATACCAATATCATAAATGAATTATTGAGATTTTATTATTATCCATTAAAAGAAGATTCTTTTCCTGAGACAGCAAAAACTCTTTTATCTATATATCTAATAGAGGAAAATAAGGAATTTATCGGTGAATTTAGAGGAATTTTTTCTGCTCTGATTGTTGATAAAAGGCCACCATCAGAAAGAGAATTATATATCGTTAATAAGAGCTATTATGGATTAACAGAAATAATTAATTTTATGGAATTTCCATTTAGAGAAGAAACATTAAAAAAATTAAAAAATATTAAAAATATGGATCAATATAAAGATCTTGAAAATTATTACAAATCTCTTTTTAATTTAACTTATTATCATTTAAATGCTGGAGAGGTATTTGACAATTTATCAGAGCTTATTTCTTATACACAGGAAATAATTAATATTGAAATTAAAGAACTTGAAAGTAATGTGGCAAGTATATTAAAAGAAAAACAGAAGATGATAGTTCTTGATGCGGGATTTATATTATTTAATATAATTCTATTGACATTTATAGTATATAATTATATGGCTTTAAATAAAGTAAAAGAAAATCTTGACTACACGGCAACACATGATTCGCTTACAAAATTACCAAATAGAAAATTCTTTTTTGATAATGCAGAAAAAATGCTGGAATTGGGAAAAAGAAATAATTTAAAGTATGCAGTTTTATTTATGGACCTTGATAATTTCAAATCAGTAAATGATAATTTTGGACATGATAAAGGTGATGAATTACTAATTGATTTTGCCAATATTTTAAAAGCACATATGAGAAAATCAGATTTAATAGCAAGATTTGGTGGAGATGAATTTGTTGTTTTAATGCAATATAAAGAAATAGAAGATATAACTCTTGTTATAAAAAGGATTCAGGAGAGTACAAAAAGGGAATATAAAATAAAAAATAAAAGCTTTATTGTAACTACGAGTATAGGAGTTTCATTATTTCCTGAACATAGTCAGAAAATTGAAGAATTGCTTAAATTAGCGGATATGGCTATGTATAAAGCTAAAAAACAAAAAAATACCTACGTAATATATGAAATGGAGGAGAAATAATGACATTTTTTGAAAGATGGAAAATGAGATGTCCCATAATTAGATTTATTGAAAAAATAAGGATGAGAAAAGTTAAAATAAAAGTAAAGGATATAAACTTAAAAAAATAAATTTAATATTTAATTAAAATTTTTGTAAATCTTTTTTGTTAAACTACAGCAAAAGTTAATATGTATAACGAACAAACGGAGGCGCAACCAAGAAGAGTAATCTATCTATCGCCCGGGTAGGCTTGGGATAGATGAAAGGCGAGGTTGCCGAAGGGTACAGGACTTACCCATCCTGTATGCCTGGTTATATGGGGAATACCCATGTAACTGTCGCATTTGAGAAAATGCGGAGAGCCGTTTGGAATAAAGGTTGTTATATGCTGAAATAGTATATAACATAGATTATTTCAAATATAGGGTCTTCCGTATTTTCGGAAGACCTTTTTTTATATAAATTTTTAAGGAGGAGAGAGAATGAAGGTTGGAATTGTAGGCGCTACAGGTGAGGTAGGTAGAACAATGATAAAAGTTCTGGAAGAATCGAATTTAAAAGTAGATGGATTAAGGCTATTTGCTTCAAAAAAATCAGCAGGTAAAAAATTAAAATTTAAAGATAAAGAATATACAATTGAGGAAATATCAGAAAATGTTATGAGAGAAAAATATGATTATTTATTGTTTTCGGCAGGTGGAAATGTTTCAAGGAGATATGCACCAATTGCTGCTGAAGCTGGAAATGTAATTATTGATAATTCATCAGCTTTCAGAATGCAGGAAAATATACCATTGGTTGTGCCAGAAATAAATGGTGAAATAATAAAAAATTACAAAGGAATAATTGCAAATCCAAATTGCTCTACTATTCAAATGGTCCTTGCATTATCTGAAATTCAGAAACAAATAGGAATAGAAGAAATATTTGTAAGTACTTATCAGGCAGTTTCTGGAGCAGGTAATAAAGGAATTCAAGAATTGTTAAATCAACAAAATGGAATTAATAATACAGCCCATTTTCCGGATATAATTATAAATAATGTAATTCCGCAAATTGGTCCTATATTGGAAAATGGTTTTACTGAAGAAGAGATGAAAATGGTTAATGAAACAAGGAAAATTTTTAATGATGATTCGATAAGTGTTTATCCTACTGCAGTTAGAGTTCCTGTATTATATGGGCATTCAGAAAGCGTAGTTTTCAGGATAAAGAAAGATATTCCTTTAGAAACAATTAAAAATCTTATTTCCGCAACAGAAAATGTTGTATATACAGAAAAGTTGTTAACTCCTTTAATGGTTGCTGGAAGTAATATAACCTATGTTTCACGTTTAAGAAAAATGGGAAAAAATACCTTTTTAATTTGGATAGTTGCCGATAATGTAAGGGTTGGAGCTGCAACAAATGCGGTAAGAATATTATTAAAACACCTGGAAATGAGGGATTAAATGAAAAAAATACCTATACCTGAAGAAAAAATTTATGAATTATCTAAAAAATATCCAACACCATTTTATATATATGATGAAAAAGGAATCATAGATTCATTAAAAAGTCTTCAAAATGCATTTAATTGGTGTAATTACAAGGAATACTTTGCGGTAAAAGCAACGCCTACTCCATATATATTAAGAAAATTAAAAGAAAACAATTGCGGTATGGATTGTAGCTCTATGACAGAATTAATACTTTCAGAAAGGGTAGGAGCAGTGGGTGAAAATATTCTATTTACTTCAAATAATACTCCTATGGAAGAGTATAAAAAGGCATTGGAATTAAAAGCGATAATTAATTTTGACGATATTAATCACATTCAAAAGCTTAAAAGATTATATTCTCTTCCTGAAATTGGTTCTATACGGTATACACCTGAAAAAGCATATGGAACGGGAATTATAGGGAATCCTAAAGAAGCAAAGTTTGGGGTGCCATATAACAGGTTAATTGAAGGATATGAATTATTAAAACAAGAAGGAATTAAAAAATTTGGATTACATGCCATGATAATTTCAAATACTCTGGACATAAATATAATTGCCAGAAATACAGAATTGATTTTTGAAGCAGCTTTAAAAATATCCAAAAAATTAAATATAAATTTTTCTTTTATAGATATTGGTGGCGGATTTGGTATTCCTTACCATCCGCAGGAGAAAGAAATTAATCTTGAAGAATTGAGTATAAGGATTAAGGACTTATACTTTGAGTATTTTATAAAAAACAATATGAAACCACGTATTTTTACAGAAAATGGAAGATATATAACAGGTCCTCATGGTTACTTGATAACAAAGGTTTTGTATATAAAGGAAAGTTATAAAATATATGCCGGGGTAGATGCAAATATGTCCAGTTTGATGAGGCCTGCAATATATGGAGCGTATCATCATATAAGTGTGTTAGGAAAAAGCAAAACAAAAAAAGTTAGAAAATATGATGTTGTTGGATCATTATGTGAAAATAACGATAAATTTGCTATAAATAGAGAATTGCCAGAATTAGAGGAAGAAGATATTTTGATTATTCATGACGTTGGAGCACATGGCCATTCAATGGGATTTAATTATAATGGAAAATTACGTCCTGCGGAATTTATTTATGATGGTAAAGAATTTAAAATGATTAGAAGAGCAGAAACAATAGATGATTATTTTTCAACAATACAGGGAGGCGATATTTATGTTTAAAGGTGTAGGAACTGCAATTATTACTCCATTTGATAAAGATAAAAAAGTTGATTTTAAAGCATTAGAAAAATTTGTTGAATTTCAGGCAAAATATGTAGATGCAATTATAGTTCTTGGAACTACCGGTGAAGCACCAACAATTTCAGAGTATGAAAGAGAAAAAATTGTTAATAAAGTTGTTGAAGTAGTAGATAAAAAAATACCTGTAATTGTGGGGACTGGTTCAAATAATCCAGAACACGTAATTACGAATAATATGCTTGCTAAAAAGTCTGGTGCAGATGGGTTATTAATAGTTAATCCGTATTATAATAAATCCACACAAAATGGACTTGTTGAATATTACACATATATAGCCGAAAGAACAGATTTACCAATAATCTTGTATAATGTTCCTTCAAGGACAGGATCAAATATTTTACCAGAAACAGCAGTGAAAATATTTGAAAAAAATGAAAATGTAATTGGAATAAAAGAAGCAAGTGGAAATATATCTCAAATTGCAGAATTAATTTCAGTAAAACCGGAAGATATGAAAGTTTATTCCGGGAATGATGATCAGGCTTTACCTCTGATGGCTTTGGGAGGAGATGGGGTTATATCAGTATTTTCAAATGTTTTACCGGAAGTTATGAAAAAACTTACTCATGCGATAATAAAAAATGATTACAAAACTGCACAGGAAATAAATAAAAAATATAATGTTTTAATGAGAAAGCTATTTATTGAAGTGAATCCTATACCGATAAAATATGCCGTTTCAAAACTTGGATATTGTAAAAATATTTTAAGATTACCGCTTGTTGAATTAAGTGAAAATTCAAAAAAGATAATTGATAATTTGTTTAAGGAGTTGGGAATATGAAGTATGGATTAATTGGAAGAAATGGAAGAATGGGAAATGAAATATATAATTTATTTTCTGAAAAGGGACATCAGCTTGTTTTTTCATATGATAAATCAGGTGAGTTTTTTGAAGAAAAACCAGAAATATTAATAGACTTCTCTTTGCCAGAAGCTTTTAATAAAGTTATAGAATATGTTGATAAATTTAAGGTTCCTTTAGTAATAGGAACAACAGGATTAGATGAAAATCAAATTAAACAATTACATGAAATTTCGCAAAATATCCCTGTTGTTCAAAGCTATAACTTTTCAATTGGAATTCAGGTTTTATTAAGGCTAACAAAATTAGCAGATTCATTATTAAAAGATGTAGATATAGAAATTTTAGAAACGCATCATAGATTTAAAAAAGACAAACCTTCTGGTACTGCTAAAATGCTAAAGGATGTGTTAAATAAAGATGTAAATATTTCTTCGATAAGAGTTGGAAATGTTCCAGGAGATCATACAGTTTATTTTGGTACGCTTGGTGAGGTAATTACTATTTCACATAGAGCATTGTCGAGAAGGACATTTGCAGAAGGGGTTTTGAAATCTGCGGAATTTGCAATAAAAAGCATAGCAGGATTTTATACATTCAATGATGTGTTCAATCTAACAATAAATTAATAAATGAGGTGATATCTATGAATTCATATGAGATTATAGAGTATATTGCAAAATCAAAAAAAACAACTCCTGTTAAAGTATATTTAAAAGGAGATCTTAAAGATTTACCTTTTGATGATTATTTTGGCGATGAAAAAAGAGGGGTTTTATTTTGCGAATTAGAAGAGTTTGAAAGTTTTTTATCTGAAAATCGAGAAAAAATAGAAAATTATAAAATAGAATTAGATAGAAGAAATTCTGCTATACCTTTATTGAATTTGAAAAAAATTAATGCTCGAATAGAACCAGGTTCAATAATAAGAGATCTTGTGGAAATTGGAGATAATGCTGTAATTATGATGGGTGCTGTAATAAATATTGGGGCTAAAATTGGAAGCAAAACTATGATTGATATGAATGCGGTAATTGGTGGAAGAGCAATTATAGGGAACAATTGTCATATTGGTGCAGGTGCAGTTATAGCCGGTGTAATAGAGCCGCCAAGTGCAGATCCAGTAATTATAGCAGATAATGTATTAATTGGAGCAAATGCAGTTATTTTAGAAGGAATAAAAATAGGGGAAAATTCCGTTGTTGCAGCAGGTGCAATTGTAACCTCTGATATTGAGCCTAATTCGGTTGTAGCAGGAGTTCCAGCAAAAATAATAAAAAAAGTAGATGAAAAAACCAAGAGCAAAACACAAATTCTTGATGCTTTAAGAGAATTATAGGTGATAATATGAATATAGTTGTTCAAAAATATGGAGGTTCATCTGTTGCAACACCAGAAAAAATAAAATTTGTGGCGAAAAAAATTTCTAATAGAGTTCAAGAAGGCTTCAAAGTAATTGTAATAGTTTCTGCAATGGGAAAAACCACAGATAAGCTGATAGAGCTGGCAAAAAAAGTTTCCAATTCTCCACATCCAAGGGAATTGGATATGCTTTTAACAACTGGAGAACAAATGTCTGTTGCGTTATTGTCCATTGCATTAAATGATTTAAATATTTCATCAAAATCGTTAAATGCTTTTCAGGCAGGTATTTTTACAACAGGTGATTATAACAATGCAAGAATTCAAAAATTCAAAACAGATAAAATACTTTCTCTTTTTAAAATATATGATGTTCTTGTTATTACAGGATTTCAGGGAATTAATGAAGATGGCGACTATACCACACTTGGTAGAGGAGGTTCTGATACATCTGCAGTAGCTATAGCTGCTGCTTTAAATATTAATTGTGAAATATACAGCGATTTTGCAGGTATTTATACATTTGATCCTAAAATATATCCAGAAGCAAAAAAATTAAAATATATTACATATGATGAAATGTTGGAAATGGCAAGTTTAGGAGCTAAGGTGTTACATAGTCGAGCAGTGGAAGTAGCAAAAAAATTTAATGTAAAAATATACTGTGCCTCGACTTTTTTAAATGAGGAGGGAACATACGTGATAGCAGATAATATAGAAAATCCAGTTGTTACAGGAATGAGCATATTGGAAAATCAAACTCAGGTAACAATAACAAATCTACCACTTGATCATGAAAAGGTGTATAATATATTTGATAAGATTGCCCATAAAGGTTTTAATGTGGATATGATATCTATAATAAATATAAATAATAAATTGAATCTTTCGTTTACAATAATAGAAGAAGAAATGGAACATTTTGATAGATATTTAAAAGAAGCTCTGGAAGATGTAGATGGTTCTGAAATAAATTATGAACACGGATATGTTAAGGTTTCTGTTGTAGGAATTGGTATGAAAACAGAAAAAGGAGTTGCTTCAAGATTTTTTAGAGCTTTGAGAAATATACCTATAAAAATGGTTACAACATCTGAAATAAAAATTTCATGTTTAATTGAAAAGCAATATCTTTCAGAAGCTATAAATTCTATAACAAAGGAGTTTGAATTATGATTCTTGAAATGTATGATTATTTTGATATTGAAGTTGAAAAAGCAGAAGGAATATATATATACGACAAAAAAGAAAATAAGTATATTGATACATTTTCTGGAATAGGAGTAATGGCATTTGGACATTCATACAAACCATTATTACTAAAATTTCAGGAAAAAATGAAAAAATATATGCATATTTCAAATTTTTTTCTTGATGAAGATGCATTATATGTTGCAGAAAAACTCATATCTTTTACTGGTAAAAAAGGGAAAGTCTTTTTTACTAATTCTGGAACTGAAGCAGTGGAAGCAGCTCTAAAAGCAATAAAAAAGATTTCTCATAATAAAAAGAATAAAATAATTTATTTTAAAAACGGATTTCATGGAAGAACATTGGGAGCATTATCTATAAATGGTTTTGAAAACTTAAAAGCTCCATTTAGACCGTTGCTTTCAAAATGTCAGGAATTTTTATTTAATGATGTCAACGGATTTAATGATTATATGGAACATCATGGGGAAGAGGTTATTGCAATTTTTGTAGAACCAATTCAGGGTTCAGGAGGAATTATCCCCATAACTGATGATTTTTCAAAAGCAATTAATTTTTGGAAAGAAAAATATAATTATTTAATAATATCTGATGAAATACAGGCTGGAATAGGAAGAACAGGAAAATTTTATTCATATGAACATTTTAATTTGAAACCTGATATAATTACATTGGGGAAAGCCCTTGGTGGAGGATTACCATTAGGAGCTACATTATTTCTTGAAGAAACAGCTGAAATTTTAACAAAGGGTGATCATGGTTCAACATTCGCACCTAATCCAGTTTCAATAGCTGGTGCAAAATATATTGTTGATAATATTCCTCATATGTTAAATGATATTGAAGAAAAAGGTAATTATTTCTTTGAAAAATTAGAAAATTTAAATTCATTTAAAATTATGGATATTAGAGGAAAAGGTTTAATGATAGGAATCGAATTAGATGATTCATATCATGAATTAAAAAAGATTGCATTAAGTAAAGGATTATTATTAAATATGATTCAGAACAATTTTGTTATACGATTGCTGCCAGCATTAAATATCAAATATGATGAAATAGATAAAATAATTAATATTATGGAGGGTTTGATATGCTAAATGCTGTTGAATTAAGACATATTTTACATCAAAATCCAGAATTGGGATTTCAGGAAATAAAAACTACTGCAATGCTCAAAAAGTACATATCTAATTTAGCAGAAGCGTATGAAGTCGATATAAAAATTCATACACCATTAAAAACAGGATTGATTATAGAACATAGCCCTCTGGAAAATGAAAATGAATATATTTTATTTAGAGCGGATATTGATGCATTACCTATAAAAGAAGAAACAAATGCTATATTTAAATCATATAATGGAAATATGCATGCATGTGGTCATGATGTTCATATGGCAATTTTATATGGATTGATAGATTATGTTTTGAAAGAAAAAATTCAAAAAAATATTTTATTTTTATTTCAACCTGCAGAAGAAGGTGGAGGAGGAGCTTTAAAAATTATAGAAAGTGGTATATTGGATAAATTTAATATAAAAAGAGCTTATGCGCTTCATGTTACTGATGAATATGAAAAAGGAATTATTGCCACAACAGAAAGTATATTATTTGCATCGGCTGTTGAAATAGATATTGAATTTTTTGGTAAAAAGTCACATATAGCATTTCCACAAGATGGAATCAATGCATTTAATGCGTTAAGAACATTTCTTGATAATGTAGACAGATTGAATTTAAACCCTGTTGAGCCAATATTATTTGGAATTGGAAAGATAAAATCAGGAGATGTTAGAAACGTTATTCCTTCATATGCAAAAATAGAAGGAAGTATAAGATCATTAAGTTTGGAATATACAGATAAATATATAAAAAAATTAGAAGAAATTCTTAAATCAATTAAACAAAGCATGGGAATAAATTATAAAATAACTATTGGTTCAAGGTATAAGGAAGTAATTAATAATAAAAAATTGTATAAGGATTTTATAGAAAAAGTTTCAGATGATTTTAAAGTTATAGATTGTGGATATAAAATGACAGGAGAGGATTTTGGGTTTATTGCTGAAAAGTATCCGTCATTAATGTTCTGGCTTGGTACCAGAACTAATAAAAGAGTAGGTTTACATTCACCCCTTTTCTTACCCGATGATAATATTATTGAAATTGGAATAAAGGCATTTCAAAAAATATTAGTTTGATTTTTATAAACAAATTAGTTTCAATTTTGTAATTTTTGTGATATAATAAAAATGAGGAGCGATTATAATTAAAGTTTTTATAATAATAGGCGATATATATATTTGAAATTTTTGAAAGGGGTGGTTTAAAATGAAAAGAAACATTATTTTTATCCTTACCATATTTATGGTTATTACAGCATTTTCTGCCATTAACGCATTATCGCCATGGAACCGGGAAGTGAATCCGGCTTTAATAGCATGGTCAGCAAGAAATAATATTGAATTAGGAGGAACTTTAAACTTAGGAATAGTACAGGATGCAAATTTATCCTTTGAAGAAGCAATGGACTTGAATCTTGTTGGAAATATATCTGGTTTATATGATTTAGAAGAAGCTAATATTCTTGGAAGAAAACAAATTCTTGATTTATATTCAAAACTAAAGTTAGGTGCATTAGTAGTGGCTCCTGAATTAAATATAACAAATAAGGATTTTATCGATTATAACAAATTTCTTGAAAATTCATTATGGGTAACAGGAGGAGTTTATTTTGGATTAAAAGGAAAGGATTTTTCATTTGGAGCAACTGTAAAAAGTCATGTTCCTGTGTTTGATGTGAGATGTGATAGTGAAAGCGAAAAATTTATTGTAGTATCAGCATTTAAAGGAAGAATCCATGAACTTCCATATGACTATTCCCTTTTATTTGATGATATGAAGATATTTGAAGATATTGAAGATTTATCAGATAAACTTATGAATAATGGAATAATCACAATGGACATAGGATTTGTAGCAGGTAAAAATTACCCTGCAATAGGTTTTGGATTAAAGGATATTACAATTTCTCAGGGTAGTGATATATATAAATATGATACAAATTTTGTATATGGAGAAATGGACACTGAATATGTTGAATTTACAAACTTTGAAATAGGTAGCTTAACAAATGAAGAGCCATTTAAAAGTATGCCTCCATGGAAAATGACCTTCTTCCTGACATTACCTATAATATTTGATTTTGTTCCATTTATTGAATATGCACCAGATACAGAGGATACAGTATGGGGCGTTTCTGCGGGAAAAGCTTTATTCTGGGGATTATTACCAGTATGGGCAGAAATAAGAAATTACTCATATGATGGAGGAAATATAAATTTCTGGAGATTTGATGGAGGACTTGGAGTTAATGTTTTCTTTGGTGAATTAAATATATCAGTACAGTCAGAAGCACCAGATACAGACAAATTATTTGATGGTGTAAATACTGGATTAAATATTAATTTTGCTGTAGGATTTTAATGTATAAAATAAAAGCTCCCATATGGGAGCTTTTATTTATTATATTATTCAACAGAGTTAATAATTTCCATTATTTTTTCTTTCATAAGAGCTAATTTTTCTTTTGATTTTTCTTCATTTTTATCCTTTGAGTAAATATAAATTTTTAATTTTGGTTCTGTTCCTGACGGTCTTACAGCATACCATGAACCGTCATCAAAGAAAAATCTTAAAACATTGGATTTTGGTACATCTGTTTCTTTTTCTTCACCTGAAACAAGATCTTTATCCTTTCTTTCAAGATAATCTATATATCTTACAAGTTTCATATCTCCAATTTCTTTTGGGAATTCTTTTCTGTATGTTTCCATAATTCTCTTCATCTTTTCCATTCCTTCAAGACCTTCTATAATCAATGAGAAGTTGTTTTCAAAGTAATATCCAATTTCGTTGTATAAATCGTATAATACATCTACAAGTGTTTTCCCCTGTGTTTTATAATATGCAGCAGCTTCTGAAACAAACATTGATGAAATTACTCCATCTTTATCCCTTACAAATGTACCTGTTACATAACCAATACTTTCTTCATAGCCAAATTCAAAATCATATTTACCTTCTAATTCATTTTCAAGACCACAGATATTCTTAAATCCTGTTAAAGTTTCAAAGGTTACAATTCCATACTTTGCAGCAAGTTCCTTACCGAGATCTCCTGTAACAATAGATTTTATAATCATACCTTTATCTGATAAAGTGCCTTTTTCTTTTCTTCCTTCAATAATATATTTTATTAAAATAGCACCTGTTTGATTTCCGTTTAGAGGAACATATTCTCCATTGTGTTTAACTACTACAGCTGTTCTATCACAATCTGGATCAGTTGCAATAATTAAATCAGCATCTTTTTCTTTAGCCAATCTTTTTGCATATTCAAAAGCCTTTAAATCTTCCGGGTTTGGATAACCAACAGTTGTGAAGTCAGGATCTGGATTTTCCTGTTCAGGAACAACAAAAACATTTTTAAATCCTCTTTCTGCAAGTACTCTTCTTACAGGTTTATTTCCTGTCCCATTTAAAGGTGTATAAACAATCTTTATATCTTTATCAATTTCTTCTCTTATTGCAAGACCTTTTACTTTTTCAATATATTCGTCTTCAATTTCTTTTCCTACATATTCCAATAATCCTTTATTTAAAGCTTCTTCCTCAGTAATCTTTTTAATCATAGAGAAATCTGTTAATTTCTTTATATTTTCCATTACAGGAATAGCAACATCATCAAGAATTTGTGATCCCTGTTCCCAATATACTTTATAACCATTATAATTTTTAGGATTATGACTTGCTGTAATAACAATACCAGCAGCAGTTTTTAATCTTCTAACAGAATATGACAATAATGGAGTTGGTGCAATATGATCAAATAAATAAACCTTTATGCCATTTCCAGCTAAAACTAAAGCTGCTGTTTTTGCAAATTCAGGTGACATATGTCTAACATCATAGGCAATTACCACACCACGTTTCATATATTCTTCGCCTTTTGATATGATAAAGTCTGCCAATCCCTGAGTAGCCTTACCAACTGTGTATATATTCATTCTATTTGTTCCTGCACCAAGCACACCTCTTAACCCTGCAGTTCCAAATTCGAGTTCTTTGTAAAATCTTTCCATGATTTCCTTTTCATTATCCTTTATGGATAATAATTCTTTTTTTGTATCTTCGTCTACATATGGGCTATTTAACCATTCTTCATATACTTTCATGTAATCCATTTTCATCACTCCTTTTTTATGATTTTAATGGTATTATTTGTATTGATAACGTTTTCTGTTTATAATAATATTATACCATAACTTTTTAGAATTTATAATAAGAAACATTATAACGATATTTTATAAATTCTTGAAAAAAATGAAATATTATGATATAATATGCATGATTTATATATATATTCTTTTTTTAAAATAAAAATTTACACTAAGTTGTGAATAAATTCTCATTAAAAGGAGGGGATTTTATGAATAACGAATTAAAAACAGCGAAAATTTTAGCGGGAGTTGGGGCAATACTGAGTTTTGCAGGTCATTTTGGGATAATAGGAGCAATTCTCGAGTTGGTAGGAGTTTATAAGATAAGTCAGGTTGTAAGAGATAAACGTATTTTTAATTATTTGTTATGGCCAACTATATTTATTTATGCCATTTATGCATTTGGTTTTTTAGGAATTTTAAAAGATTTTCACGATACTGTCACAGGAATTAATTATTATAATGTGGAAACAAATTTCTTTTTTTCATCTTCCTTCAGGGTTTTATTATTATTTATTGCATTAATGATAATTCCTGTAATTTATAAAATTAAAGCATATAATCTTTTAGGTGATTATTTTGGGAATGATTATTTTTATAAAGCAGCAACTTTTACAAAATGGGGGCTTATATTATTTGTAATTCTTATAGGATTTGTTCTTTACTTTATTGCCTCTATATTTGTGATAATAGGTTATTTCTCTCTACCTGATGAATATTATCAACCAGAAAAAAATACAGAATTTAATTGAAGCCAGAGGAATTTCCTCTGGCTTTTTTAGAATGTTGAAATATTAAATTCAATTGGTGTAGGATTGCTTAAATTATCAGATACCGGACATCTTGATTCAACAATTTTTAGCCATTCATTTAAAGTATTTTTATCAGCTGTTGTTTCTAATTCAAAGGATACATTAATTTTTACATATCCTGTTCTATCTTTTGAAGGTTTTCCGAGAAATTTAGCAGGATTAAGATCACCATCAATGTTTATTTTCATTTTTTTAATTTCAAATCCCATTTCTTTTGCTACTAAATGACCTACAACGTTTAAACAACCAGCTAAAGATGCCAATAAAAATTCAACAGGATTTGCACCATCATCATTACCTCCAAGATTTTCTGGTTCGTCTATTATCATTTCGAAATTTCTAGCTTTTACTATAGTTTTGGTTGGTGTTTCGCTTTCAGATGTAATTTTAAAATTCATATATGCCATAATTTCACCTCCAAATTAAATATGATATTTTTTATCCAATTTAATTATACAATTTCTTTTTTACGAAAATATGTGAATTTAATAACATTAATATGTTGGATTTATTGACTTTTAAAGAAATTCATTATATAATATTTATAAACTATATTAAGAAGGTGGGAAAGTATGAAAAAAGCTGCAAAATCTAATAAAGATAGTATTGAAATATGTCAAACTATTGAGATTCATGAAGATATAGTAAAAAATGTTCGAGAAAATACTCCAGATGAAAAAACGTTAAATGAATTAACAGAATTATTTAAAGTAATTGGTGATAAAACGAGAATGAAAATTTTATATACTTTAATGCAGGTTGAAGAAATGTGTGTATGTGATTTGTCTTATGTTCTTGGAAAAACAATTTCCGCCGTTTCACATCAGTTGAGGGTTTTAAGACAGGCTAATCTTGTAAAATATAGAAAAGTTGGAAAAGTAGTGTATTATTCCCTTGATGATGAACATGTAAAAGAATTAATAGAAGTTGGATATATTCATATAAATGAAAGAAAATAACACTCGCAAAGTCGCGAGTGTTATTTTTTTAAAATTCTTAACGTATTAAATACTGCTATTAAAGTTACACCAACATCAGCAAATACGGCCCCCCACATGTCTGTTTTTCCTAATGCACCAAGTGTGAGAAATAATACTTTTATTCCAAGAACTAATATTATATTTTGCCAGGTTATTTTTAAAGTTTTTCTTGAAATCATTATTGAATCAACTAATTTGGAAATATCATCGTCCATAATAACAACATCAGCTGCTTCTATTGCTGCATCTGAGCCAAGACCTCCCATTGCAATACCAACATCGGCTCTTGTTAATACAGGAGCATCATTTATTCCATCGCCGACAAAAGCAGTAGAAACTCCATTTATAAATTTTTCAAAAAGTTTTATTTTATCCCCGGGAAGTAATTCGGCATAATATTCATCAATTTCAAGTTCTTTTGCAACAGATTCCGCTACTTTCTTATTATCTCCAGTAAGCATTACTGTTTTTTTAATTCCTAAATTCTTTAGATTTTTTATTACTTCAGCGACACCAGGTTTTATTCTATCTGATATTTCAATATATCCTGCAAATTTGCCATCAATAGCAACAAATACTATAGTTCCATTGTATTTAATTTCTGGAGTTTTTATTCCATACATACTCATTAATTTTTTATTTCCTACTAATATTTCTTTTTTATTTATTTTTGCTTTTATTCCATAACCTGAAATTTCTTCATAATCTTCTATATTATCTTTAGTTATATTTTTTCCAAATTTTCTTTTTATTGATTCCGCTATTGGATGATTTGAATGCTTTTCGGCATATGCAGCTATTTCAAGTATTTCTTTTTCTTTAAAATTATTAAAAGCTTTTATATCAACAACTTCAAAAACTCCCTCAGTTAATGTACCAGTTTTATCAAAAATTATTATATCTAAATTTTTAAGCCGTTCCAGGTAATTTCCGCCTTTTACAAGAACTCCACGTTTAGACAAGGCACCTACTCCTGCGAAATATCCAAGGGGTATGGAAACAACAAGACCACATGGACAGGAAATAACAAGGAAAATCAAAGCCCTGTATAACCATTCATTAAATGATGCACCTGTAATTAATGGAGGTAATGTTGCTAAAGCGATAGCCAGAAATACAACAACAGGTGTATAATACTTTGCAAATTTTGTTATAAGTTTTTCACTTTTTGCTTTTTTTGCTGCAGCATTTTCAACCATATCAAGTATTTTAGAAATAGTAGATTCTGCATATTCTTTATCAACCTTTATTGTAATAACACCATTAAGATTTATAAACCCGCTCATCACTTCATCATTTTCTTTTATTGTTCTGGGAACAGACTCACCTGTTAAAGCAGACGTGTCAACCATAGAATTTCCTTTTACTATAAAACCATCTAATGGTATTCTCTCACCAGGTTTTACAATTATTAGGTCACCTTTTTTAACTTCTTCTGGAGATACTTTTATTTCTTTTCCATTTTTCAAAAGATTTGCATAATCCGGTCTAATATCCAACAAAGCTTTTATGGATTTTTTTGAATTATCTACAGCCATGTCCTGTAATAGTTCACCGATTTCATAAAATACCATAACTCCAACTGCTTCAGGAAATTCACCTATTGAAAAAGCACCTATTGTTGCAACACTCATTAAAAAATTTTCATCAAAAATATTTCCACGTATAATATTTTTAAAAGACCTTATTAATACCTTTCCACCAGAAATTAAGTATGCAATAATGTATAATGAAATCTGAAGCCAAACAGGCTCTTTTACAAACAAGGCAGTTAAAAATATACCAAGTGCAGAAATTAATCTGATAATTTCAAATTTTCTGTTAAATTCTTCATCGCCATGATTATGACCGTTTTCATTATTTTTTTCATTTTTATTGTTTTTTTCGTATACCAATACTTCTGGTTCAATATTTTTTACTAATTTTTTTATTTCTTCTATTTTATCTTCATCATCTACATTAACAGACAATGTTTTGGTAATAAAATTTAATTCTACTCCTTCAACATTTTCCAAATTTTTTACGTTTTCTTCTATTTTTGCAGCACAACTTGCACAATTTAAACCGTCGAGTACAAGTTCCTTTTTTTTCATTTTTCTCACCTCTTTTATTTGAATACTTGAATGATTATTCAAATATATTATAGCAAAAAATTTTTTCAATGTCAAACAAAATAAATTAATTAAAAGTAAATTTACACAATATACATATTAGAGTTAATAAAATACTGATATTATTTAATTGAATATTTGTTCAAATATCAAAAAGGAGGTATTATATGAGATATTTATTAATTACACTATATATTCTAATTCTAACAATCTTTTTTTCTGAACTTTTTCAAATCCCAATAGAAAATTCATACATTACATCTTCTTTTGGAGAATATAGAAATACAGGAAATAAACCACATTTTCATACTGGAATTGATTTTTCTTCATTTTCAAAAGCAGGAATTCCTATACGCTCTATCGAAAATGGTTATGTTTATAAAATATGGTTAAATGAACCAATCTATGGCAATACTATATTTATTTATCATCCGTCAATAAATAGGCTTAGTGTTTATGCACATTTGAGTTCATTTAATGGAATAGTTCAAAATATAGTTGATTCTGTAAAAAAAGAATTTGGGAATAATTTTGCTAAAATTAATTTTCCTAAAAAAGAAATTGTTATTAAAAAGAGAGATATTATAGGTTTTTCTGGAAAAAGCGGTGAGGCACAGGTACCAAATGTTCATTTTGAAATAAGGGAAATTAAAAAGTTCGGAGATAATAAAATTGAAATTGTAGAAGATGCTCTTGAATATATAAATTATACAGATATAAGAAAAAAAGAGCTTGTTATTTCGAAGATTAGAATAAACAATAATATTTATAATTTATCTGAAAATGTTCCAGTTGAAATTCCTTTTTATTTATTTCCAAAAATTGAAATAAATATTTTTGAGAAAGTAGGAGAAAATACTAAAATAATTCCCAAAAGAGTATCTTTAAAAATAAATGATGAAATGATATATAAAATAGAATTTGATAAAATAAGAGATGATGAAATGTATTCACCTGACAGCATTTTTGGTTATGGTTCTAATTTATACAATTATTGGGTTAAATTGTATTCAACCTCAAAAATAACTCCGATTAAAATAAACCGATGGAATGAATTCTTAAATTTTTCAAAAGAAAGAAATTGCAAATGTCAAGTAACTTTTGACCCCCTGGGGTAAAAAATTGACCCCCTACTATATATTGATTTGAATAAAGGTTTTTCAAAGATTTATTTTAAGAATCATTGTTCCGTTTTAAAGTTTTTGGGACTATCCAAAATACTGTGTAAATTAATTATAGTTGGTTATAAGAGATTATTTGTGTTTAGGAATAAATATGATGTTTATTCTTAATAATTCAAGAAAATTCAATACTTTGTGAAATCAAAATATTAGAGTTATAATTTTTAATGAGATATTAAAAATTGTTTGAATAATTTTTTTAATAATCTTTTTGTTTTTTAAGAAGCTAATTTTTGAGTTTTCACTCCTTTTGCACAATTTAGTGCAATCTTTTAAGAAATATTCACTTTTCAAAGTTTAATATATACAGAATTTTGAATTTTCTTTTTAATCGTTTGTTCTGTAAATAGGCACTCTATCATCTCCAAAATATATTCTTAACTCATTTAATATTTGTCCCCAATCCCTAATTCTTGTAGTCCATTTTTCCGTTATTCTCATTGCTGCAAAATATATTGCTTTTATCAATGAGTCATCTGTTGGAAATACGCTTTTGTTTTTGGTTATTTTTCTAAATTGTCTATGAACATTTTCTATTGGATTGGTTGTGTATATCAGCCTTCTTATTGGTTCTGAATATTTAAAATAGGCTGATAATTTATCCCAATTATTTTTCCATATTTGTACTGCCAAGGGGTGAGTTTCGCCCCATTTTTTTTCGAAATCTTCAAGTGCAGCTTCAGCAGCTTCAAGACTTGGAGCTTGATATATAGGTTTTAAATCCTTAACAACAGCTTTTCTATGCTTATGAGGGACATATTTAAATGTATTTCTCAATTGATGGACAATACACATTTGAACTTCAGTATTAGGGAAAGCGGTATGGATTGCATCAACAAAACCATTTAACCCATCAACAGAAGCGATTAAAATATCTTTAACACCTCTGGCTTTTAAATCATTCAAGACATTCATCCAGAATCTTGAGGATTCAGTTTTTTCTATGTATATACCAAGGATATCCTTATATCCATCAAGATTAATACCTATGACGTTATATATAGCCTTTCTTTTAACAACACCATCTTCTTTTACTGAATAAAATGAAGCGTCCAGATATACAATAGCATATATCTCTTCCAAAGGTCTATTTCTCCAATCATTTATTAAAGGCATTACAGAATTAGTAATCATACTGATTTTCTCTGGAGAAACTTCCACATCATATATTTCTTTAATATGGTCTCTAATATCCCTGACACTTAATCCTTTTGAATATAGCGATAATACCAAATCCTCAATAACAGAAATATGTCTTTGTCTCTTTTTAACAATTTGTGGTTCAAATTCTCCATTCCTATCCCTTGGAACTGTTAATTCCATCTCACCATTTTTAGTTATTACAGTTTTTTTAGAATAACCATTTCGATAATTATCGTTATCCTCAGGTTTTCTGGAATACTTTTCATATCCAAGTTCATAATCCATTTCTGCTTTCAACATTTCTTCAAGCATTATTTTTACAAGCTTTTTGCTTATATCCTCAACATCATTCCAATCCTTAATTCCATTTTCTTTTATATATTGTTTTATGAAATTCCTATCCACATTGCCAAGAATCTGTTCATTTTCCTCTTTTCTTTTTCTCGGCATTACTATCCCCCCATGTAACCTTTTTTTCAAAATCCCCTTTCTCTTTCACCACACTCCTAGGCTTCCTTTTTTCACATATTCATTCTTTTTATTTTTCTATTTTTTTATTTACACACTTTTTATTATACTACCCTTTTTTCTAAGGTATTCTTCTTCAGTTATTTCGCCTTTAACAAATTTTTCATCCAATAAATCTAAAGCCTTGCTTTTCTTATTTTCTTCTTCTAATGCAGGTTGATACGTATTTTCATACTGGATTTGTTTTTCATGATTTTCATAATTTTCCCACTGTTTATCATAATTTTTATTTCTCCAATACCAAAAATTTCTTCTGTGAAATCCAAATAAACCTCCGCATGGCATTTTCTAACCTCCTATATACTGAAATTTTTATATACATTAACTTTTTTAATTATTTTTGGAATATATTTTGTTTTTGCTATATTTTTGTCATAAAGATATATGAAGTAATATGAGGCAATCATTCCGGTTAATCCAATAATAAATGAAAGTATTTCACTTAATCCTAATGAGAATAAAGAAACAGTTAAAATAACCATCATTAATAAAGGAATTCCATACATAATAAATGCTGCTTTGTATTCTAAAGAACTTTCTTTTTCTATATATACATATTCATTTTTGTTTAATTTCAATTTTTTAGGATTAAGTACCTTAATTCTTCTGTTTGAATTACCCATTAAATTACATGAACCTTTTATAGTACATGAAGTACAATTTAAAGCTTCTAAAGCATGTACATAAACATATTCATCATCTATATCTACTATTTTCATTAATTCGTTCATAAAATCACCTCATAAATTTCTTTATTTACAATAAATTTGTTCACTCAATAAGTTTCTTTTTTCTTAAATATTCTTCCTCGGTAATTTCACCATTTACAAATTTTTCATTTAAAATTTTTAAAGCTTCTTTTTTCGAATCTTCACTACTATACTGGAATTCACTTAATTTTTTTGCTGCTTCAGGATTTTTCATAAAATACCATATTATAATTATTATTAATAATAGACCAAAAAACATCATACCATTCACCTCTCTTTATTTTTTTTGAATTAATTCTTTTTTTCTTAAATATTCTTCCTCGGAAATTTCGCCTTTTACAAATTTTTCATTCAAAATTTTTAATGCGTTGGAATTATCATCTTTTTTATTTTGAAAATCATTTTTAAAATTAAAATTATTGCTAAAAAAAATCTTTTTTATAATATAATAAGTTATTACAAGAAAAAATATTAAAAATACAAAATTAAATATCATACCCAAAAAACTATAACCTCCAAAAGCTCCAAATCCATAATATGGTCTAACTCCATACCAGTTCCATCCATGCATAATATTCCACTCCTTTCTTTAAATTTTATTAATAACCTTTATTAGGGAATTTTCTATTTCATTGGCAATTTTAAAAACTTTATCATTATTTGTTGATTCCATTGCTATTGTTGGTTTTATTACAGCAATGCTTGTTTTGTTGTTTTTTTCATATATGATTACATTACAGGGTAAAAATAAACCAACATTTTCTTCTGCAATTATTGCCTTATGAGCATTTTGCGGATTACAAGCTCCAAGTATTGTGTATTTTTTAAAGTCTATTCCTAATTTTGCTTTGAATTTTTCATCAAGATCAATTCTCATTAAAATACCAAAACCTTCTTTTTTTAATTCTTCTTCAACCTTTTTTATAGCTTCTTCAAAATAATAGTCTGTTTCTTTTAATATTCCATAATTCATAACTTTTCCTCCTTGTTTGTATACTCCCGTACCCGGGGGGGTATAAATATCATAACATTACTTCCTTAAAAATTCCTTAGAATTTATTTATTTTCCAAAATTAATTTTTCAATGTAATTTATTTCATCAACAACATCATTTAATTTTCTTATAACAATGTTTACATTTAATCCTTTATCTATACAGCTTTCTTTTAAATTACTCATTTTTGCACAACATATATCAAAACCAAAATTTTTTAATTCATTAAATAACTTATTATCCATATCCATTATTTCCTTTAAACTCATATTTTCATTAATTTTTGTCAACATATTATCACTCCTTTCTTTTAATTTGTTGTTTGTTTAATCCCTGCACCCCTGTGATGGGGTATATACAGTATAACACCTTTTCCTTAAAAATTCCTTAGAATTTTTAATTTATTTAAATTATTTTTCTATTGAGAGTATAAGTAATAGTTCAATTATATATTCTTGTTTAGATATTCGATTACTTCTTCTAATTCAACTATTTTTTGATTTATTTCATCTTTATCATTTGAATAGGCAGCATTTTTTACACAGTGTTCAAGATGGTTAATTAAAATTTTTGAATTAGCTTTTTTTAATAGAGCAATTGATGCCAATATTTGTTTGGAAATGTCTATACAGTATCTATCCTCTTCTATCATTCTTATAATAGCTTCTACCTGTCCTTTAGCAGTTTTTAATAATGCTAAACTTTCTTTGTTATCAGGCATTTTATCACTCCTTGTTGTATGGATTTATTCAATAATTTTAATTTCTTTTATCTCATATCCAGCTTCATCAATAGCTTCTATGAGTTTTTCGTCAGATATATTACCTTTTATAACTGCTTTACCTATTTCCACAGAAAGAATATTTATATCTGGTAATTTTGTCAACTCTCTTTTTACATGCATTATACAATGCTCACAATTCATTCCACTAATAATTATTTCTTTTTTCATAGTCATTCCTCCTTAATTTTTTGGTTTAAAATTTTTTAATCTTAACGCATTTAACAATACAGATACTGAACTAAATGACATTGCTGCTGCAGCAATCATAGGACTTAATAATGGGCCTCCAAAGATATGCAATACACCTGCTGCTATCGGAATACCTGCTGTATTGTATCCAAATGCCCAGAATAAATTTTGTTTTATATTTCTTATTGTTGCTTTACTCAATTGAATTGCTGTTACTACATCTTCAATATCACTTTTCATTAAAACAATATCAGCTGATTCAATTGCAACATCTGTTCCTGAACCAATTGCTATTCCAACATCTGCTTGTGCTAAAGCAGGAGCATCATTTATCCCATCTCCAACCATTGCTACAATCTCTCCATCTTTTTGGAGTTTTTTTATTTCATTTGCTTTATCCTGCGGTAGTACTTCAGCAAGAACGATATCTATACCTACCTGTTTTGCAATAGCATTTGCTGTTTTTTTATTGTCTCCAGTTATCATTGCAACCTTTATTCCCATTTCATGTAATCTTTTTATTGCATGTTTGCTTGAAGGCTTTAAAGTATCAGCAACTGCTATTATTCCTTCTAATTTTCCATTTATTGCGATAAACATTGGAGTTTTTCCTTCTTCTGCCAATTTATTTGATTCTTTCATTAGGGTTATTTCAATTTTTTTATCTTTCATAAGTTTCATATTTCCAAGATAAATTTTCATACCTTCAATTGTCACTTCAATACCATACCCTGGAATAGCTATAAAACTATCAATTTTTTTTAAAGATAAATTTTTTTCTTCAGCAGCCTTTACTATAGCATCTCCAAGCGGATGTTCTGATCCTTTTTCAGCAGTTGCTGCAAAACTTAACAACTCATCTTCGGAATAATTTCCTGTTGTATATATATTTGTTACTTTTGGCTTGCCTTCTGTTATTGTTCCGGTTTTATCAAACACAATTGTTTTTATTTTATATGTTGTTTCCAGAGGTTCTCCACCTTTTATCAATACACCATATTCTGCACCTTTACCTGTACCAACCATAATTGCTGTAGGTGTTGCTAACCCCAAAGCACACGGACAGGCAATAACAAGAACAGAAATAAAAATAGTTAATGCGAATATTTGCCCTGCGCCACTTAGGTACCATGCTATTGCTGCAATTATTGCAATTGAAATTACTATTGGTACAAAATATCCGGAAATTACATCTGCCATCTTAGCGATAGGAGCTTTTGAACCCTGAGCTTCTTCAACTAATTTTATTATTTGGGCAAGTGCAGTATCCTTTCCAACTTTTGTTGCCTTAAACTTAATACTTCCATTTTTATTAATAGAACCACCAATAACTTTATCATTTACACTTTTTTCAACAGGAATGCTTTCACCAGTAAGCATGGATTCATCAATTGAAGTGTGACCTTCTATAATAATACCATCAACTGGAATTTTTTCTCCAGGTTTTACAATTAAGATATCTCCAATTTCTACCTCATCTACCGGAATTTCAATTTCTTTTCCTTCAAGAAATAAAAGAGCTGTTTTAGGCTGTAATCCCATCAATTTTTTAATAGCTTCTGATGTTCTGCCTTTTGTTACACTTTCAAGATATTTTCCGAGCAAAATTAAAGTTACTATAACTCCAGCTGTTTCAAAGTACAGATCATTTGCGTATTCAGTGTTTCCTAAATATATTTGATAAGTAGCAAATAAACCATATAAAATAGCGGCGGATGTACCAATCGCAATTAATGAGTCCATATTAGGACTAAATTTTATTAAATTCCTAAATCCAATAGTATAAAATTTATAACCAGCAATTACAATTGGTATAACTAGCAATAATTGAGAAAGTGCAAAGTTAAGAGGATTAGTATCGGGATTTATAATATTTGGCAAATTAATTCCAAGCAAATGTCCCATTGAAATAAATAATAAAGGTATAGAAAAGAATGCAGAAACTAAAAATTTGTTCCATAAAATTTTAATTTCTTTTTGTCTTCTTTCCTTTTCATAATCTATATTGTCTTTTGAAGATACATTCAGTGGTTTGTAACCTGCATTTTCTATTGCTTTTTTTATATTACTAATTCTAACTGTTTTAGGATCATATGAAACAATAGCTTTTTCTGTGGCAAAATTCACATTAACTGAAATAATACCATCAATTTTATTTATTGATTTTGTAATTGCGTTAGCACATGATGAACATGTCATTCCTTCAATTGGAATAGTAATGGTTTTATAATCTGACGGTATGTCTAAATCATAACCAACGTCTTTAACTATTTTTTTTATCTCATTTTCATCAACTTTTGTAGGATCGAATTTTAAAGATAATTTTTCAGTAGCAAAATTTACATTTACTTTTTCAATGCCGTCCAATTTTTCCAATTTTTTTTCTATTGTTCTTGCACATGAAGTACATGTCATACCAATAACACCTAATTCTTTTTCTACAATATTTTTCGAATTTTCATTTTTTAAAACTTCTTTTTTCATATTAATTCCTCCTTTTATACACCCCCTATATAGGGTGGGGTATTAATAGTATAACGTTTTTTATTTGCAAATATATTACAATTATGTCTACGAGTTTAATTTTAAATGTATATAAATATTAAATAAAATAAAAAAGCTCAGAAAATTCTGAGCTTTGAATAATGAATATATTTTATTTTTTTAGATAATTTTTTGCTTTCATTTCATACATTTCTTTATCAGCTTTTTTTAATGCTTCAAGGTAGTCTTCTCCTGAAAATTCAGATATTCCGTAAGAGATTCCAACTTCAAAATCAAATTCATTATTCTGAATATCTTCACAAATTTTATTCATTTTTTTCTTTATATGATTTATATCCGTTTCTGGAAAAACAATTAAAAATTCGTCACCACCATATCTAACAGCTATATCCATTTTTCTTATTCCATCATTTATCTTTTCTGCCACGTATTTTAGCACTTTATCACCAGTTAAATGCCCATATGTATCGTTTATTTTTTTAAATTCATTAACATCAATCATCACAAAAACAGAGTTTTTCTGACTTCTTTTCAGGTATTCTACATGTTTTATAATCCATTCATTAAAGAAGTATCTGGAATATAATCCTGTTAATTGATCTTTATTGGCAATACTTTTAAAGTATTCTTTTTCTTCATTATAATTTTTTATAACTCTTTTATATTGAAATGTAATATATATCTGATTCATAATTAGTGAGATTAATTTTTTATCTTCTTCCGAAATGGCTTTATTTTTGCCAAATATAAAGATTGCAGAAGCATTTTTGTCGCCGGAATGGTATAAAAATATTCTGGAATAAAATATTTTATTTTTAAATATTTCATGATTTAGTATGTATTTTCTATTGCCGATTTTTATTTCATTATTGAATATTGGCACATCTAATTCTTTCATATTGTTTTTTCTAATATATTCAAGGGCCAAATCAGGTGTGGGTTTTAGAATTCCATTATAAAACACGTTATTGTAATATATAAATTCTTCATAATAACCATTTTCTTTTTCATATTTAAAAACACCAAAAAGGTCTATCATATTTATTTTTTTCAAATAATTGTATATTATTCCTATGTCATTTTTTAGATCAAAATCTGTTGAATATGAAAGTTTAAGGATATCATTTAATATTTCTGTTTTTTCCTTAAATTCTCTTAATTCATTTTCTTTTTTTATTATTTCTGTCATATCTTTATAGATACTTAGAAATAATTGTTTTCCAAATACATCTATTTTTTGTGTATTTAAATAATAAATTTTATTGTTAATGGTTCTAAATCTATCTGGAACTTCTTTTCCCTGTTTTAACGCTTCATATGTTTCTATTATTTTTTTTCTTTCAGATTCAGGAAAGAGTTCAATATACTCTTTGCTTGTATTAATATCTTTTCCAATCATTTTTTTAAATTCTAAGTTGTTATAATGTATATTTTCTTTATCATGTATAACAATGGAAAACGGTAGCATATCAAGAATCTTATATGCATCTTTTATAATGTTGTTTAATTGTTCATGTCTTTTTCGAACAAAGTAAAGATGGAGAATAATTAGAATTATTCCAACAGATATAAAATACAATAACATCTTTAAAACTCCCTTTGAATTTCATCAGGATAGGTTAAATTAATTAAAGGATTTTCTTTAAAGATAATATAACCATTATTTCTATCTTTACTGTCAATTAATTTTGGCGAATAGATTATTGTCTTTAAAATATAATCCATGGGTAATCCTGAGAAATTTAAGATTTTTGCATCTCTTACCCAATCTGGTGTTTCAACTGGTGCATCAGAAGAAAAGAACATAGGAATATTATGATTATAAATTTCTTTAAATCTATATGTGAGAACTTTTCTATTTCCTAATCTTTCATTTAACATTTTATCATCGGATTTCATAAATTGCGGTTGCATATCTAAAATAAGTTTAAACCTTTTAATTTTTTCAATTTGTTCATCATGTAACATTGAAGCGTGAATAATTCTATGCCATTTTTCAGGTTTTAATTCCTCAAAAGAGTCAAGAATAATATCTATAGCCTTATCTCCTATTGCGTGCATTGCAAGGTGTAAATTGTTATTTTCACAAAATTCTATCACCTTTTTAAGTTCATCTTTTTTCCAATTTAATATTCCAAATGTATTTTTATTATCATTATATACTTCTCTTAAATATGCGGTTCTTCCTCCAAAAGAGCCATCTATATAAACTTTTACAGCTTTATATTTTTTGAATATTTTCTTATTATTTAATTGAATTAATTCATCAAAATTATTTACAGCTATTTTTTCATATATAAATAATTCCTCATCTTGTGGAAGTTCATTTATATCAATTCCGTGTAAATCATCAGAATGTATATAACCATATCCTCGTTTTAATAGATAATCTTTTGCAGTAGAAAATGCTTTATTAATATCAGAAAAATAGCCATATTTATTATAAATTTCTTCAAGTGCTTTTTCTTTTACTAATCCGGTTTTTACATCAATATTTTCTTTATTTTTAAAATCAATATCTTCAAAAACTTTAGAATTAACTAAAGCAATATGACCACAATTTCTTATCATAATAATAGGAATATCTTTGGTAATATTATCCAGCATACCAATATTTATTTTTGTATTCATCCAACCTCTTAGAATGATTTTTTCAGGTGCTTCATTTATTTTTTTTAGAATTAGCTCAATTATTTCATTATCTTTCATATGTAAAAGGTCAGGATTTAAAAGTTTTTCACCAAATCCCAATATATGCATATGTGTATCTGTAACCACTGGAATTGCAAAGCTTTTGTTATTAAATTTAGTGTTTTTATATATGAATTTTCCATCTTCATTGAAATAATACATAATTATCCCTCTTTAACATTTGAATTTTTTTTCTTTTTTTTCATTATATACATTTTTTCATCAGCTTCTTCAAAAGAAGTATAGAATTCTTTAAAATCAGAAATACCATATGAAAAGTCATAACCAGTTTTGTTTTTAAAAATATTTCTAATACGCTCTATAATATTTTCAGCATTTTTGGCATTAATAATTAATATAAATTCATCTCCGCCCATTCTTATTACATAGTCTGATTCTCTCAGATTGTTTTTTGCAATTTCCACAAATTCTTTTAATATTTCATCGCCTTTTTTATGGCCAAATTCATCATTTATCTTTTTTAAATCATCAAGGTCTATTAATACTAATTTCCCCTTATGTGGAATTTCTTCAAGAAAACTTCTATTATATGCATTGGTAAGTGGATCCATGATAGCTTTTTTATACATTTTATTACTATGTTCAGCAAGAAGTCTATAATTAATTACCAGATGAAAACCATAGCTTAAACTTACAATTAACATACCATAATTAAAGATTACCGGTTGATTTATTTTAAATAATACTACTATAATTGATTGAAATGACGTAAAGAGCAAAAACCATGTTGAAAAATAATAAAGGTTTAAAGCGTTTTGATGTATTCTAAATACCGCTGCCAAAAGATTTAAAATAATTATTAAATTGGATATGTCATAGACCTTTTTTAATATATAAAAGTTAGGAGTGGCCCAGATTATCAAAATAGCTAAAAATGTTAATATAATTAAAAATTTATCCTTTATATAGCTGTAAATATAGAATTCTACACTTTGCATTATATATAGAGAACTTAGAAAAGAAAAAGTTATCAGTATTTTCTTTAAAATAAAATATTGCATTAAGCTTCCATTGCTTACACGTGTATGGAAATCTATTAAATATAAACCCACAAATATTAGAGATAGCCCGAGAAAAAAGAAATGTTTTCTATTAATTTCTCTATAGGATAAAAGTATTAAAATAATACCGAGAATTAAAGAACTACCAATTATTATCAGGTAAATATCTTCGTTGAATATTTTTATCAATAAATAATATTTATTGGCTACATTTTCTGAAACCAAATATGGATAATATCTTAAACCATAATCATATGCACCTTCAATTACAAGTTTTAAAGTATTATTTTCATTTAATATATTTTTGTTGAAACGTACAAGAAAAGCTTTATTCCAGAGATTTCCAGAACTGCTTCCAAAATCATATATCATATTATTATTGATAAAAACCTGTATTCTTGTTCCCGCTATTTTTGGGATTATCAAAGAATTATAATCAACTTTTTTAAAAGTTGTTTCTAAGGTTATTTTATCTGGAGTTTCAAGAATTTTATAAAATGGAACTTCAATATTCCAATCTTTTAAAACATATCCTCTTGGTAGAAATAACCATGAAACAAAAAAAAGCAATGCCATAAAAAGAAGTAAAGAGGTAAGAAATTTTTTCATAACGGGCCCCCTTATTTTAATGTTAAAATAATTATATTAATATTATTATAATAATAGATTACAATCTAAAATCAATTCTTGAATTAATTTTAGCTTTTCCCATATTATATGTTTTTCCTAAAGCTAAAACAACAGCTAATTCAACAGGTAATCCAACATTTACAATTTTTTCTATGGTAGTTTTTACATTATATTTTACTTTAATGAATTCATAAGAATAAATGCCATTGAATATATCCATAATTAAATATGTAGCTAAGGGTTCCCCGTCTTTTGTTCTTCCTACACTTCCAGGGTTAAGTATAACTTTTCCATTAATATGTTTTGCCATCATTAAATGTGTATGACCAAATACAAATATTTCTGAATTATTATACAGGGATATTTTTATGAACTTTTCTGCATTATCAGAAGGTTTTATATACTCAAATAAATTATCAAAAGGGCTACCATGGGTTAGAAAAAATCTGAGATTTTCTTTTTCAAATTCCATATATAATGGTAATTCCCTTAAAAATTTTTTATTTTCTTTTGAAGTATTTTTTATAGTCCAGTTTATCGATTCATCACCAACTTCTGTTTCTCTTCCAGGGTTATATGCACATCCGCAGCTTTCTTTTTCAAATCCTATTGCATCATCATAATTTCCTCTGACACATTTAATATTTTTATTTTTAATTATTTCAATAACTTCATTTGGATTTGGACCATAGCCAACTATATCTCCAAGACAATAAATTTCATTTATTTCTTTTTTTTCAATATCCTTTAAAACAGATTCAAAAGCTTCTAAGTTTGCATGTATATCTGAGATAAAAGCTATTTTCATTAATTTGCTCCTTTCTATTTTAACTTTATTTTAATTATATCCATAAAAGGTTTATTTTATATTAATTAAAGTATCAGACGCGTTAAAAAAAATCAAGGATTAAAATCACGTTTTTAGATTTTTCAATGAGATATAATTAAATATGACAGATTATATCTTTAATTTTTTCTTAATAATATCTATTTATAAAAATCCATATTTTTATTTTTATTTTAATTTTTAAAGGAGTATAATGTATAACAGAAGGAGGTGTAAAAATGGAATATTCCCCAGAAGAAATAGTTAAAAAACTTGTAAATGCTGAAGTTGAACATTCTAAAAAATTGGAAACTGCTGAACAGGAATTAAAAAAGCTTTTTGAAAAAAAGAAAAAAGATATTGACAATGAAAAAGAAAAATTATTCCAAGAGATTGAAAACGAATGTAAAGAAATAATAAATTCTGCAAAGGAAAAAGAAAAAAAGCTTTTTGAAACGCTTGAAAACGATATCAAAAAATTAAAAGAAAGGTATGATAAATTAAATGATAATATAGATGAGATTAGTAATAAAATTATTGAAAAAATTATAATAAAATAAAATTGGAGATGATAGCCTTGAAATTTCCAGCCCTAATGTCAAAGGTTAAAGTCTTGCATTCAAAAATATTGACAGAGGAAGACTTTAATAATTTGATAAATACAGAAACGGTTACAGAGGTAACCGAATATCTTAAAGCAAATACACATTACAAAGAATATTTTGAAAATGTGGATATTTCAAAACTACATAGAAGAGATGTAGAAATACTTATAAGACAGGCAATTTTAAAAGATTTTTATAATATATATTTCTATCTTCCAGTTGAAGGTCAAAGATTCTTCAAATTAATGGAAAAGAGATTTGAAATAGAAAATATAAAATTTATCCTTCGTTCCCTGCATTCTGAACATCCTGAATATATTACAGAGGAGAAATTCTTCCCCTTATACCACCAGAGTATATCCACAGATACCCTGCTTACTATTAAATCTTTTGATGATGCATTAAATGTATTTAAAAATAGTGTGTATGGCTCCATATTTGAACCTGCTTACAGTAATTATCAAAAGAATGGAAAAATTCAATATCTTCTTAATGCTTTTGATTTCTGGTATTTTACCAATATGAAATCGATGTTGAGTTTAATGCCAATGTTTGGAAAAAACTTGAAATATCTTTTCTATGAACAAATGGATCTTGCTAATATACAGTGGATATATCGTTCAAGAATATTATTTAAGTTGTCTCCAGAAGAGGTTTTGAATTTTCTAATGCCTATACATTATAGATTAACTCAGGATGAATTAAGAGAACTTGCAAATGCTTCCAATACAGATGAATTTCTTGCAAAATTAACTGAAAATAAATATGGTGAATTCTTTAAAAATGTTGATCCGGAAATTTTTCCATATATTATTGAAAGGCTATGTGAAAGAATTTTGTTGAAATCATCAAGGAAGCTAATATCTCATACACAAAATGGATTTGATGTAATGAGTGGATATTTGTATATAAGGGAATATGAATATAAGGATTTAATAACATTAATTGAAGGAAAAAGATATAAATTGCCAAATGAAAAGATTAAAGAGTTTTTGTTATTAATGGGGGTGTAATAAGATGAAAAAAGAAATGATACCATTCACTATAATATCCAATAAATATGAATTGGAAATTATTTCAAAAAAGATTCTCGATTCTAATAATATAGAAATAGTTCCTCTTGAAAAGGTAATAGATAAAAAAATATTAAAACAATTGAAAACAGAAAAAGAAAATCCATATAAACAGATATATGATGATTTTATGAATATATTCAATAGTGTAAATAGAACCCCCAAACCAAAAGTTAAAGAAATAGATTTCCCTATGATTATAGATAAGGATGAAATAAGTAATTTTTCAGAAAAGTTGAATACAGAACTGGAAAATATATCAAATAAAATGTCAGAGTTAAGCGAAAAAAAAGAAATTTTGTCAAAGGAAATTGAATTATTTGAAAAATTGAAAAATATAGATATAGATGTATCAGATCTAAAAAAAATGAAACGTTTAAAATATAGGATAGGAAAATTAAATAAGCTTTATTTTGAAAGGTTTTGTGACAGTATAAAAAAGGAGAATATAATAAGCATTATCCTTGACTCGGATGAGGTAAATACCTGGGTTTTTATAATATATGATTCCAATTTAAAAATAGAAAAGATTTTATCCATAGCAAATTTTGTCGAATATAAGATTAATGAAGACTATGCAGGTTATCCAAAAGACATATTACTTTTATTATATGATGAATACAAGTCCATTGAGTATGAAATAGAAATGCTAAATATGGCAAAAAAGAAGATATTTTTCGAAAATAGAAGATTTATATACAAATATTTTGATTACATATTTGTTCTAAAAAACATATATGATCTTGCTCAAAATGTTAAGTTTACAGAAAACTTTTTTGTAATATCTGGTTGGACTACCAGAGAAACATATCAAGAACTTGAAAAACATGTAAATACAAATGATTACATATTACTTTTAAGATATGCATTTAATGATAAAGCACCAACTATTTTAAATAATAAGGGATTTTTCAAACATTTTGAATTTATTGTGAAAATGTTTGGTGTTCCATCAAGTGATGAAATTGATCCAACGCCGTTAATAACTTTAATGTTTTTGTTTTTCTATGGAATGATGTTTGGAGATGTAGGACATGGTTTTATACTTTCAGCATTAGGTTTTTGGTTATATAAAAAGAAAGGTTCCGATTTGTTTTATGTAATAGGTGCTTCAGGATTATCTTCAATGTTATTTGGAATTTTATATGGAAGTGTTTTTGGTTTTGAAGATATAATACAACCTTTATGGAAACGTCCAATGGATAATATAAATTATTTTTTACTAATTTCTGTATATTTTGGTATAGCAATTATAACTGTGGCAATGATTTTAAATATAGCCAATAGAATTAGACGTGGAGAAAAAAGCTTTTTGTTGTTTGACCCAAATGGCATCTCAGGAATAGCTTTGTACTGGATATTGTTGGGTTCTGTATTCTATATGATGAAAAATGGGGTATTTCCAAAAATAAGTTATATATTCATAATTACATTAGTAGTTTTAATATATTTAAGAAGTATTTTATTTGAAGAAGGGAAATTTGGAGAGAAAATTGTTCAGGGATTCTTTGATTTATTTGAAGTATTATTGGGATATTTGAGTAATACGCTTTCATTTATAAGGCTTGGTGCTTTTGCAATGAATCATGCAGGCTTGTTTTTGGCTTTTTATATGATGGCAAAAATGACAAATAATCCCGTATCGTCATTTGTTATTTTATTGCTTGGAAATATAATAATAATTGTTCTTGAAGGGCTTGTAGTATTTATTCAAACGTTGAGGCTTGAGTATTATGAATTTTTTACAAGATTCTTTAAAGGTGATGGAAAGGAATTTAATCCTATAAAATATAAATTTTAAAATCACGGAGGTGTTAGTTATGGCATATGTTATCTCATTGATGTTTTTAGTTATTTCAACAGTATGGGCAGGTTTTTACTTTTCAAAAAATCCAGAAAAAGCCAGATTATTTGCTAAAAAGGTGTTTGCCGGAAACATAGCTTTATTTGTGGCTATTTTAGTGTTTGCAGTAATAGGACTTTTCCCAACAAATGTATTTGCTGAAGGAACTACACAAGCAGCAGTAACAGATACAAATAACAACCTTGGATTAGGTCTTGTTGGTGCTGCATTGGCAACAGGACTTGCAGCTATTGGTGCAGGTGTTGGTGTAGGTATGGTAGGTGCTGCTTCAGTTGGTGCAATTAGTGAAAAACCAGAATTGTTGGGTAAAACATTGATATATGTTGGTCTTGCTGAAGGTATAGCAATTTATGGATTAATTGTTACTATTATGATTCTTGGGAGGATTTAACAATGAAATTCTTTCTTATTAGCGATAATATTGACACATCTATAGGATTGAGATTAAGTGGTGTCAATGGTGTTGTTGTTCATGAACGTGAAGAGATATTAAAAGAATTTAATAATGCAATTGAAAATAAAGAAATAGGGGTAATCTTAATAACTGAACTTGCTGCAAATAAAATACCTGAGGAGCTAAAAAATCATAAATTATCAGGTAAATTACCTTTGATTTTTGTAATTCCCGATAGACACGGTTGGCGTGGTGAAAAAGACTTTATTACCAGGTATGTTGAAGAAGCAATTGGGGTGAGAGTCCATGAGTAGTATAGAGAATAAATTAAATAAAATGATAAATTTATTAGAAAAAGATTTTGAAGTTGAATACGAATCAATGAAAGAACAATATGATGAAAAATTAGAAGAGTATAAAAAACAGATTAAAAAGGAAATTGAAGAATATAAGAATAAGAGGCTTTCAGATGTGAAATTTGAAAGTGAAAGGATAATAAAGATAGCAAAATCAAAAGTGGAATTAAAATTAAATCAAGAAAATACATATTTAAAAAATAAGTTTTTAGAAAGGATTTTAGAAAAGGTTAAGGAAGATTTATATAATCTTGATGCCAAAAGAAAAAAGTTTTTTTATCAAAAATTATATATAGAAGCAAAAAATTTAATAGATGAAGAATATGTTGTCTTATGTAATCCCGATGATATTGAAATTGTAAAGTCTTTTGTAATGGATCACGAAGTAATTGGTGATTCAAATATTGAAGGTGGAGTATTATTAAAAGGTGAAAAGGTGAATATAAGAAACACAATAGATTCATATATTGAAGAAATAAAGGGCGAAATATTCACTCTTGTTTTAGAAGAGGTAGGTGATTTAAATGCAAATTAAAGAAATAAATGGTCCTGTTGTTAAGGTAAAAGATGCAAAAACTTTATTTATGAATGAAATGGTAAGAGTTGGTAATTATAAGTTAATAGGTGAAGTTATTGGGATAGATGGAGATATTGCTACAGTACAGGTATATGAAGAGACATCTATGTTAAAACCTGGAGAACCTGTGGAATCTACAGGGAAAATGTTATCTGTAGCTCTTGGGCCGGGATTGTTAAGCAGTATATATGATGGAATACAGAGACCTTTAAATGAGTTGATAAAAAAGTCTGGATCGTTTATAGGAAGAGGAATAGATGCATTTGGATTAGATACCAATAAATACTGGGAAGTAAAGATAATAAAAAAACAAGGGGATTTGGTTGAAGGTGGAGAAGTAATTGCAGAGGTTCAGGAAACAGAACATCTTGTCCATAAAATAATGGTATCCCCAAATTTATCTGGTAAAATCGTTGAAATTGTAAATGATGGAAATTATAAAGTAACAGATATAATTGCAAAAATAGAGGATAATAATGGAAATATTCATGAAATAAAACTATATCAAGAATGGCCTGTAAAGGTCCCAAGACCTGTAAAAAAAAGATTGGAACCATCAATACCATTAGTTACAGGGCAACGTGTAATAGATATATTCTTTCCAATAAGTAAAGGTGGAACTGCAGCTATTCCAGGAGGTTTTGGTACTGGAAAAACAATTACGCAACATCAATTGGCAAAATGGTCAGATGCTGATATTATAGTGTATATTGGTTGTGGAGAACGTGGAAATGAAATGACAGAAGTTTTAGAAGAATTTCCACAGTTGAAAGACCCAAGAACAGGAGCACCTTTAATGAATAGAACTGTATTAATAGCAAATACATCTAATATGCCTGTTTCAGCAAGGGAAGCTTCCATCTATACTGGAATTACAATTGCAGAATATTTTAGAGATATGGGATATAATGTTGCGATTATGGCAGATTCAACATCAAGATGGGCTGAAGCTCTTAGGGAGTTATCAGGAAGACTTGAAGAAATGCCAGCTGAAGAAGGTTATCCTTCCTATCTTGCATCAAGAATAGGGCAATTTTATGAACGTGCTGGAATTAGCGAAAATCTCAATGGAACAAAAGGTTCTATAACAATTATAGGGGCTGTTTCTCCTCCCGGTGGTGATTTTTCAGAACCGGTTACTCAAAATACAAGAAGATTTGTAAAATGTTTTTGGGGATTGGATAAAAACCTTGCATATTCAAGACATTATCCATCGATAAACTGGTTAACGAGTTATAGTGAATATACGGAAGATTTAAATGACTGGTTTAAAGAAAATGTGAAATCCGATTGGAATGAATATAGAGATGAAGCAATGAAACTGCTTACAGAAGATGATAGATTACAACAAATTATTAAAATAGTTGGTGAAGATGTATTGCCAGATAATCAGAAATTAACGGTTTTAATAGCTAAGATGATAAAAATTGGTATATTGCAGCAAAGTGCATTTAGCGAGGTTGATTCTTATTGCCCGCTTGAAAAACAATATTATTTATTAAAAATAATAATGGATACGTATCAAAAGGCAAAGAAATATGTTGATAGGTCTATTGCATTAAGTCAGGTTTTACCACCTGAAATAATATCAAAGTTACTAACTATGAAGGAAGAAATAAAGGAAATAAAAGAATTTGAAGGTATTGAAAAGATGCTTGATGAACATTTTGAAAAACTTGAAAGTACCTATCATGATTAAGAGGTGATACAATGGCAGTACGCGAATATACAGGATTATCTCAAATAAAAGGACCACTTGCAATTATTGAAAATATAAAAGATGTAAAGTATGATGAAGTTGTAGATATAATTCATAATAATCAAAAAAGAAGCGGAAAAGTTATTATGGTTAGTGAAGATGCTGCTGTAATACAGATTTTTGAAGGTACTCAGGGATTATCTTTGGGAGATACAACAGTTAGATTTTTAGGGAAACCGCTTGAAATAAATCTCTCTCCAGATATTCTTGGGAGAACATTTGATGGTTTAGGTCGCCCAATTGATGGAATGGGAGAAATAATTTCCAAAAAAAGTGTTGATATAAATGGTTCCGCTATTAACCCAGCAGCAAGGGAATATCCAAGAAATTTTATTCAAACAGGAGTTTCGGCAATTGATAGTATGCTTACTCTTATAAGAGGACAAAAATTACCTATTTTTTCAGGAAATGGACTTCCTCATAATAAACTGGCAGTTCAAATTGCAAAACAGGCAAAATTAAAATCAAATGAAGAGTTTGCAGTTGTGTTTGGTGCAATTGGATTAAAGAAAGACGATGCAAATTTTATAATCAAAAACTTTGAGGAAAGTGGATCAATAAAAAATATGGTAGTTTTCTTAAACCTTGCCAGTGACCCAATAGTAGAAAGAATTGCAACTCCGAGAATAGCTTTAACTGTTGCTGAATATCTTGCATTTGAATTAGGAAAACACGTATTGGTTATATTAAATGATATGACAAATTATTGTGAAGCGTTAAGAGAATTATCAAATTATAGAGGTGAAATTCCAGGGCGTAAAGGATTTCCGGGTTATCTATATTCTGATCTTGCTTCAATATACGAAAGAGCTGGTATGATTAGAGGAAAAGAAGGTTCTGTTACACAAATTCCAATTCTGACAATGCCAAATGATGACATAACGCATCCCATACCGGATTTAACAGGGTTTATTACTGAAGGGCAGATAGTTTTATCAAGGGATTTACATAGGAAAAATATATATCCACCTATTAGTGTATTGCCTTCTTTATCAAGGTTAATGAAAGATGGTATTGGTAAAGGATATACAAGGGAAGACCATCCAGATATTTCATCACAGCTCTTTGCAGCATATTCAAGAGTATTTGAAATTAGGTCATTGGCAGCTATTATAGGTGAAGAAGATCTTTCTGATATCGATAAATTATATCTAAAATTTGGTAAAGAGTTTGAGGAGAAGTTTATTAATCAGGGATTTGATGAGGAAAGACCACTTGAGAAAACACTGGATCTGGCATGGGAAATGCTTTCAATTTTGCCAGAAACCGAATTAACACGTGTGAAAAAAGCATATATAGAAAAGTATTATAAACCTCAAAATGCATAAGTTTATTGCATTAAGAATGAAGGTGAAATTATGATATTCAATCAAACTATTCCAACAAAAGGAAATCTTATAAATTTAAAACAACAATATAAACTTGCCAAACAGGGGCACGATTTGCTTGAAAAAAAGAGAAATATAATAATGAAAGAGTTAGTTGATTTAATTGAACAGGCACAGGAAATACAGGAGAGAATACTTAAGATCTTTGAAATAGCTTATGAATCATTGCAACTTGCAAACCTTGATCTTGGAATAGAAAATGTAGAACAATACGCTAAGGGGGTTCCAGAATTCGATGGAATGAAAATACGATTTAGAAGTATTATGGGTGTTGAAGTACCTGAAATATATAAAAATGAGAAAAAAACAGAAATACCATATGAAATATATAGAACCGATGCAGCTTTAGATAAAGCGTATATATCTTTTAAACAGGTTCTTGAACTAATTACAGAGGCAGCAATGATAGAAAATAAAGTATATAAGCTTGCATATGAAGTAAAGAAAACAAAGAAAAGAGTTTCTGCACTTGAAAATGTTGTAATTCCACAGTTACAATCATCTATCAAATTTATTCAGGATACATTGGAAGAATTTGAGAGAGAAGAATTCTTTAAACTGAAAAAATTAAAAAAATAGTAACTTTTATCCTGTTGACAAAATATAAATTATATGATATAATAAGAATGAGATGTTTAAAAATTCGCGACCTGAGAAGAATCAGGTCGCTTTTTATTTATATCATAAATTTAAATTCAGGAGGAGAGAATGTGATTAATGTAGCATTAATAGCACACGATAAAAAGAAACTTGATCTCGTGATGTTTGTTAGAGAGTGGAAACATGTATTTGAAAGATGTAATTTATATGCAACTAATTCAACAGGAAGCTTAATAGAGGAAAAGGTTGGTTTAAAAATTACAAAATTTGCATCAGGACCATATGGTGGTGATTTACAAATAGGAGCGTTAATAACATCAGGTAATATGGATTTTGTTATATTCTTAAGAGATCCACTTACTGCTCAACCCCATGAACCAGATGTATCTGCTTTACTAAGAGTATGTGATGTTCATAATATACCTTTGGCAACAAATCTTGCAACAGCTGAAGGTTTAGTACTTGAAATAGAAAAAAAACTTAATAAGGGGGATGAAAAATGAGTACAAAAAATACTGAATACAAGGAATATACTCTTGGTGAAGAAATCGCCAACGCCATAACTCATGGTGTTGGTATTATCTTCAGTCTGGTGGCATTGATTATATTGATAATATTTTCTGCAAAAACAAATAACTTTTTGAAGACATTAAGTGTTGCTATCTATGGTTCAACTTTACTTCTTTTGTATACTGCATCTACAGTTTATCATAGCATTCAAAAACCACGAATAAAAAAATTTTTAAAAATAATTGACCACTCGTCAATTTATTTGCTTATAGCAGGAACATATACACCATTTACTCTTGTTACACTAAATGGAAAAATTGGATGGACGTTATTTATTACCATTTGGAGTCTGGCAATAGTCGGTATTATTTTAAAGATATTTTTTGTAAAGAAATTCAGAATCCTTTCAACGATTTTTTATCTGATGATGGGATGGTTAGTAGTCGTAGCTATAAAACCATTGGTTGCAAATTTACCATATGGTGGATTAATGTGGCTTGTAATAGGAGGACTTGCATATACAATAGGTGCTGTATTTTATATATGGAAAAAATTGCCATATGGACATATGATATGGCACTTATTTGTTCTTGCTGGTAGTGTTGCACATTTTATTGCTGTATTTTTCTACGTTTTACCGGAATAAAGTTTTAATATGAGAAGAAAGATTATTTTAAATATAATAATAATTTTTTCTTCTATGACATTTCCGTATAAAATTTTCATAACTCCTTCACAGGAACTCTTTTATTTTATAAAAGAGAAATCTTTTTTATCTGAAAATATAAAATTTGTTTCTTTAAGTATTTCACAACCATTTATAGATATACTCGATTCCAGAAAGACAGAAGGATTTATAGAAAATGATTTAAAGGGCAATTTAAATTATATATTGCCTGATAGAAACTATGAAGGTTATTTACACGAAAAGTTTATAATTTTTAACAATAAAAGCGTGTTATTTGGAACTGGAAATTTTACGTCAGGAAGTATTTTTGAAGACATAAATCTTTTTATATATTCTGAAGATATAAAAATTGTAAATTTATTTTTAAAAGAATTTAAAAATTTTGCATCAGGAAAATTTGGTAAGAAAAAAGAAATAATAAATGAAGAAATTTTTACAAAAGAATTTGGAAAAATAAAAATAGTTACCGGTCCTTCTGAAAACATATATAATACGGTAAAAGATTTTATTACGAATACAAATGAGTTTCTAAACATATATACCTTTTCTTTTACTGATTCAAGAATTGCGTATTTAATAGAGAAACTTTCAACAAGAAAAAATATAAAAATAAAAATATATGCAGATGATTGGAATCTGGAAAATATAAATATTCTAAGATACTTAAAAGGTGTTGAAGTAAAATTTATAAAGGATAATAAAAAAAATATGCATTTAAAAATATTAATTAATGAAAAAGGGGTATTAATTGGAAGTTATAATCTTACATATAGAGCTCGTGAAAAAAATGATGAATACCTTTTTATAGTTTTTAATAATAAATTTAAAGAAGAAATTCTTGAAAAAATTGAAAAAAGCTTACAAAAATATTAAGAATATCGAATGTTATAACTGAAATGTTTACAAATTTTATTTTTTTGTATATAATCTAAATGAAAAACTTTTTTTTGTGAGGGATTTCAATGAAAAAAAATATTAAAATACTATCTATTACTTTAGGAGCCATACTTATAATTTATGTCATATATTCAATTATGATGCCATTTAAGGTTGGGGTTATAGCCAGTCTAAATGGCAATGAAGCGTTTATGGTTTCTGATACAATAAATGGTATAGAATTGTTTAAAAAATTAAATCCTGATTCTAAAAAACTTGAAATTATTATAGAAGATGATGGGGGAAATGTCAAAGATGCGCAAAAAGCTTTTGAAAAATTAAAAAGAAAAGGTGTAAGGGTAATATTATTTGATTCATCGTCCACATTATTTGAACCTATATATAGAAAATTAAAGGATGAAAAGATTATAGGTATTGGCATTTCAATTACTGCAGATAAATTTAAAAACAAAAACGATAATTTTTTTAGGTTAAATATATCAAATGAAAATGAACAAAAAGCAATTGCTAAATATTTAAATAAAACAACAGATGAATTACTTGTGATAAAAGATTTTGAAAATCCGCTTTATATAAATAATTCTTTCGTTAATTTTAAAAAATATTATAACGGAAAAATATATTATGGTGTATTAAAAAATTCTGATATTTCAATATTGGAACAGGTTAAAAATATATACGAAGGACAGAACTTTGTGTATTTATTAATTAATTCTGTAACCAATACAGCAATGATAGCTAATTATCTTAAATCAATTAATAAAGATGTATATATAGTGATAACGCCATGGATTGATAAAAATCAACTCTCTGATTTATTAAATGTAAAAAAGAATGTTATATATTCATATTATTTAAGATATAAACCTCGAGAAGATGTAGAGTTTTTTGTAAAATATAAAGAACTATATCAAAGAGAACCAACAATATATGCATGTGGTACCTACGAGGCTCTTGAAGTAATATCTAAAATTATAAAAAATAAAGGTAGAGAAGTTAATGCGATAAGAGATTCATTTTTTAAATATAGGTTTAAAACAACATTTGGTGAATTATCCTTTGATGAATATGGTGAATCTAACCATACAATTCAATTAGGGGTGTTGGAATGAAAAAAGAAATGTTTCTTTTTTTTATTATAATAATAATGGTAACGATTACGATAGCAAGACCATTGACGGTGGTTATATATAGTGCACCACCGGTTATGTATATTGATAATGGGAAGGTAAAAGGTATATTTCCGGAAATATTTGATTATATAGCTAAAAAAGAAGGAATAGATTATAAATATATTTATTTAAATTTTGCAGATGGTCTTGAATATTTAAAAAATGATCTTGCCGATATTATGTTTGGTGTGGCATATACAAAAGAGAGAGCAAAATATTTTGAATATAGCAGAGAACCTTTGCTATTTGATTGGGGACAGATATTTTCCAGAGAAAATGTTACACTTCATGGTTTTATGGATTTGAAAAATAAAAGTGTTGCTGTATTGAAAAAAGATGTATATTATGAAGGACCACAGGGGTTAAAAAAGATAGATAGTGATTTGAATTTAAATATAAAATTTAAAGAATATAATTCATATGAAGAAGTTTTTAAGAGTTTGGAAGATGGTGAAGTTGATTATGCTCTTGCCAGCAGGATTTTTGGTCTAAATACCAGAAAAAAGTATGATATAAAAGAAACACAATTGATATTGAATACAGTTGATATATATATGATATATAGTAATAAATCATTAAAACCAATTATAGATAGACTTGATTTAAGACTTAAAGAATTAAAGAGAAATGATGAATCTTATTATTATAAAATTATCAATAAATATTTATATAAAAAGCAAATTCCAACCTGGATTTTACCGGTACTTTTGCTTATAGGCATAATAACCTTTATATTAATTATTTTTATTTATCTAATGAGAAGAAATATAGAAAAAAAGACAAAAGAATTGTTAGAAAGAAATAAAGAGCTGGAGAAAAATAAAAAGAAAGTTGAAAAATTATATAACACTTTAAAACATAATATGGAAGAGCTTCAAAATACCAAGGGGAAACTCGAAGAATCTCAGGCACTTCTGGAATCATTTATAGAACATAGTATAGATGGAATATTATTTGTAAATAAGAATTTTGATGTTATACTTGTTAATAATGTTTTTAAAGAGAGGACAAGAACGGATTTTCATAAAAATATCACAAAAGGTTCTAATTTAAGAAAAATTTTTGAAGGAGAATTGTTATTTTTATTAGAATTGGAAAAAGCATATAATGAAGAAAGAAGTTTCGTTATAGAAAAACCTATAAAAAGAAGAGATGGCAGTATATATTGGGTAAGTAATAGCTATTATCCAATATATAAAGGTGGAGAAAAATATGGAGTTGCTTTAATTAGCAGAGATATTACAAAGTTAAAGGAAAATGAGATTTTACTTGAAAAACTTGCTCATTATGATTCGTTAACAGGGTTATATAATAGAAGAGCTGGCATGGAAATTTTAAAAGAACTGGCATTATTGTCAAAACGAGAAAACAAGCCTCTTGTAATAGGTTTTGTGGATGTTGACAATTTAAAAACAATAAATGATGTATATGGCCATTCTAAAGGTGATGAAGCTATAAAAAATATAGCAAATATATTAAAATCTTCTGTTAGACATTCAGATGTTGTTGCGAGATATGGTGGCGATGAATTCTTTATGGGGTTATATAATTGTACTATTGAAGATGCAGAAAGAATTAGAGATACAATAAATAAAAAACTGGAGCATTTAAATAAATATAGTTATATTCATTATAGTATAAGTCTTGGATTTGCAAGATATATTCCAAATAGTGATATTGATGAGATTTTATTAAAAGCGGATCAGAATATGTATAGTTTAAAAAATATGAAAAAGAAATTAAAAGATAAAAGTTAATATAACAATGATTAATACCAGGTTTTAATGGTTTTGCATTAAAACCTGGTATTTTTGTTGTTTCATAAAATTAATATATCAATGATATATTAATTTTTATAAAAAATGTGATATAATATTAATAAGAAATTATATATATAATTTTTGTATATATGAAAAAGGGAGTGAAAGTATGAAAAAACTTAAATTTCATCAAACGTTAGGTTTTAAAGTAATTTTCTATGTAACAGTGGTTATAGTTCTTGGATTTTTAATAAATGGATTTTCAACACATAGAAATATTAAAAATCTAACAGACAGATATGTAAAAAATGGAATTTTAAAACAGAGTGTTGAGAGTATAGCAACAACAATGGAAACATACAGAGTTGGGACACAGGAATTACAAAATGAAATGATGAAAGCAGCTATTGATAGACTGGAAACATTAAATGATATAGCTAAAGATATAGTGAATGTATATATTGAAAAAATGAAAAAAGGAGAGATTTCAAGCGAAGAAGCAAAGAATATTATAAAGGAACAGATAAGGATTTTAAGATATGATAATGGAACAGGATATTATTTTATTTTTGATGAAACTGGAAAAACGATAATGCATGCGGCTTCACCATCTCTTGAAGGAAAAAATCTGTCTTCTTTACAATCTAAAGATGGAAAATATATAGTAAAAGAAATGATAGAGTTATCTAAAAAAGCATATGAAAAAGGGGATAATACAGCAACTCTTCAATATGAATGGGGAAAACCTGGAGAACCTGAAGATAAAAAGTTTCCAAAAATAAGTGTAATATTCTGGATTCCTGAATTTAAATGGTTGGTTGGAACGGGAGTATATATAGATGATATTGATAAAAAGTTAGCTGAAAGAAAAAAAGAATTTTTAAATAATTTGTATAATGATTTGTATACTGCTTCATATGTAGGAGATAATACATATCCTATAGTATATACCAGAGATGGTAGGTATTTTATATATAAAGATAAATCTAAAATAGGAAAGCCAGCAACGTCTGTTGATCCAAAAACAGGTAAAAAAATAGTTGATCTGGCTATAGAAAAAGGTGAAGGTTTTTATGAATATTATTATCCAAAGTCAAAAGATTCTGATAAATTGTATAAAAAGATAGCTTATGTAAAAAGGATGAGTGGGGATTTATATGTTGTTTTAGCAGCATATGAGGATGAAATATATAAACCTTTATATGATTCAACCATGCAAAATGCAGTTATTTTAGTTGCTATACTGGTTATTTTGGTTTTTGTTATTTTTTATATAATGAAGATATTAATTACAAAGTCAATAAATATGCTGGTATTAAATATTAAAAAAATTGAACAGGGAATATTAAATGAAGAAATCAAGATTACATCAAAATCAGAAATAGGACATCTGGAACAATCTCTTGAAAATATGAGAGTATCTCTTAAAAATCTTATAGAGTCAATTATAGCCGGTAATAATGAATTAAGTATAGAGAAAAACAATGTGTTAAACGCATCTAATAAATTGAGAGAAGTAACTCAAAAGGTTGAACAAACATTAGACATTGCATTAACAGAATCAGATAATGCAGCATCTTCCATTGAAGAAACAACATCAGGAATTGAAGAGGTTGCATCAGCAGCTCAGATGGTAAGCTCGGCCGCACAGAATTTAAGTCAGAAAAGTACAGATGTAGAAGAATCAGTTAAAATTGGGGAAAAAAGTATAAATGAAATTTTAGAAATAGCATTAGAGGCTAAAAATGCAGCGATAGAAAATACAAAGAGTGTAAAGAGCTTACAGGAAAAATCAGCAAATATTGGTGAAATTGTTGATACAATTATCAGCATTGCAGAACAAACAAATCTTTTAGCATTAAATGCTGCAATTGAGGCTGCAAGAGCTGGAGAAGCTGGTAAAGGATTTGCTGTTGTTGCAGATGAAATAAGAAAGCTTGCAGAAGAAACACGAAAGGCTACAGAAAACATATCAGATCTTTTAAAAGGAATAAAAGATGAAGCTGATATGGTAAGTAAGAAATCAATGAATGTTTCTGAAATAATAGAAAGGGTTTCTTCAAAAAGTTCAGAGGTTTCAAATGAATTTACAGCGATAAAAGATGCTGTTGTAAATATAGTAAGTATGGTCGAAAGTCTTGCTTCAAGCTCCGAAGAACAGAGTGCATCATCTGAAGAAATGGCAGCTGCTATGGATCAGGCATCGAAAAATGTATTAAACGTAAATGAATATGTAAGAGAGTCAAAAGAAGAATTTATTCATATAGAGAGGAGTAGTGAAGAACTTTTGAAAACTTCTCAAACATTGGAAGACTCAGTTAAAAAACTTGAAGATTTAATAAAAAGATTTAAAATTTAAATAATAAAAAAGGGACGTTTTAAACGTCCCTTTTTTATTATCCTTCGATTATTTTTACATAAAATTTTCGCATTCTTGGACCGTCAAATTCGCAAAAATATATTCCCTGCCATGTTCCTAAAAGCAATCTGCCATTTTCTATTATAACAGTTAAAGACGGACCTATTAGTGAGGATTTTATATGAGAATCAGAATTTCCTTCCATATGTGTAAATTCCTTTAAATTAGGAATAAGCTTGCTTAAAAATGATGTCATATCATATCTTACAGAAGGATCTGCATTTTCGTTTATTGTTATTCCAGCAGTAGTATGTGGAACATGAATAATTGCAATACCTTCTTTAACATTGGATTCAGAAATATAACTTTCAACTTGAGAGGTAATATCTATAAATTCATTTCTTGTAGAAGTTCTAATATGAAATTCTTTAAGCATCTAAATCACCTCTTTTACTTGAAAAAGATATTTGTTACTATTGTATAACCATTTTCATCTTTACTAATATGAATTTTGACATTTTTCTTATCAATTTTAGCTTTTTTATAAACATAATCCCTTATCATTTTTGACATTTCATTTACATTAATATTTACATTTGTTCTTTCCATAACAGCAACATTGCCTCTGCTTTCACTTGAGACAACCCTTGTTACCTTTTCTCTCCTATTTCCAACGAGATTTTGCATTCTTTTTAAAGCAATATCTCTACTTGCTTTTTTCTTTCCGAAATTAAACCAGCCCATTCATATCACCTGCCACCAAATATCTTTTGCAGGAATCCTTTGAATCCGGTTTTTGAGGATTCTTTTAATAAAGCAAGGTCGTTTTCAATAGGATTCTCTTCACCTGAGATTCTTTTTGCTATATTCATAAAGATTTTTGAAATCTTTGATTCATCTTCCATTGTAACAGGGATTCCTTTATTTGTTGCAATAATTATTTCTTCGCTATCCGGAACAATACCTAATAATTCAACAGCAAGTCCAGACCTTATATCTTCAGGAGATAGCATTTCATTTCTATTTACCATGTGAAGTTTTACTCTGTTTACAATTAATGATATACTATCTTCATCATATTTTTCATTTTCCAATAACCCAATTACTCTATCAGCATCACTAATAGCTGTTAATTCAGGAGTTGTTACAACAATTGCGTGTTGTGCAGCAACAACAGCATTTTTAAATCCTCTCTCAATTCCAGCAGGTGAGTCAACAATTATATAATCAAAATGTTTTGAAAGTTCATTTATTATCATTTTCATATCTTCTGGAGAAATCATATCTTTATTAGCTATTTGCGAAGATGCAAGTAAGTTAAGCTTTTTTAATTGTTTGTGTTTTACAACAGCTTCAAGAGGAGATTTTCCGCCTTTTACAACATCAAGGATAGTGTAAACTATTCTATTTTCCAATCCCAATACAAGATCAAGATTTTTTAATCCAATATCCGCATCTATTAAACATACATCATATCCCAATAAAGCAAGAGAAGTGCCTATGTTAGCGGATATGGTGGTTTTTCCTACTCCTCCTTTTCCAGATGTAACAACAATTACTTTGCTTTTTTTCATATTAGCCCCCTCCAGATTGTAATTAACAAAATTTCAATTCTTATTATACAACATTTTTTCAAAATATCAAAATCTATAATTCGCAAAACATGCATTTTGCAATTTATTGAATAAATTTTATATAAAATTGAATAAAAAAGACCAACCTTTTCCAAGGTTGGTCTGTAAGAGGATATTATTCTTCAATTGAGATAGCCTGTGTTGGACATGAATCAGCTGCGTCCTGTGCGCATGGTAAATCTGTTTCTTCCATTAATGTTTCTGCTTTACCTTCGTCATTGATTTTGAATACATCTGGACAAAGGTTTTCACAAACACCACAACCGATACATGCATCTCTATCTACGAATACTTTCACGGTTAACACCTCCATATTTTAAATTTTACAAGTATATTATAACTCAAAATATAGCAAAAATTATTAAAATAATTTAACAAATTACATATTTTTTACTATATCAACAATTTTATCTACCAATTCAAGCCCTACTCTTTTTTGCGCTTCTTTTGTTGTTGCGCCAATATGAGGGGTTGCAACAACCATTGGGTGATTTAATAATTTCATTTGTATTTCTGATGTTGGAGGTTCAGTTTCAAACACATCCAATCCAGCACCAAGAACCTTTCCGTTTTCGAGGTATTTTAATAATGCTTCTTCATCGACAACTCCACCTCTTGCTGCGTTGATAATTACAACATTATCCTTCATCATTTCAAATTCTTTTTCTGAAATGAGATGTCTTGTTTTTTCTGTTAAAGGTACATGTAATGTAATTATATCAGAGTTTTTAATTAATTCTTCTAAGGATACCTGTTTTACATTATATTCTTTTTGAACTTCTTCTGGAATTTCGAAAACATCAAAAACAAGCACTTCCATATCAAAACCTGTTACTAATTTTCTTACTAATTTTCCAATATTTCCAAATCCTACTATACCAAGGGTTTTTCCTGTTAATTCAAAACCCTTTAATTTTTTCTTTTCCCATTTTCCTTCTCTTAATGTAACTGTTCCTGTTACTAAATGTCTGTATACTGAAAGCATGTATCCAACAACTAATTCAGCAACTGATAATGAATTTGCACCTGGTGTATTTATAACCTTTATTCCTTTTTCTTTTGCTGCTTCAAGGTCTACATTATCTAACCCCATACCTGCCCTTGCAATTAATTTTAAATTAGTTCCATTTTCGATAACTTCCTTTGTTGCTTTAGTTGCACTTCTTACAACCAAAACATCAAAATCTTTAACCTTTTCAATTAATTCATCTTTTTCAAAATGTTCTATTGTTATTTTTGCTTCAGGTAAAGCGGCCTTAAGTTTTTCTGTTGCTTCACTATCAAGAGGGTCATTTATATGAATCCACATATTAAACACCTTCTTTCATGAATACTTCCTGTGCAGCTTTAACGCCTACACCTAATTCAACATCAAATCCGAATTTCTTTAATGCCATTTCAAGAGCACTTATTCCAACAATTACATCGTATTTTGACATATAACCAAGATGTGCAATTCTTATTATTTTACCTTTTAAGTGATTTTGACCACCAGCAAATGTTACTCCTTCTTCATCTCTTAAATATTTTAATATTTTACCTCCATCAACACCTTCAGGAACTTTTACTGAAGTTAAAACATTTCCAGGATTTTTAGCAAATAATTCTAATCCCATTGCTTGAACTGCAGCTCTTGTGGCATCAGCCATAATTCTGTGTCTTTCCCATACATTTTCAATACCTTCTTCTTCAATCATTTGAACTGATTTTGCTAATTGATATACTAGGTTAACTGGTGGTGTGTATGGTGAATCTGGATATTTCTTTTTGTATGCTTTTAAATCAAAGTAATAATGATAATTTTTATTTTCGTCGATTACTTTCCATGCTTTATCGCTAACTGATATTAAAGCGATACCTGGAGGCATCATAAATCCTTTTTGAACACCTGTTACTACAATATCAAGATTCCATGCATCCATTTCTAATGGTTGAGCTAACATACCACTAATAGCATCTACAACCATTATTGCATTTGTATCTTTAACTATTTCAGCAATTTCTTTTATTGGATGAACTGTACCTGTTGATGTTTCACTTAATGTTGTAAATACAGCTTTTACATCAGGATTTTTTTCTAATAATTCTTTTATTGTTTCTGGTTTTACATAATCTCCCCATTCAAGGTCAACTACTATTGGATCTATTCCATAAGCTTTTGCAATTTCCATCCATCTTTCTCCGAATTTACCTGCTACAACAACTATTGCTTTATCTCCTGGATTTAAGGTATTTGCAACAGCTGTTTCCATAGCTCCTGTACCTGAAGAGGATAAAATAAATACAGGATTTTCAGTTCTGAAAATATATTTAGCACCATCTAAAGCAACCTTTTGAATTTCTAAATACTGAGGTGTTCTGTGGTGAATTGTATCCTTTGCACCTTCTAATAATAAATCAATTGGAACTGGTGTTGGACCTGGTGCCAACAAATAATTTTTTCTTATCATCTTTGCCATTTTTATATCCCTCCTTATTGGATTGTAATTTTCCATCTTATTATACCATACTTATTTTACCTCAAAAACTTTACAAAGCAACGGTTATTCTCGAAATTTATCAAATAATGAAAAATTTTTCATTATATTTGTCTTTTTTGCATTTTTCCTATTTTTTAGTATAATTAAAGATGAATTAACAAAAAGGAGGTTTTTTATATGTATGTTGAAAAAATGAAAGATTTAAACTATGATATTAAAGATACTGCAATTTTATGTGTTGATTGCCAAAATGGTTTTACTCTTAGATGTCCAGAAGAATTGCCTGTAGAAGGTACGGATGAAAAATGGATAGAAAAGGTTAATGAATTTATAGCGGAAGCAAAAGATATTGGTTATACCATTATTGCAAGTAAAGATGATCATCCTGAAAATCACAAATCATTTAATGAATGGCCACCTCATTGTATAAAAGGAACATATGGAAATGAATTATTTATAAAACATTATGATTTCCTCGTAAAAAAAGGAACAACAGAAAATACAGATAGTTATTCAGCATTTTACGAGGATATGGAAACAAAAAATGAAACAGAACTGGATAAATTTCTTAGAGAAAATAACTTTAAAAAACTTATTATTTTTGGACTTGCTGGTGATGTATGTGTCCTTGCAACAATTAAAACTGCAATTAAAAAAGGATATGATGTTGCTGTAATTGAAGATTTCATAAAAAGTGTAAATGGAAAAAGTATGAAAGAAATTTTGGACTTAGAAAAATTAAAGGTTAATATTGAAATTATTTAAATTAAAATCATATAATAAAATTATTTGAATATGGATTTTTATTTTTTTAATAATACCACTTGACTTTTTTAAAGTTAAGTGGTATTATTTATTATGTAAATAAAAATTTTTAAATTCCTGGAGGTGACATGATGAAGAAAAAACGTTTAACCAGATGTCCTGTATGTGGTGGTGATCTTGTTATTTCTGAATTTAGATGTCCAACATGTGATATTACAATAAAAGGTAGTTTCCACCTTGATGATTTTGCAAAACTTTCAGATGAACAATTATATTTTTTAAAGATATTTATTAAAAACAGAGGAAATCTTTCTGATGTTCAAAAAGAAATAGGCATATCATATCCAACAGCAAAAGCAAGGCTTGAAGGTGTTGTAAGGGCTATGGGATTTGATGAGAAAAAGAATACAGTTGATACCTTGAAAATCCTTGAAAAAATAGAAAAAGGAGAACTTACTCCTGAAGAAGCCAAAGAAATCTTAAAAGGAAAGGGGAATAAAGAATGAATGGAATCTTAACGCGGGATGGAGTGAAGAAGATTGTTATTAAAGCAGTAGGTATTGATCTTGATGTTGTTTCATCAAAAAATGAAACAAATATTTTTGAGTATGATGATCTTCCATCGGATTGTGAAATTGTTGAAAACGTAAAAGGAGATACATGGATTATCGAGGTAAAAAAAGAAGAAAATTCCTTTTTAAAGAAATTTTTTGGATTTTCAGGTGGAGTATATGGTGATGCAACATTAAAAATTTCTAAAGATATTGAAGAACTTTCAATTAATAGTGTTACCGGTGATTGTGACTGTAACGGCATAACTTTAAAAAAATTTGATATAAAAACTGTTTCTGGAGATACTGACATAAATAACTCTTCCATTGATGTAATCAATTTTTCAAGTACCAGTGGTGATCTTGATATTTCAAAAACTCCATGTAAGGTTATAGACTTTAAGAATGTTTCTGGTGATTTAAGTGTGGATTATTTAATCGAAGACTTTGAAAAGGTTTATGTAAAGAATGTTTCTGGTGATTGTGATTTAGTTATTGCTGGAAATGAAAAGGTTTATGTAAATAAAAAAACAGCAAGTGGAGATATATATTTAAAAGGTATAGATGTGGAATTTAATCAAAAAAGAGAAAATAGAATAATTGATTTTATAAGTGTTTCTGGTGATTTAAATATTGAATTAAAAAGAATTGAAAATGTTGAAAAAATAAACAAGGAGAATAATAAAGTTAATGAAAATTTAAAAGACTCTTCTAATTTAAAGGAGGAAAATATGGTATTAACAATTGAAGAAAAGAAGATTTTAGAGTTATTGCTTACTGAAAAAATAACACGTTCTTTTGCCATAGAACTTCTTGAAAGTATAGGTTATACAGAAGAAAATGCTGTTAAATTCCTTGATGAAATGCTTGGAGGGGGAAATAAATGAAAAAGGTATTACTGATTATTATGGTTATATTATCTTTTGTGATAGTATTTTCAGCAAAATATACAATTGATTTAACCTTTCTTCCTGATGAAGCAGCTGTTTGGGGAAATATGACTGTTGAATTGGAAAATGGCGAAAAACCTCAATTTATATTATATCCAAATTTGGATAGCAAAGACAATCCATATCTAAATGCATTATTTGAATCTAATAGTAAAACAAAAATGGAGATTTTAACGGTTACTGATGAGAAAAATGAACCTCTGGATTATACAATTGGAGATTATAACTCTAAATATTTGAGAAAATATCAATTGAAAAATAGCGTGTTACTTGTAAAAACAGATAAAAGGAAGATACATATCAAGTTTAAAACATATTTTGTAAAAATGAACGGTGCTGATAATGTTGCATATCAGGACATATTTATATGGCGTTTTGGATGGTATCCAATGATACTTCCAGAGAATGGCGGATATGTATTAAAAGCGCATAATATAAAAGTTAGGTTTAATTCTATTAATAATAAAGATTATATTCCTGTATTTTCTGGCAAATATATAGATGGTTATTATGTTTCAGAAGGAAAATTTCGTTCTTTTCCAATAGTGTTTGTGAAAAAAAACGTTTATAATGAATTAAAGCTTAAAGCCAGAGATTATGAAATTTCTATCTGGTATAAAAAAGGCCAGGAACAAAGAGCTGCTGTAATGGCAACGCATGTAATAAAAGCGCTTGAAATACATACAGAAAATTATGGGAAATTAAAGTATTCTCATATAAATGTAGTTCAGGATCCATATCCGGGAATGTATGGAATGGCAGCAGATGGAATGTTTTTGCTTGGGGATGGATTTTTTACCACAGCAGATTTATTATTGCCGGGATTGACTGAGCCACTTACATTTTATGTAGTATCACATGAATTGGCACATCTCTGGTTTGGAATAGGTGTTGGCGTTGATTTTTTTGACAATAATTTCATGAGTGAGGCTTTTGCAGATTATTCTGCGCATATTTCCATGTTTGAAAAGTATGATAATGATCCATTAATGAACTTTTATTTGCCAGATTTTTTAACAGAATCTCTTGTTAAAAATATGCCCAAAACATTTTCAGAAATGGATCAAAAAAGTATATTTTATTTAGAGTATTTTGATATAGAAAATGCAGTTTCTGATAACATTGATGAAATTCCATATAACTTTGCTTCCTCAATTTATTATATAAAAGGAAAAAGAGCATTATTTTCTTTAGAAGAACTATTAACCAGAAAGAAATTCACAGAACTACTTGCGAAGTATTATAAACAATATAATGAGAAAGATCCTTCAGAGGAAGAATTTTATGAATTTCTTATAAAGAATGGAGTTAAAAAAGAAATTGTATATGATTTATTTGAAAGTAAAGAGAATTTCGATCCATCAATAAAATATCAGGATAATCATTTCGTTATAGATTTAGATAATAAGCATGTTCCAGTTAGAGTTCAGGTTATAACTAAAGAGGCTACAATAGATTTTGTAACAACAGATAGTACCGTATTAAAATACGATATTTCCAATATAAAAAGAATAGATATTGATCCTGATATGCATACATTTGATGTGAATAGAAGAAACAATCATTATCCTGTAATAATAAAATCAAATTTAATTCCTGAAAATTCAAATTATTCAGATTATGATTCGTATTCTATAAATTTTGAAACAGATTATGAACCAATAAATATTTTAGAATCAAAAAGTACGGCTTATTTAGCATTTGAAGCATATCCATATTATTCTTTAGGTGTAGGATATTTTTCATTAATGAAAAAACCAAAAGATTTCTATTCATGGTTTGATAAAAAACTAATATATGAAGGTATTTATTTTATTGGTAAATACAATCCGTCACCATGGCTTTCACTTTCATCGGACTTTTCATTTGATTATATTAATAAATTTCAGGAATTTAATGTTGATTTATTATTTGCATTATCTCAAAAACTTGATATAGGATTACCTTCAAAAATATTAACAGGGAATAAAGCTTTTTATGGTGGTTTAAAACTTTTTGATTTAGAAAATTATTATGTATATACTGGATTTGAAGTTTCTGAATTATTTAATTCAGGATTATATACAAATGGTAGTTATTATTTTATGAATGAAGATAATGAATATAATTATGGAATTATTGGAAATGCAGCATATTTCTTTGATAATTATTCAAAGTTTTTTAATTCTTTCAGTATAGAAGCTGCATATTCAAATGCTGAGATGTTTAATGCGCTTAATGGCAGGGAAGTAATATTTGATGAAGAATTTCCAAATACATTTACTTTTGAATTTAGCAAGGTTAAATATTATTATGGATTGGATGTTGAATTGTTTCATCAGACTTTTTATGCTGAAAATCGTTTAAATGTATATAATCTATTTTCTTTAGGTAATGTAAATATATCATTGAATGCTTTATATAAATATACCGATGAAAAGAATTTATTAGGGACATCAATTGTATTATCGCCAAAACTTTATTTCTTAACCGATTCAATGATTCCTTTAAATTTTGAATTTGCAGGATTCTATTCTCCAGAATTAAATAAATATAATTTAACCTTATCATTAACAACAACATTGAATGTAGCTATAAGAAATTTAATACAGTAATAAATTTAATTACTTTTCTCTAATGTGGGTATTTATTATATTTAATACCTGCATTAGAGTTTTTTATTATTATGATGTATTATTTGTTTTTATTATTGATTATAAGGTGATATTTTTAATTTTTGTATATTAACTTTTATTTTCTATCTTTTTAAAATTAAACTAAGAATTATATAATTTCTATACTTAAAAAAAAATAACATCTTTTATGAAAGGAGAGGAAAAATGAAAAAGTTAGTGGTAACTTTTGTTTTTATGTTTTTTTTATCTTTTTTTTTCATTTTAAATGGATGTGTTAACCAAACTCTGAAAACATCATATCATGAAAAGAAACAAATTTTAAAAGAAGTTAAAAGTGAATGGGGGAATGCATATTTTAGAGGCACACCAAACAATTGGGGAATTACTCATATGTCTAAAATAGGTCCTCATACATGGCAAATTATAATTAAATTTAATAATGGAGATGGTTATGGAAAACCAAGATTTAAGATAGATCATTTTGGTGATTGGAAAGAAAGTTATCCCGCTAATGATTATGAAGTTGAACCTTACACCACTTATAAAATAACTTTTTATGATGATACTCATTATATAAAAGTTGAAAAATATATAAAAGCTGTAAATGGTGTAATGCTACAGGCCTTTCAATGGTATTTGCCAGAATATAATGAGAAAACCAAAAGCGGATTATGGGTAGAGTTATCAAAAAAAATTCCAGATTTAGCCTTAATGGGGATAACGGCATTATGGCTTCCACCAGCATATAAAGGGCAGGCAGGAAAAAGTGATGTGGGGTATGGAGTCTATGATTTGTATGATCTTGGAGAATTCAATCAAAAAGGTACTATTTCAACAAAATACGGAACGAAAGAACAATATTTAAAATTAATTGAAAATGCCCATTTATATAATATACAGGTTTATGGCGATATTGTATTTAATCATAAAATGGGAGCAGATAATACAGAATGGGTTAATGCAACAAAAGTTTCATGGAATAATAGGAATATTGAAATTGAAAATAAAACAATAAAAGCATGGACACTTTTTAATTTTCCAGGACGAAATAATAAATATTCAGATTTTAAATGGAGATGGTATCATTTTGATGGTGTAGATTGGGATCAAAACACTGGTGAAAAAGCTATATTCAGGTTTAATGGAATTGGAAAGGCATGGGATTGGGAAGTGGATGATGAAAATTTTAATTATGATTATTTAATGGGTGCAGATCTTGATATGGATCATCCTGAAGTTGTACAAGAACTTAAAAAATGGGGTAAATGGTATGTTAATTTTACAAAAATTGATGGATTTAGATTAGATGCTGTAAAACACATAAAATTTAGTTTTTTTAATGATTGGCTGGATTATATGAGAAATGTATTAGGAAAAGAATTATTTACAGTTGGAGAATATTGGAGTACAGATATTAATAAACTAGAAAATTATATATCAAAAACAGAAGGTAGAATGTCTCTCTTTGATGTTCCATTGCATCAACATTTTTACGAGGCATCGAATTCTGGGGGCTATTATGACATGAGAAATATTTTTAATGGAACACTTGTTCAGAAAAATCCTATAAAAGCTGTTACTTTTGTTGAAAATCATGACACACAGCCTGGTCAGTCTTTATCTTCTCCTGTACAGGATTGGTTTAAACCTTTAGCTTATGCAATGATTCTATTGCGAAAAGATGGTTATCCATGTGTTTTTTATGGGGATATGTATGGTGCTCCTGGAATAAAAGAACAATATGGGACAATTAAAAAACTTATTGAAGCAAGAAAGTTATATTCATATGGAAAGCAATATGATTATTTAGATCACCAAGACATAATTGGTTGGACAAGATTGGGAGACGAAGAACACCCAAAAAGCATGGCAGTAATACTTTCGGATGGTCCTGGTGGAAGCAAATGGATGTATGTTGGAAAGAAAAAAACAAAGTTTATAGATTTGCTGGGGAATATAAAAGAGGAAATTTGGACAAATGATTATGGATGGGCAGAATTTAAAGTTAATGGAGGTTCTGTCTCTGTTTGGGTAGAAGAATAAAATTAATATGGTCACCAAAAAGGTGACCATATTAATTTTAAAAAATAAGGTTTATTTACCAAAATAATGGATAACAAAATTTATACTATATACTATGCCAAAAAATATACCATAATACAATTTTTTATTTTTTAATTCGTCAGAAAATAAAATAATCATTATCAGTATTCCAATAAAATTTGTAAATACAAGTAATATATAAAATTTTATTTTTATTTTTAAAAGGAAGATACCTATCAATATAGAGAAGATGTTACTTATTAAAATACCTATTGCTAACTTTAATTCTTTAATTTTCAAATAGAAAAAATCAAAAAATAATTTATTTAACCATATCTCTATTACAAATGAAAAGAAAAAAATAATAAAAGAAATAACTATAATTATTTTATCTAAATATAAAATATTTATATCTATATTTTGAGCTAAATCAACAATATTTTTTTTCATTTCAGGATTATTTTGAAAATATTCAAAAATAAAAGAAATAAATATATATAATGCACCAATATAAGTTAAAAGAAAAATAATGTGTTCTTTTTTAATCACAAAATATCCCTTCCTTTTTTAAGGTTAATTCTATAAATTTATGACTATTTAAAATTCCGTGATAAGTAAATATTATTATTGTTCCTTCAGATACTCTTTTTTTTAACTCATTAAATATAATATTTTGTGTTTTTATATCAATATGAGAAAGAGTTTCATCAATTACAATTAAACTCCACACTTTTGGTATAAAAATTAATGAAAAAATTGTTTTTAAATTTGTCCCCATAGACGCTTTATAAGGAAATATGGAAAAATCATTTATATTTAATTTTTTTAAAATCTCTTTAAAGGTATTTTCTGTAATTTTTATATTATGATAATACATAAATAATCTTATATTTTCTTCTAATGTTAGCCAGTCTTCATTAAGTGAAAATTCTGGAATATACAAAATTTTTTTAAAATTATTTTTATATATTCCTTCACTAAATTCTTCTATATTTGAAAGGCATCTAAGAAATACACTTTTTCCTATTCCGTTTTCTCCTTTTAACCAATATATATTATTATAAAAAGTATAGGATACATTTTCAAAAATAACTTTATTTCCATATTTCTTAGAGCAGTTTTTAAGTTCAAGCATTTAGAATTTTCCTCCTATTATTTATTAGGATATTAAACCTTCTACAAACCCACTTATTATAATAGAAAAAATATTTATTAATAAAATGCTCTTATATTCAGAAAATATTTTTAAAATCACATTGTATTTAAATCTATAAAAATTAAGCATAAGGCAATAGGATATATAAGAATAGATAATATAATTTGGAAATTCTATAACAATATGTGGAAAAAGTTTATCAAAAGTATTATATAAACCTACTGATTTTATACCAATATAAATACTCCAGGTTGTTGAAAATAGATCAATTATCCAGAATACTGGCATTAAAGGAAATAAAAATATATAAGATATAAAATTTTTTAAATTATTTAATATAATATCAATAGCTAATTTAAAGCTATGTTTTTGTGGTATTGCATATATTTCCCCGGATAAACAAAATATCTTATCATAAAAATATATTAATTCAAAACATAAAAATAGGTACAATATTAGATAAATAGAAATATGTCTTTTTCTTGGCATACATTCACCTTTTTTTAAAAATATAATCAGATATCAGTTTATGGATATTAAATATATTTAAAATCATCAAAAAGGTAATTTTAAAGAATTCTCCATATATTTTGCGATACCCTTGGATTTTAAAAAAGATTTTACTATACATATCAGGAACTTGAAAAATTATTGCCACAAATATTATAAATGCAAACAAAAAATAATGATTTATTTTTCTTTTATTTTCAAGAGATTTGTAATAAACGAAAATATAAGATTTTACTATGTACACCATTAGTAAAAGAAGATTTATAAAAAATAATAAAATGTAAAAATTTAATCCTTCAGAAAATACTATAAAAAACAAAAATAAAAATATAATAACGGTAAAAATAATTCCTATTTTCAATTCATATGAATTAAGAAACCAATTTTTATATGGACGTATTGTGGTTTTAAAAAATATATATTTACTATATTCTCTGTCAAAATTTAAAAAATTTTTTTCAAAAACTATCTCTAATTCTGCTAGTAACAAAATTATTAAAAAATATTCTGCTGAATATAATCCAAAAAAATGATAGGTAATAATTGCTCCAAAACAAACGAATATGAATTCAGCATACTCTTTTAATGGTAATCTCTTAAAAAAAAGTATTAAAGAGTGACATGAAGTAATTTTTTCTGAATAAAAAAGGTATTCTGAAAACTTTTTATCATTAATAATTATATTTTTTAATTGTGAAAACCATGTGCGATATAAAAATATAACATTAATAATAATAACAGGAATAAAAAATAATATGTTTATTTTTAAAATATACAATAAATAAAGAAAAACAAAAACTATAAGTATATACTTTTCCTTCTTTGTATATATTTTCACAAAAAATAAGGTAATTTGAAGTAAAAAATTAATTAACAAAAATAATAGTTTTTTATAATCATTGTAATATAATAAAAATAACAATATATTTGAAATAATAAATATACTGCTAAAAAGATTCAATCTTAAAAAAGTAAATATAACATATTTAGCAGTAACTTCCCTGGATACTAAATAATGTACATTTCTATACTGTTTTAATAGTGAAATAATATTAGGAAAATTATAGTCAAATAATAGAAATGAAAAAAAATAAATTATTAAAAAATTATTTTTATCTAGAAGAAAAATATATAGAAAAAAAGAACTTAAGATCATGAAAATATATACGAACAAAAAAATAAAGGAGTTTATAAATGTATCTTCAACTATTTTAAAATTATTTATCCAATATTTTATGAGTAATTTGATATTTATCTCCTCCTTGAAAAGGGAAGAATGATTAAATCATTCTTCCCTTTTTAATTAAAAAAGATTACCACATAGTTGCATATCTTTTGCCATATTTTTTTATCATTTTTTTTTGCAACAGCAACAAGTCCTGCTGTAATTGCTCCTGCTCCAATAACTGCTGTAATAATTGAAATAATTGTTGTTACCGTTGAAAATGTATCAATGATATCTATAACCTTTTCAGCTGCATGTTTTGAGATTCCAAGCATAGATGCTAAATTAATACTTGAAAAAGTAAAAAAGACACTAAAAAGACTAAGGGTTATAAAAATTTCTATAAAAAATATATTTTTATTCTTCATAAGACTCCTCCTCCTTTGCAAATGTCAACTAATAACTTTTGACCCCCTGGGGTAAAAAATTGACCTCTTACTTATAATATTGATTTGAATAACGGTTTTTAAAGATTTTTTTCTGTAACTATATCCATTTATACCAGCTATTATAATAATATCATTGATAATATTGTGAAATTTATAACTAATAATTCATAATAAAACCTAACAAATATATATTTTTAATATTTGTTACACTATAATCAAAAGATATTAGTTTTTAATTATTTATTTCACAATCATTATATCAAAAAGAAAAAAAGATATCAATATATAATGTGAAATCCGAGTAAAATTATAATTAATTTTTCTTTTTTTGTCGCATATTTAGAACAACAAACCTCTTTGCTTGATTTAGCAAAGAGGTTTGTTTTCAGTCTATCAGACACATAATATATGGCTGTTTTCTTTTTATAACTTATTAATTAGTTCTCTTTCTATATATTTAAAGCCTTTTTCCCAGAATTCTTTTTTAGTAATATCAATATCTAATTTTGCCAATAATTCTTTGTATTTTCCTCACTTCGACCCTCGAATATCGTAGGTGTTTTTGCAACTATTCTATTAAATTAATAACCACAAAGACTATAAGCATTAAACCAGAGCATATCATAAGCTAAAGTTGGATTAGTTGGATCAGAAATATCAATTATTACCAAACCATTATCCCCATCCGCAACAAAAGCATAGTTGTCTTTAACATATATATCTGTTGTACCCTCAGTATCAAAATGCCAGATTTGAGAAGGATTAGAAGGATCAGAAATATCAATTATTACCAGTCCATTACCACCATCCGCAACAAAAGCATAATTGTCTTTGATATATATACCTCCTGCCCAACCATAATCATCATCGAAATGCCCAATTTGAGAAGGATTAGAAGGATCAGAAATATCAATTATTACCAGTCCATTATCCCCATCCGCAACAAAAGCATAGTTGTCTTTAACATATATGCCAAATGAATAACCATTAGTATCAAAATGCCCAACTTGAGAAGGATTTGCAGGGTCAGAAATATCTATTATTACCAGTCCATTATCACTATCCGCAACAAAAGCATAATCGTTTTTTATATATACAGCTTTTGCATTAATAGTATCAATATGCCCGATTTGGGAAGGATTTGCAGGATTAGAAATATCAATTATTACCAGTCCATTACCACCATCCGCAACAAAAGCATAGTTGTCTTTAACATATATGCCAAATGAATAACCATTAGTATCAAAATGCCCAACTTGAGAAGGATTTGCAGGGTCAGAAATATCTATTATTATTACCAATCCATTCCAGGAATCCACAACAAAAGCATAGTTGTCTTTGATATGTATTTCTTCTACCCTACCACCAGTATCAAAATGCCCAACTTGAGAAGGATTTGCAGGGTCAGAAATATCTATTATTATCAATCCATTCCAGGAATCCGCAACAAAAGCATAGTTGTCTTTGATATATATTTCTTCTGCCCTACCACCAGTATCAAAATGCCCAACTTGAGAAGGATTTGCAGGGTCAGAAATATCTATTATTATCAATCCATTCCAGGAATCCGCAACAAAAGCATAATTGTCTTTAACGAATATTTCCCATGCAACTCCATCAGCAACAAAATGTCCAATTTGAGAAGGATTGGAAGGATCAGAAATATCTATTATTACCAATCCATTATAATAATCTGCAACAAAAGCATAATCGTTTTTTATATATACAGCTTTTGCATTAATAGTATCAATATGCCCGATTTGGGAAGGATTTGCAGGGTCAGAAATATCAATTATTACCAGTCCATTATCCCCATCCGCAACAAAAGCATAGTTGTCTTTAACATATATATCTGTTGTACCCTCAGTATCAAAATGCCCGATTTGAGAAGGATTAGAAGGATCAGAAATATCAATTATTACCAAACCATTATCCCCATCCGCAACAAAAGCATAATTGTTTTTGACATATACATCTTTTGCATCATAATTAGTATCGAAATGCCCAATTTGAGAAGGATTGGAAGGATCAGAAATATCAATTATTACCAATCCCTTACTACCATCTGCAACAAAAGCATAATTGTCTTTGATATATATACCTCCTGCCCAACCATAATCATCATCGAAATGCCCAATTTGAGAAGGATTAGAAGGATCAGAAATATCAATTATTACCAGTCCATTACCACCATCCGCGACAAAAGCATAATTGCCTTGGATATATACGTCTATTGCATACCAATTAGTATCAATATGCCCAACTTGTGATGGATTAGAAGGATTAGAAACATCAATCAAAACAATTCCTTCATTTCCTGCTGCAACTACCATAATATTATGATTTTTTATTTCTTCTTCAGACTTTTTAGTTGTAAAAGACCAGATGGGACCATTTGTAGAATTCTCATTATCATCTTTAGCAACTATTTTCCAATAGTACGTTGTATTTTCTTTTAACATTTTACCAAGTGGATATTTATTATTTGTATAATCGGTTGCTATTTGAGTAAGTTTTTCTTCATTATCTCCAAAATAAATATCATATATCAAAGGATCTCCATCTTGATCAGTGCATTCCCAACTTAATAATAAAATATCTATTGAAGTATTAATTGCTCCATTTGCTGGTTTGGGATTTTCTGGTTTATTTGGTGCTTGATTTTCTATTTCTGTTGTAAAACTCCAGATTGGGCCTTCTATCTTATGATTACTATTATCCTTAGCAACGATTTTCCAATAATATGTTGTATTATATTCAAGAGAAGTAAGTTTATGTGTTGTTTCTTCATAATTTTCTTCTATTAATTTTAAATCATTTATATATGTTCCAAAATAGATATCATAAGTTAAGTTATCTTTGTCAGGATCAAAGCATGACCATTTTAAAGTTACATTTATAGAGACATTTGTTTCATTATGTCTTGGGTTTATTGTTACAGGTATTTCTGGTGGTTTATTCTTTACTATACATGAATTTAGACTAAGTAATATTACTAATAATACAAACACCAATACTATATCCTTTTTCATTTTTACTTATTCCCCCCTCGTATAATAAGTTATGTATAGATAAAATATTTATTATATTTTTTATAATTAAGTTCTTTGAAAAGTGAATATATTTATATAATCTTATATACAATTTTTGTATATACTTCTTTATTGTTTTTAGTTTTATTCTGTAATTCTTGTTTTTAGTTTTTACCTCTGTTAAAATAGTTTTAGGTGATCCCCCCTTGAGACTTTGTTCTCTTAAAATAGATTTCTAAGCTCGCATACAATTTTTCACTTGCCGGAAAATGTTTCTCGCTGGATTTATTTTTTTGCGAGGATGTGAGGTTGTATGCAACTGGAGGTGCTTTTATGTTTATTTTAGCTATCGATGTTTCCAAGAGCTCTCTTGATTTTTTTCTAATTTCATCGGTTCAGGCTCTGTAGAAAACTTACCTCAAGGCATTTTTAAATTTTTTGATAAAGCTATTTCTGTTTCTAAGAATTTCTTCCTTGTTCTTGAAACCACTGGCGTTTATTCTTTTGATGTCGCTTCTTATTTTTACAACCATTCTATCAAAGTCTTTTAGGTTAAAACTGATAAAATTGATGATCAATTAATTTTTGATATCGCTCTTAAATTTCAAGACTCTCTTGTCCCTTTTGTTTTTAATTCTGAGATTATCAATGAACTTAGATACCTTACCAGACTTTACCTTAAGTTCAATGAAGCTATTGCTTCTAAACCTATCGATGAACTCTTTGAATATATCACCAGAGTTTCTAAACATCGTGTTTCTTCTCATGTTTTAGCTCAAAAACTCAAAGAACTTTCTAAAAATGCCTTGAGGCTAAGACCTAAACCTTCTAAGTCTCTTAGACTTTCTATTATTTCCACTCTTGAACTTATTGACACTTATGAAAAACAAATTAAAACTATTAAATCTGAAATCTCTAAACTCTTTAAGAGAATCCCTAATACTCTTACTACTGTTAAATGTATCGGCGATATTACTGCTGCTGGTATTATTGCTGAAATTGGAGATATTAATCGTTTTAAAAATGCTGCGCTCTTGCTTTTTATGCCGGTTTAACCTGGTCTGTTCATCAAAGCGGTAATTTTGCCGCTCAAGATACATTTTTAAAAAAGAAATGCAACAAATATCTTAGAACCTATCTCGTTTTAACGGCTAATTCTCTAAAGATTTATGACCCTGTTTTTAAAGACTATTACTGGAAAAAATTCAAAGAATCTTACAAACATCATCATATGAGAGCTCTTATTTTATCCGCTAGAAAGCTTGCTAATCTCGTTTTTTATTTACTTAAAAATAATACACCTTATGTTATTAGGAAATAGTTTTTTCTTTTAAATTTCTTTATTTTTTTCAATTTCATACTTTTATCTGATTTTGCCTTTTTTATGGCTATTTATTCTCCTTTTGCTCTTTTTTACTTTTTTGACTCTTTACCGGAAATCTTTAGTTTTATTGAAATTTATAAGTTGTTGTCTATTTTTTAATATCTTTACTTATTTAATATATCTTAGATTAGTTTGTATAGTTAATTTTTTTAATTAGAATGATTTTATTAAAATATATCTTTTTTTATAAAAAAATAACATCAAAACATTTCGGTTCAATTATATCAAAAAAATTAATATTCTGTCAATATTTAATTATAAAAAATAAACCGCCTGAAAGCGGTTTAAAACATTATAAGATATTAAATTATCTACAATTTATTAATTAGTTCTCTTTCTATATATTTAAAGCCTTTTTCCCAGAATTCTTTTTTAGTAATATCAATATCCAGTTTTTCAAGTAATTTTTCTGGAGCTGCATTTCCACCGCTGGATAATAATTCTTTATATTTCGGGATAAATGCTTTTCCTTCTTCAAGATATTTTTCATATAATGCAATTACAAGAAGATTTGCAAAGTTATATGCATATACATAGAATGGTACTGCAAGCATATGAGGTATTGTGCTCCATTCGTATTTGTATTCTTCAGGGATTTTTACAGAATCACCAAACATTATTTTTAATTCTTTTTCATATAATTCTGACAATTCTTCCCATGAAGCCATTCCATTTTCATCAATCATTTTGTGTGACTGTATTTCGAATCTAGCAAACATGTTTTGCCTGAACATTGTTGCGAACATATCCTCTATTTTTGAAGCTATAAACATCTGTTTTTCTTCGCCTTCTAATTCCTTTAGTAATTTGTCCATTACGAGCATTTCGCCAAATACAGAAGCTACTTCTGCCATTGTTAATGGTGTATGATAATTTAATAATGACTGTTTTGAAGATAATGTCCCATGCACACCATGTCCTAATTCATGTGCTAATGTCATTACATCTCTCATGTTTCCTGTATAGTTGAGTAATATAAATGGTTTGTAGTTAGGAATATTATATGAACAGAATGCTCCACCACGTTTTCCAGGTTGAATTTCAGAATCAATTCTGTTTTCATCAAAGAATGATTTTACAATATCCCCAATCTCTTTGTCAAATTCATAGTAGGCATCAAGTACCAATTTTTTTGCATCTTCAAAGGATATTTCCTTTTTTACCGGTTTTAACGGTGCATAGATATCAGCAAGGGTTATATCGTATCCAAGGAAATCTCTTTTCCATTTATAGTATTTATGAACAATAGGTGTTTGCTCTGTGGTTACATCTATTACCATTTTTACAATTTCATCTTTAACCTCATTTGCCATATTTCTCATGGAAATTGGTTCTGGATAGTTTCTTAATTTGCTTTCTGTATCGTAATATTTTGCAACTGAATTAAATGTGCTTTCTAATATGATTTTATCCTTTTCATATCTTTCAAAGAACATTTTCATTGCTTTTTGTCTTAAGTTTTTGTCAGGATGCTGTCTTAATGAACGAATTTCAGCACCTGTCATTGTTTTTAATTCACCGTCAATTTCAATTTCAAATGTATATGAGGAAACTAATTTTTCATATAACTTGCTAAATGCTCTTCTTCCAGCAGGTTCTAAAGCAGATAAAGCTTTTTCAGCGTCTTCACTTAAAACATGAGGTTTTTCTTCAATTAATACTTCAAGTACATGTTTATACTTTTCTAATTCAGGTGAATTTTTTAATTCTTCAAGCTTTTCAAGTGAATGGCTTAATAATACAGGTTTCCAGAATGAAAGTTCCATTTCTCCTTTTGTAAGGTAATCCTGTCCCATAGCAACTAATTTTTGAGCTGTTTTATCCTGAGTATTTGCAGAGTATAATAAACTTGCATATTGCATTGCAAAATATGGTTTTTCAATAAGTTTTTCCAATTCTTCAAGAAAATTTTTAACCTCTTTAGCTGATAATTCTTTTGAAGAAAGTATAGGATAATATTTTTCTTTTAACTTTTTTGCTCCTTCAAGCGCATTTTCAAAATCCTTTTTAATTTGTTCATTTTCTGGTGAATCATAGAAAAAAGTTAAATCCCACTTCATTTTCACACCTCCTGAAATTTAATTATTAAATCTTTTTTTATTTTTATAGTATATAGGATATATTATACCAAGAAATATGGAAAATATGCTAACGCTATATAAAACAAAAGAGACGTTATTTCCAAAAATTGCAGCATATCCACTGGATATGAAATTTCCTATAGCCCAGGCAAATCCCATTGATACCGATGAAGCAAAACTTTTATTTTTAGGCATTAGACTCTGTGCCTCAACAATATTTGCTGACATTGTTAAAAATCCAAAGGCATCAAATAATGCAAAGGCTATTATTCTTAAAAATGATGTATCAACCATTAATAATAATATACCGGCAATACCCATTCCAAGGAAACCAATTAAATTTATAAACCTAATACCTATTTTTTCCATTAATTTTGTTCCATAGAAATTGGTAAACATTCCGATAATCATACCAATACTTAAAGTAGCACCACCTACAACAAGACTGGCACCGTGCAAATTAACGTATATAGGTACAAATGTATGGAATATATCCATTACAAAACCTCTTAGGGTTACCATTAAAAAAATAGGAATTAATGTAAGTGCTTCAGAAAGTTGAGGGAATCTTTTTTCTGCTATTTGTTGTTTTTCATATTTCCATAATTTTTTATATAAATAAGGAATAAATAATAATGCTATAAGCCCAACGTAATAGATTTTTTCAAATCCAACTATGCTGAGATACATTGTAATAAATATTGGTCCCATTGCAGCTCCAAATGTTCCAAATACTGAGAACCAGGCAATATGATGTCCTTTGTTCTCTCTTCCTGCAAAACTGGCACCAATAGGATGAAAAGCAGAATTAAACAATCTTGTAAAAAATATTACTATCAGTGAAATCCAGAAACTGTTTACAAATCCTAAGATAGAAATCAATATTATTTCCATTATCAATATAGAAATAATATATACACCATCGCGTTTTCTCCTATCAAAATATAATCCAAAAAATATTTGCAAAATCGATGACAATGCACCTATTAAAGAAAGTAAGCTTGTAAATGTTCTACTGTCAATATTATATCTTTCAATGAAGTATGGACCTAACGGTTTAAAGAAAGAGTTTAAAAAGTCGGCTAAAAAATGAGCAATTGAAATGGCGAAAGTCACTGTATCACCCCTTTGTTAGTTTTACGAACAAAATTATACCACAAAAATTAAAAATTGTCCAATAATTTATTATATATATAATGCGGCTACAAATGTAGCCGCATCATAAATAGTATTACTTTATTGAATAATTTGGCGATTCTTTGGTGATGGATATATCATGAGGATGACTTTCTTTCATACTTGCAGCTGTGATTTTTATAAATTCTGCTTTTTCATGCAATTCTGCAATATTTTTTGCGCCTATATATCCCATTCCAGCCTTTAATCCGCCAAGCAATTGATAAATTACTTCTTTTGCTTTTCCTTTATAAGGCACCATTCCTTCTACACCTTCTGGTACCAGCTTTTCTGTTTCTTCTACATTGCTCTGGAAATATCTATCTTTACTGCCTCTTTTCATTGCTCCAATTGAACCCATTCCTCTATATGTTTTGTATTTCCTTCCCTGATAAAGTATAGTTTCACCGGGAGCTTCTTCTGTTCCTGCAAATAAACTTCCAAGCATTACGGTATTGGCACCAGCAGCCAATGCTTTTACTATATCTCCTGAATATCGTATTCCCCCATCGGCTATTACAGGTATATTATGTTTTTTTGCAACGCTAACTACATCCATTATTGCTGTTAATTGCGGAACACCTATGCCAGCAACTATTCTTGTTGTACAAATAGAACCGGGACCAATTCCTACTTTTACAGCATCTGCACCGGCTTTTATTAAGTCTTTTGCTGCTTCTGCTGTTGCAATGTTTCCAGCAATAATAGGTACTTCAGGATATTTGCTTTTTATTTTTTTCAATGTCTCCAGTATATTTTTTGAATGACCATGTGCTGAATCGAGTACCAATACATCAACACCTGCTTTTATAAGAGCTTTTGCACGTTCTAACCCATCAGAAACCCCAATTGCTCCACCAACTAATAATCTTCCCTTTTTATCTCTTGAAGCATTTGGATGTTCAACTACGGATATTATATCTTTTATTGTTATTAAACCAATTAATTCATTATTTTCATTTATAATAGGTAATTTTTCTATTTTATTTTGATGAAGTATTTCTTTTGCCTCAACTACTGTAATGTGTGGCCCTGCGACAACAAGGTCTTTAAAAGGTGTCATTAATTCTTTTGCCTTTTTTGATGTGTTTTTTTCAAAACGCATATCTCTATTTGTCAATATTCCCAATAATTTATTATTTTCATCTACAACAGGTAATCCCCCTATTTTGTATTCAGCCATTAATTTTTCCGCTTCGTATATTGTTGTGTCTGGAGTTATTGTTATTGGATCGTATATTATGCCATTTTCCGCTTTTTTTACCTTTTCTATTTCATGAGCCTGTTCTTCTATAGTTAGATTTTTATGAATTATACCAATACCGCCTTCATGGGCTATTGCTTTTGCCATTAAGCCTTCAGTTACTGTATCCATTGCTGCTGAAAGAAAAGGTGTGTTTAAATATATATCTTTAACAAGTATGGATTTTGTTTCAACTTCCGAAGGAATTACTTCACTGTATTTTGGTAATAATAATACATCATCAAATGTCAATCCTTCTCTAAACATTTTATCGCTCCTTTCTATTCCCATTCAATTGTTGCCGGGGGTTTTGAGGTTATGTCATATACAACTCTTCCAACACCATTTACTTCATTTACAATACGACTTGAGGCTTTTTCAAGTATTTCAAAAGGGATTTTTGACCAATCAGCAGTCATTCCTTCTACGCTATCTACAGAGCGTATTGCAAGCACATAATCATAACTTCTTTCATCGCCAACAACGCCAACGCTCTTTATTGGTGTTAAAACAGTAAAAGCCTGCCATACTTTGTTATACCAGTTAAACTCTTTTAATGTTTCTATAAATATATGATCTGCTTTTTTTAATATGTTTAGCTTTTCTTCTGTGATTTCTCCAATTATACGTATTGCCAATCCTGGACCAGGAAATGGATGTCTGTATAATATGTGTTCAGGTATTCCCAATAATTTTCCAACTTCTCTTACTTCATCTTTGAAAAGATTTCTTAAAGGTTCTATTATCTTAAATTTCATATCTTCAGGTAAACCGCCTACATTGTGGTGGCTTTTTATTTTGGCTGTATTTTTTCCTGATGCAGCACTTTCAATTACATCAGAATATATAGTTCCCTGAACGAGAAATTCATATTCATCAGTTGCTTCATTTTCAAATACGCGTATAAACTCTTCTCCTATTATTTTTCTTTTCTTTTCAGGGTCAGTAACACCGCTTAATTTAGATAAAAATCTTTTTTGTGCATCTACAACTGTAAGATTTATACCTAATAATTCATTGAATATCTTTTTTACTTCAATTTCTTCATTTAATCTCATTAATCCATGGTTTACGAATACAGCTTTTAATTGTTCTCCTATTGCTTTGTGTACCAATACTGCAGCAACAGAAGAATCTACTCCACCAGAGAGTGCAATAATAGCTTTTGAGTCACCAACTGCTTCTTTTATTTCTTTTATTTTGTTTTCAATGAGATTTTCAAGAGACCAGTTTTTTTCCAGTTTTGCAATTTTAATGAGGAAATTTTCAAGTATTTCAAATCCAAATTCTGTGTGTTTTACTTCTGGATGAAATTGAATCCCGTAAATTTTTTCAGAAAACTTTACGGCAGCATTTATTCCATTATGAGTAGTAGCAATAATTTCGCTTCCATCTGGAAGTGCGACAACAGAATCGCCATGACTCATCCAAGTTATAATTTTTTCCGGTATTTCTGAGAATAATACGTTATTGTTTACTTTTATTTCTGTTTTTCCATATTCAGAAACTTCTGTTTTCTCAACTTTGCCTCCAAGTTTTTTTGCCAATGCCTGCATTCCATAACAGATTCCCAATATTGGAACATCTAACTTGAATATCCAATCAGGAATTTCCAATGCATCCTTATCGTTAACGCTTTTTGGACCTCCAGATAGTATAATAGCTGTTATATCTTCCAAATTGGTGATTTTAGCATCATGAGGAACAACTTCAGAATAGATTTCCATTTCTCTAATACGTCTTGCTAATAGTTGTGTATATTGCGAACCATAATCAATAATCAATACTTTTTTCATAGGCACCTCCTATAAAAAATAATGCACCTCTCAGGAAAAGAGGTGCATTATATATTATTATATATATTAAGCTCCTCTTTTCCTATAGTCAGATGGTTTACGGCCATCTGGTAGAAACTTCCGGACCATATTACCGGAATTATATAGGAAAAGAAAAATTCCAGAATATTTAATTTTTTCTGTATTTTAACAGATAAAAACGTTATTTTTTTTGCTTTATAATTAATACTCTGTTAATTGATTTTCTTTATATAGACCAGATATTCAATATTGCCGTCTTTACCTCTAATTGGCGATTCTACCATTCCTTTTATTTCAAATCCATTTTCAATTAATGAATTAAAAACCTTTTTTATAGCTTCTTCTCTATATTCATCCTTTTTAACTATACCTTTTGATAATTTTGATGGTTCCAATTCAAATTGAGGTTTTATGAGTATTATTCCCTCCGCATTATTAGCAGTAATTTCTTTTATTGATGGAATAATTTTTGTAATTGAAATAAAAGAAACATCACTGGTAAAAAATTCTACAGGTTCAAAATCTTCTTTTCTAAGGTATCGAGCATTTGTGTTTTCCATTAAAACTATTTTTTCATTATTTCTCAAGCTTTCGTGAAGCTGATTTGTTCCTGAATCTATACAGTAAACTTTTTTTGCATCATTTTCCAGTAATACCTGAGTAAATCCTCCAGTAGAGGAACCAATGTCTGCACATATTTTGTTATTTATTTTAGGTTGAAATTCTTCAATAGCCTTTAATAATTTATATGCAGCTCTGCTTACATATTTTTCCGTTTCTGTAATTTTTATTGTAGCCTTTTCATCTACTTTTTTAGATGGTTTTGTAATTTTTTGATTATTTACATAAACTTTTCCTTCTTTTATAAGCCTTTGTGCTTTTTCACGTGAATCAACATATTTATTATTAACTAAAAATATATCCAATCTAATTTTTCCATCACCCTTTCTATAAAATTCAAGATTTTTCAATAAGCCTTTTATTAAATTATATCATACCGTGCTTAAAATGAAATGAGGCTTTTTATTCAAAGCCTCATTTGCAATAATTTTATTATTCCTTAAATACCTTACACAATTCAGGGACAACGTCTATAGAAACTGCAGCACCTTCTGGGAAAATCTTTTTTTGTCCAGGATTATCAATTTGAACCATTATTTCACCGTATTCTGTATCAATAAACGATTCTACAGTATTTCCGAGATATACGTTTATTTTTATTTTTCCTTCTATTAATCCTTCTTTTTCTTCTTTTAAGATTAGAGACTCTGGTCTTGCCATTAAAACACCTTTATCTCCTGGATCTAAATCATTATCATATTTTTTCATAATTAATTTTTTCCCTTTAAAGTCAATTATTATATTGTCATTTTCTTTTCCTATTACATCAACTGTAAAAAAGGCAACTTTCCCTATAAATCCGGCTACAAATTTAGAGATTGGATCTTCATATATTTCAACAGGTGTTCCAATTTGCATAATTTTCCCGTCTTTCATTACTATTATTCTATCAGACAAACTCATTGCTTCAACACGATCATGTGTAACGTATATGGCTGTAATTCCTAATTTTCTCTGTATTTTTTTAATTTCAATTCTCATTTGTTCCCTTAGTAATGCGTCTAAATTGGAGAGTGGTTCATCAAGGAGCAATATAGCCGGTTCTACTATAATTGAACGTGCCAGTGTAACCCTTTGTTGTTGTCCACCAGATAATCTTGAAGGTGCCCTTGAAGCTAAGTCCTTTAATCCAACCATTTCAAGCGCTTCAAAAACACGCTTTTCTATTTCTTCCCTGGATAATTTCCTTAATTTCAAACCATATGCCACATTGTCAAAAACTGTCATATGTGGAAACAATCCATAACTCTGGAAAACGGTTGCAGTATCTCTTTTATTAGGAGGTAGGAAAGTTACGTCTTCATTTCCTATATATATTTTTCCTTTTGTTGGTAATTCAAATCCAGCAACCATACGCAATGTGGTAGTTTTTCCGCAACCAGATGGTCCAAGTAATGTAATGAGTTCTCCTGGTTTTATTTCAAAGGTAGAATTGTTTACTGCTATTACCTCTGTATTATTTTTCTTGTCCTTGAATATTTTGGTTACATTTTCCAATCTTAAGGATACCTGTTTTTTCTTCATATTTTTCACCTCTCACCGGAAACGGTTTTTTCAAGTGTTTCGCTTTGTCTTACTATTAATCGCATTAATCCAAAGGCTATAAGCACTATAATGATTAATGTTGTTGCAAGAACGCTGGCTAAACCAAATCTCAGATTTTCTGAGAAATTATATATCAAAACAGTAATGTGATACCATTTTGCTGATATCAAGAATATTACAGCACTAACAGCTGTCATTGACCTGACAAATGTATAGGATAAACTTGAAATAAATGCAGGCCTTAATAATGGCAATACTATGGTTTTAAATACCGTTGGTACATCGGCACCAAGATCCTGAGCAGCCTCTTCTATTGAAGGATCTATTTGTCTTAATGCTGCAACTCCACCTTCAACGCCAACAGGCAATTCTCTGATAACATAATTTATAACTATAATAGCTCCTGTTCCTACTAATATTAGTGGTGGTTTGTTAAATGCAAGGATATAACTGATACCTATTAAAGTTCCTGGGATAGCAAATGGGGCCATTATAAGTATTTCAAATATTCTCTTTCCTTTAAAGTTTTTTCTAACAAGAATTAATGCTGTGAGCATTGCAAGAATTCCAGCAAGAGGTGTTGCAATTGTTGCAAGGGTTACAGTATCTGTAATTGCATCTTTACCTCTTTGAAGAGCCTCTTTGATGTTTTCAAGTGTAAATGTATAATCGATACCCCAATTTTTCACGAAACATCCAGCTACAATTGTACCGTATAATGAAATTAAAAATACTACTATTAATACCATTAAGGTTACTAATGTTACTTTAACAGGCTTTGACACCAATTCTGTGATACGTGGTGAAGGTTTTCCTGTCACGGTAACAAATGATTTTTTTGATACCCAGAACCTTTGGACGAGAAAAGCTGTAATGGTTGGCATTAATAACAATAATGATAATGCTGCACCATTTCCCAATCTATTCATACCAGTAACTTCAAGATAAGCCTCAACAGAAAGCACTCTATAATTTCCGGATAATATTAATGGATTTGCAAAATCAGCAAGTGAATTGGTAAATACAAGAAGCCATGCACTTAATATTCCTGGTACTGACAACGGTAATGTAACCGTTAAGAATGTTTTTAATTTTGATGCGTTTAAATCAAGTGCAGCATCTTCAAGTGTGGAATCTATTGCATGAAGTATTCCTGCCATAGTTAAATAAGCTATTGGGAACATTCCCATTGTTTGAACAAGGGTTAATCCCGTTAAACCGTATATACTAAAATTTTGCAAATGCAATATTTTTTTTGTAATAAGTCCATTGTTTCCAAATAGCAATAATATGGATAATGTCAAAGAAAATGGTGGAGAAATAACAGGTAATGTAGCCATTGTACTGAAAAATTTCTTTCCTTTTATAGATGTTCTTGTTAAGGTAAATGCAAATAGAAAACCTATTAATGTTGATAATGTGGCAGTTGAAATACCAAGTTTAATACTTCCCCAGAAAGCTTTTAAATATTGATCAGTGGTGAGTATTTTTTTCCATATTTCCATGGAAAACTCACCGTTTTTTATAAATGTAAGCCTTACTGCCTCAAAAAGAGGATATGCAGTGAATATACCTACAATAACAAATAATCCAAGTATAATGAAATTCATTACAGGATCTCTTGAAAATAGGATAATTCCATATATTAAAACGAATGCCACTATTATTGAAATAGCAAAGATATTTAACAATCTATAGAATTTTAAATATCCTTCCATATTAAAAAACATTATTCCTATTCCTACTATATCGTATTCAGGGGTTAATATAGGAGCAAAAACTATCTTGTATTGCGAATTATCTAACGAATACATGTTATCCGTTAAAAAGTATTCGCTATACACAGCGCTTTCTAATCCCTGTTCAAAAATGGGATCCGAAAGTTTAGATTTATAAAATTCATAGAATTCTTTGTCTTTATAAAATTCTGTGGTTTCCTCAAATTGAGGAAGACCTTTTATATATATAATTCGTATATTTTCATAATTGTTTTCAACGTTAGAAATCCATGAATCTATATCCTCTGTTTTATCAGAAACAGAAGAAAATATTATCTTCCCAGTTTCGAGAATATTACTATTTATTATCTTTGTATATGAATTCTTTATACTGGAAAATATCCATATATCTGCAGAAGCAACAATAAGTAAAAATAATAGAAAGTATATTATTTTCTTTTTTGTGAACATATTTTCAACTCCTGAATATTATTTTAACCAGACGGCTGTTTAGCCGTCTGGTGGGTTTAATTCTTATTTTGCACCAATTTCTTTATTCCATCTTTCTACTAATCTTTCTCTGTTTGCAGCATCCCATACAAAATCTTGATTTACAATTCTTAAATCGTCAATATTCAAAGGAGCTTTATCTTTTGGAGCAAGTTTTGATACAGGAATTACAAACCATTTTGCTATCATAGCCTGTGCCTCTTTTTGAAGCATCCAGTTATATAATTTTTTTGCATTTACTGGATTTGGTCCGTTTTTAATTAATGACATTGAAGCAAGTTCAAAACCTGTTCCTTCTTCAGGAACTGTAACCTTTAATGGAGCACCATTTGCGATTAATTTAAATAAATCATGTGCATAACCTATTGCAAATGGAATTTCACCTATAGCAGCCTGTTTACCTCCAGCTGAACCTGATTTTGTATATTGATCTATGCTTCTATCGAGATGATGTAAATACATAAAGGTTAATTCTTCGTCTTCATGGAATAAATGAAGTATTGTTGTAATAACATTATAAGCTGTTCCTGACGTATTTGGATTTGCAACTCTTACAAGGCCTTTATATTTTGAGTCAATAATATCAAACCAGCCTTTTGGTGCTTCTAAACCTAATTCTTTTGCTCTTTCTTCATTTGTAGCAAATGCAAGTACACCTATATATAAGCCAATCCAATAATTTTCTGGATCTCTAAACTGTGCAGGTGTATACTGTGCAAGAGGTGATTTGTAAGGTGTGGTTAAGCCCTTTTGTTTTGCTTCAACGTGTCCAAGACCTACTCCTCCTACCCAAATTGATGCTTGTGGATTTTCTCTTTCTGCTTCAAGTCTTGCTACTGTTTCACCTGTGGATAATCTTACCCATTCAACTTTTATCCCTGTTTCTTCTTCAAATCTGTCAAATAATTCCTTGGCAAGTGGTTCTTCAAGCGTTGTATAGGCCTTTACAACATTCCCTGAAAATGCCATAATGCCAACAATTAACAAAACTACCAAAAAAATACTCTTTTTCATAAAAACACCCCCTGTGATGTGATGGTTTAATTATTTTTTATTATCCATGCAGCTTTTTTGCTGAAATATAATTTTATTTCTTTACCAATTGGCGGGATTTCATTTTCAATAGGATTAAAGAGTACCACGTCTATTATTTGATTGTTTTTTAGTTCTACTTGATACTCTACATGTGCCCCAAGAAAAACTACTTTTTTTATAATTCCTGTTATATTGTTTTCCTTTTGTTCTGTATTTATAGCTTCAGGTCGCAAGGCTATTAATACAGAATCTTTTATATTAAAATCTTCTCCACCAATTCCTATAAAACTTTGATTAAGCGATTCATTAAATATTACATATCTATCTTCTTTTTTTTCAACGATTTTACCTTCAATAAAATTAACTTTTCCTATAAAATCTGCAACAAATTTATTTTTGGGTTTTGAATATATTTCAAGAGGATTCCCAACCTGCATAATCTTTCCCTGATTCATTACAACAATAACATCTGAAATGCTCATTGCTTCTATTTGATCATGAGTTACGTATATACTGGTAATATTGAGTTCCTTTTGTATTCTTCTAATTTCAGAACGCATACTTTCACGAAGTTTGGCATCAAGATTTGAAAGTGGTTCATCAAATAACAATACCTTTGGTTCCATAACAAGACTTCTTGCAAGTGCAACACGCTGTTGTTGACCACCGGAAATTTGGTCAGGTCTTCTGTTTTCCATGCCTTCAAGATTGGTTAATTCTATTATTCTTTTCACTTTTTCAGTTATTTCATTTCTTGATAATTTTTTTAATTTTAAACCAAATTCTATATTTTCTTTTATAGTCATATGAGGAAATAACGCATAGCTTTGAAACATCATAGAGATATCTCTCTTGTTTGGTGGCATATTGGTAATATCTTCTCCGTTGAGAAATATCCTTCCATTGGTAGGAATTTCAAATCCTGCAATCATCCTTAATGTAGTGGTTTTTCCACAACCTGAAGGCCCTAAAAAGGTTACCAATTGCCCTTCTTCTACTTTTAGATTAAAATCATTTACAGCAACTGTTTCTGTCCCTTCGCTTTTAAATATTTTATAAATATTCTTTAATTCTAAACTCATGGGTTATACACCTGCCTATTCTGAAGCAAAATTTTCATTCATCAGAGAAACTTTATTTTTTAAGAATACCTTTAATAGGGAAATAAATATTATAATTATCATTATTAAAATTACAGAAAATGCACATGCTTCTGATAATCTTCCTGAATCCGTTTGGCTTAATATTTGAACAGTCATTAAATTCCAATCCGCAGAAACAAGGAATATAGCAGCACTAATTGCCGTCATTGCCCTCACAAATGAATATACAAGAGCTGAAAAAAATGCAGGAACAATGAGAGGTAAAGTAATCTTTGAAAATACCTGTCTATCATTAGCTCCAAGTGTATATGCAGCCTCTTCTATTGCCGGATCTACCTGATTTAAAAGTGAAATTCCAGATTGAATACCTACTGGCACATATCTAAATATAAAATTCAATACAAGTATCGCAAAAGTCCCTGTTAATAACAATGGCTTTGAATTAAATGCTAATATATATCCAATACCAACTACAGTTCCCGGAACTGCAAAGTTTAATAACGAGACAAACTCCAAGGTTCTTTTACCGGGAAATGTTTTTCGTACAATTAAGAATGCAATAATCATTCCAAGTAATGCAGAAATAGGAGTGGAAGTTAAAGCAATTGTAAGCGTATCTTTAATAGCTTCTCTTCCAACGTCAAATACATATTTAAAGTTCTCCAATGTAAATTCATTATTCATACCCCATATTTTTGTAAATGCACCCCAGAAAATGGTTACATAGATTAATAATATGAATAATGAGACTATCATGCACAGGGAAAATAATACCCATTTTGCACCTTTGCTAACGCTTTTTAATTGAGATGTATTTGGTTTTCCGGTAACAGTAATATATTTTTTCTTTCCTATCCAGTATTTTTGTATGATAAAGGCTATTAAAGAAGGTAATAATAACCATACAGCAAGAGCTGCACCGCTTCTCAAATCGAACATGCCGGTTATTTGAAGATATGCCTGAACAGAAAGAATAGGAAATCTTGAACCAGCTAATATTAAAGGATTACCAAAGTCTGCAAGCGATTCTATAAATAATACAAGCATTGTACTGGCTATTCCCGGAATAGATAATGGAAGAACAACCTTAAGGAATACCTGTAATCTTGTTGCTTTTAAATTAAAAGCAGCATCTTCCAGTGTTGGTGAGATTGTTGAGATTACACCATCTAAGGTTATAAAGGCTACAGGGAAAAAAGTAATTATTTGTGCTATTAATAATCCCCATAATCCATAAACAGGGAAGGTTCTTATACCAAAGATTTTTGCAGTAATTAAACCATTAAAACCAAAAAGCATTATTATTGACAATGCCCCTATAAATGGTGGGAAAACCATTGGAATTACTGCAATTGTTCTGAAAAACCGTTTAAAAGGTATATCTGCCCTGTTTATTGTATATGCATATAAATATCCTATTAATGTTCCTAAAATAGCTGTTAAAGAGGCTACAAGAATACTGTTTCTAAATCCCTGTTTCATATAATCATTGGATAACATATCCTTATATGTCTGCAATGAAAAATTGTTTTCATTATCTGTAAAGCTTATTATAAAGACCTTCAATAATGGAAAAATTATAAATATAAATAGCGATATAAATATTAGAATAAGCAATATAATTAATGAAGGGTTCTTCAGCATATTTTTGAATTTATTTGAAAACTCTTGATTAGCGATATTCATTAAAATCCCTCCAAAAAAAGGGGGAGATTTCCCCCTTTTTATTAAATTACTTTACAGGTAATACCTCTTTTATCCATCTATCTACAATTCTCTTTTTATTCTGTGCAGCCCAGTTTTCATCAACACTGATTAATTTTATAGTTGATAATGGTTGTAATGCTCCAAAATCAACGTCTGGTCTTACAGGATAGAAAAATGTTTTTGTATCAACAATTGTTTGTTGTCCTTTCTTTGAAAGTAACCAGTCAACAAGTACTTTTGCTTCATATTTGTGTTTTGCACCTTTTACAATTGATACACATGCTGCCTCATATGGAACGCCTTCAACAGGGAATACAACTTCTATAGGATACCCCTGTTCTTTAAACTGGAAGAATGCAGGTGTAAATTGAATTCCCAATCCTGCCTGACCTACACCTACTGATTTTGAAGGACCTGTTCCACTTTGTGTATATGACTGAACGTTCTTTGCTAATTTCTTTAAATAATCAATCATGCCATCTTCTCCATAAATTTCAATAAGTCCTGTGATAAATGCATATGCAGTACCTGAAGTCTGAGGACTTGGATATTGAATCATATTTCTATATTCTGGCTTTAATAAATCCTGCCAGCTTTTTGGCATATCTGCCTTTATCTGTTCCAAAACCTTTAAATTAATTCCAATACCAAGAGGATTCATATAGAATGCGTGATAATAACCTTCGATATCATAGAAATTTGGAGCTATTCCATAAATGCTGGTTGTTTTATAAGCTTCTGTAAGCCCTCTTTCTTTTGCAATAATATGATTTGGCATTGGAGCTCCAAACCATACGTCTGCCTGTGGATTCTTTTTTTCTGCTTCAAGTCTTGCTAATGCAGGTCCAGAAGAAAGGAATATATATTTTACTGTAATGCCTGTTTCTCTGGAAAATGCGTTTAAGATTTTTCTTGCATTTGCCTCATCAACACTACTATAAATAATCAGTTCAGCAAATGAAACAGTTAAAGCGAAAATCAAAAATAATACTAACATCAATCTTTTCATCAGTAATACCCCCTTATGTAGAATATGAAATAACATTCTACTATTATATTAAATAAAAAAATCATCAAAATATCCACAAAATTGTATTAAAAATGTAACAAAATTTTATGTGATGAATTTTGAATATATAAATTAATATTTATATACATATATATATTTTTGTATTAGATTTCTTTGCAATTGTGTAATATAATTAAGAATATGAGAATATTAGAAATATTTAAAATTCTAAAGTAAGGGGGAAGATAATTATGGATATAAAAAATGTAACTATTATTGGTGGAGGTGTTTTAGGTTCCCAAATAGCTTGGCAGGTAGCATATAAGGGATTTGATGTAATTGTTTATGATATTAATGAAGATGCTTTAGAGAAATCAAAAAATTTTCATAAAGGATATGCACAATATTTTCTAAAAAATAAAGGGGCAACTTCAGAAGAAATTGAAGCAACCTTTTCAAGATTAAAATATACTACTGATCTTAATGAAGCAGTAAAGGAAGCTGATCTTATTAGTGAATCTGTTCCAGAAGTATATGAAATAAAAAAGGATATTTATCAAAAACTTGCTGCTGTTGCACCAGAAAAGACTATTTTTACAACCAACTCTTCAACTATGTTGCCTTCACAATTAGTGAACTTTACAGGAAGGCCAGAAAAATTTCTTGCTTTACATTTTGCCAATCCGGTTTGGGAAGCAAATATTGGAGAGGTTATGGGTCATGAAAAAACATCAAAAGAAGTTTTTGATACGGTAGTTGAATTTGCTAAAGCCATTGGAATGGTCCCAATTCCATTGAAAAAAGAACAAAGTGGATATGTTTTAAATTCGCTTCTTGTACCTTTATTACATGCAGCTGAAACATTGTATTTTGATGGAGTAGCGGATTATAAAAGTATAGATAAAACCTGGATGATAAGTACCGGCTCTAAGTTTGGACCATTTGGAATTATTGATTTAATAGGAATGAACACACTTTATAATATAATAAAAATGCGTGGTGAAAAATTACAGGATGAAAAAATTTTAAAACGTGCAGAAAAAATAAAGGAAATGTTTATTGATAAGAATAAATTAGGAGTAAGTACAGGCGAAGGGTTCTATAAATATCCAAATCCAGAATATTTAGATCCAGAGTTTTTAAAATAAGGCTGTCCGTATGGGACAGCCTTATTTTATATTATAATATTTAAATACACAATCTTTAAATATTTTCAATGTATCAACCATATATTTATTTTTTAACCATGAAAATCCTATTGTCCATTTAAATTTTGGTTCTTTGAGTTTTAATGTTTTTGCAGGGAAGTCTGAATATAATTCAACTATGGATTTTGGAACAAGGGCAACTCCAACACCTGATTTCATTAATTTTTCTAATAAAGATAATTCACCCTCAAAAACGATATTAGGTGTAAAACCTGCTTTTTTATAAATTTCATCGGTTACTTTTCTAAAGTCATAATGATCTACAAGATTTATAAATTTTTCATCTTTTAATTCATATAGACTTATTTCCCTATTTTTAGAAAAACGATGATTTTCTGGAATTACAAGCATTATTTCATCTTCAAATAATATAACAGTTTCTATGTTTTCGGATTTCAGTGGAGGATAAGTAATTGCAAAATCTATTTCCCCTTTTTCTAACAGCTCAATAGCCTCTTCATTATTTGAAATAAATTGTTTTAAGTTAATATCCTTATTTTTTTCTAAAAACTCAATAATGAAATTTGATAAAAATATGGTTCCGGTGGTTGCTAAAATTACCTTTTTATGACAGGCTTTTTTTGCTTCTTTAATTTCTTCTCTGGCATATTCCAGTTCATTAAATATAGTATCAACGTGTTTTAAAAAAATTTTCCCATATTCATTTAAAACAATTCTTCTACCAATTCTATCAAATAATTTTACTCCCAATTCTTCTTCGAGTTTTGAAATAGTAATACTTAAAGATGGCTGAGAGATATGTAGTTTTTCTGATAATTCAGTCATGTGCTGGGAGTATGCCAATTCCCTGAAATATTTTAATTGTAAGAGGTCCATTTCCTCATCTCCAATTATCAAATTTTTAAAATTTATGATATAATTAATATCGTCAAATTTTGGAGTTTAGATATAAAAAAAGCCGGCTTTCGCCGGCTCTGGCTGGGGCGGATGGATTCGAACCACCGAATAACGGAGCCAAAATCCGCCGCCTTACCGCTTGGCCACGCCCCAATCACAATACTTATTATATCATAATTTTTGATTTTGTCAACACCAATATGTTTCTGGATTTAAATAAGATTATTACGAAAAAATAAAAAATGGAGGAGGTATTTTTATGAGATACGAATTGAAGATAAAAGATAAAATTTTATATGCAGAGAAAGGAACAAAGTATATAGAAATTATTAGAAAGATTCAAAAGGAACATCCTTTTAAAATTCTTGCAGTAAAACATAATAATAATATAAAAGAGTTGCTTAAAGAAATAGAGGATTCTGGAGAAATAGTACTTTTGGATACTTCTACGCTTGATGGATTTAGAATTTACCAAAGAGGTGTATTATTTTTATTGTATATGGCATTAAAGGATCTTTATCCAGAAGATAAATTATATGTTCATCATAGTATAGGAAGCGGCTTATACTGTGAATTAAGAAGTGGAAAACCTTCACAGAAAAAACTTGAAATGTTAAAAGAAAAAATGTTAGAATATGTAAAGGAAGATCTCCCTTTTGAAAAGAAAACAATTTCTAAATTTAGAGCTATAAAGATGTTTGAAAATGTTGATTTAGTAGATAAATCTAAATTATTTAAATATAGAAAGAAAGATAAGGTTAATATTTATATATGCGATAAATATTTCAATTATTTCTATGGTTATATGCCACCATCTACGGGATATGTTGATTTATTTGATTTAAAATCTATAGATGATGGATTTGTAGTATTGCATCCAACACCAAAATCTCCTGATAAAGTTCCTGAGTATAAACATTATCCAAAATTATCTTATACCTTTAACGAATATAAAGAATGGTTGAAAATATTAGAAGTAAGTACTGTTGGCGAATTAAACAGTTTAATTGCTAAGGGACCAGAAGAGGCAACTGAATTAATTAGGGTTTCTGAAGCTTTGCATGAAAAGAAATATGCGCAAATTGCAGATGAAATTATTAAAAGAAAAAATATAAAGGTTGTTTTAATTGCAGGACCTTCTTCATCAGGTAAAACAACAAGTGCTAAAAGACTTGCTTTGCAACTAAAAGTAAATGGATTAAAACCTATTCCAATATCATTGGATGATTATTTTGTTGATAGGGAAAAAACACCTCGTGATGAAAATGGAAATTATGATTTCGAATCTATATATGCACTTGATTTAGATTTGTTTAATACTCACCTTTCAAAATTATTAAAAGGTGAAGAAATAGAATTGCCAAAGTTTGATTTTGTTCATGGAAAAAGAGTTTGGAGTGGAAATAAGATTAAAATGGAAGAAGATCAGGTTTTGATTATAGAAGGAATTCATGGGTTAAATGAGCTATTAACAGAAAGTATTCCAAGAGAATTTAAATATAAAATTTATGTAAGTGCGTTAACGCAAATGAATCTTGATTCAATGAATAGAATTACCACAACTGATACAAGGCTTATTCGAAGAATTGTTAGAGACTTTAATTTTAGAGGACATTCCGCTTTAGCAACACTGAAAATGTGGCCAAGTGTTAGAAGGGGTGAAGATAGAAATATTTTCCCATTCCAGGAAGAAGCGGATATTATGTTTAATTCAAATCTTATTTATGAATTATCTGTTTTAAAGATATTTGCAGAACCATTATTATTAATGGTAGATAATTCAAATCCAGAATATTCAGAAGCAAAAAGATTATTAAAATTTCTTGATTATTTCTTGCCAATTACTGTATTGGAAGAAATACCAAGAAAGTCTATTTTAAGAGAATTTATTGGAAGAAGTACATTTAAATATTAATAAATTAATTTATGAGGTTGAAAGGAGAGATTTTCTTTGAGTAAAAAAATGAAAAGTATTATCACAGTCGTTCTAATTATTTCCTCTTTTGTTTTGTTATTAGCTAACACAAAAACTGATACAAGAGATATAGAAAAAATATATCTTGAAAAATTTCAGAATCCTATATATAGTCTTTTATATTATATTGAACATATGTACTATGAAAGAGATAAAGTTGATTATGATAAAGTTTTAGATTCAACATTAAAAGGGTTAGTTGATGGTTTAAATGATCCTTTTGCATGGTATCTTGATGCTCAGCAGGTTAAAGAAAGTGATATTGAAGAATCTGGTGAATATGGCGGCCTTGGGATATTGGTAAGTTATGATTCAAAATTAGAGGCAATCAGAATAGTCAGTCCAATGGTTGGAACACCTGCATATGAAGCAGGATTACAGGCTGATGATTTAATTATAAGTGTTGATGGATCACCAGTTTCTGAAATTGGATATATGGGTGCAATTAACAAGATGCGCGGAACACCAGGAACAACAGTTGAAATAGAAGTGTTTAGAGAAGGTTGGGAAGAAGCTAAAAAAATAACGCTTGTTAGGGCAAAGATTGAAACTATTACAGCAAAATATAAAGTTTTTGAAGATAATGGATTTAAGATAGGATATATAAAATTAACCAATTTTGGTGAAAAAAGTGCGTCTGAAATGAGAAAGGCATTAAAGGCTATTGAAAGGGAGCATGTAGATGGAATAATTTTTGATTTGAGAAATAATCCAGGTGGATATTTAAATGTTGCAATAGATATAGCAAGTATGTTTATTAAAGATAAAACAATAGTTACAGTGCGTTATTTTGATGGTTCTGAAGAAGTGGTTAAGCCAAAAACATTTGAGCATTTTGATTTTCTTGATAAATTACCAATAGTATTATTGGTAAATAAATCCTCAGCATCAGCCTCTGAAATTATGACAGGTGCTTTGAAAGATAATAAAATTGCTACAGTAATTGGAACCACAACATATGGTAAAGCCGCTGTTCAAAGACCAATTCCTCTTGAAAATGGTGGAGAAGTTTGGTTGCCAATAGGACATTATTTCACACCAAATGGAAATGATATACATTTAAAAGGTATTGAGCCAGACATTAAAATTGAAAATCCCAAAAAAGAACTTAAGAATGTTGAAAAATTAGAAGCTAAAAATACAACTACATATGAAGCTGTTATTGATCCAGAAAATGATGTACAACTTAAAAAAGCCATAGAAGTTTTAATAATGGGGGGAAAATAAATTGAGAATATATGGAATGGTAATAGTTTTTTCTATTACCATTCTTTTGTTGAGCTCTATTGTATATTTTCTTTTTGCAAATATTGACGTTGAAAATGTTGTTAGAGAACCAATGCCAGTATATACAATAAATACTTTTCATCAGGGAATAAAAGATTCCCTTGTTAATATTACTATTAATTCCAAAAATTTATCTACTATGTTATTTATTATTGAGGATCTTGGTGTGTTTATAGGGAAAATTAAAATAGATTATCTTAATAATCATATTACTATAGCAGTTATTAATGATGAAATGTTTCAGGAATTAAAGACATCTTTAAAATCCTTTGATTCAAACATAAAAGAAATTCAAAAAAATGTTTTTTATTATGGCTTAAAACTAAAAAAAAGTATTGTTTATTCAAAGAATTTTACTTTATTAAATTATCCCACAATAGCCATTATTGATTTAAATAATCTAACAAATGAAGAATTGACATTTTTAAAATTAAAATATTATGTTATGGATAAAAAAAGTTATAAATCTTATTCATTTAAAACCAAAGTTCTTGAAGCTTTGAAGAATGAAAATGGGGTTATTATAGATAAAGAAATACTTGATTATCCGGGAATTAAACCATTACTTGATGTTTTTGAAAATCTGGGTTTTTCTGTGGTCTATGATATGAAAGTTTATACCGGAGGTTTACACTGATGCTTGAAAATATTTTTAAAATTATTTTTACTCCTCATAGAATAAAAAATGTGAAATATGAAAATATATTTGTGGGAATAATTACATTTATTTTTTTATCGTATTTTCTTTTAATACGTAATTTTTCATATTATATATCATTAAAAAAAATCTTTTTCCTGTTTTTGTTTTTATTTGTAAATAATGCAATAAGAGCATTTCTTTATCCTATTGAAGAATTTAGAAAAATTTTTCCTTATTATATATTAACCTCTGCTGTATTTTTAATGATGGGATTTTTTTCGTTTTATAATAATTTTTATTATTATCCATTTATATGGTATGAAATATTAAAAGGAGTTAAGGACATTAATGAAAAACGATTTTATGCATTGATAGTAGGAATTGTGATTGATATTTTACTATATTATATAATCTGGAGTTGAAAGGTATGCAGAAAAAGTATTTGAAACTATCAAAATTTTTGACAGATCACTACAAGATTATATTATTATTATTTTTAATATTTTCAGTTCTTTCTATTTTAAATTTAAAGAATTTGAAAATAAATTCTGATTTATTGACAATACTTCCGGAAGATGATCCTATAGTTCTTTCTTTAAAAGAGGAAGAGAAAACCAAGAGCAATTCCTCAGTATTGATAACAGCATTTTTTATTGATGAAAATACAGATTATAAAAAAGTTGCGTTGGACTATTATAATAATTTGAAAGAACTTCCGGATTTTAATGGGTTGGCAAAGACAGATCTTTCACTTTTGCTTTCATATGGTTTTTTAAATGTTTCAAATTCAAAATTAATAGATGATCTTGTGAAAAACCTTGAAAGTACGTTTGATTCGTTTTCGAAATTAAATCCATATGATTTTAAATCATTTGAATATATAAATACTACACTTTCGCTTCTAAATCAGGTTGATACAAATTTTAAAGCATCAAATGAGAATGATCCTTTATTAGGTTATTATACTTTGTCTCCTGATAAAAAGGTTATGGTTATGGGATTAACCTTTTTAAAACCAACTTCAGATCTTAACTTTGTTAAATCGATAATTCCCAGGGTAAAAAAGATATCTCAGAATATTTCTCAAAAATATAATATAAGATCTGGTTTAACAGGTTCTTATATATATGATTATGAAGCGAACGAAACTGTAAATTTTGATTTTTCAATTACAACATATCTTTCAATGTTTTTGATAATTTTAATTTTTTATATTACTTTTGCCAATTTACCTTCTACAATAATTGTTTTTATTTCTTTAATTTTATCGACAGGAATTTCTTTAGGTATTTCTACATTAATATTTAAAGAATTAAATATTATTACATCATTTGTTGCGGCTATTACATTAGGTCTGGGTATTGATTATGGAATCCACATTACAAGCCGTCTTATTTCTGAATATAAAGAGAGAAAAAATTATATTGAAGCATTGTCTATAACTTATGAAACTGTATTAATTCCTTTGTTTTATGGCGTGGCAACTACAATTCTTGTTTTTCTTTCTTTAATTTTAATGAATTTGCCGGGATTTACCCAGATGGCGATCATAAGTAGCATAGGACTTATTGTGTTTTTTATAAATATGATTTTTATTGTACCTGTTTTATTTTATCCATTTAGAAATATGATTTTAAAATCATATAAGGAAAATAAAATAAATTTATGGTTTCAGAAACTTGGAGTTTATATACCTAAAAAAAGAAGGTTTATTCTTACGCTTTTGCCATCAGTAATAATTTTCTTTTCAATATTTGGAATAATTAATTTCTCAAATTTTTCATATACACCACCAGGATTGGCTCCGACTAATTCAGAAAGTATAAGGGTTTTCAATGAACTTGCAGAACATTTTGGTGCATCATTGTTTAATGATTTAAAGTTTATTGTTAAAATAGATGAAGATTCTGACAAAATTATTAAGGAGTTAAAAAAATCGCCTTATATTGAGAAAGTGGAAAGTTATCTTGATGTTTTAAAAAAGCAAATTGGAGATTTTAACAAATTAAAATTAAAGACACAGGAAATTTCAAAATTGGTAAATGATCCATTTTCTGTTTCTGTATTGAAAAAATACAATATATATTCTGATACCCTTAAAATTATAGATCTTGCATCAAAATCAAAAAATCAAAAGGATTTTATTCTTGGAATTACATCACTTATACCAGAAGAGTTAAAGCGAAGTATTATGATAACAAAAAATAATCAGGAATATTTTATTATCTATGTTACACCTAAAATTTCCCTTGCAAGAGATAACGGATTAAAATATTTTTTTGATTCAGTTGGAAAGTATCGAGAGAGGTTTTTAGGAGAAAGAAAAGCTTTATATTATATAATGAAATTAATAGAAAAAAAGTTCCCGTATGTTATAGTTGTATCAATTATTTTAATAGGAATATTGACATATATGTCCAGAAAATCACTTAATGAAACCTTTATTGCAATATTTGGATTGTTATTCTCGATTTTAGCTACATTTGGTATTATTTACTTTTATAATATTAAGGCAACCTTCTTAACAGTAATTTCATTTCCATTAATATTTGGTATAGGTGTAGATGGTTACATACATCTTTTCCATGCAATAGATGAAGACAAAGTGCATTATTGGCACACTTTAAAAGCTACAACTCTTTCGTTCTTAACAACCATGTCTTCATTTATAACATTTCAATTATCTCGTGGTGAACTGCTAAAACAGTTTAGTTTAACTATGGTTTTAGGCGTTTTTATTGTGTGGCTTATGACAGTTATTTATATTCCAGCTTTAAAAATAAAGAGATAATTTTAATTTACATTACTGATTTTTTTGTTACTTAGAAAATTCACAATTAATATAAAGGTATTGAAAAGTAACATTTGATTTTGTATACTATAGATGTAAAAAGAAAATCCCCCTATCCCCCCCTGAAATAGATGGATAGACATTTAGCGGATCCGTTGGATCCGTTTTTTTTTATTTGTGATATAATAAATGTGTATTATATTTTTTGGAGGAAAAAATATGAAAAATTTCAAAATATTTTTTTATTCAATTTTTTTATTAATTGTCATTACGTTATTTTCATTTTCTATATATATAAAAAATGAGTTGAATATTTTTGTAGCAGATCAACATCAAACAGCGATAAAAAATGAATTTTTAAAGCTTAACAATAAAATAGAAAGTGGAATATCTTCTTATTTAAAAAATAAGAATTTTACATTTAAAATTCTTGATATTATTATCTGGGATGAAAATAAACATATTGTGTATAATGATTTTTATATAAACTCTATAAATGAAATCAATAAAAAACTTTTTATAATAAAATCTCTTATTATTAAAAATAAAAAGTATTTTTATGCATATAGAGTTTCAGATTTAATAGATTTTTTAAATGCATTTACACCTCTTCCAATAATAGCAGTTAAAAAAGGAATATATATAAATAAAAGTGGTGAAATTAATGAGACCTTTTTTGACAGTGATTTAATAAAAATCTTAACCTTTAATAATATTGATTTCTATTTTCTAAAAAAAGTGCAATTTCTTGATATATTTGAACCACATATAATATTGATTTATGTGCTGTTGCTTTTCTTTGAGTTATTAATGCTATATTTTCTTATTAAATATACAAAAGAATATACTACTATTGATTTAAAATTTTTAAATGAAAACTTTGATAAATTAGAGGAAGTAGAACCAAAATTAGATGAAGCATTAAAATTAAAAAATAAAATAATAAAAACTCAAACTGAATTGAAAAATAGTTTGGAAGGAATAGAAGAGTTAAGAGAACAAATGGAGACATTATATGTATCATACAAAAGTTTTATTAATGATTTTTCCCATATGATTAATAATCCACTCCAGAATATTTTAGATTATATATTTTTAAATGGCGGTGATGAAAAAAGTATAAAAATAATTAACAATAACATTATAGAAATTAGAAATATTGTTCGAAAATTTCAGGATATTTCAAAATTTGTATATCTTGAGAACGATAATACATTATTTATCTTTTTTAAATTAAATGGATTGCATAATGAACTAATATATTCAATATCGCCAATTTTAAATAATAAAAACATAAAAATTATTTCAGAAATAAAAACTGAAAAGGAATATGTTTTTTCAAATAAAAATGCAATTTTTAGAATAATGTATGAATTGCTTTCGATGTTACTTCAAAATTCAGATAATTGTGATATTACTATTGAATATATAATGCTAAAAAATAATTTAGAGATAAAAATAACTACAACAGATACATTATTAAATGATTTCTTGTTGCTGTTTAATAATAAAAATATAACTAAGATAATAAATTTCGAAGTTTATGGAGTATTGATAATAAAGGAATATTTAAAAATATTGCGAGCTACATATTATATAAATCAAACTTCTGAAAATACATCTATATTATTTAGGATACCGATTAATTATAAAGAATTTTTTGATAAATTTGATTTTGAAAATTTAAAATCAAGGTATATTGAATATCTTGTTGAGAAGAAATACACAGTTTTGCAGGCTGAAGAATTAATAAATGAAATATTGGAATTATACATAGAAATATTAAAAGAAACGAATATTAATAATTCAAAAGAAGTAGGGAGATTAAAAGATTATCTAAATAATTATGAATTTACTGAATTGTACAATTGGTTGAATTATATAGAACAAAATCCAGAAGATAAAGATGTTTTATTTTTTAAAAAAATATTATTAGAAAAACTTTCTTAAAAAATAAAAGAGGCTTGAATCATCGATTCAAGCCTCTTTTAACATTAAAATTTTTCTTTTATTTTATCTGGATCTTCACCAATTTCTTCCCAAATTTTTTCTAATTCTTCGTCAGACATTTTTGCAAGTTTTTGAAGTTTTTCAGGCACTCCCTGTCTTTTTCCAGGTAAACATCCATCAGCTTTTACATCGCCATTTACAAATCCTTTTGCAAAACCAGGACATCCAGGATATCCACAAGCACCACAGTTAATACCGGGTAATAAATTTTCTGCGAATATTACTCTAAGATCTTCTTTAACTTCAAATTTCTTTTCAGCAAAAGCAAGAAATGTTCCTGCTAAAAACCCCAATATAGCAAGCAAGATTACTGCATTTATGATTATAGACATTATAACTCCTCCCTTATATTTTTATGAGACCGGAGAATCCCATAAATGCCATTGATAACAATCCAGCTGTAATTAATGCAATTGCTGTTCCTTTAAATGGTTCAGGAATATCATAATAATCCAATCTTTCTCTCATAGCAGCAAAAATTATTAATGCCATACCAAAACCAAATCCTGCACCTAAAGCATTTATAATTGTTTCAACAAGTGTATATCCATTCATTACATTAATTAATGCAAGACCTAAGATAGCACAGTTTGTTGTAATCAAAGGAAGGTAAATACCCAATGCTTCATAAAGATTTGGAGATACCTTTTTTATGTAAAATTCTATAAATTGAACTAATGTGGCAATAACAAGTATAAATACAATTGTTGTTAAGAATTCAAGGCCAAGTTTTACAAGCAATAAATTCAAGAACCATGTTATAGTACTTGCAACAACCATAACGAAAATAACAGCCATTGACATACCTGAAGCTGAACTAATTTTTTTAGAAACTCCAAGGAACGGACATATACCAAGGAATTTAGATAATACAAAATTATTTACTAAAATTGCTGATAAAAATATAAAGAAAAGCTTCATTTCTTATCACCAGCCTTTGCCTTTTTTCTGTTATTAATTGCAATAGCATTAAACATTGCAAGTAACATACCTAAAACTAAGAAGGCTCCTGGTGGTAATATCATAACATATAACTTCATAGCATCTCCCCAAATTGGGAAACCGAAAATAGTTCCATTACCGAGTAATTCTCTTACTGAACCAAGTAATACTAACGCTCCTGTAAAACCTAACCCCATACCTAAAGCATCGTATATAGAATCGAGGATAGAGTTTTTTGAAGCAAATGATTCAGCTCTACCGAGGATTATACAGTTAACAACAATAAGAGGAATAAATAAACCTAAAGTTTTCCATAAATCATATGTATAGCCATGCATTAATAAGTCAACCATAGTAACAAATGATGCGATAACTACAATATAAATAGGAATTCTTATGTTTTTAGGTACCCATTTTTTAATTATAGAAATAACAATATTTGATAATGTTAAAACTGATAATGTAGCAAGTCCCATACCTAAAGCATTTTCTGCATTTGTTGTAGTTGCAAGTGTTGGACACATGCCCAAAACCTGAACAAATACAGGGTTTTGCTGTACTAAACCAGCTTTAAAATTTTTAATATCAGCCATTATTGAATCACCCCTTTAGATTTGAGGTACTCAAATCCAGCATTTATTGAATCTGCTACTGCTCTTGGTGTAATAGTAGCACCTGTCATAATATCACTTGTTTGAACAATACCTTTTTCTTTTCCTTCTTTCATTTGTTCTGGTGTAGAAAGAATTACTCCAGCATCTTTATTAACCTTTACACCGTTTAATAATCCTTCATAACTTATAGGATAAAATCTCTTTTTTACCTTATCTAAAGCTATATTGGCACCTAAGCCAGGAGTTTCCTGTGAGTATGAAATTACTTCAAGATTATTGAAATATAATTCTTTACCTTCTTTTACAAAAGAAATTACAGAGATAACTTCACCACCGAATCCTATACCTGAAACTGTTAATACATATATATCTTTACCATCTTTATTGGTATATTTATATACAGGTGAATAAACCTTTGTACTTTTTCCTTCGTATAATATGCCTGTATCTGATGAATCCCATTCTGCACTTTGTAATTGTTGTAAAGAAGTTGGGATTTTATCTTCAGAAAGCAATAATCCACCGTTTCTTGAATCAATTAAAACCTTTTTTATAGCTTTTAATTTTGCATTTAATTCTGCATTGTCAATTGCAGGTTTTGTAGATACATAAACTGTTGCAACAATAAATCCAGAAATAACTATAAATAACATTAATATAAAACCTGTTTTCATATATTCCTTCATTTTTTACCACCTCTTGTTGTGCCAAAAATACGTGGCTTAGCATATATATCAATAAGAGGAACTAGAGCATTCATGATTAATATTGAGAATGAAACTCCTTCTGGATAAGCTCCAAAAAGTCTAATAACCATTGTAATAATACCTAAACCTATACCAAATATAATATGTCCTTTTGGTGTCATAGGACTTGTTACCATATCTGTAGCCATAAATAATGCACCTAACATTATACCTCCACTTAAAATGTGGAATAATGGACTTGCGTATTTTGTTGGATCAATTAAATAGAATATACCAGAAATTACGAATACAGTTGTTATATATGAAACAGGAATCAAAATCTTTATTCTCTTTTTATATACAAGATATGCGAATCCTAATAATAATGCTGCTGCACTAACTTCACCAATTGAACCAGGAATTGTACCAATAAATAATGTTTTTAAATTTATTGTATAGTCTGCCCAGTTGTTTAATGAGTCTAAACCTTTTTCTTTTAATATAGCAAGTGGTGTTGCTGTTGTAATAGTGTCATATTTGTAATAAAATGGTCTATACCATGTGGTCATTGCAACAGGGAAAGAAATAAGCATAAACACCCTTCCAACTAATGCAGGGTTAAAGATATTTCTTCCAAGACCTCCATATACATGTTTTCCTAAAACAATAGAAACAAATACACCTATTAATATTTGCCACCAGGTTACTGCTAAACTTAAATTCATTGCCAATAATAAACCTGTGACTGATGCACTAAAATCAGGTTTAAAGTCTTTTTTCTTTCTTAAAACTCTCATTATATAAAATTCAAGAGCTTCTGCTGCAACCATTGAGAATAACATAATCCATACAGCCCTGAATCCAAATACCCAAGCTGATACGAGGAATGATGGGATGAGGGCTATTAATACATCAATCATTACCTTTCTTACACTATCATCTGTCCTTAGATGTGGACCAGCTGCCATATTTAACTTCATTTTTTGGCCCTCCCTTTTAAAGCTCTTGCAACTTTTTTACCTGTTTTAAATGTTTTTACAAGATCAATATTTGCAGGACATCCATATGAACAAGAACCACATTCTATACAATCCATAAGACCATATTCCATAGCTTTATCATATTCTCTCTTATCAATTTGCATTTTAAGCAAATAAGGTAAGAGATTAATTGGACATGCCTGAACACACTTTGAACATCTTATACATGGATATGTTTCTCTATTTGGAACTACATCTTTGGTCATTACAGTTAATGCATTGTTTCCTTTAAATGTTGGTAATTCAATGTTAGGAAGTGGGATTCCCATCATTGGACCACCATATAATATTCTATCGATTTTATCTTCTTCAACAAGACCTACATGATCCAATAAGTCTTTTGCTAATGTACCTATTCTATATATGAAATTACCTGGTTTTTTAACGCCTTCTCCTGTTAATGTAATTCCTCTTTCAACAAGCGGTTTTCCTTTTTCAACAGCTTCGTAAATAGCATATGCTGTTGAAACGTTAAAAACAACAGCTCCAACATCAAGAGGTAATCCCCCTGAAGGAACTTCTCTATTGGTTATTGCATAAATTAATTGTTTTTCAGCACCCTGTGGATATTTGGTTTGAAGAACTTTAATCTCAATAGGTTCACCTGAAGCAGCTTTTTTCATTTCTTCAATTGCATCAGGTTTGTTGCTTTCAATTCCAACATATGCTTTATCAACGCCAATAGCTTTCATAATAATTTTTATACCTTTGATGATGTCTTTTGATCTTTCGAGCATCATTCTGTGGTCTATTGTTATATATGGCTCACACTCTGCAGCGTTGATAATTAAAAACTCTGCTTTTTTCCCTTCTGGAATTGACATTTTTACATGTGAAGGGAACATAGCTCCACCAAGCCCAACAATACCAGCTTCTTTTACAATCTCAACAATTTCCTGAGGTGATTTCTTTGTGTAATCACCGTGGTTTGGAATTAATTCCCATTCATCTTCTCCAGTTCTTTGAATAACGATAACGTCATTCTTTGTACCAGTAGCAGCGTTTGTCATTTTTGTAATTTCCACTACTTCACCGGTAACAGGAGAATGAATGTTTGCTGAAATAAATCCGTTAGCTTCACCAATCTTCTGACCTGTTTTAACCTTCTGACCAACCTCAACAATAATCTTAGCAGGTGCTCCAATATGATTTGTAGTATAAACATATACCTTTTCTGGTAAAGGTAATACCTTAATTGGAACATGTTCTGCTAATTCTTTTTTTTCTGGTGGATGAACCCCACCTTTAAAGGTTAAAAATCCCATCGCCAGCCTCCTTTCAGAACTTCCTACTTTCTGGAATATTATATAATACCTTATTTGGCTTTTCGTTATAATATGGTCGTGTACAATAACTACATCCACTGGTTTTTATTGCTTCTTCTACATCAAAATCTATGTGAGGTAATCTTACTAATTTTTGATTTTCATCAAATACAAAATCTTCTATTGAAACATCGTTTTTTTCTATTATTTCACGAGCATATTGTATAATTCTATATCTTTCAATAGAAGGAGGCTCAAGATTTTCCAATTTAGTGCCTTTTATTGGAGTGAATGAAAATAAAGAAACCAGTACATTTATTTTTTTCATTTCTAGCATTAGTTCAACTAAATCTTTATCACTTTCACCAAGACCAACAATTATATGTGTTGTAATCTTATTAGGATATTTCTTTGATGCATCTGTCAACATACCAAAGAGGAAGTCAAAACTTCCTCCTCTAATTTCAGAATACAAATCTTTATTAGCAACATCAATGGAAATACCCAGATTATCTATTCCATATGAAAATATTTCATCTATTTCGTCAAAATCTTTTGGCCTTAATGAAACTGCTTTTAATACATTAAAATCTTTAATTTTCTCCAAAAAACTTTTTAATTCTTCAAAATATCCAATAGAATTTACTACTTGAATACATAATCTTTTAAATGGATTAAGTTCTTCTAATTTGTTTAAAAATATTTCAACATCATATTCTGGCCATTTTATTCTTGATAAATAATCAACATCTGATTTTGCATCTTTTGCCTGAGCACAAAAACTACAATTATATTGACATTTTTCACCAAGCATTAAATATGCAGTAGGCATTTCAAAGTTGATTTTTCCTTTTTTTAATCCCAAAATTGCAGCTGTTGCATAGGATAATTTTATTTTCATTTTATTCCTCCTGAATTTTTATCCCCTCCACCCCATTGTCGAAAATTAATTTTATTAATGTAGCCTCTTTTGAAGAATATATTATAAGTGTTTTATAATCGCCATTTGAAAACATTTTTTCTGTTTCATTTATTTTTTTTAATCCATTTTCAAATTCTTTATTCCTATATACAGCATTTCTATATATATAATTTACCATATATAAATTAAATACAATACCTATAATTATTAAAGAAATTATTAAGAATAAAGAGTAAATTTTCACTAAAAGACCCCCATCCAGATTCCAAGGAGCAACGCTCCTACAATTAATCCTAATGAAAGTCCTAATATTATAAGAATATCAGATGTTCTAACCTTATTTTCTGGTAAATTTGCTTCTTTTTTTAAACCTGCAATTGAATCTTTTATAACATCGCCTATTATTTTATCTTCTGGTGGATTAAAATATTCTTCTCTTTTTTTATGCATTTCTTCAATTTTTTTTGCATCGACCATCATTTTTAGATTTTTTGATATTACAGCTTTTCCAATAAGCCCACTTCCCAGATCGACCTTAATGAAGAAATAGTCTGTTTCAGGAATCAATTCTTTAGCTACAAGCTGAGATTCAATAGGCATTATATTTTTTCCGCTATCATCAAATTTATCTGGATAAAGTTCCTTTAATTTGTTTACATTTGCAGGATCTATTGGATCAATAACCAATGAATAAATAGGGTCTCCAACATCGAGATTGTTAATGGTTAATCCGGTTAATGGATCAGATAAAGGTAAAACTTCAGGTGAGTTTTGAACATCAATTCTATTTAAATATGATTTTTCTTTATCAGTAAAACTTCTATTTTGTGTCATTAACCATACTAAATCCTGATATGTAAGTTTTTCAGCAACAACTTTTATGTTTACTTCTCCTTCCCATTCTTCCAGGATTTCAGAAAGTATAGCTTTTACAATAATAATGTCTGAATCTCGCACTCCTAAAAACATTTTAGCATTGATAATTTCAGGACCATATTTTTTTATTGTTGATTGAACAAAAGCTAAAAATTGCTTATTTAAGTCAAGAACTGTTGAATCCTTGATAGCATTGTAATAAAGTTCTTCAATTTTAGATTTATACTCAATATATGAGAGATTAATATCCGGTATTTCAAACTTCGGAAGTTTGGATTTTGGTATTGATAACATTTTATATTCAGGGGCACCCTTTTGTTTACCAAACATATACCCAACTATTACTTCGGCTGTTAACGATGATGTTGCAAAGAACTTAACTGCATAAAAATCCATAATTTCCCCTCCTAAAGAATATACCCTCCTGAAGGAATATTGTTTTCAATTTCCTTCACACCATTTCCAATTAAAACATTTTTCCCAATTTCAATTCCTGAAGGGATTTTTACATCGAACCCTATTAAAGTTATTTCAGAATTATAAACTTTTGAATTATAAGAGTTTTCTGCATATTCACCTATACCTATTTTAGAATTTTCACCTATTTCAGCTCTTTCACATATTATAGCTTTTTCAATATAAGCACCTTTTTTTATTACACAGCTGTTCATTATAACAGAATCTTTTACCACAGCACCCTCTTCGATTATTACACCCTGGAAAATTACAGAATTTTCAACAGAGCCATACACTTCACTTCCTTCACTTACAAGTGAACCAATTAAATGGGCTTTTTCTGAAATATATGCTGGGGGTAATTCTTCAGATTGTGTATATATTTTCCAGTTAATTTCATGTAGATTTAATAATGGCATAGGTCCTAATAATTCAAGATTAGATTCCCAGTATGATTGAAGAGTTCCAACATCTCTCCAATAGCCTTCATAATTAAAAGCATATAATTCATTTTTGTTTTCAAGCATTTTTGGTATTATATTTTTACCAAAATCATGATCTGAATTTACGTCTTCAGCATCTTCTATTAATAATTTTCTTAAAATTTCCCACGAAAATACGTATATTCCTAGAGAAGCAAGGTTTCCTTTAGGTTCTGCTGGTTTTTCCTGGAATTCAACAATTTTTCCAAAAGAATTTGTAACCATTATCCCAAATCTATGTGCTTCTGAAATAGGTACTTCCATACAGGCAATTGTTATATCAGCACCTTTTTCAATGTGGTAATCAATCATTTCATTGTAATCCATTTTATATATGTGATCACCTGAAAGAATTACTACAAAATCAGGGTTATGGCTATCAATATATTCTATATTCTGGTATATGGCATCTGCTGTTCCTCGATACCACGATTGATCGGTATTGCTTACGTAAGGTGGAAGTATAGTTAATCCTCCGGTTTTTATATCAAGATCCCATGGACGACCTATTCCAAGGTGTTTATTTAAAATATGGGGTCTATATTGAGTTAAAACTCCTACATTATGTATTCCAGAATTTACACAATTACTTAAAGCAAAATCTATAATTCTATATTTTCCTCCATATGGAACTGCTGGCTTTGCAAGGTATTCGGTAATAGCGCCAAGTCTTGTCCCCTGACCGCCAGCAAGTATTAAAGCAACAACATTCATCTTTCTCCCCCCAATACTATATAATAGTACCTTTCTCAATTACTTTAATGCCATTTTCACCAATAATTTCCCTGCCTTCACGTATTTCACAGTCTTTATCAATAATGGCATTTCTTATAACGCTTCCTTCAGAAATTATTGTGTCCTGTAATATAATGGAATTTTCCACTACCGCACCTGCTTTTATTCGAACACCTCGTGAAATAATGGAATTTTTAACCATTCCATTTATTATTGTTCCATCGGCAATAAATGAATTTTTAACGCTGGCATTAATGTTAATTTTAGGTGGCGCATAATCTTTTAATTTGGTATATATTTTATTTTGATAGAATAATTCCTGTCGTATTTCCTTTTTCAATATATCCATATTTGTATTATAATAAGTTTCTATGGATTTTTTTATATTTGACCAGTATCCTTTGAAATCATAGGCATATACTCTTAATTTTTTTAGATTCGGAATTATAATATCTTTTACAAGGTCTTTACCGCCATTAGGAATACTGGTGTAAAGTAATTCTATTAAAAGTGCTTTATTTATAAAATAAACTCCAAGTGAAATTCTTTTTGATTTTATTTCTTCAGGTTTTTCGTAGAATTCTGTAATTCTTCCATCATTTTCTGTAATTACCTGGCCATATTGAGACAATTCCTTTTCATTATCAATTTCTTTTGTTAATATGGATATATCAGCAGCATTTGAAAGATGAAATCTATATAATTCTGAAAAGTCAAAATTATATATATGATCACCAGAACCAATTAAAACGAAATCTTCGTCACCACGCCTTAATAACGTCATATTCTGAAATATGGCATCAGCAGTACCTTTATAAACAGGGATTTCGTCTTTTTTTCTAAAAAAAGGTTGTAAAATAAATAAACCGCCTGTTTTTCTGTCGAGATCCCATTCTTTACCGCTTCCGAGATGATCCATTAAACTTCGTGGATAATATTGTGTCAGCACACCAACTTTTTTAATTTTTGAATTTACAAAATTACTAATTGTAAAATCTATAGCTCTATACTTTCCAAATACCGGAACTGCTGCACTGGCTCTTTTCATTGTTAATTGTTCAATACCGCTTTTTGATGAACCTGCCAGAATTAAACCGAGAACTTTCATTCTATCATTCCCCCTCAAATAAGTCGAAAAATTCCCTTTCAAGATGTTTTAATTTTTCAATATCCTTGTCTTTGATATCTGGATATAAATATGAATAATCCAGGCCAATTAATTTTATAACAGACATTAAAAGATTTTTTTTGAATATTGGATATTGAAATAATAATTTTAAATTTTTAAGCATTTTTTTGTACGCATAACCATAACTTATACCTGTTATTCCAAATTCTTTTTTTAATACATCATTGAATTTTCTGTCAATAATTTCTATATTTTCAATCTGTAGAATTTTCCACCATTTTTGTTCAATAAAATGCATTCCATATATTTTTAAAGATAATAATTCGTCAAAATTATATTCAAAATGCGTATGAGAAATTGGTTCTGAATAATATGAATTAATGATACCATGTAATTTTTCATCAAGTTCCATATGCAATATGAAACCTTTATAAAAATCATTCGGGAACCCTTTCATTATTTCTTTAAATTCATTAGATGATATTTTATGCAATATATCTCCAATTTCTTTATATTTTTTTTCATTTGCGTAAAAGAATACATCTGGCCCTTGAGCTCCAAGGTATAGTTCCGTGTTCCAATTATTGTGTTTTTTCATTGCGTATATAATATGTGCAAGCATACTTGGCATAAATTCACCTCAAAATTCTTATCCACATACATTTCAAATATAAGCTTTCAGGTATTTGAAGTATCCATGGATGATCGTTAGATTGAGTAATGATATCTATTGCATTTAATCTAATTCCTTCAAATTCAACACTTCTTCTTAAAGATTCTACCAACAAATCTATATCTGCCTGATAGGCGCAGCTACATACGCTTAATATGCCATTATCTTCGAGTTTTAGAATACCGGATCGAGATATTCGTTTGAATATTTGAACGCCTTTATGCCTTTCAGTTTTCTTTTTTATTAAAGATGGTGGGTCTAACATCATAAGATTAAATTTATAATCTGTATTTTCAAGATATTTTTCTACATCTCCATATATTGCTTCGATTTTATCTTCTACACCATTCAATTTTGCATTTTCCTTTAATAATTCAATAGCGTATTCATCTTTATCAACAGCAACAACGCGTTTTGCGCCAAAAACAGCCATGTTTAATGCAAAACCACCTGTATATGAATATCCGTCAAATCCTGTAGCATCTTTTGAATATTGTCTTATATATATTCTATTTTTTCTTTGATCGAAGAAAAAACCAGTTTTTTGGCCATTTTTTATATCGACAATATATTTTATACCTTCTTCTTCAATAGTAAATCTATCTGGTGGATTTTCTCCATATAAAAGACCCACATTTCTTTCAAGATTTTCTTTTGAAGATGTTTCAAAATCACTTCTTTCATATATTCCTTTAATTTCATTTCCAAATAAGTCAATCAATGCATCTATAATTTCATTTTTGAAATTTTCTACACCTTTATTTCTAAACTGAATTACAAGAAATTTTTCATATTTATCTATTATTATTCCAGGAATTCCATCAGCTTCTGCATGGAAAAAACGATATGAATCTCCATATCCTTTTCTTATTAATAATGCGGTTTTGAATTTATTTAAGAAGAAATTTTTATCTATATTTTCATCTTTTAAGGTTAAGATTTTTACAGCAATATTTGAGCTATTTGAAAAAAATCCTTTTCCTATATATTCAAAATCTTTTGAAAAAACATTGCACAATTCACCGTCTTTTTTTTCACCGGTGATTTCGGAAATTTCATCTTTAAAAATCCATAAATATCCATTTTTAATCTTTTTTTCTTTTCCTTTTTTTAAAGTCACTACTATCATAAATCGCCCTGCACATCCAATCTATAGTTTAAAATTTCCTCTTCACTGAAGAAGATTTTCATTTCTCTTTCTGCTTTTTCTGGTGAGTCTGAAGCATGAACAATATTTTTTGTAACACTCATTCCAAATTCTCCTCTTATACTTCCTGGAGAAGCTTTTAATGGATCTGTTGCACCTATTATGTGTCTTACCATTTCTATAACTCTTGGTCCTTCTACTACCATAACAACAGAAGGACCAGATAATACAAAATCAATTAACTCATTATAAAAAGGTTTATCTTTGTGTTCTTCATATAGTTTTTCAGCCTGTTCTCTTGTAAACTGTATCATTTTTAAGGCAATAATCTTTATTCCTCTTCTTTCCAATCTACTGATAACTTCTCCTGTTAATCCTCTTCTTATAGTGTTGGGTTTCAAAAAAATAAATTCTCTTTCTACCATACTTAAATCCCCCCTGTCTCCTTGATTTTACCATTTTCTAATTTTATTGAATAATCACAGTATTGAAGAAGTTTTGATTCGTGAGAAACAACAACAATTGTTTTGCCGATATTTTTTAACTCTTTAAAAAGGTTAAAAACAATTTCTTTGTTTTTTAGGTCTAAACTTCCTGTTGGTTCATCTGCTAAAATTATTTTTGTATCACCAACAATGGCTCTTAAAATACTGGCTCTTTGTTGTTCACCACCAGATATTTCATGAGGATATTTATTTATAATTGATTCTATTCCTAATAAATTAGCATAATCCATAATTTCATTTTTATTTTCTTTTTTTACGCGTATTAATTGAGCTAATCTGGCATTTTCAAAAATAGTGAGCTCGTTTATTAAATTGAAAAATTGAAAAACAAAACCAATTTTTTTCTTATGAAATTCAAAATTATATTCAATTGTTCCAGTTTGAATTTTTAATAAGTTTCCAATTAAAAATAATAAAGTGCTTTTCCCGCTTCCAGAATGACCATAAATGCCGAAATATGAATTTTCCGGAATTGAAAAATTTATATTTTCTAAAACATTATGATTTCCATCATATGAATATGAAATATTTTTTATCTCAATAATATTATTCACCATGAAGCACCTCTACAATATCAAAAGAAAGAAGCTTTCGAGATGAAATAAAAGAAAAAGTAAAAGATAATAATGTGATAAATATAAAGGCTAATATTATATCTGTTGAGGATAAATAAAATGGGATTTTATCGATATAGAAGATATTTTGTGGTATAGGAATATTAACATTTTCAAGTATTTTTACTGTAATTATTGATAAGATGCTTCCAAAAACAAATCCTACAAGAGCAATTATCATACTTTCTCCAATAAAAACCATAGCTATTTTTTGTTTTCCCATACCAAGCGATTTTAAAATTCCAATTTCTCTTTTTCTAACAAAAATAGAGTACATAACAGAATTTGAAATGCTAAATCCGCTCATAAAAACTACAAAAAAGGTAATTAACATTGCAAAATATGAATCCATTTCAACGGCTTTGGCAAAATTTTCATTTTGCTCTTCCCAGGTTGTAGATAAGATTCCATTTAAATATTTACTTTTAATTTCCTGAGCTTTTTCTGGATTTTTTAAGTAGATACCTATATAATTATAAGATTTTTTAGTTGATTCTTGTAAAATGAAAGCAGAATCTACAATGTATATTCCTGATTTGAATATTCCAGAAACTTTTAGTATTTTCATCTTAATATTTCCAGAGTCATCTGTATATATAAGATTTAAATTGTCCCCAATATCTATATTTAAATTTTGAGCTAAAGCATTTCCTATTACTGCTTTTTCAAAGGAACCTTTTACCAATAACTTTTTAAATATTGTTATATCATCTACTTCCATTAAACTTGCGCCGATTTTTTTACCGTAAATATTAAAAAAACCCTGATATGTGGAAAATTTTATTCTTGAAATTTCTTCAGGAATTTTTTTGTTATATTGTTGAAAAATGGTGATGTGTGGATTAAAAGAGGTAATAGACCTTATTAACAAAACATCAAAACCTTTTATTACAGATATAACAACAATCATTCCCCAAACACCTATCAAAATGGATAAAAAAGGAAACAAGAAATGTTTCCTGTTTTTTTTCAAAAATCCTTTAATAAGTATAACTATTTCTTTCATAAATTACTCCCCACTAATATAATAGCATCTGATTTTAAAGTGTTATAGTAATTATTGCTTAAAAATTTTATCAGAGAAAAATACACCATCTCATTTCCTTTTATATCAACAATTTCAAAGGTTTCATTTTTATATCTTTTGCGTATTTCTTCTAATATCTTTTCCTTGTATTCCGGAGTTTTTATAAATATGTATGATTTATTATGTTTTATTCCATCGACATTTGGAAGTATATCTACTATTTCAATTAAATATCCACGCGCATTTGTCCATCTGTTTCTGGTTACAGTATAAAAACTTAAACCAAAACTTTCCATGTTGTTTATTAATGTTACCCATATTTTCTTATTTTCTTTTGGTTCTTCAAATTTTACAAGGTATTGATGCATATATTCTGCATTTTTGGAAGAAAGCTTTACGTAATCATTAACGATTTCAACAGGCAAATTCAAAAAATTAATTTCTGCATTTTTTGAAACCAGAAACAGAGAGAATAATTTTTTAAAATCAAATGAATTTACTGTGTTTTTTAAAACTATATCAATGGATTTAATTATTTTTGACATTCCTGAGCTTTTTGCTGCGTTCATTAAGGCGAATAATACGTCCTTTTGTCTTTGAATTCTCCCTAAATCACCCATTGCATCATGTCTAAAACGAGCGTAATATAAAAGCTCTTCTCCATTTAAATAGTTATATCCCTGCTTAAAGTCTATATGCAAATTTTGATGATAATCCTCATAATACATATCTTTTGGAACGTATATTCTTACAGGTGCAAAAAGATTTCCGACTTCTTTAAATAATCCATAGTCAAAAACAAGATAATCAGATATTTTCACCTTAAACATATTTTCTAATAAATTTATTAATTCTTTAGCGCCGTATTTTACATATATTGCATTTACTCTTAAAGTGTTGTTATTTATAGTAACAAGTAAATCTCTGGGAATTGGTAAAACCAGTATTTTTTCTTTTTTTGTATTTACTCCAACTAACAATATAGAATCTGTCCTTGAAACCTTTTCATTAACATCTGTTGTATCCATCCCAAGAACTAAAAAATAATATGTTTCAGGAAGTTTTTCTATATTTGCATATGTTTTTACAAAAGGATATATCATGGAAATGATAACCATGATTGAGAAAATAATTCCCAGAAAATACATAAAATATTTCATTTAATCACTCCATAATAGTCTTCAATGATTCAATATTAGTTTTATCTATATAATTCCTTTTTACATCTTTTTTTAAGTCTGGTAAGTTAATCTCTATTGGCTGAGATAAAAGTGTTTTTATTTCCAATTTATCATAACCAGTAATTGAATATTTTGAAAAAGCCTGTAATAATGCAAACATTCCATTATAAGAGATATTTGTGCTACCATCTTTTCTGATTATGTCTATTAACTTATTAATTGTAAACATATCCATGAGTCCTGATTTTCGAGTTTTTAATGTATCAAAGAAATTATCGATGGTTGTTCCACTTCCCTTTAACTTTGCAACTAATGAAGGAACTGTATCTTTTTTTACTGAAAAGTAGTATTTTATTGTTGATGGATTGATTTCAAAAATTTCTTCAAAATTTGTTAGAGCTTCCTCCGGTTTTAAAGAATCAATATAAAGGTTTTTTTCTGAATAATAAACATTATCAGGACTCTTTACAATAAATATTTTTCTTGAATTATTTTTTATTCTAACAAAATAAATTTCCGTATTCTTTCCATCTTCATATGAAATGAGATAACTAATTGAGTCGGCCTTTAATTCTGTGCTGTTTTTTAAATTATTGTAAAAATAATATACTCCACCAATACCTGCAATTATTATAATTAATAAAATTATCCATATAAGACTTCCTGATGAACCTCTTCTTGTATTTCCAACCTGTAATCTTGTTGCCACTTACTCCACCTCCATAATATTATAATTCCATGCTTCAACAGTTTCATACAGCAATAAATGTTTTTTTTCAATAGCATAAATTATTTTATTTTTTAATATTTCTATATAAGCTTTTTCAATATCTCTTTTTGCTAATTCTCTCAAATACTCAACATTTTCATAATTCCTTGTAGGTTCAATTGAATCTGAAATAAATAATATCTTTCCAATTATATTTGTATTAAAGCATTTACAGCCACTTGTATGAAAATATATAGCCTCATAAATATCATTACAAATATTATATTTTTTTTTCAAGAATTCAGCGGCTATTTTTCCATGCAATAATATTGGATTTTTGACTTCTACCTTGGAGAGTTCCAATCCATAACTTTTTGCCATATTTAAGAAACGATAAGGTTTCACATCCCTAAAAAGGTCATGCCCAAAGGCGGCTATTTCAGCTTTTAATTCAGATACACCATATAGGTTTGCGAGTATTTTTGACATATATGCTACACCCATAATATGTTTTAATCTATAAGGGCTTACGAGTTTATTTAATAGTTCTTTTATTTCTTCTTTTATTGTTTCCAATATATCACCTCATAAAATTTCAAATTCTGAAGAATAAAGTGTAAAACCTTCTGTTTCTATTTCTTCTTCTATGGTTTCAAAAAAGGATATAAGGAAATCTTTATCTTTGGAAAGCGTAACTATAGATATTTCAAGCAATTGTTTATTGTCATGGAAATCGCTTTCAGTTATTGCAAGATTAAATTTTTTTCTCAGTTTATTTATAAGTCGTTTTACAATGCTTCTTTTTTCTTTTAATGAATGTACATCAAATAATCTAATTTGATAATATGCCAATAAAACTCTCATATTCACCACTTTTTATATTCGATTTTATCTTCGATGTATTCTTCAAATCTTGCCATAATAAATAAAAGATCAGATAATCTATTTACGTATTTTATAAGGTATTCATTTACTTTATTTTTTTTAGAAAGAGTTATTATTCTTCTTTCTGCACGCCTTGCTATAGTTCTACAAATGTCAAGTTTTGCTGATTGTATAGTTGTTCCAGGTATAACAAAGCCTTTTAATTGCACTGCATCTTCAAAATAATGGACAAGTTTTGTGATTTCATCTACATCTTCTTTTGTTATTGGTTGAACAAAAAGTTTGCTTTCAGATGCAAGTTCTCCTGCAACCCTGAAAAGGTTATCTTGAACTTTGTGGATAATATCTTTTACTTTATAGGATTTTACATAATGTTTTGCTTCTCCTAAAAAAGATGATAATTCATCAATAGTTCCGTATGCTTCAACCCTGGCATCATCTTTGTCTACTCTTTCGCCAGACCATAAACTTGTTTGACCTTTATCTCCACCGCCAGTGCTAATTGACATTATCTTCCTCCTTCCAGAATCTTTTTCACATATATTATACCATTTTAAGTTACAAAAACAGAAATTAAAATTCAAAAAGTTTTTGAGAAAATAAAAAATACCGCCAGAAGATTTTTCAACTGGCGGTATTTTTATAAAATTATGAGTTTATTATTTCCATATATCTGTCTACAAATGCCTGAACTTCATGCATACCAAAGTTTCTATAGAAACGTGTAATTTCTTTATTATCCTCATCAACAAATACAAGTGTTGGTACAGAGAAAACAAGCATTTGACCTGCGACTTCCATTTTTTCATCAATATCCACATATTCTACTTCAATATTGTTTTCTGCCATTAAAGCTTCGACCTTTGGCCATAATGCCTTACATGTTCTGCATGTTTTGTTTGCAAAGTACATAGCTTTTATCATTTCATAACCCCCTTACTTTTTATTTTTTCTTTCAGGGGGATTTTAACAAATAGACTTTAAATATTAAAGAAATTTTGTTAACAGTGCTTGAAATTTAAAATTCAATATATTCTCCTGGTCTTAAAATTTCACAATTTACTCCGAGACTTTCTACTTTTGTTTTAAATGCCTGTGGATCAGCACTGATAATATCCCATGTATTATAATGGAATGGAACTACTACTTTTGGTTTTATCATCTTTGTTGCAATTACTGCATCTTCAACATCCATTACGAAATTTCCGCCAATAGGTAAGAATGCAATATCAATATTTTCAAGTTCCAATAATTCCATATCTTTAGTTAATCCTGTATCACCAGCATGATAAATCTTTTTTCCATCTATTTCTACAATAAATCCTCCAGGATTACCACCATATATTATTTTATCTCCTTCTATAATTCCAGAACCATGTAAAGCAGGGGTCATTTTTAATGAACCAAAATCAAATTGTTTTCTTCCTCCTATATGCATTGGGTGTATATTTTTTACTCCTTTTGAACCAAGATATTCACAAATTTCAAAGTTTGATATTACAACTGCTCCAGTTTTTTTCGCAAGCTCTACTGTATTTCCAAGATGATCTAAATGACCATGCGTTACAAGAATATAATCTAATTCTTTTACATCGTCAACTTTTAGTGTTGATTGTGGATTGTCATTGAGAAAAGGGTCAATAATAAACTTTTTGCTTCCTTCTATTAATACTGTAGCATGCCCGATAAAAGTTACTTTCATAGTATCCCCTCCTTAGCCGATGTTAATACTGATTCCAATGTATATACAATATAACAACAACAAAATTAACCCCTTAAAAAATCCCATTTCTCTTTTTCTAAACATAAATAATTCTGTTAATATTATTATTCCAACCATATAATAAGCATCGAATATTACATTTCTATCAGGTACAATTGGATGAATACTTGCAGAAATTCCAAGAACAACTAAGATATTAAAAGCATTAGAACCTATTAAATTGCCAACAAGAATATCGTTTGTTCCTTTTTTTGCTGCGATAATACTTGTAACAAGTTCTGGTAAAGAAGTTCCTAAAGCTATAATAGTTACACCAATAAGTGTTTCGGACAATCCCATCGCTATAGCCAGTCCTGATGCTCCATTAACAGTTACGTCTCCACCAATAGCCAACATTACAATACCAAGCAATGATAAGAATGTAATTTTACCCCAGGACATATCTTTAGTTTCTACTTCATTTAATTCTTCAGAAAATTGTTCCTGAAAGGTTTTATCCATTTTTGCCATATTATACATATAAGCTATAAATATAATTAAGTATGTAAGTAGCATAAAACCATCGTAATTTGAGAGAGAACTATTTCCATCAAGCAACATAAATAACAATGTCATAGAAATAAGAATAACAAACGGTATTTCATATAATAAAGTGCTTTTTTTTATTATGCTCTTTCTAACCATCGATGAAAGCCCAAGAATTAAAGCAATATTTGCGATATTACTTCCTATTACATTTCCTAAAGCAATACCTGCTGAACCTTTAAAAGCAGCACTTATACTAACAAATAATTCTGGAGCACTTGTGCCAAAAGCAACTAATGTTAGTCCTGTAAATAATTCTGAAACTCCCATTTTTCTTGAAAAGCCAACAGCACCGCTAATAAGATAATCTGCACCTTTTATTAGTAAAATCATTCCAATCACTACAAGGACAAAATCCAATAACAATTATTCCATCTCCTTTCTGTATTTATCCAAAAGACTAAAAAACTCATCATCAGACATCTTTTTATTATAATATTGTTCTTTAAAAGTAGATATAAATTGATATATATTATTCACCAATATAGGATAATCTAAAACTTTACTATATATATCCGCATTTTTAGCTTTATCTTCAATAACTTTTTTATACAAATTTCGGTTTGTTGATTTTAAATAGTTTAACCTTATTGCTTCAGCAATTAATTCAGGCCATATATCGTTTTTTTTCTTTTTTTGTATTTTATATCCAAAAACATAGTGCGAGAGTTCGTGCACAAAAATACCGTTTTTGAAATCGATATTTCTTAGAAATATATAGTTCGGATAAAGAAAAAAGGATTGTGCATATTCATTATTAAATATATATAACTCTTCTGGAAGTTCAATATTTACTGATTTTAGGAAAATAATTCCCTCTGTTATATAAGAAACATCGAAATTATCTTCATAATATATTTTAGTATTATCTAAAAGAATTTTATTTTCAGGAATTGAATATGCAATATATAACTTATTTGTATATCTTACTTCAAAATCAGTGTTTATTTTAATTGGTATATGTATAGTATAGTTTTTCTGAAAATTAATAAGCATAATTTCATCTATTTTTATTCTTTTTATTCCAAAATTATATTCAGTAAAATCTTTCCCATTGAAAAACTCTATAGTTTCAAAGGGATTTAAATTAATTATGGTAATGCTATCCTTTTTAAAAATTATAAAGTTAAAGAGAAATAGAAAAATTACCAGGAGAAAGAGATAAATCCTTCGAGATTTCCACCAACCCATTTTTTATCACCTATTTTTATATGTGTTTTTCCAAGATGCGGTTGAGTTAAATATACATAATTTTCAAAAGCCTTTATATTATCGATATTTTCAATTTCAAAATTAGGATTTATAATTACATTTAATTTTTTATTATTATCTTCAATATTTGAATTTACAGCAATTATTTTGCCGCTATTCAATTTTAATTCAAAATCTTTTTTTATTTCCAATTCTTCAAAAGGTTTTTGAATAAGTAATTGATATTTCTTTTGATAAAATTGCCCTGTAATAATTGTTAAATTATTATAGTCTGCAATTGCTGATAGGAAATCAGATATTTGTTCTAATTCATCATCGTTTATAGAACCATTTTTAAAAGCATTTCCGTTTATAAACATAAAAGAAGGATTTTTATGATAAACAAAATCTACCATTCCTTCAATAAACTCTATATTTTCTTCAAGGGAATTTAAAGGGTTAAACTGCAAAACAAGAAAATTCAAGTTCATAATTCACCTCCGAAAGTTTTTCTTTCTATAATTATATTATAAAACAAAAATATGACATTTCAAATAAAAAAATGAACGTTATGTCGGAAAACTTATAAAAAAAATAATATTTAGGTGTAAAATATAATTGTTAATTAATTTTAAAAGGGGTGGAGATTGTGAGAAAACAACTTTATCGTTCGAGAAAGGATCGTGTAGTTGCAGGAGTTTGTGGTGGCATTGCTGAATATTTTGATATAAGTTCTATTATAGTAAGATTAATATGTATAGCTTTATTTTTAAGTAATGGTATTGGAATATGGGTATATATTATTGCGTGGTTAATAATCCCTACGGAACCTTTAAATAACAAGTTTGAAACTGAAACTATTGAAGGAAAAAACTATAAAAAGAGAAATAGAGAGATGGAAAGCATATTTATAGGCTCAGCGTTTATTATAATTGGAATACTTCAAATACTTTATAATTTTTTTCCTGAAATTGTTCATTTTTCTTCAGCTCTAATAGCAGGTATAATACTTGTATTTTTGGGTATATATTTAATCTACAATGAATGGGGTGAAAAAAGATGAAATATGTAATGGGGATATTTTTCGTATTAATGGGTATTTTTCTTATTTTAAATGGTTTTGACATTGATTTATTTACAAGAATAGTTTTCAATTTCACAAGATTCTGGCCGTTTATTTTTATTATGATAGGAATTTCCATATTATCTTCAACCAAAAAGCTAAAATGGATGAAGCATCTTAATACTGTAGTTGGAATTATATTTATTTTACTCTTATTATTCTGGAATAAAAATACCTTTGATACATCTTTTTCATTTGATTATAATGAAGAGAAATATGAAAAAAATTATTTTGAAATATTGCCAGATGAGTATGAGAATAAAACCTTTAAAATGGATTTTTCTGCAGTAACTGTAAAAGTAAATATTAGAGATGATATAGATAAAATAGAAGGAACATATTATGGTCCTGAGCCTCTTGAAATAAGGAATAATGGTAATGTAATAAAGATTAATTCTGATACTTTTTTAAAAAACGGATATAAAATTATTTTGGATCTTCCTTCAAAATATACATATAATTTTGATATTAATGCAGGTGCCGCTAACTTTGAATTAAAAGAACAATATAATAATATAGAAAAAATTTCAATAGACGCTGGTGCCGCTAATATAAAAGGAGAAATAAGAGAAGGATTTAACATTCCGCTTGTAATAAATACAGATAGCGGAGCTTTGAAATTATCTTTGAAAATACCAGAAAACAGCACATATTTTTATTCTCTTGATGGTTTGGTGAAAAATACTCATATTGATTCTGGATTGATAAAAACAGATATTAATCCAGATATAAGAATTATTTCTGATAGTGGAGTTTCAAGTATCTCATTGAAAATTGTAGGAGAGGTGGGAAATTAATGAAAAATAGAATAGTAGTTTTTTATATATTATTCTTTTTTTCAACAATATTTTTTGGTATTGAGGCAATAAACGATAATTATAGACAGAGTTATGATAACAGAAAGATATTACCAATTGATACAAAAGTTACACCACAGCAGATGAAAAAGGATATTGATTATCTGGTTAATATTTTAAAAGAAGTTCATCCTTCTACTTATTCTGGATTTTCAGATGAACAGGAAAAAATAATAAAAAATGCATATAATAAGATAACTCAACCAATGAAAGTATTTGATTTTTATTTTATTTTAAATGAAATAATATGTTCAATTAAAGATTCTCACACTCATCTTGTATTTCCATCTCTTACAAATTATATATTTTATGATTTTCCTATTATATGGCTTAATGATGGTATATATGCGTTGGATAATATTTATGAATTAAAAAAAGGAGATAAAATACTTACAATAAATAATAAATCATCCGAGGAAATTTTAAAAGAACTAAGAAAAATAATTCCATCAGAAAATGATTTTTGGATAAAACAAAATGCCCGAAGTATACTTTCTTCAGAATTATATTTGGGATATTTAAATTTAATAGATAATGGAGTTATTAAATTAACAATAATGAGAAATAATGATATAAAGACATTCAATATAAAATTACAAAAATACAAAGGAATTCATAAACAAAAATCAGACTGGATATCTTATAAAATAGATATTTCTAAAAATATTGGCATATTAAAAATAAAGAAATGTATATATGATGAACATTATAAAGAAATCTTATTTAAGTTTTTTAAAGATGTTTCACTAAATAATATTAAAAATATTGTTGTTGATTTAAGATATAATTTAGGTGGAAATTCTCTTGTGACAGATGAATTTTTAAAATATATTGATATTGAAAAATATAAAACATATGGTGCTGAAATAAGATTCTCCAAACCTGTGGAAAAACAAAGAAAAATATATGGAACTGGATATAAGAAATATTTACCGTCAATTCAACTTAATGAAAAAATAGAAGATAAATCTTTATTATTTAAAGGGAAAATTTATGTACTTATTTCTGGAAAAACATATAGTAGTGGTAATTGGTTTGCTGCTGTATTGGGAGATAATAATATAGCAATGTTAGTAGGAGAACCAACCGGAAATAAACCTTCACATTATGGAGATATTTTATATTTTCAGACACCAGAAGTTGGAATACCATTTACAGTTTCATTTAAAAGATTTATTCGTCCTGATACCTCAAAAAATGATGAAGATGCTTTATATCCAGATATAACAGTTTTTACAACTATAAATGATATTATAAATAAAAGGAATCCTCAACTTGAGAAGGTAATAGAAATTATAAATTCATCTCAAAAGTAAATTTTCTATAATATGAATAGAGCTTTTATATAGTCTAGATTATCCTGGAGAGTGAAAGTATGAAAAAAATAATTGAGATTAAGCACTTAAAAAAGTATTATAAAAATGTTAAGGCTGTAGATGACATTTCCTTTGATGTATACGAAGGTGAAGTGTTTGCTTTTTTGGGGCCAAATGGTGCAGGAAAAACCACTACACTTGAAATTATAGAAGGACTTAGAAAAAAGGATTCCGGAGAAATAATATATTTTGATAAATATACTGACCCTTCGGATAATTACATAAAACAAAGAATAGGTGTTCAATTACAAAACAGTGCTTTTTTTGATAACCTTACAGTATATGAAACATTAAAAATGTTTGAAGGTTTATATCCCAAAACCAGAGAAGCGGATGAAATACTTGAAATTATGTCATTAAATGAAAAGAAAAATTCAAAAGTAAAGAAATTGTCCGGTGGTCAAAAGCAACGTCTTGCTATAGGCGTTGCTTTAATCAATGATCCTGATATACTGTTTCTCGATGAACCAACTACAGGACTTGACCCACAGTCAAGAAGAAATATATGGGAAATTGTTTTAAACCTTAAAAAAGCTGGTAAAACCATAGTTTTAACCACACATTATATGGAAGAAGCTGAATATCTTTCAGATAGAGTTTACATAATAGATCATGGAAAAATAATTGCAAATGGCAGTGTTAATGAATTAATTAAATCTCTAAATAAAAAATCAATTATTACATTTGAAACAAAAACACCTGATCTTTTTTTAGATAAGTTTAGAGAAATAAATGTTACGAATGAAAAAGTGGAAATAGAAACAAATGAAGTTGAAAAAGTATTATTTGAAATATTGAATTTAACAAAAAAATCAGAAATTACTGTTGATAACTTAACTATAAGAAAACCAAATCTTGAAGATGTTTTTCTACATCTTACCGGTCGTTCATTAAGGGATTGAGGTGAATGACTATGTCTAAATTAATCATATTGACTAAATCAATGTTAAAAAACAATATTAGATCGTTTGATAGTTACTTTTGGGCATTTATCTTTCCTGTGGTTCTTTTTGTTATCTTTGTAATGATTTTTGATAATATTAATTATAGTGAAGACCTTTCTTTTAATTCATTAAAAGCAGGAATTGTATATGAAAAAAAACTTACAGGATTTGGGAAAACCATTATCTCTCAAATGCTTAAACATACAAATTTCAAAACAGAAAATATAAATACTTTAGATGAAGCATTAAATGAATTGAAAAATAAAAAATTGGATATTATAATTTACTTTCCAGATGATTTTTCTTTAAATCTTAATTCTTCATTGTTTGGAATAAAACAAAAAGAAGCAAATGTGGATATATATTATGTAGAAGGCAGAAATAACTCAGAAGTATTAAAGGAAATATCAAAAATCTTTTTTGAATACTCAAATATAGAGATAATAAAAAATGTAAAAAAAATAAAAGAGCCTGAAATAAAAAAAATTGCTATAGATTCAAAAGATGTTTTTAGATATAGGGATTTTTTATTTCCGGGAATATTGATTATGTCCATAATGTCTATAGGATTCTTTTCAATTCCATATGACATATTATTTTCGAGGGATTCTGGCATTAACAAGAAAATGCTAACCACACCGGTAAATGGTTTTACATATTTCTTGAGTATACTTTTAAGTGATTTAATTATAGTAATGTTATCCAGCATATTTTTATTTTTAGCTGGAATTATAATGCATGTTTCTTCAGAATTTTTCTCTGTAAGATTTTTTCTCTTATACCTTTTTTCTATAATTACTATTTTTTCTTTTGGATTGTTAATAACAGCATTTTCGAAAAATATTAGTTCAACTATGTCAATTTTAAATATTCTTTTTCAAATATTTATGTTTTTAGGGGGATTATATTTTCCTGTATTTAATATTCCCTGGGCAATAAAATGGATAGTATATATAAACCCTATTACATATCTTGTAGAAGGTATGAGAAGAACAATAGGAATGAATATATCTCCTATTTCAAATGCCTGGCTAATAATAGTTCCGATGCTATGGATTATTATGTCTTTTATGGCGTTTTCAATAAAATATAGGAAGGTGATGGGATATGAATAAGATTTATATTTTAAGCAAATACATCACCAGAGATATAATAAAAAATAAAGGGGATATGTTCTTTGTTATATTTTTTCCTGTAATATTACTTATTATTTTTGGTTTTGTTTTTGAACAGCAAAACTCTAAGTCTATTGTTGCATTATATGCTGATAGTAACTATTATAAAAATGAATTAGATAAAATATACAATGTAATTCCGGAAAAGTCTGAAAACGATGTAAAAGATTCAGTAAAAAAAGGAAAAGCAAATATTGGAATATATATTTCGGAATATAATGCAATTATTTTCTATAATTCTTCAGATATAAAAAATTCTCAGGATATAAATTTTCTCGAGTTAACCTTAAAAAAATTACTTATAAAAAATCGTTCTAATATTAAAAATGATTATATAGTTGTCAGAGAAAATAAAGTATTAACAACTGAAAAAGAGCATGAATATATAGACTTTCTTTTAGCTGGTTTAATTGGGATTTCCTTACTTTCAAATGGAATGTTTTCTGTTATTACATTGTTTGGGAAATATAAAAAACAGAATATATTAAAACGTTTTATACTAATTCCAATGAATCCAATTGAATTTGTGATTGGATTTTCAATATCAAGAATTTTTATGACATTTATTTCCTCAATAATACTTATATATGCCGGAAAAATAATATTTTCTTCTACAATAACAGTTAATTGGAATGCGTATATTATATTAGCTTTAAATGCTACATTTGGAATGATGGGGCTTGGCTTATTGTTTTTATTCTTTTTTAAAAATACTGAGACAGCACAGAATGCTGCTTCTGCATTCTTTACATTAATGATGTTCTTTTCCGGAGTATATTTCCCTATAGAATTTTTACCCAAATATTTTCAACCATTATCCTATATACTTCCAACAAAATATGTTATAGATGGAATTCGTTATACATTTGGAATTGACAATATGAAAATTCAATATCTTGTTTTTTTAAATATCGTCTTGTTAATAACAGGAATTTTTCTTCTCATAATTGCATCAAAAAAATTCTTAATGCCGGAAAAGTGAGATAAAAATAGCAAAAAAAATAAAAAGAGAGGGAATTATCTCCCCTCTCTTTTTTATGTTTATTATAAATTCTTAATTACCATAGCAGTTCCCATTCCGCCGCCTATACATAATGAAGCAAGACCATATTCGAGATTTCTCTTTTTCATTTCATAAAGCAATGTAACGGTGATTCTGTTTCCAGAGGCTCCTATTGGATGTCCTAAAGCAATAGCTCCACCATTTACATTTGTTCTTTCCATAAACCAGTCTTTTGAAAGGCCATATTTTTCTCCGAGTTCTTTTATTACTGCTAATGATTGTGCTGCAAATGCTTCATTTAATTCCAATAATTCCATTGCTTCTAACTTTATGCCTTTCTTTTCAACAAGGTTTGTTATAGCTGCAACAGGACCAATTCCCATTATACTTGGATCAACGCCACCTTGCTCATATGCAACTATTTCTGCTAATGGAGTTAAACCGTATTTCTTTACGGCTTCTTCTGAAGCAAGGATTATTGCACTTGCACCATCGTTGATTCCTGAAGAATTACCTGCTGTTACTGAACCATCTTTTTTAAATGCTGGCCTAAGTTTTGCAAGTGTTTCCTTTGTAGTTCCAAATCTCGGATATTCGTCAGTATCAAATATTATTGTTTCTTTTCTTGTTTTTACTTCTACAGGAACAATTTCATCTTTGAATTTTCCTTCCTTGATTGCTTTTTCAGCTCTTTGCTGACTTGTTGCAGCAAATTCATCCTGTTCTTCTCTTGTAAGATTGTATTTTTCAACAAGGTTTTCTGCTGTAATTCCCATATGATATTGATTAAATACATCTGTTAATCCGTCGTATACCATATGGTCAATCATTTCAATGTTTCCAAATTTTAATCCGGCTCTTGCTTTTGCTGGTAATAACATTGGAGCATTTGACATACTTTCCATACCAGCTGTTACAACAATATCTGAATTACCTAGTTTTATTTCATTTGCGCCAAGCATAATTGCTTTCATACCGCTTCCACATACCATATGAACTGTATATGCAGGTCTGTCTACAGGAATTCCTGCGTATATTGCAGCCTGTCTTCCTGGTCCCATACCCTGACCGGCCATTAATACATTACCAACTATTGTTTGATCAACATCTTCAGGTTTTAATCCAGCCTGCTCTAAAGCACCTTTTATTGCGACAGCACCTAATTCAGCTACTTTTTTGTCTTTTAATGTTCCAAGAAAACTTCCAATTGCTGTTCTTTTTGCACCTACAATATATACTTTACTCATTATTTATTTCCCCCTTTTTTTACTTTTATTTATTTTTAAAGTATAAGTCCTCCATCTACACCAAGTACTTGACCTGTTATAAATTTAGCTTCATCACTTGCAAGGAAACATACGGCATTTGCTATATCTTCAGGATCCCCCATTTTTCCAAGAGGTGTTTTGCTTACAACATAGTCTATAACCTTTTGAGGTACCACTTCTGTCATAGGAGTTTTTATAAATCCTGGTGCAACTGCGTTAACCCTTACCTGAGCACCCTTTCTTGCAAATTCTTTTGCCCATGTTTTTGTCATTGCAATTACACCACCTTTTGTTGCTGCGTAATTTGTTTGACCAACATTTCCATAAATACCAACTACGGAAGAAATATTTACAATAGCGCCTTTTCCGGCTTTCATCATTTCAGGTGCAAAGAATTGTGTCATATTGAACACACCTTTTAAGTTTACATCAATTACAATATCCCAATCTTCTTCTGACATTTTTTGAATTAATGCATCTCTTGTTATACCAGCATTATTTACAAGTACGTCAACATGTCCTTCTTCTTCCATTACTTTATTTTTAAACTCCTCTATTGCTTTTCTATCGGTTACATTTAATACATAACCCTTTACATTTGAATATTCTTTTTCTAAATCTTTTAATGCTTCTTCATTTAAATCACAAGCATATACTACTTTTGCGCCTTCTTTTGCAAATTTTTCAACCATTGCTTTTCCGAGACCTCTTGCTCCACCTGTTACTATACATACTTTTCCTTCCATTCTCATTTTTTCAACCTCCCATTTATGTTGAATTATTTATTTTTTCCTTCCTGTATTCTTCTGTATAATTCCTGTGCAATATATGAAGCAACATCATCAGCATATGTATTTGGACCAAATCCTGCGTCATAACCTATTTCCTTTACAAGTTCATGTGTAATTCTTGGACCACCGGCTATAAGAATTACTTTATCCCTTATTCCTTCAGCTTCCAATATTTCCACAAGTTCTGTAAGATTCTTTATATGAATATCCTTTTGTGTTACTGTCTGGGATACAAGTAATGCATCTGCATTGAACTCTATAGCCTTTGCAACAAATTCTTCATTTGGAACCTGACTGCCGAGATTTAAAGCTTCAAACATTTCATATCTTTCAAGGCCATAATGCCCTGCATATCCTTTCATGTTCATAATTGCATCTATTCCAACTGTATGTGCATCTGTTCCAGTACTTGCACCAATTACTCTTATTTTTCTTCCGATATTTTTTCTTATAAATTCATCTGTTTCTTCCATTGACCATGTTGTTGATTCAACCTTTGGAACATGGATTGCTGTGTAATCTACTGTATGCGTACAGCTTCCGTAAGCAATTATAAATGTAAAGTCTTTTGTAAGTTCTTTATGATATACAACCATTGGATCTTCGAGCCCCATTTTTTTCATAAGCTGTTTTGCAGCTTCTACAGCTTCATCACCATCTGGAACTGGCAAAGTAAAGCTCAATTGTACTTTACCATCGTTCATAGTATCTCCATATGGTTTTATTGCCTTTAAGTTTAATGTTTTATCAAAATTCTTTTTTTCTGTTGAATATAATCCTCCACTCATGGTCTTTCCGCCTCCAACATCTTTTTGATAAATGGATTAAAGTAATGTGTTCCTTTTTCAAATACACCGTCTAAACCTTTACCGCCGTCTATAGGTCTCTTGATATTTGCAAATGTGCCTTTTGAAAGAGAAACAAACAATCCATCTTTTACCATTTTTTCAAGTAATTCTATTGATTCATCGAGTACTTTTTGTGCTCTTTTCTGGATAATTCCATCTTTTTTGAATTCTATTTCATCACCGATATTTTTTAGGTTATTGAAGATATATCTTGCATTTTCAATTGAAAGATATCTGTCTGACATAAATGGTGTGTGTATTGCTTCTGTTAACATACCAAGCAATTGAATTCCCTGATGTGTCCAGATTGATATAACATTGAATAATGCATCCTGAACATGACCTCTGAAAATATTTCCTGTCATATATTTTGTTGGTGGCATATATTTTAAAGGTGCTTTAGGGAATATTTCTCTTAGCATCTGTGCCTGTGCCAATTCGTATAAAAATCCATTTGTAAGGTCAGGATTCATTTCAAATGCATGTCCTAATCCCATTTGTTCTTCCGGTATTCCTGCCATTAAAGCGAGTTGCTCATTTATTAAATCTGAAGTTAATACAGTATGTGCTTCTTCATAGGCATCAGCTGTTGTAAGATAATTATCTTCGCCAGTATTTATTATAATGCCGGAAAAACCATTTATTACCCTTGAGAAGTATTGGTCAATTATTGTTCTTTGCATATTTATATCTCTAAATAATATTCCATATAATGCATCATTAAGCATTACGTCTAATCTTTCAATAGCTCCCATAGCTGAAATTTCTGGCATACATAATCCTGATGCATAATTAACGAGTCTTATATATCTTCCAACCTCTTCTCCAACTTCATCAAGAGCTTTTCTCATTATTCTGAAGTTTTCCTGTGTTGCCATTGTTCCACCAAATCCTTCTGTAGTAGGGCCATATGGAACAAAATCAAGCAAACTCTGACCAGTAGTTCTAATAACAGCAATTATATCTGCACCCTGTCTTGCTGCAGCCTGGGCCTGAACAACATCTTCATATATATTTCCTGTTGCAACAATTACATATAAATATGGCTGAGGACCTTCTCCGAGTTTTTCTATATATTCATTTCTCTTTTTTCTATTATTTTGTATAAGTTCTATCATTGAGTTCACATAAGGTTCAATAGCTTCTCTAATTTTGTCATCAGAATTTATTTTTAATTTTGAAAGGTCAAGTTCTTCCTTTGCTATTTTTTCAGCTATTTCCTGTGGTGTATAGCCTGTTTCTATTATTGCATTTCCAATTAAATAAGCAGCACCTTCTTTTAATAATCCTTTTTCTTTTATATGGTCTACAAGTACGTTTGGTAATGGAACTTCATTTTCATCTACTCCATCTATTCCCAATAATCTACATACAGTTCTTTCTACTGAAACTGTGGAACGTTTATCTACGAAATTTTGAACATCTTCAGCTATTTTCCTTGCAAGACTTCTTGCATATTCAACCTTTTTAAAATCAAGTCCTAATTTACTCATGGAATGTTTCCTCCTTTTTTATTCTTTCAATAGTATCGAGTAACTCTTTGTCAATATTCAAAAGTCTGGCTATTGTTATTGCTTCTTCAGGAACTATTTCTTCGTTTTCCTCGATTAATGAATAATCGATTATTTCGGTTATATTTTCAGGATTTATATTTTCTGTTAGTTTTTCCTTTTTTATTCCTTTTATTCTTAGTTTTCTAATCCCTTTATCTGCAACGTTATTAAAGTGTGTAGTGATAAGAGATATGGATTTTTTATTGTTTAATATTTCTATGACGCCCTTTACTATTAATTTGCCTTCATGTGGATTCGTGTTTCTTGCAAGTTCATCAAGGAGTATAAGAGCATTTTCATCAGTTTTGATATATTTTAGTATTTCGTTAATTTTTAGCATTTCTGCTGCATATGATGAAAGACCTGAGAATAATGATTGATAATCACCGGAAATAAGAAAGATTTTATTGACAGGATATAGCTTTGCGCTTTTTGCTGGTATATAAAATCCATATTGAAACAAATTTTGCAATAAAGCTATGGTTTTTAATATTACTGTTTTTCCTGTCATATTGGCTCCGGTAATTAATGTAACTCCGGGTTTTAAGGTTATATCAACGGGCTGATACTCTTTATGTTCTTCTTCCAGTTTTTCTTTTATAACAGGATTAAACATCCCTTTTATTTCATATGTTTCTGATATTTCCGGTTTTGTAAGATTAAACTTTTTGGTAAAATAAGCTTTAGCAATTGTAAAATCCAATTCCGCTATATCTCTCAATCCCTGTTCTATATCAGAAGCATACGTTCTTAATTTCTTAGAAAGTTCTTCTCTTATCTCATCTTCAATTTGCATTTCTAATTCATATAGTTGTTCTCGTTCTTCTTCATTATCAGTCTTTTTTCTTTTTTTTCTTATTTCTGATAATTCATGTGAGTATGAATCATAGATATAGAATGTTGATAATCTATTTCCATCTGGATCGAGGATATTTATTACTTCATTTAGAGTTGGAAATGAAAGAAAATCCAAAGGATTTATTTTTTTAATTTCTTCATATGTAAGAGCAAATGATTTTAATTCAAATAATTCAATATCGTCAAGTATATAACCGGATTTTAATCTTTCAGTTGTTCCAGAGATATCCTTTATATTCATTAATTTTAGTTTTATATTTTCTATTGTATCTTTTTTATTCTCATAAGCTTTTATAGCTTTTTCAAGCTTGATAATTTCATTGTTTATTTCATCTTTTGATTTAAGAAATTCTATATTTCTTAAAAATTTTTGTCCCAGAGGGGTTATTATTTCCAGTTTTTTAAAAAGATATTCTAATTCAACCATAATTTATCTTCCCTTACATTTATTATTGGAAGGTTTATATGCTCTTTTAATCTTTCTTTTATTACTTTTGAATCAAGCATATAGCCTCGTGGTGAATATGGGTTTATTGTTATTGCAATTAAATTTGTTTTTTGCAATACCGATATCTTTCCCCCTTTTTTTATAAATCTTCTGTATGTTTCAGGGGTTATGAATATCTTTGTGAAATCATTTACTATTATTTCAGTTTCGTTTAATCCCTTTTGTTTTGTAAGATAATCAAGGAATTTATCGGTTAATGCACCTGTTATATATATCTTTTTACCATATTCCAATATATGTTTGTCGAGCGATTTAAAGGATAGTAATGATTTTATGGGCAATTTTGTTATTTTATTATTATCTATAACATATACTCCATCTTCTACTTCTGGAATTTTACCGTTATATTTTTCAAGTTGTATCATTTCTACCACATGCTTTGTTTTTTTTACTAATTCGTTTATATTTATTGTTAATGCTGCTCCTGTTGCAAGAATCATTGCGTCAGTTATAGTGGGAGAAGCGGGGCTGAGCCTTGATAGCGCCCCATCTACCAAAACCTGTTCAGCCCCAAGCTCAAGCATTTTATTAATCACTTTCTTTATATTTTTTGTGTTTTGAGGACCTGCTAATATAATCTTTCCTCTTTCTTTAGCTTTTGCAATTACTATTCTTCCAATAGATGTACGTATATCTTCAATGCTTAATATTTCAGCAAGGAATCTTTTTTGTCTGTAGAATTTCTCGGCAGTAGCAAATATTGTTCCTTCTATTATTTCAATTTCTGGTTTAGGTGTAGAGGTTACCTGATCTATGGATTCACCATCTATACCTATTGAGGTTAATCCGAGTTTTTTATTTATATGTTTTATAATGTAATTTAATGTTTCGGTCTTTCCCGTATTTTTTTCGAGACCAACTACAGAGACGCTTTTATATTCCAATTTGCAAATCTCCCTTATTAATTTTTAAATAATACAAGTGCTTCTCCATCTACAGCAATATCACCATTTTCATTGAAAATTTGAGTTGTAAGCAATAGCCTTGATTTTGCTTCTATTTTTTCTTTTACTGTTATTTTTATTGTGATTTCTTCATCGATATATATAGGTTTTAAAAATTTTGTATCCTGCTTCATATATATTGTTCCAGGGCCTGGAAATTCCATTCCCAAAACAGCTGAAATTAAACCTACACTTAAAATTCCATGTGCGATTCTCTTTTTAAATATTGTTTTGCTTGCATATTCTTCATCGAGATGCACAGGGTTTTTATCCCCTGTGATCTCGGCAAAGGTTTCAACCATATGTGCTGTTATTTTCCTTTTTACTTCATATATCTGACCTAATTTTATTTCATCATACTTCATTTTTTATCACCCAAATGTTCATATTTTTCCCTCAATTTAGCTCTTTCATGTCTTTCAAGATGGCTTGGTTCAAGACTGATTCTTTCTTTATTATCAAATAATCCCGCTACACCGTACCATTTATATTTTTCTCTATATTCTGAATCATCTACATCTGTTGAAGTATCTTCTGGTTCATGATATGTTGTAATTACGCCTTCATAATTTCTCAGGATAACTGTATGATCTGTTTGAGAAATAAGATAGTTTGGCATTAATCTAATCTTACCTCCGCCACCTGGTGCGTCAACAACAAATGATGGAACTGCGAATCCAGAAGTATGTCCTATTAATGATTCCATTATTTCAAGACCTTTGGCAACAGATGTTCTGAAGTGTTCTATTCCCTGTGAAAGGTCACATTGATAGATGTAGTAAGGTCTTACTCTTATTTTTACCAATTCATGCATTAATGCCATCATGATATATCTGCTATCGTTTACACCTCTTAATAATACTGTCTGATTTCCAACAGGAATACCTGCATCTACAAGTTTTCTAACTGCTTCAGTTGATTCTGGTGTAATTTCTTTTGGATGATTGAAATGTGTGTTTAACCATATTGGATGGTATTTCTTTAACATATTTACCAATTCATCTGTAATTATCTGTGGGAATACAACAGGTGTTCTTGACCCAATTCTTATAATTTCGACATGAGGTATCTTTCTAAGTTCACTAATGATGTATTCAAGCATTGGTACCCCAACCATTAAAGCATCTCCACCAGATAATAATACATCTCTTACCTGTGGTGTATTTCTTATATATTCAATTGCTGCGTTAATATCATCCATACTTTTATGTGCATCTGTTTGTCCAGCAAATCTTCTTCTTGTACAGTGTCTACAATACATTGAACACATATCTGTAATTAAGAAAAGTACTCTATCAGGATATCTATGTGTCAATCCAGGTGCAGGTGAATCTTCATCTTCATGAAGAGGATCAACCATATCCCACATGCTTTTTACCAATTCTTTAGATGTTGGTACTGCCTGTCTTCTTATTGGACATTTTGGATCATCTGGGTCCATTAATGACGCATAATATGGTGTAATTGCCATTCTTAATGTTTTTAATGCATTTCTTATTCCTTCTTCTTCATCGGGAGTTAGGTTTATTACCTGTTTTAATGTATCAACGTCTGTTATTCTGTTTCTCATTTGCCAGTGCCAATCATTCCATTCCTCTTCCGTTACATCTTTCCATAATGGTATTTCTGTATAATGTCGCCTTTTAGCCATTTTAACGTCTCCTTTCTTTTCTTCTTTTTTGATATTTAAATATATAATTTTTCAAACAGTTCTCTAATTTCCTTTGATTCCCTTAAAATATCAAGGGTTAATTCAGCATGTCCTTTTGTATATCCGTTTCCTATAATCATTGTTATATCTTTTCCAACACCTTCAGCACCAAGTGCGGCTTTTGTAAATGATGTTGCCATAGAGAAGAAATAAACTGTACCTTCATCTTTTGTTATTAATATTGATGACATTTCGGTATTTGGTACATTTACGTTATTTATTGTGATATCACAATATTTTCCTCCTGTTACATCTAATACTTTTTCATATATGTCTACAGGTTTTGTAGCATCTGCAACAATTACTTCATGTGCAAGGTTCATATCTTTAATTCTTTTGGCATTCTCTTCTGAATATTCTACAACTATAACTTTTCCAGTATTACCAGCATTTTTCATAGCCTGATATGAACACAATACCCCTGATTTTCCTCCACCACCGATAATACAAACAGTATCTCCTTCATTTACGAGCTTGTTTACCTGTGCTGGTGCTCCAGCAACATCTAATGCTGCAAGAGCTAATTTTTCTGGTATATCTTCTGGCAATACTGCATATAATCCAGTTTCAAATAATATTGCCTGTCCTTCAATATCAACCTGGTCATTTTCTATGTTAATCTTTTTGATTTTTTCAATCTTTAATGGTGTTAAGGATAAAGATACAAGTGTAGCGATTTTATCTCCAACCTTTAATTTTTTGTCTGGAAAATCAGGTCCAATTTCTTTAACTATACCAATTAGCATTCCACCAGAACCTGTAACTGGATTTTGCATTTTTCCTCTTTCATTTACTATGTCAAGAATCATCTTTTCCATTTTTTCTACATCATGATCACATGCTTCTTTGATTTGAGTAAAGCTTGCTGAATCGATATTTAATGTAATTACATCAATCAATATTTCATTAGAATAAATTTCCATTGTGTTATCAATTTTTTTAGCTGCTTGTGGTAATAATCCTTTTGGTTCTATAACTCTGTGTGTACCAAATGGACAACCTTTTTTCATTATTTTCCCTCCATTATTTTCTTTTTATATTTAAAATTTCTCTTGCTTCATCTGGTGTTGCTACTTCTCTCCCCAATTCTTTTGCCAATCTTACAATTCTTTCTACTAATTGAGCATTGGATTTTGCCAATTCTCCTTTTTTATAGTAGATATTATCTTCAAATCCAACTCTTACATGTCCCCCCATTAATATTGCATGAACGGCAAGTGGAAGTTCGTATCTCCCTATTCCAGCAACTGTCCATGTGCTTCCCTGCGGGATTCGGCTAACAAGATATACCAAATCCTCAATATCTCCAGGTATAGCTCCAGGAACCCCCATAACAAAATCAAAATGGATAGGCATATCTAGCAGACCCTTTTTTACCAATCTCAACGCATTTGCAATATGACCTCTTTCGAACACTTCTATTTCCGGTTTTATTCCTCTTTCCTTCATTTCTGCTGCAAATTTTTCCATGTATTCCTGCGTATTCATAAATACATCTTCACCAAAATTTGTTGTTCCAGCAGAAAGGGTTGCCATTTCTGGATTTAATTCAAGTGGTTGTTTTCTTTGTTCGAAAGTATGATATACCGCTCCCCCAGTAGATGGTTGAAAAATCATATTGCATTTTGCTTCTATTTTTTCCTTTATTTCTTTATATACTTCATAGGATTGTGTGGGTTTTCCATCTTCATCTCTTGCATGAACGTGGGCAATTGATGCTCCTGCAAGATAACATTCATAAGCAGCTTCTGCAATTTCATCAGGTGTAACAGGGAGATTTGGCTGTTGTTCTTTTGTAACCTCTGCACCTGTTAAAGCAACTGTGATTATCAATTTATCCATTTTCTTTTCCCTTCCTTTGTTTGTCTTTTGGTACTACACATGTACCACTTGCTCTACAAACAACTATAGGCTCTTCAAGATAATCTGCAGCTGAATCAGAGATATCTGGTCTTGGAGCAATTACCTTTCTTGCTTCAAACACCATTTTTCTTGATGTATTTCCAACCTTTACTATTTCTCCAACTGCTTCTATATAATCACCTGCATATACAGGAGCTATAAATTCTATATTGTCATATGCTTTAAATAATCCTTCATCTCCATCGTGTCTTATTAAAAGTTCTGTTGCCACATCTCCAAAGAGTTGTAAAATTCTCGCGCCATCAACAAGATTTCCACCATAATGTGCATCATGTAAACTCATTCTTACTCTTATCATTACTTTTTCACCCATATTTTAAACCTCCATCGTTTTTAAATCTTCTGGAATTATAAGTTCAGCATCAGTTATTTCTTTTAATTCTTCTAATGTAATATCTGGAGCAATTTCTTTTAATAATAAACCATTATCAACAGGCTCTATTACAGCATATTCAGTAACTATTAAATTTACTCTTCTAACTGAAGTAAGAGGGAGATCGCATTTTTTTACTATTTTAGGTTTTCCTTTTGCTGTATGAGTCATAGCTACTATAACCTTTTTAGCTCCAGTAACAAGATCCATCGCTCCACCCATACCTGGAATTAATTTTCCTGGAACCATCCAGTTTGCTAAATGACCTTCTTCATCAACCTGTAATCCTCCTAAAACAGTGAAATCGAGATGACCTCCTCTAATTAAGGCAAATGAAAATGCTGTATCAAACACCATTGCACCTGGTAAGGTATCAATATATTTTGCGCCAGCATTTGTCAAATCAGGATTTGCAATTTCTTCTGGTACTTCAGATCCAATTCCTAATACACCGTTTTCTCCATGAAAGAATATATTCATATCTTTTGGAACGTAATTAGCAACTAATGTTGGTAATCCAATTCCAAGATTTACTATATTTCCTGGTTTAAATTCTTTTGCTACTCTTTTAGCAATTCTTTCTTTTGCATTCATTATTCTCTCCCCCTTATTACAACATAATCAACAAGTGCTCCAGGGAATTGCACTTCTTCAGGTGTAATTGTACCTACTGGAACCAATTCATCTACTTCAACAATTACAGTATCTGCTGCCATTGCAATTATAGGGTTAAAATTACTTGCAGTAAATGAAAATGTAAGGTTTCCAAGATGATCAGCTTTTTTGGCTTTAACAAGTGCAACCTTTGCTCTTATTGCCTTTTCAAGAATATATTTTTTTCCATCAATTTCTATTATTTGCTTTCCTTCTTCAACAATAGTTCCAATACCTGTAGGGGTAAGAATGCCGCCAAGACCAACTCCACCTGCTCTTATCTGTTCTATTAATGTTCCCTGAGGAACAAGTTCAACTTCAAGTTCTTTTTCAATCATCTGTCTCTGTGTTTCTTTATTTGTTCCAATGTGTGAAGTTACAACCTTTTTAGCAAGTTTGTTGTATATAAGTCTTCCGATTCCTTTTGTTTCAAAGGATGTGTCATTACAGATAATTGTTAAATCTTTTTTCTTTTGCTTAATAATTTCGTCTATAAGCGTTTCTGGAGTTCCAATTGTTAAGAATCCTCCAATCATAATTGAATCGCCATCATTAATAACTTTAATGGCCTCTTCCGCCTTAACAACTTTCAACTGAATCACCTCTTTTTTTAAATTTCGATGAAAAATATTTCATTCATATTATATCAGTTTTTACAAACAGATAAAAATATAGTTTCAACTAAATAATCATTATTAATAGTCTTAAATCATTCTTAATTATGTGAAATGAATCTTTTCTCACTTTCACAAATTGTTACATAGAACTATAGCTAAATAAAAAATTTTTTTAGAACATTGTGAAAAAAGAAGCAGAGTTTTCATAAAGTAAATAAAATATGAAGAGATTGTGTTATAATTAAATTATAAAAATCATAATTTTTTAGGGGGGAGAAAAATGGCTTACTATCTTGCAATTGATGAGGGAACAAGCAGTACAAGAACGTTATTGTTTGATGAAAAATTTAACCTTATAGACTTTTCTCAAAAAGAAATAAATATGTATTATCCAAAACCTGGATGGGTAGAGCAGGATGCTGAAGAATTGTATCAAAAAACTGAAGAAACAATGTTAGAAGTTTTAGAAAAGAACAATATATCCTGGAATGAAATAATTGGGATTGGAATTACAAATCAAAGGGAAACTGTTGTAGCCTGGGATAAAAATAAAGGAAAAGCTTTAACTCGAGCAATAGTATGGCAATGTAGGAGGACAGATGAATTAATTAATAGATATTCTGCATCATTCTGGAATGAAGTAAAGAGGAAAACAGGATTGGTAAAGGATCCATATTTTTCAGGTTCAAAAATAGTGTGGATGATAGAAAATGTTCCAGCAGTTAAAGAAGCATATGAAAATGGAAATTTAAAAGTGGGAACAATAGAATCCTGGTTGGCATTTAAACTTTCTGGAAAACATATTAGTGATCTTTCAAATGCTTCCAGAACGCAATTGTTAAATATACATACATTAGATTGGGATGATGAAATATTAAACACATTTGGTATTAAAAAAGATATTCTGCCTCAGTTGGTTAATACAGCTATTGAAGGTGGAATTGAAACGAAATTTGGCCCAAAAATTTATGGAATGATTGGTGACCAGCAATCTGCATTATTTGGACAAAGAGCATTTGAAATTGGTGATTCAAAATGTACTTATGGAACAGGTGCTTTTGTATTAATGAATTCAGGTAATACCCCACCCAAACCACATCCAGGATTATTAACTTCAATTGGTTGGAAAATTAAAGATGAAACTATTTATTCTCTTGAAGGAAGTATATTTACCGTTGGTGCATTCTTTAAATGGTTAAAAGATATAGAGATTATAGATGATTATCCTGATCTTGAAAAATATTCTCTTGATAATGACAACGGAGGAGTTTATATTGTTCCAGCATTAAGTGGTCTTGGAACACCATATTGGGATGCAGATGCAAGAGGTTTAATAATAGGGTTAACCAGAGGTACTAAAAAAGAAAATATAATCAGGGCTGCTTTGGAATCAGTAGCTTTTAGTGTTAGAGATGTTATAGACTCAATGCAGGAAGCAGTATGGACAAAGATTAAAAAAATGAATGTTGATGGTGGAGCTACAAAAAATAAATTATTGATGAAAATACAAAGTGATTTGTTAAATGCAGAGATATTTGTTCCAGAATTTCAGGAGATAACAGCATTAGGTGCAGCATTTATGGCAGCAATTGGTTCAGAAAATCTTTCTATTAATGAAATAAAAAATTTGCAATTTTCAGGTATAAAGATAATGCCAGAAGAGAATGAAAAATTAGAAAGGGATTATTATATCTGGAAGGAGGCAGTATTAAGATCAAAAGGCTGGATAAAATCAACGAACATAAACTTTTAGAAATAGCAAGAGTAATAGCAGAATATACATTTCCTGGAATGAATATCCTTTTATATGGAGATTTAGGTACAGGAAAAACTACTTTTACCAAAGGATTTATCAGAAGTTATTTAGGTGATGAAGAGATAAACGTTACATCACCCACTTTTGCGTTAGTTAGAATATATGAAAATTCTGTAAAAATATATCATGCGGATTTATACAGGTTATCTGATCCAGAGGAAATACCTTATGTAGGTTTATTCGATGATTCTGACGGAATATATTTAATAGAATGGCCTGAAAGATTAGAATATTATATGCCTGACGAATATCTAAAAATACAATTATATTACAATGAAAATATAGAATATAGAGATATAGAAATATCATATGTTGGAGAAAAATACGAAAAAACATTTGAAAAAATAAAGGAGGAATTACAATGAAGATAGGAATTTTAGGGTTACCTATGACAGGAAAAACAACAATATTCTCGTTATTGACAAATAAACCATATGACGGAACATATAAGCAAGATGCAGAAGAAAGAATTGCTAATGTTAGAGACGAAAGGATTGAAAAACTTACAGAAATGTATAATCCTAAAAAAACAGTATATGCAACATTGAACTTTATAGATATTCCAAGTTATAATCCTTCAGCCGATAGAAAAGAAAAAAATAGAATCTTACAGATGATACAAACTGTTGATGCAATTATACTTGTTATTAGGGCATTTGAAAATGATTCAGTTCCATTTCCAGAAGGTTCAGAAACACCTTTAGATCAGCTTGATACATTAAAAACGGAAATGATAATTAGAGATCTTGAAGTAGTTGAAAATAGATTATCAAGATTAATAGAACAAAATAAAAAGAAGAAACCTACCAAAGAGGAAGAGAGACAGGTAAAAATATTGGAAGAGATTAAACCTGTACTTGAAGATGGAAAATTTGCATCAAAGGTTGAATTATCAGATGAAGATAAAAAATTAATAAGCTCTCTTGCATTATTTACATTAAAACCAATAATCGTAGTTGTAAATGTTGATGAAAATCAATTGATGGAAAAGAATTATCCAGGAAAAGAAGAATTAATGAAAACATGTAAGGAAGAAAATTTTGCATATATTGAAATATGTGGTAAAACCGAAGCAGACCTCATAGAATTAGACGAAGAAGAAAGAAAAGAATTTATGGAAGAATTGGGAATTGAAAGACCAGGAATCGATAGGTTGTCTAAAACAGTATATGATCATTTAGGTTTAATCACATTCTTTACAGTTGGTGAAGATGAAGTAAGAGCATGGACAATTAATAAAGGAACTACAATGAAAAGAGCAGCAGGTAAAATACATTCAGATCTTGAAAAAGGTTTTGTAAAAGCAGAAGTAATGCACTACGATGATTTAATAAGACTAGGAAGCGAAGATGAAGTGAAAAAAGCAGGATTATGGAGATTAGCTGGTAAAGAAGAAATTGTAGAAGATGGAGAAATATTAACCATAAGAGCAAATGCTTAAGTGTTTATGGAGGGAGAAATGAGAAAACCATTATACAAAGTAGAAGATTTTGATTATCATTTGCCTGAGGAATATATAGCTCAAAAACCAGCAGAACCAAGAGATTCTTCAAGGTTAATGGTATTAAATAGAAATATCAGAACTATAGAACATAAAATTTTTAGAAATATAATTGATTACTTAAAACCTGGAGATTTAATGGTATTAAACAATACAAAAGTAATTCCAGCAAGATTATATGGTCGGAAAACAACAGGTGCAAAGGTTGAAGTATTATTGCTCGAGAAAACACACGAAGAAAATACATGGAAAGCACTTGTTAAACCCGGTTCAAAATTAAAAAAAGGTGCAGAAATAAAATTTTCTGACCATCTATATGCTAAAATAATAGAACATAATAGCGATGGTTCAAGAATTATTCATTTTACATCTGATAAAGATGTATGGGAAGAAATTGAAAGAGTTGGAAATATGCCTTTGCCACCATATATAAAAAGCACTGATGTTCCAGGTGAAAGGTATCAAACAGAATATGCGAAAATTCAGGGAGCTGTTGCGGCACCAACAGCAGGGTTGCATTTTACAAAGGAATTATTAAATAAGATAAAAGAAAAAGGAATTGAATTTGCTGAAGTAACTCTTCATGTTGGTCTTGGTACATTTAGGCCTGTAAAAGTGGATAATATAGAAGAACATGAAATGCATGAGGAGTATTATGAAGTTCCAGCAGAAACAATGAAAAAAATACGTGAATATAGACAAAATAAAGGAAGAATAATCAGTGTAGGAACTACTGTGGTTAGAACACTTGAAACAATAGCACAACTTCCAGAACAGGAATCCTATATGGGGACTACGGATATATTTATATATCCGCCATATGAATTTAAATTAATAGATGCATTGATAACCAATTTTCATTTACCAAAATCCACACTTTTAATGCTTGTTGCAGCATTTGGAGGATATGATTTTATAATGGAAGCATATAAAAAGGCTGTTGAAGAAAAATATAGATTCTTTTCATTTGGTGATTCAATGTTCATATATTGATATTCAGAGGGTGATAAATTGAAAAATAAAACCAGGGGTTTAATTTATATGTGGATCACTGTAATATTCTGGGGGATTTCTTTTGTAGCAACGAAAATAATAGTTAATACCGTTCCACCGATAACAGCAGCATTTTTGAGATTTTTTCTTTCAAGTTTAATACTTGTATTATTTATAAAAACTAAAATAAAATATGAAAAAAAAGAATATGTTTATATGCTTTTATCAGGTTTTTTTGGAGTTACAGCATATTTCTTATTTGAAAATTCAGCTTTGCAATATACCACAGCAACAAATGGTTCTCTCATTATTTCGGCTACACCGGTAATATATCTATTATTTTCAGATATACTAAGAAAAAGCTTTTCACATAAAATTCGATATTTTGGAACATTACTGGCATTTTTTGGTGTTGCATTAATTGTGCTTAACGGAAGATTTGTTTTAAAATTAAATCCACTTGGAGATTTATTAATGTTTGGTGCAGCATTTAGCTGGATTTTATACACTGTATTTATAGAAAAATTGCATCATCACGATAATCTGGCAATTACAAGAGATTTGAATTATTACGGAATGTTATTTTTTATACCATTTTCTCTTTATGAATTAAAAAGTGCAGGCACATGTCCAGCATTTGAATTATGGTTAGATCCAGTAGTAATAACAGCATTCTTGTATCTCGGTATATTCTGTACAGCCCTTGGATATATATGGTGGAATAAAGCCATTAGGCTTGCCGGAGCTAAAACAACAACAAATGGAATATTTTTTATACCAATAGTTACTGTTATTGCCGATGCAGTATTATTAAAAAATTATCCAAATTTTTATACATTAATAGGTGCATCTCTTGTATTAGCAGGAAATTATATAGCAGAAATAAAAGATTAAATGGTGCAGAAAATCTGCACCATTTAACATTATTATATATCAATTTCAATACCTATTGGACAATGGTCAGAACCCATAATTTCTGATAATATAAAAGCATCTTTAACCTTTTCTTTTAAAGAAGTACTAACAAAAAAATAATCTATTCTCCAGCCTACATTTCTTTCCCTTGCCCTTGTTTTATAATCCCACCAGGTGTAATTTCCAGGTTCTTTATTGAACATTCTAAAGGTATCAACAAATCCACTTTCAAGCAGTTTATCAATCCATTCTCTTTCAATTGGTAAGAATCCCGAAGTATTTTCATTTTCTTTTGGTCTTGCAAGGTCTATTTCTTTATGTGCAGTATTAACATCTCCACAAATAATTATATTTGGTTGTTTCTTTTTATAATCTTCAAGAAATTCTAAAAGATAATAATAAAAATCCATTTTATATTGTAGCCTTTCTTCACGAGCTTTTCCATTTGGAAAATAGATATTAAATAAGGAAAAATTATCATATTCAGTAATTAATGTTCTACCTTCAGAATCAAACATTTCATTACCTAAACCTTTTAAAACATTTTTAGGTTTAATTTTTGTAAATGTTGCAACACCACTATATCCCTTCTTTTCAGCAGAAACAAAATATTTTTTCCAATCACCGTAAGTTAAAAACTTTTTTGTTAATTGCTCTTCTCGCGCTTTAGTTTCCTGAACGCATAAAATATCAGGATTTTCCTTATCAAGAAAATCTAAAAATCCCTTTTTTATAGCTGCTCTAATTCCATTAACATTCCAGGATAATATCTTCATCTTTAGTCTCTCCTTTAAAATCTGGTGTCTCCCCCAAATAATCCTCCTAAGAGGTTACCGCCTATTCCATCAATACCTTTTGTTTCGCCTCTATTTGAAAAATTAGCTGCAGAGTAAATCCTATCAGCCAATCGCGAGAATGGTAAACTCTGTAAATAAACGGTTCCAGGTCCAGTTAAATGAGTTAAGAAAATACCTTCTCCGCCAAATAAAGCATTGACAAATCCACCAACAAATTGAATATCATAATCTACAGTATTGGAAAATCCAACAATACAACCAGTATCAACTCTTAAGGTTTCACCAGGCATTAATTGCCTTTCTATAATAGTTCCACCAGCATGTACAAAAGCAAGGCCATCGCCTACAAGCCTTTCGAGAATAAAACCTTCACCCCCAAAAAGACCTGCACCAATTTTTTTAGTAAATGTAATTTCAATATCTATTCCTGCTGCAGAACAAAGATAACTATCCTTTTGACATATAAATTCTCCTCCAAATTTTGTCAAATCAATAGGAATAACCTTTCCTGGATAAGGCGCTCCAAAAGCAACGTGAGATTTTGAATGTCCGGTATTTAAAAAATTGGTTATAAAAAAGCTTTCACCAACTAACATTCTTTTTAATCCGCCGAAAATTCCTCCTGTTGCCTTTGTCTGCATTTCTATACCAGGTTCCATATACATCATTGCACCTGCTTCAGCTCGAACTCCTTCCCCCGGATCCAATTCAATTTCAACAATCTGCATATCATCACCATAAATTTTATAATCAATAACATCAGCCATAATTTCACCTCCAATAATTCTAATAATAATTATACCATTAATTTATAAATTTTGTAAAAAGTAATTATAACTCTATAATAAGCATATGAATAGAGTTATAAAGATGACTTCTTATAATGTGATTTTTTTAACGTGAAAAAAATAACATTGAAACAATGATGATTGCAATTTAATATTTCATATGTATAATTATATACGAAAAAAGAATTTTTAGGTTTATATTTGTGATTTTTTTATCAAAATAATATAAGTGATTTTTTTCACGTCAGGAGGGAGAGTATGAATATGAGAAAGATTTCAACTGTAGAAGATTTAGAAAAATTAATTTATGATGTAAAAATTGCACAAGAAGAATATTCAAAGTACACTCAAGAGCAGGTTGATGAAATTTTTAGAAGAGCAGCTATTTCAGCAAATTCATACAGGATATGGTTAGCGAAAATGGCTGTGGAAGAAACAAAAATGGGAATAGTCGAAGATAAAGTTATAAAAAATCATTTTGCTGCGGAGTATATTTTTAACAAATATAAAAATGAAAAAACATGTGGTATTTTAGAAAAAGATGAAAGTTTTGGAATAATAAAAATTGCTGAACCAGTTGGTATAATTGCTGGAATTGTTCCAACGACTAATCCAACATCGACGACTATTTTCAAAGCCTTATTAGCTTTAAAGACAAGAAATGCTATTATTTTTTCACCTCACCCACGAGCAAAAAAATGTACCGTTGCAGCAGCAAGAATTATATTAGAAGCTGCTATCGCTGCAGGTGCTCCTGAAAATATAATTGGATGGATTGATGAACCAACAGTTGAATTATCTCAATATTTAATGAAACATAAAGATATTAATTTAATATTGGCTACCGGTGGTTCCGGAATGGTAAAAGCAGCATATTCATCCGGTAAACCCGCAATTGGTGTTGGTGCTGGAAATACTCCAGCTGTTATAGATGAAACAGCGCATATAAAAATGGCCGTAAATTCAATATTATTAAGTAAAACATTTGATAATGGAACTATTTGTGCTTCGGAACAAGCGGTTATTGTTGTTGACAGTATATATAATAAAGTTAAAGAAGAATTTTTAAATAGAGGGGCTTATATTTTAAATGAAGATGAAAAAAATAAGTTGGGTGAAGTAATAATAAAGGATGGAAAGTTAAATAGTTTAATAGTTGGTCAAAGTGCTTATGATATAGCTAAAATGGCAAAAATTAAAGTTCCTAAAGATACAAAAGTGTTGATTGCTGAAACTAATAAAATTGGTGCAGAAGAACCTTTCGCATATGAAAAGTTATCTCCTGTTCTTGCTTTATATAAAGCCAAAGATTTTGAGAATGCTGTTGAGAAAGCGGTTGGATTAGTGGAATTTGGAGGAATTGGTCATACAGCTGTGTTATATACTGATCCGACCAATAATGAAAGAGTAAATTATTTTGGTAATAAGTTAAAAGCTGGACGAATTTTAATAAATATGCCATCTTCTCAAGGAGCAATTGGAGATATATATAACTTTAAATTAGAGCCTTCTTTGACTTTAGGTTGCGGTTCTTGGGGTGGAAATTCTGTTAGTGAAAATGTTGGTGTAAAACATTTGTTAAATATTAAAACAATAGCTGAAAGGCGTGAAAACATGTTGTGGTTTAAGGTTCCACCAAAGATTTATTTTAAAACAGGATGTCTTTCAATAGCACTTCAAGAATTAAAAGATAAAAAAAGAGCTTTTATTGTTACTGATAAGTTCTTATATGAAAATGGATTTGTTACAAAGATTGAAAGAACATTGGAAGAAATGGGGATTGAAATTGAGGTATTTTATGAAGTTGAAGCCGATCCGTCGATTGAAACCGTAAAAAAAGCTTTGAATATAATCAATGTTTTTAATCCAGATGTTATTATAGCTTTAGGTGGAGGTTCTCCAATGGATGCTGCAAAAATCATGTGGTTAATGTACGAGTATCCTGAAGTTAAATTTGAAGGTTTAGCTTTAAGATTTATGGACATTAGGAAAAGAATTTATGCATTTCCTAAGTTAGGGAAAAAAGCAGTAATGATAGCAATTCCAACTACTTCTGGTACAGGTTCTGAAGTTACTCCTTTTGCTGTTGTAACAGATAATAAAACAGGATTAAAGTATCCTATAGCTGATTACGAGCTTACTCCAGATATGGCGATAATAGATCCTGAATTATCAATGAGTATGCCTAAGAATTTAACTGCTTATTCAGGAATTGATGCATTGGTTCATGCAATAGAAGCATATGTATCGGTTTTTTCAAATGAATTTACCAACGGATTGGCATTAGAAGCAATTAGATTGATATTTAAATACTTACCAGATTCTTATAAAATGGGTGAAAAAGCAGTAAAAGCAAGGGAAAAAATGGCTTATGCTTCTTGTGTAGCTGGAATGGCATTTGCTAACTCATTTTTAGGTTTATGTCATTCAATGGCTCATAAACTTGGTTCAGCATTTCATATTCCTCATGGTTTATCAAATGCTTTATTGATATCACATATAATAAAATATAATGCTACAGATAAGCCGCTAAAACAAACAGCATTTCCTCAATATAAATATCCATTAGCAAAAGAAAGATATGCAAAGATAGCAGATTATTTAAATCTTGGTGGAAGCAATATTGATGAAAAGGTAGAAAATTTAATTAAAGCAATAGAAAAATTAAAGAAAGAGTTGGATATTCCGAAATCTATAAAAGCTTTAAATATTTCAGAAAAAGAATTCTATGAAAAGTTAGATGAAATGTCTGAGCATGCATTTGACGATCAATGTACATCAGCAAATCCCAGATATCCATTAATTTCAGAAATAAAAGATTTATATATAAATGCTTATAACGGAAAGTTATAAAAGGAGTAGATAGTTATGGTAGAAATATATATTTGTATGGGAAGTGCATGTTTTTTAAAAGGTTCTGAAGAAATAGTAAAAATTTTTAGTGAAGAAATAGCAAAAAATTCTTTGAATGCCCAAATAAAGTTAAAAGGTTCATTTTGTTTAGGACCATGTAATCAAGGAGTTGTTGTGAAAGTAAAGGATCAATTTTTTAAACACATAAATCCTGAAAATGCCAGAACTATATTTTATGAGCAAATAATACCATATATAAAAAAAATAGAAGGTGAAGAAAATGGGTAAAAATATATGGGAATTATTATGGGATTATGACCCTAATGGACTTGTAGTAGTTGATAAAGAATTTAAAATAAAAATTATTAATCCAGCTTTTTTAAAAATGTTTCACCTTGAAAATGAAGATGTAATTGGAAGATATATTTTCGAATTTTTTAGTGATACAACTGATTTGGAAGCTATTTTAAAAGATAATAAAAAGATAGTTAAAAGAACTAAAGAATATTTCGAGTTTAATATCACAATATCTGAAATAGCTTTTTTAATTGATGATGGAAGTGAAATACTTCTTGCAAAAATATTTCATGATATTTCCGATCAAGAAAGAAAAGATAAAGAGTTGAGAGAATTAAAATTTAAAATAATTGATGAAGTCCAAAAAATCGTGGATAAACAAATGAAAACAGGACAAGAGATAGCTTCGATTCTTGGTGAAACGACAGCAGAAACAAAAGCGAGTTTAATGAAATTATTATCAATAATAAAAAAAGAAAATTAGGGAGAGGGTATTTATGACATCAGCTGTCGTGTATAAAAGAAGTATAAATAAATATGGAGAACAGGTTTGTGGCGATAATTTTCAGATAACAAAAAATGATGATTCAAAAATTATAGTTTTATCAGATGGCTTGGGAAGTGGAATAAAAGCAAGCATATTATCTATTTTAACAACTGAAATTATAAGTACTATGTTACAAAAAGGTGTAACAATTTCTGAAGTAGTAAAAACAGTTGCAAAAACTCTTCCAGTTTGTAAAGTTAGAGGAATAGCATATTCTACATTTACAATTGTTCAAATATATAAAAATGGAACTATAAAACTTGTTAATTACGATAATCCTGAACCAATAATATTTAAAAAAGGAGAAAGATTTATACCACCGTATAGAGAAGAAAATATAAGTGATAAGAAGATAAAAATTGCTACTTTTAATCTGGAATCTGAAGATTTTATATTTATTATGAGTGACGGAGTAGTACATGCAGGTTTAGGAAATTTGATGGATTTTGGTTGGGGAACTGAAAATATTGCAAATTATTTAAAAAGAATGTATCGAAAATCACGGAATGTAAAATATATGGTTGATAGTTTAATTGAAGTTACAAATAGTTATTATGAATTCAAACCCGGAGATGATGCCACATTGGTTGGAATAAAAATGACAGAAAAATCAAGTGTTTTAATATTTACAGGTCCACCGTTGGATCCTAAAACAGATAGATATTATGTGGAAAAATTTTTAAATTTTGATGGTAAAAAAATAATTTGTGGAGGTACAACTGGAAATATAGTATCTAAAATAAGTAATAGAAAAATAAATATAGAATTAGATAATTCAATTTCAAATGAATTACCACCATATGGTGAAATGGAAGGAGTTGATTTAATAACAGAAGGTGTATTAACTTTAAAGGCACTAAATGAATTGCTTGAAAAATGTAAAAATAATATGTTTGAAATTGATATTGATGAAGAAAAAGCAAATGCTGCAGAAAAACTATTTTTAATATTGAGAACATGTGATGAAATAAAATTTTTAGTAGGAAGAAAAGTTAATGTTTTTTATCATAATCCGGCATTACCTTTTGATATGTCGATTAGATCAAATTTAATACGGGATATAGCTAAAAATTTAAAAAAATTAGGTAAAAAAGTAGAGGTTGAATATTGTTAAAGGAGGGATAAAATGAAAATTCAAATTTGTGTAGGAACAACATGCCATCTTATGGGATCAGCAATGTTAAGTGAAGCAATTAATGAATTACCAGAAAAAATAAAAAATAAAATTGATGTTGAATATAGTACATGTTTTGATTTATGTTATGGTGAAATGAAGCCACCAATAATAAAAATAGATGATAAATTTTATGAAAATCTAAATCCAGAAAAATTAAAAAAAATAATATTAAATATACTTAAAAATAGTGGGGATGAGTAATATGAGAAACTTTGTTTTTAATGAAGTAATGAAAATAAGAAGACAAACATTAATGAAATTAGCTCAGAATTTTGAAAGCGGAAATTATGAAAATATATTAAAAATTCCAAAAGAAATATATCCATTAGACAAAAATGATCCTAATATTTACAGAGATAGAGAAATATTAAAACAGAGAATAAAAATATTATTGGGAATGGATTATGAAAAATCAAAGGATATTGAATTATATGAAATAGTGAAAAATATGGATTTAATACTTTCAGAAAAAAGTCCATATTCACCCGATAACAAATATATTCAAATAATAAAGGAAGCCTGTGATATGTGTCCATCTGGAAGGTATTATGTAACTGATTTGTGTAGGAATTGTGTAGCACATTCCTGTGTAAATGTATGTCCGAGAAATGCAATTACTTTTGAAAGAGATAGAGCGCGTATTAATTATGATATTTGTGTAAATTGCGGGATGTGTGCTAATGCATGTAGTTATTATGCAATTGTAAAATTAGAAAGGCCCTGTAAAAAGGCATGTCCAGTAGATGCAATAACAGAAGACGAAAATGGAGCAGCAGAAATAAAATATGAAAATTGTGTAAATTGTGGTTCGGGCTATATTTCATGTCCATTTGGGGCAATAGAAACTCCATCAGATTTATTAAAAGTATTGAATGAAATGAAAAAAAATAATGAAGTTATTGCTATATTTGCACCCTCTATAATTTCGCAATTTGGTCCAAGAGTAAAAATTGGACAATTAAAGAAAGCCTTAAAAGAAGTTGGATTTTCTGATGTGTTAGAAGTATCCATTGGAGCAGATGAAGTAGCAAAGGAAGAAGCAGAATTAATAAAAAATAGCAATAAATTATATACAACATCATGCTGTCCAGCGTTTGTTGAATATATAAAAAAATATCAAAAAGAATTTATAGATAATATTTCACCTGCATTATCTCCAATGACAACATTGGCTCAAAAATTAAAGAATAAAACAAATGCAAAAATTGTGTTTATAGGTCCATGTATAGCAAAAAAGAAAGAAGCAAAAGATTTTAAAGTAGTAGATTATGTTTTAACTTTTGAAGAATTAGGAGCATTATTTATTTCTAAAAAAATAGAACCATCTAATTATGAAGAAGAAGAAATAAACGGAACGGCTTATGGATGGATTTTTGCAAAAAGTGGCGGTGTATCTGAGGCCGTAAAAGAATATGCTAAAAAAGACATTAAAATATTAAAAATAGATGGATTAAAAAATGCAAAAGAAGTTTTTATGAAAGTAAAAGGTGAAGAATATAATTTAATAGAAGGTATGGCATGTGAAGGTGGCTGTATAAGTGGTCCTGGAATTATTACAAATCCTAAATTAGCAAATAACGCATTAAAAAGGTTTACAAATATAAATATATAATATCAAAAGATATAATCGTGAAAATTGCATTAATTGAAAAATTAATTTCATATTTTTTTAAAACAGAGAAAAAAAGTCTTAAAAAAGAAAAGTTATAATATCTATGAAAATATATATAGATGTATTGAAAATATATTCTTATATAAGTGAAAAAATGCACATAAATGGATTGTGGGGAGAGAAACCTATAAATTTTTATGGAGGTGAAATTATGTTATTAAATGGTGCATGGGAGAGTAAAGTAGATATTTACAATGTTTTTGAGTTAAGATGTAAAACAACAGCTTATTTTGGAATAGGGGCCATAAAAAAATTTAAAGATATTTGTGAATTTTTAAACAAAAAGGATATGAAAAAAATTTTAATTTTAACCGACGAAGTTGTATATAATGTGACAGGAATAAAAGAAAAAGTTGAAAAGTTTTTAGGTGAAGCTGGTATTGAATATATTGTATATTATGGAATTAAGCCAAATCCAAATGTAAAAATGATTGATGAAGCAAAGAAGATGGGATTAGATTTTGGAGCAAAAGCTGTTATAGGAATTGGTGGCGGAAGTCATATTGACACAGCAAAGAGTGTTGCAGTATTATTACATGAAAAATATAAGAATTATACAGGTTCTGACTTATATGAATTAAAATTTATACCAGAAGAAGCATTGCCAATAATTGCAATAAATACAACTCATGGTACAGGTACTGAAGTTGATAGATTTGCAGTTGCAACAATTGAAGAAAAAGGTTATAAACCAGCAATTGCATATGATAGTATTTATCCAATATTTGCTATTGATGATCCAGAAATTACAAAATCATTACCCTGGTCACAAACAACATACACAGCTATTGATGCAATAAACCACGTTACAGAAGCAGCAACAACATTAGCAGCATCTCCATATTCAATTTTATTAGCTAAAGAAACAATAAGATTAGTTTCAAAGTATCTTCCTCAAGCTCAGGCAAAACCAGGAGATTTAACAGCAAGATATTTCTTATTATATGCTTCAACAATAGCTGGTATTTCATTTGATAATGGATTGTTGCATTTTACACATGCTTTAGAACATCCACTAAGTGGAATCAGACCAGATTTACCACATGGTTTAGGATTAGCAATGTTACTACCAGCAGTAGTAAAAGCAATTTATTCTGCACAGGCAGAAGTGCTTGCAGAAATATATAGTCCAATTGTTCCAGGTTTAAAAGGAGTACCAGGTGAAGCAGAAGAAGCAGCAAAAGGAATTGAAAAATGGTTATTTAATATTGGAGTTACACAAAAATTAACAGATGAAGGATTTAAAGAAAGCGATATAGACAAATTAGTAGAATTGGCATTTAATACTCCTTCACTTGATTTATTATTGAGCTTAGCACCTGTTAAAGCTACAAAAGAAATTGTAAAACAGATTTATATGGATTCATTATATCCTTTAAATAAATAATAATAGCGGGGGATGGGATAAAATAAAAAATGCAGGTGCTCAGCACCTGCTATTTTTATTGAACATTAACATATATAGTTTTTGAAACTTCAAGCCATAATAATTTGTCTTTTTTTACAGAATAAATAAAGTGAAGATATCCTATACTATCAGCATGATATAATCCGGAAATTGCTATGCTCCCTTTTAATTCATATGTTCCATCATTTCCAAAATCAAAAGGTTCTAATTCAGAAAAACCACCTATCATAAGTTCATTGTAGTTTTTTATAAATCTTCCATATTGATCATAGGCTTTAATTTCCTGATATAATTTTTTTCTGTCTGAAAGGTCAAGGTATGTAAAGGCATCTTTATAGCTAATAACTGCTTTGTATTGATCCATAAAAAATCCTTTAATATCTTTGATAAAGGGTTTTATATTATATTTTGTCAAATTGTCACCTGTGTATAAATATAAAGCATAATTTATATAATTTCCACTTCCGCCACTTCTTGTTGTTAATAAAATATCATCATATCCATCGCCATTAAAATCAAAATATTCTATTTTAGGGCTATATCCATCTAATCCTGTTAAAATATCAAATGTTTTTCCGTCATCTTCAATACTTAAAAGGAAATTTCCCCAATAAATTTCACTTACTTTTTCACCTTTTAAAGTTATATGTTCAAGTGATCTGTCTGAATCAAGATTAAGTTTTGTGCTATAAACTACCTGATAATCATCTGCAAGAACTAAAATGCTGGTTATAACCAGAAGAATTATAAAAAAACTTTTTTTCATTAAATCTCACCTCCATGAAAGTAATTGAATATTTTTTGAGATAATTGTTCCTGCTTATGCCAATATCCGGCGAGTTTTTCATTTCTTGACAAATCTCCAAGCTTTTTATAATATTTTTTATTTAATTTGCCGGGTCCAACATTGAATAAAGGCGTTCCTGGTAATGGCATAAATGTATGTGAATGTATTACAGCATTATATTTTTCTGTAATTTTGTCCATAAAGTCAAAGGTCTTTTTAATATCTTCATCTGTTTCAAATGGGAACCCAAAGATAAAATCTACATATGGTATAAATCCGTGAGCCGAAACAAGGGATAAAGCCCTTTCTATTTTTTCTAAAGAGTGTCCTCTATTTATTTTTTTTAAAATTTCATTGCTACCACTTTGTGCTCCTATGATTATCATCTTGTTATCAACATATTTTTTTATAAGTTTTAAAACTTCTTCAGTTACAGATTCCGGTCTCACATCAGAAGGGAATGAACCAAGATAAATTTCTTCTATACCAACTTTTCTCAAACCAAATAACAATTCTTCGAGTTTTTCTATATTAGGTGTAACACCATTTTTTGAGCCATAACCAAAAGAATTTGGGGTAATAAACCTCGCAATTTTCCTATTATGTTTAACTCCTAATTTTGCATATTCATGAATAATTTCCGGATCTCTATGACGAACAATTCTACCAAAAAGATAAGGAGTTTGGCAATATCCACATCCGAAAGGACATCCTCTTGTAATTTCTATTGGCATAAAATGTTTGTTTTTAATAGCAAATGGCGGGTAATAATTTAAATCAACAAATTCTTTTGATACTATAAATTTTTCTGATATTTTGCCCTTTAAAAAATCGGTGAAGGTTTTTTCACCTTCACCAATAAAAATATGGTCAAATCCTATCTTTTCTGTTTTTTCAGGCATTGCACTGGGGTGTGGCCCACCAGCAATAACCTTAAATCCTTTTTCTTTTAATACAGGAATTTCTTTTTCAACCTGAAAAATATCAAAACTCATAAATGAATAAGCTATTAATGTATCTTCAGGATTATATTCTAGTATTTTTTCAAAGTTTTTTTCAAGTATAGTTTCTATTTCTATATTTTCTTTTTCCATTGCTGCAATAAGAGCTGTGATAGAATACCTATTTGATTTTAGAAGTCTGAAAACAATTCTTTTCAAGAATTTTCTTCCTCCTCTGTATTTTTTTGAGGCATAATATCCCTGTATCCAGCTAAGAATACGAGAACAGCTATTAAAATTGCTCTGCTTAAAGAAACATTCAAATATACATACGTTCCAATAGCTATAGCATTGAATAACCAGGCTAATACAATATATAGTTTGTTGTTTTTAAATGAAAAAAGAGATGAAAATGTTGTAGAAATTAGTGTAATTACCATGAATAAATCAACAGCATATCCTCTTATATATCCAAAACCAGCTAATAACAATCCTATGAATAAAAATACTATAGTCAATTTATCGTATTTTTTTGAAAGAAATGAAAAAAACGCTGTAGCTAATGCAAATATACTCATCAATGCAATATATAATACAGAACTTTTAAATAAGACAACAGCTAAAACTGGAAAAATAATTGAAAAAACTATAGAGTAAATCACTTAACACACCTCACATTACATTTTATCTACTACTCTTATTCCGAGCAAGTCAAGGCCTCTTTTTAATACTTCTCCAGCTAAATGAGATAATAATAACCTTGATTTTAATGTTTCTTCCTCTTCCTTTAATACAGGAAGATTATTGTAGAATGAATTATATGTTTGTGCTAATTCAAAGAGATAATCAGCAATTAAATTAGGTTTATAATCTTCAGCAGCTCTAATTGCAACAATTGGTAACTGGGTTAATAACAATCCCAATTTTCTTTCGAGTTTTTCTGTTATTTTTAGATTTGCATTTTCAAATGTATAGCCTTTTTCTTCAGCTTTTCTTTTTAATGATTGTATCCTTGCATATGTATAAAGTAAGTAAGGAGCTGTATTTCCATCAAAGGCGAGCATTTTATCCCAGTCAAATATAATATGGCTTATTCTGTTTTGACTGAGGTCAGCATATTTTACAGCACCGATTCCAATTGCTTCTGCAATTTCTTCTTTTTCTTCTGGAGACAATCCTGGATTCTTCTCTTCAATGATTTCCTTTGCTTTTTCAACAGCTTTATCAAGTAATTCTTCTAATTTTATCACATTACCTTTTCTTGTAGAGAAAACACCATCAGCAAATCTCATTAATCCAAACCATATATGCTGATAATTATCATCCCAGCCTAACTTTCTTGCAATATTAAATACCTGTTTGAAATGTGTTTGTTGTCTTTCATCAGTTACATATAATATTCTATTAGGATTATATGTTTCTCTTCTAAATTTTATACATGCAAGGTCTGATGTTGCATATAAGAAAGCTCCATCCTTTTTCTGAATAATTGCTGGAGGTAGATTTTCTTCTTCGTCAAAAAATACAACAACAGCACCTTCACTATATGTTGCAATACCTTTATCAAGAAGCATTTTTACAATTTCAGGCATAATATTGTGATAATGTGATTCTCCATAATATGTATCAAATTCTATATCCATTCTTTTATATATTTTATTATATTCTTTTAATGATAAATCAATAAATTCCTGCCATAATTTTCTATTTTCTGGATCTCCATCCTGTAATTTTTTGAGTTCCTGTCTTGCTTCTTCTAAAAGATCAGGATTATTTTCAGATTCTTTTTCGAATTTCACATAAATTCTTTCCATTTCACCAATAGGATCTTTTTCATAATTTTCCTTATCAAGCCATAATCTATAACCTACAATTAATTTTCCAAATTGTGTTCCCCAGTCACCAAGGTGATTATCTCCAATTACATTATAACCAAGATATCTATAAATTCTTTTTATAGCATCCCCAATAACAGTACTTCTTAAATGACCAATATGCATAGGTTTTGCAATATTTGGTGAAGAATAATCGATAATAACATCGCCTTCTCTATCAATAAATGAAAAATCAGGATTTTCTTTTTCAATTTTTGGCAAGTATTCAGTTAAAAATACATCTTTTACATAGAAATTTATAAATCCTGGTCCTGCTATTTCGATTTTTTCTATAATATCATTTTCGGGGAAATTATCAATGATTTCTTGTGCTATCATTCTTGGAGCTTTTTTTAAAACCTTGGCATTTATCATAGCAAAATTTGTTTGAAAATCACCAAAGTTATCATTAGCAGTTCTTTGTACTACAGGTTCTTTTAATTCAACATTATATAAATTCTTGATAGAATCCATTAACAACTCTTCGAGCATTTTTTCAATTAATTTCATAATATCACACTCCTCTTTCTTTATTTTTTATAATCATATTATATCATAACTTGTTAAAAAAATAATAAATCATAGATGTATTTTTTGCATATAATCAAAATTTTAACCATAAAAAACTGTATTTAATAAGCAAATAAAAGTTAAGAATGCTATAAAATTTAGTAACGTTAAAATTATAACAAATAAAATGTAGTAATAATAAGTGTTATAGAATAATATTAAAAAAATATTTCAATTGAACAATTTTGCTGATTTTGAAGTATAATATATACGGAAATCAAAAAACGATGAAAATAAGGAGGGTGATAATATGGCTGAAAAAGAATACGTAGTTGGTATCGACCTTGGTACAACTAACTCAGCTATAGCATGGATGAAACCAGATGGAAATGTAGAAGTTATTCCTAATGCAGAAGGAAAAAGAACAACTCCTTCTATAGTACATTTTTCAAAAGATGGAACTGTAATTGTAGGTGAACCTGCAAAAAGACAGGTAATATTACATCCAGATAGAACAATCAGATCAATAAAAAGAAAAATGGGTTCTGATTATAAAGTAAGTATCGATAGTAAAAGCTTTACCCCACAACAGATAAGTGCTTTTGTATTACAGAAATTAGTAAGAGATGCAGAAGCATATCTTGGTGGGAAAATTAAGAAAGCAGTTATTACAGTTCCAGCATACTTTAACGATGCACAAAGACAGGCAACAAAAGAAGCTGGTGAAATTGCTGGTTTAGAAGTATTAAGGATTATCAACGAACCAACAGCAGCTTCAATTGCATTTGGTTTAAACAAAACACATGAAGATAAGAAAATAGTAGTATATGACCTTGGTGGAGGTACATTTGATGTATCAATACTTGATGTTGGAGAAGGTGTAATCGAAGTTGTATCAACATCAGGAAACAACCACTTAGGTGGGGACGATTTTGACCAGAGAATTATCGATTGGTTAGTTGAAGAATTCAAGAAAGAACATGGTTCAGATATTTCAAATGACAGACAGGCAATGCAGAGGTTAAAGGAAGCTGCAGAAACTGCAAAGATTGAATTATCAACAAAACTCGAAACAGAAATTAACTTACCATTCTTAACAGTTGTTAATGGTCAGCCAGTACACTTACAGAAAACATTAACAAGAAAGAAATTCGAAGAATTGGTAAGAGATTTAATTGAATCAACAAGAGGTCCAATTGAAACAGCATTAAAAGATGCTGGACTTTCACCAGAAGAAATTGATGATGTATTATTAGTTGGTGGTTCAACAAGAATTCCAGCAGTTCAGGAATTGGTAAAATCAATATTCCACAAAGAACCAAGTAAAGGTGTTAACCCTGACGAAGCTGTTGCAATAGGTGCTGCTGTTCAGGCTGCAATTATGACAGGAAATACAGATCAGGACTTAGTACTTGTAGACGTTACACCACTTTCACTTGGGGTTGAAGTAAAAGGTGGATTAATGGAAATTATTATTCCTAAGAACAGTAAGATACCTATTAGAAAGAGTAAGGTATTCACAACAGCTGCTGACTTCCAGACAGAAGTTGAAATCGGAGTATTCCAGGGTGAAAGGCCAATTGCTAAGGATAACTTCTTCCTTGGAAGCTTTAAATTAACAGGAATACCACCAGCACCAAGGGGAGTGCCACAAATAGAAGTTTCATTTGATATAGATGCTAACGGTATAGTAAATGTTTCAGCAAAAGATTTAGGAACAGGAAAACAGCAGTCAATGGTTGTAACAGGTAGAAATAAACTTTCTTCAGAAGATATTGAAAGAATGATACGAGAAGCTCAGGAATATGAAGAGCAGGATAAGAGAAAGAGAGAAGAAATCGAACTCAAAAACCAGGCTGACGACCTTGCATATCAGGTAGAAAAGTTAATCAATGAAAATAAAGATAAAGTACCAGAAGATCAGAAAGCAAGATTAGAAACATTAATTAACGATGTAAGAGATGCTATAAATAACAATGATATTGCAAAATTAAAGATAGTAATGGAAGACTTAAAGAACGAATCAATGAAACTTGGTCAGTTGATTTATCAACAGGCACAGCAAACAGCTAATGCTGACGCAGGCGCAGGAGGACCAAATCCTGAAGACACACAAAATCCAAATAACTAATAAAAAAGCCGGATTTTGAAATCCGGCTTTTTATTTTATATAATTTTTAATAACTTCTATGTCAATATTTCCTATAATACTTCCCCTATTTTTACCACCGCCACCTTTAAGTTCAGGATAATCTTTTCTAATATTGTTTATTAATTCCTTACAATCAATGATTCCTGAAGATATTTCGTATCTGTTTTCTTTTTTTGTAACAAATAAAATTTCATTCATCGGAAGGAATTTGGGAAGATAATTTATATAATCTTCGTTTGAATCAATATAGATAAATTTTATATTATTTATTGTTTTAGCATTTTCTAAGAATTTTTTAGCCATTATTTCAGCATATTTTTCGCTTAATTTTTCATATGCGCTTTTATATTCTTTCATTTTTTTCAATGTTTCTTCAACTCTTATAGGTGTTTCTTCTATTTTAGCAGTTAAAATATGTGAAATATCTTTTGTAATATTAATTCTTTTTTCATAATCCTCAATGGCCCTGTTTCCAGCTACAAAATATAATCTCGTTAGATTCCCTTTTACCTTTTCCTTTGAAATGATTTTTACCAATCCAATTTCGCCTGTATTTTTTACATGAAATCCACCACATGGATTTATATCAAAATCACCAATCTTTATTAATCTTACATCTCCTTGAACCTTATCGCTTAACTCTTTTCTGAGATTATATTTTTTTATTTCTTCTTTTGAAGTAATAATTTCTTCAACAGGTAAACACTTTTGTATTATTTCATTGGATAATCTTTCAGCTTCTTTTTCTATTTTTTCATCTAATTTTGCGGTGTTTAAATCTATTGTAGTATATTCTTCAGCCATTCTAAAACCAACGGTATCAAGATCAGCAATTTGTTCAAAAGCAGCTGATAAAATATGTTGAGCTGTGTGTTGTTGTGAAATATCCTTACGTCTTTTTAAATCGATTTCATAATCATATTCTCCGGGTTCTATTTCTTTATCGATTTGATGATAATATTTGTTATTTTTATATTCCACAAAAAGCACGGTTGCTTCTCCTATTTTTCCTCTATCTCCAAGTTGTCCGCCTTTTCCGTCTGGATAAAATGGTGATTCTAAAGAGATTGCATATATTTTCTTTTTTTCTTTTATAACTTCTTCAATCTTTATCATATTGCACCTCCTGAGATTATAATAGATTATAATATCAAATATCGTCCGTTTTCTCTAAACCATTTTCTGCTTTCCTGATAATCCTCACAGTATTTTTCTACATAATTCCAGAAACTTTTTTGATGATGTTTATATATAATATGAGCTAATTCATGTATAATAATATAATCCAATTTTCTTTTTGGAGCCATGATTATTTTATAGTTAAAACTGAGATTGTTTTTGCCTGAACAACTGCCCCAACGTGTTTTTTGATCTCTAATGAAAACTTTGCCGTATTGTAATTTCATTATTTTTGAATAGTATTCCAATCTTTCGTTTATTATCTTTTTGGCCTGATTTTTATACCATTTTATAACCATATTCCTTTTTAAATCATAATTGTCGAAAAAGTCTTTTTTTAGTGAAATATATAAAAAATCATCTAAAATTCCAACGCCATAATTCCCTTCCATAATCATTAAAGTATATGTCTTACCAAGATACAAAAACTTCTCTCCTGAAACATATTTTCTTTCAGGAATTTTTTGTTTTTTAAATATCATTAGTTTCGAAACAATCCATTCTCTTTTGTTAAATACAAATTTCTTTGCTTCGTAATCTGAAATCCAATTTGGAATTCTAACAATTACTTCACCGTCTTCGGAGATTATTATAGACATTGTTTTTCTTTTTGGTGATTTTATTATATTATATTCAATATCAAAATATTCCGTTTTCAAGATATTCTGTTTCTTCACCGTAACACACCTCTAATATTTATTCAGTGTGAATTATAACATATTAATACACTTTTTACAAACTATTATATTTTCGATATTTTATGTCAGGAATTTTTACAATAATTTGATAGAATTATAATAGTAATCCTAAAAGATCAGGGAGGAAGTATAATGTTAGAATTACAAAATATAAGTTTTAATGTAGGACCAAGAAAGATTATTGAAGATATATCTTTTAAATTTGAAGAAAAGAAAATATATGCAGTTTTAGGGAATAATGGTGTTGGAAAGTCAACCTTGGCAAGAATAATAATGGGACTTGACGGATATAAAGGAAATCATGGTGGAAGAATAATATTTAATGGTGAAGATATTACAGATTATTCGATAACTGAAAGAGCTAAATTGGGAATTACAATGGCATGGCAGGAACCAGTGAGATATGAAGGACTTGGAGTAAAGGAATATCTTACATTGGGAAAGAGGATAAATTTAAGTGATGCGGAATTAATAGAGATATTAAACCTTGTGGGTCTTAATCCTTTTTATCTTCATAGAAAGGTTGATAAGACACTTTCGGGTGGTGAAAGAAAGAGAATAGAATTAGCATCATTAATTATATTAAAACCAAAATTTGCTATTTTTGATGAACCGGATTCCGGAATAGATATGATGTCAAATATAATGATTGAAAGAATATTCAAAATGATAACCTCAAATGGCGGAAGTGTTTTAAGTATTACTCATAGGGAGGAAATTGCAGAAATAGCCGATGAAGCATTTTTAATCTGTTCAGGAAGAATTAAATCACAGGGAGATCCAAAAATTGTTTCTGAAGTATATAAAAGCACATGCGATAATTGTGCACATATAAATGTACCTGTTGAAGATATGGATAATGAGGTGAAATTATGAACATAGAAAAAAATTATGCTAAAGAATTTGAAATGATAGAAAAAGCCTATGAACAGGCTGGTGGTGATATAAGTAACTTATTAAGTAAAGATATAGTTTCTATTATTATCAGTGGAGATAAAATACTTGGTAAGAATACTGTAGAAGGAATAAATATAATAATTCATAAAGCAGAAGATGGTGTTGTTGATTATGAAATGATTATAGATGATGGAGTTAAAATGGATAAACCTATTCATTTATGTGTTGGCTTTTTAAGGAATCAAGGAGAACAATACATAAAGGTTAAATATACAATAGGAAATAATTGTGATGTAAAATTCCTTTCTCATTGTTCGTTCCCGTTTGGAAAGATTCACCATAAAATGGATTCAGAAATGTATATTGGTGAAAACTCTATTGTATTTATGGAAGACGAGCACTTTCATAATGAAAAAGATGGAATATTTTTAGAAACATATTATTATACAAAGGTTGCAAAAAATTCTGTATTTGATAGCAGATTTAGATTAACGAAATCAAGAGCTGGTGAGTTAAAAATTGAAATGACAGTGGATCTTGACGAATCTTCTAAAGCATTGCTTGAATCCAAAGTCTGGGGTAAAAAAGATGATAAGATTAATATAAAAGAAGTAGTGAATTTAAATGGCGAAAAGGCTTCAGGTATTGCCAAAACATATGTTTTTGCTCAGGATTCAACAAATGCAGAAGTAATAAATGAAGCTTATGGTAATGCACCATATTCAAAGGGGCACATTGAATGTACAGAAATCAGTAAAGGTTCAAATGTTCATGTAAGTACAATTCCAATATTGAGAGTTAATAACGATTTAGCAGAATTGACTCATGAAGCATCCGTTGGAAGAGTTAATCCACAGCAATTAGAAACGTTGATGGCTAAAGGACTTACAGAAGATGAAGCCACGGAATTGATTATAAAAGGAATTTTAAAATAATGTATTCTTGACATAAGAAATAAATTTTTTTATAATATTTCATGATAAATATATTTTTAAGGGGGGATCTAAATGGGGATGGAAGATCAACTATTTAAAAATATATTATCTGATAAGGAAATGCTTGTTGAATTTATAAATATATTTTTACCAAAATTGAGATCCTATAACATAAAACCAGAAAATATAAAAATAGAGAATACACGTTTCACTGATTTAGCCTATGGAGATAAGGAAAGTGATTTATTGTTTAAAATAAAGTATGATGAAAGAGAAATGTATTTATTTTTGTTAATTGAACATCAGTCAAGTGTTGATTATTTGATGCAATTTAGAATATTAGAATATATGATTAGAATATGGAGAGAATATATAAAAAGTTTTAAAAAAGAATCAAGAACAAAAGGTTTCAAGCTTATACCTATAATCCCCATAGTATTCTATACAGGGAAAAGAAAATGGACAGCCGAGAATTGGTTTATGAAAAAAGTAGAAAATTGGGAAATGTTTTCAGAATATGTACCATCATTTAAATATGAAATAATAGATCTAAGTCAATTAGAGGAAGAAAGGTTATTAAGAATAAAAAATGCATTGGGACTATTATTAACCTTAAATAAGTCGGAAACAGAAAGGATAATAGAAACGTTAAAAGAGATAAAGAAAGAATTAGAAACTCTTCCGGAAACTGAAAAAGCGAAATTTAAAGAATATGTAGGTATAGTAATTAATGTATTAACGAATAAAACTGGAATCGATAAAAAAGAACTCGAGATATATGAAAATGAGGAGGTGGAGGGAATGTTTGAAAACTTTATAAGAACAGTTGAAGAAGCGATAAAAGAAAGTAAAGAAAAAGCAATGATTGAAGGAAGAAAAGAAGGTTTAGAGCAGGGATTACAAGAAGGATTACAACAAGGATTACAGCAAGGATTACATAGCGCAAAAGTTGAAGATGTAATAAAATTATTAAAAAGAAAATTTAAAGAAAAAGATATAGAAAAATTAAGAAATAAAATTGAAAATCTGGATATAGATGATTTAGATTATATTATAGATAATATTTTCGAAATTTCATTTGATGAATTGAAAAAATACTTAAATAAAAGAATGAATTAATAACATAAAGATTTATTAGGAGGAAGATATAATGGATAATATAGAATTAGTTGTTAAGGTATTATCTGAATCAAAAGAACCTTTAAAATCTGCGGAAATAGCAGAAAAAGCGGGAATTGATAAAAAAGAAGTGGATAAGGCAATAAAGAAATTAAAGAAAGAGGAGAAAATTGAATCTCCAAAGAGATGCTACTATACTATAAAAAAGTAATCTAGACTGAAACCTTTAAGGTTTCAGTCTATTTTTTTGTAAGGGAAATATACATTTGAAAGGAGAGGTTTTAATGAAAATAGCAGTTATAGGATTTGGTGCAGCAGCTGTTGGATTTTTGAAGGAAATAGACACATCTAAACATGAAATTACAGTTTTTGAAATGAATGCAGATATTTATTCATCCTCTATTAGTGGAATTAGAGCTGATGGGAAGCTCTTTGTCTCTTCAGAAATGGGAGGAGATTTAGAGGAAATTTTATATAATAAAACATTGCAAAAAGAAATTGTGGATTATTATTGTAAGCTTGCAGAGACAGAACCTGAAATTGGATCTAGAGAGAATCTTGAAGAACTACAAAAGAAATTTTTTATTAACGGCTTTAAACTTGTAGAATCAGAATTTTTTCATATTGGAACAGATAAATTGAAGATTTTTCTAAAAAATGCACATGAGGAATTTTCTAAAAAAGGAATAGAATTTAAATTTAATTCCTTTGTTAAAGATATTGAAGTTAATGAAAAAATATTAATTAAATATATCGATAGAAAAAGTCGTGAAGAAAAAAAGGAAGAGTTTGATAAAGTGTATATTGCAGTTGGAAGGAGTGGATTTAAGCTAATAGATACCTTAACAGAGAAATATCCGGATATAATATTATCGAATACAAAGGTGGATTTAGGAGTAAGATTTGAATTGCCGGATATAGTTGTTAAAGAGCTTAATGAGGCATTATATGAATTTAAAGTGAAATTTAAGTCTTCAAATGGTCAATTGGTAAGAACATTTTGTAATAATCCTTCGGGATATGTTGTTACAGAAAAATACTCTGATTTTATTACTGTAAATGGTCACGCAATACATGATCAAAAATCGACAAATACTAATTTTGCAATTTTGGTAACTCATTCGTTTACAAAACCTTTTAATGATCCAAATGGATATGGTTCATATATAGCAAAATTATCCAATATTTTAGCAGGCGGAGATAAAATAATACTTCAAACATATGGTGATTTTAAAAAAGGAAAAAGAACAAAAAAATTATGGAAGGTATTTCCAACTTTAAATAATGATGAATATGTTCTTGGTGATCTTAATTTAGTTTTTCCAAGTAAGACCTCTACATCATTAATAGAATTTATAGATAATTTAGATAAAATAATTCCTGGAATTGCAGATGAAGAAAATTTATTATATGGAGTAGAAGTAAAATTTTATGGTAAAAAATTAAATAACGATTTATTTGAAAATCTTAAATTTATAGGTGATTGTTCTGGACATACAAGAAGTATAGTTCATGCTACAGCACACGGTATTCTTGAAGCGCGAAAAATAGCAGAAAATTAATTTTTCCTTGAATATATCGTAAAACTAAAACTTTATACTTTACTTAGAAATACTAAAAGATGGAGTGTTGAATATGGATAATTGTGATTTATTAGCAGATATATTTAAAGCTTTATCTCATCCTACAAGATTGAGAATTTTAAAAATATTAAATAATAAAGAATGTAATATTCTTGAGATTTCTGAAAAGCTAGGGCTTACGCAGTCAAGCATATCTCAACATATAAAAATTCTTGAAGATGTTGGTTTAATTAAAAAAGAAAAGGTTGGGAATATTGTATATTGTGAATTAAAATATCCGCATATTTTTGAACTCTTTGATGATGCAAAAAATATTATTCATTCAGAACTTAAAAGTGCACATAGTATTATAAATAATGAATAAAAAGAAGCTCCGAAAATTTCGGAGCTTCTTTTTTTAGGAAGGAGTAGCAATAAAAGTTACAATTGATATCTTTTCATTTCTAATAATACATCTTTTAATTCAGTCATTGAATCAAATCCTTCGTAGTATGATCTTGTCTTTTTTTCTTTTAAAAAATGTTTTTTTCTTTTCAACATATTAAAACCCCCTTTTTAAAAAATATTATTATTTAATTTCTCTCCATCTTAATAGACGTGGTTATTTTAATTTTATTTATATATACTTTAATTTTTATAAGTTCAACCCTATTATAACAAAAAATTTTTATTTGTCAATAGTAAATATTAAAATAGCATAAATTTTTTTATAGAAAATTCAATTTTTTTATAAGTGACTTTAAAAAAATTAAAGTATATATTATAAATAAAAAAGTCAGGCGTTAAGCCTGACCTTTCAAAATACAATTATTGAGTATATTTGATTAAATGAGGTGGTATTTTATTCGATTGAACTATATTGGAAAAAACTTTAGCGCTATGTCGAGGATTTATGCGATTATTTATAGAATCAAATTCAAATAATCCGTATTCGGCACTAAACCCTTCTTCCCATTCAAATAAATCAAAGATATTTTTGTGAAAATACCCCATAATCTTAATATTATTGTTTAATAACTCATGAATATAGGAAATTGTTTTTATCAAAAATTGAGATCGATAAATATCGCTTTCATCAGCAATGCCGATAGAAGAAATTACAATAGGTTTATCATATTTCTTTAATTCTGGTATCTCAATATTCAATTTTTCTGGATAAATATTATTTCCAATATCATCTTTTTGAACTGTACGGGGTAAACCTGATGTTTTATCATCGTAAAATGTAATTCCCAGAAAATCCATATAATTTTTTAAAACATTAAAAAAAGTATTATCATAATTTGTATTTTTGATAATTCCGACCTTGGAATAAATATTATTTTTGTGTATTAAAAGATATAATTCCTTATAAACTTTTATTATGTTTTCTTTAACTATTTCAGAAATTTTTTCATCGCTAATCCCCGGAGGATATAAACCTTTTTTATACGCATAATCAATATATTTTAAAGGTTCATAAAAAGGAATATAGTAATCAACTATATCTTTAAATTCATTTACTATTTCTTCAGTGTATGAAATTAAAAATTTAAGATTTTCATCATTCTGAAAACCACCTTTTTCTTCAAACCAGATTGGAAAAGTAAAATGGTTTAAAATTAAAAATATTTCAATTCCTTCTTTTTTCAGAGATAGGATAAAGTTTTTATAACTTTCTAATTTTGCACGATTGATATATCCCATTTCAGGATATATTTTTGCCCATTCTATTGAAAACATTAAGGAATTTAATCCTATATTTTTAGAAATTTCAAAAGTTTCAGAAAATAAATTCTTCTGAAACTTTTCTATGATTTTTAATGTAGTACCGTCTTTTATTTTTCCTTTTTTCTGCCATTCATCCCAGTTTGTACGATCATTCATTTTTTCTATTTGATAAGAATCAAATACTCCACCCCATAAAAATCCGTCATAAAAATAAACTTTTTCCATAAAATCCCCCATTTATTTCATTTATTTTGAGATTCCAAAAGCTTTTAATATAACCCTTTTTCTTCTTTGTCCGTCAAATTCAGCATAAAAAATCTCCTGCCATGGTCCCAAATCAAGATCACCATCTGTTATAGGAACTATTATTTGATGGTGCATAATTAGATTCTTTAAATGAGCATGACCGTTGACCTCACCTGTCCAATGATGTTTATATGGATAATTTTGAGGAGCTAATTTTTCTAACCATTCTTTAATATCTTCAATTAATCCGGACTCATAATCATTAATATAAACTGATGCTGTAAGATGCATAGCGGAAACCATTACATATCCATCAATAATACCGCTTTCTTTTACAAAATCTCTGACTTCATCTGTTATATGAATTATTTCTATGGGTTTTTCAGTATTGAACCATAAATATTTAGTAACGCTTTTTACAGAATTTCCGTAGACTTCTTTATCAAACGCCATCTTCCCCCTCCTAAACTTTAGGTTTTTCTCTCATTGATTTCATGGCAATCTTTTCGAAAAATCTTAGTATTTTGGTAAATACTCTTTCATGCTTTGAAATTGGTTTAACTTTTATTGTATAAAAATTATTTTTATTACCTGCAATTATATCAGTAAATAATTGATCACCAATTAAAACACATTGAGATGGAGGAATATTATATTCCTTAATTTTTTTTCTAATCTTAAAAGGAAAAGGTTTTAGAGAATATCCCATTACATCGATATTATATCTTTTTAATTCTTCTCTAATATTATGAAATCTATGCTCTTTGCCATTAGATGCAATTAGAATTTTAAAATCTTTTGATAAATTATCAAATAAATTTAATATCTCATCTGGCAATTTTTCATTTCTCCAGGTAGTTAATGTGTTATCAAAATCAAAAATCAAAAGTTTAAAACCTTTATCTTTTAATTTTTTATAGTCTATTTCAAAAACATCGTTAACAAATTCGTTTGGTATAGTATGATCAAGCATTCTAAACAACCACCCCAATGTATAAAAAAATGTATAATATAAAATTTTAGAAAGAAAAGCGGCAATTTTTTTAAAAAAAGAATCAATTTCGTATGTATATGGATTAACCAGAATAGTATATAATCCCAATCTGTTTCCTAATAAAATATCTGTAAAAAATAAATCTCCAATTATCACAGTTTCAGCAGGTGTTGTTTTTAAATCTTCAAAGATTTTTTTAATTTTTATAGATAACGGTTTATGCATACGCCAATATATATGGATATGTTCTCCAGCTTTTTCTTTTACATGTTTTATTCGTTTTTCTGGGGCATTTGATACAATTGCAATCTTAAATCCAAGATTAGATAATTTTTCAAATAAAACAATAGTTTTATCATCAATCTGTTGTTTCCAAGGAGCAAGAGTAAAATCATAATCAAATAGTAAAGTTTTAAAACCGAGTTTTTTTAATCTGTTATAATCAATTTCAAAAATACTTGGATAATTTTCATAAGGTATAGGGATAATTCTATATATCCCTTTTTTTCTGGAATTAGACTTCCCCGTTGTTGGGTTCAATCTTTACAACCTCCAGATCAGTCATTTCTTTTAAAGAATTTATTAATTTTAAAGATTCATCAAGAGTATCTTTTGGACATATGATTTTCATCATGTTGTTTTCAACAACATTTCTTACATTCATTAAATTATCAACAGACTCAAGTAAATAAGTGACAAGATGTATATCCTCTTTTTTTACTTTAACGTATACATCATATTCTAAAACATCAGAATTATTCATTTTTCTCATCCTTTCTCATATTTAGATTTTCTATATTTTACCGAATTATTCTTAAATATATTTTACAAATCACAGAATTTCTGCTGCTTTAGATGCAAGTTCAGACCTTTCTCCTTTCAAAAGATACACATGAGCAGCTAAAGGAGATTCTCTAAATTTTGAAGAGACATATGTAAGACCATTTGATGAAAAACCTAAATATGGATTATCAATCTGGAATGGATCACCGGTTAATACTATCTTTGTATTTTCTCCTACTCTTGTAATTATAGTTTTTATTTCATGAGGAGTCAAATTTTGAGCTTCATCAATAATCATATATTGTTCCGGAATAGATCTTCCTCTAATATATGAAAGAACCTCTATTTCTAATATTTCTCTTTTTTCAAGGTATTCATCGGGTTTTTTCCCTTTTCCCTGGAATAAATAATCAAGATTATCGTATATAGGCTGCAACCATGGTTTCATCTTTTCTTGAATTGAACCAGGTAAAAAACCTATATCTTTTCCAACAGGAATTACAGGTTTTGAAACAAGTAATTTTTTATATTTTTTCTCATCTAAAACCTTGAAAAGTCCCACTGCTAATGCCAATAACGTCTTTCCGGTTCCAGCGCTTCCAACAAGAGTTACAAGTGGAATTTCATCATTTAGTAAAGCATCAAATGCAAAAATCTGTTCTCTGTTTCTCGGATTAATCCCAAAAACTTCTGTAAATAATGAAACATCAAGTTTAACCAAGGCTTTTTCTTTTTCAGAATATCTATAATAATTGCCATTATTAAGATCAAAATATGTGTTAGGTGAAATGTTTTCGTGATTTTCAATGAGGTTTATATTTATCTTATCCTTTTCAATAAGTTTTTCTTCAACATTTAACTCCATAAATCCTTCAAAATAATCTTCATATTCAATACGATCTGTAAGGTAGTCTTGAGCCACTATTCCAACGGCTTCTGCTTTTATTCTAATATTAATATCCTTAGAAACAAGATAAGTTTCATGTTTTTTATCGTGTTCCTTTAAATACATTGCATACATTAAAATAAAATCATCCATCTTTCTCCCTAAATATTTAGGAATCTTAAAGCCATTTTCTTCAAGGGTTAATATTCTTAAACAACCTCCATTTTCGAGTTTTACGCCTTTTCTTAAATTACCGTCTTTTCTTAATCCGTCTAATACTCTATTTACTTCTCTAGCAGCGGCACCTGTTCTTTCACCGCGTGTTTTTAAATTGTCAATTTCTTCTAAAACAGGAAATGGAATAATAACATTGTTGTCCTGGAAATTAAAAATAGCTTTTGGATCATGAATTAATACATTTGTGTCGAGCACAAAGTTTTTTACCATAACTATCCCCTCCATCTTTTTATGAAATCAGATAGACTCTTTAAGCCAAAACGTTTTATAAAAATTAAAAATAATTTTGCAGTCATCAAAGCATCGTCATATGCCCTATGAGATTTTCCCTCATATATTTTGAAGCGTTTTGATAAATGTTCCAATGAATATGGGCCTGTTTCCAATAAAGCTTTTGACAATTCCAGAGTATCGATATAATAATTGTTTAAAGGTAAAATACCGCTTTCTTTTGCAGCAACATCAAGAAATTTCATATCCATTCTTGCATTATGGGAAACCAAAATTGTACCTGAGACATATTCTTTGAACCTTGGAAAAACCTCTAAAATAGTTGGTGCATTTTCTATATCAGTATTATTAAGCTTATGGAACTGTGAAACTTCACCAGGAATTCTAATATTTGGATTTACCAATGTATGAAATTCATATTTTCTTTTTATTCTCCCATTAAATATAGGAATAGCAGCTACCTCAATAATTCTATCTCCTAAATAGGGTTTTAACCCGGTAGTTTCAAGATCAAAAGCAACAAAAACCTGTGTATCTATTCTTTCCATTAGAATACCTCCTAATATAAGTATAACACAAATTTGATATGCAAAACAATGAAGAGTTTCTATAATTTATTTTTTTTGATAATTTTATGTTAAAAGCTTTTTATTTGAGACTTTTTTTGATATAATAATATGGCAAAAATTCCGCTCTTTTAAATAAGGGCCAAAAATGTCCGAGGAGGTGTATGGTAGTGAAAAGGATTTATGAAGTTATGTTTATTGTTTCTCCAGAATTATCTGAAGAAGCAAGAAACGCAGAAGTAGAAAAAGTTAAATCATGGATCGAAGAAAAAGTTGGTGGAGAAATTGAACACTGGGAAAGATGGGGTATGAGAAAATTAGCTTACAGAACCCATCAAGGTTATACAGAAGGTGACTATGCTTGGGGAATTTTCAAAGCAGAACCAGATAAGGTAAACGAATTAGACGGTCTTTTCAGAATTAACAGCCAGAACACATTCAGATGGCAGGTATTCAGAAGAGAAGACTTAGAAAAAGCTGAAAAAAACAAAGCAAAAAAAGCTGAAGAAACACAGGAAGTTATTGTTGAAGAACCAGTAGCTGCTGACGAAGAATAAGGGATGATATTATGAGCTATTCATTCAACAGGGTTATACTTGTTGGAAGACTTACAAGAGATCCAGAAGTAAGAATGACAACTTCAGGAGATAAAGTCGCAAATTTCACACTTGCTGTAGATAGACCAAATTGGAATAATGATTTCAACGGTCAAAAAACTGACTTCATAAGGGTTGTTGTTTTTGGAAAAAAAGCAGAATTTGCTGAAAATTACCTCAAAAAAGGTGTTTTGATTCTTGTTGAAGGTGCTTTAAGAATAAATACCTGGAGAGATCAAAACAATAATTATAGGGAAAGAGCAGAGGTTTCAGCTTCCACAATACAATTTATGGAGTCAAAAGCAAGCAGAGATGCATATATAACAAATAATTTTGAAGATAATTCAAATATAGAAGTTATTGAACCGACTATCGACGAAGTAAATGATGATTTTGATGACTTTTCAAATGATGAATTTCCTCAATTTTTCCCAATTGATGATGCGGGAACTGAGGATGATACCCCACCAAATTTTTAGGAGGTGAACAACATGGCATTTAGAAGACCAAGAAGAGTAAAAAAATGTAAATTATGTTCTCAAAAAATAGAATATATTGATTATAAAAACGTTGATTTATTAAAAGATTTCATTAACGAAAAAGGTAAAATAATTCCAAAAAGATTAAACGGAAATTGTTCAAAACACCAGAGAATGGTTAAAAAGGCAATTAAAAGAGCAAGACACATGGCATTATTACCATTCATTAGTGACTAATAATATAAGGAGGCTGAGGCCTCCTTTAATTTTTGTTATTCCATTTTCACATTAAATTTAACTAAATTGTGATATACTTAATAAAGAAAGAAACAAGGAGGGATTATATGAAAGTAATGTTATTGAAAGATGTAGCAAAAGTTGGTAAAAAAGGGGAAATAGTAAAAGTTTCTGACGGTTACGGAAGAAACTATTTAATACCAAGAGGACTTGCAATTGAAGCGAAAGAAGGAGAAATAAAACACGTTCAAAAAATACAGGAAGTAAAAAAAGAAGTAAAACAAAAAAGAAAAGAAAAAATGGAAAAATTACTTAAACAACTCCAGGAAAAAGTTTATAAATTAAAAATAAAATGTGGAAAAAATGGAAAATTATTTGGAGCAATTACAGCAAATGATATTGCAAAACATATAAAAGATAGTACAAATATCGATTTTGATAAAAGATGGTTTACAGAAAAGGTTAATATTAAAGAAGTAGGGTTATATACACTAACAATAAAACTTCCAGAAGGTGTAAAAGGAGATATTAAGGTTAAAATAGAACCGTTAGAAGAATAATGGATGGTGAAAAATTTTGGAATTTATAATTCGTTCAAAGGCATTATATACTACATGGGTTTATTATAAACCTGATAGGCTTTTATTTGATGTAGGCGAAGGAATAAGCGCTGCGTTAGGAAACAAGATATACAGTATAGAAAAGATATTTATTTCACATTCTCACGTTGATCATATTGCAGGTTTGTGGGGATTTATAAATACCAGAAACAATGCAATGGGAAGTCGAGAAAAAGGGTTAACAATTTATTATCCTAAAGGTTCTAAAAATATAGAAGAATATCTAAACTTTATCCAGAGAATGAATAAATATTTAAGATTCAAACTTGAATTTATTACCGTTGAACATGGTGATATTATCCCTTTAAAAAATAACAGATATTTAAAGATTTTCAAAACAAGGCATACTCCAGGCGAAAAATCTGTTGGTTTCCAGATTCTTGAAAACAGAAAACGTTTAAAAAGTGAATATCAAAATCTATCTGGAAATGAAATAAAGGAATTAATAAGTAAAATGGGTAAAGAAAATATATTGGAAAAATATACAAAAAAATTAGTTACTATTAGCGGAGATTCGTTACCTGTATCACCGGATATTATAGAAGATAGTGATATATTGGTACATGAATGTACTTTTATAAGAGAAAAAGATAGAAAATTGCGCAATCATACATCATTAGACGAAATAAAAAAATTATTAACACAAATTAAGCCAAAAAAGGTTATTCTTTATCATATTTCAAGCCGATATACAAGGTTAATTAAAAAAACAAAAGAAGAATTATCCAGTGAATTTAAGGATATAGAGTTTCATATTGTACATCCAGAAGAAATTTCCATAATATAGCGAAACATATGGAAAGGGGGAGTTAAAATGCTGGAATGGCAATTCTGGATAATATTGGGGATTATTTTTGTTATTCTTGAAATTATTACACCAACATTTTTCTTTTTATGGTTTGGAATTAGTAGTTTTATTACTGCCATATTAGGAATATTTACAACAAACAAAATAATTACAACCACATTTTTTATAATACTATCCTTTATACTTGTGATTTTTTCAAGAAAAATTGTAAGGCCATGGCTTAAAAGTTCTGAAAATAGAAAATTCAGTCTTGATGAATTAGAAAATGCAACAGGAATTGCAATTTCAGATGTTGGGAAAAATAAATCTGGAATAGTAAAAATTTTCGGTGAAGAATGGAAAGCAATGTCGGATGAAGAAATAAAATCAGGGGATAAAATTGTAGTTTTAAAAAGAGAAGGTAATACATTAGTTGTAAAAAAACTTTCTTGAAGGGGGATGATTAAGGATGTATTTATTAACTATTATAGCTGTATTTGTCATTTTAATAGCAGCTACAAGTTTAAAAATTATAAGGCCATATGAAAAAGGTTTAATTGAACGTCTTGGGAAGTTTCATAGAGAGGCTCAACCAGGATTACAGTTTATTATTCCTTTCCTTGATAGAATGATAAAGGTTGATATGAGGGAACGTGTAATTGATGTTCCACCACAAGAGGTTATTACAAAAGATAATGTTATTGTAACCGTTGATGCTGTAATCTATTATGAAATAACAGAAGCATTTAGAGTTATCTATAATGTAAATAATTTCCAGCTTGCAGCTATAAAACTTGCACAGACAAATTTAAGAAATGTAATAGGTGAACTCGAACTTGACCAGACATTAACCTCAAGGGAAATGATCAATACCAGATTAAGAGAAGTGCTTGATGACGCCACGGATAAATGGGGTGTTAAAGTAACAAGGGTAGAAATTAAAAAGATTGATCCACCAGATGATATAATGGAAGCAATGAGTAAACAAATGAAGGCTGAAAGGATGAAAAGGGCTGCAATATTAGAAGCTGAAGGTTATAAACAGGCAGCTATCTTAAGAGCTGAAGGAGATAAACGTTCTGCTATATTAAAAGCCGAAGGTGAAGCTGAATCTGTAAAAAGAGTTGCTGAAGCTAAGAAATACAAATACGAAGTTGAAGCAGAAGGTCAGGCAAAAGCTATTATTAACGTATTCAAAGCAATACATGAAGGTCAGCCAACAGAAGATTTATTAAAGGTAAAATACTTAGAAACTTTACAGGAAATGGCAAATGGTCAGGCTTCAAAATTATTTATACCTTATGATATAATGGGCGTTTTAGGATCTGTTGCAGCAATGGTTGAATCAAAATTGCCACAGGAGAAAAAAGAAGAAAAAAAGGAAACTTCTGAATAAAAAGAAAGGAGTTTTTTAATGACGTTTTATTACATATATTTGATTTTTGAATGTTTTGTAGCATCATTTCTGGCATTCTTCCTTGCACAGTATTTTATAATTTCAAACAAAAGACCTTTCTTTATAATTGAATTCTTTAACATGTATAACTTTTTAGGAAGTGTTGTGCTTCTAAAAATGCTAAATGTGGAATATTATAAGTTAAGTAATCTATTATTGTTTATTTCGCTTATTCTATTTTATACAAGATCATTTATGACAGCTAAGGATAAATTTGATAGCAGATTTAGATCAATGATACTTTCATTTGGATACACAAGGGAATCATATTTCTATCGTTTTCTTATGAAAAGAATCTTGATTAGAGGACTTGAAGGCTTTTTCTTTTCAATAGCGGCGATATTAATGATTAATAAAATTCCATTCTGGTATAACTTTTCAAATAATTTTGATGAATTTATGTATGTTGTGTTATTTTTATTTGGTGCTGGACTTATTAAATCATCTAACTATGGAAAAATTTCAAGAACATAAATCAAAAAAGCTTCCTGATTTTCAGGAAGCTTTTTTGATTAATATAAAAAGCCTATAAGCCAGAGAGGAATGGAATTTTTAACTGGAATTTCAATGTCATCTTTTAAAACAAAATCAGCCTTTTTAATTTTTTTATTTTTCCCACCAACTTCAATAAGTTTTCCATCAATTACAAAATCACCATATTCTTCTTTTTTAGATGAATATACCTTCATTCCTGCTTCTGAAAAGAGTGCAGCAACATATGCTTCTCTTAAGTTTCCAGAATCACCATTAAAAATTTTATATATTCCAGGATCATATAAAAATATTTTTGAACCTACAGAATTGAGTTTATAATCTTTTTCATGTCTTATAATTCTTATTACTTTTATAGCTTCAAGAGCATTTAGAAGTTGATAAAGCTTTTCTTTTCCAATTGAAAATTCTTTACACAGTGAATTTATTATAAGTCGTGGTATTTTAGCTAATGCTAGATATCCAATGATTGCATTTATTATTCTTAAATAATTTTCTCGTAATTGTGGAAGTAAAAATAAAATATCTGATTGTATGGACTTTTCTACAATTTTTAAAAGCTTATTATCATACATATGTAAATCTTCAAGAAAAATTGGTCTAAATCCATGGTCTATATAGTCTCTATATAATGAGAGTACGTTAATTTCGGAAATTATTTTCTTGATGATTTTGGGATCATAATCAAAAGGATCGATTATAGGATAAAGTTTTCCATCAACAAGATAAATAAATTCGCGAAGTGAAAGCAAAGGAATTTCTATAATTGGGAAACGTCTTGAAAGATCAGAAACTCCTTTTTGTAAAATTATACTGCTACTATCACTTACCCATATATTCTTATCAGGAAAGACATCATAAATTCCTTTTAAATGAATACTCCAATCATTTGCAAAATGAACCTCATCAATAAAAACACTTTCATAGCCTTTTAAAAATGCAGCTTCTACAAGATCAAATAATGGTATTGTTGAAACAATAGGGTTATCTGCTGATATATATAAAGCATTTTTTTCTTTTAAATTTTTTAATAAAAAGGTTGTTTTTCCAGTTCCACGAGAACCAACTAACATTAAATTTTTTGTATCTTTGTTAATAGTATCAAAAAAAGGTCGGAATTTTTCAGGTAAAATATAAAGCAGTTTTTCCTGAAAAATTTCTAATTTTTCAATTATTAGATCTTTGTTCATCCTTACCACCTCTTTAAGTCCTGAATCAGAACTAAATATGCATAAAATAGTTCTATATAAATATATTATACCATAAAAATACATAATTTAAGAACATATTGGTTCTGCCTCAGAACTAAATATGCATAAAACGGTTCTGTCCCAGAACTGTTTAAAGAGTATATATAATAAAAATAAAAAGCCCTTAAAGGGCTTTTGGTGGGTGCTGCAGGGATCGAACCTGCGGCCTCTTCCGCGTCAAGGAAGCGCTCTCCCACTGAGCTAAGCACCCTAATTACCGTATAAATTCTACCATAAAGAGATTATTTTGTCAAGAATTTAAAACATCTTTATATACCTCTATAATTTTTTTAACCGATACTTCTATTGAATAATTTTCTTTTACAAATTTAATTCCATTTTCTGACAATTGTTTATGCAATTCATGGTCTTTTAATACTCTTAAAATTTCGTGAACAAAATCATCTTCATTTAATTCTTTGATCATTATTCCACCAGCATTTTCGTGATTTAAAAGATCGTAAACTCCCATTTTTCCAAGTGCTACAACAGGAGTTCCTGCTGCCATAGATTCTAAAACCACAAGACCTTGAGTTTCTGTATATGAAGCAAATACAAAAATATCAGCCTGTTTATATGCTTCTAATACCTTTTCACGTGGTTGACCACCTGTAAAAATAACCTTTTCCTGTAAACTTAAATTAACTACCATTTCTTCTAATTTTTCCCTCTCTACTCCGTCACCTATAATGACAAATTTAGTATTCTTTTCATTATTTACAACTTTTGAAAATACATTAATTAAGAAATCTATATTTTTTTCTGGCCCAAGCCTTCCTACAAATAATAAAATTCTTTCATCAGGCATTATATTATACTCTTCTCTAAGATTCCAGGTTATTTCTTTATTAAAAATTTCTGTTTCTATTCCAGTAGGAATAACCACTATATGGTCTTCAGGAACACCATAATCAACTAATACTTCTTTTATATTTTCTGTAGGTGAAATTACCTTGTCTAATTTCAAACACCAATTTCGTATCATTTTTTGAGTTTGTTTTAAAGTTGGTCTAATAATTAAAGGTAAATATTTTCTATAATATTCATACATTGTATGATGGGTTCCAACATGTTTTATTTTTAATAATTTTGCTAAAAATTCTGCAAGAATTCCCATTGAAAAAGGATCTTGCGAATGAATTATGTCTAATTCTAAATCCTTTATTTTAAAAATATCTCCTGAAATTGGAATGGCAATTCTTTGTTCTTTTTCAAATAAGAATTTAATTGCAGGAAATTCAAAAACGTTTTTTTCATTTCTTTTATAATTATGAGAATATCTTGGTACAAATAAATATACATTATGTCCTAATTTTTCCATTTCCTGTTTATATAATTTTACAGCAGTAGATACACCATTCTTTTGTGGGAAATATACATCTGAAAATATGCCTATATTCATTGTTCCACCTCTTTAAAAAATAATTTAACGAAAACTCTTAATAAACTTGCAAATAAAATTTGTAGATAATAAGTGGCAAATCTCCATCCAATAATAGAAATTAATACACCACTTTTTATAGAGAGAATTGATGAAAATACTAATTGATAAGAAGCTTCTATACTTCCGCTTGCACCGGGAGTTGGAATATAATATACTACCATATTTAATAATGTCATTGCTCCTAAAACAATCCAAAAATTAAATAAATTTATTTCGATATTTGTATATTTATAAAACATATAAAAAAGAGAAAAAGCTTGAACAATGAGAACTAAAAAATTTAAAGATATATCTATTATCATATATCCTAACTTTTCACTCCATAAAAAGGAAATACTTTCTTTTAGATTAGAAGACCATTTTTCAAATTTGCTTTTAAGTTTTTTTATTCGTTTAGTTGGAAATAAATTTAAAATTTTTAAAATCCATTTACTATTCAAAAATAAAGTAAGAATCAAAATAGTAATTGCTACAGAAATAAATAATCCCATATTAATTAATATAGATTCTATATTTGTATTTTTTAGAGAATAAATCACTTTATTGTAGGATATAAAAGCAATAAATAAGTTTAAAAACATTAATGTTATAAATCTAGAGATAACAATGTTTGTAGAATGTTCTAAATCTAAACCATATTTGTTTAAATGATAAATTTGATAAGGTTGCCCCCCGGCAGCAAAAGGTGTAAGAGATGAAAAAAGAAGTCCCATTACATTATTATAAAATAATTGAAAAAAAGAAATTTTTGTTCCAAATTGTCTTATAATTATTTTATACCTAATTGTATCAATAAAGTACCCTATAAAATAAATAAAAAAAGAAATCATTATATCCTCTATTTTAAGTTTTTTTAATTCATGGAGTAAATTAGCATCAGTTAGTTTTTCAATCATAACTATTGTGAAAATAGCAATAAAAATGGAAATTATTAGAGAAATTAAATTTTTATACTTTTTCAGCATATAAATCACCATATATGTTTTTAAGTTTTTCACCGATAACTTTCAAATCCCTTTCAAGAGCAACAATCCTTTCGTTTTCTTTAAGTTTTTCAACATCAATTTCTTTATTTATTATCTTGAATATATTTTTTTCAAAATCTTCTAAAGAAGAAGATTTTAGACAATTAACTTCATTTGTAAGCCAATCTTTATATACAGGAATATCCCTTATTATTAAAGGAGTTTGAGATGATAAGGCTTCTAAAACTACAATTCCTTCATTTTCTTCGTAGCTAGGAAATAAGAAGATATCTGCAGCACTATATGCATTAATTAAATCTTCTGTAGGAATATATCCGGGAAATAGTAAATTTTTAATAGATTTTTCATTTAAGATTTTTCTAATTTTTTTGGGTACTATTTTCATTTTAGCTCCTAACCAGATAAATTGGAATTGAGGGAGCTTTTTTGCTAATTTATAGAAATCTAAAATACCCTTTCTTTCAAAAGGCAAACCAACTGAAAGGATTAAGGGTTTATTTAATTTATATTTTTCTTTGAATTTTATTGCAGACTTTGCATTATATTTAAATTTATTTGTGTCTACACCGTTTGAAACTACAGCACTTTTGGTTTTTATACCATAACTCCTTACAAGATTTTGAGTATATTTAGTTGGCGATATTAAAAAATCCGCATTAGAATACATTTTTATTAATCTTTTTTTTATGAAAAAAGCTAATTGGTTGCTGAATATAAAACTATTTCTAAAATCTTCATATGTAGTATGTGTATGCACAATAATTTTTTTTCCCTTTTTTTTAGCTTCTTTTAAGATTTTTTCGCTTGTAAAACCAATAGTATTTATATGAACAATGTCATAATTATCTTCTGGGTTAAGAGTATAATCAACTCCAGCTAACTTTAAAGCTTCTTGTTGAAGCTGTAAAGCTTTCCCTACTCCTGATCTTTGAAACATATTTTTTCCTTCAGAAAATAATAAAATCTTCATATGTTCCTCCTTATATAAATTTCAGTGTTCCATCTGTTCTCAATCTCGCAATATTTGATTTAAAAAGGTAATCGATAACTTCATTTGGTTTTTTATCAGTAATTCTAAACAAACTCAATATTTCTTCAATTTTTAAATGAGATTTATTCAATGTATTTTTACCATATTTTTTAATCATATATGTTAATTTTTCGTCAAAATTCATTGGAGAAGCCCAATATCTTTCGAATTCTAGTCTCATAATAAGCTTCTTTACTATTTTTAATCCAAAACCAGGATCATTGGTAACCAATGAATCTAAATTATTTTTTTCAATTTTTATCATTTGTAAAGGTGTTGAAGTAAATACAGTTGCAGTTCTTTCAACATCTTTAAAACAAGCAATTTCACCTACTATTTCTTCATTTGATAAAATTGCTAACAATTTTTCACCGTGAGGTGAAAATTTTGATACTCTAACATTTCCCGAGAGAATCATAAATGCCCAATCTCCTTCTTCCCCCTCATGAAATAATACAGTATGAGATGGAAGCAAATATCCACTTTTTAAGTAAGTGACAAGTGGTTTTATTAAAGGTTTATTTGTAATAACCGACTCAAAAACCATAAATGAAAATAACTCTTTTATAAACGGATATTTTTCTCTTAGAGTTTTTTCAAGATAATATTTTTTATCTGGAGAGATTAATATCATGCACAAATCTTTCCAGATTTCAACTTCTGCCTGAAAATACATATCGAATTTATTAAATTGAATCTTTTTAAATTCATTTAAAGCTTCCTTTATTTTTCCTGCATTAAAAAGTTTTCTACCGTTTTCATATAATTGTATGTTATGATCTTTTATACTTGTATATTCCCTTCTTCTATGTCTTTTAAGGTATTTTTTCGAAATATCAACAACATCTAAGTTTTTATCAATAAGATGCTCCGAATTTTTCTTATTCTCATTTTCCTTCTTTATATCTCCGAATATTTTTTTATTTAAACTAATAATTTTTTCTATATACTTTTTTATAAGATATATAACCAGACTGGAATTTGATAACAAAAATTTTTCTACGAGTTCTTTTTCCAATAAAAGAACCCTACTATTTTCAATAACTCTTATTGATTCAAAAGATTTTATCCCTGGAATAAGCAATTCAGCACCAAATATTCCTTTAGTTTCATATGAATGATGAGCACAAAAAGAAGATGTTGTTTCTAACATCCCTTCTTTTAAAATTATCAAGTTTTCAACTTCGTTTCCCTCATTTACCAAAATAGTTTCCGGAGCATATAACCTTTCTTTCATATAATCACATCCCAAAAATATTATTTAAAATAAAGAGTTCCATCAGGTCTAATTGTGGATATTTTATTTTTGGATAATATTGTTATAAATTCAGAAATATCCATTGTTAAACCTGATAGATTTAAAAACTGTTGGGGGGTTAGCTTAAATTTATTTAATCTTTGACGGCTGTATTTATTAATCAATACTTTTGTTTTATCGATTAAATCTGTATTAGCTATTAGTTTTTTTTGAAAATCAACTCTTTTAATAAGGGCTTTTAAAATATTTCTACCCAATAAATAACTTTCATTTATCAAACTTTCCAGATTATCTGAGGTTATATAAATAAACTGTAAAGGAGTTTTTGTAAAGACGGTAGCTGTTCTTTGAACATTTTCAATTACAGCAATTTCCCCTACAATTTCTCCTTCAGTAAGAATATTTAATAATATTTCTTTATTGTCTAAAAATTTTGAAATATATACACTCCCGCTAACGTTTAAAAAGGACCAGTCACCTTCTTCTCCTTCGAAGAACAAAACGGTCTTGGCGGGAATTAAATACCCTTTTTTAAAATAAGTTTTTAAGTTGCTGTCAATTTTTTTATCCTTTATGCTTTTATTTAAAATAAAGAAAGATATAAGTTCATTTAAAAAATCATATTTATAATGAAGCGTTTCAAACATTTTTTCATAGTTATTATTTTGCATAAAATAAAGGCAATATATTTTCCAGATTTCTATTTCGGCTTTAAAGTATTTATCTTCTATATTTGATAAATCTATATTTTTTAAGTTTTCATAAGCTTCTTCATATTCTTCAGATAATATTAATTCTCTTGCTGATATATATTTTTGTATAAAATCATCAGAAAAATAATGCCAGTTATATTTATATATTTTTTTAAAAATCTTTTTAACTTCTTCAACCTCAATTTCAGTTTTGAAATCTTCAGCAAGTCTTCGTTGATTTTTTTTGGTAAAAAAATCAGTAGCTATTTTATCATTCATATTAACAAGCATTTTTATTCTCTTTTTTATAGCCAGACTTAATAATTCTTTATTATTTTTTAAAAATTCTTCCGCTTCTTTTTTATCTGTAATTAGTTCGACTTCCGAATTTCTAACATTTCTCAGCGATTCAATGGTCTTTATGTTAAAAAGGAATTCTTCAGAAAAAATCCCCTTTTTAATAAAGACTTTTTTATAATTACAAAATTTTGATTCACTTAACAAATGGCCGTTTTTTAAAACAACCAAAGCTATTGGGTCCTCGTTTTCTAATTGTAATATTTCGTCATTTTTATATTTTTTTATCATAAATATTCCCCCAATACTCTCCATTATAATTATACTCTTTATAGATTTAAAAATCAAATAAGGGAATTTCCATTTTTTGAAAATAAAAATACAGTTGCGGCTTATTTTTTAAACCGCAACTGTACTTAATTAATTTTAATAGCTTAACTTTAAGCTTCTATTTTTCACTTCTTCATGTATAGTTTTAATAATATCTTCAAGAGAAATATCTTCTACAGTATTACCTTCTCTTGTTCTTACATTAAATTTATTTGATTCAACCTCTTTTTCACCAATAACAATCATATATGGAATCTTTAATAATTGTGCATTTCTAATTTTGTATCCTACTGTTGCATTTGAATCATCAAGTTTTACTCTTATTCCTTCTTTGTCTAATTTTGCTGCAATTTCTTTACTGAATTCAACATATTTATCAGAAACAGGAATTACTGCAACCTGTTCTGGTGCAAGCCATGTTGGGAATGCACCTGCAAAGTTTTCAATTAAAATTCCAAAGAACCTTTCAATAGAACCATATATTGCCCTGTGTATCATAACAGGTCTTTGAAGTTCATTATTGTGGTCTACATAGTGAATATCAAATCTTTCTGGCATCTGGAAATCAAGCTGAATTGTAGCACATTGCCATTTTCTTCCTAATGAATCCTTAATCTGGAAGTCGATCTTTGGACCATAAAATGCACCATCACCCTCGTTAATATTATAATTTATTCCTGATTTTTCAAGTGCAGCCTTTAATGCATTTGTAGCGATTTCCCAGGTTTTTTCATCACCCATATGGTCTTCAGGCATTGTACTTAAATTTGCTTCATATTCAAAACCAAAAGCGTTGTATAATTCATTTGTAAAGTCCATAACCTTGATTACTTCTTCTTCAATTTGATCTTTTGTACAGAAAATATGTGCATCATCCTGAGTAAATGCTCTTACCCTGAATAACCCATGAACAACACCGCTTCTTTCATATCTATGAACCTTACCAAATTCAGAATATCTTATTGGAAGGTCTCTATAACTTACAACCTTTGATTTATAGATTAAAATATGTCCAGGACAGTTCATAGGTTTAATTGCATATTCCATCTCATCTTTTTCTGTGAAATACATATTTTCTTTATAATGATCCCAGTGACCTGACTGATGCCAGAGCTTTACATTCATCATTAATGGTGTGAGTATTTCTTCATATCCATATTTTTTATGTAATTCTCTTGAAAATTCTATAAGCTGATTGATAACTTTAGCTCCTCTTGGTAAGAAGAAAGGCATTGCAGGTGCCAATTCGCTATCAAACATAAATAATTCGAGTTTTGGACCTAATTTTCTATGATCCCTTTTCTTTGCTTCTTCAAGCATTTTTAAATATTCATCTAATTGTGCCTTTTTAGCAAATGCTGTACCATAGATTCTTTGAAGCATTTTATTTCTTTCATCGCCTCTCCAGTATGCTCCTGATACAGATAATAATTTAAATTGTTTAATTTTCCCTGTTGAAGGAAGATGAGGACCTCTACAAAGATCAATAAATTCTCCTTGTTTATAGTATGTAACTGTATCATCTTCTATATCTTCGAGCAATTCAACCTTATATGGTTGATTCATTTCTTCAAACATTTTCTTTGCTTCTTCTTTTGAAATTTCAAATCTTTCGATTTTTAAATCTTCTTTTATTATTTTCTTCATCTCTGCTTCTATTTTTTCGAGGTCTTCTTCGGAAATCTTTTCTTCCATATCAAAATCATAATAAAATCCATTTTCTATTACAGGACCAATTGCAAGTTTTACATCTTTTCCATATATTCTCATTACTGCCTGTGCCATAATATGAGCCATTGTATGTCTGAAAATTACAGGTGCTTCAGGATCTTTATCTGTAATTAATTTTACTGTTGCATCAACTTCAATAGGTCTTGTTAAATCATATAATTCTCCGTTTACCAATGCACCTACTGATTGTCTGTATAATCCTTCAGAAATTCCTTTTGCAATTTCTGCTGCAGTAATTCCTTTTTTATATTCCTTTTCTGAACCATCAGGCAATACAATCTTTATCATTTCCATATATAATCACCCCTTCTTTATTATTATTTATTACTTTTTAGCAATACATGCAATTTCAACCATTGCATCTTTTGGTAATTTAGAAACTTCTATAACAAATCTTGCAGGATAAATTTTTTTAAAGTAATTTTCATATACAACATTAAATTCATTAAACTTAGACATATCAGTAAGAAAAACCTGCACCTGAACAACATCTTTTAATGAAAAACCAGAAGATTTCAAGATAGTTTTAATATTCTCCATAACTTGTTTTGTCTGTTCAACAAAACTTTCAGGCATTTCATTTGTTTCATAATTAATTGGCAATTGACCTGATATAAATAACTCATCATCTTTTAATATTGCATGAGAGTATGGACCAACAGCAGAAAAATTCTTTGGTGTTACACTCTTTTTATTATTAAAGAGTTTTAATCTCATTTGATGACCATCAAAATAATCGAAATAACTTAAATTTAGAGTTTTTAATAAATCCTTCAAATGGTCTTTTTCCTCAAAATACTTAAAGTAATTATTTAATATAAATGCGTATAAAACATTATAGAGCATATAATATACAGTAAAAGTATATACATTTAATTTTATTAATGACATAGAAATCATATACGCAGAAGCAATTACTATCATACTAAAATAATGTATTATTGTATGTAATCCATCTTTTGTTCTTGAAAATAAATATGTTCCTGTCAATAATATTAAAGTAGTTAAAGTAAAAAAGAATAAGAAAAATCCTGTAACCCCAGATGATGTGCTAACACCAGAGAATCCAATTATAAATGTCAAAATCCAGGACAGTTTATAAGCAACATCAATATAAAACTTCATACTCTCATCCCCCTTAGATTTCCAGATTTTCCAATTTTTCTGTTAAATCCCATTCCATTAATTTATCGATTATTTCATCTAAATCCCCGTCGAGTATAAATCCTAATCTATATGATGTATAACCTATTCTATGATCTGTAACTCTATTCTGAGGGAAATTATACGTTCTAATTTTTTCACTTCTTTCCCCGGTTCCAATTTGCGATCTTCTTTGAGAGGTTAATTCTTCATGTTGTTTTCTTAATGCTTCTTCATACAACTTTGCCCTTAAAATACTCATAGCAGCTTCTTTATTTTGATGTTGTGATCTTTCATTTTGACATGTAACAACAATCCCTGTCGGTAAGTGGACAATTCTCACGGCAGACTCTGTTTTATTGACGTGTTGTCCACCAGCACCTCCCGCTCTATAGGTATCAATCCTTAAATCTTTATCCTCTATTTTAACATCAACATCTGTTGCTTCAGGCAATACTGCAACAGTTGCTGTTGAAGTATGTATTCTTCCTCCTGATTCTGTAACAGGAACTCTTTGAACCCTATGAACACCACTTTCATATTTCAATCTACCAAAAACACCTTTACCTTTTATTTTTATAACTGCGTTTTTTGTTCCGCCAATACCTGTATCGCTTAATTCCATTATTTCATGTTTCCAACCCTTATTTTCCGCATATCTTAAATACATTCTCATTAAATCGGAAGCAAATAATGCAGCTTCTTCTCCGCCTGTACCAGCACGGATTTCCATAATTATATTTCTTTCATTTATTTCATTTCCAGGTATTAAAAGGCTTAAAATTTCAAGATAATAGTTTTTGAGGTTTTTTTCAGCTTCTTCAACCATGGAATTATATTCTTCTTCATCTATCTCTTCAGCGTGTTTTAATTCTTCAAGCGCTTTTATATCCTCATTAACACTTTCATATTTTTCAAATAATTCCTTTAATGTTGAAAGTCTGTTATGCTCTTTTCCAAGAGATTGTAATAAATCGAGGTTAGAGGTTACCTCAGGATCTGCGAGTTTCTCTTCAACCTCTTTTAATTTTTCTAAAACCTTTTCTTTAAAAGATAATATTTCCATATGCACACTCCTTATACCCTTTTTTGCTATTATATCATATTTTTATATATTCTTGAATACCTTTAAACTTCTTCTTTTAATAAAGATGTGGAAATATAGAATATTAAAAATATTATTATTACAGTTATTGAGGACATTGCCTGACTTTCCAGATAATATCGTGCGTTTGATAGAGTGTAATTAATATTGGATACTATGGGGAAATAATTTGAAACTTGCATTGTATAAGAAATTGTAAATTCACCAAAAACTATGGCAAATATCTGTAAAAAAGAACTTATCAGGGAATTTTTTAGTATAGGCATTTCAATAAAAAGAAATGTTTGGAATTTATTTGCTCCGTCAATTTTAGCAGCTTCAATAATTGAGTTATCAAAGGATAAAACTCTTTGTTGTAAAAATGTGTATCCAAGAGGTATTGAAATTACAAGATATCCAATAATCAATAAAATAGCATAAGGAATTGAAAATTCAATATTTAGAATAAGCAAACTCATAGCAATAAATGTTGAAGACACTCCCAGAGAAGAGATAATAAAAATATTTGCAAATCTCATATCTTTATGATTCTTAATATTCCTTAAAATGATATAAGATAAAAAAATAGAAATTATTCCTACTATTAACGCGATAAGTGTTGTATTATAAATACTTTTTATGACAGGATAATATTTGTTCAAACTTTTAGAAAACAGATTATATAATCCTTTTATTGTAAATCTATTATTTATAAAATCATAAAATCCTGAAAAAATTCCCACAAATACAATACTATATTCAAATAATACATAAAATATAGAAATAAAAAAGGTTATCATAGAAGTTTTAGAAACATATAGCTCTTCTGATGGAATTTCATGGATCTTTGGAAGTGAAATTATAAAATTAAGAATAATTAGAATTAAAAATTGAATCAATGCGTAAGACAAAGCTTTTGAAAAATTCAAAGAACTTCTTAAAGTAGTGAAAATCGCAACCTCAAATGTGGAATATTTTATTCCACCAAGTGAAAGAACAATTGCAAAACTAACAAATGAATACATAAAAACAAGAAATCCACCTTTTAAAACAGAAGGGATAATAAGCGGAACCTTTATAAATCTTATTATATCCTTTTTGGAAGCACCGTCTATTATTGCATTTTCAATATAATTTTTAGGTATATTCCTTAATGCGTCTGAAATGTATTTTACAAATATTGGAGAATTATAAAACGAATGAGCTATTATAATAGCTGTTAAGGTGTATAATATATTCAAACCAAAAATTTTATTTATAATTCCATTATTTCCATATAAAATCGAAAATGAAATTATCGTTGAGATTGGTGGAAAGAAAAATGGAATAAAAAATGAATTTTCAAGGATTTTACTTAATGTATTTTTATTATTAGCAACATATATTGCAGGTAATATCGAGATAATAAATGAAAATACAGTTGATAATGAGGCTTGATAAACAGTGTTTTTTAGTATCCTTAATGTTCTTGCTCTAAAAAATACATTTAAAAAAGTATGAAAATCAAAGTAGTTAATCATTAAGATGGATACTGGAAAAACCCACAATATAGCAAATATTATTATATATAAATGTATTCTTCTCATAATGTCCTCCTGAAAAAAAGTTATAAACCAAATAATTGTATATTTGAGGTGAAAGAATGAAAAAATATATTCTATTATTCATATTATTATTTTCAGCTTTATATCTCTTTTCAAAATCACTATTTTTATGGCCACCATACATTACATATAATGGTAAAGATTTATTTTTAAATTTCAAAACAAATGGAATAATTAAAGGACTTTCCATTCATATTATAGATAAAAATCTAAACGAAGTATATTCTATTAAATTACAGGAAAATGAACTTTATCATATGCCAATAAATATTGATTATGTTAATGAAAATTTTGAATATATTATAAAACAAAATTCAAAAGTTATATACAAAAATACATTCAACGAATTTAATCCGTTAAAAAAGGATTTTACATTTGTTGTATATGGAGACACCAGATATTATGATAAACTTCATAGAATGATAGTAGATAAAATAATAGAAGAAAAACCAGATTTTGTAATTAATGTTGGAGATATGGTTGAAAACGGAGAAAATATCAATTATTGGACCAATTTTTTCAATACAATAAAAGGACTAAACATTCCATATTTCCCTATTCCTGGTAATCATGAAAAAAATTCAAAATATTATTATGATGCCTTTATATTGCCAGAGGGCGGAGGATTTCAAAACAAACAATGGTATTCATTTAAATATGGGAATTTAAATTTTATTCTTCTTGACTCAATTATTATCAATAATTCAGAACTATTTAAACAGGAAACAATATGGCTTGAACAAACTTTGAAAAACAATAAGAACTATATAAATATAATAATTTTCCATTATCCGTTTTGGAACAATTCAATTTATGCATGGAGAAGAGATAATAAAATACTTGAAAAAAAATGGCGTCCAATATTTGAAAAATATAACGTTAAACTTGTTTTTAATGGACATGTTCATGCATATGAACGATTTAAATTAAATGATATTACATATATCACCACTGGTGGTGGCGGTGCGCCGTTTGATCCGGGGCATAAAGAAAAATTAAATCCATACACTCAAAAGATACATTATGGATATCTTGAATATGTTCTTTTAAAAGTAAAAGCTGGTAAAATCACAGTCATAACAAAAGCAGTTGGAAAATCGGATAATTATAAGATGAATAATGTAAAATCTTTAGATATGGTTTTAGATTTTTTTGAAATTGATAAATAAACAGTATTAATATTATGCATACAATAGCTTAAAAGAAATTTTTGCTCATATTTAATTATATCCTATAAACATTATAAAAGATTGAATTTCACTTTATTTTAAATTTGTGATATCCTATAATTACGAAAACGTTTTCGAAACTACAAATAAAACAATGGGAAGGGATTCAATATGAAAAGAATAAATATCAAAGATGTAGCAAAGGAAGCTGGAGTCTCGATCTCAACAGTTTCAAGAGTAATAAACAAAAGTGCTCCTGTAAAAGAAGAATTGAGAAAAAAAGTAGAAGAGGCAATAAAAAAATTAGAATATAAACCCAGTATAGTTGCAAGAAGTCTTAGAAAAGGGAAAGCGAAAACAATAGGACTTGTTATTCCAGATATTACAGACCCTTATTTTCCACATATAGTTAAAGGCATAGAAGATTATTTAAAAAAAGAAGATTACACATTACTATTGAGTAATTCCGGTCAGGATTTAGAACAGGAAACAAAAATCATAGAAACATTTGAATCAAATCATATAGATGGAGTTATTTTTATAGGTAGTGGTCTTACCAATCCTTATTTAAAACATTTAAAAGAACGTGGGATAAAAGTTGTATATCTCGACAGAATATTAAAAGGGATAGATGTTTCTTATGTAGTAAGTGATAATAAACAGGGAATGCATGATTTGCTCCAATATTTATACGATACAAATCATAGAAGTTTTCATTTTGTAAATGGTAATGAAAATACATTTAGCGCTCAGGTGCGTTACGAAGCTTTTGCTGAATTTATGGAGAAAAATAATATTAAATCATATAAACATATATATTCCTGTTTTTCATATGATGCAGGGTATCAGTATGGAAAAGAAATAGATTTAAAAAAACTTCCAGATGTTATAATGGGTGGTAATGATCTTATAGCTTATGGATTAATGGATGCCCTTGATGAAAGAGGTGTGAAAATACCTGATGATGTTAGCATTACAGGATTTAATGACATTCCATTTAGCAGACATTATAAACCATCTTTAACTACAGTAAGACAGCCAATATATAAAATGGGATATACAGCAGCTAATCTTATTATTCAAATAATTAATTCAGATGGACCGGTATTCAAAGGTATAGTTCTGAAAACTGAATTAATAATAAGGAATTCAACTAAAAAAAGAGATTAAATATCTTTAAAGATATTTTTATTCAAAATATAAATTTTATTTCCTTCCTTTTTTATAATACCTTCCTCTTCGAGTTTAGAAAACGCTCTTGAAAGAGATGGTCTTGTAACGCCAAATAAATGAGATAATTGCTCAACAGAATATTCGAGTATTACATAATCATCAGAAGAATCTTTTAATTTTCCTTTTATATGAAATAAGATTTTATCTTTAATATTGTTAAGAGTGATAAACCATAATCTTTGTGAAATAAAAACAAATTTTGTACCCAGATATTCGATCAATTCCTGCAGAAAGTCTTTATTATGCATACATAAATTTAAAACTTCATCTTTATTTATAAACGCCACTGTAGATTTCTCAATTGCAATTATATCAACAGGAATTATAGAATTTTTAGAAAATGTGGCTCCAACAGCAAGAAGGTTTGGAGCCTTTATTTCTTCTATTTCTATGATCTTTCCCTGAGTATCAGACATTTCAGCCTTAACCTGTCCTGATAACAAAATCATTACTTCATTAACCTTTTCTCCACGAAATCTAATAATTTCATCCTTTTCATAAGATTTTATAATCATCTTTTCTGAAGAAATTAACTCTTCTATTTCAGTTATTTTTAATGATTTAAAAATAGGAGTTTTCGATATTTGCTCAAAAATTTGTTGCATAATTTCCCACCTTTATTTCAGACGCTCTAGATTATCAATTGAATTATATCATAATAAAATTTATTCTCGACACTGATAATTTAATATAATATAAATAATTAGTTTTACGAATTTTAGGAGGATAATTGCAAATTTCGACCTGATCCCTGAAAACTAATAAATATAACAGGATATTTATTTAAATACTTTTCTAATATTTCCTTTTCATTCCAGATTTTTAAATCTTTAAATAAATTCACACTGTTTTCTTTCATTGGAAAGAAATGTTCTAACATGCTTATATTTAATGTTTTTTCAAATCTTCTTGGTCGAGTGATTAATATTACTCTTCCTGCTGATAATATATCTTTTATGAGCATACTTTTATCTATGAAATACATATTGTTTTCTATTATGGTTTTAAAGTTGCTTTCTCCCAGAGGAAGATTTTTTAATTCCTTCATTTTTTTCAACCCAACGGCGTTATTATACCATATACAAAAACTCCTGCATTGAAAAATGCAGGAGTTTTTTGTCTCTTTTAGAGAGTGGTTGTAAGTTGGATGATGGTGAAAAGTTTAAACACTATGTTTTCAAACAATCATAGTTTCGTTTCTATCTCTTTCAGAGAGCAGTTATATTCGGATTAAGAAAGTTTTAAACGTTGAATGGGATTCTATTCAACGGTTTCTATCTCTTTCAGAGAGCAGTTATATTCGGATCTGATGATGAAGAATTAATCCGTTATCAATGGTATGATAATGTTTCTATCTCTTTCAGAGAGCAGTTATATTCGGATGTAAAAAAGATTTTTATATGGGATGACGTTGTCATCCCAGAGTTTCTATCTCTTTCAGAGAGCAGTTATATTCGGATTGATTCACTAAGAATAGTTGTTGATAATAGTGTTATATATGTTTCTATCTCTTTCAGAGAGCAGTTATATTCGGATTGATGCCCACCTTAGAATATTCGGGTGGGTAGAAAGAGAGTTTCTATCTCTTTCAGAGAGCAGTTATATTCGGATAAGACACGAGACTACGTCCCTTTTGTATATGAAGGGGTTAGGTTTCTATCTCTTTCAGAGAGCAGTTATATTCGGATTAATATGATACAACCTAATAATAAAAAAGAATTAATTGAGTTTCTATCTCTTTCAGAGAGCAGTTATATTCGGATACGGGTGAATTTGTGCGTCACGCCCACCACATAGAGGGAAGGTAGTTTCTATCTCTTTCAGAGAGCAGTTATATTCGGATGACCAAGCTCTTACTAATGTTTCTGAACGCATGATAAGAGCGTTTCTATCTCTTTCAGAGAGCAGTTATATTCGGATAAAGAAGGATTTAACTCAATGGAGGAATGGTTGGAATACTAGTTTCTATCTCTTTCAGAGAGCAGTTATATTCGGATATAAAACCTATATTAGATACACATATGAAATTCATAAAATAGTTTCTATCTCTTTCAGAGAGCAGTTATATTCGGATAGAAACAGAAGATTGGGATATAATCATATCCAACGGAGATAGTTTCTATCTCTTTCAGAGAGCAGTTATATTCGGATAGCCTCTACGATGGAAGTTTTGATAAAAAGTTTCAAATCAGTGTTTCTATCTCTTTCAGAGAGCAGTTATATTCGGATAGCTGGTTTCTAGAGTGGTTATTATTAGCGTTTTTTAGAAGGTGATTTTTCGAACCTTTTTTTTAATTTTGAAATTTTCAGCATTTTTTCGAATAAAATCTCTGTAATCCGCTTTTTATCTATATTCGTACCTGTTTTTCAGTTTTTCTTTGTTTAAGCTACTTTCAGAGATTTTGTGTTTTTTGATTTAGGTCCGTATACGAACTATTTTTATTATAACATTCTAAAATCCTTTTGTCAAGTGATTTTTGAAAAGTATTACAAAATCATAAACCTCTGCGAACCTCATAGATATGTTTTAGTTTATTTATGCGTATTTTATGGTTTTGTTATTTTTGCGGATATCTTTCTTTTGTTTTTCTTTTATATTTAGTTTATTTATAAATTTCTTATTTCCGAATATTGCTGTTTTTTTTATCCATTCTTTATTATTGCTTATATTCCCTTGTACATTGTAATAATCTCATATGCTTCCATTATTGTTTTCATCCCCCATTCTCCTTTCGACGAGTTATATTTCTATTTTACTACTCATCATAAGCTTTTTCTTCCTTAGAGAGGTCGATTTATTTTACCATATACATACCATATACAATACTCTCCCTCTATTTTGAAGGAGAGTATACAAAAAGTCTTATTTTTTCTTCTCTATATTTTTGGAAAAATATGACATCACACTTCTAAAAATTTTACTATCAATAATGGTTTGAATATTATCAATCATTACCGAGACATTTTTTAAAACTTCTTTATCACCCGGCCATTTTTCTTCTACATACTCATATGGCAATTCCTTTAAAAGAGTTCTGAGGAATAATAATCCCATTAATACATCATCTAAATATCCAGCTGGTCCCAAAACCATTTCAGGCATAATATCTATTGGGGAAATAAAATATGCAAGATATCCAGTGATTTTTAGCTTATAGTCAACATATACATCTTTATCTTTTAAAACGGTAAGAAAAAAATAAAATAAATCTGGCGCAAGCAATATATATTCAAGGATTTTATTATCTTTATTCTTCCCAGCCCATTTTTTAATTTTATTTCTTAATTTTTTATAAAACGAACCGGACTCTATTTCAACTTTATTTTCATAACTATTTACTTCATTTTCAAAGTCTTTGAAATTATTATTTGGCATAAGTACACTCCTTTTAAATTTTTTATTTCAGTATAGAAGATTAAAGGATTTTTTAATTTTATTTATTTCAGTATCTATTGTTTGGCTTAATAATTTTTTGACAATATTTGAAATATTATCTGCATATTTTTCTATTTGCGAAGAAATTTCTACAGCTAACTCTTCCTTTTTAATATTGTTTTTTTCACTGTTTAAAGTGAGGATAATAGTGTAAAATATACTTGTTGCTGCAAAGATAGGGTTTTGGGTACTAAGACTAATCAAGAATGAGCCAACAATACTTCCTGATTTTAATGTTGCAGAGAATAACTTTTTTTTTAATATGGAATTTTGATGAGTTGAAACTAGATTTATTATTTGTTCAGAAAAAATTTCATTATTGTTTTTGAAAATTCCATTTACATCAAAAGCATTTACAAAAGATTTAAAATCATCATCATTTTCAAGTATTTTTTTATCTTCCATACTTAGTTTTTTATCTAAATTTTCTATAAAAGTATATAATTTTTCATTGATTTTTATGTTGAAAATATTTATCTCGTCTACTATTATTTTTTTAATTTTTTCTTCATTGAAAAAATGATGTTCAAACATTTTTTTTATATAATTTTCATAGCTATTAGAATTTCTTTTTATTAGTTTTAGAAGAGAATCTTTTGACATATAATAAATAGATTTTGAAGTGCTTCCGAGATCGGTAATATCCTCCACAAAAATTTTTGAATATTTTTCATAATCTGCAATTTTATTGTATATTTTCTCAGTTGTATTATCTATTTCATTAATAACTTCTATATTAAAACGATTTAATTCTTCTTCAAGAATTTTTTTACCTTCTGTTGAAAGAAGAGTTTGCGCATAAACAAAAACAGTTAAAAATGATAACAAAAAAAATAAAAGAATTTTTTTCATACATTATCCTCCTCAAACAATTCTTTTTTCATCAAAACATTTGCAAAATAATGCCCTAAGGCACTAAATATATTAAAATCTTCATTATCATCATACGAATTATATTCATCTAGATTCTTTATAAAATCTTCTATAAATACTTTTAATATTTCAGGTGTGTATATTTCTCTGATAATGAATTGATAAATGATTTCAGCTTTTATCTCAGGATTTTTTTCAAATTTATATATATCCAATAACATGTTATATCTTCTTTTTGAGCTTATAATGATCAGATTATGAATTATATTTAATTTTGTATCATATGAAAAAGTTGAAAATTTTTTATATATTATATCCTCCGCATATGGAGTATCAAATAATGAAATAGCAATATAATCTTCTTCCCTTAAATTTTCAAATTTAATATTGTCCTGTTTTTTACAATTATTTTCATATTTTAATATATATATCAGTGTTGCCAGTTCTTTTAAAGGTAGATAATCTGATTTCATTGCTTCCTTTGTTATTTCAAATAATTCTTCTAATTCATATTTTAATAATATTTTGTATGTAATATATTTTAATTTATCATTTTGTGTTTCAAAAAATAAATCTTTTATATCTTCAGATAATTCTTCAATATAAAATCTGTTTATAGTTTCAAGATATGTAATTTTATCTTCGTCATCATTCAGCATAAAAATATCATAAATGTCTATTAATCTGTTTATATATTTTTCATTATAATAAACAGCTATATTCTGGCTCTCTTTAATCCTTATTAATGCATATACAGAAGCTAATTTACATTTTGGATCCAAAAATTCATATAAAAACATAGAGCAATACTCATCGGTTAAAACATCTATAATTTTTTTTATAAAAAAAACTAGTTCTTCATTAGGTATTTCACAAAAAATTCTTTTTGCTATATTTGTTTCTAATAATAAATTTTTGGGATGTTTTAAAAATTTTTCTAAGAATTCCTGTATTTTCTGTTTATTCTCAGCATCTTTTAATATATCTTCAAATACTTTTTCAATTTCTATATATTTAAAATTTTCTGTATTTTTTAAATCCGTATTTAAATTTTGTTCTAATATTTCATCAAAATATTCTACTATTTCTTCTCGGTCTAAGCGTTTAGCTAAAATATATGGATTTAAAATATCATTATTGTTTAAAAGAGCATAAACTATATTATATCCGCTTTTTTCCATGAGCTTTATAACTTCTATGTTATCTGAAATAATTGCTGCATGAAGAGGAGTAATAGTTGTTTCTATACTTTCTCCAAATAAAAATTCATTATTTAAATACTTTTTATATATTATATCATTTTCGTGATTTAATATACTAAATATAATTTTTTCATCCATATTTTCCCCTCAATTTATTTAATCGAAACTCTTTTTGTTATTATAATTAAAGTTTTTGTATTATAATTATAACAAGAATATTTTGAAAAATCAATTATTATTTCAAAATCCATTAAAAAGGAGCTGGTTTTATGAAAAAATCATTTTTTCTACTTTTTATAGTATTATTAATTTTTAGTATTTTTTCTTTTGGGGATATAAAAATACTTAATATTTCAATGGAAGATAGAGATGAACTTTTTTATTATGCGCCTATAGTTACAAATAATTATATTATTTTAGCTTCTCCAGGAACTCCGGATAAAGATTATAATGATGCGGGAATATATTTATTAGATAAAGAAAATTTGGAAATTCTTGATGTTTTTAAGACGTATTCTCCCGTTTCAATAGTTTCTGGTGAGTGTTTTTATCCAGGATATTTTAGTACATATTATGCATATTATGATAATACATTAATTTCTTTTTATGTATCAGATTCTGAAAAAATCAGTGTTGAATGGAAAAAGTCATTTGAATATAAAGATATTGAGATAACCAATGATTTTGACAATGATTTTATTATTAAAGAGAATAAATTAAATGCAAGAAAGAACGATATTATCATAAAAATTAACGATGAATATCTATATAATTATTCCGATATGGCAAAATATCTTGAAAATTATTCTGAGGATGTAGCTACATTACATCTCTTAAGGAATAATAGTAATATTTCTTATGTTTATAAAACCAATATTGTTACAAAACCTGATTATATAATTTCAGGTGTTATTTATAGGGATGAATTTGATTTTTCTGATAATTTGTTTATCCAAACTGAAAAATATATATACCAATTGGATTATGAAGGAAATATAATAAATAGATATTATGCTGAAAAAAAGTCTCATAAACTCCCTCCTACATTTTCAGACCTTAATCAGGATGGGAAAATTGAAGTGGTGTTTTTTGAAGATAATTATATTAAAATATTGGATAATGGTAATTTGATAAAAATAGATTTTGATTATTGGTATCAAGATGAAGAGGATATTTTTGCACCAATTTCAACAGTTTATTACGCAGATGTAGATAATGATTATTATCCAGAAGGCGTTTTTGTAGATAAAAATTTTACTATCAATTATATAGAATATGATCCTACAACAAAGTCTTATTATATATCTTATAGTGAACTTCCCAATAAAGGTAATTATAAGTATCCGTTAGTTTCAGGGAATGTTGTTTATGACTTTAATTTTACTGGAGATTTATTGACGTTAATTACATATAATAAGGAAATATATATGCTGTCGTCTAATGAAAAAATAATTTCAAAAAAGATTTTAAAATTTCCAATTATTTCAAGGCCATATATTTATTGGAAAAATGGTTGGTTTATTGTTTTAACACAATATGATTTTGACAATGAAAAAACATTTTTAACTAAATTAAAATATAAAGATGAGAAGTTTGAAATAATTGATACATATGAATATAATGGTTTTTATTTATTGGAAGGTTATATACCTTATAATGATAATATTTATGCTTTATTGTGTAGTTCTGAAAATACTATTTTACAATATATAGAAAAAGATGGAACTGAGATTTTTGAGGCATACGAAACATATATGTCAAACAACAATAATTTTATTGACTATATACAAACTTTTAAAAAACATGATTTAAAAAATAAATTATTAATAGCGGAAAGCGGAGAAGAAATTATTTCTCCAGAAGAGATTGCAAAGAAAATGGAGAGTGTTGTAAGAATAAATAATTATGTTTATTCTTCTGATGAAGAATTGGAAGCTTCAGGTAGCGGTTTTATAATTGCTGAAGATGATTTTTACTATTATATTGCAACAAATGCACATGTTGTTTCCACAATAGGTGAAGATATAACGAAAGATATATCTTATTACGGACTTTCTATAACTTTTTTTAATGGCGAAACTGTTTCTCCAGAAGAAGTTTTTATAAATACTACATTTAAAGATATAGCGATTTTAAGCATATCTAAATTTTATCTTGATAACACATATCCGGTATTGCCTTTAGGATTATATTCTCATACTATTGGAACAAAGGTTTATGCTTTAGGAAATCCGAAAGGATTAGATTTTTCATTTACACAGGGGATTATATCAGCAATAAGATTTGCAAGGATTAATGAAGCTTATAAAATAAATAATGACAAATTTTTTGAATTGATCCAAACAGATACCGCAATAAATCATGGTAATTCCGGCGGGCCTCTTGTTGATAAGTATGGAAATGTAATAGGAATCAATTCTTTGGGGGGGGATAAAAATATTACCGAAGGCTTAAATTTTGCTATTTCTGCTAATGATCTATATTATGAAATTAAAAAAGATAACTTTATAAAATTATTTTATGATTCCAGATTACCAAATGATTGGCTTTTTAAAACGTTAAAGAATAAATTTAGTAAATATTATAATTATTGATAAAAAACAGGAGGGATTTTATGGACGAGCAGGACAAAGTTAAAAAGAAAAATGGAATGTTAAAAAGATTTGCTGTAATCCTGTTTTATATAGGGATTTTTATATTATTTGTTTTTATTTTTAATTATTTCTTTCCCGTAGAAAATGAAGTATCAGCTCCCAAGAAAAGTTATTTTGACAATATAGAATATATTGTGTTTAAAGAAATTCAATTTAATAATTATATTGTGTATAAAGATAATAATCAAAGCAAGGCAAGAGTTTATTATATTAAAGGTAGAGCAGAAATAAAGTTTAATGTAGAAGATTTAAAAAAGAGAATCGAAAGTGATCCGGTAACAGGTAAGGAAATAGTGTATATTTCTATTCCACAAAAAGATATGTTGAAAATTGATGTTGAAATAGAAAATTCAAAAGAAATTGATACATTTCCAATTGAAATAAAAAGTAATAATAGTAATTTGATGGATATTACAGAAAAATTTTCACCAGTAGTAGGAACAGTTTTGGGAGCCTGGATTGGTAGCAAATTAACGAATATTTCTATTTTAAAGAATTTTAAAGCTATAAATATTGTTGGAACATTAGGTGGAGCTGTTGGAGGATATCTTCTAACGAAGCATTTTGTTAGAAAATTAGAAAAATCTTCTTCTCAAAGCTCAAATACAGTTAATGACCTTTCACTTGGATTAGACGAAGAGATAAAAGCAAAAGCAAAAGATTTAATAGCTCTTGAGTTTTTATATGGGAATGATAATGAATTTAAAAAAGATATTATAGAATACTATAAATCAGAATTCTTAAAAGCTGTAAAACCACTATATTCAATTCAAGATGAAAATGTTGAGGTTGTATGGGATAATAGTTTATTGGAAGTGATACAATGAAGAAAATGATAATTAGAATACTAACTCTAGCATTAATAATAGGAGCTGCCTTTTTAGTTTCAAGATATAATATAATTTCTAATTTTTTTGCTAAATCTAAAGAAGCTTCAGTACAAATTCCAAGTCTGAATATTGAAGCTATAAGAGATTTATCCCAATTAAGAGTGTTCTCATATAATATGGATTTTCTGTTTATAGCCAAGGATGAAAATAATAATTATTATGTCGCTATATATCCATATACTGTTGAAGCAGGGATAGATTTGAATAAGATAAAATCAGAAGAAAAAGTTTATTCAAAAGGAGTAATTTATTTTCCAAGTCCTGAAATTTTCTATTATGGTGAATCTTTTGATAAAAAACCTATTATTGTAACCGATCAAATAAAAATAGATTCTTCTTATTATAAAGACAATATAAAAGAAGGATTTAAGATGTATTCAAGGGATGTTGCAATAAATAAAGGAATTTATGAAAAAACAGAAAAAGCGTTAAAAGAATATTTGAAAAAGTTTGTTCCTGAAGAATATGATTTGAAATTTTCCGAACCTGATAATAACTTTACAAAAATTAATGCCGAACGTTTTCAAGCGTATTTTAAATTAACTAATGAGTTATATAGAAAATACAAGTTTTCTGATGAAAATGGCAAATATTTTGCAGAGTTTTTAAATAAAGAAGATCCAGAAATTAAATTTACTTTTAATTTTTCACAAGAATATAAAAAGGATCATAAAACATTTTTTAATGATGTGGAATCTAAGTTTAAAGGGGAATTATGTTATAAACTGGTAAACCCAGATAATCCTTTTGATTATAATTATTCCTTTAAAATCAATCGAAATAAAAATACCTTAATTGGATTCATATTAAATGGTGGAGATTTAATAAATTTCAAATTTAATACTCAGAATGAAGAGGATTTTAAAAAGTATACATCAGATTTTATTTATTACATGTTTTCATATAGAAATAGTCAAAATAAAAATTATACAGAAGTTGGAAAATATAAGGATTTTATAAATTATTTATACAAGAGCCAGATTGCAATAGATGAAGAAAAAATAAATACGCTCGAAAACTTAGGGGAAAATATTCTTTCCTTACAAAGAGATGTTTATAGTGAATATGGAAATTTATTTATTAACCTTGAAAAATTGATAGAGAAAAATATAGATACTTCAGAAAATATAAACGATTATAATTTGAAATTATTAGCCAAAGCGTATTATTACATAAATAATAAGGATAAACGTATAATTGAATTAATAGATGATTTAAAAACATGGTTTGAAAAAAATGAAAATATAGAAAATGCTTTTGAGCCTTATCTTATGCAGGAATATTATAATTGGAATATAAATGAAAAAATAAGTTTATTAAAAGATAAAGTGATGACTTATTTGATGATTAACTATAAAAATTATTTAAAAAATGATGAAATAGAAAAATATAAAAGAGAAATAATCAATGAAGGAATTTATTATTCAAATGTATGGAATAATATTATTAATTCCGATATAGAACGAAAAGAATATCTAAAAAGAATTTATCTTAATATTGTAAAAAATCAGAAATTAGAGCATTATCTCTATTATGATAAAGATAAGAAATTAGTTAGAATTAAGGATTTTAACGATCCAGACTTTTATCTTTCTGATATTTATTATGATTTTCAGGTTAAGGATAAATATAATAACATTATTCTTGATTCAGATTCATTAGCAAATGCCTTTGTTGAAATGTATGAAAAGTTTTCTGAAAAAGAAAAGGAAAATTTCAAATCTTTAATTAAAGATAATTTTGATGATGAATATTACTTTTTTAGTGATGTAAATTCAAAAAAATTCTTTAAGAATAACTTTATTATTGTATTAACTCGAAATGCTTTTAACCTTCCAAAAAATGCATTTAAAGTATATACGGTATTTGTATTTGGAAAAAATGGTTTGCTTCTTTTTGAAACATCAAAGAAAATATTTGGAGATGGATTTAAACTAAAATATCAGAAATTTATTGAATATTCTGAATTACCAGAAAAATTGGAACATAAAAACGCTTCTATTAAAGCTATATTGGATGTTTTAAATGATACTGAATCAAACAATCTAACAGAAGAAATATGCGAAAATCTCAAGTATCTTATTCGATTTATTCTCAGAAATAAGGTTAATGTGTTTGTATTATAAACAAAAAGGCTCTTCAAAACGAGGAGCCTTTTTTATTTAATTTCAACTTATTGACTTAATCTATTTGTTTTAGTATAATAAAATTAATTAGTTTTACGAATTTTTAGGGGGGATAATATGTTATATATTCTTGTTTTTTTAGCAGGTTTATCCAGTGGATTTATTAATATAATAGCTGGTGGAGGCTCATTAATCACATTGCCAATATTAAACCTTTTAGGTCTTCCAATGGATATTGCAAATGGAACAAATAGAATAGGAATAATATTTCAAAATATTACAGCCACGACAAAATTTAAAAAAAGTGAGGTTTTGGATTTAAAAAGAGCTATATTTTTAGCAGTTCCTGCAACCTTAGGTGCTTTAGTAGGGGCAAGTATCGTTGTTAATATAGATAAAACATTGTTAAAAAGCATAGTTGGATTTATTTTAATAATCATGAGTATATTTTTAGTAAAGAAACCTGATTTATGGACCAAGGAAAGAGTCGTAAAGCGCAATAATATTTTGAGTTTTATTGTTTTTTTCATAATAGGAATCTATGGCGGTTTTATTCAAGCGGGAGTAGGCTTTTTTTTAATGATTGCATTGGTTTTATTAGAGGGATATGATTTGGTAAAAACAAATGCAATAAAGGTTTTTCTTGTATTGATATATACTATATTTGCATTTATTATTTTTGCAGTTAATGATCAGGTAAATTATTTGGCTGGATTTGTATTAGCATTGGGTAGCATAACTGGTGGATATTTTGGAAGTGCATTCTCTGTAAAAAAAGGGGCAAAATGGATCCAAAAAATCTTATTTATAGTGCTTATTGTAATTGGATTTTATTATATCTATAATGCTTTAAAATAAAAAATTAAAATTAGCCACCGTAGTATTTCAATATGGTGGCTATTTTATATTGGAACATTATTTAATTACAATTTCAACATCTTTCTTATCAAAAGCAATAGCAACTTTTATTATTCTTTCTATTCCATGGCTTTTTATTTCCGTTTCATAATTCTTTTCTTCTATTTGTTTCATTCCTTTTTCTGCGCTACTTTTTAAATCTCCATCTTTTTTATAGTATTTTTTAAATTCAAATATTATCCCTGGATTGCTTCTCTTTTTTGGAATTAATATTAAATCCGCTCTTCCATATCCTGATTCTCTATTGCTTTTTATTATATATTCCTTTTGTAATCCCACACTCAGTCCCAATATAAGTCCATGATAAAACCTTTCTGGTTCTTTTCCACTTACATCAAAATAACTTATTGTATTTTCTACTAATTCTTTAAAATTTTCTTTGAATTCTTCATAATTTTCCTCTATTAAATCTTTTAACAGTGTTTTGTATTTAAAACCTGAATCCTCTAATATGTTAACCACTGTTTTTTTAAAGAAATCAAGAGCTTCTTTGTTTGTTATTTTTAGTCTGTATTCTGCACTGTTTCCTTCCCCTATTTTGTCTATCCAGGTTAAGTATCCTGTAAATAAAAAGAGTGTCCATACGCTTTCTTCTACATTGACATTTAAATCTCCATATACCAAATTTTCATTTATTGTTGTTGTTACTGTTTCACCTTCTATTAAATCATAAATCTTTGATTTTATTTCTGCACTTCCTTTGGCTATTAAATCTTTTATTAACTTATTCCCGCTGGTGTTTATCCAGTAATTCTTTATTTCCTTTTCAAAGATTAAATTCATTATTGAATATGGATTGTATATTTCAAATCCTCCAAAATTAAATCCATTATACCATTCTATTATCTTTTCTTCTTCGTATTCCATTCCATAATATTTCAAAGCTTCATGTAATTCTTCTTTTGTCATTCCGAATTTGTCATTAAATAATCTGCTTAATACAGTTGAAATTTGGAGGTTATTTACTCCTGTAAATATACTCTCTTTTGCCACTCTTGTTATTCCTGTTAATACAGCTTTTTCTAAATACTCATTATCTTTTAATGCATTTCCAAGTATATTTCCTATAAAATCTATTAGCTCATCATAATATCCATTTAGATATGATTGTTGTATCGGTGTATCGTATTCGTCTATTAATAATATTACCTTTTTACCATGATATATATATAAATATTCTGTTAGATTTTTTATTCCATCTTCGAAAACAGCGTCTTCTGCAGTTTTATCTAATATACCTATAATTCTTTTTTTATCCCATTGTGTTATTTTATCAGTATTAAGGAGATATACGTACTTTGTATATAATTTTGATATTAACTCTCTTATTCCGTTTTTCATATCTTCATATTTTTTCTTCTTTAAGCCTTTAAAACTAATAAATATAACAGGATAATTATTTAAATACTTTTCTATTATTTTCTTTTCATTCCAGATTTTTAAATCTTTAAATAAATTCTCACTGTTTTCTTTCATTGAAAAGAAATGTTCTAACATGCTCATATTTAATGTTTTTCCAAATCTCCTTGGTCGAGTGATTAATATTACTCTTCCAGCTGATAATATATCCTTTATGAGCATACTTTTATCTATGAAATACATATTGTTTTCCATTATGGTTTTAAAGTTGCTTTCTCCCAGAGGAAGACTTTTTAATTCCTTCATTTTTTCACCCCCATGGTGTTATTATACCATACACAAAAACTCCTGCATTGAAAAATGCAGGAGTTTTTTGTCTCTTTTAGAGAGTGGTGATATTCGGATAATAAAAAATTACAGAATACAATTAGAAAAGATTTATCGGAGTTTCTATCTCTTTCAGAGAGTAGTGATATTCGGATTGAACCTGGAATGATAAGAAAAGAGGTTATGATCGCTGAAAGTTTCTATCTCTTTCAGAGAGTAGTGATATTCGGATTGAGAGCTATAGATGAAGATGTGTGGGCTAATCAGGTCAAAGGTTTCTATCTCTTTCAGAGAGTAGTTATATTCGGATAATATTACAGCACAAGAAGCAGTGATGTTTATGAACCTTTGGTTTCTATCTCTTTCAGAGAGTAGTGATATTCGGATATTGATTTACCTTATATCTACAAAGAAGGAGACAAACAAAGGTTTCTATCTCTTTCAGAGAGTAGTTATATTCGGATAGAGAAGCCTTCGTTGAAGGCTTCGAAAAAGGTTCAACAAGTTTCTATCTCTTTCAGAGAGTAGTTATATTCGGATAGAGAAGCCTTCGTTGAAGGCTTCGAAAAAGGTTCAACAAGTTTCTATCTCTTTCAGAGAGTAGTTATATTCGGATAAGAATATCACAAAATGAGAGAATATATTGAAGATGATGAAGTTTCTATCTCTTTCAGAGAGTAGTTATATTCGGATTACGAGGGAAATTTGACAGTATGGTTCACCAAACCTGTCAAGTTTCTATCTCTTTCAGAGAGTAGTTATATTCGGATTGAAAAAGACATGACTGAATACACAAAACAATTGATGAAAAAATAGTTTCTATCTCTTTCAGAGAGTAGTTATATTCGGATTTGGAAAAGTGGCAAGCAAAGGCCACCTCCTAATAAGTAGGGTTTCTATCTCTTTCAGAGAGTAGTTATATTCGGATGAAATAATAGATGCAATTGAAAATGGAGAAGATGAATTTTAGTTTCTATCTCTTTCAGAGAGTAGTTATATTCGGATTTAAAATACGAAAGAGATTTTTTAGTATTCAATCAAATGGATGTTTCTATCTCTTTCAGAGAGTAGTTATATTCGGATAATATCCTTGAAAATTTTAGAAGCAGGTTAGAAATATCAGCAGTTTCTATCTCTTTCAGAGAGTAGTTATATTCGGATATGTTAAGCGAAGAATTAAAAGATGAAAGGGTTATGAAAGGGTTTCTATCTCTTTCAGAGAGTAGTTATATTCGGATTTATCATAAATATCGATTTTAAAGTAGTAGTAGATAGTTTCTATCTCTTTCAGAGAGTAGTTATATTCGGATAAAGCCGAAGGACGTTCCCAAACCTCAGCTTTCCTCAAGCTGTTTCTATCTCTTTCAGAGAGTAGTTATATTCGGATACAGGCATAGCGATATAAGCTCTTGTAGAGGTGAGAGAAAAGTTTCTATCTCTTTCAGAGAGTAGTTATATTCGGATATAAGGGAGCGCTTTGATTTTGTTACGTTCTATGCTTATGTGTTTCTATCTCTTTCAGAGAGTAGTTATATTCGGATGAATTAACAATCACAACATTTAGTGGGATAGAAAAAGGGACGTTTCTATCTCTTTCAGAGAGTAGTTATATTCGGATATGTTAGAAGATACATTTGAAAATCTGAGGACTACAGCAATAGTTTCTATCTCTTTCAGAGAGTAGTTATATTCGGATGGTGTAAATAATACATCTTTGATAAATAAATTAAAGTTTTAGTTTCTATCTCTTTCAGAGAGTAGTTATATTCGGATAAAAGAAGAAACTGGTCACGCACCAGAAAAATGAATAAGAGTTTCTATCTCTTTCAGAGAGTAGTTATATTCGGATCCTGTTGAAAGAGGCTTTAAATTTCGAGTATGGTATAAATAGTTTCTATCTCTTTCAGAGAGTAGTTATATTCGGATAGTATAGTTAATATCTTTTTTGTATTGACATCTTTTATATGTTTCTATCTCTTTCAGAGAGTAGTTATATTCGGATCTTGGATATTATATTTATAATGTTTATGAAAATTTCAAGTAGTTTCTATCTCTTTCAGAGAGTAGTTATATTCGGATAGCTGGTTTCTAGAGTGGTTATTATTAGCGTTTTTTAGAAGGTGATTTTTCGAACCTGTTTTTTAATTTTGAAATTTTCAGCATTTTTTCGAATAAAATCTCTATAATCGGCTTTTTATCTATATTCGTACCTGTTTTTCAGTTTTCCTTTGTTTAAGCTGCTTTCAGAGATTTTGTGTTTTTTGATTTAGGTCCGTATACGAACTATTTTTATTATAACATTCTAAAATCCTTTTGTCAAGTGGTTTTTGAAAAGTGTTACAAAATTATAAACCTCTGCGAACCTCATAGATATGTTTTAGTTTATTTATGCACATTTCATAATTTTGACTATTTTGCGGATATCTTTCTTTTGTTTTTCTTTTATATTTAGTTTATTTATAAATTTCTTATTTCCGAGTATTGCTGTTTTTTTTATCCATTCTTTATTATTGCTTATATTTCCTTGTGCATTGTAATAATCTCATATGCTTCCATTATTATTTTCATCCCCCATTCTCCTTTCGACGAGTTATATTTCTATTTTACTACTCATCATAAGCTTTTTCTTCCTTAGAGGGGTCAATTTGTTTTACCATATACACACTTTTTATTCTTTTCTACTTTAACCTTTACAATTAATTTCAGGGGTCTTATATTTTCTTGAAATTAATTTTGTGATGTGTTAAAATAGAAATGTATAATTTAATTCAAGATTAATTAGAATATATTTATATTATTAATATATCATTGATTGGTTGAAGATGTTAATTTTTAATAAATAGGAGGGAAAAAATGAACATTCTAGAATTTGAGTTACTTACAACATCGCCCATGTTTGCAAGTAGAGACGGAAAAACATTTTCTTTAACTCCGCAAAGCGTAAGAGGAGTAATGAGATTCTGGTTTAGAGCTGTTGTTCCAAGAGTAATAGATATTCATTATTATAACGGTGAAAGAAAACCATATATAGGATTAAAAAAAGCAGAAGAATTAATATTTGGTTCAACAGAAAGAAAATCAAGTTTTGATGTGATAGTTGATTTAATATCGCCTACTAATATTACAAACAATCACGATTATTTTACTTTTGCAAGAATAAATAAAAGAAACAGAAAAATAAATTACATTTATGGAATTTATGGTGTAGAAGAGAGAGAATTTTTAAAAGAAAAATCAAAATTAAATATAACTTTTATCATAAAAAAGCAACCAGATAAATTATTAAATATCATAATAAATTTAATGAACTTAATTTCTTTAGTAAGCGGGTTTGGTGCAAAAACAAGAAAAGGTTTTGGAAGCTTTAAAATAGAGTTAATAAAAACGAATAAAGAAAATTCATCAGAAATTAAAAACAGTGTAAAAAATATTTTAAATGAATTAGATGAAAATTTGAAACGATATTTTAGCTCTATATCCGATACTCATTTCAAGTATTCTCAAACAGAATTTTTAGATATACCTGAATTTCCTGTATTATTATCAGATCCCAAAACTTATAGAGTCGTTTCGACAAAAAAATCTCCAATCAAGAATTTTTCTGATATCTATAAAAAACTCTATGCAACTGAAATGCAAGAATCTAAAAAAGGAGTTTATATAAAAGTTAAAAAGAAACTAAGAACTTTGAATAACACTGAGTCTTTTACAAATGCTTTAAGAGAAGTTGAAGCATCTTCAAAAAATACAATTGAAAGTAATATTATTTTTTATCAGGCATTAATGGGATTACCTATAAATTATAAATATAATATTACCTCTAAAAAATTGCGTAATTATAAAGGTAATGAATACACTTTAACAAACGGTGAAAGAAAAGCTTCACCATTTTTCTTCTCGTTTCATTTAAATGAAAAAAATGAATATTATGTAAGAATATTAATGATAACAAGTAAAATTTCTTTAAATAACAAAATATATTTCGAAGGAAGAAGAAATAAATTAATAACTGAGAGTCCAGAAAGTTTTGAAATATATAATCAAGCAATGGATATATTTAAAAAGGAAGTTGAAAAAAAATTAACGAATAAGGGGGAGAAAAAGTGAATTGGGAGAAAAAAATTATAGCGCTTTTGCATGATCCGATAGAAAAAGCGTTAAATCTTGAAAAACATGAAAATATTGCAAATAGAAGATTAAATAAATTGGGAACATATTTAAAAGATGATTATAAAAATCCCGATTATCTTTCAAGCGCTGCAGATAGAATATTATTTCCAAAAGAAAAAGAACATTTCAGTAAAAGAATCAGCATAAATATATACCATTATCCAGAATATTTACATCCATTAAATGGTGAAAAATTAGAAGATTATTTTAAAAATGATTTTAAACAAAAAATTGATAAACTTAATTCGGAAAAAATAACTGATAAATTAGAAAAATTAGAAGATTTCAAAAAAACATATTATAAAACATGGTGGGAACTTCCAGAACAAACTGAATTATCATTTATGTTACCTGGAGATACAAGAATCCCAAGTCATTCGATAATTGATCATCTTGATAGTGCTTCTGCAATGAGTGTTAGCAATAAAATGTCTTTATTATTAGTATCTATAGGACCTGTTCAAGAGTTCATAGCGGCTGCAAGAAAAACTATAGATTTAAAAGTTGGAAGTTATATGTTATCCTATTTAACCTTCCAAGGAATAAAAGTAATAGGTGAAGAGTATGGATATGACAATGTAATATTCCCATACATGAGAGGCAATTATTTTGTGAAAAAAGAATTCGAAAAAATCGGTATATTCGTTGAAACATCTGCTGATCCTGGCGTTGCTTCACTTCCTAATATTTTCACTGCCATTGTTCCAACAAAAGATCTAGAAAAAATAAAGAGCAAAATCAAAAAAGCAATAAAAGATGAAATGTCAAATATAAGTCAATTTATAAAAATATATATTGAAGATTTAATTCAATCAGAAAAAAAATATAAAGAAACAATTTTTCAAAAACTTGAAGCATTCAAAAACTGGGATAAACAAATTTCTCAATTCCCAATAATAATTACAGTTGATCAAGAAATTAATAACATTGAAAAATATATTGAAAAACATTATATTTATACAGAAGATGAAAATATTAAAAAATTATATCAAAAAATGAAACAACTTGAATCAACATATCAAATGAAAGATATAGCTTTTTATGGAATGTATAGTGAATTATTGGGTATAAAAAGTTCTCTAAGAAAAACTACACGTGATTTTATTCAACTATTTGAAGATGATGTTGTAAATGGTGACGATTTAAGCGGAGCAAATAAAGCAGTAATCGAAATCATAGACAAAGATGAAAAAAAGGAAAGATTATCGGCACTTTCAGCAATAAAGAGATTATTTGTTGAATATCTAAATGAAATTGGATACAAAGAAGCTTATGAAAAATTAAAATATGTAAAATCAACTGAAGAAATAGCAGGAAAATATAAACTTGCAGTATTATTGATGGATGGAGATAATATGGGAAAATGGATATCGGGAACATTAGCTCCATCATTTAAAAAAAGACTACATTCAAAAGTTATAAAAGAATTAGAAAGAGAAGACAAAGAATACACAAAACTATTGGAAAATATAAATCTTGTAACTCCATCATATCAGAGGATGATTAGTAGAACTTTAAATAATTTTTCAAATTTTGTACCAAAAGTGGTGGAAGAATTTGATGGATTATTAATATATGCTGGCGGAGATGATGTGCTAGCTCTTTTCCCTTCTAATAAAGTTTTTGATGCTGCTAATAAATTGAGAAAAGTTTATTCTGGAATTGGTGAAGAAAAAGTTGGAGAATATGTATTCAAAAATGGCTGGTGCTATAAAAAAGAAAAAAATCTGGAATATCCTGTATTTAATATGATGGGAAAACAGGCAACAATGAGTGCTGGAATTGTTATATCGAAACATAATTTTAATTTAAAACTTGCACTTAACAAGGCTCGAGAAATGGAAAAACTTGCTAAATCTAATGAAGAAAAAAGTGGTAGAAAAAAAGATAGTTTTGCAATAGCTACAATAAGAAGAAGCGGACAAATAAATATATCAAAAAGTTTTTGGGAATTGAATAGATTTGATATTCTTTTAAAAGGTTTAGAATTTATAAAAGATTTTGAAAAAGAAAAATCCATTAAAAATATAATTTTACGTTTAAAATCTGAATATATAAATTATTGTTTTGATGAATTTGGAAACGAAATTTTAACCATTGAAGATTTTAAAAATAATATTATACCATTTCTTGAAAAAAGAATGGAAATAAAAAAAGATAAATTAAAAAATTCATTTGTAAAATTAATTACACTTAATGAAAGATTCCTTACTGGAAATAAATTAATGGAATATTTCAATACCCTTGAAAATATAGAATATGCAAGAAGGGAGAATATATATGAAAAAAATTAAAACATTGTTTATTAAACCAGTGGATTGGGTTGGTTTTAGAAAATCAAAAACTTTTTCTCACGCTGAGGAAACAATATTTCCTAATCCAAAAACATTTTATGGTGCAATAATGACAGCATATATGAGAAAGAAAAATTTAACCCAGGAAGAAATAGAACAAATAATAAAAGATAAAAAACTGAAAATTATAGGTCCATTTTTAACCGATAGTGAAAGTAACATATACTTTAGAATGCCTGCAATAATAAAACAAAATGATATCACAAAAGAATTTTATAAAGGCGAAATAGATGAAACATTTACTTTTAATTTAAACGGTAAAGAATTATATGGGATAAAATATAAGAGTATGAGAAATTTAAAAGAGCCTGAAAAAACGTATATTTCATTAAATGAATTAGAAGAACTAAAAAAAGGAAATTTAAAAATTTCCAATGATAATTCTGAGATATATTTTAAAGAAGAAAAAATAGGAATTGCTCTTGAAAATAGAAAAGCAATGGAGGGTATGCTATATTCATATTCATATTTTAGATTTATAGACGATGCAGGATTTGCTTTTTTTATAGAGCGAGATGAATTAAATATATTAAATGAAATTGAAATAATTACTCTTGGTACAAAAGGAAAAATGGCAAAAATTGAAATAAAAGAGATAGAAACTTCTATCTTTGACCCAATAATTGATACTCAAAAAGGTTTATTGTTACTAACTCCAGCATACTTTGAAGATGGAGTAAAACCTATATTTGATAGTAATATTATAGCTATTGCCAATTATAAACCTGAAACAATTGGATACTGGGATCTTAAAAATAATCATCCTGGTGAACAATTTAAAGTGGTTCCTTCGGGAAGTGTTTATGTAATAAAAGGTGATTTTGAAAAAGAAAATTATAAAATAAATTTTACTGATAAATATGATGAATATAATTTTGGAAAATATATTGAAATAAAAATTTAAGGGGGTTATTAACTTGAGTGGAAAAGTTGGATTTTTATATGCAGTAACACAAATTCATGCAGGTAAAGGAATGGATGTTGGAGTTGTAGATCAACCAATACAAAGGGAGGTACATACTGGATTCCCAATAATAGCAGGAATAAAAGGAGCAATAAGAAATGAATTATCTTTCAATAAAGAAGAAGAAATATTTGGGTCTAAACCAGGTAATAACAATAAAGAATCAAAACCAGGTAATATAACTTTCTCAGAAGCCAAAATATTATTTTTCCCATTAAGAAGTATAAATAGAGGTTTAGTATGGATAACATGTCCAATGGTATTATCCAGATTAAAAACCGCTTTTGAAATTTCAGGGAATACTGAAATGGCGTCAAAAATAAATAAATTTCTCAAAACAATAAAAAATAAAAAAGAATATTCAACATTTAAAAGTACTGTTGTTAATGTGGAAGAATATGCTATAGAAACCGAAGAATCTAACGAATTAAAAGAACTAATGAAAGAATTAAAAAAAGTATCTCCTGATGAATATTTACAAAAAGTATTAGAAGAAAATGTTATTGTATTAAAAGATGAAGATTTCTCTTTTTTTGTTAGAAACGCTACAGAAGTATTACCAAGAATTAGAATAAATCCTGATACTGGTACAGTAGCAGAAGGTGCATTATGGTATGAAGAATATTTACCCCAAGACACTGTAATGTTCTTTTTAATAAAATCGCTAAAAAATAGCGAAGAATTGCTTAACGAAGTAGAAAAGAATTTAGATAAAGAATACATAAATATTGGTGGAAAGGCCTCTGTTGGAAAAGGTTTTTCATATATAAAATTAATGTGAGGTGAAAATGTGAAAAGAGAAAACAGCACAAAATTATTAGCAAAAAAATTTGTTATTCAGAAAATAAATAAAAAATATAAAGATGATTATAGATCTTTGATAAAAGGGCTTGGTTCAATGATAATACAAAACGGGTTATATGGAACCCTTGTATTTTTAAAAGCAAAAAACAAAGATCATCATAAAGCTGTATTTAATGATATTGAACAATATCTTAAAGAAAAAGGGTTGTTTAAGGGAGAGGATTTGCTTACATTTCTTGAAAATACAGAAGAACTTTCTACTATACAGGAAAAAGTGTTAGAATTTACAAATTGGTATAGGAGATATGTTGATATATTTATTCAAACAGGTGGTGAATAAACTTGAAGTATTATACCAATTATAAACCAGAAAATTTAAAAAACGCGAGTTTGTATTATGATAAATTTGTATACCATGAAGCAAATCCAGAAGATCTAAAAAAAATAAAAGATGATTATAAAGATATATTAATAAATTTGGATAAAAATATAATAAAAAAGAATATAGAGATTATAAAAAATATAAGAATTCAAATGATAAATAAAATAAAAAAACATTATAACGTTAAAACTTATATAGTAAAAAATAAAACACCATTTTTAATAGGAGCAGGAATTCCTTCAATAGATGAAATAGGATTTTATTGGAGTAGAAATTATGGACTTCCAATAATTCCAGGTACGTCAATAAAGGGAGCTTTTAGAAAATATATCGAATCAAATAATGATTTAAAAAGTATTATAGATGTAGTTTTTGGAAATGCTGAGAAAAAAGGATATATTGATTTTTTAGATGCAATACCTATTAATACTATAAAATTAAATATTGACTATCAAACACCACATTTTCAGGAATATTATATGAATAATCAACCTCCAAATGATGTATATAATCCCATTCCATTGAATTATTTAAATGTTTCTAATGGAACTTTTAGAATAGATTTATTAATTTCTGCAGATTCCAATGAAGTTATAAATATTATAAACATTCATTTTAAATACTTTTTAGAATATTTTGGAATTGGTGCAAAAACTTCTATGGGATATGGAAGATTTAAAATTCAAGAATTAAGTAATTTTGATAGAAGGTGATACTATTTTTTATAGTATAGTCATAGAATTAAAAGCATTAGAAAGTGGGGTTATCCCCACTTTTCCTGGTAAAAAGATACATGGCCTTTTTTTTAATATATTAAAAGATGTTGATAAAGAAATTTCTTATAAACTCCATGAAGACAAAAATTATAAACCTTTTACAGTTTCCTCTTTTCTTGGGAAAAAAATTGATGAGCCAGTAACTATTTTAAAAGGAAAAAGATATTATATAAGAATGACATTTTTAGAAGAAAAAATTTTTATCTTATTTACAACAAAAATATTTAAAAATAAAATTTTCAAAGAAAAAATAAATATTGAAGATATTTCATTTTCAATAATCAGGATAATTTTTGATAAGGAACACAGTAAATGGGCTAATTTATTAACTATTGATGATTTGCTAAAAGAAAATTATGACAATAAAATTTCTCTTACTTTTATTACTCCGACACTGTTTAAAACTGGAGACAAACATTTAAGATATCCGGATCCGGAAAAAATATTTAATAGCTTATTAATAAAATTCAATAAATATAGTCCTTATAAACTCAATGAAAAAGTAAAAGAAAAATTTAATACTATTAAAATAATTCAAAGAAAAACTCATTTAAAATACATATATTTTCCAAATTTTTATTTACAGGGATTTACAGGTAATGTAGTTTTTGAAATTCCTGAAGATAATTATGAATTAAAAAAGACAGCAAATATTTTATCTGATTTTGCATTTTATGCCGGAGTGGGGTATAAAACCACCATGGGATTAGGTCAAACACGAAGGGAGGAACCAGTTAATGTATAGTAATATTGTTCTTACAGGGGGAAAATCAATTTTAGGCAAATTTAATTTATTAGGAAAATTTATTGAAGATAATAATATCGAACACGTTAAAAATTTAAAAAGTGAAGATGTTGAAAAATGGATAGAAAAAGTAAAAGTCGCCTTTCAAAACTCAAAAAGTGATCCTAAAAAAGTTAGTGTTGAATATTCTTTAGTACATACTTTAAAAGAAATGAATAAATTAGCAAATAATCCTGATATATCCATTATTCATACAAACACTAAAGAAGGTATTATCTCTGCAAAATTAAATGAATATATATTTAGAAAAGATTTTAATGCAAATGTGATTTTAAAAGGTGTAGATTTTGATATAAATGATAGAATAAAATTAAATAAACAATATGGTGAATTTATGGATATTCTTGTAACTGAATTACAAAAAGGAAATATTTATAACACCTTTTTCTCGCCAACACCTGGATATAAAGTTATGTCTTATTTAGGATATGTAGCTGGTTCATTTTATGGTTATAAAATGGGATATTTATATGAAGAAGGTTCTGTATTTCAGGAAGTTCCTCCAATCCCTATAAAGTTTGATATTGAAGAATCTATAGATTATTTATACTTAATAAAAGAAATTCAGGAATCAGAAATTAAATATAATTCTTTATCAAAAATGGAACAAGAGTTTATTGATAATCATACATACTTTTTTGATACCATTGATGGAGTAGTTGTTTTAAATGCCTTTGGATTATTTTTATTTAAAAATATTCTTACAACTGAAATATTTATTTCAGATGAATTAAAAGAAATGTGGGATAAACTTGATAATGATAAAAGAAAATTTGTAAAAACTCAAATTTTTGAGCTTATACGAAAAATAAAATTATTTAAAAGTAATAACAATTCTTATAAAGGAGAATTAATGCATAACAAATCCTGGGAAGGAAAAAGATTTAATAAACCTTATTTATATAAATCAATTACCGGAAATATTTTTAGAGCTGTTTGGGATACAGATGAAAATAAATTAAATTTATACTATATATGGTTAGATCATGATAAATATGAAAGAGAATATGAGAAAATAATGCAAAAATATCAAGACTATAAATGCAAAAATCTATTAGAACTTATATAGGAGGCAATTTATGGAAAAAATATTATTATTATCTTTTCTTGGAAAAGGAAGATATAATGAATCATTATATTATAGATTAGAAGCTGAAAACAAAAAAGCTAAAAGTTATTTAAGCCCTTTAGCTAATGCATATTTAGAAAAAGAAAGAGGAAATGATGTTGAAATAAAATTCTTTATAACAAAAGAAGTTAAAGAAAATTTTCTGGAAAATCCTAATAGCGAACATGGTCAAAATATAAATAATGAAATAAATAATCTGCATCAAAAAGGAATAAGTGTAACCTTTGAAAATATTCCAGAAGGAAGGAATTATAATGAACTCGAAGAAATAATTTCAATTATAAAAAAGTCAATAAGTGAATTTTCGGAAAAAGAAATTATTTTTGATTTAACTCATGGTCTTAGGCATATATCAACCTTTACCACTGGAGTAATTTTTTATTTAAAAAATTTACAGCAGGATTTTGAAGAAAAAAATATTATATTATATTATGGTGCTTATGATATAAGAAAGGAATTTAAAAACAAACCTCCAGAAGTACCGATTCTTAATATTTCATCGACATTAGAACTTTCAAACTTAACCCTTGCTTTGGAGGAATTTAAAGAATATGGAATTACAAAAAGAATAGAAAAAGCTTTAAGAAATATCCAGAAATTAGTTGCAACAAATAAATTATGTAATGTGAATAAATTGAAATTTTCTTCTCTTTCTACTGAGTTATCTAATTTTAATAATATTATAAAAATTCCAGCATCACCTGAAAAAATTATAAATTCTATACTAAAAATAAAGGAAATTTTGGATAATAGCATTATAGAATTTAGAAATTGTTCAAAAAGCACAGAAAAGTTATTTTTCATAGAACCTATTAATTATTTTTTGGCCACTCTTAGAAAAATTATCGTGGAAGATTTATTTTATAATATCGATTCAATAAAAAATGATAATACATTAACCAGGGAAAAAATTATATTTATGGCAAATTTCATAAAATTATTATTAAAATGGGAAATGTATTCAGAAGCAATGATTCAGATTAGAGAACTTTTAATTGATTTACATCTATTAGCAAAAGGGCAAATATTATACTATGATGATAAAGAAAAAAGAGAAAGAATATTTTGGGAAGATTCTTTAAAAAGAAATGAAATTGCAGAAAGATTGGATAAACTAACTAAAAATATTATAGACACAAGAAATAAAATTGCACATGCCGGAAGAGGCACTGATGACTTCAAAAAAGAGAACTTAAAAAAATTATTGTTGTCGTATGTAAGAGAAATTGAAGAATTATCAAATAATATAGAGTTATTTGAGAAAAAAGAAGCTACCTTAAAGAGAAAAGTTTACTTACTAAATTCCATAATAATTCCACTTTCAAAAGATAGTGAAACAGGAAACTTTGATATAGAAAAAATTACAAAAGAAAAGTTTTATAATTTTTTAAAAAACGCTCTGAATGAACAGACTTTGGACTCTGCAATAGGTCACGATTCAATAAAACATTTTATAAAAGAACAGTTTGATTTGGATATTCCTCTGGAAAGAAAAGAAATTTATTTTGCTCCTGGGGAAGAGGCTATTGTAATAAAATTAGAAAAAAGGCCTGAAGAAGGAAAAATCTATACAAAGGAAGAAATGGACTATATGGAAGAAAACAATTTAATTGGATACTATTATATAAAAAGAAAATTTTAAAAATTAGAGAATTGTGTATGAAAATTACGATACGAATGGTTGGAAAGAAATATAAAATAAACTACAAAATTTATCAATAAATTTTATTATTCAAAATCCCTATATGTTCTGTGATTTAGAATGTATAGGGATTTATTTGATTAAACGACAAATTATAAATTTACAAAAAAGTTGCTTGATATTAGTTATCATATATGATAGCATAAAGAGTATGATAAAATGAGTATATGGTCTTTAAAGAAATCTATTAAGACAATAAAATGAAAAGTTATAAAGATTTAATGCAAGAACTTTTAGAAGACGAAAAATTCAGAGAAATTCACTTTAAAAAAGAAGCTCTTCATCATTTTTTAGATGAAATTGTAAAAGATGAAAAGAAAAAAGGCAAATTTATAGAAGCCCTGAATCTATTATAAAAATAAAGATAGTATAGAAGAAATACAGCAAAAGTCGGAATAAAACCAATTACGTTACCCTTATTAAAATAACCCCTGAAAATCAGGGGTTATTTTAATAAGGTATATATAATTTCCACTCATAATCAGTTAAAGCTACTTTATTTGCTATATGCAAAGGATATGGAAGCTTATAATTTGTATATGGTGTGGAATGAGCAACTCTCGTTAGTAAATATATTTGTTCAATTATCTCTTCAATTGTATAATCCGTATTATTTTCAAGAATTTTTACTTCAACTCCTTTTTGATTTAAAAAGGTTTTAGGATAATAGATATATGTATTTTCGTCAAGCTTTATAATCCATTCTTTCAGATCATCATATGAATTAATATTTGTATTTTTGTTAACTTCAACCAGAGTATATTTCGTATCATTATAAGAAATAAAATTCTTGATTATTTCAATATCTTCTATAAATCTTCCGTCCCTTAAAATAAATACATTTTCAGGCGAAACATTAAATTTTTCAATATATTTTTCAAATGCCTTAATATATTCTTTTTCTAAAATATCCAGATTCATTTTTTCATTTAATTCCAGATTTTTATGTTTTCCTATATACAATATATCTCCAGTATTATCAACTGCCGCAATACAAAGATTTGTTTTTCTTGCATAGGTATCGTGACTTAAATCTATTCCTATATATAAATTTTTCTCCTTATCTTCCATTTTCTTCAATATAAATGGTTTACATTCTGGAATAAAATTTCCCATTTTATAAACATAACTTTTTATGATAAACGGTTTTATATCTTCTAATTTTTCTTTTAATATAGGTTGAAGAATTAGATTATCTGGAAAATTTCTTACAAGTGGATCTATATTTCCTATATATTTATCAAGCAAAACTATAGCCATTACATTATCTTCTATTTGATTTATAAACTCTGTATTTTTTACTGTAAATTCTTCAGGATTATATAAAAATGCTGAGCTTTTAGTTTTAGAATCTCTTAAAAACTCAACCTTTGAAAATCCAAGTTCTGCTGCTGCACGATAAAAAACTGAATGTTTGTTATGGAATAATTCTTTTAAAGATTTTTGAACTTCAAAAAACTGTTTTTTTGAAGAAAAGAAGAATATTGCCTTAAGAGGTTGTTCGTTTTTATAGAAAGAATATTTGAAAACATCTTTAGCATAACGAGATTCGCCATTTTTAAATTTATATATAACATTTATAAATATTTTATATCCATCTTTCAATTGATAATTTTCATTAAGATTAGTAATTTTATTTAAGAATCCTAATGTTTTTGGTATTTTTTTAAATCCTTCAAATACTTTATTTTTATATATTTCGTGTACTTCTTTTGAAAAACCGTATTTTTCTGCATCACGAGTTGTAAAATTAAAAAGGTAATTCTCTGGATAAGCAACTTCTACTATTTGGTTATTTCCAATATCTATTTTTAAAATTCCATCCAAGCCTGAAATATATGGAAAACTTTTTCCAGATTTTATATTATATAAATATCCGCTTTTTATGGCTGATTCTAATGCAGGTTCTTTTGAAAGGAAAGTAAACTTAGGTAGTATTGATAAATAATACTCATTGGAAATATTATGTATTTTTATTTTATAAGTTAAGTGTGCATTTACATTTTCATTTGAATCTAAAGAAAACACTTCTGTGGTTGAAATGAAATTATTTCCTTTTTTAAAATAAAAATCATTGTCAAGAAAAAGTTTTTTTATGAATTTGTATAGTGTCTTTATAAATAATTTTTTATCTTCTTCTTCCTTGATTATCTCTTCTTTTTCAACTTTATATTGGAAAACATTTTTGGGGGTAATTTGAAAATCAATATCAGGTATCTCAATCCAGACAAGATCGTTTGAATCCTGGAATTTAAAATTATTCACTCTTGAAAGATTTCTGGCAAATAATTTAGGTTCCATGTCAGGATTGTAGAAGTAAAGTCGTTTAATTTTTTTAGGAATGTCAATCTTATACAAATTTAAATACATGCCCCTTCCCCCTCTCTCATATTATTAAAAAATCCTTGTCGTAATACTTTCCTTTATCAATGCCTATTGTGACAATATATCTTCTACTTTCTTTAGATATGGGATAAATTCTTATGGTGTCCTCATCTTTTTTTATTTGCTTTTTTAAACCTTTTATAAGTTTTTTCAATTGGTCCTGGTTTAATTCCGTTTCAAAAACACTGTATTGAACTCTAACTCCATAACTTTCAAGATATTTTACAACCTTTCGTCTTCTTTTATCATTTGTAATATCATAACTTACAACATAAAACATTTAATTCCCCACCCTATAAAATGGAATATATTCCTCTTCATCTCCAATAACAACTCTGGCATAATGTCTTGCCTGCTTTTGAAATATTGTTCTAATATAATTTGTTTCTTCGTCTAAATGATATCGCATTTTTTGAGATATCATCTCTTCGTATTTGGATATAAATTTCTTCATTCCCTCATCTGTAAAATATATAATATTTTCATCTTTTTTATTGAAATCATCTTTGCTTATTTCATTTCTATTAATTAATTTAAGTATAAAGTTGTCTATTATGATATTTCTAAATTCTTCAACCAGATCAAATAAAAGTGATTTTTTTGATATTTCTATGGTATGAAGATTACCAAAATATGGATCTAATCCAACGATATTAATAGCTGCCATAACTTCGTTATACAAAAGATAGTATCCAAATGATAGCATGGCATTTACAGGATCTCTTGGTGGGTGCATAATGCGTTTTTTAAATTTGAAATTTTCGTTTTTTATTAATTTTTTAAATCCTTCAAAATAATATTTAGAACCAATTCCTTCAAATCCTCTTACTTCATCAATATCTTTTCCTTTATCAACTTTTTCTATAATCTTTCTAATCGAAGCAATTTCCTTGCTTAAAGTTCCTTTAGGTAAATATCTACTTCTATTAATCAAAAAATCATATGAATTTTTCAGTTTTCCTTTAACTATTGCTTTTGAAATTTTCAGTTTGAATTTTTCATCATAAGAGCGTTCGTATTGTTTTAATCTTAATAACACATTTCTGTATTCATCGGTATATAATTTTCCTCTGTATTTTCCAGTTTTCGTCATAAAAATAACTTCTATTTCATGATCAAGAAAATAGCTAATAATTGGAGTAGTAAGGGAAATATTCCCCATTAAATTAATCTTTTCAATTTTATTTAACGGAATCTCTGAAATAATAGAATTTTCTTTAGAAATAACAAGTCGTCCTTCTCTTTTAGAAAGCACAGCTCCTTGTTCTGTGATATACAAAATCATTTAAAAATCTCCTTATAATATAATTTCTATATCATCGCCAAATCTTTTTATTGTACCTATTTCGGTTCTTAACTCTTTTGAATCGCCCATCTTTTTAGCTATCATTCTTTTTAAATTTTTAATTTCTTTTTCTATTTCAAACTTTTCAGCATTTTTTTCAACAATCTTTTTAGCAATGTCATTTATGTCAATCTTATCAAGAAACATTTCTTCTATATTTTCTACAATTGCATATGGTGAATTATAATTACCCTGAAATTTACATGTGCAGTTTTCAAGACTCAACGATATATCTTTATTCAATATAATTTTCCGTATCTCTTCACAGGTTATTGGAACGCCTAAACTTTGTTTTATAATCATATCAATACGTTTTTTTGAAAAATTAATTGTTTGAGATAATTTCATTTCTATAAACTTTTTTGAATTTTCAAGATTAGCAAGTGATTTTATAAAAATCATTTCTTCCTCTTCTGTAATATATGCCTCTTTTTCTATCTTTTCGTTAATCTGTTTTAAAATATGGCATCCTTCAATCATTTGGGTAAAAATATTCTTATTACTTTTTGGCAGCGTTTTTCTAATTGAACTTTTAATTTTTTTAGATGCAGAATTTTTAGAACTGGTTGTTCTTTTTTTATATGTAACATTAAAATCATCATAATCATTTTCATTGAATATTTCTCTAAAAAGTTTATTAATTTCAGTTGCCTTATTTTCTTTTATATTATTCAGAAATTCAATTTGATTTTCAATGACATTAAAATCATTATCCACAAATAAACATTTTTTACCTGTCTTTTTATGAACTCCAAGAGGTACTTTTATTAAATTTCCTAATCCACCATTTAAAGATGTTTGTTTTGGAAATATCTCAACATCGATACCTTCTTCTAATTCAATTCTATCCAAAATTTTCTCCATAATATACTTTATTTTATAAGCAGAAACAGGAATATCAAAAAATATCCATATATGATATCCTCTATTGCCAGTAAATTCAAAATAATGAGTTATATTTTCCAAATTCAATTCTCTAGATAATCGTTTAGCAACTTTTTTACTATTTTCTTCATATACAAATTTATCTTCTCTATTTAAATAATGCTTTTTTATATCTATATCATATGCTGCAAATTTAACAGTATCATTCTTTTTTAAAAGATATATTCCTAAAGTCTTTTTACCAGAAAAATGATTTTTTATATCCTGAAAATTCAAAGGTCTTCTAATAGGTCTATATCCACCTTCATATTGAATAGAAAAAACATCTTCTCTTCCTGAAAAAAGCGTCATAAAACGTTTTATTGCATTTTGAGATGGTGCTTTTAATTCGATTTTATCTGAGAGCTCTTTCACTTTAGATTCTATTCCTAATTCTTTGTATATTTTCAATGCTTTTTCAAATTTATTATTTTCTTCATAAATAATAGCAAGTTTACTCATATACTCCGAATCATTAATTTCAGAAACTATTTTTTCAAAAATTGGTTCTGCTTCTTCAAATTTTTGAAAATCAAATAATAAATATGCATAACGTACTAAAGAATTATCTTTAATACTCAATTCATTAAAAGCTTTTTGATAATATTCAATTGCTTTTTCAAAATCAAAATCTTCTTCAGCCTTAAAAGCTAATTCTTTAAAATTCATATTATCACCAACTAAATAAATTTGAAGTATATATTATAATTTTAACATAATGAAATTATTATGTCAATATTTATAGGAGAAATTTAAAATAGTTTTTGGTGATTAAAAGATAAAAAAGCTCCTGCTTTTAATGCAGGAGCTTTCTATCTCTTTCAGAGAGTAGTGATATTCGGATAAGTATTTTTTATTTAATAAGTTGCTTCAAAAATGAATTGTTTCTATCTCTTTCAGAGAGTAGTGATATTCGGATTTGATATTAATTGGATAGACATAGATGATACAGGTTAGTTTCTATCTCTTTCAGAGAGTAGTGATATTCGGATATGAAAAAAGAAAGTGATGAATTTGTAGAAGATAAAATTATGTTTCTATCTCTTTCAGAGAGTAGTGATATTCGGATTTTTGAATTTTAGATATCATTTTCAAATGATGATTGTTTCTATCTCTTTCAGAGAGTAGTTATATTCGGATGAAGTTAGAAAAGCTTCTCGAAAAATATGAAAAGAAAAAAAGTTTCTATCTCTTTCAGAGAGTAGTTATATTCGGATATTCACCGAATAGTGCGTATGACTGGTATATACGCACTGACGTTTCTATCTCTTTCAGAGAGTAGTGATATTCGGATAATAGTAAGACACCTAATAACACACCTCCTAAGAACCTTAAGTTTCTATCTCTTTCAGAGAGTAGTGATATTCGGATTGAATAAAGATGATTTAATAGATGCACGAGAACTTTTGTTTCTATCTCTTTCAGAGAGTAGTGATATTCGGATATTTAAGTAAAAGTAATTTATATGGAGTTACAGTTGTTAGTTTCTATCTCTTTCAGAGAGTAGTGATATTCGGATAAAAGAAGTTGCAGAAAAAGCAGGGATTTCGCTGGATTATAGTTTCTATCTCTTTCAGAGAGTAGTGATATTCGGATCAAGGGAACGTTAAGCATGGAGTAGATGTAAATGTAACAGCAGTTTCTATCTCTTTCAGAGAGTAGTGATATTCGGATGTTGTAAAATAAAATTTAAAGAGGTGGTGAGGTATGAAAGGGTTTCTATCTCTTTCAGAGAGTAGTGATATTCGGATTGCAAGATGTTCTATTTCTTGATTTGTTAATACTTTTATCTGTTTCTATCTCTTTCAGAGAGTAGTGATATTCGGATAAATGAGTATTAAAGAATTCTTAGAAGAAGAATACGGAGACGTTTCTATCTCTTTCAGAGAGTAGTGATATTCGGATAATCCATTACCAACGTATATTTCGGCGTGTATATATTTGTGGTTTCTATCTCTTTCAGAGAGTAGTGATATTCGGATTGATAGTGTAGAGTATTTTGGTCTCGGAACAACCTACACCAGTTTCTATCTCTTTCAGAGAGTAGTGATATTCGGATTGGTGCTCTATTATTTCAGCACCTTGAAGAAATTCATCGACTTGTTTCTATCTCTTTCAGAGAGTAGTGATATTCGGATATTAGAGAAGGATTTTTTGTATTGGAATTGGTAGGTGAAGGGTTTCTATCTCTTTCAGAGAGTAGTTATATTCGGATCACAGTGGTTCTACATATTGGAACAAAGAAGGAAAAATAGTTTCTATCTCTTTCAGAGAGTAGTGATATTCGGATATGGCAAAAGTTAGGCATGTTGAAATTAAAAATTTTGATTTGGTTTCTATCTCTTTCAGAGAGTAGTGATATTCGGATTCAGAGTTTGGTTATGCAAAAGACCAAGCAAAAAAAATAAAGTTTCTATCTCTTTCAGAGAGTAGTGATATTCGGATAAAGAATTAAAAGAAAAATATGACTGGTGGGAAGATGAGAAGTTTCTATCTCTTTCAGAGAGTAGTGATATTCGGATACCGATTGGAGACAGTAAGCTTATAAAAGAATATGCAGAAAGTTTCTATCTCTTTCAGAGAGTAGTGATATTCGGATTAAATGAAAGATTATCAGGAGACGAAATTTTAGAAGCAGTTTCTATCTCTTTCAGAGAGTAGTGATATTCGGATAAATCCTGATGTGTTTATTTTTGATAGCGATTATAAGATTAGTTTCTATCTCTTTCAGAGAGTAGTGATATTCGGATTTTTTGAACATATCTTACAAGATAGCAAATAACTATCAACTGTTTCTATCTCTTTCAGAGAGTAGTGATATTCGGATAAGAGTTTCGAGAAGGAAAACAACGAAATTGTGAGTTTAAAAGTTTCTATCTCTTTCAGAGAGTAGTGATATTCGGATTAGAGTGGAGGAAAACAGAGCCTCAATTAAAAGTCGATAATGTTTCTATCTCTTTCAGAGAGTAGTGATATTCGGATACTCCAACATATACATTTACAAATAACAGTAGTGATGAATTGTTTCTATCTCTTTCAGAGAGTAGTGATATTCGGATATTAAATTCAGTAAAGAATTTGAAAAACATTTATTAGAAGAGTTTCTATCTCTTTCAGAGAGTAGTGATATTCGGATATGTTATTAATAGATTTAAATGATAATATAGAATTAAAAGAGTTTCTATCTCTTTCAGAGAGTAGTGATATTCGGATAAAAGAGAATCAATGTATATAGAGTTAAGTCAAGGTTAGTTTCTATCTCTTTCAGAGAGTAGTGATATTCGGATTATGATGGGAGTTTTGACGAAAAATTTGAAATTCGTGAGGTGTTTCTATCTCTTTCAGAGAGTAGTGATATTCGGATAGCTGGTTTCTAGAATGGTTATTATTAGCGTTTTTTAGAAGGTGATTTTTCGAACCTGTTTTTTAATTTTGAAATTTTCGGCATTTTTTCGAATAAAATCTCTGTAATCCACTTTTCATCTATATTCGTACCTGTTTTTCAGTTTTCTTTTGTTTAAGCTGCTTTCAGAGATTTTGTGTTTTTGGATTTAGGTCCGTATACGAACTATTTTTATTATAACATTCTAAAATCCTTTTGTCAAGTGGTTTTTGAAAAGTGTTACAAAATCATAAACCTCTGCGAACCTCGTAGATATGTTTTGGTTTATTTATGCGTATTTTATAATTTTGACTATTTTGCGAATATCTTTCTTTTGTTTTTCTTTTATATTTAGTTTTTTTATAAATCTTTTATTAAATGTAATTGCAACTTATATCAAAAAATCAGTTATTTTATATATAAAAAACCAGCCATCGTAAAGAGTAGATGGCTGGAATTTTTAGTTTATATGTATATTTTTATATCTTTCAGAGTTTATTACATTTTCCATTATTTCGAATGGATTTATGTCTTTTCCAGTCAATATGTATTTTAATATTACTGGATTATATCCTGATATTAATGCAGTTCCATTTTCGTCGAATTTAACAGGAACATCATTTCCATAACTACTTACATTCCAGAATATTAGTTGTGGCATTGGGTATCCTGCTTTTTCGTACATTTCTTTTATTGCTTCAAAGTTTGTTTTGCTATTGTCTGATACAGCCATATCAAACTGCATATCAGATATTATGTATATTTTTTCAGGTATATCTTCTATAGTATATCCGCCTTTTTTGGCAGTTTCTAATATTAATTCAAATACTTTTATTATATTTGTATTCGCATCCCAATATGCCTGAGATAATGTCTGGACTTTTTCGTATAATGTTTCTCCTTTTATTTCCTGTAATTCAGGTTTTTCGGAGAAGGTTATAAAGTAATTTTTAAATTTCCCTTTATTTCTTTCAGCAAAGTATATTCCCAATGAAACTGCTACTGTTATTGGGATCAAACTTTCGCCACATCCGTACATTGATCCCGATGTATCCACTACTGCTATGGCATCTTCTTCAATTCCATAGTCAGGTAGATTTTTCCATAGCATTTCTGCAGTTTCATTTTCTTCCTTTAATACCATTTTTACTATATCATGGGGATATAATGTCCCTGCGTTTATTTTCTTTTTGTTATTTTTTACTTCTTCAAGATATTTTTCATATCTTTCAGCATCATGTTTATAAAATGCTCTGTGATATTTTTTCATTGCTCGGGATGGGACTATTTCATATTCAATGTTATCCCATTTGTTTTCGCTCATATCTCTTTCTACTATTTTTATATATTTTCTTAATTCAGACAACATTTTTCTATATGTTTTTGAGTCCATTTTAAAATATTTTCTGGTTATTTTGGCAAGTTTTACAGAGTGTTTAGAACTTGTGTTTTCGGACTTTAACCATTTTGCCAATAGACTTATTGGCTTGTTATCCTTATAGTTTTTTACATCTTCTATTATTTGTTTATACATAAATTCAAATGCTTCTGTTTCTACCTTTGTTCCAACAAAGGCATATAAATCGTCCCATCTGCCATATTCTGGTACATATTTTATTATCTGCACTGCTATTTCAGGGTATAGATTTCCTAATTTTTTTAATATATGTCTGAATGTTCTTCTTACTCCCTGACCGCCTCTTACATCCCTTGAGTAAAATAATATTTTTATAGCTTTTTCTTTATCTTCTGCAAATGCATTAAGGAATAATTCTTCAAATCTTTTTGGCTGGTTCATTAAAATCCCACATCTGTAAAAGAAATCAACTAAACTATTTCCGCTATTTTTTAAACTCAATGCTCCATTTCCTGTGTAATATACGTTTCCTTCTTCTTTTAATGCTTCCATGAAATTTTTATTCATACTATTCCCTCCTCCACAATTTTTAGTATTAAGCTAATTTTCCGGATTTAAAAATACATTGTAGTTTTATTTGCTGTTGAAAGTCTCTTCTCAACGCTCGAGACTTGAAAATATTTGAGTTTTTTTGAAAACAAGACTTTTTTAAAATTCATTTGAAATGTTGAAAAAAATAAGCTCAAGAATATTTTGTTGCAGTATAAGTCTTTGGATTTTAATGATTTTTCTCTTTGAATTCCATTCCCTTTGTGGAGGAGGGAATATAACAAGGCTCGTTCATAAAATTGTAGATGAAAAAATAAAAAGCTATCTTTTGCTGTTAGAGCCTTTAAAATCCGGATTTAAATTTTTTATTTAATAATATTTTCTAAAATATCATCTCCTTTCGGTTTTGTTGTATATAATAAAAAAAAGAGTCTTGTCGCAACATAATACACTTATGCTACAACAAGACTCTCCTTTCTTCAGGATTTTGAGCCTTCCAAATTACATTGATATTATAATCAATGATTATTGCGTTTATATTATCAATACTTTTCTGTTTTGTAAAAATATATTTATTATAATAAATTGTCAGAAAAATTGTGACTATTTATGTAGAATGTTAGTTATAAATAAATATTTTATAGCAATCTCAAAATCCTATTTATAGCTTTTAAAATAAAAAATTAAAAATAGCCACCTATATACTTAAATAACAACTCTCCCGGAACATAATAAAATGTCCGGGAGAGTCTTTGTTATGGTTTAAATCAAAATAGATGATATATTTTGAATACTGAAACTGTAATTAAGGAAGTTACAGCCATGATTTTTATTAATATATCCAATGAAGGACCAACAGTGTCTTTCAATGGGTCACCTACTGTATCTCCAACAACTGAGGCTTTATGAGCTTCTGTTCCTTTTCCTTCACCTTCAAGATTATTGTTTTCAATGTATTTTTTTGCATTATCCCATGCACCACCTGCATTTGCTGTATAAATTGCAAGCATTACACCACTAAAGGTAGTTCCTGCAAGGAGTCCTCCTACAAATTCAGTACCAAAAATGAATCCTGAAATTATAGGAGTTAATACAGCAATTAAAGCAGGTGTTTTCATTTCTTTTAAAGCTCCTTCACTACTTATTTTTATACATTTATTATAATCAGGCTTGTTTTTTCCTTCCATTAGTCCAGGGATTTCTCTAAATTGTCTCCTTATTTCTTCCACCATTTTTTCGGCTGCATTTACAACAGCATCAATTAAATATGCACTAAAATAAAAAGGTAATGCTGCTCCAAATAATGCCCCTGCAATTGTTCTTGGACTTATTAAATTGATATTTAAAAGTGTTTTTAAATCAACTGCCATATCCGGATTAATTTGTGAATAGACATATGATGCAAATAAGGATAAGGCAGCAAATGCAGCAGAACCAATTGCAAATCCTTTTCCTATAGCTGCAGTTGTATTTCCAACGGAATCAAGCATATCAGTGATTTTTCTTACTTCTGGGTCCAGTTCTGCCATTTCACTAATACCTCCGGCATTGTCAGCAATTGGGCCATATGAATCAACGGAGACAGTTGCGGCTACAAATGAAAGCATTCCCATTGCAGCCATTGCAACACCGTATAATCCTGAAAAATAATTTGCAAGAAGAATTCCAAACATTAGCATAAAGACGGGATATAATACACTTTTCATTCCTAAAGCCATACCTTTTGAAATGATTATTGCAGGACCGCCTTTTGCAAATGTGGCTAATTCTTGTGTAGGTTTGTATTTGTCGCTTGTGTAATATTCAGCTAATAATCCTATTATAATACCAGAAATAATTCCTAACATAGCTGATAGCCATGGTGAAAATATGCCATATTTAAATCCAAGTAGCTTTAATTCATTTTGAGGAAGGTCTTTGAGGTAATAATATCCAGCTATTAAAGTAAATATTCCTGTAAAGGTTGCAGAGAATAGAAGTGAAGTGTTTAGTTCTTTGTGAGGGTTGTCTGTGCTTTTCTTTTTTATTACATAGAATATTCCCAACATTGCGCCTATTAATCCCATGATTGCAAAGATAACAGGATAAACTATTAATTTATATGTGGTTTCATAAGATATGATGGAATTGTTTTTTGATAGAATAAAGCTGGCATATAGTATTAATATTACTGAAGAGATAATTGCACCTATATAACTTTCAAGCAAATCTGCTCCTAATCCGGCAACGTCACCAACATTATCTCCGACATTGTCTGCTATTGTTGCAGGATTTCTTGGATCATCTTCTGGTAAGGCCAATTCTGTTTTTCCAACAAGATCAGCTCCCATATCAGCGGCTTTTGTATATATTCCACCACCGACTCTATCAAACATTGCAATTACAGAACAACCTAAAGCATAACCAGAGATGACCATTGCAAATGGAATATAGCTTATCCCCAGCCAATTTCTTATTACTTTTATATTTTCGATGTTGAGTAATCCCTGCCATTTTCCAAATATTATATATATTATAATTAGTCCCAATAATGCAAATCCTGCTACTGATAATCCCATTACGCTTCCGCCTTGAAAAGCAACTTTTAGTGTTTTTCCAATATTTTTGGTTGTTCTTGCGCTGTTGGATACACGAACATTTGCATATGTGGCCATTTTCATTCCGACATAACCAGCACTACCACTCATTATAGCTCCTATAACAAATGCAATGCCGGTATTTATATCTGTTACTATAGCCAGGATAATAGAAATAAATACAATGTATATTCCAACTGTTGTGTACTCGTGATTAATAAATGTTCTGGTGCCTTCTCGTATTGCTAAGGCTATTTCACTCATTCTTTCTGTACCTTCATCCAATTTTAATACAGAACGATAATTATACATTGCGAATAATAAGGCTAAAAGAGGTACTGTTATTAATAAATACAGCAACATTGTCCCACCCCACTTTATAGAATTTGTGATTACTTAATGAAATTTTGCACTAATTCTATTTAAATAAAATTTCTCTATTTTAATTATACCACTTTTTGATAGATAAAAGTAATATGTTATTTAGATTTTTCATCTTAACATTTCTTAATATAAGCAAAAAAATGCTAAAAAGATTTAATCTATACTACAGATGTAAAAATAAAAAATAGGAGGGAATGAAGATGAAAAAAAGTATAGGGTTATTTCTTGTTTTAGTATTAGCTATATTAGGTAAAGGTTTTGCTGAAAGATTGATTATTAAAGGATCAAATACGGTGTTTCCAATTGCTCAATTATGGATTGAGGAATTAAAAAAGAATAACCCGGAAATTGAAATTACACTTGAAGGTGCAGGATCATCAACAGGAATAGCAGCTTTGTTTAATGGGACTACGGATATTGCAAATGCAAGTAGATTTTTAAAGAAGAAAGAGATAGATAAGATGAATAGAGAAGGATTATATTTTGCGCCAATAGTTGTGGGATATGACGGAATTGCAATAATTGTAAATCCAAGATTGAAGATTAATAATATCACTTTAAAAACTTTAAAGGGGATTTATACTGGAAAACTTAGAACGTGGAATCAGGTTGATCCAAATTTACCTAAAAAAAGGATTGTTATTTATTCGAGAAATACTGCATCTGGAACATTTGAGACGTTTGAAAAGAAGGTTTTAGATGGAGAAAAGATGTTTCCTACTGTGAAGATGGTTGAATCAACTCAGTTTGAAATTGATCAGGTTGCGAGAAATCCATATGCAATTGCATATGTTGGAGTTGGATATGTTTCTGAAAAGGTTAAAGTGTTAACTGTTGAAGGCGTAAAACCAACAAAATTAAATATTTTAACTGCTAAATATCCGATTTCAAGACCTTTATATATGTTTATAGATGTAACCAATGGATGGCCTGAATCTGGACCTGTTAAGGAATATATCACGTTTGGATTGTCGAAAAAAGGACAGGAACTTGTTGAAAAGGCAGGATATGTAGCGGCATATGGTTTTTAATGAGGTGATTTTTTTGAGGGAGTTAAAAGATAAGTTGAATTTTATGCTTATTAATATAACTGCATTTCTGGGGATAGGGGCTTTGATATTGATATTTGTTTTTATTATTCATGAGTCTATACCGGCATTGAAAAGTGCCGGTATAGAAATATTCACGAGTTTTAACTGGTATCCAACTTATGATGAGCCTGAATACGGTATTTTAACTATGTTAATTAATTCTATTTTATTGACGATTTTTACATCTCTTATAGTTATCCCTTTAGGATATATTGTAGCTTTTTTTATGTATGAATATGCAAAGCCACTTGAAAAAAGATTAATAAAGTCTGCAATAGATCTTCTTTCTGGAGTTCCATCTGTGATTATTGGTATGTTTCTTGTAATTTATCTTTCTCCGTTGATGTTAGAAATAGGAGCATGGTCTCCGGAAAATATGTTGTTAGCTGTGTCAGGACTTGTTTTATTGTCTTTTCCATATACAGCATCATTAATGGAGGAAGCTTTGAGTTCTGTTGATAAGAGTTTGAAGGAAGGAGCGCTGGCATTGGGAAGTACACGATTTACAGCGGTATTTAAGATTGTTACTCTTGCAGCATTGCCTGGAATAGTTAATTCCATTATTTTAACAATCAATAGGGTAATTGGGGAGACAATGGTTGTATTAATGGCTGCGGGAGGAGCGAATATGCTTCCACAATCTATTTTTGATCCTGTGAGACCATTAACTGCTGCAATAGCAAGTGAGATGGGAGAGGTGGAAATTGGAAGTATTCATTATTCTGCTCTATTTGTTTCAGGGCTTGTGTTATTGGTAATTTCTGTTATTCTTACTATATCTTCAAAAAATTTTGTGAGGAGTTATGAAAATGGCAAGAGATAAGGTTGTATCTGTTGTGTTTAGAAGTATTAGTTATTTGCTTTTTGTTATAGTATTTATAATATTTGCGTTTGTTATTTTTGATGGTATAAGGTTTTTTTCTTTTGGATTTTTTATACAATTTCCAAAAGATATGATGACAGAAGGAGGTATTTTTCCTGCAATATTGGGAAGTTTTTATTTGTTATTTTTAACTCTTGCAATATCGATACCTGTTGGAGTTTTAACGGGAATATTTCTTTCAGAGTATGGCGATAATAGAATTGGAAGATTACTTGATATAGCTATAACATCGTTGTCTGGAGTTCCTTCTATTGTTTTCGGACTTTTTGGACTCGCGTTGTTTTCTATTACAATGGGATTAAAAACATCTTTAATTTCAGGAGCTTTAACGCTTTCTGTTATGGCATTGCCAATAATTTCATCTGCAACTAAAGAAGCTTTAAAGGCTATTCCAGATGTATTAAGAGAATCGGCTTATGCACTTGGTGCAAAGAAAACGGAGATGATATTTAAGGTAATATTGCCTGCAGCTAAATCGAGAATTTTAACAGCTGTGTTAATTGGATCTGGAAGGGTTATGGGAGAAACTGCCCCGGTTTTGCTTACAGCTGCTGTTTTTTATTCAACGCAATTGCCAGGAAGTATAAAAGATCCTGTAATGACTTTGCCTACACATATATATAATATTGTTATGGCATATGGAGCTGATGCACAATGGATGGCAAAGGGAACAGCTTCTGTATTGATGATAGTAGTATTAATAATATATTCTTTTGCGTTTAGATTGAGGAGGAAGATAAATGGCAACTGAAACAATAATTAAAAGTTGTAATGATATAATTACTGTAAGAAATTTTAATGCATGGTATGGTGTTAAACAGGCTCTTAAAGATGTTAATATAACTATTAAGGAGAATAAGATAAGTGCTATTATAGGGCCATCTGGATGCGGAAAGTCTACGTTATTAAGAAGCATTAATAGAATGAATGATACTATACCGGAATATAGAATTAGTGGGGAGATTTGTTTTGAAGGAAAGAATATATATGATAGTAAAATTGATCTTACAATATATAGGAAAAAGGTTGGTATGGTATTCCAGAAACCTGTGCCATTTCCCATGTCTATATATGAGAATGTGGCTTTTGGTTTGAAGATTCATGGAGTGAAAGATAAGCAAAAGATTGATGAGATAGTTGAAATTTCATTAAGGAAAGCAGCATTATGGAAAGAGGTAAAGGATGAATTACATAAGTCTGCTCTTGCACTTTCTGGCGGGCAACAACAAAGGCTTGTTATTGCAAGAGCGCTTGCTGTCGATCCAGAGGTTATATTGCTTGATGAACCTACTTCTGCTTTAGATCCAATTGCGACTCAGAGAATAGAGTTGCTTTTAGAGGAACTTTCAGAAAAATATACTATTGTTATTGTAACGCATAATCTTTCTCAGGCTATTAGAATTTCAGATTATCTTTATTTTATGTATCAGGGTGAATTAATAGAAAGCGGAAAAACTTCTGAGATAATAGAAAATCCACAAAATCAACTTACTGAAGATTATTTAAATGGAAGAATAGGATAATGGGGGTTATATAATGAAAAATATACATCATTTTGAGAATGAAATTTTGATTTTAAAGGCTGATATATCAAAGATGTTATCGTTGATTCTTGAGTCTTTTAATATGTCAATTAAAGCACTTGAAGGAAATGATAAAATGCTGGCTAAAAGAGTATTAGATCTTGATGATAAAATTGATAATTTAAATAGAAAGATAGAAGAAGAGGTTTATCAATTAATTGCAAGGTATAATCCCCTTGCAAAAGAGTTAAGATATATAATTACAATGATAAAGTTTTCCAATAATCTCGAAAGAATAGGAGATTTATCCTGTAATATAGCGCAAAAAACATTTGAATTTGAAGAGTTAAACGAGCATGCAAAATTAAATGAAAATATGTTGAAAATGATAGGTTTATCTTTAGAGATGCTTAAGGAGGTATTCAGAGCTTTTAATGAAAGGAATATAGAACTTGCAATAGAAATATGGAAAAAGGATAACATTATAGACGAACTTGAAATAGAAAATAGAAAAAATATATTAGAAGATTTTAAAAATGGGAAATACGATGAACGTTCTATTATTCCATATGTTTTAATAGCAAGAGATATTGAAAGAATTTCTGATCAGGTTACTAATCTTTGTGAGGAGATTGTGTATATTGAAAAAGGAGAGGAAATATTGAAATATATTTAGGAGGGGAATAATGGCATCTATTTTAATTGTTGAGGATGATAGTGATATTCGCGAAATTTTGAGGACATATCTGGAAATTGAAAAATATGATGTTTTTGAGGTTGAAGATATTCAGGAAATGAAAGCATTTCTTTCTAAAAATCGTGTGGATATTATTCTTCTTGATATTATGCTTCCTGATGGAGATTCTGTGGAAATTCTCCCTTATATTCGTTCAGCAAATAGAAATACCGGGATTATAATTGTTTCTGCAAAGAATACAGATAGGGATAAGATATATGGAATAGAAAGTGGAGCTGATGATTATGTAACAAAGCCGTTTAATCCGCGAGAGGTTGTTGCAAGAGTGCGTGCTCTTCTAAAAAGACTTAAAAACGAAGATGAGAAATTGGAATTTGGACCACTTGAAATTTTTTCTGGAAATTATGTGGTTAAACATAAAAATAATGTAATAGATTTAACTGCAAAAGAATTTGAAATTTTGCTGTTATTAGCTAAAAATAATAAGAAGATTTTTTCAAGAGAAGAAATTATTGATAGAATCTGGTTTGACAGTGATTATATAACAGATAGAGTTGTAGATGTTCATATTAGTATGATTAGATCTAAAATAGGAAAAGGATGGATTAAAACTGTAAGGAATTTTGGATATAAGTTTAATCCTCAGGCATGGGAAGTGGAGGAATAATATGGATACGAAAATCCTGGATTTTATAGAAGAAGCGTATATTGAACTCGATAAGATAAAAGTGAAGGAAATTAATAAATCGGCAATGGATTTTGGATTTAAGAAAGGAATTGAGTTAATAAACATAATTACGTTTAATGAAATAGATGAGTTTATTAAAGCTATTATTAATAATGAAGATTTTGAAATAGAAACCACTGTCTATTTTTTTCAGGGAGAAAGTAAATATTGTTTTTTAAAATATCTATCAAATTATAATGTGTTGATTATAAAGGATCAAACAGAAAAGGAATTGGTAAAAAAGGTGAAATCTGATTTTATAACTTCATTATCCCATGAAATAAGAACACCATTGTCTGTTGCAAAAGGTAATATATATCTTGCTATGGATATTTTAAACGATAATGAAGCGATTAAACCATTAAAGAAGGTTAGAGATTCTATTAATAAAATAGAGAGGATTCTTGATCAATTGACTTTGTTATCGTTGGCTGAATTTGAGAATTATGTTTTAAAATTCGAAATTTTTGATCCTCAAAAGATTTTTGAAGATGTAAAAAATGATCTCGAGGAAAAAATTAAAAGAAAGAATGTTAGTATTGATCTGGATTTAAATGTAGAAATGCTTAAAGGAGATCCTTTTGTAATTTATACAATATTGAGAAATCTTATTTCAAATGCAGTAAAATATTCATATGAAAACTCCAGGGTATATGTATCTATTTTTGAAGATAAAATAATAGTAAAAGATGAAGGAATAGGAATACGTGATGAAGAAAAGGAAAGAGTGTTTGAGAGATTTTATCGTGGAGTTGATGCGAAAAAATATGCTCGTGGTTCCGGTCTTGGGCTTGCTATAGTAAAATATCTGTGTAATCTTGCAGGTTATAAAATAGAATATAATTCTCAATGGATGGTTGGTTCTACGTTTATTATCCATTTGAATACAGATATGTAAAAAAGTATATGATATAATATATATGCAAATTACATAGTGGATGGTGATTGCAATAGATAGAGTAAAAAAGTATATAATGGAAGAAAAACTGATAGTATTTTTATTTGTTTTTTTAATAATAATTTCATTTATGTATAAAATTTCACCAGTTCAATATCCAGAATTAATAAACTGGAAAACAATATTTTTTCTTTCGGGATTATTATTAATTACTAAATCAATTGAACTATCAAATTATTTTCACCATATAGCGATATTTATGGTTAAAAAGGCGCATTATGAAAGGAATCTTGTATATTTTTTAATAATAATTTCAACTTTTCTGGCGATGATTTTGACCAATGATATAACGCTTTTTATTGTAATTCCTTTAACAATAAAACTAAAAAAACTGGTAAATTTTGATTTTTCTCGAATAATAATTCTTGAAATAATAGCTGTAAATATTGGTTCTTCATTAACTCCTATTGGAAATCCTCAAAATATATTTATATGGCATAATTATGGCACAGGTGTGTTTAATTTTATTTTAAAAATGATGCCTTTTTTTCTTTTGGAATTTTTCCTTTTGATTGTATATGCAACATTTCTTGTGAAAAATAAGAAAATGGAAATAGTTATTAGTGATGAAAAATACGATAATAACGCTTTTTTTAATTCGTTAATAATCCTTTTAATGTACATAATTTCTTCGAATTACGAAGATTTTTTTTATTTGTTTTTAGGAGTAATTTTTGTTTATTATTTAATTACTAAAAAATCAGTAATATCTAAATGTGATTGGAATATAATTCTTCTTTTTATTCTGTTTTTTATTAATTTTAATATATTATCCATGATACCTGAAATAAAATATTTTATTGAACATTTTGGTTTGAATAATGGAAAAAATTTGTTTTTGTTTAGTACAGGATTGTCGCAGATAATAAGTAATGTTCCTGCAACTATATTTTTATCTAACTACACAGATAACTGGTATTATTTAAGTTATGGAGTTAATTTGGCTGGAACAGGATTTATAATAGGTTCTCTTGCAAATATTATAGGATTGAGAATTTCTAAGATTGAAAATGGAATGAAAACATATCATAAATATGCAATACCATATTTTTTAATTTCATTGTTATTAATATCATTAATAATAAAATAAACAGGCGCGAATTTACGCGCCTGTTTATTTTATATAATTATTTATTGTGTTTTGCTGCTATATTTAATGACCAGGCTAATCCTCCAAATAATACAACACCTGCAAAAATCATGAATGCTATTGCGCTTCCTGACATATTTTCGCCCCCTTAATCCTCTACTGTAATTTCAGTAACCTTTTCATTATACTTTTCGTCTTTTGAAGGCATTTTAGCAAGTATATATCCAATTACTGGAACAGCTAAGAAAATAACAAAACCAACTGTTAATGCCCATGCTGGATATCCGCCGTATGGATTTTTCATTTCATCATAGATATTTAATCCTAAAATGGAGATTAAAACAATAGGAATAATGTATTTTAAGGAAATGTCAAACCAAGCACCGATTTTTACTTCAGAAACTGAATTGATGTATTCTCTTAATTTTTCTGCACCAAAAACCCAGCCAATAACAATTGATTCTAATATACCAACAACCAATAATGCATATGTACCCATGTAGTGATCAATGATGTCTAACCAGTATAATCCTCCCTGTGTTGCAAATAAAAGTCCAAAGATAAATCCTAATACTGAGAAACCAACTAAGAATGTTTTCTTATTTACTTTAAATTTATCTCCAGCTGCAGCTTCTGTTGCTTCAACAAGTGAGAATGCTGAGTCAATACCAAGTGTTAATAACATAATAAAGAATGCTAAACCAATTATTGATTGAACTACAGCACCACCAGGGATTAAAGAAATAGCCTGTGGATAAACAACGAATGCTAATCCAATTCCACCGCTAACTACTTCATCAACTGGGACCTGCATTTGTGTAGCCATATATCCTAAAACGGAAAATACAGCGATACCAGCAAGGAATGAAGTTGCTGAGTTACCAAGAGCAGTAATAATAGCATTATTAGCAACATCATTTTTCTTATCATTATAACTACCATATGCAATCATAATACCAAATGCAACACTTAATGAGAAGAATATCTGTCCAAATGCATTAGCCCATACTCTTGGTTCAGCTAATTTTGCAAAGTTTGGTTCAAATAAGAAATTTAAACCTGTGGCTGCACCTTCAAGTGTTACACCTCTGATTCCTAATAATACTAATAAAATAATTGGTAATGGAACAGTCCACATAACAGTTTTTCCAACTGATTCTGTACCTTTTCTTAATATTAAATATACCCATAACCGTGCAATTAATAATCCAATAACTATAGGCCATCTTAATCCGCCTAATTGTCCAGGGCCATCTGTTAATTTTAAGAAGTCACCAAAGAAGAAACCTTTTGGATCACCTTTCCATGCAGGACCAAATGAGAAGTATAAATAGTTAAAAATCCAGGCCATAATAACGTTATAGTAGAATACGATTATAGAACCAGTTAATACAGCCCACCAACCGATAAATTCAGCACCTTTCGAAATTTTTCCCAGAGCTTTTGGAGCACTACTTTGTAAACCCTGACCTATTCCAAATTCTGCCATTAAAATTGGTATACCAGCAAGAAATAGAGCAATGAAATATGGAATATAAAATGCTCCACCTCCATTGGAATATGCCATATATGGGAATCTCCAGGCATTCCCAAGACCTGCGGCAGAACCTACGGCTGCTAAAACAAACGCCCATCTTGAACCCCACTTTTGTCTAGCCAAAGTTAACACCCCTTTCTATGTAAAGATAATATATGTTAATATTTACATCTTAAGTTTTCGATTTTAATTACTTTATTAAAATTAGTACAAAAATATAACAAATTTCCATGAAAAATATTTCATACATGTAAATCATATCCTATAATACCATAAAAATTTTTTGTTGTCAATACCCTGTAATATAAGTGACAATAATAACAAACAAAACATTAAAGTCTTTTAATAAACCATCTGCTTGACAAAAAGTGATTTTTGTGATATAATATATATGGCAACTGAAATTCCAGTTGCCAATTTTTTTATATATAGGGGTGATAGGATGTTGTATTTAATCCTGGCAGCATTTATTTTAGGGTTTGTTCTTGGTATTAAGAATAAATTTCAATTTTTGAGAAAATGGAATGTTGTTACTATTGTCACTGTATTATTGCTTTTTTTTATGGGGTTTGAACTTGGTTCTGATAAGGATTTAATACAACAACTTTCTGAAATAGGATATCTTTCATTTATAATTGCTGTTTTTGCAATTTTAGGAAGTGCGTTACTGGCCACAATATATGAAAAGTTCTTTTTTAAAAGGAATGATGTGAAATGATATTATTGCTTTCTGCTGTTGTATTAGGAATAATAAGTGGATTTTTTATAGATATTAATCTTCCATCGAATTTAATTACTGTTTTGCTTATGCTATTGGTTTTTTCAGTTGGAGTTGATATTGGATCTGAAGAACGTATATTATCAAAGTTAAAGAGTAGTTTAAAGGTAATATTAATCCAGACATCTTTAACAATTTTTGGAAGTCTTGTTTTTGGTGGTTTTGTTTCGTTTTTTACACAGTTAACCTTTAAAGAAGCAATGGGTGCTGCTGCTGGAATGGGATGGTATTCTTTATCTGGAGTTATGATTAGCTCATTATATTCGCCGTTTTTAGGTGCTGTGGCATTTTTGTCCAATGTATTTAGAGAAGTTCTTGGAATTTTATTAATACCATTATATGCAAGAGTTTCTCAATTAGGAGCTATTGGTATAGCAGGTGCTCCGTCTATGGATACGCTTCTGGGAGTTGTTTCAAAAAGTGTTGATAAGGATAAGATTTTAATAAGTTTTGGTCATGGAGTTTTGCTTTCAATATCAATTCCTATAATAATCACTTTGATTTTTTAAAAAATAACCCCGAGAACCCGAATTTAAGAGGTAGTATAATAAAAAGTGTGTAAATAAAAAAATAGAAAAATAAAAAGAATGAATATGTGAAAAAAGGAAGCCTAGGAGTGTGGTGAAAGAGAAAGGGGATTTTGAAAAAAAGGTTACATGGGGGGATAGTAATGCCGAGAAAAAGAAAAGAGGAAAATGAACAGATTCTTGGCAATGTGGATAGGAATTTCATAAAACAATATATAAAAGAAAATGGAATTAAGGATTGGAATGATGTTGAGGATATAAGCAAAAAGCTTGTAAAAATAATGCTTGAAGAAATGTTGAAAGCAGAAATGGATTATGAACTTGGATATGAAAAGTATTCCAGAAAACCTGAGGATAACGATAATTATCGAAATGGTTATTCTAAAAAAACTGTAATAACTAAAAATGGTGAGATGGAATTAACAGTTCCAAGGGATAGGAATGGAGAATTTGAACCACAAATTGTTAAAAAGAGACAAAGACATATTTCTGTTATTGAGGATTTGGTATTATCGCTATATTCAAAAGGATTAAGTGTCAGGGATATTAGAGACCATATTAAAGAAATATATGATGTGGAAGTTTCTCCAGAGAAAATCAGTATGATTACTAATTCTGTAATGCCTTTAATAAATGATTGGAGAAATAGACCTTTGGAAGAGATATATGCTATTGTATATCTGGACGCTTCATTTTATTCAGTAAAAGAAGATGGTGTTGTTAAAAGAAAGGCTATATATAACGTCATAGGTATTAATCTTGATGGATATAAGGATATCCTTGGTATATACATAGAAAAAACTGAATCCTCAAGATTCTGGATGAATGTCTTGAATGATTTAAAAGCCAGAGGTGTTAAAGATATTTTAATCGCTTCTGTTGATGGGTTAAATGGTTTTGTTGATGCAATCCATACCGCTTTCCCTAATACTGAAGTTCAAATGTGTATTGTCCATCAATTGAGAAATACATTTAAATATGTCCCTCATAAGCATAGAAAAGCTGTTGTTAAGGATTTAAAACCTATATATCAAGCTCCAAGTCTTGAAGCTGCTGAAGCTGCACTTGAAGATTTCGAAAAAAAATGGGGCGAAACTCACCCCTTGGCAGTACAAATATGGAAAAATAATTGGGATAAATTATCAGCCTATTTTAAATATTCAGAACCAATAAGAAGGCTGATATACACAACCAATCCAATAGAAAATGTTCATAGACAATTTAGAAAAATAACCAAAAACAAAAGCGTATTTCCAACAGATGACTCATTGATAAAAGCAATATATTTTGCAGCAATGAGAATAACGGAAAAATGGACTACAAGAATTAGGGATTGGGGACAAATATTAAATGAGTTAAGAATATATTTTGGAGATGATAGAGTGCCTATTTACAGAACAAACGATTAAAAAGAAAATTCAAAATTCTGTATATATTAAACTTTGAAAAGTGAATATTTCTTAAAAGATTGCACTAAATTGTGCAAAAGGAGTGAAAACTCAAAAATTAGCTTCTTAAAAAACAAAAAGATTATTAAAAAAATTATTCAAACAATTTTTAATATCTCATTAAAAATTATAACTCTAATATTTTGATTTCACAAAGTATTGAATTTTCTTGAATTATTAAGAATAAACATCATATTTATTCCTAAACACAAATAATCTCTTATAACCAACTATAATTAATTTACACAGTATTTTGGATAGTCCCATTTAAGAGTTCCCGGGGTTTTAGTTATATTGTAGCTATAACTTTCCTATATCTTTTCTATAATATATTCCTTTAAAAGAAATCTTTGAGATTTCCTCATACGCTTTTTCTTGTGCTTTTTCAAGTGTATCTTCCATAGTTACTAATGATAAAACTCTTCCACCGTTTGTAATAAGTTTATTGTTCTTTATTGTAGTTCCTGCATGAAAAACAATTTCTTCTGTATTGATATTTATTTCATAGCCTTTTTCATATTTTCCCGGATATCCATTTGAGGCTGCGACAACACAGCATGAAACTTTGTTTTTCCATTTTAATTCTACTTCATTTAATTTTCCTTCTACTGTTTTTAAAAAGATTTCTGCAATATCATTTTCCAATAATGGGAGCATAGCTTGTGTTTCTGGATCGCCAAATCTTACATTATATTCAAGGAGATATGGCTCATTATTTTTTATCATTAATCCAATAAATAAAATACCTTTGTAATTTAATTTTTCTTCTTTTATACCTTTTATTGTTGGTTTTATTATTTTTTGTTTAATGTTTTCAAATAATGTTTCGTTTAATAAGGGATGTGGAGAAATTGCTCCCATACCACCTGTATTAGGTCCTTTTTCACCTTCAAATATTTTTTTATGGTCTTTTGCTGTCTGGAATATCTTATAATTTTCTCCATCAACAAGCACAAACACAGACATTTCATAACCTTCAATATATTCTTCTATAACAACTGTTTTTCCAGCCTCTTCAAATATTTTGTTTTCCATAAAATCATAAAGAGTTTTTTCTGCTTCTTCGTAATTTTTGGCGATTATTACCCCTTTTCCAGCAGCTAAGCCATCGGCTTTTATTACCACTGGATATTTTACTTCCTTTATCTTTTCTATTGCATCGCCTAATTTATTAAATACTGAATATTCTGGAGTTTGAACGTTATATTTTTTAGCGAAGTTTTTTGCATATGATTTACTTCCTTCAAGCATTGAAGCGCGTTTGTCTGGACCAAAAATTTTTAAGCTGTCTTTTTCAAATTCATTGACTATTCCTTCAACAAGATATTTTTCCGGTCCAACTATTGTAAAGGCTATATTATTATTTTTAGCGAATTCTTTTATGTCATGAATATTGTCTATATAGACATTTTCGCATTTGTTTTCATTAAATGTGCCACCATTTCCGGGGATACAGTATATTTTTTCGACTAATGGACTTTGAGATATTTTCCAGGCTAATGCATGTTCTCTCCCGCCGTTGCCAATAATCATTACTTTCATCTTATCACCTCAATGCTTAAAGTGTCTCATTTTTGTAAATATCATGGCTATTCCCAGTTCATTTGCAGCTTTTATTGAATCTTCATCGCGTATTGAACCGCCTGGCTGTATAATAGCTTTTATATTGTATTTTCCAGCCTCTCTAACAACATCATCAAATGGGAAGAATGCATCAGAAGCTAATACTATTGGGTGTTTTGCCCTTTTTAATGCATCTATTGCTGCCCATATTCTATTTGGTTGCCCTGAACCTATTGTTGCCATTTGATTACCTGCAACGACAATTGCATTTGATTTAGCATGTTTTACTACTTTAAAGGCAAAAATTAATTCTTTTTTTAGCTCTTCATCTATATCTTTTTCAGTTACCACTTCAAATTTATTAAATAGTTCTGTATCTCTATCCTGAACAAGAACTCCACCATCAATTGTAGAAAATTCCCTTTTTTCTGATGGTTTTTTATGAGCTTTTATAATTCTTAGATTTTTTTTCTTTTTTAAGGTTTCTAATGCTTCTTCTTCAAATTCTGGTGCAATTATTACTTCTAAGAAGAGTTTTTTCATTTCAAGTGCCGTTTCTTTAGTTACTGTATGATTAAAGGCAACAATTCCACCGAATATGGAGATTGGATCACATTCATACGCTTTTTTATATGCTTCTAAATTATCTTTTCCTATTGCAACACCACATGGGGTTTGATGTTTTACAGCGCAACATGCATTTTCATTATCAAATTCATTAACCACTTTCCAGGCAACGTCTATATCTTTTAAATTATTGTAGGATAATTCTTTACCATTTAATTGTTCGAAGGTGTTGAAAAATCCTTCTTCAAATGTGTTTTCATAGAATACTGCATCCTGATGAGGGTTTTCTCCGTATCTTAATTTGTTTTTTAGTTTTAATGAAGGGGTATAATATTTTGGGAATTTTTTATTGATTAATTTGTTGAAATAATTTGATATTAATGAATCATAATATGCTGTAAGATTAAAAGCTTTTGAGGCAAGGTATAATCTTGTTTCAAAGTCAATATTATTTTCTTTGATTTTTTCTATAACCATTGGAATATCCTCAGGATCAACTATAACTATTGTGTGTTCGAAGTTTTTAGCTGCAGCCCTTATTAATGTTGGACCACCTATGTCGATAAATTCTATCCTTTCCTGTATTGTAAGTTCTTCTTTCAATTTTTCTTCAAATGGATAGAGGTTTACATATACGAGATCTATTTTTTCTATGTTATGTTTTTTTAAAACTTCTAAATCTTCTTCAATATTTCTTGCAAGAACGCCTCCATGAATTTTGGGATGTAATGTTTTTACTCTTCCATTAAGTATTTCCGGGAATTCTGTAATGTTTTCTACGGGAATTACATTTATTCCATTTTTTTCAAGATATTTTGCAGTATTTCCTGTTGATATTATTTCATAGCCATTTTCAACAAGGTTCTTTGCCAATATTTCTATATCTTTTTTATCATAAGCACTAATTAAGGCTCTTTTCATATGCAACCTCCTGAAGTCTTAATATTTTATCTATTACCTTTGGATATAATTTATGTTCGAGTTTATGTATTTTCTCTTCAAGTGTTTCCAATGTATCTTCTCTTTCTATTTTGACAACTTCCTGTGTTATTATTTTTCCTCCGTCGAGTTCATTATTAACATAATGTATGGTTATACCGGTGTATTTTACGCCATATTCAAAGGCCTGTTTTATAGCATTCAGGCCTTTGAATGCAGGCAATAACGAGGGGTGAATATTGATAATTTGATTTTCAAAATGTTCAACTATATATTCAGGGAGTATTTTCATATATCCGGCAAGAACTATTAAATCAGGTTCTTCGCGTTTTAGATATTCGAATAATTTTTGATTGTATTCTTCTCTTGATTTATATAGTTTGTAGTTTATTAATTCATAATCAATATCAAGTTTTATGGCTCTTTGTAAAACATAAGCGTTTTTATTTTCGCTTATTAGTTTGATTTTATATTTGTTTCTTAGCTTTTTTACTATAGCTTCAAAATTGGAACCATTTCCTGATGCAAGTACAATTATTCTTTTTTTCATTGAATTCACCTCTTTTAAAGGTTTATGCGAACTTTTTCATCTTCATCTGTTTTTATTATTTTTCCAATTTCATATATAGAAATATCCATTTCTTCGAGTATTTCTTTTACTTTTTGCAAATTTTCTTGAGGTAATATATAAATCATTCCTATTCCCATATTAAATACTCTAAAAGCCTCTTCTATTTTCACACCTGCGTTTAGAGCTCTTTCGAATACTTCAGGTATTTTCCAGTTAATATGAATATTTGCCAGATATCCTTCAGGAATAACCCTTGAAAGATTTTCTCCAATTCCGCCACCGGTTATGTGTGCAGCAGCATGTATATAATCTTTTATTTTAAGTGTTTCATTTACATATAATTTTGTAGGAGCTATGATTTTTTCATCAAATTTCATTCTATTTTCGTCCAATAATTTTCTAACAAGTGAATATCCATTTGAATGAAACCCGGAAGAAGGAAGCCCTATAACGATATCTCCTTCTTTTACCTTTTCTTTTCCTGGAATTTTATCTTTATCTACTATTCCAACAGCAAATCCAGCAACATCCACTCTGTCTTTTACAAGCATTCCTGGTAATTCTGCAGTTTCGCCGCCCAATAATTCGCAGTTTACTTTTTCAAGCACTTTTATTAATTCGTTTAAAAATGCAGCACCTTTTTCTCCATCGAGTTTTCCTGTAGCATAATAATCTAAAAAGAATAAAGGTTTTGCACCCATACATACAAGATCATTTAATACCATTCCAACAAGATCATTAGCTACTATATCCCATCTGTTTCTTTCTTCAAGGAGTATCATTTTTGTTCCAACACCATCTGTACTTGAAACGAGTACAGGATTTTCATATTCGTTAATTATATTTTTTAATGGAAAAAGTCCAGCATATAGCCCGGCATTTTCTTTTAATTTATCTTTAACTTTTGAAATCATGCTATTTGCTTCATCTATATTTACACCGCTTGATTTATAATCCATAATTTCACCTCTCGCTTTTATTTCATGAAACAATGAAAACAATAGTTATTATATTCATCTTTTAGTATTTTTTTAATTCCTTCAAGAGAGACATATCCAAGAGAGTCGGCATTAAAAGCTTTTTTCATTTCTTCTATGCTTTTATTTGCAGCAATTAATTCATCTTTTTCAGGAATATCCACTCCCCATTTACATATATTTACTACTTTGGGACTGGCTATTCTAACATGAACCTCTTTTGCTCCGGCTTTTTTTAGCATATCCACTATTTTTCTCATTGTTGTCCCTCTTACTATGGAATCATCAACAAGTATTATTCTTTTGCCTTTTATAACTCCTTCTATTGGAGGTAATTTTCTTCTTACACCTATTTCTCTATCGCTTTGATTTGGTGAAATAAAGGTTCTTCCAACATATCTATTTCTCATTAAACCAAGGTCTATGGGAATGCAACTCTCTTTTGAATATCCTAATGCAGCGGAAAGACCACTATCAAGTACCGGGACAACAATATCGGCTTCTACGGGATTTTCCTTTGCACACATTTTTCCAAGCTCTTCACGCATCATATGAACGTTTTTCCCAAAGAGATTGGAATCTGGTCTTGCAAAATATATATGTTCAAAGAAACAATATCTTTTTTCCTGTGAATTTACAGAAAATTTTTTAATTCCATTTAATGAAAACTCATATGCTTCACCAGGCTTTATTTCCTGGATATTTTTTTTATCTGGTCCCAGAAAATAAAATCCGCTATCTTCAGAAGATATGTATATTCCATTTTCGTCTGTATAGTAATATAAAGGCCTATATCCATATTTATCTCTTAATGCTATTATCTTATCTTTAAATAACAATAATAATGAATATGAAGGTGAGATGTTTTCAAATATTGTTTTTGCTATTTCTTCGAATGTCCATTCTGATATTTTTTTATTTAGTTTTTTTATTAGTATATGTAATATTAATTCAGTGTCCGTTTCTGTCAAAAATATTGTTCCCTGTTCTTCAAGTTCTTTTCTTAACTGTTCAGCGTTCTCAATTTGTCCATTATGTGCTATAGCAAAATGTTCATTTTTGAATCTAACGTGGAATGGTTGTGAATTTTGAATTTCAGAACGTCCTTTTGTGGAATATCTTACATGGCCTATAACCATATGGCTATTTAGTTTTTTCATTGTTCCATTATGGAATACATCCATTACCATTCCCATTTTTTTAAATACTTTTAATTCATCTTCTGTGACATATGCTATTCCTGCTGATTCCTGACCGCGATGTTGAAGGGCTATTAACCCTTCAACAACATATGGCACAGCGTTATTATTGTTTTTTAATAATGTTCCAAAAATTCCGCATTCTTCCATTAACATATTTAGTCCTCCATATATTCCTTGATGGAATTGAAATATGCATCGTATAAATTTTTATAATATATCTGTCCAAATCCAAAGTCTATACCGTAATTCATAGGCATTACTTCACCAATAGCTTTATATGGTATTCCTGTTTTCTTCATAAATGTTTCAAAGAGTTCTGTTTTTTCCGGAGAAACGGAAATAATAAATCTTGATTGATTTTCACCAAAGAGTTCTTCAAGTGAATTGCCAATATTACCTTTAAATCCTTTTTTGCCATTTAACGCAGATTCTATTATTGCAATTGCAAGACCGCCTTTTGAAACATCATGAACAGAATTTACAAGATGATTTTTGATTAATTCAAGCACTGTGTTTTGTAAATTTAATTCAAATTCTGAGTTTATTGTATCCAATTCTCCTCCTATAAAATCAAAAAGGATTTTTAAGTAAAGACTTCCACCAAGCTTATTTTTATCTAATTCAGTTTTTCCAATTAAATATACTTTATCTGAGGCCATTTTAAATTGCATATCCATAATATGATTTAAGTCAGCTTCACCAACCATGCCAATTACAGGTGTTGGTAATATGGCTTTTTCACCTGATTCATTATAAAAGCTAACATTTCCTCCGGTAACAGGAACAGATAATTCCTTACATGCCTGTGTAATACCTTCTATACTCTGTTCAAATTGCCACATTACCATGTCATCTTCAGGATTTCCAAAATTCATATTATCTGTTACACCGAGAGGTTTTACACCCGTAGCAACAAGATTTCTTGCTGCTTCATATACAACATTTCTGCTTCCTTCGAATGGATTAATATATGTGTATAATCCGTTGCCATCTATGGTTACACCAATACCTTTATTTGTTTCTTTAATCCAGAGTATAGAAGCATCGGCTTTGCCAGGAATTATTACAGTGTTTGTTCCTACTTTATAATCATATTGTTCGAAAATCCAGGATTTATTGGCAATATTAGGATCTTTTAATATTTTAAATAAGGCGTTTTTTAAAGGTATATCGCTTTTTGGAATTTCTTTCTTTAGTTCTTGGATATATGAAGGTGTTGATGTTTTTCTGTAAAAGGAGGGGGCATCGACAAGAGCATTTATAGGCATATCTGACATTAATTTGCCATTCATGTATATTTTCATATTTTTACCTTCAATTGTTTTGCCTATAACTGCATAATCAAGGAAGTATTTTTTTGCAATTTCGGCTAATTTTTCTTCAACTCCTGGTTCTACAAGAAATAACATTCTTTCCTGAGACTCAGATAATAATATTTCCCATGCTGACATTCCTTCTTCTCTTAAAGGTACTTTATCAAGGTGTAATTCGCAGCCGAATCCGCCTTTAAAAGACATTTCTGATGAAGAGCTCAATATTCCAGCAGCTCCCATATCCTGACATGCAAGAACACCAGGAATATCAAGTATTTCAAGTGTTGCTTCAATGAGATTTTTTTCTGAGAATGGGTCTCCAACCTGTACTGAAGGCCTTTCGTCCTTTCCAGATAATTCTTTTGAAGCAAATGAAGCACCATGTATTCCATCTCTTCCTGTTTTAGAACCAATATACACATATAATTTTTCTGCAGCAGGAGCTTTGGAAGAGGCTATTTTATCCTTTTCCACAAGCCCCACGCACATTACGTTTACAAGTGGATTTGTCTGGTAATTATCGTCGAAATAGGTTTCACCAGCAACTGTTGGAACGCCTATGGAATTTCCATACCCGCTAATTCCTGATACAACACCTTCGAATATATTTTTTGCTTTTGGATCTTTAATGTCTCCAAATCTTAAAGAGTCAAGTAAAGCAATAGGACGTGCTCCCATTGCGAGTACATCCCTGACAATTCCACCAATACCAGTTGCAGCACCCTGATATGGTTCAACTGCACTTGGATGGTTATGGCTTTCAACTTTAAACACAACAGCATAATCGTCTATTAATACATAACCTGCATTCTCATTTTCTATATTTTTTGGAAGTTTTTTTAATAATTCTTTTGAATGTTTGTATCCACAATGTTCAGACCATTGAGCGGAGAACATGTATGTTTCAACTTCATTTGGCTCTCTATTAAGCAATTCTTTTATTCTGTCATATTCAAAATCCTTTAATCCCAATTCAAGATATAATTTATTTTTTTCCATCTTCTATAGACCTCCTGATAGATAACAATATTTCAAGTCCATCACCATTTCCAAGTGTTCTTACAGAATTTCTTTCAGGGTGTGGCATCATTCCAAGCACAGCAAAATTTTCATTATAAACTCCTGCAATATTTCCAACAGAACCATTTGGATTTTCCACATATTCAAAGGCTATTCTGTGTTCTTGTTTTAACTTTATGTATTCTGATTCGCTTATATAATAATTTCCTTCAGCATGAGCAATTGGTATTCTTAAAACTTCTTTTGAAACGAATTTTGTAAATGAACATGTTTTGTTAATTACCTTTACATCTACATCTTTACATATAAACTTTAATGATGTGTTTTTAGTTAAAGCACCTGGTAATATTCCAGATTCAGTTAATATCTGAAATCCATTGCATATTCCAAGAACAAATCCCTGTTTTTTTGAAACGTATTTTTCTATTTCATTCATTACAGGAGAAAACTTTGCTAAAGCTCCTGCTCTTAAATAATCTCCATATGAAAATCCACCTGGAATAAATATTAAATCGTATTTTCCAATTTCTTTAAAATCATGCCATACATATTCTGTATTAAATCCAGCTTTTCTTAATGCAAACTCCGCATCTCTATCACAATTAGATCCTGGAAATACTATTATTCCTGCATTTATCATTTTTCTAACTCCCTTGTTTCAAGTAATTTTAATTCATAATTTTCCAAAACTGGATTGATTAAAGAGTTATATGTTATTTCTTCGGCGATTTTTTTAGCATCTTCTTCATTCTCGGCTTCAAGATCAAAAGTAATTAATTTACCAAATCTTACATTATCGATTTTATAATTCAATCTTTTCAATACTTTTTGAGTAGCTGCACCTTGAGGGTCTAAAATTCCGTTTTTTAATGTAATTAAAGCTTCAAATCTATATATTTTCATATGTCAATCCTCCTTAAAAATTCTGTGTATTTGTCAATTAAATCACCTTTTTCTTCTCTATATACATCTTTATCAAGTGAATCCATTGTATCTTTATCCCAGAATCTACAAGTATCAGGAGAAATTTCATCGGCTAATAATATTTTATCATTGTATTTTCCAAATTCCAGCTTATAGTCAACAAGTATTATATTTTTTTCTGTAAGGAATTTTGAAAGTATTTCGTTTATTTTTAAAGCATATTCTTTAAGTTTTTCAAGAACGTCTTTTTCCACAAGGTTTAAGGATAAAATGACATTTTCACATATCATGGGATCACCTAAAGAGTCGTCTTTTAATGAAAATTCAACTATAGGATTTTCCAGTTTTATTCCTTTTTCTACTCCATACCTTTTGCAAAAACTACCCGCGGTATAATTTCTTACAATAACTTCAAGAGGAATAATTTCAACCTTTTTAGCGATAAAAGAATTTTCATCTAAATCTTTTACGAATTGTGTTGGAATTCCCTCTTTTTCTACCAGTTCAAAGAAAAATGTTGTTATCTTTTTGTTGATTTTTCCCTTCCCGGAAATAGAATCTTTTTTTATGCCATTAAAAGCAGTTACATCATCTTTGAAATATATAATAACTTCTTCATCGTTATATTTGAATATTTTTTTTGCTTTTCCTTCATATAACATTTCAAATTTTTCTATATTCATTTTTTCCCCTCCAGATCCAGAATTCTTTTTGCAAAATATGCAGCGTTTTTCATTCCGTGATTTCCAATTCCCATTGTTCCTACTGGAACACCTTTGGGCATTTGAACTATGGAAAGTAAAGCATCAACACCATTAAGAGGTCCAACAGCATTTGGTACACCTATTACGGGAAGAGTAGTTAATGAAGCAACAACGCCTGGGAGAGCAGCGGCAAGACCGGCAACGGCTATGATAACTTTAAACTCGGAGGAGAGAGTAGAGAGGAATTCTGTTAATTCTTTGAGGTTTCTATGGGCACTGTAAATTTTAAATTCGTACTCTATGCCCCATTCATCAAATAAATCAAGAGCCTGTTTTACAAAAGTTTCATCGGATTTACTACCAGCAATAATTAAAACTTTTGACATAATAGACCTCCTTTTAAAAATCTTAATAAAAACAAAAAACGCCTCTCAGGAAGAGAGGCGTGATTCTATACAATAATCCCACACCCCTCTTCCTGTAGTCAGACAGTTTACGGCTGCCTGGTAGAGACTCCCGAGCCATATTCCCGGGATTATACAGGAAGAGGAAAAACATTTTTTATTAACTTATATAAATTTAAATATCCTTACACCGGCATTCTATCAAAAAAAATATGAAAATGGAATAACCAAATAATTAAAATAACGTGAATTCAACAATAACAAATTTTTACATAAATTCAATATTTGCTTCCTTGAATTTTAAAGAAAAATCTGGTAATATATAACTCGGTTGTGAAAGAGATTGCCCCCATCGTCTAGCGGTCTAGGACATTGGCCTTTCACGCCAAAGACACGGGTTCAAATCCCGTTGGGGGCGCCAGATAAAAACATGAGTGGGTGCTTAGCTCAGCTGGGAGAGCGTCTGCCTTACAAGCAGAAGGTCGTAGGTTCGATCCCTGCAGCACCCACCATTTTTAAATAGTGGCCAGGTAGCTCAGTTGGTAGAGCACTGGACTGAAAATCCAGGTGTCGACAGTTCGATTCTGTCCCTGGCCACCAAAAAATCCCCGAACTTAGTTCGGGGATTTTTTTATTTTAAAGTTATTAAACTCATTATTTAGTAGTGTTTGAAATAATTTTTGATACTAATATATTATTTTTTAACATTAAAGTTACTTTGTTTTAATTGATTTTTTCTGAAAAATTCTGTATGATTTTCAGGAAAAAATTTTTTCCTGGAGGTGGATGTATGGAAAACGTGAAACACGATTTTCTTGGAAGAACACTTGCGGTTATTAACGATCTTTCTATTCAGGAACAACTTTTCCTTTATGAAAAAACAAAACAATTAAAGAAAAAATGGCTTGAGAAACAGGATTTATCCGAATTTATGATTAATAAGAATGTTGGTATTTATATTGTTTTTATAGAACCAAGTACCCGCACTAAAGAATCCTTCATTAATGCTGCAAAATTCCACAAAAAAGCTAAAGTTACTATCTTTGATTCCAATCATTCCTCGTTTAATAAGAAAGAAAGCTATTTAGATACATTTAATATGCTAACCGGTTACAGTGATTATTCCATTTTTGTGATACGTTCTAAACTTGAAGGAACATGTAGATATTTAGAACAATCTGTTTCAAAATTTGCACTTAGAAATGGCCTTCCTATTCCTTCTTTTATTAATGCCGGTGATGGAAAACACGAACACCCCACTCAAGAACTCCTCGACGAATTTACCTTCCTTGAACAAAATAACTTCGATAACTCCTTTATTCATATTGCGCTTGTTGGCGATCTTCTCCATGGTAGAACAGTACACTCCAAGGTCAATGGATTAAAAATCTTCAAAAATGTTAAGGTTGACCTTATTGCTCCGCAGGAAATTTCTATGCCTTCACATTATATTTCCCAGATGAAAGAAAATGGTTTTGAAGTAAGAATATTTGAGTCTATAGATTCGTATTTAAAACATGGTGACGTTGCAAATATATGGTATTTTACACGTTTGCAATTAGAAAGAATGGGTGAAGATATTTTAGAAAAAGAGCATATTTTAAGAAAAGCAGTTACTTTCCAGAAATCCTACCTTGAAAAAATTCCTGATAATATTAAGTTTTATCATCCTCTTCCAAGACATAAACTTTATCCTACTATTCCAACATTTTTAGATGATTTGCCATTAAATGGTTGGGAAAGACAGGCAATTAACGGATACTGGACACGAATAATTTTATTGTCAATGTTTGGTGGAGCATTGAAAGCAGATTTTGATACTTCGAAAAGCGTAAAAGAAATAAAGGAGGATTTTGTTGTGAAAGCTCCTATTGTTGATGGAACGCATGGAGTGCAAAAGGAAGGGAAAAGAGGAATTAAACCTATAGAAAATGGAACTGTAATAGATCATATTGCTAAGGGTAAAACGGAAGAAGAAATTTATCATATGATTATGAAGATTAGAAAAATATTGAAGTTATATGATGTAGATAGTGCAGATGGAATTTTTAAGTCAAAGGATGGTGTGTTTAAGGGATATATTAGTTTGCCGGATAGATATTTAACTAAAAAGGAAATTAAAAAGTTATCAGCTATCTCACCAAATGTGACAGTTAATATTATAAAAAATGCTCGAGTAACTGAAAAATATAGAATTACACTTCCGCCAAGAGTATATGGTTTTGAAGAATTGAGATGTAAAAATGAAAATTGTATTTCACATCCAAATAATGGTGAAGGAATAAAAGGATCGTTTATAAAAAATAAAGAAGGTAAATTGGTATGTGAATTCTGTGAAACACCTCATACATTTGAAGAAATCTGGAATGTTTAGGTGGTTGATGTGAGAGTTTTAATTAAAAATGGGGATATTATTTCACATTCAACATCAGGGAAAAAGGATATTTTAATTGAAGATAATATTATTGTTGATATAGCGAAAAATATTAAAGATGATGTTGATAAAATAATTGATGCAGAAGGATTAACTATTATTCCGGGGATTATAGATATGCATGTTCATTTAAGAGAACCTGGATTTGAATATAAAGAGACAATAGAAAGCGGCCTTAAGGCCGCTGTTCATGGAGGAGTAACTACTGTTGGAGTAATGCCAAATACTTCTCCGGCAATGGATTCATTAACAACGCTTCAATTTGTTGTAGAAAAAAGCAAAAGAGTAAATCTTGCAAAGGTTATGCCTATAAGCGCAATTACTAAGGAAAGAAAAGGAAAAGATCTTGTTAATATTGAAGAACATATAAAAAATGGATTTAAATTCTTTTCAGATGATGGCTCCCCGGTTTATGATTCAGAAATAATGTTTAAAGCATTAAAAGAAACAAAAAAATATGATGGAATAGTTATTGACCATTGTGAAGATAGTAGATTTGGAAATACACCCTTATTTGAATCGTTAAATATAGCAAGAAATATAGAGATAGCAAAGTATTTAGATGCACATATACATATAGCCCATATTTCAACTAAGAATTCAATAGATTTATTAAAATACGCAAAAAGCAATAAAATAAAGGCAACATGCGAAATTACATTTCATCATTTATTACTCGAAAATCACGGGAAAAGTAATCCAATATACAAAATAAATCCGCCATTGCCGGATAAAAATACACAAAAATACTTAATAGATAATTTTGAATATATAGATATTATAATTAGCGATCATGCACCACATTCTATGGAAGAAAAATCAAGGGATTATAATCAGGCGCCACCAGGAATATCCGGGCTTGATATATTTTTTCCGGCAATTTATACAGTATCCAGAAAATACAATATTCCATTGTCAGATATTGTAGAAAAGGTTACATATAATCCTGCGAAGATTTTTAATTTAGAGAAGGTAGGAGATATAAAAACTGGATATTTTGCAGATATAACTATTGTAGATTTGAATTCAAAATGGGATGGAAAAATATATTCAAAAGGAAAAAATATGCCGTATAAGGAATTGGAAGGTAAAGTAGTAATGACTATTGTAAATGGTGAAATAAAATACGATGAAAGGATGAATGAAAATGAAATGTAAGGTTATAGGAAAAGAGAATACAGAGAATTATTTGTTTCTTTCAGTAGAAACATCTGAAATAATAAATGTTTTACCAGGTCAGTTTTTTATGGTAAAAACAGAGGATTATGATTTTCCAAAACCATTTTCAGTTATTTTTCAAAAAGGAAAGGTAATAGAATTTTTAATTGCTGTAGTTGGAGATTTAACAGGAAGATTAAAAAAATTGAAGATAGGAGATTTTATTGATATTAGAGGGCCTTATGGAAAGTCATTTATAGAAACTATAGATAAAAATAAAAAATATATTCTCATAGGCGGAGATTGTGGTTCAGCACCTCTTATGCATTTTAAAAATGAATATCCTGAGCTTGTGGAAAATGAATATTATGGTTTTAGAACAAATGAGATAAAAAGTATTTTGGATACGGATAAATTACATATTGACGAGGAAGAAGGAATTTCAGTTATTGAAAGAATAAAAAGAGAAAATCCATCAAAGAATACAGGATTTCTTGTGTGTGGAAGTTTAAATATGATAAAAGCAGTAAAAAATGAATTTAAAGGATATAAGGTTTATGCATCATTAGAAGCAAGAATGGGATGTGGCGTCGGAATGTGTAAAGGATGTCCTATAAAGACTAAAGATGGAATTAAGATGATTTGTAAAGATGGTCCCGTTTTTGATTTAAGTGAGGTGGATTTAGAATGGTAAATATATGTGGGATAGAATTTAAAAATCCTATAATAATAGCTTCCGGTCCCGGGGGAAATGGTCAGGAATTGGCAAAATATATAGATTTAAATAAATTAGGAGGTTTTACAGCAAAAACGGTTACACCAGATGAAAAAGAAGGAAATCCACCACCACGTATTGTAAATGTAAAGGCTGGTATATTAAATTCTATAGGTTTGCAAAATCCTGGAATAGATAAATTTATAGAAGATGATTTGAATTTTCTTGATTCACTGGATACAAATGTGATTTTAAGTATAGGTGGTGACAAAAAAGAAGATTATTTGAATCTAATAGAAAGATTAAACGATAGTAAAGCAGTTATATTTGAATTAAACCTTTCATGTCCAAATGTAGGTAAAAATGGAATTCCACTTGGAATTGATAAAGAAGGTATTTATTCGCTTGTAAAAGAAGCAAAGAAGATATCCAAAAAACCTATATTTATAAAACTTGGTGTGGAAACATTTCTTGAAGATCTTGTTGAAAGTGCTGTAAAAGGTGGAGTTGATGGAGTAACGCTTATTAATTCACCCAAAGGTCTTAAAATAGATATAAATACCGGAAAACCAATATTAAAAAGAGCAGTTGGTGGCTTTAGCGGACCGGCTATAAAACCTATAGCACTTGCAACTGTGTATAGAATAAGAAAAGTCTTTAGAGATTTGCCAATTATAGGAATGGGTGGTGTATTTACTTTTGAAGATGCAATAGAGTTTATAATGGCCGGGGCAAATCTTGTTGGAATTGGAGCAGGAGTTATGTCTGATCCAGAACGACCAATAAATATTATAAAAGAATTAGAAGAATATTTTAAAGTACATGACTATCAAAAAATATTTAACTGCGCATTGGAGGGATAATAGATGCTTGAAAAATATTTGAAAAGAAGAGAAAGTAAAAAATCCGTTTTGTTTGCGGGATTGGATAGTGATTTTGAAAAAATAGATGGAGATGTTCTGGATTTTAATAAAAAGATTATTGATGAAACTTCTGATATTGTATGTGGTTATAAATTAAATATAGCTTTTTATGAGAAGATGGGACATAAAGGTATTGAAATACTGGAAAAAACAATTGAATATATAAAACAGGATGAGAGTATTCCAATAATTCTCGATGCTAAAAGAAGTGATATAGGAAATACAGCAGCAGCTTATGCATATTATTACTTTAATGTATTAAAAGTTGATTCATTGACGGTAAATCCTTTAATGGGATTTGATACAATGCTTCCATATCTCGAATATCAAAATGCACATCTATTTGCATTGGCATTAACAACAAACAAAGGGGCTTATGATTTTGAAATTCCGGAAAAATTATATTTGAAAATAACAAAGATGATGAATGAAAAGAATAAGGAATATAAAAATAAAATTGGAATTGTAGTGGGAGCTACAAATAGTGAATTTATTGATGAAATAGTTGAAAATTCAGAAGACATGCTTTTTTTAATACCGGGAATCGGAGCACAGCAGGGAAATGTAGAGAAATTATTCAGAAATCTTAAAGGATATAAGAATATTGTAATAAATGTTTCAAGGGGTATTATATTCAATGAAAATCCACGTGAAAAGGCTAAGGAATACAATGAATTAATTTCAAAATACTATAATTTCTAAGGGGGTTAAAAAATGGAAATAATGGAGATATTGAAAAAGACAAATGCAATATTAAATGGACATTTTTTATTATCCTCAGGGTTGCATTCAGATACATATATTCAATGTGCTCAGGCTTTAAAATATCCAGAATATGCAGAGATGCTTGGAAAAGCTTTGTCAGAAAAATTTAATGAGAAACCTGATTATGTTGTTTCTCCTGCGCTTGGAGGATTGATTATTGGATATGAAGTTGCAAGAGGACTTAAAACACCGTTTTTATTTACCGAAAGAAATAAGGAAGGAGTTATGGAGCTTAGAAGAAACTTTTTTATTGAAGAGAATGCAAAGGTTATTATTATAGAGGATGTAATTACAACAGGGAAATCCACATTGGAGGTTGTAAAGGCTCTTGAAAAGTATAAGCCGCAGATTATTGGCATTGGTTGTATTGTAAATAGAAGCAAGAAAAAAGATCTTAATAATATTAAAATTCAATCATTGGTAGAAATTGATGCAAAAACATATGAACCAGACAATTGCCCCTTATGTAAAGAGAATATTCCAGCAGTAAAACCTGGAAGTAGAAAATAAAAAACAGAGGCGATATGCCTCTGTTTTTTATAACATTTCAATTTTTATTTGTGGAAGTAGCTTTAAGACATCTTCTTTTTTGCATAATTCTGTTCCTGGAGTTAATACAGCAGCGTTTCCTGCAGCATTTGCCCATCTAAATCCTTCTTCAATTCCTTCGTTTTTTTTCAATATATATCCAGCTAAGAATGAATCACCGGCTCCAACTGCACTTTTTACTTCTAAATCAACAGGATAAGCATACATAGCCATATCCCAATTAGCATAAACACTTCCATATTTTCCCATTGATACAAGTATTTCATCTAAATGATATTTTTCAAGAACATATCGTGCTTCTCTGGCAATTTCATATTTATCATCTTCAGGGACATCTTTTCCCAATAAACGGGATAATTCATGAGTATTCGGCTTAATACAATCTGGTTCAGCATCAAGACCAGCAATTAAATTTTTTCCATCAGCATCAAAGAAAACTTCTGCTCCCCATTGTTTTAATGAAAAGATAAGACCAGTATAATAATCAGGATCAACACCTTTTGGTAAACTTCCAGATATAGCAACAGTATCTCCTTCTCTTACCAGCGATTGTAATATGTCAAAAACTTTTTGAAGTTTTTCTCTTTTAACATGTTCTCCAGGCATACTCATTCTGTATTGAGTTTCTTCTTCAAGGATTATATTCATACGTGTTTCATGGGATATTCTAACTGAAGAATATATTACACCTTCCTGGTCAAGCATTTCTTCTATTTTTCGACCGTTATCCCCACCTAATAATGCAACAGCTACTGAAACACCGCCTAATTCTTTTATTACTCTTGAAACGTCTATCCCCTTTCCTGCTGGATAATCTTTTATTTTTTTTGCTCTTATTGTATCATCGGGTATAAGCTTGTCAATATAAATATACCTGTCTAAACTTGGATTCATTGTTAATGTAAAAATCATTGTTCTCCCCCCCAATATATTAAGGAACTTTATATCCTAATGAAGCTTCATAAATCATAAACCATTGTTCGCGGGTTAAGGTTATTTCCAGAGCTTCTACAGCATTTTTGATTCTTTCAATTTTTCCACTTCCAACAATTGGTAAAATACCAACAGGATGGTTTAATAACCATGCATATACTATTTTTTCAATTTCTGAAATTCCAAAATCTTTTGCCACTTCTTTTAAAGCTTTTTTGATTCTTTCTCCCCTATCATCATCAGGGTCAAATAATTTACCGCCAGATAATGGAGACCATGCCATTGGATTAATTCTTTTTTCAAGTAAAAAATATATATTTTCATTGAAAAAGTGTTCTAGATTATAAGGTGAAATTTCTATTTGATTTGTTATTAAAGGAAAACTTAAACGCGATTGCAAAGTTTTAAACTGTTGTATTGTAAAATTAGAAACACCGAAATATAATACTTTTCCTGATTTTTTTAGTTCATAAAAGGCTTCAGCGATTTCATCTGGATTCATAAACGGATCGGGTCTATGAATTAAAAGTAAATCAAGATAATCGGTATGAAGATTTTTTAAAGATTTTTCTACAGATTCTATTATATGTTCTTTACTCGTGTTATAGTGTTTTACACGCCTATCTGGAAATTTATCTGATTTTCTTATTATTCCACATTTTGAAATAAGTTGCATTTTTTTTCGAATTTCGGGATTTCTTTCTAATAACCTTCCAAATATTTCTTCGCATTCTCCATTTCCATATATATCAGCATGGTCAAATGTGGTAATACCAAGATCCATGACTTTTTCTATAAAATATTCAAATTCATCTATTGTGTATCCCCAGGTGTTTAATCTCATCATTCCATGTATTATTCTTGAAAGATGTAATCCGCTGTTAGATAAGTTTACAACCATAATCCCCCTCCATATTGATTTTATAATAATATAGGTTATTATTATTATACCATATTAGAGAGTTACTTTACCTCATCTCTATTAACTTTGTACCATATTCTTTCTTTTTTAAATAATGAAATAAATGAATTGAATACAATAATATATTCAAAAATAATCATAAAAGGTATTGTGATTAATGAATTAAAAATAATTCCAGGAAGTTTAATTTTTTTGTTTAAGAAAACAGAGGCTAATAGAGTTCCCCAGATTATTGTAAAGTAGTATAATAAAATATTTTTTGTGAGTAATGGATATTTAAAGGATATAGCAACAGCAAAAATTGGAATAAAAAGCATTATAATAACGAAAGCATTTAATATAAATACATCAAACCTTTTATTAACAGATGCTTTAAAAAATTCTTCTAATCCTCCAATATACCATCTTTTATGTTGAAAAAATAAATCTTTTAAAGAAGTTGCGTATTGAATTTCTGTTTTTGGTTCAATGATAAAAAACTGCGTAATACCTATTTCATTTAATTTTATTGCCATGTGTACGTCATCAACAAGGGTATTTACATCTATTGGCATAATTTTTTTAAGAATATCTTTTTTAATAAATACACCGTTTCCCATAAAAACAGCTTTTGAAAATATATTTGAATATAAAATATTTCTACTAAATTCAAAATAGATTTCCTGATAATCAAAGATTAATTTTTTATGGTAATTATAAGCTTCAAAGTCTACATATATCATTTCTGTATTTTTATTGGCAAAGTATCTTATATGTTTTTCAAGATAATCATCTGGAAGAATAGCATCAGCATCTAAGAATAATATAACATCCCCTGAAGCATATTCAAAGGCCTCATTTAATGATTGTGGTTTTCCCTGTTTTCCCTTTTTTTTAAAAACTTTGAGATTTGAAAATTTGTTTTCTAAATCTTTTAATATTTTATAAGTATTGTCTTTTGAATTGTCATCAATTACAATTATTTCGTAATTTTTATATGAATTCTTTTCAATACTTAGAATACTTTTTTCTATAACCTTTTCTTCGTTATAAGTTGGTATGATTATAGTGATTTTAGGATGTTGTATATCCTTTAAATCTTTCATTTTAAACATTGTTCTATATAAATTTATATATTTACCCAGCAACTGGAACATCATGGATAAAATAAGTGAATATAATATTATTTGCAACATTTTCATCCCTCGTTTAATTGGTTTTTATCAATGAATTTTCTTAATGCCAATCCAATTTTTTCAAGTAAAGAATACATATCTCTATTTTTATTTAATCGTTTTAATATGGTCCAGAATAACCATATGCCTACAATAATACCTATTGAATCGTATATTAAGTCCATCATTGTATCAAATAAGCTTCCTTCCTGAGCTAAACGATAACCGGGATATCCTGCAAAGATTAAATCAGAAGTAAATTCAAATATTTCCCAAATTGTTCCCATGCTTAATGCAACTGAAAAGGTATAAAAGTTGACTTTTAAAATAAGAGTAGGGATTTTTTGTCTTGAAAAAGTTAGTTCAAGAGATAATATCAGCGGGAAAATAATTAATGCCAGCCATATTCCTCCCGTTAAATGCAAAATATCATCAAAAGCATCATATTTGTCGTAAAAATCAAGGAAAAGTCCAAAAAAACTATGTAGAGCTATTTGAATTATGGTAAAAGTTTTAATTTCTTCAAAAATAACAAAATTTGTCATCCATTCAAAAGCCCATACAAAATAAACTCCTAATGCGTATATTGTATATCCAATAAAATATGGGAGATTAAAATTGTAAATTGAACCAATGATGGGAATTATATTTATAAGAGAAAAGAATAAGTTAAAATGATGAATTATTTTATAATACTTTTTATTTGGTGAAAATAAAGCTTCTCGTATTTCTGGTTCTTTAAAGAGAAATTTTGAAACTTCATAACTTTCTTTTTTTATATATTCAACTACTTTCAACAGGACGCCTCCTTAATTGAAATCAATCAAAATTTTTTTTAATTTCTTCGAAAGCTTTATCTATTTTTTCTTTTTCTTCTTTTGCAAGAATTAGTTTTTCTCTTGCTATTATAAGAAGGTCAAGACTTTTTTTGTATATTTCCAAAGCATATTCCACATCAAGATCATTGTTATGTTGAAAAGTATATGAAATCATTTCAAGCATAGACAAAATATCTTTAAAGGTCATTTTTTTAATATCACTTTTCTTTAAGGATAAAATTTCATCTATTGTCATTTTTTTCTCCTCCAATATTGTTATAATAATTTATACTTTCTATTTTCCCTTTGGCTTCACCATCTTTGAATTTGATTTCTACAGGATCTATTTTTAAATTTTTTATGGTATTGACAATTTCTCCATTTTGAATGACAATTGCACCGTTGCTTAAAAATGCACTAAATGGGCTATTTTGAGTTATTTTGATATATAATTCATCAATGCGTTGAAAGGACATATTTAATTTATTTTCCATATTTTTTTGAATAAGATTTTTTTCATTATTAATTACAGAAGAAAAGTTTATCAGTTTATTATTAATATGATTTGAAATTAAGTTTATAAAATCTAATCTGGAATTAAGTGCTTTCTCATTCATTTCAAAGAATTTGTTTATGTTATTGATTTTATTCGACATTTCCTTTAAGTATTTTTCTTGATTTTTTGTGATGTTATTAAAATAAATGGATAGATTTTCAGATAAGTTTTTTAGCTTAATTTCTGTTGTTGTAAAATTAGAGTTTATTTCATATATAATATTCTGAAATTTTTCATGTAATGTTTGGTGAAAGAACTCAATTTGATTATTAATAGCCCTTGCAACTTCGGTTGGAGTTGAAAATCTTATATATGAAACAAAATCAAGAATTGTGGTATCCTGTTCGTGCCCTATACCAGTAACAATTGGAATTTTGTTATTTGAAAAATAAGCTATATGTTGAGCCAGATTAAAATCATCAAAATACATTAAGTCAGCTTGAGAACCGCCACCTCTTATAATAACTACTAAATCATAATCTATTTTTGATTTTAAAATATTTTTTAAAGCACTTATTATCCCTACAGGAACTTCTACCCCCTGCATGGGTGATGGATAAAGATGGATTAATGGTGGATATTTTGTTTTGTTTATATTTTTTACAAAATCTCCATAACCAGCTGCAGTTTCTGAAGAAATTACAGCTATTTTTTTTATTGGAGGTAACATTTCCAAAGTATTATTTGCTGTTCTTAAAAGACCTTCCAATTTAAGCTTATTTAAAATGGCTCTTCTACGTTTTTCAAGTTTGGATTCACCTACTGGTGAAAGAGATTTTAAAGTAATAGCAATATTTGAAGATGATGGCCAAAAAGATAATCTTCCAACAATTTTCCAGCTTTTATTTTCTAAATCAGAAACATCTTTTAATTCTAAATTTTCAAGTAAAGTTTTTACATAATAACGTGAAAGGAATATGTTTATTTTGTATGTTTTACCAGTTCCTAAACGCTGAGACACCTCAATGAATAAATCTTTTGAGGTACTTAATTTAGCTCTTGATATATCTCCTATAAAAGTAATAGAATCAGAAAATAATTCAGTTGTTTTTAATTCTGAACTTACCCAATCTATTAAAGAAATTAAATCTTTAAACTGTTTCATTATTGCTATCTCTCCCGGATAAAACTACAGTAATTTCACCACGAACCTTATTTTCAGAAAAATGAGCCAATGCTTCGCTTACCTTTCCTCTAAATAATTCCTGATGTATTTTCGTCATTTCACGAGCTATAAAAATATCCCTATCGCCAATAATTTCCAGAATTTCTTTTAATGTATTGACAAGACGTTGTGGGGATTCGAAAAATACGAAAAGTATATCGATATCCTTTATATTTCTTAAAACTCTTCTTTTATTTTTTCCTCTTGGTAAAAAGCCATAAAACATATATTTAGATCCAGGGAATCCACTTAAAGCAATTGCAGCAGAAGGAGCATTTGGACCCGGAATAATGTCAATTTCTATTCCTTCCTCCCAGCATTTATTAATCAATTGGTATCCCGGATCAGAAATAACAGGCATACCAGCGTCGCTAACAAGAGAACAAATGTTTTTTTGCTTTACAATATCAAGAGCTTTTTTAAGTACTTTGTTTGCATTATATTCGCTAAAAGTAAATAATTCTTTTTTTCCAATTTCAAGACTATTTAGTAATTTTACGGTAACTCTCTTGTCTTCAACGAAAATAACGTCGGATTCTTTTAGAGTTTCAACAGCTCTTAAAGATATATCCTTCAAATTTCCAATTGGTGTTCCAATTATGTATAATTTTCCCATAAATTCACCTCAGTATAAAAAATAATTAATAGAAAAAACCGGCATTTAGCCGGTTTGGTGGTGCCGAGAGCGGGACTTGAACCCGCACGGGCAAAAGCCCATATGATCCTGAGTCATACGCGTCTGCCAGTTCCGCCATCTCGGCACAATTTTATTTTTGAATGACTTTATTGTTCTTCAGTATTATTATTGTTTTCTTCGACAACTTCGTATATTTCTTTATATTGAGAAACAATTTCATAAGTTAATGCCTTTAATGAAACTGTGAAATCAACATTTTCAACAGCAATATTTTCCGGCAATTGTAAAGCTATAGGTGTAAAATTCAAAATTCCCTTTATTCCTGTTTCAACTAACTGATCAGCAACCTTTTGTGCAGTTTTACCAGGAACTGATAATATAGCGATTTCTATATTTTTTTCAGAACAAACTTTTTTTAACTCTTTGATATCATACACAAGAACTCCTGCGGCGATTTGAGTTCCGATTTTTTTCTTATCTTTATCAAAAGCAGCTTTTATAAAGAAACCATTTTGTTCCAAACCGGTATAATTTGCAATAGCTGAACCAAGATTACCTACACCAATGATAGCTACATTCCATCTTCTGTGTAAACCAAGAATATTTTTAATTGACTTCATTAGTTTTGGAATATCGTATCCTACACCGCGTTTTCCAAATTCTCCAAAATAAGATAAGTCTTTTCTTATTTGACTTGCTTTTATTCCAAGTGATTCTGCAAGGTCTTTAGATGATGTTTTTTTTATTCCAGCACTTTCCTTGTTTTCGAGGCATCTATAATATATTGCCAATCTTTTAATTGTTGGTTTAGGTATTTTTGGATTTTTCATAATTACCCCCTGCCTATAAAAATTTATTTATTTTTCACAACGATATTTAATAATTTTCCTTTTACAAGGATAACCTTTTTAATTTCTGCATTTTCTACATATTTTTTAATTTTATCTAATTCAAATGCTTTTTCTTTTATTTCATCTTCGCTTGCAGATGCATCAACAATCATTTTATCTCTAACTTTTCCATTAATCTGGATAACAATTTCAATTTCATCAACTTTTAGAGCTTCTTCATCAACTGTAGGCCACTGTGCATTTAGCACGAAATCTTCATGTCCCATCATTTCCCACAATTCTTCAGCAAGATGTGGCGCAAATGGTGAAATAAGTATAACAAAATCTTCAGATAATTCTTTAAGTAAATCTTTATTCCATTTTTCTTGTGGAACAGAATTTAGATAGGCATTTAATTCGTTAATAAGCTCCATCATACCACTAATTGCTGTGTTGAATTGGAAGTTCTTTTCAATATCATTTGTTATCTTTTTAATCATTTGATGTAATTTTCTTCTTAAATTCTTCTCTTCTTTTGTTGTTAAGTTGATATTATTAATATTGCCATCTTTTGAGAATTCAATGATCTTTGTCATTGAATTCCACACTTTATTCATGAATCTTGCAACACCTTCTAATCCTGCATCATTCCATTCAGCATCTTTTTCAGGAGGACCCATAAATAACATGTATAATCTCAAGGTATCAGCACCGTATTTTTCTATCATTTCATCTGGTGAAACTACATTTCCCTTAGATTTTGACATTTTTGCTCCGTCTTTGTAAATCATACCCTGAGTAAAGAGATTTGAGAATGGTTCTTCAAAATTAACATAACCAAGATCATGAAGAACCTTTGTTATAAATCTTGAGTAAAGCAAATGCAATATAGCGTGTTCTACACCACCAATATATTGATCTACGGGAAGCCAGTAATTTACGTCATCTGAATCGAATGGTTTGTCCTCCATTTTTGGATTAATATATCTCAAATAATACCAGCTACTGTCAACAAATGTATCCATTGTATCAACTTCTCTTCGTGCGGGACCTCCACACTTTGGACATGTTGTATTTATAAAATCTTCGTTTGTTGCCAATGGACTTTTTCCAGTAGGTTCGAATTTTACATCTGTAGGTAATTTTACAGGTAAATCCTTTTCAGGAACAGGAACTGTTCCACATTTTTCACAATACACTACAGGTATAGGTGCTCCCCAGTATCTCTGTCTTGAAATTAACCAGTCTCTTAATTTGTATTGAATACTTTTTTTACCATAACCATTTTCTTCAAGCCACTCTACAATTTTTGTAAGAGCTTCTCTGTTTTTCATTCCATTGAATTTGTCGGAATTAATCATTATTCCATCTTCTGTGAAAGCTTCTTCTAAATCTTCTGCTTTTAATTCTTTATCTTTTGGAGTAATAACAACTCTAATTGGAAGATTGAATTCTTTAGCGAATTCAAAGTCCCTCTGGTCATGAGCTGGGACAGCCATAATAGCACCAGTTCCATATTCAAATAAAATGTAATTAGCAACGTATATAGGGATTTTTTCTCCATTTACAGGATTAACAGCATAACTTCCAGTAAATGCACCATCTTTTTTAGCTCCCTGCGCAATTCTCTTAAATTTATCTTCTTTATTTACTCTATTTAAGAATGATTCTACTTCTTCTTTTTGTTCAGGGGTTGTTAATTCTTCAACGAGTGGTGATTCTGGAGCTAATGCCATAAATGTAACGCCCCATAATGTATCAGGTCTTGTTGTAAATACTTTTAATTCTTTATCTGTTCCGTCGATTTTAAAGTTAACTTCAGCACCAACACTTTTTCCTATCCAGTTTTTCTGCATTACTTTTACATTTTCAGGCCATCCTTCAAGTTTTTCGAGATCATTTAACAATCTTTCAGAGTAATCTGTTATTTTGAAATACCATTGTTCAAGTTTTTTCATTTCAATATCTGTTCCACATCTTTCACATTTCCCATTAACTACCTGTTCATTTGCAAGAACAGTTTTACAGCTTGGACACCAGTTTACAGCTGCATGTTTTTTGTATGCAAGTCCTTTTTCGTATAATTTTAAGAATATCCATTGTGTCCATTTATAATAATCTTCTGTACATGTAGCAATTTCTCTATCCCAATCATAACTTATACCGATTTTTTTAATCTGTTCTCTAATCGTTTCAATATTTTTAAATGTCCATTCTCCAGGATTTACGTTACGTTTTATTGCTGCATTTTCTGCAGGTAATCCAAATGCATCATAACCAAAAGGATGCAAAACATTGTATCCCTGCATTTTTTTATATCTTGCAACAACATCACCTATAACATAATTTTTAACGTGTCCAACATGAATAGTTCCTGAAGGATAAGGGAACATTGTGAGTACATAATATTTTTCTTTTTCATTCCTTTGTTCCGTTTTAAAAACATTTTTATCGGACCATTTTTTTTGCCATTTTTTCTCTATTTGAATATGATCGAATTCCATGATCTTCCCTCCTATTACCCAAGTGATAACTTTCTCATTTATTATACCAGATTTTTTGTGAAATATCAAATTTTATTTACCTCTTATTGTTGGAATATAAAGGTTTAGGTCCTCTGAAATATTATCAAGCTTTGAAGAAGGCATTTTTTTTAATCTGCGTTGGCCAGGTTCTTGAATTAAAAAGTAAACATTATCTGGATTTGCTGTTTGTATTTTGGCGTCATAAGGTATATCAATTGTATATGAGGTTTTTACAGACGGATCTTTAAAAAAATAAAATTTATAAGGATTTAATCCTGGTTTTAGCATTCCCTGAAATATATATTTGCTATTTTTATTTTTAATTCCTATCCAGACTTCTCTTGATCCGGTAATATATATTTGAAAGTATCCTACATTCTGATCTTCCTGAGCTAGAGTTAGAAGTTTTTCAAGGTCGCTTAGATGTTTTTCAAGGTTTGTTTTATAGTTTATAAATTTTTCAACAACGCCATTAGGAGCAAAATATTTTTCTAATTCTGATAGTTTCAAATTCATTTGTGAAAGTGAGTCAGTTACCTTGGCATTTTGTCTATTGAACATACTTTCCATATAATTTTTGAATTTAGCATATCTAAATTCATTAGAAATTGATAATGTAATAGATATTATTGAAAGCAATATTGCTATGTATAAAAGAATGCGTGTGAACTTCATAATGTCCCTCCATTGGATATGGTATTATTTACATATTTCATTACTCTATTTGCTATTTTTTTGAATTTTTGAATGGTATTATCAACCTTTTTCTTTGGAACGCCAATATTTTGTGAAATTTCATCGTATGAATTATTTTCCAACCACATTTTTACAATATCTTTTTCTAGGTCTTTCATTTGATCTATAGTTCTTTCAAAAATATAATTATATATAGCCGATTGATGAAGATTAACTTCTGAAGGTACTTCAAAGTAATAATCGGAATCTTCAGAATAGTTTTCAAACATTGATTCAATACTTACAGCATCAGAAAGAACTTTATTTTTTTCTCTGTTGAGATATGTAATAAAAGATTTTATTTCAGAAGAAATATTAAGATAAGCAAATGTAGAGAATTTGGTGGTTTTTTCTTCATTATATGAATAGACAGCCTGAATTAATCCAACATAACCAATTTGCATTAAATCTTGAAATTCTGCCCAGGCACCAAAATATTTAGAAGCAATAGATATGATCATTGGCTCGAATTTAGCAATGATCATATTTAATGCTTCATTATCTCCAGCTTGTGCTAATTTAACAAGTGCTTTTTCTCTTAAGGTACGTAATTTATATTTACTCATATTATTTCACAACCATATATAAAAGGTGTTCAGCAGTATCATAAAAACTTTTTGAAAAATGCAATTCTAATTCTAATACGTCAGCCCAATATTTTGAGAAATCTTCATTAAATTCCCAGGTAAATGGCATTATTGAGAAAATATCAACTTTTTTAAATTTTTTGTGTAAAAGATTATATAAGGAATCATAAGTAAAAAGGTTAGATTTAAATGACATTATATTTGAAACCCCCACCTTCGCAGTTTTGAATTTCTCCATTGATTTTATTATACCAAATTCTTTTGAAAAAAAAGCATCGAGGATAAATTTATTTAAATTATCGACAGTTCCAATAAAGATACCGTCTTTTTTTAAAACACGGTATACTTCTGAGATAAATAAGTTTATATCTTCAGAATAGCTTAATACATCTCCCATAGCAATTATAATATCAAATGAGGAATTTTCAAAAGGTAAATTTTCTCCAATTCCTTTAAAAACTTTTAAATTTGTTTTTTTAAATCTTTCTTTAAGCGTATTAACCATATTTTCAGCAGGTTCTAAGGCATAAACATCGAAACCGTTATCAAGGAAAATTTTACTCCAAAAACCAGTTCCTGCTCCAACGTCGAGCAATTTTCCATTAGAAATATCTATATTATTAAAAATAATTTTTTCAGAAACAGCATTATGCATTTGCCAGTATGAATCCTCATACATTTCATCATATTCTTTTGCTATTTTGTTGTAATATTCCCATGATTTCATAAATGTTCCTCCAGAGAAAAATAAAAATATAAAATAAAAACCCCGAATTAATCGGGGTGTTACTATGGAGCAGGTGATGGGACTCGAACCCACAACCTCTGCCTTACCAAGGCAGCGCTCTAACCTGTTGAAGCTACACCTGCAAACCCAGTCTATTATACTATAAACTTATAAAATAGTCAAGAGTTTTTCTAAAAAAATAATCTATAAAAATAAAGAAAAGCCGGTTTTACCCGGCTTCTTATAATTCAACTATTTTAACTTCATCTCCTGTTTTTAATAAAGCAGCATTTGCTTCATCTGTATCAACATGAAATTCTAAAGCATATTTTGGACTTACCCTTACTAAAACGTCACCAAAAATAAGTTTTCTATCACCTTTATCAACAATTACATATACAAGGTCTTTATCTTTAACGCCATATTTTTCTGCATCTTCTGGTAACATGTGAATATGTCTTTTTGCAAGAATTAAACCTTTTTTAATTTCAACTGAACCTTTTGGTCCTATTAATTTAATTCCAGGTGTTCCATCTAAGTCTCCTGAATCTCTAACAGGTGCTGTTACTCCTAATTTGAAAGCATCTGTTTGTGAAATTTCAACCTGTGTTTCTTTTCTAACAGGACCTAAAACTCTTACTCTTTCTATTTTTCCTTTAGGTCCTTCAAGAGTAACAACTTCTTCAGCTGCATACTGACCTGGCTGTTTTAAATCTTTAATTGGATGTAATTCATATCCTTCACCGAATAAAATTTCTAAATCTTCTTTTGAAAGATGAACATGTCTGTTTGAAACGCCAACAACAATGCCTGGTTCCTTTACTTTCATTATAATACACCTCCGTATTTAAATAATATTTCCTTTTTTAGGAGAAATTAAAGGTTTTCTTATTACCATTTCTATATTTTTAGGTTTTACTACTTCAATATTCAAAGGACCTCTTCTTACAGATATCCACCCAAGGCCCGGCAATGCCAACTCTTCGTTTTCTTCAATCATCACTATTTCCTTTTCATATTCAATATCTAAAGGATAATTTTTCTCATATGGCGGATATAAAACTTCGCCTATTCTATTTTGCAATAAATCTTCCACGCGTTCTTCTTTGGTTTGATGGAAAGAAATATTTTCAGGTGCAAATATTAAGAATATTGGTTTTAAATCATCATGAGCAGGTGATAATATCTTAAATCTAAATAGTGAACTGATAAATATAACTTTTCCAACGTCGGGTTTAAATGTTTTTCTGCTAATAGTTCTTTTAGGAATCATTTCAACCTGAGTGTATATGTCAAAAAAATCTGTAAATCTATTATTTGTTTCAATTCCAGGTGTATCATATAATTCAATACCATAATCAGGAATTTTTCTCCTTACAACTCCTAAAGTTGTTCCTGGAAATGAACTTGTTGTTATTTTTACATTTGTTATTGTATTAAGTAAAGATGATTTCCCAACATTTGTTGTGCCAACAACAATAGCCTTATTAATATTTTGCCCTTTTAAAATCTTCATCAATCTATTTATACCAAAATTCTTTTTCGCACTTATTAAACGAATATTATCTTTTTTAATATTTAAGTCATTTTTTACTCTTTCTAATACCCAATCCTTTAATTCAGTAAAAGCAACGCTTTTGGGAAGTAGATCAACTTTGTTGATGATTAAGAATACATTTTTATCTTTTACTAATTCAAGTATTTGTTTGTCATAGGTACCTTCAAAATCAATTATATCAATAACCCATAGAACGGTATCGAAATTCTTGATAATCTTTTTTAATTCAGAAAGGAAATTAATATCGATTTTCATAGGCATTAATTCGCCATAATGTTTTAATTTAAAACATCTCTGGCATAATGCTTCTTCTTCATTTGAAAGGAATTTCTCAAAAACATGTTCAGGTAAAAAACCAGGCTTTTGAGGGTCAACAGTTTGTATTTCAACTCCGCAACCGTGACATTTCATATACAATCACCCCATTTTTATTTTGTTATTGAAAAGAAAATTAAACCAAGATATTCATGAAATGCGAGCGCATTAGCATATAATGCAGATATATCAGGTTTAAAATCTATCCATGTAACTTTTCCTCTGGTAACTAAATAGTTTGAAGGAACAGGAATAATTTCAACATCTTTTATATATGTTTTAAAAATTTTATATGAACGTGGTAAATGAATAGCCGATGTAACAAGATATACCTTTTCTAATTTCATATTATCAATTAAGTTTTTTACAAAAATAGCATTTTCTTTTGTTGTCATCGAATCAGGTTCCATAAATATGTCTGATGGTGAAACCCCAAATCTTACAAGATATTCCCTCATTACTAATGCTTCTGGTATATAATCAGTTTCTGGTAAACTTCCACCGCTAATGACTATAGGAAATTTTGTATTTTTATATAATTCATATCCCTTAAAAACCCTTTTGAAAGCCTGATCAGATAATTCTCCTATTTCTTCACCAGGAATGTTTTGAATAGAACCTCCACCGAGAATCACTATTATAGAAGGAATATTTTTATCTATTTTTTCATAGTTAATTGGTGGATATAAATCTTCCAAAGGGCGAGTAATATATCTTGCACTATATGGAATTGATAATAGGTAAATTATAGCCGCGACAATTATAACATACTTTTTGAAATTTTTCTGTTCCTTTGATTTTAATAAAAGGAGAATTACAAGGGCAACAAATAAACCCGGTAATTCAATAAAAGATTGTATAATTTTTCTTATTATTATTGCCATAAAACCCTCCTTTTAGCATTTGAAAAATTAATCCCAGATTTCCGGTTCAACTTTTAAGTCTTTATTATATTTTTCTTTAACAATTTTTTTTACATGATTAATAAGTTGCTGAACATCTTCAAAAGTAGCATTTTCTTTATTTATAATAAAACCTCCGTGTTTTTCGGAAATTTGAGCTCCTCCAATTGAAAATCCTTTTAAATTGAGTTTTTCAATTGTGGTGCCTACATAAAAAGTTGGTTCTGGTCGCTTGAATATGCTTCCTGCACTTGGATATTCTAAAGGTTGTTTACTCCAGCGCTTTTCCAACAAATTAAAAATCTCTTGTTTTATTTTTTCATGAATTCCCTTTTTTAATGCAATTGTTGCCCCTAAAATAATCAGATTATTTTTCTGAAAAATACTTGTTCTATAACCAAACTTACAGTTTGAATTACCTAAAAAAAGTATTTTTTTTGATTTTAGATCATAAACTTCAACAGTTTCGATTATGTTTTTCATTTCTCCACCATACGCACCAGCATTCATAAAGATTGCCCCACCTAAACTTCCGGGAATTCCACATGCAAATTCCATTCCGCTTAAACTGTTTTCCATAGCAATAAAAGACAATCTTGAAAGCGGAATTCCACTTTCAGCAATAATTTTTTCATTTTCAATTTCATATCCAGAAATATATTCAGTACTTATAACAACAAAATCATGAAATTTATCGCTAACAATTAAATTAGCACCACCACCTATTATTTTATACTCTATATTATTTTTATCAAGATAATTCAAAACCTCAATAAAAATATTTTTTGTTTTTGGAGTAACATATAATGCTACTTTTCCCCCAATTCTAAATGTTGTGTGTTTAGACATGGGTTCGTTTATTAAAACATTACAACCCATAAGATATAAATCTTTTGCTATTGTTTCAAGGTTGTTCATTTCAACATCCACTCCAGCATTTCTGATATTTCATCACCTGCTGGATGTTCTTTAACTATAGGTAATAAATCTTTATTTTTCACCAACATTTTTTGTATAGAATCAAGAATTAATGCTTTTTGCTGTTTAGAAATATTTTCAGTATATTTATTGAGTAAATAGTTAATGCTTTTGCTAACAGGAAGTTCAGCCATTGCCATAACAGCCAATTCCTGTATTTCGCCTTCATCGTTTAAATAAGTAGCAAGAATATCAAGATATTTCTCATCTTTTGTTAGTCTTAATAGTGCTTCTATGATTATTGGAAAAGCTCTTTCATCAGAATAAAGTTCGAGCATTCTTTCAAGATATGGGGCTAATTCTTTACATTCTAATTCTGATAAGATGTCTATTAAATATAACATGACTACATCATCAAGATTTTTTTGATTGAATCTTTTTAAAAATTCTTTAAATAAGTATTCTTTTGCTTCAGCACCCATTATATCTATTATATCCATTATTAGTTCATATGTTTCAGCATCACTGTCTTCCATCATATCAATCAATATAGGAATAGCTGTTACACCTTTTTCCTCGATTATTCTTTGTATAACATCTTCTCTTTTCATATTATTCCACCTCTTTTTCAAATACTATTTCACCATACATTTCTTTTATCTCTTCTATTCTTTCATCTTTGTTTAATTCCTTTAAGTTTGAGAAGGTTATTCCATCCTCTTCGTATTTGTAAATCTTAAAATGTTTATCCGCATAATTGGCAACCTGAGGCATATGTGTTATTACAATTAATTGTTTGTTTTTAGAAAAATCCTTCAATTTTTTACCTATAATATCAGCCATTCTCTGACCAACACCAGAATCAATTTCATCAAAAAGCATCGTTTCAACAATATGCATATCTCCAAGCGCCTTTTCTATAGCTAAAACAATCCTTGAGAGTTCACCGCCTGAAGCAATTTTTTCAATAGGTAGTAATGGCGATTGTTTAGTAGTTTTAGCTTTTAATCTTATACTATATGTTCCATATCTTGAAGGTTCTTCTAATTTTGAAAATTCAAACTTAATTTCTGTATGTTCCATATTTAAATTTTTGAGTTCTGTTTTAATGGATTTTTCGATTTTTTTGAGAACTGTTTCACCCTGAATCCTTATTTCTTCGCCAATTTTGAATAGCTCTTTTTTTATTTTATCCATAGTTGGTTTTAATTCGTTTATAAGCTTTTCCAATGAAAGAAGTTCATCTAATTCTTTTTTAAATGAATTATAATGTTCAAAAACATCTTCAAGAGTAGGCCCATATTTTCTTTTTAAATTATTGATTTCACTTAATCTATTTGATATTTCCTCAAATTTTTCCGGGTCACTTTCAATTTCGTATAATTTATTTTCAACTTCACTGTATAATTCGTTTATTAAATCCTGAATTGAAACGGCAATATCGAGTTCTGAAGAATATCCATATTCAGAAATATCAGATAAATCATCAACAACTTCTCCAATTAAAACATCTATGTTTTCTTCTTCATCTTTCAATAAAGCTAATGTTTTCGAAAGTTTATTCTTGATTTCTTCTATATTGCTTAATTTCTTATATTCTTCACGTAATTTTTCATCTTCATCTTCTTCTGGGGAAATGCTTTCTATTTCGTCAATTTGGTATTTTAATATATCAATTTTTCTATAAATTTCAGAAGGATCATCAGGAATTTTACTCATTTTGTTTTTTAAAGTAGTATATTCTTTAAATTTTAAATTATATTTTTCAATAAGAGAATTCAATTCCTTTTTTAGTATATTATATGCCAATAAATTGTGATATGAAGGTGTCCTTAATAATACTTGGGAATCTTGAGTATGAACTTCCATAACATATGAACCAATTTTTTCTAAAAAACTTTTTGGGATAATAGTTCCATTAGCTCTAAAGACAGCTCTTTTTTCGGTGAAATTTACATTTAAAATAATCTCGTCATTTTCTAAATTTAAAAAATCTTCAATTTCTTTTTTTATTTCATCAGAAACAGTAATAAAAGCTGAAATAGATCCATTTTCTCCTCTCAAATTTTTTGGTATATTACCACTTAATAATGATATTAGGGCTTTAATAAACATGGATTTTCCAGCACCAGATTCTCCGGTTATAACATTTAACCCTTCGGAGAAATCAACAGAAATATCTTTAAATAATCCAAAATTTTTTATTGATAATGAATGAATCATATGGCACCTCCAACATCCGTAGATTATTTATATTTTACCTCATTTTCTTTAATTTTAGAAATCATTGTAATGAATTCAAAAATTTGACGATTGTAATCATTTATGTTATAATAAATTTAACCTTAATTTTACTTTAGTTTAAGAGGGAGAGATGAAAATGAAAGATTATATTTTCTATTTAAATGAAAAAAAAGAAACTCTTGTTTCACCTACAAGAAAAGTAGAGGTTAATATTGATGAAATAATGGAATTTGATAATTATTATGGTATAGAAAGAAAGTGGATAACACTTGATAATCATAATTCCATAGAAAAAATTAAAAGATTAGTTATACCTGAAAAATTAATAATGCTTACCACATTTAAAACAGCTTTTAATTCACCTCTTAAAGATTATTTGATTTACATTGACTTCGGTAAATATTCATCAAAAAATAACAGTATTGAATTTATAGATTTAGAATTGGATATTATTATAAAAAGAGATTTGAAATTTGTAATTGATGATATGGATGAATTGATTTTGGAATATAGAAGAAAAAATATCCAGCAATCTGATTTCTTTAATGTATTGGAATATAGCACATTTTTAATAAATCATTTTGAACAACTTGGTGTTTTAAACACATTAAAACAAAATTTATCTGATGAATCTATTGAATGGTTATTAAATATTTAGGATTATTGAAAACTACGGTGAAATATTTATTGAAGCCTATTTAATGTAAATTCAGGAGCGATTAAAATGAAATATCTTGTAATTGGTAAAAAGGAAGATTTTAAAAAAATATTAGATGAAATAACACTAAAAACAAATAATAAAATGCAATTTGGCGGATATTTAAATCCGAATCCGACCTCGTTTAAAGAAAACCTAAAGTATTTTGATAGGATTTTAATTGCCGATCCTTCATTGGAACACTATATAAAAAAAGAGTTAGAAGATGCACAAAAGAATGGTTATATTATAGAAATATTACCTGAAATTGCTGAAAAATATTTACAGAGAATTCCTTTAATTGTATTAAAAAAATTCAAATATTATTATTCTGAATTTTTTATTGAAAAAAGTGAAAATAGATTTCTTGATATAATTATAACTTTATTATTTTTAATTATTGCTTCACCATTATTAATAGTAATATATACCATAAACTATTTTATGTTAGGGAAACCTGTAATATTCAAACAAACTCGAGTTGGGAAAAATGAAAAAAATTTTTTGATGTATAAATTTAGAACAATACACAATAATCATATTAATAAATTCTGTAAGTTTTTAAGAAAAACAAGGCTTGATGAATTGCCACAATTTTTTAATGTATTAAAAGGAAATATGAATTTTATAGGTCCAAGACCGGAAATGATTTCATTTCATGATATGTGCATGGAAAATATAGAATTTTATAATTATCGTCTTTTGGTAAATCCTGGTATTACAGGCTGGGCTCAGGTTAAATTTAAATATACAACAAACCTGGAGGATTATAAAATAAAAACAGAATATGATCTTTATTATGTAAAAAATAAAAGTTTGTTACTCGATATAAAAATATTATTATTAACCTTTTTAGCAATTTTTAAAGATCAAGGTTCTTTATGATATTTACAAATATAAAATTTTATGGTATAATAGGATTGCAATTTATGGCCCCATAGGATAACGGCTAGTCCATCGGATTCTCAGTCCGAGAGTCGGGGTTCGATTCCCCGTGGGGCTACCAGACGTAATCCATATAAGTATGGAAAATGGCAGCGAAGATAAATTTAACCGCTGCCTTTTTTATTTTTATATCACTTTTACAAACTCCGGACTTTTAGCAATATCATCCGGACTTATAAATTCAAGATTATCTTTTATCTTAACTCCAGCATCTGCATATATTCTTGCAATCATTTCAGAACATATATAAGCATGTGGATTATCGAATTTCAAACTGTTTTCAAATTCTTCTTCATTTGCAACTATTCCAACTATTTCAGAAATGCTATTTAAAATCAAGCTTTGTAGATCATAAGGCTTATTAATATATTTTGTTGTTTTACCATCTATAAAAGCTTTTAAATCATCTTGGATTCTTTCTCTAATTACTGCTTTTACTCTTTTATTTCTATGTCTAAAAACATCAAATTTTGAAAGTACTGAAATCGGATATTTTGCAATATGAACTCCATTCAGCCAGCTTGCCATAATATATCCATTTCCAATGTACATCTCAGCGTGAAGATAATCCTGATCCGTTAAATTTTTTATTAATTTTGCTGTGTTCTGCCCCAAAAGAGAGGCGATTATTTTGAAGGTTTCAACACTTTCTGTAGGAAGTAGTAGAATATCCCCAATTTCTAATTTCATTTTCTCACCTTCTCAATTTTTTTAAGTCTTACTAAGAAAGATTTTTTATTATCTATATATACATATTCCTCAACGATGTATCCTGGATACTTCATCGCTAGAATTTGTTTTGCTTCTTCCCATGAATCGGAATAAACATATACGTCAATTGTAGCATCTTCTTCTTGATTTAAGTATTGTTCTACAACTACTTTACTTTGTTCTGAGTGTTCTAATTCTGTTACAGCGAAAGGCAAAATAAGAGCAATAATTCCAGCTGCAATTACTAACCAAAGTTTCCAATCACTCAAGTTCATTACTTTCATCTCCTTTCTCTAAATTCATATAAAAGACCATGCTTTCAATTATTGTGTCTATTATTCCATCAGAAACGTTAATGTGTAAATCTTTCAGCATGTTTTTAGCAACAGTTTTTGCATATTTCTTTTTTTGATTTCCGTGTAAGTCTTCAATTTTTGATACTTGCTCTACATATTCCACGGCATGTTTTATTACCTTCCTTATAGTTTTAACTTCGCTTTCAAGTTTTTTGGATTTCAATAACGAATTTACAAGGATATACACAATGCCAACAGCTACATACACAATGGTTTTTAATAAAACTTCTTCCACAAATAACACCTCCTGAAAAGTTTTCTATAAAAGGATTACACGCGCTAAAATTTGAAGGTATTAGCGCTGTTTTTTATACTTTTATGATTGTTTATATATAAATAAAAAAATAACACCTTTATAGGCGCTATATCTTTTTAAGGTTATATTTCAGTTTGTTTTCTTGAATATTACTCAATAATTTTGAAGAATGTATGCTTCACTCCTTCAAATTTTGCAGCTTCAACCTTAAAAATTGTACTCGGTTTTTTCCCTGTTAAATTGAAAAAGAACAGATCACGATATACTGGACTTGATCTTAATTCAATAAATGCTCTATCCACAGCTTTGATACTTTCTTCCATTGCATCTCTTGACACATTGTTTATAACTATTTTCCTATTGTATCCAAGAAAATCTTTTTCCAAAGGATTGAATTTATATTTTTTTTGATGTAACCATCTATTCCAACCAACACAAGCAACAAGGAATTTTTCAAATGCGCTACAATTCTCACACTCTCCCATAACTGCAATAGCAAGCTTTGCTCTATAATCTTCCCAATCCATATTCTCAACCTCCAAAGAATTTCCCAATTAAAAAGCCTATAATTCCTGTTCCTAACGCACTACCTATTGCACCTAATAACCATTTTCCAGCTCTTCGTTCAAGTGCTTCGTTTACTTTTTTTGAGATTAAACCATTATGAAGTTCTTCATTTAGTTTATCTATTTTTTGAGTGAGATTTTCGATTTCTTCTTTAAGTTGAAGCAAAATAACATTATGCTCAACGTTTTTTAATTTTAAATCCCCAATTTCTTTTTCATAGTCCATATTTTCACCTCGCTAAAACTTCAACTTTATGATTTTTTTCTGTATAAAGACGTATTCTAAATATTCCTCTTGCTGTTGGTGCAAGTAATTTCTGCACCGCATATTTTTCATCATTCCATGCTGGAACAGTTACACCCACCACGTCTTTTTTTCGTATCTTTTTGTTCTTGGAATCATACTCAAAAATGGAAAACTTATGCATTTCTGGAACATGTGTATGTCCTGCCAAATAAATATCAATGCCAGTAATAACATCAAAAAAATATCTATGCTGTCTCATGCTTCTTTCTGGAAATCTTCCACCGCTTGAACCATGATGACAAGCTATTTTGTAGTTTATTCTATTCTTGCTTCCCCTAAGTTTTTTCCCTTTTTGTTTTAAATTAATATCAACAACCATAAGATCATCGCTATATGGAATACCTTTTTCTTCACATAATAATGCAATTGGATCAACTCCCACTTTTCTCCATGTTCGCCTTTCGTGATTACCACCAACAACTCCCAAAATTCTTTCCCTAAAAGCATTAAATAATGCATTTACCTGTTGGATAGTTTCATGTGGATTATCTCTTTGTGAATATACATCACCTAAAGAATTTGCAATAGCATTGTCAATTAAATCACCAAGAAAAATTATTTTTGCATCCTTTTCTTGTTCTAATGCTTTAATTATTTTGTTAAAATCTGAAGTTTCACTTCCTAAATGTAAATCTCCTATTGGCAAAATGTCAATATAATCTGTTTCAAATTCGTATGTTGCTACTTCCAAAATTCCACCTCCAAACATGAACAATAAAAAAAGAACCCCGAAGGGTTCTTTAGGATTAATTTATTTGAGTTTGTCTTTAATTTCTTCTTCAACCATATTACTTTTCAATACACCATTAATAATTTTCTCTAAAATTTCTTTAGATATTGGTTCTACAGGAATTATATTTAGTCTGTTTATTACATCATCAGGTGTATATTTCATTATACTCCAACACTGAAAAGCTGTTTCTTCTTTCAACCATTTGTGCGAATTGGGTGGGATCACTACTAAACTATCATCTGGTTCATTAAAAGCTTTTTTTCTTTTTTTGGCTTTCTCAACTCGTGACGTAGCTACAACTGTTAATACATCATCAAAAATAGGATTATTTATCACAACGTGATAATGCCTTTCTCCACCCGCAATATTACTATCTTTTATCCATAAAACACTTCCTTTTTTTATTTTTACTTTTTTGTAATATTCTTGGATTATTTTAACTGTATTCCAATCCGTCATAAGTTTAAAATCCCCATTTCTTCTGCGTAATCTTTAGCAACTTCTAAAATTTCTTCGTCTATTTCAAATGGATCTTTTTCAAAACCATATTTTTTTAATCTTTTAATTTTTTCTTTTGAAGGATTTTCGAAAAAATCTATCATATTCATTTTTTCTGATTTTTTTATTTTTTGGTTAATAAGTTCTTCATATTTACTCCATTCAGGATAAATATGAGATATATCTGCTAATTCAAACTCATCAAACTTTCCAAAAGTATTCCAAGAAAACTCGAATGCTTCAATATCTGTTTTTGAAAAAACTTTAGAGTTAATTTTATTTTCATTTTTTAAACTTATATCATATATTTTATTTAGTTTATCTTTTTTTATATCTATAATTTCATGGAAATATGCAATATTTTCCTCATCATCAAAAGGATAATCTTGTGTTTTTATTAAATCGTATACATTTGATTGAACAGGGCCGAATCTCATAGCTACATATTTATCCCAAAAAATTGGACGACCATATTTTCTGATATGGTATCTTTCAGCAAAATATAATAATTTTATGGCTTTCATATAATTTAATTTGTTTCCATTTTTTTGGGCAAACCAAGCTATGGCTTGAACGGCTTTTTTATAATCAAAACGCACTTTATCACCCCCTCAGTATACTTAACGGGTATTAATTGTATTATTATTATACTACTTTTTTATAAAAAAATGAAGTGGGTTCCTTTACAACTGAGGGGATCAGAAAGTTTTTTAATGATAAATTAGTAAATTTTTGAAACTTTCAATGGTTTTCCAAATAGTGGTCTTTTTTGCCAGAAATTTTTGATAATTCTATTAGTTACAGCATAAATTTTAATTCCATCAGGTTCAGTTGTCGCATCCCATACCCAGATGTTTCCTACTTTATCAAGTTTATCAAATATAGCAACATGGTCAATTTTTCCATCATTATCAGTATCAAAAAATATAAGGTCTCCTTTTTCTATCTGAGCAAAAGATATTTTTTTGACATTATACCAATAAAGATTATTGGCAGAAACATCTTTAACAAGGGAGCTTTTATATTTAAACCATTTTACACCTATTTTATTGTATAAATAAATTATTAATCCTGAACAATCAAAACCGGTTTTAATAGATTGGCCTCCTAATTTATAAGGAGTTCCTTTTAAATGCGGCAATATATTAAACCAAACTTTTTTTTCCTCATCTGATATATTTCTTTGTTCCCATTTTGTAGGAGGAATAAGTTCAACATATAAATTATGAAACACCAAAATACTAATCGCTGTTAAAAAAAGAATCAAAGTAAATTTTTCACTCATTTTTTTTAACCACCTTTATTCCAGTATTTTTAATAGCATTTCTTAGCTGATTTTCATTATTTTCAATAATTCTTTTTAAAGCTTTTATATAGTTGCTTTCAATATGAGAATTATTTGATATGTCTATTATACTATGAACTATTAAGTATAATAAATCATCGGCTTTTATTTTGGAATCTTGTATAATTTCGTTTTTGGGCGGATTAAGTATTAATTTATATTTCATACAATAACCTCCTTATATTCAATTAAAGGATCATCAATAGTTATAAACCATTTTTTTTGTTCATCTTTTATTATATCTATTTCTATCGTATTATTTGATGCAGGAAGTGTTATTTTTTTGCCTGAATTTAATTTATTTCCAATTACTAATTGTACTTTTTTTATACTTAGATTACCGACAAAACTTATTTTTAAATTTCCCTTTTCTTTATTATAAGATATTTTAGCTTTCATTTTAGGTATAAGTTCATTGTTAAATACACAATAATCGTGAATATTAGGGATGTTATGAGGTATTATTAAAAAATTTAAATTTTTTTCTGGGTAACTTAAATCTTTGATATGCATAATGTCATCGAAAGCATATATAATTCTACCCTCGTTATTATATAATATAATCACTAAATCCCAGCCTCCTTTAAAACATAGTATCTAACATACTTTCCAGATGAATAAAAATTTCTTATTCGAATATAATTATTATATGTCCATGCCCAGATTCCCCACTCATGGGAACCCCAATTTTCCCAATATACATATAGTGGCCACTGTGAAACTGTATTAGATTCTCCATCTATATTTGAACCTTGAGCATATAAAAGTAAAGCAGGTCTATAACCTAAAGAAGGAAAATATATAGTAACAGTTTGACCACCATTTACATAAACAGTCCCTGTTTGATGAATTTTAAACATATTACTTTTACCATCAATTACAACAGTTCCAGAGTCATTTTTTAATTGAAAAGCTCCAGAAGTTATATATATTCCATCTCCGCCATTAGGTAAAGTCCCTCTTCCTATTTTTACTGCACCATTATTAACATCTATAATATCATTATTTAAATCAAATTTCGTTTTTCCTGAATTTCCTTTCAACACCCCAGCAGTTAATGTTCCTACATTTGCTGTAAGCGCTGAAAGTTCATTTACGCTTATATGATTTGCATAAACTTTATCTGCTGCTAACAAATCCGCAACTATACTATTTTTTGGAGCATTATCAGGTGTTAGTGTAATTGTAGGCGCAAGGTTTACTTCATCATAACCCGCTGGCGTGATTTGATTAATTTCATCTACAAGAGAGTTAGTGAAATAAGCAATTGCTCCAGAAGGAACGCTAAAAGCAGGTTGCATAATTAATTTATCTGCGGTTATAGTTCCAGCTGCTATTCTGTCTGCATCTAAATATCCTGTTTTTATTTTACTTGCGTCTATACTTGCTATTTTAGCGTCATCTACAGCCAAATCTGCTATTTTCGCATTTGTTATTGCTGCATCTTTTATTTTTGCTTCTGCAATACTTGCATCTTTTATATGTGCTTCTTGAATTACACCTGTTGCGATATTTGCGGCGTTGGTTATGATTTTGTTTGCTCCTATATGTTCTGCTAAAATACTTTCTGCCAATATATTATCTGCTTTGATTTTTACCATTTTATCAAGGTTAGAATATTCATAACCTTCTGGCACAAGTTGGTTTATTTCATCAACAAGTGAATTAGCCCAATATGCGATTGCTCCTTGTGGAAGAGAAATAGCTTTATATCCTAAACTTATATTTAAGTTTTCAATATCGTTTTGAGCGTCTTCCAAAATAGCACTTTCTAAATCTTCATCATAAACCTTTGCAGTTGTTGCTGAAACACTTGCACTCCAATTACTTATATTACCACTTTGATCTATAGCTCTAATTCTGAAATAATATGTTGTATTAGATGCTCCGGAATATGTAAAACTTGTTGTATTAAATTTTATGTTTTCTACATTTTGTGTAAATTCGCTATCAGTTGCTACTTGTAATTCATATTCTTTGAAATCTTCTTCTGAGTTTGCATTCCATGAAACCTGTATTTTTTGAAATAATCCTGTGGCTGTTAATCCTGCTGGAATCGCAGGTGGTGTTTCATCTTTTGCACTTGTTATGTTTTGCACTGCACTCCAGTTTGATTTCTTTCCTTCTGCGTCTAAAGCTCTTAATTTTACGTATATTGTTTTATTTCCTACTACTTCAAATTTCACGAGTGTTTCAGATGTTTTTATATAATTCCAGTCTGTTCCATCGTAACTCCATGCTAGTTCATATCCAATAAGATCGCTTTCTGTGTTTGCGTTCCACGATGCTTTTATAAAACTTAATCCATTCTCGTTTATTGTTGTTAATGATAGATTTAATGGAGTTGCAGGAGCTTTTCCGTCTAAATAGCTTGTTCTATTATCAACCGCATCAGTTTGCTTTTGAAGTGCTTGTACTTGCCCTTGAATTTCTTCGATTTGTGTTTGTTCAGAAGGTTTTACTACTGCATCCGACTTTATAGATTTGGTTATTATTTTATTATTAATATCAAAAGCTATATTTTTCCATTCTGTTATATCGATTACTGTTTCAAACTTTGATGAAGTAAGTTTATGATTAACTTTGTTGATAATGAATATACCATTTGCTATTCCTTTTGGTGCAAGAGAAACATTTATCAGATTTCCAGCGTAAATATCTGGATAAAATTCATTCATTCTAAGGTTAAAGTGTATTTCTTTTTCTGAGTTAGAATATGCAACATCAGCAACATTTGAAAGCATACTTTGATTTGAATAATAAGATTTGATTTTTAATTCTGAATCAGGTTCATTAGTTGTATTTGGAAGCACAACATTGTCTAAACTTATTTTCTTTATAGGTCTTCCTTTAAATCCAACATAATCAATTCTATAATCAACACTACTTGAAAGATTTGTAATTTTTAAAACTAGTTTTTCCGGATATGCTGTTAATTCATCAACTCTTATTAATCCGTTATCGTCACCTTGTTGAAAACTTCCTTTATCTTCAACTATAGTATCTCCTTCATATACTGTTAAAGTTACATATGTATCAAAATCTTTTCCATAGTCACTTGTGTATTCGAGTTCAAATGTAGCCTGTTTCCCAGCTTCTATTATTGCATTATCTCCCTGGAGTTTCGTATCTATAAGTAATTCTGTGTTTGTAGCTCCTATTTCATACCCTTCACTCTCAACAACAATTCTATTGTATTTTTTATCTTTAGTTAATTCATAATTTGCAAAATTATTTTCATTAATACTTACTACTGTTGTTGGTTCAGTGAAGTTTTCAATTCTCGTTCTATACTTTACTTTTCCTTCCGGACTTACTGATATTCTTCCTTGTGTAGCTTCTACAATTTCTTGAATCACTTGCCAATAAGTTTTATCTTGCCCTGCAATAAATACATCAAATGTCGTTGTTAATGATTGCAAATCGTGATAACTGCTATCTATTCCTGCTCTTGTTAATAAGTCTGCTATTATTGCATTAGGGGTCATTTGTGTATAAAGCAAAGGATTTTCCAGTTTCTTTTGAGAAGTTACCCATAATAAATCTTTTATTGCTATTTCTGCTTTTTTGTGTTTTTCTACTATACCATGTGCAGGTTTCCAACCATAGAAGAGTGGAATAACTATTGAATTTTCATCCTCATGAGAGGCAGTATATCCAACAGGTACTGTATCATTCAAACTTCCTAATAATGAATTTCTCCAATATTCAATTGTTCCTGCCGGTAAGTCTATTCCTTCTAACTCTTTTGAAACTATTAAATATATTTTCACTTCCCAAATTTTATTTAAATAATCATCATTTGTCGTTCCATTAATTTGTCCAGATGCAGGGTCAAAACTAGCATTATATTGTGTGGGTGTAAATTCATCATTTAGATTAGCAACTATAATTTTAGCTTCATCAAATGCTGGTTTGGAAAGTAATTGTATTCTATTTGTTGTTTTAACTTGTTGAACGTAATCGCTTAAGTCATACCAATTCGTTCCATCTATTTTTGCATAAAATAATATCTTTTTATATCTCGTTGGATCTCTAATATATTGCAAATAACTTTGATCTATGCTCAAAGGTTCGAACATTATTTTCACCTCGCTTTAAAAAGAAAAGAGAGCCTTACGCTCTCTTGATTATATTATTGGTATCTTAGCTGGTACTGCAAATGGTTTCTTTGCGTTGTAAATTTCTTGAATGAATTCGTCTGTCCAGATTACATTACCGTCTTTATCTTTATAATCTCCTATGAAAAGGTTTGAAATTAAACCGTTTAATAATCTTTGTTTTGTTCCACTATCTCCGATTTTAAACATATATTGTTTTACTGATTCATTGTTTATATTGTTTGTAAATGTAGTGTCCCAAAATAATGAATTTTCATCATATAATTTTATAAATCCTATATCATTATCAAAACCAATAACAACAAACCACCATTTGTTAGTTACATCTGAATTTGATATATAAGGACTTAATAACTCTATAGTATTTGCTTTTAATTTAAATTTACTAGTAATTTGCTCATAATAAAATCCAAAATCGTCAACGCTATTAGTATCATCAGGCGTTTGATCAAAAATCCTCGGATATGGATTATTTACTTTATTTATCTTAAACCATGTTGAAAATACTACATTGTTATAATCCCAATTTTGATTAAATTTAAATTGTCCATATGGTCTTGCACCATTCACGAAACTTGTTGAAAAGGCTTTTCTTTCTAATTGCATATTTTTTGCATATGATCGCCCTGATGAATTAAAAGGATAATGATAAACACCAAAAAATACACTTTTATTTGTTGGGTTTGGCATTCTAACCTGTAGAATACTTTTCTTAAAATCAAATGAAGGTATTGCAGTATTAATATTCCAACTCCAATCCCCGAACCAAAGATAAAAACGCGGATAACCATCGCCGGAGTCTTTTTTTCCTTCAAACTGCCAAGAATATGTGCAATATCCATCTCCTTCATCAATCCATGTTGTTTGTATTTTATCTGTAATATTCCATTGCAAAAATGGATACGTAGTTCCGGAATAAACTTTTCCGGGATCATAACCAGAAGTAGCTAATAAATTCTCCGTTCCCTCTTCCACTGCAAAACTTTTTACACCCTCGAACGGCACATCATCATCACGCAAAGTTACACACAAACTGCCATCATCGTTATAAATGAGGTTGTATGGTGTTTTTATCAAAGCCATGATTTATCACCTCTTTTGAAACAAATCTAAAGGTATATCCTTTTAAAGTTTTTATTCTCCCGTGCAAAACATCCGAAACTGATGAAGGAGATACATTTAAATCTAAAGCAATATCTTTCCTTTTTATATATATTTTTCCATCATCTCTCATAATATACATGTTTTTAGTTTTCTCATAACTTTCATATGGTGAAATCTTTTTTTTCCTATTAGGATATTTTCTCCCCTTTAATTTGTTTCTTATCTTTTCAATGGTTTTTTTACTTCTTGGATTTTTATATTGAAAATGTTTTTCGCCAGCTAACTTTCCTTTATTTTTCGAAGAAATTTTTTTTCGTGTTTCTGAACTTACCTTATGTCCTATTTTGGATGAAGATATTTTCTTTTTTGATATTTCTCTATAATATGAATCTAAAACATTATCGCCACCAGTTGTAAAATTAAATCCTTTTTCAAAGGTGTTGTATTTTTTTATATAAAATTGTTCCGCTTTTGCAGCAGTTATTTTGTCTAAACCGTCTCTTAATATTATAAATTCTACATTGTTTATCCCGACCTTCTTTAAAAAATAATGTATAGGTCTATTAAGATATTTTGTATTATACCTGTACTGCCTTATCCTATTTTTCATATTTTTTGTCATACCAATGTATATAATTTCAGAATTATATTTTATACCATATAAAGTATAATTATCCATATAAATCACTCTCCAATGTTTATTTCTTTTGGTATTTCAGTGTTTGCTAAGGCGAGGTTTTGCATTATTTCATCTTTTTTAGCTGCATACATAGTTTTTAAAACTTCTGGAATAACATTTTTCATGAACAAATCAAATTCACTTTCAAAAATAAATTGCTCATATTCGTACATTGTTTGAGTTTGCATTATTTCATTCCCTTGTTCATCAATTATTGGCATTTCTTCCCGAACTTCTTGAATATTGTAATTGAAAGCATATTTCACTCTTGTTTTTGATTTTCTAATATCATCAGTAACGCTAATTATTTGAATTTCAGAAGGTTTTTCTGAGCTTCTTACCATTATTTCACCTCCGTAATAAAAAAGAGACCCTTTTCAGGTCTCTTTTTGATATTCAGGTTCATATTTAAGTTCTACTTTAAAAATCTCCCTTTGAATACTTGTAACTACGCCAAGAACTGTACATTCGTTTTCCCATACTACTTCTATACCATCTATTGTTGGTTGTAAATTATAGAAAAAAATCCTTCCATCATGCCTGTTTCTTGCACATCTTTTTAGAATTTTTTTACCTTTGTAATATATAACTACATCATTTCCAGGCTCATAATCCTTTTTCTCATAATAAACAATATCTCCTTTCTTATAAGTTGGTTCCATTTTATCATTATCAATTAATAATTTATTTGACATACTTTTATTGTATGGTGGTAACGGAATTATCCTTTTATTTGTTAATAATTTTAAGATTTCTGATTCAATTGTTTTCTTGGTCATTTCATCCAAATCTTCATTTTCTTTTAGAAATTTCTGAAGTTGTAAAGCCCTTAATCTGTTTTCTCTTTGCTTTCTTAGTGAAATTACTTCTTTCATTTTTTCTAATTTTTCAAATTCTGTTTTTTTAGTTTCAACTTCATACTTTCCATATTTTCTTATTGAAGGCAATACTTCATGAGTAACCCATCGTTTGAATTCTTTTGCTTGAGGTTTTTTACTTCCAAGAATTGCATTATAAAGCCCTGATTCGTTGATTATTTTTAATCCTCGTGTTGGAATTTTAAAACCGACATTTTGTAGGTTTTTACTATTAATCAGCATTTGCTCATCTTCATCCAACCTTCTTGTCATTGCTTCGGTATCAGTATATCCTAATATGCTAGCCACATCTTTTCCAATCCACCAAGGTTCTCCATTTCTTAACAATACTCTCACTTCATTACTATTAAAATTAAATTTAACTAAATTTGCCATTGCATCCCCCACCTTTCATTCTGATATAATATCATTATCAAATAAATCATCCACATTAACTCCTAAAACATTCGCAATTTTTTTTAAAGTAAAATACTTTGGATTTTTCAAAATTCCGTTTTCAATTCTAACTATTGTAGAATATGCAAGTTTTGTTTTTTCAGATACATATTTAATAGATAAACCTTTTTTCTTTCGCAATTCTTTAATCCTATTCATATTTTCACCTCCATGTATGCTATTTATATTATTAATAATATAGCGTTATTGCTTTGCAGTGTAATTATATAGCATATATGAAATATTTTCAATTAAATAAATGTAAAAAATAATTTACATTTGCGTTTATGCGAGTGTTATGATATAATAAAAAACAGCGAGGTGATACAATGGCTTTTATGCATGATTGGGAACAAATAGGAAAAAAAATAAAAGAAATTAGGCAAAGCAAAAACATAACAGCTGAGGATTTGGCTCAAGAAATAGGTACGAGTATATCTACTATATTTAGAATAGAAAATGGTCAGGAACCCCGAGCATTAAATCTTGCAAAATTAGCAAAGGCTCTTGATATATCTCTTGATAATTTATTAGGATTAGATAATTCAAAGGATAAAATTTCAGATAATGTGTCAATGGTCAAATTTATTCCTGTAATAAAAAATCTTTTTAAATATATAGAAAATAATTTTGTTTTAGAAGAAGATAATATAATTACACAAATACCTGTTCCTGTAAATAAAAATATTGATTTTGGAATTGAAATTCAGGACGATTCAATGATTCCTCGTTTTCATATAAAAGATATTGCTTTAATAAAGAGACAAAACCTTTTAAACAATAATGATTTTGGAGCTTTTGCTTATAATAATTATTTTTTAATAAGAAAATTTTATCAAGTAGATAGTGTTATACATTTAGTAGCTTTAAATTCTGATTATGAACCTATTATAATTCCAAAATATAAGAAAAAAGAATTAAAAATTTTAGGTAAAGTTGTTGGTAAAATAAGTTGGATTGAAAATGATGAATAAAGATGAATATTTTCAGAATAATATGCCTATTATATTAAATTAAGCGAAGCTCCATAAACGGGCTTCGCTTTTAATTTATGCAAATTTCAATGTTCCATTGTCGAATAATTCTTGAACTGTCTTTGCTAAGTATTCTTTGAAACTACTTTCTCCATCCATTATAAAACTATCATTAGCGTTTATTATAAATGTATTATTCACAACTTCCGGACCACTTCTTTGAACTGTGCTTGTATATTGACTTTGATATGAATTCTCCACATTTTGTTCAACATTCATATCAATTTCTGAAACTTTTTCATTAGCTTCTCTTACAATTTGACCAAAACTTTTTACAGCTCTTTTCCCCATGTCTACAACTCCAAAGGTTAACCCTTTAACTACATCTGAAACAACGTTGTACAACCAATTAAAAGCACTTGCGATCATTCCAAATACTACATAGAATCCACGACCAAGAGGAACTAATACAGCATTATATATCCAAGTTAAAACTGCTCCAAATGCTTGTAATCCAGCGAATAATGGATCGAGTAACGGTATTAATAATGTTCCTAACATTTGTCCAAGTGCTTTTAATATATTTACAAATGGTTGTAAAGCACTATTTATTAAAGGTCCTATTACTGCCATTAAACTTTCCACAATAGTTGTTATTGGATTTAAAAGTGCAACCACGTTACTAAGGCTCATAACTGCTTGAATAACTGGTCCAAATATATCTCCGAGCAATCCTGTTACACCACTAAAAACGTTTTTTAAACCGTCTAATATTGGACCATAAATCGGATCTAAACTTATTTGTGACCCTAATTCTCCCATTGCGTTTCCAAAACTTGAAAGACCTCCGCTAATAGCATTTCCAGCTGATTTGGCATTACTTTTAATCCAATTTGATATATTTTGTGCCCATGATGTTTTCATAATTCCATCAGCAACTAAAGTTCCCACATTTCTTATGCTTCCTGTTAATATATCAAATCCACCTGAAAAAATCTTTCCTAAACTTCCTAATTGATCTTTTTGAAAATTGTAGTATGTTTTTATTTCTTTGTTATCATTTAATTTAAGTATTATTTTGCCAATTAATTCTCTAAATGGATTAAGGTTTTCTTCAGCTATTTCTCTTAAATTTCCCATTCCTAAGTTATTTTTGTTGTTATTTTTAGTTGTATTTGTATTTTCATTTAATGCATTTATTTGTTTTTTAAGTGTATCTTCTAATTTACCAATTTGTTTGTCCATATCTTTATTCATTTTAATCAAACTTACTATTGAATCTACAAGTTTTTCATATCCTTCAGTATCTTCAGAGTGTTTTGCTGTTGTTTCTAAAATAACTTTTAATTGTTTAGGTAAAATATCTTTGAATTTTGATAAATAACTTAAATTCTGTTCCACATAACCTTCTGCAAATCCTGGAAGTTTTAACGTATCGTTATTTATTGCTATAAGTAAATCTCGATATTTTCTTGCACTTTTTGCATTAATTATAGCTTCACCTTTACTTATTCTTGCTAAGATACTGTCACTTGTTTCTGTGCCAGGACCATATACAAAACCGTTTCTGTCAAGTATAGCTCCTGTGGCGAATTTTGGAATATGACCAACAGACATAAAAGGTTGTTCAGTATCTGATAAATGAATAGCTGTTCTATCAGCAACAAATGTTGCTTTTTCTTTAATTGAAGGTGTATATTTTTCTGTCTTCTTGGTTATCCAACCAAATAAATTATTTATAATTTCCTTAACGGTAGTGCTAAATGCATCAGCAAAAGCAAAACCGACTGAAAGTCCCAACATTCTAAAATCATTTATTAATGAAGGTTCTTCTTTTGATAAATCCAACATATTTTTAAGAATTCCACCCCGTATTGAATTTGGTTCATTCATCAGAATATCAATAAGATGTTGTGTATATTCTCTACCTGTTTTGTCTGCTATATCTTTTATCGACATTTCACCTTGTAAAATTTTTTGTAAATTTTGCATATCTTTTCTGACACCAGAAGATAGAAAGTTCATTGCTCCAACTGTAAATCCAACAGCTATACTTAATACCCAACCTTGTTTTAATAAATACTTTGCACCTAAACTTGTAGAAAGACCTGTTATTATAGAGTTAATTGTTTGTTGGTTATCTGTAGCTTCTTGCAATTTTACATATACAATCACTTCTTTTAACCCATTAATAATTGGAACAATTGTTAAGTTATACGTATCAAGAAATGTATTTAAATCCCATTTTAAGGTTGCCCATACGCCTTTGCTTAAGACAGTTATACTATTTAAAATACCCTTTGTTTCGTCACTCATATTCATTTTTAGTGTTCCAATATTTTCATTTAAACTGTTTTTTAAATCATCTATTATATCTTTTAGAGAATTGTTTTTTATGTAATCCCAAGCATCTCCACTTGTTTTTAATCCCCATTCTATAAATTGATTTCCTTTATTCCACAAATATTTAAAAGCGTTTTGAATATAAGGTTCTATCTCTTTCCATGTATTTTTTAACCACTCCCACGCTTTTCCGGTTATTTCAAAACTCCATTTTAGAAATTGTTCTCCTTTATTCCATAACCAAGAAAAAGCTTTTTTTATATATTCGCTTATTGTATCCCAATTATTTATTAACCAATTCCACCCAGAACCTAAAATATCAAAAGTCCATTTAATAAGTTGTTCTCCTGCTTTTATTATTAAATCAAAAGCATTTTTTATATATGGCTCTATTTTTTCCCAGTTGTTTTTCATCCAATCCCAAGCATTTCCAAGAATATTCCATGTCCATTGCACAACTTTATTTTGATTTTCATTAAACCATTTTTTCATAGCGTTGAAAATAGGTTCTATTTTTCCCCACACTTCTTTTGTTTTATCTCTTATTCCATCCCAATTTAATGTCCATGCTCCAGCTAATAATGCAACTCCAACTAATAGCCATGTTATAGGACTCATTATTAATGCTATTATTTTTGGAATCATTAATAATCCAACTGTAACAGATAATATTTTAACTATTGTAGAAGTATAAGATGCAACAAATTCTTTGTTTTTGTTTATCCAATCACCAATATTCGAAACTATTTTTTGAGTTTTATCAATTATATTCTTTATATTTTTGGCCAATGAACTTCCGAATATTCTAGCAACATTTATTGTACTTTCTTTAAGTTTATCCCACGATGCAGATAGTGTATTTAATTGCTCGTCAAGTTTTGATTCAAAATCCACATTACCAACATCTTCCAACGTTTCTTTATAATCTTCAAAATTATTTATTATTGCTAAAATCATTTCCTGTGCTGTATCAGAAACACCAAGAGAATTTAAAATTGCATTCGTTTCTGACGTTGATTTTCCAGCAGTCAATTTATATAATTGTTCCATTACTTTATTTAGTCCCAAAAATTTTCCTTGAGTATCATAGATTTTAATCCCAAGTTTTTCAAAGGCATCTGATTTTTGTTGTAAATCTTGATATAAGTTTTGCAACCTATTAGCAGTTTGATCTGCCTGACCACCAAATACCTGTGTTCCAAAACTTAAAGTAAGTAATGCATTTTTGAAGCTATCTCCAAAACTTTTAGCAATAGGCAAAACTTCACCAATATTCGAAGCTAAATCCTGCATGGTTAATCTACCTTTTTGAACACCTGCAAACATTAATTTTTGAACTTCATCTGCATTCTTTATTTCATCACCATAAGAACGCAATACAGTCAATGTCGCACTGACTGCAGTAGGAATATCAGAGACACCAACGACTGCACCTTTTATTGAGCTCTCCAATATTTGCATAGCTTCTGTGCCATCGTATCCTGCAGATACAATATCATATAATGCATCAGCAAGATCAGTTGCAGATTTTCCGTATTTAGAAGATAGATTTAATAATCCCCTTTCCATTTCTTTAAATGTCATCTTTGACATCGTTTTTACATTAGATATTTTTCTTTCCAATTCTATAAAAGTTTTTGTCGCTCCACCTGCAGCAGCAGAAATTGCGCTTAATGCAATAGTAGCTGCTTTTTTTGCTTGTTCTGCAGTTTGTTTAATTCTTTCAAATCCCTTAGCTACATTGTTTATTTGAGGACTTGCTTTATCTATTGCACTTAATATTATCGCAAGGTTCGCTGTATTATTTAACATGATGTCACCACCTTAAGTTGCGTTATTCTGCTCTTTTAAAACTTCTTTTAATCCATTTTGTGCCATGGTGATTATTTTCATTTTTTCCCATTCCTGATCCTCTATACCAGCTGTTTTTGGTAAATGAATTATATTTCCTCTATGATCAAAATAATATGGTATTTCAAAGATAAGATCATCTAAATATTCCCAAAAATTCTCGCCGTGTTTTATAACCTTTGCTCCTTTAAATCTAAGATAAAAAATCTTAGTTATGATTTTTTCTTCTTTTAGAACGTTTTTATCAAACCTTTCTATTTCTCTACCAATATCTCGAATTATAAAACTCATATATCTATACTTAATTTTTTTTATTGTTTTCTCTGTTATTTTTTGATTAATAGACCAATCTAGTATATAACTTTGCAATAATTTGGTATATCTTTGTGTCTCAAAAAATCTTTTTTCTTTTATACTCAATTCTTTTGGATCTTTTGTTTCTATCCAGTCATTATCGAATTCATACAACATAAGAAAAAGCCTCCTTTCAGCGGAGGCTTAATCCATACATTTCCTGTAGTTTTACCCATAATCTGTTTATAATATTATTATCAAGTTTCTTTAGGTTTTCAACTGTAACTGGAACTTGTTCACTCCAACCTTTTATAACCTTTACCAGAACATTCAAAGGAACTTGCACAGAATTTTCTACATTCATTTTGTAGCTCCCATCAGCATTAACTACCAAATCTTTTGGTGTAACTGCTTTCTTAATTTCTTCACCTAATTCAAAACTTAATTCTTCTAATACTTCAATGTAATCCTGTGTTTCTTTTTCAACTATTCTACCTTCTTCAAAATAAATTTTTATAGTTTTTTCACTTGCAAATAATCCCATAACCTCTACCTCCAATCTTAATATGTTCCAGTTGTATTTTGATAATCAGAAACTTCAATTACATCACCAGTATCAGGAATTAAAGCTGTAAAGTTTGCTTTGAACATTATTTTTTCTGCTCCTCCAATATCGTGTGTCATTTCTGAGAAATTGATTCTTGGAAGATATATTGTTAATTTTTCTCCTGTTGCTTTTTCTAATTTAATACCTATTGCTCCGTCCTGGAAGTTTTTAAATTTACTGTATTCACCACTAACAACAGAAGCATCAAAGATAATATCTAAACTTCCTGTTATTTCTAAATTACCTGCTTCTAATGTTTTTCTTTTCCCTGTTCCATCAAGTCTGTAATCGTCTGCATCTAAGTTATTACCTATATTTAGCTCAATACTTGAATAAAGATCGGTTGTTGTTTGAAAATCATCTGTGTATAGAGTTAATTCTTTAAAGAAAAATGGTTGATCATCTACATCAACTATTGTTCCTTCTGTTCCAGCGCCTAATACTTCCTCTTTACCTACTAAATCTAAACTAATTGAGGGTATTGAACCAACTGCACCACTGAATTTTAATGAATTTACTTTCATTCCTAAATATTTCATTTTTTGTCCTGAATGATCCACTTGAACTGTTGCAGAAGGTATATCTGAATTTAAATCGATAGGTGTAATTTTCGTATATTCATCACCACTATCAGCTGTTCCGTCAGGATCCACTAATGCTGCTTTACCTAAAGCAAGGTAAAAAGCTAATTCTGCAGATGTTGGATAAGCTTCTAATTCAAGAGAGCCTTCTGCACCTTCTTTCGTAGGAGCAAGTGATTTTGTTCCTCTAATTCCAAGCAATGCCTCGGATTTTGCTGTTTCAATTTTGTGATTCAAACTTTCTGATTTGAAAGGCAACTTATATTTCAACGTTGCTTCAGTTGCGAACGAACTCTCTATTCCTAACAATACGCTACTTTTTGCACCTGTATATGCCATTTAATTTCACCTCACTTTAAATTGTTTCTGGAATTACGAATTCTATAACCGAAACATTATTTTCATCATCGATTGAATAATCTATATTTTCAACTTCATCAAAATTTGAATAAATCAATTTTGCAATATTTATAGTAATGTCTTTCAAATTCGTTTTGCTGGTTTTATATATAATCTGAAATTGATGAAATATTCTATATCTATTAGAAGTTAAGGGAGTTATACTTCCTTTTATTTCTCTAACTGCACATGCATTATTTAACAATCTATCAAACTCTACAACTTTATAACCATTATTAGCTAATAATGTTTTTATTGTATCTACCATAATTATTCCTCCAGATATTTAAGGATTATTTTTTTTATAATCTCAATATGTTCATCTCTTATATGCATAAAAGGACGTTTTGGCATTTTTCTTGTTCCTGTTTGATGATATACACCATATTTAACCCCTGTCCATACTTTAGCTGTATATTTGGTGTAAGAAGTATTAAATGATTTTTTTAATTTTCCTGAATCTACTAAAATAGGATATGCTGTTCCTTTTTTTCTTTTCTTATGTTCTTTTGTGGATTTAGATAAATCTTTCCATTTACCATTTTCTGTTCCTTGTTCATCAAAATTTTTTAATACAGATTGTTTCATTATAAGTGCTGCATCCTTCATAACCGGGGATAAATCATTTGTTTTCTTCATGAGAGAATTCAATTTCTTTTTTAAATCTTTATCATTAATTTTTATTTCCATATTCACCACTTCTCTAATTCGTCATCAGTAAATACTTGCGATGCAGAAGAATATGCTACTTTCCCTGAACTGGATGTTTTCTGTTTTTCTCTTTGCAATGTTGCTACATTAAAAGACTCTTGGATCATTTGAGCTTCCTCTATTTTTCCAGCATTTAAATATAATTCTTTTTTAATGTAATTTCTAATCATTTCATCTTTAAAGCTCTCATCAAAATCAGCAAATATTGCATTTATAAAATTAGTTGCATTATCTATTAATTCTTGCAAAACTTCATCTGTTGTATTTACATCATCAGCAGCAAGTTGATCTAATATTTCATCAGGTATTATTTTCTTTATATTATCTATCGTAACCATATAATCACCTCACATAAAACAAGAGAGCCCGCGAAGGGCTCCATTATTATGAAATAGTTACATTAAATATTTTTAAAGCATTTGCATTGATTAAATACGGCAATGGTCTTGACATTACATATAATGCTTTAGCTATACCATCTTTTGTAACTTTTTCCCAAGATAATACATCAGTCATAATTGGATTTCCATTTGGCTGAACGTCAAATTGAACTATAGCACCAAATGCTAATCTAAATGCTTGTGAAGATAACATAATCAATGTTCCATCTGGTATATATTTTTTAACTGTTCCATCGTTATATTCACCCATATATACATACATTGGTGGGATATTTACTGCTTCGAAGCTTCTTCTAACTAAAGCATCTTCATTTTGCATTTGAGCTCTTGCTAAATTCAATTCTTGTTTCTTAATCATATCTTTAATTTGAGTATTATCAAATAATGCTGCTTCAACATCTTTAGACATAATAATCATGTCTGGGGCAAATCCATTTTTCCTAATTTCATCTGCTGCATTTACTAAATCTTTATAAATTTTTGTTGTAGAACTTAATGTGTAATCCACAGGAGTTACGTTGTTGAATGTAATTTCATATTTTCTTTCACCATCATTGTATGATATTTTACCTTCGGAAATTATTTGAGCAAACATTTGTTCAATTCTTCTATTGACTCTTCTTTTTAATCCTTCCATTTTTAAAGCTCTTATGTATTCTTTATTACTTACAACACCTTCAGAACCATTTAGGGCTAATACTCCAGGATTTGCATTTGCAAAAATATCATCTTCAGTTAATTCATCGTATTCAAAAATTTGTGCTGGATCAATCATTGTTTCAGTTACAGTGTTTGTAGTTTTTACTGGTTTAGCTGGATCTCCGACTTTTCCTAAACTTGCTATAGTCATACCGAAATCTTCTGTTCTTATATTTACTTTTGGAACTGGACTAAATTTTTTATTTTTACCAAGTGTTTTTGTTAAGAAATAATTCTCAACTGGTGTTTTTCTATATAATTCAGTTAAAAATTTCCAATCAATTGCACCCATTATTCACACCTCCTAAGCATTTGCTCTATTTTCTAAGAATATCCCAACTTGTCTTAATTGTGCCTTTAAATTTTCTGTTACTGTTACTCCTGAATCTAATTCATCCTCATATACAACCCCAAAGAATATAACTGCTGCTTTTGCTGGATCTTGCGATGCGGATACATCTTCTGCTAATATTCCTACTGGTGTTCCTGCAGATAAAGGAATATATTTTTGGTTTGTGCTATCATACTCTAAAACTGTTCCTTTAGGGATTGCTGAAGTTACATCAACTGGTACTATAGATACCTTTCTGTCTAACATACTTATTCACCTCCATATACTGTTTTAATTACAGTTTCTACTTTTTTACCTAAATCAATTTTGCCTTCTGAATCTGAAAGTTGCTTTTTTTCAACCTTTGGCATAGTTTCAAATACTTCATCATACACTTCAAACATCTTTGGATCAGCTAATACTTTAGCCTTAGCCTTCTCTACTGTAGCTGGAACTACACCTTTCTCCAACCATTCTTTAGCCCATTGTTCAACTTTTGCTTCATGTAATTTCTTAGCTTGTTCTTCTTTTTCAGCTAATAACTTTTTGTTCTCCTCACTTAACTTTTTATTTTCTTCGCTTAATTTTTTAATTTCTTCATCCTTTAACTTGATTTGTTCGGAGAACTTCTTAATTTGTCCTTCTAACTCTGATAACTTCTTTTCTAAATTTTGCATACCACTTTCACCTCCATTTAAAATCTCTTTTAATTTGATTATTTCAGACACTAATTCTTCAAAGGTAATTTTTTTCATATCAGGATGAGCGGGTTTGTTAGTTAAAGCTACACCAATAAATACAGCACCAACATTTTTATTTGATTTTTTATCTTTATACTCTTCAACATATTCTGCAGATAAATATTCAAATTTCTTTTCTTCTAACAACTTAACTCCTTCATCTGTCAATTCAACCTCTATCCATAATCCATCTTCTCTAACTTCCATATTTACTACTTCTCCATATTTTCCTAACTCATCAATATGTGAAATATTGACAGGCGGATTATATGAAGGAATACCGCTTTTAAAATTCTTTACCATTTGCTCTGCTAATTCTTTAGTAATACTTATCTTCCCATATCTTGGATCATAAAACTCAGAAAAAGGTAATGCGTTATGCCAGAACGTCCTTTTTGCTTCTGCAAATTTTGTAACCCTGAACATCTATTTAACCTCCTTTCAGCAATAAAAAAAGCCCCGAAATCTGGGGCTATATTTATAATCTATTCAGTATTTCCATTAAAATATTCACATCATAATCTCTTGTTTGAGGTTTTGGAATATTATCTATTTTCTGTAAAAACTCTAAATTATCTGCTGGTATATTCTCTTTTTTTACTGGAAATTCATTATCATAAATAGTTACTGTTCTTAAAAAACTCCTACAATTAACATGCAATGGCGGTGTATTTCTTGCTAATTTTGCTTTATCATTTTTATCTATATACATTCCCCATCTTGAAATACATATCTTGCTTGTCCTTTTATCTAATATCGCTTCAAATTGATAACCTTTTACTATATTTGATGTATAACTCTCTTCTAAAGCTCCAATATTGTATCCGCGTGTTGCTTCTGTTCTTGCTATAGCTTTAATTCTTTTCTTAGAAAAATCTTGCAAATTATTAGCTATATATTTAATAGCTTCTCTTTCACTCATACCTTCCTCAATTGTTTTACTAACTAATTCAGAAGCTTTTTTTAATGTATCTTCAGCTTCAATATTCGCAAGTTTTACAGAATATTCTTTGAAATAATCCAATATAAACTGATTAGGTTTAAAAAACATTTTCATTGCTTCCTCTGCTGTATATTTTTTTCTTACTAATTTCATTATCAAATCTTTATCCCTCATAAATACAGCAAATATTTCTCTATAATCACTCCATTCTTCAGCAAATTGTTTCTTCTTTTTCTTTGAGAGTAATTCACCTACCATAGTCATTTTTCCGTGTATATATCCACTTAATAATCCAATATAAAAAGCATTAGCTAAAGCTTGTGTATCTATAATATCAGGATTACCTTTTATTTGATTTAATGTGGATTCTCTTATTTGTTTAAATCCTTTTCTTGATAAATTGATTATTCTATTCTCGACTCTTTTAAAACTTTCAGCAATGGTTTTAATTCCAGTTTTTCTCATCTTCCTCATCTACCTTTTGTGTATCTTCATTTTTGGGAAATTTGAATAAATCTCTAATCCAATCATTATCTTCAATAGGATCAACTATACCTGTATTCACTAAAACAGAAATCACTTGTGATAATTTTACTCTTTCATCATTTGTTGGTTGCTCTGATTCTAAGAATTGCCCATAATTATTTACATCTGAATAATTATATTCAAGTATTTTAGCTACAACTGAATCTATTATGTTTTCTGAGTAATATTTGGCTATTTTTCTTACTGATGATAAGAACAAATCCATATGGATTTTACCTAATGAATAGCTTCCAACATTTTGTGTCCCTGATAATAATTGAGGTAATAACAATCCTTTATAAATCAACATATTTGCATATTCAATAGATTTTTCAAATGAATCAGCTATTGTTGCTTTAGGTTCTAATAGCTCAATTGTGGTTTCTGGATCTGTAGCAATAACTCCCTGACTCCAAATAGTCTTTAATGCGTCCAATAGTTCATCTACATCTCCTAAAGTTTTACCATGAGCTATTGGCATTGCATATCTTTCCATTGCTATTGCCCAAAATTTAAATAATACACTTTTAAACTTCCATGGTCTATATATTTTCTCTAATTCTGTTTTACCATATAACTCTCTTTGATTTAACCTAAATATAAAACATTTTTCTGCTGGAATTTCTATATTTTTGTTTGATGTTTTTTGAACTACTTTCACTATTTCACCTTTATCTAAAACAAATGTTATCGTTGTTGGATCTAAAGGAACAATCCTCTTTAAATATAATTTATTATTTTTCAATTCCCATACTAATTCAGAAACAGAAAAACCATAGGCTATTGAATCCGCCAATATTCTTTCTGAAACTATTTCAAGAGAAGTATCAAGATTTTCAAAGTTTTCTTTTACAAAATTATTCTTATCTTCATCTTCATGAATATATTCACCAATGAAATTAACTATATTTTTTGATAAGAAATTTAAAGCAGAAGATACAGTTTCATCTTTCAACATGTTTTTTATAGTTTCACTATCCAAATCAGGCTGATTCATTATCTCTCCAACATCTTGCCTTAAAGCAGCCCATGTTGTAGCTATTTGATTTGTTAATTGCTCTTTTGAAACTTCCATTTTATCACCTCGATTCATATTTCGTAGTTTTAACCACACTACTACTATTAAGAAATTCAAAAATATATGAAACCGCATCAACAATATCATCATGTTTCCCGTTCGGAAAACTTATTAATTGCTCTTCTAATAAAGATAGCTGATTTAAATGTCTTAAAATAAAAACTTTCTTATTTTCGAAATGTGGAGTTATTCTCAAGGCTCTTGTTATTTTATCTGCAGAAGGCCTTAAAGGTTTAACAGGTAATGCTGTTTTTCCTTTAAGATATTGAGTTAATGCTGCTTGATATTGTGTGCTTTCTATACCTATTCTTAACGGTTTCCATTTTTGGTAATAATATTGAATCATTTCTATTTGTTTTAAAAATCCTATATGATCAGCATAATTATCAAGAATAAAAATATTTTTATTAGAATCCATTCCAAAAGTTAAAATAACAAAATAGTCAGCACTATCTTTTTTAGATATTGCTAAATCCACTGTTTGATATATCCTTAAATTTTTTGGATAATTATCTGCATACTGAAACCATTCTCTTTTGAATATATTTCCATCTAAAGCTGTTGGTTTTTGTTGATATAACGCTAACCATTCAAATGTTCCTATATCTCTTTTTATCTTCATTAACTCTTCTTTACTATATCTTTCTTCCCAAAGAGAATCTCCTTTTTTCCTACCCAACACATCATCCTCTTCTGCTATAGCTGGTAATTCTATAATTTCCCATTCGTCTTTTTGTTCTTTAAGTAACCTACCAGCTAAATCATCTTCATGCCATCTTGTTAAAACTAAAATAATTGAAGCATCAGGATAAGCACGAGTTCTAAAGGTTGATCTATACCAATCCCATATTTTATTTCTTATTGTTTCTGAATTAGCCTCTTCTCTGTTTTTTATTGGATCATCTATGATTCCAACATGGAAGCCTCTACCAGTTATAGGACCACCAACACCAGCTGCCATTAATCCACCACGAGTATTTTCAATTCCCCAGTGTTGTACTGCTTGTGTTCTTTTATCTAAACTTACACCGAATAATTTTTCATGTCTTCTCAACGTTTCTCTTGCAATTCTTGAAAAATCATATGCAAGTTCTGCACTATATGCAGTAATGATTATTTCTTTATCTGGATATTTGCCTAAAAACCATGCAGGGAATTTCTTTGATATTAATTCAGATTTTCCATGTCTTGGTGGCATAAACACCATTAATTTTTTAATTTTACCTTCAGCAACTTCTTCTAATTTTTTGGCCAAAAATTTTAAATGATTCCCGTCTTTCCAATACCCAGAACCATCGTACCTAAGGAACTCATAAAAGTTATCTTTAAAATACTTACTTAGAATCTTTTCTTTCTTGATGTAATATTTTTTGCGCAATTTTGCTCACCGCCTCTGGCGATAACATTTCTGGATCTACTTCTATTAGCTCTGTATTATTATTCTCATTTTTAGTTATTTCAGTAGGTTGTCCCATTAATAACTGAATCTTATCTATCAATGTGGCCATACCTACTATTAAATCTTTGTAATTAGCTTTTTCTGCTTTCTCTTTTAATAAATCTAAGCCATAGAAAATTTGATCCCAAGCTTTTTTTATAAACTCTTCTTTTTTAAGTGTGCGTATGTGTGCAGTATCTTCTTTATTTTTTTCTTTCCACCATTTTTGTAATGTTTTTCTTGAAATGTTTAGTTTTTTTGATACTTTAGTCCAATTAGGATTTCCAGTCTGATGATTTATATTATTTTCCAACATTACTAATGCCTTCATTTTATCTTCATCTGTGTATTTAGTCATCTTACCTCACCTCTCTCATCTCCTTTTTATGTGTTATAATAGAAAAAAGGAGGTGCTAATATGAGAAAATTAGCAATCTTCCTACTTGCGGTGCTTTTATCGTAGTATATATTACGGCCAATGTTCCTAGACTACAAATTAGATGTAACTTTAAGTTATGAAAACGTTACATCAAACACAGTATATTAGGATTTTGATAAACTAATATCTGCTTTAGAAGAAATCTAGAAAATAGTGTCTAAAAAAGCGCTGCAAGAGGGAAAAAAGAAAAAAGCACCGTGAGGGAAACCCGCCTATTTGAATAGGTGGGTTTCTTATTTTTAATTATTGTCAATATAATAAAAGCAGGGGCGCCCGTCAGACCCCTGCATGTCGCGACCTCCTCTCTATTCTGGAATTATGCCAGTCAGTATAATACCAACCAGCATAATAATTTAAATTAGTATAATTATAATTAGTAATAAAAAATCCGGCATATAAAATGCCGGAAAAGTGCCGGAAGCTGCCGGATTAATGCCGGAGTGCCGGTATATTTATTTCAAGGAGGGAAGAGCTGGTCAGGATAGCAGGACTCGAACCTGCACCTCCACATCCCAAGTGTGGAATGCTACCATTAACACCATATCCTGATTTGTCACAACATTCTACAAAAATTCTACAGTTGTCACATAGTCACAAATGTTGTCGAACCTGTCGAAATCTGTCGATGTTTGTCGGAATAATAAAAAAAGGAGCCTTAACAGGCTCCTTCTAAGTATAGTATTCCATTCTACTTAATTATACCATATTTTGCGAACCTTGTCAATGATATACTACATATAGTGCAATATTTTCTTAAAAGCTGATGTTTCATACTTTCTTATTTGAGTTTCTGCAACATTTAATCTTTTGGCCAATTGGTATCTACTTTCACCTTTCCAAATACCATTTATTTTTTCTAAATCAATATATCTATAAAAGATCACACTTCTTTCCATTGCGGTTAATACTTCCCAAAACTCATTTACTTTGTCTATTATATATTTTTCCTTTTTATACTTCTCTAAAGCGCCAAGTTCAATTTGTTTAAAAAAATCTCTTACTGGAAAAGAAGTTGCATAAGTTTTTGTAGGGGATAACGCTACTCCTGGAAATCCAACTTCAACACATATTTCAAAATAACTATCTAAATACAAATGTATTTTTCTTTCATAAAAAAGAGTTATTGCTCTTTTGTATCCCATAAGTAGAAATTTGATATCATTAAAAGTAAGCGAGGAATTTTTTAATACATCTTGCATTCTGTTACCCTCCTATGATATAATTTAGAGGGTAGTATTTGGGCATTAGGGGCTTAATTGCCCCAATTTTTTTATATTACTGCTCTATTAGTTTTCTTTTCTGCTTTTTTCAATATTTTAGTCTTAGCTTTAAATTCAATATATACCATTGCATCTTCAACATTAGAAAGTTGTACAACATTTCCACTCTCATCAGTTAAAACTGGGCAAGATGTTTTTAATGCTGAAATTAAATAATAAGCTTCTTCTAAACTTTCAACATAAATTCTCTTAATATGTTTTGAATTAAAGAAATTATAAGCTTTTTTCATTTTTCTTCCTCCCCTCATTTCTGAAATATAACGACTGTTCTTTCTTCACCATCAACAAATGAAAAAGTTGAAACATCAATATTTTTATCATTCTCAAAAACTATCCCTTCAAATGAATCTATAAGAACCTTTAATAAATTGTTTGGATCTGGATGCTTACGATTTTTAAAATGAAAATGAATTTCCATCCGATAAAAATTTTCATCCCTTGGAATTTTTGTCCATTTTTGTTTTTTCATTGCTTGATAAGCTACATAACTTGCATATTCTTTAAACTCTTTTGCTGTTTTAGACATAAACATTCCATAACCTTTTCCACGTTTCTTGTATGCATGATTGACAGAAGGAGGAATCCCTTCTAATTCAATTAGCAAAGTCATTTCTCTATCTCCCCGATAGTTTTTACTTTTCCTCTTCTTAATTTCATATTTTCCGTAAATAACTTTGCTCTTTCTTTGGCCAAATCATTAATTCTTCTTCTTAAAGATTCATTTTCAGCTTCTAAATCAACAATTTTTATTTTTAACCGCATTGCTTCAGAATAAGCATCGGATTCATGTGCTGAAGCTAAAATTGCGGAGATTGAAAATCCAACAAATACACCTACAACAAACACTATAATCGTCATCCTATCTCACCCTTTCCTTATAAATTGAAGAAGCCTCAAATAACAATGAATCAAAATGTTTAGAAGCAAATCGTCTATAAACCTTTTGTTTAGAATATACTCTTAAAATATACTCATCATCTATCTTTCTTAATTCAATTTTGTCAAATCTTTCTGCCAAATTACCTAAAATTTGTTCATATTGTTTATGCAAAGAAGAAGGTTTAACTCCATAAAAGTAAGGTCCCGTATGTTCAAAAGTATTTGACATTCTTCGAGTCCAAAAATCACTTTTTACCCCTCTGTTCATTATTTCACCTCCTAAAACTTAGGTGGAATATCATCTTCTGTGCCGGAATCATCGATCGGGAAAAAGTTTGGAAAGTTATCATTGCTTAAATCAATATTTTCATCTAAATCACCAAATGGTTCTTCTGGTTCAACTATTTCAACGTTTTCACTTTGCTGTTTCTTTGATTCCATAAATTGAATAGTTGTTGCTAAAACTTCTGCTCTTTCCCTATAATTATTATTTTGATCTCTCCATGTATTTATTCTTAATGAACCTTCAGCAAGAATTAATAATCCTTTTCTTAAATAATTTTCAGCAAAATCCGCTTTCTTCCCAAAAGCAACAATTCTAATAAAATCAACTTGTTTTTCATTTCCATATCCTCTATCAACTGCAAGTGTAAAATTTACAACTTTATCTCCAGAAGTAGTCATTCTTATTTCTGGATCTCTTGTAAGCCTTCCAATAAGTATTACTCTATTAAATGAATAACTCATAAATCAGCCTCCTATTTCACCAAATATAAGTCAAAAAAATGTGAATATTTCCCAAAAAATCCCAACTCAACTATTCCTGTTTCTCCTTCTCTTTGTTTTCCAATAATAACTTCTATTTTTTCAGCTTTATCTTCTTTTTCAATCTCTTCTTTCTTCTTTCTTTTGTAATATGCTGGTCGATACAAAAACAATACAATATCTGCATCTTGTTCAATCGCTCCAGAATCTCTAAGGTCACTTAACATAGGTCTTTTATCTTCTCTATGCTCAACATTTCTACTCAACTGGGATAATAAAAACACCGGAATATCAAGCTCCAAAGCAAGTAATTTCAATTGTCTTGTAATAACTCCAAGTTCTTTTACTAAATCCGTTGTTTTACTCATAAGTTGCAGATAATCTATAAACAATCCTTGAATTTTATATTCTCTCTTTAGTTTCCTTGCTACTGACTTTAAACTTTCAATAGTTAGGTTAGTTGTTTTCCCAAGCAAAATGGGTGTTCTTTTCAGTTTTTCAATCACAAATTCCAAGTTGTTTCTCTCTTGCTTATTGATGTATCCATGGGCTATCTTATTATACTCAATATGTGTAGCAGCTGCTAGAATCTTATTTCTTAATTGTTTTTGATTCATTTCTAAACTGAAGAATGCACTCGGATAACCTTCATTTGCCATGTTTGTTGCTATATTTAGAGCAAAAGTTGTTTTACCCATTGCTGGTCTTCCTGCTATAATTACCAGTTGCCCACCTTTAAAGCCTCCTAAAAATTTATCTAAATCATTTATGCCTGAAGGTATTCCTACAAATTCATTGTTTAACCTTCTTTTCTGCATTTCTTCAACTTCTTCAAAATATGTTTCAAGTGTTTCTGCCAATGTTTCATATATTCTATCTCCTATAATTTCTATGCCTAATATCTTTTTTTCAACATATTCGAGCACTTCATATACACTTGCATTATCTAAAGTCTCCGAAATATTTTTAGCAACATGTTTTAATTGCCTTTTTATACTTTCTTCTTTCAATTTTTTTACTGCATTATCAAAGTTAAATAGATCAGGTATTTCATCAACAAAACTCTCTAATGTTTCTGGAGAAATTTTCAAATCCTGAGCTGTAGTAAATACATCTATGACCTCTCCATTTTCTAATCTATTTTTTAAATAATTAAAGATATTTCCAAAATTATTGTTTTCAAAATCTTCTTTATTCAAAACAGAAACATCAATAGAATCATCTAAGAACATATACCCGATTATCCATTTTTCTAATTCCTGCATTATCTATCACCCACTCACTTTTAATTACTGAATCCATAAAGTCAATTAATTCTTTATCTACAAAATCTTCAAAAATCAACAATCGTTTTAATTGTTTATACTTATGCATTATCTTTTTATCTATTGCTTTTGTAAATCTGGTATTAGATAAGTTATATCGTTTAAAATGAAGTTCTATTAAATCATCAAGAAGTTTATAAATATCCATTTAATCATCTCCCAAAAGGATATTCAATATAATAATTTTCTTCTTTTTCTTCTTTCTCAAAACTTTCATTTAGGTAAGAATCAAATTTTTCAGAGTTAAAAAGAGTAGAAGGTCTTAAATATTGTTTCATTTTAGGATCATTAATCCATTGCTTTACTTTTAAATCTATAACTTTAAAGAAATCTTCTTTTTGATATTTTTCTTTGAGTCTTGCATTAATGTATTTAAGATTTCCTTTTGTAGGTTTAAATTTTTTATTTGCTTTTTCGTTTAAGTAGTCCAAAATTTCAATCGCGACATTATATATATTATTATTTTGTTTTTGTTTATGTTTTGTTTTATATATAGGCTCACGATCTGGTTCAGGAACTGGCTCACGGACTGGCTCAGTATCTGGTTCAACATCTGGCTCGCTATCAGGCTCATTTTTTGAACCAGTTATATGTTTTTTATCAGGTAAATCTGGAAACCAAAATTTAGAAACTGAATGATCCTTTTTGCCTTTTTTATATGTAATCAAATTTCTATTTACAAGCTCTTGAACAGCACTCGACAGAGCGTTCCTTGACACTCCTACGATAGCTGCCAAGCGTCTATGGCTGAAGTAGAGAGGACCATCCCAATACAGCTTATTTGCCTTTATGACTAACATGACATAAAGTTTATAAGCAGTAGCGGGCAATGGACGCTTCTCCTCTTCAATCTCAAGACGCTCGAGGAGCTTGAATATATCCATACAAATCACCTCTTTTATTGATGCCGTAATTATTCCAAAACTAAAATCTCGAATATTAACTTGTCAAAGAGCTTTAGAAAAGGGAGTGCTGAAAAAATGAAGGTGCTTATAGGCACTCCCAAAGAAAGATAGTTATCTTAAAAAGGGGGATAGATTTACTCTTGCCAAAGTTTTACTGCTTCTGCCATTAATTGTTCATCTTCTTCATATGGTTCTTCAATTATCACTTCAGGCTCTGTTTTTCTTACTTTTTCTTCTTTTTCAATCCATTTAACAAGATATTTTATTGCTTGATTTCTTTCATCGTTTGTAAATTCACCAAGAGGCTTTTTAGCTCTTCTTTCTAATTCATGCAATATCATTTCTTCTTTTACGCCAAGCATTTCAGATAAAATCCTGACTTTTTCTTTTAATACTTGTACTAAATGTGGATTAGGAAGGTCTTTACTATTTTTTTGCTCTAATTTTGGCCTGCTTGTTGGTTGTTGAGGAGATTCAATCTTTTGTTCTTCAATTACCATATCCATTTCTTCTCTTGTGTATAATCCGTGAATTCTAAATGCTTTCCTTAGTGCTTGTGATTCTGCTACTTTTTGAATCATTGTTCTTGGTTTTTGTAACCATGTATTTTGCCATGTTGTATATTCTTCCTCATACACCTCTTCGGTTACTGGATGACTCCAATCTTTTCTATATACTTTGCACCAACCTTTATATTGCCAATCTCTAACCTTTTTCCCATTTACATATAGTGGTTCATCTACCTTTTCAACTCCAGATTCAAAACCATCAAAATTAGGATTTCTATGAGCAATACTTAAAAAACCATCTCTCCCGGCAAATATTGAAACTTTCTTTCCATATTTTGTGTTATATGCTGTAAGATATATTTCTTTAGCAAATGGATCCAACTGGTATTTCTTTGCTAAATGAATAAACATTTGAAACTCTTCATCGGATACTCCCTGAGGCACTAAAGTTCTTTTTATCAAATCAATTTTTTCTTTATCGAATTCGATTATTTCTTTTGATTCAACTGGTTTAATTTCACTCATCTTTTTCACCTGCCTTTTCAAAGGTTAAAGAAACTTTTTCTTCTTCTTGCAAATATTCTTTTAATTCTTCAAATCCTTTTTTAACTTCTTCTGGAATATCTTCACTAATAGTTCTTTTAATGGTACTTATTGCAGATTTTTTAGGTTTATAAGTTATACTGAAAACTTTCTCTGCAAATTTCGGATATCTTTGAGCAATTATTTTTGCATATTTTTGACTTATTTTGAAATCGATAGTCCAAGTAACTTTCGCTTTAATACCATCTTTTTCAAGATGTATAGTGCTTTTATCATAAGGTTTTGGTAAGCTATCAAATAATTCTTTTTCAAGTTGTTTCCTTTTTTCCCTTAGCTTTGATTCCATATCTTTTATTTCTTTTATTTTTTTTAGATATGAACCATAATCAATTGATTGCTTTTTTTCTTTCATTTCCTTTAATTTATCAATATTTTCTTTTGTAATTAAAAAAGTTTTTTCTGCCATTTTTCTCCCTCCTAATTATTTTTAAATTTAAAATTTTTATGCTATAATTTAAACGGAATAGTTATGGTAGATCCCCATCTACCCAGCCTGCACCGTTTTGGTGTGGGCGTTTTCTTTTTTCAATGGAAGTTTTATCAATCTTTGTTGCTCTTCATTGTACCTTTTTAATCCTTCTCTAATTTTCCATTTTTGATATGGACCTTTGATGTCAAAGAACTTTAGTATTCCATTACTTTTACGATTTTCTGTTTCTATCTGAACTGCTCTAAAAAGTATTAGCATTGTTATTTCATCTTGTGGTTTATCAATTTTCTGGATAGTTTGTAATATTTCTTTGAATCTACTGCGATACGGCTCAGGAGAATCATGTATCCAACTTTCAATCTTTTCCTTGAGTTCATCTTCAATATCTTCATACATCTCAAACCTTTCAAGTAATTGTTTTATGAAAAATGCGTTCGCTATGCTGTTTGAGTTTTCTGCTATTAGTTTCTGAATCGGTACTCCTGATATCATCACTGTTCTTGTTGTCCCCATTTTCTCCCCTCCTCTGCTTTGCAAGATTAATAAGATACTCTCTTGTTTTTGGATTTTGAAATAACGCTACTCCTATCGGATGCAGTTTTTCCATTTTTATCCTCTCCTTTTTCCAAAATGAAATAGATATTAGACAGAATTTTGAATTTTTCTTTTAGTTTAAATTCTTTTACTTCCTTCGTTACTCCCATTGCATCACCTCCTTTGGTATTTGTTATACTTTCGAATGTTCATATTCCTCTGGAAAAATCTCATTCAATTCACAGTCTAAAGCTTTGGCTATTCTTCTTGCTATTGGTATTGTTGGTGCCCTTTTTCCTTGTTCTATAAAAACAATATGAGCTTGAGAAACATTTGAGCGTTTAGCTAATTCTCTTGTTGTTAGGCCTTTTAATTCTCTATAATACTTTAAATTGTTTCTCAATGAAATCACCACCTTTCTTTTTATGTTTCTCATAGTTATCATAACATATTTTACAAAAGTTATCAATTAAAAACAAGTAACGTTTCTTTTAAGAAACTATTGACTTTTTAAAATCCATTTGATATGATTACAATAGTAAAACAATCGAGGTGAAAGTATGAATTTTTCTGAACGTTTAAAACAGCTTAGAGAAGAAAAAGGAATTTCTCAAAGGCAGTTAGCACGTGACCTTAATTTTTCTTCTGCCGCTGTTTCTTTATATGAATCCGGACAAAGAGAACCGACTTTAACTGCTTTAGAAAAACTGGCTAAATACTTTAATGTTTCATTAGATTATTTAATTGGTTTAACTGATAAAGATAACGAACTCCCAGACTTTGTCAAAGAGCAAATTACAAAAATTGATGAATTGAAATCTCTAAAACTCTCTGAAAAATTGGAACTTATCGGTAATGAATTAATTAATATTTCTAAGAAAATTAAAGAGTTTGAGTAAATTTAACTAGGGGGATTGGGATATGTTCAAAACAGCTTTTATGATTATGCCCTTTAATAATAAAGACGCAAATGAAATTTATGAGCATGTAATAAAAAAGGTTTGTTCTGATTTGAATATAGAAATAAAAAGGGTTGATGAAAATAAAACCTCTACTTCCATAACTAAAGAAATTTTTGAATTAATAGAAAATAGTGATTTAATAATTGTAGATTTGAGCAAATCACCTATTGAAGAAAATGAAAACATTTACAGCTGGAATGCAAACGTATTTTGGGAATTTGGTTACGCTTTTTCATTAAAGAAAAATAATATTATTCTAATCATTAATAAAGAAGATTTTGTAAACTTTCCTTTTGATATAAAAGATTTAAGAGTTTTCCCATATGAAAATAGTATTGGGAAAGCGGAAGATTTTAAAACAACTCTAAAAGATGTAATTAAAGAGACACTCAAAATATCCCAAGAAGTCAAAGTAAATAATAAACATAATAATATTCAAAGAGTTCCAGAAATTTATGTTCGATTTCCAAATAAAAAAGATACATTTGAATTAAATAAAAATGAATTTGAAGATGAAATTCTTGTTTCATATGAACTTAAGAAGATTGGAATTGGTTATTTATATACTGATTATGATAAAGTTATCGAATTAAGTGGTAGAAATTTATACCCCATAAAATTTTTATATGGAAATTTTGGTACAAACACAGCGCATAATTCTAAAATTGAAATTACAATTCCAAATAATATTGAGCTTTTAAAAGAAAAAGAAAAAATAATAAAGAAACATCCGTTTATAATGTCTAGTTTTAATATTACTCACATAATTCCAGAATTCACTGAAGAATTGGAGAATAATACTATCCATTTATGGGATAAAAAATTGCTACATAACAAAAAATGGTATGAAACAAAAACTTATTATTTATATTTTGAAAATAACGAACCTAAGGATTTTGAAATTAAATATACAATATTTTGTGAAGAATTACCTGAACTTATAACTGGAATACTGAAAATTAAATTTGTTGATTAATCCCATTCTTTTACTATTTCTTTCCACCATTTATATAATTTTGAAAAAGTTTCAGCTCTTTCTTTTAATTTCAGTGCTTCCTTCTTAAGAGCATCAAAAGAGGAAGCATTTATTATTTTGTCTACATGCATAATTGGTTTATTAGAATAACTGTAATCATCCAAATATCTCCCAACAATATAAGCGTTTGCATCTACAAGTTCATGAAATTTTTCATCTTCAATAACCTTTTTACATAATTTTTTAAATTCTTCAGGATAAACATTCACTCTTCCACCTCCTATTCACTTTCCAAAGAGCCTGCATCATATCACTTACTTTCTGCTACACTTAAATCGAAGAGTTCTTCTACTGTTGTTCCTAATATTCTTGCTATTTTTAGTGCTTTGTCTATGGGTGGTTTGCTTTTTCCTGTTTCCCACATGGCTACAGTGTTTTGTTGTACATTTAAAAGCTTTGCTAGTTCTTTTTGAGTTAAACCTTTTTTTAAACGATAAATCTTTAATTTTTTCATTTACTCACCTCCTATATCATTTGAATCAATTTTTTTCTTCTAAAAATCATTTACATTGATATTATATATCAATTGAATTGATATGTCAATTACAAAAATATGAAATTTATATTAAAAATTGATATTCAAAATATAAATATCAATATTATTGATTTTAGTGTATAATTATTTTTGAGGTGAAATTGTGGAAAAATTTGCTGAAAGGTTGAAACGTGCAAGATTAAATAAAAATTTAAGACAAAAAGATTTGGCTGATTTACTTCATGTAGGTCAGTCCACTGTTGCTATGTGGGAAAGAGGAAAATCAATTCCTGATATTAAAATTGCTTCAGAATTAGCAAAATTATTAGATGTCTCAGTAGACTTTCTTTTGGGAATAGATAACAAAATTAAAAATATCGAAGACAACAAACTCAGCTTGAAGCAAATTCCTGTATATGGATATGTTGCAGCAAATAGTCAGCATGGTGAAGTTGCATATGAAGAATTACTCGATTTTATCGTTATCCCTGAAGGAATGCGAGGAGATTTTGGTTTAATAATCAAAGGAGACTCCATGGAACCACGTCTTAAAGACGGTGATATTGCCGTAGTTTTAAAACAACCTATTCTTGAAAATGGCGAAATCGGAGTGATTATTATTAATGGAAATGAAGGCGTAGTAAAAAAATATTATCAATCTGAAAATGCTATAACATTAATTAGTTTAAATGAAAATCATCCGCCAATAGTAATCCCAAAAAGAAATTGGGACGACATAATTATTGTCGGTAAAGTAGTAGGAAAATATGAAAGATGGGAATAAAGCGAGACCTCGAGGGTCTCGCTTTTTTAATTAATCAAACGATTGATATATTAATTTTAGATTAAGGAGGAAATAAACTATGAAAAGAAGATTCATATTCGTAATTATTATAAGTTTTGTTCTTATTTTCAATTCTTGTTCCGTAACTTATTTAATGACTATTCCAAAACATCAGAAAGAAAGGAAAAAGGCTATAGAATTAACAGAAAAAATTAAAGATCCAGATTTTAAGAAATATGTATTGGAAACTATGCCAGCAACACCAGATTTTACAACTTTTTTACTGTTAGCTACAGGCGATATTTATACTTATACTTATTTTAATTTTTATTCAAATCCTGAAAATGTTTATAAAATCACAGGGACATACGATAGAAGTTCTTTGATTATAACAGACATAATTGTTGGAGGACTTTGGGGATTAGGGGTTCTTTCAAATCTTATCGATTTTTTTACTCCTTCAAATTATGAATATTATAAAACACAAGACTTATCTACAAAACTTAATGATTCGCAATTAGCAACAGATATTGTTTATCAATATTATTATAAGAAATATTTAGATTATTTAGAATACGAAAAAGGAAGAAAAAAACAAATCGAAGAGCAAAAAAAGCGAGAAGAAGAAATGAGAAAAAAAGAAATTGAACGGTTAAAAGAACAATATGGTAAATGGTGGGAATATGTTGACAAAAAAACAATTGTAATCGGAATGCCCGCATGGATTGTAGAAGATATTTTTGGAAAACCTTCAAGCGTAAATAAAACAGTAACTGCAAGTACAGTTTATGAACAATGGGTATATGAAAGATATAATTATGCTTTAAATACATATTGGCCATATCTATATTTGTATTTTGAAAATGGAGTTCTAACATCTTGGCAAGAAACCAACTAAACTCAAGGAGTACGAGAGGAATTGAGGGGATAACCTCTTGGAGGCTAAAATGAAAATTCTAAAGGAGGATTTTTATGGGGAAAAAGAAAAAATATTATGCAGTAAAAAAAGGAAGAAATCCAGGAATATATGAAAGTTGGGAAGAAACAAGAAAACAAGTTGACAGGTTTTCTGATGCAGAATATAAAAGTTTTTCTTCTCTTGAAGATGCGAAAGAATATTTAGGAATAGAAAGAGGAAAATTAGAAACTGCTACCAATAATCCAGATAAGGTCGTTGCATATGTTGATGGTAGCTATGATAATAAAGAAAAAATTTATGGTTCTGGAATTTATATTATTCATAATGGTATAGAGAAAGAATTTTACAAATACGGAAATGATCAGAATTTTTTAAGTACAAGAAATATTGCTGGTGAAATAATAGCAACTTTATTAGCTTTAGAATATGCTAAAAAACAAAATGCTAAAGAAATTGATATATATTATGATTATGAAGGAATAAAAAAATGGGCTGTAGAAGAATGGAAAACAAAAAGCGATATAGCAAAAATCTATAAAATAAAATTTGAAGAATATAAGGAATATTTAAACATTAATTTTTATAAAATCGAATCACATACAAATAATCCTGGAAATACAAAAGCTGATGAATTAGCAAGAAAAGCAATTGAGGAAAAGCAAAACAATATAGAATTTAATATTTCTTTAGATAATCTTGATGAAATAAAAAAATATGATAAAAATGTTAACTTTAAAGTTGTCCTGGAGAAAAAAGAAGATTTTAATTTATTAGAAAAATTATATGAAATTGAAAATTATGAAATTACAAAATTAGAATCACAAGGTTCAGTCATTAGTAGGTTTAAAGTAAAAAGCAAAATGCTTAATAATTATTTATTTTTCAATCTTTATGAAAATAATGTATTATTAATTCAAGGAAAAGCTTATGATGCATTTGTTCAAGCTCAAATGTTTTTTTCAAAATATGGAAGTTATAAGGAAATCCTTAGATTGAATGAAGAATTTTTAAAAGCAAATGTTGAAAAAGCAGAAAATGAATTTGATTTGATAACTAAAAATCTTTCAAATTTTTTACAAGAAGAAATTAAAAATTTAATTTTTACAGCATATTTAATTACCAAACAAGAAAAAATGCCTGGATTAAGTGATTATTCTTTTTACTTAATGCCAATAATGCGAGCTATGGAAGCTTTTTTGCACGCAATATTAGATGAATTTAAGATTGATAATCCTGATAAATTTGATATGTTTGAAACACAAGATAGAATTCATTATTATTTAAAAAACGAATACAAAAAAAATATTAACAATTTTGATGTTGAAATCGCTATAGAAAAATGCTATAATTTCTACCACAAAAGGCATAATTTTGCACATGCTAAAAATAAATTTGCATTAACAAAACTCATTGATGATCCAAATAAAATTGATGCAATGATAATGGAAGGAATTCAATTAATAAAAGATACATACGATATATATATAAATAATAAAAAACCATAGAGGTGATTACTATGGAATCGTTTAAAATAAAAAAAATTAAAAATGAAAAATATGAATATTTAGTTTTATCAATTTCATATATTAATCCTTTCGAGGAACTTGATAAAATTGAAAAAAAATTAAAAACAAGAAAATATAAAGGTTATATTTTATTTGACCTTTATTTGTCTCATGTCAATAACAATTATAGATTTGCGGAAGGCTATTTTGATGGTGAAAAATTTGTAAAATCTAAATTCAAATGGTTATCTGATATTGGTGAAAATATAAAGAAAATATCTTATAAGTTTTTTTCTGATCATCCTGATTATATCGATAATAGTTTGTTGTCATCAGTCGATAAACTGTATTTCAAAGAAAAAATGTTTATATAATGAAAATCGTTCCTTCGTGGAACGATTTTTTTTATTTTCCGAAATAACAAAAATGTAGTATAATATATGTTGATATTAATCTATAATGTTTAATCATAATATATTTATAAGTTTGCATCACTTCAGTAAGAAAATATTAAAATGTGTTTGAGGTGATGCAAATGATTATAGTTCGTGTGCTTGTTTCTGAAGAAGATTTGGATCTTTTGAAGGAATTTGGATTTATGTTTTGGGATGAGAGAAAGTTAACTCAGGAAGAGCTTTATAATTTTTATAAGTTTTTACTTTCGCTACAAAAGGTTAGTAAGGAGGGAAGTGAGGAACTATGAAAAAGGCTGCAGCTTATGCAAGAGTATCTACTACCGAACAATCAAAAACAAGTATTGATGGACAATTAGATACTATAAGAAATTTTGCTAAATTTAATGATATAAAAATAGTTGAAGAGTTTTGGGATAAGGAGTCTGGAGGTAAAATGTCCAGACCTAATTTTGATATTATGATAGAAAATGCTTTTGCTGGAAAATATGATCTTATTCTTGTGGAAAAGATAGATAGGTTCGCAAGAGAGGACATTGAGGCTACTTTATTGATTAAACAACTTGAAGATGCTGGGATATTTGTTATGTCTGTTTTAGAACCTGCTGACGTAACAACTCCCTCTGGAAGATTTCAACGTTGGATTATGTTAGGTTTCGGGAAATTAGAAAGAGAAATAATCGCTGATAGAACAAAAAGAAGAATGAGAGATACTGCTAAGCGCGGCTATTGGATGGGGGGAATTCCACCATATGGTTATAAAACTGTAGAAGTGAAAGATAACGAAGAAAGAATAAGAAAGAAGTTAGAAATAGTTGAAGAAGAAGCAAAAGTAATAAGAAAAATTTTTGAGTTGCATGCTGATGGTAAAGGATTAGCAGCAATCGCAGATTATTTAAATAACAAAAATATTCTAACTAGGAAAGGAAAAACGTGGGCCAAAACAACAATATATGATATTCTTAGAAATAAAAAATATATTGGAATTTATGAATATGGAAGAGGAACTAAAAAAAATCATCATGCTAAAAATACCAAGCCTTTAATTATAGAAAATGTAATTCCACCTATTATTGATGATGAGTTATGGGAAAAGTCAAAAAGTCAATTTAGAACTCCTGTAAGAATTTCTATGATCAGAAATTATTTATTACGAGGAAAAATATATTGTGCTGAATGCGGAGCTCCTCTTGTTGGAAACGGCGGGAAAAAGAGTATGTATGTATGCTCTAACTGGAAAAGCAGGAAAGGTGATCATTATGTTGGTATATCGAAAAATAAAATTGAAAAACATGTATTTCTCCATTTAAAACATTTATTGATTGATAATAAACCTGATTTTCGTGAAATTGCAAATACATTTAATTACCTATATCAAACCAAAAAGCAGTCTAAAAATAAAAAGATAAAATATGTTGAAAATATGTTGAATGAAAAATATGAACAAAGAAAAAATATTATAGATGCAATTAAAAAAGGAGTGATGGTTGAAAGTTTAACAGAAGAAGCAGAAAATATAGAAAAAGAAATTAAAAGACTTAAACTGGAATTAGAAAGATTAATGCAAAATGAATATTTTGAAATTACTGAAGAAGAATTAGAACATCGTTGGAACAATTTAACAGAAATGATTTTAAGTGATGATGAGGATACATTGAAAGAATTATATGATTTGTTAATTGAAAGAATAGAGGTGGCAAGTGATGGATATATACGAATTATAAATAAAGAACTTTTATAATCCATACTTGTATGGAAAGGTACGAATAGCCGTGGGGCTGCCATAAAAAACAGCGACGTTTATTAAAACGTCGCTGTTTTTTTATCAAGTTTTTGTTAAATAATTGATTTCCCAGAAATTCCATAGATATTCTGGTCCTTTTTTATATAATAATTTTAATGAATCAAGTTTTTTATTGTTTGAATGCCAGAAATCTATAATGGCGAACATTCCTGATATTGCAATATATTTATCCCAATAATTATTTGCTGTAATTCCCTTTATTAAAAGATTTTTATCTAATTTATTTTTCAATTTTTCTTTTAACATTTCATATGAATATTCTCTTTTTTTAATATATTTTTTTTCGTTCCAATTAATTTGTTCTATGTTATTTGAATAGGATAAAAAATGTGCAAATCCCTCGTCAAAAAATAAATATTTTAATTGATTTTCGATTTTTTGTGGATATTGAAATCTTTGATGAATGTAGTAATGAGCTAATTCATGAGTGATTAATAAGGATATATTTTCTTTTAACTTTGGAGGATTGTCAATATTTTTTTCAAGTAAATATATATCGAAAATCATCAAAGTATTTCCATTTTCATCATATCTTATCATTGCTTCGTAAGGGGATGGAGCGCCAATGATTGGGAAAATAATGAAGCTATTATCTGTATTATCAGATATTTCAAATATATTTTTCCATATATTATAATTACAAGGTTTAAATGAAAAAATGATATTTTTGAATAAATTATAAGTGTTTTTAATTTTTTGATAAGATTCCTCTGGAGGTGCTTCAAATAAAATTTTTCCATTCTCAATAAGAGAAAAGATTTTATTGTTTGAGAGTTTTTTTAAATTTTTTTCCATTAAATATGTATCTATTATTTCTGTATTTATTTTCATTTTCCATTTTTCTCCTTTCATGAGTTTTTATATTTAATATAATATATTATACATTATTTTTGGTGGAAGACTTTACTTTTTGAAATTTTTGTAGTATAATATACGAAAATTATTATAAAGAGGTTTTGTGTATGGGAAATTATTATAATAGAAATATAGTTGTGAATACAAATTTTAATAGCGTAAATTGGTGGTGGACGCCCGGTGGGTGTCTACTGCTTTGTCATGCTTCGGAAAAATGAGGCATTAAAGCGAGTGATTATTAATTAATGTAGGCAGTCACCGGATATCCAAATTGGATATCCGGTTTTTTTATTTTAAATTACAAATTTGAAAGAAAGGGGTTGATTTTATGGGTAAAAGAGAAAGAGTTTATTTGTCTGTTGAGGAGATGCCAAAATACTGGTATAATGCATTAGCTGATTTGCCATTTGAACTTGATCCACCTTTAAATCCACAAACTAAGGAAATAATGAAACCAGAAGAATTAGAGGCAATTTTTCCAAAACCAATTGTAGAGCAGGAAGTTACAAAGGAGAGATATATAAAGATTCCTGATGAAGTTTTAGAGGAATATGCAATTTTCAGGCCAACACCACTTATTAGAGCAACTAATCTTGAAGAATACCTTGAAACACCTGCAAGGATTTATTATAAATATGAAGGTGTTTCTCCAACCGGCAGTCATAAGACTAATACTTCTATTCCTCAGGCATATTATAATAGAATTTCTGGTGTTGATACTCTTGTCACTGAAACAGGTGCTGGACAATGGGGAAGCGCTTTATCTTATGCAGGTCTAAAATTTGGATTGAACATAGAGGTATATATGGTTAAGACAAGTTTTGAACAAAAGCCAATGAGGAAACATCTTATTAATCTTTTTAATGGTAAGGTTACTCCAAGTCCAAGTTTAGATACTGAATTTGGTAAAAAGATGATTTCAATGGATGAAGATAATCCAGGTAGTTTAGGAATAGCAATTAGTGAAGCATTGGAAGTTGTATTTACCAAAAAGAATGCAAAATATGCTCTCGGCAGTGTTTTAAATCATGTTTTATTGCATCAGAGTATAATAGGACTTGAAATTAAGAAACAGCTTGAAAAGATTAATGAAAGTGCTGATGTTGTTATAGGATGTCACGGTGGAGGTTCCAATCTTGGTGGAACAATTTTGCCGTTTGTTCCAGAAAAACTTTCTAATGATAATATTAAATTTCTTGCATGTGAGCCGAAGTCCTGTCCTTCTTTAACTGAAGGTGAGTATAGATACGATAATGGCGATACTGCAGGTTTAACTCCTTTAATGAAAATGTATACACTGGGAAAAGAATTTATTCCTCCTAAGATTCATGCAGGTGGATTACGTTATCACGGTTCTGCACCAATTATTGCAAGGTTAAAACACGAAGGGCTTTTAGATGCTGTAGCTTTTTCACAGGATGAAACTTTTGAAGCTGCAAAATTGTTTGCGAAATTAGAAGGTATTGTTCCAGCTCCTGAATCTTCCCATGCAATTGCTGGTGCAATTAAGGAAGCAATTGAAGCAAAAGAAAATAAAGAAGAGAAGGTTATTGTATTTACATTGTCCGGTCATGGGCTTCTTGATTTAACAGCGTATTCTTAATAAAAAAGCCAGCCAGGATTGATCCTGGCTGGCTTAAATTATAGTATAAACTCATTTATTATCACAATATATTCTAATTTTTAAGGTTCCACTTTTGTTTATGCACCTATTTCAAGAAACTTAAATTGTGAAAGATATAAATTGTAATAAAATCCTTTTTTAGACATTAGTTCATCATGATTCCCGGATTCAATGATTTTTCCATTATCAATATAAAATATTCTATCGGCATTTCTGATTGTGGATAGTCTATGAGCAATAACAAATGATGTTCTACCTTTTAATAATTTTTTAATCCCATCTTGTACTAATTTTTCTGTGTGTGTATCAATATTTGATGTCGCTTCGTCTAAAATTAAGATTTTTGGATTTGCGAGTAAGGCTCTTGCAAAAGAGATTAATTGTCTTTCTCCAATTGATAATCTCACACCTCTTTCGTTAACTTTTGTATCATAACCTTTTTCTAATTTCATAATAAATTCGTGAGCATGAACAGCTTTAGCAACATTGATAATTTCTTCATCTGTGGCATCCAATTTTCCATATCTAATATTTTCTTTTATAGTATCTGAAAATAGAAATGTATCCTGCAGCATAATTCCCATTTGAGAGCGTAAAGATTCAAGATCCACGTTTTTAATATCTATTCCATCAATTAATATTTTACCTTTTTGGGGATCGTAAAATCTGCTAATTAAATTAATTACAGTTGTTTTTCCTGCGCCGGTTGGTCCGACTAGAGCTATAGTTTCTCCTGCATTTACTTTAAAAGACATGTCTTTTAATATAATTTCTTTATCGTATGAAAAATATACATTTTTAAATTCAACTTTTCCCTTTATTTCAGGCATAATTCTGGCATTTTTTGAATTAACAATAAGTGGTTTAGTATCCAGTATCTCAAATATTCTTTCTGCTGCTGAAATATTGGTAACAAGCGAGTTATAAAAATTACTTAAATTCATAATAGGTCTCCAGAACATACCTATATAACCAATAAAAGCTACAACAGTTCCAACGGTTATTTCATTTAAATCTATCATTTTGGTACTTAAATAAAATACAACAACACTTCCAATTCCCCAGGAAACCAAAACCATTGCCCAGAACCAATCATTTATTTTTACAGCATTAACAAATGAATTCATCATTTTTTGAGTTAAAAATCTGAATTTTTTATTTGTTTTATTTTCAGCAGTAAACGATTTAATAATTCTAATTCCTGATATGTCTTCATGTGTAAAAGCATTTAATTCAGAACGGTTTTTTCTATAATTCATCCATCGTTTTCTACTAATGTTTTCAATTAGAAATAAACCAAAAAGCAGAAATGGCAATATTATCATTGATGCAAGGGCTAGCTTAAAGTTCATCGAAAACATTATTATTGCTACAAAAACAAGAGTTAAAAATTCAGGTACTAAACTTGTTATACTATTAGAAAATAGTTGTTGAAGTGAATTTACATCATTCACAACACGTGCTAAAATTTTTCCTACAGGTTTAGTATCAAAAAAGGAAAATGAAAGTTTTTGTATGTGTTCGTATAATTCATGTCTAATATTCACAACGATTTTATTTGTAATTTTACCCATTAATATAATGCGCATTCTTGAAATAAAAAGTGAGAGCAGGTTTAAAAACATTACAGCTACTCCAACTATTATTAAACCGTTGAGATTATTATTTGCAATGTATTTATCTATAGCTATTTTAAAGAAATAGGGATTTATTAAATTAATACCCATTACTATAATCATAAGAAAAATAACCATAATTGTTTGTTTAAAGAACGGTTTTAAGTATGAAAATATTCTTAAAATAGTTTTTGTTTTTTCAAATTTTAAATTCATTTATACCACCTCATCTTCAATTAAATCCTCAAAGTCCTTAAATTGCTCAGCATAAATTTCATAATATCTTCCTTTCATATTTAATAATTCATCATGTGTTCCTCTTTCGATGATTTCGCCATTATCAAGATAGATTATTTCATCGGCATTTTTTACAGCAGAGATTCTATGAGCAATAATAATTTTTGTGTTTTGTAGTTCTTTTGAATATATACTTTTTAATAATTCATATTCTGTATCCATATCAAGAGCTGAAGTTGCATCATCAAAAATTATTATAGGAGCTTTTTTTATAAGCGCTCTTGCAATTGTTAATCTTTGTTTCTGGCCTCCCGATAATCCCAGCCCTCTTTCTCCAATAATTGTGTCAAATTTTTCTGGTAATTTCATAATAAAATCATAAGCCTGTGCTTCTTTACAGGCGCTTATTATTTCTTTATCATCAATATTGTCATTTCCATATTTTATGTTTTCTTTTACTGTATCTGAAAATAGAAAAGTATCCTGGAAAACATAGCTTATATTTTTTCTAAGTGTGTTTAAAGAAAAATCTTTTATATTTATTCCGTCAATTAAAATTTCACCTTCATCGATTTCATAAAATCTGGATAATAAACTTATTAATGTACTTTTTCCACATCCAGTTGGACCCATTATTGCAAGTGTTTTTCCAGGTTTAATCTTAAAATTTATATTTTTTAATATGTATTCATTATCATATTTAAAACTTACATTTTTAAATTCAATCTCACCATTTAATTTTTCAATCTTTATTCCTTTAAAATCTTCCGTATCTTCCTTTAAAATTTTTTCTATTTTTTTAGCTGAAGCATTTGCTTGAGAAAAAATATTGGAAAGCCATCCTATTAGTCGCATTGGCCATACAATCATCCACATATAACCGTTGAAAGCAACAAGAGTACCAATAGATATATTTCCTTTTATTACTAAAGCTCCACCTACAGTTACAACTAGTATTAAAGCGCCATTGCCAAGAAATTCAATTGTGGGAAAATATTTGCCCCATATTCGAGATTTTTCAAGATTTAATTCATAGTTTTCGTTATTTAATTTTAAAAATTTCATGATTTCATATTTTTCTCTTGCAAAGGCTTTAACAAGACGAACGCCAGAAATATTTTCCTGAGCTGTGGTATTTATCACAGCAGCCTGATCGCTTATCTTATCAAATGCTTTTCCTATTTCATTTTCTAATTTAGTTGCAAGATATGCAATAGCAGGAGCTGAAATTAAACTAATTAAAGCGAGTTTCCAGTTTAAATAAAATAAAACAAGACTTCCAAGAATAAAATATAATGCAAACTCAACAGCAATACTTATTCCAAAACCAAGAGCATTCCAGATATTATCTACATCTTCTCCTATTCTGGACATTAATTCTCCAGTGTTAGTTTTATCAAAATAGGTAAAAGGTAACTTTTGAATATGTTTAAAAAGGTCGTTTTTGATATTTTTGCTTATCTGAGAACCAGTAAAATCAAATAAAAATTCCTGAGAATACCCCATTAATGCTCTGAAGATAGTTATAAAAAATATACCGGATAAAACAGGAAATAATAAGTTTCTTTTCCCACCAACGATAATGTCATCTATAACAATTTTATTCAGGTATGGGAGTATCAGCTCTGCTGATACTCCGCCAATTAGGCATAAAGATGCAATAATAATAAATCTTTTCTGTTGAGAAACATATTTTAAAATACTTTTCATGATATAACCTCCTAAATCTGTGAGCGTTTTAGTTCAATTAGAATATCTTTTAACTTGTCCATAACGTCAAAACCTTCATAATATGATGTTTTTTTGTTTTTCAGCAAAAAATCATGCTTATACTTTTTCATAAAAATCCCCTCCTTAAATTTTGTGAAAAATTTATAAAAAAGGGCTATGGTATAAATACACCATAGCCCTTTATGTAGATAAATATAAAAAATGGGCTATGGTGTGATAACCATAGCCCAAATTTTATGTCTATATTCAACAACAATCGACCTTTATTTGAGCGAGGTTATCACATGAAGTAGACACACTTCTCCCACTATCAAATTGTAATAATTCAAATCTTACAAATGCTAATTTATTCATGTGATACCCTCCTTCCGTGAAATTTTTCATTATTTACAATATAACATATTTTTTTGATATTAAAAAATGCTATTATTAATAATGACTTTTAATTAAACGGAATTATTATAAGTTATAACCAAAAAACCAATTTTTTCTTAATGAGTAAAAATTTTAAGGAATTTCTAAGTGAAAACTAAGTTTTCTTTAAGTTTTAAAGGTTAATATATAAGTATCGAAAGACAGGAAGGAAAACAAAAAATAAAAAAACAAAATTACTATGGAGGTGTTATTATGAAGAAATTATTAACAGCATTATTAGTAGGTGGATTGATGACAGGTTCAATTTTTGCATTTAATGCAAATGCACCAAGGGTATATCAGGAAACGTCAGGAACAGTACCAATGTATCAAAATTATCAAGGAGTACCAGGTGGATATTTATTTACTGAAGAAAATATGATAACAGTAACTGGAGTAATTGAATCAATAGAAGAAAATGAGGATTATCCAGGATTATTGGAAATAAAAGTTAAAACAGAAGCAGGAGAAGAAATAGAATTACATGCAAATGCATATTTTGTTGGAAGTTTAGAAATAGGACAAACAATGGAAGTAACAGGATGGTCGGTGGAAATAAATGGAGAAAAAATCTTTAGACCAGCAGAAACAAAAATAGACGGAGAAGAAATATTATTAAACGGTTTTAGAGGTTCAGCAAGAGGAACAGGATATGCATCACAGACACAATATCCAGCACAACCTGGAGCATATGCAAAACCAGCACCAAGAGGTAGAGGTCATGGTGGAAGAGGAAGATTTTAATAAACAGGGCAACAGCTTGTTGCCCTAATTTGGTAATTAACAAAATTGAAAATTGCGAAACAAGTTGTTGCGCATTTAAATATCTTTATCCTTTTTAACCAAATTCATATTATTAATTATCTCTTGACTTATTGCTTTATACTTCTCTTCAAGACTATCATAAGCTTCTTTTAACCTTGGATTTTTTCTAAAAGCATTTTCCTTATATTCTTCATAATCATATAATTTTATTTTTTTGATTTTTATCACCATCCTATTTAATTTCATTTGCAATCAATTCTATATAGTAATGAAAATAATAGGTATGAATATAGTTTACAGGTTATATTCTTTCTAAATATTTTAGTTCTTTTTTGTCTATATCAGAAAGACCTGATAGTATTCTAATTATATTTTTACGTTCTTTTTTTAGAATTTGATCTGTTTCTTCAATTATTTTGGTAGCCTCTTTTTTTATACGAGGATTAGTTACTTTCTTCAATTTTCTCATTGCCATTTCACGAAAATATGCTGCATCTTCAGCATAATATGGATCATCTTCATAATCTGTTATTGCTGAATTATATCTATATGCATATGTTAAAGCATCTATTTCCTTTTCCATAATAAAACCTCTTTCTTCATAATTTTATCAAGTCGTTTTTCTTTTTCAATAAACACAGTTTTAATTTTTCCAAATAGAGCATTAGTTTTTACAATAAAATTCTCTTTATTTATTATATCATAATTTTCCAGAACTTTTTTAACGAAAACCTCAGTTTCAAAATATTTGCACTAATTCACATTCCAATATGGATTATTAAAGACATCGGAGGATTTTTAAGCGATTCTCAGCGTTCAGAAAATTTACATTCCAATATGGATTATTAAAGACAAAAAACAAGACGCGTGCGTGTTGATAAGCATCTGCGATTTACATTCCAATATGGATTATTAAAGACTATTATTGCGTTAGGTGTCATTGCAGTGTATAATAAATTTACATTCCAATATGGATTATTAAAGACAGTAAGTAAATCAACTTCTTTACCAATCTCAAACTCATTTACATTCCAATATGGATTATTAAAGACTTAAGTTTTAACATCAAGCGCCAATGCCACATGCCAGTATTTACATTCCAATATGGATTATTAAAGACACCGCCATTTGTAATGAGTTTTATAAGAGAATTTAGTATATTTTTATTGTCGCAATATCAAAGAGTAAGAAAAAATTTCTTTATATAAAGTAATATGTTTTTAGAATAATTTATAATAGTGACTTACAATTCCTGTCGTTGCCTTATAATTTTTACAATATTGAACATCGACAATCACAAAAAGTTTGATGTTTTATCTTCTTTCAATCCCCAAAAATCTTTTTCAAGCCAACGTTCATGCCGACTTTTGAAAATTATTATAGAATCTTCGTCTTTTCTTATTACTTTTTCTAGTTCCGATTTTAATTTTAGAATTTCCGCTTTTGTTAGCTCTCCTTCAAAAACAGAATTTTGAATATGATAAAGATATTTCTTGCATATTTTAAAAACTTTAGGTAATATTTTTTGCCCTTTTCCTTCTTCATCGAATTTAATATCATATACTAAAATAATATACAATCTTATCACCACCATAGTTTAAAACCTTCATAAACTTTTTCCCCTAATAAATGCTTTACCAATTTATATGCTTCTAATCGTATTAAATACCGATAAGATACTTTCTTTTTTAGTGTTTTATGATATATAGTTTCTTTAAGCCTTTCATCGTATTTTTGAAGAATTTTTTTCATCCCACTTTTTTTAAATACAGATTATTTAATTCTTTACTGAAATCTTTTTCAGAAATTATTTTTTTATTTAATAATGAAAATATCATTCTATCTACAAGAATAGGTTTAAAGATTTCTGAAAGGTCTAAACTTAGAGAAAATCTACGTTCTCCTGGTTCATGTAAATATGAAATTGTTGGATTTAAATATGTTCTGTAAATTTCAGATAATGTAGTGGTATATATAAGTGAATTTATAAATGATATTAGTGTATTTACAATATTATCAGGTGGTCTTTTTACTCTTTTGGTAAATTCATAATTAATTATTTTTTTCCATGAAGAATAATAATGTTCTCTTATATTTCCTTCTATTCCCATTAATGAATTTATTGATGTTTGTTTTTTTATTTCTTTTCTTAAGGATTCTATTTTTTTAATTTCTTCAATTAAATTTTTATTTCTTTCATTGTAATATCTTAGATTTCTATATATGTTATAACTTGCTGAAGTGATTAATTCAGAGGCAATTTCAACTCTTTTTTGAGTATTTAAATAATGTTCTACCTGTTTTATTAATAAAAAGCCTGATACCTGTTTCTCTTTTGGATAGTAACTTCCTGAATAAAATCCATAGTAATTATAAAAATGCATAATAATATTTTTTTGAGATAAAAAATTTAATAATTTGCTGTTGATATTTAATTCACCAAAAACATATATTTCAGATGTTTTTTCTATAGGAATATATGATTTATTTTCTTTAGTAATAAAAATTAAACTATTATCTTTTCTTTTTAATTCTCCATTTGAGAAAATATATATGGATTTTTTCATTATATCACCTTAAATATAACACAATTCATAATATGCACATTTTTTACAGTATTTTTTATTGACGACGTCAGGAATTTTATCCGTTTCTTTTATTTGAATTATATTTTTTATTATTTCTTCTATTTTTGTTTTATCTTCTTCTGAAAACTTGACTTTGATTCTTTTTCTAAGTTTTGGATAATCTATAATTCCTTCTGAAATATCAATATCATAATTTCTTAAGTAATAAATATAATATTTTAATTGCCATATTGAAGCTTCTTCAAATGTTTGAGATTTTTTTATTTCGTGAAGAATTTTTTTATTTTTTATAAGGTCTATATTTATTTCATCGTTAATCATAATGTTTTTTGTATTGTTTTTATAATAATTTTCTTCAATAATTTTTCCAATTTGAACATCCTCATTTTCTTCTTCCATCAGAATTTTATGTGAATAAAACCAGAGTTTTCTCTTACATATGAAATAATAATAAAATTCTATTCCGGAAATATTTTTCATAATATCGCCTCAAAAGAATTGATTTTCATCATCAATTTCTTCACTTTTTTCATAATAAATTCCAACTTCAGGTGAATACTCACATTTGTGAATATATATTTTTTCATATTTATTTAGTTTTAATTCGTCGATTTTTTTAAGTTCTCTAAACCAAATTGAGGATGTATATTCCATTATTTTTATTTTTACATTGTATTTTTCTTTTTTAGTTAAATTAACATCATTATATTTTGATATAAGAGTTTCTATTATATTTTTATTTTCGAGATATACAGGTTCTGGTATCACAATAACATTTTCTATATTTCTGAATATTTTGTTTATATCTTTTTTTTCAGCTTCATATGGATTGAAGCTTTTTACATACTCTATCATTTTTTCTAAGGTTTTATAATATTCTGTATCTTTTAAATTTTCTACTGTATATGTTGAATTGATTAATTCAATTTTATCTTTTTCGGTTAATACACCATCTACATTTTTAAGTTTTTCTTTTGATAATTTAAATATATCTTTATCAATAAAACTTTTTAAACCTGAGATTTTATTTTTTTCTCCACCTAAAAAGAGATAAGTATTATAACCATCTTTTTCCCAATCACGATGTCTATATACGCGCCCCAAACGCTGAAAAAAACTATTTAAATCAGATAGTTCTGTAATGAGTATGTCGAAATCCACGTCTAAAGAAGCTTCTACTATTTGAGTGCTTATCCATATTCCGTTGGATGCATAATTATTTCCAAATTCAATTATTTCTTTTTCTTTTTTCAATCTGTCTTTTTTTATAAATTTTGAATGAAGTAAATTTATTTCATTTATTCCGTAATCTTTTAAATTATTATAGATTTCCTGCACTTTTTTTACAGTATTACATATTACAAGAATTCTTTCTTTTTGATTTTTATTGTATATGTTATATATGAAATCACTGTTTATTTCTTCATCTATTACTTTTACACTGTGTCTAATTCTATCATTAATGAAAGGTTTTTCAGGTATTATGAAATTTATTTTCATTTTTTTCATAAAATCAATCAAAAATGTTGGTAAGGTTGCTGTAAGTATTGAGAATTTTCCGTCAAAATCGGTTATTAGTTTTATTCCAAGAAGTAAATATGATAACAAATCTGCTGAATACATTTGAACTTCATCAAATACAATTTTTGAATATGATAACGTGGCTAGTTTAGCTTCAAATCCTCTGTATAAATATACTATATCTAGTAGTTGATCAAGAGTAGTAATTGTTAAAGCAAGAGACATTTGCTTTGTAGCGGTGTAATAATAATTCAAATCAAGCTCTTCAAGTATTTCTTCTCTTTTTAAATATTCTGAATATGTATCAGAGTGTAAAATCCCAACTTTTTCAATATATTCTTTTTTTAATATTTTTTTTATTATTCTGTCATAAATAGCATTTATCGCTATTTTTAAAGGTAAAGTATAAAAACCTTTGTTATTTCCTATCCATAATAAACCAGCTTCTGTTTTTCCCATTCCTGTTTGAGCTATTGCTATAACATTTTTTTCTCTATTTTTTATCATAAACTTTTGAAGCTCATTCCATTGGTATCCAATCTTTTCCAGGTTTTCAATAAGAAAATCGTTTTTCAATTCAACATCAATGTGAGCGCTTGCTGCGTAATCCAATTTATTTAGCAAACCTTTTATTAAAACATATTTTTTAAAGTTACTATTTTCTTTATAAGTTCTATCTCCTAGCTGAAAATAATAATCGTCAATGTAATCAACTAGATGTAAATTAGGGATTTTTTCATATTTGAAATTTTTAAGTTGTTTTTTTAAACTCTCATATTGATTTTCAATGATTTCATTTGAGTAATCTGCATAATTCCTTTCATGATGATATGCAACTGCTTGATATAATATTTGTATCTCTTCATCACTAAATTTTTCTGACAATTCATCAGGATCTATAAATAAAAGGCTTAATAGCGCATGTGGAATTTCTTTATTATATCTTTTGTGGTATCTTAATTTATTCTGAAAATTTTCATTTATTTTTCCAAGGTCATGATATAAACAGACATATTCAAGCAAATCCCAATTAATAGGGATTTGTTTATAAATATTTTTTAAATGTTTTAATTGAAAAAGTAAGTTATCAGTATGTTCTTGAATAGTTTCTTCGGGGTTAGATTTAGCAAGAAATTTCATATTTTCTCTCCTAAGCTAAAAATAAAACATCATTATCTTCGTCTATATATGCTTCATGGTTTCTAAGAATGCTTATATTAGAATTGTATAATACTTTTATTTTATTCCATTTTCTAAAAATTTTAGTGTTTTTTCCACTACCAATACTTTGCAGTGTATAATCTTTATTTAATGTATATTTTGTTCCTGTGAATTTTATACCAGATACTTTATTGATAGATTTTATTGTATTTATATATTCTTCAGGTATATAATATGAATAATTACTTCTTATGCTTTTTTCGAGAATTTTTTTATGAAAATCTATAATTTTTACATCTCTTATTATTGCAAGATCTTCCCTCCTTCCGAGTGAAGGATATTCTCGTGGATATTTTAGAGCATTTTCAATTATTTCCAGTAATGATTCATCTTTGGGAACTATATGTATTAATAATTCTACATTCACTAATAGTTCTGTTGTTGCTATACCTCTGGTTATTCCGTAATTATATTCTTCAATTTTTAGTTGATGTCGTCCTTTTTCAAATTTCATACCAGGTTTGAATTCATATCTTGTGTATAAATCATTTGTTTTAGAATTATATTTACCTGCAATACTTAATTTCATTTCTTTATAATCTTTAAAATCACATAATTTATGAATCATTCCAATTACTGTTGAATAAGGAGGGAGAGGATATGTCTCCCTCAATCCAAAACTTGTTGGAATTTTATAATTTGCTGTTTCCTGTTCTATTTTTATTTTAATTGCTTTCATAATATTTTCTAACCCTTTCTTTTAGAGTTTTGAATAACTCAGGAATAGAAATGGCATTTAATTTTTCTTTTATTTCATTTTCATTATCAAATTTTCCATTGATTACACCACATAATGTGTTTTCTTTTATTTCTGGATATTCAAGCATTGAAACTAAAGGTTCAACCTTAATTTTGTTGTTTTTTACCTCTACCAAATTTTGAAAGAATGGATTTTTTATATTATATACTCCACCAATAGCAAAGAGAGGTTTTAAATCTTCTCTTCTACCTTTTATGTCTCTATATAAAAAGGCTATTGTATCCAATAATTTCTCAATTCTTCTTGCTTTTTCTTCATTAGGTAAATTAATTTCATCATTAAGATCGATTCCTATCTCGTCAAGATCAATATTTATAGTATATCTATAATATGCTCTGTGAATTTCTGACTGAGCAATATTCATGTTTTCATTTAATCTATCAGCTAATCCTTTGTTTGTTAAGAAATCAAGATCTCCATAAAATTCTTCTAATGCTATTGCATTGGATAATCTCACCTTTGCATCTCTTGTTAAACTGCCTTTCCCCTTTTCTGTTTTCATATAGCCAAAGAAATCTATTTCTGGATATTTTTCTATTGTTGCATCAGGATGAAATTGAATTACCTTCTTATCCCCGCTACCTTCTGCAACAACTGGGGCCAAATCTTCTTCTAATTGTTCTACAATATTATATCTTAATGCCTGTCTTGAAATATATGTATACATTCCATTTTCACGAGATAGTTTTTTTAATGAGGTTACATTTCCAATTCCTTCACCATAATTTGCACTTTCTGCTTCGAAAACTATTGTTAAAGTTAATCCTTTTCTTTCCATATTATTCCTCTCCTTTCGTATTTGATTCTCCTATTAATCCTGCTACAAATGAATATCCTGCAGTTTTGAAAACTTCGTCATTTTCTAAAGCTTCTATAATTACTTTAGGAACAGGTTTATCTACATATAAGTAACAATTTAAAATTACATCCATAAAACCATCTTTGTTATTTACTTTTAGTGCATTTAATAATTTATAAGAGATACCTCCAAGTTTATGTTCGCTATTTTTTCTGTTATATTCTTTTTTTAACAAGTAACCTTGATAATTTGCATTACCAACTAAATTTTCAGGAAATTCCATATTTTTCACCTCTTTCAAATAATTTAAATTTATTTTTATTAATTGTTTAATTGTAAAAGTGTTAAAATAGCCGTTGTTTACGTTTGAGATTTTTAATCTTAAAAGAGTGTTTATCAAAGAATACAAACTGATATTATTTGATATTCTATATATAACTTCTTCATATATGGATATTTTCTCATTCCAATTTTTATTATTGGAAGGAAAATAAAACTGAGCAATTAGAAAATCCAATTCTTCTTCTGAATTTTTTAAAACTGATAAAATTTTTTTCGATAGAATATTAAATTCGTATTTTTCATTTTTTAATTTAACTATTTGAATGTCTGAATATTCATACGAAGCAGTTTTGTTTTTATTTTCATAGATTGACTTTAATAATTCGGAATAACTATTGTTTAAATTATTGTGTGGATCATTAAGGACTTGCATTTTTATCTTTTTATTAATTCTTACTAATTCTTCTATTGAATGATTTAGATTAATAAATATTCCTTTATCATATACATATGTAAATCCTGCAGGAACACATGAATAGACTAATCTACAGATTGGACATATGTATGTATCATTAACAAAATTCCATACATTTGAAGGTTTTCTTGCATCATCAAATCCTATATTCTTCAAAAAGGACATATTATATTCAAGACTTTTTATAGGTCTATTACAGGAGAAGCATTTATATTTATATTTTTTAAATTCTTCATCATCTATATTTATGTAATTAAAAAATGTATCTATAAAATGCTTTTTATAATCTATATATACGTCTTTTTCTTTTGTTTGGCGATTTAAAAAGCTTACACCATCCCAGGCATTTCTTATTAGATTAGAATATCTTATATTTTGTGCAACAATATATTTTTTTGAAGATTTTAGATTTAAAAAGTTTATTAGATTTTCAAGTATCAATAAGTTATTTTTAATATCTTCTATTTTTTCAACTTTTTTAATTTTTTTAAGCTTTTTTATTTCATTTAATATATCCAATTTTATATTTTCTTTTTCTTCAATTAGTGGATAAACGCTTTTAAAACTGTTTTTCTTAAGATTATTTTTGAAATAGTCAATCATCTTATTTAATAATTCTAAATCTTTTATATTGTATTCATTTTTTTCATTTAATGTTTCAACAGCTTCTTTATATGAAACCAATTGATGCCATGGTAAATTAGTATATGTTTCTATAAAATAATTAAAAAATTTTTCTTCAAAATTTTCAAAAGCATTTATTGAAATTTTAACTTCATCAAAGTCAAGATCCTCATTTTCTTCATTGGTTCTATATCTAACATTATCATGACCTAAAATTTCTATTAAACCAACAAGACCAGCGTTATATAACCAGTCTGATGTTCTAAAAATTAGAAAATTATTTTTTATTTCTTCCATATATATCACCCCTAAATTATTTCTACCATTCCAAAACCAGAACTTCTTTTACTGCCAATACCAGATTTGTATAAGAACCCTAATAATTTTGTGTCTCCACTGATTTTAAAAATTCCTAGGTTCGATTTTATTTTTTTATTATAATTCAAAACTGTAGTTTTTTTAATGTCTAGAGGTTTTATTGTAAAATCTGATATCTTGTAATCAAATAGTTTAGTATATTGATATTTTATATTTTCTTTTAGAATATCAATAGCCTTATCTTCATCAAAATAATAAAATTTATCAGTTTCTTTTGTATGTTCTCTAATTAAAATAGGAGATAATGTTTTTACTATGACTTCATTTTTATGTATCACTTTTTCAGGTATTTTTATAATTTTTGTTAGTTTTAAAGAATTTCCTTTTATAGGGAAAGCTTCAAATTTCATATTCATAAAAGCATTATAAAAATATGCTCCAGTTGTATATGAAGGTGTAGAAAAGAAAAGGGATAAGTTTGTATTTTCTAATTCGATAAAATCCAGAAATTTGCATTTTCCAAAATAAACAGAAAATGTATAATCTTTTAATATAGGATCTTGATTTTTATAGTATTTTGTATATAACATTTCATCATAACTTTGTAGAGATTTTTTTATAAAACTCATAAATACTCTTCTATAATCTTTTGGGAAAGCATTTTCTTTTAAATTAAAAACTAATTTTAATCTCATTTACTCACCTCTTTTAAAAATTTGAATATATTAATTTATCACCTGATATATTAATAAAATGTAAAAAAATAAAGAGACCATCAAAAGGTCTCTCGATTTTAGAAAATCTATTGATTTTTTGTTAATTCTTTTTACCATAATTAACATCTCCATCCCCGTAGTTTCTACTAATATTATAACTCTTTTTCTAATTATTGTCAAGTTTTTGTTAAATTACTAATTTTCCAGAAGTTCCACAGATATTCCGGTCATTTTTTATATAATAATTTTAAGGAATTAAGTTTTTTATTATTTGAATTACAAAAATCTATAGTAGTAAAAAGCCCTTTATTATATTACAATATGTTTCAAATTTTTCTAAAAATACAGCATGTCCAGATTCTTAATAAAAAATCCAGCCAATTTTCTGGCTGGATTTTTTACTGTTCAATGTTTATAAACCCAATAATTTCAAATAATTTTATTAGGAAAATTAAGGTTAGGTTTAAGACAAATAATATAATTAATAAATTTAGAATAATTACATCGTCTATTACAAATTTTGCCAATAATAGATAAGAAAAGGTAAGTACGACAGCTTCTACTGATATTAATTTTATTGCTATGGAAAGTTCTTTTGATAAAGTTATATCATATAAATTTTTATAGGCTATTCTTTCTAATATTAAAGAGATTAGATAAATAAAAAAGGATAAAGAAATGACAAAGAAATAATTTCTTATGCTTTCAAGTAAAGAGTATTTTAGGGTGAATAGAGAATCAAAATTGTTAGCAAGACCTGGATAATTTTTGAAAATCATAATTATGCTTTGTGGAACAAAGAAACTAATTAGAGAATAAAATAAAAATAGTGATATTACAAAATAATAAAATGTTTTTTTGTTATTTGTTTTTTCGCTAAGTAAATAAATACCGATGAATTGAAGGATAATTCCTATGGTATTTAATTCATTGATAAACATAAGGATTATACCAATTCCTAAAAAATAACGTTCTTTTTTTAAATGCATTTTACCATCCCCCATATTAATAGTTTATTCCATGTAATTTAATTATTTATTTTGATTAATTCCAACATATACAGTTACTTTTCTTTCGATTACACTTTCATTTGTTTTTACAGTATAAATTAATTGATATTTTCCTGGAATTGATAAAGTTACAGGACGATCGTAAGGTGAGAGGTAATATACTATAGCCTTTCCACCAGAATTTATGTATATTCTCCTTTTGTCGGAATTTTCATAGTTGAATACAACTGTGTTTTTATCAAGATTAATGAGTCTTAACGAATATCCCGTAATTTCAATAAATCTTTCTTTTTTGAGGTCTTTGTTATTGATATAAAATATTCCCTGAAATTTTTCATTTACTGGATAAAAGAGATAAGTATCCATTGACAGACTTATGTTTTTTAATTTTGTTTCAATTTTATCTGTAATTGGGAATGGAATATATACAGCCTGATTAAATTGTTTTGAAACGAAATATAGATCATATGTTCCCTTTTCTATTCTTGGTATATTAAAATCATTTACTTTTTTCTCAAGAGATTTTAATGTTAAATAACCAAAATCTACAGGAATTTCTTTTATTAATTTCTTTTTTTTGGTATATATTTGAATTGTTCCTTTAAATTCAAATTGTCTGGTTTCTTCAGAATAGTTTCTTGCCTCTATGATGAGTTGAGGATACTCATTTTCAAGGAAGAAGCCTTTTTTTAGATAGACATTATATCTAACTGTATGTATATAATCTATTTCTTTGTGCAATTTTATTTCTTTTCCATTTGAATTAAATGTGGAATATATTATGTATTTACCGTCAGGAATTTTTGAAAGAGGGTTTATATTCATTAGATCAAATATTTTTTTTGTTTCATATGGCGATAATTGATATTTTATTATTTTTGGATATTCGAATTTATAGAATGTTTCGCTTGAATCTCCTGTTATTTTGTAGATTATAAACTTAAATGAATCTATTTTTACATCTATTGGTGAGGTAGTACTATTGTTCATAGAAACAGAGACTGTTAAAGGATCAGGGTATGTGTATTTGTCTGAGGAAAATATTGAATAAGAAATTTTGTCAACTAAAACATAAAATCCGAAATTATATCGAGGAAAATATTTTTTTGAAATGAATATAAAAGCTATTGCGAGTATTGAAATAAAGATAATAAGCATATTGTTTATTTTTTGTCTTCTTTTTTGAATTTGACGCAATTTATCTTTTTTTGCTTTTTCCTCATCTAATTTTTTCCATTCTTCAGGACTTTTTGAATAATAACCCATTATATCATCCCCCTATGCTAGTGATGAATTGATTGTATTCTTCTGTATCTATTTTTCCCTGAATTAATAATCTATTTAGCTGAATTTCTGGTGATATATAAAAAATGGAGTTTTTAATTTCATCTATTTTGTTAGAAAGAATCATTTGTTTTGTATATTCATTTATGTGAAGGATTTCGAAAACAGGAATTATGTCAGAGTATCCAGTGTATTTACAGGTTTCGCACCCTTTTTTATTACAAGAACAAAGTATTTTTACAAATCGCTGATTGTAGATAATTTTTAAAGTGTCAAGAAGATATGATTTATTTAATCCTAATAATTCTAATCGTTGAATTGCATTAAATACATTATTTGCGTGAATTGTTGAAAATACATAATGTCCAGTCATTGCTGATTCAAGAGTTAGCTTTGCAAATTCATCTGTTCTTATTTCTCCAGTCATTATTATGTCTGGATCATGACGTAATATATTTTTTAATATAGAAGTTTTTTGAGAATCATTTTTTATTTCAATTTGTTCTGCACCGGGAATTATATATTCTAAGGGATTTTCGATAGTTATTATTTTTTTAGTTTTTTCTTTTAAAAGTTGAAGAATTATGAAAGCTAACGAGGTTGTTTTTCCACTACCTGTTGGTCCAGAAAAAATAATGAGACCATCTTTGTGTAGTTTTATTGATTCAATACTTTTTAAAAATTCTTCGGGATATTTAAGATTTTCTACAGTTAAATCATTTATTGTTTTTAATTTCCTGATTACACAATTTGTTCCGTAATTATTGTTTATCAATGAAACTCTAAAATAATTATTCAAAAAAGTAAAGGACCCATCTGCTGGATCCCTATTATTTATTATGTCTATTTTACTCATTATCTGTATTTTTGTTAATATTTTCTTATATTCATCTTTTTCGAGTTCTGATAATTTTATTAATTCAGTATTATATCTATAATATATTGTTACACATGATTTTTTAGAAGAAAAGTGAAGATCACTTATATTGTTATTTAATAAATACATCATTATATCTTCAAATGAAGATAATCTTGAGGAATTTGTATCTTCAGTTTTTTTGAAAAAATCCACAGTTGAATTTGTAAATAATTGTTCAATAGCAAGTTTTTCCAGTTTACTCTTCATAATCTCCCTGCTGAGCTTCAAGATATTTTTCTAATTTTATTCGTTCTTCATTTGCAACATTGTTTCCAAATAACCTATATACTGCAGGTATTTCGTAAATGTTTTCACCATCATATTCGTTCATGATTTTGTTGTAGCCAGCTGCAACAATAGTTACTTTTAATTCATCTGGTTGCATATCTTCAACTTCAGTAATTCCGTATTTTAAATTTACTTCATCTGTTGAGTAAGAATGAAGTATAGAAGTTACTATTTTTAAATCTTTTAATGTAGGATTTTTACCAGATACATTAACTAATGCTGCTGTTGCATTTTGAACAGAATTTTCAAGGAATTTAGAGTTTAAAGCATTTTTAGCTGCTTCTTCTGCTCTATTGTCTCCTTTACCCCAACCTATACCAAGCATTGCTGAACCTCTTCTTTTTAATACTGATTCAACGTCAGCAAAGTCTGTATTAACAAGACCTTTTTTGGTAATTAAGTCTGAAATACCTGTGATACCCTGGTATAATATGTCATCAGCTTTAGCAAATGCCTGTCTAATTGGGATATCATCATTGTCTTCAAGTAATTTGTCATTTGATATTTTTATTAATGTGTCTACATATGGTTTTAATTTGTTTAAACCTCTGTTTGCGATTTTTTGTTTTGTAGAACCTTCAAAGTGGAAAGGTATTGTAACTACAGCAACAGTTAATATTCCTAATTCTCTTGCAACTCTTGCAATTACAGGAGAGGCACCGGTACCTGTTCCACCACCTAAGCCAGCAGTGATAAATAACAGGTCAGTTCCCTGAATCATTTCACGTATTTCATCAATACTTTCTTCGGCAGCCTTTTCTCCTTTATCAGGATTTCCACCAGCCCCAAGTCCTCTGGTAAGTTCTTTACCAAGTTGAAGTTTGAATTTTGCACTGCTTGCTTCAAGGACCTGAACATCTGTATTAGCTGCGATAAGGTCAACATCTTTTACACCAAGACGAACCATTCGTTCTATAGCATTATTTCCAGCGCCGCCGACCCCCATTACTTTTATTACATATTTAGGTCTTTTATGGAAAATTTCTTTATTTTCATCTGGCATAGGTAAATTAAATGGCATCTTCATTACCCCCTAACAGGATTCTACCTAATTTTGCGAAGAATCCACTCTTTTTTTCCTGTTTTTCTTGAATTCTTGGATTATTTTCAATTACATTTTCTTCAGATTCTTCTATGTATAATTTTGGTATATTTGTACCGCTAAAATATAGGTTAATTGTACCAATAAGTGGTGCAAAAAGAGGATCTTTGTAAATTTCTTCAGCATTTTCAATATAGAAATTGGATGAATTGTTTACAGCAATACCCAATCTTGTTTGCAATCCCATAAAATCGGATATTGTTTTTTCTATGTTTTTGATTCTTGCGCCTCCGCCTGTATGAACAACTCCAGCCTGTAATCCTCCAGCAATTTCAACAGTGTTTTCATACTCTAATTTTGCAAGATCGCTGTTTAATTTGTTTATGATTTCTCTTACTCTTGCAAATACAATTTTGTTTAAAAGATTTTGTGTTGTATATTCATAGTGATCACCAACAAGGCTTAAATAATCAATCTTTTTAACAGCTTTTGTATCCTGAAGACATACAGCATGGTCTTCTAAAAGCCTAAGAGCCTCTTTTTCAGAAGTTTTTAATACGTGCATTATATCTTTTAATACATATTCCACACCAACTTCAAAGTCAAGATAGAATTTTGGTATTCCATCTTTGAATAAAAGCATACGTGCTTTTGAATGACCTAAATCAATTATTCCAACTCCTAAGTTTCTATCTGATGTATTGGTTACACCATATGCTGCTGCAAGTGTCGAATCGTATATAGGGATTTCTCCTTCGATTAGATTTTTTATTGTATTTCTAATAGGTGCAAACGAGTTTTCTGGTACCCATACAACATTTATTGTTGAGTTTAATGAGTAATTTGCTACAAATGCAACAGGGTTTTTAACTCTTTTTTCGTCAACTTCGAAATCTACAAATTTTATATCTAATACTTCTTTATTGGATTCAGAATATTTTTGCTGTATATTTGCTTTTATCTTTTCAAGATCCATTTCTGTTATTTCTTTTGGTTCTGTGAATTCAAGTGTATAATTTTCTCTTGATATTTTTAATTCGTTTGTTGCATATGAAATTATTATTTCTATTTCTCTTGCTTTACTATTTTCCCCTTCAAGTGAGTATATAACATTTTCTATCTTTTTTCTTAATGATTTTACATCCTGTATTTGTCCTTTGACGATTCCTTCAGCACGTTCTATTGCACTTGATATTAACTGAAAATTACCTCTATTTTCTTCAATTGCGATTCCTTTTACATAGTAATTTCCAATATCGATAGCATAAATTACCTTTTTGGCCATTTTAATCCCTCCTAATAAATGCTGATTAAACTACCACCAGAGAGTAAATAATAACTTCCCGGTTCATATTTTTCAAGTTTTTTTAATGTTTGATTTAAATAATTTACAACTTCATCCCATGAGTTATAAAATATTTTGTATTCTGGATTTATATATATAATTTTATTTTTAAAATCTATAGTAGATATATAATTTAATTCGTTAAGAGTCAATTTGTTTATTTTATCTTTGTATTTTAAGAAGTCATTATATTCTATGTTTGGAAAACCTAAAATAGGAATATCAGATATTTTAAAAATATAACCATTTTTGTTTAGTAAAAAATACCTATGATTTATCTCTACAACGCATATTGGCTGAGATATATTATCTAATATAGGACGAACAGGTTTAGAAGGGATAATTAAATAAGATAGTATTATATAAAATATTATAAAAACATATAATACTGTTGTAATAAGTATTATCGAACGTTGAACGTTCATCTTAGATGTCTAACTCCTTAACCTTTAATGCGTGTTCTTCAATAAATTCCCTTCTAGCTGAAGGATCACTTCCCATTAAGATTTCAAGAATTTCTTCTGTTTCTACAATATCATCAATATTAATTTGAATTAATTTTCTCTTTTCAGGATTCATTGTGGTTTCCCATAATTGATCTGAGTTCATTTCACCAAGACCTTTATATCTCTGAAGTGAATACTTTTTTCCTTCAAATTCTTTTTTTAATTCCTCTAATTCAGCATCTGAGTATAAATATTTTTCAAATTTACCAGATTTAAATTTGTATAGAGGAGGTTGAGCTGCATATATTCTTCCAGCTTTAAGTAATTCTGGCATAAACCTGTAAAATAATGCTAATAACAATGTTCTAATATGAGCTCCGTCAACATCAGCATCTGTCATTATTATTATCTTCCCATAACGTAATTTTGATATATCAAAGTTTTCGCCAATTCCCGTTCCAATAGCCGAAATTATGTTAGCTACCTGTTCATTTTTCATTAATCTTTCAATATCATGCTTTTCTACATTTATTATTTTACCTCTTAAAGGTAATATAGCCTGGAAATTTCTATCTCTTGCGGTTTTAGCATTTCCACCAGCAGAATTACCTTCAACAATAAATAATTCTGATTCATCGAGATTATTTGATGTACAATCTGCCAATTTCCCAGGTAATGGCGAATTTTCAAATATAGATTTTCTTTTTACCTTTTCTCTTGCTTTTCTTGCACTTATTCTTGCTCTTGCAGCTTCTTTTATTCTTTCAAATATTAATTTTGTATCTTTTGGGTGTGAATCAAGATATTTTACTAAATATTCCGCGACTATATCGTTTACAGCTGCTCTAACTTCTTTACTTCCCAGTTTTGCTTTTGTTTGTCCTTCAAAAACAGGATCAGGAAGTTTAATACTTAATATAGCTATTAAACCTTCTCTGACATCTTCGCCCGTAAAATTAGGATCTTTTTCTTTTAAAAATCCAGCTTTTTTGGCATAGTCATTCATTACTCTTGTAAGTGTTGTTTTAAATGCTGATTCGTGTTCCCCGCCTTCTACAGTTCTTATATTGTTAACAAAACTGAATATGTGAGGATAATCGTTTCTTGTATACATCATTGAAAATTCAACTATTATATCTGAAAAGTTTTCGCCACGAGGATTTTTAAAAGAACCTTTTCCAAAAATTGGTGATTCATGAATAGGTGCTTTTTTATTCTTTTTTATTAAATAATCAAGAAATTCAGAAAGTCCTTCTTTAAAAAGGAATTTTTGTTTTTTATTTCTTTTTTCATCTATAAATTCTATTTCGAGACCAGGGTTTAAGAAAGCCAATTCCCTTAATCTATTTTCTATGATTTGACCTTCAACTTCAATATCTCCATTTTCAAAGATTTCAGCATCAGGTTTAAATTTTATATGTGTACCTGTTTTATTCGTCTCACCTAATATTTCTACTTCAGTTACCTTTTTTCCTCTTGAATATTTTTGATAATAAATTTTTCCATTTCTATGAACCCATACTTCTAAGAATTCTGATAATGCATTAACAACAGATGCACCAACTCCGTGGAGCCCACCACTTATTTTATATGTTTCTGTATTAAATTTACCTCCAGCATGTAAAGTTGTAAATACAACTTCAAGAGTGTCTTTTTTTTCTGTAGGGTGTGGACCAACTGGAATACCTCTTCCGTTATCCATTACTTCTATAGTATCATCTTCATTTATTTTTACCATTATTTTGGTACAGAAACCACTCATATATTCATCAACACTATTGTCAACAATTTCATATACAAGATGGTTTAAACCTGCTTTTCCAATTGATCCAATATACATACCAGGTCTTTTTCTAACAGGTTCTAAACCTTTTAATACTTTAATATCTTCTTGAGAATAATGGCTCATCTAACAGCACCTCCAGTAAATTTTATGCTTTTTATCCTGTCTATTTGCAATGAATTATTAATTTCTTTTATTAATTTATTTTTTTTAAATAGAATTTCCTGTTTTATGTAGTTGTTTTCAACATACAAAAAAAGCGTGGAGGTTTTTAAATCTATATCAACCACCTCCACTGAGGTAAAATTATATTTATCTAAAATTGCTGATATCTTATTTTTTATCTCGTCAAGCAACATAATTTTTTTTATAACATTGTTTTTTGAAGATAATTCATATAAGATATCTTTGATTTCTTTCATATTAATCCCAATATTCGTTGTTTTGTATAATAAAGTCTTTCCAGTAATTTATTAATGTTTCAGTTGTAATACCTGGGGCATTAAAGGTAAAATTAGGAACTATTCTTCTTACTGGAACAATTCCTGCACTTGTATGAGTTAAGAATATTTCATCTGCTGATAATAATTCCCATAATTCAATATTTCTTTCTTCAAAGTCTATATTGAAGCTTTTTATAAGGTCGATAACAACTTTTCTTGTAATTCCAGGTAATATACCAGCTGATAAAGGAGGAGTTATAATTACTCCAGCACTTACCATAAATAGATTTGATTTTGTTCCTTCAGTTACATAACCAAATTCGTTTAATACTATTGCATCATAATACACATTGTATTTTTGTCTTAAATATAATCCATAGCCATTTAGAGAAGTTTTTACATAATATGGAATAACGGGATTTTTTGGTTTTCTTTCTCGAGATATTGCCAAAACAACTCCACTCTCTCTTAAATCATCAACTTCATATATCGGCTCAATAAACGCATAAAAACTTTTATTTTTTGATGTGTATTTGTTAATTAATATTTTTATTCTTATGTCTTCTTTGCAATTAAACTTTTTAACTCCTTCAAGAAGAGTTTCTTTTAGTTTATTGTATTCAGGGAATTCTAATCCCAAAAATATGGCAGATTTTTTTAATCTTTCATAGTGAAAGTTAAGGGCAAATAGATTTTTGTTGTATGTTCTAATGGTTTCGTAAGTAGAATATCCGTTAAATATTTCAAAATCTTCACTTTTATATTCAGTACTTTCTATCCATTCTTTTGAATTATAAAACACTTGATATCACTCCAGTATTTTCAATTTTATTTATTTTTACTTTATGAAAATCATTTAAGTTTATACTATTATTTAATATTTTATGGTATATATAATATTCATCATATCCGTAACTGTATTGATTATCCTTTTTTTCTATAAGAATTTCTGGGGTTATACCAGAGTTAATTAATTTTTTTAAATATTGTTCATTTGAATTTTTTATGTATTGTTGCAATTGTTTCATGCGGGCTTTTTTTATTTCACCTGAAACTTGGTGAGGCATTTTTGACGCTTTGGTATTTGGACGTGATGAATATCTAAATGCATGAACTCTTGAGAATGGATATTTATTAATAAATTCTAATAATATTTCAAAATCTTCATTAGTTTCGCCTGGAAAACCAACAATTATATCTGAGGATATGGAAAAAATATCGTTTATTCTAAAAATCATATCGAATAAATTTATTAGATATTTTTCATTATATTTTCTTCCCATATTTTCCAGAACTTTTGTGGAAACATGCTGGAGTGATAAATGTATGTGTTTTTCGAAAATTTTGCTCTCATTGAGAAATTGAATGATATTTTCATTGATGAAATCGGGATATAAAGAACTAATCCTAAAACGAATTTTTTGGGATTGATATTTTTTTTCAATATTCATTATCAGATTTAATAAATTATAATCTGTTCCATAACCATAATAGGTTAAATTGATGCCAGTAATAATAAATTCTTTTACCCCTTTTTTAATAAGAGAATCAATTTTTTTGAATATCTCATCTTTTGAGACACTTCTTATTTTATTTCCTCTTGCGAATATTATTCTACAATATGTACAGAACTCAAGACATCCTTCTTCAATTGGCAGGAAATATCTTGAATAATTATTATAAGGTTTTTGAGGTAGAAATATTTTTTCATTTTTTGAATGCCAATAATCAAGGTCTACAAAGACACCATTTTTATCTATATAATTTTCTATGTATTTTTTTTCAAGGTTTCCTAAGATTAGATCAACACCATTTTTCAGTAATGATTTCGTATCTGTATGTGTGTAACACCCAACAACAACGACTTTGGTATCAGGTTTTTCTCTTTTGGTCTTCCTTATTAATTGGCGAATTTTCCTTTCGGCTTCAGAAGTTACTGTGCATGAGTTTATAATTAATATATCACTCTTAGTTGATTTGTCATATTCAACAATATAATTTAAAGAAGATAATTTCTCACCAATTACTTCACTTTCAGCCTGATTTAATTTGCATCCATATGTAACTATATTAACTTTTTCCAATATTATTCCTCCAAAATACCCTTTGCTGCTAAACTTAAAAGTTTAATTCTTCTTACAATACCAATAAGCCTGTTATCATAATCAACAACAGGAACTATTTTTAAACTCTTTTTTATTATTACATCGGCAACATGTAAAGCTGTGTCGTCATAATAAACTTTTGTAGGATTTTTATCCATTATTTCTGAAACGGGTTTGTTTAAAATATGACCTAATCCTTTTATGAATTGTTGAGAATCAGGGATAAATGAAGTAGATTGCATTAGAGATAAATATCCCGGGATAGAAGCTTTTATTACCATTGATTCGCTTAATAATCCAACGAGGTGAAATTCGGAATCTACAACAGGCAACGCTGAGTATCCATGCCTTTCACATAAAGTTATAAATCTATCTATAGTTACGTCCTCTGCTAAGGAAGTTACATCTTTTAACATAATATCTTCTACTTTCATTATTTCACCTTCTTTACTTCAAAGTAATTTAGATATTTATGAATCTCTTCTATATCTTCAATATACTTTTCGATATGATGAACTTTGGCAATAGCAGTTGCCATACCAAATTTTGCAGCTTCAAGGTAATTATATCCATTCTTTAATATATAATATATAATTCCTGTCATGAAAGAGTCACCAACACCAAATAAATGAGATCTATCAACATTTTCTTCTAATTTGAATAACCAGATTCCTTCAGGGGTTGCAATTATATCTCCTTCAACATGATAACTGAGAACAGCTAATTTTGCGCCATGTTTTATAATATCTTCTGCAGCATATACATAGTCATCCATTTCTTTTAATTCTCTATCAAAATATTTTTTCTCTCTTCTTAAGTCAATTCTTACTACCATAGGACATGATTTTTCAATTGCCTCGTTAAAATGAGGACCATTTGCTTCCATATATGTTGTAACCCCATTTTTCTTTGCAAGTTCAAACATTCTTGCATAGATATCAACTGGTGCATTAGGTGGAATGCTTCCAGAAATTAAAACATGTTCTACAAGAGAAAGTGAATTTTTATATCTTTGAATCATATGGTTAATATCTATTTCCTGAAGTTTTGGACCACTTGAATTAATTTGAGTAATTGTGTGATTTTTCAGGTCCAATATAGCGATATTTTCACGAGTTTCTTCCTCAACAAAAACAAAGTTTGCAGTTATATTTTTATCTTCGAGTAATTTTTCTAAAAACACTCTTCCAACAAATCCGCCTAAAAAACCCAAGGCCATGTTTTCAACGCCTAATTTACTAAGCATTTTTGATACATTGATACCTTTTCCACCAGGTTCCATTACAGAATTAGATGGATTAGAAATTCTAAACATATGTCCGCATTTAAAGTCTTCTACGATTATTTCTCTATCTAGTGAAGGATTTAATGTTACGGTCATTACATCCATAATTTAGCCCCCTCAAAATTATTTGTTATATTCATCTTTATTATACCACAAATGTCAAATTTTGTGAATTTTTAACCATTTTTTTTGAGTTTATTTTTTAGCATTTTTGATATTTCGGTGAAGTATTTACAATTTAGCAAATATGCCGCAACAGCGTATATTATCATTCCTTCAATAACAAGTATAAGTGTGTAGATGTTTGATATATATAATTTCTTTGATATATATAATATTGTTCCCATAATAAATGATGCAATAAAGATTTTTAATACTTCAATTATGTCATTTTTATCAAAATGTGCAAATAAATCCCAACCCAGAATTATCATACCAATCATTCCTGAAATTGATGTTGCCAAACCAATTCCGGCAGTTCCAAAATATTTAGCAAGTATAATATCGAGTATTATGTTAATTGTAACCATTATAAATGAAATTTTTGTTGGTTTTTTGGAGTCTAATTTTGAATAATAATTTCTTACAAGAATACCGTGAATGGAATAGAAAACAATACCAATAGAATATGCAATTAATGTGTAGGCAGTTGCTGTTGTATCATTTGAAGTAAAGCTACCATGCTGATATATTAATTTAATTATTTCTTTGCTTAATATAATTAATCCAGATGCAGCGGGAATTGTTAAAAATAAGGATATGATTATCGCTTCTTTAAACTCTTTTACAAAATTTTCCATATCATCTTTTGCAGATAATTTAGATAATCTTGGAAGAATAACGTTTGCGATGCTCACAGAAAAAATTGCTAAAGGCAATTGATATAATCTTAATGCATATTGAATAGTTGCAACTCCACCTTCTCCAGTCCAGGTTGCAACATTTGTATCCACAATACTATTAATATGAGAAATGGCAACACCAAATAATGCAGGAATAAACATTACCATTATTTCGTTTATATAGTCTTTTTTTATAACAGGATAATATTTAAAATATTTTTTCTTATGTACGTAAATATAAACAAAGAATAATTGAAAAAATCCGCCAAGGAGAAACCCAATTGTTGGACCTAAAATTTTAATAGGAAAATATACAGAAAATAAAATACCTAATATGGTAAAAACATTGGTTATTGCTGGTGATACTCCCGAGATAAAGAAATTGCTTTCATTATGTAAAATACTGGCAAATATCGACCATATGGAAATAAAAGTAATAAATGGAAATGTGATTTTCATTAAAAAGGCAGAAAGGTTTAAATATTCTTTATCTAAACCACTTCCGAGTATTTTAGCAAAAATTGGTGAATAAAAAAATACTAGAATATATAGAGAAAATGTGATTAAAAATAAAATATTTATTGCGGTGCTTGCAAATAGATCAGCCTCTTTTCCTTTTTTTCTATTGTATAAAGGAATGAATACAGTAGAAAAAGCACCTTCAGCAAATATTCTTCTTAGAAAAAATGGAAGAAGTATTGCTATAATATAGGCATCATATTCTCCACTTCTTCCAAAGTAATATGCGAAAAGCATATCTCTGAATAATCCAAGAAAACGACTTACCATTGTGGCAGATGCAAATATTGCGGTGTATTTTAAAATCCCAGACATTATAACAGCCCCTTTTTATTTACTATTATAAAAGAAAGCCCTTTAATAGGGCTTTTATATTGTTTCAACCATTATACATTTATAGAACAGGTAATCAACTTCTGGATCATTTAATGAATCCAAGAATTCTTTGATTTCCTGAGATTCGGCACCTGGTTGATACCAGAATTTTTTAAATCCATTTTTATAAGCCTCTTTTGTAATTTCTAATCCAATTTTAGGCGGGACAACAAAGTTTAAAACATCAACTTCTGGTAATTCATTAACTGATTTATATGTTTTAATTCCTTCTATTTCATCATAATTTGGAGTTACTGGTAATACTTCATATCCTTTTTTTACAAGGTCTTTTAAGATTTTATATCCAAATTTTGATTTATTTGTTGTGGCACCTATTAACGCGATTTTTTTTATTTTTGATATATCTATCATATTAATTCCTCCTAAAGATTAATAAGATAATATAATAATGGAACAGTTAAAATTGATAATAGAGTACTTACAAAAACAAGCAAATTACCTAATGCAGGATTTATCTTTAATTCTTCAGTAATAAATGATACATTCATTCCAACAGGCATTCCTGCTTCAATTACAAATATCGCTCCAAGAATAGGGTCAAATTTTAATAGTTTTACTATAAAAATGGCGAGAACTGGAAATACAATTAATCTGAAAAAAGTAGTTAAAATGGTATCGTATAAATCATAGATTTTAATTTTTATTTTTGATAAAGAAACACCGATGTTTATAAGAATGATCACAATACTTGCATTTTTTATCATTTCAATTGGTTCAGAAATAACAGCTGGAAAGTTATACCAGAATATATTATTTGCACCTAATATCCATCCAATTAAGAATCCCCATAACATGGGTAATTTAACCATATTTAATAATCCTTTTTTTATATTTCCTGTAAGAATAACTATACCTATTGAAAATGAAAGTAATGTCATTGCAATAACGTAAATTACAGCTTTAGCAATATATTCATCTCCAAATAGTGCTCCAACAACGGGATATCCTAAATATCCGCCATTTGAAAACATCAATGCAAAAGATATAATTCCCCATTCAGATTTTATGAGGTTCAATTTTTTTAGGATAAATGGAATTAAAATAGCTAATATAAAAAGGATTATATATCCTGAAAAAAATACTTTCAATTCATCTGATTTTGGTGGATGAGAATTTATTGCTGTAAATGCTAAAACATTTCCTGCAACCCATATTGTAATTTTATTTAGAATTTTATTGTCATATTCTTCAAATGTTTTGCCGAGAATATATCCAATAGAGATTATAATGAAAAGAGGTAATACCTTGAAAAAAGCAAGAGAAAATAACATCTATTCACCTCACTGATTTTATAGCATATACTTCTGTTCCAATTCCTGTTAAAAAGTCGAGAAGTTCAACATCCTGATTAAATAATCTTATGCAGCCGTGAGAAATACGTTTCCCGATTTCCCATGGCTTTGTAGTACCATGAATTCCATATTGTTCTTCTGAGAGTTGTAACCATCTACTTCCAATTCCATTAATTATTGATCCCGGTTTTATGTATTCACCATACCAATATAATGCAGGTTCTTTTTCTTTATACATAATTCTATAATATCCAGGTGGTGTTGCATCGCTTCTTCCAACTGCAGCTGGAAAAGTTAAAACCTTTTCACCAAGATAATATAGATTTAAAATACTTTTATCAAGATCTACCGTAATAACCAAAGGACTTTCACCAAATCGTAATTTCCCTATTTTTAGTAACTGTCCGGAGTATATTTTTTTAGGATCTTTAATATTATTATATAGAACAATTTCACCGGGTTTTACTCCAAATTTTCGGGCGATTTTATATATTGAATCACCTTTTTTGACAAGATAATTGCTTATAAATTCAACTCTATAAGACGCTCCTTTAAGATTAGAAGAACCAAAAAACCAATCTTTTTTAAAGAATTTTATTTTTTTTGAAAAAGAGATTTTATATGTATTTTCATAGGTTATATCGAGAGTGTGAAATCCGTTATCAAGATTTTGTGGAAGATAGAAAATATTATTTTCAGTATTTAATAGTTCAATTTTATTATCAATTTTAATTCCTGTAATTTTGAATTCATTATTTGAATTATTTACAAGAACTCCTTTCCAGCCATCTGGTGTTTCAATTGTTGAAATTTCTGCATTTAAAGGTGTAGAAAAATATTTTAATTTAATAAAATTATGAAAAGTAAGAGTTTTATGACCATTTAAGGAATCAAATTCAATATTGAATGTGAGAATATCGTTTTTTGAAAAATCATTGATATTAATTTTTATTCCTATATACGATGGAGTTGTAGAATATTCAGGTATTACTCTGAATCCACCTGAATAAACGGATACATGCGGATTTATCATTTTTTCTTTTGTAATAAACTTTAAAAATATAATATTGTCATGAAAATCATCAATACTTAGAGTGTTAGCTATTAATAAGCTTTGAAATATAATCAGCAATATTAATAGCAATATTCTTTTTGGTGTTTTTTTCAACATGGGTAACATCTCCCAATTTATTAAGAATATAAACTTCATTATAATCCACATTAAAACCTGTTTCTGCTTTTGATACATCATTTGTAATAATCAAATCGCAATTTTTTTCTTTGAGTTTTTTCTTTGCATATTCAATGAGATTATTAGTTTCTGCGGCAAAGCCCACTAGTAATTGATTTTCTTTCTTTATTTTTCCTATTGTTTTTAAAATATCAGGATTTTTTATTAATTCTAAGGTTATTGAGTCTTTATCTTTCTTTATCTTTTGTTTTGAAGCATTTTTTACTTTGAAATCAGATACGGCAGCTGTCATTATTATAATATTCATATTTTCGTATTTATCTTTTGCTGCTTCTAACATTTCTTCAGCAGTAGTTATATTAATAATTTCTTTTATTAATGGAGAAGGTTTTAAGTTTGTAGGACCTGAAATTAATATTACTTCAGCTCCTCTTAATGCGAATTCTTTTGCAATTTCATATCCCATTTTTCCACTTGATTTATTTGTTATATTTCTTACAGGATCTATCGGCTCAACAGTAGGACCAGCAGTGATTAGTATTTTTTTTCCTTTGAAGTCTTGTGGAGATAAGAATTTTTCTATATATTCCATGATTATTTCATTGTCAGGATATCTTCCTTTTCCTATTTCGCCACATGCAAGATGACCAACTTCTGGTTCAACAATTGTCCAACCATCATTTTTTAAATTTTTCAAATTTCGTTGAAATGCTGGTGAATCATACATTCTTGTATTCATTGTTGGAACTACTATTTTCGCTTTTTTTCTAAAGGCTAAACCTATTAATGAAACAAGATCATCTGAAATTCCATTCGCAATTTTTGCAATTATATTTGAAGTAGCTGGTGCAACAACAAAAACATCGCTTTCCATTGAAAGCTGTGTGTGGGGAATCCAACCATCTTTAACTTCATTAAAGTAATCACTATAAACTGGACAATTTCCAACAGCAGAGAAAACTACAGGTGAAATCATTTTTTTTGCATCTTCTGTCATAACTATATTAAGTTGTGCATTTGTTTTTCTTAATCTTGATGCAAGATCTACTGCTTTGTATATAGCAATTCCGCTACTTACGCCAAGCGTAATTTTTTTATCCTTGAATCTGTTCATTTAAAAACACCTCTGTTTTTTTAAGACGAGAAATTGTTTTTTCTTTTCCCAATACGGCTATTGACTCGAATAATCCCGGAGTCACTAACTTTCCCAATACAGCCCCTCTAATTGTTTGAAATGTGTTCTTTTTGGAAGTGATTTTTAAATCGGCAATTTCTCTTATAGTTTTTTCAACGCTTTCTATTGTATATTCTTGTAATTCTTCAAATTTTGTTATAGTTGTTTTTAAAAGTTCTGGTGCCCATTCTTTTTTTAGAAACTTTTGTATGTATTTTTCATCATAATCATAATTGTCGTCGAAAAAGTTATATGAAAAATCTTTTAATTGTTTTAATGTGTTAATTTTTTCTCTTGAGATTTTTATTACTTCTTTTGAAAAATCTATGTCTTTTTCCAGCATATTAATAAATTCAATATCATTAATATATCCAAGCCATTCTTTAAGTTCAGAATATAATTCTTCTATATCCAATAATCTTAAATGTTTTCCACAAATCCATTCAAGTTTTTCATAATCAAATATAACACCTTTGTTAGAGATTTTTTCCGGAACAAAATTATCTATTTTATCTTTGAAATTAAAGATTTCATCTTCTATTGTCCAGCCCAATAAAGCAAGGTAGTTCATTAAAGCTGATTTTAAGTAACCTTCTTTTCTAAAAAAGTCAACAGTGGTGCCTCCATGTCTTTTGCTTAAAGGTTTTCTGTCATTTCCAAGGATTAAAGGGATATGCATAAATTCTGGAATATTCCAGTTAAAAGCCTGATATAATAATATCTGTTTTTGAGTATTTGAAATATGGTCTTCACCACGAATTACATGAGTAATTTCCATATAATGATCATCAATTACAACGGTAAAATTATATACGGGAATTCCATTTGATCTCAGGATTATAAAATCATCAATATATTCATTTTTAAATTCAATTTCTCCTTTTAAAAGGTCATTGAATCTTACAGAACCTTCTTTATTTATTTTAAATTTTACAACAATAGAAAAATCTTTTGTATTATATTCTTCAGGAAATTCATATGATTTGTGTATAACTTCTTCACCCTTATACACAGCATAATAAGCTTTTTCTTCTTTCAATAATTGATTTATATGTTCTTTATAAATTTCCAATCTTTCGCTTTGTCTATAAGGACCAAAATCTCCCCCTTTATCAGGTCCCTCATCCCAGTCAAGACCACACCATTTCATTGAATCAAGTATTTCATTTTCAAATTCTTTACTTGAACGTTCTAAATCTGTATCTTCAATACGCAGAATAAATTTTCCGTTATTTTTTTTTGCATATAACCAGTTAAATAAAGCTGTTCTAACTCCGCCAACATGTAAATGCCCAGTAGGGCTTGGAGCAAATCTTAGACGTATCATTTTTCAACCTCCATTTTTTTCAATAACTTTTCAAGTTCTTCTATGGTATTTACAGAATAAACTTTTGCTGTTTTTCTATTGTCAAGATATGTATTTTCTATTAAACATTTTTTTATTCTATCAGTCCATCCACCTGTGTTATTCATTAAAATAATAGGTTTTCCGTTTGCATATGCACCCAATAATTCAATGGCTGTACCAATTTCACCACCTATGCTAACAATTACATCAACGCTTTTTACAAGAACAAATGATCTCATTGAAAAATCCAGGCCGGTTTTTATGTGGTAATCTATATATTGATTTCCATCTATTTCCCAGGGAAGAATTCCCACAGTAACTCCGTTGCTTTCTTTAGCACCTTTTGAAACAATTTCCATAATTCCATTTCTTCCACCGCTATATAATATCCACCCATTTTTTGCAATCATTTTTCCAATTTCAAAGGTAATTTCAGAAAGATTTTTAATTTTTTCTTCGGTTAATTCTCCCGAATATCCAATCACTCCAATTTTCAACATTTATATCACCAACCCAGATAATTTTCAATAACTTTTTCATCTTTTAAAACTTCTTCAGGTTTTCCATGAGCAATAACATTACCTTTATGAACGACATATAATATATCAACAACTTCAGCAATTTCATCAACATTGTGATCTGTAACAATTACACCTAACCCTCTTTTAGAAAGAGATTTGATGATTTTTTGTATATCTTTTACTGTAATAGGATCAATTCCTACAAACGGTTCATCGAGAAGAATAAATTTAGGTTTCATTAGCAATGTTCTTGCAAACTCCAATCTTCTTTTTTCACCACCGGATAAGGAGTCAGCAATTTGATTTTTAAGTTCTAATATTCCAAATTCGCTTAATATATCTGTAATGATTTTTTCTTTGTTTTCAATTTTTAACATGGAAGCAATTAAATCCATGTTATCCCATACAGTTAAATTTCTAAAAACAGAAGGTTCCTGTGGAAGATATGCAATTCCATTCTTTGCACGTATATGTACAGGTAAATGAGTTATTTTAATATTGTCCAATAATACCTCACCGCTTTTAGGTACTACAATACCAAGAATAGTTTTAAATAAAGTAGATTTTCCGGCACCGTTGGGACCAAGGATCCCAACAATTTCACCAGTGCCGGCTTCAAAATCTACTCCATTTAAAACTATTTTTCTTCCATACTTTTTTATAATTTTTTTGCAAACAAGTGTATGTTTTTCCATCGAATTAATTTACACCCGCTGTTTTTAACATTTCAATAATTTGCGGAGTTATATCTACTAATTCATCAGCATATAAAACTGATGGTTCATATAATACTAAGTTGTAACCATTATCTTTAGCGTATTTCACTATTTTTTCTTTTACTTCTGCTAATAATTCATTTGTCTTCTTTGTGTATTCATCCTGAATAGCTTTTTGATATTCATTAATTCTTAACTGTAATTCCTGTTGTTTTTTTACCAATTCATCATTTGTAGCACCTGAGTTTTTTAAGTCTTCAAATTCTTTTTGTAATTTATTGATTTTTCCCTGATAATACTGTAAGTCGTTTTTGTATTTTTCCTGTAAGTCCTGCCATTTATAATAGGACTGAGTTACTTTTTCCATTTGTACAAATGCTATTTTTAAGTTTTTCCCTGTTTCTCTGGAATTTTCAGAAATTCCAATTTTAGGAATAAATAAAAATGCTGCAATAAGCGCTACTGCCACTAAGAGTTTTGAAGTTTTTTTCACCAAAAACACCTCCTGAAAAATTTTTAATCTCTGTATATTATATCATTATTTGTATAATTTAAAAAACATTTTTTTTGAAAAAAGATTATTTATTTCTTAATTTATAATACATGAACTTGAATAATAAATTGATATTAATCTTAACATTTTAGTATTATCATAATAATACCCCTATCCTCCTTAAAATAAATTAAGGAATTTCGGAGCGTAAGCTCCGTTTTTTTTATGTGGTAAAATGATATTATATTCTGTAAAAATTGTGAGGTGATATAAATGAAAAATGAAATATATGTAATAGGTCATAAACGTCCTGATACTGATAGTATTGCTGCTGCAATATCTTATGCTTATTTAAAGAATCAAATAGATAATGATAATACATATAAACCATATAGACTGGGAGATATAAATCCTGAAAGTAATTTTGTTTTGAATTATTTTAGCATAAATAAGCCGGAATTATTAGAACATGTATACATTCAAGTAAAAGATGCAATGGTAAAAGATGTTGTTTTAGCTAAAAGAGAATCAACAATATTTGAAATTGGAAACACGATGTTAGAGAAACATGTTAAGAGTATCCCAATTGTTGATGAAGAGAATAAATTAATAGGCCTTTTAACTGAAAGAGAATTAGCCAGAAATTTTTTGAAAGAAATACAGAATTTTACACTTGAAGAGAATCCACCAAAGGTTAAAGATATTATAAAAACAATGGATGCAAAATTAATTGTTGGAGATGAAAATAAAAAATTAATGGGTTGTCCAACAATTGGAGCAATGACAGCAGAAGAAGTTAAAAGATACTTAAAAAAGAATGATGTATTGATAACAGGAAATAGGGAAGATGTTCAAAAAATAGCACTGGAGAGTGGAGTAAGCTGTTTAATAATAACAGGGGATTTTATTCCTTCAAAAAAAATAATAAATCTTGCTGAAGAGAAAAATATTCCGATAGTTGTAACTCCTCATCCTACATATGTTGCAGGGAGGTTATTACGTCTAAGTACTCATGTGGAAAGAATAATGAGCAGAAATCCATTAACCACATCACCTGATGAAATACTAAAAGATTTTGAAGAGGAATTAATGCAGGATAAGAAAGGTGTTGCGGTTGTAGTAGATAAAAATGGATATGTAAAAGGTATTATAACAAGACATGATTTGATAAAACCAAAACAGAAAAAAGTTATATTAGTAGATCACTCGGAAAAATCCCAAAGTGTAGAAGGAATTGAAGAAGCTGAAATTCTTGAAATTGTGGATCATCATAGATTAGGAGGATTGGAAACAGGGCTTCCAATTACTGCTCATATTAGACCTGTAGGATGTACAAATACAATAATATGGGATTTATATAAAAAACACAATATTATTCCTCCAAAAGAAATCGCTGGTGTAATGCTTTCAGCAATATTATCAGATACCATGCTTTTAAAATCACCTACTACTACTGATGAAGATAAAAAAGCAGTTGAAGAAATTTCAAATTTATTAAAACTTGACGCTATAAATTATGGTATAGAAATGTATAAAGCTAAAACTGATCTTGAAGATTTTAGTGAAAAACAAATTTTAACAATAGATTTGAAAGAATCAAGATTATCTCGCGGAACCATTGCAATTGCTCAAATAGAGGTAATTGATGTAGAAAGTATTTTAAAAAGAAAGGATAAGATTTTAAATGAGATGGAAAAAATTGTAGAAGAAAGAGGATACATCTTATTTTTATTCCTTTTAACTGATGTTTTAAAAGAAGGTTCTTATATATTTGCAGCTGGTCAATATAAATTGGCTGAAAAAATATTTAGACGTGATTTTTCAGATAAAATATCCTATCTTGAAGGAATTGTATCAAGAAAAAAACAGGTAATGCCTCTTGTTTTCAGAAATACTTAGATTTACAAGAAACTCTGTATATCTATTATGGATATGCAGAGTTTTTTTTTATAAAAATACTTCAGATAACATCAAAAAAAACGTTTTTACAATATATTTCTTTGTAAATTAGTTTCAATAAATCATATTTAAATAGAAATAAATTAGAAAATAAAAATTAAAAGTTCTTTTTACTATTTTTTAACATTAATAATCGTATATTTTTGATATAATAAAAAATGAATTAAAAGATGGGGTGATTATATGGATCAAGTATTAAAGGAAAAGTTATGGGATTTTCTTGTTCTTTTTATTACTCTAATTGGAACAATATATATATTTACATCATTTGTTTTAGAATATATAAACAATAACATTATTTTTAAAGAACACTTTTATGGTTTTCTTAAAATCTTTGTAAATACAGTTGATTTAAAAAAGATAGTAATTTTTTCCGCTATTTTGTTATTTGTGATTATTTCTTTAGAAATGATTGCCAATATTTTAATTCTAAAAATATTAAGAGTCAAAATTGATAAAGTGAAGTTTTTTCTTGCTTTTCTTATAATAAATGGATTAACCTCTCTTATAAATATACTCATGTTATATTTAGTTAGTCCGTCAATTAAAACAGTTATTATTTTATATATTTTGATTACTCTTATTAATAATTTTCTGGTTTTTCAGGAAGATTTAGGGAAACAAAAACTCAAATATATAAAATTTCAGATATTCATATTTCTTATAATGAGTCTATTTGTAACTATAATTTAAAAACAGCGCTTTTGAAAGCGCTGTTTTTTTATAGATTATAGAGAACAAGAAATAATTACAATTTCATATTTTCAAGTTGGAAAATATAGAATTTAAGATATTCTGTTTCTAAAATATTATATACTACAGGATGATCTGGTGATTGATTTCCTTTAAATATTTGTCTTAATAATAGTTTATTATCTTTAGCTGCATCGAAAATGATTCTTTTGAATTCTTCGTCATATACCAATTGTGTACATGATGCCGTGGCAAATAAAGAACCATTTTTTGTTATTCTCATAGCTCTTAAATTTAATTCTTTATAACCTCTTATAGCATTTTTTATTGAACTTCTTGACTTGGCTAGAGATGGAGGATCAATAATAACAAAGTCAAAATAGATATTTGCGCCGTCAAATTTTCTAAGCTGATCAAATGTATTTGTTTCATATAAATCATATTTGTCCTTTGAGATATTATTTTCTTTTAAAGTTTTTTCAAGAACAAATAAAGCTCTATCAGAATAATCAAGGAATGTGACATGTTTTGCACCGCCAGATAATGCATGGATACCAAAATTTCCTGTATATGAAAATCCATCGAGAACATTTTTATCTTTAGCTAATTCTTTTACTTTAAGAGCGTTATATCTTTGATCTAAAAAGAATCCTGTTTTTTGTCCAAGCGTATCGGCAAAAAACTTTATTCCGTTGATTTCAAATGGAATCAATTCAGGGCCTGTTTTATATATCCACCCTTCAGTGTATTCGAATTCTTCTATTTTAGCACTTTTTTCATCATCTTTCTCGAAAATTCCCTTTGGATTAATGAGTTCTACTAACGAATCGATAATATGATTCTTGAGTTTATATATTCCAAGAGTATTAATTTGAATGACTAAATAATCATTGAATTTATCTACGATAAGTCCTGGGAAATAATCGCCTTCGCCAAATATTAATCTAAAGGTATTTTCATTACCAAAAATCATTTTTCTATAATCGATAGCTTTTTTAATTTTTCCTTTTATCCATTCTTTATCGATCTCTTCATTCTTTTTTGTTAAAAGTCTAACTCTTATTTTTGAGTTATCGTTAATATATCCTTTTCCAATGAAATTCTTATTATAAAAAACATTTACTATCTCGCCGTTAGCGTATTCTCCTTGAATTTCATTTATTTCATTTTCATATATCCAGGGATGGCCATTTACAACCCTGCTTTTAATTCCTTTTTTCAAATATACATTTGCCATAAAATCTCTCCTTATTTAAATAGATTCATAGAATATTATATCATTTTTTGAAGTTCTGAAAAGCTTTCTTAAATTTTGATTCATCGTATATATTCCATATTTTAAGATTTTCAATAGCCTGATAATACCACATTTTTTCACCGGTGATAAGGTTTATGTTTAATTCTTTTGCCAATTCTTGAAGAGGAGTATTATAATAAACAACGTCATATACGAGTTTAATGTTTTTCAAATATGAGGGTTCTATAGGCAATTTTTCATTAAACATGCCTAACGATGAAGCATTTATAAATATAGATGTATCTTTTAATTCATTGTTTAATTTTTCCAGCGGATATGGAATAATATTTATAATTTTCTGAAATTCAACTTTTAAATTTAAAGCCCTTTCATATGTTCTGTTAATTACTGTGACTTTATCGATACCTAATTTGTATAATCCATAAACAATGGCGCGTGCTACACCACCAGCGCCAAAAATTAATATTTTTCCATTTAAGTTATAATTTGATTCTTTTAATGAATTTATGAACCCGATCCAATCAGTGTTATAACCAATTTTATTGTAAATATTATTTATTGCTTTTAAAACTGAAGCGTCTTCTATAACATCAATATATTTCATTATTTTCTCTTTAAAAGGAACAGTGACATTTAGACCATCATAACTATTTAAAATTTTTTCAATTTCAAAATCAAAAAGTTCAGGATTAATAGTTATAGAATTATAAGAAGAATCACTATTTAGAAATTTAAAATATTCAGTATAAACTTTTTCTGAAAGGGTTATTTTATGAGGAAATTGTAGAATTCCTAATTTAATTTTATTCACCTCATTTTTCTAAAAAGTTTTTAAAATATCATCTACTATAGAATCTGATACCATTCCATAAATGCTGAGTTTTTTTCTAATTCTTTCTCTTATATTTGTTGAAGATATTTCTATTATTGGAGAATCTAAAAAGATATGTTCAATATTATAATTTTCAAATTTTAATTTTTCAGAAAATCTCTTATAAACAACAAGAGTAACATTTTTTAGTAATTCTTTCCATTTATACCATGTATGAAAGCTAATTAGTGAATCTTCGCCAATTAATAAATATATTTCGTCATTATATTTTTCTTTTAAAAATTTTACCGTTTGTAGTGTATAAGAAGGTTTATCAAGTTTTTCCTCAATTCTGGAAATTTCAAATCTTTCAGATGGAAAAGTATTTTTGCACCATTCAATTCGTTTGTCATAATTTGCAATATCTGAATTTTCAAGTTTATGTGGTGGAGTATAAGCCGGGATAATTAAAAATTTATCTGGTTTTAAATAATCATATGCATATTCGGCTATAATTCTATGTCCAATGTGAGGTGGATTAAATGTTCCACCAAATATTACAATCATTTATATCACTCCATATATTCAAATGCGAAATCACCAAGATAAACGGTATCTCCTTCTTTTACACCGACTTTCTTAAGGAATCTTTCTAAACCGCTTTTTTCAAGTATTTGTAAAATCTTCAGCCTTGCATCTTTTTGGTCAATAGGATATTTTTTCAATAACACTTCAACATCATGACCGGTAATTTCATAAACACCTTCATCCCATTTGATAATTTCAAATCTAACTTTTTTAGGTATATCAACATCTACAGGTTTAATTTTTAATTTTATTTTATCAGGAGCATTTTTTAAAGATTCAAGTATCTGCTTTTGCCTATCTATACGCATTTCTTTGATTGTATCCCATATAGTATTTAAAAGTAAATCTATATTCTTTCTTGTAGCAGCGGAAATAGGAATGATTTTTTTGCCCAATTTTTCTTCAAGTTTATTTAACCTTTTTTCTAATTCGTCTTCAGGTAATAAATCAATTTTGTTTACTGCTATGATTTCAGGTTTTTTAGCAAGTTCTTCAGAAAATTTTTCCAATTCCATTCGTATTGTATAATAATCATCTTCAGCTTTTCTTCCTTCGCTTTCTGAAATGTCGAGTATATGCACTAAACAATAACATCTTTCAACGTGTTTTAGAAATTTATCTCCTAACCCAACGCCTTCATGAGCACCAGGGACTAATCCTGGAATATCTGCGACAACAAAAGAATTTCCATCACCCATATCAACAACACCAAGATTAGGTATTAAAGTAGTAAAATGATAATTAGCTATTTTGGGTCGAGCTCGTGAAATAACAGAAATTAAGGTAGATTTACCAACATTAGGATATCCTATAATTCCAACATCTGCTAAAACCTTTAATTCTAATCTTAAAACTCTTGATTCTCCTTCGATTCCCTTTTCTGCAATAGTTGGAGCCTGAACTCTGGAATTTGTAAAATGAATATTTCCTTTTCCTCCTTTTCCGCCGCGTGCGACTACAACATATTGATTTGGATATTTAAGATCGGCTATTAATTCATTAGTTTCATAATCATATACAAGGGTTCCAACAGGGACTTTTATTATTAAATCTTCACCGTTTCTACCATACATTTTCTTTCCCTGACCATTTTTTCCGTTTTCAGCTCTAAACTTCTTTTTATGTTTGAAATCCATTAATGTGTTTTTTTCTACAGTAGACATTATTATTACATTACCGCCATCACCACCATCACCGCCGTCAGGGCCGCCTTTTGGAATAAATTTCTCTCTTCTAAAACTTACAGCGCCATCGCCACCTTTGCCTCCGAATACGGTTATAATAACTTCATCTATAAAATTATTTTCACTCATTTTATCGCCTCCGTTTTGATTTTTTAATATTTTCAGTGTATAATATAAAGGATGGAGGTGAAAATATGGCTATCATAAATGTAACAAAAAACTCTTTTATTATCGCAGAAAGGATACATTCAATTATACCAGAAAAATTCTCCCATTTTAAGCGATTAAAGAAAGAACATAGAAATACTACAAGTCTTGTAGATTTAACCTATGGAAAAAGTGTGAAATCAATATTATTTACAGATAGCGGCCATATGTTTTTATTAGCAATACCAGTAAACAAGATTTTTGAAAAGATAAGGAGAGTGAATGAACAGTGAGCATGCCTATACCAGTTGTTGTTGAATCAAGTGGTAGATATGAAAGAGCTTATGATATTTATTCAAGACTTTTAAAAGATAGAATTATATTTCTTGGTTCAGAAGTTAATGATTATGTTTCTAATCTTATTGTAGCACAAATGCTGTTTCTTGAAGCTCAGGATCCAGAAAAAGATATTTATTTATATATAAACAGTCCTGGAGGTTCTATTACAGCAGGTCTTGCAATATATGATACTATGCAATATATAAAGCCAGATGTTTCTACAATTTGTATAGGTCAGGCTGCATCAATGGGTGCTGTGTTGTTAACTGCTGGTGCAAAAGGGAAAAGATTTGCTCTTCCAAATTCAAGGATTATGATTCATCAACCCTGGGGTGGAGCGCAGGGAACTGCAAAGGATATAGAAATACAGGCTCAGGAAATCTTAAGGATGAAGAAAATGTTAAATAAAATATTAAGCGAACATACAGGAAAAGATGTTTCTCAAATTGAAAAAGATGCAGATAGAGATTTCTTTATGTCTGCTGAAGAAGCAAAAGAATATGGATTAATTGATAAAGTAATAAAAAGTCGAAAAGAAATTAAATAAAATAACATTAATCAGGGCATTTTTGCCCTGATTAATAACATTATTATATGTAAAAATTCAGGGTGCGAAAGCACCCTGAAATAATGGGAAGGTGATATTATTAAAACTCTTACCCCTATGATGAGACAATATCTTGAAATAAAGGAAGATTACAAGGATTGTCTCGTTTTATTTAGACTAGGTGATTTTTATGAAACCTTTTTTGAAGACGCAAAAATAACCAGCGAAGCCCTTCAAATTACTTTAACCCAGAGAAATGGTCATCCTATGGCCGGTATTCCTCATCATGCGCTTGATAATTACTTAAAAAAACTGCTTGATCAGGGCTTTAAAGTGGCTATTTGTGAACAAATGGAGGATCCTTCAACAGCAAAAGGTATAGTAAAACGTGAGGTTACTCAGGTTTTAACTCCGGGTACAGTTGTTGAGGAAAATATGATAGATGAAAATAATAGATATTCGTTATTAATATATCCTGCTAAAAAAGGATATGTTTTTGTGATTTTTGATTTTAGTACAGGTGATTTGTATATAGACACATTTGAATATACTGAAAATGAAATTATGGACTTTATTTCTTCCTATTCATTTGTGCAAGTGTTATTAACAAACAATCTTAGAAATATAAAAAATAATATCAAAAATTCTTATCCAGGTTTGTACGTTGAAGAATTAGAAGATTGGTATTTCAATAAAAATAATATTGATATAGTTAAAGAAAGTTATGGAATATTAAACCCGGATGTTCTAAAATTAAATGATGAAGAAATTTATGCTCTTGGAGCTGTATTTAAATATCTTGAAGTTTCCCAAAAACAAAAAATAACGCATTTTTCATTTCCTAAAAGATTTAAAACATCTAATAATATGATTCTTGATTCAACGACTATTTTAAATCTCGGATTATTACCAAATAAAGAAACTAAAGGAAAAACATTATATGATGTATTGAAGTTTACAAAAACTTCAATGGGTGCAAGGCATCTTCAACAGTGGATATCAAAGCCATTAATATCAAAAAAAGAAATAGAAGAAAGGCAGGATATTCTGGAAATATTTAGAAATGATCAGCTGGTTATGGAAGAATTAAAGGAGTATCTTTCTGCTGTAAGAGATGTTGAAAGAATTGCATCAAGAATTTCTTTAATGAAAGCTACTCCGCGCGATTTAACGGCATTAAAAACAACATTAGAAGTAATTCCATATATAAATGAATTACTTCTAATGTTAGGTCTTGAAACTCTTGAAGAGTTTTTTGAATTAAAAGAATTACTAAAACGTGCAATAGTAGATGAGCCTTCCAATCAAATTGGTAAAGGAAAAGTAATAAAAGAAGGATTTAATGAGGAGCTTGACCAATATAAAAAAATATTTGAAAAATCTTCAGATTTTCTAAAGGAAATAGAAATAAAAGAAAAAGAAAAAACTGGAATTACCAATCTTAAAGTAGGAAGAAATAAAATATATGGTTTTTATATTGAAGTTACAAAAGCAAACAGCGATAAAGTGCCCGGGTATTATATAAGAAAACAAACTTTGGTTAATTCTGAAAGGTATATTACAGAAGAACTTAGAGAGTTAGAAGAAAAATTTAGTATAGCAGAAAAGAAGATAGATGAACTTGAAAAGAGGATTTTTGAAGATTTAATAAGGGATTTACAAAGATATGTAAAAACACTTAAAATATTTGCTGAAAATATTTCAAAAATAGATATTTTACGTGGTTTTGCAGAAGCCTCGATTAAATATAATTATGTGAGACCTATATTTTCTGATAATAAATTTATTATAAAAAATGGAAGGCATCCTGTAGTAGAAAGGTTTGTAGAACAATTCACGCCAAATGATATAATGCTTGATGAAAATAAGAGATTTGTTATTTTAACTGGACCAAATATGAGTGGTAAATCTACATATTTAAGGCAAATTGGAATTATCTCAATAATGGCACAAATAGGATCATTTGTTCCGGCTGAATATGCTGAAATGCCTATATTAAACAATATATATACGAGAATAGGTGCAAAAGATGATGTTGTAAGCGGGAAATCAACCTTTCTTGTGGAAATGTCAGAGGTTTCAAGTATTCTAAATAATGCTGACGAAAAAAGTCTTGTTCTTCTTGATGAAGTTGGAAGGGGAACGGGAACAATAGATGGAATAAGTGTTGCATGGGCGACATCCGAATATATATATCAGATTTTAAAATCATATACTATTTTTGCTACACATTATATGGAGCTTACTATGTTGGCGGATTTTTATGATGGGATTTTAAATAAAAGAGTAAAGGTTATGGAAACAGAATCAGGTATAATATTTATGCATAAAATAGAAGATGGAATTAGTGATAAAAGTTATGGTATAGAAGTAGCGAAACTTGCAGGATTACCGGCAGAAGTTGTTTCACGTGCAAAAGAGGTTATGGAAGAAATTTCAAACAAAACTGAATTTGAAAATAAATTAAAGAGTATGAAAAAAATAAAACATAGAAAGTATCAAAAAAATACCAAACAATTAAAACTTTTTTAGCCTAACTATGATATAATATATTTTAGTGTTTTATTAAAATATTTATGAAAGGGGATAGATCATGTTTTTTGACAGAATCAATCTCTTAAGAGAAAAAATGGCAAATAAAGGTTTAGATGGATATTTAATTATTAATATTGAAAGCTCTTCAAAACCATCATCATACTATTTAACAGGATTTACCGGATCTTTTTCTGTTGTTTTAATAACAGAAAAAGAAGTAAAGTTTATGACAGATGGAAGATACATAGAACAGGCTACAAAACAAACAGGAGAAAAACCAATTATCTTAAAAGGAAAATTGGAAGAAGAAATAAAAAAACTTATTGAATTACCTGAAGGAGCAAAAATAGGATTTGAAGCTAACACTGTTTCTTCTCATATATATTTAAATATATTAATGAAATTTGAAAAATATACATTTATTCCAGCTGAAGAACTTTTATTGGAATTAAGAAGAACAAAATCAATGGAAGAAGTAGAATATATAAAAAAAGCTGTTGAAATAGCTGAAAAAGCTTTGCAAGAAACATTGGATACATTTAAATTAGGAATGACAGAAAAAGAATTTGCAGCAAAACTTGAATATAATATGAAAATTTTCGGTTCAGACACTTATGCATTTGAAACAATAGTTGCATCAGGTCCAAGAGGTGCTTTACCTCATGGGATTGCATCAGATAAAACTATTAATAAAGGTGAATTGGTAGTAATTGACTTTGGAGCATATGCAAATGGTTATAATTCAGATATTACAAGAACCATTGCTATTGGTGAAATTTCAGAAAAACATAGAGAAATATATGAAATAGTTTTAAAGGCACAGAAAGCTGCTGTTGCAGGTGTAAAACCTGGATTGGCATATTCTGAAATAGATAAGATAGCAAGAGACATTATTTCTGAAGCAGGGTATGGTGAATATTTCTCACATGGACTTGGACATGGAGTAGGGCTTGAAGTTCATGAAAGTCCAAGAGTATCTAAATTATCAACTGAAACCTCACAACCTGGTGATATAATTACAATAGAACCGGGAATCTATATTCCAGGAGAAGTTGGAATAAGAATTGAAGATGATGTATTGGTAACAGAAGATGGTTATGAATTATTAACAACTTTTGATAAAAATCTTATTATAATATAAAAAAGAAAAAAGATAGGAGGAATGTAAGAATGGTAGTAGTTGGAGATTTAAAAAAAGGAATGATTATACTTTTAGATGGGGAATTATACAGAGTATTAGGAATGCAGAAACATTTCACAGGTAGAGGTAGTGGAATAATAAAAACAAAATTAAAGAATATAAAAACAGGTTATGTAATAGATAAAAATTTCAACTCTGGTGAAAAGGTTGAAGAAGCTGCTCTTGAATATAGACCAGCTGAATACTTATATCACGATGGAGATAGTTATGTATTCATGGATTTAAACACATATGAGCAATATTTATTATCAGAAGAAGATGTTGCAGATGCTAAAGATTATTTAATAGACAATCTCGAAGTTACTTTAACATTCTATGATGAAAAACCTGTTGGAATAGTATTGCCAACAGTTGTGGTACTTGAAGTTGTTGAAACAGAACCTAATTTTAAAGGAGATACTGCTTCAGGAGGAGGAAAACCAGCAATTTTACAGACTGGATTAAAAACAACAGTTCCATTTTTTGTTGAAGTGGGACAAAAAGTAAAAGTAGACACAAGAACCGGTGAATATATTGAAAGAGCCTGAGAAGGGAGGGATAATATGGCCATGTATGAAAAAAATCAATTTGGTGAATTAACCTTCACTGATAGTGCATTAAAAGAATTGGCCATGAAATCGTATCAATTATTTTTTAAAGAAAATGTTGAAGGTGCAGATTTAAATGAAAGAGATTTAGCAAAATTGATTAAAGTAAATGAAAATGATGACGGAACAATATCAGTATTCGTAAAAACAAAAGCAAAATATGGTGAGAGCATAATAAAATTCGCAAAGGATTTACAGGAATTCTTAAAATCAGAAGTAGAAAAAATGACAGAAGTGCCTGTAAGAAATGTTGATATTGTTCTTGATGGATTAATTATTTCTTCTACGGAAGATAATTATGAAGAATTAGAAGAAGCAGAAAAACCAGAAATTGAAGAAGAAATAGACTATGAAAAAATCGAAGATGAAAATGGGAGTGTTGAAAATTGATTCCAAAAAGAAGATATGTTAGAGAAGCAGTATTAGAAGCGACATTTCAACTTGATTTTATTGAGGGTATAGAATATGAAAATGTAATAGATTTATTGAGGGACCTTTTAAAAGAAAAAAAGGTCCCTCAAAACCTATTTGAAGAAGGGGAAATTTATTTACAAAATATTTTGGAAAATAAAGATAGATATGATGAATATATAAAAAAATATCTTATTAATTGGGATTTTGATAGAGTTGCAAATATTGAAAAAACTATTTTAAGACTTGCAATATTTGAGTTAGAAAAAAGAAAGGATATTCCGCCTAAGGTTATTCTTGATGAAGCTGTTGAATTAGCAAAAAAATATTCCAATGAAAAAAGTGCCAAATTTATAAACGGTATTTTAGATAAAATAGCAAAAGAAGAATTTAAAAGGCTATAGAGGTGGTTGGATGGATATGGAAAACCCTTTGTACCACAAGATACGGGAAATGGATTATGAAGAATTAGAGAGTTTAGCGAATAAAATAAGGAATTATATATATGAAACGGTTACAAAAAATACAGGACATCTTGCCTCAAATCTTGGAGTGGTTGAATTAACCCTTGCACTATATAGAATTTTTGACCCGAAAGAGGATATTGTTATCTGGGATACAAGTCATCAAGCATATATACATAAATTACTAACTGGAAGATGGGAAGCATTTAAAACATTAAGACAGAAAAATGGAATTAGTGGATTTACAAATATATTCGAAAGTGAATATGATTATTTTGGTGCTGGGCATGCTGGCACTTCTATTTCTGCTGCTTTGGGATATGAAATAGGGTTTAAAAATCAAAATATTGATAAGAATATTATCGCTATTATTGGTGATGGTGCATTTACCAGTGGTATGGTACTTGAATCATTAAATCAGTTAAAATCACTTCATTCTAAAATAAAAATAATACTTGTTAATAATGAAATGTCTATTTCAGAAAATGTTGGAGCTATTGCAAAAATTTTAAATAAAGTAAGATTATCAAATGATTATTATGCAATAAAGGAAAAAATAAAAGATACTCTTGAAAGTTCAGAAGTTGGTCAGGATATTGAACACACATTGAAAAAAATACGTGATGGTATTAAACATACAGTATATAATGAAGCAATGAGTATATTTGAAGGTATGGGAATAAAATATTATGGTCCAGTAGACGGGCACGATATAAAATCCCTTGAAAAATATCTTAGATTTATAAAAAATTATGATGATGGTCCATGTATTTTACATTTAAAAACCATTAAAGGTAAAGGAATGGACTTTGCTGAAGAAAATCCAACAAAATATCATGGAGTGAGCAATAAAAAATCAGAAAAACTTTCTTATAGTAAGGTAGTTGGTAATGTTCTTAAAGAATTAGGTGAGAAATATAATTTTGTTTCCTTTACCGCTGCTATGGAGGAAGGAACAGGGTTAAATATTTTAAAGTCCCGATATCCTGAAAAGGTTATTGATATGGGAATTACAGAACCATCAATAGTTACAGCTGCAGGAGCGACGAGACTTGCAGGGACATTCGCAATTGTTGATATATATTCATCATTTATGCAAAGAGCATTTGACTCAATTATTCATGATATAGCTTTACAAAAAATTCCTGTATTATATTTGCTCGATAGAGCTGGTATCGTTGGAGAAGACGGACCAACTCATCATGGTGTATTTGATATATCTTATTTGAGATTGGTGCCAGATATTGAAATATTGACACCATTAAATGCCCAGGATTTAGCTAATATGCTATATACCGTATTGGAAAACGATCTGGAAAAACCTACATTTATAAGATTTCCAAGAGGTGGAGAATATATAGATATAAAAGATATAATAAATAATTTAGAATTAGTGGATGAAAAATGGAAAGTAATAAAAGAAGAATCAAAAGAAAATATCGTTTTTGTTGTTGGACAATTAATTGAAGAATATAAAGAATTATGGGATGAACTTAATGCAACAATTATTGGTGTTAGAAGCGTTAAACCAATTGATGAAGGGATTTTAAAAGAATATATAAAGGATAATACAAATATTTTTATTGTAGAGGAGAATGCGATAAAAGGCGGATTTAATGAAGAAATAAAAACATATATTATAAAGAATAAAATAAATATAGATTCATTAGTAGAATTAGGAGCTAACGATGAATTTATTCCTCAGGGAACAAGAAAAGAATTATTAGATGAATATATAGTAAAACCAGAGTATTTAAGAGAAAAAATAGGAATTACCCATAAAACAAAATGAAAGGGGCGTTGAAAGTGAAAAAAGTTTTATTATTGATTTCTATATTTGTTGTTGCCATTACTGCTTTTACTATTAACATAGCTGTTATGGGAACATATGGAATTACTGCATCTTCTACATCTATTGATATAGCTGGTTGGGATGATACATTTAAAAACTTTGATTATTATACAGTTAGAATAGGTTTGCTCTTTCCAGCAGAAGATTCTCCAGAAATGTCATTTGGTCCATATTTTGGTTATACAGTTTATGATAATATATCACAAACACAATTAAAAGATTTAAATGCAATTATAGAAGATACTGGTTATGAAATCGGGATAATTACAACATATAACACCGATTTTTTATTTAATACAAAATTCAATGTATTAGCAGTTGGTGGAATGCATACAGAAGATGAGTTTAAAACTCTTTCTACAATAATAAACATTAATCTTGGATTGTCATATGAATTTTCTAATTTCAATATTATGTTATTGGGTGGATACGAGTCAAGATATTTCTCTACTGATAATAAAATGGCAACTATCAATTATTTTCCTCTTAATATAGCTCTGGAGGTGTCTTTTTAATAAAATATGAATTCCAAAACATATAAAGATCTTGAAATAGATAAAATACTAAATTTAATATCCTCAAAAGCCTCTTCAAGATATGGAAAAAGATATATACTTGAAGAGTTTGAATATTTCCAAGATTATGAAAAAATTGAAGAAGAATACAAAATAATAGATGAGATTAATAATTATATATATGAATACGGTGAATTTGATATTCGCGGAATCCCTATAATATATGATGAAATAAAAAAAGTTGAAAATGGTACATATTTAGATCCAATTGAATATAAAAGAATTGCTGATTTTCTTTCTCAGACACAAAATTTATATAAAGAAAATAGAAAAAATCTTATTAAATATACTCATTTACAGGATTTAATATTTTCTATTCCTGAAACAGATAATTTTATTGATATTGTATATAAAGCTATTGATGAAGATGGGAATGTAAAAGATTCCGCAAGCGATTTATTGAGACGAATAAGAAAAAGAATAGAAAATAATAAAAAAAGCATTTCTGTAACTTTAAGAAGAATAATAGGAAAATATCAAAAATATGTAAGTATTCAACAGCCTACTGTAAAAAATAATAGATATTGCATAGTTATAAGAAGTGAATATAAAAATAAAATAAATGGTTCTATTATTGCATATTCAGATAGAGGAGTTTCGGTATATATTGAACCGTATGAAGTAGGAAAACTCAATGCTGAACTTTCTGATTTATTTGCTCAGGAAAAAGCAGAAATATCAAGGATTTTAGGTGAAATATACCTTAAACTTGTAAAAATACTTCCCAAAGTAAAAAAAACTATAAGTATAGTTGAGTATATTGATTCATTACAGGCTAGAATAAAATACGCTAAAGAAAATAGATATGTATTTTCAAAACCAGAGAAAAATAAAAAGTATATATATCTTTCCGATATAAGACATCCTTTAATAGAAAAAGAAAAGGTAGTTCCAGTAACTCTAAAATTACCTAAAGATAAGTCTGGAATGATTATTACAGGGCCAAATACAGGCGGAAAAACTGTAGTTTTAAAATCTGTAGGGATAAGCGTTGTATTTTCTCATGCTGTATATCCAGTACCTGCGGAAATGGCGAATATCCCATATATAACAAATATTTTTACTGATATTGGTGATGAACAAAGTATTGAACAAACATTGAGTACTTTTTCTTCGCATTTGAAAAATATAAAAAATATATTGGATAATGCACATGAAAAAACATTGGTATTAATTGATGAACTTGGCACGGGAACTGATCCTATTGAGGGATCCGCTTTAGCAATAGCCATAATAGAAAAACTTCTCGAATTAAACAGCACATTTTTTATTACTTCACATTTATCCGCAGTAAAAATGTACTCTATAGAAAATGAAAGATTATTATCGGCTTCTATGGGATTTGATAAAAATACATTATCTCCAACGTACAGGTTATTAATAGGTGTCCCAGGTGCATCACATGCAATTGATATTGCAGAACGTCTTGGGCTTCCTCATGATGTATTGGTTAAAGCCAACAACTTTTTAAGTAAAGAACAGGTATATGATGAAAAAATAATAGAAAATCTTTCGCAAATATATGAAGAATTAGAAAAAGAAAAAGAATTACATAAACAAAAGCATAAAGAAGTTATACAACTTCAAAGAAATCTTGAAGAACAATTGGAAATAATTAAGAAAAGAGAATTAGAAAAAATTGATGAAGAAATAAAAGAGTATAAGGAATATCTAAAAAATCTAAAAAAAGATGTAGAAAATTATATTTCCATATTGAAAAACGAAAAGAATATAGACAAAATTAAGGATTTAAATAAAAAAATTGAAAAGAAAAAAAGAGAATTAGAAAAAACTAAGATAAAAAACAATAATAAAAAGAATGAAAATAATATAAATATAGGGGATGTAGTATTAATTGGTGGTGAAAAGGCAAAGGTAATAAAAATTTTAAAAGATAAAATACAGGTAAAATTTATTGAAAAACCATTTGAATTGACTGTTTCTCCAGATGAAATCAAATTAGAAAAAAGTAAAGACGAAAAAAATAAAAATCAAAAAAATTCTATGCATATTCCGGTATTAAAACCTATAAAAAATGAAATTGATATTAGAGGTTATACAGTAGAAGACGCAATTCCAGAAATAGAAAAATTCATATCAGATTTAATAGCCTCTAATATGAAAGGTGGATATATTATTCACGGGAAAGGTACCGGAAAACTTGCAATGGGAATCTGGGCATATCTAAGAAAAAATAGGAGAATAAAATCTTTCAGATTAGGAAATGATAATGAAGGGGGTACAGGAGTTACCTACGTGGAGGTGTAAAAATGTTTGCTCTTGATATAGGAACACGCTTTATAGTTGGAATAATATCAGAAATGACAGAAGATGGAGAAATTATTATAGAAAATTTTGCCGTAAAAGAACATGAAAATCGTGCAATGCTTGATGGACAAATACATGATGTTACAAAGGTTTCAAAAGGTGTTGAAAAGATAATTAAACAATTAAAAGAAAACATAGATGATGAATCCAAAATAAAAAATGTAGCCGTTGCTCTTGCAGGAAGGTTTTTAGTAACAACAATAGGCGAATATGAAATGGAAATTTCTAACATGAATTATATTGATTATAATACCGTTAAGACATTGGAATTGGAAGCAGTAAAAGATGCAGTTAAAAATTTAGAAATAGAAAAAAATTTCTATTGCGTAGGTTATTCTGTATTATATTATGAAATAGATGGAGAATGGATAAAAAAATTAGAAGGACAAAAAGGTGAAAAAGCAAAGGCAAAGGTTATTGCAGCATTTTTGCCTAAAAATGTTGTTGATGCAATGCTTGCCGTTTTAGAATTAAATGATTTAGAGCCAGTTCACATTACTCTTGAACCTATAGCAGCTATGAATCTAATTGTTCCGGAAGATTTAAGAACATTAAATATCGCCATGGTTGATGTAGGAGCTGGAACAAGCGATATTGCAATAGCAAAAGATGGAACAATAATCGGATATGGTATGGTTCCAATGGCAGGAGATGAAATTTCTGAAGCCATTTCAAAAGAATTATTAGTGGATTTTAAAACAGCAGAACGACTAAAAAGAGAATTAAATAATCAGGAAAAAGATGTATTTACATACAAAGATATACTTGATTTTGAACAGGAAATTTCAAAAGAAAAAATTCTTGAAATTATCGAACCTGTAGTTGAGGAAATAACTTCAAAAATAGCAGAAAAAATACTTGAATTAAATGGAAAACCTCCAATAGCTGTTATGGTTGTTGGTGGTGGAGGGAAAGTACCGCAATTTATTGATAAACTTGCATTAAAACTCAACCTTTCCAGAAATAGAATTACTTTAAAGGATATAAAAAATATAGAATATGTTGAATTTTTAACTGATGAAACACTTGAAGGAAGCGAATTTATTACACCTGTTGGAATTGCATATGTTGCACATAAAAATGAAGGGAATGTTTTTGCAAGAATTATAGTAAATGATAAGCCAATAAATATGATGCTTGTTGGTGGAGAATTAAGTGTAATGCAGGTTTTATTACAGGCTGGATTTGGAATAAATGATATTGTTGGAAAACCGGCACCTGCGATATCGTATGAAATAAATGGTGAATTAAAATTCTTGCCGGGAGAAAAAGGTAAAGAAGCACCTATAAAAATAAATGGAAAAGAAGCAGATTTAAAAAGTCCTGTTAAACCTGGTGATGTATTGGAGGTTGGTAAACCTCAAGATGGAAAGATTCATTATCCAACTGTGAAAGAGATTATAAAACCTTATAAAATATTTATTGATGGCGAATTATATTCTATCTATCCCAGAGTATATAAAAACAATGAAGAAGTAAATTTAGAAGATATTGTTCATGATGGCGATAAATTTGAAATAAGGAATCCTCTTGTAAAAGAATTAAAAAGCAAATTAAAATCAAAAACAATAAAATTCTCTATCAATGACAAATTTTATGAAATACCTGTTGGTAAAGTATTAATGAGAAAAAATGAAATATTGAATGATTTTGATGAAATATATGATAACGATAAATTATATACGCAAATGGTAGAAGTACCATTAATAAAAGATTTTATAGATGTTAATCCCGAAAAAGTTATGAGTATAGTTTTAAACGGCTCACCAATAGAATTACCTTTAGAAGAAATAATAGTAAAGGACAGAGAAAAGAGAGTAAATATAAACAGTAAAGTATATGATGATATGCATTTGAAAGTAGAAAAAAGAGAAAAAGAAATACGTTTATTGGATTTATTTACTCATATAGATTTTGATGTATCAAATTTTACAAAATACAAAATATATATAAATAACAAAGAAATATTCAGTTTTAATGAAAAACTTAATCCTGGTGATGAAATAAGGATGGAATTTGAATGATCAAAGGAATAGGTGTTGATATCGTTGAAATTGATAGAATTTCTCAAGGCTTAGAGAAAAAAGTATTGCATGATAAAGAATTGGAAATCCTTGAAAAATTTAATGGAGAACGACGAAAAAAAGAATTTGTTGCCGGGAGATTCTCTTTAAAAGAATCTCTTATTAAAGCATTTGGAGAATATATTCCATTAAAAAAAATTGCTATTTTAAATAATGAAATTGGTAAGCCTTATATAATTGAAGAATCAAAAGAGTATCTATTCAAAAAATTTGGCAAAAAGAATATACATATATCTATTTCTCATGAAAAACATTACGTTGTAACTATGGTAGTTATAGAAGAGGTGGAATAAATGATTTTAACATATGATGTAATATTAAAAATATTCTTTGCAACAATTGCCGGAGCAGCAATTGGATATAATCGTGAAAAAATAAATAGACCAGCAGGAATTAGAACACATGCTTTATTATCTCTCGGATCATGTATTCTTACAATACTTTCAATCTATGTATTTTTTGATCCGGTAACAAAAATGGGAGATCCTGGAAGAATAGCAGCTCAAATCGTTTCGGGAATAGGTTTTTTGGGAGCAGGTACTATCTTAAAGAATGGAAATAAAGTAAAAGGTCTTACAACAGCTGCTACATTGTGGGTTGCAGCATCAATTGGAATGACATTTGGTGCAGGAGAATATTTTATAGGATTTTCGGCGTTAATAGCAACATTAATTATTCTATACGTTAATAAATTTTCAAAACACCTAACAGACGAAACAACTATTGAAATTACTGTAAAAGATAATAAAACTATAAAAAGAATACTTGATATATTAAACAATAATGAAGATCTAATTTTAAAGAATGTAGATTTTTCTCAAAAAAATGATGGTTTGTTGTATTTTATATTCAAAGGGATTGAACCAAAAGTATTATCCAAACTTCAGAAACAACTGGCATATTTAGAAGGAATAGAAAATATAAATATAATTGACGAACATTAATGAAGTATGGAGGAAAAAAGATGATACCAGAAGACATAAAAAAGGAATATGAAGAACTTAAAAAAGTTATAGAAAAACATAATTATCAATATTATGTGTTGAATAATCCTATTATAAGCGATACGGATTATGATAAATTATTTAAAAAATTACTTCAAATAGAAAAGAAATATCCTGAAATAATTACAGCTGATTCACCTTCTTTTAGGGTTGGCGGTAAAATTATCAGTGAATTTAAAACTGTTCAGCATTCTATTCCAATGCTCAGTCTTGACAACACATATAATGAAAATGAAATAATAGACTTTGATAATAGAGTCAAAAGATTATTAAACAAAGAAAATGTCGAATATTCCTGTGAATTAAAAATTGACGGTATATCAATAGCCTTAAAATATGAAAATGGATATTTAGTTCAGGCTATAACGAGGGGAAACGGAATTTCAGGCGACGATGTAACAGATAATGTAAAAACTATAAGAAGTATTCCTTTAAAACTTTCTGAAGATGTAACTATTGAAGTTAGAGGCGAGATATTTATGCCCAAAAAAGAATTCTTGAAAATAAATGAATATAGGGAAAGTGAAGGTCTTCAAGTATTTGCAAATCCGAGAAATGCAACTGCTGGAACAATTAAATTATTGGATACCTCGGAAGTTGCCAAAAGACATCTTGATTCATATATATATTATATAATTTCACCGGAAAATTACAATATAACAACTCAAATTGATGCTTTAAAATATTTAAAAAAATTAGGATTTAAAATAAATGAAAATACAAAACTTGCTAAAAATATAAATGAAGTTATCGAATACTGGAAATATTGGACAGAAAATAAAGCAAAGTTAAATTATGATGTAGATGGCGTTGTAATAAAAGTTAATAGTTTTGAAGAACAACAAATTCTTGGAAATACCGCTCGTTCTCCAAGGTGGGCTATAGCATTTAAATTTCCTGCAGAACAGGCTATAACTAAAGTAAAAGACATAAAATATCAGGTGGGTAGTACTGGAGTAATAACTCCCGTTGCCATATTTGAACCTGTTTTTTTAGAAGGCACTACTGTTCAAAGGGCAAGTTTGCATAATTTTGAATATATAAAAGAAAGAGATATAAGAATTGGGGATTATGTAAAAATAGAAAAAGCAGGAGGAATTATTCCTCAAGTTGTTACAGTGCTCGCAGAAAAAAGAACAGGTAATGAAATTCCAATAGAAGAACCAAAAGAATGTCCAGTATGTGGTGGAAAGGTTGGGAAATTAAATCCTGAGGAAGTAGCTATAAGATGTTTAAACCCTTTATGTAAAGCAAAATTAAAAAGAAATCTTGAAGTTTGGGTTTCAAGAGATGCAATGAATATACAGGGGCTTGGCCCAAAATTAATTGACAGAATGGTTGAAGCAAAATTAATTGAAAAAATACCCGATTTGTACAAATTGGACCATTTTAAACTTGCAACATTAGGTCATGGAATTGGGCCAAAGATGATAAGTAATATACTTCAACAAATTGAAAATTCAAAAAATAGTGGATTAGATAGAGTATTATATGCTATAGGAATTCCCAATGTTGGTAAAAAAATAGCAAAAGATCTTGCTAAAAAATTTAAAACAATAGATAATCTTATGAATGCAAATTATGATGAACTTCTTGCAATTGAAGGAATTGGAGAAGATATTGCACAACAGATTTATGATTTCTTTAAAGATCCACATGTAAAAGAAATTATAGAAGAATTAAAAGAAGCTGGAGTTTCTCTAACATATGAAACAGAAGAAAATACAAAAGGTGTCTTTTCTGGAATGACAATATGTGCAACAGGTGAATTGGAAAGAATGCCAAGAAGTAAATTGAAAGAGTTAATTGAAAAAAATGGAGGTATTTTTAAAGATACAGTAACTAAGAAGCTCAACCTTTTGGTAGTTGGGAAAAATGCAGGAAGCAAACTACAAAAAGCACAGAAATTTGGAATTCCAATAATGACAGAAGAAGAATTTTTTGAAAAATATAAAATATAATTATAAAAGGCGAATCCTAATATGGACTCGCCTTTTATATTAGCATTTTCCGATAAAATCTAAAACATCTTCGTCAAACTTCTTAATAGAAGTTGTTAAAATTCCAACTCTTTTAATAGTTTCTTCAACATCGTCTGCAGCTATTCCGTTACCACACGGAATATTTATATTATTTAATGCAAGTTGAGCACTTTGAAGTGCCGTAAAACTTCCAGTTCCTGCTTTTAGTGCACAGCCTTTTTTAGCTCCATCGCAGGTTAAACCAAATAATGTAGAGAGAACATTATTAATAGCGTTTTTTATCTGATCACGATTTCCTCCTTTTAGATAAACTATACCTGCAGCAGCACCAGCTGGCGCAATAGAACCTGCACCACAAATTGGAGTTAAAACTCCTGTATATGCTTTTATATAGATAGTCACTAACATGCTTAATAATATAGCTTTTAATACTTTTTCATTATCATATTTTTTTCCAATTTCAATTACAGGTAATGTACAGGATAATCCTTGATTGCCACTTCCTGCAACAGTCATTACAGGCATTAACTCACCACTCATTCTTGCATCAACAGCAGCCTGAACAATATTTACCGGTTCATAATCAAGTACATTTCCGAAATTTTGAGGATTTTTTAAACCTCTTTCTGCAATACCAGTATTCATTTCAATAGCTTTTTCAAGTAATTCTCTAATATCTTCATCAAAATCTTCAATAAAATCCAAAATTTCATCAATTGAATAATCCTTAATTTTATCAAGTAAAGTTCCACCAGGTTCAAAAGGTTTATCTAAAATAGGTGTCCCGTCTTTTTCTATGTGAACGATATTATCATGTTTTCCTTCAATAATTACCTGAACATTGCTTTTTCCTCTTAAAACACAATTAACCTTTAAACCATTAAAATCCTTATTCACCTTAATCTTTACTTTTCCAAGATATTTATGCGATTCATCTATGCATTTCTGATTAACATTCTTTAAAACTTCAAGGCCTAAACTTGCATCGCCACATGTGTAAGATAATGCAGCTGCAATTTCTAAGCCTATAAATGGAGTTCCAGGAATATTTACTTCAAGACCGTTTTTATATGTATTTTTATCAAGTTCTACTTCTATCCTTTCAACTTCGCCTTCAAAATGTTTTTTAGCAGCTGCAACGGCCAAAGCAACAGCAATAGGTTCTGTACAGCCGTATGCGGGTTTAACCTGATCGAAAAGTATTTCTTTTAACATATTCAACCTCCTATATCTATTTTAATTTAAAAATTGGATTCCTGTGATTCAATAGAGGTAATGTCTATAATTGGAGCAGAAGCAACCATTAAAAAGCCTAAAACTTTTAAAACATTAAATTGTTCTGATAAAAAAATTGCAGATAAAACCGAAGCAAAAATTAATTCTAAAGGCATTAATAAGGCTAAAGTGTGAGATTGTAATTTTTTAAGTGCGAAATAATTTAAAGTTAATGGTACAAATGTTGCAAAAACTGCCAATAAAAATCCTGATAATAAGAATTTGGAACTTAAAGTTTCAAAACCGTTGGTAATTGACATTAAAATAAAGTAATAAATAAATGTTCCTAAAAAAGTGTAAAAACTATTTTCCAGAGGATTTGGATATTTTGTTTTTATATTTTCACTTACAGTAACTACAAAAAGAGCGTTTACAAAAGCAGCAAATAAAACCATTATAGTTCCAAAAATCAGGCTTTCATTTTGCAAAAATGCTTTTTCACCCATATTGGCAATTAAAACTCCTGCAAAAGATAAGCCTACCGCAACTGCATTATAAAAGTTGAGCTTTCTATTAGTAGTTTTCGTTTGTAATAGAGAAACAAAAATAGGGTTGGTGAAATATACTACAGTTGCATAAGCTGGGCTTAGATATTGAAGTCCCAAAAAAAATGAATAGGCAGCTATTCCATAATTAACAATTCCTAAACTGCCAAAAATAAAAAATTTTTTAAATTTAAACTTATACCCAAACCCCATAAATAAAACAAGAGCAATTAAAAAAGAAAAAAAGAATCTTAAAAATAGGATTTGCGTAACAGTAGCACCTAAAGTATAGGAAAATTTACCTAATACAGACGTTATAGATGATGAAAATGCTGAGACTACAGCTAACCAATAATGCAACCTGATCACTCCAATTTTTTTATTTCATATTCATTATAACCTTTATTGAAAAAATTTTCAATATAAAAAATAAAGTGTATAATCAATTATACTAGATTATACACTTTATAAATACCTCTTATTGGATTTATTTGGATATTATTTCTATGAATATGTAAAATATTAAATAAAAAAATTCCCCTACTATATATAATATAGCAGGGGGAATTTATTATATATATAACTTAGTGACTACCAGAAACTGGTAATTCTAAAACTGGATAAGTTAAAGAATATCCTGCTAATTTTGCTATAATCTTAGGTATATCTGTATTATCATAAAATCCATTAAAGTTTTCTGCACCATTTCCAAATGCATATACCCCAACTGGAGCCCCTGTGTGATCAAAAGTAGTCCAGCCAAGATGTGCTTTTCTACTTACAACTCTACCAATTGCATTTGAAAATGCGTAATATGATCCAGCCTGTTCTTCAATTAATCTATCAAAGTATTCCATATCATCATCATTTAATGTAATCCCATAATATTTTTTTACAAGTTCTTTTACTTTTTCTTTACTTTTATTAGCTTCTTTTGATATGAAGTCTGTATTTTTAGTGAATTTTCTAAGCATTTCAACATCAAAATAATATCCTCCTGTTGAAAGACCTAAACCACCAGTTTCATGATCAGCAGTTACAATTACTAAAGTATCTGGATTATTTTTTACAAAATCCATAACAACATTAAATGCATTTTCAAATTCTAAAATTTCTTTCCAAACTCCGTAAGGATCATTGCCATGTGCTTCCCAATCTATTTGAGAACCCTCAACCATTAGGAAAAATGGCGAGTCGTCTTTTGATAAAATTTCAAGTGCTTTTTTAGTCATATCGGCTAACATTGGTTCAGAAACTCTGTCTGAAGCAGCAGGTAAATGGCTATAATTAAATAAACCTAATACTCTATTGCCATTATAATTTAATAATTCTTCTTTTGTGGTAATATAATCAAAACCATTTTCTTTAGCAATTTTTATTAAATCTTTACCGTCTTTTCTTTTTCCATTTGTAGGTATGAAATGTCTCCAACCGCCACCAAAGGCAACTGTCACATCACTATTTACTAATTGTTCTGCAAGAGTATTTTCATCTTTTCTTGAACTAACATGACCATATACAGCACCAGGTGTTGCATGTGTAATTCTAGATGTAGAAATAACTCCTACCTTAACCCCTTTTTTTGCTGCAAATTCTGCAATTGTAGGCACTACAGTACCATCAGGAAGCATGCCTATCATTCCGTTATTTGTTTTAAAGCCTGTAAGTAATGCTGTTCCAGCAGCTGCAGAATCAGTAACATTACTATTTGCAGAATAAGTTGTGGCAATACCAATATTTTGAGTTTTTAAGAAATTAATGAGTCGTCCTTCTAAATAACTAGCAAGCATAACATGGTTGATTCCCATACCATCGCCGATCATTAGTATAACGTTCTTCACTGGAAAAGCTAAAATAGTCAAAACCAAAAATAAAACTAAAAGAAACTTCTTCATAATCCCACTCCTCAATTAAAGAATGTGTTTTAATTATAACTTTTTTTGTAAGAAATAACAAATGTAGATATATAAAGGAAAAACAGCATTTGAATTTATAATTAATAATAAATCACGATATATGGAGTAAATATATCTTAATTTATATTTAAAAAAACGTCTTCCAAACGGAAGACGCTAGAATATTTTAATTATTTCTTTCCATGACCATTTCCATTTCCCATAGAATTAGAATCACTAAGGATTTTATTAAATTCATCTAAAGTAATAAATTTTGGAGTATAAGTTTCGTTGTATTTTTCTAATTGAGATACAAATGCTCTCATATGATTTTCAGAACCTTTTCTTAAATTTTCATAAACAAGAATAATATCTTCATTGTCTGTTTCTTTTAAAAGTTCATCAAGATCATATATGTCAAGATCTTCAATAAATCCACCAACTTTTAAAGCATCAACTTCTGAAGGCATTCCCATAGCTACTAAATCATAATATAATTTTTGAAGCTTCGTATTTGTAAAAACTCCAACTGTATTATCTTTTACAGGGTCCTCCAAATTGTATTTATCAAGAATAGCTTTTACGGCATCCATATGTGTTTGCTCAGATTTTGAAATGTTATAAAAAGTTTCAATATTCCATTTATAATATAAACTTAAATACACATCTCTTGCCAATTTTTCTTCTTCTCTCATTTGAAGTAATCCGCTAATTTCAGTTGCTGACAATGTTTGATAAGGTAAACTTTGAATACTTTCAGATGGATTATCAAAAAAACCCTCACCAAAGATAGTTAATGATAACAATATAATCACTAGATAAATAAACAATAGTTTTCTCATAAACTCACCCCCCTATAAATTTCTTTCATTAATATTCTACCATATAATTTATAAAATATAAAATATTAATAATAATATTAACATATTAATATTCTATTGACAAAAAAATAAAAATATGATATAATTAGTCTAACTAACAATTAGCATAGCTAACTATATGCGAGGAGGTATAAATTATGGAATACAGAAAATTAGGAAAAGCTGGAATAAAAGTAAGTGAATTATCATTTGGGTCATGGTTAACTTTCGGAAATCAATTGGATGCTGAAAATGTAAAATTATGTATGAGAGAAGCATTTAAACATGGAGTAAATTTTTTTGATAATGCAGAGGCTTATGCAAATGGTCTTTCCGAATCATTAATGGGAATGGTATTAAAAGAATTTAGAAGAACCGATTTAGTAATTTCAACAAAAATATTTTGGGGTGGAAATGGACCAAATGATAGGGGACTATCTCGAAAACATCTTTTAGAAGGAACTTGGAATTCATTAAAAAGATTACAATTGGATTATGTTGATTTAATTTTTTGTCACAGACCTGATCCTGATACTCCAATAGAAGAAACAGTATTAGCAATGGATTATATAGTAAGAAATGGTCTTGCGATGTATTGGGGAACCTCAGAATGGAGTGCAGAAGAAATTGAAGCGGCATTTAAAGCAGCGAAAGAATTAAACTGCATTCCACCAACAATGGAACAACCTCAATATAATATGCTTGTACGAGAAAAAGTAGAAAAAGAATTTAAGCCATTATATGAAAAATATGGATTAGGTTTAACTACATGGAGTCCTTTAGCAAGTGGAATTCTTACAGGAAAATATAATGATGGAATTCCTGAAGATAGTAGATTAGCAAAGTTTTCTAGATTAGTAAATACTTTAAAAGAGCGTGGAATGTTAACAGACGAAACTATTGAAAAAGTAAAAAAATTAACAGAAATTGCAAAAGATTTAGATGCAACAATGGCTCAATTGGCATTGGCCTGGTTATTGAAAAATAAAAATGTAAGTACTGTAATTACTGGAGCAAGTAAAGTAGAACAGGTAAGAGATAACATGAAAGCCGTTGAAGTAAAAGAAAAATTAACTGATGAAATTATGGAAGAAATTGAAAAGATTTTAAACAATAAACCCGAATAAATCGAGGTGCATTTTTAATGATATACAAAATTGATAAAGATATATTATTTATTAGATTAGATGATGGAGAAAAAATTTTTGAAAGTATATATGAAATCTTTGAAAAAGAAAATATAGTAAGTGGTATTGTTTTAAATGGAATAGGAATGCTTAAAGATTTTGAAATAGGCTGGTTTAATATTAGTACTAAAAAGTATGAAAAGGAATTTATATCTGTTCCACATGAATTAATAACAACAAATGGAAATATTTCTCTTAACAAAAATGCACCGTTTGCACATTTACATGTAGCTTTGGGCGGACCTTCTAGAAGTGTAATTGGTGGGCATTTGTTTAATGGAACAGTATGCAATACTATTGAAATGTTTGTCAAAATATTAAATATAAAATTGTATAGGGAAGAAGGAGAAACTTTTAAGCCTTTGAATTTTAAATAACAATATAAAGTGCCTTCAGATAAAAATTGAAAATTCTGAAGGCACTTTATTATTAATTAATATAAATCTTTTTAATATTATCAGCAGTCATTGAAAATAAAAGGCCAGCATAAGATAAATGAAAAATAATTTCATCACCTAAAAAATTTTTTCGATTTGATTTAGTAATATCTAAATATATATAATTATCATCAATATCAAGAACTGTTAAATCTTTATTTGAAGGTATCAAATCCACCTTGCTTAATTTAGGAACTTCTGAAATACATATTCCTATTTTTCGTTTTATTCCGTTAAAATGTTTTTCTTTTATTTCAACTAACGGAGAGATAAATTCACAGGTATCTTGATAAAGATAACCAAAAGGCATATCATCTAATCCTATTCCAAGGGCAATTGAAGCACCGCACCTTAATTGATTAACTTCATCAGGGATTTTTATTTTATCAAATAAGGATAAAGTTCCTGAGCTTCCACCTGAAAGAACATCTAATTGTATATTAAATTTTTTTTCTAAATATTTTTTAATATTAATAAGTGTTTTAAACTTTTCTTCAGATGGTCTTACTCCACCAAAACATGAAAAATTTACACCTAATCCTTTTAGTTTTATATTATTTAATTTAATAACCTTAGATACAAAATCTTCAATTTCTTCAATGTTTTCATAATATATTCCTTCTCTTAAATCACCCACATCAATCATTAATATTATTTCATAAACCTTGTTCTCCCAATTTGCATATCTATTAATATCTAATACAGTTTCAATTTCCGAAACAAGAGACATGTCAGTGTATTTTACTAATTCATTTAATTCACTTTGCATAGGTATTCTTATAAGCATTTTTGGAATTTCAAAATTCGCAAATTTTTTTAGGTTTAATAATTTTGAATCTGCAAGAATATTTACACCACTATTTATAATATTTTTTACCACTTTTATATCACCAGCAAAAACCTTAGTTACCGCAGCAACTTGTATATTTTTTTCTTTGCATTTTTGTATGATTTTTTTGGTATTTCTACGTATTTTTTTTAAATTTAATTTCAAAATAGGATAGGAACTCATAATATCAATCCTAAGATTTTAAATTTTGATTATACAAATTATATCATATTTTATTTTTAAAATTCAGTTCATTTTTCAATGAATTTACATTTTCTATTTTTTTTGATATAATGATATTATAATATTATTATACTTTATTATTATGAGGTGAATGATGGCTATAAGTGATTTTAGAAAGAATAGACTGCTTAGTTTAGCTTTGATTATTTCATTTATAATTATTACAACTATCAGCGTTATTTCTGCTGTATATTATTATAATACAAATTTAAATAAATCACAGGATTATATTAAAAGTGAAAATTCTGTAATCTCAACATTTATTGATGATTACTTTACTGAATTAATACATATCATTGAAACATTTGCCAATGATAAAGATTTTATTAATGGCGGTTTTTCTAAGGAAAGTGAGAAAAAAGTTTTGGAAACATTAAGAAATTATAGAAACGCAAATAAAAATATTGAGTTTATATATACTGGATACAAAAATAAAAAAATAATCATTGATAATTGGGAAGTTCCTGAAGACTATGATCCAACTATAAGGCCGTGGTATACAGAAGGTCTTAAAGATCCGAATTCGGTGTATATTGGAACACCATATAGAGAATATACAAGCAAACAATGGTTAATTTCAACAGGAAAGGCTCTGATAAAAGATGGAGAAGTTGTAGGTGTCCTTTCTGCCGATTGTTCAATAAAAGATTTTGTAAATCTTATTAACAGTGAATTAAGCTATAAAACAGGACAATCTTTTGTAATAAATAAAGATGGAATGGTTATCTTACATAAAGATCTTGAATATATAAATAAAAAATTATTTAATGATTTAAGTGAATTTAAAGGAAATAATGGAATTATTAAATCAACTTTTAATTCGAAAAAATATTATATTGCCTACACAAGATTGCCTTCAACAGGATGGTATGTTATTACAATGGTTGAAGCTTCGGAAATTACTTCGCCTGTTATAAAGGGTGTGAGTTTGTATTCAGTAGTTCTATTGACATTATTAATAGCATTCTTATATATTCAAAATATAGTATATTCTAATTTAAAATTAAAAAAGACTCTTGAAGAAAAGAATAAAGTTCTTGAAAAAACTAATAGAAAATTAACTGATAGTATAAATTATGCCAGGCATATTCAAAATTCAATTCTTCCATCTGAAAATAGTTTAAAAAATTATTTTGAAGATATTTTTGTTTTCTGGAATCCAGCAAATGGTGTTGGTGGCGATTTTTATTGGTTTAAACAAAATGATGACGGATCATATTATCTTGCAATAGTTGATTGTACTGGACATGGAGTTCCAGGTGCATTGATGACAATGACAGTAAATTCCATTTTAAATAGAATAACAGAAGATTTTAATCATTTATCCCTTTCAGAAATACTTAATAGATTAAATCTCATATTTAAAAAAACATTAAATTCAAATAAAAAGGATTTTAGAATGGACGATGGTTTAGAAATTGGTATCTGTCATATAATTCCTGATGAAAACAGATTATTATATGCCGGTGCCGGGATATCTTTATATTATACTAATAATGGAGAAGTAACAAGAATAAAAGGGAAAAATATTGGAATAGGATATAAAAGATCAAAAACACATTATGATTTTGAAGAGATATCGATAGATATAGAAAAAAATATGAATTTTTATCTAGCAACTGATGGATTTGAAGATCAAAATGATCCACAAAATAAGAGATTTGGAAGAAAGAAATTTATACAGTTGCTTCGTGAAATACAAATATATCCAATGGAAAAACAAAAGGAAATATTACAAAAAGCATTATATGAACATATGAATGGAGAAGAACAGCGAGATGATATAACCATTTTAGGGTTTAAATTGAGGTGATATTATTTTAGAAAAAAATTTTAAAATAGAAATGGAAATATTAAATCACGCTAAACAAATACTAAAAGATGAACAAATAACTTTTGAGAAATTAAAAGAGGAATATAAATATCTAATTGAAAAATATGAAAAATTACTAAAAGAGGTTGTAAAGATAACCAATATTTCTGATATTCAGGGAAACTATTTACACAAACTAAAAGATGAGCTATTAATTTCAAATAAAAAATTGAAAAATTTATCTGAAAGAGATAAATTGACAAATTTATATAATCGATTAAAATTTGATAAAGTAATCTCTCAGGAGATAGAATATGCTAAAAGGTATAATCGTATTTTTTCATTAGTTTTGTGTGATATTGATTATTTTAAAAATATTAATGATACCTATGGTCATAACTTTGGAGACGAAGTTTTAGTAGCGTTTTCAAAGCTTTTGATTCAAAATTTAAGAAAAATTGATTATGTTTTTAGATGGGGCGGAGATGAATTTATTATCCTTTTGCCGGAAACAAATAAATTTGAAGCACATAAAGTTGCTGAAAAACTAAAAAGAAAAATTTTGCAGGATAAATTTCTGAAAAAGATTAATTTAACAGCTAGCTTTGGAGTTGAAGAATATAAAAAGGGTTTGAGTATAGATGAGGTTATTGAATTGGCAGACAAAGCTTTATATAAATCTAAAGAAAATGGGAGAAATATGATTTCTTAATTATTTAGGGGGGAGAGAATTGAATCCAAAAAAGATTTTAGAATTGAAAAACAAAATTACAGAAAATAATGTAATAATTAGTTTTATAGGACCTTTTTCGCAGGGTATTATAGAAGAAATTGGAAGTGCGTTACGAGAACATTTAAAAAATGATCCTGATCTGAGTGTAGGATCAAATAATGTTTTCTCAGTATTTATTGAACAAAGCCAGAATATAAAAAACTATGAACGTATTCTTTCAAAAGAGGATATTAATAAAGTTCATCTTGATTCTATTTTATTAGTAGGTAAAGATGGTGAAAATTATTTTATTTGTTCAGGAAATGCAATAAGAGAAGAGCATATAAATGGAGTAAAAAAAAGATTGGATGAGATTAATTCTCTTGAAAAGTCTGAAATAAAAAAATTATATAAAAAGAAATTACGCGAGAGTATAAATAGTAATACTGGTGGGGCTGGATTGGGTTTTTTGGAAATGGCAAGACATTCAAAAGGAAAATTAGAGTATGAATTCATAAAACTTGAAAATAATTTTTATTATTTCATACTAATAGTAAAAATATAGGAGGGACAATAATGGAAAAATTATATATTAAACCAACAAAATCTACACCTGAAATAAATTTTGATCCAGAAAAAAGGAAATTATCTATACGTGGTGAATCTTATCCGGAAAATTCTTTTGAATTTTATAATCCAATATTTAAATGGTTAGAAGATTTTTTTAATGAAATTTCTGATGAAGAAGTAATTTTTGAATTTGAAATTAGTTATTTAAATACAAGCAGCACAAAATCTATAATGTTTATATTAGATATACTTGAAGAAGCTTATGAAGAAAATAAAAAAATAAAAATAAACTGGTATTATGATGAAGATAATGAATTTTCATATGAAATTGCAGAAAATTTTATGGAGGATTTAAATATTCCATTTGAAATGATAAAAAAGTAAAACTCTTGAGGTGACATTATGAAAAATATGTCTGAAAATATCTTTTTTAATGAAATTAATAACTTAAAAGAACATGAAGGATTTATCAAAAAAGATATTTCATATGAAGAATTAAAATCACATTATAATGATCTAATAAAGAGTTATAAACGCTTATTAAAACAAACACAAAAAATTTCAAAAATAAGCGATATTAATCATAGATTACTTAATGAAACCAAAACGCATCTGAAATTACTTCTGGATAATTCAGAAGAAGGATTTCTTGCATTTGGGAAGGATTTTTTAGTTTACAATGAATATAGTCACGAATGTTTGAATATTTTTAACATGGAAGATATTTCAAAAAAAAATATATTCGAGTTACTCTTTGAAAAGGATTATGACATAGAAAAAAGAATTTTTGAACATATTTTTGAAGATTCGGAAAAGGAAGATGTTTATTTAGAACTTTTACCGCAGGAAATAAAAAGAAAAGATAAAATTTTAAAGGTTAGATATAAGATTATATATATGAATTCTGAAAAAAGAATTATGTGTATAATAAAAGACATAACTGAAAAAAAACAGCTGGAAAAAAATCTCGAAATGGAAAAAAATAACAATAAAATGTTATTAAATGTGATAATATATAAAGATTTAGTAAAAAAATACATAGACGATTATCTTCAATATGTTACTTCTAAAATATATGAAGATATAGAATTATATACCATTGAAAAATTTATATCAGAATTTTATAGAAAAATTCATACATATAAAGGAATATTTTTACAATGGAATATGTTGAAATTTGGTAAAGAATTGGATAAACTTGAAAATGAGATAAATATATTAAAAGAATCAAACATCAAGAGTAAAGCTGAAATAATATCTTTTATTAAAAAGAAAAAAATGGATACATATTTAATGTATGAACTGGATCTAATAAAAAAAGTATTGGGTAAAGAATTTCTAAATAATGAGATGATCTGGGTTGATAAAAAGAAGATACTTTCCTTAGAAGAATATGTACAAAAGAGTATTCCAGAAGATCAGGCAGAATATATATTAAAAGAATTAAAAAGATTATATTATAAAGATTTCAACAATCTTTTTAATATGTATAAAAACTATACTATAGATCTTGCTGAAAAATTTGAAAAGAAAATAGATAATTTTATAGTTGAAGTTGATGATAATATACTTTTTGATCCAGAAATATTTTACAATTTCAATAAATCACTTATTCACATATTTAGAAATATAATAGTTCATGGGATTGAATATCCACAGGAACGTTCAATATTAGGAAAATCTTACGGTGGGAATATATATTGTAAAGTTTATACTGAAAATAATGAAATACATATAAAAATTTCCGATGATGGTAAAGGTATTGATAAGCAAAAATTAAAAGAGAAGGCTGAGAAAGAAAATATAAAAGAAAAAGATATACTAAATCTTATATTTAGAGATGGAATTACAACGAAAGAAAATCCTGATGAATATGGAGGTAAAGGTGTTGGTTTATCTGCAGTAAAAGAAGAAATTGAAAAACTTAATGGTAAAATACTGGTTTACTCAGAAGAAAATAAAGGGACTACATTTGAGTTTATACTTCCTGAAAATTTTTAATAGAGGTGATTGAATATATATGGCCAAAATATTAATTGTTGAAGATAATATAGTTGTAAGAAAAGACTTAAAGAAAATTATTGAAAGTCTTGGCCATACAGTAATTGGCGAATTAGAAGATAGTAATAATTTAGTTAATTTGTATCAAAAGTTACAACCGGATATAATAACCCTGGATCTGGTTTTGAAAAAGAGCAATGGATTAGATGCATTAAAAAAACTTAAAAAAAATTTCCCGGATTCAAAAGTAATAATTATTAGTGTTACAAATAATAAAAAAGAAATTTTTGATGCTTTAAATTTCGGTGCTGACTATTTTATCATAAAACCAATCACCGAAGAAAAATTAAGAAAAGCACTTAATAAAATCTTTATTTCACCAAATAAAGTTTCTAAAATAAGGAATTTGTACAAAAAACAGGATGAAGAAGATATAGTTGAAGTTTACAATATAGATGGAGTTTTAAAGATATATATAAAAAAACCAATAAGCGGGAGAGTTCTTGAAAAGATAAATAAGGTAGTTGATGGGCTTCTAATAATAAAACCTCTAAAGATTGTATTTACGTACTTTGATAATGAACATAACATATTTGCATTAAAAAAATCGTTAAATGATATAATGTTAAAAATAAAGCGACATGGTGGCGATGTCGATATTGAAATATAATGTATTGATAATTGAAAACTAATTTAATATATAAATCTGGGAGAAGATTAATATGCCTAAAATAGATAGTTTTAGAATAATTAATGTTGATTATGATAATAAAACAAAGAAAATAAATGATCTATATATTGAAATGTCTGGAAAAAATACCAATATTATAATAGCTAATGGTTCTGGTAAAACCTTTATTATTTCATTGTTATTCCAAACAATTATTCCTGGACAAATCTCTGCAGAGGGTAGAACCTTTGAGACAATGCTAAAGGATATTGAGGGAACAGCACATATAACATTATGTCATATACTCGATAACAATAAGAAACTAATTACAGGGTTTGTTGCTAAAAAGGCGGAAAGGATAAATTATTATAATTACACTATAGAAATTCCATATGATTATACATTAAAGGATATAGAATATGTAAAAGAAAATGGTGAAGTTGTAGAATATAATGAATTTCGTGAATACCTTGAAAGAAATAAGAAAGTATATAACATAAGAATATTCGGTGAAACCTTAAAAAGTGAATATAGAAAATATCTTGAAACATATAGAATATTTAAAAGTGAATGGGAAATGATGGCACGTACCAATCGTATCGAAGGTGGGGTATCGGAGTTTATATCCTCTGGAGCAAGGAAAAGTACAGAAAAACTACTTTCTCAATTTATTATACCGAATATTACGTATTCTTTGAAAAGAAAGAAATCAAATAATGAAATTGCTGAAGCTTTCAAAAAACAAATTGACAATATTAAAAATCTACCAATATGGGAAAAACAGATTGAAGATAGTAAAAGGGTAGAAAATCTATTTAAAGTGCAGGTAGAAAAACTGGAAAAATTATATCAAACGCAGATTGAAATTAATAAAAAGATATATACATTATTTGAAATAAATAGATTATTAAAAATTCAAAAAGAAGAATATAAAGAAGAGTATGTGAAAAATACGGCTATTTTTGAAAATCTTCAAAATGAAATAAATTTTATTTATCATAAAATTGAAAATATAAAAAACGGTTATTTATTATATCAATTAAAAAATAATGAGAAAAAACTTAAAAAAATTGAAGATTCAAAATACGAATATGAAAGGTTAATTGAAGAAGAGGAAGAAAAAATATCCTTAAAAAAAGCGTTGGATGAGTATCTCGAATATTGTGAATTAGAAAATGAGATAAATGTTATTGATGAAGAAATAAAAAATAAGAGTTCAAATAAAGATTTAAAAAGAGAAATAAAAAAGGTATCTTCAAAATTATATGATTATTATGATATGCAAATAAAAGAATTAAATAAAAAATTAAGGGATCTGGAATCAAATATATATAAACTTGAAGTTAGACGAGATAAAGTTATAAAAATCATATCTGAAAAAAATAATAGAATCAAAACACTTGTTAATGATATAAAATACCTTGAAAGAAAGCTATCCGAGATAAATAAAATAATTGAAATTAAAAAGATAAAAACACTTGATATTCAAATAGAAGAGATAAAGAATAAAGTAAATGTTATTCAGGAAAAGATTAGTGAAATAAACATCAATATAAAAACCATTGATAATGATTTAATAGGTAATACAAGTAAAAAAGAAAACTTAGTCGAAAAAATAAAAGAATTAAAAGATGAATATGAAAAGTTTAAGGAGTTATATAATGATATTGATGCTCTAAAAAAACTGTATGGAGTAAAAACTTTTAAAGTGTTATATATAGAGATTTTAGAAAATTCAAAAAAGTTGCTTATTGAAAAAGAATCAATTTCAAAAAAAATAACAGCTATAGATATTTTAATGGATAGAATTAAAAGAGATAATTATATTCCAATACCGGAATCTATAGAAAAACTTGATAATTATCTTCAGGAGAAAAATTTTTATGATTATACAACAGGATATAAATTATTAAGAGATGGAATAGAACACAAAAATCCAATATTGTTAAATTCTATTATAGTGGAAAAAAAGGATATAAAAAAATTATCTGAAAAACTTAGAAAATATAGATTTTCAAATGACATAATTTTTATACAAAATAGGGAAAATCTTGCAAATTATGAAATAAATGATAGTATTTATAATTCTGGAATTCAGATAATTATGAATGATTATCATAAATTTGTTTCTGGTGAAATTTCTATTGAAGAATTATATGAGAGATATAAAACAGATAAAGAAAAATTAGAAAAAGAGCTGGAAAGTATATCCGAAGAATACAATCGTATAAAAGAATATCAGGATATTGTAATTAAATTTGAAAATCTATATGGAAAAAATGATATTGAAAAAGATAATGAATTTCAAGAAAGAATAAAGGTTTTAGAAAAAGATAAAGATAATATCCTATTAAAGATTTCAAAATTAAATTCTGAAAAAGCAGAACTTATCAATGAAAAATCCAGATTAGAAACGGAAATAAAAGAGATATCAAATAAGTTAAATCAGTTACTGGAAAAACAGATGAAAATTAGAGATATTCGAAACACATTAAATGACCGATTTGGAATAGATATATTCCAGATAAATGAATTTAATAAAAAATTATATAGAGAAAAAGAATCTATAGATCTCAAATTATTGGAATTAAACAAAGAGCTGGAAAAACTTAAAGAAGAAAAGAGATACATCAGTGCAGAAAAAGATGAAACATTTTTAAAAAAGTCTGAATATAAATCATATTTAAATATATATGAAAAGGGAATATGGAAATATGAAAACGAAGATATTTATGAATTGTCTTCACGCTATGAATATCTTATACAGCAAATTGATACAAAAGAATTATATAAAAGGAAAGAAAAATTACAGAAAAAGCTCAATAATAAATTACAGAAAATAAAACGCTATAAATATGAATTGGAAACACTTGAAAATCTTAAAAATGCAGAATTAAAAGATGAAAGTTATTATCGAAGTAATATTAGGCGTTATAGAAATGAAATAGGTGAATTCAATAGAGAAATTGGAAAAATTGAAGCCGAAATAAAATTGTTGAAAAAGGATATAACCAATTTTGAAGTAGAAGAAATTCCTGAAGAAAAATATATTATTTTAAAAGAAAAATTTGAAAAAGAATTATCCGACAAAAAAGAAAATTTATCAGTAATTGAAAATCAAATAAACGCGCTTGAAAAAAATATAGAGCGTCTGGAAATGAATATAAATGATGAAGAAAAATTACTTCAACCATATGAATTCCCTGGAAAACAGATAATAACAAATTTATCAGTATTTCAAAAAGAACATTTGCATAATAATTTTATAGCAGTTTTTCAGGAATTAAAAGATCTGGAAAATACCGAAAAGAAGAAAAGGGAAGAGATATCAGATGGTTGGCAGAAAATGAAATTATTAATTTCAGAAGAAGGATTTGATTTAATAGTAAATATGGGATTTTTGTATGAAAGAAATGATTTTCAATTTAACTATGAAACCGCTAAAAATCTCTATATAACAGTAAAAGATTTAATAGAAAAGAAAATTAACACATTAAAAAGTTATAAAGAAAAAGCCATGCGATTTAAAAATGAGATGATAAAAAATATTCTGAGTGAAGTTTCAATATACATGTCAGCATTAAAAAAACTCTCAAAATATTCAGAAATATATGTTGAAGATAGAAAAATTGAAACAATAAAAATAATATTTAATAAATATAACGAAGAAGAAGCATATTCAAAAATTTCAGAGTATATAGATGAAATAATAAAGCATATCACAGATAAAAACAACGAAAAGTTTAAAAGCGAAGAGGAGATAACGAAGTATATAAATATTAGTTTTTCAATTTTTAATCTCTTAAAAGTGGTTAATAATGGACCGATAAAGATTAAAATATTAAAACCGGATAAAACATTTGAAAATCCACGATGGTATTTTCTTGAAAATGTATCAGCCTGGTCTGGTGGAGAAAAGTTCTTTGCATTTTTTTCAATATACATATCAATTGTAAAAGTATTAAAAAATAATATTGGCGGAAATATGGTTGTTATATCAGATAATCCATTTGGAAAGGCAAGTTCAGAACATATACTTTCACCATTAATGATACTCATGAAAAAGAATAATGCACAATTCATCACCTTTACGGCACATAATGACATGAATATATCCAGATATTTTAATTATAATTATAGCCTTGTCCTTGTAAAAAATAAGGTTGTTTCTAATAACATATTAAAAATAGCCAGAAAAGAACATAAAGAAACATTTGAAAAAGGGTATTATGTGGAATGGTGAAAATATGAATTTAAAAAAATATCTTGAATCATATAAAAAGAAATATATCACCTATGAAGAACTGGAAAAAATTTCAAATAATGAATATGAAGAAATATATAAAAAAATAACAAATTTAATGAATAAAGGAATTCTAATACCTGTAAAAAATAAAAAAGAAAATGGAAGATATCCCTCATTACCGGCCAAATATCGTATAAATATAAATAATAAAAAAGACGAACTCTTTTTATTACATCCTAAAATAAATATAGATTATTATTTAAACCATATAAATGAGTATCAAAAAGATAGAGAAATTATTTTGAAGATAGATAATTACTTGAAAAACGGTGATAAAAAGTATGTTGCTATGCGTGAAAGGGCCTATGAAATATTTGATAATGAAAAGGCATTTGAAAGGGATAGAGAAGTACTAAATGTATTAAGAAACATAAAAATAAACATAAAAGAAGATTTATATACCTTTGATTCAAGAGAACCATTTTATATATTTGCATTTAATAACAATATAAAAAAGGTTTTAATATCAGAAAATCAAACACCATTTTATAATTTTTATCTTTTACACCAAGAAGGAATAAATCCTTTTGATGCAGTTATATTTGGCGAAGGAAAAAAGATTTTACGCAGTTTTGAATTTATATATGAATATGTGCCTGTTAATACCATTTTTTATTATTGGGGAGATATAGATTATGATGGTATATTTATTCTAAACAAATTAATAGAAAGATATAATAAACATCATATTATCCCCTGGGAAAAGGGATATAAAGCTATGCTTAATCAAAAATCTAAAAAAAGCAAGGAAAGAAAGTTCAGTATAAAAAGTGAAAATAACCTTATAAAAGAGTTATTAAATATAATAAGAGAAGGGAAGAATATTCCTCAGGAAGCAATTAATTATCAGTTATTAAAAAAGCTGGTGAGTGAAAGTGTTTAAAACATTTCATGAAAGAGTTTTTACAATTGGAGAATTTGCAGCATTATATAGAAATCTCACATCCTTTAAAAAAATTTCTCCTTCACGTTCTTTCTCAATTGGAATACTCATGCTAATATATATATTTAATAAAACACTTGAAGGTGAAAAAGAGGTTGAAGTTAAATCTATAATAGAAAATATGAAAAATATAGATAATAAAATATCTGATGATCTATTAAAGGAAATATTTGAAAGACTAATCTTTGAAAATGGTTTTAAGGGTTTGTCTTTTCAATATTATGATTATGTAGAGGGAATAGAGAAAAAAATAAAATATAACTTTCTTGATATACTTCCCAAAAGGGATATTAGCGGAATAAAAACGGTGGTTTCTTTAACAAAGTCAGGCAAGGATTTTATGCTTAAAACACTGGAAGTTTATAAAGAGCTACAGATAACCATGGAATTATTATTTCTTCAAGAACAATTTAGAAAAGGAACATTTATAAATGCAAGAAACTCAGCTGAAAAATTGAAATTAGTGGTTTCATCAGAGCTGGAAAATATTGAAAAATTAATATATGAAATCCGCAGAGCTCCATGGAGAGTGGAATTTAAAAAAATAGAGGAAACGTATGATTTTACTCTAAATCAATTACAAAATGAAAAACAAATATTTGACAGGATATTCTTTTTAATTGATGAATACAATCTTGATACTTTATCAGAAGAAAAAGCAAAAAATCTGAATTATATAAAGAAAATATTATTAGAATCAAGGGAAATGCATTCCAGATTGCTTACAAAGTATCAACAGATAACAACGGAAATCATGAGAGCTGGTGAAAAGAACTTCTGGGAACATATAATAAATGAAATAAATATTGAAAAGAAATACCTTGATAAATTATTTTTATACAAAGAATTAAATCCTTTTTCAATATACATATTTTCATCATTAAAACCAAAAAAGAGCATAGCCTTTAATGTATTCTTTAATAATTCATATGAACATAATCAAAAGAGCAGTATAATTTTAGATGAAAATGAAGTAGAAAATATAGACGAACAAAAAATGATAGAAGAAATGCAAATTTCTTTTCTAAAAAAATTATTAAAAGCTTTAAAAGAGGTCGAAAATAAAATATATTTAAGTCAGATTATAGAAAAACCAAATAAAATTATCCTGGATACAGTCTTATATATGCACCAGCTAAAGACAATAAATATTACCAGAGAGCCGTTATTTAAAAAAGCTTTAAAAGATTTCAACGAAATATTTGAATTTAAAAAAATACATATTATACCCCTTGAAGAGGAAATAACAATTGAAGATTTTACATTTACAGAATACATATTTAAAAAATCAAGGTGAGAAAATGGAATCCATAGAGAATGCAATACAGATAATAACAAAATTAATAGAAAAAACAGAGATTTCAGAAGAGGAAAATAGAGAATTAATTCATATATATTTCAATGATGAAGAAGTAAAAAAAATTGTTGAAATATTTGCTGAAAAAGCCAACCTTTCATTATATGAATCTCCATCGGAAAATTATATATGTATTATTCCACGAAGTGTAAGAAGTATTTACGCCTACACTAAAGATGATATATATAAGCGATACGGATTAGAAAAAAATTCATATATGTTATTTATGTTCTATACATTTTGTATATTGCATATCTTTAATGACTTACAGGAAATTAGCGTGAAGGTTGATAAAGTATATGAAATAGCAGAAGAGTATATAAACAAAATAAAAACAGACCTTTCAAAAGAAAATATCAATCAAAAATACAATTGGAATTTTGAAGGGCTTATAAAAATATGGGATGAAATGAAAGAAATTTCGAGAAGTGATTTAACAAAAGAAAGAAGCAGTATTCATAATAAAATCGGTATGTTGAAAAAAACAATAAATATATTAAGTGAAGAAAAAATTATTGAATATATAGGCGAAAGCATAAATGCCATAAAAATGACTGAAAAAACGCATGCAATTATATTTGAACTTTCAAAAAACGATACATATCTTACATTAAAAAAATATTTTGAGGAAAGAGACTGATAAATTAAAACTCTTCTGGAAATTACAATCCAGAAGAGTTTGTTTTTTAAAAATCTTCAGGGGTAAGCAAAAATAAATTTTTATCTTTTAAACTAAGTAAATCTTCTGCAAATCCGCTTTTAGAAAAAATCACAAATTTCTTATTTTTATTTCCGTAATTTACAAATTCGCTCCTCAATTTTAATTTATCATAAATGGATAAATCAACTTTTTTGTTATTCCATTTACATTCGCCGAAAAGTATATTATTCTCATCATAAGCTACAATGTCAATATCATACGACTCATTTTTCTTATAAGGAACCCGTCCCCATACTTTTCCAATATTTTCAGGTATAAAGTCAAATAATTGAGGATTTTCCTGGATAAAAGTTTTACATATCTCTTCAAATTGAAAACCCATATATGTATTAAATTCATTATAAATCTTTTCAATTGCCTTTTCAGGAAAAAATTCAATTAAAGAGTAATTTCTATAAATATGATAAAAAAAGAAATTATAAAACTTATCCTTTATAGAATAACGAATATCTTTATTTTTCTTTGAAAACAACGATTTTTCTCTTGAAATGATTTCGTATATATCGCTCAATTCATTTAAATATTTTGGCAGACTTGTTTGTGGGATTTTAGAAATATCCTTTATTTCAGATGTTGTTTTCATTCCACCAGCAAGTGCTTCAAGAATTGAAAAATATGACTTATGTTCAGAACCGAATTCACTTATTAAAATATTCTTAGCTTCTTCTCGTAAAGGAGAAAAATCATCAATAAAAATATCATAAATTAAACTTTTTATATCTTTTTTTTCTTTAAAAAGCCATAAATATTTTGGAATTCCTCCTACCATCCCATAAATTTCCAGAGACTCAATAATATTATATCCAAAATCCTTGAGCATAATAAGAGAATCTTTTAATGAGAAATCTTTTATTTTCAAAAAATAATCACTTCGCCCAAATAATGGCATCTTTTCTTCCATAAATATTTTTTTAATCATTCCAACATATGAACCTAAAACAATTAATTTAATATTATTTTCAGTATCATCCCAGGCATGTTGAAAAGCATATAAAATTTCCGGATTGATTTTATAGAAATTTTGAAATTCATCAAAAATAACATAATCATATTTTTCAAACAGCTCTGTAAATAAATCATACCAACGCATATATATACTTTTTGAAAAAGCTAAACTTAACTCTTTTAACAGTGTTTCTTCCTTTTTTACTTCAACAAAATAATAGAATGAATTATATTCATTTTTAAAAGCTTTTTTAATTAATGTAGTCTTTCCAATTCTTCTTCTTCCATATAAAACAATAAATTTTTTATCTTTAGAATTCTTAATTTTTTCAAAAAAATCCAATTCCTTTTTTCTATTATAGAATTTCATATTCTCACCTCGGTATTATACTAATCAGTATTATACTAATCAGTATTATACTATATATAATTATACTATCCAGTATAATTATATACCGTTTAAATTTATTTGTCAATAGAAATATTACTTTAAAATGATAAAATAAAATTGGAATATAGTCAAAATTTTTTAATATTATTATTGACTTTATTCCAGAAAAATTATGATATTATATAAGAATATAGAATTTAATCTAAAAAGAAAGTGGTTAAATTGGAGTTTTTTAAAAACTTATCAAGAAGTTAAAAAAGAGAAGTGTTATGAAAAAAATTGAATTTTTTGGTGGTGATATAATGGGAAGAATTGAAAAAATCATTTCTGAAATATCTGAATTTAAAAATAGTGAAAGAGCCGAACATTCTCAAAAGTATTTTAAAGGTAATGATGGGTATGGAAAAGGAGATAAATTTTTGGGAATAAAAGTTCCTATTATAAGAAGATTTGCAAAAAAATACAAAGATTTAGATTTTTCAGAAATTGAGAAATTTTTAAATTCTGAATATCATGAATTTAGATTATTAGCTCTTTTTATATTGACACACAAATATAAAAAATATCCTGATAAAGTAGTAGAAGTATATCTAAAAAATATTGATAATGTAAACAATTGGGATCTTGTAGATAGTTCTGCACCACACATTTTAGGTGCATATTTATATGAAAAGGATAAAAGTCTTCTGTATGATTTTGCGAAGTCAAATAATTTATGGAAGCAAAGGATAGCCATCTTATCAACTTTTTATTTTATTAAAAGGAATGATTTTAGTGATGCACTTAGAATATCTGAAATTCTTATTAATCATGAACATCATCTAATTCATAAAGCAGTTGGATGGATGTTACGTGAAATAGGAAAAAGAAATAAAAAAGTTGAAGATGAATTTTTAAAGAAATATTATGAGAAAATGCCGAGAACAATGTTAAGATATGCAATTGAAAAGTATCCAGAAACTGAAAGAAAAAAATATTTGAAAGGTGAAGTTTAAAAATTTCTAAGAAATTATAGACTTGTCAGAATAAAAACAAGCTGAGATTTTTCAGCTTGTTTTTTTATTTAGATTTTTATGATATAATTATAAGTGTTATTATACTAATTTAAATTATACTAATCTAGTTTAGTATAATTAATTGTGAGGTGATATTATTTTTATAGACAGATTTGAAGAAAGAGAATTTTTTGAAAAGATATTAAATTCAAATAAAAAAGAGGTATTTGTATTATATGGTCGTCGAAGAATAGGAAAGAGTTTTTTATTAAAAGAAGTTACAAAAAATAAAAACACATTATATTATACAGCTAGAAAAATTTCTCCAAAAGAGCAATTAAAAACATTTTCCAATAAAGTTGGAGAATTTTTGAAATTTGGAAAAATATCTTTTGAAAATTGGGAAGATGCTTTTAGGGTTTTATTCGAATATTCAAATAGAGAAAGTATAATCATGGTTCTTGATGAATTTCAATATTTAGTTGAAAAAAATCAGGAAATACTTTCTATATTACAATTATTAATTGATGAGTTTGAATCATCAAAAATGAAATTAATCCTATGTGGTTCGAGCATAAGTTTTATGGAAGGTATTTTAAGTTATAATAATCCATTATATGGTAGAAAAACAGGAAATCTAAAATTAAATCCCATAGCCTTTAAAGATATTAATTTATTTATTCCAGATAATGATTATCATTCATTAATGACAATTTATTCCATTATTGGTGGAATTCCATATTATCTTCAATTGTGGAATAGTCAATTAGATATATTAAAAAACATAGAAAATTTATTTTTAACTCTTGGGGCACCCTTAAAAGAAGAGCCATATTTTATTTTAACACAGGAATTAAGAGAAACATCTATTTATCAATCAATTCTTGAAGCAGTCGCCAGTGGAAAAACAAGAATTAACGAAATAACCTCATTTATTGGTGAAACCGATTCAAGAAGGATACAGCCTTATTTAAAATCATTGCAGCTTTTAAAAATAGTAAAAAGGGAATATCCTGCTTTTACTAAAAATCCACATAGAATAAAGAACTTTATATATAAAATCGATGATCAATTATTTAATTTCTGGTATAGATACATTTTCCCACATAAAGATAGTGTTGATTTAAATGATTATTCCAATGTTATTGAAATTATAAAAAATGATTTGACGCAATATGTTTCTTTTGAGTTTGAAAAACAAAGCATAATATTTTTGAAAGAAAAATTTAATCTTGCTGAAGCAGGTAATTATTGGAATAAAAATATTGAAATAGATATGCTTGGAAAGGATTTTGAAAATAAAATATATGCTGCAGAAATAAAATGGAGAAATAGGAAGATGAATATAAAAGATTTTTATAACCTAAAATTCAAAACAGAAAAATCTAAAATAAGTGTGGATAATTTTATTTTGGTATCAAAAAGCGGATTTGAAGAAAATCTAATTTCATTGGCCAAAGAAGAAAAAATTACACTTATAGAATTTACAAAAGAAAAGGGATGGAAAATTGTAAATATCAAGTAACCTTGGAAAGAACCAATTTATTTTACCATATACAGAGGATTATATAATTGAGAAAATTTAATAGATATAATAAAATCCCTATTTATAGGGATTTTGTTATAAGAATTTATCAATAATCTCATCAATCAAAATTCTTTCGTCATCTTCAAAAGAGTAATAACCTAAAGCAATTCTTTTTTGACCAAGACCATATTTAATTGCAAAATCACGAATCTTGCTTTTTGGATAAGGAGTAATGGACCATTTAATATCGTATCGAACGCAATTTCTTAAAAACACATCAAAAACTTTCATTTCCTCATCACTGAGCTTAAAATAATTAAAAACAAACTCCTTAAAGTTCTTTGGTTTCTTAAAAAGCTCAGTGATGAGTTTTTTTCTTGCTAAATAGAATAAACAGCCTTCGGCAGTCTGAGGATTATTATTTTTATTCAGTAAATTATCTATGAGAATTTTCTCATGAAAATTCTCCATCATAACATTAAAAAAATACATCTTCTCATAATTAGCAGAGAAGAATTTAATAATCTTATTTTTATCATCTTTAAATATTAATTTCAATAGAGGTAATTTTGAATATTTGGGTTTATTTATATAGGATATATATGTAGCTAAAAATAATACAGAAAGATCAATTGTCTTTTTTAAAAATACTTCTTTATTTTTTTCAAATAAATTCTTTATTTGCCTTTTGAATATTTCATTATTTATTTCATACGGTTGGTTACTGGAAAAAATAAGATGATATTTTCTTATCAATTTATTTAAAGTAACACTTTGTATAGTCATATATTTTTTTATATCATTCAAATTCAAAACATTTTTCATATACTGAAATAATGAATTATCAATTTTATAATAAGTAACTGGGGAAAATAAAAATTTCATAAATTTTAAATCAATAGAAATTTCTGAATTATTATGATAAATCGCATTCATAACATCACAACATTCAAAAATTTTTATATCCTTGTTAATTCTTCTAACTTCAAAAATAGTATCAAACCAGTTATATATTTTAGATAAATCTTCAAAATAATAACCAATATAATACTCCAATAAATCAGCAGCAATTAAAGCCTTCTTTTCATCTTCATTTCTCATCCACCATGCAGCACCATTTAAGCCATTACACATCATTGTTGGATGTGGAAAGTCTTTTGCAAGAAAATAACCATCTATAAATAATTCATATGCTTTATTATATTCTTCATTCTTAATGTATTCTCTTGCCTGAGAATATTTTAAAATAGCCTTATCTACATTATTTTCTTCATAATTATCAGAATACACTTTAAAATCCTTATCGAGGATATTATATTTTGTATTCAATAATTTTAAACCAGGAATCATTAAATTCCTGGCATATTCAGAAATATTCTTAAAGTTATTTCTTAAACATTCACACTGTTTTTTAGCAGGTTCAAATTCTTTATTTTTCACATAAAGAGATATGAGTTCAAATCTTGCAAGTTCTCTTAATATTGTTGTTGTTGTTGTTGTTGCAATAACCTTATTTGCATAAAATATTGCAGATTTAAAATCTTTTTTCCATTTTGATTTTAATAATAGAATATAATATTTTAAATCGTCTTCTGTATTGTTTTTATAAATATAATTAATAATTGGTGTTGAATAGTATCCATATTTTATAATATCGATAAGTATTTTAAAGGATATATCTTTCATTGTCAAACAATCACCTCAATGATTTGAATTTTGTGAAAATAAACAGAAATAAAAATGATACAAAATTTTAAAAATAAAAAATAAAAAACTTTTTCACAAATATTTTTGCGGAATAAAATGATAAAATAAAAAAAATAAAAAGTTTAAAAGAGGCATAAAAAAAGAAAAATAGAAAAAATTACAATTAAGTAACCATTGATAATTTACAACTTTGTGAAAAATATAGAAGTTTCTAATATTGATAAATAACGGATTTTTATTTTTGAAAAAACACTTGAAAGTCATGTTAGAAATGGTAAAATCAAAACCAGGGGTGAAAAATATGAAAAAAATCACTATATTAATAATCATAGGAATAGTAATATTTTCAACAATAATATTTGCAGGAGATAATGATGATGAATATGCTACAGATTCAACTAATCCTCAAATCCAAATTGAATTTTCTGAGTAGTTAGATAGAATCTATTTTCTATTTTATATCTACGTAGATATTATATCAAAAATTTAAATCTTTTCAGCCGGCTGTTTTGTTCTGGCGCCAGAAAAATATAAAATAGAAGGAAATATAAGGAGGTTATAAAATGCTAAAAGGTTATTATTTTATTAACAATAAGATGGAACCTGTTGCTGAATGCTCTTTTTGTCAAGGAGCTATTGTTGTTTGTTGGGTAACGTGGTAAATCACCATGATTATATATAAATTTAAAGGAGAGTGGTTAAAATGTTAAAAGGTTATTATTTTATTAATAGTAAAATAGAACCTGTTGTTGAATGTTCTTTTTGTCAATCTGCTATAGTAGTATGCGGAGTTATATGGTAACTACATAATTATTAGTAAATATAGTTAAACGTTTCCCATCATAAAACAAGATGGGAAACGTATTTTAAAAATTATCAAGTAAGGAGGAACAAAATGAAAAATAAAATATTATTATTATCCCCAAAAGTAAATTTAATAAAAACTAATAAAGGCGCTATTTTAAAGCGTGTGGGTGGAAGTAATCTGATATTTTTAAGTCAAACAGAAGCTTTATTTTTATCGTTGTGTGACGGAACTAAAACTTTTGAAGATATTAGTGAAAAGATATCAAATTTATATGAAGTTTCGATTGATATAGTAAAAAATGATTTACATATTTTAATAGACAAATTTAATAAAATTAATATAATAAATTTTTTACCTCAAAAATTACATAAAAGATTGTCGAAATATACTGAGAATGAATATCTTTTTATTCCTGAAATTGATAGTCCTATTATTATTCCACATAAAATTAATAGTATAGGTTTTTCTTTAACGGATTATTGTCCTTTAAATTGTAATTATTGTTTTGGTAATTTCAATTCAAATAATACTAAAAAATATTTACCAACCGAAAAAGTTATTTCAATTATTGAAGAAGCTGAAGAATTAGGAAAAGTAGAATATGTATCTTTATCAGGCGGTGATCCTATAGCTCATTCTGGATTAGCTAAAATTATTAATTTTTTGGAGAAAAAAAGAATAAATTATGAAGTTTCAACAAAAGGAACAATTCTATCAAAAGAAAAAATTATAGAATTAGTTGATGCGGGTTTAAGAAACATTCAAATAAGTATAGATGCATGGGAACCAGAAAAATGGTCCAGAATAACAGGTTTAAAGAAAGAAGATTTTAACAAAGTTATAGAAGCTTTTTATTGGTGCAATGTGTTTAATATAAAAACCAGGGGGCGAATAACTTTATCTAAGGAAAACTTAAATGATTTAGAAATTTTATTTCAGAAATTACCTTTTTTAGGTGTTGAAGAAATTAGAGTAGTTCCTATACTTCCAATTGGAAGAGGAATTTTATCCCAAACATTGACAGAAAATGAAATAAAATATGCAATATCGTTAAAAGAAAAATATGAAAAAATATACAATGGAAGTATCAAAATTACATATGGATTACAAAAATTTGCAAAAAATATAACCTGTGGCGGTGCAAAAGTTGCAATGCAAATATGTTCTGATGGGGAAGTTATATTGTGTGATGTAGTAGAAGGAATAAATAAATCGGCATTCAGTTATGGAAATATATTCGAAAAATCTATAAAAGATATATGGTTTTCCGAAAAAGCGAATAGATTTAGATATAATTTAGATTTAAAAGAATGTATTCAGTGTGATAAATTTAGTACCTGTAATGGTGGCTGCAGAGCAGTTGCATATAAATATTATGGAGATATAAACAAACATGATCCAAGATGTTTAAATTATTCAGAAAAGAAAGAAGGTGAATTATTTATATGGAAAAAAGAAGAGATGACAACAAATTAGAAAAAAAAGAAATATATAATTTTTTATTCAAAATATTTAAAAGATATTGGAAAAGACAAATAATAGCTATTTTATTTATTGGTTTGATGGCAATATCAGCATTGGTTTTTCCAATGCTGATTAAATATATGATAGATGTTGTAATACCAGAAAAAAATTTTCAAATTCTCTTTAAATATATATTTATAATGATAGGAGTATTGATTGCAACTTCTGTGATAAGTTATTTAGGTGAAATAATATTTGAGATGAATGCATTAATAGCCAAACGTGATATAAGAAAAGAAATTATAATAAAATTAACAAAATTACCATATGAATTTTTTATGAAAATTAATTCAGGTGAGTTAATATCAAAATTAATGTCAGATCTTGAAATGGTTGGAGTTGTAGTTTCTCAGGTGTTTCCAGTTTTTGTATTATCGATATTACAAATTGCAGGAATAATAGGAATGATGTTTTATTTAAATTGGAAACTAGCAATGGTGCCAATAATTTTAACAATAATATCCCTTTTAATTTTGAAGATCATAAATAAAAAAGCAGAACATATCTCAATTATTGAAAGAGAAAAATTTGGAGAAATTACAAATTTATTAGTAGATATTATAAATAATATAAAAACAATAAAAGTAATGAATGTGTATAGTTGGACAGAAGAAATGATGGATACTATATTATATAACCATTATAATGTTGGGAAAAAGTTTATAAAATTTATAAAATTATCCGGAGCAATAGGTAATTCCATAAATGGATTAATAACAGTTGGAGTATTTGGATATGGAGGATATTTAATTATAAAAAATGAAATAACTCTTGGAACATTAATAGCTTTTTGGACATTTATTCAAACATTGATGTCACCTTTGCAATTATTAATGAAGGTAAATATGGTACTTAGAAGCTCATGGGGTGGGATAAAGAGAATAGTTGATATAACAAAATATGAAGAAGAAAAGGTTGAAGAGAAAAAAATAGAAAATATTAATTCAATTCAACTGGAAAATATCGAATATGGTTTTAATAATGAAAAAATACTTGAAACAGTAAATTTAAACCTACAAAAAGGAAAAATAATATGTATAACAGGAGAGAATGGAGTAGGAAAGACAACTTTATTTAATGTAATAACAGGTCTATATATACCGAAAAAAGGAAAAATAAAATTAAATGATAAAGAAACAATAGAAAGTAATATATTAAGAAAACATATTGGATATGTGGAACAAGAACCCGTATTATTTAAAAATTGTAGTATTAAAGAAAATATATTGATGGGAAGAAAGATTTCAAAAGAGAAATTTGAGGAAATTTTGAAAATAACTGATCTGGAAAAAATAATATCAAAATTTGAAAATGGAATAGAGGAAAAAGTGCAGAATATAAATTTATCTGGTGGTCAAAAGCAAATGATAGCAATAGCAAGAGCATTAATATCAGAACCTCAGATTATCTTACTTGATGAATTTACATCTGCAATGGATGCGAAAAATGAGGAAATAATACATGAAATTTTAAAAAAGTTAAAAAAAGAAGGAAAAATAATAGTTTTAATAACACATAGGAAATCAACATTAGAGATATGTGATGAGAAACTAAAAATCGAAAAAGGTGAATTAGAAAAGCTTACTGATAAAAATTTATATTATTAAGCAATTATCCTCTGGAGGTATAACAAATGGAAGAATTATTAAAAGTAGAAAAAATAAGCAAAACATATCCAAATGGAGTAAGAGCAAATAATAATATAAATTTTAGTTTAAAAACAAATGAAATTATTGGATTAATTGGTCCAAATGGAGCAGGAAAAACAACATTAATAAGACAGATTTTAAAATTATTGAAACCAACTTCAGGAAACATTATTATAAATGATGGTAGTATAATAAAAAGTGTGTAAATAAAAAAATAAAAAAATAAAAAGAATGAATATGTGAAAAAAGGAAGCCCAGAAGTGTGGTGAAAGAGAAAGGGGATTTTGAAAAAAAGGTTACATGGGGGGATAGTAATGCCGAGAAAAAGAAAAGAGGAAAATGAACAGATTCTTGGTAATGTAGATAGGAATTTCATAAAACAATATATAAAAGAAAATGGAATTAAGGATTGGAATGATGTTGAGGATATAAGCAAAAAGCTTGTAAAAATAATGCTTGAAGAAATGTTGAAAGCAGAAATGGATTATGAACTTGGATATGAAAAGTATTCCAGAAAACCTGAGGATAACGATAATTATCGAAATGGTTATTCTAAAAAAACTGTAATAACTAAAAATGGTGAGATGGAATTAACAGTTCCAAGGGATAGGAATGGAGAATTTGAACCACAAATTGTTAAAAAGAGACAGAGACATATTTCTGTTATTGAGGATTTGGTATTATCGCTATATTCAAAAGGATTAAGTGTCAGGGATATTAGAGACCATATTAAAGAAATATATGATGTGGAAGTTTCTCCAGAGAAAATCAGTATGATTACTAATTCTGTAATGCCTTTAATAAATGATTGGAGAAATAGACCTTTGGAAGAGATATATGCTATTGTATATCTGGACGCTTCATTTTATTCAGTAAAAGAAGATGGTGTTGTTAAAAGAAAGGCTATAAACGTCATAGGTATTAATCTTGATGGATATAAGGATATCCTTGGTATATACATAGAAAAAACTGAATCCTCAAGATTCTGGATGAATGTCTTGAATGATTTAAAAGTCAGAGGTGTTAAAGATATTTTAATCGCTTCTGTTGATGGGTTAAATGGTTTTGTTGATGCAATCCATACCGCTTTCCCTAATACTGAAGTTCAAATGTGTATTGTCCATCAATTGAGAAATACATTTAAATATGTCCCTCATAAGCACAGAAAAGCTGTTGTTAAGGATTTAAAACCTATATATCAAGCTCCAAGTCTTGAAGCTGCTGAAGCTGCACTTGAAGATTTCGAAAAAAAATGGGGCGAAACTCACCCCTTGGCAGTACAAATATGGAAAAATAATTGGGATAAATTATCAGCCTATTTTAAATATTCAGAACCAATAAGAAGGCTGATATACACAACCAATCCAATAGAAAATGTTCATAGACAATTTAGAAAAATAACCAAAAACAAAAGCGTATTTCCAACAGATGACTCATTGATAAAAGCAATATATTTTGCAGCAATGAGAATAACGGAAAAATGGACTACAAGAATTAGGGATTGGGGACAAATATTAAATGAGTTAAGAATATATTTTGGAGATGATAGAGTGCCTATTTACAGAACAAACGATTAAAAAGAAAATTCAAAATTCTGTATATATTAAACTTTGAAAAGTGAATATTTCTTAAAAGATTGCACTAAATTGTGCAAAAGGAGTGAAAACTCAAAAATTAGCTTCTTAAAAAACAAAAAGATTATTAAAAAAATTATTCAAACAATTTTTAATATCTCATTAAAAATTATAACTCTAATATTTTGATTTCACAAAGTATTGAATTTTCTTGAATTATTAAGAATAAACATCATATTTATTCCTAAATATAAATAATCTCTTATAACCAACTATAATTAATTTACACAGTATTTTGGATAGTCCCAAAAATTTATAAAACTTTTAACCAGGTAAAGAAAATTGTGAAAGAATCAGTATGAGGTTTTAATTAAAAACCCCTCAATAATCCCATCAATCAAAAACCTTTCATCATCTTCAAATGAGTAATATCCTAAAGCAACGCGTTTTTGACCGAAACCATATTTAATTGCAAAATCACGAATCTTGCTTTTTGGATAAGGAGTAATGGACCATTTAATATCGTATCGAACGCAATTTCTTAAAAACACATCAAAAACTTTCATTTCCTCATCACTGAGCTTAAAATAATTAAAAACAAACTCCTTAAAGTTCTTTGGTTTCTTAAAAAGCTCAGTGATGAGTTTTTTTCTTGCTAAATAGAATAAACAGCCTTCGGCAATCTGAGGATTATTATTTTTATTCAATAAATTATCTATGAGAATTTTCTCATGAAAATTCTCCATCATAACATTAAAAAAATACATCTTCTCATAATTAGCAGAGAAGAATTTAATAATCTTATTTTTATCTCCTTCAAAAGTCAATTTCAAAATATGACTCTTTGTAAAAAATGGTTTTTCTATTAATGCTGTATATGCTGAGAAGAATAATATTGGGATATTTACTTCTTTTTGTTTTCTAAATTTAATAGTATTTTCTTTAAAATTCTTCTTTATTTCTTTTTCAAATTCTTTTGAATAAAAGCTTCTATTAAACTTCTTATCGAGATTTACTTCAGGAAAAATCTTTTTTAGTTCATTTACTATATTACATATTTCAGAAATACGCATATCATTATTAATCTTTTTTACTTCAAAAATAGTATCAAACCAGTTATAAATATAATTTAAATCCTCAAAATAGTAACCAATATAATACTCCAATAACTCAGCAGCAATCAAAGCCTTCTTTTTATCTACTTTTTTTATCCACCATGCTGCACCATTTAAACCATTACACATCATAGTTGGATGTGGAAAGTCTTTTGCAAGAAAATATCCTTCTATAAATAAATAATATGCTTTGTTGTAATTTTCTTTTTTTATTTCTTTTCTTGCTTCTGAATATTTTATTATTGATTGTTGATTTTTATATTCTTTGTATTTTTGACTATAAATTCTCAGATTTTCATTTATTTCCAACCTTTCAATTAAAAGATTTAATCCTGGAATTATTAGATTCCTTGCATAATCTGGAAGAGAAGGTAAATTGTTTTTGAGTATATTAATTTCTTCAATCATATTGTTTTTCTTCTTTTTTAAAGACAATATCCATATCTTTTCAAATCTTGCAAGCTCTCTCAATATTGTTGTTGTTGTTGTTGTTGAAATAACTTTATCAGCATATTTAAAAGCATTTCTATATTTTGAATCCCATATTGATTTTAATAGTAATAAATAGTATTTTACACTTTCCTCTTTGAGTATATCCAGTAAATAATTAATTATAGTTCTTGAAAATGAACCATATTGAACTATGAAAATAATATCTTTTAATTTATACTCATTCAAAATATCACCTTCTTAAAATAACTTTTACCATATCGTATTTTTTTATTTACAGCGCTAATTTATTACAATTAAATTACGGACTATATTAGTAGAAAAATTCAAATAATACTCTAATTATCATAAAATATTAATTTAAATTATGTAATAAAATATTAAAAATACTAATAAAATAAGCGATTTTTTAAAAGTTGTTTTGGCACCTTCTGAAATATTGAAATAAACATATTTACAGAAGCCGAAAAATGACTTGAAAACCATGTTAGAAATGGTAAAATCAAAAATGGAGGTGGAAAATATGAAAAAAATCACTATATTAATAATCATAGGAATAGTAATATTTTCAACAATGGTATTTGCAGGTGATAATAATAAAGATTATGCCACACATTCAACCAATCCTCAAATCCAAATTGAATTTTCTGAGTAGTTAGATAGAATCTATTTTCTATTTTATATCTACGTAGATATTATATCAAAAATTTAAATTTTTTCAGCCGGCTGAATAAAGTAAAAGGAGAAAAATTAGGGGCTTCAAAAATAGGAGAAAATAAGTTAAAGAAAAAGTAAAAAATATATAAAAAGAAAAACAATCAGTTCTACCGACACCTGGATTTTTATTTGAGGAACAATAGACCAATTAATAAAATCAAAAGAGAGCAAGGATATAAGCATAAGTGGAGTGAGATTTCATATATTCAGAATAAACAAAATCAAGATAAAATTGTTTAGGCTTCTTGCTCATGGTTTAACCACCATGTTAAAAAAATATAGTTTTAATAACTATATTAAATAAATATTTAACTCAATTATATTATACACCAGCGAGGCCCCACTTTTTAAGAGTATTATGAAAACTCTGTAAACAATATACTTTCAGAATTTCGAAAGATACTATTTAAGATAAAAATGGAGGAAATTAAAATGGAAGATAAATTAAATAATAATAATAATAATAATAAAATTATAAAACAAAAAAGTATTATTTGGAATTTAACAAAGTATTGTGTGTGGAATTGTCAATTTTGTTGTGTTGATGCAAAATGTATTCGACCATTTAGTCTAATTAATAAAGAAGAAAAACCGGATTTTTCTTATGATACAGAAGAACTTAATTTTAAACAAAAAATAGCAGTTATTGACCAATTGAGTAAAGGAAATTACCGTATTGATTTTTCTGGTGGGGAATTATTAATTGATCCTATGAACATAAAAGTTATTCAATATGCGTCAAAAAAACTTGGTAAAGAAAATATTGGAATTAGTGTTTCAGGTGCTTTTATTACAGATGAAATTGTTAAAATTTTAAAAAATACTGTACATGATGTTGAAATTACTGTAGATTATTTACCGTTTAAACCATATAATTTAAGACCGATTGGATATCATGAATATGCTGAATATGCGATAAAAAAATTAAAAAAACAAGGCATTCGTGTGGGGGTTCAAACAGTTCTCACGAATGCAAATATTTCATTGAAAAAAATTTATTCATTATATAATTGGATTCAGGAAAACAATGTAGACGAATGGAGTATTCTTCGTTTTTTCCCTTCAGGACGAGGACAATTTTATGAATTTCTAACTCCAACGCATGTTCAATATTGTGAAATTGTTGATTATATAAAAAATATATCCAAAAATGGAAAAGTAGAAATTAAGTTTCAATATCTTTTACCAAATCATGAAGCTTATACATTAGAATGCAGAGCAGTTAAGAGATCTATAGGTATTTTACCGAATGGAACAGTAATAGCTTGTTTTTGGGCTCTTGATAAAAATATGGTGCCAAACAATGATAAATATATCTTGGGTAAAGTACCCGATGAATATATTGAAGATATTTTGAAAAATGAAAAAGCTATGGAATGGAGAAATAAAACTCATATGTGTAATATTTTTACAAAAGAAATTTTAGAAAACTATAAACCACGAAAATATATTATATAGATTTAAGAGGTGAAAAATAAAATGAATGAACTAACCAATTTAAAAAAATTTATTTTTAATGCGAAACAGCATACTTATGCTAGCTCAAAAGATGGGGATGAAATAATTAATGATGATCGTAGTTATGAGTTTAAATATCAAGATAAAGAATTTTTATATCGAGATAGATATTTTGGAATTGACCCATTTACTGGGCAGGAGGTTGTATATTATAAAAATTCTCCTGTATGGTGTATGAACTATTATGGATACACTCTAGAAAATTCAAAGTTTAGAAATGAAATTTTCATTTTTTTAAAAACTGCATTAATACAACTTAATGAAAACTATCCATTTAGAGGTATTAATAATCTTCGGATTGGAAAATTTCAGTATATAAACAAATATAAAGGGGATCTTTTAAGGTTTTCGGGACATGAAGTAATTTATTATGAAAAACGTATTGTTTATTATTTGGATTATTTTGGTGGAGAAATAAAAGATCAATAGTCGATTAGTTTTGCTAATAAGGAGGAACATAGATGGAGAAAATTTGTATCCTTTTAGAAGATCATGCCGATATAAAATATTGTAAAACAACAATAGCACTTATAAAATATAGTAAATATGATGTTGTTGCAATAATAGATTCCAAAAATAAAGGAAAATTTTCCGATGATGTTTTAGGGACTCATAAGAAAATTCCGTTTGTTAGTAATATAAAAGAAGCATTCAAAATAAATAAAAAAATCAAAGCTTTATTTATTGGAATATCTCCTCCAGGTGGGGAATTTCCAGAAATAATGCGGAATCATGTTAAAGAAGCTTTAAGTATGGGTTTGAATGTTGTTAGTGGTTTGCATTATTTCCTGAGCGAAGATCCTGAATTTTGCGAATTAGCTCGTTTAAGTGGAAGCAAAATTATTGATATACGTAAAATTAGTAAAGATAAGATTTATTATAATAGATATAATCCTCGTAGAGCAGGTACAAATGTAATTTTAACTGTTGGAAGTGATTGTTCGGTTGGAAAAATGATTACAACAATTGAATTAAATAAATCAGCATTAAATAGAGGTTTGAAGTCCACTATTGCTATGACAGGGCACACAGGAATGATGATAGTTGGTGATGGAATTCCTGTAGATGCAACAATAAGTGATTTTACAATTGGAACTATTTCAAAATATATTCAGTACTTAGCTGAAAATCATGATTATGTATTTGTTGAGGGACAAGGGACAATTACACACGGTAATATATCATTAGCGTTATTGCATGGTGCAGAACCAGATTATTTAGTGTTATGTCATCAAGTAGGACGAAAATATATTAAAGGATATAATCAATGGTTAATTCCTCCTTTAAATGAATTAGTAAAAATATATGAATATGCATCATCCTGGAAAAAAGGAACTAATTATGCTCGCGTAATTGGAATATCCCTCGATACACACCTATTATCCCACGAAGAGGCTATTATCTATATTAATAGCGTTCAAAAAGAACTAAATATTGTTACTACAGATCCATGGCGTTTTGGTGTTAAAAAGATAATTGATGAGATTATTTCTAAACATAAAATGAAAATTTAAAATCGTTTATAAAATATTTATAATTTTAATATTTTTAATAATTTATTTAATTTTGTAAAATAAAGTGGAGGAATATATAAATATGGATAATAAAATAAATCATTTTAAATTCAAAGTAAGATCGCATCTGCCTGATATATTATATTTTATATCTTCGATGTTGTTTTTTTATACACAACTACATATAGTTATTGAATATTTGATGTTTTCAAAGATAAATTTTGTTGAGATATGGTTGTGTTTGATTTTATTTAAAATAGGTGAATTAATTCATGAATTTATTGATATAGAATATAATGATATATTTTCCATACTAATTATAATAATTTCAATAGGTTTAATTAAATTTAGTACTATTCCAATATTTTATTTTTTCTTTTCTTTCATTTTTATGAAAATTAGAAGTAATATATCAGAATATAGTAGTAAAAAAGTTAAAATTATTGGACGAGCAATAGGATTTATATTATCTCCTTTTTATAATAGTTTAATTTATTTATTATGTGTTATTTTAACATCAGTGATTTGTTTGTTGACTACTGAATTGGAAACAACAAAAAGATTAAAAATTAATAAAATAAATAATAAAGAAAATTCCATAATATATTTGCTTATGGCTCTGCATCATACGCATTATTTTGTGTATGCCTATTCAATTCCAATATTTTTCTTTCAAAAAAATATTTTACCAATAGAGATAACAGGCCTTATTTTTTATTTGGGCTGGGCAGCTTATAATGCTTATGAGAAAATAATAAAACCAGCATGGAATTGGTTTATTATAGGACATATATTGGCAGCATTTTCTCTTATTATATTATATATGACAAACGTTCTATTTTTTACAATTATAGCCTGGTTTATGACAGGACTTGGAGGTGGAACTGTGTATATGCTGCACAGTTTAGTATATAAAAAAAATAATAATACTAAAAAGGATATGTTAATTGCTGAAGGATTTGGACACCTGATAGGTATAATTTTGTGGGGTATTATTTATTTATTAAAAGGAGTTAATGCAAATTTTTTATTTGGAGCATTTTTTGCAATTATTATAGCTATTCTCTCTTATTATACAAATTATAAAACAAATTTAATAAGTTCACGATTTTAACTTATATTAATCATGATTATATCAAGGGAGGAATTTTAATGTATTATGCTAATGTAAAATTAGATATATTTAAAGTAGAATCATCTTTTTTTAAACTCAACCAATCTACTCCATCTGCATTATATAGAACAAAAGAATGGTTAGTTGATAGTCAACAGCGGTTGGGGGATATTCCGGTTTATATAGAATTATTTTATAATAAAAAACCCATTGCACTTTTTCCAGTTATTATATTTAACAAACAGAGTGATTATCCACCAGTGGATCCACATCGTATAATAAATGAAGCGCTTGGTATAAAAACGAATAAACCTATTGCATACTGTGCAACTTTATTTGGTTTGGGGTGTCCAATTTTATTTAATAAAAAAGAACATGATTGGGATTCTATAATTTCAATTCTTAAAGCATTATTAAAAGAAAAATTTAATTGTGAAAATCTTGTGTTTGGATACTTTTTTGAAAATGATGATCCATTTAAAGGTTATACTTTTAATAAAAATTATGTAACAATTAAATCTCATAAATTACTTGGTATCCTTAATACAGGAAAATTTACTTCTTTTGAAAATTATAAAAAAAGCTTAAGTAAAAATACAAGAAAATCTTATAATTCAGAAACAAACACTTTTATAAAAAATAAATTATATGTAAAAAATCTACCTATTAAAGAATATGATCTTGATTTAATAGGTAAAATGTCTTCAAATGTTTTCGCTAAATATGGTGCTAAAGTAGATCCTTCTAAAATATCGAATTTTGCCAAACATATTTCCGATAAATTCCCTAATAATTCTGGTATTATTTCATGTTGGAAAGACAAAAACATAATATCTTATGTATTATATATTAAATATAATAAAATTTTGTATGCTCATACATTTGGAAGAAATTATGAATTAGACAAATATAAATCATATTTTTTAGTTGCATATCATGCACTCATTAAATATGCGATTGAGACGGGAATGGAATATATTAATTACGGAGGAGGAGCTAGTTGGACTAAAAAAAGAAGGGGGGTATCTATAATACAAACATATTCATATGTTTGTTAATTATATATTATGAAAAAATATTTTAAAAATATCAATAGAAATATGCAGGTTATTTTGTTAGGACAGATAACAAATAATATCGTGTATTATTCTTTTCTGCCTTTTCTTTCTTTTTATTTGTCAGGAACATTTAATGTTAGTCAAATAGGATTTATGATATCTTATCGTTCAATATCAAATATTAGTGGTATACTTATTGGAGGCGGATTGGCGGATCGTGTTCGTCCAGAAAAGGTGATGGTAATTTGTTTAACTGGCGCTTCATGTATTTATTTTTGTTTGGCATTTATAAATAATTATATTATGTATAGTATTTTGCTATCTACTATAGGTTTTTTATCGGGAATTAGTTATCCATGTGAGAGTGTTCTTATAATGAGAAATACAAATTCAAAAAATCGCGCAGAAGTATTTGCTATTATACGTGTGATCTTAAATATATCTGCTAGTATTGCACCTATTCTTGCTGTTAAGATATTTATTAAATATCATATTATTACTTTTAGTATTCTTGCATTATTAAATATAATTTATGTTATATCAATAATCGCCTTTTTTAAGGGAAATGACATTAATCAAATAAAAAATGGTAAAATTTTAGATACATTTTTAGATGAAATATGGGGTATTATAAAAATTTTTAAAGATTATAAATTTTTGCTTTTAATTATGGCTTTTACCCTGTCAACGGTAGCAACATATTCCATTGAAACTACATTACCGTTATATTTAAATATATATTATCATAATGCTGAATATTTATATAGTTTTATTATATTACTAAATACATGGTTGGTTATCCTTTTGCAGATTCCGTTATCTAAATTTAGTAAATTTATTACTTATACAAAATCCGCAATTTTAGGACAACTTTTAGTAGGTATCTCTTTTATTTTTTTAGCATTAATTCATAATTCAGTAGGTTTAATTATTATATTCATAGTTTTTACAATTGGAGAAATTCTTATTTCTCCTGGTGCAACGCTTCTCATCGTTGATAATTGTAGTAGTAATAATACAGGAAAATACTTATCTATAGGCAAATTACGTCTATTTTTAGCTTTACCAATTTCATCTTCAATAGGTGGTTATTTGTTAAATTTAAAAATGGATAAAACTTTTCTTTATATGTATGGATTATTTGCGTTTAGTGGAGCAACTCTATTATTTTTTCTCATTAATAAGATAAACGATAGCAGTGTAAAATTTAACATTTCGAATATGAATAATATAATTTAATATTTATTTAACAAAACTATATAAATAGTGAGGGATTTGAATGGATATAAAACAACCTTTAATAGGGATTATTGGTGGCATGGGAGCATTTTCTTCACTTGAATTTATGGATACGATTTATAAATTTAATAGACCATATATTTCCGATCAACAAGCTCCAAGAATTATATGTGTTTCTGACACTAATATCCATGATCGTACATCTTCTATTTTACATAATTGTTGCGATTCATTACCTGATTCAGTAAATTCTATTATTAATAAACTATTATATTTCGAAATTGATATAATAGTAATAGCTTGCATAACTTTTCATTTTTATTTTAAATTGCTTCCGCCGGAGATACAAGAAAAAACAGTTAATCTTATAGACATTATTAAGAGGGAGCTGAAAAAACATAATAAATCAGCTGTTTTATTAGCAACACTCGGTACTTATAAATCCGGTATTATTAATGGCAAAAATGTAATTATTCCTTCATTGGAACAACAGAGAAAAATTCATTCCCTTATATATGAAATTAAAAAAGTTGGGAAAGATCCTGTTTTATTAGATGAATTAATGATTAACATTGAAAATATGAAAAATGAATTTAGAACTAATTTAGTTATTGCTGGTTGTACAGAAATACATATTGCCGTAAAATATTTTAAAGAAAATAAATTATTAAATGATATTACTTTTATAGATCCATTATTTACTATTGGGGTTAATATAAATAATATCCTCAGTTTGAAAAAAGGAGAGAATTTTTAATGGCAGAAATACTTTGTAAAAGTATAATTACAAAAAGTAAGCTACCTGAAACAGATTATTGTTGTAATATTTATGTTGGGTGTACTCACGGGTGTGTATATTGTTATGCACGTTTTATGAAACGATTCACAGGTCATACTAATGAAGAGTGGGGATATTTTGTTGATTATAAATCAAATGCAATAAATGTATTAAAAAAGGATATAAAAAAAATAAAAAAATATGAAAGGGTATTAATGGGAAGTGTAACTGACAGCTATCAACCTATTGAAAAGAAACTTCAATTAACTCGTAGATGTCTTAAAGCTATGGCAGACTTTGACATCAATATTTCAATTCTTACAAAATCTGTGTTGGTTTTAAGGGACATTGATATTTTTAAGAGATTCACGAATTGTGAAGTTGGCATTAGTTGTGGAATAAATAATAGTGAGGTATCTAAAATACTTGAACCCCATGCAAGTTCTATTGAAAAGCGTTTTGATGCATTAAGAAAACTAAAACAAAATGGTATAAAATGTTATGCCTTTATAGGACCGATAATTCCATATATAACAGACTTAGAAAAAATATTTTATAATATAAAGGATAATGTAGATTTTATTATGGCTGAAGCTCTTAATCTAAGAGGAATAAATCTACCTTTATTCAAAAAGCGTCTCATTGAGTTAGTAGGTGAAGAAAATACAAATAAAATAATAGCAACATGTAAAAATAATGAATATTGGAACATGGTAGAAAAAACTATTGTAAAATTATCTTCAAAGTATGGTATAGAAAATAAAGGCTTTTTTAGACATGTAAAGAGATGAAAAATAAAAAGCATAAAAGAAACAATAAATTGAAACAAGAGAAGTAGCTAAAAACACGAAACATTATTATTAAGTTTGTGATTAAAAAGATTAAATACAAAATCAGGAGTAAAATATTTCAAAGAACCATGAGGTCTGAGATTATTGTAAAAATAGATATATGAAATATAGTAATTATAAACATCCTCAATATTATTAAATTCAATAGATTCAACAAATTCTCTTTGAACATAAACAGCTTTTCGAAGAAAAGCGAGTTTAGAAAAACCATAAAAATAAAATAAAGCCATAAACCTTATTCCTGCGAAGCAGTGAATATTCTTGTAACCAAATTCATGAGTAATATTTAACTCTTCTATAAGAGCAGCAGTAAATTTAGCCTTGAATTGTGGTCCGTTATCTGTTCTGATAATAAGATTATCAGGAATAGCTCCTCTAAAATCAATAGCTTTTTGTAAGGTATTAATAAAATCTTTAGCTTTAATAGAATGACCAATATAAACACCAACAATAGACCTATCAAAAGCATCAATAATACTTAAAACAGGAATAAACACATCAGAAACCTTTTCACCTTTAGTATTAAGAGAAAAACCTTTAAAATGGGATTTTCTATTTCTTTTAACAACAAAAAACAATCTGGAATTATAATAAAAAGTACTGGGACTAATATTATAATTTTTAAGTAAAAAAGAAGTAGCAACACCAAAATTTCTATACTTAAAAACAATTAAAAAATTACCAATAAAAGTTACTTTCCACAGTTGTTTTTTTTTCAAAAGTTTAATCTCATCTTCTTGCATTTTAAGAAGAAGCTCTTTCTCAAGAAGACGTTCATAATATTCAAATTTCTTTTTTAAAACAGCAGAATCATTAGAATTATCCGAATCATTTCTAACAATGCCGGCAGATTCATAAATAAAAAAATCGCATGCTTCGCAAAAATAAAAGATAAAATATTATTTTAAATAAAAAATCATACTGCTTGCACAGCATGATTTAGAAATATCAGAAATAATAGATTTAGTTCTACCTTTTTTAGAATTAAAAACATTATCGTCATAACCAGAATCTTCATATTTTTTAACCCATTTAGTGAAAGCAGAAAAAGAAATAGAATATTTCTCACAGATATCAGCTTGAGTTAAAGAATCACTGGAAAGATATTCTTTAACAACAGATAACTTAAAATTAGGATCATATTTTTTTCTTTTTCTCATTTAAAACACCCCTTTCTTCTTTTCATTTTTATGATATCATTTTCTTATTTTTTCTCCAAATCTTCCAAGGGGTGATTACGCGGCTTGCTTCAAGATATTGGAAAAGAAAAAGTTATTTTTTAACAGTGATGAAAAAATTGGAGAGTGAAAAATGTCAAAAGAAGTGTTAAATAATAAAAATTATGTTTTAATAATTATTTCTGATTCAATTAACAGATTCGGAGATTCAATTGACAAAATTGTTTATCCATGGATGGTATACGAAGTTACAAATTCAACAAGCATAATGGGGATTTTATTTGCAATAAATTTTATTCCTCAGATAATTTTTACTATATTAGGGAGTAATTTCATCGATTTTTATTCAAAAAAGAAAATTGTTATTTCAGGAAATCTATTACGTGGAATCATTGTATTTTTTACAGCTATTTTATTGTTAACTAAAACCATAAATGTTTCTTATATTTTTCTTTTTTCCATATTAAGCAGTTCTTTAGGAACTATTGTTAAACCAGCGAATAAAGCTTTGATACCTTTAGTGGTTGAAAAAAATAATTTAATGGAAGCAATATCTTTTTCAAATTTATTAATTTCTATAGTTGATATATCAGGGTTATTATTTGGAGGACTTATATCATCATATTTTAATATGTTTATAGCTTTTATTATTAATAGCTTGACTTTTTTTATTTCTTCAGTATTATTAGCCTACATCAGGATAAATGAAATATTTGAAAAAAATATTTCAAAAAATAAATTTTTGATTTTTGATACTTTGAATTATATAAGAAAAAATAAAATAATATTTCCAAGTATTTTAATGGCTTTTATTGTAAACTTATGTATAACTCCATTTTATATATTACAAGTTGTATATGTAAAAGATATTCTAAATCAAAATTCTATTTATATTAGTTATATGGAAATATCAACATTATCTGGAATAATAATAGGAAGTTATATAATATCAAAAATATCAAAAAAGATTAAAAATCTTAATACTATAGTTGTAAGCATTATATTTTTAAGTATTACTTATGCCTTATATGTACTTCCACAAATAATTATAGTTGAAAACTATAACTTATTTATATACATAGTTTTTATAAGTTTTTTCTTTGGTTTTTTTGGACCTTTTTCGACAATACCACTAAATTATTATATTCAGGCGTATTCACCTAAAAATATGTTGGGAAGAATAAATTTACTAAAAAGTTTCTTAGCTAGAAGTTCAGCTCCATTAGCAGGATTGATAGTATCAATAATATCTAATAAAACAGATATTTTAAGTATTTTTTTAATTATGTCCAGTATTATGGGAATATCAGCAATTATATTTTATTTAAAAAATTATAAAACTTTTAACCAGGTAAAGAAAATTGTGAAAGAGTCAGTATGAGGTTTTAATTAAAAACCCCTCAATAATCTCATCAATCAAAGCTCTTTCATCATCTTCAAAAGAGTAATAACCAAGAGCAACACGCTTATAACCTAAACCATATTTAATTGCAAAATCACGAACATTATCTTTTGGATAAGGAGTAATAGGCCATTTAATATTGTATTGAACGCAATTTCTTAAAAACACATCAAAAACTTTCATTTCCTTATCACTGAGCTCAAAATAGTGTAGAATAAATTCTTTAAATTCTTCACATTCTTTAAAAGCTCAGTGATGAGTTTTTTTCTTGATAAAAAGATATTAGAGATATAAATTGATAGTCAAAAGTGTTATAAAGCGCCAAAGATACACTAAAAACTTTGTGAAAAATAAAAAATGTATAACTTAATTAATACAATACAGAGATTAAGGAGTGGAATACATGAAAAAGATAAAAGAAATAATAAATTTTTATAGATGTATTAGCAGGAAAAGATTGATTTTAACTCTTATTGGAGGTCTAATTCTTTCCTTTCCAATAATCATAAATATATATACGCCCGTTATTATAGGTAAAATAATCGATAATCTGTCAAATCAAACGCTAAATATAAATAATATATATCTTTTAATAGGATTATTTGCATTAAATATAATATTAGATTATATAGGAAATAAAATATATTTGTACAATAAATACAAAGCAGCAGATGAAATGAGAAACTATATATTTGAAAAAACTTTTAGTATACCTATAAAAGAATTTAACAGAAATGGTGCAGCATATTATTCTACATTAATTAGAGAACAATTAAATAACGCATTTGCAGTACTTGATTATTCGTTTATCCAAAATATTTTACTTACAGTACGAATGATATTTATTATGGGAATAGTATTTTTATGGAGCAAAATAATATTTATAGTATTTTTATTAAATGGTGTGGCAGTTTATTTGTTTTCAAAAAACATGAATAAATTGACAAGACCATATATAGAAAAAGGAATGAATGAAGTAAGGAAAATAAATTCCTTTCTAAATGAATCGTTTAATAATATCATACAGGTACTTTCCGGAAATTTCGTTAAAAAACTTTCAAGAGAATATCAGGAAAAGAATAAAATTACAACAGATTATTTTTTAAAATCAGAATATATAAGAGTGAAATTGAATATTTTGCTTTCTGAAATTCCGGAAGCATTTACAAAAGTGTTTATTATAGTTTATTCTGCATATCTGGTTTTAAAAGGAAATATGGAAATAGGTCAGATATGGGTATTATTGACTTATTATTCTTATATAAAACAACCATTTGAATTCTTTAGATACTTCTCTAAAGCATTTTTAGAAGGTGATGTAACTATTAATGAAATAAATAAATTTTATAGTAAAACAAAAGAAAACAAAGGAAAAGATAAAAAATATATGGAGTTATTATCTGAAGATAATTTTTACACATTAAAAAATGTAAACTACAAAATAAATGGAAGAAAAATATTGAAAAATATAAATATTGTATTCCCTAAAAATAAAATAATAGGAATAGTTGGTTTATCTGGAGAAGGAAAATCAACACTGATAAACATCTTATTAGGATTTGAAAAAGAATATGAAGGAGAAATATACTTAAATAGAAAAGACATAAGGAATTTAACTCATGAAGAAATATTTAACGAATTGGATTATTATGAACAAAATGTAAAAATATTTAATAAATCACTAAAGGAAAATATAATTTTAGGTCGAGAATGGAATAAAAAAAGATATGAAGAAATAGTCGAAAAATTAAAATTAAAACATTTAGAAAATAGAAAGTTAGGGAGCAATGGTGAATTTATTTCTGGTGGTGAAAAACATAGAATTCAATTAGCCAGAATTATGTATTCAAATAAAAAATATGTAATCCTTGATGAACCGCTTACCAACCTGGATGCAATTAATGAAAAAGAACTGCTGGATATATTAAATGAACATTTAAAAGATAAATCAGCAATTATAATTTCTCATAAATTTAATATCATAGATATTTGTGATTTAATAGCGGTAATAGAAAACAGTAAGATAACCTCATTTGATGCTCATGAAAATTTATTAAAGGAAAATTATTTATATAAAAAATTAAGAGATATAGCTGTTAATTTTGAAAATCGATCTAAAATAAATCAATGAATTTTATTAATTTTATAGTAAAACGCAAGAAAAATTTTTTTAAAAAGAATTTCGCGATATAAGACCTTTGTTTGAAATCGGATGATAAATTAATCATCCGATTTTTTTATTACCTTTAAAATCGCTAATTTTTAAAAATCATAAATTTTGATACCTGGTAAAATTATATTTTTCTACTTAACTTCGGTAAATCAAAATTTACCGAAGTTAAGAGAAAGTCTTTAATAAAGCTAAAAATCGCTATTTTACTATTAAATATACCTATAAAAATACAAATATTTGAGTATGAGACATTATCTATTTTTTCTAGATGAAATATTTTTTTAGTACTTTTTTATATAATATATATAGTTTATACAATATATAATAATTATTACATTGTATTTGTGGTCTTTGTTTGTTTTTGATTTTTCTATTGGTCGTATTAATGTATATTGCATTATATAATTTATTATTGAATATATAATAATTTATCTATTGTATAATATAAATATTTGATGTATAAGAAAAATGAAATTGATTATTTTTAATTTTTAATAAATAAATTTTATCTATGAATATATAATATATATTAAAATATACAATGTATAAATTTAATTGATAAAAAAATTCCAGATTTGAATTTTTATGGTATACTTATCATGGAGAAATTTTTTGATTGGAGGATGAAATTATGGGAAAGGTTCTAGTTGTTGATGATGATAAAGTAATTAGAGAATTTTTAAGAGAATTACTAACTTCAAAAAATATTGAAGTTAACGATGTAGAAAAAGGAAGCGAAGCTATAGAATTACTTAAGCATACAGAATATGATGTTGTATTATTGGATATAATAATGGAGGATTTAGATGGAATAGAGGTTTTAAGAAGAATAAAGAAAATGTCACCATTAACTACTGTAATTATGATGACTGCTTATTCAAGTCCGGATTATGTTTTGCATGCACTAACTCTTGGTGCAACTGATTTCGTTGAGAAGCCGTTTGAGCCAGAACTGATATTAAAATTAGTTAAAGAAAATCTTACTCGTGTGAAAAGATGGAAAAAATCTTTGGGTTTATGAGGGCTATATATTATGTCCTTTATATCTAATCTAACTTTTTCGGAGTTTAATGAATATATTAGTAAAATTTTTGATTTAATAATAAAAAAAGTAAGAGCTGATTCTGGCTCTATTCTTGTTCTTGATGAAAATGAAAATATTATATACAAGGCTGAAAAAAATCTTACCATTGAAATTGAAAAAATCTCTGTTGGTGAAATTGACAGACTTGTTTCCAGAATGAAGAAGCCTGTTATTCTTGAAGATTTATCAGAATTTCCTGATTTAAAAGGTAAAAAACGAGAGGAAATAAAATCATCTATTATTTTTCCAATGTATTTCAAAGATAAATTAATAGGTTTTTTAAATTTAAATAGAAAAAATTCGTCTTTTATCAATAAAGATATTGAAATTATAAAAGAGCAGGAAGTTTTTTTAATTCCTACTATATATAATATTGTTCTTTTAGAAGAAATAAATAAGGAACGTAGAAAGTTTAATAGATTTATTATTGCATTAAAAATTATGATAGATTCATATTCTAACTCAAAAAATACATTTGAATTTTTAGGAAAGGTTTTAAGTGCGGTAAAAAAAGAATTGAATGCAAAAATTACATTTGTTTTTCATGATTCACAATATACTGGAAAGGGGATAAGATTTGGAGACAAGGTGCTTGAGATAGTATATGGTGAAAATTATGATATTGAGTATGTTGAAAAAATAGAAGAATTCTTTAAAAGTATATTATTATTAAAACATCTTGAAGAAATTACAAAAACCATAGATGTATATTCTGAAAATTCCAAAGAAATTTTAATGATGAATTTTGTATCCTGGGAATTGCTTCAAGAGGTAAATAGCACCTTAACCTCATTAAATATGATAGCTTTTATGTTAAAAGACAAAGATCCACGATTAGCAGAAAATATAAAAGAAACTGTTAAAAGATTACAAAGTGCATCTGATAAATATAAATCTAAATTCTTTAAAGATAAAAAAATAGAACTTGTGGATATCTATGATTTACTTGAAGATATTGGAAAACGTATAAAAATATTTTTACCTGATATTGATTTTAAAATATTGAATATTTTTCATACTAAAATATATTTTCAGAAAGAAATTATTTCAAATGCCTTTTTCAGTATTTTTCTCACAATATTAAAAGATTTAAAAACAGATAAAAACATTTCTTTTGAAATTTCACACGAAAAAATAAGTTTACGTGAGATAAAAGTGATAATTACAGCATACCCAATTAATATGTCAATAAGCGAAGAAAAGATTAAGGAGCTTTTTAAAATACCATTTGGTATATTTGAAAATTATCATATTAAATCAAATGTTATAATTAATGAAGATAAAATAATTTTAGATTTCATTATCCCAAAAAAATAATACCCTTAAAAAGGGTATTATTTTTCTAATGCATAAACAATTTTTTCTAAATCGTTATATGTGTTAATATATGGAATTTGTTTTCTTATTTCCCTGGCATTTTTTAAACCTTTTGTGTAAGCAATAAAAATCTTTTTAAATCTTCTAATTGCTTTTTCTTCACCATAATCATCTATCATCATTTTAATATGTTCTAAAATTGTTGATTTAAATTCTTCAAATTCTGGCTTTCTATTTGAGAAAATCCATGGATTGCCCATACTTCCACGAGCAACAATTACAAAATCTACATTATATTCACTCATTAAAATTTGCGCATCTTCATATGAATAAACATCTCCACTTGCTCCTAAAGGAATATCACAAATTTTTTTTAAATCTCTAAACCTTTTCCAATTCGCCTCTCCAGAATATAATTGTTTTTGAGTTCTGGCATGGACAATAACATAATTAGCATTATTCTTTTGAACAACTTCGATTATCTTTTCTGCAATATCCTCATCAAAACCCAATCTGATTTTTACTCCCACTGGAATTTCAACATTTTCCTTTAATGCTTTAATAATATTTCCCAACTTATCTAAATCCTTTAATAAAGCCGAACCTGCTCCTTTTTTTATTACTTTTTTAACAGGGCAACCGGCATTTATGTCAATCCAATTTCCTTTATTTTCAACTAATTTTGCAGCTTTTATAAAACTTTCTATATTAGAACCAAATAATTGAATACCAATATCTTTTTCATTTTCTTTTGGCAACATTGAAAAACTTTCTTTTTTATCTCTAATTAATGCTTCTACACTAATCATTTCAGTAAAAGTAAATTCTGCACCATTCTTCCTGCATATTTCTCTATATGCATAATCTGTATAATCTGCCATTGGTGCCAATCCAATTTTACCTTCTAACATATATCTCTCAACCCCAAATTTGGAACTGCATCAAGAGATAAATCAGCAAAATTATTTCTAATAAATTTTTCATAACCTGCACGTGCAATCATAAGCGCATTATCAGTACATAAATTTAACGGCGGGAAATAGATTTTCATATTTTTTCTTTTAACTTTTTCTTCTTCTATTCTTTTCCTTAAATATGAATTTGCAGCAACACCACCTGCAATAATTATTTTATCAACCTTTAAATCTTTAGCTGCTTTCATAGTTTTATGAATTAATGTATCTATTAAAGCCTTTTGGAATGAAGCCGCCACATCTTCAATCTTATAATTATCATTTTTCTTAGTAAAATATAATAGTGCAGTTTTTAATCCGCTAAAACTAAAATCATATCCTTTATGATACAACGGTTTTGGAAAATCATAAATAGGTTTTCCATTTTGAGCTAATTTATCAATTTTAGGACCGCCAGGGTATCCAAGATTCAACAATCGAGCAACCTTATCAAAAGCTTCGCCTGCTGCATCATCTATAGTTTGACCAATAATTTCAAAATGCAAATAATCTTTTGCATGAAGTATCATAGTATGACCACCAGAAACAAGCAAAACGAGAAATGGCGGTTCTAAATCATCGAAGGCTATAAAATTGGCATAAATATGCCCGTACAAATGATTAACTCCAATTAATGGTTTATTTAAATTTAAAGCCAACCCTTTTGCAAAATTTAAACCAATAAGCAAAGCCCCGACTAATCCGGGGCCATATGTAACTGCAATAGCAGAAATTTCTTCAGGTTTTATATTAGCTTCTTCAAAAGCCTTATTAGTTAATTGATTTAAATAATTCAGATGTTTTCTTGCTGCAATTTCCGGAACAACACCACCAAATATCTTATGTATATCAATTTGCGAAACAACAAGGTTAGAAAGTACTGTATTTCTTCCCTTTAAAATTGCAACAGCTGTTTCATCACAGGATGTTTCAATAGAAAATATAATAGGTTCTTCCTTCATTATGCACTCTCCCGTTCAATCATAACAGGTTCTTTCTTTTTCTTAACAACATCTTCATCAATAATAATTTTTTCTATAATGCCTTTTCTTCCAGGAACTTCAAACATTATATCAAGCATTACTTCTTCAAATACGCTTTTTAAAGCTCTTGCACCGGTTCCTCGTTTTAATGCTTCTTTAGCAAGTTCATATAATGCACCATCAGTAACTTCCAATTCAACGCCATCTAATTCAAGCATTTTCTGGTATTGTTTTAACAATGCATTTTTGGGTTCTTTCATAATTTTTACTAAATCTTCTTCACTTAAGTCGCTTAATGTAGAAACTACAGGAAATCTTCCAACAAATTCTGGGATTAAACCATAATGTACTAAATCATCTTGAGTTACATTCTTTAATATTTCTCCAAGTTTTAAATCTTTTTTAGACTTTATTTCAGTACCAAAACCCATTGTAGTTGTAAGAATTCTTTGTTTAATAATATCATCAAGTCCATCAAATGCACCACCAGCAATAAATAATATATTAGAAGTGTCTATTTTAATAAATTCTTGATATGGATGTTTTCTTCCACCTTGAGGAGGAACATTTGCAATAGTTCCTTCTACAATTTTTAATAATGCCTGTTGAACACCTTCACCTGAAACATCTCTTGTAATTGAAGGATTAGGTGATTTTCTTGTAATTTTATCAATTTCATCAATGTATATAATACCCATTTGAGCCTTTTTAGTATCAAAATTAGCAGCCTGTAAAAGTCTTAAAATAATATTTTCAACATCTTCACCAACATAACCAGCTTCTGTTAAAGGTGTTGCATCAGCAATTGCAAATGGAACACCAAGAATTTTAGCTAAGGTTCTTGCCATTAATGTTTTACCAGTACCAGTTGGTCCTATTAATAATACATTTGACTTTTCAATTTCAACATCATCGTGTTTATTGCCGTAGAAAACTCTTTTATAGTGATTATAAACGGCAACAGCAAGTGTTTTTTTAGCATATTCCTGTCCAATTACATATTTATCTAACTCTGCCTTTATTTCAGCAGGTGTAGGTAATTCCTTTTTTTCGCCTGCATTTTCTCCCTCGATATTTTTTGCTTCCTGTTCTTCTATTAAATCAGCAAATAATTCTATACATTCATTACATATATACACACCAGGTCCAGCGATTAATGTATCAACTTTGCTTGCTGGCCTTCCACAAAACGAACAATATTTTTCTTTCATAAACCGATTCCTCCCGTTTAAATATAATTTCTTTTATCCTATTTTAACACCTTCATGTAGATTTTCTTCAATAACTTTCTTTAATATTTTGTAAAAAAATACATTATCATAAAATTTTTTATTTTATGTAGTTTTTAGTTTTATCGAATTTTAGTATTTAATAATTAAAATCAATAGCTTAAATATATTTTATTAAATACTATAATTTACCAAATTTCTATTTTATTATATCTATAAATTTGACATTTATATAAATTTTTTGTATAATTATTTATATTCAAACTTAAAATTCTTTTTAAATCCTGAAAGTTTACAGGAGGCTTAATATGTTAGAATTTATCTTTAACAGTAAAATAAAAATAAAAGTTTTAAGAACTCTTGTAGAAACTGATGAAATTTATTTTAACGACTTAAGAAGAAAAATAAATAGTGGTGCTGGTAGTTTGAAAAAAGTTATTGATTTCTTTTATGAAAAGAATATAATTGAATTAAAAAGAATAGGTAAAAGAAAACTTCTTATATCTCTAAATAATAATTACAAAGAATTATTAAAAAAGATTTTCGAAATAGAAAAAGATTTTATAAAAACCTATAGAAAAATTTAAGATTATTTTTTTTGAATTTAAAAAATTAAAAAATAATTTTTCAAGGAATAACAATAACATCCTCCAAAAGGGAGGATGTTATTGTTATATATTAAATTCTTTTATATCTTCACCAAGTAAAATTTTTGAAATTCTTAAAGATGCCTTTCCATCACCAAAAGGATTTTTTGCATAAGACATTTTATTATAGAAATCTTTATCAAATGCCAACTTATTTATATATTCTTTTATTATTTCTTTATCAGTTCCTATGAGTTTTGCTGTCCCGGCTTCTATTGCTTCAGGTCTTTCTGTTGTTTTTCTTAAAACTAATGTTGGTTTTCCTAAAGCTGGAGCTTCTTCCTGGATACCACCGGAATCGGTCATAATAAAATCAGCTCCTGTCATTAAAGCTGTAAATTCAAGATATTCAACAGGATCTATTAAGATAGCATTTTTTATATTTTCTAATATTGGATAAACAACTTCTCTTACTGCAGGATTTAAATGTACTGGAAATACTAAATATATATCTGGATTTTTTTCAAGAAACTCTTTAACTGTTTCCATTACATTTTTCATTGGTTCTCCCCAATTTTCTCTTCTATGCATTGTCATTAGTATGTATCTTTTATCGTTTAATCCGTATTTTTCCTTTATTTTTTCTATTTTTTCTTTATTTTTATCTATAACCCATAACAATGCATCAATAACCGTATTTCCTGTTATAAATATATCTTTTTCGTTTATTCCATCTTTTAATAGATTTTCTTTTGCATTTTGTGTTGGAGGAAAATGTAAAGTGCTTAATACTCCAGTTAATCTTCTATTCATTTCTTCAGGAAAAGGGTTATATTTATTGTTTGTTCTTAATCCTGCTTCCACATGTCCAACAGGAATTTTATAATAAAATGAGATTAAAGCACCTATAAATGTTGAAGTTGTATCTCCCTGAACGAGTATATAATCAAATTTTTCCTTTTTTAAGATATCATCTATTTTTTTTACGAGATTTGCTGTTAATTCCGGCAATGTTTGGCGATGTGTCATTACATTTAAATCGTAATCAGGTTTTATATTGAATAGTTCTAAAACCTGATCCAGCATTTCTCTATGCTGTGCAGTTGCAATAACTTTTGCGTCTATATTATGTTCTTTTAATGAATGATATACCGGTGCCATCTTTATTGCTTCTGGTCTCGTTCCAAATATTAGTCCAACCTTCATTTTTTCACTCCTTTAATATATTTAGATGATTTATTGCATTTGATTTTAGAATTCATATGATATTTTTACTGTATATTTGATTAATTCAAATTTATCAAATGTTGTATTGATTTCTAAATTTTTGAGCTTTAATTGTAATGTTGTGTAGTTGAATTCAGTTGTTTCACCATATGGTCCTGACCATGTTTCGGTATTTCCCTTTAATTCAGTATTAAAATATGATGTGTTTAAATCTATTTCGCCTTTAATTATGTGCTCATATAATACCTTTAAATTGTCAAATTTATTTATAAATTCTAATGAAATGAGATAGCTTTCTATATCGTTGCCATAATCATATCCCATTGGTATATCGTATATTTTATTTCCGTCAATATATCGTCCGGTAAATTTTAATAGTTCCTGCCATCTATTATACATCCAGGAGTATATTTTATATTTTTCACCTTTTAAAATAAAATATGTGTTTTTATATTTTCCATTTATAGAGCTTCCGTATCCCCATGCAAATGCTGTTGGTTTATATGATTCAGCACCAGCTTCAGTTAAAGGTACAACATAGTCATCCATGGCAAATTCGCCATATAACTTTATTCCTTTAAAAGGAACAATTTCTCCATCTAATCCAAAAAGAGCATTTGAATATCCTTCGCCATATGTATTATGTAAAATATTCATAAAATTTAAATCGACTAAATCAGGGAATTTACCACCAATTAAATTTAATTCATTGAGGGAAATTCTTAATTGTTTTATAGGTTTAATATCCAATCTATGAATTAAGAGAGACTTGTATGGATCATAATATCCTATACCTATTGATCTTCTATCGGAATTTCCATCTACATTCATTTTTTGTATTGCTAATTCCTCATCTGTAAGATATGCATTAAATGAGTATGCGCCAAAATATATTCCCATTTCACCTAATAAAAAGTCTGTTGTGAAACCACCTGTAATTCCATTTACATATGGAAGTGCGTCTGAAAAAAACACGCCATGTTCCAACAAAGACCAATCTGTTTTATACTTTCCAGCAATAAACCAGAAACTGTTTATTTTTTTTCCATAATAATATTCAAAATTCAGATTATTTTCAGGAGTTATTTCAAAAATTATACCATAATTATTTGTTCTATATGAAAAAAGATCATATAATTCGTAACCTGTATTTTTTCGTAATAAAGGAAAATACAAGGAAATATTTTTGGTATATTCAATAGGATAAGGTGAAATTGCCGTTGGAAGTGTCTCCCCAGATATAGTTTTCTCGATTGTGTAAATTTTATATTCATTATCGTTTTCAAATGAAAAAGCAAATAGTTGTATTGCTGATAATACTATAAATAGTATCAAAATAACTGTTTTTTTCATAACACACCTCTATTATTTTAATTTAAGTGGTATTGTTGTAAATATTGAATATATATTGTATCTTTCATCGCCGTATTCCATATTAATATATTTAAATTCAAGATTTTCAATTAAAGGTATGTTTATTATCCCTTTTATTTTTTGTACTTTAAATTCTTCACCAAAAGATGTCCCAAATTCATTTTCATAGTATAATAACCAGTTTTTTGAAGAAATATATCCGGAAAGAGAAGTCGCTTTTGAATTTTCATCATATTTAAATCCAAGAGGATAATCATAAAAATATCTTGCTCCCGGGTCATTTATTATTTCAAGTGAACGGTTGTATAATCTATTATATGGAATATCGTCTTCGTATATTCCAGCATCTACAGAATAATATTCGTATTGTCCTGAAATAAATAGTTCTTTTAAAGGTTTTAATAATATTTCCACACCATATCCGTAACTATTTTTTTGTTTTATAGGATTATATGCATCTTGAAAGTACAATCTAAAAGGCATTTTTTGATATTGAATGTCAATACCTGCTAAAGCATTTTTTACATCAAATGGTGTAGATGGAATTTCTCCACCATATAATCCTAAGGTTGAAAGTCCTATGTTTATTGCGTAACTTTCATAATCTATTCTGTTTACCCATACTTCTTTAAATGCAAGTGTTGCATCTGTTGAAAATTGTTTTTCATATTCCGTTTTTGTCATCATTGGCTGCATTGAAATTAATATGGAATTACAGGTAATATCAGGCAATTTTACTTTAAAATTTATATTTTCATAGTATTTAGATGCATCTGATATTAAAAGTGAGTTTTTTAAAGGGCCTAATGATATAGGAGTACGTCCAAGTACCATGCTCCATTTTTTTTCGTTTAAACTGAGATAACTAAGAGATGGTGTGTCTAGAGTTGTTCGAGTTAAGATTGATGCATCTTTGTATATATCATAAATGTTCATGCTTTTATATTTAAAGTAAGGCGAATTCCCTTCTTTAAAATCAACAATAAATTGTGCATATAAATTTTTATTATGATAGAATTCAAAGCCAAAATCCAACCATGAATAATATTCCTTATACATATCACTAAAAAATATTTCATCTTTTTCAAGGGTAGAATATCCTCCACCATCAAATATTACTGTATTTTCTAATCTTTTTTCGTAACCCAGGGGTATTTTAAATAAAATTGAAGATTTGTATTCTGAATCATTTTTGTATAATAAAGGAAAACCGGTATATTGAATACCGGCATACATGTTTAACGATTTTTGATAATAATATTCGATTGTTCCAGGAAAAAGTAATTTTGCGGAACTAAATAATATAGTATTTAAGATTGCTATAAAAAATATTAATACTATTTTCTTCATCTAATCTTCCCTGCCAGCCATTTTTTTCTTTTTTCAAGATATAGATTTCTTATTTTTGTTAATTCTTCCTGGTATTCTTTATCTTTAAAATTTTGATAAGAATGGTCAAAAGCCTTCCATTGTTCATATACATACATTAAGGTTATTTCGGCATAAATTCCTTTGGATAAATATATTCTATTACCCCATGGTTTAGTACTCGCTAAAACAAATTGCATATGATGAACATAACCAATATCAAGATTTACCTTTCTTTTTCCATCAACAGAATATTTTTTTTCTATATCATTTGTTATTGTTTTAGCTTCTGCAAGAAATCCAGGCGAATATAGGTTTTTAAAACTTATCATTCGCGCCTTTATTTTAACGTTTTGCCCCATTTCCATATTGTAATAATATGTATATTTTTGAAAGTCAATTTCATCTGAAATATAATCTATTTCTCCAAAATGTTTTACAAGTTCATTATATACTCCCTCAGTATATAACCAGTAATCGGTATTACCAGCTGAAAAGAAGTGTATGACATAATTAACTCTATCAATATCTTTAATTTTTCCCATCTTCGACCACCACCTCAAATTTTTTGAGTTTAATTTTATATATTTTATCGTAAGTTTTTACAGTAATTATTCCATAATTGTCTTTAATAATAAATTTTTCATTTTTTCCTATTATTAGGTTTTTTGTATTTCCAGGTTTTAAGATTTCATCGTTTATAAAAACAGTTTTTGTTCCATTATTTGTAATTTCCACTGGAATTTTTTGAGATGAAGCAATATATATTAAATCTGCTGAGTTTTGAAGTATTTTAACAGCTAAAATCAGTGAAACGATAATGATAAAAGCTGATATACTCATGTATATTTTATATTCATTCATTTGATATCACCAAACGTTCCAAAAATTCTTTTTCATCTTGAATTTCACCATCAAGTTTTTTGATTTTTATATATTCTAATATTTCTCCGACTTTTTTTCCTGAAATACCTTTTTTTATGATATCTTTTCCTGTAATTTTTAATTCTAAATTTGAAATGGCCTTAAGATATTTTATATATTTTTCCTCCATTTCCTTACTGGTTAAAAAACCAGAAATCACAATCTTCAATTCATCATCTATATCTCCTAAAATATTATAAAAATCCGAATTTTTCCATTTAAATGGCAAAGTTTTAAACTTTTCTATTATGATGTTTAATCTGTTCAGGTTATTTATAAATTTCTTTGGCAACCCATATCTTTCAGTTGCATATATCGCCGCCTCTCCATTTTCGCAGGCTAAATAGCTATATAAGAATATATGGAAATCCTTAATTTTCTTATTTTTTATATTACATTTATTTTCAAACCATTTTTTAAATTTAAGTATTTTTTTAAAGCGTTCTACTTTTTCTTTTTTATATTTTGGATGCCAGAATAAATGATCAAATATTGATAATTCTCCCATTTCAATAATAGAATCTATTACATTTTTTTCAGATAATATTTTTTCTAATTCTTCTCTCAAACGCATTCCGGTAACTTTTTCAATATAATTATTGTTTATAGCTTCTTTCATTAATTCAAGTGTTCTTTCTTCTATTTTAAAATTAAATCTTCTTTCAAAACGTATTGCTCTTAAAATCCTTGTTGGATCTTCAATAAAACTTAAATTATATAAAATCCTTATTATGCCATTTTCTAAATCATTTTGACATCCAAAGAAATCAAATAATACACCAAATTCTTCTGGATTTAATTTTATAGCCATTGCATTTATTGAAAAGTCACGCCTGTAAAGATCTTTTTTTATTGTACTTATTTCAACTTTTGGTAAATCAGCAGGTTTTTCATAATATTCAACACGTGCAGTTGCAATATCTATTCTAAATCCATCTTTAAAGAATAATGAACCTGTATGGAACTCTTTATGTTCAACAAATGTTGTTCTAAGGTTTTTAGATACGTATTTTGCATACTTTAATCCATCACCTTCAATAACTATATCAATATCGTAATTCTTTTTTCCCAATAATAAATCTCTTACAAAACCTCCAACTACATATACTGGAAAGTTAAGTTCTGCTCCATATATTCCGAGTAATCTTAAAAGATTTAGATATTTTGGTTCTATAATCTCTAACATCTTTTTTAAAATATTTTTTTTATGAAGAGTATTGGTATAGTCAATTATTATTTTTGCAGGTGATTTGTGAAAAAATTTCCCTTTTATTAAATCGCTTCTTGTAATTATTCCTATAAGAAGATTCTCTTTATTTAAAACAAGAATTCTTCCTATTCCATTTTCCGCCATTATTTCTCTAATTTTTTCAATAGAGGTTTCAGGTGAAACGGAAATTATCTTTTTTGACATTATTTTTTTTATAGGCTCTTTTTCAAGACCATGGTTTATAGCTTTTTCAACATCTTTTTTGGTAACAATTCCAATTAATTCATTTTTTTCAATAATTGGAAATCCGCTATGTCCAGTTTGTATCATAAGTTTATATATCTTTTCTATTGGTTCTTCTGATAATACTGTTCTTACAGGTGAAGACATAATGTCTTGTGCTCTAATTTTTGGAATACAGATATTATCTATGTTATTTAAGATTTCTTTCAAAAGAATATCCGGTGATTTTATTGAGCTTTCAAATGAAATCATATTATGGGATAACATATCTATTTTATAGTATTTCTTTAATTTATTGATATCTATATCCGAATTTGCAGATTTTATTATAACTTTTATTTTTTCATGAGTTTCAATAATAAAAATTATGTAAATATCATAAATTCCAAAAATTTCTGAATTTACATACTTATCTATATAATTATTTAGCGTTTTCTCAATATATGAGAAAAACACATTATAAGAGTTAAATTTAATTATCTGTGAATTTTTCTTCAATTCATCAATTATTTTGTCCATCTTCCCATCTCTCTTTATTTGAACTTTTTAAGTATATGTTTATTCTAAAGTATTAGAGTTTTCAACTTAGGAGTTGAAAATATGCGAATAAATCCTGATGCTGTAAATCCAATTCTTGGATATAAACTTGATCCCGGAGAACCTGGTCTTTCAACGGGAGCACCTGCATCATTGAGTATTTTACGTGTTCTTTCCCAAGAAACTTCAAATTTAGTACGTTTTAAAGCAGAAGCCGCAAAAAACGGCGGGTATATAATTTATAGCAAAATCTCGCTTGATATGGAAAAGCGAGGTGCCTTTCTGGCTGCTGTTGCTGGAAAAACAGAAGTAAAAGTTGCTTATAAAAAATCTGATGATACGTTAGATCCGGATAATTCCAATCCATTAAATCCCGAAAGTGATAAAGATGAAAAAAATTCTTTAAATCCTACAAAAAATAAGGATAAAAAACTCCTGGAAATGGAAATGTTAATAAAACGTTTGAAAAATTATGCACAAAGTGAAACTGATCCAATTATAAAATCTGAATTAGAAGAAAAAATTCGTTCTTTAGAAAATCAATTAATAATGATGAAATTGGGAAATACAATCATTTCCCAGAATGAGTCTATTTTAGGTATGATTTTTTCTGCGTATTTTTAATTATTTATTTTTTTTGTTATTACTTATATTTTCAAAATGCTTTTCAAGTTCGTCAAGATCTATATTTTCTTCATTTCTATATATAGATTCTTCTTTAGGGTGTGAAGGATGTTCTTTTACCTTTTCCATGGCTTTTAATACTTCTGTTAATACTTCCGCTCTTGTCTGGAATGTGTAATTTTGCAATTCTGAATATAATCTACCTTTTTCAGTGACTACATATTTTGGATGCAGATGGTTTAATGCCAGTGCAATAACATCGGCTCTACATCTGTCGCATATACACATATCGATATTTGGCATCGCAAACATTTCATTGGTTATTTCTTCAACTATATGTTCCATTACATTAGTAATATGATACTTTTCAATAATCATCATTTTCCCCCCATTGTAAATAATGTTAGTTTTATATCACCATAATTATACACCTTATATACTGCAAGTTCACCATATTTTTCTGAAATTTCTTCTCTTTTTGAATGTTCAACTATGATTAAAGTATCTTCATCATATATATTAGAGTTTTCACTAATTTTTTTCATTGCTTCATCTGCAAGTCCCATTTGAAAAGGTGGATCCATAAATATTATATCGTATTTTTCTGTTAATTTTGCAATAGCATTTCTAAAATCAGAACATATTAAATTTATTTTGTCTTTAACTCCTAAATTCCTTGCATTTTTTAATATAGTAGAACAGGCTTTTTTAGATGCTTCAATAATAGTTGCATCTGTGGCTCCTGAACTTAAAAATTCGAAAGTAACTATTCCTGAACCTCCGAATATTTCAAGAGATTTCATATCTTCCACATCAACAAAATTAAATATAGCTCTTCTTACATTTGCCGGTGTATAACGTGTTCTTTTATCATTAACAGTCATTACTTTTTTTCCTCTTAAACTTCCACTTTCTATTGATAACATATCTTTTTCACCTACGCTTCTAACATTTTTAATTTTTTCCCATATCGTTTATATATTTCTTCTCTTAATGCAGGATATTTTATTAAATCGGGATCTTTGGACAATATTTCATTAGCATCTTTTCTTGCTGTGTTTATAAGTTCTGGATTGCTTAATATATCAGGAAATTTAAAATCTGGTAATCCATGCTGCTCAGTGCCAAAGAATTTTCCAGGCCCTCTCCATTGCAGATCCATTTCTGAAACTTCAAATCCATTTGTTGTTTGAGCAAATTTTCTTAAGCGTTCTCGTGTTTCAGAAGCTGTTTTTTTGCTAACAACAAGGAAACAGTAAGCCTGCTTATTACTTCTTCCAACTCTTCCTCTTAATTGATGCAATTGTGATAGACCAAAACGTTCTGCATGTTCTATAACAATTACGGTAGCATCTGGAATATCAACACCAACTTCCACAACTGTTGTAGAAACAAGGATTAAGAATTCTTTTTTGGAAAATCGTTCCATAATATCGTTTTTTTCCTGTGATTTCATTTTACCATGTAATAGTTCAACACCATATTTTTTAAATCTTTCATTTAATACTTCATACATTTCCGTTGCGGCTTTTAAATCTATTGCTTCAGATTCTTCAATTAGCGGATATATAAAGAAAACCTGGTGTTTTTGTTTTAATTCATCTTCTATAAATTTATATATTTCATTTATTTTTTCTTCTGTTGCATAAACTGTTTTAACTTTCTTCCTTCCAGATGGCATTTCATCAATTATTGAAACATCAAGATCTCCATACAATGTCATGGCGAGCGTTCGGGGAATTGGGGTAGCTGTCATAAATAAGATATCAGGCATTACCCCTTTATTTATTAAGCTTAAACGCTGTTTTACTCCAAAACGATGTTGTTCGTCAATTACAACAAGACCAAGGTTTTTAAATTCTACATCTTCCTGAATTAATGCATGTGTTCCTATCAAAATATCTATTTCACCATTTTTTAATTTTTCTTTAATAATTTTTTTCTCAGAATTTTTTGTTTCACCCAATAATAATTCCACGTTAATCCCAAAATTCTCCATATGTTTTTTAATTTTTAAAAATTGTTGTTTAGCGAGTACAGAGGTTGGTACCATCACTGCTCCCTGAAAACCACTTTCATAATTGTATAATAATGCCATTTCTGAAACTACAGTTTTTCCTGAACCAACATCTCCTTGTAATAGTCTGTTCATAGGTTCTTTGGAATCCATATCTTTTCTTATTTCATTAAAAACCTTATTTTGAGCATTAGTCAATTTAAAAGATAATATCTTTTTAAATTCTTCAATTAATTTCCCTTCATTTTTCTTAGATATACCTATTTTTTCTTTAATTAATCTTTTTTTCATTAATACTGAAAATTCAAATAAAAAAATCTCTTCATATTTTAAAGCTTCTTTGGCTTTTTCATAATGAAAAAAACTCTTTGGAAAATGTATCCCTTTTATTCGCCTGGATAAGCTTATTAATTTATATTTATTTTTGATTTCTTCAGGAATAAATTCTTCTTTATAATTTACATAGGGAATTGTTTCTGAAAAAATGTTTCTCATATTGTTTTGGTATATACCTCTTTTTAAAGGATATACTGGAAGAATTCCAGTTTGAACTTCTTGTTCAGAAGTTATTATCTGAAAATCAGGATTTTTAATGGTTTTCCTGCCAAACTCCACTTCAACTGTTCCATAGGCTGCAACCTTTAATCCAACTTGAATAAATTTTTTTATATATTCCTGATTAAACCATGTAAGAATTAAAACACTCCCATCTTTATCTTCAAGAGCATATGATAATATTCTTAAACTTCCTATATTTTTTTCTTCAAAATTTACTATATTACCAACAACAAGACAATTTTGACCATGATAACAATCAATAATACGTTTAATTTCTCTTCTATCTTCATAATCTCTCGGGAAAAAATAAAATGTATCTTCAATTGAATTAATACCAAATTCTCTTAATATTTTTGCACGTTTATTGCCGACACCTTTGATAAATTTAATATCTGTAGCTAATGGCATATCTTTATATGGTTTTTCTGGTGAATCAATTAGATATTCATATTTCAATTTTTCTATTAGTTCTAAACCATTTAAAGCTCTTTTTATACGCCTTTCATCTGAAAGATTAGCTATAGGTTTATAATAACCAAGAAAAGAGCCTATTTTTTCTTTTAGGCCCTTCTCCTGTTCTATTATGTTTATATAATTGGCGGAATATTTATATAACTCTTTAAATAAATATTCCCATTTTAGTTTTTCTTTTAAAGCATCTTTTAATTTAGCTTCGAGACCGTTAAAAAAGTCTTCTATATTCATTATAAGGGTTTTTCCTCCCCATATACTGCAAGCCCGAATACTTCCGGACCACTATGACATGCTACTGTTGGCCATATTCTACCTTCAATTAGTTCGTAATCATAGCCAAGTGTTTGGAATTTGTCCATAAACATGTTAAACACTTTTTCTTCCTGTTCTTTATTGCTTTCAAATCCGTGTATTTTATATATTTTAATGTTATATGGTTTATTTTTTATAAATTCAAACAATGATTCAGACATAGTTTTATATGCTTTATTTAAACCTCTAACCTTAGCTAACGGAGTAATCTCAGCATCTTCAACAGTTAATACTGGAATTATTTTTAATAAAGTTCCTGCCATCCCTGCTGCTTTTCCAATCCTTCCATTTTTAATAAGATATTTTAATGTTGGGACAGAAAATTCCATAAATGTATTATCTATAATTTTCGGAATTAATTCGTTAACTTCTTCAAATTCTCTTCCTTCATTTAAGAGTTCAACAATTCTTCTCGCAACAAGAGAAGCTCCTATTGAAACCATTTTTGTGTCAACAATTTTTAGATTAATATCATTGAGCATATTTTTTGCCATATTAGCAGTGTTGTATAACCCTGACATTTTCGATGAAAAATGAATATCAACAATTTCATCATATCCCTCTTCTTTTAATGACTCATAAATATTCATTATTTCCTTTAAGGATGGTTGAGCGGTATGAATTTCTTCAGCACCTTCTACTAAATCATAAAATTTTTCTTTTGAAAGATCTACACCATCAGTATATTCTTTTCCATCAATATATACCTTCATTCCCATAAATTTCAGATTATATTTTTCAATCCAGTCAGGTGTCGGAGAACATCCTGAATCTACGATTATTGCCCTTTTCATTTTTGTTCCTCCTCTACGACTATATAATTACCCTCTCGTTTAAAAATCAAATTATTTATTTTTACTTCTTTTATTTCTGAATGATTGTTCATAAACATGAGTAATTTATCATAAAATCTTACTTTTAAATATGCATCAAAAATATTATATTTTGATTTTAGATTTTCACGCTGTCTAACATTTAAATAGAAATAGAAAGTTATTGAATTTATGACTATAATTATTGTTAAAAGAATTATTGCCAATCTCATTTTAAAAATTCATACACCCTTTTAAAATTTTCTATTCTGGATTTATAACGTGTATCAGGATATCTCTCTAAATATAGTAAATTATAATTATAAACTTCTGAATAAAATTTTGTTACATGTTCCGCTAATTTTATTGCCAATTCCGAATTACCATTTGACTTTAGATAAAAATAGAGATCTTCAAAAAATGCAAAAGATTTATCAGGTATTCCTCTTGTTTTTTTCATCATATAATAATCTGCTTTTGCTTCTTTTTCGGCTATTTTTAAAATATTATTTATTGTTTTTTCCATACCTATATAGCCATTAAAGTTAAACATTATTTTCATGTATTCGGTATATACATCTTCCCATTCAGGAAATCTATTCCATCCTCCTGGCAGTATTTCAATTGTTTTATCATACCAATACACAAATTGAGTATAGTAATGCTTTTTTAACTTTTCTATCTCTTCAACAATGTTTTTATCTTCATTAAAATATCGTTCTAGATTATTTAAATTCTGGAAAATGATAACATTTAATTTTGAAATTAATCTATACGCATTTTTTTCATTAAAAGATGTATAATTACTTTTTAATTGATCAATTTCATCCTGTAAACTTTGTATATATGCAAGTGCCTGTAATACTTCTGGATTTCCGTTTGTTTTTTCTTTAAGTAATAAATAAAGATTTTTTATAGTAAATCTAATCTGAGATGAAGAATACGGCATTAAGTCTAATGCGCCTTCGAATTTTTTAAGCATAAAATCATATTCAGGATATTTCATATCCATATAATCAGTTAATTTATTATAATCAATTTCCATTAACCTATATGGCGTTTTTGCAAGTAACTGCGCAAGATAAAATCCAGATTTTCCAAATGCTGGATTAGCTTTTAATGATTTTAAGAAATATTCTTTTGCTTTTTTATATGATTCAAAAGCTTTATTTTCATATTCTCTTTTTGTATTTAGATATTTTTTCTTTTCATCTTCCAGTTTCTGTATTTCTGAAGAAATCTTTTGTAATTCAAGCGGATTTGATACTTTATAATTTTTTAATTTACTTATTTGAGTATCAATTTGATTTATTATATTTGGAATTTGGTTTTTAACTACATTTTGATAAGCATCAATTTTCATATATTCTGCATTGGCGGTTTTAAAGTAGATTTCTGCCGCTGTAGAATTGATTTTTAAAAATGATACAAGAATTCCAATTATAAAAAATACAACAAATACACTCTTTAATGTTTTAGAAGAAATTGATACTTTTTTTGTTTCTCCAAACTGTTCTGAAACAGCTACAGAAATAATAAACAATGCGGACATTATATTTGGATGTAAATGCATTGGGAATTCAGTTGCACTATGAATTGCTATAATTGTAAGTGACCATGCAAATAAATTGAACATTAAAAGTTTATTGAAGTCTTTAATATTAAAAACTCTTTTAAAGAAAACAGTTATTAAACCAAATAATAATAACATTATTGCTATAAAACCAAATAAACCCGTTTCACCTAAAACCTGTAAGTAATCATTATGAGCTCTTTTAAAATTGTTCCATGCATAATAAAATTTTTCAGGGTTTCTTGCCTGAATATCAGCCATATATCTTACAGCATAAACAGGATAAGTGACAATTCCTCCACCTATAAATCTATTTAATAGATGATTTGGGTCTTTCCACTGTTCAACAGCAGCAAGCCAGGATAAAGTTCTTTCATCCCATGAAGATACCGATGTAATTGCTTCGAATCTCTTTGCTGCAACAACTTCCCCACCCTTGTTAAATGGTGATGGAATATTGAACATAATTAATAAAAAGGAAATTATAAGAATAATTAAAATCATCGGAATTAAAAACTTTTTGCTTTTTATATAATTAATATCTTCATCGTTTTTATTTTTTAAAAAACTAATTGAAAAGAATATTGCAAATATTGCCATTCCAAGGAAAAAAGATAAATAAATTGAACGTGTTTGTGCAAATAATAATACCCAGAACATAACAAATATTGAGATAATACTAAAGACTCTTTTTAAAAGAGAAGAGTTTTTTGATAATGCAAAATATATTCCTATTGGAATCATTTGTCCCATGTAGTCTGAAACAAAATTTGGATTTCCTATTGTTGTTCTTAAGGTTATTCTCTGGGAAGGATCACCATATTTCCCAAAAAATATATCATATCCGAAGAATTTATTTAATAATCCATCTACGCCAATGATAAAACCAGTTATTAAGAATATAAACAGCGCATCTTCAATAAATTTGAAGTCTTTTCCAAATCTATTTGTTAAAATATAGGATACAAAAACAATTATTGAGATATATAAAGCTACTTCAAAAGAATATCTGAAATAATATTTATTTTGTATAAATACGTTTATCAAAGAAAAAACAGACGCCAGACCAAATAACGAGAAATATATGTGATTTAGAGAATAAGAAATTTCATATTTTTCTTTATTAAGCTTGAACAAATAAACAAAAAACATAGCGGTATAAAAAAGAGCAAAAACGAGATGTTTTTGTGTTGAATACTCATAAACCCATGATGGCACCATTAAAAATGGTAATACTAAAAAGAAAACTCCCATTGCCATAATATCAGCTGGATACTTTGACCTGACATTCATACTACTTCCTCCTCCGTAATTATCTTTATCTTTACCATTTTATCATACCACAAAAATTATAAATACTTACATCTAAAATCAATAAAAATGTTATATAATATGCCTGGTTATATTAAATTTTTGTCATTTAATTATCTCATCGGTTAGCTGCAAAATTATATGTTAATAAAAAATAATAATATGTAAAAATAAATTTTATTTAGAAAAGAATTTGTTTTTTCAAGAAAGATTTTTTGCGGTAAAAGATAAAAAAATATTTTTTATTCTTTATAGGTAATAATACCTTTGCTCTAATTCTGACTCTTTTTAACAGATTTAGAGTATAATAGTAATGAAAAATATCACAACACTTTTTGATTTTGTTTTTATATTCTATTTAGGAGGAATTCGCCATGATAATACCATTAAGCAGTTTAATAATAGGAATGGATGGAATAATTGTAAGGCTCGATTTTGAAGATTCAATAAAGGAAAGATTTATTGCCATGGGGGTATTGCCTGGTAAGAAAATAACTTATGTTCATGAATCACCATTTGGTGACCCAATGGTATTTAAAATTGAAGATAATAAAATTATGATAAGAAAAAGCGAAGCTCAGCGTATTTTTGTTGATGTTACTGAAGAATATATTACTTTAGATGAGGCACGTCCTGGAATGTATGAAGTTTTTATGATTAAAGGCGGAATGTTATTAAAAAAAGAATTGGAGAAGACAGGTATTACTATAGGCAGTAAAATTCAGGTTTTAAGCAATAATTATGGAAAGGTTTTAATTAATGCAAATGGTAAAAAAATAGGATTTGGTAAAGGAAGGTCGAGAAAAATAATTCTCAGAAAAATCAGATAATAAAGCTGGTGGAATAATGGTAAACGAAATAATGGAGTATATTAATAGTCAACAGGAAAATGTATCTACTGATGATATAAAAAGATATTTTAATCTTTCTGATACTGATTGGAACATTATTTATCCTTTTTTATTATCAAACGGTGTCAAAATAAACACTTTTGAATCAATGAACTTAACCTGTGAAAGTTGTCCTTTAAAAGGTTTTTGCAATAAAAAAAGTTGTGGAGGGTAAGATATGACTTTTGAAATAGCCATAATAGGTAATCCAAATGTAGGTAAAACCTCTATATTTAATATTATTACTGGAAGTAGGCAGTATATTGCCAATTGGCCTGGAGTTACTGTAGAAAAAAAGGTTGGTTCATTTAAATACATGGGACACAACTTTAAATTAGTTGACTTACCCGGTATTTATACGCTTTCAGCCCAAAGTGACGATGAAAAGGTTGCACGTGATTATTTAATAAATGAATCTCCTGATGCTGTAGTCGTTGTTGCTGATGCATTAAACCTTGAACGCTCAATGTATCTTTTGACTCAGATTTTAGAAATGAATTTACCGGTTGTTCTGGCAATAAATTCAATTGATGAAGCTGAAGCAAAAGGAAAGGTTATAAATCCTTCATTTATTTCAAAAACATTGAATATCCCCGTAATTTTAACTTCTGCGAAGAAAAATATTGGTATTGATAAATTACTTGAAGAAATTCATAAAACTGCTGAAACAAAACATGTTCCTGCGAAAAATTTTCTTTATACAGATAAAATCAATGAGTACATAAACGAATTTATAAATGAAGTGAAAAAATATTCCATGTTAAATTCATATGATTCAAGATGGTTGGCAATATACTATCTTGAATTTGGAAATAAAAACTTTCATTATCCTGAAGAGTTAATAGAACATATTAACAAAAAATTCGATATGAATAAATTAAAATCAGAATTTATGAACTGGAAATTTAAATTTATCTCTTCTCTTATAAACAGCGCTGTCGTTGAAGAAGGTAGAAGCTGGGCAATGAGAGACATTTTAGATCATGTAATGACACATAAAGTTTTAGGGTTATTAATTTATGTTATTGCATTGTATTTTGTATTTTCTTTAACCTTTAATATTGCCAGTCCTCTTTCTGATCTAATTGATATGGGATTTAGCGCATTAGGTAACTTAATTGATGGTAAGATTCAAATTCCATGGTTAAATTCATTGATTGTAGATGGAATTATCGGTGGAGTTGGCGGAGTTTTAGTATTTATCCCACAACTTTTCGTGCTATTTTTCTTTATGGGATTTTTAGAAGAATCTGGGTATTTACCTCGTGCCGCATTTCTTGTTGATAAACTGGTTAGAAAATTCGGTCTTAGCGGACGTTCTTTTATGTCAATAATTTTAGGATTTGGATGTAGTGTTCCGGCAATAATGTCAACAAAAACTATTGCCAATAAGAAAGAAAGAATGGCTTTAATTTTAAGTATCCCATTTGCTTCATGTTCAGCAAGATTACCTGTATTTATACTTTTAATAAGCGCCTTTTTCGATAAAAATGCTGCATTTATATTGCTTTCTGTATATATTACCAGTATTTTATTAGTTTTAATTTCAGCTAAAATATTACAAATCTTCTTTATCCGTGGTGAAGAAGTTCCATTTACAATAGAATTGCCACGTTTTAGAATGCCTACATTTAGAAATCTTGCTTTATATTCATGGAATAGAGGAAAACATTTCCTTGAAAAAGCTGGAGGAATTATATTAATCGCAACTATTTTTATCTGGCTTTTATCTTATTTTCCAAATAATAATGATATAGCTAATTCATATGCAGCAATGCTTGGTAAATTCTTTGAACCTATAACAATGCACTTAGGATGGAATTGGCAAACAAATATTTCCTTATTATTCGGAGCTGTTGCAAAAGAAGTTGTTGCATCATCATATATGACCATATTAAACGTTGGAGAAGACGGAATTTCATATGCTTTAAGAACTATTTTAACAGAACGTTCAGCTTTAGCTTTAATATTCTTTGTATTGACATATATTCCATGCTTTGCTACACTTAGTGTAATTAAACAAGAAACAAATAGCTGGAAATGGATGTTCTTTGAATTATTTTATACATTATTGGTAGCTTATGGCCTTGCCAATCTTGTATATTGGATTGGAGGTTTTATATTATGAAAAACAAACGATTATTGCTCATTATAATAGGAATTATGTCTTTAATAATGGGTTATATAAATTTTTCATACGATAATTTCATTTTCCTTTCCTATATTACTGTATCATTAATAGCTTTTTTTGGATTTTGGGAAGATATAAAAAATATATGGTATCATCGTTCCGCACATATTATCGTTAGTGGTATTATTTCTGTTTTAATAGGGATATATGAGATATTAAAATACATATTTGGATGGCTTGCAGTTTATACAAGTCAGGAGAATCCTCCTATATTTAAAATTGACATTTTTGTTTTTAGTTTATTTATGATTTTAGTTATGGTATATGAAATTAATTATCTAAAAAAAGCTGGAAAAAATATATAATTAAAAATAGCTCCCTGATGGGAGCTATTTTTAATATTGAAATATTTTCATTGATTTTACAGAATCCTTTCCAAGTAAGAAAATCACATCTCCTGTTTTATCAACTAAAGCATATTTTATATCGTATTTTAAGTTAAAACTATAAACTTTATTCAAATTTACACTATTCCATATTTCCACATTACCGCCTTTACCGGAAACAATAAAATATTTTTTCAAAAGAGATGGTGAAACGTTATACACACCTTCAAATGATTTAAAGGAAGTTAAAACATTTCCATCTTCAATATTTATTATAGAAATTTTTCCATCAAATTCTGCTGCAATAAGATATTTGTCATTTTTTAACAATAAGATATCTGTAATTGTATTATTGAATTTAACCTTCCAGATTAACTTACCATTAAATTTATCAATTTTAGAAACCATACCATCTAATGTTGAAATATAGATAGCTCTGTCATTTACACTAACTTTTGTTATTTCTTCTTTTAAATCAACAAGGAGCTTTTTCTCTGTTCCAGTAATTACATATAAATTGCCATTTTTTAAAGCTACATATACCATTTTATTTTTCGCTGTTAAATAGGTTATGCCGTTTTTAAAATTAAAGGTATAATCAATCTTCTTTGTAGTAAGATTATAAACATTTAATATACCTTTTTCATCACCAGAATATAATAACTGATCTTCATCATCAAAAGCAAGTGCCGTGATTTTATTATCGTGATTGTAACTATCAAAACCTTCATTGGTTATATCTGATACAATCATAACCATTTTGTCATTTCCATAAGCAAGAAGATTATATTTACTTAAAGCTATAGCTTTACCTATTACATTGCTTTTTAGATCCCAATTTATTTCAGGATTTTTCAAAACGTTTTCTGTAGTTTTTTCTGAAACAACATCTATTAAATCTATATCGCTTTTGTTCTGCGGTTTAAATGAGATTTTTCTGTTTTCTTTTGTATAATTTCCATATAATATTCCATCCTTTGAAAGAACAACCATTGTATTTTCATCAGGTATTTTTGCATAGGTTAAAATTGAATCCTTTGAAATTGTATGTTCTCCAAAAATGCTTGTTACATTTATATTAGCTTCATCACTACCTGTAATATCTCCAAAAAATTTCATTCCATTTTGCAATACAAAATATGTATATTTGCTTTCAGGTTTTTCCATACCTCCAGAAAATCCGTAAATAGCATTATTTAATAAACTCAAAGTTCCATAGCCAACATCAAAGAAATAATAATCATTTACCTTTTTTATGAGTTTTTCATATTTAAATTCATAACCATTATAAAGTTTTAGAGTATATGGTTTTTTAAATTCATATTTCGGATATGAAATACTTTTTATTACTGATAAATCAAGAGCACCTTGCCCTAAAACAGGAATATTCAAAAACAATTGATTATCTTTAGCTTCAAATATATTACCTTTAATTTCAGTATAATTATCCCCTAATGTTATTTCAAAGTTAGTGGGCTGTTCTTTTCTTGTCCATTCAACATCTGGAACCTCTGGATGTGCAACATTTACAAACTTTAGCTTTGAAACATCGTTTAATATTAATTCACCAATATTCATTTGGATATTAGCTGTTCCAGATGCATAAGAAGTTAATTTACCTTCAAAAATCTTATCATCAACAATTACTCCATAATCAGACGTTGTTTTTTCATCAAAAGAAATATATAAAACATTATCAAGCATTACTGTCATTATCTGATTAAAAACTTTCATTTTTACAACGCCATCTTTTATTTCAATGATTTCTGTTGTAACAGTATTTCCATCAACAGACTTTAGTAATGCTCCATACCCCATCCCCATAAATACCATAGTCAAAAACAATACAAAAAACTTTTTCACATAAACTTCCTCCTTTCTCTCCCTCACTTTATATTAATTTTATTATATAATAACCAATAACAATTGAAAAAATCTGCAATATCAAAGAGTTTTCCAGATAATTTAATTTAATAGATAATGATTTCGTTTTCAAATTGGAAACAGCAAGTGAAACTATTAAAGCTGTAATGGAAATAATTAAATCAAGTTTGGTAAAATGATATTCAACAATTCCAATTAATGGAATAATAGAAATTAATATAGTTGAATAATATATTTTTTTTGATAGTTTTAAAGCATTTATTATTTTTATTGAATACATCGCTGTTGTAAATGCTGATATATACAATAATATCTTTAAATCCCCATGGATACCTATACTTTCTTTTACAAAAAATCCATGTGATGGAAAAATTCCTGATAAACCAAAAATACTGAATATAGCCAGCATTTTATTTATATCGTAATTATTTACATCTCTCAATAATATTATACTACGAATATGCGTTTTTTCATAAATTCTTCCAACATTGTAAAAAGCTAAAGATTTATATATCATATGCATAATAAAAAACGGAATAAAAAGTTCTTTCTTTTCAGCTATAATTATCATTGCTAATCCCATTTGAGATATCGTCGAATATGCAAGTATCCTTTTGGCATCATTTTCCAGAAAAGCTAAAATACCACCAATAATTAAAGAAATAAAACCATAAATTAATAAAATTTCTTTTATTTCATTATAAAATCCGTCATATAAAGCAAAAGAATATATTACATAAGTTCCAATTGGTGCAATGTAACCTGATAAAACCGCGGAAATTTCAGAAGAAGCTTCAGAATGTGCTGTTGGTAACCATGCAGATAAAAAAATCATACCGCTTTTAACTAACAATCCAGTAACAATAAGTGAAACAGCTAAAGGATTTGGTTCTTTTGAAAATGCTATATGTAAATTCAAGCTTCCAGTTTGTGCATATATTAGACCAACTCCTATTAAATAAAAGGTTAATCCAATATAACTCAAAAACATATATTTTAAACTTGCCCATATCCTTCTTTCATTTCTTCCTATTCCAATTAGCAAAAATGAAGATATTGAAATTAATTCTAAATGAACATATGTATTAAAAAAATCTTCTGAGGTTAATATACCAATGAGCGTACCATTTATAATAAGCCAGAGTGCCGTAAAGATATTATCATGACGTCTTGCTGAACGCCAATATATTATAAACATCATAATATTGAAAAAGAAGGCAACAACATACATTTCTCTCGGAAAATAGATTTCTATTCCGTTAAATCTATTCCAACCACCTGGAAATACTCTTTCTTCTTTTCCAAAGAACATTAAATACGTATTTAATGTAATAAGAAAAGCATAGGTTATATAACCAATTTTTTGATGGTGATGTCTGGAAAGATATGCTATAATTCCCATTGATACAGGAAATAAAATCAATAAAATAGCCATTATTTTTCTAACTCCTCTTCTATAATTTCAACATTATGAGTTTTAAATTTTTCTGCAAGTATCATAATATAAACAAGAGAAAGTGAAATTGTGGCAAAACCAATAACAATAACAGTTAATAAAAACGAATGTATTAACGGATCTGAAAAATTCCCTCTAATTTGCTGAGATATTATAGGTATATTTTCATCATAGGCTACAAAGGTAAAAAACAACAAAACACCAGATTGAAAGATACTTAAAAAAAATAATTTAATTATTAAGTCTTTTTTTATAATAATTCCCAATAATCCTAAAATGATTATTATAAATGAGAATATTATGTATACATAACTCATTATAACAGCCCCCTATGTTTTATAAACTGATATAATATTGTCCAGGAGCCACCAAAAACCTCAAAAGCAATAAAAGAGTTTAGCATTATTGCACTCCCACCACTGAAAAGCGAACCCGGTTCAAACTTCGGGAAAAAATTTATAAAATATTCACCAAAAAAAATCTTTCCAATTACTGCATATATAATTATAAAAAGCGGCACTAAGACTTTTATTTCTTCAATATGAGATTTTTCAAATACTTCTTCAATATCCTCATATTTTTTTACCAATGCCAATGAAAGAACGCCTGTTCCTAAAATAATTCCAGAATTAAATCCTCCACCAGGGTATAAATGGCCTGTAAATGTATTATAAAAACCAAGAAGAAGTGTTATTGGAAACATAACAGGTGAAAAGACTTTTAACACAACAGATGGTTCGGAAAATTCATATTCACTTTTTCCAAAGAATTTCATAAAATATGAAATTCCAATTATAGTAACTGTAAAAACAAGAATTTCAAAGAAAGTATCATAAAATCTATAATCTAAAACTATTGCAGACACAATATTCAAAGATCCGTTTTCATTTAAAACGTTAATTCCATAATATTGATTTTTTATAAACTCATGAGGAACTTCAACTATTAAAATATAAAAGAATAAGCCAAGTGATAATAAAGAAAGAAATAATTTTTTCATCCCAGATTCCTCCGGATTATATTTTCATATTCTTTTGAAGATAAGAAACCTTTTAAAAACCTGTTAAATTCATCCTTTAACGCTTTATTATTTTTTGGAAATAGTGCTATATAACCTGAGCTTTTATATTCTTCTGGAGAAATATTTTTCTCTTTTCTCAAATAAGCTTTTAATCTTAAGTAATCCATCAAATTTTTATTTTCAAAATCTGAAAAAAGCATTTTAAATTCTTCTGGTATTTCTTCATTGACTATAAATAATTTTGTTGGAAGATATTCTTTGGAAAACAATAATTTTAATTTTTTGGGATTTTCAATACTTATTCCGCCAATTATCATATCTAAACGTTCCTTTTTTATATTTTCTAAAAGGCTATTTTTATCCATCTTTACATATTCTACATCAAAAAAAGAATTTTCAGAGAAATTTTCAATGAGTTCCTTTTCAAAACCCGTTAGTTTTCCATCAATTTCTTCAATTAAATACGGTGCTTCTATATACCCAACTCTAATTTTAGACCTTGTTTTTATTGCGATAATATAGACAAAGATTATAAATGCAGAACCTATAGTCATTTGAACTGCAGCAACATCAGGTGCATTAAAAACAAAAAAAACACCCGATAAAATCGTTCCAAATGATGCATATATCAGGATTGCTTTAATATATTTTTTCACAAAAAACATCATAATTGCAAGAATTAGTAAAGAAGTCAAAAGTACAATTTCAATCATTATCTCTCACCTTAACCTTATTTTGTGCAGCACTGTGAGCAATTGCATGAGATAATACGGGACCTATTAATAATATTAAAATACTTATAATTAAAAAACGGAATATTTCGTCCTGATACTTTAAAGCAAAACCTATTAGTACTGTAAAAGTTCCTACAGTATCGGCAATCCCCGCAAATTGAATTCGCGTATATAAATCTTTTTGATTTAACATTCCTATACTTCCCAATAATATTAATATCCCGCCAACAATAAGCAATATATTGCTAATCATTTTTTCCACTCCGTTCAAGGAACCTTGAGATAATTACAACTCCCCATAAATTTAATACCAGAAAGATTATAATTATATCAATCATTACATAAAACTGCTTATTTATTGCATAAACAATAGATAATATAGAAATTTTAGATGACATTGAAGCAAATGCTAAAACTCGATCCCACGCTGTGGGACCGAGTATAAGTTTTATTATCATTAATAGCAAAGAAATTAAAATTAATATATCGAGAATTATAAATATCAAAACAGTTCACCCTTCCATACATTGTTTGGATTGTGTGCTTCATCGGGTGATTTATCAACTTTATGGATTATTAAATGATTATTCTCTTCAAAAATAAACATTGTTCCCGGTGTTAGGGTAATGCAATTTGCTATAGCAGCTTTCTCAGAATCAGTTTTATTATTTACATCTACTGGAACAAGCCCAGTATAACTTTTTTTTATTAGAAAAGGTAACATTTTGAATGTTGTTTTATACATCTGAATAATTCTGCCAATGGCTGATATAAATAATTCTACAACTCCTTTAATTTCTTCTTTTAGAAAATATTCAGAAATTTTCACAACAGCAATAGAAATAATTATTCCAAGAGATATGGATATATCATTTAATGATCCTATAAACCCTAACCAGAGAAATAATATAAATAAGTATATCATTTATAACTCTCCATTAATTTTTTTATTGTATCAATAACCTCTTGTTCAGTTTTTTCAATATTATCTGTATTTATACTAAACCCAGCAGCTCTTGGGTGGCCACCGCCATCAAAATGTACAGCAACTTTTGAAACATCAAACCATGATTTTGATCTCATACTAACATGAAACTCATTTTCTTCAGCTTCGGTAAATGTAATAGCCACTTCTACGCCTTTTATGGATCTTAAATCCCCAACAAATGATGGTGAATCCTTTGGTTTAATATCATATTTTTTTAACATATCCAATGTAATATGTGAATATGCAATTGTATTGTTATAATCCAATTTCATTACATCAAGGAAATCTTTATATAAAAGTATATGTTCAAGAGGTCTATTTTCAAGAATCATATTACTTATAAATGCAATATCTCCACCTTTTCCAACAAGCCATGCAACATCTTCAAAAACTGTTGCATCAGTATTTGAGTATTTAAAAAATCCTGTGTCTGTAGCAATTCCTAATAAATTTGCAGTTGCCAATTCTTTATCATACTCAACACCTAACATTTTATTTATTCTCATAACCATCTGTGCAGTTGCACCATACATTTCAACCCAATTAATATTTCCAAAATATGTATTAGTTGCATGATGATCAATTACTATACTTCTTGCAAACTTAAAATGGTCATAGACCCTACCTATTCTGTCAGGCGAAGAAGCATCCACTGAAATAATTAATTCAGCTGGAAATTCTTTTATACAATCATATGATTTTATTTTATCCTTAACTCCTGGAAATTCTTCAAGATACGCTGGGATTTCATAATCAATAACCCCTCTTACATTCTTTCCTAATCTTTCCAAAGCAATAACCATTGATAATACTGATGATATATCATCACCATCTGGCATAATATGTCCAACAACAAGAATATTTTTTGCTTTTTCTATTTCACCAACTATAGCTTCTATATTTCTCAACATCCAATCACCTCAAAACGTTTTAATTGCTATTTTTACAACTTTAGCAAATTTATGTTTTATTCTTTCAGCAACTTCCATAACTTCCTTATGATTAAGTGGCTGAGGCAAAATACCTGCTGCCATATTAGTTACTGCAGAGAAAGCAACGGCCTTTATGCCACAATGATTTGCAGCAATAATTTCCGGCATTGTTGACATACCAACAAGATCACCTTCTAATTTTTCAAGCATCTTTATTTCTGCAGGTGATTCATAAGATGGACCTAACATCCAGCAATATGTTCCTTCCTGAATCTTTATTTTCTTTTCTTCAGCACCTTTTTCAATTTTATCAAGCCATTTTCTATCAATTGGTGTTGCCATTGATGGAAATCTTGGACCCATTTCGTCAATATTTGGACCAATTAATGGATTCTTAAATGTGAAATTTATAAAACTTGTATTAGCTACAATATCTCCAGGATTATATGTTCTATTAACTCCACCTGCAGCATTAGTTAACACAAGTCCTTCAACGCCTAGTTCTTTAAAAACATAAATTGGAAATACCAATTTACTTAACTCATGACCTTCATATGCATGAAATCTTCCTTTTAAAGTGATAACAGGTTTCCCTTCTAACATGCCAATAACCATTTTTCCTGCATGACCCTTTACTGTAGACTGTGGAAAATGCGGAATATCCTTATAATCAATAATAATAGGATCTTCAATTTCGTCAGCGATATATCCTAATCCAGATCCTAAAATTAATCCAATTACCGGTTTAATATCTGATTTTGATTTAATATATTCTGCTGCTTCCTGAATTTTCTTATACATATAAATTCCTCCCTTTCATATTCGTTTTAGTCTTTACTTAAATTTTATCACAAAAATATGGCGATTTTACTATATAAAAATTTATTTTTGATATAATACTATTAGAAAACATTCCATTATGGAGGTGAAATTATGTTAAATGAAAAAAAAATAATAGAGTTTCTTGATGATTTAAGCGCCAAAACTCCTACACCTGGCGGAGGAGCAATGGCTGGCGTTTGCGGAGCAATTGCTGCATCGTTGGGAATAATGGTGTCAAAATATTCATTAAAGAAAAAAGGACTTGAAGATTTTCAACCAATTATTGAAAAATCTCTGGAAAACTTTTTAAAATGCAAAGAAAGGCTTATTGAACTTGCTGAAGAAGATATGAATGCATATCAAGGGATAAAAGATGCCTTTAAATCAAAGGATAAAGAAAAAATAAATATTGCTGTACGAAATGGTATAGAAACAGCTTATAAAATTGCAAAATGCGGCTATGAAATTTTAAATAATTCATACAATATTGCAAAATATGGAAACCAAAATTTACTTTCAGATGCTATCATAACAGGATATTATGCCTGGGCTACGTTACAATCAGGTCTAATCCTGGTAAAAGATAATATACAATATTTATCAGATGAAGAATATAAAAAAGAATTGATTGAAGATATCAATGAATTTACTGCTGAAACTGATGGATTAGTAAAGAAAATTAGAGAATTATTTGAAGAGAAAAATATTAAATTATAGGAGGATTTTTGATGCTTGAAGGACCTTTAAAATATGAATTATTACACAAAGATAAACACAGTAATGCACGAAGAGGAAGAATATATACACCAAATGGGATAATTGAAACACCAGTATTTATGCCTGTTGGAACTAACGGAACAGTAAAAGCCTTAAAAAACTCAGATTTAAAAGATATTGAAGCAGAGATAATACTTGGAAATGCTTTTCATTTATTTTTGAGACCGGGATTAGAAGTGCTTAAAAATGCTGGTGGATTACATAAATTTATGAATTGGGATAGGCCAATATTAACTGATAGTGGAGGATTTCAGGTATTTTCTTTACGAGATAGAAAGATTTCTGACGAAGGGGTGCTATTTAGATCACCGCTTGATGGTTCGAAAATTATGATGACTCCTGAATTATCTATGGAAATTCAAATGACAATAGGTTCAAATATTGCCATGGCTTTTGATGAATGCGTGGAAGCTGGTGCTGAAAGAAAATATGTTGAAGAATCAGTAGATAGGACTTTTGAATGGGCTAAGCGTTCATATAAAGCTCATACTAAAAAAGACCAGGCTTTATTTGGAATAGTTCAGGGTGGATTCCATGAAGATTTAAGGGATAGAAGCTTAAAACAGATTACTTCAATTGATTTTGACGGTTTTGCACTTGGAGGATTGTCTGTTGGAGAACATTATTCTGAAACCGAAAGAATATTAAAACATTCAGGACCAAAATTACCTGAAGATAAGCCTCGATATATAATGGGAATTGGAACACCTTTAATAATATTAATGTCTGTTGAAAATGGCATGGACATGTTTGATTGTGTTCTTCCAACAAGAATGGGAAGGCATGGAACTGCTATGACCTGGGAAGGAAAGGTGAATTTAAAAGCAGGAAAATGGAAATATTCAACTGAACCAATAGACAACAAATGTGATTGTTATGCATGTCAAAACCATACAAGAGGTTATATTCACCACCTCATAAGAAAAGATGAAATACTTGGTAAGATATTATTGAGTATTCATAACCTTAGATTCCTTATTAATTTTGTAAAAGAGGTACGAAAAGCTATAGAAGAAGATAGATTTCTCGAATTTAAAGAAGAATTTTTATCAAATCCAAATAATGTTTATTAATACAATCCCCACTCATTACGAGTGGGGATTAATTGTATAATATGTATTTTTTCCGCTGCCATTTCTTTTAAGTAATCCTTTTTCAACATATTCTTTTAAAATATTACGCGCCTGTCTTTCTTTTATATTAAGGATTTTTTCAACATCACTCCTTGTGATTTTCCCATGTTCATTTAAAAATTTTAATATATCCTCGTTTATTTCCGGCAATTTTCCGGCACTTTCCGGCAATTTTCCGGCACTTTCCGGCAATTTTCCGGCACTTTCCGGCACTGTATTTTCAAAAGCTTCTTTATTTTCTATTATCTTATAAATAATAACTTTAAAATATCTTCCGTCATCAATAAACTCTGGCTCCTTTAATCCATTTAATTTACATAACTCGATTATTCTTCTTATTCCTGTTCCCCATTGTTCAATATACCTGATTTCTTTAAAAAATCTTGCAATTACTTTATTTCTTATTTCAGAACGACCATCTTTTATTGATTCTACATCAAGATTCCCTGGTAATCCTCCTGGTGAGGTTATTTCTATTCTATTATCAAAAATAGCCAGTTTTATATCAGAATTGATTGAATAATCACGGTGAACAACAGCATTTATTATTGCTTCTCTAATAACTTCAATAGGTACTATATATTTTTCCCGCCTTCGAATTTCAGTTATTATCATGCTTTTTTCAATATGAACTTTTGAAAAATTAATTGCTTCTTCCACAATTTTATATAATGGACCAACAAATTCTTTACTATCAATAAATTCATTTACGCTATTTCCTTTAAATCTTGCACATTTTATTCCGGCATATTCCAGAAATTCATCTTTACCAATTAATAAAGCTCCTCCAATGGTAAGAAATTTCTTTTTATTATATTCCTTTAAAATCTTCAAATTCACCATTTTAATTTCATTTAATTCTTTACCAGTAAATTTCTTAAAATCTGTTTTTATTGGTTGAAAATCAATACTCTCTTCTGGATAATCAAATAATATCTCTTCATCATAGGATATATTTAATTTTTCTCGTTCTAAAGCCTTTATAATATTTTCATCAGCGAGCCTCGTTGTAGCACCAACTCTAATATAAACTTTCTTCTTATTATTCTGTTCTTTTAAATAATATGGTTTTAATTGCCCGGAAAATATTTCCACAACCAATAAGTTTTTATTTTCAACGTTTGCAATATAAATTTCTGGAATTATTGCAGGAAAACATTTTTCTGAAATTAAATTTGATATTTTATCGGATAAATCAAAAATTTCTTCATCATCAATTCCAATTATTTCATGTGTTTTATCTTTTATTCCAAATATTATTTTCCCACCACTACCATTAGCAAAAGCTACAACAGTTTTCAAAAAACTGTTGTAGTTTCCTGATAATTTTTCTTTAAATTCTAATTTTTTATTTTCACCTTTTTTTATTTCTTCGATAAGAGTCATATAAATCACCTGTAATCTTTAAAATACACTTTTATTATAACATGGATATCTTCTTTTTTAACTCTTCTTCAAAGTTTTTGTTGTATTCAACCTCAATTATTTTTCCATTTTTCAAGCTTATAATATATCCTTTTAACGGATTTCCAAAGTCTTTTAAAAGATACATATAAAATTGCAATTGGAATTTATAATCTTCTATTTTTTCAGAATTGTTCAATTCTGAATATTTATAGTCCAGAATTTCAATATTATTTTCTTCATCAAATATTACCCTATCTGGAACACCAAAAATCATATACTCTTTATTATCAATCAACAACCTTTTCACAAGTCGCCATTCAGTTTTGAACCTTTTAGCAGAAAATAATCTTTCAATTAACGCATTATTCAATTCCTCTGGAAGCTCTCCAGTTTCGATTAAATTCAATATTTGACTGAAATTACCAACACTTTCCATTAAATTGTGTAATTCCGTTCCTTTTAATATACTTTCTTCATCAGAAAAGAAATCATCTGCTGTGATTTTTATATATCCTTCTTCTGTTAAATCATCTGTTGTTTCTTCCTTTTTTAATTCATTGATTATATATGTTGGTGCTATATATTTTTTATATGCAAATCCTGTTAAATCGCTTAATTGTTTTTCTTTTATATCACACGATTTTTCAGGAACTTCTTCATTTACAGATATTTCATTATTTTCAAGCTCTTCTAATGCAATAATATCTCGCTTGTCTTCGTATTGAAAATGCATAAACAAATCGGCTACATATTTATACTTTCCATCATCATTTTCATCTTTTTTCTTTTTTGTTTTATTTTCCTGAACAATAGGAATTATAGGAATTAACATTTCTTTTGGCCTTGTTATTGCAACATACATTAACCTTAAAACTTCAGTATCTTCAAGAAATTTATTAATATCAAACTTTTTTGAAAAACCTTCTCCAAGTTCCACATTAATTTTTTCTTTATCTGTTAAAGGAAGTTCTATATTTTTAACTGTCTTGAGGAATAATTTTTTTAGAATAAAATATCTTACATTGTCTTCTGGCAATGAAAATTCCGTTTCTTCCTTACTTAAACTGACATTTTCACCTGTTTCTTCTTCTGAATTTAAATTTAGCTCTTTACCAAGGCCACCAAGTATTACAATAGGAAATTCAAGGCCTTTTGACTTGTGGATTGTTAATACTTTTACAACATTTTGTTTTTCATCTTCTATAGCTGCTTCGCTTTCTGAAACTTCCGATGTCTTTTTTAATAATTTTATTAATTCCGCAAATGAAACAGCAAGTGTGTTATATTGTTCAGCTTCATTGATAAGTTTTTTTACATTTGCTATTGCATAATGTGCATCAGACATCAGTGTTAATTTTGATAAATAATTTGTTTCTGAAATAAATTGTTTTAAAATATGTGTTGGTTTTAAATAGTATTTTAATTTCACATATCTTTCCAGAACTTCAAATGCTTTTAATTCTTCAGGAGATAGTTTATCTTTATTATTGCTTACTACTTCATATAATGAACTATATTTTTCCTTATTTCCTTTTTTTATTTCTATGAACTCATTTAATCTTTCAAATGTCATACCACCAATTAATGACATCATATATGCTGAAAAATTGAAGTCATTACGAGGATTTTGAACGGCATTTAATGCAGAAAATATGGTCTGAATTTCGTTTTTATCATAAAATGATTTACTTCCAAGAATATAAAAAGGAATATTATATTTTTTAAATGATTTTCTTATTTTATCTTCTGAAATTTTTAATTCTCTCAATAATACAGCAATATCGCTATATTTTATTTCTCTTTCTTCAAAAATAATTTTTCCATTTTCTCTTTTTCTAAATTTCATTTTTTTACCAATTAATGATTGAATAGTTCTGGCAATTGTTTCATATTCAATATTCTTTTCTTCATCTGACTTTTTATCATTTTTCTTTGGTTTTATGTACGTTACATATTTTATTCTTCTTTTATCTGTTCCATCTTTTGAAATTGAAGGAATAACATCGTTTTCGTCTTTTACTTCATATTCAGAATAATCCTTATCTTCACTAAATAACAAATTTTTATATATTTTTTCATATGTTTTCTTTACATTTTCATATACTCCAAGTAATTCATCATTAAACAGCATCTTTTCCGAAAATTCATTGGCAAACTCAACAATTTCTGCATTTGAACGTCTATTAACCCTTAATTGAAATTTGCTATCTTCTTCAAATTCATTTTCTGTAACTGCAAATACAGAAACATCTGCACCTCTAAATCTATATATTGATTGTTTCCTGTCTCCAACATAAAAGATATAATTTTCATCTGTATGGATCTTATCAAACAATGCTTTTTGAAGGAAATTGGTATCCTGATACTCATCGACTATTATATATTTAAATTTATGCTGATACTTCTCTTTTATATTTTCATCTTCAAGTGTTTCCAAGGTTTTGGCTAATACACCTTTAAAATCAAATTGAAATTGGTCTTCAGTATATAAATTATATATTTCCTGCGCTATTAAAACAGCATTTTTAAAAAGCCATAATACTTTATTATAGTCAGGATTAGGTAAATCATATTCAGGAATTTGACTCATTTTCATTTCAGTTCGCCAATTTCTTAATGTATCCAATAAAACTCTCTTAAATGTATCGATTTTTAGCTCCTGAAGTATAAATTTCAATGCAATAATGAAATTTTCTTTATTTTGAATTAACTCATTTATAATTTTTTTCACTGTCTCTCTTCGTTCAGGCGATAAAAAGAATGTAATTTCTTCAATGTTTGATTCTTTATCTTCCATAATATCTTCATATATTGAAAATATTATCTTTAATGTATTATAGACAGATTTTTCTATTTCAATCCCCATTCTTAATTCGTTGATTATTGTAAAATTGGGATCAACACCTATTGCTATATTATTTTCTCTCAATATTCTCGAGCAGAAACTGTCTATTGTCATTATCCATGCACTATTGAGATTTGTTTTTATCTGACGCCAATATTTATAATTTTTTCCTTTATCTAACTTTTTATCAATCTCCTCCAAAATCCTTTCTTTCATTTCTCCAGCCGCTTTATTGGTAAAGGTAACAGCAAGAATATTTTGAACAATATCTGGATTATTTTCCTTTTCGTATTTTTCCAGTATAGCAACATAATATTGAGTTATAGTATATGTTTTTCCAGTACCTGCAGAAGCTGAAATGAAATAATTTTTATCGAGATTCTTTTTCATTTCTTCTATATTTAAAACTTCAGGCATTTTCTTCACCTCATTATTTAGATTTACGTTTAGCTTTTAAGTGATCTCTATTTTTTAAATTAATATATTTTCCAAATCCCATAATCTTACATAATGAATAATACTCACATTTTATTGATAATCCGTTAGGATTATCATTACCTTCACATGTATAATATTTTTCATTACTATTTCTCACATTGTATCCTTTTGATTTTAAATAATCTAAAAATCTAAATTTTAGTTTTTCATCATCATTAATAAAAACAGGATAAAATTCTGAATTTTTAATGGCATCTACCACTTCATTAAACCAGCTTTCAAATTCTTTTAGTGATATTTGATTATATGAATTTGAATTTCCAGAATATTTTATATACAAATCGTCATTTTTTATTTTAATCCATATTAAAGCGTCAGTTTTATTAAAATCCTTTTCTTTCATTGGAAGGAAGCTCAAAAATACGGATTTTTCTTTTAATTTTTCTTTCCAATCAGAATTGCTTAATAATATATAATAATAAAATAATAATTGTTCACTTTGGAAACTTTTACTATTTTTATAATCTATTATTGAATATGCTTCCTTTTCTTCTTTACCAACAGGAATCAATTCATTTTTTGATTCATCAATATCAAAAATCACATCTTCTTCAAGAATATCGATTCTATCAATCCTTGCAAAAAGATCATAATTTTCATATTTACCGGAAACAGGAAATTCGCTTTTCAATACTTTTTTGTATTTTATAATCTTTTTCTGCTCGTCTTTAATCTTTGAATTTTTAAAATGAATATAAAACTCTATTAATTTTTTTATAGTAAAGATTAAATCCTGTGATATATCTTCAATTTCCACTTCTTTTACAATCTTATACGATTTCAATTCATCTACACCCGAATTATCCCATTCTTCATAAGCAATACTTTTAATTTCTTCATATAACTTTTCTTCGTCTTCAATAAGGCTATAAATGGAATTATATGTTGAATACTTATCAAATAATTTCTTCATTATCTTATGCTTTAAATTACCTACATAGAAAATAGAAAAGTCCTTATTTGCCGCTATTCTTGCTATATATTTCAGATAATATTTAAATGGGCAATCAACATATGTTGATATCTTATTATGACTGATATCCCCAATAGAATATTTGGTATCTAACACCCAATTATAATTATCCCTTTTCTCTTTTAATTTTTCAATTTCTGAAATAACTTCATTAATTTCATCAAGGTTGGACTTTAAATTATTATATGCAAAATACAAAGCTGCCTGTTCGAGAGAATAGATTTCGTCCGTATTTTCAGGAACAATCTCTTCGCTTTTTATAGCAAAAGGATACTCTCTAATTTCAAATAATTTTTCAAAATCCTTTTCATATGAAGAACCAAGAATTTCCTCTCCAGATAACGTGGCTTTTGGATATGTAAATATCACATTATCAGCAAAAAGCATTGAGATAAACATATTTTCTCTGAATTGTAACTCAGAGATTTTTGAGTAATTATTTTCTTTTGTAATAGACGATAATAATGGATTTATATGTATAGAAGGATAATTTATATCCGTAAATGAAACAAATATTTTATACTTTTTATGTACAAACCTGGAATCATTAAGTGAAAATATTTCCACTGTATTGGAATATCTTTCTGAAATTCTGTATTTTTCTGTTTCTATTAAACTGGAAAGAATATTATAGAACTTTGAAAGTTTTATTTTTCCAGGTATTAAATGTTCCAGATTTTTTTCTAAAGTAAGCAGCAATTCATGAAATTTATACAATGCATTTAATTCACTTTCAACCTTATCAATATTTTCTACATTTATTCTTCCTTCTTTAATCCATGTATTTAAAAGTTCCCTATAATATGTAAGCTCAAAATCGTTTTTGTCTATTTCTTCCAATAAATTGAACAATGTTTCAAGTATCTTTTCTAATTCTTCCAATTCGGCTCTCTGCAATTCCAATCTCTCTTTTTCATCAGAATCAAATAATTCTTTATCTATTTCTTCAAGACGCTTTGAAACAACACTCAACCACTTTTCTTTTCTCGATTTCAATGAAGCTTTTGGAAAGTCATAATAAAGGTTTAATGTTTTTAAAAGTGATTCTATTTCATCAATTGATAATGAACGTTCTCCGCCATAACCTGCTTCTATTAATGCAAGTAAGTCTTCAACTTCATAACCGGAATATTTTGTTTTTAATGGCAATAATAATTTAGATACCATTACACTTTCTGAAAGTGGCATATCATTTTTAAGCCTATATGGAACCTTTAATTCTTCAAAAAATTCAGCAAATGCATTGGCAGTTTGCGAATCTGGAACAATTATTCCGAAATCATCAGGTTGATAATTCTCGTATATTATTTTTCTTTTTATTTCTTTTGCAATATTTTCAATTTCAAGAACAGTATTCTTAAACACGCCCTTTTGAAAAGTTGTATTTAAAAATAATTCCTTTAAACTTTCCTTTTTATAATTTCCAGAAAAACCTTCATTTTTCAGGAAATAAAGAATATTTTCAAGACTTTCAAACGACTCATCATCAATAGGATTCCACGCAAAAAAGATTACATTATCAAACAGATTAAACAATGTTTTTAATACTTTATTTAATATTGGAGGAATATCAAAAAATCCACTTATAACAAGTGTTTTTCCAAGTTTTTTTTCAATTTCAGGCAATTCATTGTAGAACCATTTATAAATACTAATTTGATCATAATTCTTTCCATTATTTTTTGAATCGTCAAAAGTTGTATTTAAGATATCTTCTAATTTTTCTTCAAGATGTTTATACAGTTTAAAGAGATTATTATCACTTTCCATATCTTTATCTATTTCTGAATACAACGGATGATTTTCAATAAGTTTTTCATCTTCAATTCTAGATATTTCCCATTTCTTTTCGAAGATTTCAAGCAAATATTCAATGGCCTGTTTTGATTTTGCAAGTGTTTTTACATATTTTCTAAACTCTATATTATTTTTTTCTTTTTCAATTAAATCCTCCAGTTCCTTGGCGATATAGGCTTTTAAAAAATCCCTGTCTATAAAGAGAGAACTTGGCTCATATTTTCTAAACATCTCAACAGCATATTGATTTATAACCCTAAATGCATCTCTATTGATAGTCTTATCAACTTTCCTTGCAACACTTTCTGCAATTTGCTTTACATAATCACCAGAAGGTCCTAAAAAGAGAAAATTCATAGGATCTTTTTCATACAAAGGCAATATAAACTCAGCAATCTCCTCAAAGTGATTTTTACTTAAATTAATTAACTTCAACTCTTTCATATCATTCCCCCGTTTTTATAAAATTTTTATATTATCCTGATTTTCATTAATATTATTAGTAACTCAAAAATTTTATTTTACTATTTATAGCTTCTAAGTTCATTATTCCCTCTGGAACGAAAAAGATTTCTTTTCTTATATTTAACAATTTAAAATCAAATATATATTTATCTCCAAATTCTCTTTCATAATCACGACTATATTCATCTTTTTTATCTAAAATGATTTTCACTGTCTTCAAATCTTTATTTATCTCACTTATTTTACCTTCATATATTCTATATTTAAGTTGATAATTTTCTTTTTTAAAAAGATATATTTTTTCATTAATTTTCGCGTTTTTTATTATCCAATCTGATAAAATACTTTTTAATTCTACAAAAAAATCACCTATATTTTCATCAGAATAATATAATTTAGTGCTGTAATATTCAACAAGTTTTTTGCTTTTCTTTATTCTTATATTATGAATTTCGAAAAATTTTATAATTTTCTCTTTTAAATCTTTATAATTTTCTATTTCTCTGCAGTAACTTCTCAAATCCCTAAAATTTTCTTTTGAATAATCATCTCTATTTAAATCTAAGATCTTAAAAGTTCTATTAATTAAATCATTAAAACTGATATTCAATATGTGATTTTTTTCAACGTTATTTTTTATAAAATCAATAAAATTTGAAAAATTTATATTTTCTTCACTTTCACTATAAAAGAACATCGTTAATGCTTCGCTGAATAATCTGTTGAAACTGGGATAAAATTCTCTGGTAATTCCATACATCCCTTTATATAATGGAGAAAAAAAAGAAATATTAGTAATCGAATAATCATTTTTAAAGTTTTTTTCAAAGCTTTCCAGTAGATATTCAAGATCTCTTTTATTACACCATAATACTAAATTTTCTTTTCTTCTTATTCTTGAAAGTTTATAAATAAAGGATAGTTCATTGTTCTTATTATATAAATCCTGAAAAAATTCATGATATTCTACTTTGCTTGTTTTAACTGGAATATATACTTTTACCATATTTGCTGGTTCTCTTTCTGCGCCATTAAATGCAAAATAATACCAATAATAATCTGTGTTATACCATTTATTTTCATTATCCTCAATATCTTTTGCTGAAATATATTTCATTGTTTCCATATCTTCTTCTATTTCATTAAATGTTTCATATATTAATTCTGCCATTTGATCAGGAGCGATTATATACTTATTTTCAAGATACACATTTTTAAATGTTTTATATATTTCATATTCAATTAATGCAATTTGTGAATTTATATCAAGTTCCAACATCACATATCACCTTCATAATAATAAAAATCAGAATATGTATCAGCAATAATTTTATTGATATCTTCAAACAATTCATATGGAATAAAAAATTTATCTTTCCAGAATGGATGGCTAAACAAATGAAAATTAATACAAGCTTCATCAATCATAAAATCCCTATCAATTTCAATTATAATTTCATAACGCTCAATTTTATTTATTTTACCTTCGAGTACCCGCAATTTTCCATCATACTTTTTAAAAACTATTATTTTTTTATGCCAAATATCATCGTGAACCTTATTTTCATAAAACCAATTCATTACAGCTTTTTCAATTTTTTTTATTAACAAATTTTCAAAAGTATTTAAATCCTTTGATTCCATTTTCAAATTCTGCATTTTTTCAAAATTTATCTTATCTTTTTTTATCCCCATATTAAATATTTCTGTTATAATCTTTCCTGTATCATTTTTAATGGATATATTCTTTTTCAATTCTGGCATATCAAATTCGAGATCTGCCAGTTCAAAAATATTATTATTTCCTCTTATAAAATATTCTATAACTTTTTTTATACTATTATTTTCAAAAGTTTTCAATAAGAAATTATAAACCTCTTCAATGTTTATCTCTTTTGGATTTGTTTCAAAAAATAGAACAAGATACTTACTTAATGAAGTATAGTATTCTTCAAAAAGAATTGCATAAACACCTTTATATAATGGAGAAAAAACGAAAATATTCTTTAATGAATATTCCTTGAAAAATTCTTTTTCAAAAGCGTTAAGAATAAAATCGACGTATTCTCTCTCCACCGTGATATAAACACCATTTAATGTTAAGTAAGGAATTTTATATTCAATTTTTATATTCTCTTTCTTTTCTATATTATCCAAAAATTCAAAATGCTCTTTTCTAATAAACTTTATCGGTATATGAACATTTATAGGATCTATAAAATTTTTTGATGAATATATATTATAAGACTTTTTAAATTCATTTTTATAAAGTTCATCAAAATCTTCAAAATATTCATAATCTACAAGTTTTCTATAAATTAAATCTGATACTTTTTCCAGAGGATATACTTTTTCATACTTCTTATAAATAATAAAAAGCTCTTCTAAAGTTCTATTTATAAGAAATTTTTGTATATCTTTATTTAATCTAAAATCCATTTTTCACACCTCTTTAAAAGATATTATGAGTAATTTTTATAATAAAATTATGTTCTATTTCATTGTTTCATATCTCCAATCTGTCTTCTTTTAATTCACTTCTATACGTTTAACCATTTCTGCCACACTAAAATTATATCATACTAAGTTACAAAAAACCCTTCCGAGCAAAACTCAGAAGGGAAATTGTATTTTTTTATATAACTAATTTCCAATATAAAACATATTTTTTATTGTAGAAAATATTTACTTATTCTTCTTCAAAATAATCGGTATCTACTTTTTTTATTTCAAATGAATTTTCAACATAGACACCAACACCATATTCAATCATTAATTCTGCTAATTTTTTTCCGTTAATTAATATAATCTTTTTATTATTCTCTTTAACATAATCTATAGCATCTTTTGTAAAATATGATGTAGTAATAAAAACTCCCTTATTCGCTCTAGGAGTATCTAATGCTCCTGAAAATTTTTGTATTTCAGGTCTTCCAACACCTTGATTTTTATCCCATTTTTTTGCCTGAACATAGATTTTATCGAATCCTAATCTATCTTCATTAATAATTCCATCAATACCACCATCACGCGTTTTTTGTGTATTTTTCTTGGCATTTTCAAAAGTTCCGCCATATCCCATTTTAACTAATACATCAAGAACAATTTCTTCGAATTTATCTGGAGAAATATTATTTAGATGTTCTAAAATTTCTTCTATAAGTGAAGATTTAAACTTTTGATAGGCTTCTTCAAATAATTCTTGAGGAGTTTTTTCAGAAGTTTCAATTTTTTCTTCAAAAGTCTCATTAGTATTCTGTTCATCATCTGTACTATAATAAAATTTTTTAAAACTATCATATTTTAACAACATTTTATTATTGATTTCTTCAGGATTTTCTTGTAACAATTTTAAACCTTCTTCAGTTATCTTAAATTTACCCCTTTCAACATTTTCAATTAAACCGGCTTTTTTTAAATATGTTTTTGCCCAACCAATTCTATCATAAAATATTCTTTTACCACTTTTTAGAGTTTGAATTCTTTCTTCATCTGTAATTCCCAATTTTTCAGCCAAAATTTCTTCACATGTTTTTAAATCATAAACATTTCTATCTGACAATAATTTCAATAATGGTAACATTAATTTATCATATGTAGGTATAGCCACAAAAAAACCTCCTTTTTATTTTATAATATTTTTACATTCTGTTATTCATTATATCATCTCAATATAAAAATACAAAAAACATTTTAATTAAATTAATCTTCATAATTTTCAATATACTATAAATATTAATAATTATATTCATAAATGATAATCTTTTAGGATTTTTATCTAATTAAAACATAAACGCTATTTTATTTCTTATATAACTCTGATAATAACTCCAGCGTTTTTAGACCTATTTCTTTTTGCTTGGTTTCTGAGTATTTTGTTTCAAGAAGAGTTTTTATTTTTTCGATATCTTTTTTTATTTTTTCACCTGTGAATTGGTAGTTTTGAATATCGAAAGAAAAGTTATGGTTTATAACTTCTTTTTCTTTTATTTCTATTTTATCTGTTTTTCCTGATTGGTTTGTATTGATTATTATTATATTTTCTGTTTTTTTATCCGGGTTTATTGCATAGATGTATAATTCATTTTTGCCATTTATTTTTATCATTTTTTCAATGTTTTTTGAGTATTGACTGTTGTTTTCGTGGAATCGTTTTGCACAATTTTCTGAGTCAAAGATAAGTATTTTTTTTGTATTTAATTTTATTTCTTTTTCGCATTTTTTATTGAATAAGGAAATAAAATCTATTTCTGTATTTATTTTTTCTGATTTTATTTCATTAGCCTGAATAAGATGTTTGTATATTTCAAAGATTATCTTTTTTTCAGCAGTTTCTGTGTTATATAAAATTGAGATTTTTTCCGGTAGAATTCCTGTTAAATAAGGATTTGTGATGTGAACATTCTCATTAGATGTAATTGTTTCTGCTAATGCTTTTTTTAGCTCTTTGAAATTTATACTTATTAATATATGCAAGTCCTCATTTTCATTGTTTCTTATATTCCTTTGCAAATTTCTTTCTGGAAGCGTATTTAATGTATCAAGGAATGAATTTATAATTTCATTATATGTTCCTCTTAATATATTTTTTGAAAAATCAAGATTGTTTAATAATCTAAATACTTTTGTTTTTGATTCATCGGGAATGTCTGGAATATTTTCTGCATTTTCAATAAAGGATATTTGTTTTTTTATCTGTTCAAAAAAGTTTTCCGAGTTTAAAACTGAATTTTCTATATTTTCTGTTTTTTCAATTAATTCATGTTTTTGAGTTATGTAATCTTTTTCTATTTTTAAGTCGTGTAACAATTTATAGAACGCTATTAAATGCGTTTGTGCCTGGATTAATTCCAGATTTTTTGAATCCGAATGTTGCCATATATTTTTCAGTATTTCCACTATTGTTTTATACACATAAATCACTCCATACTTTTAAGAATATTGTTTTATCTATTAGCTCTTCTTTTAGCTGGAGGCTTTTTAATTTTAATTTTTTTTCTTTTTCAAAGTTTTTTACAATTTCTATTATTTGCTTTTGTATTTCAAGCGGGGGTAATGTTAATTCAAAATCTTCGAGTGTTTTTTTCTTAATAACTTTAATTATCTTACCAACACGTCTTTCTTCAAAATATCTTTTTGCATATTCATTGTTTAATATTATTGTGAGAAATTCTGGAAGTATTTTACCTGAATTGATTCTAATGTTAAAAAAGAATTGTGCTGAAATGAGGTTTGGAATCTCTTTATCAATATGGACGGCAAAGATATTTGAACCTTTTGCGCTGAAGATTATGTCGTTTTTCTTTAAGAGATATTTTTCTATGTTTCTATTTTTATTATACACAGCTTTTGACAGTTTTTCTATCTCTATTTTGTTTTTTGTTATTGATGAAAGTTTTATATAATTAAAATTGCCCTCAGGTGTTTCTTCTACCTGAGGGGATAAAAAAATATTTGATATTTCTTTTAATTTAATCTTTTTCATTGCCCCACCTCTTTTCTTTATCAGGATATTGATATACATCACTAACTTCTACTACATTGTCATCATCATCTAAATTTAAATCAATACCAAATGAACCTTTATGCATAACAAATACCTTTTTTTCCTCATTCTCTAATACAATTACATCTCCTTCATCATAATATTGTTCTATAATTTTCACTTCCCCATTTTTTAGTCTCTTAATCCTTCTATATAACTCTCTTACATAAACTCTTTCATTATTGGTTTTATATACTTTATACATCGTTATTGCTTCTGTTCCATCATCTAAAATCTTTGGAGGGGTTGTAACTTCATATGGCTCTACATTAAAATCAAGAAAAGGATATTCCTCTTTTTTGGCTTCACTATAATAAACTTCAGGATACTCATCAGATGGATCAAATTTTATTAGTTCTAACATTCCACTACTACCATAACCATCTAGTAATGGATAAAAACCGTCTTTTATAAATATACCAAATGTTTCAAATGAGATAAAATCTAAATCCATATTATCCCTCCTTTATTTTTTACAGTATATATTATACTGTAATTTTTATAATTTGTCAAGTACTATAATATTTTTATTTTAAGTTGCTATGTATAGTATTTGAGAAATTAATAACTACTATATATAGATATCTTAATGAAAATTAAAGATTTTTTCAATATTTCTTTTATATAATGATAGGGCATTAATGAATTTATTTTATTGAATATTGAGGTGGCATGATGGAAGAGATTTTAGCATATTTTAAGGATAAGCAGTTAAGAATTAATATCGAAGGGAATATTGGAAGTGGAAAGACAACGCTTGCTAATGCTATTTTTTATAAAATTAATGCTGATGAGTTGATTTTAGAAGAATTTGAAAATAATCCTTATCTTCCATTATTATATAAGAATGAAGATGTAGGATTTCAAACAGAAATGTTTTTTCTTGTTTCAAGATACAAGCAATATCACAGGAATAATGATTCAAGATTAATTGTTTCTGATTATGATATGTTAAAGAATAAGATTTTTGCCGATATTACAATTACCAATTCAAAGGAAAAGGAAAAGTTTTTTAAGATTTATGAGATTTTAACTGAGGATATTAAGAAACCTGATGTTCTTATTTATATTGATACCGATGTGGATACTGTTATTGAAAGAATTAAAAAGAGAAATAGAGACATGGAGAAGGTCATTGCAAAGGAATATCTGGAATTGGTTGATAGAGGTTATAAGGAATATTTTTCTAATGAGAAGGATTTTCTTTATATTGACGGAAATAATTTTAATGTTTTTGATGAAAAACAGTTAAAAGAAGTTTTATTAAAAATAATAAATTATCTGGAGGGAAAATAATGGGAAAGATGATAGTTTTAGCCGGGAATGTTGGTGCTGGAAAATCTACATTTACAAGAGTTCTTTCAGAAAGGCTTGGTTTTACACCATATTATGAATCTGTTGCTGATAATCCATTTTTAGAAGATTTTTATAAGGACCAAAAGAAATGGTCATATCATTTACAAACCTTTTTCCTTTTTCATCGATTTAATAGTATTAAGGATATAATCGATAGCGGTACAGATGCTATTTTAGATAGATCAATATACGAAGATGCCGAAATTTTTGCAAGAAATCTTTATTTAACAGGTAAGATGAGCGAAAGGGAATATAAGACATACACTCAAATATTTTATACTATGCTTGAATTTTTAAAAAAGCCTGATTTATTGATATATATTAAAACAAGTGTGGATACTGTTGTTAAAAGAATTGCTAAAAGAGGAAGAGAAATGGAGATGCAGGTTCCTATTGAATATTGGCAGCAACTTGATAATTTATATAAGGACTGGATTGAAAATTATAACGAATCAAAGATTTATGTTGTTGACGGCGATGAAATAGATATTGTAGAAAATCCAGAATATATAGATAAAATTGTTAATGATATAAATGAGATACTTAATATAAATGAAGTTGATGAAGTAATATAAAACCGGAAGCTTTTAAGCTTCCGGTTTTATATTATTAATTATAATTGTTCTTCTGCAGCTTTCATTCCAGCTTCAATTGCTTTTAAGTTGATTTCTAATAAATCTGCTTTTTTACCTTTTAATGATTTTTCAAGAGCTGCTTTTACTGAATCAAATGAAACTGCATCTGTTGCTTTTAAATATGCTCCTAACATTACCATATTTTGAACTTTTATATTTCCTAATTCATCTGCAATTTCATTTGCAGGAATTTTTATTACTTTTACATCTTTTCTTTCTGGTTCTCTATCTATAACAGATGTATTTAAAAGTAATAATCCACCTTCTGGTAAGAATTTTTCAAATTTGTACATTGATGGAATATTAAATGCTATAACTTCTGATGGTTTGTCTACAACTGGTGATGCAATGTATTTTTCTGAGATAACTACTGTACAGTTTGCTGTACCTCCACGCATTTCTGGACCATATGATGGTAACCATGTTGTATATAAATTTTCGTACATTGCTGCTAATGAAAGGATTTTTCCAAAGAGCATTACACCCTGACCACCAAATCCTGCTGCTATGAATGCATGATGTCTCACTTTTCATCACCCACCTTGTCAACATAAACGCCTAATGGAAATTCTGGAACCATGTTATCTTCTAACCATTTGTTAGCTTCAATTGGATTTACACCCCAGTTTGTTGGACATGTTGAAAGAACTTCAACCATACCAAAACCAAGGCCATTTAATTGAGCTAAGAATGCTTTTTTAATCATTTTCTTTGTTTTTAATACATCCTGTGGTTTGTTAACTTTTGTTCTTGCTAAGAATGCTACACCTGGTAAGTTTGATAATACTTCTGCCATATGAATTGGATAACCTTCATTTTCTGCTTTTCTTCCATATGGTGAAGTTGTTGTTTTCATTCCGAGCAATGTTGTTGGAGCCATTTGTCCTCCAGTCATACCATATATAGCATTGTTTACAAATATTGTTGTGATTTTTTCTCCTCTGTTTGCTGCGTGCATAATTTCTGCTGTACCTATAGCAGCGAGGTCACCATCACCCTGATATGTAAATACTACATTATCTGGTCTTGCTCTTTTCATACCTGTTGCTACTGCTGGAGCTCTTCCATGTGGTGCAACTGTACCATCTACATCAAAGAATTCATATGCAAAAACTGAACATCCTACTGGAGCAACCATTAATGTTTTTTCTCTTATTCCTAATTCATCTAATACTTCTGCTATTAATCTATGGATTATACCATGATGACATCCTGGACAGTAAGTAAATTCTTTTCCGCTTAATGACTCAGGACCTTTAAATTTTATTTTATATGACATAATTTTCCTCCTTTCTTATAACAATTCCATTAAATGATCTAATATTTCATTTGGTGTTGGAACAACACCACCAGTTCTTCCGTAGAATTCAACTGGTTTTTTACCGTTTACTGCTAATCTTACATCTTCAACCATTTGTCCCATACTCATTTCAACTGTGTAGAATAATTTTGCCTGATCTGCTAATTTTGCAATTGCTTCATATGGGAATGGCCATAATGTAATTGGTCTTATTAAACCTGCTTTTACGCCTTTTTCTCTTGCTGTATCAACAACTGTTTTTGCAATTCTTCCAATTGTACCATATGCAACGAGAATAACATCTGCATCTTCTGTTTTGTATTCTTCGTACATTATTTCGTTTTCAATTATTTTCTTATACTTTTCCTGATATCTTAAGTTCATTTTTTCTAAAACATATTCATTTATATCAAATGAAGTTATTTTATGTGGTTCTCTTCCTTTTGCTCCCTGCATTGCCCATGAGCTATGATCAGGTAATGTTGATAAATCCCTATATTCTGGGAATTCAACTGGTTCCATCATCTGACCGAGCATACCGTCTGCAAGGATTAAAACAGGATTTCTGTATTTATCTGCAACATCAAATGCCTTTATTGTTAATTCTACAGCTTCCTGTAATGATTCTGGACCATATACAACAAGTCTGTAATCTCCGTGTCCTCCACCTTTTGTTGCCTGGAAGTAGTCACTTTGTGCTGGCTGAATATCTCCTAAACCTGGACCGCCTCTAACAACGTTTACAAATACTGCAGGTAATTCTGCACCAGCAATATATGAAACACCTTCTTGCATTAATGAGTATCCTGGTGAAGATGTTGATGTGAATACTCTTGAACCTGTTGCTGCTGCACCGTAAATCATATTTACAGCTGCAACTTCACTTTCTGCCTGTAAGAATGTACCATCAACCTGTGGTAACCTTCTTGACATATATTCTGTTAATTCACTCTGTGGTGTTATTGGATATCCAAAATATAATCTACATCCAGCCCTTATGGCGGCTTCACCAATTGCTTCTGTACCTTTAACCATTACTTTTTCGCCCATCAATTATCCCTCCTTAAGCATTTGCCTTTTCCAATGTTGAAACTGTGATACATACATCAGGACACATCTGGTAACAGAATCCACATCCTATACATTTTTCTGGATGTAAAACTGCTGCTGGATGATAACCTTTTGCATTAAATGCTTCTGAAAATCCTAATGTCTGTGTAGGACAGGCATCTATACAAAGGCCACATCCTTTACATCTTTCCTGATCGATTTCAACTTTGTTTTTGTATTCCATCGTATCCCTCCTTTTCAGGTTCATAATTCATACACTTTATCCATAAATCTTCTTAAAATGAATTTCTTATTTTGTGTTTCTATATCTTTTAAGAATTCAGGAACTACTGTAAATGCTATTGGTATTCCTGTTTTTTCAGAAACTTCCATTAATAATTTTTCACCTTCGAGAATTACTTCTTCAGTAGTTTCATTTTGAAGATTGGAATTTGATACTAAATAATCTATTTTTCTTCTTGCCTTTGCACCTAATCTTTCGAGATTATATATAATATCATCTACTGTGTTCATAAACGGTCTTTTAGTATTTACAACCAAATATGTTGCTGTTTTTGTTTGAGTCAAAAAGTTATTTAGTGATCCCACTACTGTAGCTCCGTCTTCATTACCACCAGCATCTATTACTGTTTGGTATTCTGGATTTACTATATATCCTCCAACTTCTGGTGGAATTATTGGTAAATCCGCATGCATAAATCTTTTTGGTGGTGTTATTACTTTGATATTCATATTGCTTAATATATCTATTTCGTCTCTTGTTCTGAAATATGGACTTATTACATCTATATCAGCTATTGCAACATGATCATATTTTTCTTTAAGATATATTGCTGTATTTAAGGCTATTTCTGTTTTTCCAGAACCAAACATTCCAATAAAAACGTGACATTTAAAATCAGTATTAACCATTATTTACCTCCTGAGGATAACTTTTAACTTCCTCTTCTCCTTTTAACGCTCTCAATGCTGCTTCTGCAAGAGCTTTTTCTTCATCTCCACCTGGCACAACATAAATAGGTGCTATAAACTCTGTATGTTCTTTTAACCATTTAACCATATTATTTTTATCGTATGCCAAACCGCCAGTTAAAACAATTCCATCTACTTCAAAATTCAAAGCAGCTGCCATTTTTCCAATCCATTTGGATATTTGTAATGCCATTGCTTTATAAATTGTTGTAGCATATTCTTCTCCACTTTCTACTCTTTTTTGAACTTCTAATGCATCGTTTGTGTTAAGATATGCTACTAAACCACCTTTTCCTTTTATCCTTTTTTTCATTTCATCTAATGTCATTTTTCCTGAATAGGCCAAATCCATTACCTGAGTCATTGGCAATGTTCCAGCTCTTTCGGGGGTAAAAGGACCGTCGCCATCGAGTGCGTTATTTACATCAACAACACGTCCATGTTTATGAGCACCGATAGAAATACCACCGCCCATATGTACAACAATTAAATTAACTTCTTCATATGATTTTCCCATTTCTTTTGCTGTGCTCCTTGCAACAGCTTTTTGGTTTAATGCATGGAAAATAGATTTCCTTACATAATCTGGATGTCCTGAGAATCTTGCAATATCTTCCATTTCATCAACTACTACAGGATCTGCAATGTATGCTGGAATACCAACTTCATTTGCTAATTCACTTGCAATTAATGCCCCAAGATTTGAAGCATGTTCTCCGTATTTTCCTTCTCTTAATTCTTCTTTCATTAATTCATTTACTGCGTATACTCCACCTGGAATTGGTCTTAATAATCCACCTCTTCCTATAATTGCAGAAAATGTTTCTAATGAATGTCCGCTTTCTTCAAGGAATTTCTTTATAACGTTTTTTCTAAATTCGTATTGATCTGCAATATGTTCAAAAGGAGCTAATTCTTCTGATGAATGTCTTACTGTATCTTTTGAAAGAAGTTTATCGTCTTCGTAAATTGCAAGTTTAGTTGATGTTGAACCAGGATTTATTACTAATATTTTATACATAACTATTACCTCCTAAGCTAAGAGTACTGATAATGCAATTGATAATAGTTTCGCATCATCAGAATCTGCTCTTGAAGTTAAAACTACAGGTTTTTTACCGCCAAGAATTGTACTTGCAACACCAGCACCTGATAAGAATACCATGGATTTATAGAATATGTTTCCAGCTTCGATATCTGGCATAATTATAATGTCTGCATCTCCGGCAACTTCACTTTTTATTCCTTTGTGTTCTGCTGCTTCTTTAGAAATTGCATTATCCATTGCAAATGGTCCATCTACTATGCAGCCTTTTATTTGACCACGTCTGTTCATTTGAGTAATTATTGCTGCATCCATTGTTGCTGGCATTTTTGGATTAACCTTTTCAAGAGCGCCTACTATTGCTACTTTTGGTGTTTCAATTCCCAAAGCTTTTGCTATTTTTACTGCATTGTTTATTGAATCAACTTTTTGTTCTAAAGTTGGTGCTATAACCATTCCAGCATCTGTTACAATAAGTAATTTATGATAACCTTCTATATCAAATACGCTTACAAGATTCATTGTGCTTTTTGTTCTTAATCCATATTCCTCTTTTAAGAATACTGAAAGCAATTCACCTGTTGTGATATGGCCTTTCATTGGAAGGTCTGTTTTTCCTGAGGCTACATCTTCAACAGTTTTTCTAACTGCTTCTTTATTATTTTCACAATGAACTATTTCCATTTTGGAAATATCTATATCATGTTCTTTTGCAATTTCTTTTATTTTTTCTTCGTTTCCATATAATACAACATTACAAATTCCTTCCTTTAAAGCTCTTTCAACAGCCTTTAACACTACTTCATCTTCAGCTGCTGCAACACCAACGGTTTTTTTTACTTCCATTGATTTTGCAAGTTCAATTATTTTGTTAATTCTCATTGTTTCACCTCACAATTTCCATTCTTTAGCTGGTTCTTCATTGTTTAATACCCTTAATGCACCTTCTGCTAATGCTTCCATTTCAAATGAACCTGGATATCTCATAATTAATGCAATTTTCGATACTCTTTGTTTAATCATATCTATAAATACATCGTTTCTTGCCATACCACCTGTTATAATAATTGCATCTACTTCACCTTTTAATATAGCTGCCATACCGCCAATTTCTTTAGCAATTTGATATGCCATAGCTTCAACTACTTTTTTAGCGTATTCATCTGTTTCGGCTTTTTTCATTGCTTCTCTTAGGTCATTTGTTCCAAGATATGCTACGAGACCACCTTTTCCAATATATCTTTTCTTTAATTCTTTTTTATCGTATTTACCAGAAAATGCCATTTTTGCAAGATCGCCAACTGGTAATTCCCCTGTCCTTTCAGGACTAAATGGTCCTTCGTCATTTGCGTTGTTTACATCTATCATTTTTCCTTTTCTTTGTGCGCCAACAGAAATTCCCCCACCAAGATGTGCAATAACAAAATTACAATCTTCATATTTTTTGTTTAACTCTTTAGCAGCCTTTCTTGCAACGCTCTTCATATTCAAAGCGTGGAATAAACTTCTTCTTTCAATTTCAGGTATACCTGAAATTCTTGATTCTGGTATAAACTCATCAACTGAAACAGGATCTGTAATGAATATTGGTATTTCTCCATTTGACAATTCCCAACCAATTACAGCGGCAAGATTTGAAGCGTGTTCTATTTTTGTTTTGTTTCTTAAATAATCAACCATTTCTTCATTTACTTTATAAGTACCGCTTTCAAGAGGTGGAAGAATACCACCTCTTGCAGCAATTGCATCAAAGTCTGAAACTTTGTATCCATATTTTCCAATAAATTCTTCGATTTCGTTTTTTCTTAAATCTATTTGATCCATTAATCTATCGTATTTTTCTAATTCTTCCATTGAATGAGAAACTTCTTCAGAAACTATTAAGTTATTATCTTCAAAAACTGCTATTTTAGTTGATGTTGAACCAGGATTGATTACTAAAATTCGTTTCATTTTTTCACCTCACAATGCTTAAAATATTATTTATTTTAATTTCAATTCTATTCCTTTTTCTTTTGCATATTCGTCAATTGCTTCTCTTAATCTTTTTACACCTTCATCTAATTCTTCAAATGATGGAAGACAGAATGAAACTCTCATTGTATTTCTTTCTGGTTCATCTACATAGAATGTTTCGCCTGGTATATAGATTACTTTCTTTCTCTTTGCAATTTCAAATAATTCCATTGTATCAAAACCTTCTGGTAATGTAATCCATGAGAACAATCCACCTTCTGGTCTAATCCAGTCAACACCTTCAATATCTCCAAGGTATTTTTCCAACGCTTCCATAAATTTATCTTTTTTAGCTCTGTATAACTCTATTGTTGGTTTTATTTCTTCAAATAAATCATATTTTTCAATAAATCTTGCTGCTATTCTCTGAGTTAATGTTGAAGAACAAAGATCCATTCCCTGTTTTGCCAATACCATTTTTCTGATTAACTCTTTATTTGCAACAATAACACCTATTCTTAATCCTGGAGATAATACTTTACTAAATGTATTTAATAAGACAACCCTTTCACCATTATTTAATTTGAAGATACTTGGTTGCTTTTCTCCTTCAAATCTTAATGCACCATATGGATCATCTTCAATGATAATAAAATCATATTTTTCTGCTAATTCAATTAATCTTTTTCTCTTTTCAAGTGATAATGTTGTTCCTGCTGGATTGTGGAAATTACTTACTGTATAAACAAATTTGAATTTATCGATTTCTCCATTTTCATCTAATTTCTTTAATTCATTTTCAAGATAGTCAATATTCATACCATCTTTTTCAAGTGGAATGCTAATGTATTTTGGATTTCTTTGATTAAAAGCACTTCCTGCTCCTAAATAAATTGGTTTACTTACTGCACAGTAGCTATCTTCATCTAAAAATACTGTTCCAACAATAAATAATGCTTGCTGTGATCCTGTTGTAACCATTAAATTTTCTTCTGTTAAACCATGGATACCTTCATATTCTTCCATTAATCTAATGTACTGTTTAATTAATTCTGGATCACCTTCTGTTGAACCATACTGTAATGATACTCTGTATTCATTCATAATTACTTCATTTGCAATTTCTGACATTTTTTTAATAGGAAATGTTTCTGGATCTGGAATTCCACCACCAAATGAAATAATATCTTTATCACCAGCTGTTTTTAACAATTCTCTGATAAGGTTTGATTTAATCCTTTTAACGGTTTCTGAATACTTATTTTCAAATTTCACAATAATCACCCCTCCAAAAAGTAGTTTATTTCTCACTTTTATTTTACACTTTTAATTTACTTTTTACAAAGTTGATTAGAGGGGTATACATCTGGTTATATGGAATTATCCCTGATTAAATGGTGTGTGAAATTTTTTTCACGAAATTTTTTTCAATGTTAGTATTAGTATTTTTATTATATTTATTGTATAATATATGTGAAAATTTTATCGGTGAGGAGGAGAGAATATGTGGGAAAATGTGAAAACAATTGATCCTGAAATCTTCGAAATTATAACCGAAGAATTAAACAGACAGGAATATGGAATTGAATTAATTGCTTCAGAAAATTTTGCATCAGTTGCAGTTATGGAAGCAATGGGAAGCGTTTTAACAAATAAATATGCTGAAGGTTATCCTAAAAAAAGGTATTACGGTGGTTGTGAGGTTGTAGATAAAGCAGAAACTCTTGCAAGAAATAGAGCAAAGGAATTATTTGGCGCTAAATATGCAAATGTTCAACCACATTCAGGTTCTCAGGCTAATATGGGTGTTTACCTTGCATTAATGGAAACTGGCGATACATTAATGGGAATGTCATTAAGCCATGGGGGACATTTAACTCACGGTGCATCAGTAAACTTTTCAGGTAAAATATTCAACGTTGTACAATATGGTGTAAATGAAGATACAGAAGTAATAGATTATGATGAAGTAGAAAAGTTAGCTCTTGAACATAAACCAAAGGTAATTGTTGCTGGTGGAAGTGCGTACGCAAGAATTATTGATTTCAAAAGATTTAGAGAAATAGCTGATAAAGTCGGAGCATATCTTGTAGTTGATATGTCACACTTTGCAGGACTTGTTGCTGCTGGATTATATCCAAATCCTCTTGAATATGCACATGTTGTTACAACAACAACACATAAAACATTAAGAGGCCCAAGAGGCGGTATGATTTTAACTAACGATAAGGAATTATATAAATTAATTAATAAGAGTATTTTCCCTGGAATTCAGGGGGGTCCTTTAATGCATGTTATTGCTGCAAAAGCTGTGGCATTTAAGGAAGCTTTATCTCCAGAATTTAAAACTTATCAAGAACAGGTTATAAAAAATGCAAAAAAACTTGCTGAAGAAATGGAAAAACTTGGATTTAGAATTGTTTCAGGTGGAACAGATTCTCATTTATTCCTTGTTGATTTAAATGAAAAAAATGTAACCGGAAAAGCTGCTGAAAAAGCTTTAGAAGCTGCTGGAATTACAGTAAATAAAAACACTATTCCAAAGGAAACACGTTCACCTTTTGTAACAAGTGGTATTAGAATAGGAACACCTGCTGTTACAACAAGAGGCATGAAAGAAGAAGAAATGGTTGTTATTGCTAAATTAATTAATGAAGTTATTACAAATATAAAAGATGAAGATGGAACATTAGACGAAGAATTTAAAAATAAAATAAAATCAGAAGTAAAGGAATTATGTGAAAAATTCCCATTATATAAAGGAAAAATATTTTAAGTGTTTATAATTAATCCCGCTTTTTGCGGGATTTTTTTATTGTTATCAATATTTTTATGATATAATGATTAGGATAACTAATTATCAGGGAGGTTTTTGAATGATTACATTATCCATATTGGCAGGATTTTTTATTTTGATTTTAGCAATAAAATTTACCAAAAGTGTTCATTGGGGAATATTTGCTGCTTTGATTTCTACTGCAATAATCTCTGCAAAGTTTCCTATGACCGCAACAGCTTTTTTGATAACATTAAAAGACCAAAAGTTTTATGAAATAATTATAACTATATATAGTATCTATTTAATAGCTGATACTTTTAAATCTTCTGGAAACTCACAAAAGTTTTCCAATAGTATAAAAAATATTTTTAATGCTAAACAGGCTTCTGCTTTAATGCCCATGTTTTTAGGCTTTTTGCCTATGCCAGGTGGTGCAATGTTCACTGCACCAATGGTAAGAGATATTTCTGATGAAAGTGAGTTGGATCATCTAACTGCTGCTTCTATGAATTATTGGTTTAGACATTCTATGGAATTTTTCTGGATATTATATCCGGCTCTTGTTCTTGAAGCAGTATTTACAAAAACTGATCTGGTTAAAATTTTATTTTTGCAATTACCAATTGGTATTTTTGCAATTGTAAGCGCCTGGTTTTATTTTGGACTTGGTAAAATACATATTAATTATAGTAAAAAAGATATGATAACTTTTATTGACTCTTTAATACCAATTATCGCTATAATTATTGGAGTTTTATTAAAGATAGAAGGTTGGTTAGTTGTATTTACTGTTGCAGTTTTATACGCAATTTTTACCAAGAATTATAAAAATCTTTTTAAATTGAAATATTCTATTTTTCTTTTATTATTTTTGGTTTTCTGGTATAAAAATTTTATTAGTGCTTCTAATCTTTCTGTTATGTTTACTGAAGAACTTAAAAATTTTGGAATTAATCCCTGGATAATTATAATTTTTTCTCCATTTATTCTTGGATTGATTACGGGAATAACTCAAGCAGCTTTTTCTATTACAATACCTCTTACACTAAGTCTTGCAACCTCTGGGGCATTTCCGTTATTAGCAGCTGCAGTAACTAATTATTATTTTGCAATAATAGGAGTTTTGCTTTCACCTGTACACTTATGTTTATTATTAACTTCTAATTTTTTTGGTGTTAAGATGTCTTCAATGCTAAAAAATTTGATTATTCCCTTTATTTTTTCTTTTGTTGGTTATTTAATGATTTTATTATATCTTTTACATTTTTGAGTTGATTACAGAAATAATATATGTGGTATAATTTAGTGTGAGGTGAAAATATGAATTATATATATGTGAAAGGTGCCAAAGAACATAACTTAAAAAATATAGATGTAAAAATCCCTAAAAATAAATTAGTGGTTATTGCAGGACTTTCTGGTTCTGGAAAATCTACACTTGCAATGGATACAATATATGCCGAAGGTCAGAGAAGATATTTGGAATCTGTTTCTTCATATGCAAGACAATTTCTTGGCGAATTAAAAAGACCAAATGTCGAACAAATAATAGGACTTTCGCCTGCAATTGCCATAGAACAAAAATCTGTATCCCACAATCCACGTTCTACCGTTGGTACAGTTACAGAAATATATGATTATATGAGGGTTTTATTTGCCAGAATTGGAAAAGCATATTGTCCAAAATGTAAAATTCCTGTTGAAAAATCTTCAATTGATGAAATTATTGAAAGAGTGTATGACCAATTTGATGAAAATTCAAGGTTATACGTTTTTGCACCTATTGCAAAAGAGAAAAAAGGTGAATTCAAAAAAGAATTGGAAACAATGAGAAAAAATGGATATAAGCGTGTTGAAATTGACGGTGAAATATACGATCTGGATGAAATTACATCTTTAAAGAAAAGCTATAGGCATACAATTAATTTACTTATTGATAGATTAAAGTTAAAAAAGGAGAATTTCGAAAGGTTATATGAAGCTATTGAGCTGGCTTTAAAGGAATCTGATGGATTTGTTGAAATTCGAGAATTGGATAAAGAAGGTAATGTGTTAAAAAAGAAAACATATAGCGAAAAATTGGTTTGTCCTGAATGTGGGTTTAGTTTCCCTGAAATTACTCCAAAACTTTTTTCTTTTAATAGCCCATATGGTGCATGTGAGGAATGTCATGGCCTTGGTTTTAAATTCGAATTTGAACCCACATATATCTTAGATTATGAAAAAAATATATATAATGGTGGAGTTTCTTTTGGAAAAGATACATATATGATGAAGGTAATTGAAAATGTTATAAAACATTTTAATGATGACCCTCAGAAGAAAATAAAGGATTTAAAAAAGGAAACTATTGATGGTATTTTATATGGAACAACAGAACCTATAAGATTTGAGTACAAAACTTCAAATGGTGTTTATCGTTATTATAAAGAGTTTGAAGGACTTATCAATATGTATGAGAGACGTTATAGAAATGCTGAGAATGATGAAATACGTTTATATTATCAAAAGGAATACATGGTAATGAAAACGTGTAATACCTGTCACGGAAAAAGGTTAAAAGAAGAACCTTTAAACGTTAAAATCAATGGCAAAAATATTCAGGAAATAACTGAAATGCCAATTGAAAAAGCCAAAGAATTTTTTGAAACAATATCTTTAACCAAAAAGGAAAAAGAGATTGTTGGAGAATTATTAACAGAGATAAAGAAAAGAATAGGATTTCTTGTTGATGTAGGATTGGGATATATAACTCTTTCCAGAAGTGCAAATACCTTATCAGGTGGAGAATCACAAAGGGTTAGACTTGCTACTCAAATTGGTTCAGGGCTAACTGGTGTAACATATGTACTTGATGAACCAACAATAGGTTTACATCCCAGAGATAATGACAGATTAATAGAAACTTTGAAAAAATTAAAAGAATTAGGAAATACTGTTATTATAGTTGAACATGATGAAGAAGTAATAAAATCTTCAGATTATATAGTTGATTTAGGCCCCGGCGCTGGAATTAATGGTGGAGAAGTTGTATATAGCGGGACAGTTAAAAATCTTCTTAAAAATCCTGGAAAATCCCTTACAGGACAATATATTTCAGGAAAGAAAAAAATAGAGTTAATAAAATATAAAACTAAACGTGTTGAAACAGATAAAAAGATAGAGATAATTGGAGCAGAACATAATAATTTAAAAAAAGTAAATGTAGAAATTCCTCTTGGAAAATTTATCGTGGTAACAGGTGTTTCTGGTTCTGGAAAATCCTCTTTGATAATGGATACACTATATCCAGCATTATTAAAAGAGCTAAGACATTCAAAAGTAAGACCTGGAAAGTATAAAGAAATAAAAGGATTGGAATATATTGATAATGTTATCGCTATTGACCAATCTCCAATTGGAAGAACTCCAAGAAGTAATCCTGCAACTTATACAGGTGTATTTGATTTAATAAGGGATTTATTTGCTGCAACAAAAGAAGCTAGAATGAAAGGATATACAAAAAGCAGGTTTAGTTTTAATGTAAAAGGAGGAAGATGTGAAGCTTGTAAAGGTAATGGTTATTTAAAGATTGAAATGCAATTTTTGCCCGATGTTTATGTTACCTGTGATGTATGTAAAGGAAAGCGATATAATAAAGAGACGCTTACTGTAAAGTATAAAGATAAAACAATTGCTGATGTTTTAGATATGTCTGTAGAAGAAGCACTGGAATTTTTTGAGAATATTCCTCGTATTAAAAGAATACTTCAATTATTAAATGATGTTGGAGTTGGATATATAAAACTCGGACAACCAGCAACTACATTATCCGGTGGTGAAGCACAAAGAATAAAACTTACTTCAGAATTAAGAAAAAGAGACACAGGAAGAACTATATATTTTCTTGATGAACCTACTACTGGTTTGCATTTTGAAGATGTGAGAAAGTTAATTGAAGTTTTGCATAAATTGGTTGAAAAAGGAAATACTGTAATAATAATAGAACATAATCTTGATGTTATTAAAAATGCAGATTATATTATTGATCTTGGTCCTGAAGGTGGAGAAAAAGGAGGATATATTGTAGCCACAGGAACTCCAGAAGATATTATCAAAGCAAATACATATACAGGAAAATATTTAAAAAATGTGTTATAACAAAAAAACGCCTCAGAATTATTCGAGGCGTTTTTTGTTATATTAACATTATTTTATTTCTGCAATATGTAAAAAGTTTGTTTTACTTGAGAATCCATAAGGGATTCCAGCTGTAAATATAATTTTTTCTCCTGATTTTACTAATCCTTCTTCTTTTAAAGTTTGTTTAACAATATAAAGCATGGTGTCTGTACTTACAAATTCATTTACTATCATTGGTTTTACTCCCCAAACTAATGCCAACCTATTGTATGTTTTTTCTGAATGAGTAACAGCTATTATATTTACGTTTTCTCTATATCTGGATACTGCACGAGCTGTATAACCTCTATCAGTAACAGCTACTATAGTTTTTATTCCTGAACTTACAGCAATTTCATTAGCAGCTCTTGAAATTGCATTTGTAGTTGAATCATCTTCTTCATCAAATTCATAGAACAAAGTACTATAATGATTAATATATGGTTCAGTTTCTTTAGCTATTTTATCCATAACCTTAACTGTTTCTATGGGGTATTTTCCTATTGATGTTTCGCCGGATAACATTATTGCATCTGTTCCATCTAAAATTGCATTTGCAATATCTGTTGTTTCAGCTCTTGTTGGAACTGGATTTTCTATCATTGTTTCAAGCATTTGAGTTGCTGTAATAACTGGTTTAGCCATTCTATTTGCAATTTTTATAATTCTTTTTTGTAAAACCGGAATTTTTTCAACTTCTACTTCAACTCCAAGATCTCCTCTTGCAACCATTACACCATCTGAGAGTTCAATAATTTTTTCAAGATCATTCTCTATTGCTTGCTTTGTTTCAATTTTGCTAATAATCTGTGCATCTTTTGCATTTAAGGAATTTAATATTTCTCTCATTTCAAGAACATCTTCTGGCTTTCTAACAAATGAAAGTGCAAAATAATCAACTTCATGTTTAATACCAAATTCTATATATTTTTTATCTTTTTCTGTTAACGCTGGAATTTTTATATCTGCCCCTGGTGCATTTATTCCTCTTCTATGTGTAATTGTTGCTGTATTTAAAACTTTAGTTTTTATGTTAACTCCGTCAGATTCTATAACTTCTAACTTTAATTTTCCATCATTAACTAAAATTTTATCTCCTGGTTTTACATCTTTTGGTAATCCTTTATAATTAATCGATACTTTTGTTTCATCGCCTGTAACTTCCTCTGCTGTTAATATAAATTCCTGTCCTTCTTCAAGTGTAATTTCATCTTTATAGAAATTTCCTGTTCTAATTTTTGGACCTGCAAGATCCAATAAAATCGCCACAGGTTTGTCAAATTCTTTTCTTACTTTCTTGATAGTTTCAATTCTTTTTTCATGAACTTCTGGGTTTTCATGAGATGTATTCAATCTTAAAACATCAGCTCCAGCTTCTATTAATTTTCTTACCATTTCTTCTGATTCAGTTGCAGGCCCTATTGTTGCAACAATTCTTGTTTTTCTCATTGTCATTCTCATCACTCCTTATGATAATGTATTTGCTAATTTTACTAATTCATAATCTAACTCTTTCTTTTCACTTAATACTTTATCAATAGGAACTGCTATTAGTTTGCTTCTGTTTAAAGCAACCATAACTCCAGCTTCTCCATTAAGCAAAAACTTTACAGCTTCATAACCCATTCTTGAAGCTAATATTCTATCAAATGCAGTTGGTGACCCTCCTCTTTGAATATGACCTAAAATGGTTATTCTTGTTTCATACCCTATTTTATTTTCAAAATGTCTTGCAACTGTATATGCGCTTGCAGCACCTTCTGCAACAACAATAATACAATTTATTTTTCCTCTTTTTCTTTGTTCCCAAATTTTATCTGTTAATTGATCATAGTCAATTGGCAATTCCGGAATTATTATTCCTTCAGCACCAACTGCTATACCAGACATTAAAGCTATATATCCAGAACCTCTTCCCATTACTTCTACAATAAATGCTCTTTCATGAGAAGATGCTGTATCTTTTAATTTTTGCATTGAGTCTACAGCTGTATTTAAACATGTATCAACACCAATTGCCATATCTGTATCAGGTATATCGTTATCAATAGAAGCAGGAATTCCAACAATTGGTATTTCATGTTCTTCATATAATAATTTAGCACCTGTTAAACTTCCTTCACCACCAATTACAATTAATGCATCTATACCCAGTTCTTTTAAATTTCTTGCTGCTTCTGCTCTAATATTAGGATCTTTAAATCCCGGTACCCTCGCAGTTCTTAAAATAGTTCCGCCTTTTTCCATTATTCCTCCAACAGATGCATAAGTCAATTCAGTATATTCCTTATCAAGAATTCCTGCATAACCTTTGTAGAATCCTATTACTTCCAATCCATTTGAAGTTGCTGTTCTTGTTACAGCACGTACTGCTGCATTCATCCCCGGAGCATCTCCACCACTTGTTATAATACCTATTTTCTTAATTTGAGGCATTTTGTCTCTCCCTCCTTAAAAGTTATTAAACATGAAAATCTATGAATATATGAAATTTTTTTCAATTATCGCCGTTTATTGATATTATACCATGTTTTTTATAAAATTTCTTTTCTTTATAAAAACAAATTTTAGATGTATAATAGAATTTGAAAGAAGGTGTGAAAATGTGGAAAATTTTAAAATCTCACATTAATGACTTTGAAGCTCAAATGATAAAACAATTGCTCGAATCAAATGGAATAAATGTATTATTAAAAGCTCCTAAAGAAATTGGTATTGGGAGCGAATTTTTTGGTAATGGCACAATAATGAATCTTTATGTAAATGAAGAAGATTATAATGTTGCAAAACAAATTCTTGAAAATAGGGAGGCAGAGTAATGGAAAATTTAAAAAGAACACCTTTGTATGACGAACACGTAAGGTTAGGAGCAAAGATGGTTCCATTTGGTGGTTGGGAAATGCCAGTATGGTATTCTTCACTTAAGGAAGAACATAATGCTGTAAGAAATAACGTTGGAATTTTTGATGTTTCTCATATGGGTGAAATTGATATAAAAGGTAAAGATGCTGTTAAGTTTGTAAATTATTTAATAACCAATAATGTTGAAAAAATAAAACCAGAAGAAATCGTATATTCTCCAATGCTTAACGAAAATGGTGGAGTTATAGATGATTTATTAGCTTATAAGTATTCTGATGAACATATATTGTTGGTTGTAAATGCCTCTAACATTGAAAAAGATTATAATTGGATTGCTGAAAAAGCAAAAGATTTTGAAGTAGAAGTTAAAAATATTTCTGATAATATTGCACAAATTGCTGTTCAAGGACCAAAAGCTGAAGAAATGTTACAAGAAATTTCAGGGGTTGATTTGAAAAATATTTCATATTATAATTTCACTGAAGGAAGAATTAACGGAATTGAATGTTTAATTTCAAGAACAGGTTATACAGGCGAAGATGGTTTTGAAATTTATCTTGATAAAGAGGCAGCAGTTCCAATGTGGAGAAAATTATTGGAATTACTTCCTAAATACGATGGAAAACCAGCAGGACTTGGTGCAAGAGATACTTTAAGATTAGAAGCAACATATTTATTATACGGAAATGATATGAATGAAGAAATAACAGCTTTAGAAGCTGGATTAAAATGGGCTGTTGACTTCGAAAAGGATTTTATTGGAAAAGAAGGTTTATTGAAGGAAAAAGAAGTTGGCATTAGAAGAAGATTAAAAGGAATAGAAATGCTTGAAAAAGGAATTCCAAGACATGGTTATAAAGTTTTTGTTGGTGATGAAGAAGTTGGATTTATTACCAGTGGAACAGTTTCTCCTACATTAAATAAGCCAATCGCATTAGCAATGTTAAATAAACCATATTATAAGAAAGATACAGAAATTGAAGTTGAAATAAGAAATAAAAGGGTTAAGGCAAAAGTAATAAAAATACCATTTTACAGAGGTAGTGTAAAAACAAGAAAATAACTTTAGGAGGGTATGAGAATGAAAAAGTATACAAAAACACATGAATGGGTAGAAGTAGAAGGTAACATTGCAACAATTGGTATAACAGCACATGCAGCAGAAGAACTTGGAGATATAACATATGTTGATTTACCAGAAGAAGGAAAAGAAATCAAAAAAGGCGAAGCTCTTTGTGCTGTTGAATCAGTAAAATCTGCAAGTGATGTTTACTCTCCTGTTTCAGGAAAAGTAATTGAAGTAAATTCAGAACTTGATGCTTCTCCTGAACTAATAAATGATGATGCAGAAAATGCTGGTTGGATTGTAAAAATGGAAATCAGTGATGAAAGCGAATTAGACGAATTATTATCTGAAGAAGAATATAAGAATTCTCTATAATTTCAGGCCCGGTTTTCCGGGTCTTTTGAAATTTTAAAAGTGAGGTGACATTGGTGAAAAAATATCCATACATTCCACATACAGAAGAAGATATTAAAGAAATGATGGAAGTTATTGGAATTAAAAATATTAAGGAATTATATTCAGATATTCCCAAACTTTTTGAAGGTGATTTAAATATTCCTGAATCAAAATCAGAAATTGAAGTAAGAAGAGAAATTATGGAATTGGCTAATAGAACAATAAATCTTGATGAATATGCAATGTTTAGGGGCGCCGGAATTTATAAACATTATATTCCTTCAGCTGTATATCAACTTGCAACCAAAAGAAATTTTTTAACTGCTTATACTCCTTATCAAGCTGAAGTTTCTCAAGGTACATTACAAGCATTATATGAATTTCAAACTGCTATTTGTGAATTAACAGGTATGGAAGTTGCAAACTCTTCAATGTATGACGGAGGAAGTGCTGTAGCAGAAGCTATTTTAATGGCTTCAAGAATAAATAAAAAATATAAAACTTTAGTAGCTTCTTCCTTACATCCTGAATATATTGAGGTTTCAAGAACATACATAGAATCACAGAATCTGGAATTAGAAACTGTAAAATATGATGAAAAAACAGGAAGAATTGATATAGAAGATTTAAAATCAAAATTAACAGAAGATATAAGTTCCGTAGTAATCTCATATCCTAATTTCTTTGGTGTTGTGGAAAATATAAAAGCTATAAAAGAAGTATTACCAGAAAAAGTATTACTTATAGTTAATGCATATCCTATTGCACTTGGATTATTAGAAGCACCCGGAAAACTTGGTGCTGATATTGTAGTTGGCGAAGGACAATCTATTGGAAATTATATGTCTTTTGGCGGTCCAACATTTGGATTTTTTGCTTCTAAAAAGCAATACATAAGACAGATGCCTGGAAGAATTATAGGTGAAACTGTAGATGCTGATGGAAATAGAGGTTTTGTTATGGTTCTTCAAACAAGAGAGCAACACATCAGAAGAGCAAAAGCCACTTCAAATATATGTTCTAACCATGCTTTAATGGCTGTTTTATCTTCCGTTTATCTAAGTGTTGTTGGAAAAGAAGGTTTAGCTGAAATCGCATATCAAAACTATCAAAAAGCACATTATCTTGCTAAAAAATTAATGGAAACAGAAAAGTTTGAACCTGTATTTGAAGGACCTTTCTTTAATGAATTTGTTTTAAAACCAAAATTCGATCTTGATGAATTTAATAAGAAATTATATGAAGAAAAATTTGTTGGTCCATTAAATCTTGGAAAATTCTATAATGAATTAAATAATTATGGTTTATTCTGCGCAACTGAATTAAATACAAAAGAAGAAATTGACTACTTGATTTCTAAGGTAGGTGAAATCGATGAAATTAATCTTTGAAAAGTCAAAAGAAGGAAGAACATCATTTTCATTGCCTAAATTAGATGTACCAGAACAAAAAATCGAAATGGAAGATGAATTAATTAGAAAAGAAAAACCAAATCTTCCACAGGTTTTTGAACTTGAAGTCGTAAGACATTACAATGATTTAGAAAGAAAGAATCATTCTGTTGATAGTGGATTTTATCCATTAGGTTCATGTACAATGAAATATAATCCTATGATTAACGAAGAAATGGCTGGATTATTTAACAACATACATCCATATATAGATGAAGAATATACTCAAGGTGCTCTTGAATTAATGTACAATCTTCAGAATTACCTTGGCGAAATCACTGGTATGGATGCTGTTACATTACAACCTGCAGCAGGTGCTCATGGTGAACTTACAGGAATGCTTATTGTAAGAAAATACATCGATGATAATGGATATACAAATAAAACAAAGGTTATTTTGCCTGACTCAGCTCACGGAACAAACCCTGCATCAGCTAAAATGGCTGGTTTTGATGTTATTGAAGTAAAATCAGGTCCTGATGGAAGGGTTGACCTTGAAGAATTTAAAGAAAAAATGGATGATACTGTAGCAGCTATCATGCTTACAAATCCAAATACTCTTGGTTTATTTGAAAAGGATATTCTTGAAATTGCAAAATTAGCTCATGAACATAATGCCCTTCTTTACTATGATGGAGCTAACTTAAATGCAATAATGGGTAAGGTTAGACCTGGAGATATGGGATTTGATATAGTTCATGTTAACCTTCATAAAACTTTCTCAACTCCACATGGAATGGGTGGACCTGGAAGTGGGCCTGTTGGAGTAAAAGCTAAATTAAAAGATTATTTGCCTAAACCAGTTGTAGACTTAAATGAAGATGGAAAATATTATTTAAACTATGATATCCCTAAAAGTATCGGAAGATTAAGAACATTCTATGGAAATTTCTCTGTAATGGTAAGAGCTTATACTTATATTCTTTCAATGGGTCATGATGGATTAAAATTCGCAAGTGAAATGGCTGTATTAAATGCAAATTATTTAAGAAAGAAATTGGAAAAAGAATTTAAAATTGCTTATGATGAAGTATGCAAACACGAATTTATCATCGATGGAACATTCTTAAAAGAATATGGAGTAAAAACTCTTGATTTTGCTAAAAGGTTGCTTGATTATGGCATTCATCCACCAACAATTTATTTCCCATTGATTGTGCATGAAGCTATGATGATTGAGCCAACAGAAACAGAATCTAAAGAAGAATTAGACCATTTTGTAGATGTTATGCATAAAATATTAGAAGAAGCAAAATCAGATGCAGAAATTCTAAAAGGTGCCCCTCGAAATACACCTGTTAGGAGATTAGATGAAAAGGTTGCTAATAAAGAGTTAAAAGTAAGATTTTAATATAAAATATAGGGAATAGTCAAATGGCTATTCCCTATATTTTATAACAACTAAATTTTTTATTTTTTATTTTTATGGTATAAGTTTATTATAAGTTTTATCTCACCTGATCCTTTATCAAGCATTTTTGCAATTTCCTGTATGCTCATTCCTTTATCATAATATTCAATTATTTTTTCTTTTAAAATTTGTTCCGGACTTTTTTCTTCTTCAATTTCTTTTTCAATTACATGTGTTTTATAATTTTTTTCAATATTTTCTCTGTTGTATCTAATTGATATTTCACGTTGCTGATAATCTATTTTTGGGATATGTTTCTCTTTCATAGGCGAAGACGATTCCGCTAATCTTCTTTTTTCCTGTTTTATCTTTAAATTTGTTCTTTCTCTTTTTAGCTCATCTGTTTTTTTCTCAAGATCAGTAAGCATCGAAAAAGATTTCATATATGCTTCATCGGCATCTTTTATAAGTTGATCAAGAATTTCGATTTTGTTATCTAAAGCCCTTAGTCTTGACGAGGTTATTTTTTGAAAACGTGCTAATAAAGTATTTGTTTGATCCTCAATGGAAGAATCAATTGTTATAGAAAAACTATTAAATTTTTTCCATAATGAAATTAATAAGGAGAGATTAATAAGAGATATAATAGATAATCCTATTAACCATATAAAAATGATTAGCGTTATCATTTTTCAACCCTTTCTAATTTTATTGTTGGAAATTCAATTTCGCCAGCATCCTTCCATAACAAATAATCTTCAGTAATTTCTGTTGGCTGAGGATATGTTTCAATAAACTCCCAATTTTTAGGTTTATAAATATATAATGTAGAATTTGCCAGATTCATTTTTTGTGAATTAAGAGAAAATTCATATTTGTTATTACCTAAATCTTTAATAAATCCAAAAATCACAGCTTTTTCATTGACATATATTGTATAATTATTATTGTTTGTAGTCAATGATGATTCTAAAGATACTAATTTGAAATCACGCCCTGTATTTTCTGTTAATTTTGATAAAAATTGTTCATATGCCTTTCTTTTTTCTTCATCAGGTTTATCATAATTTTCAATTAATCGGTTATAAGATTTTTCATCTTCAGCCTGAATTTCAACTTTAGAAAACATTACAACGCTTTTATCGTCATTTATATAATAATAATTATCGCTTTTTATTACCTTGAAATTTGTTTTCATATTTTTAACCATAAAAATATTTACAATACTTATTGCCAGTATAAATAATAAGGCTATCAAAATAAAATTATTTGAGAAACCTCTTTTCTGTTGAGCATTTGAATCTTTCATTTAAGTTACCCCCTTGAATTTTTATTTTTCATAGTATATAATACCACAAAATGTGGTAAAATAAAAAGAGTAAACGGGAAAAAAGGAGGGTTTTATGTGAGAATTTTAAGTGGTATGCGTGCAACTGGAAAATTACATCTTGGTCATGTTTTGGTGTTAGAAGATTGGAAAAGATTGCAGGATGAAGGAAATGAAACTTTCTTTTTTGTTGCAGACTGGCATGCATTGACCACTCACAAAGAAGAAAGTCATAAGATATACCAATCTACAATTGATATAGTAAGAGGCTATCTTGCTGCTGGAATTGATCCAGAAAAATCTGTAATATTTGTTCAATCTGCGATTAAGGAACATGCCGAATTATATCTTTTATTAAATATGCTCGTTTCTGTTAGCAGATTGGAAAGAATACCAACTTATAAAGATTTAAAAGAAAATCTTGAAAATAGGGATTTATCAACTGCTGGATTTTTAACTTATCCAGTTTTGCAAACTGCTGATATTATTTTATATAAAGCAACAGGCGTTCCGGTTGGTGAAGATCAGGTTTATCATATTGAATTAAGTAGAGAAATTGTAAGGAGATTTAATAATTTATATAAAGAAGTATTTCCGGAGCCAGAACCAATTGTTACAAGAATACCAAAATTGCCTGGTACCGATGGTAGGAAGATGTCAAAGAGTTATGGAAACATTATAATGATAGATGAAGACCACGAATCATTGAAGAAAAAGATAATGCCAATGATGACAGATCCTGCAAGAATGAGAAGAACAGATCCTGGCACTCCAGAAAAATGCCCTGTTTGGGAATATCATAAAGCATTTACTTTAAATCAAGAAGAGCTGGATTGGGTTGTAAAAGGATGTACAACTGCTGATATTGGCTGTGTTCAATGTAAAAAATTATTATTAAAAAATATGGAAGAACGTTTAAAACCAATATGGGAAAAATACGAAAAAATTTCAGATGAAGATGTTTTAAATGTGATTCATGAAGGTAATAAAAAGGCCTCCGCTGTAGCGAAAAAAACTATGGAAGAAGTTAAGGAGGCTATGAACCTCAGGTGGTGATTATATGTTTTCCGACATAAATATTGAATTGGATATCTTTTCAGGCCCTTTTGAAGTTTTAGTTGACCTTATAAGAGAAAAAAAGATACCGGTGCGTATGCTACCGGTATCTTATATTGCTGACATATTTAACGAATATATAGAAAAAAATTATGACAATTTAAATGATATTGGTGAGTTCTTAAGAATTGCATCTTATCTAACTTTATTAAAATCAAAAGAATTATTACCAAAAGCCAATGAAGATAAAGAGTTTACACGTCAAAAAAATACATTATATAATATTATCGAGGATTATGATCAAATAAAGAAAGCTATGGAAAAACTTAAGGATAATTTTGGAAAAAATAATACTAAGAAACCCATTAGAGTTAAGGCTATGAGATTTGATAAAAAGAAAATTTATGAACAGTTAGACTTATATATGACAGATTATATACGGCTTCAGCATAAATTAGAAATATTACGTGAAGGTTTTACAGTAGAAGAAGCTATAGAAGAACTTGAAAAAATGGAAAGATTTACTTTACAAGAATTGTATATCCTTTCAAACAAAAATAGATTGAGATTTATAGTTTATTTTCTTGCATCATTGACACTTGTAAGAAATGGCATTCATTATATTAATGAAAATTACGAATTTATTCGTTCTAAAAAAGAGGTGACATTAGGTGCAGAATAAGCATCTTATCCCTATAGTTGAAGCTATGTTATTTTCAAAAAGTTCCGGCTTTTCTGTAAAAGAAATTTCAGAAAAATTGGAAATTTCAGAAGAAAAAGTCAATAGCATTTTAATTGAAATTTGGAAACATTATAATTCAGAATTTCATGGAATAGAACTGGAAATGTTTGAAGGAAAATATAGATTTACTATAAAAAGTGAAATAAAATCTATTTTAAAACCACGCCCAAGAACATTTTCTCTTACTGAATCACAATTTGAAATTCTTGCTATTTTACTTTTAAACGGTCCATCCTCTACAACAGAAATAGAAAAATCACGCGGAAAATCATCATACCATCAAATAAAAAAACTTATGGAAATGGGATTAATTGTTAAAAAAAGAAAAAACAATACAAAAAATAGATTTGTTTATGATCTTTCAGAGACTTTTTTTGAATTATTACCAGAAAAAACTATAGAAGAGTTAAGAGGTGCTAAAATTGATAAAACTTCAGACATTTCTCCAGAAGATAGGTGAAGGTTCTCGAAGAAAAGTTGGAGAAATGATTATCTCGGGAAAGGTAAAAGTAAATGGAAAAACTATCAAAGAACCCTGGTTTTTGCTTTCAGATAAAGATATTATTGAAATAAATAATAAAAAAATATATGTCAGAGAAAAAATAAACGATATAGATAATTATGTATATTATTTATTGCATAAACCTATAGGATATTTATCCTCTCTTTCCGATGATAGAGGAAGAAAAACTATTACTGATCTAATAAAAGGAAAAATACCTGAAAAGGTTTTTCATGTAGGAAGATTGGACTATAATACTTCCGGATTAATGCTCCTTACTAATGACGGAGAATTAGCTAATTTACTTTTACACCCCAAAAAAAAGATTTATAAAACATACAAAGTATTAATTAATAAACATATAAAAAACGAAGATATTGAAAAACTTAAAAATGGGGTAATTATAGAAAATTATAAAACTCAACCTGCCAAAATTGAAAAAATTAGAAAAAAAGGAAAATATTCAGAAGTAATTATTAGTATCCATGAAGGAAAAAAAAGACAGGTAAGATTAATGTTTAAAGTATTAGGATATAATGTACTAAAACTTAAAAGAATTAAGTTTGGTCCTTGGACTGTAAATGAAGTTCCTAATCCCGGAGATATAAAAAAAATTGATAATAAAGATATAAAAAAATTAAAAGATTATTTACAAATGAGAACGAAAAAAGATTAATAATAAATTTTAATTTCGTTTAAATAAAGTAGTTGACTAAAATCAATGTATATGATAAAATATTATGGAAATTAAATATGCTGGAGAGGTGGCCGAGCGGTCGAAGGCGCACGCCTGGAGAGCGTGTGACGGGCACAACCCGTCCGTGGGTTCAAATCCCACCCTCTCCGCCATAATATAAAAAATAGGAGCTTAAGCTCCTATTTTTTATATTAATATCTCCTATATAAGTTCACAACTTTTCCAATTATTTTCCATCTTAAATCTGGAGTTAAAATAATTGGTTCATACTTCGGATTTAAACTATATAACATTATAGTTCCATCAAATGTTTTCCTGAATACTTTAACCAATGCGTCTTCACCATCATTTAATAATGCTATTACCCTATTTCCTGAATCTATATACGATTCCGGATCAACTATTACGTAGTCACCTTCTTTTATTTCTGGTTCCATACTATCCCCAACAACTTCAACTGCAAATGTTCCTTTCCAACCTTTTGGTATATAAATTTCATCAATAGGATAATCTACTGGTTGTGCTGCACCACTCACTCCTGCAGCAACTTTTTCATATACAGGAATTTTTTTCATTTCCACTCTTACATAAGTGTCATTACCTGATATATTATCCAATCCTAGCAAATAATCTGTGCTTACATCAAAATATTTTGCCAATTCTATAATTACTTCAGCTGAAGGCTTGTTAATACCCGCTTCAATTCTATATACACTATTTCCCGCTATTCCGATAATAGCTCCAAGTTTTTCTCTTGATATTCCTTTTCTTTCCCTTAATTTTTTTATTCTTTCTCCAATTTCATTCTTCAATTTATTCACCTCACTTTTTTTATATCACTTATATTATACACCATTTTCTACCTTATAGTAGAATTGTAACATTAAAGTTACTCTTTCTTAATTGTATTAATGAAAAAAATATAGTAATATATAAATGTATTGATTATGATGTAGTAATTAAAAAGTATAAAAATACTAAAAGGAGGAAATAATATGATAAAAAGTGGTGAATTAGTAAAATGGTATGAAGAAAAAAAGCATTATTTTAAAAAATTCTTTATTAATCCAGATAATAATAAGTTTTACCTCGAATTAATTGGTCTGGAAAATGCTATCACAGAAAAAGATTTAACTTCTATTAATTCAATTGAAGAATTAGAAAGATATATTAAATATATTTTCGATATAGAAATTAAAAATATTTTTAAAAATAAAAACAAACAACCTCTTTCAGCATAAACGTAAAAAAAGCGGCTTTAAAAGCCGCCTTTATCTTATTGTGGATATTTTACAAAACCTATTAAATAATGTTGATATGGCATTATAGGATTATATGGAATAACTCTTACATTCCAGCCATACTGCCCTCTTTCATCTATTTCAAATTCACCTTCATACAAATATGTATCTTTATTTACTTCTTTTTTCAACTTCATATCAAACGATTTTAATGTAACTATTTTGTTGTCTTCCAATTTTGCTACAACAATTTGTGTAAGTACAGAATCCGGCCCAATTCCCGGTAAATAAACTTCTGCTTTTACTTCTATTTTTCCACCAGTTGAATATTCAATGTCTTCAGTTACATTTGAAAGAACTTTTATTCTAATATTTCCCCAGTTTTTCTCCAATATTTCTACCCAAGCAGAGAATTTCTTAGCTATTTCAAAATTATCTTTTACAAACTTTTCTCCTAATTCCGCTGCAGTCATATATAATTTTTGTGTATATTCTTTGAGCATTCTATGTGTATTAAAGAATGATGTAACTGATTTTATAGATTCTTTCATTATTTTTATCCATTCTCTTGAAACTCCCAATTCTTCATTATGGTCATAATAAAGAGGTACAATTTCTTTTTCAAGAGTATTATACATTGATGAACTATCTATTCTATCCTGTAATTCAAGGTCTGTGTAATCTCTTTCATCACCTATAGCCCATCCATTTTTTCCATTATAACCTTCAACCCACCAACCATCAAGAACACTAAAGTTCGGAGAACCGTTCATACCAGCTTTTTGACCACTTGTTCCACTTGCTTCTCTTGGTCTTCGTGGATTATTAAGCCATACATCAACACCGGCTACTAAATGCCTTGCAACATTCATATCATAATTTTCAATAAATACTATTTTATCTTTAAATTCAGGCATTCTTGAAATTTCGTAAATTCTTTTTATTAATTCCTGACCTGGTCTATCTGCCGGATGTGCTTTACCCGCAAAAATCAATTGAACAGGTCTTTCTGGATTATTTAAAATTTTACTGAGCCTTTCAAGGTCTTTAAAAATTAATGTAGCTCTTTTATATGTTGCAAATCTTCTTGCAAAACCTATTGTTAAAGCCTTTGGATTAAGAATATTTTCTATTTCTTCAAGTTGTTCTACTGTTTCACCATGTCTCATTCTTTGTTCTTTAGTTCTTTGATGTACAAATTCAATTAATTTTTTCTTTAAAGATTTTCTTACATTCCATAATTCTTCATCTGGAATCTCATCAATTTTTTTCCATAAATCAGGATCATCAATCTTTTCATGCCAGTCTTTTCCAAGATAATGAGCAAATAAATCCTGTAATTCTTTGGAAATCCATGTTGTTGCATGAACACCATTTGTTACATGTGTAATTGGAACCTCAACTGCTTCAAGTCCTTTCCATATGTCTTTTGCTAAATCTCGTGATACTTCACCATGTAATTTACTTACTCCGTTTGCTCTTGAGGATAAATTTAAAGCTAATGTTGTCATTGAAAATAATTCAGAACCATCAGCCCTTATTTCAGCTCCTAAGTCAAGAAATTCCCTTCTTGATGCTTTAAGTTGTGGCCAATAATCTTTGAAATATTTATCCATTAAATGAAAAGGAAATGCATCATGACCTGCTGGAACAGGAGTATGTGTTGTAAATACCGCACCAGCTTTTGCTGCTTGAACTGCTTCTCTAAATGTTAAACCGTGTTCCTGAACAAATTCTCTAATTCTTTCTAAACCTAAAAATGCAGAATGACCTTCATTCATATGCCATACCGATGGGTTATATCCAAGAGTTCTTAATGCTCTAACTCCTCCAATACCCAAAAGCATTTCCTGCCTTATTCGCATTTCCTGATCCCCGCCATATAATTGGTAGGTAATCATTCTATCTTCAGGATCATTTTGCGGAATATCTGTATCAAGATAAATTAAATTTATTCTTCCAACGGATAATTTCCATATCTTCGCATAAACTTTTCTATTATCCATTTCTACTGTTATATAAATTTCATTTCCTTCATCATCTTTTACTGGAACTACAGGAAAATTATCAAAATCATAAGGATTAAAAATAGCTTCCTGCCAGCCTTCAGAATTAATCCTTTGTTCAAAGTATCCCTGTTTATACAAAAGTCCAACAGCAACCAATGGAATTCCCAAATCACTTGCTGATTTTAAATGATCACCAGCTAATACACCTAATCCTCCAGAATAATTTGGAAATGATTCATGTAATCCATATTCAGCACAAAAATATGCAAATTCTCCACCTTTATATTGTTTATGTGTGGATTTAAACCATGTATTTTCAGCTTTCATATAATTTTCAAATTTTTCCACTACCTGAGAGTATAAACTCAATATAGCCTGATTTTGCGCTGCCTCGTTCAATTTTTTCTGGCTTACCTTTTTTAAAAATGCAACAGGATTTCTATTTACTTCAACCCATAAATCTTCATCAATTCTTTCAAAAATCTCCTGTGCATCATAATTCCAGGTCCACCAGAGATTTCTACTTAATTCTGGTAATTTTTTTAAATTTTCAGGCACTTTTGGTAATACATTTATCCTTGAAATAAATTCCATGGAAAGGCCTCCCTCCAATTTTTAATTTTAACAATACATATTATACCAAAAAAAGGTGTCTCAATTCAATATCTAAAGAAAAATTAAAATAATCAGGTTTATTTACTGTTTTTCAACTTTAAAAACGCAAAATTTTCTATATGAAAAGTATTTGGGAACATATCGAAAGGCTTTATTTTTTCTATATTATAGAATTCTTGCATTTTTGATAGATCTCTTGCCAGAGTGCTTGGATCACAGGATAAATAAAAGATATATTTAGGTTTCAATTCTGTTATCTTTGTTAAGATTTTCTTACTCAATCCACTTCTTGGCGGATCAAGAATGATTAAATCCAATTTTTTATCATAATTTTCTATAAATTTTTCCACATCTTCTTTTACGAAACTAACATTTTTTATGTTATTTATGTTCGCATTTGCTTTGGCGGCTTTTACAGACACATTATTACTTTCAACACCTGTAATGTGTTTTAATAGTGGGGCAAGATATATTGAAAATAGTCCAACTCCAGAATATAAATCTAATGCTGTTCCAGAAATTTTTTCAGATTTTACTATTTCAACAAACTCCTCTAAAATTTTCTTCGTTATAAAATAATTATTTTGAAAGAATGCTGTTGGTGGAATTTGATATTCAAAACCATCAAAATCCTCTTTTATTACTCCTTCACCTCTTAATGTTTTATATGGTCCTCTTAAAACAACAGAATCAGAACCATTCATGACATGGATAAAAGAATCTGCTTTTATATTTTTTAATATTAATTCCTTAAACTTCTTATAATTAGAAATGTATTCTGTTTTTGTTATAAAGATAGCCATAATCTCATTTTTTGAAAATGATTTTCTTAATACAAGATGTTTAAACTCTCCTTTTCTTCTTTTTGGATTATATATTTTCATATTTAAAGCTTCAAATATTTTTTTTACCTCTGTAATTATTCTATTAAATTCTTTTGGAGCTAATAAACAATTTTTTATATCTATAATTTCATTACTATTTCGTTGTTTTAATCCTAATTTTACTTCACCATTTTTATAAGCAAATGCAAATTCCATTTTGCTTCTATAATGGTTTATTTCATCAGATGGCACTACATTTTCTACAAGAGATTCATCGATTTTACCAATTCTTTTCATTTGTTCTTTTACAATGCTTTTTTTTATTTCCAATTGTTTTGAATAATCCATATCCAATAATTGACAACCACCACATTCATAAAAATGCGGACATACCGGTCTATTCCTATATGGTGCCTTTTCAAGATATTCAACAACTTCTGCAAAATACACATCTTTTTTATTATATTTTGTTTTTATCCTTACAAACTCACCAGGATATGCATGTTCAACCATATAAATTTTATTGTCATATCTGGCAAACCCATATCCTCCATATACCATTTTTTCTATAACAAGATCAATATAATCCATATCTCTCACCTCATTTTTATTTTTTATATTTAAATTATTATTTTTATTTCATTTTTACGCCTTTTTTTGATAAAATATAGTAGGTAGTTTATTGAGAATAAGTTTTGATATTCTACTATAATAAAATTTTATACTAATATATGCACCAGCTCCAATTAACGGCCAAAGATATCTGAATATTACTACATTAAAAAAAGATTTATACATAAAATAGGAAGACGCCACTGGTACGAGAAAAAATAAAATGTGGAGTATTTTCTTTTTTTTATCAACTACCAACCCCAAAACCGGCGGAAGTAAAAATGTGGTAAAAAATATCATTCCAAAAAGATCATTTATCATTAAAATTAAAAAACCCGTAGTTATTACAGAAATAATAAAATATTTCATATCCGTCAATTCATATACCAATACAAGCGGAATTAAACTAAAAAAAGAAATTAAAATACCAAATACAGGTATAAACATTTGAGCTGAAAATAATAATACCGCCAAAACGCTTAGTATAGCTGAGTAACTTATACTTTTCCCCATTTTAATACCTCTCTTTCTAAATATATATTATGAAATTATTAATAAAACAAAATAAGATAGGAGGAACATTATGGAAAAAACAAGAGTTCAAAACTTCGAAAAAATTATACGCGATATATGTTTCAAAGTTAAAGTTGAAGGAAGAAAAATTATAAAAAACAGTGATATTTCCCCTGCACAATTTGATTTACTCCAAATTTTATATTTCAGAGGTCCAAAAAGAGTCACAGATATCAGCCTTATTTTAGGAATTACTAAAAGTACTACAACAGGTCTTATTAATAGATTAGAAGCTTCTGGCTATTTAGAAAAAGTAAAAGATAAAAGAGATAAAAGAGTTACTACAATAACTATAACAGAAAAAGGTAAAAATGTTATTGATGAGGTTATAAAAGCTCGTGTTGAATTTATGCAAAAGGTTTTAGATAAAATGAAAAAACCAGAAGAAGTTATGGATCGTCTCGAGTGTCTTGATAAAATGATAAATGAGGTGAGGGAAAATGAAAAAGAATAAAATATTCCTGCTTTTATTTTTTATTGTCTTTAGTATATTATCCTTTTCATATCAATTAAAAATTTTTGCTCCAAAAGGTGCTTTAATCTATATCGATGGTCAGTATATTAAAGCTGTAAAAAATACTTTTGAATCCATCGATATTTCATCTGGAACTCATACAGTTACTATAAAAAAGTTTGGATATGAAGATTACATCAAAACCATGGATATTTCTTCTGATACCGAACTTAGGGTCTCTTTAATTCCTCTTGCCTCATTAAAAATTATATCAAATATTGAGCAATTTTATGTACAATATAACAATAAAAAATTCCTGGTAAATAATCATGATACGATAACAGTTCCAGTTAATATTAAAGATTTTTATTTTACTTTTGACAATTATAAACCTCAAAAATTACAAATTGACTTAAAACCTTTCGAAACCAGAGAATTATATTTAACCTTTATACCTGAAGGCATGATAAAAATAACTTCCAATCCAACATCAATATTATATATTAACAATGTAAAGATTGGTGAAACACCTTATTCTACAGTTTTAAATAAAGGAGTAAACTATAAACTAAAATTTGAGCGTAAAGATTATATCACTATTGAAAAAAACATTAATATTACTGAAAAAGTTAAAGATATATCTGTTCAATTAAAAAAGGGAATTAATTTATATGTGGACTCTTCACCAAGAAATGCTCTTGTTGTTATTAATAATAAAAAATACGGATATACACCTGGTAATTTCGTAGTCCCAGAAGGAACATTAAATATTGTAGTTTCTAAAATTGGATATATTTCAAAAAGACTAACCATAAACCTTGATAAAAAAACAAAATCCAAACAGTTATTTTTCGAATTATACGAAAATAGCAGAACTGTATTCTTTAAGGATGTCAAAAATTTAGAATTTTATCTTGATGGAAAATATATTGGCAAAGAAGTTGAGGAATTAGAATTAGATGGGATGCCGCATATTATAGAAATTGTATCTAAAAACGATAAAAATCTCTTTTTTAGATATATTATACATAAAGACGATCCAAAACAAATTGTTTTAAATCCAAAATTATATACATCTATAGAAGTTTTATCTTCAATTGATAAAGTCTTAACCTACATAGGTGATAAATTCGCATTTACTCCTTCAACAATATTGATAGATACAATGCAGGAAACCAAAAAAATTGATATTTATTATTTAAACGCAAAAAAAATGACAACTATTAGAAAAAATAGATCACAAACTGTATTTTTAACAGAAGATAAAAATGTTGGGGCGCTTTCATTATTTACAACATCTTCCAGAGCTTTAATATATATAGACGGAAATTATGAAAATACTGGATATCTAATAGGAAAAGTTTTAAAAACTGGAACACATAACATCACTTTTAAATTTCCTGATGGAAATATATATAATATAGATGTTTCTATTTCACAATATAATCATAAGGTTGTTTTCTTCTCGAGAGCAAATCTTGTACCCGTAAAAATATACAATAGAAAAGGATATGATTTATTTGTTGATGATGTAAAATATACAGGTTCAGAAGTAAATTTAAGGTTGGAATACGGTGTCCATAAAATTGCATTATATAAAGGAAATTTAAAAATCAAAGAAAAATACATTTATTTCACCGACGAAGGAAAATTTATTAACGTCGATAATTGGTATTAAGGGGGCTTTTATATGAAAAAAAGTTTTGTTATAGCATTAATTATTTTATTATTAAATACTTTAATTTTCGCTGAACTTGTTGATGTAAAACCTGCATCTCCTGTTTATCCACATGTACTAAAAGTAATAAATGCTGGTATTATGGATACGGACACTCAGGGAAAATTTAATGGTGCAATATCTGTTTCAAGATATGATCTTGCTATTTTTGGTTCTAAATTTCTTGATTATTTAGATGAAAATTATAAATTAAAAATTGAAACTATGGATGCTTCATTATCCAAGTTATTAAACGAAAAATTACCCGACAGAGTATACACTCTTGAAAATTTTATTTTTTCTCTTGATACTGATTATAAAAATACAAAAAATACAGTTTCAGAACTCAGTAAAGATGTATATTATTTAAAGCAGGCTATATCTATTAACTCTACTGAAACTAATAATCCAATTTTTAAAGCTATAGCTCAAAACGCTTCTATGATAGCCCAAAAAAAATCAGAAGAAACAATTAAGCAGTTATATGAAACAACACTTGCTACAATGATTACTTTTAGCAACAGAATGGATGAATTTGAAAAAAGCGTTGAACAGCTGGCAGAAGAATTTTCAAAAACCAAAGAATATATGATTAATACTCTTGATGATTATTTAAACAAAGAAAAAAATTATTATAAGTCATATATAGATGAACTATTTGAAAAAGAAAAAACCGGTCTAAAAGTTTATATTACAAATGAAATTTCTTCTCAAATTAGATGGAAGGGTAATACCGATGAAGCCACAATAACGCAATTGATGAATGAAATCAATACATTAAAAAATCAAATTGCCTCTTCAAATACATATGTAGATGATATTATCCAACAAAAATTTGATTTTGAAGTAAAACCTTTAATGGAGCTTACTTCAAAAATTCCAGAACTTGATAATCAAATTAAAATATTAAACGATAAAATAACAAAACTTGAAACTTCTGGAGTAAACATTTCAAATTCAGCAACTCTTTCAAATGATACGTTGTTATATAAAAAATTAAGAGATATTGATATGAAAGTAAATTCTTTACAGTCCTTACAAATAAAAGTTGAAGAACTTGAAAAAGCTGTAAATTCTTATTCCGCTATTTTAACTGATACAACTAATAGACTTAATAATATTGATAATAGAATCTTAGATATTCAAAAAAATATGAGTTCTTTAAAATCTGGAAATGGTGGAACTGTTCCTTCAGAAATTATCGATAGAATTGCTGTATTGGAAAATAGAGTATCCAATATAGAACGTCTTGAAAATGCGGCAGATGAAATTGATAAATTTAGTAAACAATTACAAAATTTCGATCAGAGAATAGGGTTACTTGAAGGTGCTGCTTTTGGTAAAGAAAATGAAAGCCTTTCAAATTTATTCACACGTCTTGACCAGATTGAATCAAGAATTAACACAAATGATTATGCTGTTTCTAATTTAACAGCTCAAGTTTTGAATATGTCAAAAGATCTCGATGCTTTCAGAGAAGCAGTAAAGGCAAGTGGCGTTAAAGACTCCTCTGAACTTTTAAAACAAATTGCTGAAGCTTTACCAAAAATAAATAATATTGAGGAATTGAGCAATAAAAATTATCAGGATATTCAGAAAATCAATGCTGATTTAAAATTAGTCTCTGAATTATCAGAACAGGTAAGAAATTTAAATAATATTGTTCAGTCATTGGCAATACAACCACCAACACAAAAATTACAAAATGAGGTTATTGCGAATTCAAAAACACTTTTTGAATTAAAAAGCGATTTCGATAAAAAATCAACAAAAATCGATACATTAGAAAACAGATTAAAATCATTAGAAAAATCCATCTATACACTTGAAAATCTTCCTTCAAACAATCAAGATGCTTTAATAAATATAATAGATGATATGGTTTCACAGGAATTAATGAAAAAATCTGACGACATAAAAAATTATATTTATATGCAAATAAAAGATGATTTAATTAAGGAAAACATGAAATCATTAGAAGCTATAGTAACAAGATTAAACAACTTAGAAAATAAAGTAAACATGTCTGTTGATTCTTCTTATCTTGGCGATAAAATCTATAAAATAGAAGATGATATAACTGCTTTAAAAACTAAAAATAATCAGCTGGAAAATGAAATTCTTGAAATGAAAAAGAGCGAAATGTCTAATGATGCTTTAAATAGACGTCTTCAAAACCTTGAAGAACAATTACATTCACAAAATTTAATGTCTAACGTAATATATGCATTAATAGGTGGTGTAGTAGGCGGAATTGCAGTTTATATCCTATTAGGAGGGTTCTAATGAAAAAAGAATACGGATTAGCGCTTGGAAGCGGCGGAATAAGGGGAATGGCACATATAGCATTAATTGAATATCTTGAAAATAAATATGAAACGCACCCAGTTGTAATAACTGGGTGTAGTGCTGGTTCATTAATAGGTGGATTATATGCTTTAGAACCAGATATAAATTCAGTATATAAAAAACTTTCTTATTCATTAAAAAATTTTGATACTGAAATAAAATCTATGAAAAAAAGTCTTGATTCAAAAATTTCTGGATTTACAAAATTGCTTTCCTCCATGGGAATTATGAAAAATGAAGTTCTATTTAGAATGTTAAAACCTTTGTTTTATAAGAAAAAATTTTCTGATTGTAAGATACCTTTTGGTGTTGTTGCTCTAAATATTGAAGAAGAAAAAACAGAAGAAATCACAGAAGGATATCTATTAGATGCCATTATGGCATCTTCAAATGTTCCTGGTGCTTTTACACCTACATTATTAGGGGGAATGGAATTATTAGATGGCGGAGTGCTTGAAGAAGTCCCAATACAACTTTGCAGAAAAATGGGAGCGAATTATGTTGTAGCTTCACATATTCCTTCTACGAATAAAAGTTTAAGTAGTGGATTTAATTATATAAATTATATTTCATCATTGAGTATAGATTTAGTTACAGATTTAAAACTTTCAGATGCTGATGAACCATATATATTTGAATCACAATATTCATGGTATGAGTTTGATAAATACGAGGAAATTTACAACGAGGCAAAGGCCAAACTAGCCCAACAAAAGAGTGGTGAAATAAATGTCGCAAATTAAAATTGCTTCTGGTGATTTTAAATACGGATTGTACTGGAATGCTGGAGTTGTTTCTTCTTTTTATGAAAAAAAATTAAATCCATTCTTAAAATTATCCGGTATAAGCGTTTTAATGCCGTTCTTTATTTCGAAATATAAAAGAAATTTTTTTGGAAAAATGATTGAATTCATTGAAAATACAAAAATTTTAAATAAGTTTGTGTTTAAAGACAGAATATATGAAAATTTATATAATCAAGCAACTGCGTTATTAAAATTAAACAAAAAAAAGCAATTTGAGTTCGAATCACATACAGAACTCACTAAAGAATTAAAAGCATATTTTGGAAATACAAAATTATCAGATTTAGGAGATTTTTTTCTAATCGAAGCATATGATATAAAAGATAATACAATATATTATTTTCAAAGAGAAGAATTATTTGTTGATGCATTAGTAGCCTCATTATCTTCACCTCCATATTTCAAATACTATGAATATAATGACAAATTTTTAATACCCAGTGCAGAAATTTCACTATCGCCATTAAATATAGAAAATTATGACATAATAACCTCTTATGAATGTTCAATAAAATTACCAAAACCAAGAAATGGTGCTGAAATATTACTTTATTCGTTCTTTTTGAGAAAAAAGGAATTATTTGGTATAATTACTAAAGATAAAGATGTAATCTGCCCTCAAAAAGTAGAATTCTCTGCTTTAAATGCAAAAACTTATATGTACGCAAAAAGATTAGCTGACAAATGGATTAGCGATAAATTGGAGGGAAACAAATGAAAAAATGGTTGTTTTTATTAATCAGTGTTCTTTTATTTTCCATTGCACTTGCTGATACTATTCATGTAAGTGCAATAACCGTTAATGGTGGAGATGATTTTTATGTACTAAAAAATGATGTAAAGGTTATTAAAAATGATTTAGAAGTATTAACAGACCTCGCTACCGTAACTTTAGTAAATGAAGAATGGCGAAACCTCGAATCTTCAGGTGATATTTTTATTAAAACAGATACTATGGAAGCAACTTCTAATCTTTTAAAATATGATTTAAAAAAGGATATAGGTACTCTTTCAGGCGATGTTGAAACTACAATAAAATTAAAAGAAGACAATAAAATTATATATATTTTTTGTGATAAAATTGAATTTAATAATAAAGATAAAACATATTCTGGAAATATGAAAAGTGATGATGGTTTAGTAAAAATTTTAAAAGATGATTATGTAATTTTCGCAAAAAGTTTTGAATACGATGAAAATACAAAAATTCTTGTATTAAAGGATAATGTAACAATAAAAAATGATGTAAAAAAGATAAATATGAAAACATCAAAAGCTACCTTTAAAACAGATAAAAACGAAATATCTGCACAAAGAGTACAATTAACTCTTGAAATAAAAAATGATAATGAAAAAGAAGAGGAGGAAAATAAATGATAGATATAAAATTAATAAGAAGAAGTCCTGAAATTATCATTGAAGCTTTAGAAAAGAGAAATCATGAAACCGATTTAATCAATCGTATAAGAGAATTAGATGAAGAAAAACGTGAATATCAAAGAGAAGTTGAAGCTTTAAGAGCTGAAAGAAATACATATTCTAAACAACTTGCTAAATTAAAAGCAGAAGGAAAAATGGAAGAATTTGAAGAATTATCAAAAAAATCCAAAAGAATTGCTGATAAAATCAAAGAACTTGAATCAAAAATGAATGAAATTGAAGATAAAATACATATAAAATTACTATACATTCCTAATATTCCTGACGAAAGTGTTCCCGTGGGAAAAGATGAAAAAGATAATGTCGAGATAAGAAAATGGGGAACCCCTACAACATTTGACTTTAAACCAAAAGCACATTGGGATTTAGGTCCTGATTTAAAAATGCTTGATTTTGAAAGAGCTTCAAAATTAAGTGGTTCAAGATTTTCAATTATAAAGTCTCAACTTGCAAGATTAAATAGAGCTTTAATCAACTTTATGCTTGATGTCCATACACAGCAACACGGTTACACTGAAATTGTTCCACCACATCTTGTAAAACGAGATACAATGCTTGGAACAGGCCAATTGCCAAAATTCGAGGAAGATGCATACAATACAAAAGATGACGATTTATTCTTAATTCCAACAGCAGAAGTTGCTCTTGCTGGAATGCATCAAAATGAGATTTTAAGCTTTAAAGAACTCCCTTTAAAATATGTTGCATATACACCATGTTATAGAAGAGAAGCAGGAAGTTATGGTAAAGACGTTAGAGGAATGATCAGGCAACATCAATTTGATAAAGTTGAATTATTCTGGTACTCAGAACCAGAAAAATCCGAAGAAGCCCTTGAAGAATTAACTTCACATGCTGAAAAAATATTACAATTATTGAAATTACCATATAGAGTAATTACCTTATGTACAGGTGATTTAGGATTTGCAGCAGCAAAAACATATGATTTAGAAGTATGGCTTCCAAGTTATAATGCATACAAAGAAATCTCTTCATGTAGTAATGTAAAAGATTTCCAGGCAAGAAGAGGAAATACACGTTATAGAATGAAAAATAACAAAATGGCATATGTTCATACATTAAATGGTTCAGGATTAGCTATTGGAAGAACTTTAGTGGCTATTATGGAAAATTATCAGTTACCAGATGGAAGAATAAAGGTTCCTGAAGTATTGGTTCCATATATGAATGGCCTGGAGGTTATAGGCTAATGCCCAATGCCTTTTATGGTATTCTTTCTGATGAAAATTCAATTATACTTGATAAAAATGAAACTGCTCATCTTAAAATAGTGAGAATAAATATCGGCGAAGAAATCACCGTATATGATGGCACAGGAAATATTTATACATGCATAGTAGAAAAAATCTCAAAAAATCAAACAAAATGCAGAGTTTTAAATATACAAAATTACAATAAAGAATATAAACCAGAAATTGATTTTTACATTGGTGCCAGTAAATTCGATAGAATGAAAATTTTAATTGAAAAACTCGTTGAATTAAGAGTAAATAGAATACATATATTCCACGGTAAAAAATCTCAATTAACATTTAAAAATCTGGAAAAATTTAAAAAAGTAATAATAGAAAGTTCTAAACAATCTGAAAATCCAAAATTTCCTGAGATTTCATTTACTGACTTTAAAAAGATAAACAAGTTAGAAAATGCTATATTACTGGATTTAAAATCTTCTTTATCATTAAATGAAGCACTTTCATTAGAATATTTTAAAAAAAATAAAAAGATTTCTGTTATACTTGGTCCTGATATGGGATTTTCAAATGATGAACTGGAAAATGTTTCAAATAACATTATAAAGGTTAATCTCGGAAAAACTACTATGAGATTTGAAACAGCTGGAATATATGTAATGAGTATTCTTAATTATTTTTATAATAGACTTTATTAAGAACTTTTATCCCCTTTTATAAGTCATATTTAATGACTACATAATCACAAGGGGGGATTTGATGAAGTCATACGTAAAGTTTTATGAAGAAACAAAGAGGGAATATCATGAAATGCTTAACAAAGCAAAAAGACCTCAAGATGTCGTAGATGTTTTCGCAAAATATACACTCAATTTTTTAAAAAGCGCTTTCCCGGAAAAAATTACAGACGAACATTTAAATTATATTGTCTTTGATGAAGAGTTAGAAGATGGCTATTATTTTGAAGAACCATTAATGGAATTATTAAAAGAAGAATTTGAAAATTCCGATTTACCTTCTATCCTAAAGAAAAAAGCCAAAGAGGCTAAAGATAGATATCTTCACATTATAAATGATAATGATAGAACAGAAACTTTTAGACTTTCAAATAACGCAAAAAGCTATTAATAATTAATAAAGCCGGCTCAAAAGCCGGCTTTTATATATAAAAACCATTACTAATGAATTTACTTAACTTTTCTGCAAATTTTTTACTTTCAGCATTAAAATTTACCTCCAATAATATTTCAATTAATTGGTTATTTATGTTATGCAAATGTCAAGTAACTCTGGAAAGGACCATTTTATTTTACCATTTACAATCATCTGGTTTTAATATTCCAAGCAATAATTTTATTGTTGTTGATTTCCCAGCTCCATTTGGCCCGAGATAAAAACAGATATCTCCCTTTTCTATTTCAAATGAAATTCCTTTAAGTGCTGTTACTACCTTGTCTTTTTTTAATTTATATTCTTTTACAACATTTTCAAATTTTATCATTTTTTTCACTCCTGTTTATTAATATTATATAATTTGAGAAATTTTTATCTTTATTTCTATAATATTATATATTAATTTTCATTTTCACTAAAATATGGAATTATATAAAACACCGTTATCAATATCCCTGTTATTCCTAAAAATATTAAATAATATCCACTGTGGATTTTATCTATTATTTTTCCTCCTATATATATTCCTACTATTGTTACTATTTGCATTATTACCATTTTTAATGATCCTATTCTACCTCTTATTTCATTATCTATACTCATTTGAAATTTCGAATTTATTATTACATTGGTAATTACAAGAGCTATATTAAATAAAAATAGCATTGTTGCTATTGATAAAAATTTGATAATTTCATTTGAATAATTCCAAAATATTATTATTCCTAAAAATAGAACCGCTATATTCATTATAATATTTGATAATTTAAAATATAATGTTTTTTTGTCATTTACCATTATAAAGGTTATTAGCGATGCACCTGCTAAAGAACCAACTGTCATAGCAGTTTCTGCTAATCCAACATATGTTGCAGAAAATCCTCCATCTCTTTTTATTATTACAGGTATAAATACTGCAAATATTGGTATCATCCATGCAGAATAATAGATAATTATATTCAATAGATGCTTTAACTCTTTTTTTCTTTTTAAATATTTTATTCCATCTTTTATTTCATCGTAAAAGGATATTTCTGATAATTTTTTCTTATTTTCCATATTATAATCATATTCAATATATAACTCACTTATTCCTGAAAGTAAAAAAGTTATTCCATTAATGAGCAATAGTATCTTAATTCCATATATGCTATATAATAAAGCACCTATTGGAGGACCTGACAATGAAGAAATATTTGAAACTATCAAAAGATATGAGTTTGCTTTTTCAAGATATTGATTTTCTACAAGTTCTGGCAACATTGCATAAGTTGATGTATCAAATAATGTACTCACAATAGATTGTACAATCAAATATATAAATATCGACCATATACTTATAATGTTATTGGCTATAAGATATGCCATAGTTAAACATAAAATACCACTAATAAAGTCCATTCCTACCATTATTTTTTTTCTATTATAATTATCAGCTATAACTCCTAAAAATGGTCTTATTATTATTTCAAAAACCATAATAAATATTGTTGCTAGTCCAAGTATTGTTGCCGATTGTGTAATATCCAACAATAACAACGGAAAACCTATAACCTGTATAGTATCCCCAAGATTGGAAATTAATCTTCCGAATATATATAACTTAAAATTTTTGTTCATACTTTTTCACTTCCTTAAATGAATGTATTATATATAATTAAATTATTGTTTATCCATTTATATATTAAATACTTAATCATTATCTTCTGCAAATATTATTGTTGAAAATATTATTATTCCTAAAAGTATTAATATAGTGATTTTTTCATATTTTCCACCTCCATTATTGATTTTACTATTTCTAACATGACTTTCAAGTGTTTTTTTTAAAATAAAAATCCGCTTTTTATCAGTATTTTAGAAGTTGATTTTTATTACATTTTAATTAACTCGTGTAACATCGAAAAATCCGGGATTTTATTTCGTTTTTTAAAATACTTTTATATTCATTATTTTGTCTTTTTCTTAATTCTTTATTATGTTACAAGAGAATGGTGATTTTAAAGTTTCTTACTTTCAAAAAAGATTAGTAAAAATATTTTTAACTTTTTGTAATTTGGAGGTTAAAAAAGTATTTGAAGAAAGCTGAAAGAAGATTATTGAATTCTGAAGATGTTGAAAATGCGGAATATAATATTTCACCATTTTATTTAGCAAGAAAAAAACTCATCACTGAGCTTTTTAAGAAAACAAAGAACTTTAAGGAATTTGTTTTTAATTATTTTAAGCTCAGTGATGAGGAATGAAAGTTTTTGATGTGTTTTTAAGAAATTGCGTTCGATACGATATTAAATGGCCCATTACTCCTTATCCAAAAGGAAAGGTTCGCGATTTTGCAATTAAATATGGTCTCGGTCAAAAACGTGTTGCTCTTGGTTATTACTCTTTTGAAGATGATGAAAGAGTTTTGATTGATGAGATTATTGAGAGGTTTTTATAACAAAATCCCCGTGAATAACACGGGGATTTTGTTATACTACTATTAAGCTATTATTGTTCTCATAATATCTGCTAAGTCTATAAATGATTCTTTTAATGATGCGCCTCCAACAAGACCACCATCGATATTTGGTTTTGTAAATAATCCAAAGTAATTTTCTGGTTTTACACTACCTCCATATAATATTGTTACTGATTCTGCAACATCTTCATCAAACATTTCGCTTAATAATTTTCTTATATATGCATGAACTTCTTCAGCCTGTTCTGGTGTTGCTACTTTTCCAGTTCCAATTGCCCATACTGGTTCATATGCAATAACTATTTTTTTGACATCTTCTTTTTCTATTCCATATAATCCTTCTTTAACCTGTTTTTCTATTACATTAAAAGTTAAGTCTTTTTCTCTTTCTTCTAATTTTTCGCCAATACAGAATATAGGTGTTAAATCTTTTTCAAGAGCTTTCTTGATTTTTTTGTTTATTATTTCATCTGTTTCACCAAAAATATTTCTTCTTTCTGAATGTCCAAGAATTACATAGTTTACACCTAATGACTTTAACATGTCAGCTGATACTTCTCCAGTAAATGCACCTTTATCTTCAAAGTGCATATTTTGAGCTGCAACATTTATATTTGTGCTTGCTGTTAAATCCACAGCCTTTTCTAATGCAAGGAATGTTGGAGCTATTACAACTTCAAATTTCTTTTCCTTGCCTATTTTTGCTGTTAATTTGGAAATGAATTCTGCTGCTTCAAGATTTGTTTTATTCATTTTCCAGTTTCCAGCAAGAATATATTTTCTTTTATTTATTTTTTTTTTAGATGCAATACTTGCTATACCTGGTAATTCTTTTCCTTCGAGGAATTCCAATGAAGCTCCTCCACCTGTTGAAACATGTGAAACCTTTCTTTCAAGACCGAATTTTTCTATGGCTGCTGCACTGTCTCCACCACCAATAATTGTTATTGCACCTTCATCTGTGATTTCAGCAACCATATTTGCAACTTCTTTTGTTCCTGTTGCAAAATCATCTATTTCAAATACACCCATTGGTCCATTCCATACAACAGTTTTTGCTCCAGCTAATTTTGACTTGAATAATTCTATGCTTTCAGGTCCAATGTCAAGTCCCATCCAGCCATCTTCAATGCCGTCTTCAATTTTTACTACTTTCTTTTCAACACCAGCTTCTAATTTCTGTGCAATAACTGCATCAACTGGCAATACTAATTCTACACCTTTTTCATTTGCTTTTTCCAATAATTCTTTTGCTAAGTCAACTTTATCTTCTTCAAATTTTGATGAACCTATTTCTTTACCTAATGCCTTGAGGAATGTAAACATCATAGCTCCACCAATTAATATTTTATCTGCAACTTCAAGTAAGTTTGTAATAACGCCTATTTTATCTGAAACTTTAGCTCCGCCAAGTATCACTACATATGGCTTTTCAGGATTAGCTGTAGCTTTTGAAAGGAATTTTATTTCTTTTTCCATTAAGAATCCTGCTACACTTGGTATATATTGTGCAATTCCAACATTTGAAGCATGTGCTCTATGTGCTGTTCCAAATGCATCATTAACATGAATATCTGCTAATTCTGCCCATTGTTTTGCAAGTTCAGGATCATTTTTTGTTTCGCCTTTCATATATCTTGTATTTTCAAGAACTAATACTTCACCTTCTTTTAATTCATCAACAGCTTTTTTAACTTCGTCTCCTACTACTTCTGGAACAAATTTTACTTCCTGGCCTAATAATTCTGCCAATCTTTCTGCTACTGGTTTTAATGAGAATTCTGGTTTTGGTTCTCCCTTTGGTCTTCCTAAATGTGATAATAATATCACTTTTGCACCTTCATTTAAAGCATGTTTTATTGTTGGCAATGCAGCTTTTATTCTTTTATCGTTTGTAATTACTCCATCTTTCATTGGAACGTTAAAATCAACTCTCATAATAACCTTTTTACCTTTTAATTCAATATCTTTAATTGTCATTTTATCCATTTATTCTCCCTCCCTTGTGTATAATCAGTAAAGGGGACTAATTAAAGTCCCCCTATTAAACTTATATTATATTAATTCTGCCATTCTTTCTGCTAAATCTACAACTCTTGTTGAGTAACCGTATTCGTTGTCATACCATGAAGCAACTTTAACTAATGTGCCGTCCATAACCTTTGTTAATGTTGCATCAAAGATTCCTGAGAATGTTGTTCCGATTATATCTGAAGAAACAATCATATCTTCATTGTATCCTAAAATGCCTTTTAAATATGTTTCTGCTGCTTCTTTCATAACAGCATTTACTTCTTCTGCAGTTGTAGCTTTTTCAACAACAACTGTTAAGTCTGTAATTGATCCATCTGGTGTTGGAACTCTCATTGCAATACCATCTAATTTACCTTTTAATTCAGGAATAACTACCCCAACAGCTTTTGCAGCACCTGTTGTTGTTGGAATAATATTAACTGCAGCTGCTCTTGCCCTTCTTAAATCGCTATGTGGTAAGTCTAATACTCTCTGGTCATTTGTAAATGAATGTACAGTTGTTAATAATCCTGTTTTTACACCAAATTTATCGTTTAATACTTTAATTACTGGTGCAATTGAGTTTGTTGTACATGATGCGTTTGAAACTACAACATGTTCTTTCTTTAATAATTCATCGTTTACACCTAAAACAACTGTTAAATCAACTTCACCTTTTGCTGGTGCAGTGATTATAACCTTTTTTGCACCTGCTTCAATGTGTGGCATAGCTTTTTCTTTGCTTCTAAATACACCTGTTGATTCAATAACAATATCTACTCCTAAATCTCCCCAAGGTAAGTTTGCAGGATTCTTTTCAGCAAATACCTTTATTTTTTTACCATTTACTACAAATCCATCTTCTACAACTTCTACTGTACCGTCAAATTTTCCATGTACACTATCGTATTTTAATAAGTGAGCTAATGTTTTTGGATCTGTTAAATCGTTGATAGCAACAACTTCAAAATTATCCCTTTTCATCATTTCTCTAAATACAACTCTCCCAATTCTCCCAAAACCGTTAATAGCAATCTTAATAGCCATTAATAAACACCTCCTGATATGTAATGTGAATTTACTTTGTTATTTTTTTCTCTAATATCATTATATCCCTTATTTTTAAAATTTATATTTTGCAATTATAAATTTTTGAAGTTGATTATATTTAATTAATGTTAATTACATTCCTAAATTTAATCCACCGATGTATTTTTGAGTAATTTTTTCTGTTTCTTCTTCTTTAAATTGTTTTGCTTTATCAATAGCTTCATTTGTAGCAGCAATAATCATATCTTTTATAATTTCAAATTCTTCATCTGCTAATTCTTCTGATATTTCAATATCTTTTACCCTTAAATCTCCAGTAACTATTACTTTTACAACTCCTCCACCACTTGTTGCTTCAAATTCCTTTATAGCTAATTCATTTTCAAAATTTTTAAGTTCTTGTTCCATTAATTCCTGAGTTTTTTGAGCTTCCTGCATTAATTTCATTAAATCGTTTTTCTTTCCACCTGATGATTTTAAGCTTCTTCCACCAAGTCCTCTGATTTTTTTAGCCATAATAACCTCCTTTGTCACTCTATTATTCTTTATGCTGAATTATCAGTTATATTATACCATAAATCTCAAATTTTAATGATTATGTTTAAATAAATTAAAAATTCTCATTTTTTGTATGAAATTTTTTTCATTGTTACTTAGACTATTTTTTCAATTTTTTTAATAAATATTTATATCCATCATATTCTACTATTTTTATACTTTTTTCTAATTCCTGAAATACCTTTTCTTTTTTATCCTTAAAATGATTTATTATTTTTTCTGCTTGTTCATATCTCAAAGGATGTTTTTCTGTAATATCTAATATTGCATCTAATGAATTGTTATATCTACTTACATCAAAATCGCCATCTTCCCTATATGCAATTGAGTATGCATTTGGTATTACAGATTGAGCATATTTTATTGCTTCTTCAGAAGGTATTTTCACCCATTTTTCAACCGGTGGTCTAACAGGTGTATTTATATATACCCTTTCCGGCAATGGATTAATAGAACCTATTATTTCAGCTAATTTATCTATATCTTTTCTGCTATCGTTTATTTCTTTCATTAACATTATTTCTATCCATATTTTTCCTGTATACTCTTTTGCAAATATCCTTAATCCTTCAATAATTTTTTTATATGAAATATTTTCAATAGGCCTATTTATTAACTTAAATTTTTTTTCATCCGGGGCATCAATACTCGGCAAAATAAGGTCAGCAAGTTTTAATTCTTCTCTTACTTTTTCATCATACATCAAAAATCCATTTGTTACTACAGCTATTTTAAATTTCTCTTTATGTTGTTCCTTTATCCATTTTATTATTTCACCTAAACCAGAATGCAATGTTGGTTCTCCATCGCCAATAAAGGTAATATAGTCAATTGGCAATTCTGTATTTTCTATTGCATATTTAAGTTCTTTGATAATTTCTTCGGTTTTTATATATTCTTTCCTTTGATTTGTAAAGTTTGTCGTTTTTCCTAATTGACAATAGATACATGCATAATTGCAGGTTTTTAATGGTGTTAAATTTATTCCAAGAGAATTTCCCAATCTTCTCGAAGGTACTGGACCAAATACATTACCCATATTATCATCTCCTTGTAATTATATATATAATACATATATAATTATACCACTATTTTGTAAAAAAATCCCCGACATTTTCATGTCGGGGATTGATGTTATTTCTTAAAAAATTATTCCTCCATTATTTCCACCTTTTGGTGCTTTTTTCATCTGATCAAGCTGATTAAGCAAGTCTGCTGGTGCAACACTAATATCTGGTGTATTCATAGCTTCTTGCTGCATTAAACTCTTTAATTGTTCTTCATATTCCTGCATTTTCTTTTTCATTTCTTCTAAATCATTTTTTACCCAGTTTAATATGTCATTTGACATTTCTTTTGCTTTGTCATCTGGAAGCTCTACATTTTTACCTTCTAATTCTGTGTGTGCCTTAAATTCATCTTTAATTGCTTCTACTAAGTTTTCCTCTGTTAAGATTTCATTTTTGTATAATACCCTTAAAGCAATATTTGTTCTAAATTTTAAATCTTCCATTGACATTTCAATAGCTTCAAGTCTTGCCATAATGATGTTTATTAATTGATCTAATGATACCTGCATTTTAATACCTCCCTGATTTTCAAAAAGTTCATCTTTCTGCTAATAAATTATATAAATTCTTTTTTAAATTATTATTTCTTTTTATTTCAAAAGAAATAATTTTATATATCATTTTAGGTTGTATCCAAGCCCTGTCATTTTTTCTGGATTTATCATTTTTTTTAGTTCTTTAATATTTTTGTTGTATTTTTCAGAGAGGTATTTAATGACGTTTTCAACTTCATAATCGTTTTTTTCAAGTGCTTCTGATACTATTTCATATCCAAATAATTCTATTAATGGAGTAATAAAGGTATATGAATTAATCAAATTTTTCTGACATTGCTTTTCATTGGCTTCTATTAGTTCTATATATCCTTTCAAAGCTGTAAGAGAATTATTAAGATATTCCATTGACTTCAATGTATAATGAATTATTAAAGGAGCAAGGTGGTTTAATTCAAGATTACCATTATAAGTTGCTGTTGTAATGAGGTTGTCAAACGAGATAACGCTTAGTGATAATTGAATTACATATTCTGGAATTACTGGATTAACTTTACCTGGCATTATTGAGCTTCCAGCTTGAATTTTGGGTAAAATTAATTCGTTATACCCTGATCTTCCTGATCCCAATATTCTTATATCATTTGATATTTTTATTAAATTTACAGCTAATGATTTTAATAATCCACTAATTTCCGAAAATACATCCCAATTTTGAGTGGCGTCAATAAGGTTTTCCGCTTTTGCAATTCCTATTTTTGTTATTTCTCTTACTACATTTACTATTTTTAAAACATACTCTTTTGGTGCCGCTATTCCTGTTCCTATTGCGGTTCCTCCAATGTTGACACTTCTTATTCTCTCTTCAACTTTGTACAATCGCCACCTGTCTCTACTCAATGCATCAGCCCATGCACCAAATTCCTGTCCAAGCATTATTGGTACAGCATCCATTAATTGAGTTCTCCCTATTTTTTTTATTTTCATAAACTCTTTTTCTTTATTTTGAATTATATCCTGTAATTTTATTACATTACTTACAACTTCTCTCAATTCTTTAATTATAGCTATTTTCCCTGCTGTTGGAAACACATCATTGGTTGATTGATGTAGATTTACATGATTCAATGGATTTACTATATATTCTCCCTTTTTTCCATTTAATATCTCTGTTGCTCGATTAGCAATTACTTCATTAAAATTCATATTAATAGATGTTCCAGCTCCTCCGGATAGAGGTTCAACAACTATATAATTTTTAAGGTTTTTCCATTCATCGCAGGCTTTTACAATTGCCTTTGCAATATCTTTTTCTAAATATCCAAGTTCATAATTTAAAATTGCAGCGGCTTTTTTTATCATGAAAAAACCCCAGATAAAATTCTCATTGTATTTTTCACCTGTAAGTGGAAAATTTTTTAATGCTCTTGCTGTGTGTATACCATAATAAACATTATCAGGTATTTCCAACTCGCCAATAAAATCTCTTTCAACACGCATTTGACCACCTCATATTAATCCAATAACAATGATTCATATCCTTTATGTTTATTTCTTGATATTTCGGGGAATATTTCCAACGCTCTATCTATTGCTCCATGTAAATATGAAATTAATACACCATAATTTACTATTGGTATATTATACATAGTGGCAATATTTATACGTCTTAACATTGCTTTTCTCGTTAATGTACAACCTCCACAATGAATAATAAGCTTTGCATTTTTAACTTTTTCATATTCAGGAAATTCTGTTCCAGCAATAAATTCAAAATTTATATTTATACCAAGATGATTTGTAAGCCAACGTGGAATTTTCACTCTTCCTATATCCTCTGTAAGTGGTCTATGAGAACAACCTTCCATTATTATCACAGTATCTCCATCTTTTAATTTTTCAATGGCTTCCACGCTTTTTGATAATATTTCAAGATCTCCTTTATGACGAGCTTCTAAAATGGAAAATGTTGTAAGAGGAATATCGCTATCTATATTCGAAACAACTTTCATTACACTTTGAGAATCTGTAACTACAAGATCAGGTTTCCTTTGCAAATTTTCTAAGGTATGTTTTAATTCTCTTTCTTTTGTTACTATAGCTATTGCTTCACGATCAAGAATTTCTCTAATGGCTGTAACCTGTGGCATTATTAAGCGTCCTTTTGGTGCGCCAAGATCTATGGGAACAACTAAAACTATTAATTGTCCTGGTTCTATTAAATCTGCTATTAAAGGTATTTCCTCTTCTTTCGGTAATACTTTCGCTATTAATTCTTTTAAATCTTCAATCCCTTCTTTTTTTAATGCTGAAATTGAAATTACATTTTTTGTGTATTGTTTATAACTATTTTCTATTTCTATTATATTTTTTATTATATCCTTTTTGTTTATTACAACGATAAATGGAATTTTTAAATCTTTAAATATCTCAATAAGTTTTTTTTCATATTTGCTAACTTTATCATTTGTTACTATTAATCCAATGTCCGCTTTATATAATGCTTTATACGCTTTTTTTACCCTAAATTCTCCTATTTTACCTTCATCATCTATTCCAGGTGTATCAATAATAGTAACAGGACCTATTGGCTGCAATTCCATTGTTTTGAATACAGGATCAGTAGTGGTACCGGGAATATCGCTCGTAATAGCAATTTCTTGATCAAAAAGTGCATTAATAAGCGTAGACTTACCAGCATTTCTTCTACCAGCAATTGCTATATATTTTCTATATCCTTTCATAGGAGTAGCCATTTCTTTTCGCCTCCAAAATCCTTCTATATGTATACGGACTTAATTTTAAACCTTCTTCAAGAATTCTTTCCGCAGTTTCATAAAACTCAACTTTTATTTTTTCATCATATATATTGTAATTTTTCCTATATTTATCAGGAGTAATGTTTACCATTATTACATTACAACCACTTCTCAAAGCCTTAAATTGATAATCTCTTTTTAAAGTTCCCAAAGCTGTTGTTGCAGGCATTAATGCATATGGAATTGTTAATCTTGTTGCTGCATATGCATTTAACGTTAAATCAGCAGAACCATCTGGATATCCTTCTAATGGCGTATTATGCGTTGATATAAATGGTCCCATGCCAATCATTTTTATTCTATGATCTCTCATAAATATGATGTCATCAGCTATGTCTTTTTCTGTTTGCCCTGGAAGACCAATTATATTACCTGAACCTGTAATATATCCCAGGTATACAAGATAATCTAACAATTCTATTCTATATTCATAATCTTTATCTGGATGTATCTCATTAAATATTTTTTTGTTTATTGTTTCATGTTTTAGTAAAACCTTTGAAGCACCAGCTTCTTTAAATCTTTTATATGCTTCCTTGCTTCTTTCACCAATTGAAAGGGAAACAGATGTTTTATATTCATGATGAATTTTATATATTATTCTTTCCAATGTTTCATCAGAAAAATACTCATCTTCTCCTCCTTGTAAGATAATGGTTGTTAGTCCCATCTTTACTCCGTTTTTTGCTATTTTTAATATTTCTTCTTCTGGTATTCTATATCTTTTTATACAATTATTTTGTACTCTAATTCCACAATAATTACAACTTTTATTACAATAATTGGTAAATTCAATTATTCCTTTTAATGTAATAAAGTCTGTAGTCAATGTCCTTGTTACTATATCTGCTACTTTATATATTTCTTCTTTTTTATTTTCGTTTTCTAACCTTAAAATCCATAATATTTTTTCATAATCCAATGTGAAGTATTTCAAAAAATAGTTTATTATTTCACTTACTTCTGAAGAAACATCATTTTGAATTTTTTTTAATTTCTCAATTAATCTTTCAAACCGTTTTGAAATATAAATCACCCCTTAGAAATATAAATCTCTTTCTCCAGCTTTTATTTTTTCTATTTTTTGAAGTAATTCTTTTTTTAACGGGGAATCTTGCATATTTTTAATTTCTTCTTCTATTCTTTTTGCACCAATTTTCTTTGTTGATTCTGGTGCATAGTCTTCTAAATATTCAAGAAATGTCAAAACAGCATTAGGAGTACAAAATCTCTTTACAAATCCCGGTATAGCAAATTCCATAAAATGTTCTCCTGTTCTTCCCAATCTATAGCATCCTGTACAGAATGAAGGCAAGTAACCTTCTTCACAAAGTTCTTCAATAATTTGATCTAATGTTCTATTATCTCCAAGCAGGAATTGACTTTTCTTTATCTTTTCTTCATCGGTTTCAGAATAACTTCCTACGCCTATACTTGAACCACCATCTATTTGGGAAACTCCAAACTTTAATACTTCATTTCTTATTTCCACAGGTTCTCTTGCTGTTAGTATTAATCCTGTATATGGTACTGCTAATCTTAAAATAGCTACCAGCTTTTTAAAATTTTTATCATCCAGTGCATATGGCGGTCTTTCTGCAATTGGTGTATCAAGTGCTGGTTCTATTCGAGGAAATGATATTGTATGAGGCCCAACATTAAATCTTTCTTCAAAATGTATAGTATGATATAATAATCCCATTGCTTCAAATTTCCAATCATATAATCCAAATAATGCACCAATTCCAACATCATCTAATCCTGCTTGAAATGCTCTGTCAAGACCATATAATCGCCATAAATAATTGGATTTTGGACCACTTATATGATATTTTTTATATGTTTCTCTATGATAGGTTTCCTGAAATATCTGAAAAGTTCCAATTCCAACCTCTTTAAATAATTTATAATCTTCAACAGTCTGTGGAGCTGCATTTACGTTTACTCTTCTTATTTCACCTTTTCCTTTTTTTGTATTATATATTGTTCTAATAGTTTCTGTCATAAATTTTGCATTATACTTCGGATGTTCACCAAAAACTACTATTAATCGTTTATGTCCTTTATCTTCAAGAGCTTCTACTTCTTTTTTCACTTCTTCAATACTTAAAGAACGTCTTACAATATTTTTATTAGTTACTCTAAATCCACAATACTGACAATTGTTTATACACTCATTTCCAATATACAAAGGTGCAAATAATACTATTCTATTTCCATATATTCTTCTTTTTAATTCTCTTGCACCTTCAAATATTTCTTCAAGCAACTCTTCATCTTCAACATTTAATAATGTTGCCATTTCCTCCGGATCTAATCGATTTTTATTAAGTGATTTTTGAATTATTTCACGAACTTTAAATTTGTCAGGATTTTTTGTAGTTTCTAAATATTCAAAGATTTTTTCTTCTGGAATAAAGGATTTTAAATTGTCTCTATCTTTTATATATAACATTATAAACACCTCCAGATAATTTAAATTTTTAAAGTTGTACTTTTAACCTTTACAGAATCAATTTGCCCTAATTTTCCAGATAATGCACCAAGCTCATCTGTTGTCATTTCCACCACAAGAAATATTATCGCTATTCCTTTTTCCTTCATTGGATAACCCACTCTCAAAAGAATTTTTTCACCATAATTGTGTAATAAATCACTTACTTTTTGATAAGCTAAGTCACGGTTATAAATTATTATGGACAATGTGCTTATCTTCTTTTCCATAAAAAAACACCCCTTCCTTTGGTATTTTCTATACACCAAGGAAGGGGAATATTGTATCCCTTATTTCCCCTCCCTTGATGTCAGGAATACTCCCTTCATCTCAGGAGAAAATTTTCACTTTTATATTTCGAGAAAATTATAACATACTTTTTTTACATAAATATTAACATATTAAAAAAATAAGGAGCATAAAGCTCCTTATTCTACTTCTATAACCTTTTCTGATTCCCATAAACCATGGAGGTTACAATATGAATGTGCTATTAAAGTTCCTTTTTTATCTAATTTTATATGTGTTAATACATGTGGTTCAGTTACTCCTGCACCAAATTCAAATCTTCCAAGATGAATGGTATTTGGATTATCCTCATAATGAACATATAAATCTATCCACGCAATATGATGTTCCACTGTATTTGGATGAGCTATATCTTTTCCAACCTGTACCTCAACTTTAAATGTCTCTCCTGCCTTTACCTTTTCAGGTGCATCTATAACTGGTACATGCTTTTCATTTTTGAAATCTGCTGATTTAATTACATCTCCTAATTTCATTTTTTTCCCTCCTTAAAACTCTTCAAATTGTGATGAGGTTGCACCACAAACTGGACATTTTTCTGGTATTTCATCAAATGTTGTATATCCACAAATCTTACATACATAAACCTTTTTATCTTCTAAATCTTCATTGGTTTCAAGATGCTTTTTTGCTTCTTTATAAATTTCTTCATGTATTTTTTCAGCTTCTAATGCATAATGAGCACTTCTTACAGCTTCTTTTTCTTCCTGGAATTCTGAAGCATTTTTATATACTGGATACATTTCTTCAATTTCAAAGTGTTCTCCAGCCGCTGAATCTTCTAAATTATCTCCTACGCTTCCTAAATAGCCCAATGCTTTAAAATGATTTCGAGCATGTACAAACTCTGCATATGCAATTGCTCTCCATAATCTCGCAAGATTTTTTTTGCCCTGAGCTTCAGCATCTTCAGCATAAATTGTATACTTCATATGAGCTTTTGACTCTCCAGTAAATGCATCTTCTAAAAATTTTCTTGTCATTTCTTTTTTTACCATAGTAATACCCCCTTGATTATAATTTTATAACTAAAAACAAATTTAAAATCATTACAAATATATTCTATACCGTTTATTTTACTTAAAAATTACAAAAAGTTTACAGTTCGATTAGCTAACAAAAAAGTGGGACGGTAAGCCGGATTCTGTTTTATCGGTCATTTATCTAAGCGGTCTACCTGGAAGGCGCCATAAAAGGCAAGCTGGGCAAGCTTAACCTTCCTATTTGACCTTGCTCAGGATGGGGGTTACCAGGCCATCAGGTTACCCTGATGCCGGTGAGCTCTTACCTCACCTTTCCACCCTTGCCATATTCGGCGGTTTTCGTTTCTATGGCCCTTTCCGAGGATCACTCCTCCCGGCAGTTAACCGGCATCCCGCCCTCAGAGTCCGGACTTTCCTCATGGCATGCGAGTATGCTGCCACGCGACCGATCGTCCCACTTTATAATATATTATCTATTTAAGTAATTAAATAATCTTCCCTGATAGGTATTTCTATTTTTCATTTCTTTTTCAAGTAAATTTATTATTTTAATTTTGGACATTCCCCAATTCCCATGCAAAACACCTTCTCTTGGTGGATCAGCTGCTAAACGATGAATTACAATTTCTGGATCAAGATATTCTAAAAATAATATATTTCTATTAATAAATTCTTCTAAACTTAAAGGCTTTACTTCACCATTTTTATACATTTTTCCAAGTACAGTATCTTCAGTTATATAAAGGGAATGCAATTTTACACCATCTACTTTTAATGCTGATAATATTTTTGCTCCTTCAATAATATCTTCTTCACTATCCCAGGGCAAATCCACTATCATATGCACTATCACTTCAAGGTTTCTTTGTTTTGCTCTATTAACAGCATCTATAAACTCTGCAAGTGAATGGCCTCTATTTAAAATTTTTAATGTGTTTATATTAACGCTTTGAAGTCCATATTCTATATAAACATCCATTTTTTCTTTATACGATGCAATTAAATCCAAAACATCGTCTGGCACTGTATCAGGTCGTGTTGAAATATCAAGAATTATTATTCTTTCATCTATTAACGCCGAATCATAAATTTTTTTTAAAACATGTGCCGGTGCATATGTATTTGTATTTGATTGAAAATATGCCATAAATTTGTTTGCTCTACCTTCATATCTTTTCATCATTATTTGTATCTGTTCTGCAATAGGTGTTTTAGGAGATAATGCTGCAAACCCGCTCCCACTTTCTTCACAGTAGATACATCCACCAGTTCCTCTTACACCGGTTTTATTTGGACAGGTAAAACCAGCGTTTATAGGTAAACGCTGGACTCTTTCTCCATATCTTTTTTTTAAGTAATCACTTAATTTATTGTATAACACCTTCTCTGCTCCTTTTTTATCTTTTCGTTTCTCTAATATTATAAACGTTTATTTATTCTTTTTCTTTAATTTTATTTTCGAGATTAGTGTATAATTCATGAAATTTTTCGTAATAATTATTTTCTTTTAATTTTGGAAATTCACCATTGTAATAAACCCATTCGCCATTTACCATAGTTGCATAGACTCTATTGGATGGTGCTGAATATACTATATGAGATTTTAATCTATTTAAATCTACAGGATAGAATTCTATGTTATTTATATCAATAACTGCAAAATCCGCTTTGTAACCTTCTTCTATTCTTCCAATTTTTTCGTTTAGTGCATATCCTCCATTTTCCCATACCATTCTTAATGCTTCTTCTGTTTTAAACTTTTCAGGACCATATGATTTTTGTAGTAATGCTGCTAATCTCATTTCTTCCCAAAGATTTAAAGTATTATTACTTGCTGCCCCATCTGTTCCAAGAGTTACATTGATTTCATGTTCCAGCATTTTTATTATAGGAGCAATTCCATTACCTAATTTTAAGTTGCTTGAAGGGTTATGTGCAACTGTAATCTCATTTCTTGCCAGAATTTTCATATCTTTATCATCTACATGAACACAATGTGCAGCAATTACGTTATTTTTAAATAAGCCCGTTTTTTCTAAATCTTCAAAGGAATACATATCCCTTTCATGTTTAGCCTCATATAAATGTATTGTAGCAAATGTATCGTATTTTTCCGTTAATTCAGCTATTTCTTCAAGTTTATTCATTGGACATGTATATGGAGCATGTGGTCCAAATCCCACTTTTATATTATATTTGTTATGGTATTTTTCAAAAAGCTCTATTGTTTCATCTATTCTTCTTTTCCATCCTTCATCATTATCATATCCCAATCCTCTTGTTAAATACGCTCTTACTCCTAAATCCTTTACTGCATCTGCTGTTCCATTCATAAATAAATACATATCTACAACTGTTGTTGTTCCTTTGGATAACATTTCCATTGTTGATATTAAAGAACCATAATATGTGAGTTCATCTGTTAATAATTCTTCTCGAGGAAACATAACGTCAAACAGCCATTCTTTTAAGGTTAAATCATCACCTATTCCTCTGAACAAACTCATTGCAAGATGTGTATGTGTATTTATAAATCCAGGAAGTATGAGTTTATCTTTTAAATCTATTAATTCCACAGTATTGTCTTCATTTTCTATATTTTCTTCAATTTCTATTATAATTCCATTTTCAATTAAAATGTCCATTTTTTTTATTTCTGCATCTGCACTCATTAACACATATGCATTTTTTAATATTTTTTTCATTTTTTCACCTCTATACTATTGACATTATATTTTGAAATTATCCAATTTATTGTTCAACTCTTCTACTAATTTTTTCAATTCTTCTGCTTTTTCATTTACATTGCTTATTTCTTCGCTTTCTATCTGGATATCTCTTGTTATTTCGGATATTTCTTCAGAAATTTGATTTACCATTTGTGAAGTTTTTTCAGCTGCTGCCGCCATCTCTTCTGTTGAAGCACTTTGCTCTTCAGCACTTGAGGTTAATCCTTCAACTCGTTTATTTATATTTTCTATTTTTTCAAGGATTACTCCAAATTTTTCTTTTACATCATTAGCCTGATTTTCAACTTCATTTATTACTTCTACAGTTTCCTCTGTAGCCTTATTTGCCTGAATCGTACCATTTTTTATTTCTGTTAAGATTTTAGCAATTTCTTCTGTTGCATTTTTACTTTCTTCTGCTAATTTTCTTATTTCATCTGCAACTACAGCAAATCCTTTCCCGGCTTCTCCAGCCCTTGCCGCCTCTATTGCTGCATTTAATGCAAGTAAATTGGTCTGTTCTGTAATTGTTGTTATTGTATCAACAATTTCACCAATATTTTCAGCTTTTTCTGATAAGGTTTCAACTGCTTTTTCTGTTTCAGTTGATTTTTCTACTGCTTTTTGTATTATTTCATTAATTTGAATTATTGATTTTTCACCTTTTTCAGTTATTTCTGTAGCTTCATTTACTTCTTTTGATATTTCTGATGTATCGCTTGAAACCTTTTGAGCAGCAATTGAAACTTCATTTACACCTGTAGTTAGCATTTCTGTATATGATGCTGCATTTTCAGCATTTTCTTCTATATCCATGGCTTTTGATAATGATTCTTCATTTGCTCGCATTGTTTTGTTTGATATTTCCGTTAGTGTTTCTGCTGAATTTTCAATCTTATCTCCTGCTATTAGTATCCATTTTATTGTATCTTTAAGATTATTTGCCATATTTTGCAATGATTTTGCTATTAATGCTGTTTCATCTTTACTTTTTACTTTAAAATCTACTGTAAAGTCGCCAAGTGCAAATTTATCAACTTTTTTACTCAATTCAATTAGTGGACTTGATATTTTTTGTGAAAAGAATATTGATATGACTATTGAAATTATTAATATAATTACAGAGGTTATAGATAATATATTTCTGATTTTAACTGAATCTTCATAAGCCTCTTTTAATGAAACTTCTGCCACAAATATCCAGTTTATATCTTTAAAATTAAACAATGAATAGGCTACAATCACATCTTCATTGTTTATGTTTTTAGAAATCTCCCATCCAGAATTTCCTTTTAAAGCTTCTACAATATAGTCTGTATCAACTTTTTGTTTTAATAATGTATTTTTGTCTGGCAAATTACTTCTCATTATTTTATCTTTACCTACTATGTATGTAATTCCAGTTTTCCCCATTCCACTTCTATCCATAAAGATTTTTTCAAAATTTTCCACATTTAATCTAATTATTAAATAACCTATGTTTTGATTGTCATATATTAATTTCTTACCGGCAAAAAAAGCATATTTGCTGTCGCCTATATTATATTCTTCGATATCTAAAAAATGAACTTTATTTTCTTTATCTTCACTTAAAATTTTATATATCTTCGCCAAACTGGTATTTTTTAATTTTGACGAATTAATACTTTCTGCAAAATCATCGTTTTTCTTAACGGAATATAGTACGTATCCATCTGAAGATATGTAATAAATATCATAATATAAATTTTTAGTATTTATCAATTTTCTCAACAATGGATTTATTTTCTCATGAACTGAATTATATTGATATACTTCATCTAAAACATCTGAGGATATTTTATTTTGATCAAAATTGTCATCATAAAAGAAATTGTCAAGTTTTTCTTTTTCTTTATAAGGATTATTCTCATAATATATAAGTTTTAAATCTTTTAATAATGTATCAAAGTCATCTAAGCTTTTATAAAAATCTTCTTCGTCATAAAATCCTTTTAAATTTTCAACTATAGCATTCATATCGCTAAAGTAATCTAAATCATTTGAAACTTCCATCAATGTCTTTTGTAACAACATTATTTTTGAGTCCCGGGCTACTATTAATTTATTAACAAAACTCTTTTTTAAGGAATCCTGAGATTGCGTTAAACTTATCATAAAAAATACCAGAAATGATATAAACAACAAAGAAAATGTCAAAATCAATATTTTGGATTTTATTTTCATATTATCTCCCCCCAAAAATTTTTTTAATATTTTTTATTCAATAAATTCAAAGATGGCTTCATAAAATTTATCTTTGTATTTTGGTTCATTAAATACTTCATGTTTGGCATATTTATGTTTTTTTAAGTATAAGGTATTTATTTTTTGAGATAATTTTTCAAGCTCATTGATATTCACAATTTTATCTTCTTCACCATATTGAAGTAATACTGGAATATCCAATTTTTCAGCACTATTCAAGGCTTTTTCTGCTTCAGAAAAAAGTTGTTTGGCAGTTTTCATTGAAATTCTATTGTGTACTAACGGATCATTTATATATTTTTCAACTGCTTTTTCGCTATAACATAATGCTGATGGAGATATTCCGTTACTTATTGTTAAACTTCCAAAAATACCTACTGTTGATAATAAAATTTTATGAAAAGAATTATATAATTTCCCAACTGCAGGTGAAGATAATATTAATTTTTCTGGTTTTTTCTCTGAAACTTCTGCATATCTTAAAGATATAAGCCCTCCTAAGCTATGTCCAAATAATATAAATTTATCAGGTGTTATTTCTTCTATATATTCATAAATTTTATAAAAATCCTTTATATGCCCTCTTTTACCTTCGCTTAAACCATGACCCGGTAAATCAAATGTAATTACCTGAAAATTTCTTTCTAACAACATTTCTATAAATGGTTTATACCTTCCTGAATGTTCTCCAAGTCCATGTACAATAACAAATGTAGCTTTTGGCTTAGAATCCTTTATAAATCTCTTTAAATACATATTATCCCCCCTGAAATTAAACTAATTTATAAATTTTTGTTTTTCAATTTCTTTGAACATTTTTTTATTTGTTTCATACTTTCTCATTAATCTGAATATCTCCATTATTGCTTCTTCTTTAGTAAGGTTATTTAGCCAATTTCTTAAAATCCATGAATATTTTAATTCTTCTTTTGAAAATAATAATTCTTCTTTTCTTGTTCCTGAAAGCTTTATGTCTATAGACGGGAATATTCGTTTATTTGCTAATTCTCTTGATAGAATCAATTCCATATTTCCTGTTCCCTTAAATTCTTCAAATATTACCTCATCCATTTTTGAACCTGTTTCAACTAAGGCCGTTGCAATTATTGTTAAACTTCCGCCTTCTCTAATTCTTCTAGCTGCTCCAAAGAATTTTTTAGGAAAGGTTAATGCCGATGGATCAACACCACCGCTTAATAATTTTCCGCTTGGGGGAACATACAAATTATATGCTCTGGCCAATCTTGTTAATGAATCCATTAAGATTATTACATCATGTCCAAATTCAACGAGCCTTTTTGCCATATTTAATGTCATTTCTGCAACTTTTATTTGGTTTTGCGGATCCATATCAAAAGGTGCAGCTATTACTTCTGCATCAACCGTTTCTCTAATATCTGTTACTTCTTCAGGTCTCTCATCTATTAATAAAACTATCCTTTTGGTTTCCGGATTATTTTTAGCAATTGAATTAGCCATATCTTTTAATAATGTTGTTTTACCTGCCTTAGGTGGTGCAACAATTAATCCCCTTTGACCTTTACCAATTGGTGAAAAAATATCTATTATTCTGGAACTTAAAGGACCATTTTCATATTCTAATATCAATCGTTCATTTGGATAAACTGGTGTTAAATTCTCAAATGAAACCCTATCTTTTGCTGTTTCAGGATCCTGGTAGTTTACAGCTTCAACACGTAATAATGCAAAGAATTTTTCTCCTTCTTTTGGAGGCCTAACCTGACCTGCAACTACATCACCTGTAGAAAGGTTAAATCTTCTAATTTGCGATTGTGAAACATATACATCGTCATTCCCTGTAAGCAAAGAATTATGGGTATTTCTTAAAAATCCATATCCATCTGGAAGAATTTCAAGGATTCCTTCGTGGAAGAAATATCCGAAAGATTCCGTTTGTTTGCTCAAAATTTTAAACTTTAATTCGTGATCTGTAAGAGTGGAATAATTTTCAATTCCGTATTTTCTTGCAAGATTGTATAATTGTCTCCGGCTCATTTGATTAAGTTTCCCCATATCTATTTCGACAGGGATAATTTCATCTTTTTGCTTTGATGCCTCTTTATTGTTTTCACTCATTTTCACACCTCTTTTGAAAGATTTTTGAAGTTTCTACCGAAGCTTCGATGGAGAGTTTTGAAAGAATATAACATTTAATTATATCATAATAAAACATTTTATTTTCAAAAATATAAATAATTTCCTTAGTTATTATAACATACTATAAAGATATAAAGGGCTTATAGATAAATAGCCCTTTATATTGATTATTTTATTGAATTGAGTATTATTATACTTATAACTGCTGTAAATATTGAAATTACTATATATTTAGTCAATGTTTTTTTAGTTCTATCAATTTTTATATTTATTTTCTTAGTTTGAATACCTTCTCCATTAAAAATGGTTAATGGTAAATTATATAACCCATCTTTTAATTCTTTCAAATTTATATATATAACATTTTTCCCAGGATTAATTTGTTTTATTATATTTAAAAATCCTATTTTCAAATTCGCTTTAGTATTGGAATACAGGATTATTTCTAAATCATCATTATACCAGTCATTATTTGGAGATATTTCTTTTGTATATTTATGAATAATCACTCTTGGCTGAATTTCTTTCTCAAAAGATATTTGAATGTTTTCTTTATTAAAATAGAACTCATATTCTTTTTCATGATATATTATTTTATTTTTACCAGAAGGAACTATAAATTTTTGTTCAGGAGAATATACTCTAATCTTTTCCCCGTCTATTATAACTTCTTCTGGATATTTACTTAATAAAAAAGTAATTGTGGAGATAATAGAATCTTCTATATATTTTATTTTTACTGTGTTTTCATAACTGGTTCCAGTACTTCCAATAGTAATTAAAAAACTAAAATTTATCTTTGTATATGCGAATAAAGAAATACTTAATAAAAGTATACATAATAATACTATTAATTTTCTCACTATAATCGCCTCACTTTGACCACCTTTCGGATACTGCAATATCCACTTTTAGAGGCACATCTAACTTAACAGCATTTTCCATAGTTTCCTTTACAATTAAACTAACTTCTTCAATCCTATCTTCAGGTAATTCTATTACAATTTCATCATGAACCTGAAGAATCATCTTAGCATATTCTGGCAAAACTTTATCTAATTTTATCATTGCCAATTTCATAATATCTGACGCTGTTCCTTGAATTGGAGTATTTACTGCAATTCTTCTTAAATCATTTTTGTTAAGATTCAACTTACTTAAAAATCTTTTTCTTCCAAATAATGTTTCGACATATCCATTTTTATTTAAATTGGATAATATTTCTTTCTGATATTTTTCTACATTTTTATATAGCTCAAAATACTTTTTTATGAATATTCCTGCTTCTTCTATAGAAATCCCTGTTCTTTCAGCTAAACCATATGAGGAAACACCATATATTATAGAAAAGTTTATCATTTTTCCAATTTGCCTCATTTTATTATCAACATTTTCTTCAGGAACATCAAACAATTTCGCTGCTGTAATTTTATGAATATCAAGGTTTTTATTGAATGAATCTATTAAAATTGGATCCTGACTCATATGAGCTAAAACACGTAATTCTATTTGAGAGTAATCCGCACTCATTAAAACATAATTTTCTTTTTCAGCTTTGACAGCTTTTCTTATCTTTTCCCCTTCCACTTCTCTAATTGGTAGATTTTGTAGATTTGGATCACTGCTGCTTAATCTTCCCGTGGCTGCCCCTGTTTGATTAAATGATGTATGAACTCTTCCCGTTACTGGATTTACTAATTTTGGTATTGCTTGAATATATGTTGATAAAAGCTTTTGGTATTTTCTATATTCTAATATAAGCTTAATTACAGGATGTTCATTTTTCAACTCTTCCAGAACCTGTGCATTTGTTGAATATTGACCGCCTTTTGTTTTCTTTTTCGGCTTTATTCCAAGTTTTTCAAATAACAATTCACGGATTTGTTTTGGAGAATTTGGATTAACACTATATCCTGCAATTTCCTGAATTTCATTTAAAATATTTTTGGTAATATTTTTATACTCTTTTTCAAGCTCTTTCAAATATGGAATATCAAAGAAAACTCCATTTAATTCCATTTTGGCTAGAACAGGAATTAGGGGATTTTCTATTTCTTCCATTACCTTTTCAAGTTGAAATTCATAGATTCGAGGTTTTAATACATAAAAAAGACGTAAAGTTATATCTGCATCTTCACCTGAATATTCCGCAACCTTTTCAGGATCTACATCTTTTAATGTATTGGCAAATAAGGTATCTTTTTTTACTATATCATCATATTTTATTGTTTCATAATCGAGATATTTTTTAGCTAAATCATCCATATTGAATCGTCGAGAATCTGGAGAAACAAGATATGCAGCAATCATTGTATCAAAATAAGGATTCTTTATCTCAAACCCATTAACCTTCATTATTGACAAATCGTATTTAAGATTTTGTCCAATTAAATCTTTTTCTTTGAGAATTAACCATATTTTTTTTAATATTTCAAGTTTTTCTTTTTTTTCAAGTTTTGATATATCGATGTAATACCCTGTCCCTGGTTCTGTAGATAAAGCTATACCAAGAATTTCTGCACGATACGGATCTACTGCGGTTGTCTCTAAATCAAATGATACAGGATTTGCATCCTTTATTTTCGATATTATTTCATCGATTTTATCAGGACTTATTAAATGATATTTTCCCTTTTTAGATAGATCTTCAAATTCCGGGATTTCAGGTGAGACTATTACTTTTTTTTCTTCCTTTAATCCTAATTCTCTAATTATTGATTTAAATTCAAATTCATTTAATAATTTCTCAAGTTCCTCTGTATAACCCCTATATATATAATCTTCCCAATTTATATCCAACTCAACATCTGTAATTAATTGAACCAATTTTTTACTTAAAAATGCCATATCTTTTCCTTCTGTTAATTTTTTCTGTATGGATTTAGTTGTATTTCTAACATTTTTATATATTTCTTCAAGAGTCCCATACTCTTTTATAAGCTTTGTAGCCGTTTTTTCTCCAATTCCTTTTACACCAGGAATATTATCCGCAGTGTCTCCAGTTAATGCAAGAAAATCTTGAATTTTTTTAGGTTCAAATCCATATCTCTCTTTAACTTTTTCTATATCATATTCTATTAAATCGGTAATACCTCTGCCAATTCTTAACATTTTTATTTTCTCATCTATTAACTGCATTAAATCTTTATCGGAAGAAAGAATATAAATATTTTTAAATTTTTCCTTTCCTTTTAAAGCCAATGTTGCTATAACATCATCTGCCTCAACACCTTCTTCAGCAATTGTCTTTATTCCAAGTGCATTAACCATTTCAAGTATATAAGGTATTTGTTCTTTGAATATTTTAGGTGTTTCAGGTCTGTTAGCTTTATACTGTTCTAATAATTTGTGCCTATAGGTTACAGTTTTTTTATCCATTACGAAAATAACTGCATCTTCATTTGTTTTTATATATTTTTTTAAGATTTTTATAAGCATTTTGGTAACACCATAGATTGCATTAGTTGGAATTCCTGTTGATGTTTGCAATTCCTGATCCAATGCAAAAAATGCTCTATATGCTACTCCGCTTCCATCTATAAGATATAAATTACTCATATTTTCTTTATTCCCCTCTTACATATTTTTTTGTTCCATCTGGTAATTTAAATTTCACAACAACACCTTTAGCAGGTTTTTCTTCACCTCTATATATTTTATGCACATTTTGAGGAGTTACTCCATATTGAGCTCCTTCACTGCTAATATGTACATCAAAAGGATGTTCAGAATATACGAATACTGTAATTTCAACTTCTTTCATAATAACACCTCCAAATTTTTTTTAAAATGTTTTTTCTGAATCTAATAACAAAGTTACTGGGCCGTCGTTTATTAACTCAACTTCCATTTCTGCTTGAAAAATCCCTCTTTCAACCTTTATATTATAATTGTCTTCAATATATTTCATAAACTTCTCATAATATTCATTAGCTTTATCGGGTTTCGCTGCATTTGAATACGAAGGTCTTCTGCCTTTTCTACAATCTCCATATAATGTAAATTGAGATACAACAAGTATTTCTCCCTTTATATCAAGCAAGGACAAATTCATCTTATCATTTTCATCTTCAAAAATCCTTAAATTCATTATTTTATCTGCTAACCACTTTATATCGTTTTCTGTATCGTTATGCCCTACTCCAAGTAGAACTAAAATTCCCTTTCCAATTTTTCCAACTATTTCATTTTCAACTACCACAGAAGCTTTTTTTACTCTTTGCAATACAGCTCTCAACTTTAACTCCTCCTTACACTATATACTCCCTTTATATTTTTTATTGCCGTTAAAACTCTCATTAGATGTTGTACATCTTTTACAGCTAATCGCATCTTTAGATCTATTCTATCAGTTTTTCTTGTGGTTTCATACATTTCTATATTAGCTTTTTCATTTTTTATTTTTCTTCTTATATCATCAAGAACAGATTTGTTTTCCATTTCTATTAAAAGATGTGTAACGAATTTTGTATTTTCTGCATCTTCTGTTACCCAACTAACTTTTATTACTCTATTTGGTGGAACTTCACGTATATTCATACAATTTCTTCTATGAATACCTATACCTCTTCTACTAACAATACCTATAATGTCATCACCAAGAACAGGATTACAACATTTTGCAAAATAAACATCTATACCTTCCTGACCATCTACTATAACTCCTACTCCTTTTCGCTTATAGGTAATGTGATGTACTTCTTCTTTCTTTTCTTCTATTTTTGGTTCTTCTTTCTTCTCAAATAATTTGTATATCTCCCTTGGGTTTAAATCTCCAAAACCAAGACGAATATATAATTCTTCTTCATTTTTTATCTTGTGTTTTTCACAAAAAATCTCATTATTTCTTATTTCGTGAATTAGATTATCTATGGACATATCAAGGTCTTTAGCAATTTCACGAATCTTGTCTCTTCCTTTTTCTTCAAGATTCTTTTCATTTTTTAATCTGTAATATCTTTTTATTTTATGCTTTGTTCTTGAAGATTTTGCATATTTCAACCAATCTATACTTGGACCAGAAGAGTTTCTGTTAACTATTATTTCTACAATATCTCCATTTTGAAGCTCATAACTTATAGGAACTATTCTTCCATTAACCTTTGCACCGGCAAAATGATTTCCAACGTTAGTATGAATGGCGTATGCAAAATCAATTGGAGTTGCGCCATATGGCAAATGCAAAATCTCACCTTTTGGTGTAAATACAAAAACTTCATGCGCCTGAAGTTCCTCTTCTATTTCACTCATATTAAATGCAGATTGGGCTATTTCTTTATGTAAATCCATTAATCTTTTTACGAAATACATTTTTTTAGCGTCTACACCCTGTTTGTATGCCCAATGTGCTGCAAGACCATATTCACTTTCTTCATGCATTTCCCAATCTCTAATTTGAATTTCAAGCGTTTCACCTTTATTTGTAATAACAGTAGTGTGAATTGACCTATAACCATTTGATTTTGGAACGGCTATATAATCTTTTATTCTTCCGGGCACAGGTCTCCAAACAGAATGAACAACACCTAAAGCTGCATAACATGCTGTAGGAGACTCCGTTATAATTCTTAAAGCAATAAAATCATAAATATCTTCAAAACTTTTGTTTTTTCTTAGCATTTTTTCCCATATACTATATAGATGTTTTGTTCTTCCTTGCAACGTAGCTTTTATATTGTGTTTTTCTAATTGTTCTTTTATTGTTGTTTTATATTCTTCCATCCTGTCATGAACATTTGATACACGTTCTTCCAACTTTCTTTTTAAATCTTCATAGGCTTCTGGATACAGATATTTAAAAGATAAATCCTCTAATTCTGCTTTTATTTTATGAATACCAAGTCTATGGGCAATCGGGGCATAAATTTTTAATGTTTCTTGAGACTTTATCACCTGTTTTTTATATGGAACATACTGTAAAGTTCTCATATTATGTAGTCTATCTGCTAATTTAACAATAATAACCCTTATATCATTTGACATTGCTAACAACATTTTCCTGATAGTCTCTATTTTCTCAAGCGATTTCATATCTACTTTATTTAATTTTTCATTTAATTTTAAATTACTAATTTTGGTAACTCCATCAACTATTCTACTTATTTCCGGTCCAAATTCATTGGTAATCTTTTCAATAGGAACATCACAATCTTCAACAACATCATGCAATAAGGCAGAAGCTATACTTTCAACATCCATCTTCAATTCAGCAAGAATTTTAGATACAGCTTTAGGATGTTCGAAAAAAGGCTCCCCAGAAGCTCTCATCTGACCATTATGAGCTTCCTTAGCAAGATAATATGCTTTCCTCAATATTTCGATTGATTCATCAGGTAGTTTTTTTTCAAGAATATTCTCTATTTCAGTAATATATTCCCTGAATTCCTGTTCCATTTATCCACTCCCTTTCATATGTAAATTATATCATACAATAGATTGTATTACAAAAAATATGCTATAATATAATGTGATTTGATTTTTATTAAAAAGTTCAAAGGAGGAAAAAGAATGAAATTAGAAAATAAAATATGTGTAGTAACTGGTGCAAACAGAGGTATTGGCAAAAAAATAAGTGAAGTTTTTGTAAGTGAAGGAGCTACCGTTTTGGGGTTTGCAAGAAACCTGGATGCTTTGAAAAAAGTAGAAGAAGAATTAAATGAAAAAGGGCCTGGAAAGTTCATCGGATACAAAGTCGATGTTTCAAATAGTGATGAAATTAATAATACAGTTAAGACAATTGCTAAAGAATTTAAAAGAATTGATGTTCTTGTCAATAATGCAGGTGTAACTAAAGATATGTTGTTATTATTAATGAAGGAAGAAGATTTTGATTTTGTTATCAATGTAAACTTAAAAGGTGTATTTCTTGTTACCAAAGCGGTTGCAAAAGTTATGAGAAAACAAAAAGAAGGATCTATAATAAATATTTCCAGTGTTGTTGGGCTTGAAGGTAATATTGGACAAACCAATTATTCTGCAAGTAAAGCAGGAGTTATTGGAATGACAAAAACATGGGCAAAAGAATTGACAATGAAAGGAGAACAAATTAGAGTAAATGCTGTGGCTCCAGGATTTATCGAAACAGATATGACTAAAGAATTAAATGAAGACTTTAAAAAAGCTGCTCTTGAAAGAATATTATTAAAAAGAATGGGAAGCGCAGAAGAAGTCGCAAAAGTCGTTTTATTCCTTGCATCAGATGATTCATCATATATTACAGGACAGGTTATACGAGTTGATGGAGGTATTGCACTGTAATGGCATATGTTCCTTCTTACATAAAACTTTATGAATCAGGCGAATTACAAAAGAGACGAGATATTTTATATGAAAAACTTTTTTCATGTAATTTATGTCCAAAGCAATGTCAAATAAATCGACATAAGCATGTTGGTGTATGTGGTGTAAGTAATAAGATTAAAGTTTCTGAATTTGTACTTTACAAAGGAGAAGAACCTCCTTTGGTTGGAGATACTGGTGCAGGAGGCGTTTTCTTTAGTAATTGTGTAATGAAATGTGTTTATTGTCAGAATTTTAATTTTTCTCAAAAAGGCTTTGGTAAAGAATTTAACGTTGAAGAATTGGCGGAAAAATTTCTCTGGTTACAAAACGAAAAAAAGGTTAAAAATATAGATTTGGTTACCGCCACGCCCTATCTCCCGTTTATTTTTGACGCATTAATCATCGCTATTGAAAATGGATTAAATATTCCTTTATTATGGAACACTTCGTCTTATGAAACAGTTGAAACTTTAAAATTTTTAGACGGCGTTATAGATATTTACCTTGCAGATATTAGATATACAACTGAATATGCTGCTAATCGATATTCTAAAACTCCAGATTACTGGAAATTTGCACAAGATGCTGTAAAAGAAATGTATAGACAAGTTGGAAGTAATTATATCTTTGAAAATAACCTTTTAAAAAGAGGATTGATTATAAGAATACTTGTATTACCTAATAACATTGATGAGGCACAGGGGGCTCTTAAATTTGTTGCAAAACTGGATAAAAATATATTGGTTAGTTTGATGGATCAATATGTTCCTGTATATAAAACCAAAGAATACCCGGAAATAAATCGTATATTAAAATACTCAGAATATAACAAAGTTATTGATACAATGGTTGAATTGGATTTGGACGGATGGATTCAGGAACATAAATTGTTAGAGGGGGAATTGTGACATGACTAATGCAGAGATGATTATGAGTATTTTAGAAGATATTCAAGAAGCAGTTATTTTAATTAATGATAAAGAAGAAATTATATTTTTAAATAATTCTGCTGCTAAAATACTCAGTGTTCCAAAAGAAAAGGTATTACATACAAAGGTTACTGATAGTATAACTGATACAAGACTTCATATCGTTTTAAAAACTGGCATTCCAGAACTTGATAGAATACAGAATCTCGGTAAAAAGATTATTGTTACCTCAAGATTTCCAATAAGAGATGAAAATGGGGAAATCATTGGTGCTGCAGCAGTATTTAGAGATGTAACGAGTATTCAAAAATTAGCTGAAGAAGTTACAAATTTAAGGGAATTAGATTCTTTGTTACGAGCCATAATTGATTCTACATATGATGCAATTTCTGTTGCCGATGAAGAAGGTAGAATTGTAATGGTTAATAAAGCTTATACAAAAGTAACTGGTCTTTCAGCAAAAGAAGTTATTGGAAAATTGGCTACTTACGATATTGCTGAAGGGCAGGAAAGTATGCATATTAAATGTTCAAGAGAACAAAAACCTATATTAAATGTTAGAACTAAGCTTGCTACTAATAAGAAAGAAGTTATAATAAACGTTAATCCAATTTTTGTAAAAGGAGAATTTAAAGGTAGCGTTGGTGTTATTCATGATATTTCAGAAATTGAAAGATTATTGAGAGAATTAGAAGCAACTAAGAGATTATTAAAAAAGGAAGAAGCAAGATATACCTTTGAAGATATTGTTAGCGAATCAGAAATAATGAAAAATGTAGTTACTCAAGCTAAAAAGGCTGCAAATACAAAAGTTAATGTATTATTAAACGGAGAACCAGGCGTTGGCAAAGAAATATTAGCTCAAGCTATACATAATTTCAGCGAAAGAAGAAATTATTCATTTGTTGCAACTAATCTATTATTATATGATGAAAAGAAACAATTAGAAATATTTTTCGGAAATGAAAATAACTTTTTTGAAAAGGCACACAAGGGAACTTTGTTTATAGATAATACACATTTAATGGGTCCAGATGTTCAGGAATTATTTTTCGAATTTTTAAATACTGGAAAGGTTATTTTTAACGATAAAGAGATTAAATCTGATGTAAGAATTATATTTGCTACACCGGAAAATTTAAAAGAGCTTATGTCACTTGGAAAATTTTCAAGAAGATTATACTACAAAATCTCTGTAGTGACTATTGACGTACCTCCTCTTAGAGAAAGAAAAGAAGATATTCCAAAAATGGCAAAACAGATTTTGCATATTTTAAATCAAAAACATGAAAAAGTTGTTTATGGATTGTCAGAAGATGCCGTTAATATTTTAAAAAGTTATGATTGGCCTGGAAATATTAGAGAACTTGAAAATGTGCTTGATAGAGCTTTAATGAATATGACACAAACTGAAACCATGATAACCTCCATGCATCTACCAGAATTAAAAAATGAAGACCTTGAAAAGAAATTAGATGGCACTTTAAAAGAGTTACTCTCAGAATATGAAAAATATATTATAATAGAAACATTAAAAAGTTGTCAGGGAAATAAAACAGCTGCGGCTAAAAAATTGGGTTTAACCGTGAGAAATTTATATTATAAACTTGAAAAACTCGGAATAAAGTAGTTGATTTAAATGAGGTTTAGATTTAATCTTGAAAGACTTAAAAATTTAAGAGAAAGACTTGAAGAAGATGCAAAAAGAATATTCCTTGAAGCAACTGCCAATCGAATAAAGGCAGAAGAAGATTTGATTGCTATAAATGAAAAAATAAAAAATGAAAACGAAAAATTCATAAAAATGCTTTCAGAGAAAACTTTAACTATTCAAGAGGTAATACAATGGAGAAGTTATTTAGAAGCACTTGAAGAAGAAAAAATAAAATTAGGAGAAATTTACAGACAAAAAGTTGCACTTGAAGAAGAAAAAAGACAGATTTATTTAGAAAAAAGAAAAGATAGGATAATCCTCGAAAAACTGAAAGAAAGGAAATTTGAAGAATTTAAGGTTGAATTTCAAAGGGAAGAAAATAGAATGATGGACGAAATAGGAATTCAAATGTTTTATAGAAACAGAGAAAAATAAATTTAAGTAAATTTTATGTTTTCTTCTATATAACTTAATAATATTTGTGGTATAATTATTCACGGTTAAGGCAACGTAGCCAAGGGGTCTAAGGCGGCGGTCTGCAAAATCGCTATTCGTGGGTTCAAATCCCACCGTTGCCTCCATTCTATACCCTGCAACATGAGATTGTATGTCGAAGGTATAGGCCGATTTGAAAATCCCCCGAATTAACGGGGGATTTTGTTTTATATAAAGCCTTTTAGGCTTTTGTTACGCTAAAAAATCTTCTTCATCTTTTCACATTGAGTTAAGTCATCAGGTGTAACAAATTCTGGATCAGGTTCTATTATTATACCCGCGTCTTTAAACATTCTTGCGACAAGCTCACTACATATCATTTTTTTAGGATCACTGTATGGAAGTTGTTTTTCAAAGTATCTTTCCAAAGGTTCAAATCCCAAACTGAGAATTTCAGGAAGTCCATTAAGGATCAAAGATGCGAAGTCATACGGCATATTGAAGTATTTGGCCACATTTTTTCTTATTACTTTCCTTTTTTCTTCATCCATTTTTTCATGTCTGTATATATCGAATTTACTCAGAACTTCGAGAGGATACTTTACTAAATGCACACCATTGAACCATGCTGCAAGGACATATCCATTTCCTACATATAACTCTGAATGAATGTATTCATGTTTTTCGATTTTTGCTACGAAATCAGCAAAATCTTTCCCGAGAAATTTTTTTAAGAATGTGTAAGCTCCTGGAGCATTTTCTTTTTTCAGAAGTAATACATCTCCTGCTTTAAGTTCGATCATTTCTTAACACCTTCTTTTTTCAGTCTAAAAAACCACGACTTTTTATTATCAATATAATATTCCTCAATTATCATATATCCATCGTATTTCATGGCCAAATAAGTTAGTGCCTCGTCTTTGTTTTCTAAAGGTACAATTACATCTATTATTTCCTGATCCGACATATTCTGATATTCCTGCAGCACCTCCTGACGTTGTGGTTGATAAGGATAAACAAAAGCCAGGCTAACAGCTAAGACACTTGCTATTATAACTATCCATAATTTCCAATCACTTAAGTTCATTACTTTCATCTCCTTTCTCTAAATTCATATAAAAGACCATGCTTTCAATTATTGTGTCTATTATTCCATCAGAAACATTAATATGTAAATCTTTCAGCATGTTTTTAGCAACAGTTTTGGCATATTGTTTTTTTTGATTTCCATGTAAGTCTTCAATTTTTGATACTTGTTCTACGTATTCTACTGCATGTTTTATTACCTTCCTTATAGTTTTAACTTCGCTTTCTAGTTTTTTGGATTTCAATAACGAATTTACAAGGATATACACAATACCAACAGCTACATACACAATGGTTTTTAATAAAACTTCTTCCACAAATAACACCTCCTGAAAAGTTTTCTATAAAAGGACTACAGCCGCTAAAATTCGAAGATATTAGCGCTGTTTTTATGCTTTTATGATTGTTTATATATAAATAAAAAAATAACTCCCTTAGAGAGTGTTATGCGTTTTAAGGAAATATTATGTTATTATTGCATATCCTTAAATTTGTTTTTTGCATAATAATACCAGAAAAAAATATTAAAAATATAATCTTTTTTACTTTGCAAAACTGACTCATCGATAAAACGATTATCAGGTTCAGTTTTTTCTAACCATTTTTTTACATTACCAATTCCCCAGCTATATGCTAATAATGTTGCAATAATTGCAAACTCACCAAACCCTTTCGCTGAAAAATAATTGTATAAGTTCATCAAATATAAAGTTCCTATTTCTAAATTAATAAATGGCTCAAATAGATCATCATATGTATATTTCATATTATATTTTTTCTTAATATCCTCTAAAGCTATTTTTGATACTTGCATTAATCCTCTGGCATACCCACTATCTGCTTTTGTGTTTCCAGAACTTTCTGTCATAACTACTGCAAAAATTAGAAATTTATCAAAACTTAATTCATCAGCTACAAATTTACATATTTCAAATATTTTTTCTTTCGAAAGTTTCATACTTTCAACCTCCAAAAAACTTCCCAGCAAGAAATCCTATAATCCCTGTGCTCAACGAACTTCCAATTGCTGCAAGCAACCACTTACCAACTCTTCTTTCTAAAGCTTCATCTACTTTTTTCTTTATTAATCCATTGTGTAATTCTTCGCTCAACTTATCGAATTTTTTTGTCAAATTTTCTATATCTTCTTTTAATTGAAGTAATAAAATATTATGTTCTGTATTTTTAATCCTTAAATCTGAAATTTCTTTTTCATAATCCATTCTTATCACCTCATTACAACTTTAATATTTTTCTTATATCCATTGAAAAGTTTTATTTTTATCAATCCATTAGCTGTAGGTTGTAACATTTTTTGTCGAGCGTATTTCTCATCACTCCACGCTGGTATCGTTATATGGTACGTTTCTTTTTTACTTATAACTTTATTTCTACTATCATATTCATGAATTGCTAATTTCAATATGTCGGGCACATGAGTATGACCTGTTATATAAATATCTACTCCTGATATAAAACTATGAAAATATCTTTGTTGCCTCGAACTACGTTCTGGAAAACGCCCACCTGAAGCTCCATGATGACATGCAATTGAATAATGCGTCCTGTTTTTCATCCCCCTTCCTCTTTTTCCTTTTATAGCAACATCAATAATTAATACGTCATCTGAATATGGAATATTTACTTCCGTACAGATTAAAGATAAAGGATCTATTCCCACACGCCGCCATGTTCTACGTTCATGATTTCCTCCAACAACACCTAAAATTCTATTCTTGTATTTCTTGAATAATTTCCTTATTTTTACTATAGCTTCATGTGGATTTTGTTTTTGAGAATATATGTCACCAAGACTGTTTATTATTGCATTGTCTATTAGATCACCCATGAAAATTAATTTACTATCTCTTTCTTCTTCAATTACTTTTAATACCTGATCAAAAGAACTCATTTCTGATCCTAAATGAATATCTCCAATAGCTAAGATTTCAACAAAATCTTGTTCGAATTCATACTTTGCCACGTCCAAGATCCCACCTCCAAATACAAATAAAAAAGAAGCTCTAAAAAGAGCTCCCATCAGCTTATATTAAATTGTTTCCAGACTCCACCCATATATATGTATAAATTTGTTCCTTCACGTACAATTTGTCCTTCCTGAGGTTCACTAACAGCATTTCTTCCTTTATCCGGTAATACTATTGTTCCATCTTTTACCATTTCCTGTATAGATCTTGAACCTATCATTCCTAAAAGTTCATCTGTTAATTTGAATTTGTATAGATCAAATCCTTTTCGTAAATATATATCCCATTCTAAAGGATAATTTGTTTCATAGGTTCGATCTAAAAACGAAATAAACCCCTCTATTTCATCAAGCTGACCTGAAGGTATATCTAAATCTTTTAATAACATACCATTTGCTAGGAAATTTAATTTATTATTTTTATAAAATAAATACCATTTATTATCCCAAGAATATACAATTTCTGCAATGTAACGACCAACGTCCATTGTAATTTTACTTTCTAATTTTAAATCTGGTGGATAAAATTTGTTTGACCCATAATATATAACTTTTTGCGAATAAACATATTGAATATATTCTAATGCTGGAGTAGAACTATAAATATTAAAACCTAAATCATTTAAAGTTATTTGAACTGTTCCTTTATCAATAGCTATATATGGAGATGGTCTAGATGAAAATAATACATATTCCCCTTCCGTTAAATGTTGTCCAGTATCATCTTTATAATAATTGAAACCTCTGAATGCTCTATCTATACTACCACCATATAAAGAACCTAAAAATACCAAACTTTTTAAATTTATATAGCTATCTAAAAGTCCTCGACCATAATCTGCATATTCCTGTGTTCCCGGTGGAAAAGTTGAATATTCCCATGTCATATTTCCATTATCAAATTTATAAAAATCTGTTCCATTATTAGAATCAATTGTCTGATTAATTTTAGAACAATAAAAAGCCATTTCACCGTCTCCATCAGTAAAAACACCGCTTAATTCACAATCTGTTGTATAATCAATTATTCTTTCTATTTGGTGTGGATTAATAGTATGTTTTGTTAATGTGTTTGTATATGCATTATAGCTATAAGCATTACCAAATATATTAATTCCTAATGTTCCACCATTAATACCAAATACATCAGGCATTTTTGAAAAAGCCTCTGATGGAGTAAAAACAAAAGGCGCACCTATTTCATATTCTAAAACATTTTCATGTTGTAAAATTGTTTTTGTAGCTGCATCAATTAAAAATAAATGTATATACCATGTACTTCCTGGGGTTTCCTCAGATAGAATAATTCCAAAAATTTTTTTATTATCGTATAACTCTAATTGCTCAAATCGTTCAACTTTACATAATGCTTCATTTTTATAAGTTGTATAATCTTTAATTTTCTCCCAAATATTAAATTCATAACTGATAATTGCATCTTTTAAATTTGCATCTAATTGTGCATAAAAATTGGAACTTGAAGGATCATAATTAAATAATTGTGTTGTATCTTGTTCTAAAATATATTTTGCATATCCTTCAAGGAATTCTATTTTCTTTTCTACAACTTTGAAATTTTTTATTCCGCCAATATTATAAGATACAATATCTCCAACATTATATTCGTCAAATATTCTTCCATTTATTATTATTTTTTCTTTTCCGGATAGTAGATAATAATCTACCAATTTTCCAGCCCAAGATTTTTTTTGGATTAAATTATCCGTTATTTTTAGTTTTCTTTTTATAAAAATTGATATATCTTTTTCAGAGGTTATTCTTTCTTCATCATAAATTCTTCCATAAATTTTAAATTTAATTTTTCGTTTTTCACCTGTAGAATTATTTATTTTCAACTTTAATTTATTTCCATATTTAAGTGTTCCATCTGAATTGAAATTTGAATTATATATTGTTGCATCTAAAGTTATGCCAGAAGAATCTCCTTCTATTACTATATCCTCTATTTTATCAAGGTCTTTACAAATAGCTTCTAGATTTGCAAACCATTCTTCATTAGGAAGAGAATTCCCTTCTTCGTCTTTGCCATCGGGTAAACCTTCAGGTGGAACTTCACCTTCATATCCCCACACTGGAATTTTCGCTACCTGTTCTGTATATTTCTTACCTTCAATGATTATGTCATTATATTTTTCTTCTTTGGTTTCTATTTTTATTTTATCTTCCATTAAATCATCTGTTAAGATAAATGTATTTGAATAAGTATTTTGGGCAATCCCAAATTTTATAATCAATTTATCTTCTGAATCAACAAAATAATCAAAAGCAAGTGACTTTTGCAGCCGTTCAAGTATTTTCCCGTAGGTATCTTCTTGTTGAAATTGTATATAAGCAATATCAAAGTCTGTTAAGTTTACATCAAGTTCATAAGTAAAGTCAGCCCAAATTGAAGAAATAGAAGAAAATAACCAATTAAAAATATCTGAAACATTTATATCGTAAAAAGTTTTTAATTCATTTATGGGTTTATCCTTCCAAAAAAACATACCGCTTTTTAAATTATATCTTCTTAATCCTCTATCATAAAAATCTTTTTTGTTTGAAATATATCCTGTATAAATTTTATTGTTTTCATCATTATAAATTTCAACTTTATCTCCTATGCTAAACTCTTCACCGTCTAATGTCGTATCAATTTGTGCTTCTGATATGCTATTAAATGTTGTTTTTATATATCCATTTAGAATAAGCAAATCTTTTTTATTATTGTTAATATATATTTCCATCAAACCACCTCAATCAAGGTCAATGTGGTAGAATAAATATTTCCATTTATAATAGAAATTTTTTTGAAGTTTAAGCTTCCTTTCATTATGGCATTAAATTTTTCTTTGTTATCAAGTTCTACTTCAAATTTTGTTCCATTTCTTTTTAGACTTTCCAAATAGTCTTTTTCTTCTTCTGATAATATATCTAATTTTACGTTTATTTCCCTATAGTCCCCAAAGTGAGTATAATAATTTAAACCGGTGCGGGATGTATTTACCCGCTCAACCGGTACAAGTTTTATATCAAGTTCAGTTTCTTTAAAACTTTTATTTCCAATTTTAAGCATTTGCAAACACTCCTTTTTCCCTGAAGTATTCTAATAGTTTATCTCCGAGCTCTTTGAGTTGTCTGTCATCCTCGCTAATAATGAAGTTTCTTTCAAAAGAAATATGGTTATTTATAGTAACATTTTTTGATCCAGTAGCTGCAAATTCCTGACCCATAGTACTACCAGAATTTTCATATTCGTCTTGAGAAGGATTCATATATTCTCCCATTCTTTGAGTTATTGTTTTTCTTTTTTCCGTTCTTTCACTATCGCTTAAAAATCCACCTACAAAAGGTAGAGAATCTACCCATAATATTACTTGGTCAAATGCCCAAATTACAGCATTGATAGCCCATACAACTGGTAATAAAGCTAGTTTCAATGCTGAAAATATAGGCAATAGCACAACACCTAAAAGCTGCCCTAAAGAACCCAAAATTGAAAAAATAGGTTTAAGTATAGAATTAATTACAGGAGATAAAACTTTAAATATACCTCCAAAAACCTTACCAACAGCTATTCCAATTGATATAACAGAACCAAAAGCTGCAACAAATGAACTACCAACACTTATTAAGATAGATGAAATAGCTTCTCCAGCTGTCATAAAGCCATTCATTACAGCAACAAATGAACTTGATATTACTTCGCCAAGTGCCGGTAAATCTTGTGAAAAACTTGAAAAAACATCTTTAGCTGGTCCCGTAAGATCTTTAGTTGCCTCATTTGCAATAGTTTCTTTTAATTTATTAAAAGCATCATTGCTATTTTCAATATTCTTTTTCATTTCTTCAAATTCATCATTTAATGCATCTTGACTTTCAGCATATTTTTGCAATTGAGTTATAGCTGCATCAAATTCTGGATTTGCTATTTTTAATTTTTCTAACAGTCCATTTAGAAAACTACTAAACGATGTATAATCTTCTTGCATTTGACTTAGAACATCTTCAAAAACTTTCTTAAATGTACTATCTTTTCCATCAGAGTTTGAAATAATTATTGAAGCATCGCCTTTGACATTTTCAGTTGCTGTAGCATATCTTGGCAAACTCATATTATTTATAGCTCTTAATAACGGTAAATATCTTCTTACAGCTTCAGCTCTAATTACTGCTTCTCCTGGAGATATCCATGCAAGTATATTGTCACTTGTATCTGATCCAGGCCCTTTTACAATTCCGTTTCGATCAAGATATGCAATGTTTCCACCTGCAAATCTTGGAATGTGTCCTATCGCCATATATTGTTGTTCTGTTCCAGAAATATGAATTGCTGATGGATCTGCAACAAAAGTTGCCTTTTCTTTTATCGTTGGTGTATATTTAGTTTTAGTTGTATTTTCAGAATTGGATCCAAAAACCCAATTGTAAATCTTTTTTATCCAATCAGGTATTAATGCATTGATATTTATTTTAAATTCAAATATTCCATCTTTCATCCACTCATAAATTGCCTTGAATGTATTCCAAAATGTCCCTAATATTTTTAATTCTATATTCCAATAAGTTTTTAGTATGTCCTTCAACCAGTCTGGGAGCATATTTGCAAAATTACCTAATAAAGTACTTGTTATATTCCAGGTTGTTTCGAATTTTTTTACGAACCATTTTGTAATATCATTAATGAGGTTTGAGGTAATATTCCATGCTGTACTTATTTCTTTTACAAACCACTGAGATAAATTATTCCAAAAATTGCCTATTGTATTTAAGGATATATCCCAAACTGTTTTGAACTTCTCTTTATTAAAATTTTCTTTTATCCAATTCCAGAAATCCCCAGCGATATTTATTGTCCAATCCCAACCTTGTTTTAGTTTTTCTTTTAATTTTTCTATCATATTTCCGAATTTTTCCCCAGAATCTTTTAACCAATTCCAACCATCACCGGTTATTCCTATTATCCAGTCCCATCCACTTTTTAAAAAGTCACCTGTTGCTTGAACCCACTCTTCAATAGTTTTTGAATTTAAATAATCCCAAAATTTACCTGCTGTTTTAACTACCCACTCCCAACCATTTTTTAAATAATCTTTAATTGGATCCATATATTTTCCTAAAGCACTTTGTTCAATCCAATCCCAAAGTTCTCCACCAACATGAACAACCCATTTCCAACCATTTTTCAAAGTTTCACCTAATGTTTCTAATAAACTTCCTAATTTTGTATCTTTTATCCAATCCCAAAATTCACCTGTAACTCCTACAACCCAATCCCAGCCACTTTTTAATGTTTCACCCATTTTATCAAGAACATCAGATAAAGTTTTCCCTTTTATCCAATCCCAGAAATTTCCTGAGGTTATTACAATCCATTCCCAACCTTGTTTTAGAAAGTTTCCAATATCTTCAACTTTTTGTTTTAATGACGTTGTTCTGATCCATTTCCAAGCATCTCCGGATGTTTTTATAACAAAGAAGAGGCCTTCTTTTAATAATTTACTCATTGCATCAAAAAGAGGTTTTAGTTTATTATTCCAAAGGTCTTCTGTAAATGTTCTTATACCCCCCCAATCTTTTTTCCAGGCTACTCTAAGAACATATAATCCAGCAACTATACTTGCAGCAATTAATGTCCATGGTGAAAAGATTGCTGAAAATACGCCTGTAATTATATCTTTTCCAATTGCAAATGAATATACTAATAATTTCCAACTCTTTGTTATTAATGTCATTCCTAATGCAGTGCCTATAAATAATATAAAGCCTTTTCCAAGAAGATTTAGTTGATTCCAAGCTTTATTAGCATAATAGCCTATAGCTCCAATTACACTTCCTGTTTCACCAGCTTTATTTGCAAATTCAAACATTATGTCAGCAAGTTTATTTAAGAATGGTGTAAAATGCGAACCAATCACTTCTCCAACATCACCTATTGATGCTTTTAATTTATCTAATGCGCTACCGGTGGTGTTTTTTAATGTATCTTCTAAAGAACCAAATTGTTCAATTATCAAATCAATTGCTTCACCAGATTTAAGCTGTTCTTGAGTTAGATTTCGAAGTTGAGGAATGTACCTTCCTAAAACTCCAACTTGACCTTCCATTGTCTGGGCAAAGCCTCTCATTAAAGTATTTGCATCTACACCTAGCGCTTTACTCAAAAGTATACTGGCTTTTGTTGCATTTTCTATTTTATCTGAAGTTATACCTACAGATAATCCTACTGAAGCAAGATTTTCTACATACTCATTCCCAACCCCTATATTTTTTTGAAGTTCATTTCCTAAATTTTGAAGAGATCTGAATAATTCTTTGTTTCCATTTGCAAACTGATTCACAGCAAAGTTGAGTTTTAATGTTGCTTTCTCCTGTTCGGCCCATAATCCTATTCCATTTTTTATTGTTGCAATTACTCCCGCACCACCAAAAACAGTTAATAATGTTGTACCTACTTTATTAATTGTTTGTTCGAAAGTTTTTGTGCGTTCTTCCATTTTTCTTAAACCACTTATATAATTATTTGCATTTAAGGATACATTAAAAGCAACTTCACTTAATAAACTCATGCTCTTACATCCTTGTTTGAGTTGTTATTCATCTTTTTTATTTCATTTTCTTCCTTTAAAGCTTTCATTGTATGATAATAAAGATATCTTTGTTTTTCTTTGTAAGATAAATTTTCCCACCACTCGTAATCTTTCCCGAATGATTCACAAATTTGCATTATTTTAAAAGCTAAGGGAGTGTGTTCGACATTTTTCTGAAATTCAGACCATTCGAACCACTCCCTTATTTCACGTTCTTGCTCTAATTTGGCAAGTAATCCAAGTTTTTTATATCCTCTCCTATTTTTTGAAGTTGATAAGTTGAGAAGCCTAGATCTTCTATAAATTCCTTGAATTCTCCTATTTTATCTTTTCCGAATTCTTCTACAACATCAAATACAATCATTAACTGCAAGGCAAAAATGTTTTCCTGATATTTTTCCATTTTAGTTTTGTACTCTTCATCAGTATAATCATACACATTAGCCCATTTCCAATCAGGATCATTTTTTATTTCTTCTATTGAAACATTTGCTTGATCTGGCGTTTGTCCTTTAGAATTTAATAATACTCTTATTACTGGCGGTTTTGGTTGTGGATTTTCTTTCATATATTTTTTTATTAGCGGATGATCACCAATTGGTCTTATTTCTATTTTTATTAATTCTTCTTTTTGTTCTCCGTTTTCGTCAATATAACTTTTTTTAATTATTGAATATCCATGAGATGCAAAAATCCCTTTGCTTTTTTCTTTGTTTTTAGCTAAATCCTTTATTCTTAAAATCTTAATTTCTTTGTTTTTACTCATTATTCTACCTCCTCTATTTTTGTTATTTCAATTAATGCTACTGTAGCTTTCCCTGTTTTAATATCACGCCTTATACAAAAGGCTAATCGTATAAGTCACTAGCCCTAATTTGAATATTTTCTGCTCTATTCAAATAATTTTTCGATTTCTGTTCAATTTCACATGGTGAAATGTATTCTTGTTCTCCGGAATTAAGATTTGTAACTATTAATCTGAATTTTTTATCTCTATATTTTTTAATGAAATTTTCATAATTCTCTATTAAATCTTTATTTAAAGTTACTGTGTAATCTTTGTATTTTACAATTCGTTTTTTAGTATTATCTGGATATTTTGCTTCAACAACTTCTTCATTTTCTGTAATACTTAGTTCTGTAAAATTAGTTATAGTTTCTTGCGTTCCAGAAGGTTCTAAGAGTGTTATTTCAGCAACTCCAAGAACATTATTTTCATGATTATATTCCACTTCTATAATTGCACCAACTTTAGGCGCAGTATTAAATGTGATAGACGTTGTTGTTTTAGTTACATTCGAAACTTCTTTACCACTTACTTTTACAATGTAACTAGTAGAATTTGCAGTTTTGGATAAATTGAAAGTTTTAGTTGCACCATCGCCAATAAATTTATCTTTATCAAATTGAGACAATAAAAAATAATTATGCCCATTTGTAAGGACATTTAGCATATTTGTTTCTTCAACCTCTTCCACGACAGGTGTCACGAGTTGGTAGATTATTTCGTATAGTCCATCTGGAATTGTATTTCCATTTATATCAGTTTCATATATATTTGTTCCACTAATCGTTGCAAAATAAATAAATCCATTATCTTTATTAATCAAAATAGCCGTTCCAGTTCCATTTGTAGAAGGTGCATTAAATGTTGTTGCTTTTGTTACTGTTTCTCTCCTCCACCTTCTCAGCGTCTTCCCGTCTCCGAGGTATTCGTCGAAAACTCCGTTGTATCCGAATAATTCAGTATCTAATTTGATTTTTTCATCAAGTGGGTTTGAAAATTCTAATTCTGAATTAGTATAATCTCCTTCCACAAGCATAATATTGTATATTGTTTGAACTGTCGAAGAAGCAAAACCAAACCATATTATACCACTTTCGTCAGTTGTAAATTTATATTTGTATTTTTGTATTGGAGTGGTTAAATTCAAAGTTGCCGTATTACCATTTCCAGGGTGTTTATAACCAAATCTTATATAAAATATTAATCTTGATATATCGCTTGAAAATATAAATGTATATGTTGTATTTGGTTTTAATTTTTGTTTCCAAAATATGCCTTGATATTGATTATATGAATTTCGTTGCCCGGTAAAAAACAATGTGGTTTCATTTTCAATAATCACTGTATTTATTCCAGCCCACCAATTTAATGTCGATATTCGTTCCATTGTTAAAGCATTAAATAAATTCTTTCCTCGATTAAGTAATTCAATCATAATCACTCACCCCATTTCCAACCGAGGGTTGCAACGCTATTTACGTAAGGTAATAATTCCGCCAACCAATCATTTCCTGTTTGTTCTCTACCATCAATTGCTGCTATATTACTTGATGTTACCAAATCTTCCCATTTTGCTACTGCATTTTGAAAATATGCTTTTATTCCAGAAGGCAATGCTCCCATTTCAGTTAAATCAACAAACATAACCTTGTCAATGTATGCATAACTACCATCTTCATTATAAATAGAAAATATTATTCTATTATAATCATATGGGGGATTATTCCAATCTGAATAATCGAATGAAAAAGAATCATATATTTTATCAAATTTTGTGCTTAAATAATGATGTCTGTAACCTGCATTATTTATCCTAACTGATACTACAGCAGTTAAAGTATCAGAACTTTTTGCTCCATAAAAAGATAAAAAATATTTATGATTTTCTTTTGGATGCCCTTTTAAAAAAAAAGCTATCGTTCCATAATAAAAACTTGTATTTCCATTAGAACATATTTGTTTTTGAGCTTTCCCGCCTAATGGAGAATCAACAATCTCATTGATATTATAGGAAGCATATAAATCAGTCCACCCATCACCTATCCCATTTCCATCTGAATCCACTTCAAAATCCCCATATTTCCCTAGCAAATTGACAATTGTGTATGGCTGAAGTTTTATGTCCTTTATTTCTGTTCTCCCTTTATACGTTCTATCTATATTAGCAATATTATTTACGATTTGAATATTTTTTTCAATCAATTCTTCGACTTTTAAATCGACATATCGTTTGTTCCAGAGTCGCATAAAGACACCTCCTATAAAAAAAAGAAAAGCGGCATTATTCTGCCGCTTCTTCAAGATTTTGTGTTTCTTCAGTTGCTTTTTCAAACGTTTTTTCTATAACCGGTTCGTATTCTCCTGTAATAGCATTTTCAGCAATACATTTTATTTCGATTATTTGATTCTTTTTTACACCATCGTTCGTTACTGTAAAAGTTTCTGCTTGAATTGAAGGTTTAACATCTTTGAATTCAAACAAAAGATTACCTTTTACATCTAGGATTTTTACATTAAATTTTTGATTTAAAATCATTATCTCACCTCACTATTTTAATGCAAGTGTATCATTTGCAGCACTCCAAACTTTTACAGTAAATGAAAACTTACCTCTTCCATCACCTGATTTAAACGATGATGAAATTATTTCAACTTGTGGAAAATCAAGACCAAACTTTTTTGTTCCATCAGAATGTCCAAATAATACAATCATTCCAAGCATATTTATATCAGAAGGAATGCTTATAGTAGTCAATGATTTATCACTTTTTCTTATTGATACTGTTCCTGAATTTGTTGAAACAAGAGAACTTCCAGCTGCATCTTTGAATTCCTGAAACCATTTTTTTAATTCATAATTATTTGAAGAAACTTGATCATCGACTACGTCAACTTCAAAAGTAACTTCTGGTATATCTACTGAATCTTCGCCATATTCAAATCCTTGAATAGCTCCTCTGTCTTTAAATTCCTTTACCTCTGCCTTCACTTGTGGTTCTTTCAACTCTGGTAATTCACCAAAATACTTCACTTCTATAGTTTTAGCTGTTTCGCTTCCATCATAAAACTGTACTTGAATATATCCTGAACCATTAGGTTTTGTTGTATAAGACAATGGCATATTTTTATACCTCCTTTATGTATAATTTATAAAATACACTCAATGACTTCACATAATGATTACTCTTTAATACACCTATATCAACAATTTCAACATTAGTAACTCTTAAATTATCGATTATTTCACCAGTTTGATTTACAAAATCTTTTATTGGTATATATGCATTTCTTAACCTATCAAGAAACTTAGCTACTATTTCATCCACATTATTTTTTGAATAAATATTTATTGTTGCATAATCACTAATAATTGCAAAATTAGGATCATCTAAAGTTTTAGACGAAGTCCTTATTTCTACAAACTCATCTTGAAAACTAACTTGTTGTTCATCTATATACATTTTTAATGTAGGGTCTATGTTATAAAAATAATCTCTCAAAGAATAAATGATGTTTAAATAATAATCACCTTTCATTTAGATCACCTAAATTCTTTTTTAAAGGAATTTATTAACTCTTCTCTAATTATAGATTTAGCTTTTTGACTCCATTCTTGTAATGTATCTCTTATGAATCCTTCAGTTTTCGTTTTTTTAGGTGTGTAAAAATATAAAACCATATTATCTTCTTTTTGTAATATTCCACTTGCGAAAAGGTACTTCAAAGAATTTCTTCTTTTTTCAGGATTTTCGCTCAACGGATGTCCTTTTATTCCGTATTCTAAGTAAATTAAATATTCTGTATCATTACTTATTCTATAACCGTATCCATTATCCACTGGATTAATATCCCATTTTCTTCTTGCCGTTCCAGTATCTATTGGTGTCTTTTTTACCAGATCTCTAAATATACCAAATGCAATTTTTTTAATTATTTTTTTTGCAACATCAGGCGAAATTGCTTCTAATCTTTTCAATGCTTTATTCAACTTATCTAAATTATGCTGAATTTCAACTTCTTTACTCATTTTTTCTCTACTCCCAATATTTTAAGATTTTGCTTGGTATTTAAATATAAAATTTGATATTCTTCTCCATCAATTACTACAATGTCTTCGGTGTTTATATCAATATCTTTTAATATCACCTTTTTACTCTCAATAGTTAATTTGTTATTAGAATGTTCAATCTCATTTTTTGAAAAACTTCCTATGTAAGCATATACATTTTGTTCTGAATAATTTCGAATAATTTTTCTTGTAATAGGATCTTGTGAAACTGATATTTGAGATCTAATTGTTATAGGATATTTGGGTAATCTATCAAAAAAATACATATTAACTATCTTATTATCAAACATAAAATCACATCCTAATAACTTTATACATATCTAAAATTTCAAATACATCATTTGGAATATCAAAATTAATATTCATTCCTTCAAAACTTTGACTTTTAATTCCTTCCGGTTTGTTATATAAATACTCACAATACCTCATAACTGCAAATTTAAGATCATCTGGTATAGAAGAATAACCACCAGTATATTTAACATCAAGATATCCCGTAAATTTAGTGTCCAAATAAATAGTCCCTTTAGATTCAATTCTGAATATATCATAATTTGTATCATATAAATCTTTAGCTTCAATAACATTTTCAAGGGGTGTTTCTTTTACTAAACCAACTCCATCTGAAAAATATACCGTTTCGGTAAATTCACCATATTCGAATTTTCTTTTACAGTATTTTTTTACTTTAACATCTACAGCATTTAAAATTTGATTTAATCTTGTATCCTCATTTGTGTCTTCAATTCTTAGATACGTCTTCAGTTCCGTTAGACTTATCAGCATTGTTTTCACCTTCTATTACTTCAACATATCTTTTACCTAATGCTTTAACTACATTTTCTGGTAAATTTGCAATATCACCTTTTTCAAATCTCTTCCCATGAAAAAAAGCATTTAATACTTTCACCTTAACAATTTTAGTTTTTGCCATTTTTATTTCCTCCTTTCAAAAATAATAAAGGGGCATTATGCCCCCAATTATTAATTATTAAGATGCTGCAGTCTTTAATATTGCAAATGCATTTGGCATTGCTACTCCTAAAGCTACTCTTTCAGTTACTTTTAAAGCTAACATATCCTGTTCAAATAAGTTTGTTGTTCCAATGGAAGCCTGATCAGCCAATTTAACTGAAATCTGTCTTTTATCTCCAAGATAAAGATAATTTATATCTCCAAAAATTACAAATGCTTTATCTACAGCTGTATCTGCCAGTGCTGGCATTGCATCGACAGTAATTACTGGATATCCCCAGATTGTTTTTGATGTTGGATCAAAAATGTAATTTCCGTTTCCATCTTTTAGAGTTTTTATCTTTGTTAATATTGTTCTATGCATTATAAATACACTATTCTTCTCAATTTTTGAAGGTACAGCTCCTATCAAATTCAATAAATCATCTGTTGTAATATCATTAAATGAGGTTTTTGTTGAAGGCATTGTTACCACATTTGTTCCTGTTTCATTTAAAATTCCTGTGAATACCGTTCCATCACCTACAAAACCTTGAACATCTTCCGCTTCAGCTATTGCCTCACCAAAAATCTTAGATAAAATATTTGTTATTTCTACAGCACTATCTTCCAACAATTCAGAAGTTACAGGTACTATTAACCCAGCTTTTTTAGCAGTTAGTGTAAATTTACCAAATGTTGGTTCTCCAGTAGAAATAGATGCACCTTCTCCAACCCATGTAACACTTGGTTTTGATGTAAGTTTTGGAAGACTTAGCGTATCTCTTTTCATTGGTAAAGTTGTAGCATATTTCCTTACATATCCGAAGTCGCCAGCAATATCTAAAACGGTATTTTTAAATTCTTCTGGAACTAAATAACCTCCTGCAGTATCTGTTCCTTCTGACAATGCTTTAGCGGCAATAGGGTCATTAGTAATTATAGCTTTGAAAAATTTCCCTATATCTTTCTTTTCTCCTTCGCTCATATTATCTTCAATATTTTTCATTTTTGATTTAATAAGCAATTTTTCTATTTCTTCTTTTGTGTATTCTTTAACTGAACTTATAACTTCATTTTTAAACTCACCCAACATAGTTTTTAATTCTTCTCTATCCATCTTTTAAACCTCCTCTTTCCATATTTTTATTAAATCTTTCAAAAGTTTTTTTCTTTCATCTTCCTCTTTTTGCTTTTCAATGTAATCTTCTAAATTTTTAATTCTTTCTTCTAATTCAAGAAGTTTATCTTCTTTCTTTTCCTCGTTTGAATCCATTTTTTTCTCACCTTCTTTGTTTTTATTATCTTTATTCATAAGACTTTTATATGTGAGTATTAAAGCTTCTTGATTTGCCGGAACAGTGACCGCACTTATTTCTAAAAGTTCGCTTTTCTTGTAGGTATATCCACCAAACTCATTAGGTTGATATTCCTTTGGAATAAAACCAACAGAAAAGGCATTCAAAATACCTTCTTTATAAAGTTCGAAAACTATATCAGCTAGTTCATACGTACCTTTTTTAGGAAATTGTGCTTTAAAATAAAGCTTTCCATCAACAACTTTCAATTCAGCAACTTTGGCTATAGCAGGTTGTGAATAATTATGCCCCCATGGAATAACAGGATTTTTTAAAAAATTATCGAATTCCCATCCGTTTTGTTCTACTATATCTCCATATCTATCAACTGTTTCTGTACTTGCTACAGCCCAAAATGAACGTTCAATCTCGTTTACCTCTTTTATTTGGATAGGTAGATCTTTCTCTATTTTCACAATGTAATCACCTCCTACAATACTGGTATAACTGTACAACGACAATTAATAATGTTTCCTGGACTTCCTGCAGGGTCCAAAGGATACATTAAATGCTCTCCGCCAACTATAAACGGTTCATTAACGTTAACTATTTGCCCATCTGCATTTTCATGTTCCGTTCGAACCCTTTCATCCCTAGCCGTTAACCACTCTTTTTTTTCTATTCCGTTTTCCAGCAAAGTCAAATGATGTGAGTTATTTACTGCTCCATATATTTCGGTTCTGGCAATAGTTGCTGCCCTCTGACGTTTGGCCAAACTCATTACATCTTCAACTCTTTTAGCTAACTTTTTCTCACCTTCTCCCTTTAAAAATCCTTCAACTAATGTTTGTTTTAACTGTTTATAAGTAGTTTCATTTACTTTTTGAGCGAATTTTTGACTTCTTTTTTCAAGAAGTTCTTCCACAATATCCATATGATCGCTCAAGCTTATAAAAAGATTAAATTGTTCCATATAATTTTCTGATGCAGATACAACAACGTCTTCCATCTTCTTTTCATAAAAATCCATCCATATCCATTGTTCATCATCATATAAAAAACTTAAAATTTCATCTGCATATCTTTCAGCTAATATTTCATTCATATCTTTAAAACTTTTCTTGTTTTTTAATAGCTCTATTATCTTTTTTTCTTGTTTTGAGAACCTATTAATAATCCATCCTTTAAAAAAATTCTCACTTCTCTCTTGTTTCTGAACAAATTTTTCCCAGTATTTATCTCTATCAAAATTCAAATTTTTCTTCTCAGCTGAAAAAATCACAGGGGTTGTTGGTTCATCTCCCCATTTAACAGGTTTTAATCCAAGTTCATTTCTAACTTCGTTTATTGTCATAATATTTCCCCTAGTGTATTGAGTATGTTTATATACTAAAAATTCTTCGTCTTTTGGAATTACACTGTCAAAACCAAATGTTAAATTATCTCCAAAATGAGGTAAATAATATTTATTCAATGCTTCTTTTATAAGAGTTAGCTTAGGTGTAATTGTATTTTTAGCAAAAGTATAATCATTTACATATGCTGTAGCTTTATTAACTTCCTCTGAAATCCCTAATTTCGATAACGGAACACCGAACACGGCAGCAATTTCTGTTCTGGTAAAACGCCTTAATTCTAAAAATTCCATATCTTTATGAGATATCTGAATAGGTTTAAAATCAATACCTTCTTCAAGTAAAACAACTTTATGTGCATTCTTTAATCCTTTATACATTTGATCAATTTGTAGTTTCAATCTTTGAAATTGTTCATCTGATAACCTATGTTCTGATTTAATAACTCCTGAAGGTGCTGCAGCATTATAGAAAAAATTCCTATTCCATTCCGCTGAATAAAGATCAGTATCTCCAGCAATAGCCGCAGCTTTCAAAGGAGATAATCCTCTATATGGATTAGCCGGATTAGGATATTTAAAAAACACAACATCTTCCAGTTCCAATCTAATTTTCTTACTTCCATATTCCCAATATTCAGGAATTCCTGCATCCATCCTCAAAGTCATTTTAGTTGGGTTTAAAATAGAAATTCCTATTATTTTATTTCTAAAATCTTTTATTAATAACCAACACGCCTCACCAATAAGTTCTAAATGTTGCGAAGTTAAAAGAAATAATTCTGTTCTTGTAGTATATGGATTAGGATTATTAAAAAATTTTAAGGCTTCATGATCCTCTATTTCATTTCTTTCTTTGTTTTTAACCTCATATAATCTCCAATTAGCAGCTGCAATTGTCTGAGAAATAACTCTTATAGCAGAATAAATCCAGGATACCTGTTCCATAGCGTGTAAATAATCTTCACCTTTTCTTTCTGGTGGAATATTAGGAATATTAAAATCAGAAATAAACGAAGGTGTTTTAGGTTGTAATTTTTTTTCAGTTTTCTTTTTCTTTTTAAAAAATTTGTCAAAAATCATTGTTTCACCTCACAATGTTCTTATACTTGGGGATTGATTATCTAAAAATTCCATAATGTAAGAAACAGCATCTACTATGTCATCATGTTTTCCATTGGGAAAACTTATTAATTGTTCTTCTAATAAAGGTAGTTGGTTTAAATGTCTTAAAATATATATTTTCCCATTTTCAAAATGTGGTGTGATTTTTAGAGCTCTTGTAACTTTATCCGAGACAGGTTTAAAATCTTTTACAGGAATATATGTTGTGGATTTGAGATACTGAAATAATGCTGCCTGATATTGTACAGTTTCAATCCCTATCTGAATTGGCTTCCATTTGTCATAATAGTATTGGATCATTTCTATCTGTTTTGGGAATTCAATATGATCAGCATAAAGATCTATGATATAAATATTTTTTTCAGAATCTAATCCAAAAGTCAAAATAACAAAAAAATCAGCTGTATCTTTTTTAGATACAGCTAAGTCTATAGTTTGATATATTCGAATATTCTTAGGATAATTATCCGTATATTTAAACCAGTTTCTCTTAAAAATATTTCCTTCAAGAGCAGTTGGTTTTTGTTGATATAACGCTAACCATTCAAATGTTCCAATATCTTTTTTTATTTTCATCAATTCTTTTAAAGAATATCTTTCTGGCCAAAGCGGTTCTCCTTCTTTTCTTCCTATTGCATCATTTTTTTCAGCTACAGCTGGTAATTCTATAATTTCCCATTCATCTTTTTGTTCTTTAAGTAACCTACCAACTAAATCATCTTCATGCCATCTTGTTAAAACTAAAATAATGGAAGCATCAGGATAAGCACGAGTTCTAAATGTCGATCTATACCACTCCCATATTTTATTTCTTATCGTTTCTGAATTAGCCTCTTCTCTGTTTTTTATTGGATCATCTATGATTCCAACATGAAAACCTCTACCTGTTATAGGACCCCCAACACCAGCTGCCATTAATCCACCACGAGTATTTTCAATTCCCCAGTGTTGTACTGCTTGTGTTCTTTTATCTAAACTTACACCGAATAATTTTTCATGTCTTCTCAACGTTTCTCTTGCAATTCTTGAAAAATCATATGCAAGTTCCGCACTATATGCAGTAATGATTATTTCTTTATCTGGATATTTGCCTAAAAACCATGCAGGGAATTTCTTTGATATTAATTCAGATTTCCCATGTCTTGGTGGCATAAACACCATTAATTTTTTTATCTTTCCTTCAGCAACTTCTTCTAATTTTCTAGCCAAAAATTTTAAATGTTTCCCATCTTTCCAATATCCAGAGCCATCGTATCTGAGAAACTCATAAAAGTTATTTTTAAAATACTTACTTAAAATCTTTTCTTTCCTGATGTAATATTTTTTGCGCAATTTTATTCACCGCCTCTGGCGATAACATTTCCGGATCTATTTCTATTAATTCTGTATTATTGTTTTCATTTTTTGTTATTTCTGTAGGTTGCCCTTGCAATAATTGAATCTTATCAATCAATGTGGCCATACCTACTATTAAATCTTTATAACTAGTCCTTTCAGCTTTCTCCTTTAATAAATCTAAACCATAAAAGATTTGATCCCAAGCTTTGTTTATAAATTCTTCTTTTTTAAGTGTGCGTATGTGGGTAATATCTTCTTTGTTTTTTTCTTTCCACCACTTTTGAAGTGTTTTTCTTGATATTTTTAACTTTTTCGATACTTTAGTCCAGTTAGGATTTCCAGTTTGATGATTTATATTATTCTCTAACATTACTAATGCTTTCATTTTATCTTTGTCTGTATATTTAGTCATCTTACCTCACCTCTCTCATCTCCTTTTTGAAGTGTAAAAGCAGGGGCGCCCGTCAAACCCCTGCACTTGAAGCGACCTCCTCTCTATTCTGGAATTATGCCAATCGGTATTATACTGGTTGGCATACTAATTTAAATTAGTATAATTGTAATTAGTAATAAAAAATCCGGCATATAAAATGCCGGAAAAGTGCCGGAAGCTGCCGGATTAATGCCGGAGTGCCGGTATATTTATTTCAAGGAGGGAAGAGCTGGTCAGGATAGCAGGACTCGAACCTGCACCTCCACATCCCAAGTGTGGAATGCTACCATTAACACCATATCCTGATTTGTCACAACATTCTACAAAAATTCTACAGTTGTCACATAGTCACAAATGTTGTCGAACCTGTCGAAATCTGTCGATGTTTGTCGGAATAATAAAAAAAGGAGCCTTAACAGGCTCCTTCTAAGTATAGTATTCCATTCTACTTAATTATACCATATTTTGCGAACCTTGTCAATGATATACTACATATAGTGCAATATTTTCTTAAAAGCTGATGTTTCATACTTTCTTATTTGAGTTTCTGCAACATTTAATCTTTTGGCCAATTGGTATCTACTTTCACCTTTCCAAATACCATTTATTTTTTCTAAATCAATATATCTATAAAAGATCACACTTCTTTCCATTGCGGTTAATACTTCCCAAAACTCATTTACTTTGTCTATTATATATTTTTCCTTTTTATACTTCTCTAAAGCGCCAAGTTCAATTTGTTTAAAAAAATCTCTTACTGGAAAAGAAGTTGCATAAGTTTTTGTAGGGGATAACGCTACTCCTGGAAATCCAACTTCAACACATATTTCAAAATAACTATCTAAATACAAATGTATTTTTCTTTCATAAAAAAGAGTTATTGCTCTTTTGTATCCCATAAGTAGAAATTTGATATCATTAAAAGTAAGCGAGGAATTTTTTAATACATCTTGCATTCTGTTACCCTCCTATGATATAATTTAGAGGGTAGTATTTGGGCATTAGGGGCTTAATTGCCCCAATTTTTTTATATTACTGCTCTATTAGTTTTCTTTTCTGCTTTTTTCAATATTTTAGTCTTAGCTTTAAATTCAATATATACCATTGCATCTTCAACATTAGAAAGTTGTACAACATTTCCACTCTCATCAGTTAAAACTGGGCAAGATGTTTTTAATGCTGAAATTAAATAATAAGCTTCTTCTAAACTTTCAACATAAATTCTCTTAATATGTTTTGAATTAAAGAAATTATAAGCTTTTTTCATTTTTCTTCCTCCCCTCATTTCTGAAATATAACGACTGTTCTTTCTTCACCATCAACAAATGAAAAAGTTGAAACATCAATATTTTTATCATTCTCAAAAACTATCCCTTCAAATGAATCTATAAGAACCTTTAATAAATTGTTTGGATCTGGATGCTTACGATTTTTAAAATGAAAATGAATTTCCATCCGATAAAAATTTTCATCCCTTGGAATTTTTGTCCATTTTTGTTTTTTCATTGCTTGATAAGCTACATAACTTGCATATTCTTTAAACTCTTTTGCTGTTTTAGACATAAACATTCCATAACCTTTTCCACGTTTCTTGTATGCATGATTGACAGAAGGAGGAATCCCTTCTAATTCAATTAGCAAAGTCATTTCTCTATCTCCCCGATAGTTTTTACTTTTCCTCTTCTTAATTTCATATTTTCCGTAAATAACTTTGCTCTTTCTTTGGCCAAATCATTAATTCTTCTTCTTAAAGATTCATTTTCAGCTTCTAAATCAACAATTTTTATTTTTAACCGCATTGCTTCAGAATAAGCATCGGATTCATGTGCTGAAGCTAAAATTGCGGAGATTGAAAATCCAACAAATACACCTACAACAAACACTATAATCGTCATCCTATCTCACCCTTTCCTTATAAATTGAAGAAGCCTCAAATAACAATGAATCAAAATGTTTAGAAGCAAATCGTCTATAAACCTTTTGTTTAGAATATACTCTTAAAATATACTCATCATCTATCTTTCTTAATTCAATTTTGTCAAATCTTTCTGCCAAATTACCTAAAATTTGTTCATATTGTTTATGCAAAGAAGAAGGTTTAACTCCATAAAAGTAAGGTCCCGTATGTTCAAAAGTATTTGACATTCTTCGAGTCCAAAAATCACTTTTTACTCCTCTGTTCATTATTTCACCTCCTAAAACTTAGGCGGAATATCATTTGTGGTATCAGAGTCATCGATCGGGAAAAAGTTCGGAAAGTCATCATTTCCTATATCAATGTCATTAATCTCTGCATTTTCATCGTTTATAATGTTTTCACTTTTCTTATTAGGCAAAAATACAAAGTTAGAAACAATAATTTCTGTTAAGTTATGCCATTCATTCTTTTCATCTTGCCATGAATTTGAACTTAATTTTCCTTCTATGAGCACCAGATCTCCTTTTTTAAGATATTTTTCAAAAACATTAGCCCTTTGGCCAAAAATCTTTAATCTAAAAAAATCTGCTTCATGATCACCATTTTCATTCTTTTTCCCATTATCTACCGCAATAGTAGCAACTGTATAACCTTTCCCATTTGCAGAAATTTTAATTTCCGGATCCTTACTTAACCGTCCTATCAATATTGCCTTATTGTAGGAATATGCCATTATTTCACCCCTTTAAATAATCCAGAACTTCCTCTTTTTCATACAAATCCACACCGTGTAAAAAGCTTTCTAAAAACTTTTCAGTTGTGGAAGTATCTACGTTTAATTTAAATTTCTTAGTTAAGCTTCTTATTAACTTTGCTTCATCCTTACTGCGTTTCAAAATATATTGGAGTTCTGCAGTATAGTATCTGTGCATATATTTATTGCAAATAACCTTACGAGTTATTAACCTTCCTTCATAAGTCTCAAGATAAATTTTTGCATAATCCTTACAGTTTAAACTGATTAAATGACAGCTTTTGCATTTCTTTTCTTTAAGTAAATATTCCTTTAATTCAAGCATGTCAAGATATGTTAATTTTTTCAAAGAACCATTTACAAGGTTATTCACATATCCAAAAATTCGTTTATCTTCAATTTCTTGTTGTAAATATTTTTCAGCTTCTAATCTCGGCAATTGCTGTAAATATTCTTCAAGTCTATTTACCTTTGCAATAATTTCATCAATAAAACTTGCATAAGTTACAGCCATACACTCATCTCCCTAACAGACTTTTAATTTCTTCGTCTATAGTTCCTACATACCCCCTATTTTTATATTTTCCTTCAATTACCTTGGCGAAATTATTCGGTCGCATTAACCATTCAAGATCAGCAATAAATGGATTCCTATTCCCATAATTAGCACGTCCTGTTAAAAAATCACTTTCCTCAACACTCTTAAAATAGTTTTCCCAAAATTTTAAATCAGGATGTTCTTTCCAACGTGCTCTAATATATTTCTTTCTTGTTTCATTCAAAACTCTAACTTTTGGTAGTGAGGGACAATAAGTGTGATAGAGTTCAATAATTTTCTGATAAGGAGTCTGCGGTGGTCCTTCAACTTGTTGAGGGACTATATATTCTCTTTTATTTTCTTTATTCTCTTCTCTATATTCTATATTCTTATAACGTGTCTCAGAAACCGTCTCAGGAAGTGTAACAGAAACCGTCTCAGAAACCGTTACATTTTCCGTCTCATATTGAGACACTTTATTAACCGTCTCACTTTCTATATCAATATGAGACACTTTTTTGAATTCATCGCCAAGGAAATAAGTAGCATACTTTTTCTTACCTTTTCCACTAACAAAATCAATCAACCCATATTGTTTTAATCTGTTTCTTGCTCTATATACTTCAGCTCGTGACATGCCAGCTAATAATTCCAGCTTGGGAGTCCCGATTGAGATCTTGGATTCCAAGAGGTTGTTATTCTCTCCCCTTGTCCTGTTAATTTCGGCCAAAATGGCAAAGAATAAAGCAACCTCAGAATCGCTAAGTTCCCAATTCAGACGGTCTCGCCAAAACCGGCTAAACACTGTGGCAATTTGCATGTATTTCACCTCTTTAGTTCAGATAACAACATTTATTATAAAAAAGGGGCGGGGGAGGCCCCAAAAGTATCAATCAAATACTTTTTTTACCAAATCAGTTTTTTCTAAATTATTTTGAAGATCAAATAATGTTGTAGCAGGTTCAGAATTTTTTTCATTTTCTGATTGTTCTTCCGGAAGAGCTGTAACTACATCATCGTTATTTGTATCTGTATCTTTATTTGTTTCCTCTTTCACAGTTGGTATGTTGTGTATTTCCGGTATAGAAGGTATAGAAGTTTCTTCATTTTCAATATATGCCTCTTCATACATTGCCCCAATGGGATAAAGTCTTCTTAATGCACGTCTTAAAGCTTTTGTTCTGCTACGTTCTTCTGGATCATCCATCTTATTTCCAGTTGCTTTTACTGTTGCATATCCTTTTTGGGTTTTTCCGTCATTTGTTATTACAGTACATATAGTTTTAAATAATCCAGGCTTAATTTCGGAAGTTTCGTAATCAATAGTTTTTATATTACCTTTTGTTTGTGCATAATATAAAAAGCCTTCAGCAGTTATATAAATCTTTTTAGCAATAGGAATTGTATGCAATAAAGGTTTTAACCCATATTCAATTTCATAACGAGCCATTTCTAATAAAATCATTTTTACTTCATTTAAAGAGGTATGTGCATCTTGTTGTTTCATTATTTTTGTAATATTGTCAAAAATACCAAATCTAAAATACTCAAATAATTTTTGAATTACCAAGCCTTCATAAACGTTTAATTCAACCTCACCATATTCAGTCTGTTTTTTCATTTTCTTTTTAGCTTCTTCTAGTGCTTTAAAATCTATTGAATATCCTGTATTTTTACTAAATTCTTCTATTGAATCTATTTCCCATAAATTCTTTTTTTCAATAGTAGCCATTTATTTCACCTCCTCTAAAACAAAATTCTTTCTTTTTGAAATAGTGAAATAGTCTTTTAATACACCTTCTATTATCAAAGGTTCTAGTTTCTTGTTATCAAGGTCAAAATAAGTTAAAGGATCCAAATTATTTTTTTCTGCAAATTCCCATACAAACTTTTTCAACTCTTCTTTTTTTACACCTCTTTTTTTGGTAATTGTTTCGGAGTAAGATATTTTATAAACTTTATTTTCATCAACTTTAATATATCCTTCCGGCTTTGACTTAATATATTCTTTTAAAGCTTTTTCTCTATTTTTAGCTAATTCTTTTAAAACAATAACTTCTTTATAAATTTTTGCCGCTTCTTCGTCAGATAAAATTGTAGGAATGTCTTTAGCTTCAATTTGCTTTACCAATGGACACATACTTACATATGAACAGAAAGCGCAATGTTTTCCGGGTTTAGGTTCGAATTTAGAATCTGTTTCTATTGAATTGATCAACTTGTATAATTTATTAACAGTTATTTCTAAATCTTCAGAAGTTATATCAAAAACTAAAATGTCATTTGAATTAAGCATTATATATCCTACACGGGTAACTGGTCGTTTAAGAGCTATACTTATTGCCCAAGCGTATAAAAAAACTTGAAATTTCGTTGGAGTACTGTGACCAGTTTTCCAATCCCAAACTTCTAAAGTTTTTCCATCTTGGGTAGTAATCAAATCAGCTACACCTCTCAACCATACATCATCTGAAAAGAAATCTGTCATCTCACCTTTTTTAGTTATTCCAAATTTAGTTTCAATACCTAAAATTTTTCCAAGATTTTTACTATGTTTGACAGCTCTTTCAACCATATTTTCAGCATCTTTTATATCGTCAAATGCTATTTCAGATAATATTTCTTTATACTCCTTTCCTCTCAATGCATTTGCTATAGCTTCATGGATTTTAATACCTTTAAATCCCTCATCTCCCATTAATTCTGGAAGCTTATCAATATATTTAAATTGAAATCTTTTTGGACATCTTTCATACTCTGTTAATCTACTCATTGAATAAGGTGCTAATTTATTCATTTCATTCCCTCCTCTTCAAATTTTAAAAAAATATGATATAATAATATTGGCAGAAATATGGAATTTTTCCCTATCTTCCGCGCTCACACTGCCCCAGCGGTGTGGGCGTTTTTTATCGGAAGTTTCATTAACCTTGCTTGTTCTTCTTTGTACCTTCTTATACCTGCTCTAATTAACCACTTATGGTATGGTCCTTTAGTATCATAAATCTGAAGATATCCATTAGACTTCCTGTTCTCAGTCTTAATTTGAATGGATCTGAATTGAACCTTTATAATGATTTCATCTTGTTTGCTATCTATAAACTTTAATATTGCTAAAACTTTTTGTACTACATTAATAATTTGGTACTTGCTATATTTCTCATGATTTTTTGCAATATCATTTAACATTTCAAATGCTTCATCTTCTTTTTCTTCCAAATCATTGTATTTTTGAAGATCAAATAATATAAAATCACTGTTGGCAATACTGTTGCTGTTTTCTTGTATCAGATAAGCAACTGGAACTCTCGGAATTGCTACTTTTCTTAATTTTCCCATTTTTTCCCTCCTTTCTTTTCGAGTATCTCTCAACAATTTCCGGATGTTCTAATAGGTACAAAATACCATTAATTACCGCTGCTTCTTTATCTGTTACTTTGAAATCCATTGAACCACCTCCGTTTTAATTTTGTTTTTTTTAAAAAATGTATTAAAATATTAATGATATGTATAGAGAAAAGGAGAATTTTTATGGAATTTACATTACCTGAAATTATAGCTACAACAGAAAAATTAGATTTATCTTATCGAACTGTCTTTGCATCAGGTTCTGACAGTGGTGTAGTAAATTCATTAATTGCATTATTCCAGTTATTAGATGAAGATAAAATTTTAAGTTATATAACTAAATTAATTACATCAAATGTAAATTTAGATTTATCAAAATGGATTGATGAAGAATTTTCATCAAGAGGTTTTAACTTAGGAAAAAATAAATCTGAACGGTTTTTAGTAACAAAATTTTTGCTCGAAAATTTTATTAAAGATCCTTCATTGCCTATAGGGTTAGGTCATAGCTGGTATCCTAGAAACAATCTTCAAAATTTTCTTAATGATTTTTTTAATACATTTTATAGAGAATTGAAATTTATGCTTATAGACTTGAGAGTTAAAGCAGAACTAAATGAATCAAAAAATATTTCAGAACAAATTATTACAAATATTGTTTTAGGTGGAACTGTTCAAAATGTTCAAGCAAAAAATATTGATAAGTCTGAATTTACTCAAAACGAATAATTGTTTTAGAATTTTTAATTTCTATTTTTTCTACTTTATATCCATGTGATTCAACAAAAACTTTAATAATTTCTTTTGTCTTTTCTATTGGAAATTTATCTGTAGCTTCATCAATAATAGCTGTAAATTTTAAATTCACATTTTTGGGAACAGAATCTTTAAAAACTGTTTCATACAAACTATTAAAAACTTTTTCCAAGGATTCTTCTAAAGATGATTCCGGATCTGACACTTTAAAAGAACGAATTATCATAATAACACCTCCAAAGGAGTGATTTCATGGAACAAAAAATAAATAATTTCGGCAATAATAACAACATTCAAAACATTCAAGCTGAAAAAATAGAGAATTCTAACATAATTCAAAATTCATCAGATACTCTTGAAAATATATTTGAACAACTAAAAAAAGAAATAGCAAATATAAATGATCCAGATTTAAAAGATGATGTTGAAACAAGAATAGAGTTATTAGAAAAACAACTTGAAAAACCAAATAAAAACACATTAGAACGTTTAAAAAAATGGTTTAACGAACATAAAAGTGAGATATTCAATATATCTTCTTTAGCTCTTCAAGCAATTGGAATGTTGCTTAATAATAGTTAATTTTTAATGGGTTGCCTTGCGCAACCTTTTTTTATTCACTTTCCAAAGAGCTTGCATCACACTACCTTCTTTCTGCTACACTTAAATTAAACAAATTTTCAACATTTACTTCTAAAACTTTCGCTATTTTTTGTGCTGTATCAATTTTTGGGATAATAATTCCATTTTCAATTCTCCAAATAGTTGCTTGATTTAAACCTGTCATTTTTGCAAGTTGATTTAAAGTTAGATTCTTTTTAGTTCTTAATTCTTTTAAATTGTTTTTCATTTATTCACCTCCTCGCACATTTACTTTTATGCTCTTGCGTATTCGCACATTATTATTTTACTGCAAATACGCACAAAATTCAATTAACTAAAAGTAACAAAAATATTAAATATTGCATATACGCATAAAATATATGTATTTTTTGGTATAATATAAAATGTAAATGCTGATTAGGAGTGGTTTTATGGCTAAAGAAAATTGGGAAGAAATTGGAAAAAGATTAAAAATGATAAGAAAAAATAAAGGAATTACTATAGAAAAATTAGCTCAAATGGTTGGAGTTAGCCATTCCACCATTTCAAGGATTGAAAGTGGTCAGGAACCGAGAGCTATAAATTTGGCTAAAATAGCGGAAGCTTTAGAAGTTTCTTTAGATTATTTAATGGGATTAAGAACTTTAGAAGATGTAAAAGATGCTGAAAAAGTTACTATAGAGGATATGCAATTTAACTTAAAAAAAATTCCTATATTAGGTGAAATTTCTGCTGGTAATGGAATAGATCCCATTGAGAATATAATTGATGTCATATATATTCCAGAAAAAAGAAACGTTGATTTTGCCTTGATGGTAAGAGGAGATTCAATGCTTCCTAAGTTTAAACCAGGAGATTTAGCTCTTGTAGTTAAAACTCCAGTTCTTGAAAATGGTGAAATAGGTATTATTGCTATAAATTCAGATCAAGCAGTAATAAAAAAATATTATAATTATGGTGATAAAATACAATTAGTTTCTTTAAATCCCGAATATGAACCTATAATAATTTCTGGTGAAGAAATGGATGATATTCATATTTTTGGCAAAGTTGTTGGAAAAATAAGTTGGGAATAAAGCGAGACCTCGAGGGTCTCGCTTTTTTAATTAATCAAACGCTTGATATATTAATTTTAGATTAAGGAGGGGTATTATGACATCATTATTTAATATTATTTGGTTTATTATTTTTGGTTGGGAAACAGCTCTCCTTTGGATTATATTAGGAGCTATATTTAGTATTACCATTATTGGAATTCCTATAGGAAAAGCTTGTTTTAATTTAGCAAAATTAACCGCCTTCCCTTATGGCAAAGAAATTATTCGAGAAACAGAATTAAAAGGAAAAGATAATATATCTACAGTTAGAAGACTTGGAGGGACCATTGCTAATATTTTATGGTTCCCATTTGGTTTATTATTTGCTGCTTTATATGTTATTTTAAGTGTTATTGCCTTTTTCACTATAATTGGTATCCCAATTGGAGTAGTATATATAAAATTAGCAAAATTTTCTTTATTCCCAATTGGAGCTAAAGTTGTAGATTCAAAAGATGTTATAGCTGTTAAGGTTGCTAATAAACTTGAAGAAAGAATAAAATAATTAGAGGTGATTTTATGAAAAAAATTATTTTATTTATATCCTTAATATTTTCATTGATAATAGTATTAAATTCATGTACTCTAATTTCAACTGTAGATGTTTATAAAAGTGCAAATTTTAATAAACAAGTAAAAGAAAAAATAAAAGATATGGAGGATTTAGAATTAAAATCATTCATCGAAAAATCATTATATAATGATAGTTATTATAAAATTTTAGGTGGGATATATGGTGATAGTATTACCGCCTTCATGATCTTAATTGCTCTTGATCCTTCATTCATTTTAGACAATACAGGAGTTGAAAGTTATAGTAAAGCAGAAGAAATTCTATTTCAAACTGTGTGGGGATCTGCAGCAGTTTTAGCAGGATGGTATGATTTAAATTATTTTAAGGAAGTAATGAATAAATTTTCTATTTCCCCAGAAGATTTTATTGAACAAAAAAAAGAAGATTTTAAATTATTAAAAAAGAAAAAAATAGAAGAAGAAAAAAGAATAAATTTAAGATATGGTAAATGGGCACCGTATGTTATAAAAAAAGAAATAGCAATAGGTATGCCTTCTTGGATAGTAAAAGAGATACTTGGAAGGCCATCAGATATAAACAAAACTGTAACCGCAAATATAATTTATGAACAATGGATATATGAAAAATATGATTTTTCATTAAAAACGAATTGGCCATATTTATATTTATATTTCGAAAATGGAGTACTTACTTCATGGCAAACCAACTAAACTCAAGAAGTACGAGAGGAATTGAGGTGATAACCTTTTTGAGGTTAAAATAAAAATTTTAAAGGAGGATTTTTATGGGGAAAAAGAAAAAATATTATGTAGTAAAAAAAGGAAGAAATCCAGGAATATATGAAAGTTGGGAAGAAACAAGAAAACAAGTTGACGGTTTTCCAGGTGCAGAATATAAAGGTTTTTCTTCTCTTGAAGATGCGAAAGAATATTTAGGAATAGAAAGAGGAAAATTAGAAACTGCTACTTTATCCAATAATCCAGATAAGGTCGTTGCATATGTTGATGGAAGCTATGATGCCAAAGAAAAAGTTTATGGGTCTGGAATTTATATTATTCATAATGGTATAAAGAAAGAATTTTACAAATACGGAAATGATCAGAATTTTTTAAGTACAAGAAATATTGCTGGTGAAATAATAGCAACTTTGTTAGCTTTAGAATATGCAAAACAAAATAATGCAAAAGAAATTGATATATATTATGATTATCAAGGAATAAAAAAATGGGCTATAGGAGAATGGAAAACAAAAAGCGATATTGCAAAAGTTTATAAAATAAAATTTGAAGAATATAAAAAAATTATGAATATTAATTTTTATAAAATAGAGTCTCATACAAATAATCCTGGAAATACAAAAGCTGATGAATTAGCAAAAAAAGCGATTAAGGAAAAGCAAAACAATATAGAATTTGATATTTCTTTATATGATCTTGATGAAATAAAAAAATACACTAAAAATGTCAATTTTACATTTAAAAATTTTAAAATTGAGGATTTTGGATTATTAAGGAAAATGTTAAGTGAAAATTTTGAAGTTGAAGATGTAGAAACACAAAATTCTATAGGTAGTTTTAAAGTCAAAAGTAATTTTTTTGAGACTTATTTAAGAATAATTTTATATAAAACAAATATATTAACTATTCAGGGAAAAGCACATGATGTATTTGTTATGATTCAAGAATTTCTTTCGAAATATAAAAATTATATAGAAATTCTTCAACTTAATGAAGAATATTTTAATACAAGTGTCAAAGAGGCTGAAAGTGAGTTTAAATCTATAATTAATAATCTGTCTGATTTTTTAACAATTGAAATTAAAAATTTAATATTTACAGCTTATTTGATTACCAAACAAAACAAAAAGGTTGAATTAAACAATACTTCATTTGATTTTGATTACTCTTTCTATTTAATGCCAATAATGCGAGCCTTAGAAGCTTTTTTGCGTTCTATAATATGTGACGGATATAAAATTAATTGTAAAAAGGATTCATTTCAAGGAGTTTTTGAAAAAAATAATAAAGACTTAAAACATTATTTTACAAATGAAGTTAAAAACAAAATTAACAATTCTGAAATTGAAAATGCTTTAGAAAAATGCTATAATTTCTACTATCAAAGGCATGAATATGCACATGCGAGAAATGATTTTGCTAAGACAAAAATTATTACTGACCCGAATGTAGTTAATGAATTTATAATAAAAGGTATTAAAATAATAAAAAATACATACGATATATACATAAATAATAAAAAAACATAGAGGTGAATGGTATGGAACCGTTCAAAATAAAAAAAATTAAAAATAAAAAGTATGAATATTTGATTTTATCGATTTCGTATATTAATCCTTTTAAAGAACTTGATAAAATCGAAAAAAAATTAAAAATGAAAGACTATAAAGGTTATGTTTTATTTGACCTTTATTTATCCCATGCTAATAATGATTACAGATTTGCAGAAGGATATTTTGATGGTGAAAAATTTGTAAAATCTAAGTTTAAATGGTTATCAGAAATTGATGAAAATATAAAGAAAATATCTTATAAGTTTTTTTATGATCATCCGGATTATATCGATAATAGTTTGTTGTCATCAGTCAATAAACTGTATTTAAAAGAAAAAATGTTTATATAATGGAAATCGTTCCTTCGTGGAACGATTTTTTTATTTCTCAAAATAACAAAAATGTAGTATAATATATGTTGATATTAATCTTAAAAGTTTAATCATATTAATTAAATTATTTTGCATTACTTCAGTAAGAAAATATTAAAATGTATCTGAGGTGATGCAAATGATTATAGTTCGTGTGCTTGTTTCTGAGGAGGATTTGGATCTTTTGAAGGAATTTGGATTTATGTTTTGGGATGAAAGGAAGTTAGATCAGGAGGAGCTTTATGCATTTTATAAATTTCTTCTGTCTTTACAAAAGGTTAGCAAGGAGGGAAGTGAGGAGTTATGAAAAGAGCTGCTGCTTATGCAAGGTTTTCAAGTGAAAATCAGACTGATGATTCCATAGAAGCACAATTAAGAGCAATAACAGAATATGCTGAAAAGAACGGATATGAAATTGTAGAAAAATATATCGATAGAGCAAGATCAGCAAAATCCGATGATAGGCCAGAATTTCAAAGAATGGTAAAAGATGCAAAATCTAAAAAATTTGATGCTGTAATTATTCATAAAATTGATAGATTCGCACGAAATATAAAAGACGCTGCATGGTATAAAGCTGAATTAAATCAATATGGTGTGGATCTTCTTTCTGTATCTGAAGATTTAACAGGTACATCTGGTGATCTTATTTTTAATATTATGGCCAGTGTAGCTGATTGGTATTTAAAAAATCTTAAGAATGAAATAAATACTAAAGTAAGAATTACCGCAGAAAAAGCTTATTTTTTAGGTGGAATTCCACCATATGGATATGATGTAGAAGAAACTTATGAAGAAATAACTTTCGGAGATAGAGTGAAGAAAATACCAAGGAAAAAATATGTTATAAATGAACGCGAAGCGGAAGTTGTAAAATTAATGTTTGAGTTAGCGGCAAAAGGATATTCCAGCATTAAAATAGAAGAGTATTTGAATAAAAATGGTTACACCAATAGAAGAGGGAATAAATGGAGTTATAGTACAATTTATGACATACTAAGAAATCCCAAATATAAGGGGACTTATGTATGGGCACGTGGAAATCACAGGACATCTCATATTAAAAGAGATGATGCTGTAGTAGTAAATAATGCAATACCTGCAATTATTTCTGAAGAACTTTGGAATAAAGCTCATGCTGAAATGAAGAAGAAAAGAAAAATAAGAAAAAGTAAACATAAATATTTGTTAAAAGGACTTATATACTGTGGTGTATGCGGGGCTCACATGACTCCTTACGGTGGAACATATCCAAGATATGTTTGTTCTGAATGGCAAAAAGCTAAAAATAATAGAGAAAAAGGAGATCATTTTACTTCAATTTCAAAACAAAAAGTAGAAAATTTTGTAATAGACTTTCTTTTAAATGATGTTTTTGGTATTTTAAATTCTGAAGAATTATTGGAAAGAATAAAAGCTATGATGCAACTAAAAGAACAAAAACATAAAGACGAAATTCTAGAGGAAAAGAAAAAAATAAATGTTTTAAAAGAAAAGAAAAAACGATTAGAAGAAAGTTTTATTGATGCAGTTGAAAACGGCGTAAATCCGGAAAGTATTAAAAGTAGAATTAAAAAATTAGATGATGAGATAAAATCTTTAAAGTTAAGAATTAAAAGGTATAATGAAGAAGTTATAGAGATAGACGATATAACTATTAAGAACATGGTTGATACAGCTATAAGTATTCTTAATAGTGATGATCAAGTTTTACTGGAAGACTTTTTACATCAAGTAATTGATAGAATTGAGATTCGCCCGTCGGGGCGCTCAAATAAAAACTATGTAGCAATAAAACTCAGAGGTCTAAGTAAGTATATTAGTAAATTACAAAATATTTGACATAATATTTTTAATCCTTCGCTTTGAAAAAACTTACATGAGATTATATAATGGAAGCACTCCGTTGCCTCCAAAAAACTCCCGACTTATGTCGGGAGTTTTTATTTTTGTATTAAAAAAAGTCTTGACATTTGACTTTATTTATGTTAAAATCGTAAAAAATTACAGAGGTGATTTTATGAAAAATTTTTCAACATTTGAATTTTTATATAAAGTAAATATGATGATGATGTGGCATTTGCGGTCTTCTCTAATGAAGATTAATGCCACACTGTTTTCGTGCTGAGTGGTTTTAATTGAGAAGGCCGATTAGAAATAATCGGCCTTCTTTTTTTTAATATTTTTTATGGAGGTGGTTTTTTATGAAAAAAGTGGTATTTATTCTGGTAGGAATTTTATTGGTATTGATGGGATGTAGTGAAAAAGAGAAAGTTTTTAAAATCGGAGCTACAGCTATTCCGCACGCTGAAATTCTAGAATTTGTTAAAAATGATTTTGAAAAGGAAACGGGATATAAATTAGATATTGTTGTTTTTAATGATTATGTACAGCCTAATATCGCGTTAGAAGAAGAACAGATTGATGCTAATTATTTTCAACATATTCCCTATTTAGAAGAATTTTCAAAAAATAAAGGATATACCGATTTAATTGCCGTTGCTAAAATTCATGTTGAACCAATGGGTTTTTATTCTAAAAAACAATTATCAGAATTTAAATCCGGTGATAAGGTTGTTATTCCTAATGATGCAACTAATGAAGGAAGAGCTTTATTATTACTTGCAAAAAATGGTTTAATCACCCTTAAATCAACAAATTCATTGAAAGTAACAATAACGGATATTAAAGATAATAAATATAATTTAAATTTTGTAGAATTGGACGCTGCATATCTTCCAAGAACTTACAAAGAAGATAATACTGTTGTTGGTGCAGTTATTAATACAAATTATGCTATTGAAAATGGTTTAAATCCTTTGCAGGATGCTATTTTTATTGAAGATGCAAATTCACCATATGCAAATATTATTGCAGTAAAAGAAAAAAATAAAAATAATAAACAATTAAAAAAGTTAATTGAATTATTGCAAAGTCAGAAGGTAAAGGAGTTTATATTAGAAAAATATAATGGGGCTGTTGTTCCAGTATTTTAAGGAGTGTGAATGTTTTGCTTGAAGTTAAAAACTTGAATCTTACATATGATGGATTAAATTACATTTTAAAAGATATTAATTTTAATATAAAAAAAGGCGAAATCGTTGGGATAATAGGACTTTCCGGAGCCGGAAAGTCCTCCTTATTGAGAGCTTTAACTCTTTTAAAAAGACCTGAGGGAAAAATTCTATTTAACAATATTGATTTAACCTCATTATCAGGTAGAGATTTAAGAAAAATTCGAAAAAAAATAGGCGTTGCATTTCAACATTATAATTTGTTATCAAGAAAAAATGTTTTTGATAATATTGCTTTGCCTCTTATTCTTAATAAAGAAAGAAATATTGAAAAAAGAGTCATTGATATTATAAAAAAAGTTGGTCTTGATCACCGAATTAAAGCTTTTCCATCACAATTATCAGGTGGAGAAAAACAAAGAGTGTCAATTGCAAGAGCAATTGTCTCAAATCCTGATATTTTGTTCCTTGATGAACCTACATCTGCGCTTGATCCAAAAACTACTGAAAAAATACTTGAATTAATATTAAAAATAAATATAGAAATGGCCATTTCAACTATTATTATCACTCATGAAATGGATGTAATAAAAAGAATTTGCGATAAAATACTATATTTGAAAAACGGAAGAGTTTATTATTATGGAGAAGTTTATAAATTCTTCTCAGAATTTGAAAATGAATTAAATAATGAATTCTATAAGGATGTTAATTTTAATTATAATAAATTAAAAGAAAGAACTGGCAAGATTATAAAAATTATCTTTTATGGAAACAATGTTGAAAAACCTATTCTTTATAACATTGCAAAAAAATATAATATTACTTTTAATATTTTATACGGAAAAATAGAAGAATTTAAAAATGCACCTTTTGGAAAACTTATAATTGAAATTGAGGGAAACGGAGCAAAGGAATTTATATATGATTTACAAAAACACGTTTATTCCCTGGAGGTGTTATAAGATGCATATTTATAATGAATTACTAAAAGCTACGTTAGAAACCCTTTATATGACATTTTTTTCAGGTTTTCTAAGCGTTGTTTTTGGAATTCCAATTGGAATATTATTGTATTTAACTTCTATTAATAATGATACAATTTCAAGAATTATTTATAGAATTCTTGATGGATTTATAAATATTTTTAGATCTATACCTTTTATAATTTTAATTGTGCTTGTTATTCCTTTAACTAAATTAATAGCCGGAACAATTATAGGTCCAAAATCAGCAGTTGTTTCACTAACTATAGCTGCTATTCCTTTTATGGCCAGATTAAGTGAAAATACATTTAATTCTCTTCCTAAAGAAATGCTTGATACCGCACATACTCTTGGAATGAATAATACAGAATTTATATTAAAAATGTTGTTGCCTGAAACTTTACCAAAAATAGTTTCTGATATAACTTTATTATTAATTAATCTTATAACCTATACCGCAATTGCCGGTGCTGTTGGTGCTGGAGGTCTTGGTGCTATGGCTATAAATTACGGCTATCAACGATTTAGATTTGATGTTTTAATTTATGATATTATTATTTTAATATCTATTACACAATTAATACAGGCTATAGGAAAAAATATTGAAAAAAAATTGTTATTATAAAAAATTCCCTGGGCTAAATACCAGGGAATTTTTTTATTTGTTATATGTTTTTTCTTTTATCTTTATTATTTTTATTGCATTATTCTTTATTATTACTTTCTTATCTTTTATTTCAAACACTCCTGAAGTATTTAAATTTATATTATACATAATTTTTGAAGTAATTCCTTTATAATACAATCCTCCTGTTTTTAGATCTATACTATACATTTTCCCGCCAAATGTTGTAATTTCTATAATATTATTTTTTACTTTTATACTTGCTGGACTTCTTTCCATATCTCTAATTATATTTCTTAATCCAACAGTTAAAATTTCTCCGTATGAGGTTATTATGTAAACTGTGTAATTATATTCATATAAAAATATGGGCTTTCCATGATATTGAATACCATGTTTTTTATCAAGCATCCCATATGGCGATATAAAATCCACATTTTCAACATCAAGAATTTTATCCCCATTTTTCGGTATCCATATGCTTCTTTTTTCTCCAAGTATTGATATACCAGATTCCAATTCAAAAATTGCATAAATATTTTCCATTTTAATTTCTTTTTCTACAACCTCTTTTATAAGAGAAAGAGTATAATTATTTTCACTTTCTGTCGTATCAAAATTTACTTTTTCGTATGGAGTTATTAATTCATATTTCGCAGGTGGGATTTCCATATTTTCATCCAACTGAATAGGTATGTTATTTAAAGTAGCTGGACCCGTATATCCAACAATTTTTAAATTTACCCATTTATCAGGAACTCTTTTTATACTTTCCCCTATCGGCATAGATACAGGTACATTAAAAATATTACCATTTTTGTATATGTTTATATATACTTCATTTTCCCAATTTATAAATGTTGATTTTACCCTATCTCCATCGTTCAATACTATTTCACAATCATTAGCCATAACATATATTCTTCTTGGATAATAATCTTTTAATATTTTTCTTATTAATATTTTATAATTATCAAACTTATCGATATATTCATTTCCTTTAAAATCGATTTTTATTTCTGGAAGATTGACAACAACGTCCATTCTTTCAGATAGAGTAGACGGTGGCGTTTCAATATCAGCATATTTATATATTTCATAATATATTTTAGAAAATAAAGAAGTAGGGCCTTTATAAATAAGCCCTATTTTTTCTTTAGCAAATATATTTGAGGATATTATTAAAATAATACTGAATAAAAGTATAATCCTTGTGGTGGTGCTGAAGCCGGTGCCTTTGACCTGCTTTTGGCCTCTAATATCTCTTTTATATATTCTGGTTCCCAATTTTCTGTCCCTACCTTTACAAGTGCTCCTACTATATTCCTGACCATTCTTCTTAAGAACGAATGGCCTTCTACCCTTATTAATATAATATTATTTCTCATTTTTAAAATTCTTATTCTATATATTGTTCTTACTGGATTTCTATCATCGTTTCCAGTTTTAAATGTCGTAAAATCATGTTCTCCTTCAAGATATTTTGCAGCTTTTCTCATTTTTTCAATATTTAAATCATATGGAAACCACCAAACTCTATCTCTTAAAAAGATGTTTGGTTCATCATTTTGATATATAAAATAATGATATATTCTTTTTGTTGCTTCATGCCTTGGAGAAAATTTATCTCTTACTTTAAGAACTTTTCTAACATATATATCTTCTGGTAGATTTGCATTTAAAGCATCTTTTATATTTTCAAGTGTCATTCTTTCATTTGGAACATCAAAAGCTATAACCTGTCCATATCCATGAACACCTGTATCTGTTCTTCCTGCTCCCCATGAAATTACTTTTTGTTTAAATATTCTTTTTAAAACTTTTTCAAATTCTCCTTGAACTGTTCTTACTTTTGGTTGTCCTTGAAATCCATTGAATTTTGTTCCGTCATACGCTACTATTGCTGCTACTCTCATTTATTTACCTCCATTATTTAAATACTCCCTTTTCTTTCAAAACACCTGTTTCCAATATTTTATAAGCAATCTCCTTTTCTTCTTTTTCAAGTAATTCTAGATTTTTTGAAAACATATTTTCATAAACACGAATTAAATAAAGGTTTGCAAATTTTGAAATGTGCATTCCAAGCGTATCAATATGTTCATCAGGAACATTTTTTAATTGATTGTCAAGCCACTGTTCATAATTTTCACGAATATTCCCAAGGTTTATTAATCTATTTAATTCATGAATTATATTATATAATCCTACAAATTCAGAAATTACTTCAATATAATCACCGTATAGTTCCCTTATTTCATCAGGTATAAAATCAACAAAGGTTACTTTTAAGTAATTATTAATTCTCTTATCTATTTTCAGGAATCTTTTCATTCCAACAAGATTCCCTACTTTTTCTTTTATTACAAAGTAGCCGAGTATTCCATCGTTTTTTTGTTTTATATTTTCAATATCCTCTTCACCATATAGTTCTATTTTTAATGTTTTTAAATCAATAAATTCACATTTTTTTGGAACATAAAAATCTCCATTATTACACACTAATAAAAGATTAGGTTCCATAATTTCACCTCAAATAATTATTCCATTATTAAATTCACTACATCTTTTGCCATTTTTATCAAACTTTCTACTTCGTTTAAATTTTCTCCCTTTGCCATCAAATAAAACTTGATTTTAGGTTCTGTACCTGAAGGTCTACCTATAATCTTTATTTTATTATCATAATTCAATTCTACAACATTTGATTTAGGTAAATTATTTATCCCTTTTTTATAATCTATAGTTTCTATTAAGTTATATTCTCCTATTTTTACTGGTGGTTCATTTCTTAATTTTTCCATAGTATCGTTTATCTTTTGCATTCCTTTTATTCCTTCTAAGGTATATGAAACATTTTCTTCAAGATAATAGCCATATCTTTCATACAATTCATTTAAATATTTTTTTAAAGATTTATTTTCTTTTTGTAAATGAGAAAATAAAACAGAAACTAATCCAGCTGCAATCACAGCATCTTTATCTCGTGCATGATCATTTGCAAGATAACCATAACTTTCTTCAAATCCAAAAATAAACTTTTTTTGACCATTTTCAGTATAATATTCTATTTTTTCACCAATGAATTTAAATCCTGTTAAAGTTTCTTCCAATGAAACATTAAACTCTTTTATAATGGGTTTTATCATGTCTGTTGTAACTATTGTTTTTACTATTAATCCATTATCTGGTAACATATTTAATGCCTGCAATCTTGTCAAAATAAAGTGGGCAAGCATAACTCCTATTTGATTACCTGTAAAAGTTATATATTCTCCATTCTCTTTAGCGTATATTCCCAATCTATCTGAATCAGGATCTGTTGCCATTATAAGATCAGCATCATTTTGTTTAGCCGCTTCTATAGCTAATTTAAATGCATCTTTTTCTTCTGGATTAGGGACTTTCACAGTGGAAAAATTTGAATCAGGAACTGCCTGTTTTTCAACTATAATTGTTTCAAATCCTAATCTTCCCAATAATTCTTTTACTGGTTTTAAACCTGTTCCATGTAAAGGTGTATATACTATCTTTAAATTATTTTCAAGTGAAGGTTCAAGAGATCTTAAAAAGCTTTCAAGCGTATCTATGTAATCATCAAATAATTCATCAGATACCCAATTTATTATTCCTTCTTCCAGACCATCTTCAAATTTCATAGTTTTTATGCCTTCAAAATAGTCCAATTTTTTTATTTCTTCAATTACTTTTTCTGCTATATGAGGTACTGCCTGAGTACCATCTGAGGTGTATATTTTATAACCATTATATTGCGGTGGATTATGACTTGCTGTAATTACTATTCCACCTGTAGCTTTTAATTGTCTCACTGCAAATGAAAGAATAGGCGTAGCTGTAACTTCTTTAAATATATAAACATTTATATTATTTGCAGCAAGAACAGAAGCTGCTGCTTTAGCAAATTCAAATGAAAATTTTCTTGTATCATATGCAATTACTACTGATGGAAATCTGCATATGCTTTTCAAATAATTTGCAAATCCCTGTGTTGCTTTGGATATAGTATGAATATTTATTCTATTTGTACCAGCTCCTATCTTCCCTCTTAATCCTCCTGTTCCAAACTCAAGATCCTTAAAGAATCTATCTATTATTTCATCTTCATTATCCTTAATTTCTTCAAGTTCTTTTTTTAGCATTTTATCGCTTTTTTCAAGCCATATATTTAATTTTTTATATGAAATTTCTTTTAAATCCATTATCTTCTCCTCCTTTTACTGCTAGCTTTCCACATATATTATACCATAATATAAACAAATAAAAAAAGGGCATTACGCCCTTATATTAATCTTTGGTCAGGAAAATATGAGATTTCAAATTTATCGTTAATCCCAATTACATCTATCCTTGTTTCTTCAAAGTTTGGTTTAAACTTATTAATATATATATTTGCTACTCTAATTATTTTGTTTATTTTAGAAATATTAACCCTATAGGCAGGATTTCCATAATAATCCTTCCCGCCTTTTACTTCAACAAAAACCAATGTATTTCCATCTTTTGCAATTATATCTATTTCGCCTATACGGGTAGTAAAATTTCTTTTTAAAATCTTAAAACCTTTCTTTTTAAGAAACTTTACAGCAATATCTTCATATATTTTTCCTTTGTTGTTCATGATTAATTCTGAATTCCAGGCACCTTCAAGAGATTATCCTTTTTATTTGGATATTCTTTTATTATATTTTCTATATATTCAGAAACTTTTTCTTTATCTTCATGAAATACATTTTTTAATATATTTTCAACAGGTGAAAACATGGGTTCAATATTTTCTGTAATTACTTCATCTATTTGATTCATATAATTTAATATTTCCTCTAAATCTTTTTTTATTATCTCTTTTTCTTCTTCACTTAATTTTATCATTGATAATTTTTCTAATTTGGTAATTAATTCATCATTTACTTCTATTTTCATTCTCTCACCTCATATTAATATAAATTCTATATATATTACTGAAATTATTAAATTAACAGACACTATTAAAGCTGCATATTTAAAGAAATTTATAAAACTAATCTCTTCATTTTTAAATTGTTTTAGCATTGCAAGAGCTATAATATTTGCCGATGCACCTATAGGTGTAAAATTTCCACCTAAACATGCTCCAAGAGATAATGCATACCACAATGGGTTTAAATTCCCAAATGTTTCCGGATTAATATTTTGAAGATTTTTTATTACAGGGATCATTGTCGCCGTAAATGGAATATTATCTACAACACCTGATACTGTACCTGAAACACCTATAAGCATCATCGCAAAGCTTCTCATAGAATCTCCTGCAATTTTTGCAAGAAAATAAGTAAAGTCTTTTAAAATTCCTGTTTCTACAAGACCTCCCGTAATTATAAATAGTCCAAAAAAGAACAAAATTGTTCCCCATTCTACTTCTTTCAATATTTCTTCAACTTCATCTTTATCCAGTATCAAAAGTGCTAAGAAACCTATGAATAAAGCAATTGTCGAACTTTCCATTTCAAGTTGATGCTGAAAAATAAACATTAAAAGCGTTAATATAAGTAAAAACCATGATATTATAAAATCCTTTTTATTTCCTATTGCAGAATGTGGATCAAATGATTTTACTTTTTCCTGATCAATTTTAAAATTCAATGTTTTTTTAAACATTATCATTGTTATTATTTGCATTGTAAATAGGTTTATAAAAGATATTGGACCATTTGTTAGAAAAAATTCTGTGAAATTTAATCCGGCTGCACTTGCAATCATAATATTCGGTGGATCACCAATAATGGTTGCAGTACCTCCAATATTAGATGCCATTATTTCACCAAATATAAAAGGTAACGGATCTACATCTAATGAATCTGTAATTGCTAAGGTAATCGGTATAAATACCAATACAGTAGTAACGTTATCAATAATAGCAGACATCAATGCAACCATAAACGTTAAACCAAAATAGAGCAAAAATCCATTTTTCTTAAATATTTTCAGGGTTACTATTCCAAGATATTCAAATAATCCCTTCTTTCTTATAACCGAAACAAAGATCATCATACCCATTAAAAGATATATAGTATTTACATCAACATAATTTTTTATTGCTTCGATATGATTATCAAATATTCCAAATATCATCATGATAGTGGCGCCAAGAATCGCCACTATCGTTCTATTTACTTTTTCGGTAATAAGTAATGTATATGAAAAAAGAAATATAATGAGGGCTATAATTCTATCCATTTAAGAACACCAGCTTACTTTATATAATTTTGAATGTTATTCATCACTTCGTTAATTTTAACGGCATTTTTACCTCCAGCTTGTGCAAAGTCTGGTCTTCCACCACCGCCACCACCAAGTTCTTTCGCTATTTTTCTTGCGATATTTCCTGCATGATATTTTCCAACTATATCTTTTGTTACTTTAACAACAAAATTTACTTTTTCACCATTTTTGTTGAATAATATTATTATTCCGCTTCCAACTTTATTTACAGCAATATCAGTAACATTTCTCAAAACATCATTGTCAACCTTTTCAAATACTTTCATGTAGATCTTTGTATCTTCAAATTCTTTTACATTAAATGCATCTATAGATTGTGAAGTCATTTTTTCTTGAAGCCTTTTGATTTCTTTTTCCTGTTCCCTGATTTTTTCAAGAAGTCCCAATATTCTTGGAACCACAATTTCCTGCGCAGCTTCCAGATGTTCTGAAATTACATTTATTTTATCTTCTAGATCATTTAAATATTCAAGTGATTTCATTCCGGTAATAGCTTCTATTCTTCTTACACCTGCAGAAACTGCTGTTTCTGTTGTTATTTTAAATAATCCTATTTCTCCTGTGGAAGAAACATGTGTTCCACCACATAATTCAGAACTAAAGTCTGAAATCTTTACAACTCTTACTTTATCACCATATTTTTCTTCAAATAATGCCATTGCATTTTCGCTTTTGGCTTCATCAAGACTTTTTATTTCTGTAATAACCTTTATATTTTCAAGTATTTTTTCATTTACAAGCTTTTCTACTGCTTTTATTTCTTCTGGTTTCATTGCTTCGTAATGTGAAAAGTCAAATCTAAGTTTTTCGTCTGTTACCAACGAACCAGCCTGTTTTACATGTGTTCCTAATACTTCTCTTAATGCTTTATGTAATAAATGTGTAGCTGTATGGTTTCTTTTTATATTTTGTCGTCTTTCTTTATTAATTATCAATTTAGCTTTTTCATTGCGTTTAATAATCCCTAATTTTACAACACCAAAGTGTCCTATTACTTCATTATTTATTATTTTAGTATCTTTTACTTCAAATTCAAATCCAGCTCCTTTTATTATTCCTGTATCTCCAATTTGTCCGCCTTTTTCAGCATAAAATGGTGTTTTATTTGTAATTACTACTACTTCTTCACCTTCACCAGCACTATCGATTATTTCTTCTTCTTTTATAATATATAATATTTCTCCTTCATCTTCTATTTTTTCATAACCTGTAAAATCTGTAGTTTTTATTTCATCACCAACAAATTTATATGCCGGATTCATTTTCGCATATTCCTTTTCACCAGCGGCTTCTCTTGCACGTTTTTTCTGAAGCTCCATTTGCTTATTAAATCCTTCTTCATCAATTCCAAAACCATTTTCTTCGGCTATTTCTTTCGTTATATCAAGCGGGAAACCATATGTATCATATAATTCAAATGCAAACTCACCATCTATTATTTTATTTTCAGTATTTTTCATGTAATTTATTAATTTTTCTGTTCCTTTATCCAATGTTTCAAGGAATCTTTTTTCTTCAGTTTCAACTATTTTCTTTATGAAATCTTTTTTCTCTATAATCTCTGGATATATATCGCCATACTTTTCAAATACAGCATCTATTATTTTATTAATAAATGGTTCTTTCTTCCCAAGTAATGCGCCATGTCTTAAGGCTCTTCTTAATATTCTTCTTAATACATAACCTCTACCTTCATTTGAAGGTAGTATTCCTTCTGATACAAGGAATGTAACAGCTCTCGAATGATCAGCAATTACTTTTATTGAAACGTCTGTTTTTTCATTTTCTTTAAATTTTACATTAAATACAGATTCTATTTTATTAATAATAGGCATAAATAAATCTGTTTCAAAATTCTGATATACCCCTTGTACAGCTGCAACAACCCTTTCAAGACCTGCACCGGTATCAATATTTTTTCTTGGTAATGGTTCAAGATTTCCCTTTTCATCCTGGTAATATTCTGTAAATACAAGATTCCATATTTCAACATATCTTCCACAATCATCATATGGAGTGCAATTATCAGGATTTGGACAAAGTTCAACCATTCCTGTATCAAAATATATTTCGGAGGATGGACCACATGGACCGGTTGGGCCAACAGGACCCCACCAATTATCCTCTTTACCCATTTTTAATATTTTGTTTTCTGGTACACCTATTATATCTTTCCAGATATTATAAGCTTCTTCATCGTCTTTATAAACAGAAACCCATAATTTTTCTTCTGGAAGTTTTAATACTTTTGTTAAAAATTCCCATGCATATTTAATTGCACCTTCTTTAAAATAATCTCCAAAAGAAAAATTACCAAGCATTTCAAAAAATGTTTGATGTCTTGCGGTTCTTCCAACGTTTTCAATATCATTGGTTCTAATACATTTTTGACACGTAGCTATCCTCGTATAAGTTGGTTCCACTTTTCCCCAAAATATTGGTTTAAATGGTACCATACCTGCAACTGTAAACAATAATTGCGGATCTGAAGGAATTAATGGAAAACTTTTCATTACTTTATGACCATTTTTTTCGAAATATTCCAAAAATGATTTTCTAATCTCTTCTGATGTCATATATTTATACCTCCATTATACTCTTAATATTTTCATTAAAAAATAAAACGTAGGTGCAAGGTATAATACTCCATCTATTCTATCATACATTCCACCATGTCCAGGTAAAATTTCTCCTGAATCTTTTAAATTATATGTTCTTTTTAGAGCTGATTCTGTCAAATCACCAACAGTATCAACTATACCTATAGCAATTGCAAATATTATCGCTCTTAACGGGTCTATCATATTTAAATCAAAAATTTCTCTAATATATTCAAATATTATTATATATACGTACGTAAAAATTATTCCTCCAATGAATCCTTCTATACTTTTTTTAGGTGAATATACAGGTGCTAATTTATGTTTTCCTATATTTAACCCAACAAAATATGCTCCTATGTCATATACCCAAACAGAGGTTAGGGCTAATAATCCTGTAGTAAAACCGTAATTTAAAATAATATGATAAAAATACGATAAAAATAATGATATTGCTATTAATGCATATGTATAGCTGGTTATTACATTTTTATATTTAATATTATCTTTTAAAATAAATAAACTAATTAATGCAACTATTACTATTGACATTACGTATATTGTAATTGGATCAAAAAATATCAATCCTGCATAATATGTTCTTAATGTAAATCCGTATACCGCACTTGTAAAAGCTGCCATTAAAGATAAAAAGATCTTAATTTTATGATCAATATTATCCAGAGTCATTTCAAAATATTCCATAGCTGTTAATAATACTATGGTTGTTACTAAACCAATTGTTGTTGGAAAAGTAAATACAGAAAAAACTACTACCGGACCAAGTATGAAGCCAGATAGAGTTCTGATAAATAAATTTTTCTTATTTACTGCCAATATTGCCACTTCCCTCATCTGATGAAATACCACCAAATCTTCTATCCCTATTAGAATAATCTATTAATGCCTTTTCTAAATCATTTTTGGTAAAATCCGGCCAGAGAATATCTGTAAAATATAGTTCTGAATACGCTAATTGCCATAATAAAAAATTACTTATTCTTATTTCACCAGATGTTCTTATTATTAATTCAGGATCAGGAACATCAGGAAAATATAAGTTAGTTGAAATATCATCTATTGATATTTCTTTTTTTCCTGAAGATATTAATTTGTTGACAGAATCAACTATTTCCTGTCTTCCACCATAATTAACTGCAAGAATTACCTGAATTTTTGTATTGTTTTTGCTTTTTTCTTCTATTTTTTTACAGACTTTATATACATTTTCAGGTAATTCTTCAATTCTTCCGAGAAATCTCACTCTAACATTTTCCCTAACTATTTTATTTAATCGAGATTCTAAATATCTAACCATTAAAGAAAAAAGATATTTTACTTCTTCAGGAGGTCTTTTCCAATTTTCAGTGGAAAATGAGTATAAGGTTAAATATTTAATGCCAAAATCAGAAGCCCATTGTATTACATCTTCTGCAACTTTAGCACCTTTTTCATGCCCCATTGTTCTTTTTAACCCGCGTTGTTTAGCCCATCTTCCATTACCATCCATAATAATCCCCACATGAGTGGGGATTTTTCTTATTGCTGTCAAGAGTCCATTATCTCCTTTTCTTTTTTATGGAATACTTCATCTATTTTTCCTTCATGTTCTTTTAATATTTTTTGTATTTCATCTTCTAATTTCCTTGCATCATCTTCTGGAATTTCTCCATTTTTCTGTTTTTCTTTTACTATTTTCATATCTTCTCTTCTTATATTCCTTAATGCGATTTTAAATTCTTCTGCCAATTCTTTAGCATGTTTTACCCATTTTTTTCTATCTTCTACAGTTGGATTTGGAAATTTAACTCTTACGACATTTCCATCTGTAGATGCCATCATACCTAAATTTGCTGCATTTATGGCTTTTTCAATTTTTGCACACAAACTCTTATCCCATGGAGTAATTACAACTGTTCTATCTTCCCCAACTGTTAATGTCGCAGTTTGATTTATTGGCGTAGGAGTTCCATAATAGTCAACCATTATTTCTTCAAACATAGCAGGAGAAGGTCTTCCTGTTCTTAATTTTTTATATTCATCTTCAAGATGTTTTACTGTTTTATCCATTTTGTTTTTAGCTTCTTTTAAAATAGGATCTTTTAATGACACTACATCCACCTCCAATTAATTTTTTATTTTCTTATTTTATTATATCATTTTTTATAATGAATATAAAGGTATTTATCAGCTATTATTTTTGATTCATATGGTTTACCAATTGTTTCGATAAATTTATCTAATTTCATTATATTTATTATGTTTAAAACACGCGGATCTCGATCTAATAGATTTTTATCAAGATTGAATACAAGTATCAAATTTTCTTTAAATTTTTCTTTTAAATATTTTATATCTTCAAATATATTTCTTGAATATTCCGGATTTAAATATATAATACTATCATATATCTCTTTTATCTTTCTATCTTCTATATATTCATTGTTTTCTATTGTTATTCTTTCACCAACAAATATTTTTTCTTTTGTATTTATTTCAAGAGTTTTTCCTTTGATAGCTCTGGAAATATTATATTTTAATTCATTAGAATTGAGCGGATTCTGAAAAATTGTATCAAAATAATTTGTAAATTTCTTTAAGAATTTGTCAAGCGCATAAATAGAATTGTATTCTGGTTGAGGAGAAACATAAAAAATACCTTTATTTTCTGATTCATACCAACATCTAACCGGATTAACCACAGGTAATAATGACATTATTTCACCAAGATTTACTACATCAATAATTTTATCTTCTGTTTCTTCTATATTTTTCTCATAATAGAAACCTGTATAATTATAATGACCTCCTTTTAAATCAGCAATTATAGGATTTAATTCCAATGCACTAAGTAGATATTTTTTTGCATTTTTAAATTTTTTATTTTTTCTATAATAATGATATAGTCTTAATCCTATAAAAGCTTTAAATTTTTTATTATCTTTTATAGAATCAAAAATTTGTAATAGTATTTTTTCGTAGGCTTCATCAAATTCTTTATTATAACTAATTTTTAGTGCATAATTAAATTTTAAAGGTATAAACACTTTTCCAAGATAATAATCATATATGGATAATTCATTTTTATTGAAACTTTTTAATTCAAATATCATTTCTATTTTTTGATTCATTTCATCTCTTAAATCTATATATGCTGGAATTATTTCTTCTGGATTCATTTGAGTTAATATATCTTCTATTAAAACCTGCACAAATTTTGCCAATGATTTTTCAAATTCTACAGCTTTTTTGTATTTATTTTTCGCTTCATTAAACCTTCCCATCTTTACAAGAGCATCACCAATTAATAATTCTATCACACCTTTTTCTTTGTCAGATGCTTCACGTCTCAATCTTCTAATTTTTAAAAATGTTTTTAATACTTTTTCATAATCCCTTAGTTCAAATAAATTGTCTCCATATGAAAGGAGTAACCCTACTATATTTTTTTCATTTTCAAAATTTTCAACTAAAAATATCAAAAATTCATATGGATCATTTTTTAGATTATCAAAAAATGTTTTTATTCTTTTTATCCATTTAATATGATTTTCAGGATAGTATTGAATGTTATTGGTAATTCCCTCTATTAATTTTTCAAGTATATATAATATTATTTCCTTTTCTTTCATAGTTTTTGCAGATATGAAGGTGTCAAACGTAATTTCCAATAACGTCAAAATTTTGTTTGTATTTTTTTGATAATCTATTTCTTCTATAATTTTTTCTATTTTATTAAAATCACTTTCTTTTATTTTAGATAAAGCTAAGTATATAATCCCTTCGTTTTTCTTAAATAATGACTGCATTGACCAGGTTATTTCACTTTTTCTATTTTCAAAAATATTTAAGTATTTTATAAATTCTAAAGAAACTTGCTTTAAATTTTTCCAATCCCTTTTATTATAATAAACATTCATCAGACCATAATAACAATCCAGATTCCATTTGGTTCCAATATTAAACCATTTTATCGCATCTTCCCAATACCCTTTATTCATTAATTCTACTCCCCATAGAAACATAAACTCTACTTCCATGGGAATTGGTTTATAATTTCCTTTTCTTAATTTTTCAGATAGCATTTCTGCCACTTTTTTTCCTATTTTCATTTTTTCAATATATTTATTGGCAATGGAAAGTGTTTTCATGTATTGTATTAAGTAGTATATATCATCTGGATTTTCTTTAAGATATTTTTCAATTAGAGCTAAAGTTCTTTCTGTTTTTTGTTTTCTTCTTAATCTAGTCCATATATAACCATAATGATATAATGGGAAATCGACTTTTACCTGTTTTCCTTTATAAATTGGTTGATTATGTACTATATTTTCATATTTCACTTTTCCATTTCTGAAAAATCTTGCTGTACTTGCTATTTCCGTAGTTTTTTTATCAAAATCCATATAATTAATTGTAGGTATATATACAGCTACAATATCTTTTTCTAAGTTTTCCAAAAAACTTCTTATGTTATTTTTTAACTTTTCAGAAGCTTCTTCATCTGCATCTACTATAAACACCCATTCTGATGTAGCATATTTCAAAGTTTCATTTCTTGCATCAGAAAAATTACCATTCCATGGAAAGAAATATATTTTATCTGTGTATTTTTTTGCTATTTCAACTGTATTATCTGTTGAGCCAGTATCTACAAATATTATCTCATCACAAAAATCTTTTATACTTTCAAGACATCTGGTGATATTTTGTTCTTCGTTTTTTGCCATTATACATGCACTTATTAATCCTTTTTTCATATAATCCCCCCATAATTTTAAAAGAGTTTTATAATGTTATTTTTTTTAGCTTCGCTATTTTCATTTCCTTTATATATAATATCAATTTTTATTAAATGTTTTGATTCATTTGAAAGCAATAATTCCAATTTTGTTGCTTTTAATTTTAAAATTTGATATTCCAATAAATTGTTTTCGTTAAACTCTATTTTTATATAATCTTCCGATTCTGTTATTTCAGCATGTTTTAAAGCAAAATACATGGAAAGATCCATTTTTTCCTTTGAATTTAATAATATATTTAACACTTTATTTATTTTTGAATCTTCTGTAATTACATCTCTTGTTTCATCGTGATCCAAAATTTCAACTTTTTCATCTTTAACTTCTGTTTTCATATTTAATTCATATCCAATATTTAAAATATGTATATCAAATAAGATTTTTTTATTCTCTGAATATTTTAATTCTTTTAATAAATCTGAAAGTTTTCTGGTTAGTTTTATATAGATATTTAATCTCTTTTTATCTTCAATCTTTTCATCTAAAATATATTCAAGTACTTCTTCAAGAAATACCTCTATTTCTTTTCCTTCTTCAAATATCTCTCGAGATATTTGAAGTAATAATTCAGAATCACCTTTTAATATTGCATTTATGAATTTATCCAAAATACTTTTATCAAATAATCCTAAAACATCTATCACAATCTGCTCAGTTATTACTTCTTCAGATGAAAATTTTAATACTTGTTCAAGCAGTGATAAAGAATCCCTAACTCCACCCTTTGCTTTTTTAGCTATAATCCCTGCCGCTTCTTCTGTAATTTTTTTATTTTCTTTTTCTGCTATTGAAATTATATGTTTTTTTAAATCTTTTTCTGTGATATTTTTAAACTGCAATACTTGAGCTCTCGAAACAATAGTTTCAGGAACTTTTTCAAGATTTGTTGTAGCTAAAATAAATATTACATGTTCCGGTGGTTCTTCTAAAGTTTTCAATAACGCATTAAAAGCTTCTTTAGTAAGCATATGAAATTCATCTATAATATATACTTTATATTTTCCATGGACAGGCCTAAAATTAGCTGAATCTCTTATTTTTCTAATTTCATCTATCCCTCTATTTGAAGCCGCATCAAGCTCTATAACATCCATAAATCTTCCTTCATTTATGGCTATACAATTATCACATTTATTACACGGATTATCATCAACCGGATTTGAACAATTTAAAATTTTACTAAGAATACGTGCTGTAGTTGTTTTTCCAGTTCCCCTTGGACCAGAGAATATATATGCATGTGAAAATTCATTATTACGCACTGTATTTTTGAAATATTTTTTTATATGTTCCTGACCTATTAGCTCATCAAAGGTTAAAGGTCTATATTTCCTATACAAGGTTATCATAAATAAAAATACCTCCCAAAAACGTATTATTATAAAATTCTATCTCTTCAATTATACCATATCACTATAAAAATAAAAAGGGGGAAAATCCCCCTTTTTATGCCATTACAGTTTCTTTTAAAGCTTCTACTATTTCACAATCAAATTTTTTTGGACAATCTTTTTCTAAGATTTTTAATACCTTTTCTTTAGGCCATGGTTCTTTATATATTCTTTTTGCTGTTAATGCGTCATATATATCAACTACAGCTAATATTTTACCAAATAACGAAATTTCATTACCTTTCTTACCAGTTGGATAACCACTTCCATCATTTTTTTCATGATGTTCCAGTGCTCCTAAAGGTATATTTTTAGATAAAAAGTCTATATCAGATAATAGATTGGCACCTATTATTGTGTGAGATTTTATAATTTCATACTCTTCATCTGTTAATTTAGATGGTTTATTTAAAATATTATCCGGAATTCCAATTTTTCCAACATCATGTAATAATCCAGCAATTTCAAGCTCTTCAATAAATGAGTCATTATATCCAAGCTTTTTAGCTATTTCAACTGCCAAAACAGAAACATTTTTTGAATGTGTATGGGTATAATTATCCCTCAAATCAATTGCAGTTGCAACAGCCTGAATTAATCCTTTTATTGTGCTACTTAAATCATCATATACTTTTGAGTTTTTTAACTTATTTGATATTAATGATGAAAATATTTCCATAATTTCTTTATCTTGATCTGTATATTTCCCTTTTTTCTTATTTACAGCTTCTAAAACTCCTATTACTTCGTTTTCAAAAAATAATGGTGTTGCAATTAAGTTTCTTGTATGATATTTTGATTTTTCATCTGTTTTTTTAAAATGTTTTTTGCTTTTGGTTGTGTCATTAATTATAATTGTTTCTTTCTTTAAAAAACATTCTCCGGCTATTGAATCATCTATTGGAACGTCAATGGTTTCAATTTTACCACTTGCGCCACCAGAAGTTACATAGAAATTTAAGACATCTTTTTCTTCATTATACAATAATATAGCTGCTCCATCTGAGTTTAAGAGATTCCTTATAGTTTCTTCTATTGATTTTAATATGCTTTCTAATTTAAAGTTTTCAGTAATTAGATTAACAGATTCCAAAATATTTTTATTATGACATTTTGTACTAAATATTTCTTCAGCTTTATCTTGAGAAATATTATAAAACATATTTTTCAAAGTTAAAATTTTTTCTAAATCTTTTATTTCTATTTCTGTATATATTTTTATATTATCATCTATGGTTATAGCTTTTTCATTTTTTTCTCCATATACTTCTTGTTTTATTTGTAGTCCTACAATTTTCATTTCTTTCATTAAACAGTTGATCATACAATCACCTTAGAATTCAATCGTTTCAAAGTTAATTGTATATTCAAATTCATCTTTTTCTACATCATAACTTATTGAATAAATAATTCCTGAATTTTCTAATACTGGATAATATATGAATCCTTGAACCCATGTATTTTTATTGAGGAATATACTATCAACTGTATCATCTTCAAGGAATTTCCACTGGATATAACTAAATCCTGCCGTTAATTCGGGAAGTCCTCCTAATGCCGGGATTTTAACAGTCATATTCCCTTTTAACAATCCATCTCTTGCATTGCTAAACGGCCTATTATAATCAAGGGTAATATTTAAATATGGAGCTATTGTTAAATATGATTTTCCTATTAAACCCATAGATTTTTCCTGATTTAAGTCCATATATTTCCCATTTGCAACATTATATTCGTAATATGGTCCGACATATTCCATATTAAAACCATCTGATAAGTAATCAAATCCAAACATAAACTGGAAATATGGAGGAAAATCTATCATAGGACCTATAAGCAATCCATAAGTTAGTGTATCATCACCTGAATAAACAACATCAGTTTCTACACCAAATTTTATAAAGAATATCTTTTTATATAATGTTGCTAATATAGCTTGTTTTAATTCATTGTCTTTAAGATCTTCTTCTGACATATTATAAATACCTGTTATTTCTGTATTAAATAATCCCAAATCCATATCAACATAGCCAAACATAAGATTTGATGTTTTTTGATAATTAAATGGCATTAATGATGTAACTTCATAAGGAATATGCATTCCTAACTTTAATCCTCCAAATCTTAATTCAGTATCAAAAACTCTTGAATAAGGTATTGAATAATTATTCATAAATAACCCTAATCCCTTTGTATATGAAGGACTTACACCGTATCTTATATAAAACATTGGGAAATCAAGTTTTAAATAATTAATTGATATTGCACTCCATAAATCCTGGGAAGTTGCTTCTTTTGAAGGTATTCCATAATATAATGGACCGTCTATGCTTTCCTGGTATGCATTGAAACCTATTCCTATTCCAAATGGACCTATATCAAAATTAGGTGCAAATGAATATACTAAATATGTACTATTACCCTTTGTTTGTTTCCCGAAGGATATGTTTCCTAAATTTGCTTTTGTTTTTACAGGTGCGGCAGCAGGTTCTTCTGCAACAGGTGTTTCCCTTTTTTCTTCAGCAACTTTTTCTTCTTTTTTCTCTTCAACTTTGGTTTCAGGTTTCTGTTCTTCCTGCTTTTTTTCAGGCATTAAATTTTTCTCATAATCTTCTATAGGCATGTCTAATTTTTCAAGTTGTGGATTTGGATTTTGTGGAGAATAATTAAACATATTTCCAGCTTTTACAGGGAATAGTTTATTATTTACCATTGTGTAAACTGTACCTTCAAATGTTCTTATATTTGTATTGTTACCCTTTTTTTCAAAACCAAATTCTGTACCTCTTACACCAGCAACTACTGAACCAGAACCCACTAAATATTTGGAACCTGGAGCTAAAATTTCGTTTATTTTATTTACTGTTGCACCTTTTTTAAGTTCATATTCAATATCAATATCTCCACTTTCTGAAGCTCTTAACTTTTTTATGTATAACTGTGTTTCAGGTGAAACTTTTATTTCTATATTTAATTCAGGTTCTTTTAGATGTATATATCCATCTTTTAAAGTTAATAATTCCGAATTTTCTTTTATAACCGTATCACTGTTTATAGAATCCCAAACATCTGAATCTGCTTCTTTATAAAGAACATTACCTTCTTTTTCAAGAATTATAAGCGATGTTTCTGGCATTTCTATTTTTTCTTCTAAAATGTCAAATTCTATCTTTTTCTCAAGTGTTTTATCTTCATTATAAAATACTAATTCTGCTTTTCCAGGCATTAATGGAGCTAAAAACACAAGATTTGCTGTTCCATCCACTAAATCAAAACCATCAAAAAGAATAAAAGGATCATCAAAACCACCATTGGTTACATCTACATATAAATGAGTTACTGCTGAATCATTTACACTTACTGTAATGTTAACACTTTCACCAACATAAATAGTTTGTGTTTCTGTTGTTACAGTAATTTCAGAAAAGAATGTAATTGACAACAACATAAACAAAAGAAATACTCCCCACTTTTTAAACATAACATCACCTCCATATGGATAAATAAGTTATAATTATACTTAAAGCTAAAGGTCCACTCTCTGATTTTATATTTTCTGTATTATTTCTTAAAAATATTACTATGGAAAACGTTATAAATATAATTGAAGCTATTAAGAAGTACATATCCCCATAATATTTTATAAAGGGTAACGAAAACCGAAAAAAGTATCCAAGATAATCTCTTGTATAAGGTTTTGAAAATCCATCAATCATATAGAACAATAAACTAACAAAATATGCATTAAATAATCCTACAGCTATGAGTTTTACATATTGTTGAGAGATGAGAAAATGATCAGTTTCGTAAAAAAAACTCGCCATTAATAAGGAAGAAAAATGCATAACTTGATCTATAATATAATATGTATGGGTATTAAATACTTTTTTAGTTCTATTTTTAAATTTTATTGTATCAATAGCAAAATGAATTATTGTCAAGGTTATAATTACTATCAAATTATTTATTTTCAATGAACTTGGATACATTAGAATAATCATTGATAAGAATATTATACAAACATGAAGTATTAAAACTTTAAGTTTAGAATTTTTATATTTTGCAATATATCCATTTTGAAAAACATAATCGCCTACAAGATGCGTCAGCAAAAAATAGAAAAATATCTCTTTATTCATATGATTCCACCTCTTTTAATAGCTCGACCAATTGTGAATTAAAAAATACGCCACTATAATCTTCAATTAATTCAATAGCTTTGGATTTCGGAATTTTAGTTCTATACGGTCTATCCTCTAACATCGAATAATACGCATCTAAAAGTCCTATTATCTGTGCTAGAATAGGTATTTCATCTCCTTTTAACCCATACGGATACCCTTCTCCATTCCATTTTTCATGATGATATAAAACTATTTCTTTTACTCCATCAGGAATTGTTGGAATTTTAGAAACTAATTCGTACCCATATATTACATGTTTTCTTATTTCTTCTTTTTCAGAATTGGTTAATTCTTCTTTTTTTAACAATATTTTTTCAGGAATACCTATTTTTCCTATATCAAAAATCATACTACCAAATTTTAAATCTTTGAGTTCTTTGGTGGTTAAATTCAATTTTTCGCCAATTTTTATTGCAGCTTTATAAACACTTTCACAATGTTTTTCTGCACCAGGCACTCTTGCCTCTAAAATCCTCGTTAAAACCTTTAAAGATTTATCCAATATTTTTTCAAATCTGGTTTCTAAATATGAGGTTTCTATGGTTTTTGATATATATTCATTTATATTCTTTACAACAATGTAATCGATAATATCATAAGATTTTTCTCTGGATTTTATCAATTCAAATAACAAAAAGTTCTTCCCATCGACTTTAAATGGAATATTCATTATATTATTATTTATTATGATTCCATCTTCTTTAAATTCTTCAATATATTTTATATTTAATGCTCTTTTTAATTCATCTACATTATTATTATCTTTGAATAAATAAATCTCGGTTTTTTTTAACTGGAATATATTTTCAAATATTCTTTTTAATTCCTCTATAGTATCTTTTAAATCTATCTCGGTTTTTACATATTTTAAGATTTCAAATATTATTTCTTCACTATCTTTAGAAGGTATTCCTGTATATTCCCTTAACAATTTATCAAAACTAATTAAAAAAGTATCTTTTAAATTATCTATATTATCATAAAATTCTATTAAGATATCACTTCCATAATGAACTTCAAAAATCTTTTTTGCATTTTTATTATTTAAATTTTCAAATATATCATTGTCTATTTTTATTTTATAATTAATATTTCTTGTTTTCAAAAAATTAATATTCTCAAGAATCAGATTCTTTATTGACGTCATCTAAATCTCCTTCCTTAATCTTGTATAATTTTAAAGGTTTTTCCTTACCTTTTACTTTAAAATCTCCAATGTATTCAAATTTATATTTTTTAGATCGCTTTACTATTTCTTCTGTTACTATTAACCATTCATTTAAATCTCTTGTTAAATGTTCTATACGCGAGGTTGTATTTACAGTATCTCCAATACATGTATAATCCATCCTGAAATCCGCTCCTATATTTCCGATAACTACTTCACCATAATGCATACCAATACCTGCATTTACTTCAAAATCAAATCCCATATTTTTTAATTCTTTATTTATATCTTTTAATTTTCTTCTCATATCTATTGCACAGGCTATAGCCCTATCAACTTCATCGCCAAATTCAATAGGAGCACCAAAAATTGCCATAATTAAATCACCAATGAATTTATCAATTGTTCCATAATATTTATTTCTTATGATATCTGCCATTTGTGATAAATAAAAATTGAGAAACTTAACAACTTCTTCTGGAGAAAGCTTTTCTGATTTTTCAGTAAATCCTACTATATCAGACATTATTAAAACTACATTCTTTTTCTCTCCACCAAGCTCCGTTTTTCCCTGTTCTAATAATTTCTGTGCAACAAAATCTGGTACATATTTAAAGAAGAATGATTTTATTTTTTTCTTTTCTCTTGATTCTTTTAAGAATGATTGTGCATTATCTACAACCGCTATAATCAAACTCGACATTACTGGATAAAATGTATCAACCCATATATGCTGTTTAAATAAGTAATACGAGATAAATATATAAGCAATTGGAATCATAAAGGATAATAACTTGGTGTATATCTTATTAAAAGATAATAATATTAGGGTTACTAATAAAATAGAAGTCAAAATAATCAAAGTATAAAAATAATTAACTCTTGTCATTCTTTCATTGTTTATCAAATTTTGAACAGCAGTCGCATGTAAATATACACCTGGTTCATCGTTGGAAAATGGTGTAACTCGCAAATCATATAATCCTTTTGCAGTGGCTGAATAACCTAAAATGGCAACCTTATCTTTAAAATCATAATTGTCATATTTATTGGTATACACTAAATCATAAAAAGAAATAGTATCAAAAACTTGAGGACCTTTTCCATAAAAACTTAAAAGAAAAAAACCATTTTTATCTGTTTTAATCTTTTCATTTTCAATTTCAATTGTATAATTTTTTGGATCATAAATAAAATTTTGAAGATTATAACCTTTATAATTTGCGTACAACATTAGATCCATATGCGGAAATAATCCTGTATTAAACCCATTATCTGCAGCCCATTCTTCTTTAAATAATAATGGAAGACTTCTTGCAACTCCGTCAGGATCGAGCTGCCCAATTTCATATGTTGAAGCAGGTACCAATGAAGAAAATTCTGGAATAGGAGGTATTATCTTATATGCAGTTAACGGAAAAAACAATGATAAATACTCTGGATTTTTTAATTTAAATGAATATTTTAAATAAAATTTATTTTCTTCTAATTGCTTTTTAAATTCAGGATTATATTCATCAAAATTGCTTTTTTCTACCGTTAAATACGTTCCTAAAACAACTTTATTGTATCTTCTTAAGATTGCTGCAAGCAACATATCGTCCTTAGATTTTCCATTACTCATTATATTACTTTCTGAAGGAGTAGTAAAAGACACATCAAATCCTATAGTTTTTATTCCAAGTTTAAAAAGTTTAGCTATCATTCTTGCATAATGTTCTCTATTCCAGGGCCATTCATCATTAAATCTTGTAGACATATTTACAAGAGAATTTTCATCTATAGCTATTACAACAACCTTTGGAGTTGTTTTTTCAATTCCTCTTATTCTATATCTTAAATCTAATGTTTTTAGTTCAAAAATTTCTATCCAGGGATTGTTTAAACTGTATGTAATAAAATATATCGCCAGAAAAAACAGTACTAATAAAAAGGTAATTCTTATTTTTATTTTTTTCATTGTATTAATCACCTTCATAAAAATAGTTTATTTATAGTTTAATTATAACATATTTTCATCATTTTTTACAACCAAATTAATAATAAACAAACAACTATGTTAATAAAAACTCCCTTCAAGAATTGAAGGGAGTTTTATGTTTGATGACTATACCCGTCTTTTATATATAATTATTTGTATTCTATCGGAAACATCTTCGGATGTATCGGATATATCAGCTATTCTGTGAACTAATTTTTTTAACTGCATTTTATGCGCTAGGCTAATATCAAGATCATAAATCTTCCTTATTGTATCTCTTTCTATTTCATCAGTTTCATGCTCAAAATGCTCTGTTTGAATTATTAAATCATTGGCCTTTTCAAAATTTTCAAACATTTCTTTTGCTGCACCTTTTACAGCAAGATAGGTATTATATGCCTTTTCACATAATCTAACAAGATTTTCTCTTATTTCTTCTGGCACTTCAAGACGCTGCAATTCAATTTCATCAGCTACACTTTCCGCTTTGTTTGCTATTCTATCCATAGCTTCTACCGTTCCCAATAAATCACCTCTAAAATTTGGTAAAAAAGCTCCTGAATACATTTCGGATTCAACATTTCTTCTTATGTTGTCTGCATAAGATTCTGAATTTCTTACATCATCTGCCAATTTTAAAACAATTGATGTATCTTTATCAAGATTTTTTATTAATTCTTTTAGTTTCTGGATAGTTGTATCCACAGCATCCAGATGTTGATTAAATAATTCTATTATTTTCTTTTCTTTTCTTCCAAAAAAAAGACCCATATTTTCACCCCCATTATATTAATTATACTATAAAATTATTATTATTTTTAAAGATTTATTTTAAATATCCCCTTTAAAATAAAATATATTAAAGCTGTTATTATTCCTGAGGAAACAGGGGTGTTTACCCATGCGCCAACTATTTTAAATAAAATTTTTTTATTAGTTAATCTTGAGCCTCTTGCATATCCTGCCCCTATAACCGCTCCAACTATAGCCTGAGATGTAGAAACAGGAATTCCTAATATTGCATAAATCCATACTGTTATAGATTCACCTAAAACAGCAATTGCAGCTGAAAAATAATCTAATTCCATTATTTGAGTACCAACAGTCATCATAACCTTATAACTATATGTTAATACACCAAATGATATGGCCAATCCTCCAACCAATGCCGCTGTATTTACTCCTATTGTACTTGCAAATACTCCTGTAATATTTGCAACATTATTTGCTCCTAATGAATAAGCTCCATAAGCTCCAATTAAAAGCGTTGCAATTTGGACCGTTCTTTCTTTTGCATAAATAGAATTAATTTTATTAAAAGGTATTGCTAACAATTTATAAGATAAAAAGCCAAATATTGCACCGCCAATAGGCGTTCCAACCCATGCTAAAACTAATTTTAAAATTATTGCCCAATTAACTCCCCCTTCTATTAATCCCACAGCCATAATTGAACCAACTATGGCCTGCGAAGAAGATACCGGAACTCCTAAATATGTCATAACAGTCATTGTTAAAGCCGCTGAAAAAACGGAAATAGAACCTGAAATTAAACTTTGCGCAGTTACGCTACTTATAGTCTCAATTCCTTTTGCTCCACCAGTTAAAGCACCTATTAAAATGAAAATAGCTGAAATAATTGTCGCGGTTCTGTATTTTACTATCCTATTTGAAACAGCAGTACCAAAAATATTAGCAGCATCATTTGCACCAAGAGACCACCCAAAGAATATAGCTGGCAACAAGTATATAAACATATAACCCCTCCACTACTATAATATAATAAAAAAGACGTATCATTGATTGTACTACAAAATACGTCTTTTTTAAAATTCAATAATATGTAATCTAAAATAATTAAATTGTAATAGATTTAATTACTTTCTATTATTGCTTTAAATTAAAAAAAAGAGGATTTAAATCCTCTTTTAAAAACCTTTTATATCCGGAAGATCTTCTTTTCTATTGAAAAATTCTTTTAAATTTCTTAATTCGCTGTCTATAACATCGGGATTTGCAGCAACTTTAAAACTTAATCCTATTAAGAATGTTTTCATTAATTCTGCAGTGTTATCAATATTATTCATTCCAATTTCGTGCAATTTAAGAAATTCTTTTATAGTATTGGTAAACTGCATATCCAAAAATCTAGCTTTTTTTGATACCTCTTTTTGTCTATACGGATATGTCAAAATCTGTGAAAAGGCTATCATATATTTTGGAGGTGTAAAAATTTTTCTTATTTTTTCTTCTGCAGTCATTGTTTTCTTTTTAAATATTTCATTTATCCATTCTTCCAATATCCCTTCGCCTGTAGCAACAAGCGCTTCATCTTTAGATCCAAAGTAATAATGCAAAGAAGCAATAGTTAAATTTGACATTTCACATATATGTCTTGTTGTTGCTTCAGAAATAGATTCTTCATTAATTATTTTTATTATAGAATCCATTAAATTTTCTTTTCTTTTTGCTCTTAAGGTTGGATTCGGTCTTCTTGCCATAAAATTTAACCTCCTTTTTATCAACTCATACTTGAATTATATCATCATTTTACCTTATTGTCAAATCATTGATATAATAAAAAGGTTAATTTTTTGTAAAGCACATTTGTGTATAAAAAAGGTGGGCGATTTTAAATCACCCACCCTTAAAATTTTAATTATTTTGAATATTCTTCATTTTCCATTAAGAGATTTTTCATTTCATTAACCATTCTATTATATGCTTCTTCTGCTGTTATTTTATCGTATAAGAAATCAGCTGTTATAGTTCCTAATGCTTTTCTTATATCATACCATGCTGCTGGTTTTGGATCAGGAACAGCTGTTTTTAATGAATCTAATGCAATTGCCGGTTTATCATCATTTGCAACATATGCTTTCCATTGTGCTGTTTCAACTACGTCTTTTCTAACAGGTACATATCCTGTATTTACTGCCCAATATGCCTGATTTACTTTTGTTAATAAGAAGTTCATGAACATCCATGCTGCCTGCTTTTGTGCTGGTGATGCCCAAGCAAACATAATTAAATCAGTACCAGCAATTGGTGAATGTGGAACACCATCTACTGAAGGTAATGGAGCCCATGACCATTCATATTTTCCTTTAATTGATTTTTCTACATATGGTTTTCCTGCAATTGTTCCCATATACATTGCAATTTGTCCATTTCCAAATGGATCATTTAAGTATCCACCCTGAACAAATGCAACTTCATCTGATTTTAATTTATGCATATATTCTAAAGTTTTTATTGTTAAATCTTTGTCGAGAACAATTTTCCATTTTCCATTTCCAGCATAATCAAGAATTTTACCATTCATTGCATATAAGAATACCTGGAAATCATCTACTGTAGTTCTATAACCCAATCCATACTGATCAATCTGACCGTCACCATCAATATCATCTGTTAATTCTTTTGCTACTTCTGATAATTCATCTAATGTTTTTGGTGGTTCTACACCGTATAAATCAAATATATCTACATTGTAATATGTTGTATATACACTTTTGTTGAAAGGAATTGAGTAAATTTTATCTCCCCATGTACATAATTTCTTGAAAACATCATATATTTGATTATCCCAAACATTTTTAAATTCTGGATCACCGTAGATAAATTTGTTTAAAGGTTCAACTATTCCCTCACTCTGTAAGTACTTTGATGTCCAGTTTGAGTATGCCTGTGCTAATACAGGAAGATTATCTCTTGTACCTTCGTTGTATGCAACAACTGTACTCAATAATTTTCTTGATAATGCACCATAATTACCTACATATACAGGAACTACTTCAATTTCGGGATTTTCCCTGTTAAATGCAGCTACTAATTCTTCTAATGCCTTTCCATGGCCCCCACCCATAGCATGCCAGAATTCAACTTTGATCTTTTCACCAAAAGAAAAAACCATAAGTGATAATACCAATAATACTAATAAAAGCTTTTTCACAAAAGACACCTCCCATTAAGATTATTAAAAAACTTCAGCATTACATTATACTATAATTCACTTAGAAAAATCAAATTAAAAAATTTTAAGTATTTGAAATAATTCGTCTTTAATTGCATTTAGTTCCTTTTCTGTGTTGATTTTGTAATGATAATTTAATTTTAAACTTTTTTGAGCATTAATAATATTTTTAGCTTTTTCTGGATCCATTTTTCGAAATTCAGTTAATCTTTTAAAGCGTTCTTTATCAGAAGCTTCTACTAATAAAATTATATCACATATTTCATTTAAACCTATTTGATCAATTAAAGCACCATCTATTATTACATATTCATACTTATCCTTTTTATATTTCTCTATTAATTCTGAAACAAATTCTTTAATTTTTGGATGAACCACAGAATTTAAATAATCTAAATTTTTTTTATTTGTAAAAACTATTTGAGCTAATTTGCTCCTTTGAATTTCATTATTTTCTAAAATTTTATCACCAAATTTTTTTACCAGTTTTTCTTTTATATCTTTTTCAAACAACGCTTTATGACCAAGCTTGTCAAGATCAATTATTGGATATCCCTTTTCCTTTAAAAGACTGGCAATGGTACTTTTACCACTGCCAGCCAATCCTGTAATTCCTATTATTTTCATAATTCGAATTTTTCCTTTTTTGAAACTTTTTCATTTACTTCTTTTGCAAATTCTTCATATCCTTCTCTACCCATTAATGCGTATGTAACCTTCTTACCAAGTTCAACCCCTGGTTGATCATATGCGTTTATTTCAAGTAATTTTGCCATAATTGCTGTTTGGAATTCATAAAGGAAGAAGAATTCACCAACATTAAATGAATTTATTTCAGGGAATATAACCTTCATATTTGGTTTTCCATGTTCTGTTAACGCATATTCAGTTCCAAATAATTCTGTATTCAACAATTCTGATAATGTTTTCCCACCTAAATAGGATAATGCGGAATATTCTTCATGCACTTTTGGTATTTTTATATCTCTTTCAAACTTTTCAAGTTTTAAGAATGTTACTACTTTATCATCTGGGCCTTCATTATATAATTGAACCTGTGAATGCTGATCAGTTGCTCCCAATGCCTTTACAGGAGTTTGACCAACATTTACAATTTCCCCATTTATATTATATTTCTTTCCCAAACTTTCTGCCCAGAGCTGTCTATACCAATCAGCAAGTAATAGTAGTTTATTTGAATATGGCATCATAACAGAAATATTATATCCTTTTTTATAATATAAGAAGTGTAAAAGTGCATTTAACGCTGCTGGATTTTCTTTTAAATTTTTATTTATCACTTTATCCAGCATGGATTTTGCACCATTTAATAAATCTATAATATCAATACCACCCGCTAATGCTGAAAGCAATCCAACTGGTGTTAATACACTAAATCTTCCGCCAACTTCCGGTGGAATTTCCAATGTTTTTATACCTTCTTCTTTGGAAATTTTTCTTAAAATTCCATTTTCAGGATCTGTTGTAAATATTATATGTTCTTTAGGATCAAGCCCATAACTCTCTATTATTCCTCTTGCTATAAGATAATTTGACATTGCTTCAGCTGTTGTTCCGGATTTTGATATAACATTAAATAATGTTGTATGAGGATCTATTTGATCTAAAATAGATGCAACAAAATCGGGATCTACATTATCAATAATAAATATTTTTGGTGTTTTTCTATTTTTCATATAATTATAATTTAATGGATTTAATGTTGTTTGTAAAGCAATATTTCCTAATGCTGAACCACCTATCCCAAGAACCACAAAACTTTCAAATGATTGTATCCAATCCTGTAAATCAAGAATTTTATCAAGAAATTTGGTATCCTGAGGAAGTTTTACAAACCCTGGCTTTTCATTTAATATCTCATCTATGATTTCAGCTATTTTTCCCTCATATTCAATCAACTCTTCTTGTTTTATACCTTTTTCAATATTAGGAAAAAACATATTTGTAAAATCAAATTTTAATCCTTTCATTTTACCCCTCCCATAATAAAATTTATAAAGATTTTAATATTTCAAAATACTTTCTACTCTAACATTATCTAACTTTTCTCTTGGATTTAAAAATTCTAATTCAATTAAACAAATAATCCCTGAAACTTCAGCTTCTAATTTTTCTACCAATGTTTGAATTGCTTTTATTGTTCCGCCAGTTGCTAAAACATCATCAACAATTAAAACCTTTTCTCCTTTTTCAAGTGCATCTTTATGCATTTGAATCTTAGCTTCACCATATTCTAACGCATATGAAACTTCAACTACTTCATAAGGTAATTTCCCAGGTTTTCTAACAGGAACTAATTTTTTTCCTAATTTATATGCTAATGCTGAACCAAATAAAAATCCTCTTGCTTCTGGAACAAGAATTGCATCAAATTCTATATCTTTAACTTTTTCAGCCATTTCATCTATTACACCTTTAAAAGCTTCTGGGTCTGCCAATAATGGTGTAATATCTTTAAAAATTATCCCCGGCTTTGGAAAATCTGGAATGTCTCTAATAAATTTTTCAAAGTTCATAATCAATTCCTCCTTAATTAATATAAAATATTGACAGCATTATTTTACCATATTTTTTTTAAAATACAACATCATTTTTTATATAAAATTAATCATGCCCCTTTTATGGGGCATGATTATTGTTTATACCTACTATTATATTTATATGAATAATTTAATAATATTGATATTTTCTTTTCTAATTCTATCAAAGTAACTTTATTTCCTTCTTTTAGAGTTTCAAACGCCGCTTTTATTACAAGAATTCTTGGATATTTATCTAAAGTGACCTTAATCGGGTCAACAATTTTAAAGTTTTTTTTACTTTCAACATCTAATGTTTTCATTTTTTTATCACTCCCTTCAAAAAAAATACTTGACAAAAATAATTTTAGATGTTATAATCTAAACGCATTAAGTGAGAAGGGCTCGTAGCTCAGTTGGTGAGAGCTTCCGGCTCATAACCGGGAGGTCGGTGGTTCGAATCCACCCGAGCCCACCAGATGCGAGGTTTTTAACCTCGCTTTTTTTTATACCTATATTAATTTTAATATATTTTATTTTTTTTGTCAAGTTTTTTTGTTTTTCAGGTTAATTTTTTAATCTTCCAATTTTCTTTTATATACATCGTTCCAGAACGTTACTTTTTGTTAATGAATTCTTATCATTTTCTTTTCACTTTTTTGATATTTTTTATTTTTTGTAATGAGTACTTTTATGATATAATAATTAATGTATCACTTGATATATTAATAGAATGAGGTGTTTTTATGAAAAAAATGTTAACTTTTTTATTTCTTATGTTTTATTCCCTGATATTTTCCATTACAATTGATACACTTGATAATCAAAATTATACAGGTACATTTCTTTCTATGAATCGGGCTCTTGTTTTTATAAAAGATCATAATAATAAGATTCAAAAAATTTCATTATCCATGATTAAAGATATGAATTTCACACGCGAAGAAAAAGAAAATATGTATTTTTCCCTTAATAACACCTATACTTTTAAGGGTGCTTTTGAAAGAATCGATGGGGATTATTTTATTTTTAAAAATGATAATGCTATTTTTTATATAAAGAACAGCGATTTAAAAATCGTCGTCGTTAAAAAAAGAGTTTTATCTTCTTATGTTGCCACGATATTCGGTGAATTTAGATTTAATTCTATAAAGATCATTTCTGATAAATTATGGAAGGTTTCTACAAATTATGGAATTATTGAAATTCCTTCAAATTATATTCTTTCTTATTTCAGACCCAATTTAAGTAGCAAAAATAAAAATATTGTATATTTTAAAAACGGGGATTTTCTTTTTTATGAAAATATAGAAATAAAAAATGGTCTTTTCATTTTTAAAGCTCTTGATTTTTCTTTTTATGCCTCTGCAGAAGATATTATTTTTCTAAAATCTAAGAATTACATTCCTCAAATTGATTCTTTTAAAGAGATGTATAAATTAACTATTAATGAAAAAGAGTTTTACACAAAAAGCTTTAAGATAGTGAATAATTCTCTGGTTTTTGATAATTATTCTTTTAAAAATCCAAAGATTGATTTTATTTCCAGGTCTATAGTTAATTTATTTGTTTCAGAAGATTCTTTTATTGGTGGTATTTCAGTAAACAATAACAGGATTTATGTTTCTGCACAATCAGGTTTATTTTATATTTTCGATTTTTATGGTAATTTAATTAAGAAATTTTCTTTAAAATCCTTTGCAGTTGATCCTCCAGTAATCTATAAAAATAAGGTTTTTGTTTCAACAATTAGAAAAAGTTTGTATGTTATATCCAATGATTCAACCATAACTAAATTTGATTTTGATACAATTAGTGCAGGAGTATCTATAAAATCTCAAAATACATTATTATTACCAACGTGGTACAGAGGTTTTTTTATATTGGATCAAAATCTCAAAGTGTTAAAATCTTTTGATACTAAAATGTCAAAATTTTCATCTATTATTGATCATGAAGGAAATATTATTTTTCTTGATGCTTATTCTAATATTATGAAATTGGATAAAGGTTTTAATATCCTTTTTTCAAAACAATTTGGCGACGAAGCATTAACAACATATTTTAATATTGATAAAGATAATAATATTTATGTTAACGGTCCATATGTCACTTTTACTGTATTTGACAAAAACGGCAATATTTTATGGAAAGTTGATTTGGATGATTTACCTTATTCATATCCATTAATTGATAAAGATAAAACCGTTTATGTTTCAAGTAAAGGAAAATATTTATATGCTTTAAAAAATGGAAAAATTTTATGGAAGAAATATATTGGTTATATTCCCGGAACAGGAATTCTAACAAAAAATATGATTATTCTAAATGCTCTTGATCATAATGTATATTTTATTGACAAAAAAACAGGAAATATTATTAAAAAATATCATTTAGGGTATTCAAAAATGCTATGTTCTGATGATAATAATAATATTTTCTTTGCCGGTTCAAATGGAGTTATTGCAATTTTATATTTAAATGAAGATATAATTTCACAATACAAGTTTTCTTGCAAACATACTAATAATCCTTATATAAAATAATTAAAAGCCCTGATTTTCAGGGCTTTTGTATTTACAAATTAATAATATTTTCTGCCATTTCAGAAAAAGTGCCATCATGTGTAACTATAAAAGCTTGCTCAATATTTTTTAACATTTTCTTCAAATTCTCTGCTAATAGATTTTTTCTTTCCTCATCTAAATTACTTGTAGGTTCGTCTAATATATAGAAATTTGCATTTGACAAAAAGGTTGCCAATGCTATCCTGATTGAAATAGCTACACTTACCTGTTCTCCGCCTGATAATATTGAAAAATCTCTATCTCCTTTTATCTCGTCACGTAATATGACTAAATAATCCCTCGATGAATCCCAGATTATTACTTCATTTTTTCCAGTAATTTCTCTATAGTTATTAGTTGCATATGTAGAGATAATATTTGTAACCCTCTCACTAACATACTTTCCCATAGCTTTTATATTTTCTCTAAATTCCTTTGTTAATTTTAATTTTTTCTTAAAATACTGAACTTTATCTATATATTCCTTTCTTTCTTTTTCTTTTTTATTCAACTCGTTTAAAATATTTATTAGATTTTCTCTTTCATTTCTTTTTCCACCAAGTATTTTATTCATTTCCGATATATCAGTATATAATATTTTTATTTTTTGATTTAACTCTTTTAATTCCGCTTCTAACTTCTCATCTTTTTCAAAAGATAGTATTTTTTCTTTTACTTCTTGTATTGTATTTTTTAAATTTTCTAAATTTTCTTCTTCTATTTGTTTTGCTACTTTTAATTCTTCAATTTTATTTGATAATTCTTTATTCTTCAAATAATTATCATAATCTATTTTGTATCTTTTTCTCTCTGTTTTTAATCTCTCTATTATTTCCCTAATTTCTTCTATTTCTATTTCAATATCACCATATGCTTTCAATTCGTCTATCAATGAAATCCTTTTTGATTTTATATTTAATATTTTACTTTTATACTCTTCTGTTTTTCTAGTTATTTCCAGTATAAAATTCTGTTTTTCATTAATTTCATTTCTATATTTTTTTATATTTTTAAAAATGTTATTGAGTTCATTTTTTAATTCCGCATTTTTAGCTGAAATTTCATTTATTTCAGCAGTAATTTTTCCTCTTTTTTCACGTATATCGCCATATTTTTCCTTTATTTCATTTATCTGATTTTCTATTGTTTTGTTTTCTAATTCAATATTTTCAATATTTTCAATCTCTTTTTTTATTGCAGAAATATTCGATTTTATTTCTATTACATTACCATCATTTTCAGCTATTTCATTTTCTATATTTTTATGTAATTCTAATTGTTTAACATATTCATTCACTGTTTTATTTAATCTTTCAATTTCAACATCAAAATAATTATTACCTTCTTTTTTTTGTTCCAAATTTAGACACTTTTCATTTAATATTGGACAAATTCCATCTTTCAATTCTTCTTTTGAATTTTTTAGATTTTCAATTTTTATTTGAATTTCCCTAATTTTATTTTTTAGTTCTTCCTTTTCTTTTAGCTTATTTGACAGATATTCTTTATTTTTTTCATATTCTAATAATTTTACTTTTAACTCTTCTAATTTTTGTAATTTCTTTTCCTTCTCAGTAATAATTTCTAAATTATTCTTTCTTTTTTCCAATAATATATTGTAACTATCATATTCATTATCTATTTTTTCCTTTATGTTCATTTGTTCCTTTAATTGTTTCTCTGTTTCTACCAACTCAACATTTATCTTTTGATATATTTCATTTAATTTTTCTAATTCATCTTTTTTATTATTAATGATCTCTTTTTCTTCTCCAACTCTTTTTTCTGCAGTTTTTAATTTTTCAGATAACAGCTCTTCAGAACTTTCCAACCTTTTTATTTTCTCTTGAATTTCTCTTTTTTTCTTTTCTCTCAGTATTAACTCTTTTTCCTTTTGTGAGTTATTTTCTATTTCATATTCTAATTCTTTATACTTCCTATAGCCTTCTTCACTTTTCATTACTATTTCCTTTGCTTTTAAAGATTGATCAATATCTTTTTCCAACTTTAAAATTTTTTCTTGCAAAACTTCTTCTTTTAATTTTAATGAATCTAACTTATGTTCATATTCTTTCAGTCTGTTGATTTTTTCTTCAAGAGATTTCTTTTTTTCGTCATATCGAGCCGCTTTTTCTTTCAATTTTGATAATTCATTTTCCAAATTTTCTATTTCCTTTTTTACTTTTTCCAATTCCAAATCTTTTCCTGCATATTCTTCTATTTGCTTTTCCAATATTTCTACTTTACTTTCAAAAGACAATATTTGTTCATTATATTTTTTTTCTGAAAGCTGCAAAATCGAATACAATTGCTCATAAACTTCCGTATCAAAGATTTTATTAAACAACTCCTTTCTCGATGATGGTGTTTCATTAAAAACTCCTATAATATCATTTTGATTTGCACTAATTACATTTCTGAATATCTCTTTTATATTTTTACCTTTTATTCCTGCAAGAACACCTATTTTTCTAATTACATCATCTTTTCTTTCCGAAAGAACCGTCCCATTTTTCTCTTTCAAAATCACTTTGCTTTGTCCGCCTATCTTGCGTTCTACAATATATTCATTATCATCATTACCAATAAATTCAACTGTAATTGTAGCTGTTTTAGCCCCTTTATTTACCGCATTTTTAAGACTTTTATCCCTCGGTTCTATATCAAACATAGCTATTCCCAATGCTTCAAATATTGAACTTTTTCCCGTTCCATTTTTACCCAACAATAGATTTATTCCTTCCCTGAACTCAACGATTTTTTCTCTATGATTTCTATAATTTTTTAATTGTATTCTATTTATTTTCATTATTTTCACCTTCTAAAATACCACTTAAAAAATTATCAAATATTTCGTTTATAAATTCCGGATTACCTAAATTTTCTTTCATTAAACCTATATTTTTAATCACCTTATCGCTATTTGAAGAAAAAATATTCCCCCAGGATTCTATAACCCTTTTTTCTATTTCCTCTTTGTTTATATTTTTTATATTATTTACTCCACTGATATAAGATGTATATTCAACATTTATAAATACCTTTAAAACGCCCTTGTTTTCAAGTATTTTCTCTATTTTTTCGGTATCCACTATTTTATTGTTCAAATTCTTGATCTTTAATTTTACAATATCTCCCTCATTTATTTGAATATTTTCTAATTCATCATATATTTCATCTGACATATCAAATGCATATGTTTTAACTTCACGCTTATTGGAAGGAAAAAATTCATATTTATTTGTTTCAGTATCAAATATAATAAATCCTTTTTCATCTCCTTCTCCAAAATCCCAGTATTCTGGTGAACCAGGAACAAAGAAATATGGATTTTCTTTTGGAAACTTTCTATATGTATGCAAATGCCCACCAGCCATATACAATACTTTTCCTTTAAACTTTTCTATTGTTTCAGCTTTTACACAACCAGGAAGTATCTCTCCACCTATTCCAGTATGAACAATCACTATATTTTTTTTGTTGCTATCAAGCTTTTGGGCTAAATCATCTAAAATTTCATCTATTATAACTCCTTGATATGGAATACCATAAAAATTAATATCTTCAATTGTTATGGGATTACATATACATTCTCCATCTTTTCTTTCAAATTCCGGAATTTTTACCAATTTTCTCTTTTCAAAATATTTTATCCATGAATCATTATCGGAATATATCCTGTCGTGATTACCCTCTATTAAAAAAGTAACTATATTATTTTCTTTCAATTTTTCTAATAACTTTTCAGTTCTATATAAAATATCCGGTAATAAAGAACTTCTATCAAAAATATCTCCAGCTATTATAAATACATCAACATTTTTTTCTATTCCCTGTTCTATTATATATTCTGCTGCTTTAAAATAATCATCATACCTAACCTTTGAAAAATTTCCAATTCCTCCTGCCGGTCTTCTTCCAAGATGCCAATCAGCTGTGTGTAATATTTTCATATTCCATTCCCCCTAAAACTCTTTGCTTAATTGATTTATAAGTTGAAAAAATTCTGGAAAAGATATTTCAACATCTTTTTCATTTTCAATGTATATACCCTCTTCGCTAATTAATCCCGCTATACCAAACATCATAGCTATTCTGTGGTCGCCAAATGTTTCAATCTTTCCACCTTTTATTCTCTGTTTTCCAGATATTTCAAAACCGTCAGGATATTCTTTAATTCTAATTCCTAAATTCTTGAAATTATCAACTATTGATTTTATCCTATCGCTTTCTTTTACCCTCAACTCTGTTGCATTTCTTAAAATTATTTTCCCATCAACATTTGTTCCAACTAAAGCTAAAAGTGGCAATTCATCTATTGCCGCAGGAATTAGATTCTCAGGAATCTCAATTCCATGTAAATCTTTTGATGTTTCAACATAAATATTTCCATATGGTTCCGGTTCATTTTCAATAATTTCATATTCAATATTAGCCCCCATTGATTTTAATATTTCAATATATCCCATTCTTGTATTATTTAATCCAACATTTTCTATTGTGATTTTAGCATTTTCATGCAATATTCCAAGGGTTATAAAAAATGCTGCTGAAGATATATCACCAGGAATATAAAAATTTTTTAATGGATATAATTCCGATTTTTGAATTTCTACATAATTCTTACTAACCTTTATATTAGCTCCCATATATTCTAACATTCTTTCAGTATGATCCCTTGAACTCTTATCTCCTCTAATTATTGTTTTTCCTTCCGCATCTAATCCTGCTATTATTATCGCTGATTTAACCTGAGCGCTTGAAATAGGTAAAGTATAATCTATCCCTTTTAATTTTCCTCCTATTATTTTTAATGGCAATTTATTATTCCGAGTCTCAATATTCGCTCCCATTTGTCTTAATGGTTCTACAACTCGTTTCATAGGCCTTTTGGAAAGGGATTGATCCCCAGTTAACAAAAACAGCCCGTTTTTTGACGTAAAGTATCCACTCAGCAAACGGGCTGTTGTTCCTGAATTACCACAATATAATTCATATTTATCTTCTTTTATTTTTTGAGGTATTATCTTAAGTTTATTAAAATCTCCTGAAAAACGCATTCCTATTTTCTTCAATATTTCAAATGTCCTTTTTGTATCCTCTGATAATAATAAATTATTGATAATACTTTCATCTTTTGCCAGTGAAGATAATATCAACGCTCTATGTGTAATGGACTTATCAGCTGGCATACTCAATTTAGCCCTTATCTTTTTTATTGGCATTATCCTCATATAATTTCAACTCCGAAAGCCTTTGATAATTCTCTTAATTCTTTCACAACCTCTTCAAATTCTTTGAAAGTTAAACTTTGCTTCCCATCGGAAAGGGCTTTTTCTGGTTTAGGATGTACTTCAACCATTATTCCCATTGCTCCAACAGCAAGTGAAGCTCTTATGAGATCAGGAATTATATCCCTTCTTCCAGCCGCATGGCTTGGATCAATTATAATTGGTAAAAAAGTTTCGTTTTTCAATACTGGCACAGCAGATATATCCAGAGTATTTCTTGTCTGTGTTTCAAAGGTTCTAATACCTCTTTCGCACAATATTATATTTTTATTTCCTTCAAGGGCTATATATTCCGCAGAATATAGAAACTCTTTAATTGTCATCATAAAACCACGTTTTAACAACACCGGCTTAGACATTTGACCAACTTTTTTTAAAAGTCCATAATTCTGAGAATTTCTTGAGCCTATTTGAATTATATCTGCGCATTTATTTACAATTTCAAGACTCTCTTCCTCAAGAGCTTCTGTTATTATTTTCAAATTATATTTTTCAGAGGCAGACTTTAAATATTCCAATCCTTTTTTGCCAAGCCCCTGAAAAGAATATGGAGAAGTCCTTGGTTTGAAAACTCCTCCACGCATTATTTTTATTTCCAGTTCTGAAAGGAAATGCGCAGTTTCTTCAACAATCTCCTTGCTTTCTACAGAACATGGTCCAGCAATTATTGTAAAATAACCTTTTCCAAAAAATACATCTTCTGATATATTTACTTTATAATCATCCAAGATATTCTCTTTTGAAATTATTTTTATGTCCATATCTTCCTCCTGGAATCTATTTAATACTGCTTATAATTAATTATAACATTTTTTGTTGAATTTTCTGATATATTGCGTATTAAAAATCTTTCATAATACTTAATATATTAATTTAAAAAAGGGCATATTTAAATGCCCTTTACTTATTTTTGAGAATATCAATTACTTCATCTAATGTTATATCAAATATATTTTCAGCCAGATTATTTAATTCATCTAGATTCATGTTTTCAAGTTTATCCAGATAAATTTTTATATCTTCTCCAAATTTTTTTAACAATTGAACCCGTAATAGCGTTATCGCTTTTCTTCTTTCACCTTCTAATATTCCCTGTTGAATTCCCTGTTGAATTCCTTCTTGAATTCCTTCTTGAATTCCTTGTTGAAATCCATCTTTTTTACCTTTTTCCATTCCTTCTTTATATCCCTTTTCTAGAGCATCATGAATCGCTTCATTTACCGCTTTTACAAAATTCTCAAACATATTTTCCACCTCCTCTTCAAAAACTTCTTCAGGAAGTTCCAATTCCCCATTCCTTTTGACGAGAGTTTTTATCACTCCGTTCACATAATTTCTAAATTTTTCCTTTTCTTTATCAGGCAATTTTTCCAACTCTTCTTTTATTTCATATATTATTTTCTGAATTTTATTTCGTTCTGCTTTATTTAAAGCTAATAATAAACCTAATGCATTTTTTATATTTATTAATTGTTCCTCAGAAATTTGGCTTAAATCAATTACTTCATATTTAAATTTTGGTGTATATTCATCAAACATTTCCCAATTTTCTACTTTTTTCATAAACCAATTTTCAGCCGTCCATTTTCTTTTTCCTGTATAAAATACTATCGGCATTATTGGTATTAATTTAAACCCTTTTGTTCTCGATTCTTTTTTATGTTCATTTATATAATTTTTCCATATTCGTACCATATATTCGAGTATTCTAAATTGCATTAAATAATCTACAGTTGATTGATGTTCTATCAATAAATATAGATATACTTCATTTTCAAAATATTTTACTTTAAATAGTAAATCACTTTCCTTATCTCCATATTTTATATCTGTAAATTTTGTATGTTCTATTGTTATATCTTCTGCTGAAATCCCATAACTTTTTAATTTAGGAATAAACATATTTATAAATTCAAGTACCATTTCTTTATCGGAAAATATTTCCTTGAATAATTGATCGTATATTCCCATCTTTCCTTTTCCCCCTTATTCTTTCATATATATTATATCATAATCAGATTTTTGGATTAAATTTATTATGTTATAGATTCCTTAATGCTTGTTTTTATAATTTGTTCAAGTGCCTTTACTATATTTTCCAATGACATACTTGGAAGATTTCCTTTTTTATCAATAATTTGTTCAGGAAGATAAGGAACATGAATAAATCCACCTAAAGTTTTTTTAAAATCCCTTTCAATATAATACATCAATCCATACAATAAATGGTTGCAAACAAAGGTTCCTGCGCTGTTTGATATCTCTGCTGGAATACCTATACCTTCCAACTCCTTTTTTATCTTTTTTATAGGAAGATTGGAAAAATATGCATTTTCACCATCAAAGAATATAGGCTTATCCTCTGGTTTTTGCCCTTCATTATCCGGAATTTTGGCATCATCGATATTTATTGCCACTCTTTCTATTGATATTCTTGCCCTTCCACCAGCTTGACCAACACATATTACTATATCCGGTTGCTCCTCACACATTTTACTTCTTAATGTTTCTATGGATTTATAAAATACCGTTGGGATTTCTAACCTTATTATCTCACCACCATAAATACTGCTTGATAATCGCTTTACCGCTTCAAAAGATGGATTAATCTTTTCACCATCAAATGGTTCAAAACCTGTCACTAATACTTTCATTATTTCACCCTTCCTTTAAATTATTCATTAAATTATATCATAACAATATCCCCTTCCAGAAAAACGGAAGGGGATATTAACTAAAAATGGCTGTCTTGTGGTATTTTAAATATTTATTTTACCTTTAATATACTTTGAGGTTGTAATGTTTTGTCTATTCTTTTTACAAGGCCTGTCAAAACCTTTCCAGGTCCAACTTCATATACTTTTTCAACACCTATTTCCTTCATCTTCTTTATTGATTCAACCCATCTTACAGTACCGGTTATCTGTTTTATGAGATTCTCCTTTATTTTTTCCGGATCTTCCTCAACCTCTGCGGAATAATTCTGAATCACCTTATACTTTGGTGTTTTGAACTCTATTTTTGCCAATTCATCTGCCATTTTTTCCTGGGCTGGTGCAACTAATTTTGAATGGAAAGGGCCACTAACATTTAATTCAACTACCTTTTTCGCACCTTTTTCTTTCATTACTTCTAAAGCCTTTTGTACTTCCTTTTTATCTCCGCTTATTACTATCTGTTCAGGAGAATTATGATTTGCTACATTTATATTTTCAAATTCCTTTAAAACTTCATTTATTTTTTCTATATCAAGTCCTATTATTGCCCCCATACCTCCTACACCTGGAGGACATGCTTCACTCATGTATTTTCCTCTCAACCTAACCAATTTTACTGCATCTTCAAAAGATAATACTCCAGCTCCTGCTAACGCTGTCCATTCCCCTAACGAATGTCCAGCTACTACATCTGGAACAATATTTAATTTTTCAATTGCATATAAATACATTATATAAGATATAGTTAATAATGAAGGTTGAGTATTTTCTGTCAAAGTTAATAATTGTTCATCATCACCAAATATTATCCCTTTTAAATCAACACTTATGCTTTCTGATGCTATATCTAAATATTTCTCATATTCAGGATATTTTTCAAGTATTTCTTTTCCCATTCCAAGTGTTTGTGAACCCTGGCCAGGAAATACAAATGCTATCATTTTTCAGCACCTCTCTCTTTTAAAATTTTCTCAAATTCCATACCAAATTCTTCTACAATTTCTTTTACACTTCTTATTTCATTTATTAATCCAGCACTTTGCCCAGCCATGAAAGAACCATTTTCTAAATCACCATCAACAAATGCTTTTCTTAAACTACCAACCATCAATTCTTCTGCTTCCTCCGGTGATGCAACTTCAAGTTTCTTTATTTTCTTTGCAAACTTTGTTTTTAAAACTCTTGCTGGATGTCCCATTGTCGCACCTGTTACAATAGCATCTCTAATTCCAGCTTTTAAAATAAGATTTTTGTAATTTTCATGTGCCTCACATTCATGAGTAGCGACAAAACGTGTCCCCATTTGTATTCCTTCGGCACCAAGTTCTATTACGGCCTTCATTCCCCTAATATCCGCTATTCCGCCAGCTGCAACTACAGGAATATCAAGAACTTCAACTAATTTTGGTATAAGAACCATCGTAGTAACATCACCTATATGGCCACCACATTCCATTCCTTCTCCAATTATTATGTCCACACCAGCTTTTTGAAGTCTCAAAGCGAGGTTTTCAGAAGAAACTACAGCCATAACCTTTATATTGTTTTCTTTTAATTCTGGAATATATTTCCCTGGATTTCCAGCACCGAAAACCAATACAGGTACTTTCTTTTTTATTGCTATTTCAACTAATTGATCAGCATATGGATTAACGAGAATTATATTAACCGCATATGTTTTATCGGTTAATGTATTTATTTCATCTATTGCTTTTTCCAATATTTCCGGTGTCATACTTCCTGCACCAATAGTTCCCAAACCACCTGCATTTGATACAGCTGCTGCAAGTTTTGGCGTTCCTACCCAGGCCATACCGCCTTCAAAAATTGGATATTTTATATTTAGTATTTCTGTAACTCTATTCATTACCACACCTCCATGCAATTCCTGATGCCGTCATCCCACCACCAACCGATATAAATAAATAATCCTTTAACGATATTTCATTATTGCCATATTTTACAAATAAAGATACCGGTATACTGGCTGCTCCCGTATTTCCATAACCTTCTATTATATCTATAAATTCAGTGTTTTTATAATATTTTTTTACACTTTCCAGTATCCTTTTGTTTGCCTGATGAGGAACTACTATCTTTTCTCCATATTCCTTAAAATACGCATCTATCATTTTTCTCATATTATTGACTGCAAATTTATATACCCTTTTACCATCCATTTTTATCTTTTTATTTTCATTTATATTTAATGCATCAAGATATTCTGGATCATAATGAACCCTATGATCACATACACAATTGTCATGATTTTCCAAAATCATGGCTACAGCCGCATCAGAAAATAAGATGGCAGTATTTATATCATCAGGTTCAACAAGATCCGACAATTTTTCCGATATAATCATCAATATTTTATTGGCTATATTTTCTCTAAACATTGAATTTGCAATATGCAAAGAAGTAATGAAACCAACAAATCCGTTTGATATATCTATTCCGTATCTTGGCGTTGCTATTTTCAATTCTTCAAATGCTCTTACATAATAAGGAACATAATGTGCTCCTACTGAAGATACAAATAATACAGTATCAACACCATTTAAATTTAAACCTTCTGTTGCCTTCATTCCCATTTGAAATATATCCAGTTCGGATACAAACCTTTTTTTTATTCCTGTTCTTTTATATATCCATTCTTCAGAAACATTAAACCTTTCTGCAAGTTCTTTATTATCCAACACTCTTTCAGGAATATATGCATTAATTTCTTTAATTTTCATGTTATCCCTTCTTTATTCCAACAAGTATTTCAGCACTTGTTACTACTTTTCCATTCACCTTTCCTTTTCCACTTAATTTATACATACCCATTTTCTCCTGAATCAATTCAACTTCATATACAAGCTTATCTCCAGGACGAACCTCTTTTTTAAATCTTGCCTTGTCTATACCTAAAAACAATGGTATTGCATCATCTTTTAAATCCTTCATCAATAATAATCCGGCAGTTTGTGCGAGGCCTTCTATAATAAGTACCCCCGGCATTATTGGATATTGTGGAAAATGCCCCTGAAAAAACGGTTCATTTACCGACACATTTTTATATGCAATTATTTTATTTTCTGAAACTTCTTCCACACCATCAACCAACAAAAAAGGATATCTATGTGGTAATATTTTCATTATTTCATCAATATTCATTACTCCCATTGTGTTATCACCCCTACCGCTTCAGGTCCTAAATGAGTTCCTATTACTGTATCCAACATTGAATAAACTATATCTTCATCTTTTATTCCCCTGTTTCTTAATTCTTCTAACAATTGGCCACCATATTTTAAATTGCCAGTATGAATCACTGCCAATCTCTTTAATCTCATGGAATCAATTCTTTCAAGTCCTAAATTTGCCAATTCCTTTACCATCTTACCAATACCTCTCACATTTTTTACAGGTATAATTTCCCCTTCAGTCAATGAAAGGACTGGCTTCATATTAAGCAATCCACCCATTAATGCCTTTGCTTTACCAATTCTACCACCCTTGTATAAATAATCTAAATTGGTAACGCTAAAATATATTCTTGTAGACTTGTAAAATTCCCTTGCATATTCAACAAGTTGTTCGACGCTATACATTCCACTTTTTATTCTTTCCATTAATTCCAAAACAAGAAAACCTAAACCGTAACTGGTTAATTTTGAATCCAGTAAAAATATTCTTTTTTCATCAACCATAGAAGCTGCTAATCTTGCAGAATTTAATGTCCCACTTAATTTTTCAGAAATTGTAACTGTAATAAGATAATCATATCTTTTTAACATATCCCTGTATACCTCTTCAAAATCCTTTACAGAAGGTTGAGAGGTTAAAGGTACGTATGATCCAACTTTTAAGTCCTCATAAAAAGTTGTCTGGCATAAATCAATTGCTTTTACATGATTTCCGTTTCTTAAAATATATAATGAAGCATATCCAATATCGTTTTTTTCCATAAATTCCTGTGTTAAATTACACGTATTATCGGTAACTATACCTATTTTCATATAAAATCACTCCTCTTACAAACTTTTATACACTATCGATGCATTATGTCCTCCAAATCCAAATGAATTCTTTATGGCATATTCTACCTTTTCTTCTATAGTTTCTTTTGGGAAATTCAAATCTTTTAATTCATCATTGGGTTCAAATAAACTTGGCATTCCATGAATAAATCCTTCTTTCATCTGCAATACCATACCTATAAATTCTATTGCTGCTGCTGCACCTAATCCATGTCCTACCAATGATTTTGTTCCCTGGATATATATTTTTTTAGCATGTTCTCCAAATGCACTTCTTAGAGCTCGTGTTTCAGCAATATCTCCAGCAGGTGTTGAAGTAGCATGACAATTTGCAAGTTTTACCTTTTCTGGATCAACCTTTGCATCTTCAAGAGCTAATTCCACAGCTTTAGCTGCACCAGTCCCATTTTCATCAGGAGCACTTATATGATAAGCATCACCTGTCATACCAAATCCTTCTACATATCCATAAATATTTGCATTTCTCTTTTTAGCGTGTTCTTCAGATTCAAGCACAATAACCCCTGCACCTTCAGCCATTACAAAACCATCTCTATCTTTATCAAATGGTCTTGATGCAGTCTTAGGATCATCATTTCTTGTTGATAATGCCATCATATTAGCAAATGCAGCTATTGGCATTGGATCTATTGTTGCTTCAGTTCCTCCAACTATTGCAACATCTACATAACCATGTCTTATTAACATACTTCCCATAATTATTGCATGTAATGATGATGCACAGGCACTTACTGTATTAAAATTAGGACCTTTTAATCCAAATTCTATTGAAACAACACCTGAAGCCATATCAGAAATCATCATTGGTATCAAGAAAGGACTAACAACTCTTGGACCTTTCTTTTCCATTTTCAAAAATTCCTTATATAATGTTTTAAATCCACCTATTCCTGATGCAACAATTACTGCTGCATTTTCCTTCCAATCTTCTCCTTCAAGATTACTATCTTCCAATGCTTCTTTTGTTGCTGCAATTGCAAACTGTAAAAATCTGTCATATCTTCTTGCAAGCTTTTTATCCATATATAACGTTGGTTCAAAATCTTTAACCTCTGCTGCAATCTTTACCTTATGATCTGTTGTGTCAAATTGAGTTATGTGATCAATACCTATAGTCATCTTTTTTAATTCTTCCTTAAATTCCTTTGTGTTTTTTGCTATTGAATTAATAGTTCCTAATCCTGTTACTGCTACTTTTCTCATTTTCATACCTCCCACTGTATTTTTTATTCCATTATTATTATTAGCAACACCGTGCCAACTTATTTTTATACGAACATTTGTTTGCAGTTTTAAAAATTTTTATACCCTGAATACATAAACTATATAAAACATATACAAATCTTATACCCTTTTATAAAAAAATCCCTTCCGAAAAATTCGGAAGGGATTTGTTCATATACTAATTATTTTCCCATGTAAGGAAATGTAGTTTATAAGTTCATCAAATAGTGGATAATTTTTCAGTGTTGAGATATCACCTATTATTATCAGTTTTTTACGGGCTCTGGTTATTGCTACATTTAATCTTCTTTCGTCTTTTAAGAATCCTATTGTTCCTTCATCGTTGCTTCTGGTTAACGAAAGGATTATTACGTCATTTTCTCTTCCCTGAAAACCATCGACGGTATTGACATAAAAATCTGTCTTTTCTTTTAAATATTTCATCTGGTCTTTGTAAGGTGTGATTATTCCAAAATCGACATTTTGTTCTTTTAATATGGTTGCCAGTTCAATTACTATTTTTGCTTCCAATGGATTGTATTTTGATTTTGAACCTTTTTTATATATTTCAAACCTTTCTGGATTTGAGGAGGTATCTACAAAAACAATTGGTGTTGTATCAAGAATTTCCTTTGTTTTTTCATCATTTACTTCTGAAAGATCAAGAGTTAAGGTTTGATTATAGACATTATCTGCACTTCTTAATATTCCGTTATAGAACTTTTGATTTGAGAATTGCATTATTTTGTCATTCATCCTATATTGAACCTTTAATATCGCGGAATGCGATGGATATTTGTTAATCATTCTTTCAAAAAGCGTTTTTGAAAGAATATTTTCTACATCTTTATTTAATATTGTTGGTGGCAATTGTCTGTGGTCTCCGCCCATAATTACTTTTTTACCATGTGTAATTGCTATATAACATGAAGGTTCTGTTGATTGGGATGCTTCATCTATTACCACAACATCAAAGGTTATATTTTCTAACTCATCTATTCCTGATGTACTGTTTGTGCTTACTATAATTTGATATTCTTCAATTATTTTTTTTATTAACTCTTCTTCCATTTCCCTGGCTTTGTCAAAGAGTTTTTGAACTTCATTGTTTATTTTTATCCATTCGTACATTTTTTTCATTACATCTGGAAATATTCCTCTTGTTCCTCTGTCTTTTAAAGCATATTTTTCAATTTGTTCATCTGTTAACCCCCTTCTGTTTTGTGGAGTTGGTTTTATTCCTGTTTTGTCTCTTTTTTCAGATAATTGCATAGCTTCATCTCTGATTTTTACAATTTCTTTGTATTCTTCATGGTTTTCTGCTATGTAATATAATGAATGTTTTTTTAAGTCTTCGTCTACACGCCCTGGATGTCCAAGCCGGCAGATTTTAAAGGTTTCATATTTTATTAGATTTCCAAGTATATTATCTGTTGCAGCGTTTGAGTCAGCAGTTACAAGCACTTTCTTTTCTTTTTTAGCTTCCTGGACTATAATTTCTGTTAATGTTCTTGTTTTTCCTGTTCCAGGTGGTCCATGAATTAAAAATATTTCTTTGCTTCCAATTGCTTTTTCTACTGCTTCTTTCTGAGATTTGTTCAATGAGTTATCAAAAAACTTTATTTTTTCTTTTTTAATGGGTGTTGGTTTATATTTCCCGGTAAATATGTTTTTTAATATTTTTAATTCATTTTCAGCATAATTCATTTTTAAAATGGCTTTTTGCATTCTTTTAAAGGTTATTTCATTTAAGAATAAATCAAGTCTTATGTTTTTGCTTTTATATACCCAAACAGGAATTTTTTCAGAAAAGGATACGATAATATACTTTTTCCCAACTTCTGTAACCGTCGCTGTTAAATCACTTTTTAATGGATCGCCTTTACTTACCAATACAATATCTCCAGAAGAAATCTCTGTTTTTATATCCTTTTTTCTGCCAAATTTTACTATGTATAAGTTACCTATTTCCCTTCCAAGATATTTTCCAGAAAGGCCTGTTATAGCCCTTCCCATTTTTTCCCTTTCTTTTTTGTACAATTTTATTTCATTTTTCATAGCCTGTATTTCTGCTTCTTTTTCCAGTTCTATTGCTTCATACAGTTTTTCAAAAAAGTTCATCGCATCACCTCATAATTGATTATATATTTAAATTTTATGTTATAATATTTCTGAAAAAAATAAAGGAGTTGAAATTTTGATTGGTGAATATCCTGAAAAGTCATGGTCTCTTTCAAAACATAAAATTTTGAATAAATGCCCTCGTGAATTCTATTTCACAAAGTTTTATAAATGGCGTGGTTGGGAAGATACTGTTGAGTACAGAAAAAAACTTGCGTATAGGCTGGATAAAATCACTACAATTGAAAAATATCTTGGTAATGTAGTTCATGATTTTATCACAATAAATATTACTACATCTTCTTTAAATAACAAAAGAGATGCTGTTAATTTCATAGGAAATAAATTTAATATTGCCATAAAAGATTCGTATAAACATAAAAAGCAATGGTTTGAAAGACCTAAGGATTATGTTATGTTCCATTCTGTTTATTATAACACGAGAAAATTATTTGATGATAATTTTGGAAGAAATTTAAAAGAAAAAACTGAAAAAATAATTAATAATTACTTTTCTTCTGATACTTATCAGCGATTAAAAGAGGAACATATTAAATATGAAGTTGATGAAACTAATTTCCCTCATTTTTTTATAAATGATTATAAGATTTACAGCATTATCGATTTAATGTTCGAACAAAATGGAAAGATTTATATTGTTGATTGGAAAACAGGAAAGCCTTCTAAAGATGATGAATTTCAATTAAGGTTATATGCATTATATGCTTCTTTAAAGTATGGATTCCCACTTGAGGACATTATCTTGATTAATGAATATCTTCTTTATGGTTATGCAGAAGAAAGAGTATTTAAAAATGAGGATATTATAGAAGTTGAAGAGTTTATAAAAGAACAGATAAAGGTTTTAGAAGGTTATCTTAAGGATTCATATTTAAATATTCCAAAAGATGAAGAATATTTTGTAGCAAATCCATCTATAAATAATTGTAAATGGTGTAATTTCAAAGAAATATGTCCTGCATATAAGGAAATGAGGGAAAAGAACAAAATTTAAAATGGATTTCTTGACAATTTAAACTTTATATTATATAATAATTTGTGATGTGGGGTCGTGGCGCAGCTGGGAGCGCGCTACCATGGCACGGTAGAGGTCGTGGGTTCAAGTCCCATCGACTCCACCAGAAAATGGGGAATTTATCCCCATTTTTTTGTTTTTTTGTTAAATGTATGATATAATTTAAGGGGTGAGAAACTTGCATAATAAAACATTTATCTTCGATCTTGATGGAACATTATTAAATTCAAATGAGTCCATTTCCCAAAGAACTGTTGAAAGTATTAAAAAAATATTTGAAATGGGAAGTTTTATAATTATTGCAAGTGGTCGAATGTATAAATCTACAAGATTAATTGTAGAAAAATATATGCCTTTTTTACATAATAACATCCCTATTGTTTCATATAATGGTGCATATGTTGTAAGTCATACAGGGGAAGTTGTTTTTGAATCTGATATTTTAAAGGATTTAGCTATTAAGGTTATTGAGGATTTAAAAAAACACGATACACATGTGCAAATATATTTAAATGATGATTTAATTACCGATAAAGACAATGATGAAATAAAACAATATGCCAAACATTCAGGTGTTGAATATAAGATTGTAAAAGATATTGTTGAGCATATAAAACAACATGGAGAACCAACAAAAATTCTCGCTATAAATCAACCAGAGAAACTTGATATTATTCAAAAATCCATGACAGAAAAATATGGAAATACCTTAAATATAGTTAGATCATTTAGTATTTATCTTGATTTTTTAAATAAGGATTCATCCAAAGGTCTTGCTTTAAAGAAATTAAAGGAAATTTACAGATTTAATCTGGAAGAAGCATATATATTCGGAGATAGTGAAAATGATATATCTATGCTTTCTCTGTCAAAGAATTCTTATGCAATGGCCAATGCAAATGAACATGTTAAAGAATCTGCAAGAAATATAACCCTATCAAATGATGAAGAGGGTGTTGCTATTGTCCTTGAAAAGATTATTTCTAATTTTAGTAATAGTAATTAATTTTATTTATGTTTTTTCTGAAAAAATACCAATTGAAAAAGAAAAAGTAATAATAGGTTATTTAAATACCTCTTTAGAAGATTCAGTCAATAAAGAGGCTTTTTATGGTTATTTGCTAAATTTACATGAATTAGATAAAGAATTGGATTATTTTGTTTTAGGCACATTAAACTCTTATGACTTGATATTTGAATTTTCAAAAAGTATAGGCTCTTTTTTAAAAAGAAAAGGATATGATTTTGTTGTATTTGGTAATTTAGCCACATTAAAAAAAGGAACAGAAAATTTTTTAGAATATATTGCAAGCTCCCCATATATAGTATCCCAGGTTCTTTATACTATGATACGCGGGTTTGAAACATCAGGCATTTTTCCTGTTATCTACCTCAGACAGGATTTTGATTCAGATGTAAAGAATTCCTTAGAACAAAAGGCTGGAAAAGTTTTTTATTATTCTAATACATATGATAAAACCTTTATGTTTTATGATAAAATAGAAAAAAAGGTATTTTTAAATAATGATATTTATCCAGAATTAAACTGGGAAATTTTTAATTCTGAAAATTATAAAGAAATAATAAAAGAAATATATGAAAATTCTATTATTGTTACAGGCTGGATAGGAAAAAACTATAAAAAATACTATAGAAAACTTCCTGAAAACAGTAAAGAAAAAAGTATAGTTTATTTTTCAAAAAGCGTTGAAAATCTTATAAACGATTTTATCAACAATAAAACTCCTATATATTCTGCAAAGAAAAATTGGAGTTGGTAAAAAAATAAGGGGGGAATAAAATGGATTTTGAAAATAAGGTAAATCAATTAGAAAAAGAGAATAATCAATTGAAGGAAAAAGTTGATCAACTTGAAAGTACAATTGATAATATGAATAAACTTATTGAAGAATATAATACTTTTACTAAAGAAGAGATAGATGCATATAGTGATTTTGTAGATGATATTATCACACGTGATTTTATTGATCCATCAACAAGGGTATATTCAAGAAAATTTTTTGATAAGATTTTTTACCTGTTACTTGAAAAGGCTTTCGAAAGCCAGAAAAATTATGGTCTTATTATTCTAAAATTACCGGAATTAGCTGAAATAAAATACGAAGGTGAATTGTATAAAGGTCCTGAAATGGAAATAGGAAAAATATTAAGAAGCAATGTAAGATTGCCGTTGGACTTAGTGTTGAGATATTCAAAAACAACATTTGCCATAATTATACCAGACATTACAGAAGATGTACTGTTTAAAGTTTCCGACAGAATAAAAAGTCAAATTGAAAAACTTGATTTTATAAACAATTTAGAGATATACAAATTTTATTTACCTCAAGATTTAACATCTACGGGAGATTTAATAAAATATTTTGAATAGCGCTATTCATATGAATGGAGGAAATAGAATGAAACATAGATTGGAGATTGAAACCATGGGTAAAATGAAAGTTGCCGGACCTCAATATGCAAACGGTGAAATCACCATATCCGGTTCAAAAAATTCGGCATTACCTATATTAGCTGCAACAATTCTAACCGATGAAAAGGTTATATTGCATAATATACCAAATCTTGCTGACGTTAATACAATGATTGAAATATTAGAAAACACAGGTAAAAAGGTTATGTGGGAAAACTCAACATTAGTTATAGAAAAAGGCGAAGAAAAAATCAATTCTATTTTACCCTATGGTCCTGTAAGAAAAATGCGAGCTTCATTTAACGTACTTGGCCCACTTACCATAAGAAATGGTTATGCGAAAGTTGCATTACCTGGAGGTTGTTCAATAGGTGTAAGACCTGTTAATTTTCATTTAGAAGGTTTAAAAAAATTAGGAATTGAATCAAAAATCGAACATGGTTATACAAATTCAAAATTTACAGAAAATAATCATCAGAAAAAAATACATATTTCATTACCTTTCCCAAGTGTTGGTGCAACTGAACATTTAATTACAACAGCAGTAATGTTAAAAGATACTGAAACAATATTGACCAATTGTGCCCAAGAACCCGAAATTGTAGATTTATGTAATTTCCTAATTTCAATGGGAGCTAGAATCGAAGGTCAGGGATCATCTAATATCAAAATTTATGGCACCGATAGATTATACGGAACAGAATATACTATTATTCCAGATAGAATTGAAGCTGGAACTTATGCTATATTAGGAGCTATACTCGGTGGAAAAGTTACTTTAAACAATGTAATAGAAGATCATCTTTTCTCCTTACTTGATATTTTTGAAAAACTCGGAATTCATTATGAATTTAAAAATAATACGTTAATTGTTAGCGGTATTTCAAAAATGGAATTAACTCCTGTTGATGTTGAAACCTCGACATTCCCTGGATTTCCAACAGATTTACAACCTCAACTAATGGTATTGCTTAGCTTAATTCCTGGAAGATCATCTATAACAGAAAATGTTTTTAAAACAAGATTTAATCATGTTGATGAACTTAACAGAATGGGTGCAAAAATTTTTGTTGAAAGTAATACGGCAATTATTACAGGAGTAACAAAGTTATCAGGCGCTCCACTTGAAGCAACAGATTTAAGAGCATCAGCAGCATTATTAATTGCTGCGTTAGCAGCTGAAGGGGAAACTGTAATTAATAATGTTGATCATATATTTAGAGGATATGAAAAATTATTTGACAAATTAGAAAAACTAAATTTAAGTGTTGAATACTTTGAATAAGGCAGTTCTTTTAAAGAACTGCCTTATTTTTAATTTATAAGATTAATGGAAAATAAATGAGTATAATTATCATCTTGCCATTTTCTTAACATAAATACAGCATAATTGATATTGAAATTTTTTTCATAAAGCGTTAGAATACAAATGACACAATATTTTATTTTGGAGGGATTATTTTGATATCAAAAATTATAAAAAGTATTCAACCATCTATTACTCTAGAATTAAATGCAAAAGCTATAGAGCTTGAAAAAAGTGGAGAAGATGTAGTTAAATTAACTGCTGGAGAACCGGATTTTATAACTCCTAAAGAAATTATTGAAAGTGCTTATAAAGCTATGCTTGAAGGAAAAACAAAATATACTGACTCAGCTGGTATTTTGGAATTGAGAGAAAAAATTGCTGATTTTATTAATAGTAGAAGAAACACAACATATACTCCAGATAATATTGTTGTATCCAATGGCGGAAAACAGGCATTGTACAATACGTTATTGGCATTATTAAACCCTGCAGATGAAGTTATAATGCTTGATCCTGCATGGGTAAGTTATGAAGCTCAAATAAAAATGGCCCGTGGAATTCCTGTTCATGTTCCATTAAAATTCAAAAATAATTTTATTCCAAAAGCTTCTGATATAGAACCTTATTTAAGCGAAAGAACAAAAGCTATAATTATTAATTCTCCAAATAATCCAACTGGTGCCGTATATCCCGAAGAAACATTTAAAGAAATTTATGAATTAATAAAAGATAGAGAAATTTATATTATAAGTGATGAAGTATATGAAAAATTAGTATTTGAAGGTGATTTTTTCTCACCTACACAATTAGAAGAATTAAGAGAAAGAACTATAATAATTAATGCTTTTTCAAAAACATGGTCAATGACAGGGTGGAGAGTTGGTTACTCAGTAGCTCCAAAAGAAATTTCAAAAGAAATTAAGAAAATACAGAGTCATCTTTCTTCAAATATCAATACTCCTGCTCAATATGGTGCATTATCAGCATTTGATGTAGATATTGATTATTATATAGAAAAATTTGATGAAAGAAGAAAATTTGTTTTGAACAAATTCAATCAAACAGATTTACCTTATGTTTATCCAAAAGGAGCATTTTATCTATTTATAGATGTTTCAAAATACGATACTAATGACTTAAATTTCTGTAATCAACTATTAAAAACAAAAAAATTAGCTGTTATACCTGGTAGTGGTTTTGGAGCTAAAGGGTTCATAAGAATTTCTTATGCAAACTCTATAGAAAATCTTGAAAAAGGAATCAATAGACTTATTGAATATATCAATGAGGTGAGATAATGAAAATTGATTTAGTTACTGCAGAAATTGGCAGTACAACAACTATAGTAACCTTATTTGATAAAATAGATACTAAAAAGCCTATTATTCTTTCTCAAGGAGAACATTACACAACTATTAATGAAGGGGATATAACAATAGGTATAGAACGAGCATTGAAAATTGCCGAGGAGCGTTTAGGAGAAAAGGTTGAATGGAATAAATTCCTTGCAACGTCCTCAGCCGCCGGCGGTTTGAAGATGACTGTTCATGGACTTGTATATGATATGACTGTAAAAGCTTCAAGAGAAGCTGCTCTTGGCGCTGGTGGTGTAATAAAATATATCACCGCTGGCAAAATGAGAAAATCTCATTTAAAAAAGATTCTTGAAATAAAACCAAATGTAATTTTTCTTGCTGGTGGTGTTGATTATGGTGAAGAAGAAACTGTATTACATAATGCCGAATTATTAAGGAATTTACCTATAAATGTTCCTGTAATTTACGCAGGAAATGTTGCTGTTGTTGATGAAATTAGAGAAATTTTCGAAGGTAGCGGAAAAAAATTATATATTACCGAAAACGTATATCCAAAGGTTGATCAATTAAATGTTGAACCGGCAAGAAAGGTAATTCAAGAGGTTTTTTCTGAACATATTATCCACGCGCCAGGAATGGAAAAAATAGAGAAATATGTAGATGAAAAAATTATTCCTACACCTGCAGCTGTAATGAGAACTACACAACTATTAAGTGAATTATATAAAGATGTTTTAACAGTAGATATTGGAGGAGCAACTACAGACGTTGACTCTGTTACTGAAGGCGATCCAGAAATTCAAAGTATTATGATTAATCCTGAACCAGTTGCCAAAAGAACCGTAGAAGGGGATATGGGAGTATTTGTGAATGCACATACAGTAATAGAACTTATTGGCGAAAAAGAATTAAGAAAAAGATTTGAAAATTTTGATAAACTTGTTGAAGAAATTTCTCCATACCCCAAAACCATTGAAAATGAAAAGTTTATGGCAGCATTAGCTGAATATTGTTTTGTTGAAGGAATAAGAAGACACGCTGGAAGGAAAAAACATATCTATACACCTTTAGGGAGAAAAACTATTGCTCAGGGAAAGGATTTAACAGCTATAAAATATATTTTTGGAACTGGTGGTGTTCTTACAAGATCAAAATTCAATAAAACTATAATAAAATCAATTATCGGCCAACATAAACATCATCCTGATGAATTGTTGCCAAAAGAAATCAAAAAAATTGGTTATGATAAAAATTATATTTTCGCTCCTATTGGAGTAATTTCAACTATTGACAAAGAAATTGCTATTAATATATTAAAAGAAGATATAGAATTTTTTAATATTGATTGAAAAAACGCAAATACCCTGATATAATATAAATATAATAAAAATTCTATCAGGGGGCGAAATTATGAAGAAATTTCTTTTCTTATTTTTTGTTTTTGTATTATCGTTATTAGTATTTTCCGAAAAATTCTATCTTTTAAATGGTAAAGTTATTGAAGGTAAATTAGTACACTATTACAATGGTATATACGATGTGCAATTGAAAGATTCTTTAATTCAACTTAATGAAAAAGATATCGTAAAAATTATAATTCCAAAGCACATTGAAAAATATGTTTATCCTTTTATTGAAAAATCAAATGAATGGAAAATAGGAGGAAGAAGACAGGGCGGTAGCTTAATATATGTAGATACTGTGGATGGTAAAAAATGGTTAAGAATACATAAAGACGGTTTTTCTGAAAACAATTTATATAAAGATTTCAAACTTCCATATGGAAATAGAACACATGTTAATTTATCTGTTGATATGATGGGATTCACTTCAAGTACAAAAAGTACTGATGAAAAAGAATATTCTTTAGCAGGATTATTAATTGTTTTTATGGATAAAGATGGATATGAAGTTGGAAAAACATCATATGTATGGGGAAATAATTCCTATCCTTTTGAAAAACATAAATGGATTAATCGATTATATGCTACAATGTATACGCCATTTGAATTAAACTTTGATGTATCTAAATTTGCAAATGAAAAAGCTGATAAAATGAGAATTGTATTCTGGACATATTGTAGTAGTAATAAAAAGGATTTGGTTGCCGATTTATGGATTAAAAATTTCAACTTGATTTTATCGTATCCAACATTTGAAAAATAATCTCAAGTCTCCCTAACGGGAGGCTTTATTTTTAGAATATTATATTGAAGGGGGATAATATGAAAAATATCGAAAAATTTTTTAACACCATAAAAATTAACTTTGACATTAATAGATTACTTAAAAATGAAAATCAAAAAATAGCTGTAATGTGTTATGCTGAAAATGAATATGGTGAAGTTTTAATGCTTGAAAGATATAAAGAACCATTTGCAGGAAAATTAGTTCCGCCTGGTGGAAAAGTAAAGGATAATGAAGAGATTATTGAAGCAATGAAAAGAGAGTATATGGAAGAAACAGGTTTTAATTTAGAAAATATTGAACTAAAAGCATTTACTTCCGAAGAAGGTCCAGAACATTATAACTGGATATTATTTATATTTTTAGCGAAAATAAAGAAAGAACCTCTGCCAGAATGTAATGAAGGTATTTTAAAATGGATAAATAAAAAGCATTTTCAAAAAGAAAACTTAACGGATATAGATAAAAAGATTATTCCATATCTTTATGATGAAAAAGACTTTATTTATTTCTTTGAAATCAATTATGATGAAAATAAAAAAGCTCAAATAATAAATATTCAGGAAATAAAAAAGCCTTATTCTCCTTAGCTCTGGAATAAGGCTTTTTTTTTATTTTCCATATTTTTTAAATAAATAATTCATTATTATCCCGCTAAAAAACGCAAATAATATTATAAAGAAGTTTAACAACAATACATATTTTACATCTAATAAGCTCAATGCAAGCGGCATCCATTGAATCTTAACTGACCATGCAGCAATTGTTGCTGCAACTACCCCAACACTTGCTCCTTCTTTTATTAGTTCAGCAAAGAAAGGATAAAATGCAAATGCTGGTCCAACCATCATTGTTCCAAAAACTACTCCTAATGACATTCCTTTTAATCCACTTTCATGGCCAATAAACTTTGATATAGTTTTCTTGGTTACTACTTCTGAAATGTATCCAGTTAAAAATGCAACACCAATTATTACCAATGAAAGATTTAATAATGTTTTTAACGCATAAATAACTCCATTTATCGCTTTATCTGGATTAATTATTATAAGAACAATTGCAATTATTAAAAGAATAAATTCCATCATGAAATTTTTTATAAATTGCTTCATATTATCATCTCCATAATAATGGAAATTATAATAATAGAAATAACTGCAAGAGTATTTCTAATCAATGTAAATTTTTTACCCAAATATTGAAATTCATAAGTTATAAACATTATCCCAAGCATAACCCAGGATAATAAAAACGCTGTTACAAGAGATACAGTTGCATTATTCTGGAAAAGATATTGGGCTATTGGATAGCCGCTGGCAGGTGGCCCCATCATAATTGAACCTGTAATTAATCCTGCTACTACTCCTTTTATACCTGAAAAATTCAATAAAAATTGTCCAACTTTGTCTGGAGCAAGAAAATTCTGCAACATTCCTATAATCAAAAATATTATGAATAACCTTAAAACATTTTGAATTAAGTTCTTCTTACCTTTCTTCAATGCCTTTTTAAACTTTTGTTTTTCATTTTTCCTCAATAAAGAAATATATAACCCCATAACAAATAAAACAAAAATTCCACCACTAATTATTGTACTCATACTATCATAACCCCTTAAAATATTTATTTATTATATCTATAGTTTTATCTATATCCTCTTTTTTAATCCAATAATGGGTTACAAACCTCCATATTCCCTCTTCTGGAGGATTAATTTTTATACCGTTTTTTCTCATATAATCAATAAAATCTATATTTTCAAAATCCCTGTTAATTTTAAAAAAGACCATGTTAATATGAACCTCTTCAACTATATTGATAAAATCAAATTCTTCAAGCTTTGATTTTAAATATTTGGCATTTTCATGATCTTCATCCAGTCTTAATCGCATTTTTTCAAGTGCAACAATTCCTGCTGCAGCAAGAATCCCCGCCTGTCTTAATCCACCACCCATAATTTTTCTTCTTTTTTTAGCTTTTTCAATAAAATCTTTGCTTCCAACTACTACAGATCCAACTGGAGCACATAATCCTTTAGAAAGGCAAAAGCTAACAGAATCGGCATATTTGGCAATTTCTGACGCTTCGACTTTTAAATAGGTCGCTGCATTAAAAATCCTTGCACCATCAAGATGAATGGGAATACTATATTCATCAGCTATTTTCCTTATTTCTTTAAAATTTTCCAGAAGTATTACTCTTCCATTGGAATGTGCATTCTCAAGACATATTAAACCCGTTTTTGGATAATGTATATCTTCTTCTTTTCTAATCTTTCTTAAAACCTCTTCAGGTGGTAAAGCACCTTTATCAGAATTCACAGTTCTTAACTGAACTCCTGCTATTATAGATGCTGCACCTGCTTCGTGCTGAACAATATGACAATCATCACCAACAATTACTTCATTACCGCGTTCACAATGTGTAAATAAAGAAAGTTGATTTCCAAAAGTACCGCTTGGCACAAAAAGCCCTGCTTCTTTTCCTAATATATGCGCTGCCATTTCTTCTAATTTTTTTATTGTAGGATCTTCTTCGTAAACATCGTCACCAACCTCAGCTTTACACATTGCTTCTCTCATTTCTTCTGTTGGTTCAGTTACTGTATCGCTCCTTAAATCTATAAACTTCACAAAAATTCCCCCTCAAAGTTATAAATGATTAACTAAATTATACTATAATTCTTATTGAAATGTCAAAAAATGGAGGTAATGGATTATGGTCGAAACACCGCCAATTGAAATAATTGAATATTTTAATGCTCCAATAGAAAAAGTATGGAATGTTTTTGTTAATGAAAATGGTTGGAGTCCATGGTTTACTGATAAAATGTATATGGAATTAAGAAATGAAGGTAAAATCACATTTTTATGGAAGCAATTAACCCTTGGTGAAATTGTGGAAGATGAAGGATATATTGAAGAAATAATAGATAAGCGGTTAATAATATTCTGGTGGTATAAAGAAGAAAGAGGATATCGTTCAAAGGTTGAAATGTCTTTTTCTAAAGACGAAAATAACGGAACCTGGCTTAAAATAATTGATTATACACAGGTATATACTCTCGATGAATTACAAATAAAATATGGTTGTGCATTAGGTTGGGGGCAAATGCTAACCCTTGCAAAATTATGGATAGAAAAAGGAATTACAATTATATAAGAAATTCCAGCTGAATTCTCAGCCAGAATTATTAAATTTTAAATATTAAGTTTAATTCCCTTTCCAGTCCTTCCACAAAATTTTTAATAATTTTATTTTTTTCTTCTGCCATTTTTTTAGCGGTTTTCGTATGCATTAAATCTCCTAATTTCAGTATTTTTTCATAAAAATGGTTTAGTCTTTCTTTTATATCACCACCATTTTTATGCATAAATACCCTTGCTATTCCAATATTTCCTAAAGCGTCAAGCCTATCTGCATCCTGTAAAATCTTTGCTTCAAGTGTTTCAGGAATTAAACCCTTGCTAAATCTGTGAACTTCTATACAATATTTCACTTCATTAACATATGGATAATTTATTTCTTTTAAAAATCTTTCTGCCCTCAATGCCCCTTCTATTGCATGATCTTCAATTAATCCTTTTAATTCATCTGCTCTTGCAATATCATGTAAAAGAGCAGAAATTATCACAATTTCTTTATTGGCATTTTCATTTTCTGCTATAATTTCAGCATTTTTCGTTACCCTTAATATATGCCCAAAATCATGCGAATGTTCGTGCTCTAAGTTTAATACATATTCATATATCTTTTTTATATAATCCATTTATCTTCCTCCATAATATCTAACTCTTTTTTATAGATTATCCATTCATCTTGAAATTCAAACAATAACGGATGAACTTTTACCCCTTTATTAATTGCTTTATAGAATGTTTTAGCAAATAATTTATCGGTTTTAAAATTTGGAGAAAAAACTTCTGCTTTTGAAAATACTAAAATATAAACTTCTGTTTCATAGCCTTTTTCTTTTAATTCAATTAATTCATTTAGATGTTTAGTTCCTCTTTTTGTTGGAGCATCTGGGAATAATGCAATTCCATTTATAGATAAAGTACATCCTTTTACTTCAATCCATGTTTTCTCATTACCTAAAAAATCTATTCTGCTATTATTGTACTTTACTTCTGCCTGTAATTTCTCAAACCTTTTTTCAAGCATTTTTTGAGCAATATATCTATGATACATTGAATTAACAAGTACATATTTATTATCTTTTTTAGCAGCAATTAAATCCCACTTTGTTTTTCTTTTTTTATTTGAGACAGATTTTATCAAAACCTCATTTCCAGAATATAATAACTCCTTTAATCTTCCTGGATCATGAACGTGAACTTCATGAATTTCATTGTTAATTTCAATTTTTGCAAGATACCTATTTGGTCTGTCAATAAAAGTTCCTGTTTGAAGATTTTCTATTTTTATTACTTTCATAAATTCCTCCTAACCGCTTTTTATAATATTATATCAAGAAAATATTTTTGTCCAAAATTAATATATTCATATTAATAAAAAAACACTATTTTATTAATAATCAAGAAAAGAAATTTTTTTATTATTATTGTAGAATGAATATGAAAACATATAGAAAGTGAGATGATTAAAAATGTCTAAAAAATTAACTCTTCACGAACTCTTTAAAACTATTTCAAATCAAACAAGAATTGAAATATTAATATCTATCCTTGATAATCATTTAACTACTTCAGATATAGCCAATAGGTTAGGCTATGATATTTCGACAGTGTATAGACATCTCACACATATGAAAAAAATTGGAATTCTAACTTCTTCAAGAAAAAAAGGTATTGAATATTTTGATTTTGCATCAACTAAAATATTTCGTATTTTAGAGTATGCCATTGAATTTGTTTCCGAAATAAATGGAACGGGAATAATTGATTGTTCTGATTCTACAATATGTCCATTTGATCAAAATAAATTAAATATAAAACCTGATATTATTCTTGATATGCGTGGAGAAATATGCCCTATCCCTGACATAAAAACAAGAAAAGTGCTTGAAAATATGGATAAAGATAAAATCTTATTGGTAATTGTAGATTATCCATTATCTGCAGAAAGGATTCCTATTTCGGTAACTAAAGAGGGCAATACTGTTTTGGGAAAAATTAGTGAATTTCCTGGTGAAATAAAGATATATATAAAAAAGTCCTGACAACCTTTAAATATATGTCAGGACTTTTTATTATTGGATATCTTTAAATATGTAAAGCCATTCCTTCAGCGTCTTCAAATGCTCCAAGTATTGTTTCTGTCAAAGTTGGATGTGGATGTATATCATTTGCAATTTCTTCAACAGTCAATCCATGTTTAACAGCAAGTACTCCTTCCATTATCATATCGGTTGCCGATGGTGATACTACTGCAAAACCAAGTACTTTACCTGTTTCTTTATCAGCAATAACCTTTGCAAATCCTTCCCTTTCTTCCATTGTTCTTGCTCTTCCATTTGCAGAAACAGGAAATTTCCCTATAACGATTTTTTCTGGATCGAGATCTTTTTCTTTTAAACCTGTTGAGGCTACTTCTGGTGATGAGAAAATTATTGATGGAACTGCTGAATAATCCATTTTCATTTCTTCGCCAGCTATATTATGAGCAGCAACAATTCCTTCAAACATTGCAACATGTGCAAGCATTATCTGTGCTCTTATATCTCCAATTGCATATACATTTTCTATATTTGTTCTCATTCTTTTGTCTGTAACAACACCTTTTTCTATTTTAACTCCAAGTGCTTTTACATCTTCTGGAATATATGGTCTTCTTCCAACTGCAAGTAATACTTTTTCACCTTCGATGATTTCCTCGCCTTTTTCTGATTCTATTGTTACTTTATATATTTCTTCTTTTGAAACTCCCTTTACCTTTGTCTTTTCAAGAACTTTTACACCTTTTTTGGTTAAAGCTTTTTTTACTTCCTGTGCAATATCTGCATCTTCAAATGGCAATATATGGTCTGCAAGTTCAACAATATATACCTTTTTTCCAAGCGAAGAGAAGAATGTAGCAAATTCAACACCAATAACTCCTCCACCAACAATAACTATACTTTCTGGCAATTCTTTCATATTATTAAATACATCATCACTTGTCCATATTCCTTCAACTTCGCTAAATGGTGGAAATATAGCTGGTACTGAACCATGGGCTAATACTAAATTTTTTCCTTCAATAACTTCTCCACTTTCTTCGATTTCTACATGATTTTTATCTTTTATAATAGCATTTCCTTTCATTACATCTATATTATTCTTTTTCATAAGATATTCTATACCTTTTCTTGACATTGTAATGGATTTATTCATGTGTTTTAGAATTCCTGCAAGATCATAAGACACATTATCTACTTTTATACCAAACTTTTTTGATTTACCTATAATATCTGAATAAAGATGTGCAGCAGTCAATATAGCTTTTGTAGGAATACACCCCTGATTTGTACATGTTCCCCCAAGATTATTTTTCTCAATAAGGGCAACCTTTTTCTCAAGTTGTGCCAATCTAATTGCTGCAACATATCCTCCTGGTCCTCCACCTATTACAATTGCATCATACATCCTTACCCCTCCTAACCTTTTATATTCAGATATAATTTTATCCTTTTAAAAAAAATACTTATTAACCTTTAGATTAACAAAAAATAAACTCTTAAAAAAATAGGGGAGTTATTAGCTCCCCAAAAATTACTTTACTTATCCAATAAACTTTTCCTGTTTTTCTATAACTTCAATCAAACCGTTATAATCTACCAGCTTTACATTTGCATCTTCATCAGAATATCCTCTCGCATTAAAATCTTCTTTTAATAATACTACTTCTGCATCTGTTAATTTTTTTAAATTTTCAAAATTCCAGTATATTCCGTTTTGTATTAAAACTATTGTATCATCGTTTTTTGCACTTTGAATCTTAAGTCTTTCTACAGGATGATCTATACCATATTTAACCATAATTAAGGCCACAATAACCACCTCACATAAATATTACGTAATCAAAATCATGAAGGAAATCAGATAAATCTTTTTCTGATATCATTTGAACCTGATAATTTTCATCTATATTTTTCACATGATATCTTTCAACATCTTCTTTTAATGCATATACAGGTGTTTCATATCTTTTTATAAATCGTTGAACAATTTTTATTGGCAATAACCCCAGTGATTCTGGTTTAGTGTCGGCAGATATACCTGTTACTGCTTCTTTCATAACCATTACAGCTGGTTCTATATCTTCACCATACATACCAAATGCTGTTCTAAATGCTTCGTTTATCCATATACTTCCTACAGGAGATTGATAGACTACAAACAATACTTTTTTATCCATTATTTTCACCTCACGCCATAAAGCTTATGAATCTATCGCTTTCATATATTAATTCAGCAAGTTCTGGCAATCCACTTGGATTAGAACCTTCAACAATCATATCCTTTGTAATGCCTCTATAATCCATACAAATTCCACAAATTTCAACTCTTCCACCCATATCTACAACTTCTTTTAATAATGAAGGTATTTTCCTATCACTTCTAACGGGTTTTATTTTATCGTTTGAAGCTATTGCAGAATCACAGAATAAGAAAATTGTCACCTCATGCCCTTTATTCAAAGCAGCTTTTGCTATATTTATAGCAGAATCTATATCCTGATAAGTATATGGTTGAACCATAACCTGTATAGCTATTTTCATATTATTGCCTCCTATATCTATATTCTTATAATCAAGAGCAGCCTCCACCAGTTGTTCCAGGTAATCCTCTTCTAATTGGATATCTTTTGTTTTTCCATGCAGTAAATCCACCTGAAACGCTTAATACATTGTATCCCATTTCTTTCAATGTTTTAGCTGCTAAAATTGACCTTCCTCCGGATTTACAATATACAACTATAATCTTATCTTCTGTATTTTTCACAAGCGATGCAATTTTAAATTCCAATAATCCTCTAGGTATCCAATGTGCATTTGGAATATGTCCAGCTTCAACTTCATTTGCTTCTCTAACATCAAGGAATATATATTTTGAATCTTTTGATTTATATATCTTAAATGCTTCTTCAACACTTATTTCCTTTACAACAGCTTTTGCATCAGCAATAAAATCTTTAGCTGTTTTTACCTTAATTTCTGCTGTTAATGTTGTTATCAATAATATCAATACCAATAATGCCAATAAACCCTTTCTTAATTTCATAATTCCACCTCCATAGATTTATAATAATTTATAAAAATAATTAATCCCTTTCATAAAGCCAGTAATAACCAGCCCAGTTTCCAAGAAAAAAGAATATTGTTGTTAAAATAGAACCTATAGCAAGGTGTGAAAATCCTGTAAGGAAATGTCCAATATTACAGCCACCTGCCAAAACAGCTCCAAATCCCATTAAAATTCCACCAAGAGCTACCTGTCCAAACACTTTTGGATCTCTTGGTGCTCTAAATTTGAATTCTTTGCGAATTAATGCGCTTACTAAAGAACCAAAAATAATTCCAAGAATAAACATTCCAGACCAGCCTATATATTTACCGCCTATAAGATAATTCATTAAACTTACCCAGCCACCAGTAATTCCAAGACCATATGTTTGTTTTGTTAAATATCCTAATGCAGAAACAATTACTGTAAGGATACCCAACAATTTCCAGTTCCATGCTGAATCTGGCCTTTCAGTAGTTTTTGTTTTCCAGAGAATATACCATACAATTACCGCAAAAATTATTGCTGGTATCCATGGATTTACCTTTAAAACAGTTGCAATTGTTGGTCCAACAGCGTCATATGCATAATATTTCCCATCACCTTCAACAGTATATACCGGACCTTTTAATAACGAAATTAAAGGTTTTAAAAAGCTTGCTTTAGATGCTGATGCAAATATTGCATAAAATAATGCAGCAATCCACGCGCTTATCATTCCTTCTCCGGTTCTATATGTAACACCACTTGCACATCCACCTGCTAAAACCATTCCAAACCCAAAAATTAAACCTCCAAGTATATTTCCAAGTGGTGCAAATGCGAGCGGATGTAATTGTATTAAACCAAATTGAGCCATTGCAACAAACACAAGTGAATTAATAGAAATTGCCAAAAAAATAGCTTTCATCAAATAATTGTCACCAAAAAACTTAACATCTCTAATTGCTGAGTTAAAACATAAACGCCCTCTTTGTAAAATATAACCAAATAAAAGTCCTACTCCCAATCCAAAATAAATTTCATATTGATAAAGAATATCAAGGAATCCGTCCATTTTTAATCATCCTCCTATAAGGAATTATTTCACTTTTATGTAAATTTTCCATTCGCTATTACCAGCTTCTTTAACCTCTAATACTTCATGCCCTAGTTTTTTCACAGTTTCCGGAATCCTTTCAACTGACATTGCATAATCAATTAAAACCTCTAAAATTTCACCTGATTTCATTTTTTTTAATGCCCTTTTTGTTTCTACATCTGGCACCGGACAAACTTCTCCTCTTACATCAATTGTTTTTGTTACTTCATAATTTGCCATAGTAACTCCCTCCTTATTTTTAGTGATTTTATTCACTTTATATATAAAATACACTTTCTTTTTTTACCAAATTTTAAAATTACTTTTTTCACATTTATTATATCTATTTATTGTTAAATAAAAATTTCTATTTTTTTACAAGTTGGTAATAATGAAAAATATTATTTAGATATCTTATTTGTCCTTCCTAATTTTTTATTTTTATTTTTCCTTCATTTTACATTAACATTATTAATTTATAATATATCCGGATATCCGGATATTTAGAAAGAGGTGTTTTAATGTTAGAAGAGTTAATGAAAATTCTTGCCGATAAAACCCGTTTACGTATTTTAAATCTTTTATTTTATAGGCCACATTGCGTTTGTGAATTAACTAAAATTCTTGATTTACCTCAATCTACTGTTTCAAGGCATATTTCAAAGATGCGACTAATTGGAATTATTATGCCAGAAAAAATGGGAACTCTTACAAAGTATTCTATTAATGATAAAATAGCAAATAAATTCATTTTTTTTAATTACTTAAAACATGATCTTTTTAACGAATACTCTGAAGATATAGAAAGAAGTAAAGAATATGTTGTCTTAGATAATAATTGCAATCTTTAATATTTCAAGGAGGTAGTTATATGAAAGCTAAAGAATTTCAACCATCATGGTTTGCTGGCATTATGGGAACAGGTATTTTTTCTATCACTTCTTTGATTTTTTCACAATACTTTTCCTTTCTAAGATCGTTTTCTTATTTCCTTTTCTATCTCAATATTCTCTTGTTTATCATTTTTTTATCTTTATGGATTGTGAAATTTTTTATTTTTAAAAAGGATTTTTTAAAAGATTTTTATCATCCGCTTGTTTCCAACTTTTTCTCAGCTTTTGGTGCTGCAATGCTTGTTATATCAGCAAATATACAAATGTTGTTTAATAATTCTTTTTCATTTTCGTTTGGATTCTGGATTGCAGGTACATTTTTTACTATTTTATTCGGCATCATAACTCCATTTATTATGTTTAAAGAAAACCATATAAAACTTGATCACATTTGTCCAGCGTTTTTTATTCCGCCAGTTGCTTTTATTGTTATTCCAATTCCAGGAAGTTTTTTTATTAATCATTTTCAGGGTTGGGTAAATGATTTTATTATTTTTATCAATTACTTTAGCTGGGGAACAGGCTTTTTTCTATTTTTAATAATGTCTGCAATTTCAATGTACAGATTTATTTTACATCATCCATTACCAAATATTATGGCACCAACTATATGGGTTAATCTTGGTCCTATCGGTGCTGGAACAACAGCGTTAATTAAACTAACAAAAGCATCTAATTTTATTATTTCAAAAGATGTTTTTTATGGATTTTCATTTTTATTGTGGGGTTACGGTATCTGGTGGTTGCTAATGGCTATTTCTTTAACTATATATTATTCTAAAAAAATGAAGATACCTTTTACTTTATCCTGGTTTGCTTTTATCTTCCCTACTGGGGCTTACATAACAGCAACTCATACAATATCATTAATATTTAAATTTAAATTTATAGATTATTTTGGATTTATTATTTATTTCCTTTTAGTATTTTTCTGGTTTGCAACTTTCTTTAATTTATTGAACAAAAAAACGGGCAATTCATAACGAATTGCCCGTTTTTTTTATTATATTTCGTGAATTAATAATCCTGATCTTAGTTTTGGTTCAAACCATGTTGATTTGGGTGGCATTGTTTTATTATCATCAGCAACAGCCATTAATTCTTCTATTGATGTTGGATACATGGAGAATGCAACTTTCCAATTTTTACCGTCAATCCAATCTTCTAAAGCTTTTACTCCTCTAATTCCACCAAGGAAGTGAATTCTTGGATCTTTTCTTGGATTTTCAATTCCAAGTATTGGATCTAATAAATAATTTTGAAGAATATAAACATCTAACTGTTCCACAGGATCATTTTCATTAACTATTTCTGGTTTTGCTTTTAATACATACCATTTTTTATTAATATACATTCCAAATTCGTGTCTTGATTTTGGTTTATATGGTGATTCTGGTGCTTCTGAAATTTCGAATTTTTCTTCTACTTTTTTCATAAATTCTTCGTCATTTAATCCGTTCAAATCTTTAACTACTCTATTATAATCAAGGATTTTTAATTCGTCATGCGGGAATACAACAGCCATAAAGAAGTTGTATTCTTCATTTCCTGTATGCGCAGGATTTTTTGATTTTAATATTTCCTTTGTTCTTGAAGCTGCAGCTGCTCTGTGATGACCATCAGCAATATATAATGCTTCAACGCTTTTAAATGCTTTTTGTAATTTTTCTATTAATTCTTCATCTGTTAATACCCATAATTCATGATGAACTTCCTTTTCATCTGTAAAGTCATATATTTTTCTTGCTGCTTCAATCCCTTTGTTTATTAAATCCTTTATTTCTTCTTTTGATTTAAATGTAAGGAATACTGGACCTGTTTGTGCTTCTAAAATCATTATGTGCTTTGTTCTATCGTCTTCTTTATCCTGTCTTGTTAATTCATGCTTTTTAATTAAACCTTTTTGATATTCATCAACAGAAAATGTTGCAAAAATTCCTGTTTGAGAATGCCCCTGCCATGTTTCTCTGTATAAATATAATGCAGGTTTTTCTTCTTCCATTAAAACTCCTGTTTCTTTAAATTTATCAAGATTTTCTTTTGCTTTTTTATACACAACTTCACTGTGTGGATCTATATCTTCATTGAATTCTACTTCTGCCCTTGTAACTCTTAAAAAACTGTTTGGATGTTTTGAAACTATTTCTTTTACTTCTTCTTCTTCTAAAACATCATATGGGGGACAGGAAAATTCCTCTACCATATTTTCTACAGGTCTTAAACCTTTAAATGGTCTAATCACTGACATTTTGACTCCTCCTTTAATAAATTTTGTTTTAAAATCGTCTTTATTATAACAATTCTAATGATTATAAACAACCTGATTATTTTAAAAAACGCTATTTTAAAGAAGGAATATGGGGAATTATTAACTAAAATCTTTCAGTTGCATAAGTATGAAAAATTTTTCAATTAGATAATTCCTTTTTCTTTCAACTCTTGAAAATATTTATCCTGTTTTGGAAACATTATTTTTTTATCTTCTTCATTTATATGATCATATCCACATATGTGTAATATTCCATGAACTAAAATATAAAAAAATTCTTCTTCAAAGGTATTATTAAAGTCTGGAGCCTGTTCTTCAATCCTTTCAACAGATATCATTATATCTCCAATTATTTCTTCATCTAATCCATATTCAAAGGATAATACATCTGTTGGTCCTTTCTTGTTTCTATATTCTTCATTATACTTAGCAATTTCATTATTATCTGTAATTACTATATTTAATTCATAATCTCCTTCGCCTATTTCCTTTAATAATACATATTTTGACACTTCTTCAACTTTTTTTTCATCAATTTTTTTTAAATCTTGATTGTTAATTACATTAATTTTCATTTTTATTCCCTTCCTTCAATAATTCCTGCGGAATTTCCGGATAACTAATTCTGGAATGATTCATATTCAGTATTGTTTCTATCATTGAGTCCTTTATTTTGTTTATTTCAGACAAGGTTAAACCGCAATCATCAAGTTGCCCTTCAAAAAAGAGGTCCTGTATCAGTTTATCAAACCTTTCCGATAAAGTCTTTTTATTTAACTCTTTCATGCTTCTTGTAATTGCTTCTATATTATCCGCAATCATTAAAATAGCAGATTCTTTAAATTGTGGAATTGGTCCTGGATATCTGAACTCCTCTGCTGGAATATTCAATTCCTGTTCAAGATTCTTATGGAAGAAATATCTTTTTATTCTTGTTCCGTGATGTTGTGCTATTAAATCTTCAATGAGTATAGGTAATCTATATTTTCTTGCCAGTTCAATTCCATCTGTAACATGTTTATTCAAGATAATAGCACTAAGTTTCGGATTTATTTTATCATGCGGGTTTATACCTTTTTGATTTTCGGTAAAAAACAATGGTCTTAAAGATTTACCTATATCGTGAAAATATGATCCAACTCTTAACAAAACAGGATTTGCATTTATCGATTCAGAAGCACTTTCAACAAGATTTGCAATAATCAAACTATGATAATATGTTCCTGACGCATTAAATGATAATTTTCTTAATAATGGATGATTCAAATTCCCCAATTCCAACAATCCAATATCGGAATATATTCTTGTTATATATTCAAGATATGGCAACACTCCAAGAATTAATAACATTTGTATAAAATTAGAAAAACTTATTACAGGAATAGCCTCATAGTCAAATTGATAATATAACAGATAAGAAATGATCTGGACTATTATAGCCGAAAAAGCGGGAATTATAATCCTTACCCTCGAATAAAGATTTTTGCTAAAATATGCTGCTACATTCCCTGTAATAAATAGAATAATAAATAACTTAAACGATGAACCAAGTAAAAGTGCAAAATAAAAAGAAAAACCTAAAGATATTAATAATCCCATATAAAAATCCATCATCAAGGTTATCATTACAGTAACAAAAACAGGTGAAATTGCCGGATCCGAATAATATTTTAAAGCTATTATATTTAACACTATACCTATATCAAGTACAGTTAAAAATGTTGCCCAATAATTTTTAGGATGTAATTTGAATTTTTTATTTTTATTCATAAAAAACTCTATTATCCCAAACCAGAAAGGGATAAGTATCAAAAGGGAATTATACAAAAATTCTATGGATACATTTTTCCATAAAAATATTTCAGAAAATATAGATAATATTGAAAAATTAAGTACTATTATCACTATTTTTAACTTATTAAATTTTTTCATTTTTCTTCACCTTGATTTTCTCAAAATTATCATAGGCTTTTATAATTTCTTTAACCAATGGATTTCTAACAACATCATTTTCAGTTAATTCTATAAATGAAATCCCATTTATATTTTTTAATATTTTTTGAACAGCTAAAAGTCCTGAATCCTTTTTGTTTTCAAGATCTATTTGTGTAATATCTCCTGTAATAACAGCTTTTGAATTAAATCCTATCCTGGTCAAAAACATTTTCATTTGATAATATGTAGTATTCTGCGCTTCATCAAGAATAATATATGCATTATTCAAAGTTCTTCCTCTCATATATGCCAATGGTACCACTTCTATAATTCCTTTTTCTTTATATTCAACTATTCTATCTGCTGGCATAAAATCCATTAACGAATCATAAAGCGGCCTTAAATAAGGATCAACTTTTTCGTATAACGTTCCTGGCAAAAAACCTAATTTTTCACCTGCTTCAACTGCAGGTCTTGTTAATATAATTCTCTGTATTTGACCTGTTTTTAAAAATTCAACCGCCATAGCTACTGCAAGATATGTTTTCCCCGTTCCGGCTGGTCCTATACAAAAGACTATATCATTTTTTTTCATTGTGTTTATATATAACGACTGTCCGTGTGTTTTTGCCTGAACTCTCATTCCACTTACTGTAGTATTTACAACACTTTTATATGATTTAGATTCATTTTTTTGAATTGTATTTTTATTATTTTCATATAATGAAGTTATATATTGAAATTCTGTCCAATCAAGCAAATGTCCATTTGAGGTTATATCTATTATTTCCTTTAAAATGCTTTTTACCCTTTCAATATTGTTTTTTTTATTTCCTACTATAACAATTCGATTATTTAAATAGCTAATCTCAACATCAAATTTGTTCTTTAAATATTTTACCCTATTATTATAAGTACCGAAAAGTTCTATAATTTCTATGTCATCCGGTATATTAATAAACTCTTTAATAAAATATCACCTCACAATTAGCTTAATATTTATGTTCATAATCAACTATTGACAATGGTTTTCCTGTTTTCAAATATGATTTAATACTTTCAATAGTATAATCTATACCTGCTGTTGTTGCATGAAATGAATAGCCACCTACATGCGGAGATAAAACAACATTATCAAATTCCCATATAGGATATTTTGAAGGATACACATTTTTATTTTCTTTTGTTGGATAATTAAACCATACATCCAAAGCTACACCTTTTAAAATTCCTTCTTTAAGAGATAAATATAACCCTTCTTCATCAATTAATTTCCCTCTTCCAATATTTATTATATACTTATCTTTCATTTTCATAATCCGTTCCTTGCTCAAAATATTAAATGTTTTTTCAGTTAACGGAAGAGTTAAAAACAACATTTCGCTTTGTTCAATTATTTCATCAACATCATAATAAACTTTATCAACATTTTCTGGAATATAATCAATCTTTTTGTTTTTTAATATATGAATTTCAGTATCAAAAGGTTTTAAAAACCTGGCTATATTTTTACCAATTTCTCCAAATCCAAGTATTCCTATTTTCATTCCTTGAATTGAGTGCCATGATTCAAAAATCGATTCTCCAACTGTAAAACCATGCCATACTCCATTTTTTAAATCTTCATGAAATGGAATAACTTTTCCAAGAAGAGCTAAAGCTAAGGCTACAGCTCTTTCAGCGACATATTTCCCATTCCCATGAGCATTTGAAACAATAATATTCTTTTCTTTTAATATTTCCAAAGGTAATTGTTCAACACCAGCAAAAGGAACAAAAATTATTTTAAGCTTTTCTGCTATTTCTAATTCTGTTTCATTTATAAATCCACCTATTATTGCTTCAGCATTTTTTAATAATATTTCTTTATTTTTTTGAGGAAATATTATTTCTATTTCCGGGAATTCCTTTTTTAATTCTTTCAATTTTTCATCCCAGTAACTATTAAATTGATGCAAAAACAGGATTTTCAAAAGAATTCCTCCTTTTTTAGAAGTACTTTATTCTTTTTCCAATAATATTTTCTATATCCTTTTTATATATTCTTATAACAACCCATGCCATTCCTTCATTCATATCAAATCCCTGATTTATTTCCTGGGCACCTTTTATTAAACCATATAATTTTGATTCAATTTCTTTGTTTTGCATAACGAAATCTTTTACAGTTGTACTGGAATCAATATATGTCCCATAAACATATTCCACTGCTTTTGTATATGCATCCTGCCTTGCAGCCTCAAGAGCTGCAAGTTTTGCCTGTGCTTCATGAGGAAAAGTTTTGTAATCAATAATTCCAAATCCTTTAAAATCATGATATGAAGTATTCTTTTCCATATCAGGTTGAGCAAATATACCACTATTCGTAGCTCCACATGAATTAAATGTAATTACTATAATAAATAATGCCAGAATAAAATATAATCTTCTTTTCATACCAACACCTCCCATTTTCCATATACAGTACATATTATACCATATATTTTTCATATAAAAATGGCTAATCTCAGACGAGATTAGCCATTTTATTATTCTTTTAACTTTTCAATTTCCTCTTCAACCTCTTTGGCACCCTCTTCATAATACTTTTCTTCATCAGGTGCAAGTTCTTTCAATAACCTTAAAAATTCTCCTGCGTGTACTCTTTCTTCATTGGCAATATCAATAAGAACTTCTTTTGCCAATTTGTTATCCGTAGATTCTGCAAGTTGCATATACATTTGAACTGCCTCATATTCTGCTGCAACCATGAATCTAATAGCCCTTACCAATTCTTCATGAGATAATTTCTTATCCTTTTTTAATCCAGAAAATGGATTTGCAAATTCAGGCATATTATCCCCCCCATCATGTAATAACCCATAGATTTTTCTATAAAAATCATTTATAATAATTCACTATTTTTTCAATATCATCTGTAATTACAGCATCTATATAACCATCTAAATTTTCTAATGTTTTAATATCATTTAATGTCCATATTACAATATGCAACCCAATCTCAGAATATTTTGATATTAATGTTTTAAAATTATCTAACCCCAACATTTCAATTCCTTCAACTGGAAGGTTTAAAGAATAAAAATTAAGCTCTTTGTGTAAGTCCATTATTTTTTCTATTCTCTCTTTATCTTCAATTAATAGTCCAAGATCTATATCTTTATCAAGATTTCTTAAACGTCTCAAACTTTCAATTTCAAATGAAGAAAATAGAACTCTATCAAACGCATTAAAACTTTTAACAACATTATATGCAAGCTCAGAGGCATCTGGATCTTTTATTTCAACATTAATATATGCATATTCTGGTAATTTTACAAAAACCTCTTCAAGCGTAGGAACTGGCTCTCCGTCTATTTTTATTTTCATTATTTCTTTCGAAGTCATTTCTCTAATTTTTCTTTTATCACCTGTGATCTTTTCAAAGTTATCATCATGATGAATTATTAAAACATTATCTGAAGAAAGGTGAACATCAAGCTCCACACCATCTCCACCATATTCTATAGCTTTTAAATAAGCTAAAATTGTGTTTTCTGGATATTTACTCCTATATCCTCTATGACCAAGTATTACAGGTCTATCTTTCATCTTTCTTCCTCCTTTAATTTTATGTGTTGCTTTATATTTTTCAATATCTGAAAATATTTTATTATAATTAATTTCATCGTTAAATTTATCATATACCATTGATAATGAAATAATTATAGAAAAAACAATAGTTATGATCTTTAAAAATCTCACAATTTCACATCCTCATATATATTATACTATATATTACTTGATTTTTAATGAAGATTTATTGTAAAATAGAATATATAAATATTTTTATATGAAATAATCAAATAAAATAGATTGAGGAGGAATAAAAATGATTTATAAGCTAGAAGTTACAAGAAACAAGCTCTTAAACCTTATGGATATGGCATCAAAAGCTGTGGCTAAAAAAACAACAAACCCTGTATTATCTGGATTTAAGTTTTCTGTTAAGGATAACAATTTACACCTTTACGCAACAGATTTACAAACTTCTTTTCATGGTGTTTTAAGTAACATATTATTTGAAGAGGTTGAAAAAATAGACAATGAATTATTCGGAGAAGAAAGCGTTTCAGCTGATGCTGTTGAAAATGAAAATTTTGAAGTTATTGAAACCGAAGAAGAAAACAACACATTATTTTCCCCTGAAGAAATAAAGACTGATTCAACTTCTTTAAAACCTGAATTTGTAGTTGATGCTACAAACTTTGTAGATATTATAAGAAATTTAAATTATGAAAATATTAATATCTATATTGAAGGAAAAAACATTAAAATTATTGCTGGAAAATCTGAATTTGTAGTTCCAACAATGGATCCTGAAGATTTTCCGGAAATAGTACCAAATAAAGTTGAAGAAGGAATATTTACATTTGAAAAAACTAAATTATTAGCTATGATTGAAAAGGTTATTTTTTGTGCATTAAAAAGCTCTGAAAATATTTCAAAAAATTTAAATGGTGTTTATTGGGACTTTAGAGAAGGTGGTTATTTAACTCTTGTTGCTGCAGATGGTTATAGATTAGCACTTGCTGAACTTTCATTAGATACAGTAAATATGCCACCATCATTTTTATTATCTCTAAAAAGTATGGAAGAACTCGTAAATGTTTTAAAGAGCTCAAAAACCGAAAACATAGAACTTTTCTTTGATGGTTCCAGGGTTCTAATATTCCTAGAAGACGATAAGGTAGAAATAATCTTAAATGTCGTTGATGCACCTTTCCCGGATTATATAAATATAATTCCTCAGGCATTTAAAACAAAAGTTATTGCGTCAACAGATTTATTCCTTAATGTTTTAAAAAGAGTTTCAATTGCTGCAAAAAATGATCAGGTAAAAATAGAAATAAAAGATAGTATTATGGAATTATCAGCGAAATCACCTGATGTAGGTCTTGCTGTTGAAGAATTAGAAGTTGATAAAGAAGGTGAAGATATATTAATAGCTTATTCTCCAAAATATCTAAGAGAGGCTATTGACCATATTGCAACCGCTGAGGTTGAATTTAATATTACAAGTGAAAGCTCACAAACAATGATAAAACCTGTTGGCGATGATTCATACATGTATATAGTTATGCCAGTGAGGTTACAATAATGTTCAGAGTTGGTTTTGGATATGATGTACATCCTTTTGAAAAAGGCAAAAAATTATATCTTGGCGGCATTGAGATAAATTCTGATTTAGGATTAAAAGGGCATTCCGATGGGGATGTCCTTATTCATTCTATAATTGATGCATTACTTGGTGCATGTGGATATGAAAATATAGGAGAGCTTTTCCCTGAAACTGAAGAATATAAAAATATAGACAGCAAAATTCTATTAAAAAAAACTATGGAAAAACTTTCAAATATCAAAATAATCAATATAGATACCACCGTTGTTACTTCTTATGTAAAGATAAACAAATATAAAACGGAAATGAAAGAGCTTTTATCAAAATTAATGAGAATTTCACCTTCCCAAGTTAATATAAAAGGAAAATCAGGAAATTCGCTTGGAATCGGCGGCAAAAATGAAGGTATAGAAGCTTATTGTGTTGTATTAATTGAGTGTGGTGAATAAATTGGATTATAATCATATTCATGATTTTATAGATTTAGATTATAAAAAGTGCATAAATATACAAAAATCTTTAATAAATCAAATTTCACTAATTCCTTTGTCAAAGGAAGTTAATGTGGTTGCAGGAGTCGATCTTTCGTTTTATAAAGAATTTGGATTGGCAATTATAGTAATAATAGATAAAAATTTCAATGAGTTAGAAGTAAAATATCATTATCAGGAAATTGAATTTCCATATATACCTGGATTATTGGCTTTTAGAGAATTACCTGTCTTTTTAAACGCATGGAAAAAAGTCACTATAAGACCTGATATTGTTTTTTTTGACGGTCATGGAATTGCTCATCCAAGAAAAATGGGAATTGCTACTCACGCTTCATTTTTTATAGAAATTCCGACTATTGGTATAGCAAAATCAAAATTATATGGTAACTTTGATGAACCTGGAAATAATAAAGGTGATTATTCATATATTTATGATAAAAAAGACAAAAAAATTGGCTGTGTTATTAGAACGCGTGAAAAAACAAAACCTGTTTTTGTTTCACCGGGGAATTTCATTACAATAGATGAAGCCAGATATTTTGCTTTAAAATTTTCTACAAGGTATAAACTCCCTGAACCAACAAGATTAGCACATTATTACTCTCAAAAAATTAAAAATGAAATCTTTCCAAGGAGGAATGCAAATGGAAAAATTTGAACTTGAAGTGCTTGAAGTAAAAGGTGAAAAAATTGAAACATGGAAATTCAAAGTTAATACTGACGATAAAGAGTCAATTTCTGCTTTAAAAGAAATTGTGAATTATATAAATGGAACTGATAAAAAAATGGTTATAGACCCTATTGATACAGTATGGACTTATATCTATTTATATCCAACCAATGTATTTACCGAAGAAGATAAAGACTTCTTTAAAGAAAAAATAAATGTAATAGTAAAATAGCAGCCATTTCAGGCTGCTATTTTTATTAAATTTTACCTATTGGTGCAAGATAAACCACAAACTCATCTTTACCATCTACTTCAATTAATTTATCCATTAAATCCTGATCATACGCAGCAACTGCACATGTCCCACAATTTATTGATTCAGCAAGTAAATATAAATTTTGACATACATGTCCTGCATCAATAGAAATTGTCTTATGAGCCTCGTTTTTGTACTTCCATTCTGTTCTATAAGGGATTGCACTCCAAACAAATACAACAGCACTCTCTCCTATAAACCTTTGGCCTAATGTAGCTTCTATAATCTCTTCTCTTAAGTTTTCAAATTTTATTGGGAGTAATTTATGTTCTGTGGATATATATCTATAAATTCCTTTTTCCAATCCTTTAACATTAAACACAACAATATATGTTTCAAGAGGATGTGTAGCTCCTGCAGATGGAACAGTTCTAAAGGTTACTTTATCCTTTACCACTTTTTTTACACCTTGCGTATAAAACAACATATAGGATAATTCTTCCAGACTAATAGGTTTATCTTTATATCTTCTGCGACTCTGCCTATTAAACAATAAAGAAATGAAATCATTATTTATCGGTTTAAAACCTTTTATGTCTGGTAAATTTATTAATTCCGTATCCTGAGGATATGGTTTTATATATGGAGGATTTTTAATTCCCTTTTTTCTATCTGGCAAATCCACTTCAAGATTCTTCCAATTCGATTTTAAAACCTCTCTTCCGCATTTCATCTTTCTTCCCTCCCTTAACAAATTCATTGTTGTTATTTATATTATATCAGATTATTATAATATAAAAAAGTTGTTTGTTTTCCTAATTTTATGGTAAAATAATATATATACATTTTCTGGAGGTGAAAATATGAAAAAAACAATTTATCTTGCTGCTGGTTGCTTTTGGGGAGTAGAAGATTTATTTAAAAAATTAGATGGTGTAATGGATACTGAGGTTGGATATATGGGTGGAAAAACAGAAAATCCCACATATGAAGAAGTATGTACAGGAAGAACAGGACATGCAGAAACTGTAAAAGTTATATATGATAATGAAATTATCTCAACAGAAGAATTATTAAAATATTTTTTTGAAATACATGATTTCACTGAAATAAATAGACAGGGACCTGACATCGGAACACAATATAGAAGTGTTATATTTTACACCGAAGATGAGCAAAGGGAATTGGCTGAAAAAATTATATCTATTTTACAGTCAAAATATGATGTAGCTACAAAAATAGAACAGGCGAAAGAATTTTATTCTGCTGAAGATTATCATCAGGACTATTATGAAAAAACAGGAAAAAAACCTTACTGCCATTACAGAAGAGAAGAAATTACAAAATTTTTTATTTCTTTATAATAAAAAACTGTACCCTGAAATATAAGGGTACAGTTTAACTTGCTGTTTGATCATGAATCTTTTCTGCTTCTTCAAAAACTCTTCTTATATCATCAATTCTTCTTTTTAAGACAAGATTCCCTGTAGTTAATTCCTTTTCTATTTTCTTTATAGCCTGACTTACAGTGGAATGATTCTTACCAACAAAAGACGAAATTTCCTTTACTTTCATCTTTCCATAATTTTTTAATAAAAAGGTTAAAACCTGACGCGCTTCAGAAATTTCCTTCTTTCTGGTAGTGCTAAACAATTGATCTCTTGTAAGATTATATTCTTTTAATACAGACTCCAAAATAAGATTTTTCTTTAATACAGCTAAACTCTCTTTATTTTCCATAGCAATTTTCTTATGTCTTTTTAATGAGCTATACAATTTCTTCACAGTTTCAACATTTATAGGCTCCCCAGTAACCTTGCTATGGAAAAAGAGATTTAAAATTAAACCTCTTAATTTTCTTAAATTATTATCTATGTTATCTACCAAATATGTAACAACATCATCGGAAATATATAAAGAACTCATCTCTGCCATTTTCTTAGCAATTCTTAACTTTGTTTTTTTATCAGGCTCATTTACATTAACAACCAATCCCATTTCAAATCTACTTATTAACCTTGGATGAAAGGTTGCCAATTCTTCAGGCGTTCTATCAGAACAGATAATAATTTGTTTTCCAAGATTAAATAATGTATTAAATGTATGGAAGAGTTCTCCCTGAGCCATGTCCTTTCCTATTAAAAATTGAACATCATCAATTAATAAGATATCAACCTTTTTTCTATAACGTTCTCTAAAATCATCCATCTGTTCTTCTCTTAAAGAACGCATCATATCATTCATAAACTCTTCTGCTGTTACATACATAACCTTTAAATTTGGAGATGTTTCCATAACTTTATTACCAATAGCATGTAATAAATGCGTTTTTCCTAAGGCAACATCGCCATATATAAACAATGGATTGTATTTCCCTGGATTATTCGCTACCTCTAACGCAGAATAATATGCCACTCTGTTAGATTCTCCAACAACAAAATTTTCAAATGTATATTCAGGATTAAAGTCGGATAATTTTAAAGGTCTTTCCTTGATTAATTTTCCAGCTGGTTTATTCTTATTTTGGTCAGCTGGTATAAATGTAAATTCAACCTTTACTTTTTTAGAAAGAATTTCAGAAAGCGTATCCGACACAAGATTACCATATTTCTTTGCTACGAAATCTTTTATAAAAAGATTTCCCATTCCTATTATTACCCTATCTCCCTGTATATCGAGAATCTTGGCAGAGGTAAACCATTGATCCCAGGTAAGTCTATTTATTTTCGATTTCAATTGCTCCAACAGTTCTTCCTTCGACACAACAATTACCCCCTGACCAAAAAATAAAAATAATAAAACGAGGTGCACTATATAGGATATCAGATTTAACATACTTAATCAAGAAAAAATTTCATGAACTTTGTTGAGATTTA